>NZ_AAOG01000007.1 GCF_000153225.1 Polaribacter irgensii 23-P | reverse complement strand
AAAATAATAAGCAAAAAAAACCACCTCTTTTGAGGTGGTTTTAGTTTTACTTGGTAAACAAATTAAAATGTTACTTATTACCCTCTGTAATATTTGGGTTGTCTGTAAGTTCTCTTTGAGGCACCGCAAAAGTTAATTTTGGGTCATCGTAAGCTAAGGTAGATCCTGCTAAGTTTAGGTGATTGCTACCTCTGGTGTTACTTAGTTTTCTTCTTTTCATTAGCAAGTAGCCTTTTCCTTCACCAATAAATTCAATTCTGGTTTGAAAAACAATTTCGTCTACAAGTGCTTGACCAGACAATGCATCTACATATGCATAATCTGCAGCATCGTCGAAGCGGTTGGCCAATACTTCTTTTAGTCTTGTTTTGGCTGCTGCAGCATTGCCTTCAACAGCGCTCATTTCAGCAGACAAGAGATACATCTCAGTAATTCTCATGTACACATAATCGTCTGTCATTGGGGTTTGTCCAAAGTGTACCAAATCTAAATTATAAAATTTTCTCGCAGGGATCAAAGGAGAAGCTCCGACATTAAAACCAGTTTTGGTTGGTTGTCCAAACTGAGATTTTCTGATGTCATTGGCATCGATATTGTCGTAAAGACCTTTGTCAATTCCTCTGAAATTACCTACTGCTTGATAAGAGTAGCTGTAATAATCCATAAATCCGTGCCATGAAACCAATCCTAAACCGTTAGCTACGGTAAGATCAAATCCCCACATCCATCCTGGAGTGCTTAGTTGTGTAAAACCACCGGTAACTTCATCTTTATTCATCATGGTAAACTCACCAGAGGTGATGATTTCATCTGCTAGATTTTTTGCTAGCACATTCTTGTCACTTTGGCCCATGGATGCGTAAACATATGCTAGAAATCCTTTCGCTACATTTTTGTTTATCGATGCTTTGTTAGGTCTACTGTACGAATCCATAAAGCTAATAGCAGAATTTAGATCAACTATTATTTGATCGTATATTTCTCCCATTGTTGATTTGGCTTTACCCGCTTCACCTGGATTGATGTACAACGGTAAAACTGGATCACTTGCATTATATTGAATAGCGTAATATTGACTTAAGTAAAAATAGGCAAAAGCTCTTATTGTTTTTGCTTGTCCTATTACACCCTTCACAGCGTCAGATTCAGGTACCGCGTCATTACCACCATTACTCTCTATAATTAAGTTCGCACTGTTTATGATTCTGTAGTAAAATCTCCATGCGGTATAATTAGGTATATTTATGGATTGATCTGCGGTCCATACTAAATTTGCTAAGGGTACAAACCTATTGAATCTTGCACCAACTTGTGCCAAATCACTTGATAATAAATCACTCATTAAATCAAAAGATTTATGACCAAAATCTTCTTGACTACTGGTACCACCGATATAAGCAGTTACCATTTGGTTGTATATCCCTCTTAAATTTCCTTCAACAATAGAAGGATTGATTAAAGCGGTTTCTCCCAAATCTTCATTTGAGATGAAGCTTGTGGGTCTTTGATCCAAAAAGTCTTCATTACAAGAGACAAGAATGAGACTTGCAATGATAATACTAAATATATAATTTATTTTTTTCATAATTAAAAGTTTTATTAAAATTTAATTCTTACACCTAATGTGTAATTAGATATCGGATTGTATGTATATCTATCAGAGGTAGCAGTCACAGACGTGGTAGGATTAAATCCGTCTCTTGCGCTTAATAAAAACAAATTATCTCCTGATACCCATAAATTAACTGAAGAAAGTGCAATTTTAGCTAAGTATCTTGAAGGTACATTGTATCCCAATCTCACGTTGTTTAGAGCAAGGTAATCTGTACTTGTTATGAATCTTGATGAAGTTCCATTAACTCTAATGTTTTCATTTGAGTATAGTCTTGGTACATCTGTGATGTCTCCGGGATTCATCCATCTGTTTTCCATATCCACATGATAACTTGAAGCTCCTACTTTACCGTTTGACATTAGGACTGCATAGTTGCTGTCATAACCGTAACCACCTAAACTATATCCAAACTGGGTGCTTAAAGAAAAACTTTTGTACGATGTATTGACTCTAAATGCGCCTCTAACGGTTGGAATAAGAGATTTGTCTACGTATTTTCTCGTTGCGTCTGCGTATGTATTTGTGATGCGTTCTTGAATTGTTTTATCTGGATTTGCTGCGGTGTATACCAACATGTCTAAAATACCTTCTCCACTAGTGTATTCACCGTCATTATTTGCATCTACCCAATGTTCTATCCATTGTGCGTCACCATTTTCTGCATTAACACCCGCCCACTCGCGGATATAGAAATCGTAAATACTGCGACCTTTTGATTGACCATAGCGACCGTCAATATTAACAGCCTTTGGTTTTCCAGTTGCGTTTTCAATTGGCATTCTCGTGATTTCGTTATTAAACATCTCACCATTTACTGTAAGGGATAGTCTGAAATCTTCATTTCTTACAATATTTCCAGTTACATTAAATTCAAAACCTCTGTTTACCAATTCACCGTCATTGGTTAAAATAATAGCATCACCTGTAGAAGGGGACAATCTTTTATTTACATAAAGGTTAGAAGTGGTTTTGATGTAATAATCTAAATCTGCTTCAATTGCGCCATTAAATAACTCAAGTTCAACTCCTGTTTGAAATTGATTACTGGTTTCCCAAGTAATATTTGGGTCAACAACTGCTCTTGGCACTAATGAAGTTGCTCCAAGAAGATTTTCTATATTAAATCCAAGTTGCCCTGCAAAAGCAGCATTTCCCTGGTCTCCTAAATAGCCATAACTTGCTTTTAGCTTTAAGAAATTAACAACATCTGAAGATTTCAAGAAATTTTCTTCGCTAATTATCCAACCGGTACCTACAGACCAGAATGTTCCCCATTTATTTTTGAAGAATCTTGACGAACCATCTCTTCTTAAGGTAGTTGATATGTAGTATTTACCGGCATAATTATAATTTGCTTGTGTAAAATAACTTTCTAATGAAGTGTCTGTTTTTGATCCACTAGATACGCCATTTTGATCCAAGTAGTTTTCTGGAACTCCGGCAGCATTTGGGTTTAAATTAACAATTCCTTTCTTACTAAGGTTAAAATCTTCGGTTGTAGCCTCAAAAGATTCGTGCGCTGCAAGGATATCAAAATTATGATCTTGACCAAACGTTTTATTATATCTTAAAATTTGGTTTAAATTTTGTGAAGTGTATGTTTCATTCGATTTGAAAAGAGTTCCACCTAAAGCAACACCTGCACTACCTTGAATAGAGTTTCTTGTGTTGTCTAAGTTACTGCTGTAAATATTTACACCATAGGTACTTTCAAAAGTTAATCCTTTGGCAATATCAAGTACTAAATTTACATTACCATTTATCGAATGTCTTTTCGTCCTATTAATGTTGTAAATGGACTCTCCAACTCCGTTGTAGGTAGCAGAAAAATCTCTTGCATTGCCCGCTGAGTTGTCACCAAAATCATACATCTGATTGTTTGTGTTCGGATTCACAACAATATCACCATTGGTGTCTCTTAAATATAGTGGGTAGATGGTTGGAATAAAGTCTAACATGTACGTTACATTTCCACCACCGTAACCAGTAGCGTCGTTGTATTCACTGTAAGAGTAATCTAAGTTGGTGCCAATTTTAACTCTGTCGATAGGTTTTGTTGTTACATTCAATCTTGCAGAATAGCGATCGTATTGTGATTCTTGGATAAAACCTTCGTCTGATAACTTTCCTAAAGAGAAATAGTGTCTTGTTTTGTCATTTCCTCCAGAAGTTTTAAAGTTCATTTCATTTCTAACACCAGTTCTATAACCTGCGTCAAACCAATCTGTGGGAGTAAATTTTCTAGTGACACCAGGTCTTACGCTCCCAGTAGCTGGGTCTATAAGCTCATTACCGTCGGCTACATTCCACATATTGTACAAAGGTGCAACACCTTTGTCAGCGAAAAGATTGTCTAGAGCATATTGTGCAGGATCTGCTTCTCCAGTAAATTCACCAGTATTCTTTAGTCCATCATAAACTAAACCCATGTATCGCTCTTCATTATTTACAAGGTTGTAACGTGGCAATGTTCTTTGGTTAAATGAAGTTTGTATGTCAAATTCAATTACATCTTTTCCAACTTCACCTCTTTTAGTTGTTAACACAACCACACCATTGGCTCCTCTTGAACCGTAGATTGCTGTTGCCGAAGCGTCTTTTAATATCGTTGTTGATGCGATATCATTTGGATTAATAGAGTTGATATCTCCTGTAAAAGGAACACCATCCACTACATATAATGGATCTCTATTTCCTTCAATAGAGCTAAAACCTCGAATTCGAATAGTAGCACTTGCTCCTGGTCGTCCGTCAGTTCTTGTAACTGTTACTCCTGAAGCTTCACCAATTAAGGCTTGCGCTATATTGGAAACAGCTTTTGCATCTATGTTTTCTGTAGAAACAACACTTGCAGTACCCGTAAATGATTTCTTTGTTGTTGTACCATAACCGATAACAACAATTTCGTCTAGTGTATTTGAGTCTTGTGAAAGTGTCACATCAAGTACATTGGATATTCCTACCGTTTTTTCAACAGTTTTATAACCAATATAGCTAAAGCTTAAGATTGCTCCTCGCTTTGCCATAATGGTATATTTACCATCAAAATCTGTTTCAGTACCTGTAGTCGTACCTTTAATAACAACACTAACTCCAGGTAAACTTCCAGATTCGTCTGAAACCATACCAGAAACCTTTTGTTCCTGTGCAAAGGTTATTTGCACTATTAACGCCAGTAACAGCGTTAAAATTCCATTTAACTTTGTTTTCATTTTTATTATTTATTTTTATTAGTTGCACAAAAATGCTAAAATAACTTTAATAAAACAATTAATTAACAGTTTAGTTTTATTAAAAAAGCAATGATAAGAAGAGAAGTTTGTTAATATGGAAATTAATCAGTGCATTGTTTGTTTTTTTTATTGAAAAATAAACAATAAAAAGAACGCTTTTTTTTAGCGTGCTGGGCGCTATTTTTTTTTGATGTAAAATAGCTGTATTAGATTTTCTTTTTGATGTTAATTATTTTAGATCAAGTATGTATTTAAAAAAGTGAGTGCTTATTTTTTTATTAATGCTGTCAAATGTTTGTTTTTAGGTGCTACTATTTTGTTCAAATTGTTAGTCGATTTACTTTATTTCAATGAAAGAAAGTAATATTTCATTTTTATTCCAAATAGTTTCAGGTCAATTCCTATTAATAATTACAGTAAATAGATTTCAGTACAGACAGCTTTTATGATTGTTGAAGTTCTTCTAAATCTATGAGATGTAAAATAATAGCTAGATACATATAATGTTTAAAATAATTATAATTTGAGGGTTTGATCGATTAATTATTCTTGTAAAGGATGCTACAAGATGACTTTTTTAAACTCAAGTAAAGTGGAATAAAATGTTCAGGTAGGGGTAAAATAATAAGCAAAAAAAACCACCTCTTTTGAGGTGGTTTTAGTTTTACTTGGTAAACAAATTAAAATGTTACTTATTACCCTCTGTAATATTTGGGTTGTCTGTAAGTTCTCTTTGAGGCACCGCAAAAGTTAATTTTGGGTCATCGTAAGCTAAGGTAGATCCTGCTAAGTTTAGGTGATTGCTACCTCTGGTGTTACTTAGTTTTCTTCTTTTCATTAGCAAGTAGCCTTTTCCTTCACCAATAAATTCAATTCTGGTTTGAAAAACAATTTCGTCTACAAGTGCTTGACCAGACAATGCATCTACATATGCATAATCTGCAGCATCGTCGAAGCGGTTGGCCAATACTTCTTTTAGTCTTGTTTTGGCTGCTGCAGCATTGCCTTCAACAGCGCTCATTTCAGCAGACAAGAGATACATCTCAGTAATTCTCATGTACACATAATCGTCTGTCATTGGGGTTTGTCCAAAGTGTACCAAATCTAAATTATAAAATTTTCTCGCAGGGATCAAAGGAGAAGCTCCGACATTAAAACCAGTTTTGGTTGGTTGTCCAAACTGAGATTTTCTGATGTCATTGGCATCGATATTGTCGTAAAGACCTTTGTCAATTCCTCTGAAATTACCTACTGCTTGATAAGAGTAGCTGTAATAATCCATAAATCCGTGCCATGAAACCAATCCTAAACCGTTAGCTACGGTAAGATCAAATCCCCACATCCATCCTGGAGTGCTTAGTTGTGTAAAACCACCGGTAACTTCATCTTTATTCATCATGGTAAACTCACCAGAGGTGATGATTTCATCTGCTAGATTTTTTGCTAGCACATTCTTGTCACTTTGGCCCATGGATGCGTAAACATATGCTAGAAATCCTTTCGCTACATTTTTGTTTATCGATGCTTTGTTAGGTCTACTGTACGAATCCATAAAGCTAATAGCAGAATTTAGATCAACTATTATTTGATCGTATATTTCTCCCATTGTTGATTTGGCTTTACCCGCTTCACCTGGATTGATGTACAACGGTAAAACTGGATCACTTGCATTATATTGAATAGCGTAATATTGACTTAAGTAAAAATAGGCAAAAGCTCTTATTGTTTTTGCTTGTCCTATTACACCCTTCACAGCGTCAGATTCAGGTACCGCGTCATTACCACCATTACTCTCTATAATTAAGTTCGCACTGTTTATGATTCTGTAGTAAAATCTCCATGCGGTATAATTAGGTATATTTATGGATTGATCTGCGGTCCATACTAAATTTGCTAAGGGTACAAACCTATTGAATCTTGCACCAACTTGTGCCAAATCACTTGATAATAAATCACTCATTAAATCAAAAGATTTATGACCAAAATCTTCTTGACTACTGGTACCACCGATATAAGCAGTTACCATTTGGTTGTATATCCCTCTTAAATTTCCTTCAACAATAGAAGGATTGATTAAAGCGGTTTCTCCCAAATCTTCATTTGAGATGAAGCTTGTGGGTCTTTGATCCAAAAAGTCTTCATTACAAGAGACAAGAATGAGACTTGCAATGATAATACTAAATATATAATTTATTTTTTTCATAATTAAAAGTTTTATTAAAATTTAATTCTTACACCTAATGTGTAATTAGATATCGGATTGTATGTATATCTATCAGAGGTAGCAGTCACAGACGTGGTAGGATTAAATCCGTCTCTTGCGCTTAATAAAAACAAATTATCTCCTGATACCCATAAATTAACTGAAGAAAGTGCAATTTTAGCTAAGTATCTTGAAGGTACATTGTATCCCAATCTCACGTTGTTTAGAGCAAGGTAATCTGTACTTGTTATGAATCTTGATGAAGTTCCATTAACTCTAATGTTTTCATTTGAGTATAGTCTTGGTACATCTGTGATGTCTCCGGGATTCATCCATCTGTTTTCCATATCCACATGATAACTTGAAGCTCCTACTTTACCGTTTGACATTAGGACTGCATAGTTGCTGTCATAACCGTAACCACCTAAACTATATCCAAACTGGGTGCTTAAAGAAAAACTTTTGTACGATGTATTGACTCTAAATGCGCCTCTAACGGTTGGAATAAGAGATTTGTCTACGTATTTTCTCGTTGCGTCTGCGTATGTATTTGTGATGCGTTCTTGAATTGTTTTATCTGGATTTGCTGCGGTGTATACCAACATGTCTAAAATACCTTCTCCACTAGTGTATTCACCGTCATTATTTGCATCTACCCAATGTTCTATCCATTGTGCGTCACCATTTTCTGCATTAACACCCGCCCACTCGCGGATATAGAAATCGTAAATACTGCGACCTTTTGATTGACCATAGCGACCGTCAATATTAACAGCCTTTGGTTTTCCAGTTGCGTTTTCAATTGGCATTCTCGTGATTTCGTTATTAAACATCTCACCATTTACTGTAAGGGATAGTCTGAAATCTTCATTTCTTACAATATTTCCAGTTACATTAAATTCAAAACCTCTGTTTACCAATTCACCGTCATTGGTTAAAATAATAGCATCACCTGTAGAAGGGGACAATCTTTTATTTACATAAAGGTTAGAAGTGGTTTTGATGTAATAATCTAAATCTGCTTCAATTGCGCCATTAAATAACTCAAGTTCAACTCCTGTTTGAAATTGATTACTGGTTTCCCAAGTAATATTTGGGTCAACAACTGCTCTTGGCACTAATGAAGTTGCTCCAAGAAGATTTTCTATATTAAATCCAAGTTGCCCTGCAAAAGCAGCATTTCCCTGGTCTCCTAAATAGCCATAACTTGCTTTTAGCTTTAAGAAATTAACAACATCTGAAGATTTCAAGAAATTTTCTTCGCTAATTATCCAACCGGTACCTACAGACCAGAATGTTCCCCATTTATTTTTGAAGAATCTTGACGAACCATCTCTTCTTAAGGTAGTTGATATGTAGTATTTACCGGCATAATTATAATTTGCTTGTGTAAAATAACTTTCTAATGAAGTGTCTGTTTTTGATCCACTAGATACGCCATTTTGATCCAAGTAGTTTTCTGGAACTCCGGCAGCATTTGGGTTTAAATTAACAATTCCTTTCTTACTAAGGTTAAAATCTTCGGTTGTAGCCTCAAAAGATTCGTGCGCTGCAAGGATATCAAAATTATGATCTTGACCAAACGTTTTATTATATCTTAAAATTTGGTTTAAATTTTGTGAAGTGTATGTTTCATTCGATTTGAAAAGAGTTCCACCTAAAGCAACACCTGCACTACCTTGAATAGAGTTTCTTGTGTTGTCTAAGTTACTGCTGTAAATATTTACACCATAGGTACTTTCAAAAGTTAATCCTTTGGCAATATCAAGTACTAAATTTACATTACCATTTATCGAATGTCTTTTCGTCCTATTAATGTTGTAAATGGACTCTCCAACTCCGTTGTAGGTAGCAGAAAAATCTCTTGCATTGCCCGCTGAGTTGTCACCAAAATCATACATCTGATTGTTTGTGTTCGGATTCACAACAATATCACCATTGGTGTCTCTTAAATATAGTGGGTAGATGGTTGGAATAAAGTCTAACATGTACGTTACATTTCCACCACCGTAACCAGTAGCGTCGTTGTATTCACTGTAAGAGTAATCTAAGTTGGTGCCAATTTTAACTCTGTCGATAGGTTTTGTTGTTACATTCAATCTTGCAGAATAGCGATCGTATTGTGATTCTTGGATAAAACCTTCGTCTGATAACTTTCCTAAAGAGAAATAGTGTCTTGTTTTGTCATTTCCTCCAGAAGTTTTAAAGTTCATTTCATTTCTAACACCAGTTCTATAACCTGCGTCAAACCAATCTGTGGGAGTAAATTTTCTAGTGACACCAGGTCTTACGCTCCCAGTAGCTGGGTCTATAAGCTCATTACCGTCGGCTACATTCCACATATTGTACAAAGGTGCAACACCTTTGTCAGCGAAAAGATTGTCTAGAGCATATTGTGCAGGATCTGCTTCTCCAGTAAATTCACCAGTATTCTTTAGTCCATCATAAACTAAACCCATGTATCGCTCTTCATTATTTACAAGGTTGTAACGTGGCAATGTTCTTTGGTTAAATGAAGTTTGTATGTCAAATTCAATTACATCTTTCCCAACTTCACCTCTTTTAGTTGTTAACACAACCACACCATTGGCTCCTCTTGAACCGTAGATTGCTGTTGCCGAAGCGTCTTTTAATATCGTTGTTGATGCGATATCATTTGGATTAATAGAGTTGATATCTCCTGTAAAAGGAACACCATCCACTACATATAACGGAGCTCTATTTCCTTCAATAGAGCTAAAACCTCGAATTCGAATAGTAGCACTTGCTCCTGGTCGTCCGTCAGTTCTTGTAACTGTTACTCCTGAAGCTTCACCAATTAAGGCTTGCGCTATATTGGAAACAGCTTTTGCATCTATGTTTTCTGTAGAAACAACACTTGCAGTACCCGTAAATGATTTCTTTGTTGTTGTACCATAACCGATAACAACAATTTCGTCTAGTGTATTTGAGTCTTGTGAAAGTGTCACATCAAGTACATTGGATATTCCTACCGTTTTTTCAACAGTTTTATAACCAATATAGCTAAAGCTTAAGATTGCTCCTCGCTTTGCCATAATGGTATATTTACCATCAAAATCTGTTTCAGTACCTGTAGTCGTACCTTTAATAACAACACTAACTCCAGGTAAACTTCCAGATTCGTCTGAAACCATACCAGAAACCTTTTGTTCCTGTGCAAAGGTTATTTGCACTATTAACGCCAGTAACAGCGTTAAAATTC
>NZ_CH724148.1:2750610-2753184 GCF_000153225.1 Polaribacter irgensii 23-P | reverse complement strand
ATTTGCACCCGCTAACAGGTATAGCAAAACGTTCACAGAGATAATGGCATTGATTTTTAGTACAAAGGTCATCTAGTTCGATTCTAGGGTTTCTACAAATTAGGGTATATATTTCTTGTTTTAAGGCGAGGGTTTATGATTCTAAAAGTTCATTGAAAATATTGAAATTGACAGCGTAATTAAAGAGTAGAATAACCACATTATTTATAATGTAAATTCTTTTGAAACTTATTCATTCATATTATTTAAAATATACAATGAAGAGTTTGATCCTGGCTCAGGATGAACGCTAGCGGCAGGCTTAACACATGCAAGTCGAGGGGTAACATTGTGCTTGCACAGATGACGACCGGCGCACGGGTGCGTAACGCGTATAGAACCTACCTTTTACAGGGGAATAGCCTTTAGAAATGAAGATTAATGCCCCATAGTATTGAGACTTGGCATCAAGTTTTAATTAAAGATTTATCGGTAAAAGATGGCTATGCGTCCTATTAGTTAGTTGGTAAGGTAACGGCTTACCAAGACATCGATAGGTAGGGGTCCTGAGAGGGAGATCCCCCACACTGGTACTGAGACACGGACCAGACTCCTACGGGAGGCAGCAGTGAGGAATATTGGACAATGGAGGCAACTCTGATCCAGCCATGCCGCGTGTAGGAAGAATGCCCTATGGGTTGTAAACTACTTTTATACAGGAAGAAACACTGGTATGTATACCAGCTTGACGGTACTGTAAGAATAAGGACCGGCTAACTCCGTGCCAGCAGCCGCGGTAATACGGAGGGTCCGAGCGTTATCCGGAATCATTGGGTTTAAAGGGTCCGCAGGCGGTCTATTAAGTCAGAGGTGAAATCCCATAGCTCAACTATGGAACTGCCTTTGATACTGGTTGACTTGAGTCATATGGAAGTGGATAGAATGTGTAGTGTAGCGGTGAAATGCATAGATATTACACAGAATACCGATTGCGAAGGCAGTCCACTACGTATGTACTGACGCTGAGGGACGAAAGCGTGGGGAGCGAACAGGATTAGATACCCTGGTAGTCCACGCCGTAAACGATGGATACTAGTTGTTGGGATTTATCTCAGTGACTAAGCGAAAGTGATAAGTATCCCACCTGGGGAGTACGGTCGCAAGACTGAAACTCAAAGGAATTGACGGGGGCCCGCACAAGCGGTGGAGCATGTGGTTTAATTCGATGATACGCGAGGAACCTTACCAGGGCTTAAATGTAGTCTGACAGCTTTAGAGATAGAGTTTTCTTCGGACAGATTACAAGGTGCTGCATGGTTGTCGTCAGCTCGTGCCGTGAGGTGTCAGGTTAAGTCCTATAACGAGCGCAACCCCTGTTATTAGTTGCCAGCATGTAAAGATGGGGACTCTAATAAGACTGCCAGCGCAAGCTGCGAGGAAGGTGGGGATGACGTCAAATCATCACGGCCCTTACGTCCTGGGCCACACACGTGCTACAATGGTATGGACAATGAGCAGCCATCTGGCAACAGAGAGCGAATCTATAAACCATATCACAGTTCGGATCGGAGTCTGCAACTCGACTCCGTGAAGCTGGAATCGCTAGTAATCGGATATCAGCCATGATCCGGTGAATACGTTCCCGGGCCTTGTACACACCGCCCGTCAAGCCATGGAAGCTGGGAGTGCCTGAAGTCGGTCACCGCAAGGAGCCGCCTAGGGTAAAACTGGTAACTAGGGCTAAGTCGTAACAAGGTAGCCGTACCGGAAGGTGCGGCTGGAACACCTCCTTTCTAGAGAAAGATTGGTGAGTTACAAAAGGTAAATTTTACTCTTTGCTGTTAATTTTATAAAACAAGTATTAAGCTATTATAGTCTCGTAGCTCAGCTGGTTAGAGCGCTACACTGATAATGTAGAGGTCGGCAGTTCGAGTCTGCCCGGGACTACAAAAGTTTAATATTAAGGAAATTCTAGAAGTTGGGATGCCCAAGTTGACGTACAAGTCATCAATTAACTGATAACTGTTAACTGGTCGCTTGCTACTAAAATGGGGGATTAGCTCAGTTGGCTAGAGCGCTTGCCTTGCACGCAAGAGGTCATCGGTTCGACTCCGATATTCTCCACAAATAGTTACAGGCTTAGGCTTGTTACTATATATGATAGGCATTTGTTTATTATATAGAAAGTTCATTGACATATTGGTAAAATGATATCGTAAGAATCAAATAGATAGAGATGTTTGTAGTAGAGATACTGCAAACAAATTAAAATTTTTTTATAAAGAATAAAAGAGTTCATTATAGTATGAAAATACTGTAGCAAAAAGTACAATAAGTTAAGTAAGGGCGTATGGCGGATGCCTAGGCTCTCAGAGACGACGAAGGACGCGATAAGCTGCGAAAAGCTACGGGGAGGGGCACATACCTTTTGATCCGTAGATATCCGAATGGGGCAACCCGGCATGTTGAAGACATGTCACCTAGCAATAGGGGTAAACCCGGTGAACTGAAACATCTAAGTAACCGGAGGAAGAGAAAACAATAGTGATTCCGTTAGTAGTGGCGAGCGAACGCGGATTAGCCCAAACCAATGTT
>NZ_CH724148.1:2310610-2745610 GCF_000153225.1 Polaribacter irgensii 23-P | reverse complement strand
ACATCGCACCAATGGCATCCCACGTCACATCCACCAACTCTTATAAAATAGGCGGCAGTTCCCGTATGACACCCTTCTCCTTGTATGGTATAGAATTCTTCCATTAACGGAAGCATTATTCCTTTGTTGACTAAATCTTGTGTTTTTGTATCCATCTTCACTAAATCATCCAATTGGTATTAAAAAATGCAAAGGTAGTTTTTTGTCTCTCAAGAAGAAAAGGAAAGTCGATTTAAAAAAGTAGTGTAGTTCTCTTTTCTTATAAGATTTAAATCATATTTTTCTGTTATGAGTGCTAATAAAAAACAAGCTATTTTCTATGTTATATGAGGAGATGTCCTTTTATTTTGAAGTAATTGCTATGAACTACTTTAAATATCTTTTAATTTATTAAATAATGTAATCTAATACCTTAACAATCAAGTATTTTTTGTAAATTTGCATTCCTTTTTACAAGAACAGATTCGAGGAAAGGAAAGTAAAAAAAAATCATAAAAACATCTCTTATTGTTTTAATTGTTAAGAATCTGCAGGACAATAGGATACAAAAATTATTTTCAGAAATGTCTGAAGAAACAAAAAACACGGAAGAGCAAGTAGTTGCTACTGAAGTACAAGAAACAGCAATTCCAGCTGTAGATCCAAAACAATTTTTAGCTGATTTTAACTGGCACAAATACGAACAAGGTATTGAAGCAGTTGATGAAGAGAAATTGCAGCACTTTGAAAAGGCATTAGAGGGAACTGTAGGGTTCGTAAATGAACGTGATGTAATCGAAGGAACTGTAATTAGAATTACGGATAGAGATGCAATCATCGATATCAATTCTAAATCTGAAGGTGTTATTTCTCTAAACGAATTTCGTTACAACCAAGGCTTAAAAGAAGGAGATACGGTTGAAGTATTAGTTGACAAAAGGGAAGATTCTTCTGGTCAGTTAGTATTATCGCATAAAAAAGCAAGAGTAATCAAAGCATGGGAACGTGTTAATAATGCTCACGAAACTGGTGAAGTAGTTAACGGTTTTGTTAAATGTAGAACCAGAGGTGGTATGATTGTAGATGTTTTCGGAATCGAAGCATTTTTACCAGGATCTCAAATTGATGTGAAGCCAATTAGAGATTACGATCAGTATGTAGAGAAAACAATGGAATTCAAAGTTGTGAAAATCAACCACGAATTTAAAAACGTTGTTGTCTCTCACAAAGCATTGATCGAAGCAGATATTGAATTACAGAAAAAAGAAATCATCGGTCAATTAGAAAAAGGACAAGTCTTAGAAGGTATTGTTAAAAATATTACTTCTTATGGTGTGTTTGTAGATTTAGGTGGTGTAGATGGTTTAGTGCACATTACAGATTTATCTTGGTCTCGAATCAATCATCCAAATGAGGTGGTAGAATTAGATCAAAAATTAAACGTTGTAATTTTAGACTTTGACGACAATAAGTCTAGAATTCAATTAGGTTTAAAACAATTATCTGCGCATCCTTGGGAAGCTTTAAACGACACTTTAAAAGTGGGAGATAAAGTAACTGGAGAAGTAGTAGTAATTGCAGATTATGGCGCATTCGTAGAAGTGGAGCAAGGAGTAGAAGGGTTAATTCACGTTTCTGAAATGTCTTGGTCTACACACTTACGTTCAGCACAAGATTTCGTAAAAGTTGGTGACAAAGTAGAAGCGCAAGTTTTAACTTTAGATAGAGACGATCGTAAGATGTCTTTAGGTATCAAACAATTACACCCAGATCCTTGGACAGATATTACAACTAAATATCCTGTAGGTTCTACGCATACTGGTACCGTGAGAAATTACACAAACTTTGGTGTATTTGTAGAATTAGAAGAAGGTATTGACGGTTTGGTATATATTTCCGATTTGTCTTGGACTAAGAAAATCAAGCATCCATCAGATTTTGTAACTGTTGGAGACAAGCTAGAAGTACAAGTATTGGAACTAGATGTAGAGAATAGAAAGTTAAACTTAGGACACAAGCAAACACAAGATAACCCTTGGGATGCTCATGAAGCTACGTATGCGATCGGTTCTACACATGAAGGTACAATCAAAGAAAAGAATGATAAAGGAGCAGTTGTCTCTTTCGCTGATGGTGTTGAAGGTTTTGCACCGACAAGATTCTTAGAAAAAGAAGATGGTTCTAA
The DNA here is from genome assembly GCF_000153225.1 of Polaribacter irgensii 23-P. Lineage (GTDB taxonomy): Bacteria > Bacteroidota > Bacteroidia > Flavobacteriales > Flavobacteriaceae > Polaribacter > Polaribacter irgensii. The sequence goes on along the minus strand of NZ_CH724148.1, from coordinate 2,743,446 downwards.
ATTAGAAAAAGGAAACACAATAGCATTTATTGTCTTAGAATTTTCTAAAGAATACAGAAGAGTTGTTGTTTCTCATACCTCTATTTTTAGAGAGGAAGAAAAGAGAAATATAAAGACAGCGGTTAAGAAATCTGTAGATGCAGAAAAAACTACACTTGGAGACATCGGTGGTTTAGCAGCACTTAAAGAGAAAATGGAAGCTGGAACTAAAAAGAAAAAATAATTTCTTTGAAGTAAAAGTAGCTATTTATAATATCTAAAAGCCGATGCAATTTGCATCGGCTTTTTGTTGTTTTAAACAAATATAATAGAGTCCACGTGGGTATTCTTGTGGAAACGGTAAAATTTATTAATCGCTGTGAAATAAAAGTATTGCTTACAATTACGGTGAGCGTTCCATAGTTAAGGATGTTTTTTTCACAGTATCTTTTAAAGTTTGTTTTTTGCATATTTTTAATATGAACGCAAGTTCTTAAACTGACAATTAAAAAGAATTCAGTTTCAATTTCTAACGAAGTTATTGTTGTGAATATATTTTAATCTTAAAATGCAACAGAGTGTTTAATTGATTTTTTTTCAGACTTAAAACCCATTTTTTTTCTATGTATTTAAAGGCAGTATTATCTTCTAAGGGCTTTTTTTGCTCTTTTAGTTTAGCACCCAATTAGAATAATTTATATTTGCCAAGTGAATAAAAAAAGAGAATAAAGAAGATGACATTAATAAAATCAATATCTGGAATACGAGGAACTATCGGAGGTAAAACTGCAGATAATTTAACACCAATAGACGCTGTAAAATTTGCTGCTGCTTACGGTGCATTTATCATTACAAGAAATTCTGACAAGAAAAAAATAAAAGTAATAATTGGCAGAGATGCCCGTATTTCTGGTAAAATGATTTCTAGTTTAGTTGCAAATACCTTGGTAGGTTTGGGAATAGATGTGGTAGATTTAGGTCTGTCTACAACACCAACCGTAGAAGTTGCTGTGCCCTTAGAAAACGCAGATGGAGGGATTATTTTAACCGCTTCTCATAATCCAAAACAGTGGAATGCGTTAAAATTATTAAACGAGAAAGGCGAATTCTTAAATGAAGGCGAAGGGGAACAAATTCTGAAATTGGCAGAAGATGAAGCGTTTGAATTTGCAGATGTAGACGATTTAGGTTCCTACACAAAGGACAACTCTTATTTAGCAAAACATATTCAGGCAGTTTTAAATTTAGAATTAGTAGATGTAGCAGCTATTAAACAGGCGAACTTTAAAGTGGTGGTAGATGGTGTTAATTCTACTGGGGGAATTTTTATTCCCGCTTTGCTAAAAGAATTGAATGTAGATTGTGTTGAATTGTACTGCACTCCAAACGGACAATTTCCCCACAATCCAGAGCCTTTAAAAGAACACTTAACGGATATTTCTAATTTAGTGGTAAAAGAAAAAGCAGACTTTGGAATTGTTGTAGATCCCGACGTAGATCGATTGGCATTGATTTCCGAAGACGGTTCTATGTTTGGTGAAGAGTATACCTTAGTTGCTTGCGCAGATTACGTTTTGGGAAAATTAGGTGGCGGAAACACTGTTTCTAATTTATCTTCTTCAAGGGCTTTGAGAGATGTAACAGAGCAATATGGTGGATCTTATACAGCTAGTGCCGTTGGTGAAGTAAATGTGGTGCTTAAAATGAAAGAGACGAATACCGTTATTGGTGGTGAAGGAAACGGAGGAATTATTTATCCTGCTTCTCATTATGGACGTGACTCGTTGGTTGGGGTTGCTTTATTTTTATCGCATTTAGCAAATAAAAAGATATCTTGTAAAACACTAAGAGATTCGTATCCCAGTTATTTTATGAGTAAAAATAAAATTCAATTAACCCCAGCAATAGAGGTTGACAAGATTTTAGACATGATGGCCTCTAAATATGCGAATGAGAACGTCAGTATTATTGATGGTGTAAAAATCGATTTTGTAGATGAGTGGATTCATTTACGAAAATCGAATACAGAGCCAATTATTAGAATTTATACAGAAGCAAAATCACAACAAGGGGCAGATGATTTAGCGGTGCGCTTTATCAATGAAATTAAAGCAATCATTTAAAAATTAAAAGTATTTTGAAAATAAATAGTATCATTTTAATAGCATTTTTTTTCAGTTTTACTTGTTCAGTGGGACAAGTAAATATTCCTAATTCTAAAAAGAATAAAGTTACAAATAAAGGAAAGTTTTTCGCTTATTGGGGATGGAATTGGGCCAGTTATTCCGATTCAGATATCCGTTTTAAAGGAGAGGATTACGATTTTACTTTGTCTAATGTAAGAGCTCAAGATCGACAGACAAAGTTTTCTTTTCGTAATTATTTTAAACCCTCTAATATTTCAATTCCTCAAACTAATTATAGAATTGGCTATTTTTTTAAAGAAAATTATACGGTTTCTATCGGTGTAGACCACATGAAGTACGTAATGATTGCAGATCAAAACGTAACAATTGATGGTACGATTAATATTGGTAATATTAAATATGACGGCACTTATACGCGTAAAGAAGTAAAATTAGCAGCAGACTTTCTGAGGTTTGAACACACAGACGGTTTAAACTATTTAAATGTAGAAGTGAAACGCTTTGATAATATTGACCATTGGTTTGGTTTAGATTTAGAAAATTTACAAATAAATTTGACGGAAGGTCTTGGAACAGGCGTTTTGTATCCAAGAACGGATACTTCACTATTGGGTAAAGAGAGACATGATAATTATCATCTTTCGGGTTTTGGGCTTTCAGCAGGTATTGGGTTAAATGTCGCTTTTTTTAAACATTTTTTTATACAAGCTGATTTAAAAGGGGGATATATTAACATGCCATCTATTAAGACCTCTTTAAGTGTGCTGGATTCAGCGTCTCAAAGTTTTTACTTTTTCCAAAATAATATTTTGATAGGAGGAAAATTTAGGCTGTTTTAGTGCTTTTAATTTAAAAATAGCTGTTTAAATAAATTCAGCGGGCACTTTATCCTTGTGTTTGAAACGCTTGTGTGACCACAAATAAAATTCAGGTTGTTTTAGAATATTCTTTTCTGTAAGCTCTGTATAGATATCTGTAATTTGGTAGTCTTTAAAATCTTTTGGAGCATCTGTAATTATTTGAAATTCGGTTTCATAATAGCCTCTTTTCACTTTTCTAGTCACATAATTAATTACAACTAAATCGAATTTTTTTGAGAGCATTTCTGCACCTGTATGAATGGGGACTTTGATATCGAAAAAGGTGCGCCAGTAATAGGTTTTGTGAAGTTGTGGAGATTGATCACTTAACAAAATATATGCACCTTGCTCTTTGTTTGAAAAGCGTTTTTGCATTTCTCGGACCATATTTGAGGTTTTATAACCGCGAACTCCAAATTTCTCTCTAGATTCCCGAACCACTTTATCGTAAAATTTGTTGCTTAATTTGGTATAGGCTCCGTAGATGTCAATATCTAAAACTTTAGGTAAGCTTGCAGACCATTCCCAATTCGCTTGATGTGCACCAACCAAAGCAATACTTTTGCCTTCTTTCGCATACTTATTTACAACTTCAGGATTTACATACGTATATCTTTTTAAAATTTCTTTTTCAGAAATAGTAAAGGATTTTACACTTTCTACCATCAAATCCATCAGGTGTTTGAAAAATTTTTCCCTAATTTCTAAAAGTTCTTTTTCTTTTTTATTTGGAAAGACTAACATCAGGTTGTCGAGAACTACTTGTTTTCGATATTTGAAAACGCTGTAAATTAAAAAGTAAAAAAAATTAGAGATCGCATATAAGATACGCATAGGAAGTCTAGACAGTATCCAAATAATAGGGTAGGTAATTGCAAAGATAATAAACTGCATACATGTATTTTGGTTTTGCAAAGATCGCACATAAATTTAAAACGAAAAGAGATTTTAGTAATCCCTTTTTATTATTTTTGTTGAATGGGAGAAAATATAAATCAAGCAGTGTTATTAATTATTATAGCCAATGTATTGGTCTCGATGAAAGGTTTAAAGGATTCAGCTTTCTTAGAAAAGTATAAATTTCAAATAGGACGCATTATATCGGGGGAAAAGATCAGATTACTAACCTCAGGTTTTCTACATGTAGATTATATGCATTTGGGTTTTAACATGTATGCTTTGTATTTGTTTGGAGATATTGTATCTGGAATGATGGGAATTTTTAATTTTTTGATTATTTATTTTATTAGCTTGTTGGCAGGCAATTTGTATACTCTAAAATATCACAGAGATGAGCCTTATTATAGTGCTGTAGGTGCATCTGGGGCTGTTTCTGGCATCGTATATGCGGCGATATTGTTGTATCCTGGCATGAGTCTTTACTTATTTTTTATTCCAATACCAATCCCAGGATATGTTTTTGGATTAGGGTATTTATTGTATTCAATTTATGGTATGAAAAAGCAAATAGGAAACATTGGTCATTCTGCTCATTTAGGGGGAGCTATTGGGGGTTTTGCGTTTACATTATTACTGAACCCTCCTTTGTTTGCTTTAAATAAAATGATGGTTATTTTATTATCAATTCCGATTATACTTTTATTAATCTTTGGAGATAAGTTAAAGTCGCTCTAAAAGACCAATTGTTTAAATTTAAAAGTATCGAGAAGTAAATATTGGCTATTCATGAGCTATTGTTCAACACGTAAAGAGCAAAAAAAAGACTTCATATCAAATATGAAGTCTTTTGAGCGAAAGACCAGGTTCGAACTGGCGACATTCAGCTTGGAAGGCTGACGCTCTACCAACTGAGCTACTTTCGCGTGGTAAATCGATTGCAAATATAAAATGTTTTTTAGCATCTACAAGGCTTTGCCTCATAAAAATAAATATTTTTCACAATAGCATTTATAATGAAATAGTTAACAGGTCTAAAATGGCTTTTCATATTCAATTTTATAAATATTTATATGTTTTGTGGTTACTATCTCCTAAAAAATGTTGCTTTTGTAGAAGTTTTAACAATTGTTAAAAAAACTAAATACCCCTAAAGTTTTGACAAATTTCTCATTATTACAAAATCAGCTTATAATAAAGATTGAGAATGCTGGAGGATTCAAAAAATTTGTTCGCGAGTTAAACAATTATATGCACGGTTTGCCTCTTCGAGAGAAGTTCGTTCTCATTACAATTATACATTATTATTAACTTATTCTTTGTTCTGAAATGTCGATAGAAAGTGTGATATAAATTAAGACGACTATAGAGTATTATCTTAGTCTTTTAAAGCGTTTAAACGCTAATAAGTTTAGTGGATCTATTATGCTTGTAATTGAATTAACAACTATCTTTTTAATGGCAGCAGTAAGGGAAGGGCATTAAATTGATCCTTTAGAGTTCTTTGATTGGTTGTCTACTTTATGAAGAAATTTATGTAAACATGAACTATAGGCGAGTAAACTTTTGCTAGTTTCATTTATCGTTTTTTCATTGCGCTCTATTTTATTTACAGAATTTTCTAACATCTGGTAAAGAGTGTTAAGTTTGTCATCTATCTTTAAATTCTCAAACCTTCCGTTATGTAAAGATTAAGTTTCTGTTTTATTAGGTTAAGGCCGTTTTAATCGTAACGTTTCAGGTTTTAAAAATCTTCTGTTTTATAAGAATGCAGGTGTTATGATCTTTTAAGAGATTGTTTTTTGTACTGTATTCGCTTTGGTAATAAAGGATGTATTTGGCTAGTATTTTCAAGTTTAATTTCATCAATTTTAATTTTTATTTTATCTAATTTTTTAGCCAAATTAACAGTTATCTAATTTGCGTAATTTATTTCATCTTTTGGAGTAAATTACACAATTTTCAATATTCTAAGAGAACTAAAAGCATTTTTGCTTTTTGAATAAAGAGAGGTGATTTTTGCCTTTATTGTTATCGGACAGGTTTTTGATTTTTTTTACTTTCTGTGTTTTTTTCTGTTCTTTTTTTTTAATTTATTTCGTAATCTGCACCCAAAAAACGCATAATTTATAAAGACGCTTTGGGCATAATTCTTGATTTAGCAAAATACTTTGTTTCTCTTTTATTGCTATGCCTGCTTGACTTCTTTTTGATTCTTGTGCTCTATTGCAAGTTTTTCTTTATATTAAGAGACCTTTTAGAACATCAATTCTGAGAACATCAGTAGTTTTGTTGTTTCAATTAAAGTATTTCGTTTTAATGACAATTTTCTTAGAGGAAAAAAGAATTGTTTAAATAGCTGCCGGATATTTTAGGATTGTGCAAATTTGCGCAGGATTTTATTATACTAAGAAAATAAAACACAAAAAAACGAACTGTGATACACAATTCGTTGATTTAACTATTTTAGTTTATGTAGCGAGAACGGGATTTGAACCCGTGACCTCAGGGTTATGAATCCTGCGCTCTAACCAACTGAGCTACCTCGCCATTGGTTTTCGGGTGCAAATATAACCACTTTTTATAGATTACCAACCAGGGTTTATAATTTTTTTTACATTGATTTATTACCTATATTGCCCGAATAACTAAAAAAATTAAATGGAAAAAGTAAAATTTGAATTGGAAGTTCCTATTCACGCATCCCCAAATATGCTGTACCAATATATTTCTACACCTTCAAACTTACAGGAATGGTTCGCAGATAAAGTAAATTCTAGAGGTAAAATATATAGTTTTGTTTGGGAAGGAGAAGAGGAGTTAGCAGAATTAATTACAAAAAAGGCAGGAGAAAGAATTCGTTGGAAATGGTTAGAGAGTGAAGATGATGAGAGTTATTTCGAGATTAGAATCGATTTAGATGCACTCACAAAGGATGTTACATTGGTTGTTACAGATTATGCCGAGGACGCTGACGAAGTAGAGGAATCAAAACAACTTTGGGAAAATCAAATAGAGGAATTAAGGCACACTATTGGCGCCTAAACATATGATTTGTAGTAAAAAAAACCAGCATAATTGCTGGTTTTTTTTGCTACAAATCTAAGGAAATACCCTAATTTTGCACTTCTTAAAAAAGAAAGCAATGATTAACTTTAATAGCAAATTATTACAAAAAGAACAGGTTCAATTAACTTCGGAAAACAGAGGGTTTAAATATGGAGATGGGATTTTTGAAACAATTAAAGTAGTACATAATAAAGTTATTTTCTGGGAGGACCATTATTTTAGATTAATGGCTTCCATGAGGATGTTGCGCATGGAAATTCCGATGGAATTTACATTGGAGTTTTTAGAGCAGGAAATCATGAAAACAGTTCGTAGTTTAGAGCTGACTGGCATGTTTAGAGTCCGTTTAAATGTTTTCCGTAAGGACGGAGGTTTGTATACGCCAGAAACAAACGGAATTGATTATTTAATTGAAGCTACAGGCTACCAATATGAGACAAAAGAAAGTTACGAAATAGATGTATTCAAGGATTTTTATAATTATTCAGGTTTACTTTCTACAATTAAAACCAACAATAGAATGTTAAATACATTAGCAAGTATTTACGCCGATGAAAATGATTTGGATAATTGTGTTTTAGTAAATGAGCGCAAAGGGGTTGTGGAAGTTGCAAATGGTAATATTTTTATTGTAAAAAACGGGGTTGTTAAAACTCCAGCTTTAACTGAAGGCTGTATTAAAGGGATCGTTAGGGGCAAGGTTATAGAGATCTTGACAAAAAATAAGGATTTTACCGTTGAAGAGACTGCTATTTCGCCTTTCGAAATCCAAAAGGCCGATGAAGTTTTTATAACTAATGCAATCATGGGGATACAAGTAGTAACGAAATATAAAAAAAAGTCTTTTGATACGCAAATAGGAAGCAAATTGCTGGCAAACTTAAGGGTTTTACAGATCGCAGGAATTTAATTTAAATTAAAATCGTCTGGTGCATTTGCCCAAATTTTGTAGGCTCCACCTTTTTGCAGTAGTTTTTCTTTCCAAAGATTTTTTTCGTCGTTTGAAAGTATATTTTCAAAATCATTCTCAGTTACAAACCAAGATTTTTCCTTCAGCTCAGCCCCAAGTTGCTCTTTGTCCCAACCGGAATAGCCTAAGAAAAATCGGATTTCAGAGGTGTCTAAGACACTGTTGTTCAAAAGTTCTGTAAGTTGGTTGAAATCGCCTCCCCAGTAAACACCATTTGAAACCGCAATGCTTTTACTTAACAATTGAGGAACGCGGTGAAGGAAGTATAAATTATCCTGTTCTACAGGTCCTCCTTGATAGATTTTAAAAGAACACTTAATATTGGGTAACAAGTCATTTAAATTATACGCTAAAGGTTTGTTCAAAATAAACCCAACAGAATTGTTTGCGGTATGCTCTGTCAATAATACAATGGCTTTATTAAAGGAGGTGTCGTTTAAAATAGATGGTTCGGCAACTAATAATCTTCCTTTTTTAGGAGGTATTTTGAGCATTGGTTTTTTTTGAAGATAAGAAAAATTTCATATAAAAAAAAACTCTCTTTAAAGAGAGCTTTTATTATACTTGAAACAGAAAATATTAGTTGACAGCGTCACTTAATCCAGCTCCAGCTTTAAATTTTGCTACATTTTTAGCAGAAATTTGAATTGTAGCTCCTGTTTGAGGATTTCTACCACTTCTTGCAGCTCTTTCAGAAACAGAAAAAGTTCCAAAACCAACTAATGCTACTTTTTCCTTTTTCTGTAAAGAAGAAGTTATGTGGGTTGTAAAAGACTCGAGAGCTGCTTTCGCTGCTACTTTTGAAATTCCTGCATCTGCAGCCATTGCATCGATTAAATCTGATTTGTTCATAGTAAACTAGTTTTAAAAATTAATTAAATATTATATTATTCGCTTAATAGCTTAACAAATATAGCAGGATTGTACTGCCACGCAAGTAAGGGTGTTAAAAAAGGCCTCTTTTGTTAATAAAAGTATGTCAATTGTTAATAAGCTAAGTACGTAAAAGTAAAAAACCTTAAAAACCCCATGAATAGCGGGTTTAGGACATCTTTGCCTCGGATGAAAAAGTATAACCATTTAAAAGACTTTTAGCATCCATTTTTTTCTTTCCAGAAAGTTTTATTTCTTCAATAATTATGAATCCTTCAGGAACGGCTATTTTTAATTCTTTTTTAGTCGCAAGTATTTTGCCATTCGCAAAGTTATGGTACTCCTCTTCTTTTTTGACCTCATAAATTTTAACTAAAATGCGCTCTTCATTATTTATGAGCGTGCACCAGGCTGCTGGAAACGGATTCAGTCCACGAATCTTATTATAAATGGCATCCAAAGAGTCATTCCAATTGATGTTTGTGTTTTCAGAATTTAACTTAGGAGCAGACTTTTCTTCTAAATCTGGTTGTTTGATTGTTTTTAAGTTCCCTGTGCCAATAAGATCTATGGTGTTAGAGACCAAAGTAGCTCCTATCTGCATTAGTTTATCATGGAGCGTTCCTACCGTTTCCGTCTTTAAAATTCCCATCTCTTCTTGTAGAATTATTTCTCCAGTATCAATTTTATCGTCAATAAAGAATGTGGTAACGCCTGTTTTCGTTTCTCCATTAATTATGGACCAATGTATGGGAGCTGCTCCTCTATACGCTGGTAACAGAGAAGCGTGTAAGTTAAAGGTTCCAAGTGCTGGCATTTTCCAAACAACCTCAGGAAGCATTCTAAAGGCAACTACTATTTGTAGGTTTGCATTTAATATTTTTAGTTCTTTTAAGAAATCTTCATTTTTTAAGTTTTGAGGTTGCAGTATGGGAAGGTTTTGAGAAACCGCATATTTTTTTACGGCAGATTCATTGAGTTTTCTTCCCCTTCCAGCAGCTTTGTCTGGAGCTGTAATGACACCAACGATTTTATAATTATTTGTAATTAGATGTTTTAAAATGGCCACAGCAAAATCAGGGGTGCCCATGAAAATAATACGCAAATTTCTCATAGTTATTCTTTAATTTGGAATTTATTTTGATTGTTGATGATAATTTGATCTGTTGCTAACAATCCCTGTAAATGTATTAAGATAACTTTTTCAAAAATATTTAGAAGGCTACTTATTTCTAGGGATGATAATGGCTGATTCTTTTTTAAAAGTGCCTGTATTTGTGCTGTAATATTTTCTTTTGTCTTATTTTTCTGGGATATACAAACATCACAAATTCCGCATTTTTTTGTCGTTTTCTCATCGAAATATGAAAGCAATTGTTCACTTCTGCAGCGGGTGTTGTTGGTTAAGAAGTTTATAAACTTTGTCGTTTTTTCTTTTTTTAAAAATAAGAACTGTTTTATTTCTTTAGAGAATCGGTTAATCGTTTTGTCATCTTCTCTGGGAACTAAAAAACGCAAAGAAAGATCGCTGGTCACTTGGGTGTACGCTACGAGGTTTTGTTTTTCTAATATTTTTAAATTTGTCACAACTTGAGAAGAAGTGATGCCTGCTTTTTTTGCAATTAAAAATTCATCTATCTTTATTTCATTTTCAAAGAGTCCTCCATAGGTTCTTAAAAGTATATTTACAAAGTATTTTAGGGAGCTATTGCTTTTTGAAAAGTGTAAGATGGCGAAGTGACTTCCGGTAACCATTAAAGTGGCTTTTTTATGAAAGCTATTTTCTAACACTACAACACCATAATTAGCTAATAATTTAAGGATAACGTCCGTTTTTAATTGCTGAAAATTATATTTTTCGCAAAACTCAGAAAAATTAAAAAAGAACATCTCTTCTAAAAGCTCGCCATTTGCAATTCGAAAGTATTGATATAGTTTCCTGTGTACCTCTTTAATTTCGGAAATTGTTGGAATAGAATTTTCTGCTTGTTTTTTTTGTAGAAATAGGTCATTTTCATTAAAAAACAAAACACCAAAAGATTTTTTTTCATTTCTACCAGCTCTGCCGGTTTCTTGAACGTAGTTTTCGATACTTGCGGGGAGATTATAATGAATAACCAAACCGACATTTGGTTTGTCAATTCCCATTCCAAAAGCATTGGTAGCTACAATAATTGGTTTTTTTTCGGACATCCAATCCTCAAAAGCTATTTGTTTTTCAGAAGGAGATAACCCTGCGTGGTAGCATGTGCTTTTGAACTTATTTGCTTGCAAAAAATTAGAAATCTCCACAGTCTTCTTTCTTGAATTCACATAAATTATTGCAGGGACTTTTGTTTTGTTGAAAATTTGAATTAAGCGCGAAAGTTTATCTTCAATTTTGAAAATTTGATAGGCTAAATTCTCTTTAAAAAAAGATTTTTGAAAGAGTGCATGGTTTGAGAGTGCTAGATTCGTAGAAATATCTTCGAGCACTCTTTTGTTTGCTGTGGCTGTTAGAGCAATAAAGTTCACCGTTGGTAGTAGCTCTTTTAAAATTTTAATTGAGCGGTAGGAAGGTCTAAAATCGTGTCCCCATTCAGAGATGCAATGTGCCTCGTCAATCGCAACGAGGTTTACTTGTAGTTCTTTTATTTTTTGCTGAATTAAAGGAGTTTGCAAGCGTTCTGGAGAAATATATAAGAATTTAACTTTTCCAAATTTAATGTTGTCAAATAAGGTTATAATTTCATTTTGGTTACTTCCAGAAGGAATTGTAAGCGCTTTTATATTTCTTTTTTTTAAATTTTTTACTTGGTCTTGCATTAAGGCGATCAAAGGAGAGATTACGATACAGACGCCATCTTTTAGTAACGCAGGAACCTGAAAGCAGATTGATTTTCCTCCTCCTGTAGGTAATAAGGCAATGGTATCTGTGTTTTCTAAGACACTTGTAATAATTTCTTTTTGTGGGTTTCTAAACGCATTGAATCCCCAGTATTCCTTTAATATTTTCTCAGGAGAATTTATCATTCTTGAGAAATCGCATTAAGAATAAAGGCTGTGCGTTCCATTACCGACCCAAAAGGAACTTGAATTAAGGTATACCCGAGTTCTAAGTATGCTTTTGTTAAATAAGTATCAATTACTTCAGATTCTTCAAAAGATTCATAGCGTTCGCTATCGGTTGTATAAATTTCTTTCCATGGAGGAAAATGAAAAATTTTAGTATATTTATAGGCCTTGCTTTTATCAATAAAGTAAGACGGGTATTCGGTTTTCACGAAGTTTAAGTAGGCATGTATGTCTGGAATACCCCGATCAAAGAAAATAATTTTATTTTCTAGCGCTTCGGCCTCCTGATATTGCTTTTCTCTGCCTTCTAAAAGCAGGTTGCTAAATAATAACGGATCTGTTAAAAAGAGTTGCGTGATTCCTTCTTCCTTTGCTTTTACAATAACGGCGCGCGAAACTTCTGTCATACAACCATAGCCCTTTTTTAAAAGTGCATTTATAATTGTTGTTTTTCCAGAGCTAGGTCCGCCAATAAGCACAATTTTTTGTTGCATGCTACAAAAATAATTGATTCTCTCTATAAAACTAATTTTTAATGTAGTTTTGTCTCTTAATTTACAGATTTAGTTTAGAAAAATTTTAATATTTATTATGAGTGATAAAGCCGATTTTTACGATAAGCTAGAGATCCAGTTAGAAGACACCACAGATTTTCCTGCAGACTATCTGTATAAATTTATTGTACCAACAACTGAAAATCAAGTACTAGAAGTAGAACGTATTTTTAATAATTTGGGTGCTGTAATTACCACCAAAAAGTCAAAAACAGGTAAATACGTAAGCGTGTCAATACTAGTAAATTTAAAAAGCGCAAGTGAAGTAATTGTTTATTACAAGAAAGCAGCCTTTATAAAAGGAATTATATCACTATAATACAGACCCTATGAAGAAAATAGTTTTATCAATTTGCTTCTTAATATTTGTTTTGAATCTTTCTTCGCAAAACAAAAAAACTTTAGTTACTATTAATAACGAAATAACAACAGTTGAAGATTTTAAGCGTATTTATGAAAAAAATTTAGATGCAATTGATAGTAAAGAGGCAAAAAGTGTAAAAAAGAACTTGACGCTTTACATCGATTATAGATTAAAAGTAGCAGAGGCGTATCACCTAAAACTTGATACTTTACGCTCTTATCAGAAGGAAATAAAGATGTATCGAGAGCAATTAATGGCGCCCTATTTGCAGGATACCACTTTCATTTCAGATTTGGTAAAAGAAATTTATTTTAGAACAACAAATGAGGTCAAAGCAAAACATATATTGGTGCGAACTTCGGAAGATGCAGTTCCTAGAGATACGCTAATTGCCTACAATAAGATTACGGCAATTCGCAATCGAATTATAAATGGAGAGGACTTTGAAGCGGTTGCAGTTGCAGTATCAGAAGATGTATCAGCGCAAGATGATCCGCGATCTGGAAGAAAAGGAAATAAAGGTGATCTAGGTTATTTTGATGCATTTAAAATGGTTTCTTCATTTGAAGACGTAGCGTATACAACAAAAATTGGTGCTGTGTCGCATCCGTTTAAAACTCAATTTGGATTTCATATTTTAAAAGTAGATGATTTCAGAACTTCCAAGGGAGCTCTTGAAGTTGCACATATTTTAATTACGGATACCACTGCTGTTGGAAAATCGAAGATCGCGGAGGTATATGCCAAAATTCAAGAAAATGAAACTTTTGAAAAATTGGCAGCTCAATTTTCTATGGATACTTCTTCTAAGAGAAATGGAGGTAAATTAAATAAATTTGGGATTGGGAAAATGGTAAAGCCTTTTGAAGATGCTGCTTTTTCTTTGCAAAAGGAAGGGGATGTTTCAAAACCTTTTAGAACTCGTTTTGGATGGCATATTGTAAAGCTTTTAGCAAAATATCCCGTAAAATCGTTTCTTGAGCTGCGTGCGGAACTTACGGATAAAGTAAAAAGAAGCTCTAGAATGCAAATGTCGGAAACAGCGGTCATAAATAAATTAAAAGCCAGTTATTCAATTATAGAGAATGAAATAGCTAAGGATATTTTAAAGAACTCCAATTTTAGAACGTTATCAAAGGATTCTTTGCAAAATGTTATCTTTACTATTGATGGCACTAATACTAGGCAAGAAGCATTTGTTACCTATGCACGAAATAAAAAAAATAAACCTGTGTATTTGTTGTTTGATAATTTTAAAAACGAACAAATCCTTGGATATTATAAGGACAACTTGGTATTTACAGAACCTACATATGCAAACATTCTAAAGGAGTATGAGGATGGTTTGTTGTTATTTGAATTGATGCAACAGAAGATATGGACGGCATCGTCTAAAGATACTTTGGCATTGCAAACTTATTTTATAGAGCATCAAGAGGATTACAAAGCCTTAGAATTAGAAGACATAAAAGGGGAAGTAATTAATGATTATCAAATATTTTTAGATAAAAATTGGATTTCTGAACTAAGAGGAAAAAGTCAAATTAAGATTCGAAAAAGGCAATTAAAAAAATTAATCAAGTTTTACGCAACTAAATAATGAGAAAGCTATTTTTCTATTTTCTATTTTCTTTTTTTATTTCTTGTGATTATTTTAAAGTGCAAGAAAAAGAAGACCACGCTTCAAATATTATTGCAATTGTAAATACAGACAAGCTGTTTAAAAAAGATTTAAAGGATGTTTTGCCTAAAAATATCTCCGCAAAGGATAGTTTAACTCTAATGAAGAGCTTGGTTCAAGACTGGGCGATAAAGAAGCTTTTACTCAGTGCTGCATTAAATAATAACACTTCAGAATCTTTAGAAAATATTGATAAACTTGTCCAAGATTACAAAGAAAGCCTGCTGATAAATAATTATAAAGAAGAGTTGATTAAGCAGCAGCTTGACACGGTGGTTTCTGAGGAAGAGGTCGAGGCATTTTATCTTGAAAACAACGCTAATTTTAGATTGAATGAGGTTTTAGTGAAATCTAAATATGTGTATTTTAACCAAGCAAAAAGTGTGGAAAAGGAGATTATTTCTTTGTTCAAGTCGGATAAAATAGAGGCTGCAGAGGCCTTAGAAAGACAGCAATTAAGTTTTAAGATGTTTCAATTGAATGATTCTGTTTGGTTAGAACTAGATCAAATTTTATTAAAATTGCCTTTTTCTAAAGAAAATCTGTTAAAAAAATCTAAATTCATTCAAAAACAAGATTCATTAGGTCTATATTTGGTGGCTATAAAAGACATTTTAAATAGAAATGACATTGCTCCATTGAGCTATGTTATGCCTACAATTAAAGAAATGATTTTGCACAAGCGCAAAATCGAATTAATAAGAGAGATTGAAAAAATAATAGTAAAAGATGCCACAAAAAAAAACAACTTCAAAGTATACTAAAGTCCTTCTAACTGCTGTTCTATTCTCAGTGAGTATTTTTCAGGTACATGCTCAAAAAATTAAAATTGATGGTGTGGCTGTTGTCATAGGTAAAAACATTGTTTTAGATTCAGATATTGCAAAGTTTAAGCAAGAGATCGAGTTGAGGAGTGAGGGTAAAATTACCATTACAGATTGTGAAATGTTAGAGGAGTTAATGCAACAAAAGCTTCTTTCGCATCACGCGGTGATTGATAGTGTTACAGTCTCAGATGCAGAGGTTAGTAATAAAGTTGAAAGAAGTATACAATTTTTTACACAAGAATATGGTTCTTTAGAAAAAGTTGTTTCTGCCTATGGGTTCAACGATTTAGAAGATTTAAAAGGAGAATTGTATAACGTTCAAAAAGACAATATCTTAGTTGAAAAAGAGCAGCTTAAAATTACTGAGAAAGTAGATGTTACTCCAGAAGAAGTGCGCTTGTATTTTAATGGTTTAAAGGAGAACGGTGAGCTTCCAGAGTTTACTGCCGAGATAGAATTGGCTCAAATCGTCTTAAACTCTGTACCTACAGATGCAGAAGAGCTGAGAGTTCTGGAACAATTGACACAAATTAGAAAAGAAGTCTTAGAAGGTGCAAGTTTTAGAATGAAGGCAATTATTAATTCTAAAGATCCTGGAGTTACTAGGGACAACGGCTTAATGGAAGTTACTAAAGAATCTAACTTTATAAAAGAGTTCAAAGAAGTTTCTTTCTCTTTGGAGCAGGATGAAATATCGAAGCCTTTTAAAACACTTTTTGGATATCATATTATTAAGTTGCATACCATTAAAGGAAATACAAGGACGGTTTCTCACATTCTATTGCAGCCCGAGATTCCAGAGTCTAGGTTAAGAGAAACAAGGTTAAAAGTAGAGGAGATAAAAAGAGATATACAAGAGGGAAAGCTCACTTTTGAAGAGGCTGTTAAAAAGTTTTCAGACGATAAAGATTCTAAGAATAACGGAGGGGTCATCCTTAACGAATATACAGGAGATACAAAATTTGATTTGACAAGAATGGATCCTGCCATGTATGCTAGGGTAAATGATTTAGATCAAGGAGGTTATACAGACGTTTTTTATGATGAGGCTAGAGGAGGAGAAAAAATGTATAAATTCATTTTAATGAGAGCGCGCACGGATACACACATAGCAGATTTGATAGAAGATTATGTAAAGGTGCAGTCGCTGGCTTTAAAAAAGAAGAAAGAAGAGACTATTGAGAAGTGGAGCAGAGATAAGATTAAAGACACGTATATCAAGTTAGGTGAGGACTATAAAACGTGTTCTTTTGATAAAAATTGGAAAAAGATAACAAGCAAGTAATGTCAGACACCAAGGCCGTTCAAGACCTAGTACGTAAATACGAAACTTTAAAAACAGAAATAGGAAAGGTCATTATAGGACAGAAAGAGGCCGTCAAATTTACGCTGTTGTCTGTTTTTTGTGGAGGGCATTCGCTATTAATTGGAGTTCCAGGTTTGGCAAAAACGTTGCTAGTAAATACCGTTTCAGAGGCCTTAGGTTTGGATTTTAAAAGAATTCAATTCACACCAGATTTAATGCCTTCAGACATTTTAGGAAGTGAGATTCTAGACGAGAATAGACAGTTTAAATTTATTAAAGGCCCTTTATTTTCCAATATCATTTTAGCAGATGAAATAAACAGAACACCTCCAAAAACGCAGGCCGCTTTGTTAGAGGCGATGCAGGAGCGTTCTGTCACCGTAGCTGGAAATCAGTATAAATTAGATTTACCTTTTTTCGTTTTAGCAACTCAAAATCCAATAGAGCAAGAAGGTACATATCCTTTGCCAGAGGCACAGTTAGATCGTTTTATGTTTTCTATTAATTTAGAGTATCCAACTTTTGAAGAAGAGGTACAAGTGGTAAAAACCACGACTTCTGTTATAAGTCAGCAGGTAAATGCTGTTTTTTCAGGTCAAGACATTATTGAAATTCAGCAATTGATAAGAAAAATCCCCATTGCAGACAATGTTATTGAATATGCTGTTCGGTTGGTTGGTAAAACAAGACCAAAGTCTGAAGCGGCTCCGGAGATTGTGAAAAAATATTTAGATTGGGGTGCAGGGCCAAGAGCCTCTCAAAGCTTAATTTTAGGAGCAAAGGCACATGCGGCTATACATGGCAAATACTCGCCAGACATTGAAGATGTAAAGGCGGTAGCGCTTCCCATTTTGGGACATAGAATTGTTAAGAATTATAAAGCTGAGGCAGAGGAGATCTCTATTTTAGATATCGTAAATTCTTTGTTATAAATGAAATTTTCTATTTATTTAGAGTACCAATTTATTCCTCGGCAGTCTTATTTTCAAAGAAACTAAAAACATTACCTCCATACCGTTTGTCATAGATCTGTCTTTCGTGTTTAGATAAATCTGTATGCTTAGAATGTTCTACAATGAGCACTCCATCCTCTTTTAAAAGCCCTCTTTCGAAAACAAGATCTACAATTTTCACAAACTGCGCTTCCTCGAAATCATAAGGAGGATCTGCAAATATGACATCCGCTTTTAAACTTGTTTTCTCTAAGAACTTATATACATCACTTTTAAAAGTTGAAATATCTAAGTCAAGTGCCTTTGAGGTCTCATTGATGTATTTTATACATCCATAATGTGCATCCACTGCATAAATTGTTTTACTTCCTCTAGAGGCAAATTCATAACTAATATTTCCTGTACCTGAAAATAAATCGATGACCGAAATAGCGTCAAAAAAATAAGTATTGTTTAAAATATTAAACAACGATTCTTTTGCCATATCTGTAGTAGGTCTTACTGGCAGATTTTTGGGGGCAGACAAGCGTCTTGATTTTAATTTTCCCGAGATAATTCTCATGAGCCTAATAGTATAAAGTTAGTGTGTGAAGGGATTTTAAAGGCATCAAAAATAGAATTGTTGCTCTCTAAAAAGTAGATATTTTTTATATATTGATAAGATATTTTATAAATTGGGGCTTCTGCTGTAATTTTGCCCATAAAATATAAAGGGAACTCTTGAACATCTAAGTTTAGCTGTTCTGCTACAAACAGTAAGTAGTAGATAAAATCTTCCTTAGATACATATGAGAAGGTGTTGCAAAATAATAGTTTGTCTTTGGCTAGTATAACGATATCTAAACTAGTTTTAGACACATTTACAAACATTGTTTTCGCATCACTTTTATTTCTTTTTAAGAGTTTTTCAATTAAAACAGTATGGTGGTGTTTGTATTCAAAAGACCCAAAATTTTGAAATAGATAATTATTTATATTCACATAAGGGACATAAACGTTTTTAGAATTTAATTGCTCTAATTCATCAAAAGTTATAAAGTCTGTACCCAGTGTTTTAATAGTAAAGTTCAAATAAGAAGCTAATTTGCTTTTATCAAAAAATTGGTTTGGTACTAAAGTGCCAAGACTATTCTGGTGAACTACAGAAATGCTTATGAAATCATCTTGTAGTAGGGTGTCTGTTTTGAAAATGTTTTCAATTTTTAATAAAAGGTTTTCTGGCGTCGTTTTTGCAGTTTCAAATTCGTGCTCGCAGAAATATACATCTTTCTTAGATGCAATGTCATAGATGGAAAAAGAAAATCCATCCAAATTAAATTGAATGGATAATCTTTTGTCATTTTTATTATTCAAAGAAAAGTTGCTATTCTTTTTTATCACTTTTATCGTATGAAGGTGGCCAGTTTCCTGCAGTAGTCACTTCTTCTAAAGAACCTACAGAAACAAACTCTCCTTTTATTTGATCTGAGTCTAGTTGTTCTATTTCTTGTTTTACAAGAGATTCATTCATTCCTGCTAAGAGCGGTTGCTTAGGTGTTTTTGCCATGAAGGTTGGTACTAGCAATCCTTGTACTTTTTCCACGGTTCCTACTTCAAGACTAAATTCTATTTCCTCTAAACCAGGCACTTTAAACATGTTTTTATAATCTCTGTTTTTAAAGTATTTTAAAACAGTTTCATAACCAATGGTATCGGTCACCTTTACCTCTATTTCATCCGTAATACCACCACCTCTATTGACTGTTTTTACAATTGTATTGGTTACAGTTAGGGCAAGTGAAGAGGAATCAATAAACATAATTAGAAGGTTCTTATCTTTAGTGTAAGAGCCGTTTGCCTCATAATACTTTACCTCGGCATCTCTAATAATTTTTAAATTACGCACCACGTTTGAGTATCTTTGAACTTTATCTTTATTGAAGTTGATAGGTTGCATGATCCCATTGTATATTTTCATTCCTAAGAAGACCGCAAGGAATAATAGGCCTATAGAGGCAATCCATCTCAGCTTTAAAGGTAAATATTTTACTATTACAAAAGCGATAAGCACTGCTACTAAAACTGCAGCTAATATTAATCCTAATAATCCCATTTTTTAATGTTTTTTTTAAAGGTCTGTCGCAAATCTACAATTTTTTTTTAATGATAAAAACTTTTATTTACAAATCGACGTATCTTTGTTTTTTTAAATAATGTATGATAGAAAAACCCTTGGATTTTAAGTTGGAATTGCTAAAGAAATTCCCGCATGAACCTACAACGAAACAAGGCAAGCTTCTTGGGTTGTTGAGTGATTTTGTTTTTAATAAAGACAAGGATGCCTTGTTCCTTTTAAAGGGATATGCAGGAACTGGGAAAACAACTACAATTGGTACTTTTGTAAACTCTTTGGGGGCTGTTGGTAAAAATTATGTTTTATTAGCACCTACAGGAAGGGCGGCAAAAGTAATTGCTTTGTACGCAAAAAGACCGGCTTTTACAATTCATAAAAAAATCTATTTTCCTGAAAAACAGTCGAATGGCTCTGTTGCTTTTGTTTTACAGCCAAATAAGCATGTGAATACAATTTTTATTGTAGACGAGGCTTCGATGATTCCTGACAGCAAACAGAATCAGCAAATGTTTGACGCCACCTCTTTACTCGACGATTTACTGTCATATGTGTATGCAGGTGTCAATTGTAAGTTGATTTTTATTGGTGATACAGCACAATTACCACCCGTAAAATTAGAGGTATCGCCGGCATTAGAAGAAGACACTTTGACGTACGATTACCACAAGACGGTTTCTGGAATTGAATTAGATGAGGTAATGCGACAGCATGAAGATTCAGGGATTTTAGCAAATGCAACGGCATTGCGTTTGTTATTGAAAAATGAGGGTGCTCGGTTTCAGTTTGATATTGATTTCACAGATATCGTGCGTTTAGAGGATGGATATGATATTGAAGATGCCATTGTAACGGCTTATGAGAGTGATGGAGTAGAGGACACTGCTTTTATTGTGCGTTCAAACAAACGTGCAAATGAATACAATCAGCAAATAAGATATAATATAAGGGGACAGGAGAATGAGATTTCTGCGGGAGACTATATTATGATTGTGAAAAATAATTACTTTTGGTTGCCAGAGACGTCAACAGCGGGGTTTATCGCCAATGGAGATATTTGTGAAGTTTTGAAAATTTTTTCAATCAAAGACTTGTACGGGTTTAAGTTTGCCGAAGTGGAAATTAGAATGATAGATTATCCAGAGATGCATCCTTTTGAAACCGTTTTGTTATTAGATACGCTAACTAGCGAAAGTCCTTCTTTAACCTACGAAGAATCCAATAAATTATATCAAGCGGTTAAGGAAGACTATGTGCACGAAAAATCAAAATACAAGCAGTTCATGGCTATTAAAAAGAATGTGTATTTTAACGCACTTCAGGTGAAGTTCTCCTATGCGATGACTTGTCATAAAGCCCAAGGAGGCCAATGGAAAACTGTTTTTATAGAGCAACCTTATTTGCCAGATGGTGTTTCTAAAGCATACTTTAGATGGTTGTATACTGCCATTACAAGGGCACAAGAAAAGTTGTATTTAATAGGTTTTAAAAACGATTTCTTTTTGGATGTTTAAAAACGAACGATTGAAGAGTATCCCTTCTATAGTCGACAGATTTTCTTGTTTTAAAAGTCCGATCATTCCTTCTTATAAATATTTCAAGACATTCGTTTTTACTATTCATTTTTTTTGCGCTATTCAGTATTTATTTTTTAGCGTAATTTCTTGGGTTTAGCGATCTAAGAATCTGGAATAGTATTGCTTACTTAATATGTTGCTTTAAGATTGGTATGAAAAATCATGGACGCCTTTATTGTAGGGTCTTTTTTTAATAATTTTTACTGGGTGTTCTTTCTGGAATATAAACAAATACTAAAATAGTCAAGCTAAAACCTTTTTTGTTGAAAACGAAGAAAAGAAAGTAGTACAGTGTTTTACCTCAAAATATAACTCATTTGTATCCTACCATAAGTATGTCCATTGTCAAATCTTAAGTTTTTAGAAGTATTAGAATTGTAGTTATACGTATAACCAAGGTTAAATTGATTTGCAGTAAATTGAAATCCAATGCCAATATTAAAAATTAAGGGCACTAATTTACGGGTTATTGGACTGTTTGTGTTTAAGAAACTCCCTTGAATTGTAGCGTCATAAAAAGCATAGCGTACGGTAGGCTTTATAAAAAAAAAAGATTCAATGGCTCTGATGTAGGAGGTGTTTTTGTTATTGAGGTTGGTTTGGTATGCAATGGAATTGGCTAAAGGCTGCAGTGATTTTATCCCGATTCTAGTCAGAAATCCAGAAGAAATACTCGTAAAAACAGTCCCGATTTTCCCGGTATTGATCCAAGAAATATCAAAATGATTTGTTTGGTCTTTTGCTAAAAACAGATTAAAGGCTGTATTGATATTGACCGCGAGCGCATTCTTAATTTGATATTTCCAACCTACTGTCTTTTTAAAACCATAGAGGTCATGAATAAGGTTTTGTAATTCTTTAGAAAAAGCATTCGGTCCAAGAACACCTAGTTGCAAACACGTTTTAATAGCGCTGTTGTTTTTATACACTTTGTGGGCTGCAAAACTAGCAAACAAATAACCAGCAAAAGGCCTGTCGTGTTCATTAATATTGCTAACGCTGGCTTTGTGTGGAGTGTACATTTGGTGGCCAACAGACCATTCAAATAGCACCTTCTCGACTTTTTCTTTTCTTTCTTTTGAAAGGTAACTAAAAGATAAAAAGATTCCGTTCGTGTAATATCGATCGTCATACGTTGAGGTATACAAATCATTGTCTGTAATAAATCGGATTTCTTTTGAAAATTTTTTTTGGGAGAAAAAGCCAATGGAATAGAGAAGAAATAGAAAAAGAATATTTTTTTTCATGTCGAACAAATATAAAATATCTTCTTTAAATTCATTGTTTTTTAACTTTATTTAGGAAAAAAAGTAATATTTTTAAGTTTCGAAAAAAACACATGAGTACAAACAACAGATTTACGGCAGAAGACTTTCAAAGCTTAGAGACAAATGAAGCCTTGTTGGAGCTAATTAAAACAAAAAGTGATTTATTTAAAAAAGTAAATAAAACACTTTTATATACGGAGGAGCTGCGTCTTTTGCAAATAGAATTAGTGAAATTACAGCGTTGGATTTCGAGAGAGAACAAGCGTGTTGTGGTTATTTTTGAGGGTAGAGATGCTGCTGGAAAAGGAGGGAATATTCGGAGGTTTACAGAACATTTAAATCCAAGATCTAGTCGCTTGGTAGCTCTTAATAAGCCTACAGATATTGAAAAAGGGCAATGGTATTTTCAGCGATATATAAAGGAGTTGCCAAATCCTGGCGAAATTGTCTTCTTTGACAGAAGCTGGTATAACAGAGCGGTAGTAGAACCTGTAATGGATTTTTGCACGCAGAAACAATACAAAGATTTTTTAGTGCAGGTGCCAGAGTTTGAACATATGATGTATGAAGATGGTGTGATCATTATTAAGTTTTGGCTGTCAATAACAAAGGATGAACAATTAAAAAGATTTGAAGAGCGCAATGAAAACCCTCTGAAACGATGGAAGTTTAGTCCCGTCGATAAAAAAGGACAAACTCTTTGGGACAAGTATACCTTGTATAAAGCTGAAATGTTTTCTAAAACACATACGGCATACAGTCCTTGGATAATGATAAAGACCAATGACAAAGAGGTGGCACGTTTAGAGGCAATTCGACATGTGATTTCTCAATTTGATTATGACGGGAAAGCAGCAGCCAAGACGGTATTAACACCAGATCCAAACGTTGTTATGCGATATTATAGGTCTAATAATAATAGTGATTAGTGTTATGGAGATAAAATTAACAGCGCAAGAATTAAAAAAGCTATCTACAAAAAAAGGACTGTTGGCTCTTTTATCGAAAGCTCCCTTGAGTATTGAGCGGAGTTTAAGATATGTAGATTATCAGAAAAAATTAAAAAAATTACAGGTAGAACTCATTCGATTACAGACTTGGGGTATTGCTAATAATGAACGTATTATTATCGTTTTTCAAGGAAGAGATGCGGCTGGTAAAGGGGGGGCAATTAGAAGGCTGACAGAGCGTATTAATCCGCGGCACATGCGTATTGTTGCATTAACAAAACCGACAAGTGACGAGCAAACACAATGGTACTTTCAACGATATGTAGAGCAGTTCCCAAAAGCAGGCGAAATGGTCTTCTTCGACAGGAGCTGGTATAACCGGGGCGTTGTAGAGCCTGTGAATGGTTTTTGTACACCAGAAGAATATGATGTTTTTATGAATCAAGTAAATGATTTTGAAAACATGATTTTAGAATCTGGCATTCATTTGGTAAAAATTTATATGTCCATTTCAAAGAAAGAACAGGCAAAGCGTTTTGCAGATATAAAAAGCAATCCTTTGAAGCAGTGGAAAATGACAAAACTAGATGAACGGGCGCAGATTTTGTGGGAACAATATACAGAGTATAAAAATGCGATGTTTAAAAAAACCAATACAAAAAGGTCTCCATGGAAAGTGATACAAGCCAACAGAAAAACAGAGGCGAGAATCAACGTTATCAATCATGTATTGAACAGCATTCCCTACGATAAAGACTTAGAAATTTAAGAAAGTAATTTTTTAACCTCAGTAAAAATAACAAAAACTTCAGCAGCAATTTGAACACTGGTTTTTAAATAGGTAGCGTCTTGCTCGGGACTATCATCTGAAACTTTTGGATCTACAAAAGGCAAATGAAATCTAGCCAAGGCGCTTGGAATAAAAGGACAGTTTTCATCAGCATTGTTACAGGTAGTAATTGCGATATAGGGTTTTGTATTTAGTGCGTTATCAAATCTTTTAGAAAAGCCAAGAACGGCGTCTTTACTACCTGGAAAAGAAATTAAATATGTAGGGTTTTTGTGAGAAAAATCAGTCACTTTAAAATCAAATCCAACATCTTGTAAAGTCTTTACAGTATTTCTAAAAAAGGCAGTTACCTCAGTCCCTCCCGAAAAAGCGTGGATATTGAGATTAAAATAATGTGCAGCATAATAGGTCCATACCTGTCCTAACTGACTTCTTCTAGAATTGTGTGTGCATATAAAATTGATATGTGCAACCTTGGTTTTAAGGTATTCGTTCGCAATATTTTGGGAAATTTCAAGAAGCGTTTTTGTTCGAGTTTCTGTTAGTAGTATTTTTTTTGAGGCCGTTTTAAAGAAGTTTTCTGGAGAAGTAGTGGAAGTTTTATACATATGCTTATTTTTGCAGTAAACTTAGTGGCTTTTGTCTAAATTAGAATTAAAATAATGTTAAGAAAGGGTTTAGAAATTGGAAATAAAGTAGCGGTTTTAGACGATGTTCTAAAAGGTGAAGTTACGGCAATTTTAAAAGAGTTGATCACTGTTAAAACAGAGGACGGCATGGTTTTTAATTTCAACGAAAATGAGTTGGTTAAAATAGAAAGCGATCAACATGAACTCAGTAAATTTTCTGACATTAATAACGATCTTTTAAAGGAAAAAATGAGTCAGCCAAAGAAAAAAGAAAGTCTCTTTAAAAAGCAAAATCAAGAGGTGGTCATGGAGGTAGACTTGCATATCAATAAATTAGTCAAGACCGTAAAGGGTTTAGATAATTATGATATGTTGAATTTGCAGATAGATACCGCAAAGAGAAAAGTGGAGTTTGCCATTCATAAAAGAATCTCTAAAATTGTTTTTATACACGGGGTTGGTGAAGGTGTTTTAAAATCTGAACTACAGTCGCTGTTGAATAAATATCCTGTAAAACATTACGATGCTTCCTATAAACAATACGGATTAGGAGCAACAGAGGTGTATGTTTTTCAAAACAAACCGGAATAAGACAGTCTTTCAAAAGTCAAATTAGAAATATTAATTTTTGGTATTGAAGGCATTCATTATACGGTTAAAAAGACCTTTTATTTTTTGACAATTTTTGTGTGCGCTTTCCAAAAATACTGTAATTTTATCTTTGTATATAATGTTATAAAATATTCAATTTTAAGGATTAAAAATCTATTTTTAACTATGAATGCAATTTATTTAGACAATGCAGCAACTACCCAAATGTACCCTGAGGTAATAGAGGTGATGCAAAGATCAATGGCAGAGAACTTTGGAAATCCCTCTTCTACACATCAATTTGGTAGAAAAGCAAAGGCAACCGTGGAAACTGCAAGAAAAAATATAGCGAAGCATTTTAATGTATCTGCTGCAGAAATAATCTTTACTTCTAGCGGTACGGAGGCCGACAACTTAATTTTGCAAAATGCAGTCTTAAATTTAGGGGTCACTAGAATTATTACAACAAAAACA
Organism: Polaribacter irgensii 23-P; assembly: GCF_000153225.1. Classification (GTDB taxonomy): domain Bacteria; phylum Bacteroidota; class Bacteroidia; order Flavobacteriales; family Flavobacteriaceae; genus Polaribacter; species Polaribacter irgensii. The sequence goes on along the minus strand of NZ_CH724148.1, from coordinate 2,717,523 downwards.
GAACACCATGCCGTTTTACATACGTGTGAATTTTTACAGAAGAGGCATCAAATCGCTTTAGAGTTTGTAGCTGTGGACATTTCTGGAAATATAGACCTGGTGCATTTAGAAACGCTCTTAAAGTCTTCCGAAGAAAAAACTCTGGTAAGTTTGATGATGATCAATAATGAAATTGGAAATCTGTTGCCGATGGAAGTAGTGGCTAATTTATGTCAATCGAATAAGGCTTTGTTTCACTCAGATACCGTGCAAGTTATTGGTCATTATCCACTCGACTTACAAAGTATTAAAGTCGATTTTATTGTCGCAAGTGCGCATAAATTTCATGGTCCAAAAGGAGTGGGTTTCGCTTTTTTTAGAAAAGGGTTTGGTATCATGCCAATGCTGCACGGAGGAGATCAGGAAAAAGGGGCAAGATCAAGTACAGAAAGCGTACATGCAATTGTAGGGATGGAAAAGGCATTAGAAATAGCACAAAATGCTATTGAAAAAGATAAAAAACAGATTTTAGACCTAAAGGTTTATTTTATATCTGAGTTGCAGAAAATTTCAAAGGAAATTTTGTTTAACGGTCTTTCTGGAGACCTAGAGCGCGGTAGCTATACCATTTTAAATGTACGTTTTCCAGTAAAGAATGACATGCTGTTGTTTAGCTTAGACATCGCTGGAATTGCAGTTTCTGGAGGAAGTGCCTGTCAAAGTGGAAGTAATTCAGGGTCGCATGTGTTGTCAGAGATTTTATTTGATGCAGAAGAAGCAAAAACATCCATTCGTTTCTCTTTTTCTAGATTTACTCAAAAAGAAGACATTGATCTTACCGTATTAAAACTAAAAGAATTGTTATAAGCGCTCCGGGAACATTGCTCTAATTCAATTGGTTTTAATAGGATACATTCTTAAAAATCTTCTAAAACATACCTTCAAAAAAAAGCCAAAACTTTAAAGTTTTGGCTTTTTTTTGAAGGTATGTTTATTTCTTTTTTTGTTGCTCTTGCGCCTGCTTCATTGCGCTGTCAATTTTTTGTCGAAACTGGCTCTTTTTCTTTTCGGGTTTCTTTTTATTTTCTTCTATTTGCGCATGTATTTTATCTTCATCGATTACATAGTTTTTAATAACTAACATAATTACAATGGTTAACAGATTCGAAATAAAATAGTACAAACTTAAACTACTCGCATAGTTGTTAAAGAAGAACAACATCATAATTGGAGAGAAGTAAATCATGTATTTCATCATTTTCCCCATGTCTGGCATTCCTTCCTGCGCAGGTGCTTGCATATTCGCTTGTTGACTTTGATTCATCTTCATGTAAAAGAAAATAGCAATAGAAGCCAAAATTGGAAATAAACTTACGTGATCTCCATAAAAAGGGATTGTAAAGGGCAATTGAAAGATAGTATCGTAAGAGGATAAATCAGGAGCCCACAAAAAACTTTCCTGTCTTAACGCTAAGTTTGTTGGGAAAAACTTAAACAACGCAAAGAAAACAGGCATTTGCAGCAGTGCAGGAATACACCCCGACATCATGCTTACTCCGGCTTTTCGCTGAATGGCCATGGTTTCTTGCTGACGTTTCATTGCATTTTCTTTTCCAGGATACTTCTCATTTAAGGCCGTTAATTCAGGTCTAATGACTTTCATTTTTGCACTTGATAAGTAGGACTTATATACTAAAGGAGACATGATTAGGCGTACAATTATAGTCATTAAGATTATAATCAATCCGTAGTTAGACAAAACTCCTTTTAGCAAGTTAAATACAGGATAAAATACAGTTCTGTTTAAAAAACCAAAAATTCCCCAACCTAAATCTGCTGTTTGATCTAAATCTGTTCCGTCATAGGATTCCAGTAAGTTATAATCACTGGGGCCATAGAACCATTTCATATTGTAATTTAGCTCGCCATTGGACAAAGCTAAAGGTGTTTTTAATTCATAGCGCTTTGTGAAAACAGTGTCTAATTCTTCATTTAAAACTAAATCTGTAGAGGTTACTGTAGCATTATTGAATGGAGTGTCTGTTAACAAAGCCGAGGTGAAAAAATGTTGCTTGTAGAAAACCCAATCCACATCATTTGCTACTTCGGTATTTCCGGGTCTTAAGTATTCGACTTCGTTCTCTGTTTTATAGTAGTACCAAGAATACATTTTATTCTCTGTCTTCATGCTTTTCTCGTTTCTATATGCATTTAAAGACCAATCTAAGTTCATAGGAGTTGAAGCGTTAATTACATTGCTTAAACCTTGAGATCGAATTGAGAAATTTACCATATATTCTTTGGGTTTCATCTCATATCGGTATTCTAGAAACTTGGTATCAGATACATTTAATTTTAGGGATACTACTTGATTTTCTCCATTTTGGGTAATGGTTGGCTGGAAAAATAAATCCTTGGTATTTAAAATCCGGTTATCAGTGGTTCCAAAATTAAGATTAAAAGAGCCATTGTTATCCTTTATCATATATAAAGGCAACGAATCATACGTTTTATAATTTTTGATTAGAACTTCTTTAATTTGTCCTCCTTTGTTATCAATAGTTAATTTTATAAGTTCATTTTCTAAAATAGAAATTCCTTCACTCGCAGTGATTGCACTTTGAGCAAAAGCTCCGAGTCTATTTGTAAGAGCTACCTGTTTTATAGAATCATTTTCTATTGTAGAGCTGTTTGATATACTCTTTCCTGTAGGATCTCCTGTTTGCGCAATAATCTCTGTAGTTGTTGCGATTGGAGTTTCTTTTATTTCTGTTTCTCGAGTGCTCATCCACCAAAAGATGATACCTCCTAATAAAATCATTCCGATAAAAGAATTGATGTCGAATTTTTTTTGTTCCATTGTAATTTTTTAATGTGTCAATTTGCAAATTTTTGATTCCTTGTGAGAATTTCAAGGCTACAAATGTAACAAAACTGTACCTATTTTACTTATTTTTACTTTTGTTATTAGCATGATTCTTATATACTAGCGTATTCTTTGGGCAATGTGTATACAAGATTTTAGTTTTTAGATTGCTTTAAAGCAGCCTTTATAAAATCAACAAATAAAGGGTGTGGCTTTAAAACTGTGCTTTTGTATTCGGGATGGTATTGTACACCAACAAACCAAGGGTGAGAAGTGATTTCTACAACTTCTACGAGTCCAGTTTTTGGGTTTGTACCTGTCGCTTTCATTCCTGCTGCTTCAATTTGGTCTAGATAATTATTATTAAACTCATAACGGTGTCTATGGCGTTCGCTGATAAATTCAGATTGATACGCATTGTATATTTTAGAATCTTTTTTCAACTCACAATCCCAAGCACCCAGGCGCATGGTTCCCCCTTTTTCTGTGATTCCTTTTTGGCTTTCCATTAAATTTATCACAGGATGTTTTGTGTTCTTGTTCATTTCTGTTGAGCTCGCATTTTCTAGTTTTAAAATAGTTCTAGAAAACTCTATAACAGCCATTTGCATCCCAAGACAGATTCCGAAGAACGGAATGTTCTGTTCTCTTGCATATCTTACCGCTCTTATTTTTCCTTCAATTCCGCGATCTCCAAAACCAGGAGCCACTAAAATTCCGTTGACACCTGCTAGTTTTTTTTCAGCATTTTTTGGCGTCAACTCTTCGGAGTGCACCCAGCGTACTTTTACTTTCGTTTCGTTTGAGGATCCCGCATGAATAAATGCTTCGGTAATCGATTTGTAAGCGTCGTGTAATTCTACATATTTACCAATTAAGGCTATTTCTACTTCAGATTTTGGATTTTTATGCTTTTTTAAAAATTCATTCCAAACTTTCAGTTCTGGTTCTCCTTTTGATGACAGTTTTAGCTTGTTCAAAACAACGGTATCTAAACCTTGTGCCAACATAAGATTTGGTACGTCGTAAATAGTTTCAGCATCTATGGATTGGATCACATCCTCTTGTTTTACATTGCAAAATAAAGCAAGCTTTCGTTTGATATCGTCAGAAATTTCGTGCTCCGTTCTACACACTAAAATGTCTGGACTAACACCACTTTGCATCAACATTTTTACCGAGTGTTGTGTTGGTTTTGTTTTTAATTCTCCTGCAGCAGCTAAATAAGGTACAAGTGTCAAGTGAATTACAATGGCATTTTCAGAGCCTTTTTCCCATAGTAATTGACGCACAGATTCTACATACGGCAACGATTCGATATCGCCAACAGTTCCACCAATCTCTGTAATTACAATATCATACTCACCAGTTTCGCCCAAAAGCTGCACTCTTCGTTTGATTTCGTCTGTAATGTGCGGAATTACTTGTACTGTTTTTCCTAAAAACTCTCCTTTGCGCTCTTTGTTGATCACAGATTGGTAAATTCTACCCGTGGTCACATTGTTCGCCTGCGAAGTAGGGATGTTTAAAAAACGCTCGTAATGACCCAAATCTAAATCGGTTTCTGCACCATCATCCGTTACATAACATTCACCATGTTCGTATGGATTTAAAGTTCCTGGATCTATATTAATGTAGGGATCTAATTTTTGAATCGTTACAGAAAAACCTCTTTCCTGTAATAGTTTTGCTAAAGATGCTGCAATAATTCCTTTGCCAAGGGATGAAGTTACGCCTCCTGTAACAAAAACGTATTTAGTGTTGCTCATGGTGTTGTTAGGTTTGGGCAAAAGTACTAACTCTAATATTTATCACAAGTAAAAAAGGTAAAAACATTTGTATTTTGTCTTTTTTTATAAAATTTAGTAAAAGTACGCGCTAGGATAAAGGACAATGATTTTTTTTAAATTCAAATTAGGCAAATGGATATTAGTGAATTTTGATCCTTCTACAAATACTTTTTTTACATTTACAATAATTGAATTCAGGAGGTAAAGAATTGCATTATTTAGTAAATTTACTTTTTGTTAAACTATTTAAAAAGGTACATACTTCGTTATTTATTAGACTGGAAATACAGTAAAATTGGGGTTTTTTATGAATGTTTTTAGAGCCAAAAAGAGCAGAAATAAGGAAAGTATTTTTTTTTATTTTTTTTTCAAATAGTGTTTGCCAAAAATAAAAACAATTGTATATTTGCCCACGCTTAAAAGAAGTATTGTTCTTTAAGCAATAAATAGTAATTAAAAAGACATTTTTAAAAATACACATAATGCCAAAAAGAACGTACCAACCATCAAAGAGAAAGAGAAGAAACAAACACGGTTTCAGAGAAAGAATGGCATCCGCTAACGGGAGAAAAGTATTAGCAAGAAGAAGAGCTAAAGGAAGAAAGAAAGTATCTGTGTCTTCAGAATTTAGACCAAAGAAATAATATAATGATTAACAATTGTTAATGATTAAGGTGTTACTATTTTTAGTAACACCTTTTTTTGTATCCAAGCGCTAATTATTTTTACAAACGAATAAAATACAATTACCTACCATGCCAAAAAGAAAAGATCTTAATTCTGTGCTAATTATTGGGTCTGGTCCTATAGTTATAGGTCAAGCGTGCGAGTTTGATTATGCAGGTTCACAATCTTTACGTTCTTTGAGAGAAGACGGGATTGAAACCATTTTAATCAATTCCAATCCTGCAACTATTATGACAGATCCGTCGATGGCGGATCATATTTATCTACTGCCTTTAACAACAAAATCAATTATTCAAATTTTAAAAGAACATCCTCAAATTGATGCTGTATTGCCAACAATGGGAGGTCAAACGGCCTTAAATCTTTGTATTGAGGCAGATGTCAAAGGAATTTGGAAAGATTTTGATGTAACGCTTATTGGGGTAGATATTGCTGCGATTAACGTAACGGAAGATCGGGAGCAGTTTCGGGAGTTAATGTTGAAAATTGGGGTTCCAATGGCACCGCAAGCAACGGCGACTTCTTTCTTAAAAGGAAAAGAGATTGCGCAAGAGTTTGGTTTTCCTTTAGTGATACGCTCTTCTTATACTCTAGGTGGAGCAGGAGCTTCTATTGTTTATAAAGCAGAAGATTTTGATAACTTATTAAGTTATGGTTTAGAGGCATCACCAATTCATGAGGTGATGATTGACAAAGCTATGATGGGGTGGAAAGAATATGAGTTAGAATTATTGCGTGATAAAAATGACAATGTAGTAATTATTTGTTCCATTGAAAATATGGACCCTATGGGAATTCATACTGGCGATTCTATCACAGTAGCGCCAGCAATGACACTTTCTGATAAAACATATCAGAAAATGCGAGACATGGCGATTCACATGATGCGCTCTATTGGCGACTTTGAAGGAGGGTGTAATGTACAGTTTGCAGTTTCACCAGATGAGAAGGAAGATATTATTGCGATTGAAATCAATCCAAGAGTTTCTCGTTCATCAGCATTGGCGTCAAAAGCAACGGGATATCCAATAGCGAAAGTAGCTACAAAACTGGCAATTGGGTACTCTTTGGATGAGTTAGACAACGTAATCACGAAATCTACTTCTGCTTTATTTGAGCCGACTTTAGATTATGTAATTGTAAAGATACCACGGTGGAATTTTGATAAATTTGAAGGTTCAGACAGAACTTTAGGATTGCAAATGAAGTCCGTTGGTGAGGTGATGGGAATTGGTCGTTGTTTCCAAGAAGCATTGCACAAAGCAACGCAATCTCTAGAAATAAAGAGAAACGGATTGGGTGCAGACGGGAAAGGATATACGGATTACCATCAAATTATAGAAAAATTAACCAATGCAAGTTGGGATCGTGTGTTTGCAATTTACGATGCGGTTGCCATCGGAATTCCGCTAAGTCAAATTCATGATATTACAAGAATTGACATGTGGTATTTAAAGCAATATGAAGAATTATTTCAACTTCAAAAAGAAATTGCTACTTACACAATAGAGACTATTCAAAGAGACTTACTGCTAGAGGCCAAACAAAAAGGGTATGGAGATAGACAAATAGCACATATGTTGCGTTGTCTGGAAAGTGCGGTTTTTGCGAAGAGAGAAGAGCTAAAAGTACAGCGCGTATTTAAGTTAGTAGATACTTGTGCCGCAGAATTTAAAGCAAAAACACCTTATTATTATTCAACTTTTGAAAACGAGATTGAAAGTGCAACGGGAGAAATTATTATTGCAAATGAGAGTATTGTAACAGATAAGAAGAAAATTATAGTTTTAGGTTCTGGCCCAAACAGAATTGGACAAGGAATTGAGTTTGATTATTGTTGTGTGCACGGCGTTTTAGCAGCAGCAGAGTGTGGTTACGAAACCATTATGATTAATTGCAATCCTGAAACAGTTTCTACCGATTTTGATACCGCAGACAAATTATATTTTGAACCCGTTTTTTGGGAACATATATATGACATTATTCGGCATGAGAAACCCGAAGGTGTTATCGTACAATTAGGCGGTCAAACAGCACTTAAATTAGCAGAAAAATTAACTAAATATGGCGTTAAAATTATAGGGACTTCTTTTGAAGCTCTTGATTTAGCAGAAGATAGAGGAAATTTCTCTACCTTATTAAAAGACAATAATATTCCATATCCAGAGTTTGGAATTGCAGAATCTGCAGACGAAGCTTTGGTTTTAGCAGACGAATTAGACTTTCCAATTTTAGTTAGACCTTCTTATGTTTTAGGTGGACAAGGAATGAAAATTGTTATCAACAAGGAAGAATTAGTTGTCCATGTGGTAGATTTATTAGGAAGAATGCCAGGAAACAAACTATTGTTAGATCATTACTTAGATGGTGCAATAGAAGCGGAGGCAGACGCAATTTGTGATGCCGATGGGAATGTATATATTATAGGAATTATGGAGCATATCGAGCCTTGTGGTATTCATTCTGGAGATTCTAATGCGATGTTGCCAGTTTTCAATCTTGGTGATTTGGTCATGCAGCAAATTAAAGATCATACGCACACCATTGCTAGAGAGTTAAAAACAGTTGGACTGATAAATGTTCAGTTTGCAGTTAAAGACGAACTTGTCTATATTATTGAAGCAAACCCAAGAGCCTCTAGAACGGTTCCTTTTATCGCCAAGGCGTACAAAGAACCGTACGTGAATTACGCTACAAAAGTAATGTTAGGCCATAATAAGGTAACAGATTTTAATTTCAACCCGCAGTTAGACGGGTATGCTATTAAGCAACCTGTATTTTCTTTTAACAAATTCCCGAATGTAGATAAAAAATTGGGGCCTGAGATGAAGTCTACGGGGGAAAGTATTTTATTTATCGACAGTTTGAAAGACGACGCTTTTTATGACTTGTATGCAAGACGTAAAATGTATTTGAATAAGTAATAATTTACAGATTGGTTCAAAAAAAACTTCCAATTCTCTAATGAGATTTGGAAGTTTTTTTTGAAGTTGAATTTGCTTATTTATTTTGTCTATTAAATTTAACATTACTTTAAACAAAATTAATGTTCAAGTAACAATTTAAAAAATATCTTTGAATTCAATTAATAACTAAACTATATATTATGAAGACTAAGAATTTATATTTAGCGGCTGTAGCCATCGGATTTTTTGCAATGACATCATGTAAATCTACAAAAACTGAAGAGGCAAAAGATGAAACAGTAGCAGTAGTTACAGTAGTACAAGGACCTAATATTGTTGGAGTAGCGGCAGGAAACGAGAATTTTTCGACTTTAGTAGCGGCAGTGAAAGCGGCAGATTTAGTTGAAACCTTAAGTAGTGAAGGGCCTTTCACGGTATTTGCTCCTACGAATGCTGCTTTCGCAAAATTACCTGAAGGAACAGTAGCTAGTCTACTAGAGCCTGCAAACAAAGGAACTTTAACAGGGATACTAACACATCACGTGGTTGCAGGAAAGTTTGATGCAGCAGCTGTTATCGCAGCGATTAAGGCAAATGAAGGAGCTTTTAAGGTAACAACAGTTCAAGGAGGAACACTAGTAGCTTCTTTAGATGGTGCAAATGTTATTTTAACGGATGAAAATGGAAACGTTGCAACTGTAGTGATTGCAGATGTAGCAGCTTCAAATGGTGTGATACATGCAATTGATAGTGTTGTAATGCCTAAATAAGGTATCGTATTTTAAAATTTTAAAAAAGTCTTCAAGAAATTGAAGACTTTTTTTTGTTTACAGCACAATCAATAGTAAATGTAAGAAGCAGCAATCGAGTTATTTACTTAGGAAATTCAATTTTAGCGTTACTCTTAGCCAAAAGTGGCAAGTAGTCTTCGGTTTTGAATGCTTCGCTGCTAAAACGAGAAGTTCTGTGGCTCCCTTCTTTTTGTCGTGTAATTGATCTTGCATAGCGCCTAATCTCATCTTTGTTCGTTAAAATTATTCCAGGTATCGGAGTGCTTTTTCCATGATCATCTTTTGCCACCATGGTGAAATAAGAAGAATTGCAGTGTTTGGTTTCTCCGGTTCTAATATTTTCAGATTCTACACGCAATCCAACAACCATAGAGGTACGACCCGTATAGTTTATTGAAGCCTTTAAGGTTAATAATTCTCCTACATCAATGGGATTTAAAAAGTCTACCTTGTTAACGGAAGCCGTGACACAATAATTGCTAGAGTGTTTAGATGCGCAGGCAAAAGCAATTTGATCCATTAGATTTAAAATATGACCACCATGTATTTTTCCTCTAAAATTAGAATGAGAGGGCAGCATCAACTCTGTAATTGTTAATTGTGATGCTTCGATACTTTTGAATTTTTTAATCATTTATGTGTTTTTGCAGTGATACTGACGTTAGAGCACTTCTTTTTTGTACAAGAAGTTGGCAGACTCATTTTAGGATTGTTAAGAACTGAGTGCCTTTTATGCATCGCATTCTTTGTTACTCAAAAATACGAATCTATTTTTCATAAAAGATAAAATTCCATTTCCTTCTCAGGAAATTTTTAGACGAGGTAAAATTCGGAAATTGTTTCTTTAATCGAGTTCTTTTTTTTTGATAAAATAGTCAATACATTGCTTTTTAAAAGTTTGTAGGTTAGACATGATGTTTTTATCCCTTACAAGTGATGTTCTTTTTCTCTTTAAGTCTATATAGTTCTCGTATAAAATTATAGTTTAAAAACTACTTTTTATTTAATTATTTATATTTTCTTTTAGTACAAATACGCAGAAAAATATGGTAAAAATCGATTGGAATTATAATTTAAATCCAATTGCAACTGCAATTCGTGCACTAAATGCAAGCAGAGCACTAAGGATTGTAGATATTGTAAATTGGACTTGTAGTAGTGTTCACAATTTGGCACGTAAAAATGTTGCTAGCGAAGAATTTAACAGTGGATTGGCTTCAAATACTATATCAGATCTATTTTATTACACAATTTTTGTAATCGGTTCAGGCCATTATGTTCGCATTTCCATTATATAAACATGTACGGAACGATTACCTTAGTAGTTGAGGGATCCCTAAGTATTTACTCTTTCGAGATATTGGGAACGATTGACATATCCAAATTCATCTGAAACGATACTTTCGATCGCCTTTGAAATTCGAGATGTGGAAAAACATAATATTTAAGTTTACAATTTTTTAGGTAAACAATTGTGAGCAAAGCGAATGTCTAAAGAAGATACTTCTTTAATCGCCTCAGAACTAAACAATAGAATTAATGTGGCTAGAATTACCTCTTTTGAACGGTGAAAATGCTATTACAAGGCGTTCTATTAAATTCTACTTTAAACAGACAAACAACTATTGTTTCGCTTTAAAGAGAGGAAAGAGATGAAAACTATATTTTTAAAATAGGTCAGAAGGCCACACAGATACGTTTTAGAATATCAAAAGCTGATTGTATTTTTTTGCAATCGGTTTTTTTTATTCGCATTTTAGAGTAAATTTGTAAGCTTTAAAAAAAAACAAAATGAATTATGTGTTATTCGATAGTGATGTAAGAACAGCACTATTACCCTTTACCCATACTAGACCTGTTGGAGATATTAGAATCGGTATTCTAACTATTAGAGAAAAATGGGAAAAATATTTAGGTTTGACAACAACAACAATTACTGCAGCACATTTAGAGGAAAAGTATCCAATGGTAGAAATGGAAGAAAACATTCTTATCAATGCTTCTTTTTGTCCCACAGCAGCTTTGGTTGATATGGTGAAAAAGCTCGCTAAGAATGAAGCCATTTTTAAAGGAGAGGATGTCATTGCTTTTTATACTACAGACCAACAAGAAGAAGTGAATTTTGACAGCTACACGCAATTTGAGTTTGAAGAAGAGTTGATTCAAATAAAAAATACGTGGGATATTTTTTCAAATAATGGAAAAGCAATTCAGCAAGATTATGAGTTGGTTACTGAAGATAGAACTTCAGAACCGATACCAGCGGGAGTGCAAGTTTTGAATAAAGAAAATATTTTTATAGAAGTTGGCGCAGAAATATTGTTCGCAACCTTAAACGCTTCTGAAGGACCAATTTATATTGGTAAAAATGCACAAATTATGGAAGGGGCGAGCATTCGCGGCCCTTTTGCAATGGGGGAAAATTCTGTCCTGAAAATGGGTGCAAAAATTTACAAAGACACAACACTTGGACCGTATTGTAAAATTGGAGGTGAGGTAAGCAATGCTGTTATTTTTGGATATTCCAGCAAAGGACATGATGGATATCTAGGTAATTCGGTGATTGGCGAATGGTGCAATATTGGCGCTGGGACAAGTACTTCGAATTTAAAAAACAACTATGCTGAGGTAAAGTTATGGGATTACGAAACTGGACGCTTTGCAAAAACAGGATTACAGTTTTGTGGTTTAATGATGGGAGACCACTCTAAGTGCGCTATTAATACGATGTTCAATACAGGAACTGTAATAGGAGTAAGTGCTAATATTTTTGGGAGTGGCTTCCCTAGAAATTTTGTTCCTTCTTATAGTTGGGGCGGTGCTGCTGGTTTTGTAACCTTTCAGATGGTCAAAGTATACGAGGTAGTGATTGCTGTAATGCAGCGAAAAAGCCTGACTTTTGAAGAAATAGATCAAAAAATATTGGATGCTGTTTTCGAAGAAACAAAGCAATACCGGACTTATTAATCTTCTAAATTTAGAAGTACATCGAATTTATATTAAAAACCCTCAAGCTTCTGCTTGAGGGTTTTTAAGTTTATAAGTAGTCGTGTTTATAATGCCCCCCATTCTTTTAAAGAGGCAGTATTCATTTTGACATAATCTTCATTATTTGCAATTTTAGCATATTTTATAGATGCCTTCGCAGCAGAAATTGCAGTTTTAGTTTTTCCTGCTTTTGCATGAATTAGAGATTGTTGTCTTAAATACCAAAATTTAGGGGCGTCAGCGGTCATTTCAACAGCTTTGTCAATCCATACCTGTGCCATATTCATGTCTTTATCTGTTTGTAGGTAGTACACAGCTGCACCAAACATATCGTTAGCAGAAGGTCCGTTCATTACTTGGGTAATACTTTTTGAAACCATCATATCTGTGGGTGTTTCGAGTTTGAGCCCCACATACGTATTTTCCCACATAATCCCTAAAATTGCAGAACTGTTTGTTAAATTATCAAAACCAATGGTGAGTGTCTCAATATTCATAGTGAGGTTCTGAGTAGGAACATTTACTTGAGCAGCTACTTTTGTTCTATCCCAGTTTTCTGGGTTTCCCCAATTACCAGCATCTTTATATAAAATAATATCCCAGGTTTCCTTGCCAGGAATAGTATACAAAGCATAGGTCCCTTTTTCTAAAGAATTTCCATCGATGATGAAGTCCGTAGAAAACGTTAATTTGGTATTTTCATTTGCGCCTGTTCTCCATACTTTTCCATATGCTGCCAAATTGCCAAAGATGGTTCTGCCTTTCATGCTGGGTCTTGAATATTCTAATGTAATGTCTGTCAAACCAACTTTTTGTTCTATTTTTTGTCCAGGACTTGGTGCTGGAGTTTCAATTTGTGCGCTTGAAATTGAACTGATGCCAATTGCAAATAAGCATGCTATTATTTTTTTCATAAGATGTTGTTTTTTAATTAATATTCTCAAAATTAAGCTTTCATAAAACGATAAATGTTAACGATATCTTAAAGTAAAGCGCAGTATCTTTGTATTTCTTGTGGTTAGAAGGCTTTATTATTGCAGTCTAAAGACATTCGAATCTGACATCTAGGCTTAAAAAATATTTAAAATAATGTTGAAAATGAAAAAATATATTTCGGAATTTATAGGTACGTTTTCCATGATTTTTTGTGGTACTGGCGCTATGACGGTAAATGAAGTAACTGGTGGCGAAGTTACACATGTAGGAATTGCAATTACTTGGGGTTTGATTGTAATGGCGATGATTTATGCTTTTGGAGAAACTTCAGGAGCTCATTTTAATCCAGCGGTAACAATCGCTTTTGCTTTTGCCAAAAAGTTCTCTTGGAAGGAAGTACCGAGTTATATTATTGCGCAGCTTTTAGGTGCTTTTGCTGCGAGTATGGTCTTGTGGTACTTATTTCCAGGGAGTGAGACACTTGGAGCCACCATTCCTACTGTTGATGTTGGTAGGGCTTTTGTCTTAGAGTTGCTGCTTACTTTTTTCTTGATGGTTGTAATTATCAATGTATCTACTGGAAGTAAAGAAATAGGAATTATTGCAGGAATTGCCGTTGGAGCAGTGGTGCTTTTAGAAGCCATGTTTGCAGGGCCAATTACCAATGCTTCTATGAATCCAGTGCGTTCAATTGCGCCAAATGTTCTTTCTGGAAATACAGCAGGACTTTGGTTGTATATTGTGGCTCCAATATTAGGGGCAATACTTGCAGTAGTCTCTTGTAAACTAATAAAACACGACAATTGTTGTGATGAAGTAGCTTGCTAGTGCAGGTTTAAGTGTAATTTATTTTAAGAAATGAGAAATGTTAGTATTTTAGGTTGCGGCTGGTTGGGAGTTCCTTTGGCAATGTCGTTTTTAGAGGCTGGTTTTCAAGTCAAAGGTTCTACTACTTCAGAAAAAAAAATTAGTGATTTAGAGCTTTTGGGAATTGAAATGCATTTGTTGAATATTTCTGAATTCAAGGGGTTTGACACTTTTTTAGAAACAGATATTTTAATTATTGCAATTACGTCTAAAGATATCGACGCATTTAAAAATTTGATTTCTCAAATTCAGAATTCAGCCGTTCAGAAAGTTATTTTTATTAGCTCTACGTCTGTTTATGGGAGTTTGAATCGAGTCATGACGGAGGAAGATGCGGTCTTAATAAACCCACTCACAACCATTGAGAACCTATTTAGAGAAAATACTTTTTTTGAAACAACAATTCTTCGTTTTGCTGGGCTATTCGGAGGTGATCGACATCCTGCAAATTGGTTCAAAGACGGCCGAAAAATTTCACAGCCAGAAGGATTTGTAAACATGATTCATCGGGAAGATTGCATTGAAATAATTCATTTGATTATTGTTCAAAATTGTTGGGGTACGGTATTCAATGCTTGTGCTAATCACCATCCTACAAGAAGGGCATTTTATACAAATGCAAAGTTAAGTAGAGGTTTTAAAGCTCCAGAATTTGAAGAAAATCAAGAGTTCCAGTGGAAAATAGTTTCTGCTGAGAAAGTACAATTGCTACTCAATTATACTTTTATCCATGATAGCTTATTGACCCTAAAAGAGTGAGATACTGCTCTTGAATAAGGGGGCGCTTTTAAAAGTGCATGGAAATACATATTTCCTAAAAGATAGGATTTTTATTTTGAGGAACTCCAGTCTTCGTTTCAGAAAAGAAAGTACTGCGCTTTTATCGACAATAGTGTTTTTTAAGGCTTTATAAAGCCATATTTTCGTTTTCGTATGTATCTGAAACAAAGACCAAAAGCACCTAATATGGCCAGCGGTAAGAACACATTTAAAAATTGCCAAAAAAAGCGTTCTTTATAGGCTATTTGTTTATCCAACATGCGTATTTGTAAAGACCTATTTCTAAGATTTAACAAACCGATATCGTCTAATAAGTAGTCTACAGCATTTAATAAGAAGTCTTTATTTCCAAATTGTTGATTTGTCCATTTGTCACGGGACAAACTGTAAGGTTGCTCTTTTAGTATTTGATTCCTCCCAACATCACCGTCTGAAATAACAATCATTTTATTAAATTTAGATTGAATTTTAAAAAGGGAAGTTCCAAAGGGTTTTATTCTGTTGCTATAAGCAGAATTAAAGTTTCCGGATAAAAGCACCCCAAATAATTGATTTCCGCTGTTATAATCGCTTTCAACAACTTCTTCGGCAATTGCTTGTATTGCAATTATTTTTGGAGTCCCAACTTTCTGTGTTAAAGGGGAACTTACCAATAACGGAGTTTTAATAATGTTATTTTTTAAAGTATCTATTTGATTCGCAAATTGTAAACGCACGGGCAAAATATTTTTTGTGATGGGACTGTCGGGGTTGCCTTGCGCTAGTGGATGGTAGTACCAATCTAAATTTTTAAATTGTGCCTGTTTGCCAATGTTGCCTGTTGCCACTGGGATTTTTGCAGCATATAAATCCTTAATAATGCTATTGTTTATTCGAATTCCGTACGAAAATAGCAAGTCAGTAAGCCCAAGATCTATCGGGTATGCCAACATATTACCAGTATTTTCCAAATTATCTTGATCTGCTTGCACGTTGTCAAGCATCCACAATGTTTTCCCGCCGTTTACAATGAATTGATCGATAATAAATTTCTCTTTTTCTGTGAATTTTTCAGTTGGTTTTGCGATGATGGCCAGGTCAAAATTTGACAAGTTTTTTAAAGTTTGAGGCGCCGTTATGGAGTGGGCATCTAAAGAGAATTTTGCCAAGTTGTGTTTTTTTGCAACGGCACTTAAAAAGCTGTATTGGTATCGGTCCGTCAATTCTCCGTTTCCTGAGAGAATGGCTATATTTTTACGCTTTTTCTGTGTTACTGTTTGTATGGCACTTGAAAATTCATATTCTAAATTATCAATAGCTTTTTGCAGTTGTTCGTCTTGGGATGCCACAATAGAGGAGGGCAATAGTGAAACTAGGGTTGTTTTTTTTCCAAAGCTTATCTCTGCCCATGGGAAGATGATCGCTTCAGACATTTTACCATCTTCTTCTATGGTTAATTGACTCGGGAGCATTCCTTTTTTTATTAAGGCCGCTCGTTGGTTATCTGGGTTTTTAAAATTAATTTTAATTTTTTGATTTAAAGAGGCTAATTCTTCCAGATATTGTTTTGTTTCTGCTTGCAACCTTTTAAATTCTGACGGAAAATCACCTTCTAAATATACCTGAATAAAAAGGGTTTCATCCACTTGAGAAACAAGAGTTTTTGTCGTTTCAGAAAGGGTATATCTTTGGTCGGAAGTAAAGTCAAATCGTTTGTAATGGGAGTGACTGAGAATGTTTAAGATTAGTAAACTGACAATTAAAAGCGCTATTGTTTTTGTGTTTTTATTCGTTTCTAAATGCCTTTTAGTTAAGAATAAAAAGAAAGTGGTGATACTTACAAAATAGAGTAGGTCTCGCGTGTCTAAAACGCCAAGAGAAATACTTTTATAATGTGCATGAATACCAATTTGTTGCAGTACTGTATTTTGGTCCAAGGAGTTTGCAGCGCTATCGAAACCATAATACAAGACAAAAGTGCTCAAGACAGCAAGAATAAACGCTACAATTTGGTTTTTAGAGAGTATGGAAGTAAAGATACCAATTGCAGTATAGGTGCTAACTAAAAAAAACAAACCGATATAAGAACCTAGGGTGCTTGCGAAGTCAAGATTTCCAATTGGATTGCCCAATTGTGATACGGTAAATGCGTAGGTAAGTGTTGGAATGATCGCTGTTAAGACTAAAAGAAGTACAGCTGCAAATTTCTCCAAAACAATGTGCCAGTGGGATATTGGTTTTGTCTTTAAAAGTTCGATGGTTCCTGTGCTATACTCCTCTGCAAAACTTTTCATGGTGATTGCAGGAATGAGAAATAAAAAGATCCAAGGTGCTAAAGAGAAAAAAGCGTTTAAATCTGCAAAGCCGGCATTTAATATGTTAAAATCGTTTTTAAAAATCCATAAAAATAAACCGTTCAGTAACAAGAATACACCAATTACTAAATACGCAATAGCACTTGCAAAAAACGAGTTGAATTCTTTTTTTAAAATGGCAAACATTTCTATTATTTTAACGGTGTACTTTTTTCTTGAAGGTTTCTTTATTTTCTATCGAGTAATATCCAGCACTTTTTAATTGTTATGTAAGGCAGGGTTTTCAAGGCGATAAATCCTATTATTTTCAAAGCCAACATCGCTTCTTTCTATCTGGAGTTTAAAAGCGTGTTTCTGTAACAACGCAATAGAGGCACTATTATTTTTATCGGTAAAAGCTTCGATCGTTTTTAAATTCATTTTTTGAGAAGTGAATTCTAAGACTTTTTGAAAAGCCTCACTCATAAAGCCTCTTTCTTGGAAGTTGGGATGCAGATCATACCCAATTTCCGCATACTTTTCTTCAATATTAAAATTTTGTAAACCAATACTTCCTATGATTTCATTGTTTTCTTTAGTAGCAAGACCCCAAAAGATACCGACAGCTTTTTGCGATAAGTTTGTTGTGAAATCGACAAAAGCTCTTGCCTCAGAAAGGTTATTTAGGAGTTTTCGGGTAATAAAAGTATTCACTTCTTTGTTGGTTCTAAGTCCAAAAATTGCTTTTGCGTCGGAGATTTTTAATGCTCGTAGGACTAATCTTTCTGATGTCAACTCAGGAAAAGGACTAAAATCTAAGTTCATGTATTGTTTTTAAATTTACGGTAAACATACTTTTTTGTCAACACTCCAAGCTTCTGGTTTGGCATTAAACATTACCTTGATTTTTGTCCATACCCCTGTAAATAATTCAGATTTTCGGTATTGTTCTAAGTCATCGGTTGTATTCCAGTAAGAATAGGTAAAAAAAATTTCGGGATTATTTTTGTCTTGATAGAGCTCTAACAATTGACAGCCTTTAGAGGCGCTGATCGCTTTCTTTTTTTCTTCAAAGATTGCTGAAAAGGTTGTGATATATTCTTGATGAAATTGCATCTTTACAATTCGTACAAACATATGTTAGTTTAAGATGGTGAATTCTGGATCTGGTGCATTCGTAAAGTCAATGGTGACGGTATCTCTGTATTCTAATCCTAGCAAGGAGCAAGCGCCGCCGACTGTTTTTAAATTACTTCTGTATATTGCAATTTCGATGTAAGAAGCGGAGTTGAAAAGGGCCAGCTTATGTCCTTCATATTGTTGATTGCTATAGGTCTTGTTGCTGACTACCTCGTTATATTTTGTGAATATTTTAGAAAAAGAATGCTTCTTTGCACTCATTTTAAAGTTTCTTCCTTTTCCAATTTCTACGAACATTTTTTTGCTAATATTGGTAATTACATTTCCATAATTATCGATGGAAACAATGCCTCCTATGATTTGATTTTGTTTTTGATTTGTCTTGGGTTGAATTTCTGTAATTTTTTTAAAATCCTTAATTTCTTTGCCAATTACCGTTAAGTTTCCCCCTCTGGCGATAAAACAAGCCACTTGCACAAAAACATCTAAAACTGGAAAGCTACTTTCGACTCTGTCGTGAATATTAATTTCTACTATTTTGCTCGGTTTTATTTCTGAGGTAATCATCGATACAATACCATTGTCTGGGCATACAAAAAAATGACCATCTAGTTCTAAAGCAATGTGTCTGTGTTCTTCGCTTAATTCAGAATCTACTCCAACAATATGTATGGTTCCCTTTGGAAAGCTCTTGTAGGAGTTTTTTAGAACATAGGCAGTTTCAGTAATATTGAACGGAGATATTTCATGGGTTATGTCTACAATTTTAGCATCGGCAAGTTCTGTGTAGATGGCTCCTTTTACAGCACCAACAAAGTGATCTTTTGTTCCGAAATCTGTGGTTAAAGTGATTAGTGCCATGGATTCATTACTGTGGATTAAGGGTGTAAACTTTTACAAACATTTAACGCAAATCTAATCAATTTAGAAATTTAATTCGTTATTTTTATTTGAAATAAACTTGGTATTAATCTATAAAAAACAAACATTTGAACGAACGCGTTATAGCATTAGAAGAAATCAATCCAACAGACTTTTTTGGAGCGCAAAATAGTACCATTGAACAGCTTAAAAAATACTTTCCTAAAATTAAAATTGTTGCACGAGGGTCTCAGTTAAAGATTTATGGAGCAGCAGATCTCTTAGATGAATTTGAAATTCGCGTTGAGCGCCTCATAAAATACTACAATCGCTACAACAAGCTAGATGAAAATAGTATCGAACAGATTTTGACCTCCACGGGGAATGAAGAAAAGTCATCAGCCTCTAAAAACATAAAAGATGTTTTGGTGCACGGTGTCAACGGGAAGTTGATAAAGCCGCTAACATCAAATCAACGTAAAATGGTAACGTTGATGGGTAAAAATGACATGCTGTTTGCAGTGGGGCCAGCTGGAACGGGCAAGACATATACTGCGGTTGCATTGGCAGTAAAAGCGCTGAAAGAGAAAGAAGTTCGGAAAATTATATTGACAAGACCTGCTGTGGAATCTGGTGAAAACTTAGGGTTTTTACCAGGAGATTTGAAGGAAAAATTAGATCCCTATATGCAGCCTCTGTACGATGCATTAAGAGACATGATTCCGCATGAAAGGTTAGAGTCGCATATAGAGAAAGGCATCATACAAATTGCTCCTTTGGCTTTTATGCGCGGCAGAACTTTAGACAATGCTTTTGTTATTTTAGATGAAGCGCAGAATACGACGCACAACCAGATGAAGATGTTTCTAACACGAATGGGTAAAAGTGCAAAATTCATTATTACCGGAGATCCAGGCCAGATTGACCTGCCAAGAAAGCAGGTTTCGGGCTTAAAAGAGTCTTTATTGGTTTTAAAAGATGTAGAAGGAATAGCACAGGTATATCTCGATGATAAAGATGTGGTACGCCATAAGTTGGTAAAGCGCATCTTGAGCGCTTACAAAAGCATAGAAACAGAATAGTAAGTTGTTTTTAGTTGTTGGTTTATAGTCTTTAGACTATTTTTGCCTTCGACAACAAAGAACCAACAACTAACAACACGGTATTCATGAATACAATTAATGAAACTAATTTTAAGTTTCCCAATCAAAAGTCAGTTTACAGAGGCAAGGTCAGAGAGGTGTACAATATTAATGATTCACTTTTAGTGATGGTTGCAACCGATCGTCTTTCTGCTTTTGATGTTATTTTACCGAAACAAATTCCGTTTAAAGGTCAAATATTAAATCAGATTGCAACAAGAATGATGAATGATACAGCAGCGATCGTTCCAAACTGGTTGTTGGCAAATCCAGATGAAAATGTTGCAGTGGGCCAATTGTGCACTCCTTTTAAAGTAGAGATGGTAATTCGTGGTTATATGTCTGGTCATGCGGCCAGAGAATATGCCGCAGGAAAAAGAATGCTTTGTGGCGTTCCAATGCCAGAGGGATTGAAAGAAAATGATCAATTTCCGTTCCCAATAATTACGCCTTCTACAAAAGCAGATAATGGCGATCATGACGAGGATATTTCAAGGGAAGCGATTTTAGCACAAGGAATTGTTATTGAAGCTGATTATCTTATTTTGGAGAACTACACCCGCGCCTTATTTACAAAAGGCACTGAAATTGCCGCAAAAAGGGGGCTTATTTTAGTAGATACGAAATACGAATTTGGGAAGACAAACGAAGGTGAAATTGTGTTGATAGATGAGATACACACACCAGATTCTTCTCGTTATTTTTATGCGGAAGGGTACCAAGAAAGACAAAATACAGGTGGATCTCAAAAACAATTGTCAAAGGAATTTGTAAGACAGTGGTTGATAGAAAACGGATTTCAAGGGCTAGAGGGACAAAAAATACCCGAAATGTCTGATGCTAAAATCATCGAAATTTCTAACAGATATATAGAGTTATACGAACAAATTGTTGGAGAACCTTTTGTAAAGGCAGCAACAGAAAATGTGTTGGATAGAATTGAAAAGAATATCAACTCTTTTCTATCAAACTAAAAAAATAAGTATTATGATTATAGAACCAAGAACGAGAGGATTTATCTGTCTAACTTCGCATCCAACGGGGTGTGAGCAAAACGTGATCAATCAAATAGCACATATTACATCCAAAGGAAAAATTGACGGCGCTAAAAAAGTACTTGTATTAGGCGCTTCTACCGGTTTTGGATTGGCATCAAGAATTACAAGTGCCTTTGGGTCGGAAGCAGCAACAATTGGTGTTTTCTTTGACAAGCAACCAACAGTAGGAAGACCAGGTTCTCCTGGATATTACAACACTGCCGCTTTTGAAAAGCATGCACATGCTGCAGGTTTGTACGCAAAAAGCGTGAATGGAGATGCTTTTTCAAATGAAATAAAGGACCAGGTAGTGCAATTGATTAAAGAGGATCTTGGCCAGATTGATTTGGTCATTTATAGTTTGGCATCGCCAGTAAGAACACATCCAAACACTGGAAAAAGATTCAAGTCGGTATTGAAACCTATTGGAGAAGTTTTTACAAATAAAACCGTGGATTTCCATACAGGGGCGGTCTCAGAAATTTCTATAAACCCTGCGGAAGGAGACGATATTGAAAATACGGTTACCGTAATGGGAGGTGAAGATTGGAAAATGTGGATGGATGCTTTACAAGCTGAAAATTTACTTTCTGAGGGAGCTATCACAGTTGCATACTCATATATAGGTCCAGACGTTACTAGACCTGTATACAGAAATGGAACGATAGGTGCTGCTAAAGATCATTTAGAAGCTACTGCTTTTGCTATTACAGATGATTTAAAGTCGATTGGAGGAAAGGCTTATGTTTCTGTGAACAAAGCATTAGTGACACAAGCTAGTTCTGCAATTCCAGTCATTCCTTTATACATTTCTTTATTGTATAAGATTATGAAAGCCAAAGGAATTCACGAGGGCTGTATTGAACAAATGCAACGTTTGTTTAGCCAGCGTTTGTTTGGAGGTGATTTAGCGCTGGACGAAAAAGGAAGAATTAGAGTAGATGATTGGGAAATGCGCGCAGATGTACAAGCAGAAATTGCGGAACTTTGGAAAAAAGCAACTTCAGAGAATCTTCCAGAGATTGGAGATTTGCAAGGGTACAGCGACGAGTTTTTTAGCTTATTTGGTTTTAAAGTGTTGGGAGTAGATTATGACGCAGATGTAAACGAAGTGGTTGTAATTCCGAGTGAACAATAATTTTAAGAACCTACAAGTCGGAACTATTTTAAAAAAAACAGTTCCGACTTGTAGTATAGATATCAGAATTTGAAAGCAGTCACGATCAAACAACTCAAAGATGAATTATCTCATAAATCGACTTTAGATTTAAAGGAGTTGTGTTTGCATTTGGCGCGCTTTAAGAAGGAAAATAAGGAGTTACTGACCTATTTGTTGTTTGAATCTCAAGATGAAGAAACATATATTCAGACGATAAAAGAAGAGGTATCTATTCAATTCTCTGAAATCAATACAAATAGTTTTTTTTACATTAGAAAAAGTACGCGAAAGATTTTAACAGCGATAAAAAAACACATTCGCTATTCAAAAAAAAAGGAAACAGAAACAGAGTTATTACTCTATTTTTGTAAACAGTTGAAAGAATTTAATCCCTCTATAAGTCGAAGTACCCGACTTCAAAGTATTTTTGATACGCAGGTGCGCATGATTAAAAAAGCAATTGAAAAGTTACATGAAGATTTGCAATATGATTTTCAGTTAGAACTCGATGAATTATTAGAAAATGAATAAAGAAAGACCCATTTTACAAGATTTAATTAAAGAGAATATGTCTGCAGTTGAGTTGTTTCAAAATCAAACATTGCGGCCGATTATTAAGATGCAACACGATTTGTTGATTTCCGCTTTTAAAAATTATATCGCTAAAAGAAAAATAGATTTTTTGAGTCTTACAGCCCAGAAACAGCGCAGTAAAACAAAAGCAATTTTCGTAAAAGATATCAATTATAAAAACCTGACTTTAGGAATGATTATTGGTTCTTTTTCGGCGGATGAATTTGCGCATTACAGTACAACTTCTTCAGAATATAACAAAAGAATTATACAAATTGTAATTCAAAGAATGCAAGACAGTTTGGCGGAGATCGTGTAAGGAAAAAAGATGTTTTTATACAACAGCTATTTTTTTAGTTTCCTACGTAGCCTTGTTTTTTTTGGCTAGAAGTTGCTTTTGGTATTTTCCTTGTACGATGTCTACAAGAATTAAGATAGCCAATACAAAATAAAAAGTTGTGTTACTCATGGGCACAATTTCGTTTCCAAAAGATGGAGATGTGCTTAATGACCACCTTCGGTCACTAGCATAATGCCAACAATAAATAAGATAAACAGTCCGAGAACTTCATACATTCTACTTTTTGTTAAAAATACGGAGATTCTATCTGCCAGCAGAAGCATTAATAGTCCACTGATGATAATCGCAATTGCCATTACAATAAATGCTATCGTTGCGTTTTCGATTTCATTTATCAGTCCAATTGCAGCTAGGATAGAGTCAAAAGAAAAGACTAAATTCATCAAAACGATGCTGGTAATTGCAGCATTTGATGACTTTTTGTTTTCAGAATCTGCGATGTGATGGTGCTCTAAATCTACAGCGCTAATCATATGCCAAATTTCCTTGATAGCCGTATAAATTATAAAACCTCTTCCTAACAACACAATGATGCTGTGTCCATTAAAAGCAAATTATACAATGTTTTTAATGTATCCTGTTAAAAAAGAAAAGGGCTCTTGGAAAAAATCAATGATAGACACAAGTTTAAACAGGAGCACAATGCGCAATACAATTGCAATTAAAATTCCGTTTTTCCTTACTTTTTTTTGAGCTTCTTCAGGTGCTTTTTTTGATTCTAAAGAAATATACAGTAAGTTATCGAAGCTAAGAACAGCTTGCAGTAAAATCAACATGATCAGTGTGAAAATAATTTCTAACAGATCTCTTTATTGTTTTGCTATTTTTAGAACTCAATTATATTTGAATTGTTGAAATTGTGCAATTTTTAATAGGTGCGTTTAAAGAAAAGATAAGAAGCACACGCAATGGTTAGCGGTTGAGTTTTTTTTAGTTTCAATACTTGCTAAAAAAGATATTTCCATAAAATGCGAAGCGCAACAAAAGCAATGAGTAGTGCTGTTGCTCTTTTGAGTTGAACAGGCGTGTAGTATGTATTGCGAATTCTCCCGCCAATTTGTCCGCCAATAAAAACCGTAACTAATAAAATAGCAGTTAGGTTTCCATCTAAATAAAAGTCAGGATTCGCATATTGACCGAATACGCCAGCCAATGAATTTACTAAAATAAAGACACTGGCAGTTGCTGCTATCTTTTTTGGACTGTCCCAGTTTGTGAGGTGTAATAATGGGGCTAAAAAAATACCACCGCCAATACCTACCATTCCAGAAATAAAACCAATAACACCGCCTAAGCCAATATTTTTCAATGGTCTTGAAGGGGCATGTTCGTTTTTTGAAAGGATAATTTGTTTTAAAAGCCACATAGAACTTGCGGCAAACAGAAGGGTGCTTCCTAATAAAATAAAAAAGAATTGTTGATTTATTTTCACATATCCACCGAGGAAGGCAAAGGGAACACTGCAAAGCACTAAAGGAAAGATTTTTCTCCAATTTATCTGTTTCTGTTGGGAGAAGAAGAAAACATTGCTAGAAACCACAACGATATTGCAGAGTAAAGCCGTTGCTCTTATTTGTGTAAAGACAATACCTGTAAACGCTAAAATTGCCAAGTAACTAGAACCTCCGCCAAAACCGATCGTTGCATATAAAATTGCCACAATAAAAAACAGTAAAATTACAGCCCAATTATTTAAAATTGATTCAAAAATGATTTGAATATCCATAAAGCAAATATAATTTTCTATTTTTAAAAATTATTAGAATCAACGAAACTAATTATGAGTAATTACCACATCAAACATTTAGAGGAATATTATCAAGTATATCGGAAGTCTATAAGAGAACCTGAGAATTTTTGGGAAGAAATTGCGGAAGAGCACTTTGTGTGGCGCAAGAAATGGAATTCTGTTTTGGAGTGGGATTTTAAAATACCGGAAGTAAAATGGTTTTCAGGTGCAAAATTAAATATTACAGAAAACTGCATCGATAGGCATTTGGCAACAAGAGGAGATAAAACCGCTATTTTATTTGAGCCTAATGATCCGAAGGAAGCAGCAGAGCACATTAGCTATACAGAGCTTTCTAAACGTGTCAATCAGTTTGCAAATGTTTTAAAAGATAAAGGCATTCAAAAAGGAGACCGGGTTTGTATTTATGTTCCCATGATTCCAGAATTAGCCATTGCAACTTTGGCATGTGCAAGAATTGGAGCCATTCACTCTGTTGTGTTTGCAGGTTTTTCAGCTGTGGCGCTGGCCACAAGAATAAATGATTCAGATTGCAAGATGGTGATTACCAGTGATGGTTCGTATCGGGGTGCAAAAATCATCGATTTAAAAGGTATTGTAGACGAGGCTTTAGAGCATTGTCCTGGCGTATCCACTGTTTTGGTAGCAAAGAGAATTCATTCAGAAATTTATATGAAAGAAGGTCGTGATCAGTGGTTGCAACCTTTGTTAGACACTGCCTCGAATGTATGTGAAGCAGAAATAATGGACGCAGAAGATCCGTTATTTATTTTATACACTTCAGGTTCAACAGGGACGCCAAAAGGAATGGTACACACCACTGCAGGGTACATGGTGTACACTGCCTATACTTTCAAAAATGCTTTTCAATACAAAGAAAATGATGTGTATTGGTGCACGGCTGATATCGGCTGGATTACAGGGCACAGTTATATTGTTTACGGACCATTAGCAAATGGTGCCACGACCCTTCTGTTTGAAGGCGTTCCAAGTTATCCTGATTTTGGACGTTTCTGGGAAATTGTAGAAAAGCACAAGGTGAGTCAATTTTATACAGCACCCACCGCAATTAGAGCTTTGGCAAAGCACGGCACTGAAGTTGTAGATGCTTACGACCTTTCTTCCTTAAAGGTTTTAGGCTCCGTAGGGGAGCCAATAAATGAAGAAGCTTGGCATTGGTATAACGACAATATTGGAAAGAAGAAAAGTCCGATTATAGATACCTGGTGGCAAACAGAAACAGGAGGGATGATGATTACTCCAATTCCATATGTTACGCCTACAAAACCAACCTATGCAACCTTGCCTTTTATTGGCATTCAACCCGCGATTGTGGATGAAAAAGGAAACGAGTTATCGGGAAATCAAGTAGAGGGACGACTGTGTATTAAATTTCCATGGCCAAGTATTGCAAGAACTATTTGGGGAAACCACCAAAGGTATAAAGAAACCTATTTTTCAGCATATAAAAACATGTACTTTACAGGAGATGGTGCATTGAGAGATGAGGTAGGGTATTACCGAATAACGGGTAGGGTAGACGATGTAATTATTGTTTCTGGGCACAATTTAGGTACGGCGCCAATAGAAGATGCTATTAACGAACATCCCGCGGTTGCAGAATCTGCAATCGTAGGTTTTCCGCACGATATTAAAGGAAGTGCATTGTATGGGTATATTACACTAAAAGATATCGGAGAAAGCAGGAGCCAAGATAATTTGCGAAAGGAGATCAACCAATTGATTACAGATCGTATTGGTCCGATAGCCAAGTTGGATAAAATTCAGTTTTCAGAGGGATTGCCAAAAACGCGTTCCGGAAAAATTATGCGCCGTATTTTGCGTAAAATTGCCTGCAATGAAATGGATAATTTAGGCGATGTTTCTACCTTGTTAAATCCTGAGGTTGTGCAGAGTATCATTGACAATCGTTTGTAGAGGTGTTTAAGTATAATAATCTGTTGAGAACGTTATTGCTGTCACAAATATTGTAGCTTTTTATCGCACATATTTTATAGCAGCACATAATTGACAATTTTTTGTAAAAATGTCAGAATTCTTTTGATTGGCATGTATATTGATTTGTAATTTAAAGTAATTTTAAACTACATCATGCAACATTTAAAAGAGACAAAACAAGATAAAAAGAAACCAAAAATTTCAATTCTTAAAGCGTTTAAAACAATTATTTGGCCAAAACGGAAATTGGTATTTATAGGCTTGATATTAATTGTATTGAGCAGGCTTTCAAGTTTAGTGGCACCTTTAAAAATAAAAGAATTATTAGATGAGGTCATTCCTAATAAAGATTATGAGGCTTTGTATGCCTTATTGTTGGTTGTTGGAGCGGCAATATTGCTGCAATCGGTAACTTCCTTTTTATTGACGCGTATTTTAAGTGTACAAGCACAATATTTAATATCAGAATTAAGAGCACAAGTTCAAAAGAAAGTACTGTCTTTGCCCATTCGTTTTTTTGACAATACAAAATCTGGCGCATTGGTTTCTAGAATTATGACCGATGTAGAGGGCGTTCGGAATCTAATTGGTACGGGTTTAGTGCAGTTAGTAGGAGGTACAATAACGGCGATAATTTCTATGTTTTTGTTAATTAAAATTAGTCCTTCCATGACCTTTTTTGTGCTCGTTCCTATCGCAGTTTTTGGGGTAGTTGCTTTAAAGGCCTTTAAATACATTCGTCCGATTTTTAGAAATCGAGGGGTAATTAATGCGGAAGTAAACGGAAGATTGGTAGAAACCTTGTCTGGAGTGCGGGTGATTAAAGCTTTTAATGCAGAAGCGCAGGAAAACGAAACTTTTGAAAAAGGTGTAGATAAATTATTTCAGAATGTAAAAAAGAGTTTGACAGCAACTGCAATTATGACAAGCTCTGCAACTTTTCTGTTAGGGATTGCTTCTACGGGAATTATGGGAATTGGTGGTTATAAAATTATGTCAGGTGAACTGACGTTTGGGGATTTCTTATCGTTTACTTTTCTATTGGGCTTAATGATTGCTCCGATCTTACAAATGAGTAATATCGGAAGTCAATTGACAGAAGCGTTGGCTGGTTTAGATCGAACCGAAGAGCTTATGAACATGCCAGCTGAAGAAGATGATGAAAATAGAACAATAAATTTAAAAACGATTCAGGGAGAAATTATTTTCGACAATGTTTGTTTTTCATATGAGGCAGGAAAAGAGGTGTTGAACAATATTAGTTTTCAAGTTCCCGCAGGATCGGTAACCGCATTGGTTGGTAGTTCTGGTTCTGGGAAATCTACAATTGCTGGGTTGTCAGCTACCTTTTTAAATCCAGAATCAGGTAAAATAACCATCGACAATCAGGACATTGCGCAAGTAAAACTCTCGAGTTACCGAAAGCATTTAGGAGTTGTATTGCAAGATGAATTTTTATTTGAGGGAACCATTAGAGAAAATATTTTATTTCCAAGGCCAGATGCAACTGAGCAAGAACTGCAAAGTGCAGTGAAAGCTGCCTATGTAAACGAGTTTACAGATCGATTTGATGACGGGTTGGATACATTGATAGGAGAGCGTGGCGTAAAGCTCTCTGGAGGACAGCGGCAAAGATTGGCAATTGCAAGAGCAATTTTAGCCGATCCAAAAATTATAATCCTAGATGAAGCAACTTCTAGTTTAGATACTGAAAGTGAGTCTTTAATTCAGCAAAGTTTGTCAAAATTGGTGAAAGACAGAACTACGATTGTGATTGCGCACAGATTGAGCACGATAAAACAGGCAGATCAGATTCTAGTAGTAGAGGCAGGTAGTATTGTAGAAAGAGGAACCCATGACGAGTTGATTGCAGCTGCTGGGCGGTATTTTGATTTATTCACCTATCAATCAAAAATATAAAGGGTCTTCTTTTTGTAAGTAGTGCTTTTATAAGCGACCTAGAATATTAAACAGACTCAAGAAATGAAAAAGGTACTTTTATTAGCCTGCATAATTATTGCATTCTCTTGTAAAAAAGAAACTACAAAGGCAGCTGAGAATAAGTTTTCAATAGCAGGAGCGCCCAATGCATTCCCAATTGAGCTTGGCAAGGTTTTTAAAAAGCACGGGAGCTTGAATGCTTGGAAGGAAGCACAAACACTTTCCTTTAATAAAGGAGAGGAAGTGCACATAGCAGATCTAAGGTCTCGAAAAACAGTGGTGACTGCGCCTAATTATTCTATGGGTTTTGACGGCAGAATTGTTTGGCTAGACGAGCTTGAAAAGGGAATGTATAAAGGAAACCCTGCTTTTTACTACAATTTATATTTTTATTTTTATGCAATGCCCTTTGTATTGGCAGACAATGGGATCAGATACGAGAAAGTGTCAGACTTGTCGTTTGAAGGGGTGCAATATCCTGGATACAAAATTTCATATAAGGGGAACATTGGATCTTCTCCAGATGACAATTATATCGTGTATTACCATCCAGAAACCTTTCAGATGGAGTGGTTGAAATACACGGTTACGTTTAATTCTAAAGAAGTAAATACAGAATATCACTTGATCAAGTATGATGTATGGGAAAATACAGGAGGTTTGGTATTGCCAAGCGAAATAACTTGGTATCAAATGGATGCTCGCGGGATGCCTTCAGAAGCTGCAAGAGCTCCTGTGAAATTTACATTTCCATTGATTAGTAAAGCAAAACTAGCAAACTCTTTTTTTGAAAAACCAGTGGGTGTTCAAAAGTAATTTGTACGTATTCTGAATAACTGTGTCTATCCCTTAGAAGCTTACTTGTTCTCTATGGAGCGTGTACTCATGCTAAATGCTTTATGATTTTATCATAAACAGCAGCATAATAGCCATGAAACTGAGGCAATAAGACGTTTTTAAAGTTATTTGTTTTTTTTAAAACGTCAAGATCCCACAATTCTAAACCGTCAACTTCTTCCTTTTGCATGGTTAAAGAAGCAATATCAACTTTTAATTCTGCAATAAAAACATGATGGTGCTCGTTGTCTTGAATTCCGTTTTTGTGCTTTACTTGATGAATTCTAGTCGCAATTTTAAACAAGTCTTCATTTTCTAGCTTTAAACCGATTTCTTCTAAAATTTCTCTTTTTGCGCCTTCTAAAACGGCTTCCCCTGCGCCAATATGTCCCGCAACAGAAATATCCCAAATGCCTGGAAATACCTTTTTAGTGAGGGCTCTTTTTTGCAGTAGTACTTTTTTATCGGATGTAAAGAACCAAATATGTGCTGTAGCATGAAACCACCCGTTCTTATGTGCTTCCGATTTTAAGGCCGTTTTTCCAGTTGGTTGGCCGTCAGGAGTCAATATATCTATAAGTTCATCCATTTTAAAGGCAAGATAAAATACAATTGGTTAGTTTTTTAAAGTCTTCTTTTGTATTGTATAAATGACAAGAGAGACGAATATAATTTCCTCTAAAAGAGATAAAAATTTGTTCTTTTAGTAACTCTTTTTTTAACTGTTCAACATCTAATTTACTGGGCAATTCTACGCCAAATAAATGATGG
The DNA here is from genome assembly GCF_000153225.1 of Polaribacter irgensii 23-P. Lineage (GTDB taxonomy): Bacteria > Bacteroidota > Bacteroidia > Flavobacteriales > Flavobacteriaceae > Polaribacter > Polaribacter irgensii. The sequence continues at coordinate 2,687,129 of NZ_CH724148.1, read as the reverse complement.
GAACGAAAATTACTATCTTCAATAAAACAGCCATTTTCTTTTAATGTAATTATTGCTTCAGAAGTAATTTCTTGGCAATATGCATGAATCCTTTCGGGTATCCAAATCAAAATTTGCTTCAGCGCTTCAATTTGCATTTTTATATAAATAAAACTTGCGTGTTCTCCTGTAGAATATCTATTTGCTAAAGGTTTGTATTGCGGCTCATAAGTAGCTAGATTGCCCATGTTTTCGCTATTCAATCGATTGGACCAGTTCTCTTCAATTGGACTTCCGTTATCGAAGTATTCTCCAAAATATGCATAGCCACAACCATAAGGTCCAAACAACCATTTATAGCCAGCACAAATTAATGCATCTGGTTTTATTTCTTTCACAGAAAAAGGCAATACGCCTACGGATTGACTCCCGTCAACAATTAGTAAAGCTTTGTATTTTGTTGTTTTTCTTCTAACGGACTTTAGATCAAATAAGGTTCCATTAGCCCAGTGAATATTTCCTAAAGTAACAACAGCAGTCGCGTCAGAGATCGATTCTAAAATAGCCTTATTCCAGTTTTCACCTCTGTTTAATTTTGAATCAGGCATGGAAACTATTTTAACTTTTGCACCAAATTTCTTTGCTAATTTTTCCCAGACATAATAATTACTAGGAAATTGTGCGTCAATTAGAAGAATCTCATCGTTCTTTTTTAAGGTGATATTATTAGCTACGGTTGCAAACCCGTAAGAGGCGGAAGGAATATTTGCAATTCTGTTATAATCAAAAACATCAACGAGCTCTGCAAAGAGTTTCTTTACCTCTTTTACAGGTTCGAAATAACTGTTTCCAATAATTTTATAGGGATGGCTTTTTTCTAAAACACCTTCAATTCCTGCTTTTTCGATTGCTTTGAAAGAGGGTGATTGACTTGCAATATTTAAATACGTTATTTCTTCTGGTACACTAAAGAGATGTTTTTGGTTGTTTAGTTTCATTAATTACGAAATAATTACGTTGAGCGTTCTGCTCTTTGTCATGAAGCATACTATAAGTAAAAAGTACATCGAGAACATTAAATGCAAACGTTCTCGATGTACTTTTTTCTGTCTTTAACGTTTACTTAAACCGACAGTATCTAATAAGTTTACTATTCAAAATAAGAGAAAGTCTCTCCGCCTTTGATATTCAATAGTGTTTCATAGATCATTTTAATTACATTTTCTACATCTTCTCGATGTACCATTTCTACAGTGGTGTGCATGTATCTTAATGGCAACGAGATTAACGCAGAGGCAACACCGCCATTGCTATATGCAAACGCATCTGTATCCGTTCCTGTTGCTCTCGACAACGCAGAGCGCTGAAAAGGAATTTTATTTGCTTCTGCAGTTTCTGTAATTAAATCTCTCAATTTTTGTTGTACGGCTGGTGCATATGCAATTACGGGTCCTTTTCCTAATTCTAAAAGTCCTGCTTTTTTGACATCGATCATTGGGGTTGTAGTGTCATGGGTAACATCGGTAACAATAGCAACATTAGGCTTTATAGTTTGTGTAATCATTTCAGCTCCACGCAGTCCAATTTCTTCCTGAACAGAATTTGTGATGTACAATCCAAAAGGCAATTCCTTTTTATTTTCTTTCAACAAGCGAGCGACCTCGGCAATCATAAAACCTCCCATTCTGTTGTCCAAAGCTCTGCAAACAAACTTATCTCCGTTTAAGATGTGAAATTCATCTGGATAGGTAATGACACATCCTACGTGCACGCCTAACTTCTCAACCTCTGATTTTGTGGCACATCCTGTATCGATAAAAATATTTTCTGGTTTTGGAGCTTCTTCATGCGCTTTGTCTCGTGTATGAATTGCTGGCCATCCAAAAACACCTTTTACAATGCCTTTTTTAGTATGAATATTCACGATTTTACTGGGTGCAATCTGATGATCTGAACCCCCATTTCTAATCACGTATATCAATCCATTATCAGAAATATAATTTACATACCAAGAAATCTCATCTGCATGTCCTTCAATAACTACTTTGTATTTTGCTTCTGGGTTGATCACACCAACAGCAGATCCATAGGTATCTGTAATAAAAGTATCAACATACGGTTTTAGGTATTCCATCCAAATTTTTTGACCTTCCCACTCGTATCCTGTAGGAGCAGCATTATTCAAATATTTTTCTAAAAATGAAAGCGATTCTTTATTTAGTATTGTTTTTTTTGCCATTGTATTTTTTGTAAAATTGATTAATTGCTTCAATTGCGTAAAATTAAAGCGATTTTTTGTGATTTCTATTAAAAAAATCACAAAAAAATGTAACAAAAGAGCTTACTTTTGTACTTATTGCCAAAGTCAAAACTATAAAAAAAAACCAGATGAAATTAGTAATTAAGAATCTAACGAAAACATACAAAAATGGTGTGAAAGCCATTGATGATTTAAGCATAGAAATTGGTACTGGAATGTTTGGTTTATTGGGTCCTAATGGAGCTGGAAAGTCTTCATTGATGCGAACGATTGCCACTTTACAAAGCCCAGATTCGGGTATTATTACTTTTGGAGATATTGATGTTTTGGAAGACAACATGTCCTTGAGAAAAGTGCTGGGTTATCTGCCACAGTCTTTTGGTGTATATCCAAAAATGTCTGCAGAAGAGTTGTTAGATTATTTTGCAACATTGAAAGGAATTTCAAATAAGGTGGAGAGAAAAGCGATTGTTAAAGAAGTTTTAGAAATCACGAATTTATACGAGGTAAGGCATAAAAATGTTGCTGGGTATTCTGGCGGAATGAAACAGCGTTTTGGCATTGCACAATTACTTTTAAACAACCCAAAGTTAATTATTGTAGATGAGCCAACAGCAGGCTTAGATCCGGCAGAGAGACAGCGTTTTTTAAATGTTTTGCGCGAAGTGGGCAGCAACTGTACGGTAATTTTTTCAACGCATATTGTCGAAGATGTTAAGGAATTGTGCAATGAAATGGCCATTTTGAATGGAGGGAAGATTCTCAAGCATGCTACACCGCAACAAGCTACAAAAGAGCTAGAAAATACTATTTGGACAAAAATTATTGAGAAAGATGATTTAGAGGAAAATATGAAGTTATACAATGTCTTATCTCGCAACTTTAATCCAAACAACACGCTAAATATTAGGGTGCATGCAGTAGTAAGACCTTCTGACGACTTTGTGGTGTCAGCACCACAATTAGACGACGTGTATTTTATAGCTTTAAAACAAGATGAGCCCGTTTTAACCAGTTAAAAGCAGTTCTTAAAAATTCAGAATTTTAACTTTTAATCAGATTTTAGTTTTACCGGCCTACGCACATTTCCTAATACTTCTATTTATGTTTTCAATTATTTTCAAACAAGAACTCAAATATTGGTTTAACAAGCCTGTATTTTACATTTATGCAATTATATTTTTGTTGTTATCATTTTTGATATCTGCAACAACCGCCGGTATTTGGGACGGTATTACAGGCACAACGGGATCTTCTCAGATCGTAAATTCTCCAATTAAGGTAAATGGCCTGTTGAATGCATTTACTGTTTTCATCTTTTTTTTATTTCCTTCTATTATCGGAGTTTCTATTTATCGAGATTTTAAAAGCGAAATGCACACGATACTATATTCCTATCCATTTACAAAAATGGATTATTTATTCGCTAAGTTTTTTAGTGGAATCGCAGTGGTCTCTATTATTGTTTTTGGAATTGCATTGGGAATGATTATCGGCTTTCGTTTTCCTGGCACCAATAGTGCTATTGTGGGTGACTTTAGTTTGATGCCGTATGTACAATCCTATATCGTTTACATTATTCCGAATGTGCTCTTTTTTGGTGCAGTAGTTTTTGCAGTGGTTACTTTTTCTAGAAATATAGCTGCAGGTTTTATTACGGTCATTTTATTATTATTTGTGCAAGGTGCGATTTCTAGTATTTTCTCAGAGCCAGAACATGCAACTTTATTAGCTTTTTTAGATCCTTTTGGGACTTCAGCTGCGAGTTATTACACGAAATATTGGACAGTATTTGAGCAAAATGAATTGCAAGTTCCTATTAAAGAACTTATTGTTTATAATCGGTTATTGTGGTTGGTTATCTCCTCTTTGATTTTTGGGTTGGTGTATAGATATTTTAAATTTAATCAAAATGCCGTTGTAATTTCACTGAGAAAAACAAGCGGAAAAAGGTTGATTAAAACAAATTTTAGTGGAATTACTAAAATAAAGTTGCCAAAAGTAACTCAAAATTACTCCTTTATTCAGAATTTAAAAACGATGTGGCGTTTGTCTAACCTCGATTTTAAATATATTTTTCGGAGTTTACCATTCCTCTGTATTCTTGTTGTGGGCGTATTATTGTTGGTGGGTACGTTGTTTAGTTCTGGCCAAATTTTTGGAACAAATACGCTACCAGTAACTTGGCAAATGTTAGCTGGTGGAGACGTTTTTAGCCTATTAGTTTTAAATGTTTGTACTTTTTTATACACAGGCATATTGGTGCAAAGAGCCAGAACGGCGCGCATCAATCATTTGGTTGATACTACACCGATACCAAATTGGACTTTATTGTTCTCTAAACTCATTGCTGTATTAAAAATGCAATTTGTTTTATTAGCGGTCATAATGGTTTCTGGAATGCTGTTTCAAATCTATCAAGGATATTTTGACTTTGAAATCGGTCATTATTTAAAGGAATTGTATGGTTTGAAGTTCTTGAACTATTTAATTTGGGCACTGTTGGCAATTTTTATACAAACATTGGTTAAAAATCAATATTTAGGGTTCTTTATTTTATTGATAATCGCGATTGGAATTCCGTTTTTATCGCTTGTTGGAATTGAAAGTTCTGTTTTAAAATACAATGAAGGTCCTGGTTTCAGCTATTCAGATATGAATGGGTATGGCTCTGCATTGTCAAGATATCTATGGTATAAGTTGTACTGGGTTTTAGGAGGTAGTGTTCTTTTAATTTTAAGTATCCTGATGTGGGTAAGAGGATTGCCAAATTCTTTTGCAGAGCGCGTATATATTGCAAAAGAAAGATTTACAGTAGCAAATAAGGTAAGTTTAGCGCTTGTTTTAAGTGCTTTTTTAAGCTTGGGGATTGTTATTTTTATAAAAACAAAGCCGGACAGAAAAAATTCAGCTTCTAAACAAGCAGAGTTAAATGCAGTACAGTGGGAAAAAACTTACAAAAGGTATGAAACTTACAAACAACCGAGGGTGGTTGCAGTAAATGCTGAAGTCGCTCTTTTTCCAAAACAAAAAACATATGAGGCAAGTGCCGTATTTACTTTGGTGAATAAAACAAACGAGGCTATAGACAGTCTCTTTTTAAATCACAATGCTTTAGAAAGTTCATTTGAATTCAACAGGCCAAACACATTAGTTTTGGAAGATACAGTATTTCATTTTGACATCTACGCGTTTGACAAGCGGATACCTCCTGGAGACTCTTTGCAACTTACGGTGCATGTTAAGAGCCAAAAGAACACCATGTTTGAGCGAAAATCTCCGATTATAGCGAATGGAACATTTATAAATAATGCGTCCATGTTTCCTACCTTAGGGTATACCTCTAGGGGAGAGCTAAGAGACAATAAAACACGAAGAAAATACAACTTAGCACCGAATAACCTACGTCCGAGTCCTTCAGACTCTACAGCTTTAGGAAATACGTATATTTCTAAAGATTCTGATTGGATTGATTTTGAAGCTACGGTATCAACATCAGAAGATCAGATCGCAATTGCTCCGGGTTATTTGCAAAAAGAATGGGTGAAAAACGGACGTAAATATTTCCATTACAAGATGGACAGCAAAATTTTGAACTTTTACGCGTTCAATTCGGCAAGATATGAGGTTAAAAAAGAGCTTTGGCAAGGCATCAGTTTGGAAATTTATTACCACAAGCCACATGCTTATAATTTGGACAGAATGTTTAAAGGGATGAAAGCTTCACTTGCTTATAATGCCAAGAATTTTAGTCCATATACACACAAACAGCTTAGAATTATTGAGTTTCCGAGAACTGCCGGTACTTTCGCTCAAGCTTTTGCAAATACAATTCCATTTTCTGAGGGCTTTGGTTTTATTGCAGATGTAGCAGAAGATAATGAAGATGGGGTTGATTATCCTTTTGCCGTTACAGTGCACGAAGTAGCACACCAGTGGTGGGCGCACCAAGTAATTGGAGCCGATGTTTTAGGCGCAACTATGTTGTCTGAAAGCATGTCTGAATATGTTTCTTTAAAGGTTTTAGAGCACCAGCACGGGAAAGCGAAAATGCGTACCTTTCTAAAAGAGGCATTAGACGGATATTTATTGCAGAGAACGGGCGAAACAAAAAGAGAAAAGCCGCTCATGTATAACGATGGTCAAGGATATATTCACTACCAAAAGGGGTCGATGGTTTTTTATGCTTTAAGTGATTATATAGGAGAAGAAAAGTTAAACGCAGCCTTAAAAGAGTACGTTCAAAAAGTAAAGTTTCAAGAGCCACCGTATACAACTTCTATTGAGATGTTGGAATATATTAGAGCAGTGACACCCGATTCTCTGCAGTATGTTATTAAAGATATGTTTGAAACCATAACGCTTTATAAGAATAGAATTGTGGAAGTGAAGTCTACAAAATTAGAAAATGATACCTATCAAGTAGATATTGAATTTGAAGTGTCTAAGTATAGAAATGATGAAAAAGGGAAGAAGTATTATGGAGAAAAAGTAGGAGATACTTTAAGTTATCAATCCGCTCAGATGAGCACTGCGCTTTTGTCGGTTCCTTTGGCAGATTATATAGATGTTGGTGTTTTCTCAGAAGAAGAAGTAGCTGGTAAAAAGAAAGAGAAGCAACTCTATTTTAAAAAGCATAAGATAACCCAAATTCACAATAAAATTACGCTCATCGTTGCTGAAGAGCCTTTGGAAGTTGGAATAGATCCGTTTAATAAATTAATAGATACCAAGTCTGATGACAATCGCAAGAAGTTCTAATTTATTTTGTCATTATAGGAGCTCGCTTTTTAAGCAGTTGTAAGAGAATGGTATGCAAGTGCAGGTATTTTTAGACTCGGACAATTAAACGAATAGAGAAACTATGAAATCAGTTTATGTCATGAACAATAGTAACAAAATAAATGTTATTTTTATATTTTAAATTCCACTACAAATGATATTTAAAAGACTGAAGCATGCCGTCCTAAAAAATAAATTTGATACTTTATTAGCGCAAACTGAGGTTGATCGAACCATTTCTTCATATAAAATTCAATCTGTTGGAATTATTACTTTAGAAGAAATTTCGTCAAAAATAGATTTAGAGCGTGAAATAGCCGCTGTCTTAGGTATTAAAAATGCAAAGATATACAGTTTTCGTAAATTTAGTAAGACGGATGTGTTTTCATACAAACACTTTACCGAAAATGACATGAGTTGGAGCGGGAGGTTTACAAACACTAATTTCCAGGTTTTTTTAGAGGAGCCTTTAGATTTGATAATTGGGTATTTTCAAAGGCATAATATTTTTTTAGAAACTGCTATATTACAATCCAAGGCGCATTTTAAAGTTGGTTTTTCGGGAGTAAATTCTCAGCTATATGAAATAGAAATATCGGAGAAAATAGAAAACACGATGGCTTATACTTCAGAGTTGAAAAGGTATTTGAAAATTGTGAATAAACTTTAAAATTAAACTTTCCTTTCAAAATTGTGTATTCTTCCGATCCTCTGATAAATCCATTCAAAAATCAATCTTAATAGTGTAGTTTTGTCCCTCTAAATAATCAGTACGATGCAAAAATTTGTAGGAATGGGAGTTGCTTTAGTGACCCCTTTTAAAGAAGATTTAAGTGTAGATTTTAAAGCACTCACACATTTGGTAAATTTCAATATTGAAAATGGAACGCGCTATTTAGTGATCAATGGTACTACTGCAGAAAGTGCCACTATTAGTTTAGAAGAAAAATTACAAATTACAGCATGTATTGTAGCGGCGACGGCAAATAGAGTTCCTTTAGTTTTAGGGATTGGTGGAAACAATACGTTGGCAGTTATTGAGGAAATAAAAACACTAGATTTAACTCATATTGATGGTGTTTTATCGGTTGTACCATACTACACTAAACCTACCCAAGAGGGGTTTTATCAGCATTTTAAAGCCATTTCTGAAGCTACTGAAAAACCAATTATCTTGTATAATGTTCCTGGAAGAACTGCAAAAAACATGGATGCGTTCACAACAATTCGTCTGGCAAAGGATTTTAAAAATATTGTAGGGGTAAAGGAAGCGGGCAATAATATGCAACAATATTTAGAGTTGTTAAAAAACAAGCCAGCTGGTTTTTTGGTGATTTCTGGAGACGATGATTTGGCATTAGGCATCACATTGGCAGGTGGAGCAGGTGTGATTTCTGTAATTGGACAAGCGTATCCAAAAGAGTTTTCTCAGTTAATTAATTGTGGTCTGAAAGGTGAAAATAAAGAGGGATATGCCATTCATTTTAGGTTGATGACCATTATCGATGCAATTTTTGAGGAAAATAATCCTGCTGGAGTAAAGACAGTGTTAAAAGAATTAGGAATTTGTGGCAATGAAGTTCGCTTACCATTGGTAAAGGCATCTGCACAACTTGGTGAGAATATTGCTAATTTTGTGAGCTCTTTTAAAGCTTAATGATCTCAAAAAAACGGGAATTTCTTTTTGTTTTGTTTGAAAAGTAACAACCTTACAGCGGTGAATTTAACTTTTAGGTTTGTTTTTAAAAGATTTTCGCAAAGTGAAAGTAACTGTATCAGAAAACCTTTTATTAATCCATATTTAATTACTAATTTTGCAAGATGCATAAATTTAAAACTTTAGCGTATTTTCTAGTATGTTGTTCACTTATGTATTCCTGTAGTGAATATCAAAAGGTATTGAATAAAGGGGCAACAGAAGAGCAGTATAAAATGGCTGTAAAAATGTATGAAACTCAGAATTATGACAAAGCGATTCGTTTGTTTGAGAAAGTCACACCTTCATACAGGGGAAAGCCTCAGATGGAGCGCATTGAATTTATGGTTGCACAATCCAATTTTAACGAAAAAAATTACAGCATAGCGGGCTTTTATTTTAATCGTTTTACAAACAACTTCACCAAAAGCTCAAAAAAAGAGGAAGCAGCTTTCTTAGCGGCGTATAGTTATAAATTAGCATCTCCAAGGTTTAGTATAGATCCAACAGAGACCAACAAAGCATTGGACGCTTTTCAAAGTTTTATTAATACATATCCGAATTCAGATAAAATAATAGAGGCAAACAAATACTATGCTGAAATTAGATCAAAGCTAGAGAAGAAGTACTTTGAAATAGCAAAAACGTACTACAAAACAGCTGATTATGATTTAAGAAATTACAAAGCGGCAATTCAAGCTTTTGATAATTTATTAGAAGATTTTTTAGGAACGAAATATAAGGAAGAAGCATTGTATTTTCAATTAAAAGCGGCACACGATTTTGTTTTGAAAAGCACTGATAGACGAAAACTAGAAAGAATTGAAAGTGCTGTAGAGGCGCATGAAAGGTTGCAAAAGAGCTTTCCAGAATCTATATATACGGAAGATGCAAACGCAATGTTAGCAACGTTACAAATCGAGAAAACAAGAATTGATGTCATCGCTGCAGAGCGTGAAACATCGCAAAATTTATTAAAGCAATAATTAACTAGAGATGGATTATAAAGAAACAAAAGCACCGTTAAGCACAATTACATACGACAAGAATGAAATTGAAGCGCCAACACAGAACATCTATGAAGCAATTTCGATTATCGCAAAAAGAGCAAATCAAATTAATTCTGATATTAAAAATGAATTAGTTGAGAAACTAGAAGAATTTGCTACGTACAACGATTCTTTAGAAGAGGTTTTCGAAAATAAGGAGCAGATTGAAGTTTCTAAGTTTTATGAAAGGTTACCAAAACCAACTGCAATGGCTGTTGAGGAATGGTTAAAGGGTAAAGTATACCACAGAACACCAGAAACAGAGTAATGTCTGTCTTAAAAGAAAAGAAAATTCTTTTAGGAATCACTGCAGGAATTGCAGCATATAAAACGGCTAGTTTGGTCCGTTTATTTATAAAATTGGGCGCAGAAGTCAAAGTTATTATGACTCCTGCGGCTAAAGATTTTATAACACCTCTCACTCTTTCTACTCTTTCGAAAAATCCTGTTCACTCATCTTTTTATCGTTTAGAAGATAAAAACGAAGTTTGGAACAATCACGTAGAATTAGGACTTTGGGCAGATTATATGCTCATTGCACCTGCCACAGCAAATACCTTATCAAAAATGGCAAGCGGTACCTGCAATAATTTGTTGTTAGCGACCTACTTGTCAGCGAAATGCCCAGTCTATTTTGCGCCTGCCATGGACTTAGACATGTATGCACATCCCTCATCCAAAGAAAGTTTGAAAAAATTACATTCTTTCGGTAACGTGATAATTCCCCCAACATCGGGTGCGCTTGCAAGTGGTTTAGAGGGAGAAGGTAGAATGGCTGAACCCGAAGATATTGTATCGTTTATAGAATACGATATTCTTGACAAGTTGCCCTTCAAAGGAAAGAAGATATTGATTACTGCGGGCCCTACTTATGAAGCCATAGATCCAGTTCGTTATATCGGAAATCACTCTTCAGGGAAAATGGGCTTTGCAATTGCAAATGCTGCAGCCAACTTGGGTGCGCACGTATATTTGGTCTCAGGACCTACAAATCAGCAGATACAGCATGCGAGAATTCATAAAGTGGATGTCGTTTCTGCTGAAGAAATGTATCTTGCTGTTCATGCGTGTTTTAAAGAAATGGATGTTGCGATATGTGCTGCTGCTGTAGCCGATTACAAACCAAAAATTACGGCCACTAAGAAAATAAAAAAGACTGCTGAACCGTTAGAGATTCAGCTAACCCCTACAAAAGATATATTGGCTTCTTTAGGTGTCCTTAAGGAGCACCAATTTTTGGTAGGTTTTGCGCTAGAAACAGACAATGCGCTAGAAAATGCAAAAGCAAAGCTAAAAAAGAAAAATCTAGATTTAATTATTTTAAACTGTTTGCAGGATAAAGGTGCAGGTTTTGCAACAGACACCAATAAAATTACTATAATTGATCAGAATTTGAACACTATAAACTTTGAATTAAAGTCAAAGTTGGCCGTTGCTGAGGATATTATGAATGAGATTGTTTTGAGGGTATTAAAATAATATGCTTAAATGAGGGGTTTATTTCCTGAAAGAAGTTTCGTTCTTAAATAATTAGAAGCCAATCTAATTTAAGAATTTATGCATAAAATAGCAGTACTTTTTATCGTATTACTTTCAGCTTTTCGCTTAAGTGGTCAAGAACTAAATTGTTTAGTTACCGTTAATTCAGAACAGATCGCTGGATCAAATAAACAGGTATTTTCAACACTACAGCGGGCGTTAAATGAATATATAAATCAAACTGAGTGGACGGATAGGGCGGTAAAACCAGAAGAGCGCGTAAATTGTGCAATGACAATTATTATTACTGCGAGAAACAACAATAACTTTTCAGCCACATTACAAGTGCAGTCGACAAGGCCAATCTACGAATCTAGTTATGCATCGCCAATATTGAATATTAAGGACAGCGATTTCAATTTTAAATACAACGAATTTGATCCTTTAATCTATAATAAAAATACTTTTGATAGTAATTTAGTTTCTACGATTGTATTTTATGCACATATAATTTTAGGGATTGATGCAGATACTTTTGCTTTAAATGGTGGAGAGAAAGAGTTAGAAGAAGCGCAGAATGCAATGTTGCAAGCACAGCAAAGTGGTCTTGCTGCTTGGCAAAATGTGGTTGGTAAGCAAAATAGATACGCATTAATTGATAATTTATTAGCGCCAAAATTGAAAGAGTATCGGCGTGTATTGTACGGGTATCATCGAAAAGGCTTTGACAATCTAATCCATTCAAAACCAAATGCAAAGCAGAATATTGAAGATAGTATTATTGCACTAGAAGAACTTTATAATAAAACGGTAGGTAATTACTTAATCCGATTGTTTTTTGATGCGAAATCCGACGAGATTGCAAGTGTCTATTCTGAGGTTTCTAAAACTAGGAAAAAACAACGTTTAATTGCAGTATTGCGAAAAATCTCTCCAAACAATAATTCGAAATGGAGAAAATTAGAATAAAATCGGAAATTTAAGGCGTCTTTAAGTTCAAAGGATAAGAAAATAATGGGCTATCTTCAAGGCCTTTATTTGTCTTGTTTGGAGTCTCATACTCAGTTTATATAGGAGTAAATATGGGCAGAAAAGATTATTTAATAGAGATGTTAGGGTATGAACTATATGTTGTTCTTCTTTACTTCTATATCAGTAAAATCCTAAAAGAAATTAGAAGACCAAAGTAAACTCGTCGATATCCCATAATTTGTTCTCGAATTCTAATTCAAACTTTGTTTAATAGTATTAAAATTTTCATTAATTTTATCTTCTAAAAATAAGCCAACTTGCTCACACAACTTTCTATCAATAATTACGCATTAATCGATCATTTAAGTATTGATTTCTCTTCAGGGTTATCTATAATCACAGGAGAAACAGGTGCGGGTAAATCTATTTTATTAGGCGCATTAGGCTTAGTTTTAGGAAATAGAGCCGATTTATCTTCTTTAAAAGATACAGCTACAAAATGTGTAGTAGAGGCAAAAGTGGCGATTTTAAATTATGATTTAAAAGATTTTTTCAACGCCGTAGATCTAGACTACGAAGCAGAAACCATTATCCGTAGAGAAATTCTTCCTTCGGGGAAATCTAGGGCTTTTGTGAACGATACACCTGTTACGCTGGCTGTGCTCAATGAATTAAGATCGAAGTTGATAGATGTGCATTCGCAGCACCAAACCATGCAATTATCAGATGCAAAGTTTCAATTTGATATTTTAGATGCATTGGCTAAAAATACAAGTCGATTGGTTACTTATCAAACAGATTTTATGCAGTTGGCGTTGCTTAGAAAGGAGTTACTAGTTATAGAGACTTCCCAAAAAGAAGCAAATCAGCAGTATGACTATAATTTACATTTATTTACAGAATTAGAAGAGGCCGCTATTAAAGTATCAGAACAAGCAGCGCTTGAAGAGAAATTAGATAAATTAAATAATATAGAGGATATTAAATTAAATCTATCTGAAAGTTTAGCGCTTTCTATAAATGAAGAAGTTGGCATTCAAAATTCGTTGAGTTCTTTAGTGTTTAAAATTTCTAAAATAGCCTCTTTTTCAAAAGAATATCTAGCTTTAGCTGATAGGGTAACCTCTGTTAAAATCGAAATGGATGATATCGTATCTGAATTAGAAAGTGCAAATGAAAATGTTTCCTTTGATCCAGAGGAGGCTGAAAAAATTAACGACCGATTGCAGTTATTGTACAACCTTCAAAAGAAGCATTATGTAAATTCAAATGAAGAACTGTTGATTGTTTATGAGGAATTATCTGACAAAGTGAGGCAGGTAGAGTCCGCGGAAAGTGATCTTCATCAGAAGAGATTAGAGATTGAAGCGGTTTCAAAAAAATTAGATCATGTCGCAGAAAAAATTTCAAAAGCACGGACAGTCGCAATTCCTAAATTAACAAAGGCATTGGAATTTTTATTAAGTGATTTAGGAATGGGCAATGCACGCTTTTCAATTAAAGCAATAGCTACGAGCTCTTATTTCACGAATGGTAAAGATACTTTAGAATTTCTTTTTTCCGCAAATAAAGGAGGTAATTTTGGGGAGCTTAAGAAAGTTGCTTCGGGGGGAGAATTGTCGCGAATCATGTTGTCTGTAAAAAAGGTTCTTTCAGAAAATATTCAATTACCCACCATCATTTTTGATGAGATCGATACAGGGGTTTCAGGAGAGGTTTCTAACAAAATTGCCGCCATCATGCAACAAATGAGTTCGAATATGCAGGTGATAGCCATTACCCATTTACCTCAAATTGCCGCAAAAGGAAGCAGTCATTACAAGGTGTATAAAGAGGAGATAAATGGAATAACAACTACTAATTTAAAACAATTGTCTGCTGAAGAACGCATTATTGAGATAGCAGAGATGTTGAGTGGAAAAGAGATTTCTGACACAGCACTGACGCATGCCAAAGAACTGCTGAATTAGGCATTATTTTGTGAAAGCGGCAAATAGGATAATAAATCGTTTTTGCATTTTAACGAAATAAGCAAGGTACCCGATGGCATGAAGGAAGAAAGCAATGCGATTAAGACTACAAAACAAATATCTACAAACTAAAAATTAATAAATTGTATAATTTACTAAAAGGGAAAAAAGGCATTATTTTTGGCGCTTTAAATGAGCATTCTATTGCTTGGAAGACAGCTGAACGCGCACATGAAGAAGGAGCGAAGTTTGTATTAACAAATGCACCAGCATCTATAAGAATGGGAGAATTAGACGTTCTAGCAAAAAAAACAGGTTCACAAATCATTGCCGCTGATGCAACCTCCATTCGTGATTTAGAACACCTTGTAGAGAAATCAATGGACATTTTGGGAGGTAAAATTGACTTTGTTTTGCATTCCATAGGCATGTCGGTAAATGTTAGAAAAGGAAAATCCTATACAGATCCAAACTATGACTTTACTACAAAAGGATGGGACGTGTCTGCAGTTTCTTTTCATAAAATGTTGAATGTGCTATATAAAAAAGAGGCTATGAACGATTGGGGAAGCATTGTCGCTTTAACGTATATGGCCGCACAAAGAGTTTTTCCAGATTATAACGATATGGCGGATAATAAAGCTTATTTAGAGAGTGTTGCACGCAGTTTTGGTTATTTTTTTGGAAGGGATTATAAAGTACGTGTAAATACAATTTCACAGTCTCCAACGCCAACAACAGCAGGGAAAGGGGTGAAGGGCTTTGATGGTTTTATTGCGTATTCAGAGAAGATGAGTCCCTTAGGAAATGCAACTGCCTTAGAATGCGCAGATTATACCATTTCTATGTTTTCAGATTTAACTAAAAAAGTAACTTTGCAAAATTTATTTCATGATGGAGGGTTTTCTAATATGGGAGTTAGTGATGCTGTTCTAGAAAATTTTGAGTAGTATTCTTTAAAAGTTGTGAGAAATTATTTCTTATTAAAAATTATAAAATGCACATCTGTATAGGTTTGCATTTTTTCTTTTTTTACATTTACTAACTCATTTTAAAATTAGCGAATTCTGAAACTTAACTTTTCCATAATCATTCCAGTGTTCAATCGTCCAAAGGAAGTGGAGGAGTTGTTAGAGAGTCTTGTAGCACAAACGTTTTTAGATGATTTTGAAGTGTTAATCATCGAAGATGGTTCAACTGAAAAAAGTGAGGATGCGATCGCTAAATATAAGAAACGATTGCGTTTACGATATTTCTTTAAAGAGAATAGTGGTGCTGGAGCAAGTCGGAATTTTGGGATGCAAAAGGCATCTGGAAATTATTATATTATTTTGGATTCTGATGTTATTTTGCCAAAACACTATTTATCAGAAATAAAAGAAATATTAGAAAGCGCTTTTACAGATGCATTTGGTGGTCCAGATGCGGCGCATACTAGTTTTACCACCCTACAAAAAGCAATTAATTATGCCATGACTGCTGTCTTAACAACAGGAGGAATTCGTGGAAAGAAAAGTAGTGTTGTAAAATTTCAACCAAGAAGCTTCAATTTCGGACTTTCGAAGGCTGCCTTTGAAAAGACAGGTGGGTTTTCTAGAATGAAAAATGGAGAAGATATCGATTTAACTTTTAGACTTTGGCAAAAAGGATTTGAAACGCAATTGATAGAAAGAGCATTTGTGTATCACAAACGCAGAGCTTCAGTTCAACAGTTCTTAGAACAGACCTATGGTTTTGGCACTGCAAGACCGCTTTTAAATAAAAAATATCCGCAAACAGCTAAGCTTACTTATTGGTTTCCTAGTTTATTTATTATCGGGCTGTATGCAAGTCTTATAGTAGTTTTCTTTGGGTATCCGCAGACACTTGGTTTCTACTGTTTATACTTTTTCACGATTTTTTTGGATTCCTTACTTCAAAACAGAAATTTAAAAGTCGCTTTTTTGAGTATTATCGCAACGTATATTCAATTTTTGGGTTACGGTTTAGGCTACTTAAAGTCTCAATTTTTGTCTAAAAATACAGGGTTTTAGTTAACCGACACCTTTCTTAAATATTTATTCACCTTTTTTGTATCGTTTGTGTTTCGGTAAAGGCCTCGATATTTGAGTTGCTGTTATAAAACTTTTTAAATTCTACAAAATGCAATGTGTACATTTTTTCAGCTATCTTAAGGAAGGTTCGTGATAAAGTTAGATTGCTATTGCGCTAATCTTTTGTTACTTTATTGTATTCATTGATCATGAAATATGCCCATACAACCACGCACACAATAACGAAAGCTGAAAAACAGAGTACAATTTTATCTATGGTCATTGTGTATGAGTTTTATATAAATCATTACGCCTAGCAAAGTGGGGGCCCAAAGTCCAATAAAAAGGCCACGAAGTCTATCTCCTGACAAAAAGAAATATTCTGCAACAATAATGATTACAACGCACAAGCTGAGCATTATGAAGTTGGAGATACCTAATTTTCTAATAAATTTCATGAAATTTTTATTTTTTATAAAAATAATTTAAATTCTTTCATTTTTAGAGTAATTGGAGTACTAAGTTTTAAAAAATAATTTTTTTTAATGGTTATTTAAGATTAAATTGTGAACCAGAACAATACAGCCTGCTTTTTTTTAATTGTAAATATCTGAATATTAAGTTTTTAATATGTATAAATACCAAACAACTTATTTCGATGAATAGATATATTCAAACACTCTTAATCGCATTTGCATTGGTACCTGTAGCTTTGGACTGTAGTGCTCAAGAAGTGCCACCTATTGATGTATTTTCTACTGAAGATTATGGGGGTGGAAATCAAAATTGGTCGGTTTCGCAAGCAAATAACAAATATATCTATGTTGCAAATAATAAGGGTTTATTAGAATATAATGGTTCCAATTGGGAATTGTATCCCACACCCAATGAAACCATCATGAGGTCTATAAAATGTATCGGTGATAAGGTATTTACAGGTTTCTATAGAGATTTTGGTTTTTGGAAAAAAAACAAACATGGTTTTCTAGAGTACACGTCATTGGTGAAAAAGAAGAGCATAGAGATGTTCGAGGATGAACAAATTTGGGAGATTATAGAATCAGATGGATGGGTATTATTTAAATCTTTGCAACGTATTTATTTATATAATCTTAAAAATAGTTCTTTCAAAATTTTAGAGGGTACTGGTGTGTTGGCTAAAATTGCTAAAGTAAAGGATGTGGTCTATTTTCAAGACATGGATACCGGTGTCTATAAAATTGAAAATGGAGCGCCTGTATTAGTTTCTAATGACGCAGTGTTTAAGGAAAATAAACTTACAGAAATTTTTTACAAAAAGAATAAGATCTTTTTTTTAACACAAAAACAGGGTTTTTATTTTTTAGAGAACAACAAGCTTAAACAATGGGATATTGCAGCAAACTTTTATTTACAGAGCAAAACAATTTACAGTGCAGAAGTGTTGGATGACGGAAGTATTATTTTAGGTTCAATTTCTAATGGTCTTATTTACTTAACAAGTTCGGGGGAGATAGATGTTCAAATAAATCAAAATTTAGGCTTGAGCAATAACACTGTATTAACTGTTTTTGAAGATATAGACAAGAATATTTGGTTGGGTTTAGATGACGGAATTAATCTTGTTAATTTTGATTCTTTTCTTAGAGTATACGTCAATCAAAAAGTTTTTTTAGGAACTATTTATACTGCTATTATTTTTGAGGGATCTTTGTATTTAGGAACGAATCAGGGCTTATTCTTTAAAGAATACAATACGAAAGATCCATTTAAACTTATAAGCAATACACAGGGCCAAGTATGGAACTTAAGGGTGCTTGATGGCACACTTTTTTGTGGACATGATTCAGGTACTTTTATCGTAAAAAATCATAAGGCGAATTTAATTTTTAGCGTCCAGGGAACTTGGGATTTTAAAAAATTGGGTGAAAATTTGATAATTCAAGGCAATTATGACGGTTTATATATTTTAGAGAAAGAAAAAAATACTTGGCGTCTTCGTAATAAAATCAAAGGTTTTACAAATTCAGCTCAATATTTTATTGTCGCGCAAGATGGAGATATTTTTGTAAATCACGAATACAAAGGTGTCTATAAACTAGAGACAGATGCTGCATATACAGTAGTATTAAAAACGGAAAAAGATACGTCTGTAGAAAAAGGAATTCACTCAAGTATTTTAAAACACAATAATGATGTGTTTTATGCGACTAAAAAAGGAGTCTATAAATACGACTTTGAAAAGAGTGCGTTTACTTTAGACAAGAGCTACAGCGCGCTAATACCTCAGGACATTTTCGTTTCAGGTAAGCTAATTTTAGATGGCTATTCCAACAAGTTATGGTCCGTGACCAATGCGGGTTTGCGGTTTTTAAAGCCAGGTAAATTGAGTGATAAAGCAGTGTTAGTAAGTATCCCTATTAAAAGGGCTTTATTTAGAGGGCCTGCGGGGTTTGAAAGCATTATTCATTTAGAAAATGAAAAGTATCTTGTTGGTACGATAACGGGGTATTTAGTGGTGGATTTAAATCAGATTACGCGCGCGAATAATTTAGAAATTAATATTACACACATTGTTAATTATGAATTAAACGAGTCTCGAGTGAATAGCTTCTTGCACAAAGATGTGAGTTATGAGAATAAGGATAATAATTTAAAATTTTTCTATAGTGTCCCTTATTTCGATAAAACTTCGAATATTTTATTTCAACACAAGCTTGAAGGGTATAATAGTAAGTGGAGTGCTTTTGAAAGTTCAAATTCTACTTTGTTTGAAAACTTGCCCTTTGGAGATTATAAATTTATGGTAAGGTCAATGGTAGCAGGGAATTTAACTTCCAATGTAGCAGCATTTAAATTTAGTATTGAAAAGCCTTGGTTTTTATCAAATATTGCAGTTTTTTGTTACGTCATTCTTTTTTTGACTTTCATATTTATTTGGTATGTTTTATCAAAAAAATATTATAATAATAAACAAGGAAAATTGCTTTTTAAGGCAAAAAAGGAATTAGAATTAAAAGAGTTAGAAAGTTCGCAGAAAATCATTAAACTAAATAATGATAAATTAAGGAGCGACATTGAAACCAAAAACAGAGAGTTAGCTACTTCTACAATGAGTATTATTAAAAAGAACGAATTTTTGAGTTCTATAAAAAATGAGCTTCTTGAGACTTCAGAAAAAGACTTTTCGAAGGTGGTTACTATTATCGACAAAAACTTGAACAATACAGACGACTGGAAATTATTTCAAGAGGCTTTCAATAATGCAGATCGAAAGTTTTTAGATAAAGTAACAGAAAAGCATCCCGGTCTAACGCCAAACGACTTGCGATTGTGCGCTTATTTGCGCTTGAACCTTTCCTCTAAAGAAATTGCCCCTCTTTTAAATATTTCTCCAAGAAGCGTTGAAGTTAAAAGGTATCGATTGCGTAAAAAAATGAATCTTAACCACGATGCGAATCTAGCGAATTATATTATTGAGATATAATCTTATTATAGCGCTTCTTAGAACCATACATTAACAATACAACGACCTTTTATTTTTATTTTTACGTCAATTAAATTTTCAAAAAAAAATAGATAACTTATTGTATTTTAGATATTAACGTGCGTTGTATGTTTTTTGTATTGGTTGTGTTTATAGATTTTACAATTATTTAGCATTAAATTTATGAAAAATATAAATTTCTTTATGAAAGGACAAATTATAGGTTTACTCGCTCTTGCCATGAGCTTTGTAACAGCTGCACAAACTATTAATATCGAGGGAGTAGTTAAAGATGCGGCCAATGGAGACGTACTTCCAGGAGTAAGCATCACAGTGAAAGGTACCGTTAGAGGAACGCAGACTGATTTTGACGGTTTTTATAGTCTGAAAGGCGTTGAAAAAGGGGTAATTCTACAATTTAGATATTTAGGCTACAAGCTGAAGGAGGTATCAGCAGTTGTTACCTTGACAAATGTTTCTATGCAAATAGAGGCAGAGTCTCTAGACGAAATTGTAATCATAGGGTACGGTAAGCAACGTAAAAAAGAGTCTACAGGAGCAGTTTCTGTGGTGGATGCAAAAGCGATTGCAAAACTAAATCCTACAAGAATTGAGCAAGCTTTGCAAGGACAAGTTGCAGGTGTTAATATTACGTCTTCATCGGGAGCTCCAGGTAGCGGTTTGAATATTAGAATTAGAGGAGTTTCTACGAACGGGGACAACAGACCCCTCATACTCGTGGATGGAAATCCAATTACAGATTTGTCTGTGATTAATCCAAGTGATATAAAGAGCATCAACATATTGAAAGATGCTACTGCTGGTATTTATGGTGTGCGGGCAGCAAATGGCGTTATTCTAATAGAGACTAAAACGGGTAGAAAGAAAGCACCTCTTAAAATAAACATTGAAAATTATTTCGCATTTCAACAGACAAGTAAAAAATTGGATCTTTTAAACGGTGTTGAATTTGCAAATTATGTGAATGAAGCAACTGGGAAAGGTATTTATTTTATACAACCAGCTTCAGGAGAGATTTACAATACAAAGCAGAGTGCTACAGTGCCGCTTTCGACCACGGATTGGCAGAACGAGGTTTTTCAAACAGCACCTATGTTCAATACCAATGTAAGTGCAAATGGAGGTACAGAAAAATTAGCTTATTCTTTTGGAGTATCTTATTTAAATCAAGAGGGTGTTGTTGGGTTGGAAAAGTCAAACTTTAATAGATTGACAGCGAGAACAAGTCTGCAGTATAGTGTTACAGATAGGTTGAAGATTTCGGCGACAGCAATTTATACCCATTCTAAGAAAAATAATTTACCCGAGGGTGGTATTGGAGCGATCCTTTACAATGCTGTGAATTCAGATCCATTAACAGGGGTAAATGATCCAACTGAACTTGCAGATGCTGGCTTTGAAATCTTAAGAAATGGGTATGGAATTGTAAATACAACGGCCATTGAGGTTTCTAATCCAATAGCCCAAATATCAAATGCTTACAATATTGCTTTGGTCGATAGAATTAGTCCTACCTATGGAGTTGAATATAGTTTTTTAAATAATTTTACATTCAATTCTAAAAATCAATTTAATCATACAAAGGTGTATAGCGATATCTTTAATCCTTTGGCTTACTATGGTGTTGGAAAATCAATTAATAGAACCACGACCAATGAGGTGATAAAGAATGTAGACATTTATGAAGATTACACGTTGAGTAATTTTATTACTTACACGAATTCTTTTAATGATGCACACAATGTAACCGCTTTATTTGGTTACGAAGTTTTAAATACAAAAGGACAATTTACTGGTAATACAGGACAAACTTTACGAAACGGTAGTAACGATTTTAACGACGCACAGTTAGAGAATTCAGAAGTAGTTTTACCGCGTTTTCAGCCTGATGTGATTGAGAGAGGTGGCGATATTTTCGAAAATCGCTTGTCTTCTTTTTTTACTAGAGTTCAATACAATTACAAAGAAAAGTATTTACTTTCCGTTGTTTTTCGTAGAGATGCTTCGTCAAAGTTTGGCCCTAATAACAGGGTGGGCTATTTTCCATCAGCTTCTTTTGGATGGAATGTTTCAGATGAATCTTTTCTTAAAGACAATTCAGTTATTAGCTCTTTAAAGTTAAGAGGAAGTTATGGAACGATTGGAAATGATAGAATTTCAGACTTTGGTTTTGTTGCAAGACTAGACGGAGAAGGAACATATAGCAATAATAATGAGGAAACTATTGAAGACCTGTTGGTCGGTGTTGCTGAAGGTAGATTAGCAAATCCAGGAATTAAATGGGAAAACCAAATTACTGGAAATATCGGTTTTGATATGGGTTTGTTCAGTAATAAAGTTCGGATCACGGTAGATGCCTATAATAAAAAGACAGAAGACTTATTAATTGCAGCGCAAATATCGGGATTAACAGGTGTTGCAGGGAACGGCGCCTCTGCTCCGTTTATCAATGCAGGAGATGTTGTAAACAGGGGGTTGGAATTTCAAATAGCTTACAATAGCAACCTTAGTGAAGATTTTAATTTGAATTCAAGTTTCAATTTTTCAACTTTAGAAAATGAAGTCACTTTTGTAGGTGGATCCTCTGGTTTTGAACAAGGTGGTGCATTTGGTGTGGGAACCGGTATTATTACTTCAAGAATGGAAGTAGGATTGCCAATTGGGTATTTCTATGGGTATAAAACCAACGGAATTTTTCAGAATCAAGAAGAAATAGACGTGTTAGACGCAGCGTCTGCAGACAACCTATACCATAAAGGAGCGGGAGTAGGAGATCTAAAGTTTGTAGATACCAACAAAGATGGGGAAATAACAGAAGCGGATAGAACCTATATTGGAGACTACCTTCCAGATGTTACATTGGGATTTAATCTTGGATTTACTTATAAGAATTTCGATTTCAATAGTGCTGCTTTTGCGTCCGTGGGCAATGATATGGTACGTGATTACGAGCGTTTAAATGTGTATGCAAATAAAAGCAGTGTGGTATTAAATAGATGGACTCCAAACAATCCTAGCAATACGGTTCCAAGGGCAACCTCTGGTGCCTCTATTAATACTGATAATTTTTCTGACTATTTTGTCGAAGATGCTTCCTATCTAAGAATTCAAAATATACAAGTAGGGTATACTTTTTCTGAAAGTATCGTTTCTAAAATAGGTTTGGATAAATTGAGATTATACGCTTCGGCAAACAACATTCATACGTTTACAAATTATACGGGTTTTGATCCCTCTGCAGGTTCTGGCGCTCCTATTGGAGGCGGAATTGATAGAGGTTTTTACCCAGTTGCGAAAACATATATACTAGGACTTAATTTAAATTTTTAATTAGCGATTTATGAATAAAATAAAAAATAAAATACGTTTTTCGAGTGTATTAATTCTTTTACTGATGATGGGTTGCGATAGTTATGTGGAGCTAGAGCCTCGAGGAGAAATTTCTTCGAATTACTTTAACAGTGAAGAGGAATACGAAAAAGCGCTAATAGGAGCGTATGACATGTTGCAAATTACTTTTTGGAATACACTTTCAGCAACAATGGCTTCTGACGATATTATCGCTGGTGGTGATCCTTCTAATGAAGACCAACCGACTTTGCAGCGAATTGATAAAATGGGGCAAACACAGGAAGATAATAATCAGTTAAGAGATATTTGGGGCTTTATGTATGCAGGTATTAATAGAGCGAACTATATCTTAGAATTTAAAGATAAAACAGCATTCAGTGGCAGGGACGAAATTATTGCGCAAGCTTATTTTTTAAGAGCTTATTTTACTTTTGAGTTGGCAAAGTGGTTTGGAGACATCCCATTATCCACGGAAAAGCGCGATGGTGTAGAGAGAATTTTAAACAAACGTACGTTTGTAGGGGAGGAATATACAATCAATCGAGTGGGAAGTATTGCCGCAGTATATAGTTTGATCGAGGAGGACTTAAAAGAGGCTATCGTAAACTTACCAGAAAGTCAAGTAGAGAAATACGAGATTACTAAAGGCGCAGCACAAGCTTTATTAGGAAAGATTTACTTGTATCACGGAAAATTCGACAACAGTAAATTTTCAAAAGCAGCTGTCGTATTTAATCAAGTTATTAATAGTGCCAAATACCAATTGGCAGACTATAATGTCTTGTTCACACCTGCAGGAGAAAATGGGGTAGAGGCTGTATTTGAAATACAATACACAAATGTTGAAGGTGCGAGTTGGGCTTGTATTCAGTGTAGTGAGGGAAATTATATGCCAAAGTTTAATGCGCCAAGAGATTTTTCAAATGCAACTTATATGAATGGTTGGGGTTTTAGTTTGCCTACACAAGCACTTTTTAATGCTTTTAAGTCAGGAGACAAACGCAGGGATGTAACGATTTTAGACTTAAGAGGAGAGACTACATATGCTCTCAGTAGAGAAAATACAGGGTTTTTTACAAAAAAATACCTCCCTACAAAAATTGATGAGGCGGATCGTAACGGAAGTGATCCCTTAAATTTCCAAAATAACTACAGGTCCATTCGATATGCAGATGTTCTGTTAATGCAAGCAGAAGCTGTTGTGCAAAGTGGTGGTGCAAGTGGTGAAGTTTCTTTAAATAAGGTAAGAGCAAGAGCTTTTGGCAACAGTAGCCATGACTTTCCATATAATGGTGAAAGTAATTTGTTGGATGCCATCTATGCAGAACGAAGAGTAGAATTGGCTGGTGAAGGACACCGTTTTTTCGACTTGGTAAGAACAGGCAGAGCAAAAACGGCTTTTGATGCGTATAATAGTTCGAAGGCATCAAATGCTAACGCTATTAATTATGTAGAAAATAAAAATGAAATTTTTCCAATACCATTAGTTGAATTAGAATTGGCGAATGCTGTTGCGCGCTGGGGGCAAAACCCTGGTTATTAGAAGTTATTTAAATACGTGAGTAATAGATTGGTAAATAAATAAGTATTAATTTAAAATTAAAATCGATGAGTTTTTTAAAAAAAGGGATGTACGCATTATTATTTGTAGGATTAGTGACTGCCTGTGGGGGAAGTGACGACGAACCAATGCCACTAGTAGCTCCGACAATTACAGTTTTAGATTTCACCGCAACGGCGAGTGGAGATGGTACCATTATTTCAGTTTTACCGAGTTCTGTAGGAGGGACCTCTTATGCTGTAGATTTTGGAACTGATGCTACGGATGACGTGATTGAAACAGCAGGTGCGGCTGTAGAGTATGATTATCCAAATGTAGATGGTTCAACAAGCTATAGTATTGTAGTAACTGCTTCTGCAGTTGGAATGGCTGATGTCTCAAAGACAACGCAGGTTGCTGTTGTATTTGTGGCACCTACATCACTTGTTAACTTTGAAGATGACGCAGCGGTTGCAGTAGCGCCTAAGGTTAAAGATGGTATTACAATGGTTATTGGAGCAGCAACAATGGGTTCAGATTATGGGAACGTAGGAAAAATAACGTATCCAGAGGATGCAGGAGGTTACCAGCAGGTGTATTTGAGATTGGCAAAGCATGTTGATTTGTCAACTGAGAGCACGCTTTCTTTAGATATTTACCAGGAAGCAAATACTGCGGCGACAAAGGTTTTGTTAAAATTAGAAGATATAAATGTAGCAACCAAAGCGGAAACAGCTTGGGATAAAATAGAGGTTGAAGTGATGACCGTTGCTTCAACAGAGGCAGGATGGCAAACAGTATCGTTTGATTTTACAGAAGCGATAAGATCAGGTGATGGTGCGGGTGATGTATTAGATTTAACACAATTTGCTACGATTGGTCTTTTTATTGGAGTGGATCTTACAGATGGATCTTCAGTTGCTGGTACATATGAAGTAGACAATATAAGAGGAGGGGTATTTGGTTCTGCAGTATTAGATACTGACGGTGACGGTGTACTCGATAATTCTGATGATTGTGCTACAGAAAGTGGTACATTGGATAATGGATGTAATGCTCCAACCGGTCCAGAAGAGTTTGCAATGCTAGATTTTGAAGATTTTACGCTGCAAGGTGGAGGTTTTGGTGGTGCTAAATTTGATGTTATAGACAATCCAGATACATCTAACACATTAAATACATCAGCTAAAGTGCTCAGGTACATTAAAAATTCAGATGAGACTTATGGAGGTTTTGCTATTCTTTTAAAGAATCCGATAGATATGACTGTAAAGAAGAAATTTTCTTTAAAGGTAAAGGCACCGGCAGCAAGAGCAGGAGATGAGTTTTTATTTAAACTTGAAAATAAGGATGATCCGGCTATAAATAGTGAAGTTAGAGTAGCTATTGCGGCAGATTCAGATTGGCAAACAATTACTTTTGATCATACTGCAGGAACAGGATCATATCAAAAGTTAGTTGTAATAATTGCTAACGGAGTTGCTGCAGACGGTTCAGAGGATTGGACTTTTCTTATAGATGACATGCAACAATTAGATTAATTTTTATAAAGTTTTTAAATCACCTATATTTAGAAGTATAGGTGATTTTTAATAAAAAGACATCTGGTAAAGATTCTTTTTTAAAATATGTTTAAATGAAACACTACAAACAACTTTTAATTGCATCAATCATTATAATTACTTTTTCTTATTGTTCAGAAAATAGTGAAATAAAGGAAGAAGAAGAAGAAGAAGAAACCACCTATGCAGCAGTTGCACCTTTTTATCCAATTGATTTTGAAATAATGGGATTTGGATCAGATTGGGTCTGGAATATTTTTGAAAATGGCAAAAATAATACGTTAGAAATAGCAGACAATCCAGATACATCGGGTATTAACAGTTCTGCAAAAGTAGCAAAATTCACTGCTTTAAAGGCCGGTGAAATGTATGCAGGTTGCGAGACGAAACACGGTGAGGGTATTGGTTCTTTTAGATTTGATAGTACAAACAGTATTGTAAAAATTTTAGTATACAAAACAAGTATAAGTGATGTTGCTTTAAAGTTTGCAGAATATGCTGCACCTGGTCAAGGAGCAGAAGCGCAGCCACCAGTGAAGGTTGCGAATACAAAAATTAACGAGTGGGAAGAATTAACTTTTGATTTATCAGGAAGCATTGGAAAAGGAGCAACCTTGATTATTGATCAAATTATCATTTTTCCAGACTGGACATCCAGAACGTCAGATACTATTATCTATTTTGATAATATAACGTTTGGAAGTAATTAAAACATTAGAAATTGAAATACAAATTAACTTACTATGTCATTTTATTGATGCTAATTTCTTGCGGTAATAGCGAAGAAATCATTCAAGAACAACCTGAAAGTTATGATCCAATAACAGCAGATGCAAGAAATCTTATTTGGTCAGACGAGTTTGATACAGATGGCAGTCCATCCTCAAAAAACTGGACTTATGATATTGGAAACGGCAATAATGGTTGGGGAAATGGAGAACGTCAGTTTTATACAAGAGCAAACGCTTCTTTAACACATGGAGTATTAAAAGTTACTGCGAAAAAAGAGACCTATCAGGGTTTTAAATATACTTCAGCAAGATTAAAAACACAAAATAAGTTCTCCTTTACCTATGGAAGTATTGAGGTACGTGCAAAATTACCAAGTGGTGGTGGAACATGGCCCGCAATATGGATGTTGGGTGATAATATTACGTCGGCGGGTTGGCCATCTTGTGGAGAGATCGATATCATGGAGCACACGGGTAATAATCAAGGAGTGACTTCCAGTGCGATACACAACGCGTCTGGATATGGAGACACACCGTATGTGCATCATTTAGAAAGGGTAAGCGACGTGTCAACAAATTTTCATGTTTACGGGCTAGAATGGACCCAAGACAAAATTGATTTTATAATAGATGGTGTTGTCCATTACACGTACAATCCAATAAACAAAACAAACGCTAATTGGCCTTTTAATAAACCTCAATTTATAATTTTAAATGTAGCCATGGGGGGTGCTTTAGGTGGAACAATTTCCGGAGATTTCACAGAAAGTGCTATGGAAATAGATTACGTAAGGGTGTATCAATAACCTTTTCTTCTAACTATTTATTTTAAAAATTAGGAAAATAATAAAAGTAAAGGTTCAAATAATTTATTTGATTGGTATGCTTAGTGCTAAAAAATGATGCTATTTTTATGAAGAGTAATTTTCTTGTTTTTTTAACTTTTTTACTTGTGTTCTCGTCGTGTGAGCAGAAAAAAACGGTGGTTATTTTAAAAAGTAATCTCGGTACAAAACTTCAAGTAAATGGTGAGGATTTTATTGTTAACGGAATGAATTGGGACTATTTTCCAATAGGAACAAACCATACTTATAGTCTATGGAAACAAACAGATTCTTTTATAAAAAGAGCTCTAAGTGAAGAAATGACTTTACTGAAAGAGATGGGGGTCAACACGATTCGGGTATATACAGGCATACAACCGAAGTGGATTCGATACATTTATGAGAACTATGGTATCCATACAATGTTAAACCATCCTTTTGGTAGATACGGCGTTTTGGTAGATGCAAAGTGGCTAGAGGTGACGGATTACAGCAGTATTGCAGTGCAAGAAGTATTGCTTGCAGAAGTAACACAGCTTGCAGAAGAATATAACAATACACCGGGTTTACTACTATACCTTTTGGGGAACGAAAATAATTACGGTCTTTTTTGGGCGGGTTCAGCAACAGAGGATTTTCCTGAAGGTGACGAGGCTAAAAGAAAAATAGGAGAGAGAAGAGGCAGGCCTATGTATAAATTAATGAATGAAGCTGCTGTTATAATGAAGCGTAAAGATAAAAATCATCCTATTGCGATTTGCAATGGAGATTTATTATTTCTAGATATTATTGCAGCGGAATGTGAGAATGTTGACATTTTAGGAATTAATATGTATCGTGGAAAATCTTTTGGAGATACTTTTCAAAGAGTAAAAGAGGAATTAGACAAACCGATTTTATTTACAGAGTTCGGTGCAGATGCCTTTAATGCTGTTACCAGCTTAGAAGACCAGAAAATGCAAGCTTTTTACTTAGTAGAAAATTGGAGAGAGATTTATGAGAATACCGCTGGTATGGGCAACGCGAGTAATACGATCGGGGGCTTTACTTTTCAGTTTAGTGATGGGTGGTGGAAATACGGCCAGACCATAAATTTAAGTATTCATGATCAAAATGCATCTTGGTTAGGTGCAGGTTACGATTTAGATTTACAAGAAGAGCAAAACAATATGAATGAAGAGTGGTTTGGTATTTGCGCTAAAGGACCATTGAATAAAGAGGGATTATGCACTTTATACCCAAGAGCAGCCTACTATGCGTTGCAAGATGTTCATAAACTAAATCCTTACGCTTCTAAAATAGATTCAAATAGCATCTCTAAACATTTTAATACCATACAATTAGAAAAATATGTATTAAAAGTAAATAAGCACGTAGATATTGTAAAAAGAGAAGAACTGAAGTAAAGAACAGGTTTAAGATATAAAAGGATAAAACATATTAATTAGAGACTCTTCAAAATACGATTAGGGTTTCGTTGAATAAAAATTTTAATGACAAAAAAGACTATTTTTTTAGGGAAAAATAAAGCAGATTTTCAATCTCAAGAGGTGACAGGTAAAATGATTCATTTTGAAAATGAATCTTATTATAAGATTGCTAATAGTAATGAAATGAGACCTTTTTTTATGAGTCTAGTTTCAGATTCCAATCACTGGATGTTCATTTCTAGTAACGGTGGATTAACTGCTGGAAGAAAAAACAGCGAATATTCGCTGTTTCCATATTACACAGACGATAAAATTACAGAAGCTGCAGACAGCACAGGTAGCAAGTCTATCTTTCAAGTTGTAAAAAATGGAAACGTTTACTTGTGGGAACCTTTTTCTCAGCGTCAAGTTGGTTTGTATGCAACAAGACAAAACTTATATAAAAATAGTTTTGGTAATAAGGTTGTTTTTGAAGAAGTGAATGAAGATTTAGGAATTACTTTTAGATATCAGTGGAGTTCTACAGACACTTTTGGTTTTGTAAAAAAGTCTACGTTAATAAACCATTCTTTAGAGAAACTAGCCGTTACTTTTTTAGATGGATTA
The DNA here is from genome assembly GCF_000153225.1 of Polaribacter irgensii 23-P. GTDB lineage: Bacteria > Bacteroidota > Bacteroidia > Flavobacteriales > Flavobacteriaceae > Polaribacter > Polaribacter irgensii. The sequence goes on along the minus strand of NZ_CH724148.1, from coordinate 2,657,378 downwards.
CAGAATATTATTCCTTCAGATGTTGAGACAGACTTACAGAATTCTAGAAGTAATTTAGTGGATGCCTATAAGAAGAGTGAACTGCAATTGCCATCAGGTATGGGTGTATTTGCCTTAAGTGCAATAATTGTAGATAAAGCAGAACCTAGTGAAGCTTTAAAGGCAAATATTGTATGGTCTTTGGGTGTGAAAAATGCAACTTACTTGCTATCCTCACTACAGTTAGATAATTTTAGAAGAGGGGAAGAGATACACCAAGAAGTGGACATAAAGGCAGAAAAAGGAGCCTATTTTATTAGTGCTGATATCAGCCTAGAACCCAACGAAACCAAGGAATGGCATTTTATTGCCAATGTTAATCAAACCATTGGTGATATTCAACGGATTTCGAAAGCAATTCTTCATGATCAAAATTTAGGGAACAGCATTCAAGAAGATATTGCGTTGGGAACTAAAAGATTAATTGCGTTAACAGGAGCTGCAGACGGTCTGCAGGTAACTGAAGATCCATTAGTTAGTACAAGACATTTTGCAAACACACTTTTTAATCTAATGAGAGGTGGAACTTTTGATGACGATTATAATATTGAAAAGCAAGATTTTATAAAATACATTGCAAAGGCGAATAAGAAAGTTATTAAGAAGAAAGAAGAGCTATTAAATGATTTACCAGAATTATTTAAACTAAATGCGATTCTTGAAATTGCAGAAAATGACGAAGATCAAAATTTTAAGAGACTTTGTTTTGAGTATTTACCATTAAAATTTAGTAGAAGACACGGAGATCCAAGCAGGCCATGGAACAAGTTTTCTATCAATACGAAAAATGAAATAGATGGTTCTAAAGTTTTAGATTACGAAGGGAATTGGCGAGATATTTTCCAAAATTGGGAAACATTAGCACATTCGTATCCTGCCTTTATAGAAAGTATGATTCATAAATTTTTGAATGCAACAACTTTTGATGGTTACAATCCGTATCGCGTAACAAAAGATGGTTTTGACTGGGAGATTATTGAAGAAAATGATCCGTGGTCTTATATCGGGTATTGGGGAGATCATCAAATAATTTACCTCTTAAAGTTTTTAGAGTTTATTGAAAATCATTATCCAAATCAGTTAGAAAAAAGGTTTGCTGAAGATATTTTTGTGTATGCGAATGTGCCCTATAAGATAAAAGATTATCAAAGCATCTTAGCCAATCCAAAAGACACCATTGAATTTGATCATGAGTTGGATGCGAAAATTCACCAAAAGAAAGAAGAACTAGGAGCAGATGGGGCCTTGTTAAGAGACGAAAATTTCTTTATTTACAAAGTAAATTTAATAGAGAAATTACTAGCAACGGTATTAGCGAAGGTATCTAACTTTATTCCTGAAGCAGGTATTTGGATGAACACGCAACGCCCGGAATGGAATGATGCAAACAATGCGCTCGTAGGGAACGGTGTCTCTATGGTGACCCTTTATTATTTAAATCGGTTTATCAATTTCTTTGAAAAGTTAGTCTTAAAATCAGCAACCGAAGAAGTTGAAATTTCATCAGAGTTGGCAACTTTCTTTAATGAAGTAGTAACAACATTCAATTTAAATAAAAATATATTGACTGGTGCTGTTTCAAATGTGCAAAGAAAGACCGTGTTAGACGGTTTAGGGGAAGCTGGAAGTGCGTATCGAGCTGCGATCTATGAAAACGGATTTTCGAGTAACCGAAGTACCATTAAAAAAACTGCGTTGGTAGCTTTCTTTTCGATCACAAAAGAATATCTAGAACATACTATTAAAGCAAACAAACGTTCAGACAATTTATACCATGCCTATAATTTAATGACGGTAGAAAATGATTCAGAAGTTTCTGTTTCGTATTTGCCAGAAATGTTAGAAGGTCAGGTGGCCGTTTTGAGTTCGGGATATCTATCATCTCAAGAAGTCTTAGATGTTTTAGACGGAATGAAGTCGAGTGCTTTGTTTCGCAAAGATCAATACAGTTATATTCTATATCCAAATAAAGAATTGGCGCGTTTTGATGAGAAAAATGTAATTTCTAAAACTTCTGTAGACAATTCTCAACTATTAACAAGGCTGATCAGTAACCACAATACTCAAATAATCAATCAGGATGCTTCAGGTAAATATCATTTTAACGCGAATTTTAATAATGCAGCTAGAGTAAAAGAAGCTTTTGAGGAATTGCCGGAAGAGTATGCAAGCTTATTAGAACATGATTCGAAATTAGTGTTAGACATTTTTGAAGAGGTTTTTAATCACAAAGCATTTACGGGTCGTTCTGGAACCTTCTTTGGGTATGAAGGTTTAGGATCTATCTATTGGCACATGGTTTCAAAACTATTACTAGCGGTGCAAGAAAATTGTTTGATAGCAGTTCAAAATAATGAAAGTGATACTTTAATAGGAAAACTTTTTGATCATTATTATGAAATGCAAGCAGGTGTTGGGGTGCATAAGTCTCCCCAGTTATACGGTGCCTTCCCTACAGATCCGTATTCACATACTCCAGCAGGAAAAGGAGCACAGCAGCCAGGAATGACTGGTCAAGTGAAAGAAGATGTGTTATGTAGAATAGGAGAGTTGGGTGTTTTTGTAAGAGTAGGTAAAATTATTTTTAATCCAAGATTGCTAAAAGTATCCGAGTTTGTAACGGTTTCTAAAAATTTCAAGTATACCGCAATTAATAAAGAAGAGCATACTATCGAGTTATCTGAAGGCACACTTGGTTTTACGTATTGTCAGGTACCTATTGTGTATATAAATACGGCAATACAAGGCGTTAAAATATATTATAGTGATGGAATTATAAAAGAAACTAAAGAGCTTGTTCTTGACGAAAAGGACTCGAAAATAATTTTCGAGAGAACAGGAAAAATTGCCAAAATTGAAGTTGCTGTTACCAAATAAGCGACCGTTGTATAAAATATGAAGATGTGTTTTAAAATATTTATAGCTGTATTTGCTTTCATTTTTGTTGTGGGATGTAATTCTAAAAAGAAGGCCAAGTCGGCATCTGCTTCTAGCGGAACAATGTCTGCAGCCACTATTTTAGGGAATCCGGAATATCTAGCAATTTCTTATGGAGGCTATCGGTATATAAATCACGATTTAGAACCTACAATAGCAGAGCTGAAAGAAGATATGACATTGTTAGCAGCAATGGGGGTGAAAATTCTTAGAACGTATAAAGTGCATCTACCACAAGCAGGAAATATACTAAAGGCTATTTCAGAATTAAAAAAGAAAGATGCTAGTTTTGAAATGTATGTAATGTTAGGAGCTTGGATAGATTGCAAAAATGCGTGGACTGAAAGAGCACCAGATCATGAAAATGAAAGTGAAAGAAATGCAATCGAAATTGCAACTGCCGTGGCACTGGCAAAACAATATCCAGACATTGTTAAAGTAATTGCAGTGGGTAATGAAGCCATGGTAAAATGGGCCACAAGTTATTACGTGCAGCCGAGGGTTATTTTAAAATGGGTGCAGTACTTGCAGCAGTTAAAAAAATCTAAAGTGCTTTCTAGAGATGTATGGATTACTAGTTCAGATGATTTTGCTGCTTGGGGTGGTGGAAGTGTGGATTACCACACGCCAGATTTAGAAAAATTAATAAATGCAGTAGATTATATCTCGATGCATACCTATGCATTTCACAATTCTCATTACAACCCGTCTTTTTGGGAAGTTCCTGAATTTGAAAAAGGACTTTCAGATATTGAAAAAGTGGATGCCGCAATGTTGCGCGCAAAATTATTCGCGATGACACAATACAAAAATGTGAAAAATTACATGCTTTCTTTAGGATTAGAAAAGCCAATACATATTGGCGAGTCGGGATGGGCAACTAAATCAAACGGTTTTTATGGCGAGCAAGGCTCCAATGCAACAGACGAATACAAGCAGGGTTTGTTCTATCAGCATATAAGAGATTGGACAAAAGAAGAGGGTATTTCTTGTTTTTATTTTGAAGCCTTTGACGAGCAGTGGAAAGATGCAGAAAATCCTTTAGGTTCGGAAAACCATTTTGGTTTAATCAATTTAAAAGGAGAAGCTAAATATCCACTTTGGGATGCAGTAGATGCTGGGTGTTTTAAAGGATTGACTAGAAATGGAAAACACATTACAAAAACATATAACGGAGATGAAACTCTATTATTAAAAGGTGTTTTAGTTCCTAATATTAAGTACAAACGAGAGAATTAATGTCGATAAAGTCTCCATATTCATCTTGTTTTATGTGTCTGTGCCTTCTGATATCGGCGTTGAAAGTTACTCCAATTCTGGACGTGTGGGATTGTCATAAACTAAGGATGTCTTTCAAATTAACGGTTCTGGAAAATACAATTGAAATGAGTTTGTTTCCATACAAAAAAAGACAAATAATCAATAGCTTTCAGGGCTACTTATCGGATTGTTATGTCTCCTTATGAAATCTACACTGTAAAAGAAGCAGCAAATTATATCAATTTATATCAATCTAAAAGCTATCCAATCAATAGTGATATCCTTTAAAAATAATTAAAAATGTCAAATACAAATACAGTTCATTTTGGTCAAAAAGTAGCATTTGGTTTAGGAATGCTTGCCAACCAGATGTTTCCCGCAGCCATGGGGATATTTTTTGTTGTTCTGGTAGAAGATCTTGGTTTTTCCACAACCATGTGGGCCGTTTTATATTTTGCACCTAGATTGTTTGATGCGATTACAGATCCGATAATGGGCTTTATTTCAGACAATACGAAGTCGCGGTGGGGGAGAAGAAGACAATATGTATTTATAGGTGCCTTACTTATGGGGATTACCTTTACAATTATGTGGCAATTGTATAAAGACAACGGATTGGAATACAATTTCTATTATTTTCTCTTTTTTTCAATAATTTTTTACTTTGGAATGACAATTTTTAGTGTTCCCTTTGTTGCCATGGGGTACGAAATGAGTGATGATTTTCACGAGCGTACTAATATCATGGCTGTTTCTCAATGGATTGGACAATGGGCCTGGGTAATAGCACCATGGTTTTGGGTGGTAATGTATGATCCAGATTGGTTTGTTTCAGGAGAAGTGGCAACCAGGTCTTTAGCTGCGTGGGTTGGTATCATTTGTATGATAGCAGCAATGATTCCAGCGCTATTTATAAAAAGTAAATCAACTTTAGAAGAAGATTATGCGCCTTTAAATACTAAGAATATTGGAAATAGTTTAAAATATATTCGAGACGGTTTTAAGGAAGCTTTCAAAATACCACAATTTAAAAAGTTGTGTTATGCTACTTTTTTAATATACAATGCTTTTAACACCATTGCGGGATTTTCATTTTTCATTATCGTGTATTATATGTTCAACGGGGATTCAGGAGCAGCGGGCCTATGGCCTACTTTAAATGGCTGTATCGGTGCGTTGATTACTACTTTTGCTGTAATTCCAATAATTACTAGAATGTCAAAGAAAATGGGTAAAAAGAGGGCCTTTCTAGTTTCTCAAGCTATTTCAATAGTTGGATATATTTTATTTTGGTTTCTATTTGTTCCGGGAAAGCCCTATTTATTTTTAATTGCATTGCCTTTCTTTTCGTTCGGAATTGGAGGATTATTTACGCTGATGATGTCAATGACTTCTGATGTAATCGATTTAGATGAGTTGAATACAGGAAAACGAAGAGAGGGAACTTTTGGCGCGATCTATTGGTGGATGGTGAAATTTGGTTTTGCAATTGCAGGCTTACTCACCGGTGCAATTATGGGGTTTGTAGGTTTTGATCCAGGTGCGGAAATACAATCGGAAGGGGCCATCACAGGACTTCGACTGTTCTATTCGGGATTGCCCATAACAGGGACTTTATTGGCAATTTATATCATGCGAAATTATGATTTAACTGAGGATCGGGCGCGCGAGGTAAGTGCTGCGTTGGAGAAGAGAAGATCTAAATAAAGTACGAAATACATTTTTAAAGTAGACTTGGTCAATTATTAATTTATCTCAAGAGTTTTTAAACTTTAAAAATATTTCTTTTTAATAATATTTAAGCGTCTCAAGAGTAGTTTATACTTAAAAGCTGTAAAATATTTTATATCCTGCCATTTTCAATGTTTGCGGCAGTTGTTTGTCTTCGTAAACAAGCGATTCTTGCGAAATCAAGCAAGGTTTAAACTCAGGAATTTAACCGGTATGTATTTCAGCACCTTTTCGCTTGAGAAATTCAAGCACTCCGATATACAGGAATTTACTAAAGAACAGATTCAATTTTTTACCATTGCATGAGGCGAGTGCATTGCGCAGTGTGAGCGAACAATGAAAGAAAAAACTTCGAGAATCATCGTATTGATATAATTATGAATGAAAATATATCAACATCAAGCTGGGTACACCAGAACCTAAAAAATACAGAACGAACTTAAAAAACACGAGAAATAAAAGAAGTTCGTTAGCTGGATTGGATTTTTGAAACTTGCTAGTGGTACAGGCCTAAAAATAGATATGCCTATAATTTTTTGCTAAAGTTTTTTAAGAAAGTATATGAATAAATAAGTCATTTGAAACAAATTCAGGATAAAGAACGTATTTTTGTAGTGTAGATTAGAGAGTCTCCTTGCAAACACTTCATCATGAGATGTACGGATGCACTTTTTTAAAAACATGAAAGTAAATAATTAAAAGAGACACATGGGGACACCAACACATAATTATGTTTTTAAGGCACTAGAATGTTATCCTTACGATTTGGAAGAGGTGATGGAAGCTTTAAATTACGCCCTTTCCTACGACGAAAAAGACACGATGGCATTGACTTTGTTAGGAAGAGTCTACGCCGAAAAGTTGTATAAATATGATGAAGCTATTGTCTATTTTAAGCAGGCTTTAGCAGAAAACATACGGGCTTTTGAGGCCTATGTTCCTTATATTAATACTTTATTGTGGAACGAAGATTATAAAGAGGTAGCGGATTTTATTGATTTTGGACTTACAGTAAAAGGCAGTGACAAAGCTCTTTTGTACTTAAAAAAAGCTAATTTACACGAGCAATTAAAAGAATACGATAAAGCTTTAGAATGTGTAGCGTTCGCCAAAGAATACACATTCAATACTGATTTTATGGCAGATATTCTTATTGAAAAAGACAGAATAAAAGGGAAGATGCCTAAAAAAATAAAAGAAAGTTTGAAAGGTGAAGAAAAAGTAAAGGCTAAAACCGCTAAAAAATTGAATAAAAGTAAGAAATAACAGTTTTTTTAGATTTAATAGTTCGATTATTTAAAACATTTTGTACTCCATTATATTTATATCAATTCAATACTTGGTTCTCTTGCATCCGAAAACACCGTTCTTCACCCAAATAGAGAGGATTGCCATATTCTTCAGACCAAAAACCATCTAGGATATCTCTAGAGATACATCGATATACAACGACTCCTTTGTACATATTATTTTCATCTCCTTGGTATTGAAAGTTGATGACTAAGGTATTGTCTTTAAAAAAGCCAGTTCCAAATTGTAATTGACTTTTGTTTATGGTCCATTTTGCAGAAATCCTAAAGTGTTCGTCTAATGTTAGGTCTAAAATTCCTGAATACGTGTTTTCAGTTTCATCTTGGTTGCTTCCAAGAATTTGAAATTGTCCTACTAAATCTTCAATGCACATAGTACTTCCCATAATTTAAGGCAAAGATATAAGATTGTATTTGTTTGTGCGCTTTCTGATGTTCTTTTTATATGGCTTCATAGATTAGATTTCTCAGAAATACAGTTCGTATAAACAAAACAGATTAGGTTTAATTATCGAAGTGTTCATTATTTTAAGAGGCATTATATTCAACTGGGATTTCTTATCTTTGATTTCATAAAACCACCTATATAATGGCTGGTAATGCGAATGAAAATAATTAGAAAATTAATCTTACTATATACTCTGTGTTTTGGGATTTCCACCGCGTCTCAATTTTCGGAGGCGCCAGGGAAACCGATCATTATAAATTATACTGAAGAAGGGGTACACAACGATTTAATTGCTTTTGATATTTCCCAAAATGAGAATGGAATTATGTACTTCGCTACCCAAGGCGGATTGTTAGAGTTCGATGGAGTTCGGTGGAAAAATTATGCACACGCATTAGAATCTGATTTACGGGCAGTATTGTACAAGGATTCTTCCCACATTTACACTGCGGGCCACGGAGGTTTTGGGTATTGGACCGTAAATAATTTTGGGGTATTAGAGTATACCCGTCTTTTTCTTAAGTTGCCTGAGAAAAAAGCACCATTGCTCCCCGTATTCTCTAGAATTATAGAAATTAATGGGAAAATTATTTTTCAATCTTTCCAGCAAATATTTATATACAATCCAATTACTGAAGCGTTGAATATCGTCAACGCAAAAAAAGGTTTTAATTTCCTTTTTACTTCCAAAGGAAGGGCTTTTATTCAAGAGACAGGAATTGGTCTTTTTGAATTAATAGGAAACGAATTAGTTCTATTGAAAGGTACAGAGAACACCACTTTACATATTTTAAATGTATTTATAAAAAAAGACGAAGAATTGTTAGTAGTGTCCAAAAACAAGGGATTTTGGTCTTTTAGAGCTGGTGTTCTTGCAAAAAAAAAATGGAGAATAAATACAGTTATTGAGAAACATTTAGTCAATGACGTCCAGGAGTTCCAAAGTAATAAATTTGTAATAGGGACTTTAAGAAAAGGGGTGTATATCGTTTCTGCACAAGGAGAAATTTTAATACATCAGGAAAAAAGCAGTGGGTTGTTAGACAACACGATCCGGAAAGTGTTCGTAGACAACAATGAAAATGTTTGGCTAGGAATGGAAAATGGTATAAGTTATCTTCAAATTAGTAGCAATACTAGTTATTTGTTTGATTATGAAGGTTCTTTTGGAACAGTATATACGAGTCATTTAGATGGAAACTCTTTATATTTAGGTACCAATCAGGGGCTTTTTGTAAAAGACGTTCGGCGGCCAAACGCAAAGATAAATTTAATAGATAACAGCATCGGGCAAATTTGGGAAATAGAAAAGATTGATGATCAAATTTTAGTGGGCTCTCACGAGGGAGTATCCGTTTTAGAAAACAAACAATTAAAGTTACTGCACAAACAAGGAGGAGCTTGGGTTTTTAAAAAGCATCCAAAATTAAAAGAAATACTCTACGTTGGTTTTTATTCAGGAATAGCAGTTTTTACGCGCAAAAATGGAAATTGGGTGTTTGAAAAGAAATGGAATGATTACGGAGAATCCTCACGTTTTATGGCCTTTGATAAGTTTGGTGATTTATGGGTTACACACCCAACGAAAGGATATTACCGACTAAGCTTATCCGATGACGGCTTAGATCTTGAGAGCTATCAATTTTATGGAACAAGCAATGATCAGGTTGCTACCTACGCGTATATCTGTGAAATTGACGAAGATTTAGTGTTTTATAATCCGAAAGGATATTTTAGTTATGATCGGATTGATAATTCTTTTGTACCGCAAAAATATACGGCCCAACTTTTCAAGGATATAAAAGGTATCAATAGTATTGTCCAAAGTGGAAATATATTTTGGTACTCTACTCAAAAAGAAATAGGATATATCTCAAGAGCTGGAAATCGTTTTAGTAATGTGTACCACCCATTTTATTCGATACGAAACAAACATTTAAACGATTTTAATAAATTTGAAAAAGTCAACGATTCTGTTTTTGGACTCGGAATTAATAATGGAATTGTTTTTCATACTGTTAATAAGGCAGATATTAAATTAGAAAAAGAGATTCCAGCGATAAGATCTATTGATTTTATCAGCAAGACAGATACTGTTAGTTCGGTTTTAAGTACGTCTGAAGTAGTAAACATCCCAAACAATAATAATTTTTTAAAAATAGCCATCGCATTGCCAAAAACACCAGTAGCGAACTCGTACAAAATCCAGTACAAGTTAGATGGATTGCATACAATGTGGTCGGATTGGCAATATGTGTCAGAACTAAGTTTCCCAGGCTTAACACCTGGCAATTATTCTTTAGAGTTGAGATCCGGTGGCGAAGGAGGTATTATATCAGATATTGTTCGCAAAGAATTTCGTATTAAATCTCCATGGTACTTTACAAAGTTAATGTTTGTGTTTTATATGATTTTGTTGCTGGTGGCCCATGGACTGTATAGATTGTATTTTAAAAATAAAAATTTAAGACAGATTTGTGCCTTAAAACAAATAGAATCAGATAAAAGAAAGTCTCAAGAGGAAAAATTTAAACTCGATAAATTAGAATCTGAACGAGCACTTTTTTTATTGAGGGAAGAGAATTTAGGGTTGGAGATAAAAAAGAAAGATGCAGCATTGGCATCGGCGACATTAAATAATATTAAAAAAAATGAACTGCTTACAGATCTGGTAGGTGATATTGGCAAAATTGATAATGAGTTATTAAATTCAGCCTTGTATCTTCCAGTAAAAAAGGTAATAAAAAAGATAAAAAATAACCTAATAGATAAAGAGGATTGGCTTACTTTTCAGTTACACTTTAACAATTTACATGCTCACTTTTTCGAGAAGTTAAGAGAAAAACATCCCGACTTATCTTCTAATGAGATTAAATTAAGTGCGTACCTGAAATTAAATCTTTCCTCTAAAGAAATTGCTGCGCTCATGCATGTGGCAATTACAAGTGTAGAGCAGGGTCGTTATAGGTTGCGTAAAAAAATTAATTTAGACAAAGATGCCAATCTTGTCAACTATATCCAGGACTTATCTTAATATTTTAAAATTATCTTATCAAATCATTTTAAATTGTAGTTGTACGTATTAAACCTTCCATTTTAGCGGTGCTATCAGCTTGATTCTTTTAAATTAATTAAAAGAAAATCTCATTTTGTATCCGCGTATTCCGTCTAATCTTAAGTTCAATTCAATAGTGTATTATATCCATTTTATCCAGAGATGTTGTAATGAATAGAAGGTGATTTAACTGTAAATAAGTGATTTGTAATTTTTAACAAAGATTTTGTAGAGGTGTGTTTTTAGTCCTAGTAGTTTTTGTAGAGGTAATTATATTGCGAAATACTGGTTTTCGTTGCAAATTTGGTAAAACAAAATTAAAGGTAAAAATTAATTGAGACAACATCAGGATTAACAAATATCTATTTTATTTTAACCCAGTTTCTTTACTGAAGAACAAAACTACTGCAGTTTACTGGTTTTATCTTTTTTTGTTTGTTTTCAAATTTTAATTTTTGGATTTGGACAAATTTAAGTTCAATAATACTGTGAGCGTTTTATTGTTTTGATTGGGTTTTGTGCAGACACATGCAAACGTTCAAGTAAAATTTCAAGGTGTACTATTTTTAAAATTGAACCCACTTAAGCAAGGCTTTAAAAAAAGTTTTCGGTGCTAACATCGGAGGAATACATTAAATTAAAATTATATAATCATATGAAAACATTGTTTTTAAATTGTTCGAAAAAACGTAGAAAAGTTACTTTTCTTACGTTTGCATTATTTTTGTGCTCTAGTATGACGAGTATCGCTCAGATGTCAGTTACAGGGCTGGTCACCGACAGTGAAAGTCAACCTTTGCCCAATGCAAGTATTTTTGTGAAAGGAACCAGTATTGGAGTTCAGTCCGATTTTGATGGAAATTTTTCAGTGCAGGCTTCTAAAGGGGATATTTTAGTAATATCTTACTTGGGCTTTTTTACGAGAGAAGTGACCATATTAGATGCGAAACGTTTAGAGATTGTGTTAAAGGAAGATGCCGCATCTCTAGATGAAATCGTGGTTGTTGGATATGGGACTAAATCGAAAACAAAATTGATTTCAGCGGTTTCTACGATCAATGCAAAAGCACTAAAAGACCAACCTGTCGCGAATGTGAGTAATGCTTTAGAGGGTTTGGCTTCTGGATTGTTTGTAACTCAAAGCTCGGGAGAACCAGGGTTTAGCAACTCGAGTTTTGAAGTTCGGAATTTTGGAGCAGCTCTTGTTATAATTGACGGTGCTCCTGGAGATTTAAATCAGTTGGATCCTAACGAAATTGATAACATATCGGTTTTAAAAGATGCAGCAGCAGCGGCCGTTTATGGTGTCCAAGGAGGTAATGGGGTTGTTTTAATAACTACTAAAAAAGGAAAAATAGGAAAGCCTAAGCTTTCTTACAGTAATCAATTCACCTTTACTGCATTTACAGCATATCCAGAGTATTTAAGTTCTGCGGAACGCGGTGAGGTCTTAAATGAAGGTCTCAGAAACTCTAATCAAAATCCTTTTTATACAGAAGAAGAAATAGCGTTGTTTAAAGACGGTACAGATCCTATTAATTATCCAAATACAGATTGGAGAGGTTTAGTTTTAAAAGACTGGGGCTTCCAACAACAGCACAATTTAAATCTTTCAGGTGGAACTGAAAAAGTAAAATATTTTGTTTCTACAGGGTATGTATCTCAAGGATCCAATTACAATGCGGATGTGCTTTCTTTTCAAAGGTTTAATTTGCGTGCAAATGTAAATGCTGCGATTACAGATGAATTAAATTTAACGGTAAACATGGGTGCTCGTAGACAGTTAAATGAAGCACCAGCATATTCTGCTTACAATGTATTTAGAGAATTAAGCAGGTCGTTACCTAATGATTTAGCGTATTATCCTGACGGCACGCCGGCAAGACTTAGTGTAACTCCCAATCATATTGTTGAAGGCATAAATGATTTTAATGCAGGATATTACAGAGCTAGAAATAATAATTTTGATGCAAAGATCTCTCTTAAATGGGATGTCAAACAGGTAGAAGGCTTAAGTTTCAAGTCTTACGCCTCCATCGTTTACAACAATAATTTCAGCAAAAACTGGGGTAAAAGTTACGACCTTTTTACATTAAATAGACAAACAGGAAATTATGATGCGTTTTCAGCAATGCCAGAAGGAGCTGTTAGTGAAACCGTTTTATTGCAAACCACCAATTATACCAATCATTATGTATTACAAGAATCTGCGATGTACGATCGTACTTTTGGGTCTCATAATGTATCTGGCTTATTCCTTGCCGAAATACAAAAAATACAAGGTCAAGATTTTAGTGCAAGTCGCCAGGATTTCCAGTCTACTTTAATCGATCAACTTTTTGCAGGTTCGTTAGAAAATCAAATTGCTAATGGGGGTGAGTTTCGTCAAAATCGTTTGGGTTTTGTAGGTAGATTGAGTTATGATTATCAGTCAAAATACTTTTTTGAATCCACATATAGATATGATGGCTCTTCAAGATTTGCGCCAGGAAACGAATGGGGGTTATTTCCATCGGTTTCTGCAGGTTGGAGAATTTCAGAAGAAGCTTTTTTTACACCTTTAAAAAATACTATTTCGAATTTAAAACTAAGAGCATCTGTGGGTACAGCCGGTAATGACGGTACTTCAGCTTATCAGTGGTTGAGTGGTTTTAATTATAATTTATTTTATGCAATAAATGATACTGCGATTCCGACAATAGACAATACTGCACTTCCAAATAAAGACATTACTTGGGAAACCAATACTACGTATGATGTGGGTTTAGATGTTGATTTATTTGGTCGTGACCTCAAGTTTTCTTTTGATTATTTTTTCAGAAAAAGAGAAGATGTCATTGCAGGTGCAAATGCAAGCGTACCTAGCACTTTGGGTGTAGCCTTAGCGGATCAAAATTTCTATGAATTTTCAAATGAAGGTTTCGAGTTTTCATTAAATTATAACAAACAGATAAATGATAACTTTAAAGTTAGCTCTATATTAAATTTTTCAAAATCTAGAGAGAAGGCAGTTTTTATTGATGAAACGCTTCAAGAAGACTTGTTTATGCGAGGAAACTTAACAGAAACAGGAGGCTATACAGGACTTCGAAGAGGTTATATTTCTGATGGATTTTTTCAAAGTCCAGAAGAAATAACACAATATGCTATTCAAGATAACAATGGGAATTCTAGTTTACAGCCAGGAGATATTAAGTATGTCGATTTGAACGGTGACAATGTGATTGATGTAAAAGATCAAAAAGTATTTGGGAATGGTAGTAAGGCAACGACCAACTATTCACTAAACTTCGGGGTTGAGTATAAAAACTTTGCGCTATCTGTTTTATTAACAGGGGCAGCAGGCTATGATATTTATCTGGAAGGAGAGGCACAAAGTCCATTGCGTAACGGTTTTAACGGTTATGATTATCAATTAGACTATTGGACACCAGAAAATACAGGTGCAAGGTTCCCTAGAATATCAAATGGTGGTTTTAATGAGAATAATTATAGATATTCTGACTTTTGGATCAGGCAGGGAAAACACATACGCTTTAAAAATATTAACTTTAGTTATACCCTACCAAAGCGCACAGAGAATTCGACATTCGATGAAATTAAATTTTTCTGCACGGGACAAAATTTATTTGTCATAAAAGATTTTGAAGAGGATTTTGATCCACAAACTGGATCGGGTCTAGGGTGGTATTATCCGCAAACAAAATCGATCACATTTGGTATAAACGTTTCACTTTAAAAAAAATCGAATCATGAAAAAATATATAAATATAATAGTAGTTATACTCACTTTCACGATCACAGTCTCTTGTAGTGATGATTTTTTAAACGAGCCTCCTTTAGATAGAATTACAGAAAATGATGTCTGGAATGATAAGAACCTAATGGATGCGTATCTATTTAAAATATATGATAGAATGCCTTGGGATTATTTAGCGGATTTTGGAGGTCCAGGATTTGGTACTCAAAGAGATGCCATTTCAGACCTTGCAAGAAGTACGTACTCTTGGACACAAGCTACAAATACTTACCGCACAGGAAATTGGGGAACAGTAAACAATACATGGCCTTTAGATTGGTGGGGTTACGATCTTATTTGGAAAATTAATTATTCTATAGAAAAGATAGCTTCAGCACCAGAAAATATATTAACGGTTGAAGAGCGTGATGAACGTTTAGGAGAATTGTATTTTTTAAGAGGGTATAGTTATTTCGCTTTAGTAAAGCGTTATGGCGGTGTTCCAATAATTTTAAATGCGCAGAACCCCGAGACAACTCCAGCAGCGGAGTACTATCCGGCAAGAAATACAGAAAAGGAAGTCTATGATCAAGTTATTTCTGACGCGCAAGCAGCCTTTACTTTATTACCAAATAGATGGTCTTCTCAAAAAGGAAGAGCTCCTAAATGGGCAGCCAAATCTTTAGAATCCAGAGCGGCGTTGTACGCAGCAAGTATCGCAAAGTATGGAACTGTTGCGTTAGAAGGCTTGGTGGGAATTCCGAATGCAGCAGCAAACGGATATTACCAAATCTCGTTGAGTGCTTCTCAGCAATTGATTACAGAGGCAGGCTACACATTGTTTGATAAATATCCAAATGCAGCAGATAATTATGCAAATTTATTTTTGGATGAAACGGATGATGAAACTATTTTTAGCAAAGTCTGGATTCCTTTTGAAAAAGGACATTCGTATGATTTACATAATGTACCGTTCAGTTATCGCGTGGATTGGGGTGGAAGTATGTCTCCAACAAAACAACTTTTAGATAGTTATGAAATGATAAGTACAGGTCTTTTGCCGAGTGAGCCAGGTTCAGGTTACGACGAAAGCAATCCTTTTGAGAACCGTG
Source organism: Polaribacter irgensii 23-P (assembly GCF_000153225.1). Taxonomy (GTDB): domain Bacteria; phylum Bacteroidota; class Bacteroidia; order Flavobacteriales; family Flavobacteriaceae; genus Polaribacter; species Polaribacter irgensii. The sequence continues at coordinate 2,641,747 of NZ_CH724148.1, read as the reverse complement.
ATCCCCGTTTGAAGGGCACGCTATTGACAAATAATGACGTTTTTCAAGGTGCGCCAGTAGAGCTCTGGTATGGGACAGAAACAGCTGGTGTTCTTGACACAGATAAAGGAACGGGAGTAGGAAAAGACGGCATTGGCGTGCATCCAGATGCAACTAAAACTGGGTTTTATATCAGAAAACACTTACAAGATGGTGTATCTCCACTCTTAATAACAGAGTACTATTCTGGTACAGATTGTGTTTTGTTTAGACTTGGGGAGATCTATTTAAACGCTGCTGAAGCTGCCGTAGAATTAGGATTGGAAACTTCCGCTCGTGATTATATAGCACCGATCAGAAGCAGAGCAGGTTTGCAACAAAATTTACGTTTAGATAGTTATTCAGGAGATGCGTTAAGAGATCGCATTCGGAACGAAAGAAAAGTAGAATTAGCTTTTGAAGATCAGCGTTATTGGGATGTTAGAAGATGGCGTATTGCAACGGAAGTGTTGAGTGTCCAGGTCGAAGGTTTAAAGACGAAAAGAACTATAGATGGTTTTGGAAATGCAACGTTTACTTTTGAAACTTTTGATGCAGAAGCAAGTAAAATGAACTTCTTTGAACGTCATTATTATTTGCCAATTGGTCAAGATAGAACAAACAACAATAACAAGCTTAAAGAGAATCCAGGGTACTAATGTCAATAAAAGTCAATAAAAATATAAGATATGAAAGCAATAAAATTTAGAAGTAAGTTTTTAATATTAGGGTTAATTTTAATTTTTTTGAGCTGTAATGAGCAGGCCGACGTTGTGGTTCCTCCACAAAGCGAAGATGCTGCGTACTTATTCTCATTTGACACTACGAACCCTAATAAGGTATTATTTACAGCAAATCCGGATGTAAAAACGTGGTATACACATTGGGATTTTGGTGATAATTCTTCGTCGGAGGGCGTAGAAGCTAGCAAAATATATTTAAAAAAAGGAGACTACAACGTGAGGTTCAAAGTTTTTACAGAAGGAGGGGAGGCTGAATCTACACAAACAATTGTTATTAATGAAGACTTTCAAGGTCCAAACATCCTTAAAAATGGTGCGTTTGATGGTTCAAATTCATGGAATGTTTTATCAATTTCTGACGGTGTAGCGGTTTCTTTTGATAATGACAATGCGCACTTTACTGGAGGCAGTTGGGGACAAGTGGGAATTTATCAAGCAGTGGATATCGTAGCCAACAATTTATACCAAATATCGATGGATATAAAAGGAGGTCCTTTATCGGATTCTTGGTTTGAAGTTTATGTTGGAATGGCAGTTCCTGAGCAAGGATCAGAATATGCAGGTGGCGGTATCAGAATGGGATTAAATACTTGGGGAGGATGTGGAAATGATCCTTTTGAGGGTGACTTTTCTGAGGTTAGTTGTGGTGGAACAGGAGCTACATTTAAGTTTCCTACTGCAGGAACTGCTTATTTAGTAATAAGAGGTGGTGGAAGTGATTATGGCGATAATGGGGTTATGATAGACAACATAGCGATTCGTTCACTTGAATAATTAGGGCAATTAAGAAATATATTTAGGAATGGTTGCCCTGTTTTGAGGGACTTATAAATAAAATTGAAACTAAAAGAAATTTACATTTTTTGAATATAGCTTTTCGATACAATGGGGTTGCAGTGCGATGGTGTGTCAAAAGAGCATGTATTAGCGAGTAGTCGATATGTATATTATAGTTTTAGTGAAGCGCAAGAAGTCCGCTGGTGGTATATTTTGTCGTACTTAAACACATATCTTTTTTAGATTACAAAGCGAATAGGGAATTAAAATAGGTTTAAATAAAAAAATACACATCTTAATTTAGATGTGTATTTTAAAATAAGCAGTACTTACACTTACTATGAAAAAACAGTTTTTTTTTATCGGCTTGCTATTTATATCCGTATTGGGTTTGAGTCAAGGTTTAAAAACTGATGGACAAAAAATTGTAAATTCAAACGGAGAAGAAGTCCTTTTAAGAGGAATGGGGCCTGGAGGATGGCAGATCATGGAGGGCTACATGATGAATACTTCTGGAGTGGCTGGTTCCCAGCACGCGATTAAAGAGAAATTAATCGATTTGATGGGTGAGCCGAATACAGAAACCTTTTTTAAGAAATGGAGAAAAAATCATTTTACAAAACGGGATGTAGATTCTCTAGCAGCCTGGGGTTTTAATAGTATTCGCATTCCGATGCACTACAACTTGTTTACATTACCTATAGAAGAGGAACCGATCACAGGTGAAAATACTTGGAGGGAAACCGGTTTTGAGTTAATCGACAATGTACTCGAATGGGCTGCACCTTATAATATGTATGTTATTCTTGATATGCATGCAACCCCCGGGGGGCAAGGGACAGGTTCAGAAATTAATGATTACGACCCTTCAAAACCGTCCTTGTGGGAACTTCAAGAAAACAGAGATAAGTTAGTGGCCTTATGGACCAGAATTGCAGCGCGATATAAAAACAACCAATGGATTGGAGGGTATGATTTAATCAATGAAACACATTGGGATTTAGGAAGTGAAAATGCTTTATTGAGAGCTGTTTTTGAAGATATTACTGCGGGCATTAGAGGCGAAGGTGATGATCATATTCTGTATATAGAGGGGAATGCTTATGCCAATGATTATAGAGGTTTATTGCCTCCATGGGATGATAATTTAGTATATAGTTTCCACAAGTATTGGAGCTTTAATACGAAACATGATCTAGATTGGATACTGCCATTGCGAGAAAAACACAATGTACCTTTATGGATGGGAGAGTCTGGAGAGAATTCTAATACCTGGTTTACAGACGCAATATCTCTTTTTGAAAACAATAATATTGGTTGGGCTTGGTGGACGATGCGTAAAGTTGGAGACATTGACAGTCCATATGCAATCGATATCAATCCAGGATATCAAAAAATAGTAGATTATTGGAAAGGGGAAGGGTTAAAGCCCACAGCGGAGGAAACCTTTGACGGTATGATGCAATTAGCTGAGAACTTGTTGGTTGAAAATAGTACATACAGAAAAGATGTTCCAGATGCAATAATTCGGCAAGCACAAACAGATGCAACGATTCCATACCACAGAAAGCCTACTGCGATCCCTGGGATACTATATGTTTCAGATTTTGATTTAGGTCAAAATAATTTTGCCTATTACGACACGGATGTTGCTGATTATAATCTTTCTACAGGGGAATACAAATCTTGGAACAGCGGTTGGTCTTATCGAAATGATGGAGTGGATATTGAAAAAAACAATGAAACTTCGAGTAGTAATGGATTCAATATCGGCTTTGTGCACAAAGGAGAGTGGACCAAATATACTGTTCAGGTTGATGAAACTGCAGTATATACAGCTCAGGTAAGGTTGGCTTCACAAGAAAGTGGAGGGGAGTTTTTTCTTGCTATGGATGATCAAGAGGTAACCATGAATCAAACCGTAAATTCAACAGGAGGTTGGACGGAATATAGCACTTTTGAAGTTGTCGATATTGCCCTCGAAGCGGGGGAGCACCGTTTAAAATTGCATTTTAACAACGATACTCCTTTTAATATTACTAGTATTGAATTTGAAAAAACAGGAACGGTTGCCAATCTTCAATTAAATGCATTAAATGGGAAGACAGGTATTGATGAAAAATCTATTGAACTCGCAATTAGTGAAACTGTTTCAGAGGCATTATTAGAGAGTTCTTTAAACCAGTTTACAGTGCTTGTCAATGGAGAAAAAAGAAGCATTATTTCGATTAATAAAGATGTGTTAAATGAGCGGTTTGTGGTATTAAATCTAGCTAAATTTTTAATTAAGACGGACACTATTAGTCTTAGCTATTCTGGAGCCATCATCCAGTCGAAATCTAAGAAGATATTGAATACGTTTGTAGATTTACCAATAAATAATATGTCTCCAAATCGGGTTGTGATTCCTGGGCTCATCGAAGTAGAGGATTATAACTATATGCTTGGGATGGGTTTAGAAGATTCGGAAGATCTTGGCGGAGGTAAAAATTTTGGATTTACAGACCCTGGTGATTATGCTGATTATTCAATTTTTGCTCCCAAAACAGGAAATTATGGCATTAAATTTCGAGTAGCGGGATATAGTGAAGGTAAGATTGGATTGTATTGGATAGATGAAAATGGCACTGAGCACGAGTTGGCAGTGGTTAGTACAGTAATTACGAATGGATGGCAAACTTGGGAAACAGTTTCTGATAACTTATTTATTAAGGAAGGACCTCATATTTTAAGAATGAAGATTCTAGCAGGCGGATTTAATTTTAATTGGATACGCTTTGAAAGTCCAGACCTAGATAATGACGGCGTTTTAGATGATGATGACTTGTGTCCAAATACCCCTGAGAATAAAATTGTAGATGTATTTGGGTGTGAAATATTTTCGCTACCCGCAGACAATTTTGCTATCACAGTAAAAGGTGAAACTTGCCGGGCTCAAAACAATGGAAGTATTTTTATTGCAGCCATAGAAAATAAAGATTACATCGCAACGATCGCAAAGAATGATTATGTAAGCACAAAAACATTTACGTCAGAAGTTGTTTTTGAGAATTTAACCTCTGGAATTTATACCGTTTGTATCACTATAAGCGGAAATGCTACATACACGCAATGCGCGGCAGTTATTGTAACAGAGCCAGTAGAGTTGTCAGTGATTGCTGCACTAAAAAAGGGTAGTATGCATAATGTTTCGGTAAGTTTAGGAGGTGGGAAATTATATTACGTAACTTTAAATGATGAAACTACAATTACGAATGAAAGCAAAATTGAGTTAGAGCTTGCAGCAGGAATCAATACTTTAAGTGTAAAAACGAGTACAGATTGTCAAGGTATCTACAAAGAAAGCATTTTGCTGAATAGTAAACCATATATATATCCTAACCCCATAAAAAATAATACGATTCATATTAACGCCATTTCATTTTATGGAAATCAAATTCTTGTTGAAATTTACGATTTGAAAGGGCAGTTGGTGTTTTCGAAACTTTATGAGATTACAAGCAGCCAATTAAATGTGGATGTATCAAATCTGCCAGAAGGTATTTATATGTTAAAAATGATATCAAAAGAAGAAATATTTCACTACAAAATTTTAAAATAATGGGTAGGTTTAAAAAAATAGTGGTCTTCTTTTTATTGATAGGTGGTCTTGCAATTTCTTGTAGTGAAAAAGAGAGCACCACAGAGGTTATTATGGATTCCCCAACCGCAGCAATGCTTATCTTTCCAGATAAGAATACAGAATGTAATGAGGGTGTTATCGTATCAAAGACAGAAACAGATGTATTATTTAAATGGGGAGAAACAGCCAATACAAGCGCTTATAGAATAACAATTACGAACTTAAATGACGCGACTTCACGAGCAATTAGAACGACGAAGAATGAGTTCTTGGTTCGGAGTCTAAGAGGAACTCCTTATTCTTGGGTTGTAAAGTCTGAGGCAATTATTGGTGATGAAACAGCTGATAGTGAGACATGGAAATTTTACAATGCAGGATTACCAGAAGAGAGTCATCCGCCATTCCCTGCAGAGGTTATTAGTCCGCAGATAGGTATGCGGTTAGATCCAGGAGAGATTGTGTTGCAATGGGAGGCATCTGACATTGACAATGATATTGCTTTTTATACTATTCTGTTGGATACGAGTAATTCGCCCGAAACAGTAATAGGAGCTACAGGTACAAATAGAGTAAAGGCGACCGTGGCATCAGGATTAATATATTATTGGAAAGTAATTACAACAGACGCATTAGGAAATGTATCCTATTCACAAACTTTTCAATTTAGAGTAAATTAAAAAATTAATTGCAAATTAAAATAAATTAAAATTATGAAAAAAAGATATTATCAATATTTGTTAAGTTTTTTCCTATTGGGAGTTCTTGTAATGTCATTTAAAACAAAAGAAAAAGAGGCCGTGGGTGTGCCTATATCTGAGTCTTGGGAAATCGATTTTCAAGATGATTTTGACACTTTTAATACTGAGAATTGGCAAGACCAGCGCATTTGGGTAAATAATGAAACGCATTGTTATGTTCCAGATAACAAATATGGAACTCGGGAAGTAAGTGACGGTACATTAAAATTAAAAGTGATAAACACAGGAGCGCAAAAACCTTGTGACAACTTTGATAAAAATGGAGTACAACATCCAGATACCCAATATGTAGCAGGTAGGATTACCACAAAAAATAAGCACGAATTTATAAAAGGAAAATGGACAGCGCGACTTAGATTATCTAGTAATGGAGAGCCAAGTATGTTTCCTGCATGGTGGCTTTTAGGTGCTGAAAACAATGAATCTCCTGTGCAAGAAGCCAATGAAAATGTGTGTTGGCCGTTAACGGGATCTGGTGAAATTGATATTTTTGAACATCACGGAGATCACCAGAAAAATCATTATACTACAGGAGCTATAAAGAGTTTAGGCGAATGCGATAAAGGAGATTGGTGGAGTTTACGAAAAGGTTTTGACGTGAGTTTAAATGAATATCATGAATACTCTGTTGAATGGGAAAATAGCGACTTGGTGTATCGAGTAGACGCAAAAGAAGTATATAGAAATGTAGGTCAAGGAGATCAATATCCTGAAAAGATGTTTGCTATATTAAATTTTGCTAAAATTACAGATGCACCAATGAAGGGCGAATGGGTAATGGAAGTAGCTTGGGTAAAGCACGAGTTCAGAAAGTAAAAAGATTTAATCATTGAAAGTTCACAACATGTCTATTAAAAAACATCAAATTATACTTTTCTTTGCAGTGCACGCAATGTTTTATTCTTGCCAAGTGCAAACTAATATCAATGCAGATGCAAGTATTGAAAAAAAAGTAGATTCTATATTGTCTTTGATGACGCTTGAAGAAAAAATAGGGCAAATGTCGCAAGTGAGACATTTTGATGACCTTGTATCAGATATAGATATTGCAACAAAGTTCATCGGTTCGGTAATTCATACACAAGGGCCTGCTCCGGGAAGTGAAGCTATAGGATGGCAAAATAGATTTAGAGCATTGCAGGAAAAAGCACTGTCTACGCGTTTAGGAATTCCCTTAATTTTTGCCGTGGATGCTGTACATGGTCAAAATACTTTTCAAGGAGCTACTATATTTCCTCACAATATTGGAATGGGAGCAACTGGAAATAGTACTTTAGTTAAAGAGGCTGCTGCAATCACCGCCATAGAGACGCAGGCAACAGGGTTTAACTGGACTTTTTCTCCATGCATTGCCATTCCCTATAATGAAAAGTGGGGCAGAGTATATGAGGCATATTCTGAAAGCACTGCACTTACAACCGAAATGGCAACAGCATCGATAGAAGGACATCAAGGCGATTTGAAATCGAATCGTACCGTGATGGCTACAGCAAAACATTTTGTGGGAGACGGTGCTACTGATTATGGAGTTGAAGGAGGTGACACTTCGCTTTCAATGAATGAAATTTCAGAAAGGTTACTCCCTCCATATAGGGCGGCTGTTGCTGCAAAAGTAGGTGCCGTTATGGCGTCTTTTAATACTTTGTCGGGAATTCCAATGCATTCAAATAAAACTTTAATTAATGACACATTAAAAGCAAGTATGGGCTTTGATGGTATCGTAGTTACAGACTGGAAAGGGTATTCTCGTTTCGGAGGTAGAGCTGTGATAAATGCGGGCGTTGATATGGTTATGGCTGTAGATGGCGACTTAGATTTTTTTCAAAAAGATGTGCTTGTTGCCGTGGCTGATAAAACAATTGCTTTGAGCAGAATTGATGATGCAGTTCGAAGAATATTAAGACAAAAATTTAGATTGGGTTTGTTTGAAAATCCGTTTCCAGACGCTTCTTTAATTTCAGAGATAGGAAAGCAGGCTCACCGAAACAAAGCAAGACAAGCGGTTCGTGAGTCTTTAGTACTGTTAAAGAATAATAAAAATATATTGCCAATAGATAAAAAAATTCATAAAATTGTAGTCGTTGGAGAACATGCGAACAATTCGGGATTACAGTCGGGAGGCTGGACTATAAATTGGCAAGGTACTGGGGAAAATTACAAAGGAGCAACTACTATTTTAGAGGGTATTAAGGCAGTTACTTCTGCAGAAGTAGTGTATGACAAAGAAGCTTCAGAGGATCATTTTGATGCCGATATTGCGATTATTGTGGTTGGGGAAACTCCTTATGCAGAAATGTTTGGAGATATAAATGAAGGTTCAACAGATCGAAAATTGACTTTAAGCGAGGCACATCAAAAGTACATCGCAACGTTTAGCGATAAGGGCATAAAAACGGTTGTTGTTTTAATTTCGGGAAGACCTTTAGTAGTTACAGAGCAATTGCAACAGGCAGACGCGTTTGTGGCTGCATGGCTCCCAGGTTCAGAAGGAGATGGAATTGCAGAGGTGCTCTTTGGAGATTATAATTTTAAAGGTAAATTGCCGCATTCGTGGCCAAAATCTACTGCAGATTTTAAAGGAAAGTACGGTATCAATTTTTGGGATACATCCAGAAAACCACTTTTTGAATTTGGATATGGTTTAAAATATTAAAAAAAAATGCAATGATACATAAAAGGCACTTCTCACTATTGGCATTAATTGTTGTTTGCGCAACGATACTTCAGTGTAAAAACAAAACAAATGATGTCGAAACAAACGTTTATAATTCAGAAATTATAAAAGGGAAAGTATACACAACTTCGCACAAGTCGGAATTAAAACTTTCTTTAACATCTGAAATTATGTTTTCAAAATTTAAACAACCTTTAGAGACTGATATTGATATCGTAGTAAGTCCAAATAAAGAATTTCAGGAGTTTGTGGGTATTGGAGCAGCTTTAACTGATGCTGCCGCTGAAACATTTTATAAGTTATCAGACAAAAATCAGAAGTTATTTTTAGAGGCTTACTTTGACACCGAGAAGGGTATTGGGTACTCTTTGGCAAGAACCATTATACATAGTTGTGACTTTTCAACGGAAAGCTATACTTATGTAGAAGAGGGAGATACAGACTTGAAAACATTTTCTATAGCACACGACAGAAAGTATAGAATTCCATTTACAAAAAGAGCAATTCAGGCTGCAGGAGGAAGTTTGACAATGTATGCTAGTCCATGGAGTCCACCAGCGTTTATGAAAACGAACAATAGTATGCTAAAAGGAGGAAAGCTGAAAAAAGAATTTTATCAACCTTGGGCAAACTATTATTCAAAATTTATAAAGGCCTATGAAAAAGAGGGAATTCCTATTTGGGGTCTTTCCATTCAAAATGAACCGATGGCAGTGCAGCGTTGGGAGTCTTGTATTTATACGGCAGCGGAAGAACGCGATTTTTTAAAATATTATTTAGGCCCCACCTTAGAAAAAGACGGTTTAGGAGACAAAAAAATCATCATTTGGGATCACAATAGAGATTTGTTATTTCAACGTGCAAGTACAATTTTAAATGATCCAGAGGCTGCAAAATATGTATGGGGAACAGGTTTTCATTGGTATGAAGATTGGAAAGATGATACGCCAATGTTTAAGAATGTAGCCAGTGTAAATGAGGCATATCCTGATAAAAAGTTAATATTTACCGAAGGGTGTAATGAGGGCTATGATCTCGAAAGGTTAGCGAATGAAGATCCAAAGTTAGCAGAGCGCTATGGAAAATCGATGATCAATGATTTTAACAACGGCACAGCCGCATGGACAGATTGGAACATACTTTTAGACGAAACTGGAGGTCCAAACCACGTGGGTAATTTATGCTTTGCCCCAGTGCATGGAAATACGAAAACAGATGAATTGACATTTACAAATACGTTTTACTACATTGGTCATTTTTCTAAATTTATTCGACCAGGAGCAAAGAGAATTAGTAGTGTTTCTAGCTCTAATAGTATTATTTCTACAGCTTTTAAGAATGAAAATAACACGATCGCAGTCATTGCGATGAATACAGCTGATCAACCTTTAGAGTATACCATTACGATTGACTTAAAAACTGCAAAATTAAAGTTAGCAGCGCATTCCATACAAACTATTGTTTTAAATTAATTTGTCATTATGAGTAAAAAACTAACTTTTATAGCACTTGTAGTTTCCCTAGGAGGCTTTCTTTTTGGATTTGACGCAGGAATCATCTCTGGAGTGATGTCTTTTGCGGGTCCTGAATTTGATTTAAATGAAATTCAGTCAGGATGGGTGGTAAGTGCGCCTTCATTTGCAGCAATGTTTGCGATGTTATTTTCAGGGAGAATAAGTGACTTTATTGGAAGAAAGAAAACACTTCTTTTTGTAGCTTTTCTATACGCTATTTCTGCAGTATCGTCCGCATTGGCGATCTCGTATGAAATGTTATATTTTGCTCGGATCATAGGAGGTGTTGCTTTTGGAGCAGCCTTGGTTTTAGCACCCATTTACATCGCTGAAATTTCAACTTCAGAGAACAGGGGCAAGTTGGTCTCTTTACAGCAATTAAACATTGTGTTTGGTTTTTTTGCTGCCTTTTTGAGTAATTATTTCTTCAACAAATACAATGGTGTTGAAAGTAGTTCTCTAACGGATGAAACCGTGTGGAGATGGATGTTAGGCGTGGAGTTATTGCCTGCAATATTGTATTTTGTTTTCTTGTTTTTTGTTCCTAAAAGTCCGCGTTGGTTGTATTTAAAAGGAAGATTCGACGAAGCGAAAGAAGTATTGACATTAATTCATGGAAGTGAACGAGGGGCTTTAGAAATTGAAGCGATTGAAAAAAACATTGTCGCAGACAAACACAGGGCTCCTTTAAAGATGAAAGATGTTTTAAAGCCATCACTGCGCTTTATATTGGTGGTTGGATTAATTGTGGGGGTTTTGCAGCAAATTACAGGAATAAATGCCGTATATTTTTATGCTACTTCTATTTTTAAACAGACAGGAATTGGCACGGATGCTGCTTTTTCATCTGGGGTTTTATTAAGCACAATTTCAGTTGTTTTTACTTTTGTTGCCATTTATTTAATAGATAGAATGGGAAGGAGACCACTACTTTTAGTAGGCACTGCTGGGATAGCAGTGAGTCTACTGCTCTGCGCGTACGGCTTTCGTCAAGCAACATATCAAGTCTCTAAAGAAAATATCAATCAGTTCGAATTCTCTGACGCTCAGAAACTACTGCCTTTAGCCGATATAGTATATGACAACGATGTTGCTTTTAAAAGTGCTGCGAAAGAGGCTCTGGGCAATAAGGTGTATGCCAAAAACGACGGAGCTATCTTAGAGGCTGCAACGACGATAAATGCCAATTTAATATTGATTGGTATTTTAGGTTTTATTGCCTGTTTTGCATTTTCTTTAGGTCCCGTAATGTGGGTGTTGTTGTCCGAGTTGTATCCTATCAAATATCGCGGTTTGGCAATCGGGGTCATTGCTTTTATTAATTCTTTAATTAGTTCACTAGTACAATTAGTTTTTCCTTGGGAGTTGTCAAATTTGGGAAATGCTCTAAGCTTTTTTATCTTCGGTGCGATTGCATTGGTCGGATTTTTTATCCTCTTGAAAATACTACCGGAGACGAAAGGAAAGTCTTTAGAGGAGCTAGAATTGGAGTTTGTTAAAAATTAAGGGATCTCATAATGTTTAACAAACGCTAGTTTTCAGTAGATTTATATTGATCTTTTTAGCACTTCTAAAATTGCTTTGAATAAGAAACGAAGTAATTTATTTTATCAAAGTATAATTAAAGTTGTAGAATGGATAACAATAGTTACTTTTAATTCAGAAAGTAATGGGAGTCATAAAAATAATTGATTTTAAGTACTTTATGTTATATTTTTAATAAATAAGTATAAAATTAACAACAAATAAGTGTTAAATACTCTTAAATGGTGTGCCGATAATAGTGTTTAAATAACCTAAAGCACCAGCCGTCCAAAATAGCTGGCTTTTTTTATGCCTTAATTTTAATTAACTAATTTAGCATTTTACAAAAACAATGAAAACAATGAAAACAATGAAAACTATTAAAAAATTTGGAATTTTACTTTTAACAGTATTAATCGTTGCTTGTAGTAGTGATGATGATAACACGTGTAATGTTTCAGATGCTTCTCTTGTAGGAACTTGGGTTGGTACTGATAATGATGGTATGGGTCCTTACGCTATTACATTTGTATTTAAAGATAATGGAACGGGTAGTCTTGATGATAGTGAAGAAATTACTGCTTTTGATTACACATCAAACGATTCACAAATAAATTTGTCAATTTCAGGTAGCGATATTGTTACCTTCAATTATGAATTTGATACTTGTGATCAAGTAAGTATTGACAAATCACGTGATCCTGGTGAGGAGGCAGACATAGTAGTTTTTACTAGACAATAATAGTTAATTTGATATAAAGTATAAAAAGGTTATCATTTTGATAGCCTTTTTTTTAACAACAAAAGCATCCTTCATTTTACATTACCTCAACCTAAATAACAATCTTTACTATTTAACTATTTAAGATTACAAGCCATTCTATTACTTTAGGATGTTTTTTTTATGACCAATCCAAAGGTTCATTAATATTACGTGATATGCTTGTAGTTTTAAGTAAAGCATAAGGCATTAACTTTATAAACAGTCCTAACCTTTTTTTAGGTTCTAATAATTCTAATCTTTCTTGTATTTCTTCCAGTTCCTGATATAATATATCTTTTAATAAAGTTCTTAATTCTTTTGTCAATCTATTAGGTGTACCCTTCTCTCTTCCTTCGTATTTATTACCTGTTGTATTTGCCATACTATTTAATACTACTATAGTTTATAATTTTCAGAATAAGAAATACCATACTTTATATTATCTGATTTAATGAATTTATTTACGTGAAAAGTTGCACCTAAACGGTAAACAATTTGCCAAATACACAAATCACCATTTTCATCAAAGACTACACTCTCGGCTTCTGTCCATCTAAAAATAGCTGTTTGACCTTCTTTCGTTTTTGATGGTTCAAAACTAATACCTTTTATTTCAACTAATGCTGTATCTATATCTTTGGCATAACCTACCGCTAAATTTAAGAATATCACATCTTTAGGCATATAGAGGTAAACGCCGTTATTCCATATCATTGGGTCATTATCGCTATTAGAAATTAGAGAAATCTCCACTTTTTTGTCATAAAATTCAATAACTTCATCTTATCCTTCTCTTCAAAAATTCAAGTATTTTTTAAATGTAGTCTCTTTAATTTCTCGATACTCTTTTGTTTTTTCACCTTTTAAAATTGCATTAAAATACAACTGTATAATTGGTAAATACAGTGTGTTTTCTTTTATTTGTTTTATAGTTTTGTTAGTCTTTTAGAAATACAAAACTATTTATTTATTTATTACGCCGCTCAAAAAAAAGAAGTCAAAATTTTGATGTCAATATTGATTATTAACGATCCATCTCGTTAATAAAAGTTTCTATAATGTTTACTATTTCACTTAAGATTCTATTTTCAATTGATTAATGTTTTCAAATAATAGGCTTTCTATCTGTTATAAAATTTAACTATTTATCACGCAATATTTATCTTTCTTTATGGATAAAATTTTTATGGTATTTGGTATTTTTTATGATGATGGTTTAATTTTTTTACAAATACTTTGATCCTTGAACGAATACAAAAATAAGACCGCATAAACTTGCTGTTTCGTTTTCAAGTTACGGTCTTTTTAATTCGCCTAGATTTTTACACGTTTCTTTTAGCTAATCAATAGTCCTCTTTTAACTTTCTTTCTGACTTATGCTATCAATTTCTCAAACCATAATTTAGGCCCAATATCTTCTGAATTATGAGTATTTCAAATTTAAAAATTAGAAGTATAAATAGTATGAAATAAATTTTTAAGCAATTGAATTAATTGTTTTGAGGTGAATTTTTATTACCAATAGTTTAAAGTGATAAAAATTTAAATTATTATGTATTTTGTTCAAGCTATAGCCAATATTATGAGCGAAAATAAATATATTGATGATTTAGGGGTTGAATATGATACGCAGGCGGATTATTGTAACTCCCCAAATTTAGATTTTGATATAATTTACAACTATCTCGCTAGAGGTAAACGAACACCGCAAAACATCGAGGAGAAAACATGGCAAAAAGGAGGTAAACAGCCGTTAAGAAATGGTGGTGACGATATTTCTTTTGACTAGTCCAATTAAAATTACAGATAATAAAAAATATAAGTTACCCTAAATTTTTGTTTTCACTAAATATTCTGCAGTGTTGTAAACTTGTTATATTTTTGTTGGTGTTGCTTTTTCTTTTAAAGGATTAGCGATTTTAAAGTTAATCAACCTAGTTCGTTGCCGCATTTATTATGCCATACCTCATAACATTTAAGGTTGGGAAACAATATTTCATTAGATTTTTTAATTCTTCAATTTTCTTTTTTTTTTCAGGTTGTAAACATTTTCAACTTCTAACCCAATGAAATCTGGTAAATAAATATTTGAAATAATTGCGTTCTTTCCATTTCAACTAGTGTGATTAGCTTACTTGATCTTTATTTAATAATGTCTGACAAAATAGCATGGCTATAAATTAAAACGGTTTAATTTTAAAGCTTAATTAATGTGATTTTAAAGCTCTTTTATTTTTTTGCCATTAAAAGCCATGGTAAGCATTTTTTTATTTCTCACCTCGTTATCCTTATATGATCGCTCAAATACAGATGTGCCTGTTCAATGTTTAGAAACTCCAACATTATATTTTTTTAATAAATATTTTACGATCTTACAATTTCATCAACTAACAAAATAATAAATAAATAATTTTGTGTTATAGTTGATACTTTTTTATGTGAACTCAACATTTATAAAACTGTTTGGTGTTGGTTTCATCAGGGGTTTTATTAAGTACAATTTCGGTTGATTTTACTTTTGTTGCCATTTATTTAATAGATAGAATGGACAGGAGACCACTACTTTTAGTATTCACTGCTGGAATTGCAGTGAGTCTGCTGTTATGCGCGTACGGCTTTCATCAAGCAACATATCAAGTCTTTAAAGAAATATCCATCAGTTCGAATTCTCTGACGCTTAAAAACTATTGTCCTTAGTGTATATTTCATATGACAACGATGTTGCTTTTAAAAAGGCTGTAAAAGAGGCTTTGGGCATTACGGTATATGCCAAAAATGACGGAACTATCTTAGAGGTTGCAACGACGATAAGTGCCAATGTATATTGGTTTTTTTAGTACTTCTAAAATTGCTTTGAATAAAAAACGAAGTAATTTTACTATAGTACGATTAAGGCGAAATTATTGTTAGAGGTATTTACTTTCCAATACAAAAATTAGAAAAAATATGTCCTAAAATATCTTTGTCAACGTCATAATCACCAGTGATGGCTCCTAAGTGACGCAGGCATTCTCGGATATCTATTGAAAATAAATCCGTAGAAATTTCCAATTCGATTCCCTGTTGTACAGAGCTGATAGCTCTTAGAGCATTATTCAAGGCTTCAAAATGCCGAGAATTGGTTACAATCGTTTCATTATTGCTCAAGGCACCAATATTTACCAAATCGGTCAGCTCAGATTTCAACGCTTCAACGCCCGTATTATTTTTTGCAGAGAGTAAAATTAGGTTTTCAATTTCAGTTTGCAGCTCTGCTTTTTCTGAAGCCAATAAAGTGTCTATTTTGTTTGCAATAACCAGTACTCTTTTCGTCGGGAAGCGGCTTTTTATAGTGTCAATTTCAGTTAAAAATTGGGGTTGATTGTGATTGAATTTATTGGCATCAATTAGGAAAACAATGAGCTGGGCATTGTCCGCTTTTTCATACGCTTTTTTAATACCAATACTTTCTATAATGTCTATGGTCTCTCTAATCCCTGCAGTATCTATAAAACGAAACGCAACACCTGCAATGATTAATTCATCTTCAATGGCATCCCGCGTAGTTCCCGCAATTTCAGAAACAATGGCTTTTTCTTCGTTTAGCAACGTGTTTAATAAGGTCGATTTCCCAACGTTAGGTTCACCAATAATAGCTACAGGAATTCCATTTTTCATCGCATTACCGAAAGAAAAAGAATCGATTAAACGTTTTAATACAAAGGTTATCTGCACCACTAGCTCTTTGAATTTCGTTCGGTCTGCAAACTCCACATCCTCCCCAGAAAAATCTAATTCTAACTCAATTAAAGCGGCGAAATCTAATAATTGGGCACGCAACTCTTTTAGTTCATTGGTGATACCACCACGCATCTGTTGAATGGCCATTTGGTGACTCGCAGCAGAATTAGAAGCAATGACATCAGCAACAGCTTCTGCTTGGCTTAAATCCATCTTAGCGTTTAGGAAGGCACGCATTGTGAACTCTCCATTATTTGCCATTCTGCAACCTTTTCGGAGAAATAATTGTATAATTTCTTGTTGAATAAAACTAGAGCCATGACAGGAAATTTCAACAACATTTTCACCTGTATACGATTTTGGATTTTTGAAAATAGAGACTAGAACTTCATCCAATACACTTTTATTATCAACGATATGTCCGAGGTGAATGGTATGTGTTTTCTGATCTTTTAGATATTTGTTTTTTTGAATAGACTTAAAATTTGCTTCAACTATCGGAATGGCTTGTTCTCCAGAAAGTCTAATTACAGAAATTGCACCAACACCAGAAGGCGTAGCCAAAGCAATAATGGTATCGTTTTGAATCATACAACAAATATACGCCGCATAATTAAGCTGAAAAACTCTTTTTATTTTAAAGTTTTCACAATCTAAAATGTACAGATACTGGGGAGATAGATTTTATAGATACAGTTGGTTTAGCCAAGTGTCAAGTTGAATTGCGCTTTTTTTGAAATGTAAGATTTAAAAACGCGCAGAGTTGAGGCTTATATATTTTTAATAATATCTTCATATTCATAGAAAAAATCCTCAAATTTTGGCATTGTTTTTAGAAAGAACTGAAAACAGTCACTCCATGTATTCTTGTCATGAATGCTAAATTTTTTTTCAAAAGGAACATAAATTCTATGAATTTTTTTACCCGATTCAAGTTCAAAAGCGTCGTTGAAGAGAATGTCTGGAATTTCAGCGGTGATCAGTAATTTTAGAGAAAGCAATTGATCATAGTAGAGAAGATTTACCAATTCATCTGGGTTCTCAATATCGAGACATACGGCCGCATTTTTTCGATCAGCTACAAATTTAAAAGAGACTCCTTTCATTTCGGTGTTGTATAGAAGCCATTTTCTTGGAAAGGATTTCCCAAAGCTTATCCAAAATTCTTTGCGTAATAAAGTAGCTTCTTCTTTGCTAAACATTGAGTCTAAAGATCGGTTTTTAAGGATTTAATAATGCAAATAGAGTTTGCTTACAAGCTATATCGAAGTGTGTTTTGGATTACCCATGAATTTTAGCAAGATTTCCACGTTCGCGCATCATCTCCCCTTCAAATATTAATAGGGCACTCCACTTTTCGTCAACAACAGCCCTGTCTTGGTATGTTCTTGCAAGCTGTAAGAAGGTGGTATAGTGGTTGGCTTCAGAAATCATTAAATTTTTATAAAATTTCGACAATTCTTCATCTTCCATATTTTCTGAAAACACCTTAAAACGCTCGCAACTTCGCGCTTCGATAAGTGCAGCAACAAGTAAGCGTTGTACAAGTGCATTTGTGCGGTCGTTTGTTTTCGTAAAGAATTTTTGCAGTCGAATGGCGTAATCGTTTTTTTGCTCCCTTCCGAGAACCATGCCTCTTTTAACCATTAAAAGATGAACCATTTTAAAGTGTTGCATTTCTTCAATTGCGATATTGCTCATTTCCTTTACCAATTCCGTTTCCTCAGAGTAATTGATAATAATAGAAACGGCATTTGAAGCTGCCTTTTGCTCTAAAAAAGCATGATCTGTTAATATTTGTTCTAAATTTACTTTGGCGATGTCTGCCCACGAAGTGGTAGTTTCAAATTGTAGTCCTAACATTTTTCTATAATTTTTTGCAAACCAGCGCCAAAGTAGGCAAGGGCTTTGATTTCGTTTACACTGGCTAACCGCTCTTTACTAAGAATTAAAAGACCTGTATTTGTAGCTTCTATGTGATATTGTCTATTACTTTCTAAAAACAAAATTAGTTCATCTGTGAAAAATGCTCTAATTTTTTCTTCTTTTTTTCCGGATAAATAAAAGCGTCTGTTAAAATCAGGATGTTTCTTAATTTCAATGTCTTTATATCCAGCGAAATGTAAAAGATATTCAAATACGCCTTCCTTGTCTAGGGTAAATTTAGGAAGGTTTTTTTGAGTTTGAATGTGAAACATTGTCGTTTTAATTACTTGTTTTGCGATCATTTCTCCCTCTGAGAACTGCACATCAAACAACGTGCAGTTATTTTTTGTTAAGACATTGGAAATCTTATTAATTTTCCGCATTTTAAAATATCCAAAGCTTGGTAATTCTTCTATTTTTAGGTCAGAAAAAGCATCATACGAATATTTCATTTCTTCGCTTATATGTTGAATAGATTTTTGCCTTTTTGTTAAAATGCCCTCTTTTGAAGACATGTTTTTTGGCAATGTTTTACGAAGCGCAAAGGGATGTGCGCTGCCTGGTTTAGAATCATCTAAACCGATTACTTCGAAGTGTCCTCCTTTTCTCTCGAAAGTTTCAGAGTAGTTGTTCATGTTTTCCATCACAGAGTGATCTACGAAATCACATAATGAGAAATCTACAATGGCTTCTTTTGTCTCTGGAATTTGATCAAGCTTGGATTTTAATTTTGTGTAATTTAAAAAGCTAGAAAAATTCTTGACACTCACATAATACTTTTCATCTTCGGTAAACATAAGAACATTTGGTTTCAACGTATTTTTAATAAATAACAAACCATTTTTGTTGATTATCATGTGAATTACAAACGTGATACCGATGCCTGCTAAGATTCCGGAAATAAGATTGCTAGCGATGGTTACAAAGAGAGTAACGGTAAATATGATTAACTGCTCAGATCCAATTTTTAAAACTTTTTTTATATTCTCTGGAGCTGCTAATTTATACCCGGTAAATACTAAAATAGCCGCAAGTGCAGCCAGCGGAATTTTGCGCAATTCAGTAGCAAAGAGTAAAATAAAAGCAACTAAGAAGAGGGCATGGAAAAAGTTAGCAGATCTGTTACTTCCTTTATTGTTTACGTTTACAGAGCTTCTAGCGATTACCGTAACTACATTCAGTCCACCTAAAAAACCGCTAATAATGGTGGCAAGTCCTAGGGCTCTAATGTCTTTATTAATGTTTGAGCGTCTTTTTAAGGGATCTAATTTGTCAACGGCTTTGATACTTAGCAAACTTTCGATACTGGAAATTAAAGTAATTGAGATAACGGCACCTATAAATTCTAGTTTGTATATTTTTCCAAAATCAGGAAACGCAAAATTTGCGAATACATCATTTGGTAAATCAATGAGTAAACTTTTATCGATGGGATATTCGGCAATCGCAAAGAGGTCAAAATAATAATACAATCCTACACTTAAAACTACAATCCACATAGGAGCAGGGATGAGTTGAAAGTATCGATTTCTAATTTTACTATAAAAAATCATAATCAGTAAGCTAACAATACCAACCAAACCTGCGTAAAACGAACTTTTGTCAGAGGTACTCACAAAGTGTACGATTCCCTCGGGAATTTGGATGAGTAGTTCAATAATACTTCCTTTAGCATTTAAGTTTCCAAACATTACGTGGATCTGCTTTGCAAAGATACCAATGCCAATGGCTGCCAGCATTCCTTGTATTGCGGAAGAAGGAAAGAAGTCGCCCAAAGCACCCATCCTTAAAAAACCCAAGATTACAAGTAGGACGCCAGAAATAACAATTGCAGCGAGGGTAAACAAGTACCCTTGATACGCATTTCCTTCTCCCAAAATGGTGATTGCGGAAAGGATTACAACAACCAACCCATTTCCAGGGCCTGTGATTGTTACCTTGGACCCTCCAATTAAAGAAACCACGATTCCACCAACTATTGCTGCAATTATCCCAGAAATTGGCGGTGCGCCAGAGGCTAAAGCAAGTCCTAAGCCTAATGGAAGCGCAATTAAAGAAACCACAAATCCAGAAAAAAGGTTTTGCGGAATTTCTCCTAAAAATGTTTTAAAAGGGGTTGTTTTTTGCATTTATTTTACGATTAAAACATCTGTTGGTAATTCTGATAAAATATATTCGATATCGTGAGGGAAAATGCGGTCTAAAAGCCCAAGTTTAAGCGGTGCATTCATGATTAGTAAATCGGCTCTTTTAACTTTTGCATAGTGTCCAATGGAGTAGCCCCTTCTGCCAAAAATACTTTGTGTTTTTATCGTGATATCGTCACAAGGAATCCCTTTTAAAATGGTTTTGATACGCTGGTCTTCTCTGTTTTTTAGACGCTCTTTTTCTATGGTAGCTCTTCTTAAACTTTTGTCATCGTTTACTTGAATTTGCAATTCACTTTGACTTATTTCTTCTACAATCGTCATTTTTTTACAGAGTAAGTGGGTGCAAAATAAGACAGATGTTCGAATAGTTTCTGCGGTATTTTTGTCTTTTAATCCGTTCACAACAATGTGCTTGCAGATTTGTCTTTCAATAGAAGGCTTGATAAGTAACAAAATAGAGCAGCCTATTTTTCTCGTGATTTTCCGTGCGATAGAACCCACGTAGTATTTTAATAAATTTTCTTTTTGTAATGCTCCTAAAATAAGCAGGTCCGCACGTTCAACTTCAGCAGTTTTTAGAATAACAGCAACGGGTTCTCCTTTTTGCCATATTGTTTTTAGTGCGATATTTAATGGATCGGCCTCGGCAACAATACGATTTAAATCGGTTTCCTTTTGAGCTGTTTTTTCACCTACATGAACGCCAATTAATTCGGCATTAAACATATTTGCGATGCGTATTGCTTCGAATAAATTAGGTTTTAAATTGGGAGAAAATGCGATACCGATTAATATTTTATGGATCTTTTGCAAGGCGTGTCTTTAAAAGTGAACGAATAAGCACAAGATACCAAACTTTATAAGAAACAAAAAAACTAATTTTAAATATTTAATTTGATTAAACATCCTTAGTTTTACTTTCATAAAGAAAATAGGTAAGATGTTAGAGTTATCAGGAATCATCATTTTAGGGATATTAGCTCAGTGGGTGGCATGGAAATTTAAAATCCCTGCAATTTTACCTTTAATTCTAATTGGTTTACTGGTTGGGCCAATTGCTGCTGCATATTTGAGTGAGGATGGTTCTAAGTGGATCGAACCAGTATGGAATGGAACCAAAGGTTTATTTCCTGGGGATGGTTTGTATTATTTTGTTTCTTTAGCAATTAGTATCATACTTTTTGAGGGAGGTCTTACGCTTAAGAGAAGTGAAATTAAGAACGTAGGACCCGTAATCACCAAATTAATTACTTTTGGTGCTGCGATTACATTTTTTGGAGCGGGTGTGGTAGCGCATTATGTCTTTCACTTAGGATGGGAAATTTCTTTTCTTTTTTCGGGTTTAATTATTGTTACGGGGCCTACCGTTATTACGCCAATTCTTAGAAATGTACCACTTAAAAAAGATGTCTCTACCGTTTTAAAATGGGAAGGTATTCTAATAGATCCAATTGGGGCTTTGGTTGCTGTACTAGTTTTTGAGTTTATTAGTGTTGGGGGTGGAGGTGGCTTTACAAAAACAGCCTTAATGGAGTTTGGTAAAATTATTTTATTTGGAACCAGTTTCGGGTTTACATTTGCACATGCATTAGCGTATGCAGTCAACAAGAAAATGATTCCACATTATTTACTGAACGTAGCTTCACTATCTACTGTTTTATTCGTTTTTGTAGAGTCAGAGGTTTTTGCGCATGAATCCGGTTTGTTAGCAGTGGTAGTAATGGGCATGGTTTTGGGAAATGGAAAGTTGAAAAATTTAAAAGAGTTGCTGTATTTCAAGGAGTCTTTGAGCATCTTATTAATCTCTATTTTATTTATTTTGTTAGCTGCAAACATCAATATTGAGGAAATGATGCTGCTCTATACATGGAAAACAATAGTATTATTTGCAATGGTAGTTTTTATAATCCGACCTTTAGCGGTGTTTTCAAGTACGTATAAATCTAAGTTGAATGTTCGTGAAAAATTATTTATTAGTTGGGTAGGCCCTAGAGGTATTGTTGCTGCGGGTATTGCTTCTTTATTCGGAAGTAAATTATTAAAGCAGGGTGTAGCAGGTGCAGAGTATATTACACCTTTGGTATTTATGATTGTTTTAGGAACGGTTTTATTAAATGCCACAACGGCAAGACTATTTGCTAAAATGGTAGGTGTTTTCTTAAAAACATCAGATTCTATTTTATTTGTAGGCGCTTCAAACCCAGCCCGGTTAATTGCAAAATACTTAAAAGATAAGGGGAAACGCGTAATTTTAATAGATGCGAACAGCACCTTTATAGCGCAAGCTCTTAATGACGGTTTAGAGGCTTTTAAAGCAGATGTGTACGATGAAGATCTTACCGATAATATTGAGTTGAATGATGTAGGTTATTTAATCGCTTTAACAGGGAGTGATGTGGTTAATTCATACGCCGTCGATCGTTTTTCTAAAGATT
The DNA here is from genome assembly GCF_000153225.1 of Polaribacter irgensii 23-P. Lineage (GTDB taxonomy): Bacteria > Bacteroidota > Bacteroidia > Flavobacteriales > Flavobacteriaceae > Polaribacter > Polaribacter irgensii. The sequence goes on along the minus strand of NZ_CH724148.1, from coordinate 2,619,123 downwards.
TTGGAGAACACGGTACTTATAAGTTGGCATCTTCTAAAGAGATTCGGGAAGCTACCGATTTGGAGCGAAAGAGCTTTTTTACTCCAAGCGACGACTATATTAATTTGAGTGAGGCATATCGTGAAAATCCTAGGATTACAGAAATTAAGATTGAATCAGCAACGGAATATGAAGTGCTTTTTAAAATGTTTTCTAAAGAAGAAAAATCCATTCCTTTATTTATTCAGAAGGGCAAAGCAATTTATTTAATTTCAGAGTTTGAGAATACATCTGAGATTAAAGAGCACTTGACGCTCTCCTATTTCGGTAAAACTATTGGAGATACTTATAAATCCAGTTCAAAAGCTTGACGTAGTTTTTCTAAAAGTGGATTTTTTTCATTTAGTTTTTTGTACTTCTCTTCAGGGGTATAAGCAAATTTCTTCTCTATGGCTTCATTTAGCTGCACGGTTATTGAAATTCCATAGTTATTTAACTTCTCTCGAAGAAACTTCATAATTTGGGGTCTTCCTTTTCTGAATTGATCTTCCATTAGTTTGTTGGGGACTGTAAACGAAATTTTAAAGTCAGCTCCCAAGGAGGGAATATCAGTACCCATAATAGAAGCCATACTGCGCTCTCCTTTTGTGTTTAGCAGGTGCACATAAGCTTTCCATAGTTCTTGCAGTTTTTCTTCTGTAAAATTAGTTTTTGGATGTTGATCAAAATTTTCTTCTACAACTGCTTTTTTTACCTCTTTTTGCTGATTAAATCCCTTTAAGGAATATTTACCCGGTTGTGTGTGCAGGCGACCAATATTTTTAAGGACTGGTTTTTTTAGTGGAAGTTGCTCAGCAACGGTTTTTTGAATTTCTTGTTGTGGCTCGGAAACTAAAGGAGTTGCTTCCTTTTCAGGTTTGTTGACAACGACAACTGGTCCTTTCTTAGCTGCAGGTGAGAGTGCCTGAAAAAATGTTGCAGGAATTATGTAGTTAGCTGGTTTTTTTTTTTCTCCATCAAAAGTGATAGAGGCAATTTGCATGATATTTAGTTCTACCAGGAGGCGTTGATTTTTAGAAGCACGATAATTTAAATCGCAATTGTTCGCCTTTTCAATAGCTTGCAGTAAGAAAGGGATACTTGCCCTCGTGGCTTGTGTTAAGTACTTTTTTTTAGCACTGTCACCCACTTCTAATAAGTCTAAAGTAGCTTTGTCTTTAGCAACTAAGAGATCTCTGAAATGACTTGCCAACCCATTTATAAAGTGATGACCCTCAAATCCTTTGTTTAAGACCACGTTGAAAGCATTTAAAACATCGGGTATTTTGTTGTCTAATAGCAAATCTGTCATTTCAAAATACGTGTCGTAATCTAATACATTTAAGTTTTCTGTAACCGCTTCCCTTGTAAGCTTCTTTCCCGAAAAACTAACAACTCTGTCAAAAATGGAGAGGGCATCTCGCATTGCACCGTCCGCCTTTTGAGCTATTATATGCAAGGCATCATCATCAGCGGTGATGTTTTCTTTCACACTAATTTCTTTCAGGTAATTTTTTGCATCTAAAACACCAATTCTTTTAAAATCAAAAATTTGACAGCGAGATAAAATAGTGGGAATTATTTTGTGTTTTTCGGTCGTGGCTAAAATGAATATTGCGTGTGCTGGTGGTTCTTCGAGTGTTTTTAAAAACGCATTAAAGGCCGCCTGCGACAGCATGTGTACCTCATCTATAATATATACCTTGTATTTACCCGTTTGTGGTGGAATGCGAACTTGATCGGTCAAACTTCGGATATCATCAACAGAATTGTTAGAAGCTGCATCTAACTCGAAAATATTGAAAGCAAAGTCTTCTTCTTCCAAGTTTTCTGTATCTTGTTGATTTATTCTTTTTGCTAAAATTCGTGCACAGGAAGTTTTACCAACACCTCTTGGACCTGTAAATAGTAATGCCTGTGCTAAATGATTGTTTTTTATTGCATTTTCTAACGTATTTGTGATGGCCTGTTGCCCAACAACATCCTGAAAATTTTTCGGACGGTATTTACGTGCTGATACTATAAAATGCTCCATTTAAAATTACGTACTATTTTGATTATTTATATGAGTGTAGCAGAGAGATTTAAATCTATGCAAGCAGAATAATTTAAAAATACAATTGTTCTCTAAATTAGCATTGCAAAAATAACTATCTGAGGCTTTGAAAACAAAAAGGATTCTTAACAAAATGCTAAAGTTGTAAACAACGGTAAAAAGATATGTAATTTTGCAAAGCAATTGTAAGGAGAATATTTGTTAAACGACATTATAAATCCTGAAAAAGGTTTTTGGGGATGCTGTTCAATCATTAGTGTCTTTCTAAATAAATAAATAAATAAATAAAAATGAAAATTTTAAAAGGAGTTTTAGTCGTATTTGGCTTTGTTGTATTGGTTTCTTGCTTCGGATTTGCGGATAAAAAAGATTCTAAAAAAGGGACTGCAACGCATGAGTTTGTTCCACGAGAGAGCACACAAGTAGCTTATTTTGCAAGCGGATGTTTTTGGTGTGTAGAGGCTATTTTCGAAAGTTTAACTGGAGTAGAGGAAGCGGTGTCCGGATATGCAGGAGGTGAAACATTAAATCCAACGTACAAGAAAATAGGGACTGGGAAAACAGGGCATGCAGAAACTGTAGCGGTATATTATAATCCTAAAAAAGTAAGTTTTGAGACATTGGTAACTGTTTTCTTTGGTTCTCATGATCCAACAACGGTCAACGGGCAAGATCCTGATTACGGCACGCAATATCGCTCCATTGCTTTTTATAAAACCGCAAAAGAAAAGAAGATTATAGAGGAAGTAATTAATTCATTAAGCAAGACTGTCTATAAAAGTAAGATTGCAACAGAGGTTACAGCATTTACTAAATTTTATAAAGCAGAAGATTATCATCAAGACTTTGAGCGAAAAAATCCAAACCAAGGGTATGTAAAAGCAGTTTCGGTGCCTCGCCTAAACAAGTTTAAAAAGAAGTTTCCAGGACTTTTAAAAAGTGAGAAACATTAAGTCGATTCTTTAAATAAAAAAAAACCAAGCGAAAGCTTGGTTTTTTTATTTAAATAAAAAAGTTTTATTTAGAAGGCGCTTCTTTTACAACTGCCTTGTCTGCAACAATTCTTTTCTCCATATTCGCAACTTCCCACGCTGTATGAAATACCAAGCGAGTTCTATTTTCTAAAAGGGAGTAATTAATTTTATCTGGAGTATCGGAAGGTTGATGATAATCTGCGTGTGTGCCATTAAAATAGAAAATAATTGGCACATTGTTTTTAGCAAAATTATAATGATCTGATCGATAGTAAAATTTATTAGGATCATTTTCATCATTGTATTTATAATCTAAATTGATGTTCATGTATTTTTTATTCACAGCCTCAGAGATATTGTGTAGCTCTGTGCTTAATTTGTCTGAACCTATTAAGTAGACAAAATTAGGATCTTTTTTATGACGGCTGTCAATTCTACCAATCATATCAATATTCAAATCGCAAACAGTATTAACTAATGGGAATAAAGGTGCTACATCAGTATAATACTTTGAGCCTAGTAATCCTTTCTCTTCACCTGTTACATGTAAAAATAAGATAGAACGTTTCGGTCCTTTACCCGCTTTTACAGCCATTTGAAAAGCTTGTGCAATTTCTAAAATTGCCACGGTTCCAGACCCGTCGTCATCAGCTCCATTGTAAATTTCACCATTTTTAATACCCTCGTGATCTAGGTGTGCAGAAATTACTACAATTTCATCGGGTTTTTCACTTCCTTTGATAAATGCAACTACATTTTCAGAGGCTTTTAAGTTGCCTCTAGAATTTTCTGATAACCAATCTGAAGGCACTTCTTGAAAATAATCATCACCCCCTAAAGGAGAGATAATATTTTCTGATACATAAAAGCTTTTTAAATATTCAACTGCTTTTTTTTGTCCAGCTTCTCCTGTGTTTCTGCCTTCAAATTCGTCTGAGGCATAAATAAATAAGTGCTGTCCTAAATCTTTAGCGGTAATAGAGGCAGCATATTTCGCAGCTTGATCTAAGGGTGCATTTTCTTCAGGAGTCTTTTTAACCGATCCACACGCCATAAACGTAAGCGCACTTGCAATGTAAAGTGTTTTTTTTATCATTTTAATAGTTTTTTTTGGTATTACCTGTTTCCAAAAGTAACAAAAAGTTCTTCTTATTTTGAAGTTATGAGCTTTTAATTACAAACTGTTCTAAGGATTTATCAAATTTAAGTAGTGTATCAGGAAAGATAGTGTCAAAAATATTTTGCGATACCAATGCGGCTGTAGTTCCAAACTGAAGGTTGTTTTCTGTCATTAATATAATTTGATCAGAAAGTTTTAAGGCTAAATTAATTTCATGAGAGGAGATAATAATCGTCTTATTCGTTTCTTTTACGAGTTTTTGTAAAAGCGTAAAAATATTTATCGTTTGGTACATGTCTAAATGTGCTGTCGGCTCATCGAGAATAATTACGGCAGTGTCTTGTGCCAAAGCTCTTGCGATTAAAACACGTTGTAGTTGTCCATCGCTTAGTTCATAAAAGAGCTCGTTTTTTAAATGAGTTATTTCTGTTTGTTTTATGGCAGTATCGATTTTTTCTAGATCAACGCGAGATAAGGTATCAATCCAATTTGTGTACGGTTGTCTCCCTAGGGCAATTAATTCAAAAACGGTTAATTGGCTTTCAGGCAAGCGCTCTGTGAGTACAAGGCTGAGTCTTTTAGAAAGCGCACTCTCAGAGTAGCTGTCTAAAGATTGTTCGTCTAAATAAACAAAACCAGAAATAGGTTTTTGTACTTTAGAAAGTGTTCTAAGTAGGGTTGATTTTCCAATACCATTTTTTCCTAAAACACTGATTAATGTTCCGCTTTCGATGGCTATATTTATCTTAGATAAGACAATTTTATTTCTTTTTTTTTGAGAATATCCGATAGTGAGATTATCGGTTTTTAGGATGATATTTTTTGTGTTTTTAATCATTAAACAAATAGTTTTTTCTTTCTAATCAGTAGCCAAATAACAATAGGAGCACCGAATAAAGAAGTAATTGCGTTTATTGGGAGGGTGAACTCACTTGCGGGTAATTGTGCAATAGTGTCACAAATCAGCATCACAATAGCTCCTAGAAGAAGTACTGCAGGGATTAATACTTTATGGTTGGCAGTGCTAAAAATTATTCTTGCAATGTGCGGAACTGCAAGTCCTATAAAGGCAATTGGTCCGGCGAAAGCAGTAATAACTCCAGTTAAGATGCTCGTAATTAACAAAATAATATTTCTGCTTTTTTTGATATTAATTCCGGTACTTTTTGCATAATTTTCACCCAAAAGCAAGCTGTTTAGTGGCTTTATTATAGTTAATGTTGCTAGAATTGAAATTCCGTAAATGGAAGAAAAAATGAAGAGTTCATTCCAGGAAAGATTCCCTAAACTTCCAAAACTCCAAAATAGGAATTGTTGAATTTGCGATGCTTCACTAAAATAAGTTAAAATACTTATTAAAGCTGCAGTTAGACTGCCAAACATCAGTCCTATTATTAAAATAGACATGGTGTTTTTTACTTTATTAGCCGCTACAATTACTGCTGATAAGACAAAAAAGGCACCCAAACTAGATGCGATTGGCAGAGACCAATAGGAAATTGAATTGGTTAAAAGGAAACCACTAAAAAGAGAACCTCCTAGAATAAATAAGGCAACTCCGAAACTTGCGCCAGAAGAAATACCCAGAACAAAAGGGCCAGCTAAAGGGTTTCTAAATAAAGTCTGCATTAGCAGACCTGCAACAGATAAGCCAGAGCCTACTAAAATTGCTGTGATCGCCTTAGGTACGCGAAAATTTAGAATAATGGTTAGCCAACTTTCTTTGATGCTAATATTACCCGTCAATATGTCTAAAATATCGTAAAAAGGAATGGACACCGAGCCCAAGCTTATATTTAATAAGCCTAAAATTAAAAGGAGCACGAATAAAAGAAGAAATTTTTTTTTAGGTGTTTGTTTTAACATTTTTTAGTGCTCATTAAAAATAATTTAGTCTGCTAGCCATTACTTATAATGTGGTAATTTTTTGGATAAAAAGATGACTTGGCTCATGAATACTTATCCTTCAAAAAACTGACTAATTTTTTGATTGCAATTCCTCTGTGAGAAATGTTGTTTTTTTCTAAAGAGTCCATTTCTGCAAAAGATTTTGTAAATCCTTCTGGAATGAAAATTGGGTCATATCCGAAGCCTTTAGTTCCTTGTTTTTTAATTAAAATTTCACCTTTACAAATTCCTTCAAATAAAAATTCTTGTCCATTTGTATGTAGGCAAATAACCGTTCTAAACTGGGCTTTTCTGTTTTTATGAGGTTGTAGGTCTTTTAATAACTTTTGCATGTTGTTTTCAGGATTATACGGTGTTCCAGCAAATCGAGCAGAATAAACTCCCGGCTTGCCGTCTAAACTTTCTACCTCTAAACCCGTATCATCTGCAAAGCAATCCAATTTAAAAACCTGTGTAATATAAGATGCTTTTAATATTGCATTTCCTTGAAGGGTTGTGGATGTTTCTTCAACTTCTTCCTTACAATTAATGTCTTTTAAACCTAAAAGCTGTATTGATTCTGGCAACATCTCTTGCACTTCTTTTAATTTATTGCTGTTGTTTGTGGCAAATACTAATTTCATTAAAAAGATATAGTTTTACGTAAATGTAACTCTTTCTATCTTGTATCCTTAAGTTTTCGTTTGAGAGAATAAATGACGAGCAATAGAAGTAAAGCGTAGTATTCTGAAAATATATTTTAGGTGTTAAGAAACTTTGTCACTCAGAAAGAAGAAAATTTTTTTGAGGTAGTAGGTCTTGTGTTCAAGTTCTGTTATTAGAGCTGCTTAATTAGAAGCTAATGGAAGACTTGGTTGTGTCGTCTAAAAATTATTAGTTTAAAAATAACCTGTCAACTATATTCAAAAAGATTTAAAAGCCCTTAATTATATTTTCCCCAAAAAACAAATAATTACTTTACCACCAAAATTGAATAATCAACATCAACAGGTATTTTATTTTTTCTTTCCTATTTAATTTGTCTAACAAACTTAATAAAAAACCAAACATCTTTTGTGCATAAACCTATTAGATTGACATTATTTTAACCTAATCAGTAAGAGTTTAATGTAATCAGTAAGATCTAATGGTGTTTTTACGATAATTTTATTACTTTTACTTCCTAATTGTAATTTATAAAATTTGTTAGAATCCTTTTTATTTTTAGTGACAAGCATTGTTGGGTTCATAACCTTTTTTTTAATGATAAGGGTTTACCGCTCTAATCCTTTTTGTAATTTTTATTTGATATTAAATATTGGAATTATTTCTTTCCGATTTTTTGTTCATGGTACGTATGGTGTTGGTTTTCAATCGATATTAGAGCCAACTGCGGGTGTATCTTCAATACTATATTTAATAATTATCCCCAGTGCTTATCTGTATTATAAAAACTTAATATTACAGAATAAGAGATATGATCTTGAAGACTTAAAACACCTTTCTTTCCTACTTTTTTTATTTACTATAAATACAAATGACTTTTTAAAACAAAGTTTTCTCTTTTACTTTGGCGAGATGACCAATGCTATTTTTATCACTATGCACATATTTTTTTATTTAATACTGACGTTCAATCTTTTAAAAAACAAAGTATGGTTTCGAAAAGGGGTAACTTTCAATAACGAACATTTCAACTTGATAAAAAATTGGACTGTTTTTTTTTATTTAATTAATGTATTATGTGGTTGTATGGTAATTGTTTCTGTGTATAACGAATCATATACCGGAGTGCAGCTTTCTGGTAAAACAGCAGTATTGTTTTCATTAGTTTTTTGGCTACTTAGTTTCTTGAAAATTTTAGTTTCTCCCGAGATATTATTTGGTTTACCGGAGCTTAATAAAACGTTGTCAAAGTTTCATTCTTCTGCACTAAAGAATATAGAAGCTATTGTAAATGATAATAATTGGATCAAAGTGTCCAGTAGTGTAAAGAATGCGCAAGACAGAGTTTTACAAGAAAATATAAAGGATCAGATTTCAGATTACATACAGGAAGTTAATAAGTTAAGTACGAAATCTTTGTTTTTTCGCAATCAAAAAGCATCACAAAGCGATATTGCAGCGGACATCGGTATTCCGAAAAGCCATATTGTGTTCTTATTTAAGTATCACTCTAATTTATCTTTTTCTGAATTCCGAATGAATAGTAGGATACAAGACGCTATTGGGCTAATTGAAGGAAGTTTTTTAAACACAGAAACTTTAGAATCATTGGCATATACTACCGGATTTGCCTCTTACAATCCTTTTTTTACAGCTTTTAAGAAAATCACCAATTATGCACCTCAAGAATATGTGAAAGTGAAAAAAGATTTGAAATCCTTTAGTCGTGGTGATAAGGTTCATTCTTTAAAATCGTAAATCCACGATACAGTTGTTCGATAATAAAAAGACGAATCATTTGATGTGAAAAAGTCATTTTAGACAGAGACATTTTTTCATTTGCTTTTTTATATACGTCATCAGAAAAACCATAAGGTCCACCAATAACGAATACGAGTTGCTTAATACCTGCGTTCATTTTTTTCTGCAGATATTCTGAAAATTCAACAGAGCTATAGTGTTTTCCCTTGTCGTCTAGCAGAACTAGTTGGTCTGTATTTTGTAATTTGGATAAAATCAAAGTGCCCTCCTTTTCTTTTTGCTGAATTTCACTTAAATTTTTGACGTTTTTAATATCAGGAATTGTCTCTATCTCGAATTTTATGTAGTGTTTTAAACGATTCTTATATTCTTCAATTAACTGAAGCAAGCTTTTGTGATCTGTTTTTCCAATAACTAAAAGTTTTATTTTCATAATAAATAGGTGGTTTTTCGCAGTGGAGACTTTGTTAAAATTATCGTTTAGATGCGCGCTAGCAGGTATGAGTATTTCCACAAATTTATTAGTTTTAAAGTATAAATTACACAGAAGTCATAAAAAGTTAAAAATCATTGTTATTTTTACAGTAGAATTCGCAAAATATGATATCAAAGGAACAGTTTGAAAAGGAATTAGATCTTATTATTGCCAACGCAATTAGAGAAGATATCGGAGATGGTGATCACACATCACTTTCTTGTATTCCGAAAGGAGCTAAGGGGAAGGCCAAATTACTTGTAAAAGATGAAGGTATTATTGCGGGAGTTGAATTTGCAAAACAAGTTTTTTCATTTGTGGATGCAGACTTGATAGTAGAGACTTTTATTCAGGACGGTGAGAGAGTGACCTATGGTGATGTTGTTTTTATTGTTTCTGGTAGATCGCAATCCATTCTTATGGCAGAACGATTAGTCTTAAATGCCATGCAAAGGATGTCGGCAATTGCCACAAAAACTGCGTTTTTCACCAGTCTATTAAAGGGAACAAAAACCAAGGTTTTAGATACTCGGAAAACAACACCTGGAGTGAGAGCAATCGAAAAATGGGCGGTAAAAATTGGAGGAGGTGTAAACCATAGATTTGCACTTTATGATATGATGATGATTAAAGACAATCATATTGATTTTGCTGGAGGAGTTACTGCAGCAATTACAAAGGCTAAGAAATATTTAATTGAAAAGAAAATTGATATTAAGATAATTGTCGAAGCAAGAAGTCTCGAAGAAGTGAAGGAGATTCTTGAGAATAAGGGAGTATATAGAATTCTAATAGACAACTTTAATTATAAGGACACCAGAAGTGCGGTTGCTTTAATTGGAACCTCTTGTTTGACGGAGTCCTCTGGTGGTATTAATGAAAAGACTATTAGAAAATATGCAGATTGTGGTGTTGATTTTATCTCCTCAGGAGCACTAACACATGCCGTTTCTAATATTGATTTGAGTTTAAAAGCAGTATAACTATTTACTGTAGATAAATTAATTTTTAAAGAAATTATGAATGATAATTATTTTAATAGCATTGAATATTTAAAAGTAGACTTCACGAAAGTAAGTATTGAAAAAGGCGAATATGATAATTGTACTTTTATAAATTGTAATTTTCAAAACACGCATGTCTCAAATTTTCAATTTTTAGAATGCCAATTTTTAGACTGTAATTTTAGCAATGCGAGTCTAAATGACAGTGGTTTTAAAAATGTAACTTTTATTGGGTGTAAAATGATTGGAGTCCAATTTCACGAAGCAAACACCTTTCTTTTACAATTTTTTTTTAAAGAATGTCAGCTAAATTTTTCATCTTTTTATCAGTTAAAAATATCAAACACATCTTTTATATCTTGTAATTTAGAGCAAGTAGATTTTACAGAAACAGATGCAAGCAAAACTGTTTTTGAAGACTGTGATTTAAGAGGAGCAATTTTTGAGGATTCAAATTTAGAGAAAGCAAATTTTAGAACGGCAAAGAATTTTATGATTAATCCATCAAAAAACAGACTACAGAAGGCTAAATTTAGTAGAAATAGTATTGAAGGTTTATTGTCAAACTATCAAATTATTATAGAATGAAATACACGAAATTTTATTTTTTAGGATTCATATTATTTTGGTACTCTTGCGCTAGCAAAGAAACAAAGTTTTCAATTTATAAGTATTCATTAGAAGCACGTGTAGCAGAAAACTTTATTTTAAATACACGGGAAAAGGACTCTTTAATGCTTTATGAATACACCTCGGCTAAGGATTCGGTATTACCAAATACGTATCGTTATTTAGCGGATAAAGAAATGTTGAAATTTAAATCTAGAACGTTCATATCGACCAGAATGAAGTATCGTTTTGACAATTATGTGTTTACAATATATCAAGAAGAAACAGTTCAAGATACCGCAGTTACTTTAGTGTTTAATAAAGATTATGGACTTTTTGCCAGCTTAGGTTTTGGTGAAAATTTTATTTTTACAAAAGAAGAGATGTTGCCAAAAATAGAAGAGTATAATTTTAAGAGGCTTTTTAGAAGTTTAAACAGTGTAAGAACGGAGTAACTCCTCAACTAGCAGGAAAAGCTCGGAGATAAAACGACCATGACTAAAGAAATAGAACACAGGCTGTCAAAAGTGCCTATTGTAAATGTTTTTGTAAAATCAGGAAAGAGAATAAAAGTTCCAGGAATGGAAGGGATGTCTTTGTATGACATTTTAGAAATGTACTTTATAGGCATTGTCGAAGGAGCTCTAAGCACAAGAGCTGGTGGCATTGCCTACAGTTTTTTCATGGCAATTTTCCCGTTTTTATTATTTGTACTTACCTTAATTCCATTTTTACCAATTGAAGGAGCGCAAGAGGGCTTGTTGTCTATCATTTCAGACGTCCTACCTCCGAAAACTTTTGACGCGGTGCATGCGGTTTTATTGGATATTATTAAAAACCAATATGGCGGTTTATTATCTTTTGGTTTTATAGGTTCTATCTTTTTGATGTCAAATGGCGTGAATGCTATTTTTGGTGGTTTTGAGTATTCATACCATATAAAAGAGGCAAGGAATATCTTTAAAGCTTACTTCATAGCAATGTTAGTGTCGGTTGTCATTGTAATTTTTGTGATTGTAGCGATTACTTTAATTATATTCTTTGATTTATTTTTGTTAGATATGGTTTCTTTAGGGTGGTTGAACGACAATTTAATTTGGCTTCAACTTGGTCGGGGTTTGATCTTTTTAATAATGCTCCACTTAACAGTTTCTATGTTATACCATTACGGTGTTAAGGAAGGAAAACAGTCTGGGTTTTTCTCTCCTGGAGCTGTTTTTACCACAATTCTATCAATTTTAACATTTTACTTGTTTGGATATTACGTGACAGAATTCGCAAAATATAATGAGTTGTACGGTTCTATAGGAACCCTTTTAATATTGATGCTGTTTATTTGGTTGAACGCTATCATATTGTTATTAGGCTTTGAACTTAATGCTGCTATTTATGCTTTAAGAGGTAGAAATAAAACTGATAGAACTCTTATAAAATAACAACTTTTTCACGATATTTGTAAATGCATTTTTTAAAGGTGTATTTTTAAGTAACTGGTTTTAAGTGATATTACTAAAAGCTACTAGCTAAGAACTAAAAAAAAAGTAATGAAACCAAGTATTCCAAAAGGAACCAGAGATTTTTCACCTATCGAAGTAGCCAATCGCAGTTACATTATGAACGCCATTAAAATGGCTTTCGAAACTTTTGGATTTCAGCCGATAGAAACACCAAGTTTTGAAAACTCAGCGACGCTAATGGGTAAATACGGTGAGGAAGGGGACCGCTTAATTTTTAAAATATTAAATTCAGGCGACTATTTAGCGAAAGCTGAGGAAATAGTGTTGTCAAAAAAAGACAGCTTAAAACTTACTTCGCAAATCTCGGAAAAAGCGCTGAGATATGATCTAACAGTGCCATTTGCGCGGTATGTAGTCCAGCATCAAAATGAAATTACCTTTCCTTTTAAAAGGTATCAAATTCAACCTGTCTGGAGAGCAGACAGACCACAAAGAGGTCGTTTTAGAGAGTTTGTTCAATGTGACGCAGATGTTGTAGGAAGCCCCTCTTTATGGCAAGAAGTAGATTTTATTCAATTATATGACACTGTTTTTACCAAGCTTGGCTTGGTGGGAACCTTGATTAAAATAAACAATCGAAAAATACTATCTGGAATTGCCGAAGTTATAGGTGCTCAAGATAAATTAATTGATTTTACGGTTGCCTTAGATAAGCTAGACAAAATTGGAAAAGAAGGTGTTGTAACAGAAATGCTGTCGAAAGGAATTACGAACGAGGCTATTGAGAAAGTGCAGCCTTTGTTTGATTTCTCTGGATCTAATAGTGAGAAATTATCTTCTTTACATTCCATGCTAGAAACTTCTGAAGAGGGAATAAAAGGGGTGGAAGAGTTGCGGTTTGTAATTGACACCATTGCTCAGTTAGGTTTAGAAACAGCCAGTTTAGAAGTAGATGTCACCTTAGCAAGGGGGCTAAATTATTATACAGGAGCAATTTTTGAGGTAGCTGCGCCAAAAAGTGTAAAAATGGGATCTATTGGAGGAGGCGGAAGATATGACGATTTAACAGGGATCTTTGGTTTAAAAGAAGTTTCTGGTGTGGGAGTTTCTTTTGGTTTGGATAGGATTTACCTTGTTTTAGAGGAGTTAGGTTTGTTCAAAACAGTTGATTTGCCTACTCCAAAGGTAATTTTCCTAAATTTTGACGCTACTTCGGATATCATGAAAATGAAAGCATTAAAAGAATTGAGAAAGCAAGGTGTGAAAAGTGAACTTTATCCAGATCTTGGAACAAGTAATAAGCAACAAAAGCGACAGTGGAAATATGTTGCAAGTAGAGAAATAGCTTTTGTGGTTTCTGAAATTTCAAACGATATGTATACCCTAAAGAATATGGGCACAGGTGAACAAGAGGCATGCGATTTAAGAGCATTAATAGAAAAATTAAAATAGGAAAAGTATTGTAATTTTGAGGTTGCACGGCTAAATATAGAGGTAGGTTTCCAGTATTTGGCTTTGGAGGTTGAAATGATATTTATAGAAGTATCACGATAATTGATACAAAAGGTAAAATAGTACGTCGCAAAAACGTAAATTTGCATACTAATTAAGAACGAAATGTTTGAATTGAACAGCAAAATGAATGACGATAGGATTGACGAGTTAGGAGAAAATCATGTGGCAACATCGGCAAAAAATCCGATACGGTCAGATGCTTTTGATATTTCTAACGAAGAAAAAATAGCAAAAATTGAAAAGAGTGTACAGGATATTTTACACACTTTAGGAATGGATTTAACGGATGACAGTATTCAGGGGACTCCCAAAAGAGTTGCGAAGGCGTTCATTAATGAAATGTTTATGGGATTAGATCCTAAAAATATGCCGAAAGCTTCTACGTTTGACAACAACTATAATTATGGTGAAATGTTGGTGGAAAAAAATATCGTGGTATATTCTACTTGTGAGCACCATTTGTTGCCAATTATTGGAAGAGCGCATGTCGCTTATATCTCGAGCGGTAAAGTAATTGGTCTTTCTAAAATGAATAGAATTGTGGAATATTATTCAAAAAGGCCACAAGTGCAAGAGCGCTTAACGATGCAAATTGTGCAAGCAATGCAAGAAGCTTTAGGTACAAAAGATGTTGCCTGTGTAATTGATGCAAAACATTTGTGTGTAAATTCTCGGGGGATTAAAGACATTGAAAGCTCTACAGTAACCTCAGAGTTTGGTGGTAAGTTCAAAGAAAAAGAAACCAAGAAGGAGTTTTTGCAATATTTACAAATGCCTACAATTTTTTAAGATATAAAATTTAAGATATAAAAAAACCGTTTAGAATGTCTAAACGGTTTTTTTATGAAAACTAATGGCGGATCTAATTTAATTATTTACCAAAACCCATTCTCCTTTTTCTATTAGCGGAATGGCTTGTTTAAATTTCACTTCTTTTTGCTCACCACTCATCACATTTTTTATCGTAATTCGCTCATTTCTGCCAATTTTTGGTTGCTCTCGCACCATTGTTTCAACAGGTTCAGATTGCTGTCTAGCTTTTGAAATTGATTGCTCAGTTGAGTTTTGAACAGCTGCTTTACTTGTATTTAAACTTTCTTTTCTTTGGTTTCTTGCTTCAGAAATTTGGTTTGATTGCGCTGGCAATTCTCCTTTGAATAAGAAAGACAATACTTCTTTGTTAATCTCATCTACGGTCTTTTTAAACAATTCAAAAGCTTCAAATTTATAAACTAATAAGGGATCTTTCTGCTCATAAGAGGCGTTTTGAACAGAATTCTTTAACTCATCCATTTTACGCAGGTGCTCTTTCCAGTTTTCATCTATAATAGCAAGTGTAATATTTTTTTCAAAGTCTGTTACTAAACTTTTACCTTCCGTTTCATAAGCTTCTTTTAAGTTGGTAACTACTTGCAAAGATTTAACACCGTCTGTAAAAGGTACAACAATGCGCTCATATTTATCTCCTTCGTTTTCGAAAACATCTTTAATTACTGGGTATGCTAAAACGGCATTTCTTTCAATTTTGTTTTTGTAGTGTACCGCAATGATATCATATAACTTGTCTATTAATTCATTTTCTGATAATTTCTCAAATTCTTCTTCTGAGAAAGGAGAAGTCATGGAAGAAAACTTAATCAGTTCAAACTCGAAATTTTGAAAATCTTTAGCGGGTTTGTTACTGTTAATAATAGAAGCACAAGTCTCATAAATCATGTTTGCAATGTCAACTTGCAAACGTTTTCCATCTAAAGCATTTTTCCTTCGTTTATAAACAAACTCTCTTTGAGCGTTCATAATATCGTCGTACTCTAACAAGCGTTTACGAATTCCAAAGTTATTTTCTTCAACTTTCTTTTGAGCTCTTTCAATAGATTTAGAGATCATAGAGTGTTGAATTACCTCTCCTTCTTTTAACCCCATTCTATCCATCATTTTGGCAATTCTGTCTGATCCAAAAAGACGCATCAGGTTGTCATCTAAAGCAACGTAGAATTGTGTTGATCCAACATCACCTTGTCTACCAGCTCGTCCTCTAAGTTGTCTGTCTACACGTCTAGAGTCGTGTCTTTCAGTACCTATAATTGCCAAACCACCCACTTCTTTCACTTCTTTGGTTAGTTTAATATCAGTACCACGACCTGCCATGTTTGTTGCGATAGTCACTACACCGGGCTTTCCTGCTTCTGCAACAACATTTGCTTCACGTTTGTGAAGCTTCGCGTTTAAGATATTGTGTGGAATTTTTCGCATTTGAAGCATTCTTCCCAGTAATTCAGATATTTCAACAGAGGTTGTTCCTACCAGAACAGGACGCTTTTGCTCTACTAAAATTACAATGTCTTCGATTACTGCATTGTATTTTTCTCGGGCAGTTTTATAGACTAAATCTTCTTTGTCATCTCTTTGTATGGGTCTGTTCGTTGGGATTTCTACGACATCTAATTTATAAATTTCCCATAATTCACCCGCTTCTGTAACCGCAGTTCCTGTCATTCCAGAAAGTTTGCGATACATTCTAAAGTAATTTTGCAGTGTTACCGTTGCAAAGGTCTGTGTAGCGTCTTCAATCTTAACATTTTCTTTCGCCTCAATTGCTTGGTGCAGTCCATCAGAATAACGACGACCATCCATAATACGACCCGTCTGTTCGTCAACAATCATTACTTTATTTTCCATTACCACGTATTCAACATCTTTTTCAAAAACAGTATATGCTTTCAAGAGTTGATTCATGGTGTGGATGCGCTCACTTTTAATATTAAAGTCTTTGTACAATTCTTCTTTTTGTTTTGACTTTTCTTCGGGTAACATTTCTGAAGTATCAATTTCTCCAAATTTTACACCGATATCTGGCAATATAAAAAAGTTATCATTGTCTGTCTTTTCTGATAAGTGTGCAATTCCTTTGTCTGTTAAATCAATTTGATTATTTTTTTCCTCGATCACAAACCACAAGGTTTCGTCTACTTCGGGCATTAATTTATTATTGTCTGCCATGTAGTAGTTTTCTGTTTTTTGAAGAATTTGTTTCATTCCTTCAAGAGATAAAAACTTTATCAAAGCTTTGTTTTTTGGCAGACCTCTATAGACTCTTAACAGTTGAAAGCCCCCTTCTTTTGTATCCCCACTTGCAATTATTTTTTTTGCATCTGCTAAGACTCCAAGTAAATATTTACTTTGAATTCCAACGATATCACTTACAAGTGGCTTTAGTTCATTAAATTCATGTCTGTCTCCCTGTGGAACGGGGCCTGAGATAATCAAAGGAGTTCTAGCGTCATCAATTAATACTGAATCAACTTCGTCAATAATGGCATAATTTGGTGCTCTTTGTACTAAATCATCTTTGGAGCTTGCCATATTATCACGTAAATAATCAAATCCGAATTCATTATTCGTTCCATAGGTGATATCGGCATTGTATGCTTTTCTTCTTGCGTCTGAGTTTGGTTGGTGATAATCGATACAGTCGGTCGTAAAACCATGAAATTCAAAAATGGGACCCATCCAAGCTTTGTCACGTTTCGCTAGATAGTCATTTACGGTGACTAAATGCACCCCATTTCCTGTTAAAGCGTTTAGATATACGGGTAGGGTTGAAACTAATGTTTTTCCTTCACCAGTCATCATTTCTGCAATTTTCCCTTGATGCAAAACAGAACCACCGATTAATTGTACATCGTAATGCACCATATCCCAAGTAACTGGTTTCCCAGCAGCATCCCAAGAATTTAACCATAACGCTTTGTCATTTTGGAGGAGTACATGCTCCCGTTCCCCTGACAATGTTCTGTCAAAAGCAGTTGCGGTTACTTCAATTTCTTTGTTTTCAACAAAACGTTTTGCGGTTTCTTTTACTACTGCAAAAGCTTCTGGCATAATTTGTAGCAATGCATCTTCAGAAACTTTGTAAGCTTCATCTTTTAGACGGTCAATTTCTGCATAAATAGCTTCCTGCCTGTCGATATTTGCGGTGGTAGCCTCTTTCTCCAAGGCTTCAATATTAGTGTCAAATTCTTTTGTAGCTACTTTAATCCTTGCTTTAAACTCAATAGTTTTTGCCCTCAATGCATCGTGAGAAAGTTTAGAAATTGCAGCCTCAAATGCATTGACATCGGTCACTATCGGTTGTAAAATTTTTAAATCTTTTTGTTGTTTGTCACCCACAAAAAGTTTGATTACTGAATTTAAAACATTCATTTTCTATTTATCTTTAGTGGCGATAAAAGATCGCCGAATTATTTACTTGCATTACAGAGTTTTAGCTACCTCATAAAAAATATTTTTTTTGTTTAAAATAAAACAAAAAAAAAGCCTCGTTTGAGACTTTTTATATTTAATATTTTTTAGTATTCATCCTCGTTCCAAAGGTAATCATCTTCCGTCGGATAATCTGGCCAAATCTCTACAATTGAGTCATATGAATCACCTTCATCTTCTATATCTTGTAAGTTTTCAACAACTTCTAAGGGAGATCCAGTTCTGATAGCATAATCTATTAACTCATCTTTGGTTGCTGGCCAAGGCGCATCTGCTAAATAAGATGCCAATTCTAAAGTCCAATACATTTCTTATTGTTTAATTTTGTGCAAAAATAATTTTTTTACTGAATTACGCAAGTCTTTTTTAAGAAATTTATTGTGAAGAAAATCATAATTTTTTTCAAGTGTTTAAAATCAATCTTTAAAATAAACAAATAAGGACTATAAACTTCTTCAATGCGATAAAAAAAGAACGTATTAATTTTTTTTAGGAATCCATTTGAATTCTTCTATTTGTAAATCTTGTGACAACTTTCGTGCCAATACAAAAAGATAGTCAGAAAGGCGGTTTAGGTATTTTAAAATGTCATTATTTATTGCTTCTTGATCGTTTAACTCTACAGATAATCTTTCTGCACGCCTACAAACGCACCTTGCTATGTGACAAAATGATACCGCTTGATGCCCTCCAGGAAGTATAAAATGCGTCATCTGAGGAAGAGTTAGCTCCATTTTATCAATTTCATTTTCTAAGAATAAAATCGAGTCTTCGTCAATTTTCGGAATATTTAAGCGATCTTTTCCTGATTTTAACATTTCTTTATCTGGAGGTGTTGCCAACATCGCACCCAAAGTAAACAGTTCATTTTGAACTTTTAAAAGCCCTTCTTTGTGGTCCTCTGAAATCTGCTGATCTTTAATCAATCCGATGTAGGAGTTTAGTTCATCTACCGTTCCATAACTATTGATGCGCAGATTGTATTTTTTTACTCTTGTACCACCAAATAATGCAGTAGTTCCTCGATCTCCAGTTTTTGTATATATTTTCATCTAATTTATTTCTAAAGTTTTACCTCTCAAAGTTACAAAGTTTATCTTTTAAGAAGGTGTTAAACTCTTATTTTAAAATTTTCTTTGGCTTGTTCCTTTCTAAAAAAAACGATTCCGAAGTAAAAGATATCAATTGTAACACGAACTTTTGGATGCTTTTTAATTTGAGACCACGCTGCTTGCATTTCAGCATTCTTATAAATTGAATTGAAGATGAAAAAAGAATCGTTGTGAATGCCTTGTATTCCTATTTTAAAGAAGGCGAGAGTTGCTTCTTTTGTGGGGTTGCTATCAAAGTATATAAAATCGAATTGTTTTTTTTGCACGGTTGTTAGAAGTGTTTCTGAAAAATTTCCAGCAATTATTTCGCTAGCATTTAATTTATTTTCCAGAAATAATGCGCGTGCAATTTTAATTTTCTCTGGACAGCCTTCTATGGTTGTTATTGAAGAATTTTTATTTGCTATTTTTATTGCAGTAGTTCCCAAGCCTATTGAAGTGCCAATTTCTAATATGTTTTTCGGTTTCAGGTATTGGATAATTTTAATTAAAAGCTTGGCATTTTTATTTGAAATCCCCTCCAGTTTTCCGAGCTCAGAAATTTTAAGAAGCTTTTTCTCAAAAACATTAGAAGTGCTATCAAAATTCAAAGTTTTAATTTTGTGATGATTTTTTGCAGTAGAACTTTTTGCATTTAAAAATTTATTCCATAGGGTATTTTCAAGCTTTACATAGAAACACTTGGTTACCAGGAGGAACACAAAAGGGGAGTGTACGCCGTGCTGATTGGTTGCTTTTAGCAAAAATTGAATGTATTTTTTTTGTCGAAATAGCATGTCTTGCGATGAAATACAAAATTAATTTAAAATAATAGCTTAACCGGCATAAAAGCTATATTTGTTCCTGTTGGCTTTGTTTTTAAAACTTATTTTCTTTTCATTGCTGAGGGCTAGCTTTGATTTCAAAAGTTTTTTAACGCAACAGTGAATCTGAAAAGTCCGATAAATTTTTCAAAATTAAAATAAAATGATATCAAAAACAGAATACGCTCCCTATTTTGAACAATACATACAGTTGATTTCGATGGAGGAAAAGTCAATTATAGACAATTTAGAAAGCGCTCAAGTAGCATTTAACCAATTGTTACATACTGTATCTAAAGACAAACACAGCTTTTCTTATGCCGCTGGAAAGTGGACATTAAAAGAGGTCATACAACATATTATAGATACAGAAAGAATTTTTTGTTATCGAGCTTTATGCTTTGCCAGAAATGATAAAACTGCTTTGCCTGGATATGATCAAGATCTTTTTGTGGAGAACGATACTGCCAACGATCGCGATTATTATGAATTATTAGAGGAGATGACGATACTTCGAAAATCTACAATTCAACTGTATCGAAGTTTTTCTGAAGCGGCATTGTTAAGAGCAGGAATGGCATCCAACAATGCTATTTCTGTGCGGGCTTTGGGGTACTTGTTTTCAGGGCATCAATTACACCATTTAAATATTATAACAGCACGTTATTTATGAACAGTAAGGAATATTCTTGAATTTTAAAAGGTAAAAAACCGGAGTGACAACTTCGGTTTTTTACCTTTTTAGTAGGCCGTTTTATCTTGTTTTTCGGTCCATTTTTGAAAGGGCTCTAGTGCAATTTCTCTCCCTACCTGTTCAAAAGGAATACTCCTTTTTTCGTAAGGTAAAGGAATCTCTTTGTAAATAAAAGCATCGTCAAAACCAATATTGGCAGCGTCTTGCTGATTACTTCCGTAATAGACTTTGTCGGGTCTTGCCCAATAAATAGCACCTAAACACATTGGACAGGGTTCACAGGAAGTATAAATAATACAGCCATCCAATTGAAAAGAACCAATATTTTTGCAGGCATCTCTAATCGCAGTGACTTCTGCATGCGCGGTAGGGTCATTGGTTGATGTTACTTTGTTATTTCCACTACCAATTATAGCTCCATCTTTTACAATGATGCATCCAAATGGGCCTCCTTCATTATTATTCATTCCCTTTAAAGCTGCTTTCACAGCTGCACTCATAAACTCTTCGTGTTGCTTCATATTCACGTTATTTTAGTGAAAAAAGAACTGCAAAAGCATGCCGTTCTTTAAAAGTTGTATTTACTATAATTTTATTTTAATCCGCCAATCATTTCTTCTGGCTTTACCCATTCGTCGTATTGCGCTTCAGTAACATATCCTAAACGAACCGCTTCTACTTTTAGTGTTGTACCGTTTTCATGCGCTGTGTTTGCAATTTCAGCAGCTTTATAGTAGCCTATTTTAGTATTCAAAGCCGTTACAAGCATAAGTGAATTATTTAATAATTCGGTAATTCTTTTATGATTCGGTTCAATACCAGCAACACAGTTTACATCGAAAGAAACACAGGCATCTCCGATCAACTGCGCAGATTGTAACACATTCGCGGCCATCATTGGTTTAAAAACATTCAATTCATAATGCCCTTGGGTTCCTCCTACGGTAACGGCAACGTCATTCCCCATAACTTGTGCACAAACCATGGTAATTGCTTCTGCTTGTGTAGGGTTTACTTTTCCTGGCATAATCGAAGAACCTGGTTCATTGGCAGGGATCATGATTTCACCGATTCCAGATCTTGGTCCAGAAGCCATCATTCTGATATCATTTGCTATTTTATTTAAAGAAACCGCTACTTGCTTTAAAGCACCGTGGGTTTCTACAAAAGCGTCATGTGCGGCCAAAGCTTCAAACTTGTTTTCCGCTGTAATAAAGGGCAGCCCTGTAAAATCAGCAATATATTTAGCTACTAATACATCATATCCTGCAGGCGTATTTAATCCAGTGCCGACAGCAGTACCTCCTAAAGCTAACTGAGCTAGGTGTTCTAAGGTATTGTTTAATGCTTTTAGACCAAAGTTTAATTGCGCTACATATCCAGAAAACTCTTGCCCGAGGGTGAGTGGTGTTGCATCCATTAAATGTGTGCGTCCAATTTTTACAATAGTTGCAAAGGCGATTGATTTTGCTTTTAACGTATCTCTTAGCTGTGTAATTCCAGGAATGGTGTTTTCAACAATCTTTTTATAGGCGGCAATATGCATACCAGTTGGAAAGGTGTCATTTGAGGATTGTGATTTGTTGACATCGTCATTAGGTTGAATTGTTTTCTCTCCTTCTCCAATAACTTTTCCCGCAATTTCGTGCGCTCTGTTGGCAATTACTTCGTTCACATTCATGTTTGATTGTGTGCCTGAGCCCGTTTGCCAAATAACCAACGGAAATTGATCGTCTAATCTACCTTCTAAAATTTCATCGCAAACTTGCGCTATTAAATCTCTTTTTTCTAGTGATAAAACTCCTAATTCTGCATTCGTAAAGGCAGCAGCTTTTTTCAAGTAAGCAAATCCATAAACAATTTCTAAAGGCATAGAACCTGCAGCTCCAATTTTAAAGTTGTTGCGCGAGCGTTCCGTTTGTGCACCCCAATACTTATCTGCAGGGACTTCTACATTCCCCATCGTGTCTTTCTCAATTCTATACTTCATGTGGTTCTTTTTTTAAACGGTCTCTTTTAATTTTGTATCCAAATTTCTTTAAGGGATAAAAATCTAAAAACGTCCTTTTGATATAAAAATAATATGCTCACTAACAAGGCAAATTTACAAAAAAAACTAAGTAAAAAGAGTTTGAACAAAACCGATTAAATTCTTTCGGAAAATTTTGAATTAAGCAAGTAAAATTTGAAAATATGTCTTATTTTTGTTCCAATAATTATTAAAATATTTATTATGTTAGATTTTTCTCAATTTTCAGGATTGGTTTTATTCATGTTTGTATTTACTGCAGGTTTTTGGTTGTTGATTTTTCTATTAACATTTGTAGTTCCTTATTGGATTGGCGGTACTGTTTGGGAGAGCTTAAAATTAAAGAAGGAAGCAAAAAACGCTGCTGAAGAAAAGTAGTTTTTTTAAAAATATACTCAAAAAAACCGTTCAATAATTTGAACGGTTTTTTTTGTTATAATGATGAAAGATTACAGTATGCAAATATCCATTGCAAAGATAGGCTCGCTTCTAAATAAAAACTCTCTTGTTTTTTGCTCTGCAAATTTCAAAAGTGTTTTCGTACATTATTTCAATTTAGTTAAAGGCCTTCACCGTCGCCGTTGGCAGATGCGCTACTTATGTTTGTCTTCTTTTTTTGATTGAAACGGTATACCAAACTTAAATTAATTTGAGGTTCTCTCCATTGAAATTCAAAGGACTGATCTAAGAATCCAGGAAGCAAAGTGGATCTTCGGCTAATACTGCTATTAAAAAGATCACTCATATTTAAACTTAAGGAGGCTCTTTCGTTAAAAAGATCTTTACTAGCGGCGATACTCATGCGAAAAACACTTCTACTTTTGGTTTGTGCATTTTGACTCGGTCCTCTGTAGTTCATGTTTATTTGCAAATCTGTTTTTCCTGGCAACGTAATTTTTTGGTTTAATCGTATGAAGAAGGCGGTATTGTTAAAATCAAAATTTTGGTTAACATTTGTTGCATTACTTGTATAGTCTCCGGTGCTAGTTATATTAAAAATATTAAAGTCACTATTAATGTTCCAGCTTCTAAAAGGTTTGTAATTCAGTGTGAACTCAAAACCAAACCTTTCCTCTGTAGAGAGGTTGATAGGAAATTTTTTGGTGATCGGATCTCCGTTGTCTGTTAACATTCCTGTATTTTCTTGAATCCATTCCCAGTTGTTGTTGCTAATATTATAATACAACGAGGTGCTTAATGTAAATTTATTCCAACGTTTTAGGTATCCAA
This sequence comes from Polaribacter irgensii 23-P, assembly GCF_000153225.1. GTDB lineage: Bacteria > Bacteroidota > Bacteroidia > Flavobacteriales > Flavobacteriaceae > Polaribacter > Polaribacter irgensii. The sequence goes on along the minus strand of NZ_CH724148.1, from coordinate 2,595,450 downwards.
TATCTAAAGCATCCGTAATTACTGGGTTTAATGATACGTTACCACTGTACAAATTAGATTCACTTGAGCGGCTAGGAAATGGGTTTAAACTGCGTCCTCGAGGTCTTCTAATTCGTCTATTATATCCCAAAGTAATATTTTCTCCATCTTTAAATTCATAGCCAAGATTAGCAGTAGGAAAGAAGTTGCCGTACTTTCTTTTATCTTCCGTTGTTGCGGTTTGCTGTGCAATCTCAATGGAAGTAAATTCATACCGTATTCCTGCCAAAAGAGATATTTTATTAAATTTTTGGCCGTATTGAAAGTAGGCAGCATTTACAAATTCGTTGTAATTAAAAGAATTATTAAGACCTGTGTCTGGAATTAAGGGACCCTCATTTTCAAAATCCTTGCGTTCAGCAAGATAAAAACTATTGAAAATATCTCTGTAATTTCCTCTGAATCCTGCTTCATATTGAATGCTTTCTCCAACGGGATGTACATAATCTATTTGAAGTAATGCCTGGGTTTCGTCTTGATCATTCTTTACTTGTTCTAAGTCATTCAATATTTTTGAAGGCGTATCAATTTCTGTAATTGTATTTAAAGCGCGCTCTATTTCTGCAGAATATTGGGTGTTTATAGATAGTTTTCTTCCAGTTCCATCAAAATTATTTAGATAATCTAAGGTATATTGAACGCGTTGTTCATCTTCACTTTTTGCTTCCGTTCTTTTTGTTCGCTCATTTGTGTTTCCCAGTGCATCAAATCTTTGTATCTTATTTGTGTTTAAGTCATTGTCTTTTCCACCATTTAAAACAATGTTTCCTACAATACTTGTATTTGCTGTAAGGAAATATGTGGCGCCAAAACTTGTAAATAAAGACCGTCCTTGTCTTCCAAATCTCCGCTCTTCAAGCACTCTTGCATTTTGGGCGTTTGTAGACAGATACTTAGAGTCACTATACGCATTTCCAGGGTTTGTGTTGTAGCGAAAACCAGTATTGGTAAACAAGTTCAATTTTTCAGTGCGCCAATTTGCATTAAAAGCTGTTCCTGTTTTTAATGGATTTCCAAGATCTAATTGTAAAGAGCCGTTAAAACCAACTAATTTATTTTTTCTTAAAATAATATTTAAAATACCAGCAGTGCCCTCGGCATCATATCTTGCCGATGGAGAAGTAATGACTTCTACTTTTTCAATCGCTTCTGCCGGAATTTGTCGAAGTGCTTCTGCACCATTCATTCCTACGAGTGCGCTGGGTCTTCCGTCTATTAATATGGTTACATTTTCATTTCCCCTAAGACTCACGGTTCCTTCAACATCAACTTGCACAGAGGGCACATTTCCAAGAACATCACTTGCATTTCCACCTCTAATTGATAAGTCTTTCCCGATATTAAATATTTTTTTATCCAAGCGAATATTTACGGTTGTTTTTTCTGCAACAATAACAATTTCATTTAAACTGTTTGAATCCTCATAGAGCGAAATCGTTCCAAAATCCTTACTTGAATTGACACTCTCAGCAGGGAATACTATAGATTTAAATGAAATATATTTAATACTTATTTCATATGTAGCATTCGGTGTTGCTATTTTAAAATTCCCGCGCAGATCTGTAAGACCTCCTGACAGTGCTTCGGTTTCGGTATTCTTTAATACAACAGTAGCAAATTCTAGTGGTTGTTTTGTTTTTCCATCAATCACCGTTCCGTTGATGAAAACTTCGTTTTCATTCGTTTTTTGTTGCGAAAAAAGGATGGATATCGAAAAGATGCAAAGAAGTAGAAAACTTTTTTTTAGGAACAAATTATGCTTTTAATGGTTCGGCAGCAAAGTTGACGCTTCATATTAGCACTTTCAGTTAAAAAAAAGTTAAACAAATGAAAGTAAGGTGGTTTTAAATAATACTGTTGATTTTTTCTGGAGGTCTGCCAATTACTGCATGTTGATGATTGATCACAATTGGGCGTTCAATTAATTTAGGGTATGCAATCATTGTTTTGATAACTTCTGTATCTGACATGTCTTTACCTTTAAATTCCTCTTTCCAGATTTTTTCTGTTTTTCGCACCAATTGTATGGGTTTGATATTCAATAGCGCAATGATTTCAGTGAGTGTTTCTTCTGAAGGAGCGGTTTCTAAATATTTTATAATTTCGAATTTTTTTTCTGAATTTTCTAAAATAGCCAAACCTTCTCTAGATTTTTTGCAACGAGAGTTGTGGTATATTTTAATCATTTTTTTAAAAGTTTAAAAGCTTTGTTTTTTTGTTTCAAATTATCAGGAATCTTTTTTTTGTCCATTCTTCATTAAATAGGATTTTAAAAAAGGATTGATGTTTCCATCCATCACGGCATCAACATTTCCTGTTTCGTAGGCAGTTCTTACATCTTTTACTAATTTATAAGGATGCATTACATAGTTTCGAATTTGACTTCCCCATTCGTTTTTAAGTTTTCCTGCCTCGATGTCAGCGCGTGTTGCCTGTTGTTTCTTTAGCTCAATTTCATATAATTGCGACTTTAGCATTTTCATGGCAGTGGCTCTATTGTCATGCTGAGATCGAGAATTAGAACATTGGATTTGTATTCCTGTGGGTTTGTGTGTCAATTGTACTTTGGTCTCCACCTTATTTACATTTTGACCTCCAGCGCCGCTAGATCTCGCAGTGACAATTTCTATGTCTGCTGGATTTACTGCAATTTCTATAGAGTCGTCGGCTACAGGGAAGACGTAAACAGATCCAAATGTAGTGTGTCGCTTTCCGTTAGAATCAAAGGGCGAAATTCGTACCAATCGGTGCACTCCATTTTCTCCTTTTAGCCATCCAAAGGCGAAATCACCTTCAATTTCTATAGTAATGGTTTTTATTCCGGCAACATCTCCTGCTTGGTAGTTCAGGGTTTTTAATTTAAAACCTTGTTTTTCTGCCCACATACTGTACATACGAGATAACATTTCTACCCAATCGCAACTTTCTGTTCCGCCAGCACCAGCTGTTATTTGTATTGTGGCAGCCAGAGAATCTCCTTCTTCAGAGAGCATATTTCTAAACTCAATATCTTCTAAAAATGAACTTACTTTTTCAAACTGTTCGTCCATTTCTGTTTCTGCAACGTCTCCTTCTTTATAGAATTCGTACAACACAATTACATCGTCATTTAAAGTGATAGCGTGCTGATAGTCGGTTACCCATTTCTTTTTGAAACGCAATTCTTTTATCGCAACTTCTGCCTCTTTAGGGTGGTCCCAAAAGCCAGGGTTGGTTGTTTTTTCTTCCTCATTAGCGATTTCTATGAGTTTTTTATCGATCTCTAAATAAGATTTCAATTTCTCAATTCTATCCGCAATATCTTTAAGTTGGTCTAGTGTAATCATAGGTTGAACAAAACTAAATGAATTTTTAAGATTTCTTGTTTTAAAACTGCTGCTTATTTTATAGATTTATAAAAATTAAATGACAGATGAAAAAACTACTTTTATTTCTATTTATTATTTCCATTACTTCTAGCGGATTTTCTCAATTTTTTAAAGAAAAACAGGGAAATAAATTACAAAAAGGCATTACAAAATACGAAGGATATTTTACTTTTTATTATGATGAAGGTACTGATAAAATATTTCTTCAGGTAGCTGATCTAGAAACTGAATTTCTATACACGCATGCGCTGTCAGAAGGAATCGGTTCGAATGATATCGGATTGGATAGAGGGCAGTTAGGGGGTGGAGTTGTTGTTTATTTTAAAAAAGCGGGGAATAAATTATTGCTGCTACAGCCCAATCAAAAGTATAGAGCAATTACAGACAATACAGCAGAAAAAAAATCAGTAAAAGAGGCGTTTTCAAAATCTGTTTTGCATGGTTTTGTAATAAAAGAAGAGAAAAATGGTCTTTTTTTAATAGATGCTAGCGATTTCTTTCTGCGAGATGCGCACGGAGTTGCAAAAGCTTTGGCGGATAACAAACAAGGAAATTATAGCTTAGACATCAGTAAATCAGCTTTTAATTTAGAAAGAACAAAAGCATTTCCTAAAAATGTAGCCTTTGATGTGCTGCTCACTTTTAAAGGAACTCCAAAAGGATACCAAATCAGAAGTGTTACACCAGATGCGAGTTTGGTAAGTGTCTACCAGCAACACGCTTTTGTAGAGTTGCCAGATAATAATTACAAGCCAAGAACTTTTGATCCTCGGGCTGGAGGCTATCCAATGACGTATTTAAATTACGCATCTCCTGTAAACGAGTCTATTACAAAACGTTTTATTTATAGACATCGCTTGGAAAAGAAGGACCCCAAAGCGTTAATTTCTGAGGCAATCACTCCAATTATTTATTATGTAGACCCTGGTACACCAGAACCGATCCGTTCCGCTTTATTAGAAGGCGGAAGTTGGTGGAATCAGGCTTTTGAGGCAATTGGTTACAAGGATGCTTTTCAAATGAAGATGTTACCTGTAGGGGCAGATCCTTTAGATATTCGATATAATATGGTGCAATGGGTGCACAGATCTACAAGAGGTTGGAGCTATGGGGGGAGTATTTCTGATCCAAGAACAGGTGAAATAATTAAAGGACATGTAAGTTTAGGAAGTTTAAGGATTCGACAAGATTTTTTAATTGTGCAAGCCTTACAAGCTGCTTATAAGGAGCATACTGCAGACGATGCTGCAGCCTTGCAAGTGGCAATTGCTAGAATTAGACAATTATCGGCACATGAAATTGGCCATACCTTAGGTTTTGCGCATAATTTTGCAGCCAGTACAAATGGGAATGCTTCTGTGATGGATTATCCACATATGAAATTGCGGCTAAAAGAAGGAGTTCTCGATTTCTCTGAAGCATACGAAACTAAGATAGGTGCTTGGGACAAAGTAGCAGTCGCTTATTTTTATCAAGACTTTGAAGGTGATACTAAAAATCAGTTGCGAATAATTTTAGAGAATGCTTTTGAAAGTGGATTGAAGTATTTGTCAGATAAAGACGCAAGAGGACCTGGAAGTGCAAGTGCTTCTGCGCATTTGTGGGATAATGGAGGCAATATTCATGATGAGTTGTACAACGTTTTAAAAATAAGAAAAACAGCCATAGAAAAATTTTCTAGCGATAATATTAAAACAGATCAGCCGTATAGTGTGCTGGAAGATGTGTTTGTTCCTTTGTATTTTTTCCATAGATTTCAAACAGAAGCAACAGTAAAGTTAATTGGGGGCTTAGTATACGGTTATGCTGTAAAAGGGGGCAATCAAACGATTGTGAAAAGAGTTTCTGGCGTTTCGGAAAGAATTGCTTTACAAGCAGTTTTAAAAACCATTGCTGTTGATGAAATTGCAATTCCGAAAGAAAAATTGAATTTATTTCCGCCAAGAGCAATAGGCTACGGAAGAACTAGAGAGTCTTTTAAAAGCAATTTAGGAGTTGAGTTTGACGCTTTTGGAGCAGTAGAAACAGCCAGTGAGATGACCTTAAATTTGTTGTTAAATCCTGAAAGGGCTTCTCGACTAATTGCACATAAGAGCATTGACAAAAGTCAACTAGGTTTGGAAGAGTTAATTGATGAACTGGTTTCTAAAACGTTTCAAAAAATATATGAAGATACATACTATCAAGAATTACAAGGTGTTGTAAATAGAAATATTTTAGTGCAATTGTTTTATTTGGCAGCCGCTAAAAATCAATACAAACAGGTAAATGCTATCGTTTTTTATAAGTTAGATGAGATCAAAACAATCTTACAAAATAAAAAGCTTGAGGGAGTTCAGAAAATATATAATTTAGCGATGGTAAAAATGATTGATGCTTTTTTGAAAGAGCCAAAGTCATTTGAGAAACCAGCCACGTTAAAAATTCCAGATGGTTCTCCAATTGGAAGTGAATCTTTCTTTAATTTTAGTGAAAATTAAATACATATTTGCAAATTTCTTAAGGGTTTTTCTTAGTTAGACAGTCAAAAAAGAAGAATCAAACCCATATTAATAAAATAAACAGATGATTATAGATTTAATATCAGATACAGTAACAAGGCCATCAAAAGGAATGCTAGCTGCAATGATGCAAGCTAAAGTGGGTGACGATGTTTTTAAAATGGATCCTACAGTAAACGAGTTGCAAGAAAAAGCGGCCACTATGTTTGGAATGGAAGCGGCATTATTTTTTCCTTCTGGAACGATGGCAAATCAAACAGCGATAAAATTACATACACAACCGGGAGACAAGTTAATTTGTGATAAGTACGCACATGTTTACAATTATGAGGGAGGAGGAGCCGCGTTTAATTCTGGGGTGACTTGTAAGCTAATTGACGGCAATAGAGGGATGTTTACAGCGAAACAATTGGAGGAAGCCGTGGCAGGAAGAGCAGATATTCATGTTCCTTATTCAAGTTTAGTTTGTGTGGAGAATACAACAAACAAAGGTGGAGGTGCTTGCTGGGACTTCACAGAGTTAGAAAAGTTACAAAAAATAGCTCAAAATAATAATTTAGCTTTTCATTTAGATGGCGCTCGTTTATTCAATGCGTTGGTTGCTAAAAACGAGACTCCACAGCAATACGGTCAGTTATTCGACACGATTTCAATTTGTCTTTCTAAAGGTTTAGGAGCACCTATTGGATCGATATTATTAGGAACTGAGGAGCATATAGCAAAAGCGCTAAGAGTTCGCAAGTTACTCGGGGGAGCAATGAGACAAGGAGGGTTTTTAGCTGCTGCAGGGATATATGCACTAAACAATCATGTTGTAAGGCTTTCTGAAGACCATAAAAGAGCACAAGAGATTGGTAAGGTTTTGGCTTCGGTCTCTTACGTTACAAAGCTAGAAGTCATAGAAACAAATATTGTTATTTTTTACGTGGATGAAAAGATTGGAGCCACAAACTTTATTGAAAAAATGAAATGCAAGAACATACTTTTAACACCTATGGGAGAAGGTCGGATTAGAATTGTTACCCATTTGGATTATACCAGCGAAATGCACGAGATTTTGTTGCAGGAATTAATGAATTTTAAGCACTAACACTTGTGAATTTCTTTTTTAGAGCACAAGATAGAAAGGCTTAAAATGTAATTATATCCATAACACTCCTTGTATGCTCAGAGAATATTAAAAGCGTTTTATTTTAAATAAAACTTAAGACTCTTTTTCTAATTTAGCGAGTGCTTTGTAATTGTAATTTAATTTTCTAAGTAGTATTCCATATAATAGCTGATAGAATAGCCATAATACTCCTAAAATTATAAGGGTGAGCACAAAGATTAAAAGTAAAATTAGTACAATTTGTTTCGCTTCCAAATCGTTAAAGTGAGTCTTTAAATACGCTGCAGTTACCAAAACGATGACGAATGCCATGTAACTAAAATTAAACAAAACGTAATTGCGAACTGTTTTTCGTGTTTTAATTATTTTTTTCATCAATTGTCTTGAGGAATCTGTGGTTGAGATTCTTTTGTAATTGAGGTAGAACAGCACTAAAAAGTAAAATAAAACTCCATATGCCACAATTGTGGAATATAAAATTGTCTTTTCTAAGCCCATTTCTTTGTAAACGTCGTAGGAAGTTTCTGTATCGATAAAAAAGGATAATGAGTTTAAAACAACGAACTCCAAAATTCCAATAATAAAAATCCACTTTACAATGGAGCTTGATTTTGAATGCGCTAATTTATAGATCTCCAAAGCTGAAAATTGATAGGTTTCCTCTGGTTGGTTTCCCCACGCTTTTTTATAATTGTCTAACGAATACATATTATGGGTTTAAAATATTTTTTAATTTTTCTTTAGCTCTGGTCATTTTTACTCTCGCATTTACATTAGAAATACCAAGTGTTTCTGATATTTCGGTGTATGGTTTGTCTTCCAAGTATAAAAAAATGAGCGCCTTGTCAATATCGTTCAATTGGTGTACTGCCTTATAGAGCGCTTTTAATTGCACTTCTTCTGTGTCATCGTATTCAACCGTTTTGATTTTGTAAGCAACATCGTCGAAATCTTGCGTCTTTAATTGACGCGTAGATTTCCGATATAAGGAAATTGCAGTGTTTAAAGCAACGCGGTACATCCAAGTGCTAAATTTAGAGTCTCCCCTGAATTTCGGGTAGTTTTTCCAAACTTGTATGGTTATTTCCTGAAACAAATCGTTGTGGGCATCTCTATTCGAAGTGTAAATTCTACAAATTTTATGCGCTATGTTTTGATTTGTTTCGAAGTCTACTAAAAATTTATCTTCTAAATCTTTTTGCAATTTGGTGGTTCTAAGATTACCTATAAGTCAAGCAAATGTATGAAATGTTACAATTTTTATAAAAAAATTTTTATTGAACTAAAAACATTTATCTTTGATTAACTTAAAACTTATAGGTTTGAACAATATTAAGCAAGACTTTACGATCAAAGACCTTGAAAATATATCGGGAATTAAATCTCATACAATTCGCATTTGGGAGAAGAGATACAACCTCTTAGAGCCAAAGAGGACAGAAACAAATATTAGATATTATTCGCATCAAAATTTACAGAAACTGTTAAATGTTGTTTTGTTAAGTAATAACAATTACAAAATATCTAAAATCGCTAAAATGTCTGACGAAGATATTTTGATACATTCTAGAGAAGTTGCCAATTTAACTGCAATTAACGACGAGGCAATTATTGCTTTAAAATTAGCAATGTTGCAATTCGATAAAACAATTTTTAATGCTACCTATCATAAATTACTAATTAAAAAAACCTTTCGAGAAGTTTTTAAAGAAGTTTTTATTCCCTTTCTAAATCACGTCGGTCTTTTGTGGCAAACAGGTACGCTTTTACCAGTTCACGAACACTTTGTCTCAAATTTAATCGCGCAGAAAATTCATATTAATACAGAGAGTCTTCAGTACGGAATAAAAAAATCTAAAAAAGTATACGTATTATTTTTGCCAGAAAATGAAATTCATGAATTGGGTTTGCTATATTTAAATTACGAACTTATTTTAAGAGGGAATCAGACCATTTATTTAGGTCAAAATTTACCATTAGACAATCTAGATCATTTTTTTAAAAGCGAGAAAAAAATATGTTTTGTAACTTCTTTGACTATTCAACCTTACGACGATAAGATAGAAGCATATTTTAAGCAATTTGAAAATGGTTTAAAAAACACGAATCACCAATTGATTGCTGTTGGTAGAAAAACAGAACTCATGAAAGACAAAGATCTCAATTTTGACGTTTCATTTTATGCCTCAATGCTCGATGTTTTAAAAGTCTTATAATTTTGTAACTGCAGAGTTAAATGTTTAATTTTGCGGTATCTTTGTTAAACAAAAAATAAATAATGAAAAAAGAAATTCATATAATTGGATCAGGGTTTTCGGCATTGTCTTCGGCTTGCTATATGGCAAAAGAAGGGTACAATGTTACTGTTTTCGAGAAAAATGATACTTTAGGAGGAAGAGCAAGACAATATAAGAAGGATGGATTTACTTTTGACTTAGGTCCCTCCTGGTATTGGATGCCTGATGTTTTTGAACGTTTTTTTGCTGACTTTGGTAAAAAACCTTCAGACTATTATATTTTAGACAAATTGAGTCCGGGATATGAGGTTTATTTTGGAGAAAATTCTTCCTTAAAAGTTTCTGACAATCTGGAAGACATTTATGCGATGTTTGAGAAAGAAGAAAAAGGCAGTGCGAAGCATTTGAAAACTTTTCTAGACTCAGCGAAAGCAAATTATGAAACTGCGATTTTAGACTTGGTATACAAACCGGGTATTTCGCCATTAGAGCTGGTTACAACAACCACTGTTGCGAGAGTGACCCAGTTTTTTTCTACAGTTAGAAAACAGGTGAGAAAAAATATTAAAAGTCCAAAATTAATCAAAATTTTAGAATTTCCAGTTTTGTTTTTGGGTGCGAAACCAGACAACACTCCAGCTTTTTATAATTTTATAAATTATGCAGATTTTGGATTGGGTACTTGGCATCCAAGAGGAGGTATGTACAAAGTTATTGAAGGTATGGTTTCTTTAGCTACTTCTCTAGGGGTCCGTTTTGAAGTAAACGCCAATGTAGAAAAGATTATAACCGACGCTCAAAACAAAGTTTCTGGTCTATTGGTGAATGGTAAAACCATTGAAACAAGTCTTGTTTTAAGTGGTGCGGATTATCATCACACAGAAACCTTATTAGAAGAGGGTTTAAGACAATATTCAGAAAAATATTGGGATAAGAAAACATTTGCGCCATCTTCTTTGCTGTTTTATGTTGGTTTTGATAAGAAAATTAAAAATGCAAGCCATCACACCTTATTTTTTGATACAGACTTTGACTTGCACGCAGCAGAAATTTATGACGATCCTAAATGGCCAACGGATCCACTGTTTTATGCCAATTTTACCTCAATGACCGATGTAACCTCGGCTCCTGAAGGGAAAGAAGCAGGTTTCTTTTTAATGCCTTTAGCACCAGGGATAGAAGATACAGAAGAGCTAAGAGAGTCATATTTTAATAAAATAATGGATCGATTTGAACAGTTAACAGGTCAAGAAGTGAAAAATAATGTTATCTTTAAAAGATCTTTTTGTGTGAAAGATTTTAAAGAAGAATACAATTCTTACAAAGGCAATGCTTACGGTATGGCAAACATATTGCTGCAAACTGCTTTTTTAAGACCAAAAATAAAAAGTGGCAAAGTGCATAATTTATATTTTACAGGTCAATTAACGGTTCCTGGTCCAGGAGTTCCACCAGCTTTAATTTCCGGTAAAATTGCATCAGAATTAATAAAAAAAAATAGTCTCTAAGTATGAAAGAATTGTTTGATACTGTTTCTAACGACTGTAGTAAATTGGTAACTGAAAAATACAGTACCTCTTTTTCAATGGCCGTAAATACCTTGTCGCCGAAAATCAGGACAGACATTTATAATATTTATGGCTTTGTTCGCTTTGCAGACGAAATTGTAGACACCTTTCACGAGTATGATAAGGAGCTTTTAATGACACATTTTGAGCGTGATTATTACATGGGAAAAGAAATGGGTATAAGTTTAAATCCGATTTTAAATTCCTTTCAGCAGACAGTAAATAAGTACAATATTCCTGACGAAATGGTGCAAGCTTTCTTAAAAAGTATGAAAGCAGATTTACATAAAACCGTTTATGAAACAAAGGAAGAATACGATGCTTATATTTATGGCTCTGCAGATGTTGTTGGATTGATGTGTTTGAAGGTTTTTGTAAATGGTGATGATGTGCAATTTGACTTATTAAAAGATGCTGCTATGCGCTTAGGGTCTGCTTTTCAAAAAGTAAACTTTCTTAGAGATTTAAAGGACGATTACGAAGTTTTAAACCGTTCTTATTTTCCCAACATTGATCTTGGTAAATTAAACACTGCTTCCAAACAATTGATTATTGATGAAATTAAAGCGGATTTTGATTTTGCTTTTACCAATGGTATTTTAAAGTTACCAGCAGAGGCAAAGTTTGGAGTGTATATGGCATATCGATATTACAGAAGGTTGTTGATGAAATTGGACAGTGTTCCTTCAGAGAAAATTATGGATACTCGCATACGGATTTCGGATCCAATGAAGTTAAATTTATTAGCTAGGAGTTACGTCAAGTACAAATTAAAAATGATATGAAAAAAAGCAGTTATTAAACAATAGCTGCTTTTTTTTTACACTACCTAGGATATTTTTCTCTTATTTTATCTAGAGATAAATTATGAATACTTCCTATATGTGTGTGTTGTTTTCCCAAATCAGGAGTGTATTTTCCAGCTTGCACTTGAGCGCCAATTTTTTGATATGCTTCTCGAAATGACATCCCATTTGTAACTAAATTATTAATACTATCTACAGTAAATAAATACTGATATTTTTCGTCATTTAAATCAATGTCTTTTACAATAACTTGTTGAATGGCATAATTAAAGATGTCTAAAATTTCTTTCACATCTTCAAAAGCGTTGATGATATTTTCTTTTAACAATTGAAAATCTCTGTGATAACCTGTCGGTAAATTATTGGTAATGAGTAGCATTTCTGTTTGTAATGCTTGAATTTTATTGCATTTTCCACGAATCAATTCAAAGACATCCGGATTTTTTTTGTGCGGCATAATACTACTCCCTGTTGTCAGTTCGTCAGGAAAAGAAATGAAATTAAAGTTCTGACTCATATATAAGCAAACATCCATAGCAAAGCGTGCCATTGTGTTGCACAACCCACCTAATGCAGCAGCAATAGAGCGTTCACTTTTACCTCTGCTTAATTGCGCTGCAACTACATTGTATTTTAGGGTAGCAAAGTTCAATTCTTTGGTTGTTAATTCCCTGTCAATAGGAAAGGAACTTCCATATCCAGCCGCAGAGCCAAGAGGGTTTTGATCTACAACTTTAGAAACTGCACGCAGCATATACACATCATCTATCAGCAATTCTGCATAGGCAGAAAACCACAGTCCAAAAGAAGATGGCATGGCTACTTGTAAATGCGTATATCCAGGTAATAAGCTTTTTTTATGCGTTTCTGCAAGATCTAAAAGTGTTTCAAATAGCGTGTGTATTTTAGTATCTATTGTGCTTAGATTTTCTTTGTAGTATAAATGGAGTGCTACCAAAACTTGGTCGTTTCTTGAACGTGCTGTGTGGATTTTCTTTCCTACTTCTCCTAATTTGTTGGTCAGTTCCCATTCAATTTTTGAATGTACATCTTCAAAGGAGGCTTCAATAATAAAAGTGCTATGTTCAATATCGTCTGCCAATTCACGAAGTCCTTTCTGCAATTTTTTTAACTCATTATTTGTAATAATTCCAATGGATTCAAGCATGATTGCGTGTGCTATAGATGCCTGCACGTCGTATTTTGCGATGTGCATATCAATTTCTCTGTCGTTGCCAACGGTAAAGTTTTCTATTTGCTTGTCTATTGAAAATCCTTTGTCCCAAAGTTTCATATGTGTACCTTTTTATTTTTGAAATTTATAGTCTATATCTGCTACTTTTTTAAAAGCAGTTCTAAAGTGCCAATACTTTTAAACAATTCCTTGTTTATTTCTGAGTAATTACGCGGTTTAATAAAGCGATGTAAAGTCGAATGCCTTCTTCAATCTCTTGAAGATAAATAAACTCGTTAGCAGAATGAGAGCGCGTGCTATCTCCAGGTCCTAGTTTCAAGGATTGACAACTTAAGACTGCTTGGTCCGAGAGGGTTGGAGAACCATAGGTGTCTCTTCCAATTGCAATACCTGCTTTTACCAATTCATGATCGATAGCGATGGCAGAAGAGTTTAAACGCAAGCTTCTTGGCGTAATCTTTGAGCAGGGGGATTCTTTTTGTAAAATCGCTGTAATTTCTTCATTTGAGTAGGCGTCATTTACGCGAACATCTATTACTAAATCAACATGTGCAGGAACAACATTGTGCTGAGATCCTGCAGAGATTTGCGTTACTGTCATTTTCACCGCACCTAAAGCATCTGATTTTTTTTCGAATTTAAAATCTTTAAACCATTGTAAAACTTCAATACTGTTGTAAATAGCATTGTGTTCATTTGTGTGTGCAGCATGACTTGGAGTTCCAGCAACAACAGCATCAAAGACAACCAAGCCTTTTTCTGCAACTGCCAACTGCATTAAAGTCGGTTCTCCTACGATCGCTACATCTATGTGTGGAAGTATTGGAAGCATGCTATTCAATCCATTTTTACCACTATTTTCTTCTTCAGCAGAGGCCACGATTACAAGGTTATAGCAAAGGTTTTCTGCAGGGTAAAAATTTGTAAAAGCGGCAAGTAGTGAGACTAAACATCCACCAGCATCATTGCTTCCTAAACCATATAATTTTCCGTCTTCAACACTAGCTTTAAAAGGATTTTTGGTGTAGGCAGAATTTGGTTTTACAGTATCGTGATGAGAGTTTAACAGCAGTGTTGGCTTGCTTTCGTCAAAATATTTATTCACTGCCCAAATGTTATTCTTTGTGCTTTTGAAGGGAATATCATGTTGTAGAAACCACTCGGAAATAAGTAAGGCTGTATTTTCTTCTTCTTGTGAAAATGAAGGCGTTTCAATTAATTTTGTTAAAAGAGAAATTGCGTTTTCTGTGAGCTTTTCGACATTCATATTATAAGGTAATTGTTGTGAAATTATCGTTTTCTTTTGTGAGCATTTCTGTATTTCCTATGTGTACTTTGGCAACGCCATTTTTCAAGGCATCAAAACAGTTTTCTAATTTTGGTAGCATTCCGTCAGCAATAATACCGGCTTTTAATAATCCTTGATAGCGGGTGGTATTGAGGTGCTGTATTACGGATGTTTTGTCATTGAAATTTCTTAAAACACCATTCAATTCAAAACAATAATAAAGTACTGTTGCGTAACTTTTGCTCATCGAAATGGAAATCTGACTGGCAATTGTATCTGCATTTGTATTTAAAAGTTGCCCATTTCCGTCATGCGTGATGGCGCAGAAAACTGGTGTAAAACTGGCTTGAATTAACGCATCAATTGCGTTGGAACTAACTTCTTTTACATCTCCCACAAAGCCGAAATCGATTGGGGTTATCGGTCTTTTTTTAGCGCGTATACTGTTTGCATCTGCACCCGATAATCCGATAGCATTAATTTTTAAAGCTTGCAGTTTTGCAACGATATTCTTATTAACCAGTCCTCCGTATACCATGGTGATAACCTCTAAGCTTTGAGCATCTGTGAGACGTCTACCAGAAATTATTTTGGGTGCTAAGCCTAATTTTACTGCAAATTCTGTAGCGCGTTTTCCGCCTCCGTGTACTAAGATTTTTTTTCCTTCTATCGAAGAAAATAATTGAAGAAAAGTATGCAAAGCAATTTCATTTTCAATTATATTTCCTCCAATTTTTACGATTGATAATTTTTCCATTTAATGTGTATTTAGTTCTGCAAGGAAGAATATTAAAGAATTTTTTTCAGGAATATGAAAAGTATTTCTCCTCTAGCGCTACCCTATAAATTCTCTAAAATCTTTTTTAAAACCAATTGAGCAGCGTACGTTCTATTATTGGCTTGTTCGATAACCAGCGAAGCGTTGCTATCTAATACAGCATCCTCTGCCACTAAATTTCTTCTTACAGGAAGGCAGTGCATGAATTTAGCATTTCCTAATTTTTCTTTCGTGAGCATCCAAGCAGTATCTGTATTTAATATTTTTCCATAATCCTCATAAGAACTCCAGTTTTTGGCATAAACAAAATCTGCATTTTTTAAAGCAACTATTTGATCGTGTTCAATGGTTGTCTCTTTTGTAATCGCACTATTTAAATTGTATCCCTTAGGATTGGTAATTATAAATTCAACATCCATCTTCTGCATGGCTTGTACAAAACTATTGGCAACGGCATGGGGCAATGCGTTCACATGTGGTGCCCAACTTAATACAACTTTTGGTCTTTTTTTCTTTGTATTTTCAGAAATAGTAATGGCATCTGTGAAGCCTTGTAAAGGGTGCTCTGTCGCGCTTTCCATACTTATTACGGGTACTGAAGCATATTTCATGAAAGCTTTTAAAACGTGCTCTGCTTCGTCTTGCTCTTTGTCTTTTAAAGACGGAAAAGCTCTTACGGCGATCATATCGCAATACTGAGAAACCACGGCTGCAGCTTCCTTAATATGCTCTGCTGTGCTTCCATTCATTATTGAACCATCTTCAAATTCAATTCCCCAGGCATCACCAGAAACATTCATAACAATAGGATCCATTCCCAAGTTTAAAGCTGCTTTTTGCGTGCTTAAGCGCGTGCGCAAACTGGTGTTAAAAAATAACAGTCCCAAAGTTTTTTTTGTACCTAAGGCACAATGTTTTAAAGGATTTTCTTTGAGCTCTTTAGCTTCTTCAATCCATGAGGTCAAATTGTCAATGTCGTTTATAGAAGTATACTTTTTCATTGTTATCTATTTTATTTTTGTAAACGAAACTTTGTTTCCAAAGGCATTCGTAATAAAATTATCTTCCAATCCGTTTACAATCCGTGTTTCTATCTGTGCCTTTTGGCTTAAAGTAGCCGCTTCAATTTTAGAGTGCATTCCACCACTTCCATGAGAAGATTTAGAATTTACAACCTCATTTTTCAAAGTGTCCAAATTAATCACTCCAAAAATAGTTTTAGGATGTTTATTTTGCAGGGATTCTTTGGTGTAAATTCCATAGGTATTGGTGGCTATTATTAAGAGATCTACCTCTAATAAAACAGCGGTGAATGCAGCTAGTTTTTCATTATCTCCAAATTGAATCTCATCGGTAGCAACCGTCTCATTTTTATTGATAATTGGAATGTATTTGTCGTGCACCAATACATTAATGGTATTTACAATATTTGTTTTACTTTGGAGTTTTTCAAAATCTGAATAGGAGAGCAAACACTGCGTACTTAACAGGCCATATTCTCTAAATATTTCTTGATAAATTCGGATCAAGTGTGGTTGTCCAATAGAGGCTAAGGCTGGCCTCACAAAAACTCTTGATTGCTTACTTTCTAATTTTACAAATTGTTTTGCCACTGCGATCGCGCCGGAACTTACAATAATAAATTCACAGGTATCTTTGAGTTTTGCGATTTGATTGGCCATATCTTCAATTTTTCCTCGAGAGATATTATCGGTTTCCTTTGTCAATGTATGAGAACCTATCTTTATTAAAATGCGTTTCTTTTCCTGCATATTATCGCATTTGACCATTTCCGTGAAGATACAGGGTAAATAAGTTACCCAATTTAAGGCAGCATCGTTTTGTTTTAAAGCGGTATGCCACAAGTCAACAATTTTAAGATTTGATTTTAAAGATTCTTTTCCTCCTTTTAAAAGGATTTTATTTCTAGATTTAAAAGCAATTCCTGCGGCTTCTTGCGTTATATCAGATCGCGATTCGTAAATGATTAAAACGCTTCCAAAAGAAGCGGTTTTCTTGTCTACTTGAAGACCATTGTCATGCTTAAAACTAAAACATTCCACGCAAATAAGATCCTCTTGAGCAGCTAAATGTTTTGCAGCGAAGATCATCTCGTCTACTTTATAATGAGCTACTTTGAGACGCTCCAACATCGAAATGTCTGCTCCCGTATAGCGCGCCATATCCTCTTTGTTACTTTTAATAATGGCAGCTCTTTCTTTGTTAAGAGGATCCGCCATGCTTCGCAAAACATTATTTCTAGTTGATATGGATAACAAGGTATTCATGATTTTTTCTCTAATGAGTTGTTGATTGTAACTGTTTAGTTGTCAAGGGCAGCAACCAATGCGTCAAAAAACTGATGGATGTGTTCTTTGTCAATATTTAATGGTGGTAAAATTCGCAGGACTTTTTTATTCGAAGCACCTCCTGTAAAAATATGGTGCTCGTAAATTAATTTTTTTCTTAAGTTGGCAACTTCAAAGTCAAATTCCAAACCAAGCATCAGTCCTCGGCCTTTTGTCTTTTTTATTTGTGGGATTGTGTTTGCAATTTTGATAAAGTATGCAGACATCTCATTCACATTTTCTATAAGATGGTCGTCTTCGATTACAGTTAACACGGACAACCCTGCAACACAAGCGAGGTGGTTTCCACCAAAAGTAGTTCCTAGCATTCCGAACTTCGCCTCAATTGAGGGATGGATTAATATTCCACCAATTGGAAATCCATTTCCCATTCCTTTTGCAATTGAGATAATGTCTGGAGTGAGTTTGTAATATTGAAAGGCAAAGAATTTTCCTGACCGTCCGTAACCAGATTGTACTTCATCTGCAATAAACAAGGTGTTGTTGGCTTTGCAAAGAAGATCCAATTGTTCAAAAAAGGCAGCATTTGCTTGGTCCAATCCGCCGACACCTTGAATAAACTCTACAATGACAGCACAGACATCTCCTTTTTCAAGTTCTCGTTGTACACTTTTAATGTCATTTAATTCTAAAATAGTTACTTCTTGTTGTGCGTTGATAGGAGCAATTATGGCCGCATTATCAGTCACTGCTACTGCAGCAGAAGTTCTGCCATGAAATCCGTTTTTGAATGCGATTACTCTCGATTTATTCGTTTTGAAAGAGGCAAGTTTTAATGCATTTTCATTTGCTTCGGCGCCAGAATTGCACAAAAAGAGCGCATAGTCTTTACAGCCAGAAAGGGACTCAATTTTAGCAGCCAACTCCTCCTGTAAGGGATTTTGAACTGCATTAGAATAGAATCCTAATTTTGCAACTTGATTGGTAATTGCTTCCACGTATTTGGGGTGTGAGTGTCCGATAGAAATTACGGCATGACCTCCATACAAATCTAAATATTCGGTGTTATTTTTGTCATACACATAGATTCCTTTTGCGGAAACAGGGGTGACTTCGTACAGGGGATAAACGTTAAATACAGACATGGTTTAGTTTTTTATTTGGTTAATTTTATCAAAAGATTTTTTAATTCCCTTGATTAGTGAGGAACTTAAACCTTGGTGTTCCATTTCATTCAGACCTTCAATTGTGCAACCTCCAGGTGTGGTAACACGGTCTATTTCTACTTCAGGATGGTTTCCAGATTCTTTTAAAAGACTGGCAGCACCAAAACAAGTTTGCATAGCTAATTCGTGCGCTTCGTGTGCTTCAAAGCCCAATTGAATCGCTCCTTGTGTGGTTGCTCTAATCAAACGCATCCAAAAAGCAATTCCACTCGCACAAATAACGGTGGCTGCTTGTAATTGTTCTTCAGGAATTTCTAAGGTGTTTCCCAAACTATTAAATATAGTTTTTGCCAATGTAACCTTTTCTTTTCCACTTGTATTTGCAGAGATGCAGGTCATCGATTGTCCAACGGCCGACGCAGTATTTGGCATTGCTCGAATAATAGTGATATTAGGTCCAACAATAGCTTCTATTTTAGCAATAGAAAAACCGGTAATTACAGAGATTAAAATATGCCTATCAAATAGCAGTGGTTGTATGTTGGTTAAGATATGCTCTAAGTGTTTTGGCTGCACAGCAAAAATTAAAATATCAGCATTTTTAACGGCTTCTTGATTATTTGAAGTCAAAATAACTTCTTTGAAATTGGTAAAACTTTGAAGTGTGTTTGTATTTCTTTTTGTCAAATACAAAGTCTGAACCACTTCATTTTTTAATAGTCCTTTCGCGATAGATTGTCCTAAACTTCCCGCTCCAATAATTGCTATTTTCATATGAGTTGTTGGTTTTAAAAATAATTGGCTTTTAAATTTAATCCTAAACACTCCTCAAGTCCGTACATTAAATTCATATTTTGAAGTGCCTGTCCAGAAGCTCCTTTTAAAAGATTATCGAGGGTACTTGTAATTAGTAATTTATTGCCGTGTTTCGCCAAGTGGAGTATGCATTTATTAGTGTTTACTACCTGTTTCATATGTATATCATTTGTTGAAACAAAGGTAAAAGCAGCGTCTTTGTAGTATTCTTGGTATATCTTGATCGCTGCTTCAAGACTATCCTCAAACTTTGTGTAGCTCGTAGCAAAGATGCCTCGAGAAAAATTTCCTCTGTTTGGCAAAAAGTTTATTTCTGCATTAAAATTAGGTTGCAACTGCTGCACTGTTTGATGTATTTCACCTAAATGTTGATGGTCAAAAGCTTTGTAGTGTGTATAGTTATTATCTCTCCATGTAAAATGTGTAGTAGTAGAGAAGGAGGTTCCGGCTCCAGTTGCTCCAGTCACCGCATTTATATGCACGTCACTATGCAAAAGTCCGTTTGCAGCTAAAGGTAAAATTGCCAACTGTAAGGCCGTTGCAAAACAACCAGGGTTTGCAATGTAATTGGCTTCTTTTATCTTTTCTTTTTGCAATTCAGGCAAACCATATACAAACGCTTTCTCTCCGAAATTTTTATCGGTAGCCAATCTAAAATCATTGCTTAAATCAATAATTTTTGTACTGTCAGAAAAGGAATGCTTCTGAAGAAAAGCGGTTGAATTTCCGTGACCTAAGCATAAAAAGAGGACATCGACATCTGCATTAATTTCTTGAGTAAAATTCATTTCAGTGCTACCAATTAAATCTTGATGTATTTGGTATATTTTATTACCAGCATTCGAGGTGCTGTATACAAAATTTATGCTTGTTTCTGGATGATGTAGCAACAACCGTATCAATTCTCCTGCGGTATATCCAGCGCCGCCAATAATGCCTACTGTGATCATATTTTTGAGTTTACTTGTTGATATATTTTGTTCTGATTTCCTAGGATTTTTATAAAACCTTTGGCATCGGTTGCGGTCCATGCTCTGTTTTCCTCTCCATAGGTGCTAAAACTGCTAGACATTAAGTCATGTTCAGAAATAATTCCATCCAAAGAAAAGTGATATGGCTTTAAGCGCACCACAACATTTCCGGAGACCATCTTTTGTGAGCTTTGCAGGAACACCTCTGTGTCTCTCATTACAGGGTCTAAATACTGGCCCTCGTGTAAATGCATTCCATAGAAACTTGATAAATATTCTTTGTGTTGCAATTGCCATTTTGTCAAAGTATGTTTCTCTAGTAAATGGTGTGCTTTTATAGTGATTAGTGCTGCAGCAGCCTCAAAACCAACTCTCCCCTTTGTTCCAACAATAGTGTCGCCAACATGGATGTCTCTTCCAATTGCATAGCCTGCAGCAATCTCATTTAATTTTTCAATATTAAGTTCAGGCAAATTTTCTATGCCGTTGAAAGCAACAAATTCTCCATTTTTA
This sequence comes from Polaribacter irgensii 23-P, assembly GCF_000153225.1. GTDB lineage: Bacteria > Bacteroidota > Bacteroidia > Flavobacteriales > Flavobacteriaceae > Polaribacter > Polaribacter irgensii. The sequence continues at coordinate 2,574,784 of NZ_CH724148.1, read as the reverse complement.
AAAGTAAGTGTTACTTTTTCTTCTCCCTCTTTTTTTAATTGAGAAGGGTAGGCCTCGTTTGGCAAAGGTTTTTCTGATTTTAAAGTTTCCACCCCGCCAACACTTGTTCCCCAAAGTCCTTTATTTACCGAATATTTGGATTTTTCCCAAGACATATTAATACCTTCCGATTTTAAATAGTCAATTTCCTCTTTTCTGGTTAATTGCTGGTCTCTAATAGGAGTAATAATTGTAATGTTTGGAGCTAAGGTTTGAAAAATCATATCAAATCGTACCTGATCATTTCCTGCACCTGTGCTGCCATGTGCAATATATGCTGCCCCAATACTTTTGGCATATTCTACAATTTCGATAGCTTGTATGATTCTTTCAGCACTGACAGAAAGCGGATAGCTATTGTTTTTTAATACATTTCCAAAAATTAAATACTTCACCACTTTTTGATAGAAGGTAGCTACGGCGTCAATATTCTTATAATTAGTAACGCCCATTTTGTAAGCGTTACTTTCAATATGTTTGATCTCATCCTCAGAAAAACCACCAGTGTTTACACTTACTGCATGGACTTCATATTCTTTTGATAAACTTACGGCACAGTAAGAGGTATCTAAACCTCCGCTGTATGCAATTACTAATTTTTTCATATTTTACTCTTTTTAAGAAATAAGTTTTCTTTGATGTTTTTTAGTTTCCGAAAGACGCTTTCTTTGACTTCTTTAGAAGCGGACTTGTTATTGTTTTTTGGATCAAATAGCATTCCCGTACACATGCACATTTTTCTTTCCGTCCTGGTTAAAATATCATAGTTTTTGCATGTTTGACAGCCATCCCAAAAACTTGGGTCATTTGTAAGTTCAGAGAATGTAACGGGTTTGTATCCTAAATTACTATTCAATTTCATAACTGCTAAACCGGTTGTGATACTGAAAATTTTAGCATCGGGAAACTTTGTTCTCGAGTGCTTAAAGATGACTTCTTTGATTTTTTTTGCAAGTCCGATGTTTCTGTAATCAGGGCGTACAATCAATCCTGAATTGGCAACAAATTTTCCATGTCCCCAAGCCTCTATATAACAGAATCCAGCGAATTCATCTCCGTCTAGTGCAATGACTGCATTTCCGTTTTCTAGCTTGGTTAAAATATATTCGGGTTTCCGTTTTGCAATTCCGGTTCCTCGAATTTGTGCAGCCTCTTCTATTGTTTTACAGATAATATCTGCATAAACATTGTGTGATTTATTTGCAATTACAATTTCCATTGCATTGAATTTTTTGATAATACTAATTATTGTTTGGTTTTTTTGAAGGTAGAATTGGACACACCTGAATTCTGTTATAGCTAAGACCTCAAAGGGCGCATATTAAAACGGAGGCCGTTTAAGCTATTTTGTGAAGTAGTTTGACGATGGAAGTATGATTTGTTTGAAAGTATCATGTTGAAAAAATAAAGAATTGAATACAATAATAGGCTTGAATGGTTGCTAATCGAATTGTTAGCTACGGCGATTGCGCAAGCGCAAACTGGGCTTATTAATTGTGTTCAAAATATTTATTCTTGAGGTAAACATGTGGCTAAAATATATCTTTTTTAAAAAGTAGCACTAAAAGTGTGCTGCTTTTTTTTTAGTTTTATCAAATTTCAATAAAATGGTACTTTAAGTTATAAATTAATGAAAATAAAGGCTTTGTATTCTTTTTTTGATAAATTTTCGCAGGTTTTTTAAAAGCGATTATTATTGATTTTGAAAACGATTCATCTCTAGAAAACGCCAGTCCAGTATTTTTTATTTTTAAACTCAAAAGCTTCAATGCATCTTTACAAGGTAACAGTACAACTGAAAAAGTATATGAAAATTTTACTAGTATTTTTGACAGTAGTAACCTTAGGTCTCTTAAATTCAGTGACAAATCAAAATTTTTCAATTACTGCAGCCATGGAGCGGATAGTTTCCGATTTAGGGGAAGTAGAATTTAGAATTTCTTTGCCAAATTATGACAGCCCTGCAAGTTTGCATATAATAGAAGCTCAAAGAACTGGAAGAGAATGTATGGTCTCTTTTAAAGACATAAAAGCTGTTGCTTATAACGGTGCGGGTTGCAGTGAACAAAAAAACCTTGGTAAAACTATTGTTGGTGAAAAGAATATACTTGCGAGTGTTTTCTTAAGCGCACCTAAAAATAAGTTTTTCGCACGATTAAATTACAGGAATGCAAATTTTGTGGTTGTTGACAAAAATGTATCTTTAAAAATTAAATTGTAAAAAAGAAAAAGAATACACATGAATTTACAGAAGGACATACCAGAAAAAACCTTTTTGAATGGCGTTATAATTAGTCTTAAGATTACCTTCATCGTTGCTTTGTTTTTTATTTTAATCAACCAGAAATTTACATTGGTAAGAATTGGTAATACGATCCTTATCTCCGCTATGTATTCTTTTGGATTAGGTTTTGCACAAGCACTTCTCAATGATTATTTAAGTAAAAGATGGGACTGGATTACACATACAAATAAAAGAATATGGGTGGGTATAATAGGAACTGTTATGTATACAGTGCCTGCTGTTTTATTTATAAATTACATAAATTTTGTCCTAATTTCAGGGACGAATCCAGATCGATTTTTACGTGGAAACTATATATGGGTGCACGTATTTTATGTTATTCTTTCTTTTGGAGTTTCTGCTTTTTTACATGCAAGGAGTTTTATGTTGCAGTGGAAAAATTCTGTAAAACAAGAATCTACCAAACAAGAGATTGTGGCAAAAACAGAAACAGCTAGATTTGAATCTTTAAAAAATCAATTAGATCCACATTTTTTATTCAATAGTTTAAATGTATTAACTAGTTTAATTGGAGAAAATCCCCATCAGGCAGAAAAGTTTACGACAAAACTATCTAAAGTATATCGCTATGTATTAGAGCAAAGAAATAAAGACTTAGTGCCTATTGCAGAAGAATTGAATTTTGCAAAAGTGTACATGCAATTATTAGAAATGCGGTTTGAAGATGCTGTAAAGTTTAATATTCCAGATATTATAAGCGATATGGAATTAAAAATCGTGCCACTTTCCCTGCAGCTTTTGCTTGAAAATGCAGTAAAACACAATGTAGTTTCTTCATACAGACCTTTAACGATTAGTATTTATGAAGAACATCATTATTTAATTATAGAAAATAACGTCAATTTTAAAGAGGCTATCGGAAAAAGCACTAAAGTTGGTTTGCAAAATATAGCAGATAGATATGGGTTAATAACAGAGAAAGAGGTTAAAATAGAAAATAATAATAAAACTTTTAAAGTGTGTTTGCCACTTTTGCATAAAATGAGTAATGCGATGTATTCAGAGGATTTAGAAAATAGTAACTACATAAAAGCATTAGAAAGAGTAGAGAAATTAAAAGAGTTTTATCAAAACTTAGCGTCTTATTGTATTGTAATTCCGTTTTTAATTTTCATAAATTTAAGATTCTCTCCAGGATTTTATTGGTTTTGGTTTGTAATATTTGGATGGGGAATGGGGGTCGCTTTTCACTTCTTATCAGTAAATAATTACAATATTTTTTTAGGAAAAAATTGGGAAGATAGAAAGATAAAGGAGCTGATGAAAGAGGAAAATAAACAAAAATAAAATGGAAATAGTATTGACAGAAGAGCAAAGGTATATTCAGGCAAAAAAACGCATGGAAAGAATAAAGGGATTTTACAAACACTTAACGGTATATTGCTTTGTGGTCTCAATACTTATTTTTATAAATCTTAAATTTGAACCTCATTTTCATTGGTTTTGGTTTTCTCCAATTGGTTGGGGAATCGGACTATTTATTCATTGGTTAAACATTTTTAGTTTTAATTATTTGTCTATCGGTAAAAATTGGGAAGACAGAAAAATTAAAGAAATAATGAACGCAAATAAAAATTAGAAATAAAATGGAAAGAGAATTCAGAGAAAATCAAAAGTACATCCAAGCAAAAAAGCAAGTGGATAAAATAAAAGGATTTTATATACACTTTGCGGTGTATGCTGCAGTAAATGTTTTTCTTTCTGGAATTATTATTTTTGGATTGACAAATAATAGCGATAATGAATATAATTTTGTTCAAGCAATGAGTCATTTTGGAGTCTACTCTACTTGGTTGTTTTGGGGAATAGGATTGTTTTTCCATTGGCTGGGAGTTTTTGGTTCTAATGTCTTCTTTGGTAAAAATTGGGAGAAAAAGCAGATAGAGAAATACATGAATAGTACAAAACGGTAAGCATGAAACTGGACAATCATTTGCAGGAACAAAAATACATTCGAGCAAAAAAAAAGAGTAGAAGATGTAAAGGAATATTATTGGCATTTAGCAATATATATCTTGGTAAATCTATTTTTAAGTGGCGCTCAATTCGTGGATGGAATTACTGAAAACAAATCATTTATTGATATATTTTCTGATTTTGGTATGTATGCAGTTTGGATCATTTGGGGAATCGGTTTGGTATTTCACACATGGAGTGTTTTTGGATTTATTTTTCTTTTTGAAAAAGACTGGGAAGCGCGTAAAATACGTAAATACATGAACGATTAAAGAGAACCTTTATGGAGGTTAAAAGTAAAAATAGGGAGCTCAAACAAGCAAGAAAAATAGTGAGAAGAATGCGAGGTTTTTTCAATCATCTTCAAATATTTATAATAATAATGCTTTTTGTTTTATTGTTTTCTAATACTTTTATTGATTTTTTTGAAAGTTATATTGAAAATGAAAATTCCTTAGAAAAGGTAAAAGCAAATATTTGGATAAATGTACTGTTGTGGTTGATCGCATTAGTGATGCATGGCCTTTTTGTTTTTAAGTTTAAAATGAATGTTATAGACGATTGGGAAGAAAATAAAGTAGCTGAATTTATGAATGGAAAGGAGTAAAATGATGGTACTGTGCGTGGAATTAGTAAAGTGCTTAATAGCAAAGAAAGGTCTGTATAAAATCAAAAAGGGTTATTAATTTTTGTAGACTTATTTTAAGGTTAATTTTTTGTGAATTGCGAATAAAATGCAATGATATTTAAGTAGTAAATATATGTTAAGACGCCTCGAAAAGTGTGATCGGTATTATTTTTTTGTGTTGTTGCTTGTTTTTAACCTGTCCTGTATAACATCAGTTGTTACGATAAACGTAATTCATAAAAGTAGAGAAAAGACAAAGATTTAAGATTTAATGAATAAAAAGAATTAAACCCATATGATTGTACTTATCATAGAAGACGAAAAACCGGCAGCAAGAAGGCTTAGCAGAATGTTGTTAGCATTAGGATTAGAGGCTAAGACAATGCTACATTCCGTAGAAGAATCTTTGAATTGGTTGCAAAATAATGAGCATCCTGATTTAATATTTTTAGACATTCAGCTTTCGGACGGTTTGTCTTTTGAGATTTTTGAAGAAATTGAAGTAAAATCAGCTATTATTTTTACCACGGCTTATGACGAATATGCCTTGAAAGCTTTCAAATTAAATAGTATCGACTATCTATTAAAACCCTTAGATGAAGATGAATTGAAGTTTGCGGTGACTACCTTTCAAGAAAGACAGCAAAAACAAGTCAATGGGCAAATAGATTTAGACACAATTCGTAATTTATTAATAAACCCTATTGATAGAAAGTTTAAGAAAAGACTTACCGTTAAAGTGGGACAGCACATAAAAATTATAAACACAGATGAAGTAGCTTGTTTTTACAGCGAAAATAAAGCCACGTATATACAGACCTCGGCAAACAGAAATTATACATTAGACAATTCTTTAGAGTATTGGCAAGAAGAACTAGATCCTGAAAAATTTTTTAGAGTAAACCGCACTTTTATTATTCATTTGAATGCTATTAAAGATATTATATGCTACGCCAATTCTCGGTTCAAATTAATTTTGCATTCGAGTGTAGAAACTGAAATTATTGTAAGCAGAGAGCGTGTAAAAGATTTTAAAAACTGGATTGCTTAAAAGGTAAATTTTTTTGGGTCTTTTATTCATAAATAGAGTTGTTAAGATTGTTTCAATCGCTATTTAAAACACGAATAAAAATGAAATTCGCAATTGCATAAAATTAAGCTGCTTAAAATTACAGCGTACCTGTCTTTTGAACCGCATGTGTAAAAAAGGGGGAAGTGTATGCTTCCTTGAAGGTTAATAATAAACTGCGCATGCATTGCTTTTAAATGGGCGCTGCTTAAGATGTCTTGTTTTATAGCAATAGCGAATATTTTGTGAAATGTGAAAAGCGGAATGCTCTAGTGTATTGTATGAAATTTGCTGGTTAGTTGTATTTATTAAAATAATAAATTCTTGAGAATTACGCACGTTTGAATATTATTTTGAACAAAATCTATAAAGTAGTTCTGAACTCCTAAAGTTTGAGTATTTTTATCAAAATTTGCTAGAGTAAAGGATTCAAATAAACACATTGTAACAACATTAAAAAGTTAGAAATGATCAAAAAAAAGACGCTTTCCGTTTTAATATTAGCCACTGTACTCTTAATGTCAAGTTGTGGAGATGGAGGCAAGTTCAATATTAAAAAAGGCAGAGTTGGCCATTTAACAACAACAACAACCATTCAAGAATTGGCTACAATTTTTGAAAAAGATTCTATTGTTAAAAATTTAAGTGAGGGTGCATTAGGAGATAACTACTTTCAAGACGACGACGAATATCTTATCTATGAAAAAGGAGGAAAGCACATTTTAACGATCATACCAAGAGAACAATTGGACTCTACTTCTACAATTAAGAGTATAGAGGTACACGATATTAGATATGCTACAGAAACAGGGATCAATAAGAATTCTAGCTTTTCTGAGGTGAATGCTAATAATAATATCAATAGAGTTGAATCTACATTCTTCACAGCAACCTTGTTTATAGATGATTTAAATGCGACAATTGCCATTGATAAAGAAGAGCTTGGTTTAAAAGACTTTACGACTCAGAAAGTAACATTGGAGCAAATTCCAGATTTAGCAAAGATGAAAGCTTTTATCGTTTGGTTCAATTAAAAGGGTTTGATCTTTTGTTTTAGGAAGCTAATAAATTGTTTGGATACCTGCAAAGTGTATTATGAATCTCAGACATAAATACAAAAAATGAAAAAATATACCATTCAGAAAACCCCTTTTGTGGTACCTACATCAGATGGTAAAATAATTGAAGAGCATTTTGGTAAAGTTACAGATGATGGAGCAAAAATTAGTATTGCACATATGGTGGCGCCACCAAAATGGAGTGAACCTTTTCAGACCCCAGAGTTTGAGGAATACACGTATGTTATAAAAGGAAAGAAACAGTTTATTATTGCAGGAGAGATCGTAGTTTTAAAAGCAGGAGAATCTATTAAGATTGAAAAAAACACAAGGGTTCAATATTCAAATCCTTTCGACGAGCCTTGTGATTATATTTCAATATGCACGCCTGCATTTTCTTTCGAATTGGTGCACAGAGAAGCGCATTAATTCTTTTCCTTACAAAGGTAAAAAGGTAGATAAATCAGCAAGAAATAAGGGATTACAAGAATTTCTACAGCAATAACATACTGTGGCCAATCTCCAAAAAAGTCTAATGCAGTTGCCGAACTTGGTTTTCTATTGGTATAAAAGTAGTTAGAACCAAGACAGTAGTTAAGAATAAACATTAGAATCATATAGATTTGCATTCCAATAAATGCCTTCCCAACACTTTTAAGGGCAGGTCTCATTTCATAGATAAAGGTGGCAAACAGCATAAAAATCACAAGACCAGCGTGCACAAACCAATATCTGAAAAAAGCGAAATTTAAATAATTATATTCGTCAGGTGTAATTAATGATTGTAATGTTCCTGCAATTATTAAGAAAAAAAAGACTTCATAGAATACAAACTTTTTAGTGACAGATAAAATAGGAATTACAAGTGCAAGAAAGCTACACAGGTGCAAAGGCAGGTCTTCTTTAAAATTAAAGTTTTCTTTGTATATGTTTAAAGTGGTTCCCAAAAGAACGGTTAAAGTAATGGAGAATGCTAAAATATTTCCAATGATATCTTGTCTGCGCTTATTTTGATTCTTGGAGAACAAAATAAGCAGAATGCCAAAGCATACACAGCAGATAACAACCCACAAGTGTTGCATTGAAAAAGGACTAAAGTCACTGTTTTCTTTTAAGAAAAAATCCATGAACATATGCATATAGATTAGAAAGAGTACAAAGCACGCAGAGATTCTTTCAAGCGTTTGTTCCTATTTCAGTTCGCACAATATATTCAATTTATTGGTAATAGTTCTCAGAGCTTACTTGTTTCTAAGAATTAATTTTTTCTTTTGCAAGCGAGTAAAGTGTTTTTTAATAACATGGCAATAGTCATGGGACCAACACCGCCGGGAACAGGTGTGATAAATTCAGCCTTTTTAGCAACTTCTGCGAAGGCGACATCACCCACCAATCTAAAGCCACTTTTTTTAGAGGAATCTGCTAAGCGGGTAATTCCAACATCAATGACAGTAACATTGTCTTTGACCATGTCTGCTTTTAAAAACTCAGGAATTCCAATAGCTGCTATAATAATATCTGCTTGTAACGTGAGCTCTTTTAGGTTTTTTGTTCTACTGTGACACATGGTCACCGTTGCATTTCCTACCTTCCTTTTTTGCGAGAGTAAGATACTCATGGGACTACCAACAATGTGACTTCTGCCGAGCACCACCACATGTTTTCCTGAAGTTTCCACTTTATACCTTTCCAATAATTCTAAAATTCCAAACGGTGTCGCAGAAATAAAAGTAGGGAGGTTTAACGCCATTTTGCCAACGTTGGTAGGATGAAATCCATCTACATCTTTATTTGGATCGACTGCCATTAATACCTTTTGTTTATCAATATGACTTGGTAATGGAAGTTGCACAATAAATCCGTCAATAGCGTGGTCGACATTTAAAATTGCAATTTCGTTGAGGAGTTCGCATTCTGAAATATCTTCTGGTAAACGGATCAATGTGGATTCAAAACCAACCCGCTCACATGCCTTTACCTTTGCATTTACATAGGTAATACTCGCGCCGTTACTTCCTACTATAACAGCCGCTAAGTGTGGTGTTTTTCCACCCTTATCTTTTAATTGTTTAACCTCTAAAGCAATTTCTTCTTTAATGTCTGCTGCTGTTCTTTTTCCGTCTAGTAAAATCATAATTTTTTTAGTATTGCGCGTGTTTTTGACTGTTTGGTGAAAAAAGAATTAGTGCGCTCTTTTCTTTGAAAATTTATTTCATTCCTTGCATCATCTGCATCATTTTTTTTCCACCACCGCCTTGCATCATTTTCATCATTTTACTCATTTGATTGAACTGCTTCATCAATTGATTTATTTCCTGAATTGAAGTTCCAGATCCCTGTGCAATTCTTTTTTTTCTACTCGCATTGATGCTTGTGGGTGTGCTTCTTTCAGAAGGAGTCATCGAGTGAATTATTGCCTCGATTCCTTTAAAAGCGTCATCGTCAATGTCTACATCTTTCATTGCTTTGCCAGCTCCAGGAATCATGCCCATAAGGTCTTTCATACTTCCCATTTTTTTAATTTGCTGAATCTGCGTTAAAAAGTCATCAAAACCAAATTGATTTTTCGCGATTTTCTTTTGTAATTTTCGCGCCTCTTCTTCATCGTATTGATCTTGTGCTCTCTCTACAAGAGAAATAACATCCCCCATTCCTAGAATTCGGTCCGCCATTCGATCTGGGTGGAAGACATCAAGTGCATCCATTTTTTCACCAGTACCAATAAATTTAATAGGTTTATTGACAACTGATTTAATAGATAAAGCAGCGCCACCTCGCGTATCTCCGTCTAATTTTGTCAGTACAACACCATCAAAATTCAAAATATCATTAAAGGCTTTAGCGGTGTTCACGGCATCTTGCCCGGTCATTGCATCTACCACAAATAAAGTTTCTTGTGGCTGTATTGTTTTATGAATTTCAGAAATTTCTTTCATCATTTCTTCATCCACGGCCAAACGACCTGCAGTATCTATAATCACTACATTTTTACCGTTAGCTTTTGCGTATTTAACGGCGTTTTTTGAAATCTCTACAGGATTATTATTATCAACTTCCGCGTATACTTCTACGCCAATTTGCGCACCAACAACTTGTAATTGGTTAATCGCTGCCGGTCTGTAAACATCACAACCAACGAGCAAAACTTCTTTTGATTTTTTAGTTTTTAAAAAGTTGGCTAATTTTCCAGAAAATGTAGTTTTTCCAGATCCTTGTAGGCCAGACATTAAGATAATAGTAGGCGAACCAGCTAGATTAACGCCCACAGTTTCACCCCCCATTAACACCGTAAGTTCGTCTTTAACTAACTTAATCATTAATTGGCCTGGATTTAATGTGGTTAATACATCTTGTCCTAAGGCTTGAGTTTGAACTTTTTTAGTAAATTCTTTAGCGATTTTAAAGTTAACATCCGCGTCTAGTAGTGCTCTCCTAACTTCTTTTAAAGTTTCGGCTACGTTTACTTCTGTAATTTTACCGTGCCCTTTTAGGGTGTGTAAGGCTTTATCTAATTTATCGCTTAAATTATTGAACATAATTTGTTTCTTTTTTTGGAATCACAAATATAAGAATTAGAGCCGATTGGTTTCATGAATACGCATAGTTTTTTCTATGGGTAATTGGTATTCTTTTTTGTCAAAATGATTCGACCTGCTTCTGGGATCCCATAAAATAAAAAGTTGTGATTGTTGGAGTACGGTTGCAAGTTTAACTGCTAAAATTAATAGTAGCTGTAAAAACACCTGAGGAAAGATAAACGTGTTTTTGGATATAAATTATTGATTATTCAAAAGTGTGTTCATTTAAAACTTTCTTTATCAGCAGTAAAGAATATGATTAAATTTTCATTAAAAATGTCCTCATTTGAATTAGATCCAAATAAAGCACCACCTAGTAAGCCAGAATTGGGAGCAGTTCCTTCAATAAAACTGATATTAAGACGAAAACCGAAACTATCCAGATTTGTGTCAAAAGAGGTGAGTGTAGCATTAATAATGCCTAAGTTTTCTCCATTTTTGCTCGTATATCTATTTTCAACTACTGCGTATCATCTCAAATTTTATGGTTACTTAGAGTTTTATCCTAGCTAGCCAAACATCTTTTTCTAGAGCAATAGTGATTGGAATTGTAGATATTAAAGATCTTAACAATATTTAAAAACCCTTGTTGGACAGTTATTCTTTTAATATTTTGTGTGCCAATGCTACTCGATTGTCCAATACTTTATTGAATTTATAGGTTTTTACCTAAAATGTCTATATGAGCAGTTGCACTGCCTAAAGAAGTGATTGTAGCTTTTGATAATTTTTGAGAATGGATTTGCGTGAAAGCAAAGAGTCAGAGTAAATTAAATAATGTCTTTCCCAAATCTTTCATTTTTTTTGTTATGCCTTTTTTTGTTTCAAAAGTTACCTATTTTTTACCTTGCGGTAAAAAATGAAAAAAGTTGGGAATGTAAATGTATTCTTTTTTTTTAGTTGCAATTATTTCTTTGCAATGAACTTTAGAGCTACTCCATTAATGCAATGGCGTTTACCTGTAGTATTTTTTGGACCATCATCAAAAGAGTGTCCTAAGTGACTACCACAAGTGTTGCATTTTAATTCTGTTCTCGCATATCCTATTTTATAATCCGTATCCAAAAGAACGTTCTCTTTAATAGAGCGATCAAAAGAAGGCCACCCCGTTCCAGAATCAAATTTATCTTTAGAAGCATATAAGGGGGTTTTACAGGCGGCACAAACAAAGGTGCCAACTTTTTTGTTTTTATCCAATGGACTGGAAAAAGGTCTTTCTGTACCCGCTTCACGTAGCACCGAATATTGCGCAGGGGTAAGTTCTTTTTTCCATTGTGACGCTGTTTTTGTAATTTTATAGTTTTTATTGTCTTCAGAACTATCTTGTGCTTTGCCCGCACAGCTTGCTAAAAAAACGAGAATTAAAAAAGAAACTATTTTGTTCATTGGTATGATAGATTTGGAGCGTAATTTTAAATCAAGAATTTAAATTAATTAATACTCAAAGATAACCATCATTTATTAAAAAGAAAACGGAATCCTAAAATTTAATACTTTTTATCATTAAATCGAAATATCGGTATTACTTTGGATACTATTTAAAGAGATTTAGTTTAAATTTGAATCAGTAAATAAAAATAAAAATGAAAAATATAGGGATCCTAGTTGTCGGTTTTTATCTGTTGTTAAGTTGTAGTAAAGTTCCAATAACCGGAAGAACACGTATAAATTTAGTGCCTGACTCTCAAGTATTACCAGCAAGTTTCGCGCAATACAAAGGGTTTTTAGTTGAAAATAAAGTATCCAACGACAGTGCAATGACAAAGCAAATTAAAACGATCGGAGCAAATATTTCAAAAGCTGTTGACCGATTTATGCGCGCAAATAAAATGGTGTCAGAAGCAAATTCATATCAATGGGAGTTTAATTTAATTGAAGATGAAACGTTGAATGCTTGGTGCATGCCTGGGGGTAAAGTTGTTTTTTATACGGGTATTATGCCAATTTGTGCCAACGAAAACGGTATTGCTGCAGTGATGGGGCACGAGGTTGCACATGCATTTGCAAAACATGGGCAAGAACGAATGACGACTTCTTATGGACAGCAAGCTGGACAACTGCTGGTGGTGCTTGGAACATCAAATGAAAGTGTCGAAGCACAAAAAATATGGAATACAGCATATGGCGTGAGCGCTGGCTTGGGGGGTTTAAAATTTAGTAGAGTTCACGAGCAAGAAGCAGACCGGTTAGGATTGATTTTTATGATTATGGCAGGATATGACGGTATTGAGGCTGCAGCTGTTTGGGTTCGAATGAGTGAAAAATCAAAAGGGAACTCTCAACCAGAAATATTAAGCACACATCCTTCAAATGCATCTAGAATTGAAGATTTAAGAAGCTATTTGTCAATAGCAAACCAATTTGCGGCAAAATTCAACCAAGCACAGTAAGCTCTCTTAGAAAAGTAACGAGAATATTTTTTGATTTTGTATGTTTTTTTAAATTATTTTTTTTATTGAGGAATGTTGTAGTTTTTAGCATTTTTCAAGGTGTTGATAAAAGATAAAAGGGGTGAAGGAATTGAGAACAAAAAGAAACATATTTTGCACTAAAATCATTAGAAGTGAAGCCTGTTTTTTTGACTAGCTGAATGGTAATCTTAGGAAGTTGATACACGCTATCTTTCCAATTAATAATATAATTGTGAAAAAACTTTTTTTTGGTATTTATCTTTTTTTTATTCAAGCATACAAGCCTAAGGTTAAATCTAAAATTTTACTTTTAATAGCACCTATGTTAATGTTACGAATGAAACAAATTGGTATGTAGAAGTTGGTACTAATAATTCTTTTGCTGGTGTTGCAAATATTCCGAATGCAGTTACTTATAATTCTATAGCATATTCGGTAAGTTCTATTGGTGAGAGGGCATTTACTGATTGTACCAGTCTAATCAGTGTTACAATTCTAGATACGGTAACTTCTATTGGTGTGATGGCATTTCGTGATTGTTCAGGTTTAACGAACGTTATAATTGGAAATTCGGCAACCACTATTGGTAAGGGTGCAGTTGTTTATTGTACAAGTTCATTTGTGTTACATTTTTAGATTCGGTAAATTTTATTGGTGAGAGTGCTTTTTATTATTGCACGTTTAACAAGTGTAACTTCATTAAATCCTGCATCTCTAGCAGGGGATAATTAAAATGCTTTTGCTGCTAGATATATTGGCACTTTATATGTGTCTGAAGGCAGTGAAGAAGCTTATGGTGCTGCGGATGTTTGGAAGGGTTTTAATGTTGCAGTATTAGATATTGAGCAATTACAAGAAGATGCAGAGCTGGTATATCCCAATCCTGTTGAAGCTATTTTGCACATTCAATTACAACCAAATGATGTGCTTTCCTCTGTAATTTTACACAATATATTAGGGAAGAAAATTCGAGAGAGCACTTCAAACACACGAGATCGGTCTATTTTGTCAGACGGTGTATATTTTGCAAGGATACTTTCAAAGATTGGGCACTTAACTAAAAAAATAATAAAGTAATAAAAATATTTTTTAATTCTATTATTAAAACAACTACAATTTTGTAGTGGTTTTTTTAGATTAAATTTTGCTGTTATCGTTCTAGTACAACTAATTTAAAGCCATGTGCAATTGGTTGTTATTGGGGTACTTATGGAGACTTAAAAACAGATAAAAAATGTAAAATAGCATTGTTTTAAAAATTGTTATTGCATTACTTAATACAAATAAGTTATGGAATTGTAATTTGAGTTGTCATCCTTCATTTTGCATTATACATCCACTTTTGCCGGGCTATCTTGCTATTGGTAATTGTTTAGAAGATAGCGATACCCCTTGAAATGCTTTTAGAATTGAAAATCTAAGAAGTTATTTGCCAAAAGCAAACCAACTTGCCCCATCATTTAATTTAGCACAGCAGGTCTTCTTAAAAAAAGTAATAAAAACTTTTACTATATTGTGTGCCGATCAAAGTATTTATTTAAGGTTTGGTTTGAAATATATTAAATAATAAGTTTAATATTATAGGTTTATGCGTCCTTACTGTATCATTAGAATATGAAACAAAAAGTTGAAAATTAGTCTTAAAGGTTAAAAAAAGTTGGATGTTAAAAATCGGAGATAAAAAGTTAATAGGCGCTTGGGCATTTTATGATTGGGCAAATTCAGTCTACTCTTTAGTTATTAGTACAGCAGTTTTCCCACTATTTTATAGTGCGATTACTAAAGGTGAGACGGTTTATTTTTTGGGTATGAAATGGGAATATGCCGATACTTTATATAGTTATGCGTTGTCGTTTTCTTTTTTAATTGTCGCTTTCATCTCGCCAATATTATCTGCAATTGCAGATTATACGGGGAATAAACTAAAATTTATGAAGTTTTTCTGCTGGTTGGGAGGACTTTCTGTAATGACCATGTATTTTTTTGAAGACTTACATACGGTTTGGATCGGAATTATTTGCACCATTCTGGCCAGTATTGGATTTTGGGCCAGTATTGTTTTCTACAATTCTTATCTACCCGAAGTTGCGCGTCCAGAAGAACAAGACGCTACCAGTGCAAAAGGTTTTATATATGGCTATATAGGGTCTATTATTCTGTTGTTATGTTGTTTAGCTATGATTTTAGTTCCAGGGATATTTGGTTTTGATTTGCATATTTCTAAAACAATTCTTGCGAATGGGAGTGAAGCTGCAATTGAAACAGCATTGGAAAGCGCTAAAAATGAAGCCTCTTTAAAAGCGATGCGCGTTTCTTTTATATTGGTGGGCTTATGGTGGATTGGCTTTGCACAAGTTACTTTTAAGAAATTACCGAATAAAATGCACAATCGAAAACCTGCAAAAGACTTTATTTGGAAAGGATTCAAAGAGTTGCAAAAAGTATGGTTTGAATTAAAACAATACCCTACATTAAAAAACTTTTTACTTGCGTTCTTTTTGTTAAGTGTTGGTGTACAAACGATTATTTTACTGGCGACTATTTTTGGATCTTCTGAATTGGGTTTAGGAACTATTAATTTAATTATCACGGTATTATTAATTCAATTTGTAGCCATTTTAGGAGCTTATGTTTTTTCTAAAATATCAAAAAAATACGGGAATTTCAAAGCTTTGAAAATTACTTTGGTTATTTGGATTCTTGTTTGTTTGGCCGCTTTTATGTTAGAAAAAGAAATGACATATGTAGAAAACTATTTCTATGCTTTAGGAGCTCTTTTAGGATTGGTTTTAGGAGCAATACAATCTTTGACGCGCTCTACCTATTCTAAATTACTACCCAAGACAGAAGACAATACAACCTACTTTAGTTTTTATGATGTTACCGAGAAAATTGCAATTGTTTTAGGGACTTTTGTTTTTGGATTTCTAATTTATTTAACAGATTCTATGCAGTGGAGTGTACTTTCTTTAGGATTGTTCTTTGTGGCTGCTTTGTGCGTGCTAAATAAATTAAAAAGCACCAAACATGTACATTAATAAAATGCTCTTCGAATAAAAATAAACACAAAAATAAAGGCAGAGTACCCAATAAAAAAAGGAATGATTAATTCTTTTAAGTTTAGCACTAAGAACACACTTATGATAAGAAGCTGAAAACCCAAACCAAAAGTAGAAATTAGGGTCATTAGCCAATTTGGAAAGGGGTTTCCTTCTGGTGCTTTTTTGTCTAAGGCATAAATTATTTCGTCAAAAATACCATACAAAGATTTATATATAAAGAATAAGAGAGTCACATGTTTTTGTTTCTCTCCAGGCAAGGCAGTAGGTGTTTTGTCTTCGAAAACTCTGCTTGTAGTGTCTCCTGCAAAGCGGTTTCTAAGAATTACATAATAATAATTGTACAAAGTTCCTTGCAATTGAATTCCGAAAAAGGCTAAAAAAGTGAAAACAAAGTTGGTATTTGTTAAGTGGCCTATGGTGCATATGATTATGAAGTTTAAAATAATATCTGAAACCGAGTCTAGAAACCTCCCAGTATAAGAAGGTGTTTCTTTTACCCTTGCCAGTTCTCCATCTGCGGCATCTAAAATTGACTTTAAAATTAAAAAGAAAGCGGCGGCGTAGTAATAACCTTTAAAAATACAATACACTCCAATTAATCCTGAGATTACAAATGATATGGTAACATCTATTGGGGTGTACTTTGTTGTTTTTAATATGTTGGCAATGCCCCTTGCGATGGGCCTGCCATAATCGGATAAGTCGATAAATTGATGTTTCTTTGGTAATTTAGACATGTATGCTTTGAGTGATGAGCATTTTATTGCTTCTGAGAAGAGATAAAATAGCATAATTTAACTGGTGTTAAAAGTAAAAAAAGCATTGGAATAAAGAAATGCTTTTTTTAATTATTTTCTCTATTCTACGCGTAGATATTCATTTTTAAGTGCTAAAAAAAGGTAAAAAAAAACAGCAAAAGTCTTTTTTGTTAAAGGGTCTTTTGCTGTAATTTTTTAAAAAAATAAACACATAGCTTGAGCGGTACAATGCGTTACAAATAGCCTTTATTTAATCAATTGTAAGGTTAAAAGTTACTTGTACATCTGTTGCGCCATCGGCATTTGTGATATCACCAGCCTTTACATTTTCGCCGCCTTTGTTCGGTTCATGTTTTAATGTAATGGTGAAATTACCCGTTGCAGCTGCTCCTGTTAACAAGTCAAATTGAACGCCAATAGGGTTTCCGTTGGCATCTTGATCTTTATATGTAGCGGTTGCAATATTATTGGTAAAGGAGTAAAAGAATTGGTGATCTTCGTCTTCCTCTAAAATTTCTAAGGTAATGTCCTCTGCAGGAGCTTCCGTTTCATTTAAAATTTCTAAGGTTGCAGAATAGTTTGTGTTTGAGTCTAAAGAGCCAGACACGCTCAAATTCGCTTTATTAGGACCATCACCATCTAAGTCTACACTTTTTAAAATAATGGTATTTCCACCATTTTGAGGAATTAAGGTAGCACGAACGGTGGTAATTAGTTCCTCTTCGTTGATTACAACGGGATCGTCGTCATTAGAACATGCTAAAAAAATTGACGATATACTTGCTAAAATTACTATAGTTTTATTGAATTTCATTTTTTGTTTTTTTATTATTAGTATTTAAATTTTAATTGTAAAACATAATTTCTTCCAAGATCATCTGCGAAATATCTTAGCCTATTGAGGTAGTCCCTATACTTGCTGTTTAGAATGTTTGTAATTGTGAAACCCACGGTGATCTCTGAATTTTCTGATAATTTAAAACTGGTATCAGTATTAAATTTTAAGAGATGATAGGAATTTGGTGTACTGCTTACATCGACTAAAACAGTATTGTTAGTGGTCGGAATAAAAACATCAAAATTATTATTTGGAAATAAATTTTGTGCAAAAACAAAATTACTTTCTAATGTAGCATTAAAGTGATGCCATTTTTTATTTTGATACCGAATACTATTGACGGTGTTCGCAGCAGGAATGTCAATTAAGTGGCGATCATTCACAAGGTCTCTTCCTCTAATAAAGGATGTTTTATTATTAAAATCAATTTTATTTGTGAGCTGTTGTTGCCAATTAATATCTACTCCAAACAAACTTGCGTTCGTCTTTTTATACCCCCAAACAGGAAATGCTCCGCGAATTGTTTGCTCTGTTCCTTCGGGCTCGATATACATAAAGTTATGAATCAGATTATAAAAGAGGTCTATAAGTACAGACGTCTTTTCATTTTCAAAATAATAACTACTGGATATTCGATGAGACAATTCTTGTTGCATTCTTAAATCACCTAATTCAATTCTGGCTGCAGAATGATGCAGTCCGTCACTAAATAATTCAGAAGGATTTGGAGCTCGAGAAGACAACGCATAGTTGAAAAGCACCGAATTTTTTTCATTTAATTGATGTGAAATGCCTGCTGAGGCAGAAAAATTATGGTATTTAAAGGTAGGATTTACCAACCACTGTGTTTTAAAATCACCAATAATTAAATGATTAAAATCGATGTCGTAATTCCGTTCATTCCAGCGACTCTTAAAGTAGAATTTTTTTGCATTGATATAATTAAAATCATATCGCAAGCCAAGATCTAAATTGGTCTTGTCATTTAATACAAAGTTACCAATGGTGAAAAGTCCTAAATCATACGCATAGTAGTCTGGAATAAGTCTTCTTACGCCCGTATTCGGATTTGCAAAATTATCTTGATACGCTGCTTTCAGACCTACCTTGTAGGTCTGGTTTGATTTTGAATCAAATTCAAAGCTTGTTTTTAGAGTATGTGAGTTTAAATTTAAATCAATGGATGGTTTTTCTTTATCAGCACCCACGCGAATATCATACTCGTATCTTTGATTGTTTTGAAAATCGTATTGCAGCACTAATTTTCCAGTGTTCCGGTATCGTTTGTAAAAATCAATCTTTACTAATTGATGTGTTACTTCTTGTTTTGGAGCATCAATATCATAAGAAAAAGGCGCAACAATTAAAGGCTCGTTTGAATTTATAGCATGGACCAAATCTTCAACATTTCCGATATGAGAAGACTTTAAAATGCCGATATTATTTTTAACGTAGGTATAATATACATTAAAACCAGTTTCAAACTTTTTCAATCCACTTCTTAAAGAGAATGCTTGCGAATTTAACCCTGTATTTGACAAAACGTATGCCGGACTTTCAAAGTCCCCATATTTTTTAAAAGTTGTTTTGGCATTTACGTACCAACCTGCTTTGGTCGCTTTAGAGAGTGCCGTATGAAAACTAAAACCGCTGCCATTGGTTTGTCCTGTTAAAATACTTTTACCATAAAGTGTGTCTTTTACGAGCACTCTGTCTGGGGACACAACAATGACACCTCCGATCGCATCGCCTCCATATTCTAAGGCGTTTGCGCCTTTTATAACTGATATTTTCTCTGCTGTATTAATGTCAATATTGGGCGCGTGCTCAATACCCCATTCTTGGTCTTGTAAACGCACGCCGTTGGTCATCAAAATAATTCTACTACTATGCAAACCGTTAATCATCGGTTTTACAATAGTATTTCCTGTATTTATTGCAGAAACTCCTGCAATATTTTTCAATATATCTCCCAAAGATGAATTGCTATACGCATCGATAAGCTCCTTTTTTAAGACCGAAGACTGTAAGGTTTTTGTCTTTAATTTGGAGGTCGCGACAATGCGTACTTCTTTGAGTTCTTCCGTATGATGCTCTAAATAAAATTCTTGAAAAAAGCTGTTGTCTAGAGTGATAAAAACCTCTTTAGTTTCGCAAGAAATATGAGAGATTCGTACTTCAATTTTTCCAGGACATAAATCGGATATTTCAAAGTGTCCTCGAGCGTCAGACGTGGCATATTTATTTAAACTCTTAATAAATATGCTAGCTCCAAATATGGGAGTTCCGTCGTGATAATCAGTGACAATACCTTTAAAATTATAAGTGCACTGTTGTGCGGAACTAATAAAAGTTGCCGAACAAAAGAAGACACATAAAAAGATTTTTTGAATCATTTTAATGCTTTAATATTAATATTAATAAAAATTAATTATAAATACATAGCAGGTGGACCCCGAAGTAGGTAAGATAAAGGGTGTTCTTTTAAGAAAAAATTATAAGGAGTATCAATATGTACCGTTTTCTGATTGGGTACTGCTGACTGATAGGTATTGCTAAAAGTATAAGGAGGATTTACTTTGTAAAAGTGAAAATCACACTCCGTATGTTTTTCATGTAAATGCGTGATGTTCTCAGCGTAACATACGGGATGTTCATGGCTTTCGAGAGCGTGCATAATTTGCACAGTCGCTGGTGCGAAAAATGCAATTAGAAAAAGAAATGCGATATGTTTTTTAAATAGTGTAATGTTTTCTCTTTTTTTTTAAAACGCCTTCTAAGTTTTGAGCAATTTACAATTATCCTTGGAAATACAATAGATATTCTTGATTACATGTTAAAGTAAGAAGAGATGAGTTTATTTACATTTTAGAAATGCCTATATCGCGTTCATTTTCAGAAACATGTAGCACTTTATTTAATACAAAAAGTATAAAATAATACTGTTAGAAACATTTCTTCTGATGTGCGTGCCTTTTGATAAGACAAACATTTAGCAGGATGGGCGATCTGTATGGATTTTTCTACCCTATTCTACTTTTGTAAGTGTGCCTTCTGTCAAATATTTGCTAAAACCAATTTTTACTGAAAAGTCATAAGAATCATCTGTTATTTTTGTGATCTGAACATATAAAATATCTTCGTCTAATTTCTTTTTAGGAGACTTCATTTTTAAAGAATAAAAGAAGTTATTATCCCAATGGATGTATAAGGTGTCGATATGTTTAATTCTTTTTTCTCCCATGACACTGTCATTAGAAATGCTAATAATTTTATCATATTCTTCAATCTGTAAACTATCAATTCGAGTAATTATTGTTTTACTGTAACCGTTGCCTGCAGGAATTTCAAAGACCCCTTTTCTAAAGCGCTCAGGATTTCCTTTTTCTGATGAACAAGAGGTGAAATTGAATAAAGAGCAACATAACATCAGTGTTATCAAGATCACTTCACTTTTTTTTGAGATAAATTTAATAAAAATCATTCGGATACTTTTTTTTTCTGTCATGTTATATTCCTGTGTAATTTGCTGGCGTAATCGCCTTTAACTCTTGCTTAATGTCTTCTGATATTTCTAAAGTATCAATAAAGTCTGCAATAGAATTTTTGTTTATTTTCGCATTGGTTCTTGTCAGTCCTTTTAAGGCTTCATAAGGATTTGGATAGGCTTCTCTTCGCAAAATAGTTTGTATTGCTTCTGCAACAACTGCCCAGTTATTCTCTAAATCTTCTGCGAACTTCTCTTTGTTTAGCAGTAATTTATTTAACCCTTTTATAGTGGATGTAAAAGCGATAATGGTATGTCCAAAAGGAACTCCTATATTTCGTAAGACCGTACTGTCAGTTAAATCGCGTTGCAGTCGAGAGATCGGAAGTTTTGCGGATAGGTGTTCGAAAATTGCGTTTGCAATTCCTAAGTTTCCTTCAGAATTTTCAAAATCGATCGGATTCACTTTGTGCGGCATTGCTGAAGAGCCTACTTCTCCTGCTTTAATCTTTTGTTTAAAGTACTCCATAGATACATACGTCCAGAAGTCTCTATTTAAATCTATAATGATATTATTGATTCTTTTCAGATTGTCAAACAAGGCGGCCATGTGGTCATAATGCTCTATTTGCGTTGTTGGAAAAGAGTGGTGTAGGCCTAATTTTTCTGTAACAAAATTTCCTCCAAAAGTCTTCCAATCTATGGTGGGATACGCTACTTTATGTGCATTGAAATTGCCCGTTGCACCTCCAAACTTCGCTGCATTTGGGATGTCTTCTAAAAGTACAAACTGTGCTTTTAAACGCACTACGAAAACGTTAATTTCTTTACCTAATCGGGTAGGAGAAGCAGGCTGACCGTGCGTTCTGGCCAACATTGGAATCGCCTCCCATTCTGTAGCTAAATCTTGTAACTTCGTTAGAAGCTCTAGATAATGGGGAATATATACGGCATCTATTGCTTCTTTTATTGAAAGTGGAATGGCCGTATTGTTAATGTCTTGAGATGTCAATCCAAAATGAATAAATTCTTTATACTTTTGAAGCCCGAGTCTATCAAATTGTTCTTTGATAAAATACTCAACTGCTTTTACATCGTGGTTTGTAATGCTTTCAATATCCTTTATTTTTTGGGCATCCTCAGTCGAGAAATTAAGGTAGATATTTCGCAGTTCTAGAAACAAGTTCGCATCAAAATCTGCAAGTTGAACTAAGGGTAATTCGCACAATCCAATGAAATACTCAATTTCAATTCGTACTCGGTATTTTATGAGTGCTTCTTCGGAAAAATAATTTGTTAATTTTTCAATTTTTCCTCGGTACCTTCCATCAATAGGAGAGATTGCATTTAATTTTGTTAAGTTCATTTTAGTGGTCTAGTGAACAGCAAAAATAAGAATTAAAAGACATTTATTAAGGTCTTTATCCATCTTTTTATGGTTTGTTTTATTGGATAATTCATTATTTCCTTAACGGTTTAGAGGTGTATGAAATTGTACTTAAGAGTTGAGATCGTATCTATTTGTTTACATTTACAGCCATATGATCAAATTTAAAAAAGCCTTTTTTGTCATTATTTTTTTATTTTGTGTCTGCCGAACTCAAACAGTTGTTGGACAAAAAATAAATAGGTTTAATAAGAATCACGAGCGAACTGGAATTTGGAAAAAATACTATCCCAATAAACGAATACGGTATCTGGGGCAATTTAAAAAGGGAAAAGAAATAGGAGTGTTTAAGTTTTATGATGCAAGCTCCTCCGAGGTTCCTGTTATTATCAAAACTTATTACAACAATTCAGATGCTGTCTTTGCTCAATTCTTTACAGTGGAAGGTACCATTAAAACAGAAGGGTTTCTGGAAGATAAAAACAGAGTTGGTGTGTGGAAATATTTCAATCGCAATGGTAAAATAATGTCTACAGAAAACTATGAAAATGGCGTGCTTCACGGTGATCAGTTTGTCTACTATCCAAATGGACAGACTACAGCAGTTTCAAAATATAAAAACGGTCGTTTAGAGGGCGTTTCTAGTAAATATTCTAGCAAGGGTATCTTGATCGAAGAGATCACTTATGCACATGACATTCCGAATGGTGAGGCAAAATATTACGAGCTTAATGGGAACTTAAAAGAAACAGGGTCTTATAAAGATGGAAAAAGAATTGGTACATGGTATTTCTATTTAGATGGAAAATTAGCGCCAGAGCAAAATAAAAACAAACGCACAAATCAGGGGTTTAAAAATAACTAAATTTAGTATTCAAAATATGCGGTTGCTTTGAATTGTTGTGATCGCTTGCATGTTCTTTATGCAATTTTTAGCATGGGTTCATCATTTTCTTTCTTTGGCATTCGTTGCAATATTTAGAGCGCGTTAGAGGAACCTATATTAGCACTATTATTGCAGGGTAATAATACAATTGGTTGGTAAGTTTCCCATAGAATATTTACATGTTAGTTCATTAGTTGTTTCAGACTGTAAACAAATTGAGATAACACAATCTTTGAAGGAGCATTCGCAGAAGTGAAATTTTCCACGCATACAGCAGAAAAAAAAGCAACATTTTATGGCGATTTTAGCATTTGCTGCTTTACACGCATTTTGTAATGCTTGCTGTACGTGTTGGTTTCATAGGGTTTTCTTTAAAAAAAAACTGAACTATTTGTTGGTATTTGCAGTCGATATTATTCTATTTTAAAAGTCCTTGTTGGTCTGTTTTCAACTTTTTTAGCGTTCAAATATGCTAATAATACAAGTCGCTGGTTGCTTGTTCTTTTTAGTATGCGGTAAGATTTAGTTTTTATGCTTTTTTAAACAACGTTCCTTATTTTACTGAAGATTAAATTTTTAACAAGTTAAAAGAAAAGTTGGGTATTTCTTCCTTCGCATTTAATCTGTTTTAAAAGCAGGTAGCAACGCAAACAAAAATCTAATTTGTATCTTTGTAGCCTATAAAAAAGACATATGAAACGAGTGATTGTTGGTCTATCGGGTGGTGTAGATTCTAGTGTTACGGCATACTTATTAAAAAAACAAGGATATGAAGTTATTGGGCTTTTCATGAAAAATTGGCATGATGATTCTGTAACCATTTCGAATGATTGTCCTTGGTTAGAGGATAGTAATGATGCAATGTTAGTGGCAGAGAAACTGGGAATTCCTTTTCAAGTGGTGGATTTGAGTAAAGATTACAAAGAACGTATTGTGGACTATATGTTTTCTGAATACCGAAAAGGAAGAACGCCCAACCCTGATGTGCTTTGTAATAGAGAAATAAAGTTTGATGTTTTTATGGACATTGCTTTAAAATTAGGCGCAGACTATGTAGCCACAGGGCACTACTGCAGAAAGGAAGAAGAAGTTATTGAGGGTGCTTCCGTTTACAAGCTGCTAGCAGGGAAAGATGTAAACAAAGATCAGTCTTATTTTTTATGCCAGCTTTCTCAAGATCAATTAGCAAAGCGCTGTTTCCAATCGGAGAATTAACAAAGCCAGAAGTTAGAGCTATCGCGAAGCAAGCTGATTTAATTACAGCAGAAAAGAAAGATTCCCAAGGTTTGTGTTTTATCGGCAAGGTGCGTCTTCCAGAGTTCTTGCAACAAAAATTACAGCCGAAAGAAGGCGAAATCATTAAGATTCCTTCTGATTTTTCACAATATAAGAGACACGTTCCAGAGTTTGAGAACAAAGAATGTGAACTTGAGTACTTTGCAACAAAGTTTGCATATGCTGCGGAAGATGGGAAGGTAGTTGGCAAGCACCAAGGGGCTCATTATTTTACAAAAGGACAGCGAAAAGGCTTAGATGTAGGTGGTACAAAAGAGGCTTTGTACGTGATAGAAACAGATGTCAACACAAATATTATTTATACGGGTGAAGGTAAAAATCACCAAGGCTTGTATCGAAATGTGTTATTTGTTTCAAACAAAGAAATACACTGGATTCGCAAAGATTTAATTTTAGCCATTGGTGAAAATTTGCGTGTTGAGGCTAGAATTAGATACCGCCAAACTCTAGAAAAAGCAGTATTGTATAAAGTTGAAAAAGGCATGTATGTCGAATTTGAAAATAAACAGTCTGCAATCCAAGAGGGACAGTTTGTCGCTTGGTATCAAAATGAGGAACTGCTAGGTTCTGGGGTTATTTCGTAAAAAAAAAGTGCTGTTTAAAAAAGTAGTAGCTTCGTCATGCGTATTTCATTTAATATAAAATGAACCCCCATGAAAAATTTATTACTCGCAGTCGCTTTTTTAATCTCGTTACAAATTTTTAGACAAGAAGACGCTTGGGTCTACCTTAGAAACAAACCCAATTCTAAAACGTATTTAGCAGCCCCTTTAAGCATGCTCTCAAGACGTGCTTTAGAAAGAAGGACACGTCAGAATATTTTGTTAGATTTGAAGGATGTTCCTTTAGACGCTGCTTACTACAATCAGATAAATGCTGCAACTGGAATTACAGTTTTGTCAAAATCAAAATGGTTGAATGCAATACATGTGCAAGGAACGCAAGGAGATATTAATAATTTAAAATCAAACTTTTTATTTGTAAGCCAAGTGGAATTTGCAAACACTCTTTTAAATCTAAAGGGCAAAAAATCTGAGCGTTCTTTTCAAAAAAAAAAGAATAAGTTTACAGCAATGAAGTCGAACTATCTTTATGGTACTTCTCAGACCCAAGTAACAATGTTAAATGCTGATTTTTTACATCGAAAAGGATTTACAGGAGCCGGAATGCTTATTGCAGTGATAGACGGTGGTTTTCCAAATGTAGACAAACTATTGGCGCTTCAAAGACTACGTGACAATAATCAAATTTTAGGAGGCTATGATTTCGTAAATAAGAGTGTTGATTTTTATACTGGAAGTAATCACGGGACAAATGTGTTATCAGACATTGCTGGTTTTGTAGAGGGTGTTTTTGTAGGCACTGCTCCTGATGCGTCTTTTTATTTATTTATATCAGAAGATGTGAACAATGAAGCTCCTTTAGAGGAAAGTTTATGGGTAGAAGCAGCAGAACGTGCAGATAGTTTAGGAGTGGATATAATTAATACTTCTTTGGGGTATACCACTTTTGACAATGACAATTACAGCCATTCGTATGCAGATATGGATGGTAGTACAACTTTTATTTCCCGGGGTGCAGAAATAGGAGCTTCTCGTGGCATGCTACTTGTAAATGCTGCTGGAAATTCAGGAAGTACTTCCTGGAAATATATGGGGGCCCCTGCGGATGCCGCTGGTGTTTTTACTGTGGGTGCTGTAAACGCTGTAGAAAATATCGCCTCTTTTAGTTCTTTTGGCCCCACTGCAGATAATCGCACAAAGCCAGATGTGTTAGCCCACGGTGAAAATATTTTTGTAATTGATCATTTAACAGGGCTGCCGAAGCCTTCGAATGGCACTTCTTTTTCGTCTCCAGTTATGAGTGGGGTAGTAGCTTGCTTTTGGCAAGCGTTCCCCAACTTAACAAATACGGAGGTGAGACAGCGAATTCGAGAAGCTGCAGATAGATATAACAGCCCAGACGAACAATATGGTTATGGAGTTCCAGATTTTAAGAAGGCATATGAAACTGTTTTAAATCTTGATAAAGAAAATTTAATACAAACAATAACAATATTTCCCAATCCAGTAACTCGTTTATTTACAATTAAATATAGCAGTACAAACATGCTTGAATTGAATCTCAAAATCTATAATTTATCTGGAAGTAAGGTTTTTGAGAAAAAAAATTTAAAAAGGAGCACAGTGGATATTTCAGGGCTAGATGCTGGAGTGTATATGCTTAAAGTGTCCCATGGATGTTCACAGAAAATTATTAAAATCGTTAAAAATTAAATGCAACAGAACATTACGAAATTATTCAATATTCAATATCCTGTTATTCAAGGTGGAATGATTTGGGTTTCAGGTTATAAGTTGGCTGCGGCAGTTTCAAATGCGGGTGGCTTAGGTTTGATTGGTGCAGGTTCTATGTATCCAGAAGTCTTAAGAAGCCATATTCAAAAATGCAAAAAGACTACAGAAAAGCCTTTTGGTGTTAACGTGCCACTATTGTATCCAGACATCGAAAAAATTATGGAAATCATTATCGAAGAGGGAGTAAAAGTTGTTTTTACTTCTGCGGGAAATCCAAAAACTTGGACTTCACTTCTTAAGAAAAATGGAATCACTGTTGTGCATGTTGTGAGCTCTGTGAAATTTGCGCTAAAAGCAGAACTCGCAGGAGTAGATGCTGTTGTTTGTGAAGGTTTTGAGGCAGGAGGTCACAATGGGAGAGAAGAAACAACGACTTTTACGCTAATACCCATGGTAAAGGAGCAAGTTAAAATTCCTGTGATTGCTGCGGGTGGTATTGCTACAGGCAGAGGTATGCTTGCGGCGATGGTTTTAGGAGCAGATGGAGTTCAAATAGGAAGTAGGTTTGCAGCAACAGAGGAGTCTTCGGCCCATCAACATTTTAAAAATAGTATTGTCGAAGTTAAAGATGGTGATACACACCTTACTTTAAAGGAATTAGCGCCAGTGCGCTTGATTAAGAATAAGTTTTATAACGAGTTACAAGCGTTATATCACTTAAAACCCTCAAAAGAGGAGTTGCGGGAATTTTTAGGAAGAGCGAGAGCAAAAAGAGGCATGTTTGAAGGAGATTTAGAGGGCGGTGAGCTAGAAATTGGTCAAATTGCTGGTTTAATTCATGAGATTAAGCCTGCTAAAATCGTTTTAAAGGAGATTTTAGAAGAGTTTAACCTTGTTAAGTCTCTCATTTACAAGTATTAATTTTTTTTTTAGAGATATCAATATATATTTTAGGAATATTACTCTTTTGGAAGTACCTTTGCACCTCAATAAATGTTCTCTGTAATTAAACAGAAAATATATTTAATTTTATTATAATGAATAAAGGTACCGTAAAATTTTTCAATGAATCTAAAGGATTCGGATTTATCACTGAAGAAGGAAACAATGAAGAGCATTTTGTGCACGTGTCAGGATTAGTAGACGAAATTCGTGAAAACGATGAGGTTGAATTTGACTTACAAGATGGAAGAAAAGGATTAAACGCAGTAAACGTAAGAGTTATATAATTATATATTATTACTATTTAATTTTTTATCTAAAAGCCTATCAATTATTTGATAGGCTTTTTTAGTGCCCTAAACGTAATTTTATGGGTAGATGTGTGCGTTTTTAACTGTGTTTTTCTCGTCGTGTAATAATATTAGAAAAAGGCAAGTGTTCAATGACAAGCGAGATAAGAGTATAAATGTTCTCTACTACTAGAGTGTTTTTTAGAAAAAGAGTGCTGCAGTATACGTAGCTGAGAATAATTGAATGTCGCTTATTTAAGAGGTATTTTAATTTCGTATAATTTCCTGCTAGCATTGTTTAATTTATTTTCGCGCAACCAAGGATTGTGAATTTTAAATACTTTGTAGTTAATTCCAAATTTCTCTGCAAATAAGGTGATGTTAGAAATTACGGTATCTACTGCCACAGTTCTTGTTTCTTCAATACTGTACAAATCGTTCTTATCAAATACAAAACCGTATTTTCTAGGATTTGATAGAATTTCTTTTAACGCCAATATTCTAAAAACATACCGTTCTGTTTCATTTGGCAATTTTGCATCATAATAGTTATCTACGTGCTGTGCTTCTAACCTACGTGCGATTCCGTAATTCCCAGCATTATATGCCGCAGCAGCTAATGTCCAGGACCCTAAGCGTTCCTTTGATTTTTTTAAATAGGCTGCAGCGACCGCTGTAGATTTTTCAATGTTGTAACGTTCGTCTACATTGTCGTTTATTTCAAGGCCATATTCTTTTCCTGTAGTTTCCATGAAATGCCACATACCAGCGGCTCCTGCGGAAGAGGTTTCGTCTGTAAACCCGCTTTCTGCTAAGGCAAGAAATTTAAAGTCATCTGGTAAATCGTGTTTTTTTAATAATGGTTCTAAAAGAGGAAAATATTTATGTGCTCTTTTTAGAAGCAAGATTCCGTTAGATTGCCAATAAGTATTTACTAAAAGCTCTCTTTCCATTCTTTCTTTAACATCATTAATTTCGACAGGAACTCGTTCGCCAGCTAAATTTAGATTGTCAGGAAGCTTTATTGATTTTATTTTATACGAGGGATGTGTCTGTATTTCAGGTTCTAAGTCTGATTTGTGAATGGCATTATAAAAGAGTATTGGTATGATACCAATACAGCTAAAAAAAAGAATGGATTTTAAATACTTCATAGCAAAATTTATAGTACTAAAGTATGAAAATAGCGGAGGATTAACAAGTTAAAATAGTATCAATAATTTCAGATATTATTTTTGCTTTTGTTAAAATTATAGCGTGTGTTCCTCCTTTAATTTCGATTGAATTCGGAATATTTTGAATCGGGAAAATGGGATCTTTAGTTCCGTGGATATGGACAATATTTTCAATTTGTTGTAATTGTTCCCAATGGAGCATTACAAATAAAGACCACTTTAAGTATTCCTTGTTTCTTACCGAAAGGTATTTTTGATAGAGCTGTGCTTTTTTACTTAAAGTTTCTCCCACAAAATATTTGGCATAATCTTCAAAGTTTTCTATTATTTTTAATGGAAATATTTTGTAGATTTTGGTGTGTTTTGCAACTCTATATTTAAGTGGCAATTCTGCATGACTTTTGATGCTAGAAATAATTATGATTTTTCTTGGGTGCACGAACTTTGCGATTTCTTGCACCAAAACGCCTCCAAAAGAGACACCAATTAGAACAGGTTTTTTTGCTTTTATGAAAGCACTCAAACGAAAGGCATAGTCTGAAATGTGTTCCTGAGGATGCAAAGGTTGAATCCAACGCAAGTAATGCAAAGTATATTTTTCCGGAGCCAATTTTAGATTCTCAAATATTTCTGGACCTGCAGCTAATCCAGGCATAAAATAGATCGGTATTTTTTCCATTTTTTTAAAACTATTTTAAAAAATAAAATTCATTTTTGGTTTTTGGGATTGAACATAGTTTACCAATTTATGTTTGCGCGTATTGGGAAATGGTCAGAATATATTTCAGTGAAGGTTTTAAATTGATTTATAATTGCAGCTTCATCGGTTAGAATAAAATCAATTCTTAATGGAAACCAATAATTGTAGGATTTTCCAAATCCTTCTCCAGCGACAATAAATGCATCTTTTTTGTTTTTAGAAATTTCATGATACATCCAGGAATAGGCCGTGTTATTAAAGTCGCCACAAATAATTTTTTTCCCCTTCCATTGTTTTTCGTGATTTAAAAAAAGTGCTGTTTGGCTTGCCTGTCTCTTAAAAGCCTGCGCAACTCTGCCTATTAACTTTTCTGAATTTTCTTCCCCAAAATTTTCTTCATTTGGTTTAATTTTCAAGGATTCAAAATGCGCATTATAAATTCGAATCGTATCTTTTTCTTTTAGGATATCCGCAAATATAATATTGTTACCAGTACTTTTTAAATCCAAAGAACCGGAATTTATAATTTTATATTTAGAGTAAATTGCCATGCCATATTTACTGCGCTTTGACCTTAATTTTATATAGCGATAGGGATAGGGAAGTTTATTTTTTTTTAATTGATAATATTCTTGAAGCACCAATATATCGAGCGCTTGGTCAGCAATGAATTCAAAGCCATTTTTGGTATTCTCTACTTTTTTTTTGTTGTTGAAGAAGTCAAATGTTTTGACGTTAAAACTCATTACTTTTAAATCCGAGTTTAAAGCCGATGCGTTCTCAGAGATTTTATACAATGGACTTGCAAAGAACCATCCAAAGATTAAAACAAGAAAAGACAGAAGAAACTGTTTCTTTAGCTTGATTATCCAATAGATTGTAAAAGCAACATTGACAAATAGCAAGGCGGGTACAAAAAGACTTAATATGGTAAATTCAGGGATGCTTTGCGGTGAGACATAAGGCAATAGAAAAGACAAGAGTAGCATGGTAGCAATGAGAGAATTGACCAAAAAGAACACGCGGTCTAAAAACTTTAAATTCTTCATCTATTTTTTACCTTGTTTAAATAAAAACTCTTTTTCGTTTTTTGTAAGCGTATCGTAGCCTGATTTACTTATTTTATCTAAGATCATGTCCACTTTTTCTTGGTGTAGCCCTTTTGATTTTGGGGTCTTTTCTTTTTTATTTGTCGCTTTGTGTACTGTTTTTAGCGTATTTTTTTTGGAATTAAAAAATGCCGAAAATACGTCGAAGAGCTTTATTTTTTTTGCACTCACCTGATTTACATATAGAAATCCAAATAAGCTTCCTCCTAAATGAGAAAAACTACCTCCAGCGTTTGGACCTACAAGGCCAATAATATCTAAAGCCAACCAAATTAACGCCAAGTGCCAAAGCTTTACAAAACCTAAAAATCTAATTTTCAACTCATAATTTGGCATGTAGGTTGATATGCCTATGAAAATGGCAGAAATCCCTGCAGAGGCTCCAACTAAAGTGCTATTTCTTCCTTCGAATAAAGGAAAGTAGCTTTGACTTAAAATAAATAAAACACCTCCAAATAAAGTACCAAAAAGGTAAAAATTTAAGGTTTGCTTTTGAGTGAAATATTGAGTGAAAAGATTGCCAACAAAATACAAGGTTATCATGTTGAAAATTAAATGAATAAAGTTTGCATGTAAGAAGCCATAAGAAAGTATAGACCACGGTTTTCCTACAAATTCATTGAAATTATCATCTAATGCAAACCATTGAACTAAAAAGTTTTGTTCCTGCTGATACAGGCTTTGGTACAAAGTAACTAGCAATGTACATGCAAAAATAGCCACGTTGATATAAATCAATTTTTCTATGATGCTTCCTGTTTTATACTTGTATTTTATTTTTTGGATAAAAGTCATTCGTAGCTTTTAAATTCATTTTTTTTCCAGTAATAGGCAATTATAAATCCAATTAGAGCACCACCGATATGGGCAAAGTGTGCAATATTCCCTACCGAGTATTTAGTAACACCAAAGAACAAGTCACCTAAAATCATGATCGGAATAAAGTATTTTGCCGCGATTGGGATCGGTAGAAAAATCAATGCTAGTTTTGCATCCTTATAGAACAGACCAAAGGCAGCCAAGACGCCATATACGGCTCCTGAGGCACCCACAGCAGGAGTGTGGTAAAGCATATAGATTTTGTCAAAGTCCGCTTGGGTTATCGCATCTTTTAAGTTATACCCGGCAGAGCTTCCTTTTTCTAGTATGGCAATGATTTCCGAATTGTTTAAACCGGCATTGATAAAAAGATCGTAAATTCCAGTGAATTGATAATAGTTTACCAGCGTATAAATTAAGCCTGCGCCAAGACCTGCAGAGAAATAAAAGAACAAGAATTTTTTCTTTCCCCACATTTGTTCTAAAGGTGAGCCAAATGCCCAAAGACCATACATGTTAAAAAGAATATGAGAGAAACTCCCGTGCATGAACATGTGTGTAATGTATTGCCAGATTCCGAAATTACCATTTTTTGGAAAATGCAAAGCTAAAATATTGGTAACATCCAATTGTAAAAGTTGTGGTGCTATGAATAGCAGCACATTAATTATGATAAGATGTTTTATACCATCAGTAATTTTGTTCATATTTAACTGTTGAATAGATGATCGATTTGTTGCAGTGTGAGTGTCTTAAAGCTTGCCTTTCCAAAGGGAGAAATAGTAGGTTCCTTGCATGAAAACAAGTCGTTTACCAAGCTTTCCTGTTCTTTTTCAGACAATCTAGTACCTGTTTTGATCGCCAATGTTTTTGCAAACGATTTTGCCATTACATCAAAATGTGAAAAACTTGTATCTGGTACCTCTAGATCCATGTCATTTAACAATTCTTCTAAAATAATAGAAATTTTACTTTCTGTTACTGAAATAGGAATGCCTTTTATAGTAACACTGTCTTTTGTAAACTCATCAAAAGAGAACCCAGCATTTTCTAATTCTGTTTTTATAGTGTATATCATTTCTATCTCTGCGGATGAAAATGATATTTGTACTGGAAATAGTAGTTGTTGACTGTTGGCTTCTTTTATTGTAATACTTTCTAAAAATTGTTCATATAAGATTCTCTGGTGCGCTAAGGATTGATTGATTAACACCACTCCAGATTTTATCAAACTCATGACATATTTGCGTTGAATTTGAAATGTTTTTTGTGTTTTTTCTTCTTCTAAGTGTTCAAATAAACTTGCGTTTTGTCCAGCATCAGAGGCGTCTACAGCGGTGTATAGCGATTCCCAACTTTGGGTTTCTTTCTCTCTTTTAAAGGGGAAGTTTATTTCTTTTTGGAATTCTTCTTTGAACGGATTAAAATCGGGGTCTACAAAAACTTTAGGAAGCGCTGTTCCTTTAGAGTTGGGTTGGAAGTTGTAGGGTGTATCCAATCCCGCATCTCTATTAAAGTCTAAAACGGGTGCCACGTTATATTGCCCTAAGCTGTGTTTTACAGTGGCTCTTAAAATAGCATACAATACTTTTTCGTTGTCAAATTTAATTTCCGTTTTTGTAGGGTGTATGTTGATGTCTATTGAATTCGCTGGCACGGTTAGATATAAGAAGTAAGAAGGATGCGCTCCGGATTCTAACAAACCGTCAAATGCACTCACCACTGCGTGGTTTAGGTAGGAACTCTTAATAAACCGATTGTTTACGAAAAAAAATTGTTCTCCTCTTTTTCTTTTTGAAAATTCTGGTTTCGCAATAAATCCTTGGATTGCTACAAGGTCTGTTTTTTCATTTATTGGAACTAATTTTTCATTCATTTTAATACCAAATACGGCAACAATGCGCTGTCGTAAGTTGCCTTCTTTGAGGTGGTATATTTCATTGTTGTTGTGGTGCAATAAAAATGAAATATCAGGATGCGCCAGTGCAACCCGTTGAAATTCGTCAATGATATGTCGGGTTTCTACCGTGTCTGATTTTAAAAAGTTTCTTCTTGCTGGAATGTTATAGAACAAGTTTTTTACCGCAAAGCTTGTACCTTTGCCGGTAGAAATAAAATCCTGAGAAATTACCTTACTTCCTTCAATTTTAATACCTGTTCCCAGTTCGTCATCTGATCGTTTTGTTTTTAATTCAACATGGGAAATGGCTGCTATAGATGCCAGAGCCTCCCCGCGAAAACCTTTCGTATTTAAATTAAATAGATCTTCTGCTTTTTGAATTTTTGAGGTCGCGTGTCGCTCAAAACTCATGCGTGCGTCTGTGGCACTCATACCCTTGCCATCATCAATTACCTGAATGAGGGTTTTACCAGCGTCTTTAAGCAGTAATTTTATATTTGTAGCCCCAGCATCAATGGCGTTTTCTATTAATTCTTTTACAACAGATGCAGGACGTTGTACCACTTCTCCTGCAGCAATTTGGTTTGCTACATGATCCGGTAAAAGTTGAATGATATCAGACATTACTTATTTATAAAAATGGATAGATCGAAATCTATGATGTAAAGACAGATGAATACTAAAATACTTATGATAATCAAAAGTGATTTGTTTGTTTTTTTATCTGAATCTTTAAGGTCTTTTAAGGCATCTCCAAACTTTCCTTTAATTCCTTTGTTTTTTCCGGCTGTAGTTCTAAACTGGTCTAACTTGTGTTCTATTTTAAAGGGACTTCCTTCACCTTTGTAAAAACGGGGTTGGTAATCAAATTTTTTGTTTGTACGTTTTAAAAATCCCATAAATAATGGATTAAAAATTAAGAGTAAATCTATTTTTATCTGCTTGATAAAAACGAAACAAATTTAAAGTATTTAAAGGAATTTTACTAAAAATGATGTTTAAAGTATTCCCAAAGTACAAAAGACTTAAAAATTACGATTTTATCAGTAACGGCTATACCTTATGGGGTGCGTGCAAAATATTAAATAGTGAGGATGTAAAATGTTGTTTTAAAAACCAATACTTTCACTTTTGCGCGCTATATTTTTCAATGCTGCCATTTTTACTGCCGCAACGGCACACTCAATTCCTTTGTTGCCCAAAGTTCCTCCGGATCGGTCTAATGATTGCTGTTTGGTGTTATCTGTTAAAACACAAAATATAACCGGAACATCATGTTTCACATTCAAGTCGATAATACCCTGAGTTACCCCTTCACAAACAAAATCGAAATGCTTTGTTTCTCCCTGAATAACATTTCCAATAGCAATAATGGCATCTACTTTTTGTGATTGAATCATTCTTTTACATCCG
This sequence comes from Polaribacter irgensii 23-P, assembly GCF_000153225.1. Taxonomy (GTDB): domain Bacteria; phylum Bacteroidota; class Bacteroidia; order Flavobacteriales; family Flavobacteriaceae; genus Polaribacter; species Polaribacter irgensii. The sequence continues at coordinate 2,539,381 of NZ_CH724148.1, read as the reverse complement.
TAAACGAGTTCGAAACTTCCAGGAACATCCCAAGAAATAATATTTTCCTTTAGCGCTCCGCAAGCGATTAAAGTTTCTATTGCTCCTTTTTCAAGGTTTCTAGTAACGTCTGGATTCCATTCAGAAACAACAATCCCAAATCGAAAAGTTTTCGCATTTGGGATTGTTTTCTTATCGTAATAGGATAAATTTGTTGTTGCCATTTAATTTAGTATTGGTTTTTAATTTTCAATACATAGTGCGCGATTGCAAACTATATTTGTTTTTATTGAAACTTATTTTTTAGCGTATAAAGCGGCATTTATGAATTTCTCAACATCTTTGGCTTCCGTTGATGTTGGATAGTTTTCTTTAATTTTAGTAAATAAAGTAGCGGCTTTGTCAAATTCCTCTAACTGCATAGCAGTCATTCCGGCTTTGTATAAAAACAAAGGAGCTGTAAAGTCATTATTTTTCTTCTTTGCTGCTTTTTCATAATATTCTAGCGCTTGCTCTGCCTGATTGATATCAGCAAAGGCATCACCAACAGCACCTAAAGCTACAGGACCGAGCATTTCGTCTTCAGAATCAAAATTTTCTAAATATTCAATAGCCTTGTCATATTGCTTCATTTCTAAATAAGAAACACCGGCATAGTAGTTTGCTAGATTTCCTGCACTTGTTCCACTATAGCTTGCTGCGATGTCTAGAAAACCATAATTCCCGTCTGCACCCTCAAGACCTAGCATCAATAAAGAGTCTATTCCGACACCTGCTTTTGAGGCTTGATCATAAAACTTTCTAGGGAAAGCGAGTTCATTTGCAGCTTCTAATTCATTCGGTTGTGATACGTATTTAGTATATCCTAAAAAACATAAAAAGAGTACAACAATTCCTACTAAGGCAGAAAATAAAGGTTTGCTATTTGTTTCAATCCATTTCTCAGATTTTGTAGCAGTTTCCTCTAAAGTGTTTAAAACACCAGCAGTTTCGAATTGAGATTCGTCAACTTCTTGTTGTTCTTTTTTACCTTCCGCTTTGTATTTTTTCTTGTATGTTGCCATGTTTTCTTAAAATTTGTGGAAACAAAAATAGTTTTTTTTATTGGATTTGAAAAGGAGATAATTTGCAAAATTTTCAATAATTTGCAATTCGTTTTAAACACTACTAGTCAAATATGTATTTAAAGAAAATATCTTTATTAAATTTCAAGAATTTAGAAGCACAATCATTTGATTTTCAGCAAAAAATAAATTGTTTTGTTGGGAATAATGGTGTGGGAAAAACTAATATTTTAGACGCAATTTATTATCTTTCTTTTGCTAAAAGCTATTTTAATTCTGTTGCAATTCAAAATATTAGACACGGTGCGTCTTTTTTTATGGTAGAAGGTGACTATGTTATTGATCACAGAAATGAAAAAATTGTTTGCAGTTTAAAAAAAGGTCAAAAGAAAGTTTTGAAGCGAAATGGTAAGAGCTATGAAAAGTTTTCAGAGCACATAGGTCAATTGCCGTTGGTGATAATATCACCTGCCGATAGAGATTTAGTTACTGAAGGTAGTGATACGCGCAGGAAATTTATAGATGGTGTGATTTCGCAACAAAATAAAAACTATTTATTAGATTTATTGGCTTACAATAAGGTGTTAACGCAGCGAAATGCGCTTTTAAAGTACTTTGCAGCAAATAGAACTTTTGATGCTCTAAATCTAAGCGTGTATGATGCGCAGCTTTCTGAGTATGGCACCAGAATTTATGAGGTAAGAAAGGCATTTCTTGAAAAGTTTATTCCTATATTTAATGAAAAGTATCAGGTAATATCTAACGATAAAGAGCGTGTTGATCTCGTTTATAAAAGCCAGTTAAATGATTTTTCAATGAACAGTTTATTGCAAAAATCGCTAGAGAAGGATAAAATTTTACAGTACACAACAGCAGGCACACATAAAGACGATTTAAGTTTTGAAATAGGAGACTACCCCATTAAAAAGTTTGGTTCTCAAGGACAACAGAAATCATACTTAATCGCGTTAAAGTTCGCTCAATTTGAGTTTATCAAACAACAGTCGAATGTAGTACCAATTTTATTGCTTGATGATATTTTTGATAAGTTGGATGAAAGTCGTGTTTTACAAATTATTAACTTAGTCAATAATGACGAATTTGGGCAAATTTTCATCACTGATACGCATTCAGAGAGAACAGAAAATATTGTAAAACAAAGCAATAAGCCGTACAAGATTTTTAAGTTATAAGCAGTATTTTTAAGAAAAAGACAAAATAGAAAACATGTCAAAAAGAGAAAACGATTCCATTTCTATAGAAGATTTAATGCAACTTTTTATCAAAGAAAATAATTTGACAAAAGGCATGCAGAAAATTAAGATTGAAGAAACTTGGAGCAAAATGATGGGGCCGGGTGTTGCAACGCACACAAGCGCAGTTAAACTCCAAAATAAGACGCTGCTTATTCATTTAACTTCCTCTGTTTTGCGAGAGGAACTTAGTTATGGTAAAGAGAAAATTATTAAAATGATGAATGAGGAAATAGGAGAGGAAATTATAACGAAACTGATGTTGGTTTAACGAATAGTAAGAGTTCGTGTTATTTAGAAATCAATTTAGATTATTTTCTTAGGTTTTTTTATTGCATTTGAAATAGCACCATCCTGAGAGTTTCAGCGTCAAAATAAAAGGCTACATATTTTGATAACACACACGCATACACACACGACAACAGCGCAAGTTTTTTGTGTCTATTCCTATTGGAGATTTTTTTTGTTTACAACGGAAGTATTTTTTGTGGCTGTTGATACCTGATCTTGTAGGGTGCGCAAAAAAAAATTCGCAACATGTGTGTTGCGAATTTATAGCGTTTTAAAATAATTTTAACTCTTAAAATTGTTCTCTACCTGAGAAGTGAAAGTTTCCTTCAATTTGAGCATTTTCATCAGAATCAGAACCGTGTACTGCATTTTCTCCCATTGAGGTTGCATATAATTTTCTGATAGTTCCTTCGGCAGCATCTGCTGGATTTGTGGCACCTATTAGCGTTCTAAAATCGTCTACTGCATTGTCTTTTTCTAAGATGGCAGCAACTACTGGTCCCCGTGTCATAAATTCAACCAATTCACCAAAAAATGGTCGCTCATTGTGCACAGCATAAAAAGCTTCTGCATTTGCTTTCGTCATTTGGGTTTTTTTAAGGGCTACAATTCTAAATCCTGCAGCGTTAATTTTGTCTAAAATTGCACCCGTATGACCGTTTTCCACAGCGTCTGGTTTTAGCATTGTAAATGTTCTATTTGTTGCCATTTTATTTTTAATTTTTTGCAAAAGTACGCTTTTAAATATAAATATGGTGCTAGAGGGTAAACTTGAAATAATTCTTGCAATAACTTATTCTCTTTTCCCCGCATTTGCATGGAAATTTTATGTGCTTTAAAATTAAATTTTAAAAGTCTAAAACCAATTTCTGAAATTACATTTTGTACACGCAACTTGTTTTTTTTTGAAGTAAAATCGGTGTAGGCATGTGTAAGTCCATTCGAGGTAAAATCAATTAATGGAAAAGAGAGGTCGGTTATTTTTATCTTTGAAAATTCAGAAATATGACGTTCCTAGAGAGTAAGACCACACCTTTGGCTTTGCTTTTTAATGATTGCTTTAAGCTTGTCTATTTCATGGGGGAAATTGCCCCAAGTTTCAAATCCGTGTTCTGCTGATAAAACTTGGATACTACTCACAATAATATTAAAATCGGCATCCGTATTATTCAGCTCGTTGGTCAATCCTTTCCACTGTGCCTCTGCTAAAATTGCACCTTTTCCATATCTGTTTGGTGTATGTTTTTTATTCAATTTTGTGCTTTTTGTGAGTGCTGTTTTAAAATAGCGCGTGTCTAATACAGGTACTTTAACACGTCCTTTTTTTGTTTTAAAAATTTCAGAATGATAGACTCCTTTGTGGGATCTTCTTGAGTGGTCTTCTGGGGCTTCAAAAAAATCTAAAAAAATTTTTTGTGCCTCTGTTTTTTTTACAAAAATTTGCACCAGCATCGTTGATTCCATAGTCATGGTCATCCCATGTAGCTATTACAGGTATGCTATTTGTTAACTCTAAATTTCCCTTTTGTTTTTAAAGTTTCATAATCCATTCTTAATTTGTCCATTTCATCGGTATTGGAGTATGCATTGTCTCCTCCCCAAATCCAAAAGTCTGGCTTGTTCTTTTTGATTTCTTTCCAAAGAATGTTTTCCATGTTTTGACGATTGCAAGAACCAAAAGCAATGGTGAAATCTAGTGGTTTTTTCGTGTGTTTGGCTTTTGGTGCAGCGCAGGAAATAAAAAGGATAAGCACGAGGCTGTAGCTTATTTTTAAGAGCATTTTCATTGCTAAATTATTTGTGTTTTATCCAAATGTAAAGCAGATTATATTTTGAACAATATTAATAAATTGTATATTTACCACTTATGATTTTAAAAGGAATTGAAGAATTAAAGGGCTTTCTTGGGACTGCAAGAAAGATCGTTATTGTTGGGCATAGGAATCCAGACGGAGATGCCATGGGGGCAACTTTAGGTCTCAAACATTATTTAGATAAGAAAGGACATCAGGCAACGGTAGTGGTTCCAAATGAATATCCAGATTTCTTGCACTGGCTTCCCGGCTCAGAAACCACGCAGCGTTTTGATTGGCAAAATGCACAGTCTCATAAAGCGATTGATGCCTCGGATATTATTTTTTTATTAGACTTTAATGCACTGCACAGAGTAGGTCCAGACATGCAAAAGAATTTGGAGAAATATCCGAATGATTTCGTGATGATAGACCATCACCAGCAGCCAGATGACGTAAAATATATGTATTCAGATATTTCTATCTGTTCTACTTGTCAAATGGTATATCAGTTTATTGAGATAAATCACGATTTAAATTTAATAGATGCTGCAATCGCGACTTGTCTTTACACAGGAATCATGACAGACACAGGCTCTTTTAGATTTAGATCCACTACAAGCACCACACATAGAATAATTGCAGACCTAATAGATAAAGGTGCACAGAATGACATCATTCATAACAAGGTGTACGACGCAAATTCTTATGGAAGACTTTTGCTGTTAGGACAAGCATTGAGTAATCTGGAAATATTACCTGAGCATAAAACAGCTTTTATTACGTTGACAGAGGCAGAGAAAAATAAGTTTGATTTTCAAAAAGGAGATACAGAAGGAGTGGTGAATTATGCACTTTCATTAAAAGGAATTATTTTCGCTGCCATTTTTATTGAAGATGCAGAGCAAAAAATAATCAAAATATCTTTCAGGTCAAAAGGAAGTTTTTCTGTAAATCAATTCTCTAGAAATCATTTTGGAGGTGGTGGTCATGACAATGCAGCAGGAGGGAAGTTCGATGGGGTTATGGAAGCTACTATAAAATACTTCATGAGTCTTTTGCCGAGGTATACACATGAGTTAAATACCTCTTATGATGCATAAGATTGTTGTCTTTTTGTTGCTTTTCATCTTACTAAGCTGTGCAAATTCTCAGCCTCGAAGACCTATAAACCCAAAACCGTCTACAACGAGTTTTCAAAAGAGTGTTGAAGCGTCCAAGCGGTTGATAGAATTTGAGGAAAGTGAAATTCTTCGTTTCATTTCTCGCGATACAATCTTAAATTATAAAACATCGGCAAATGGATTTTGGTATGCATACAATACGAAAATAGACGGACAAACAACAACGCCAAAAACAGGAGATCTTGTTGAATTTTATTACGATATTAGAAATTTAAAGAATTCTGTGATTTATGCGAAAGAAGAATTAGGTATTCGAACATACAAAATAGATCAAGAAGATTTTATTTCTGGAATTCAGAAAGGAATTAAATTGATGAAAGTCGGAGAAACAATTACATTTGTAATTCCGTCTTACAACGCCTTTGGTGTTTTTGGAGATGGAAATAAAATTGAAATGAACACAACCATTATAAGTACCGTAACATTATTAAATAATAAAAATTAAATTAAGCCAAATGAAGATCGTAAAAAATTTAGCAGTATTAGCAGTGTCAGTAACCTTGTTTTCTTGTGGAAATCAAGTGAAAGAAGTAAAATCGTTAAAAACGGAATTAGATTCTGTAAGTTATGCTGTTGGATTGAGCATGTCCAGTCAGTTAAAATCTAATTTCAGTGAAGTAAATAAATCACTTTTAAATCAGGGAATTAGAAATGGACTGGATTCTACTAATTTATTAATTGAAACAAAAGACATTCAAAATGTTTTGAGTGCATACTTTCAAAAGAAGCAACAAGCTCAAATGAAAGAGCAGCAAGCCAAAGCAGCTGAATTAGCGGAAACAAATTTTGCAGAGAACAAAAAGATTGGCGAAGATTTTTTAATAGAAAACAAAACGAGAGCTGGAGTGCAAACTACGGCTAGTGGCTTACAATACTTAGTAATGAAAGAAGGCTCAGGTGAAAAGCCATCAGGACCGACTACGCGCGTGAAGGTGCATTACCATGGAACCAATATAGAGGGAAAAGTTTTTGACAGTTCTGTAGATAGAAAAACGCCTGCTGATTTTGGATTAAGCCAAGTAATTAAAGGTTGGACAGAAGGTGTTCAATTGATGAATCAAGGATCAAAATATAAATTCTTTATACCACAAGAATTAGCATACGGGGCGCAACAAAAAGGACAAGATATAAAACCTTTTTCTACTTTAGTATTTGAAGTTGAATTACTAGAAGTTTTAAATTAAAGGATGAAACAAGTACGATCTCTCTTTTTATTTTGTGTTCTATTTATCGGATGTATCCCTGCAAAGTATAAAGAACTAAAGGAGGGAATGTATGCAGAAATAGAAACTAATAAAGGAACTATTTTATTAGAATTATATGCTGAAAAGGTACCCAAAACTGTGGCTAATTTTGTGGCTCTAGTGGAGGGTACTAACAGGCAACTTCCAGATTCTCTAAAAGGTAAAAATTTTTATCAAGGTATTATTTTTCATAGAGTTGTTCCTAATTTTGTAATTCAAGGCGGTGGTTTTACCGCAGCGGGGAAAAAAAGTGTTGGTTATGTGTTTACAGACGAATTTCCGAAAGATCCCCGTGGAAATTTATTTTATAAACACGATGACCAAGGAGTATTTTCGATGGCCAATGGCGGCATCGCTACAAATAACACTCAGTTTTTTATTACACACAGAGCAATTCCCCATTTGAATGGAAAGCACAGTGTCTTTGGCAAAACGATTATAAATTCAATAGAGCGCAAAGAACTGGAAAAGAATTTTTTAGATTCTTTGCAATTAAAAAATGAAATACGGTCGGCACGAATGTCTGTTGTGAATAAAATTGAACGAAATGATACAATTAACACCATTGAAATTATAAGAATTGGTGCTGCTGCAAAGAATTTTAATGCTGCCGAAGTTTTTGAAAGGGAAGAGTCGAAGTTCAAGGTTGCTGAAGGCAACAAAGTTAAAGAAGCAAAAGCTAAAAATGAAGTTGCAGAAGAAAAAAGATATGCCATTTATTTAGAAAAGAAAGCCATTTTTTTAAAAGAAAAAAAGGAATCAAAAGCTCAGAAAACAGGAACGGGATTAAGGATTTTAATGCTAAGAGAAACTTCTGGAAAGCGCATTTTAATGCCTCAAAAAGTGAGTGTAAATTATATTGTATTTACTGCGGACGGAAAAAGAGTAAAATCTTCTAAAGACATTGGGAAACCCACTGTTTTCGATTTGAACGATACTGCAAGACCGATGATTAGCGGTCTAAAAGAAGGGCTACTTTCTTTAAGAGAAGGTGAAAAAGCACGTTTATTTATTCCTTACATGATTGGTTTTGGGACTAAGAAATTCGGACCATTTCCAGCGAAATCAGATTTAGTTTTTGAAGTAGAAATTTTAAAAATAAATTATTAGTTTGCTAGACATTATTCAACAAGACAAAATTTTATTAACTTACCTTAATAATTTAGGTAGTGAGAAGTGGGACTTTTTGTGGTTATCAATCACCAACCAGTTAAGTTGGTCACCGTTATTTGTTCTTATTATTTACTTAGTTTTTAAAACTTTCGGATGGAAACGTGGTGGCTTTGCATTACTTTTCATGATTTTACTCGTTGCGTTTTCAGATCAGTTTACAAACCTAATAAAAAACTCATTTGAACGACTAAGGCCTAATAATGATCCTGAAATAAAATACTTACTGCGAACGCTTATCAGTCCACAGAGCTATAGTTTTATGTCGGGTCATGCAACTACCTCTACTTTTTTCTCGGTCTTTGTAATTCTTTTATTAAGGGAGCAGTACAAGTATGTGTATGCCCTCCTTATTTTTCCATTAATTTTTGCCTATAGTAGATTGTATTTAGGTATTCATTTCCCAATAGATATTTTTGTGGGAATTTTGATTGGAATAATTTTTGGAAACCTCTATTTTTTGCTTTTTAAAAAGATAGAGAGACGTTTTTTTCTTTAATCTTTTCAGAGAATAAATACTGGTTTAGTTTGTTAGCTGGTCAAGTGAGTTTGCCTTGTTTAAATGCGGTATAAATAATTCTTTTAAGAAAGTAAAAATCATTTTTAAACAGTTTTGCGAGTTAAGAGGTCCAATCTATGGACAGGCAATGACAATAAATAGACTTTTAAAAAAGTGTATTTAGAATCTTTCACAAACGTATGTATTTAGGGAATACAGGTCTATTATCATCGCTTTTACGAACGTAATCCGCAAAAATTGGTTAAATTTGCTTTTGAAAATCTACAAAACAGATTATGAAGATATCATACAATTGGCTGAAGCAGTTTTTACAAATAGATTGGGATGCCATAAAGACCGGTGAATTATTGACAGACTTAGGTTTAGAGGTCGAAGGTATTGAAACAAAAGAGGCAATTAAAGGAGGTTTAAAAGGCATTGTTGTCGGTGAAATTTTAACTTGTATACAGCATCCAAATGCAGATCGTTTAAAAGTAACCACGGTAGATTTAGGATTGGGAATACCCGTCCAAATTGTTTGTGGAGCAGCCAATGTAACCGTTGGTCAGAAAGTGCCCGTAGCGACCATTGGAACTACTTTATATGACGACAAGGGCGTTGGATTTAAAATAAAAAAAGGCAAAATTAGAGGGGAAGAAAGTCATGGAATGATTTGTGCGGAGGACGAATTAGGACTTGGAACAGGTCATGACGGGATTATGGTGTTGGAGGCTACTTTAAAACCAGGCGTTGCAGTTGCAGAGGTTTTCAAAATTGAAATAGACGAAATTTTTGAAATTGGCTTAACACCCAATAGATCAGATGCGATGAGTCATTTTGGAGTTGCTAGAGATTTGCGTGCAGGTCTGATGCAACAGGATATTAATTTAGAATTAATATCTCCTTCTGTAAGTGATTTTCATGTAGATGAAAGAACACTCCGTTTTGACGTAGAGATAGAGAAAAGAGAGCACGCTCCGCGGTATTGTGGAATATCAATTACCGATGTAACGATCAAAGACTCACCAGAATGGATTCAAAATAAGTTAAAGGCAATTGGGATTACTCCAAAAAATAATATTGTAGATATTACAAATTATGTTCTACACGAATTAGGGCAACCCTTGCACGCTTTTGATGCTCAAAAGATAAAAGGGAATAAGATTCTTGTGAAAACACTGCAGGAAGGAACAAAGTTTACAACACTAGATGGTGTGGAAAGAACCCTTTCTTCTGAAGATATTATGATTTGTGATTCGGATGCCACACCACTGTGTATCGCTGGTGTATTTGGAGGCAGTATTTCTAGTGTTTCAGAGCATACGACATCAATTTTTTTAGAAAGTGCATATTTTAATCCTGTATTTATTAGAAAAACAGCAAAAAGGCACGCATTAAACACAGATGCTTCTTTTCGTTTTGAAAGAGGCATAGATATTAATTTAACTAAATATGCTTTAAAAAGAGCAGCTCTTTTAATTAAGGAGTATTCTGGTGGGAAAATGGGGTCTGATATTTCTGATTTTTATCCTGAAAAAATTGAGGATTATCAAGTTTTTCTTTCCTACGAAAATGCGTATCGTTTGATAGGACAGGAAATACCGAAAGAAACTATAAAAAAGATATTAGCATCTTTAGAAATTAAAATAAACAGTGAAACAGAAGGAGGATTGGGTTTAACAATTCCATCTTACAGAACGGACGTTCAGAGAGAAGCAGATATTATTGAGGAGATTTTAAGGGTGTATGGCTATAATAATATTGAGTTTTCACACAAATTAAATACTTCGGTTTCTTTTGACTTCAATAAGTATACAAAAATTGAAAACGTAACATCAAATCACTTGACTTCTTTAGGTTTTAATGAGACGATGGCAAATTCTTTGACAAAACCAGCTTACGCGGAGTTGTCGGAAAACATACAGGAAGAGGCGAGTGTCGCAATTGTAAACCCTTTAAGTAATGACTTAAAAGTATTGCGTCAATCGATGTTATTTAGCGGCTTAGAGTCTGTCTCTTATAATATAAATAGAAAAAATAACGCATTGAAATTTTATGAATATGGGAAAACCTATCATAAGTTTAATGAAAAGTATCAAGAAAATAAGCATCTTACTTTGTTCCTTTCAGGCAACAGAGCTGCTGAAAGTTGGAGCAAAGAGAACAAAGTCGTTGATTTTTTCTATTTGAAAGGAATTGTGAATAGTTTGTTTGAACGTTTGGGAATTGATCAGTTAAAAACCACACCAACGAAACAAGATATTTTTTCAGAGGGAATTACCTTGAGTCTCGGTAAAATGAAGTTGGTAGATCTCGGCGTGATAAAAGAGGGGCTTCTAAAAGAGTTTGGAATCAAACAAGATGTTTTATTTGCTGACTTTAATTGGGATCTTATTTTAAAGTTGACCGGGAATAAGAATATAAAAGTAGTTGATTTGCCTAAATTCCCTTCAGTAAAGCGAGATTTAGCTTTGTTATTAGATGCCAAAGTTGAATTCAGAGAGATCTATAATTTGGCTTTTCAGTCTGAAAAGATTTTATTAAAAGAGGTAGATTTATTTGATGTGTATGAAGGAGATAAATTGCCAACAGGTAAAAAGTCCTATGCGGTTAGTTTTTTAATTCAAGATGAAACAAAAACATTAACAGACAAACAAATTGACAAAGTAATGCAGAAACTACAGCAAACATTTGAAAAAAATGTGCAAGCTGTGTTGAGATAAAATGAGGGGCATCCTGCACTCATAGTCTTGTTTTTGCTAAGTAATGTAAGAAAAACCATATAGCTAGTGTATAAATTAACAATCCGACCGTTTTTATTTTTATTTGATCCAGAAAAAGTACATTATTTTACGTTTTCTCTAATCAGAGTTTTATGTAAAATTCCATTAGTACCTGGATTGTTTAGAAAATTATATCAAATTAATGATAAAAAATTAGAGCGCAATTTATTTGGATTGCACTTTAGAAATCCAGTTGGTTTGGCTGCTGGTTTTGACAAGAACGCAGTACTTTACAACGAGTTGGCAAATTTTGGTTTTGGTTTTATAGAAATTGGCACCATCACGCCAAAAGAACAAACCGGGAATCCAAAGAAAAGACTGTTCAGATTGCAAGAAGACAATGGAATTATCAATCGTATGGGCTTCAATAATGATGGAGTGGCAAACGTAATTAAGAACTTAAAAAAAAACAAGCACAAAGTAATCATCGGTGGTAATGTTGGTAAAAATACAGATACCAGCCCCCTAGGATATACTTCAGATTATTTAGATGTGTTTCGAGAACTGCATCCTTTTGTGGATTACTTCGCGTTGAATGTGAGTTGTCCGAATGTAGCAAGTGATGTGAAGTTGAATGATAAAGATTATTTAATTGAGTTAATTTCAGAATGTCAAAAAGAAAACCAGCGATTTAAAATAAAGAAACCCATTCTATTGAAAATTTCACCGGATTTAAATACCGTACAATTGGATGAAATTATAGATTTGGTGGCAGAGACAAAAATTGATGGTGTGATTGCTTCCAATACATCGATCACCAGGGATCATTTAAAAGCTTCTGAAGAGCGTTTGAAGGAAATAGGTAATGGAGGGATAAGTGGCCAACCAATAAAGAATAAAAGTACCCAAGTAATTAAATACTTGTCAGAGAAATCAAACAAATCTTTTCCAATTATTGGGGTGGGTGGTATTCACTCAGCCGAAGATGCACTTGAGAAAATCAACGCTGGTGCAGATTTAGTACAAATTTATACGGGTTTTATATATGAAGGGCCAGGTTTGATTAAAAAGATAAACAAAGCAATATTGAAAAATTAGTATATATCTAGAGGAGATTCGTAGCCTATAATTTATGGCGCTACTTTGGTCTTCCTTGTAGTATACCAATTTATGCTATCAGTAGACTCAATATACCGAAGAACAAGAGTTGTACACTCACAATAACAAAGCTAATTTTCGAGTTTATTTTTGGACGAAAGAGATAGGTCATCGCGTGAATGGCAACACTCGTAAGAAACCACATACCATAATTTTGCAATGGAATGATATCGTTTTCCCAATGCCAAAAACCAAGATGTACTGCTACGGGCTCTACTAAAAAATCTAACGCTGTCATTAACAAAGCTGGGAGTAAAATTAGCCAAAGTGCTTTTTTTGTGAAATATTGCACAACACCATAAGTGCTAAGCGCTAAAAATAGCCAGTTAACTCCAATAAGGAGTGGTGTTTCAAAAATTTTAAATCCGAAAACACTGCCATATGTATAGGATCCAAACAAAATGCCTGTGGCCACTCCAATAGCCTCTACTGAAAATCCAATTAAAAAAATAAGTGTGGAAAGAATAAAAAACTTTAGACTGTAGTCTTTGTTTAATTTATAAAAAACGAATAATGTAAGTATTAAATTAAGTGGGGTAAGCGGTAAAAATAAGTCTTTATAAGTTTCAAAAGACATTCCAAGCAATCCAAAAAAGTAGAATAAAAGCAAAAGTCCTATCCACTGCTTTTCTTTTGAGATTTTTTTTATCATCTAATTAATTTGTCAATAATTTTTGCTGAGGATAGCGCTAAAGGAATGCCTCCACCGGGGTGCACACTTCCTCCACAAAAATAAAGATTTTTAAACTGAGAAGAAAAGTTTTTATGACGAAAAAATGCAGCAAATCTATTATTGCTTGAAGTTCCGTATAAGGAGCCTTTATAGGAATAGGTTTTGTCTTGAATTAGTTGAGGTGTTAGTTGCTCTTCGAACTCGATAAGGTCTTCAATATCTACTCCTAAATTTTTAGAAATTTTTTGCAATATGTTTTTTCTTGCGGTGGCTATCATTTCATCCCAATTTTGTCCATACACAGAGGGAACATTTATCATAACAAACCAGTTTTCTTTGCCTTTTGGAGCATCTTCTTTAATGCGTTTACTAGTGATGTTTATGTATACAGTAGGATCTTCGTAGATTGTTTTAGAGTTGAAAATATGCTCAAATTCTTTTTTATAATCCTCCGTAAATAAAATGTTGTGCACGTCTAATTCAGGAAACTCTTTATCAATACCCCAGTAAAAAATAAGAGCAGAGCTTGATCGTTCTTGTTTATCTACTTTTTTTAATTTTTTAGCAGAAGGTATTAGTTTTTCATAAACATTGTGAATGTCTGCATTGCATATAACCACATCTGTAGCGAACTTGTGAGACGCTGTAACTACGCTTGTAGCAATATTTTTAGTTGTTGTTATGCTATTTACTTCTTGGTTAAAATGAAACTCAACACCTATTTCTTTTGCTAAACGCACCAAGCTATTAGTAATTTCGTGCATGCCACCTTTCGGTAAATAGGCACCCAATCCAAACTCTAAATGTGGAATAATATTTAAAATACCTGGGGCTTTGTAAGGGGTGGATCCGTTGTAAGTAGCATATCTATTAAATAAGCGAATGGTTTTGGAATCTTTAAATGCTTTTTCATTCACCTCATTCATCGAATTAAAGATATTCAAGAATGGAAACTTTATGAGCGCTCGCAATGTAGAAAAGGATAAGAAAGAACTGATTTTGTGCAGTGATTTGCTTAAAAACTGTTCTTCTGTTGCATTGTATATGTATTTGCTCTTTGCAAGATGTTGTTTTACTTTGGATGCAGAGTCGCTTGTATTTTGTTCAATTTCTGCAGCAAACAGATCGATATCAGCGTGTGCAGTGATGCGCGTTCCATCTTCATAAAAGTAATTGCACAACACGTCGAGCTGTTCATAGTTAAAGTAATCAGTAGGATTTTTGTTACAAATTTCAAAAAGTTCAGCAACCATGTTTGGCATGGTAAAAAGAGAAGGTCCGGCATCAAACCGAAAGTTATTTCCATGAATTTGTGTCAGTTTCCCTCCAGGGTACGCGTTTTTTTCCAAAACTTGAACCTGATATCCTTTATTTTTTAAACGGATGGCTGAAGCAATTCCTGCAATTCCAGCGCCGATAATTATTGCCTTTTTCAAACGGTAATGTTTATTATAATTCTATTTCGTTTTAATTTTCTTCTAGGGAAACAGTCTTTATTTGTAAGCATCGATATAAAATGCATAAGATGAATTGAATGATACTGGTAAAGAGTCAGTGGTAATTTGTAGAATCTCTGTTTGTATTAAAATTATTACTTCGCCTGTTTCAATTCTTGTTTTAAGTATTTTAAGGGTACTACTAACATACCAAAACAAGCACCTTTTTCTTTTCCTAGATGTTTGTGGTGTATTTTGTGTGCTCTACGTATGGCTCTTAAATAGCTATTATTACTATTTTTAAACCATTTGAGTCTTTGATGAATAAATATTTCGTGGACTAAAAAATAAGCAATGCCATATGCAAGTATTCCAAATCCTATGTTCATTACAATCCAAGCAGAAAACATAGAGCCTAACATAATACACAACCATGAAGGCACTGCGTATATCAAGAAAAACGCGTCATTCTTCTCAAAAAATGAATCTTTGTTATGGGTATGGTGGTCCTCGTGTACTGACCATAAAAATCCGTGCATTACATATTTGTGTGTAAACCACGCCATAAACTCCATCCCCCAAAAAGTAATAAAAATGATTAAAAATGCCATTTATTTCTATTTAAATTTGTGCTACCCATCCTTATTTGTAAAGTAACGCTATCTCAATTGTCCTTCCAGCTTTTAAGTATTTTGTTTTCATAAAATAGTTAGATCTAAATAGATTTTTAAACTTTATAATCTTCAAAAATTCTTAAACTTACGCTGTAAGTTTTTTCAATATTAGAGTATAAAGATAAGGGTTTTTGAAGTAATTTTTTATTGTTTTGTTTCAGTATTCTTTATTTTTATCAAACAAAATATTCTGTGTTGTTTTTTTCGATTTTAAAAGTGATTAAGTAATCAATAAGCTTTAAATTTTATTAAGAATGCAGGGACAAAGAAAGTATAACTTTTGGTAAAAAATTTATATGTTTGTTTGCTTTTAAAGCTTTGCTTAAATTAACACAATGATTGAAACTCTTGTATCTTTTGCATTCGCAACTTCAATTTTAGCGCTATCTCCAGGACCGGATAATATTTTTGTTCTAACACAAAGTATTGTGCACGGTAAGAAGTATGGTTTGGTTACTGTTTTTGGATTGATTTCAGGGTGTTTAGTTCATACTACATTGTTGGCTTTTGGTGTTTCCGCAATGATAAAGGAGTCTGAAAATATATTTATGGGGATCAAAGTTTTTGGTGCTCTTTATCTTTTATATTTAGCGTATAAAGTATATAAATCTGACGCGACTATTGTTCTTTGTGAAGAATATACTGTTAACAAGACAACAAAGCAGCTGTTTAAGGAAGGGTTTATAATGAATGTATTAAATCCTAAAGTATCTATTTTTTTTCTAGCCTTTTTCCCTGGATTTTTATTTACCAAGCATTTAAACACCGTGTTTCAATTTTATATTTTAGGCGCTATTTTTATGCTCATTTCATTGGTAATCTTTTCACTTATAGCAATACTAGCAAGTGTTATTTCAGAAAAAATTAAAAAAAATAAACAAATTGGTTATTATTTAAAATGGATACAAGTTGTTGTATTTGTATCTATAGCTGTCTTCGTACTGTGGTAATTACACAGGATCTATTACGTCTTTCATAAAAAAACCTCACAAGCGAGTTGCTTGTGAGGTTTTGACTTTTATAGTTATTGGTATTAACTTTCTTTTCGTTTTCTTCCAAATCCACCAGAGGACTTTCGATCTCCTCCTCCAGAGTTTCTATCTGGTCGGTCTGAAGAACGTCTGCTGCTTCCAGTATCACTATTTCTGCGAGAAGAAGAACCTTCGGTGTCTCTGCGTCTTCCAAAACCACCTTCTTTTTTTCCGCCGAATGGTTTTCTACCACCACCGCCTCTTCTTCCACCACCGGAAGCACGTTCTTTTTTCGTTATTTCAATGTTTACGGAGCGTCCGTCAAAATCGGGTTGATTCGAAGAGAAAGCTTCTAAGGTTTTATCTTCGAAGTTTTTATCAATTTCAAAGAAAGAAAAAGTATCTAGGATATCAATAGACCCTATTTCTACTTTGTCTCCAATATTTTGTTCATTAATTAATCCAATTAATTTCCCTGGATTTAAATTGTCTTTTCTGCCAATATTAATGAAAAAACGTGTCATATTTTCGTTTTCCGTACGTGCTCTAGAATTGTCTTTGGAAGATAAATCATTTAAATCCTTAGCATTTTCGTAGTACGCTAACATAGTGTTAAACTCTAAAGAAACAAATTTTTGTATTAATTGTTCTCTGTCTAAACCTTCTAGCTTTTCGTAAATACTTGGTAAAAAGTCATTTATTTGCGTTTCATTTACTTCAATATTTACAACCTTATCAATTAGACTCATTAATTGATTTTGACAAATATCTTTTCCTGAAGGAACCTTTGCCTCGGTAAACTTTTTTTGAATGATTTTTTCGATTGGACGTAATTTGCCTTTTTCTTTTCCGTTTACTAAGACAATAGAAATACCTGTATTTCCAGCTCTACCCGTTCTACCACTTCTGTGTGTGTAGTTTTCGATTTGGTCTGGTAATTTATGGTTGATAACATGTGTCAATTCGGTAACATCCAATCCACGCGCTGCCACATCTGTAGCAACTAAAATTTGGATTGTTTTTTTTCTGAATTTTCCCATTACAGAATCTCTTTGACCCTGAGACAAATCACCGTGCAAAGCATCTGCACTATAACCATCTTTTATTAAATTATCTGCAACTTCTTGTGTCTCTCTTCGCGTTCTACAAAATATAATTGCATAAATATCGGGATTTAAATCCGCTATTCTTTTTAGGGCTGGGTAGCGTGTTCTTTCTGTCACTGAATAATATTCATGACTTACACTGTCTGCTCCTTGATTTTTTTGACCAGACGTAATTTCTACTGGCTTGGTCATATAGTTTTTAGCAATAGACTCTACTTCTTTTGGAAAAGTCGCCGAAAACAGTAAGGTTTGTTTGGTGTCTGGAGTCGCTTCTAAAACTTTATCTAATTCGTCTTTGAAACCCATGTTTAACATTTCATCTGCCTCGTCTAAAACGAGCCATTTTACATTGCCTAACTTGAGCGCTCTTCTTTTTATTAGGTCCACTGTTCTACCTGGTGTTCCAACAACAATTTGAGATCCTCTTTTTAAAGAGCGTATTTGATCTTCCATGCTAGATCCACCGTATACTGTGGTCACCTTTACATCTGGTAAATACTTACAAAAGTCTTTTATGTTGTTTCCAATTTGAACCGCGAGTTCTCTTGTTGGTGATAAAATAATTGCTTGAACATTTCCACTGTTAGAATCTAGAAGTTCTAATATTGGCAAACTAAAGGCAGCAGTTTTACCGGTACCTGTTTGTGCAAATGCTTTTAAATCGCTTCTTGATGAAATAATTTGTGGAATTGCTTTTTCTTGAATAACAGTAGGTTGTTCGTATCCTAAATCTGTTAATGCTTTGTTGATAGGTTCTTTTAAACCTAATTCTAAAAATGTTGACATTACTGTGTTTTTGTAGATTCACAGAACGCCCACCTGCAAATCAAATTATAAATTTGGACTTGATTTTCGATTGAGTTCTCTCAAAATTAAAATCGTGCAAAGGTACATGAAATTTGCTGTAAAACAATCTTTGATTGGTTTAATTTATTTCACTCAATTTCTGGAGTTGTTCGTAGATGTTTATAGAAGATATAGCTGCATATCCGTTCTCAACAATCCCTTTTTTATTGACGAGAATTGTCCGGTGCATGTCACTGGTTAAGAAGTTTTTCTCAAGCGTTTTGGAGTTGATATAATATTGGTTCTTAATATCAATATTAGGAATCCTATTGTCGCTGTTGCCGTCAATTTCGATGACCGCAAAATTTAAAGAAGGATATTTTTTTTGTAGAAAAGGAATCCGCGCATCTATAAACGATTTTGAAATGTTGGCTCTACGCCAAAAGAATAAGACGGTGTTTTTTCCGTTTGTAAAATCTTTAATTGAAATAGAGTGGTCTGTAAAGTCTGAAATTGCAAAACCTTCCAATTTTTGTCCTTTGTGTAGCGTCTTGTTGTCCTCTAATAAATTTTTTACTAATTTTTTATCTACCGCGTTTGTGGACAATTTAAAAAAGGTATTGAATGCCTTTTTATTTATGTTGCAGCTTGATTTTCTTAAGAAATGATCCAATACAGTTCTTTTTAAAAATGCATTTTTTGAATCACTTAAATTTATTTTAGTATCTATGGTTTGTAATAAGTCTACTGTAAAATCAGAAGAAAATTCAGTCATCATTGGTTTGTGACCCAGTGCGTAGGTTGCATTGTATAAATAATTAGTTATGTATCTTGCATAGGGAGTATAATACATGAGTGTGCTGTCATTAAAATCTATATTCTTTCGATACTCGTAAAAAGAAGAATCAAGTTTAGGGAAATTTAATTTTTTTGAGACAAACACATGACTTATCGGATATCTCTCAATTCGTGCGTAAATGGGATAAATGAGTGCTGTTTTGAGCACTTTTAGATAGGCCAATGTTTCTTTTGGATGGTTGTTTTTATAGTCATCAAATGTTATTAATCGATCGGTAATGCGTGTGTTTATTTTTCTTTGGTATGCTTTTGGTTTGAGATTGCTAAATTGATAAAAAAGTTTTTTTTCATTTTCATCTTCTAAAAAAATATCAACCAAAATATTATTTCTTTCGGCACCCTTACCTGCAAAGACTAAAGATTCATCAAAATTCCATGTATTTAGACGCAGCATTAAACTATCCTTAGGCTCTAGATATACATACTGGTTCTCAGTACCGTGTTCAAAATAATACAAGCCCTCTTTTAAGTGATTGTAAGAACCTAAGAATTTATTTCTGTCGTTTAGTTCCAATGTATCAATGACCACATTATTTGAATAGAGAACAACAAATTTAGTTTTTGGATTTATAATTTTACCACCAAAATAAACAGTGTCGCTTTTTTCGATACCCGTGCAACTTACGAAAGTAATTAGTAGGTAAAAGATGACGATATAAGGATGCGTATATTTTGACATAAATAGAAATACTGAAATGCGAATAGATGCTAACAAATGTAGAACATACAAATAGGTAAACTTGTTAATTCACTGTTAAAAAAGGTAAGAACTAATAGGTTGCCTCTCTTGTAAATACCTGAGAAAAGTATTGAATTAATCTCTTGAAAAGAAAATGGAATTTGTACTTTTGCCCAAATTTAAAAAAGTTTATTTATGTTATCAGTTTCTAACCTTTCGGTTCAATTTGGAAAACGAATTTTGTTCGATGAAGTCAATACAAAGTTTCTGCATGGGAATTGTTATGGTATCATTGGGGCAAATGGGGCAGGGAAATCTACTTTCTTAAAAATTATTTCAGGCGTACAAGATCCTACTTCGGGCCAGGTACACCTTGAAAAAGGGAAGCGTATGTCCGTTTTAACTCAGGATCATTATGAGTTTGATGAATATCCTGTTTTAGAGACCGTGGTCATGGGGAACAAAGATTTGTTTACAATCAAAAAACAAATTGATGCTTTGTATGCAGATTATACTGATGAAAATGCAGAAAAAATAGGAGAACTTCAAATTACTTTTGAAGAAATGGATGGTTGGAATGCAGATTCCAATGCCGCTGCGATGCTGTCGAATTTAGGAATAGCAGAGGACATTCATTATACATCAATGAAAGATTTGGACGGTAAACAAAAAGTACGTGTGTTAATTGCACAAGCGCTTTTTGGAAATCCAGATGTTTTAATCATGGATGAGCCTACTAATGATTTAGATTTTGAAACGATTACATGGTTGGAAAATTTTCTTGCAAATTTTGAAAATACAGTTATTGTGGTTTCTCACGACAGACATTTTTTAGATTCTGTTTGTACACATATTTCTGATATTGACTTTAGTAAAATAAATCATTATTCAGGAAATTATACTTTTTGGTATGAATCTAGTCAATTAGCAGCTAAGCAGCGGGCACAACAAAACAAGAAGTCAGAGGATAAAAAGAAAGAGTTAGAAGATTTTATCAGACGTTTTTCTGCCAATGTTGCAAAGTCAAAACAAGCAACTTCCAGAAAAAAAATGATTGAAAAACTCAATGTTGAAGATATTAAACCTTCAAGCAGACGCTATCCCGCTATTATATTTGACAGAGACCGAGAAGCTGGAGATCAAATTTTGAATGTGGAAGGACTGTCGAAGGATTTTGAAAAAGAAAAACTTTTTCAAGACGTACATATCAATTTAAATAAAGGGGATAAAATTGCTGTTATTTCTAAAAATTCAAGAGCAATCAGTGCTTTTTATGACGTTATTACCGGAAATGAGAAAGCAGATGAAGGCAAGTTTTCATGGGGAGTTACTACAACACAATCCTATTTACCTTTAGATAACTCAACGTTTTTCCAAGATGGCCAGCTCAATTTAGTGGACTGGTTAAGACAATATGCTCAAACGGAAGAGGAGCGAGAAGAAGTTTTTATTCGCGGGTTTTTAGGGAAAATGATTTTTTCAGGAGAAGAAGCTTTAAAAAAGAGTAATGTACTCTCTGGTGGAGAAAAAGTGCGGTGTATGCTGTCTAGAATGATGATGAAAAGAGGGAATGTTTTAATATTAGACGAACCAACAAACCACTTAGATCTAGAATCTATTCAGTCTTTAAACAATGCCTTAATTAATTTTAAAGGAACCGTTTTATTATCTACACATGATCATAAGTTTGCGCAGACGGTTGCAAATAGAATTATAGAGTTGACACCAAAAGGAGCTATAGACAGATATACAACTTTTGAAGAATATTTATCAGATCCAAAAATAAAAGAGTTGCGCGAAAAAATGTATGCTTAGGGTTACATCGCTTAAAATTTCACTACAAGATAATGCTTAGTAGAACTGTTGTTCTTTCTGAAATTAAAAGCGATATTTTTCCTTAGTTTTTCAACTCCTTATTTTATTTTAAAATTGGACTTATAATTTTTACATCAGAAAAAGAAATTGCACCTCTAACGACTCCATCAATCGTCTTTTTTAATGCTTCTATTAGCTGCATTTTAAGTTGAGATTTGTGGTATATTAAACTGACTTCTCGAGCAGGAGGAGGAGTTTGAAATTCACGCAGATGTGTTTTGTCGGCATCATTTAAATCTAAAGTGTGCAGATACGGCAGCAAAGTCATTCCTAGACCTTCTTTTGAAAGTTTAATTAATGTGTCAAAACTTCCACTCTCTAACGAAAAACCTTTTTTGTTGTCAATTTTATGGTTTCTACATAAATTAAGAATACTGTCTTTAAAGCAATGACCGTCTTCTAAAAGCAGTATATCTTCAACCTCTAAATCATCTTCTTTAATCTGTTTATTATTAAAAAGTCTGTGGTTTTGCGGAATTAATGCGACAAAAGGTTCGTAATATAGTGGTTTTTCTTTGATCGCCTCGTTTTCTAAAGGTGTTGCTGCAATTGCGGCGTCTATATGTCCATCCGTTAATTTGCGAACAATCTCTTCGGTAGTTAATTCCTCAATGATTAATTTAACTTTAGGGTATTTTTTAGTAAAATTTTGTAGGAACATCGGTAGTAAAGTGGGCATTACTGTCGGTATAATTCCAAGCTTAAATTGGCCACCAATATAGCCTTTTTGTTGATGTACAATATCTAAGATTCGATTGCTCTCATCTACAATTACTTTTGCTTGTTCTACTATTTTCTTTCCAACTTCAGTAAGTTCAATTGGTTTTTTAGAGCGGTTAAAAACTTTCACACCCAATTCATCTTCTAATTTTTGAATTTGCATACTAAGCGTAGGTTGGGTGACAAAACTGTGTTCAGCTGCTACGGTAAAGTTTTGGTATTCTGCAACCGACAAAACATACTTTAATTGCGTAATCGTCATTGAATAAGATTTTTTTATAAAGATATTAAAAGTATCAATAATGATTATCGCTTTATGTAAGAAATTTCTGTTAAATTTGTAGTAAATCAAATACAAAAATATGAGTAAATCAATTTTAGGATTAGACAAAAAAGATAGCGCAGATTTAGTTGACAATTTAAACGGACTGTTAGCAAATTTTCAAATATATTACCAAAGCTTGCGTGGTCTGCATTGGAATATAAAAGGAAAAAATTTCTTTGAGTTACACGAAAAATATGAAGAGTTTTACACAGATTCACTTGTAAAAATTGATGATATTGCGGAACGTATTTTAACCTTACAAGGGAAACCATTGCACACTTTTACAGATTATATAAATCGCGCAACAGTTCCAGTGGGAAAAGAAATTGCGAATGATGTAGAGGGCGTAAACTTAGTGGTTGTTTCTCTGTCAGAATTATTAACCATTGAAAGAGTAATTTTAAATATTTCTGAAGAGGTGGAAGATGAGGGTACGAATTCTATGATGAGTGATATCATCGCAGAACAAGAAAAAACAATTTGGATGTTGAACTCTTGGTTGGGAAAATAATAGCTATAATTTTTATCTCTTTGTAAATAAAAGTAATTAAAAAAAGGAACTCAATTTGGGTTCCTTTTTTTATTTATAATACGTAGGAGAATCCGGCTTCAAAGCCCACAAGCGAGAAACCGGCATTTGGTGTTTTAAAGTCAAGATTTGAAACATGACCAATATTACTTCCCAAGTAAAGAAATGTATTTTTATTTATGCTGTAAGAAAGCCCTAGAGATCCATTTTCAATAAATGTAAAACCATCTGCTAATCGTTCAGACCTTTTATCAATAGCGGCTAAACCCAATTCAAAAGCATATAAATGCATCGTTTTCGGAGCTGTAAATTCTGTTCTTTTTTCCTGATAACTTTCTTCATAAGGCGCACAAATTGTTCATTTATTAATTAATGTTGTATCACATGATACTGCGGTTGTGCAATCAATTCAAAATCGAGAGATTTCCAGCTACCTAAATTATAAAATGCTCGTAATTTATAAGTATCTGCAACATACGTGAAGTCTTTATCGTTAAAAATAAAATTATCACTTTGTGTCTTATTATAAAGAAAACCTATTTTTTTAATATTTAAAATGCCCTTTTTAGTCCTTTCTGCAAAAGAAATTTGAGAAGAAAAGAAAAGGATAATTAAGAGGTATTTCATAGCTCACATTATTCAAACCTACTTTTCCTATTCTTGTAATTTGAGAAACTAAAAAAGCGCAATTTGAAAGGATAAAATTAAGTTGATTAATCAAACATTTTAGCAATCACTTCTGCTTTTCTACTTTTTGAATAATCATAAAAACCTTCACCAGACTTTATGCCTAATTTACCTGCCATCACCATATTTACCAATAATGGACAAGGTGCATACTTTGGATTTTTAAAACCATCATACAGCACATTTAAAATAGATAAACAAATATCCAATCCAATAAAATCTGCCAATTGTAAAGGCCCCATGGGATGCGCCATTCCTAATTTCATCACCGTATCAATTTCAGCAACACCAGCAACCCCGTTGAAAAGTGTTTCAATAGACTCATTGATCATTGGCATTAATATGCGGTTTGCAACAAAACCAGGATAGTCGTTAACTTCCACCGGAGTTTTATCGATTGCTTTAGACAGTGCTATAATTGATTGCATTACGGCGTCAGAGGTGTTATAACCTCGAATCAGTTCCACCAACTTCATAATTGGCACTGGGTTCATAAAGTGCATCCCAATTACTTTGTCTGGTCTATTGGTAGCAGCAGCAATTTGGGTGATGGAAATAGAAGAAGTATTGCTTGCAAGAATTGTGTTTTCTGAACATACAGCATCCAATTCCTTAAAAATTTTAGTTTTTAAATCTGTGTTTTCGGTAGCGGCTTCTATCACTAAGTCAACATTTTTAACTCCTTCCGCAAGAGTGGTGAACGTTGTAATATTTGACAAGGTATTTGTTTTGTCGGCTTCTGATATTTTTTCTTTAAATACCATGCGATCTAAATTCTTAGAAATAGTGGCAATTCCTTTATCTAAAGAAGTTTGAGAGATATCAATTAAGTGTACTTGATAATTAAATTGAGCAAATGTGTGGGCAATGCCATTTCCCATAGTTCCGGCACCAATTACAGCTATATTTTTCATCAATCTTTATTTAAATATTTTTGGGGTTTAATAAAATTCTAAAATTTATTTTTTTTAAATTTTTATAAATACAGAACTTTTGAATCATTTTTTTCAAAAAAAAACCGAACAAATTGGGCGATTTATAATACCGCGTTGGTAATCTTCAGAAATCTAAAAAAAAAACTGTTTTTTATTTTTGATTCTGATACGGTTTTAGCTTGGTTAAAAGCAGTCTATAATCATTTGTGCAACTCTGAGTGCTTCTGCGCCTTGTCGCAACGAAACCACAGGTTTTGTACCATTTTCAATAGCATCTGCAAAAGATTCTAGCTCGTCTAGTATTGCATTGTTATTTTCAATTTCAGGGTTGTCAAAGTAAATTTGTTTTTTAACACCTTCAGCATTTTGTAAAATCATAGCAAATTCGTCAGGATTGTTAGGAACATCTTTCATGCGAACAATTTCTGATTTTTTTTCTAAAAAATTGACAGAAATATAAGCATCTTTTTGAAAAAAACGTGTTTTTCGCATATTTTTCATAGAGATTCTACTCGCTGTTAGGTTCGCAACACATCCATTTTCAAATTCAATTCTTGCATTGGCAATATCTGGAGTTTCAGAGATAACAGAGATACCACTTGCATGCACGGTTTTTACTTTAGAATCAACAACTGAAAGAATAATATCAATGTCATGAATCATTAAATCTAAAACAACAGGAACATCAGTTCCTCTGGGATTAAATTCTGCCAGACGATGCGTTTCAATAAACATAGGAGCATCTATTTTATCTTTTACCGCAGTAAAGGCTGGATTAAAGCGCTCTACGTGCCCAACCTGACCCTGCACGTGAAACTGACTCGCTAATGTTTTAATAGCCTCTGCTTCCACAACAGTTTTAGTTATTGGCTTTTCTATAAAAATATGACGTCCCTTTTCAATAGCCATCTTTGCACATTCAAAATGCGACAGGGTAGGGGTTACAATATCTACAACTTCTACGGCTGCTATTAACTCTTCAATAGAAGCAAATAAACGATATCCAAATTCTTTGGCTACTTTTTCTGCATCTTCAGTAAATGGGTCATAGAATCCAACCAATTCGTATTTTTCTGATTGCTCTAATAATCGTAAATGAATTTTTCCAAGATGACCTGCACCTAAAACTCCTGCTTTTAACATATATGTATCTTTTTGTCTTTATTCTTCCTATGGAACTTAGGAAATGAAAACTTTTATTGAATTCATTTCTAAATTATTATCTATTGATATCAGATAAATGCTTAGGAATGACGTTATTTTATTTGTTGTGAATCTTCTAAAGAAATGTCAGAAATTTTCAACGAAAACAAAGATACAATTTTATAAGAATGTATTTAGAATTATTCCTATTTTTAGACTTTAGAAAATTATTATAATTGAAAGACACTTCAAAACACCAAGGACTTAGAAATCAACTTGCTACTGTGCTTACAGCAAAAGGAATTGTAGACGCAAATGTATTGAATGCAATACGTAAAATTCCAAGACACTTGTTTATAGATTCTAGTTTTGAAAATCATGCATATCAAGATAAGGCATTTCCGATTGCTGCTGAGCAAACAATTTCTCAGCCTTATACGGTAGCTTTTCAATCGCAAACTTTAGAAATAAAAGGAGGTGATAAGGTCTTGGAAATTGGTACGGGATCCGGGTATCAAACAGCAGTCTTATTAGAATTAAAGGCAGAGGTCTATTCTATAGAAAGACAGCAGGAATTATTTAAAAGAACCTCTTTGTTTTTGCCTAAGATTGGCTACAAGCCAAAAAAATTTATTTTTGGAGACGGTTATAAAGGTTTGAAAGATCAAGCCCCTTTTGATAAAATCATCGTGACTGCGGGCGCACCTTTTGTTCCCAACCCTTTACTCTCCCAATTAAAAATAGGAGGGAAGTTATTAATTCCAGTGGGTGATAAAACCCAAATAATGACCCTTTTTATTCGGAAGTCTGCAAAAGAATTTGAAAAGCACGAATTGGGTGACTTTTCTTTTGTACCGATGTTGGAGGAAAAGAACTGACACCTTATTTTCGGAATAAGAGGAAAAGTTTTATTGTTTTTGCATGTAAATTTTTTCTAAGCAAGGGCAAAGCAAGACAGTCACAAATAGCTAATTATTGTATGCAATCAAATTGAATATGGTATTTGAGACTTTGTATTTTCATAGATTCAAAATGCTTGTTCTAAACCTTGCTTTTCCTCTCTATGTAAATCAATATGGCTCTCTAATATGAGCCTAGATTTTTTTGCAGACATTTTCAGCACTATTATATGCTAAAAATTATTTGAGAATGGATCGGTACCCACACTATCGGTAAGTAAATTGCGAACAATAATTTTTAAAAATATTAGCTATTATTCGCAATTTACAGTAAAAAATTTAGAAGCTTATAAGCTTGCATCAAAATTCTCTTCCCAATTTTGCTGCACACGCATCACTTGTTCGATAACATCTCGCACACAACCTTCGCCTCCTTTTTTATTAGAAATATATTTTGAAATGCCCTGAATTTCCTGAACTGCATCATTTGGGCAGGCTGCTAAACCTACGACCTTCATCACAGGGTAGTCCGGAACATCGTCACCCATATACAAAACATTTTCAGGAACTAAATTGTATTTTTTCACAAGGTCTTGATATTGTTTTATTTTGTTGTGAGCGCCGAGATAAATATCTTCAATTCCCAATGCTGTTAATCGAGTTCTAACAGCCTCATTGGTTCCGCCAGATATAATACAGACACGATATCCTTTATTTAATGCGTTTTTCATAGCATATCCATCTTTTACATTCATATGCCTCACCAGTTCGCCATCGGGCATAATGGTGAGTATGCCGTTGGTTAAAACACCGTCGACATCAAAAATAAAAGTATTGATCTTTGGTAATAATTGCTTGTAACTAATTTCCATATTTGTTGTTTATTAACGCTTTCATTGAACTCATTTTTAGCCTATCGTGTTGCATCTGTAATTGACCGGGTGAGTATTTTATATATTTCTTGCTGCTCTTGGTTCAACAATTCTAAATGATTTTTGATAGTTTCCGTATCGTTTCTTTTTGCTGGGCCAGTTTGTGCCAATTGTGGAGAAAGTGTTTTTATTTTTTGTGCTGTTTCATCAATTAAAGGAAATAAAATATCAAAAGGAACTTGGTGCTTTTCGCAAATATCATTTCCAATTTTATACATGTGGTTTGTAAAATTATTGACAAAAACAGCAGCAATATGTAATGCTTTTCTTTGTGCTGAGTTTATCGGATATACTTTATTTCCAAAAGATTTCGCTAATTTTTCAAGCAAGAGATATCCTGTTTGGGAGCTTGCTTCCAAACAAAAAGGAACCTGAGAAAAATCAACCTCTTTTTCTTTTGTAAATGTTTGGAGCATGTAAAAAACGCCTTTACTTTCTTTATTTTGTAATGCTTCCATAGAAAAACTACCGGAGGTATGCACTACAAAAGAATTGGTAATTTTTAAAGACACACTGGCAATAGCATTGTCAGAAACGGCAAGAATCGTTACGTCTGCTTTTGGAATATCATTTAAACTTCTAGAATTAATTCTTGAGACGTGAATACCACTAGCCTTTAAAAATGTTTTTTCGAGGTGATGTGCTACATTTCCATTTCCAATAATTACAACTGATATCATTATAGCGAAGATATCAATTTAATGTCTAAATTTAGAGTTGAAATTGGTATTTTAGCAGTAAAATTTAATGAAATGAAAGATTCTAAAGAGTTCGGTATTAATACAATTTGTGTGCATACGGGAGAGGTAAAAGACACGCAGTTTAAAGGAGCTGTATCGCCCATGTTTGTTTCTACATCGTATGCTTTTGAAGGGGTAGACGTAAAGCGATACCCACGTTATTTTAATACACCAAATCAAGAAATGTTGTGTAAAAAAATAGCGGCATTAGAGCACACAGAAGATGGCTTAATTTTTGGATCAGGTATGGCTGCTATATCTTCGGCAATGTTTGCGTTTTTAAAGACTGGAGATCATGTAATTCTTCAACAGGTTATTTATGGAGGTACTTTTAATTTAGTAGTTTCAGAATTTGAGAAATATGGAATTGAATATTCTTTTACAGAATCAGATAAGGTTGCCGATTTTAAAGCATTGATTAAAAAGAATACGAAGATTTTATATATTGAAACCCCTTCAAATCCATTATTAGGGATTACAGATTTAAATGCAATTTCGAGCTTAGCGAGCGAACATAAGATCATAACGATGATAGACAACACGTTTGCATCGCCCATCAACCAAAATCCGGCAGATTTCGGAATTGATATTATTTTACATTCTGCTACAAAATACATGGGTGGTCATTCAGACATTTCAGCAGGAGCTATCGCTGCATCCAAAGAACACATTGCTCAAATTTGGAAAACAGCTATAAATTTTGGTGGAAATTTAAGCGATTATACCGTTTGGCTATTAGAGCGAAGTTTAAAAACTTTAAATATTCGAGTGAAGGAGCAAACGAAGAATGCCCACGAAATGGCAGTATATTTAGAGAACAATGCGCAAATAGATCGCGTGTATTATCCAGGGTTAAAAAGCCATCCGCAATATGCACTTGCAAAAAAGCAAATGAAAGGTTTTGGAGCAATGTTGTCTTTTGAGTTGAGAGAAGGTATCGATGCCATGGATTTTCAGAATGCATTAAAGTTAATAAAGCCTTCTATGAGTTTGGCGGGCTTGGAAAGCACAACGGTGAGTCCTGCTCAAACAACGCATGCACTTTTAAGCGAAGAGGAGCGTTTAGAAAGGGGCATAAGAGACGGTTTAATTCGATTTTCCGTAGGCATTGAAGAATCACAAGATCTAATCGAAGATATTGAGCAAGCGTTATTAGCTTGTGCTAAATAAACAAGTAGAAAGAGGCAAAAGGTTTTCGCCTAGCGATTATTTTAGTTACGCAATACAGATAATAAAGTAAAATGATGAAGTTAGATATATTAGTTTTTGGAGCACATCCTGATGATGTTGAATTGGGGTGCGGAGGGACAATTTTGAAAGAGGTTTCTTTGGGTAAAAAAGTAGGAATTATAGATTTAACGCAAGGTGAATTGGGAACACGTGGTTCTGGAGAGCTGCGTATAATTGAAGCGAACAACGCTGCTAAAATTATGGGGGTTGCCGTGCGTGAAAATTTAGGTTTCGCTGACGGTTTTTTTACAAATGATAAGGAACACCAGTTAGCGGTTATAAAAACAATTCGAAAGTACCAGCCAGATATTGTCTTGTGCAATGCTGAAGATGATCGGCACATAGATCATGGAAAAGGGAGTCAACTGGTCTCTGACGCTTGTTTTTTAAGTGGTTTAGTGAAAATTAAAACTTCATTAGGGGACGAAGAACAAGAAAAATGGCGCCCACAGCAGGTATATCATTACATACAATGGAAAAATAGCACGCCTCATTTTGTGGTGGATGTAACGGGCTTTATTCCTGCAAAAACAGCAGCAGTATTGGCGTATTCCTCTCAGTTTTATGATCCTAAGAGTACCGAGCCAGAAACTCCGATTACAAGTAAAAATTTTATTGACAGTATAAAGTACAGAGCGAAGGATTTAGGAAGATTAATTGGTGTTGAACATGCAGAAGGTTTTACTTCAGAGCGTTACGTTGCTGTAGAAAATTTAAGTAAATTAATTTAATTTTTTAGCTCCTTAGAATAGAAAAAATAATTATATTTGCACCCGCAATTATATGGTGGTTGTAGCTCAGTTGGTTAGAGTATCGGTTTGTGGTACCGAGTGTCGCGGGTTCGAGTCCCGTCTTCCACCCAAAAATTAAGCCTCTTAGAAATAAGAGGCTTTTTTTGTGTCTATAAATTTTCTGTAATTTTTAAAGTACTATTTGCCGACAACAGTTTGCTAGACTAGTTTTTCTGCTAAATATTTTGCGGTATAGGATTTTTTATTTTTTGCCAGCGCTTCTGGAGTTCCTTGAAAAAGAAGGACACCACCATTTTTTCCACCTTCTGGACCTAAATCAATTATATAATCAGCACATTTAATCAACTCTATGTTGTGTTCAATTACAACGATAGAGTGTCCTTTTTCAATCAATGCGTTGAAAGAAGCTAACAATTTTTTTATGTCGTGAAAATGGAGCCCTGTGGTAGGTTCATCAAAAATAAACAAGGCTTTGTCTTTTGTGTGTCCTTTTACTAAAAAAGAAGCTAATTTTATGCGCTGTGCTTCACCACCAGAAAGGGTGGAAGAAGATTGTCCCAATTGAACATATCCCAAGCCAACATCTTGCAAAGGTTTTAATTTTTGTGCAATTTTTGTCACTAAGTTTTCAGCGAAAAATGCTACGGCGTCGTCGATGGTTAGGTTTAAAACATCATCAATAGATTTCCCATCATATTTTACTTCTAAAACTTCCTTTTTGAAACGTTTTCCGTTGCACACGTCACATTCCAAATGCACATCCGCCATAAATTGCATTTCGATAGTTACTTCACCTTCTCCCTTGCAAACTTCACAACGTCCTCCTTCTACATTGAAAGAAAAATGTTTGGGTTTGTAGTTGCGTATCGTTGATAATTTTTGATTTGAAAATAAGGCTCTGATATCGTCATAAGCTTTGATATAAGTCACTGGATTTGAGCGTGAAGAACGTCCAATAGGATTTTGGTCTATGAATTCTACATGTTTTAGAGTCTCATAATTTCCTTTAATAGCCGTGTATTGGCCAATTTTATTTCCGTGACCAATGAGTTTTTTTTGAAGTATAGGGTATAAAATATTCTTTACTAGCGTGCTTTTTCCAGATCCAGAAACGCCGGTAATAACGGTCAAACAATTCAGAGGGAAAGTAACATCTATATTTTTTAAATTATTTTCTCGCGCACCAATAATTTCAATTTGATTTAACGTATTTCTGCGCTTTTTAGGAATTTCAATTTTCAACTCTTCATTCAGATATTTAGCTGTTAAAGAGCTGCTTTTTAAAATCGCTTTAAAATCGCCTTCAGCAACCACATGACCACCAAAGGTACCCGCTTCAGGACCTATATCTATAATATAGTCAGCCTCTTTCATAATATCTTCGTCATGCTCCACAACAATAACCGTATTCCCGAGGTCGCGTAAATCTTTTAGCACGCTTATAAGACGCTCTGTATCCTTTGGGTGTAAACCAATGCTGGGTTCATCTAAAATATACATAGAACCCACCAAAGAACTTCCTAAAGAAGTTGCCAAGTTGATTCGCTGACTTTCACCTCCAGAAAGGGTGTTCGAAGTTCTATTGATGGTTAAATAATTTAAACCCACATCGGTTAAAAATTGCAATCGATTATTTATTTCTGTCAATAAGCGTTTTCCTATTTTTTCTTGATGCTTGTCTAATATTAAGGTTTTAAAGAATCCAGCCAATTCGTCCAAGGGCAGTGCTACTAGATCAGATATATTTTTCTCATTTATTTTCACATAGTTCGTTTCATCTCTCAAGCGTTTTCCATTGCAAGTGGTGCATTTTGTTTTTCCGCGATATCGAGAAAGCATTACTCTATTTTGGATTTTATAACTCTTTTCCTCCAAAACAGAAAAGAAATGATGAATTCCATGAAAAGAACTGTTTCCATCCCAAATTAATTTTTTTTGTTTTTCTGACAGTTCGAACCAAGGCTTGTGAATAGGAAGGTCATATTGATAGGCCACATCAATCAGCTGCTCTTTATAATGAAGAAAAGAAGGAGTTTTAAAAGGAAATATTGCATCGTCAAAAATGGATAAACCCGTATTGGGAACAACTAAATCCTCATCAATACCGATTACATTTCCGTATCCCTCGCAAGTGGGGCACGCGCCGTACGGGTTATTAAAACTAAATAAATGCGTGTTTGGTTCTAAAAAAGTAAGTCCGTCTAAGGCAAATTTGTTGCTGAATTCAGTTACTTTTTGATCGGATACATTTTCAATGAAACAAGTACCTTTCCCTTCGAAAAATGCGGTTTGAATGGCATCTGCCAAACGATTGTAAAAATCTTCATCTTCTTTGGTTACTACTCTATCTACCACCAGGTATAATGGTTCTCCGTTAAATTTTTGCTGTGGAAAATCTCCAATTTTATGAATGGTAGCATTCCATTTTAAACGCGCATATCCCTGCTGTTCTAAGACTTGCAAAACGGTTTTTAAATCTCTATTTATATCTATAGAGACCGGAGATAGTAAGAGTAGTTTTGTACTGTTATCAAATTGCTTGATAAAATTCACAACATCAGAAACGGTATCTTTTTTAACTTCGTCTCCTGAGATTGGAGAAAAGGTTTTCCCAATTCTGGCAAACAACAACTTTATATAATCGTAAATTTCTGTGGAAGTCCCTACAGTAGATCGTGGATTTGTAGAGTTTACTTTTTGCTCAATAGCAATTGCAGGCGCAATTCCTTTGATATAGTCTACTTTTGGTTTGTGTAATTTCCCTAAAAACTGCCGTGCATAGGAACTCAAACTTTCTACATACCTTCTTTGTCCTTCTGCATACAAAGTGTCAAAAGCTAATGACGATTTTCCAGAGCCGGAGAGCCCTGTGATTACAACTAATTTATTTCTAGGAATTACAACATCAATATTTTTTAGATTGTGGAGTTTTGCTCCTTTTATAATGATGTTTTCTTTGGGGTTTACTGCGGAAATATCTGTCTTCATGGATCAATAATATAAATGTTAAATTTACCAAAAAATAACCTTACTTGTAGCTGCTATAATATTTTTTACAAAAAACTTGTTCAATGCATAAATAATATACATATTTGTAATCGTTAATCTACACTAAATTAGACGACTATAGTTACAAAACTACTTTAAGTATTATTAATATTTAATAATAAAGAAAAGCCCTTTCGCTTTTCAAGGTAGCTATGGTGCACAAAAATTCAATATCAGACAGTATATTAGTCAGTGATTATATAAACGGAAGAGAGGCTTCTTTGTCTCTTTTAATAAATAAACATCAACAACGTTTATTCAGTTTTATTTATTCTAAAATAAAAGATAAAGACCTTACAGAGGATATTTTTCAGGATACTTTTATAAAAGTAATTAGAACTTTAAAAAAAGGAAAATATAATGAGGAAGGTAAGTTTCTACCATGGGTAATGCGCATTGCTCATAATCTAGTGATCGACCATTTTAGAAAAAATAAAAGAATGCCCTCCTTTAAAAATACAAACGAGTTCAATATCTTTTCGGTTTTGCACGATGGCACACTGAATGCAGAAAGTCAACTCATTCAAGAGCAAATATATGAAGATATAAGAGGTCTTATAAATGAACTTCCTGAAGAACAGAAGGAAGTTTTAATGATGCGTATGTACAAAGACATGAGTTTTAAAGAAATAAGTGAAAACACTGGTGTAAGTATTAACACAGCTTTGGGTAGAATGCGATATGCACTCATCAATATGCGAAAATTAATAGAAAAACACAACATTATTTTAGTGCATTAGCAATAAAGCTGAAACTGTGTCGTTAAGAATTTATAACCAGTTAATTAATTCTTTATATGATGCAACTTTACTTAAAAGAGTCTTCTGTCTTGCGGAAGCAACCTTCGAAAGAAACAGTTCAGTTTTTGATTAATTTTTCCAAATCGTTAAGAGTTGTAAGAACGAAATCAAACAATTTAATTGAGCTAAGTTTGAATTAAGAGTGGAAAAAGCTTCAACGTATGTTGAAGCTTTTTCTTTTTAAATATCCCAACATAAAAAAACAAAAAGAGTCTTTCATGCTTCTTTTTATTTCTTTTTATAATAGCTTTCTATAACGGTTTTTCTCCCGACAGTTTTAGTAATAATATCATTTTCCAAATCCCAACCTCTTGCGGGTGAAAATTCTCTACCGTACCAAATAATTTGTAGGTGTAAATCATTCCATAATTCTTCAGGGAACAATCGCTTGGCATCTTTTTCAGTTTGTTTAACACTCTTTCCATTGGTCAAGTTCCAACGCCAAAGTAATCTGTGAATGTGTGTATCTACTGGAAAAGCAGGGACACCAAATGCTTGGCTCATGACAACACCAGCTGTCTTATGCCCAACTGCAGGCAATTCCTCTAAGCCTTCAAAACTTTGTGGAACCGCTCCATTGTATTTTTCGATTAAAATTTTTGAGAGACCGTGAATTCCTTTACTTTTCATTGGAGACAAACCACAAGGCCTTATGATTGCTTTAATTTCGGCTACAGACATTTTGACCATATCAAATGGATTGTTTGCTTTTGCAAAAAGTATGGGCGTGATCTTGTTAACCCGCACATCAGTACACTGTGCAGATAATAATACGGCGATTAACAACGTAAAAGGATCTTTGTGGTCTAAAGGAATTGGAATTTCAGGATACTTTTCCTCTAGCGTATCAATCACAAACTGCACTTTTTCTTTTTTGTTCATTTTTAAATATTGATGACTGCAAGTTACAACGTTCTCGTTTAAATCTTATTTATTTTGGCTTTTTAATAGCAGAAGTACGTTGTATATTTGTTTTAAAAAAAAGATGACAGCATTAAAAATAGGAGATAAAGCACCACAATTTGAGGCTAAAGACAATGCGGGGAACACAATTAAATTAGTAGATTATGCAGGTAAAAAATTAGTCTTATTTTTTTATCCAAAAGCAAGTACGCCTGGATGTACAAACGAAGCCTGTGATTTGCGTGATAATTATCAAGCTTTTTTAGCCAAAGGCTATGATGTACTTGGTGTAAGTGCTGATACTGCTAAAAAACAGCAAAATTGGATTGATAAACATGCACTTCCTTTTCCATTGTTGGCAGATGAAGATAAAACGGTAATCGAAGCTTTTAATGTTTGGGGACCGAAGAAGTTCATGGGAAAAGAGTATGATGGAATTCATAGAACCACTTTTGTTATTTCTGAAAAAGGTTTGATTGAAGACATTATTTTAAAAGTAAAAACCAAAGCGCATACCGCTCAAATATTAGGATAGCACTCTAATTTTTGTGGTTTTCAAAAAGTGGTTAAATATTAATTTAATCACTTTTTGAAATTTAAAGAGACCACTTAAAGTTTGATCCCAAGTTTAAAGTTTAAAACGCGTCCTGTCATAAAATTTGGGATTCCATATTGATTTTTAGAAGATACATCTCTAACCCATGTATTGGTAATTGAATTCTGAATGTCAAACATGTTGAAAAGCTCTAAACCCATCGTTAATTCTTTAAATTTAGAAAGCCAACCATCTTCATATTGTTTGTTTGCATCTGAAAAAACATAGGAAATTCCTAAGTCTGCGCGTTTGTAATCTCTTAAACGTCTTTGAAACTGATACACATCCGCATATGCAGGGGCACCTCCGGGAACACCAGTGTTGTAAACTAAATTTAAGTATGCTTTTAAATTAGGTAGATTTGGCACATAATCTTGAAATAAGATTGCGAATTTTAAGCGTTGATCTGATGGTCTTGAAATGGCGCCCTTATTATCGATATTCTCTTCTGTTTTTAAATATCCTAAACTTACCCAACTCTCACTTCCCGGCACAAACTCTCCATTTAATCGCAGATCAAAACCTTGCGCATATCCAGTAGTTACATTGTCCGCTCGGTATCTAATTCGTACATTGTCTATCGAATATGCGTTTATATCACTCAAGTCTTTGTAATATATTTCCGTGGTTAATTTAAAAGGTCTTTCCCAAGCGCTAAAACTATAATCCATACCAGCAACAAAATGAATGGACTTTTGAGCTTTTACAGCATTGTTTATTTTACCATTGAAGTTTTTTAACTCTCTATAGGATGGGGGCTGTGAATACCAGCCTCCAGAGAAACGAAACAGCATGTCTTTTTTCCAATTTGGTTTGAAAGCAATTTGTGCCCGAGGACTTAAAATTGTTTGACTTTTAGACATGATATTTTTTGAGGAAACGGACCAGTTTTGCGCTCGAATTCCAAAGTGATACCAAATTTCAGTAGTTTTCCAAAATAGGCGCTCATTTAACTGTATGAAGCCAGAAATACGATTGATGCGCACTTGGTTGTCTTCTCTAATATTTTGATAAGGGGTAATAGGCACTTCAAAAGGCACGTATGGCTGGTTATTTACTTCTATATTTGGAGGGCGTACTGAAAAACCCAGAGAGTCAATTGTCTCCCATTCTCGAATGCGCTCTTGAATATTCTCGTGTTGGTATTTGATACCAAAATTCCACTGCTGCTTTTTTCTTTTGTAAGTTCCTTTGATTTGAGCATTGTTAATTACTGCGTCTAAATTATTCCGTGAATGATTTAGCTGTGAACCCATACCTTGAGAAAAGCTTACTTCTCCAAAACTTTCGGAGCCAATATTAGCATCTACCTCACCCAAATTATAGGAGGCTGCGATATCATAATGTTCTTCTTCTTGTGTATTATAACTAGAAACGGTCCCTCGAAAAGATAATTTCTCATTGATTTTAAGGTCTCCGGAAACAGCATTAAATAATGTGAGGTACCTGTTTTCTTCTCTTCCGTTGAAAAAGACAATGAGTTCTATAGGATTTGTAATAGTACCAAAACGCGTCCGCCTAGAAATTGGAGTATAATTGTAATTATTTATGGAAAAATTACTCAGATAATTTAAAGAGAATTTTTCTGAAAATTGATAGGTTACAAAAGACTGTAAATCTGTGAATTTTGGTCTAAAATTAGTTTCTATTTGTTTACTATTAACAAATAAACTATTATCCCGATAACGTAAACTTGTTATAACGGTAAGTTTATTATCTAAAAATGGACTCTCAAAAGTGATGCTACCACCCAATAAACTAAAATTTATATTCGTAGCTATTTCCTTTGGTTTTCGATAGGAAATATCTAAAACAGAGGACAATTTATCTCCATATTTAGCTTGAAATCCTCCCGCAGAAAAATTAATGTTTTGTACCATATTTGGGTTGATAAAACTGAAACCCTCTTGTTGTCCTGAACGAATTAGAAAAGGTTTATACACTTCAATTCCGTTCACATATACTAGGTTTTCATCAAAATTCCCACCCCTTACATTGTATTGGGTGCTCAGTTCATTGTTGTTGTTTACTCCGGGTAAGGTCATTAAAATATTCTCTACGCCTGCATTCTCACCGAGGATAGAATTTGCTTTTAAAGGATCTATTTTTATAATTCCTTGTGTTTCTTTTCTTCTGTCGATAACAATTATTTCACCAAGTTTTTCTGTTTCTAAAAGTAGGGTTGGAGAAAAACGTATTATATATCTATTTTTTGCAGTAATGGAATGATATAATGTATGGTAAGAAAGGTGACTGAATTTTAAAACAATCTCTTTTTTAATCGGTATTCTCAGCACATAATTACCATTTTCATCTGTAATAGTTCCCGTTTGGTCAAAAGCGACAAAAACATTTTCAATTGGACTTTTATTTTTGTCTTTTACAGTTCCTTTTAGAATCGTTGTCTTTTGTCCCATTAGAATTGCGGGTAATATTAAAAGAAATAAGGTAACTTTTTTCATTCGTAGTACTTGAATTTATCTTTAAATATTTCTTTTAAAAAGCTTGTTATTTTTTAGAATCTATTTTATATTTTTCTAAAGAATGTAAGGGCATGCTCTGAGGTATTGCCCACGTTATCTGAAACTATAATTTTAAAGAGATGTTTACTACCAAACAATTTTTTATCATTAAAATTATACGTGAGTACCCTTTTTTTATGATTGTATTGCATTAAGATCCATTTTCCATCGATGGTTGCTCTCCAACTATTGATGCCAGAATCCGCGTCAGAAATTTTCACCTTTAATGTTTTAGATTTACTCACCCATTGTTTATCGTTGATAAATAACATTTTTATTTCTGGACTTAAACTATCTTTTTTTAAAGTATAGGTGCCTAGTGTTTTTGTGGTTGTATAGAAAGTACTGTCTTTTTTTCGAGTGTATACGTATCTCGGATATTTTTGATATTCTAAGTTAGCAATGTACAGCTGTTCTTTTTCTAAAGCAGAATATTTAGAAACATCAAAGGTTAATGTATAGCTTTTGTCTAAAGGAATAGTCGGCTCGTGTACTTTTGCAACTCCATCTTCTACTAAAAAGTCAAGAAAAGTATCTTTATAAAAAGTGTTTTTGGGAAAGGCTACGGTTACATTTTTTTCTTTAAATTTTTGAAAGTTTTCCGCAATTATTTTGAAGTTTGTCGTGTCTTTTTCCTTTTTAAGGAGGGTGTTATTGGATTGACCGATAACAGCAATTTGAATGCTGCTTTGGTTTCCTTTAAAGTCTTTCACAATAATTTCGATTGCATAACTTAAGCCTTCCTGAATATCAATTTTACCATTGTCAACTAAGCTTTGATAAATTGAAAGTCGATTTTTTTCTTCCTTGAACAATTTTTGAATTTTACTGCTGTATTTTTTATAATGTGCATAGTCGATAAGTAAGTTTAGAAATTTACTTTCGGAAAAAGAAAAGGTTTCAACATCGTGGTAATAGTGCCTTTTTCCATTTACTAACATTTCAAGGCTGTAAATTCCGTTTTTGTTAGTGGCGCCGTTCAATTGGTCGTAGGCGCTAATACCAAAACCAATGAGGCCATATGCGAAGATTCTACCCGTAGTATACTGTCCTTTTCCTATTTTTTTTAAAGGAATTTTTGTGGTGTTATTTTGTTGATAGATGCGAGCGTCGTTTGCTAAGGGGTATGCTTGTAAGGCATTTACTGTAGGTGCTAAATCATCGGCCACTTGGAGCCCAAAAAAAAGGGGGTTGATAATTTTTTCTGTGCTAGTATCTCTAATTTCGAAATGTAAATGAGGGCCTCCAGATCCTCCGGTATCTCCAGAAAATGCAATTACTTCGCCTTTTTTTATGGGAAATTCATCTTTTTTTAGATATATGTTTCCTGTTTCGTAGCTCTCTTTTTTGTATTGTATTTTTTGAATATAGGACTCTATTTCGTCTTTAAATGCGCTTAAATGACCACATACAGAAGTGTATCCATTCGGGTGTGTTATGTAGATCGCTTTTCCATAACCAAATTGCTGGACTTTTATTCTAGAGACATATCCTTCTGCAACTGCATATACTTTTAAGCCCTCTTTGCCCTCTGTTTTAATATCTACTCCGGCATGAAAGTGGTTGCTTCTTAATTCACCAAAAGTTCCTGCAAGTAGAATCGGGATATCTACCGGACTTTGAAAATATTCTGTTGGATATTTCTTTTGAGAAAAAGTTGCAAAGGAGTATAAGACTAAAGTAAAAAGGAGTTGTTTCAAAAAGAACGATTTTTATGTAAAAGTAGTAAAAAACAGCTGTTTTACAATCTTCTCAATTTCAGTGTTTTATTAAAACAGCAATTAAATGTTGCATATTTAAAACAGATTGTTAACTTTGTAATTGTAGTTTTATTCAATTATTGAGATGAGTAACACCTTAGAAGCAATTCACTCGTTGGAAGTTAAGTTAAAAACTCTACTGTTCAATTATGAGTTTTTAAAAAAAGAAAATGAAATTTTGCTTCAAAGTTCGACAGGGTTGCAACACAAAATATTGGAACAACAGCAACTATTAGCAGATCAAAAAGTAGCATACGATTCGCTTAAAATTGCAAAAACTATAGATGGCAGTAGTACAAAAGATACGAAACTGAAAATAAATACATTAATTCGAGAAATTGATAAATGTATTATTCAATTACAAGAATAAAGTTCTTTAGATTGTGGAGAAATTAAAAATTAACTTGGTAATAGCAGGAAGAACATATCCATTAAGTGTCAAAAACACGAATGAGGAAGAAGGGATGCGGAAAGCAGCAAGCGCTATCAACAAATTAATTGGTATGTATGAGCAAAATTATGCAGTAAGCGATAAACAAGATGTTTTAGCAATGTGTGCATTACAATTTGCTTCTAAATCAGAGATTTCATCACTAGAAAAAGGATTTGAAAACACAGAAATAACAAATAAACTAGAAGAGTTAACTAATTTACTCTCAACGCATTTAAAATAAGTTCTTTAAAATACATTAACAACACACTGCCTACGTTAGTAATTTGTTTGATAAACTCAACGAGTATCTATTATAAAGGATAAGTCTCAGTTGCTAAAGCAAGCCATAGAATTCGAATTTATTCTTTTTCAGGTGGATCCTTGATCAGCTAGTTAGTCCTAAACCTGTAATAATGGAGTTTATAAAAACCACACTTTCGTAGGCTTTTTTTTATATAAAATTTAAATTATGGACGGAATTTTACTTCCCATTATTGTGGGAATTATAGGGATTGCAATTGGTTTTATTATTGCAAAAGGAATTGAGAAATCTAAAGGGAAAAAATTATTAAACACAACCCGGAAAGAAGCTTCTGCGATTTTGAAAGAGGCAAAGATTGATGCAGATGCAATTAAAAAGGATAAGATTCTACAAGCAAAAGAAAAATTTATAGAATTAAAGTCTGAGCATGAAAAAGTAATCTTAAGCAGGGAAAAGAAAATTTCTGATGTTGAGAAGCGAATTAGAGATAGGGAGTCGCAAGTAGCTTCAGAAGTAGATAAAAACAAAAAACTGAACAAGTCTGTTGAGCAAAAAGAAAAAGATTTTAGCACAAAGCTAGATTTTCTTGACAAGAAAGAAGAGGAATTAGAAATAATGCACAAGCGCCATGTAGACATGTTAGAACAAATTTCTGGCTTGTCTGCGGAAGAGGCAAAAAAAGAGCTAGTTACTTCGCTAAAAGAAGAGGCGAAATCTGACGCGATGGCCTTTGTTCAAACATCGGTAGAGGAAGCAAAATTAACAGCAGAACAGGAGGCAAGAAAAATTGTTTTAGGAACCATTCAAAGGGTAGGTGTAGAGCAAGCGGTAGAAAATTGTGTTTCTGTTTTTAATTTAGAATCAGATGACGTCAAAGGAAGAATTATTGGTAGAGAAGGACGTAATATTAGAGCAATTGAGGCGGCGACAGGGGTTGAGATTATAGTAGACGATACACCAGATGCAATTATACTCTCTTGTTTTGATCCTATTCGAAGAGAGATTGCACGCTTGTCCCTTCACAAATTAGTTACTGACGGTAGGATACATCCTGCTAGAATTGAAGAAGTAGTCAGTAAGACAGAAAAACAAATTACACAAGAAATTATAGAAGTTGGTAAGAGAACTGTAGTCGATTTGGGCATTCATGGATTGCATCCTGAATTGATAAAGGCAGTTGGAAGAATGAAATATAGATCTTCTTACGGTCAGAATTTATTACAGCACTCCAGAGAGGTTGCAAACTTGTGCGGAATTATGGCCGCAGAAATGGGGTTAAATTCGAAGGTGGCAAAACGTGCCGGGCTTCTGCATGATATTGGTAAAGTACCAGATGCAGAAAGTGAACTTCCACATGCGTTACTGGGAATGCAATGGGCAGAGAAATATGGTGAAAAGCCAGATGTTTGCAACGCCATAGGTGCACACCATGACGAAATTGAAATGAAGAGTTTAATTTCACCAATTGTGCAGGTTTGTGATGCTATTTCTGGAGCGAGACCAGGTGCAAGAAGACAGGTATTAGATTCCTATATCCAGCGTTTAAAAGATTTAGAAGAAATTGCTTTTGGTTTTACAGGAGTTCAAAAAGCTTATGCGATTCAAGCGGGGCGTGAATTGCGTGTGATGGTAGAAAGTTCAAAAGTAAATGATTCTAAAGCTGCTGAATTATCATTCAGTATTTCTCAGAAAATACAAAACGACATGACATATCCTGGTCAAGTGAAAGTAACGGTAATTAGAGAAACTAGAGCAGTAAACGTAGCGAAGTAATATAAAAAATCTTAAGAATTCAGAATCAATAAAAAACCTACTTTAAAGTAGGTTTTTTATTGACGGCCAAATAGTTTATTTTATTTCCGCGGATGAAAGGTTTCTACCACCTCTTTTAAATAGGTTTTGTCTACATGGACATATATTTCTGTGGTAGTGATGCTTTCATGTCCTAATATTTGCTGAATAACCCTTAGGTCTGCTCCATTTTGTAACAGATGCGTTGCAAAAGAATGTCTTAACGTATGCGGGCTAATTTTCTTTTTTAAATCGATTTTAAAGGCCAAATCTTTTAAAATTATAAAGATCATTTGACGGGTCAAGCCTTTCCCTCTTCTATTTAAAAACAGCGTATCTTCAAATCCTTTTTTCGGTTCTATGTGCGTCCTAATGGTGCGCTTATAAATGGAAATATAGCTTTCGGCGTCTTTGTGAATTGGAACATACCTTTCTTTATTGCCTTTCCCTAAAACTCTAATAAAACCTTCTTCGAAAAATAAATCAGAGACCTTTAATGTAATTAACTCGCTAACGCGCAAACCACAACTGTACATTGTCTCTAAAAGGGTGCGGTTTCTTTCTCCCTGGGGATGGCTTAAATCGATGGCACTAAATAAAGCGTCTATATCATCTTGACTCAGCGTGTCAGGTAGCTTTTTTCCAATTTTAGGGGTTTCTAACAAGTCCGTAGGATTGAGAACTCTATATTCTTCAAAGATTAAATAATCGAAAAAACTGCGCAAGCCTGAAATAATTCTAGCCTGGCTTCTCGGATTTATCTGTTTGGCAATGTCATAAATAAATTGCTTAATAAGATCACTATTGATGTTGATTGGGGAAATAGTAATTTTATTCTTGCAGAAAAATAAACAGAGCTTTTCAATGTCTTTGG
This sequence comes from Polaribacter irgensii 23-P, assembly GCF_000153225.1. Classification (GTDB taxonomy): domain Bacteria; phylum Bacteroidota; class Bacteroidia; order Flavobacteriales; family Flavobacteriaceae; genus Polaribacter; species Polaribacter irgensii. Next base: position 2,496,085 of record NZ_CH724148.1, on the reverse strand, counting down.
TATAACTATCAACTGTGTTTTTAGAAAGACCACGCTCTATCTTTAAATACATTTGATACTCTTTAATTGCGTGCTTCCATTCCATAAAGTAAATTTACGAAATAAAAAAAATACTTGGAAAGGATGGTTTGTAATTTATATAATTAGTTATTGACTCTCTTTAATCTAAAGGAGCTGCGTTGGAAAGATCTTTACGGTTAAATCCATTGAAGTGAATTTGTACAAAAGTGATGAAGTTTGGTGTTTTTAAAAAGTATATTCGTGTCTATAGCTGCTGTTCTAAAATTGAATGCAGATATATATTGAAGCAATCTTTCTCTAAATAGTATTTCAAATGTGTTTTTTATCACACTTTTTTAGAATTCTATTTGCAATATAGAATCAATTTTCTAAATCCGCTTCAACTGCTTGAATTTGGAATATATTAAAATACGTTTTAAAGATTATCACTAGTTTAGAATGCGCAGTTAGCATTTGCTCTTATAAATTCCTCCTCTAGAGGATTTGTTTTTATAATTATTAGAGCATGCTCCAATTTAAAAGTCAGTAAGAGCAGTATACTACTAGGATTTTTTTAGAATACTTAAATTTAAGTAGGAATTAGAAGCAAATAAAAAAAAATAGAGGATCTTTACTTTTTAAAATTAAAAAGATGAAAATTATTATCATAAATGGACCAAACTTAAATTTACTAGGTAAAAGAGAACCGGAAATTTATGGTTCTAAAACTTTTGAATCTTATTTTGAAGAATTGCAATTGAAATTTGAAAAGGTGCAAATGTTTTATTTTCAATCTAATATTGAAGGTGAAATCATAGACAAACTGCATGAAGTTGGTTTTAGTTACGATGGCATTGTCTTAAATGCTGCGGCCTATACGCATACGTCAGTTGGTATTGGAGATGCTGTAAAAGGAATTGAAACAAAGGTCATAGAAGTGCACATCTCTAATGTTCATGCACGTGAAGAGTTTCGACAGCAGAGTTATATTTCGCCAAATGCAGGTGGAGTGCTCTTTGGTTTCGGCCTAAAAGGATATGACTTAGCGATTGAAAGTTTTCTTTTATCTTAACTCCCTTAATCGGTTTTAAAACTACAACTCTAAAATCATTTTGATATTAGCACGTTCATAATGAACTTCTTTTTCTAACGGAAGCTCTATAAATCCTACTTTTCGATACATATTAATTGCGGGAACTAAAGATCTGTTGCTATATAAGACGACGTTTTTCCAATTTCTTTCTTTGGCAAAATTGATGCAATACTCGATTAGTTGTTGTCCAATTTTTAATCCTTGATATTCTGGAAGCACTGCCATTTTACTCAATTCGAAAATTTTTTTTTGACGAATAAAAGCGGCTGTGCCAATAATTTTATTTTCAGCCTTAACGAAAAACACGTATCCTCCTCCATCAATAATATACTTTTTAGGATTGCTTAAAACTTTTTTATCATAAGGCTCTACATAGAAATGTTTTTCTAACCATTCAACGTTTAAATTATAGAAGTCCTGAACATATTGACTGTGAAATGGAATTATTTCTATTTTCATTAGGTTTTAAATGCGATTAATTATTGTGGATTGTTCGTGATATGTGCGCTATGAATTGCCTTTTTTAAGGAGTACAAATATTTATATAAAAATAAATACCGAATAAAAAGTAAAAGGAAAATTGGGATTGCAGCACAAGGAAATGCTTGAATTTTAAAAAACCAAAGAAAAGGAAGGATGCCTAAAGTAAACAAAAGCAGCAAAATGTATTTTTTTACACCAACCTTAACATTTTTTTTTCGCAGGCTAAAGGCCATCCATAAATTGGGTAAAAAGGCCCACAAAATATTAAAGTTGTTAGGAGCTGTGGTGTGCGAAGAAAATAGCCATAGGTAGGTGAGTAATAAACCGACGATACCTATAATAAAGAATATTATAAAATCTAAATACCTGCTTCTTTTATTATTTTTTAGATCTTTAAAAGTAATGAATAGCACTATTATTAGAAATATTGAAAAGACAGTTACAGGACTTGTTATTTTTAAAGGTGTAGCTTGCTCAGTAAAGTTTAATAATACCTGTTCTTTCTCTACCAGTGGAATAAACACGTTTTCTCTTTTTATTCTAGCGTATTTAAATGTGTTATACAATTGATCGGGTAGATAGGTGTAAGATAGTTGGCTTCTTTTTTTATCTAGAATGGTTCCTGCAATTATGTTAATGCCAAAATTACCCCAGGTATTCCAATATATCTCTTGGTCCATCAGCGCTCTCAAGGTTTGATTATTTGAAATATTGGTAGAATTTAGAGCGATGTTATTACCGAATGTTATTTGTAAAATATCCCTGAGTTTAGTAGCACAATTGTCAAAAAAAGGATCATACAAATAGGTTGCATTTTCTTTTCGCACATTATTTTCTAGATAGTCAAAGACTCTTTGTTTTTCGGATAGATCTAAATTTAAAATTTGCTGCTTAAGCCATCGTTTGTCTTGCTTATAGCTGGCTAAAAAATATTTAAAATCATATTTAGCGACTAAGTAATACATTTTGCCTTTTGCAAAATTCGAATAAAAGTTAGGGGCGTTAAAATCAAAGATGCCGTAGTTGTAAATAAGATCAATGTTCAAAGTTGTATCTACAACTCGCAACGCGCTGTGGCCAAACTTCTCATAGAGTTCTTCTCCTGGTCCTGCAGTGATAAGAGAGATTTCTGAGTTGATACTTAGATTTACCTGTGCTTCAATTTTGTTAATAAATAGCAAGCAAAGGAATACAAGAAATATTGTTTTTTTCTTCATATATATTAAGTTCTAAGAAAAGTATAATCGAAAGTAATTGAAAAAACATTAGAGAACAGAGCGTTTCCTACACCACCAATATTGGTTAATGCATCATCTATTTGAATGCCTTTGTAGTTAAAACCTAAACCAAAGTTGGGTTGCAACGTGAGTGTTGTAGTAGTATCGAATTGAGATGTATTTTGAAAGTTCCCCAGCTCAGCTCTTAAGTATACAAGATCGTAATAGCCCGACCGGAGACCAATTGCAGGGTCTATACTTCCGTACTCAGAAGAAAGAATATCATTTGTTTCCGTAAAATGGATATTCAAATCAATTTCTGTTAGCAAACTAAAAAGTGGATTTACTTTAAAGGAGCGTGCAATGCCTATTTGCAATTTTGGTTTGGTGATTTCTGTAGTTTCTGGCAATTCTTGGTTTTGACCTGGAATTGCATTTTTAATTTTATCAAATTCGATGGTATTTATTGCCCAATTGTTAAATGTAGTGGTAATGTCTCTTGCCATTAAACCGAATTTCCAGTTATTTTTTTCAAATTGAATACCGAGGTCGAATCCAAAACCCAAAGAAGAAGCAAAATCACCGATAGTTCTTCGGACAATTTTAGCATTTACTCCAAACTTAATGTTTTTAAGAATGATATTTCGAGCATAGGCGATGTTAAATGCATAATCGGCAGCTGAAAAGAGGCTAATTTTATTAAAATCGATGTTTCCTTCGCGATCAATGAGCTCGGTGGTATTTAGAATATCGTCAACTCCAAAACGAATGATAGAAATACTAAGTGCACATTCTTTATCTATGGGCATTGCGAACGCAGCATGATTGTAGTTCGCAATTCCTGCAAAATAATCTGCATGCATTAAAGAACCTTGATAATCTTTAATTCCTACCAACCCTGCAGGATTCCAGTAGATTGAGTTTACATTATTGGTAGAAGCTACTACAGCTTTGCTCATTCCTAAGGCTGCCGCATCTACACCTATGTTTAAAAACTCATTGGAGCAATTTCTAAAAGATTGTGCTTTTAAAAACGAAAAAAAAAGTAAGATAAAAAGTAAGATTTTACGTTTCAAAAGCATAAAAATTTCTGTGGCAAATATCATAATTACTATTAAAATAACCTCGGTTTTGGGGTATTATTGTACATCGTATCTAAATTAGAATATGTTCTTTTATGAACTGCGTAATTCTTTTTTCCAACCAACTGTTTTCGTGGTTTTTAAATGAAGTTATGAAGCCAACATGACCTCCGTATTCAGGTGTTTCTAGGTAAAAAGAAGCAGATTGCATGGCCTCTTTTATGGGGTAGCATTCCGGTGACAGAAAAGTATCATCTTTGGCATTTATTAATAAGGTAGGTCGGTCAATTTTTGAGAGATACGGTTTTGAACTTGCTTTTTTCCAATAATCTTCAGGACTTTTAAATCCAAAAACAGGAACGGTATATAACAGTTCTAAATGTTTAAATTTAGTAGCTCTAAATAATTTTTCTTTATCTAAACGATATTCGGGGAATTTAAATGCTTTTTCTAAAATTTTATTTTTCAATGTTTTAAAAAAAACTTCCACATATACTTTATTTTTTAATTTATCCATTTCTTTTTCTGCAGTGGTAATATCAATAGGAACAGATACAGCAACGGCTCCTTTAATTTTTGGAGATAACTTTTCACGATATTCACCCAAGTATTTCAAGGTTAAATTTCCTCCCAAACTAAAGCCAACAATAACAATATTTTCATACGAGTAATTTTCTAAGAGATGCTGTATGACAAAGTCAACATCTTCTGTTTTCCCGCTGTGATACGTGGATAGTTGTAGATTGTCTTCTCCACTACAACTTCTTAAATTCAAGCAGACAGTGTCGAGACCATTTTGATTTAAATGATTAGAGGTAGCTGTCATGTATTTGGACGCAGCGCTCCCCTCTAGTCCATGAATTAACAGTGCTAAAGTTTTTGCCCCTACAATAGAAAAGTCTAAATCAATAAAGTCTTGATCCCAAGTTGTAATTCTTTTTCTTTTGTATGCACATTCGTCTTTCATAAAAAAAGGACGGTACATCGTATTAAAATAAGTATTTTTAAAAGGCAAAGTAGGTGTAAAGTCAGAATCTATAAGTGGCATTAAATCAGCTTTAATTTATACTTTTTAAAAATACATAAAAAATACAGATTTTTAGAAAATTACCAAAATAGGATTTGTTATTTTAGCCTATTAATTAAAAAAAGTTATGAAAAAACACATTCCTAATTTATTAACGCTTGGCAATCTTTTTTGTGGAACTGTTGCAGCAATGTATGCCGTTCAGGGTAATTTTGAAATTGCGGGGATTTTGGTAATTATTGGAATTGTATTTGATTTTTTTGATGGCTTTGCAGCGCGGCTTCTAGGGGTCTCTGGTGAATTGGGAAAACAGTTAGATTCTTTGGCAGATATGGTTACAAGTGGTGTTGTTCCGGGCGTTATTATGTTTTATCTGTTATCGCAAAATGAACTAGGAGTTGAGATTCTTGTTCAGCCTTTGGCAATGGCAAATTTCATACCTTTTTTAGGTTTATTATTAACGTTAGGAGCTGGCTATAGGCTTGCTAAATTCAACATAGATACGCGACAAACCAATTCTTTTATTGGTTTACCCACACCTGCAATGAGTTTATTTGTAATTTCATTGCCTTTAATCATAGAATATTCTGAGATTGAATTTGTAAACAATATAATAAATAATGTGTATTTCTTAATAGGTGTTACGGTGGCTTTAACCTATTTTATGAATGCACAATTGCCGCTATTTTCGCTCAAGTTTAAGGGGTATGCACTAAAAACGAATAGCGTACAATACGTGTTTATTTTAATTTCTTTGTTTTTAATTCTTAGTTTAAATGTTATTTCTATCCCAATAATCATTATATTATACGTTCTAACATCTATAATTCAAAACTATTATAAACCCAAATAGATTTCATGATCCCAGCAGATCTCCCTTTAAATGAAGCGGAAAGGTTGAAAGTTCTAAATACGTACGATGTATTGGATTCTTTGCCTGAGGAGGATTATGACGGTATTACAGCGATTGCAGCTAGTATTTGTGGAACGCCCATTGCACTGGTTTCAATTATAGGTAAAAATAAACAATGGTTTAAGTCTCATCACGGACTTGCGGCGAAAGAGACTCCAAGAGAATTCTCTTTCTGTGCGCACAGTATTCTAAATACAGATGAATTATTCATTATTAATGATGCAACAAAAGATGATCGATTTGCAAACAACCCACTAACAATTGGCGCACCAAATGTTGTTTTTTATGCAGGCGCCCCATTGAATAGTTCAGAAGGTTTTCCTTTAGGTACTTTGTGTGTAATAGACAACAAACCAAATGCGTTAAACAAAAGACAGCAACAAAGCCTAAAGCTTTTGGCAAAACAAGTGGTCAATCTTTTAGAGTTAAGAAAAAAAAATAAAGAATTATTAAAATCAAGTGAAGAAGTGCATCGATTAAATTCGCAATTGAATGAATTTTCTTATCGGCTATCACATGATATTAAAACACCCATAAGCGGAATAAAATATCTTTCTGAAGTCATCCAAATGGATTACGCAAACAAATTGGATGAAGAAGGAAGGGTGCTGCTCAATCTCATTTCTTCGCGCAGTTCTTATTTGTTCTCATTAGTTGAAGGAATGCTAAATTTCACAAAAGTAACAAACGCTAAAATAATTTTCGAATCTTTTAATTTTGAAGAATTGTTGGAAAGAATTAAAGTGTCTTGTCGCTGGGAAGATACTTGCGAAACTAATTATGTTGGATGCAATGTGCTTGTAAAGCAATCGCAAGTGGCTTTTATCCAAGTGTTTCAGAATTTATTTTCAAATAGCATTAAATTTGTAGGTTCAGCGAAAGCAATTATATCTATCTCTTTGGAGATTGATTCAGTTTCTTATAAAATTATTTATAAAGACAATGGTTTTGGAATCGATAAAAAATACCACAAAAAAGTATTTGATCTTTTTGAAACATTGGGGAGCAAGAACGGCACAGGAATAGGTCTGCCTACAGTCTCAGCGATATTGAAAAGGCTGGGTGGAAGTATTCAATTTCAAGAAACAAAAGAGAATGGAACAGGAGTATTATTTAGTTTGACAATTCCGATAATTAAGAATTAAAACATTTTTTTCTTTTTCAATTCAAAATCATTTCCAAGATATACTTTTCGAACCATTTCGTCAGCAGCCAACTCTTCAGGTGTTCCTTCTTTTAGAATACTACCGTTGTACATTAGATATGTCTTGTCTGTAATGGCCAGGGTTGCCTGTACATCGTGGTCAGTAATCAAAATCCCAATATTCCTGTTCTTTAATTGTGCTACAATGCTTTGAATATCTTCTACTGCGATGGGATCTACTCCGGCAAAAGGTTCATCTAATAGAATAAAATTAGGATCTGAAGCTAAACAACGTGCAATTTCTGTTCTTCGTCTTTCACCACCAGAGAGGAGGTCTCCTCTGTTCTTGCGAACATGACCAATATTAAATTCTTCTATTAAAGATTCTAATTTTATTTTCTGTTCCTTTTTAGAACGTCCTGTAAATTGTAAAACGGACATAATATTATCTTCTACAGATAACTTTCGAAAAACGGATGCTTCCTGCGCTAAATAACCAATTCCTTTTTGTGCACGTTTGTACATGGCATCTTGTGTTATTTCTTCTTCATTTAAGAAAATTTGGCCAGCATTTGGTTTAATCATTCCCACAATCATATAAAAAGAGGTTGTTTTTCCAGCGCCATTTGGCCCAAGTAGGCCAATAATTTCGCCTTGTTGAACTTCCAAGGAAATGCCTTTCACGACCTTTCTACTGCCGTAAATTTTCTGAATATTTTCTGCTTTTAAAATCATATTTTTTAAATATAATACCAAAAATTTTAAAACTAATGGCCTTTTTCAAAAATAGTAAACTCTCATGTTAAGAGTCTTAAACCTTTCTTAAAGAATTAAACTAGACAATAAGTTACATGTTTATTGTGTATTTTCATCCAGCGCTTCCCAGTACTCTAGCGCTTTTCTCAAATGAGGAATGACAATGGTACCACCAATGAGGTTGGCAATAGACATGGTTTCCATCATTTCTTCGGTAGTCACGCCATTTTCCTTAGCTGCCTCTAAATGATATTGGACACAATCGTCACATCTGAGAACGGCAGAAGCAACTAAGCCTAGCAATTCTTTTGTTTTTACAGGTAGATGTCCCTCTTTAAAAGCATTGGTATCTAAATTAAATATTCTTTTAATAACTTTATTATCAGAGGCTAATATTTTCTCGTTCATTTTAGAACGGTAGTCATTAAACTCTTGGACTTTTTTGTGCATTTTTTTGTTGTTTTTTGATCACTATTTTTGAAACTTTAATACTAATCTCATACAAGATTAGTATTGGTATTGCGACAATAACTTGACTTGCAATGTCTGGAGGTGTAATAATTGCTGCTAAAATTAATACAACTACAAGTGCATGTTTTCTGTATTTCCTTAAAAACTCAGGAGTTACCAGTCCAATTTTCGTTAAAAAATAAATGAGTACCGGCAATTCAAAAAGTATAGAGACTCCAAGAAGCATATTCGTTACCAAACTTATATGAGAATCTAGAGTGAAATTATTTTGTATTAATTCAGAAATTTGATAATTGTATAAGAAATGAATGGATATGGGTGCAATTACGTAAAAACTAAAAGCGATTCCACAGAAAAATAAAAAAGAGGCAATAAAAATAAATCCTTTTGAGTGTCTTACTTCATTTTTTGTTAAACCTGGAGAAATAAAACGCCAAAGTTCCCATAACAAGTATGGAAATGATAAAATAATTCCCAGTATGAAGGAAGACCATAGGGCATTCATTAATTGTTGTGTAGGCTTTAAACTAATTAAATTATTAGTAAAAGAGACATTACAAAAGGTACTATCGAAGCTGAAAAAACTAAAAAATTCACAAAATATTTCATACGTGATAAAGTCTGATTTTCGATGTGCTAACAAAAAATGCTCGTAGACTTCTTTTTGAAATATAAAAAGTACAATTCCGATAATAAAAATCGCAGAGGCACTTCGCACCAAATGCCATCTTAATTCTTCTAAATGCCCTAAAAAGGACATGTCTTTTTCTTTTTTTGCCATTAAAAAATACCTTCTTTGATTAAGTCATGCAAATGAACAACACCAATGTATGTATGATTTGCATCTACTACTAAAATTTGAGTAATACTGTCACTTTCTAATTTCTCTAGCGCTTCTATGGCCATTGCGTTTTGGGATATTGTCTTTGGGTTTGTACCCATAATATCTTGCGCTGTAATGTTTTTAATCTCTGAAGTTTTACTGAGCATACGTCGAATATCACCATCGGTAATAATGCCTACTAATTCAGTGTTTTTTAACACCGCTGTAACTCCTAATCTTTTTTCCGAAATTTCTACAATTACTTCAGCGATAGAGCTTTCTAATTGAACCTGAGGAACTTGGTTGTTTTTTGTTAAGTCAGAAACTCTCAAATACAATTTCTTACCCAAAGCACCTCCAGGATGGTATTTTGCAAAGTCTTTACTAGAAAAACCTCTTAAATCTTGCAGGCAAACTGCTAAGGCGTCTCCCATTACAAGTTGCGCGGTAGTGCTCGATGTAGGAGCTAAATTATTTGAGCATGCTTCTTTCTCTACAAAAGTGTTTAGTGGGAAATCTGCATTTTTTCCAAGGAAAGAGTGGATGTTTCCTGTGATTGCAATTATTTTATTGCCATAATTTTTTATCAGAGGAACCAAGACTTTAATTTCTGGAGTATTGCCACTTTTTGACAAACAAATGACAACATCGTTTTCCTGCACATTTCCCAAATCTCCATGAATGGCATCTGCGGCGTGCATAAAAATAGCAGGTGTTCCGGTCGAATTAAAGGTTGCAACTATTTTGGTGGCAATATTTGCGCTTTTTCCAATACCCGTAACAATTACTCTTCCATTGGAATTTAAAATAAAGTTCACCGCATTTTCAAAGTTTTCATCTAATAAGCTTGCTAAGTGTGCAATAGCAACGCTTTCTAATAAAATAGTTTCCTTTGCAGTTTGTAAAATGGAGCTTGATTCTTTCAATGGTTAAGTGTTTATCAGAATAAAAAAAAGTTATATCTTTATGTTGGGAAATAAGCAAATTTACTACAAAAAATAGTTTCAACAAACTATATAGTAGGTTTGTCAATAGATTTTAATGTTAAACGAATAATGTAGAAATGGATTTACACAGTCCTCTAAAAAAGTTCTTTGGATTTAATGAATTCAAAGGATTACAGGAGCAAGTAATCAAGAGCATCGTAAACAGAAATAATACTTTTGTTATCATGCCAACCGGAGGGGGTAAATCTCTTTGTTATCAATTACCAGCATTAATGCAAGAGGGTACAGCCATCGTGGTTTCGCCATTAATTGCCTTGATGAAAAACCAGGTGGACGCCATTCGAGGTATTTCTGAACACAACGGGGTAGCACATGTTTTAAATTCTTCTTTAAATAAAACGGAAATTGCTCAAGTTAAAGAAGATATCGCGTCTGGCATTACAAAGCTTTTATACGTTGCACCAGAATCTTTAATTAAAGAAGAATATGTGGCTTTCTTGAGAACACAAAAAATTTCTTTTGTAGCGATCGATGAGGCACACTGCATCTCTGAATGGGGTCATGATTTTAGACCAGAATATAGAAACTTAAAGCATATTATTAAGGCTATAGACGATGTTCCCGTTATTTGTTTGACAGCCACTGCCACGGAAAAAGTACAAGAAGATATCTTAAAAACGTTAGGAATTACCGATGCAAATAGATTTAAGGCTTCTTTTAATAGGGCCAATTTGTTTTATGAGATACGGCCTAAAACCAAAGAAGTAGAAAAAGATATCATTCGTTTTGTAAAACAGCGGGTAGGCAAATCAGGCATTATTTATTGTTTGAGCAGAAAGAAAGTAGAAGAAGTTGCTCAGATTTTGCAAGTAAATGGATTGAATGCAGTTCCTTACCATGCGGGTTTAGATGCGAAAACTAGGGTGAGACATCAAGATATGTTTCTGATGGAAGACTGTGACATTGTGGTTGCAACGATTGCATTTGGGATGGGGATAGACAAACCTGACGTTCGTTTTGTGATTCATCACGACATTCCTAAAAGTTTAGAAAGCTATTACCAAGAAACAGGAAGGGCGGGACGAGACGACGGCGAAGGTTATTGTTTGGCTTTTTATGCATATAAAGATATTGAGAAGCTCGAAAAGTTTATGTCTAGCAAGCCCGTTGCAGAACAGGAGATTGGACATGCATTACTGCAGGAAGTCGTTGGCTATGCAGAAACTTCTATGAATAGGCGTAAATACTTATTGCACTATTTTGGCGAAGATTTTGATGAAGTGAACGGAGCTGGTGCGAACATGGATGACAATTCAAGAAATCCAAAGAAAAAGCATGAAGCAAAAGACGATGTTGTGAAATTGCTGTCGATTGTAAAACAAACATTGCAAAAATACAAGTCTAAAGAAGTTGTCAACACCTTAATAGGTAAAGAAAATGCTTTATTAACTTCTCACAGAACGCATTTGCAACCTTTTTTCGGGAGTGGTAAAGATCGATCTGCGGCTTATTGGATGGCGTTAATTCGACAGGTTTTAGTTGTTCATTTTATCAAAAAAGAGATTGAACAATACGGAGTTGTTAAATTAACAGCGTTAGGAAATGGGTATATGGAAAATCCAACCTCTTTTCTGATGACGGAAGATCATTCCTATTCAGAGGAAAATGACAATGCAATTATTATCAACGCAAAGTCTTCGGGAGCGGTCTTAGATGTTAAATTAGTTCAGTTATTAAAAAATCTTCGGAAAAAAGTAGCTTTGAAACAAGGAGTACCTCCTTTTGCTGTTTTTCAGGATCCATCGTTGAATGACATGGCGTTGAAATTTCCAATAAATCTAGAAGAATTGTCAACAGTTCACGGGGTTGGAGAGGGAAAAGCTCGCAAATTTGGAAAAGATTTTGTGAAGGTGATTAATGATTACGTGCAAGATAACGAGGTTTTAAGACCTGACGACTTAATTGTTAAGAGTACAGGAACAAATTCAGGATTGAAATTATACATCATTCAAAATACAGATAGAAAATTATCACTAGAAGATATTGCCAAGTCTAAAGGTCTGGAGATAAAAGATCTTATTAAGGAAATGGAAGCGATTATATTTTCAGGAACAAAATTAGATATTAATTATGCTTTAGATGATCTTTTAGATGAAGAACAGCAGGAGGAAATCCATGAATACTTTATGGAAGCTGAATCAGATAAAATTCAAGACGCCTTAGACGAATTTGATGGAGATTATGACGAGGATGAACTGCGTTTAATGCGCATTAAGTTTATAAACGAAGTAGCGAATTAAAATATTTTTGTGGGAATTTTATTAATCTAAATTAAATTATTTTCATTCTTTTGAGTTTTATTTAAGCACAATCCAGTATAATTATTCTTTACGATCATACTTTCTTTTTTGGGACAAATCGTTGCAATCATACAGCTTTTTTTGAAACCTCTTTTAATTGTTTTTTACGGATCTTAATACATTATAAGGTGAAAATAGTGAGCAGTATCCCTAAAAGAATAGCGGTAAATTTCTGGAGATTAAACTTGTGGTTTTCTGAACTTTCAAAAAGAATAATGGTAGAAATGTGCAAGAATACACCAATAATAAGCGCTGTGATTTCTGAATAATAATTCGTGAAAAAAGCAACTTTATTTCCAACCAAAACTCCGAGTGGACTCATGAGTCCAAAGAAAATTAAAAAACTGTAAATTATTTTTTTAGAATATTTTGTTTGTATTAAAAATGTAGTTAACACAATGGCTATCGGAACTTTATGAACTAAAATCGCCCATAATAAATTGGTTTTTCCATTGTGAATTGGGAGTCCTTCCGAAAAAGCATGCAAACATAAACTTACAAAAAGTAAGGTTGGGAATTTTGTTCCGTCGGCATGAATGTGAATGTGACCGTGTTCTGCTCCTTTAGAAAAAGATTCGAGTACAGACTGCAAAATAATTCCAATTAAAATAAAAATACCCACTTTTTTATAATCTGAAGATGTGGTATATACTTCTGGTAACAGATGTAAAATGGTTACAGAAAGAAGATATGCTCCACTAAAGGCTAGCAATAGCCGTACTTTTTTATTACTTGGCTTTATAATATAAACTAGTAATGCACCAAAAAGCACCGAGGCTATTAGTAAGATGTAATTCATTTTGCAACGAGTATTAACCGATTAGAATGTTCAGGGTTAAAAGAATTTAATTGATAATCTCCAAAAGTGTGTATAATCGTGAAGCCTACTTTGTTGAGATAATATGTCATTTTTTCTATGTCTAAATATTTCACACGCTCTGTGTATGTATGTTCTTTGCCTTCTGCAAAAAATGAAATATTTTTAATAATAAAGCCATTGATAATTTCTCTTGTGATGTGAAAAGTTATGCCCTCTACATTTTTTATTTCTTTTGAAACTAAATTGGCTTTTACTACAATTGCATTTAAAAAATCAAAAACGAAAAAGCCGTTGGGCTTCAAGCCTTTTTTAATGTGTTCTAAAATTAAAAGATCTTCTCTATCCTCTTCAAAGTATCCAAAGCTTGTAAAAAGGTTAAAAATAGCATCGTACTTCCTCTTTAGAGGCTTTCGCATGTCATGCACCTCAAAATTTAAAGTATCATTTTCAAACGGTTTTGCTGCTTTAATACTATTTTTTGACAGATCTTTTCCGGTAACACGGTACCCTAAGGAGTTTAAAAACACAGCATGTCGGCCTTTGCCGCAGGGTAAATCTAAAACATGGTTTGCTTTACTGAGACAGAGAAGTTCAGTTACGTTTTTCATAAATACCTGTGCTTCAGAATCATTTCGTTCTTTGTAAAGAATATGATAATAGGAAGTATCAAACCAATCTGTAAACCAATCTTTTGTTTTCATAAGCCTTTTGAGTCGGCAAAAGTAACGAAATCTTCTCTTTTGTAAAGTGAAATTTTGAGAAAGTATAAACATTTTGGGCATGGCTTAAACCAAGTAGCAGTTGCAGTTCTGACAACCGGTTAAATAAGCACCCAATTGACGTATTATTTTTTAGGCAAAACTTTGGGATGCTAGCGAGATCATTCAAACAATAAAACGTATTTTTGCGGATAATTTTACAAGTATGGACAAAGATTTTAAAATGACGGCAACCACTCTTTTTGGTTTAGAAGGGGTCTTGGCAGAAGAGTTGAAAAATTTAGGAGCACAGGATGTAAAAGAGGCCGTCAGAAGCGTTTCTTTTAGGGGTGATAAAGGTTTCATGTACAAAGCAAATATTGCCTTAAGGACTGCTGTACGCATTTTAAAGCCTATAAAAGTCTGTAAAATTTACGATGAAGAGGATTTATATGATGCCATTCAGAAAATTAAGTGGGAAAATTATTTAGAGATAGAGGGGACTTTTGCCATTGGTGCAGTTGTAAACTCAAAGAATTTCACCACAAATTCGCATTATATTTCCTTAAAATCCAAAGATGCGATTGCGGATTATTTTCGTCACAAGTACAGCAAAAGACCAAATGTAGATTTAAAGTATCCAGACGTGAAGATTCACATTCACATTCAAAAGGATTGGTTGACAGTTTCTTTAGACTCTTCTGGGGATTCTCTTCATAAAAGAGGATATAGAACCGCTACAAATATTGCACCTATAAATGAGGTGTTAGCTGCCGGTATGGTTCTTTTGTCTGGATATACTGGTGAGGAAAATTTTATTGATCCTATGTGTGGCTCTGGTACTATTTTAATTGAAGCCGCTATGATTGCGAATAATATTCCAGCCAATATCAATAGAAAGTTGTTTGCTTTTGAACAATGGAAAGATTACGATGAAGAATTGTACTTTATCATTCAAGAGTCTTTATTGAAAAAAATTCGCTCTTCTCATTTTAAGATTATGGGATTTGACAAAGCACCTTCGGCAGTTCAAAAAGCAATTGCAAATGTAGAAAACGCAAACTTAGATGAGTTTATTGGCGTACACCACATCAATTTTTTTAATTCTAAAAAAGAAGTCTTTGGAAATACTACGATTTTGTTTAACCCGCCTTATGGTGAGCGTTTAAATATTGATACAGAAGAGTTTTACAAGAAAATAGGAGATACCTTAAAAAACAACTATCCAGGTTCTACAGCGTGGTTAATTACTTCGGATACCGACGCTTTAAAGGCTGTTGGTTTGAGAACTTCTAGACGAATCGCATTGAAAAACGCAGATTTAGACTGTAAGTTTGTACGATATGATTTGTATGAAGGTACGCGTAAGTTTAAAGAATCGAAAGAAGATGCAGACACGAATCAGGTTTCTGATACAAATAGTGATTTAGAATTAGACGCATAATTTTAAGAAAAAGTTTTGGACAGTGACTAAAGTGGTCTTGTTCATTTTTGTTTATGGTTCTCTGCAATCTTTCTTAAAATTATTATTAGATTACTAGTGCTGATTGCAATTAAAAATAGCGGTCTTCAATCGCAATTTGAAAAAGAAAAACATTACAGTTTTAATTGTGCATTTCTTTCGTGTTGAAAAAAAAATCGCTTTTTGATCATGCGAAGCCCTTGAGACAGTCTCTTCGAAAAATAGCTTCATATTGATTTTAAATTTATGTAATTTTGGTTTTTATAGTGTACGGAACGAAGTATACATAAAGTACTTAAATATTTAAAAAGTGCCTTAATGCTACTTTGAGAATCATCCCTAATTAAAAGTCACTTATTTGTCACATTTTATAGACCTCATATTGCCCATTCCAATTCAGCATACTTTTACGTATGCTGTATCTGAAGAAGAAGCTAATTTCCTACAAAAAGGAATGCGTGTGGCAGTTTCTTTTGGAAAGTCTAAAATGTACACAGGTTTGGTTCTTAATATTCACACCAATGCGCCTACTTTATATGAAGCTAAGGAAATTCATCAAATTTTAGATGAAAAGCCATTGGTAACTGCACGTCAATTAGAGCACTGGCAATGGATTTCGAACTATTATATGTGTGCATTAGGAGAGGTGTATAGGGCTTCATTACCTTCTGCATTTCTACTTGAAAGTGAAACCGTTATCTTCAAAAATGACGCTTTTTTAGATTCTGCTGTTCTAACAGACGATGAATTTCTTGTTTTTGAAGCCTTACAGCAGCAATCCCAGCTAACCATTCATCAAGTGGTTTCAATTTTGGGAAAGAAGAAAGTAATGCCCATTGTAAATGGTCTGATAAAAAAGTCTGCCATCGTTATTAAAGAAGAGATTTACGAGCAGTACAAGCCAAAACTGATAAAATATATTCGCCTTCATAAAAATTATACATCTGATGATTCCTTAGGAAATTTACTAGCAGAATTATCGAATGCAAAAAAACAACGAGAAGCAGTTTTAGGTTTTTTTCAATTGTTGACAACAAAGAAACCAATAAAAGCAAAAGATTTAGAAGAGAGAACGGGTGTTTCCGCCACTATTTTAAAATCGCTAGTTACCAAAGATATTTTTGAATTCTACCACATTCAAACGGATAGAGTACAATTTAAAGGAGAGACCAACGATTTAAAAGTTTTAAATGAATTTCAAGAGCAAGCACTTGCAGACATAAAAGAAACGTTTAAAGAAAAAGAAGTAACACTTTTGCATGGAATTACCAGTTCAGGGAAAACAGAGGTGTATACAAAATTAATTCAAGAGGTATTAGATCAAGGCAAGCAAGTATTGTTTTTATTGCCTGAGATTGCATTGACCACGCAAATTATTGTGCGTTTGCAATTTTATTTTGGAGAACAAATTTCTGTTTTTCACTCGAAATATTCAATTAATGAACGGGTAGAGGTCTGGAACAATGTTTTAGAGAACAAACCAAAAGCACGTATTATTTTAGGAGCAAGGTCTGCTGTTTTCTTGCCTTTTTCTAACTTGGGCTTAATTGTAGTAGACGAAGAGCACGAAACATCTTACAAACAATTTGACCCTGCCCCTCGTTACAACGCCCGAGATGCGGCAATTGTTTTGGCAAAAATACACGGTGCAAAAATCCTTTTGGGTTCTGCAACACCCTCATTAGAGACTTATTTTAATGCGCAGCAAAATAAATATGGTTTTGTGGAATTGAATAGACGCCACGGAAACGTACAACTGCCAAAAATTGAGTTGATTAATGTAAAGGAGAAGTTTAAGAAAAAGGAAATGAAGGGCCATTTTTCAGACAGACTTTTGGCTTTAATTCAAGAAGCTTTAGATTTGAAAGAACAGGTGATTTTATTTCAGAACAGACGTGGGTATTCTCCTGTGGTAGAATGTAAAACATGTGGAGTCTCTCCAGAATGTCCAAATTGTGATGTTACTTTGACTTTTCATAAGTTTAAAAACGAGTTGCGTTGTCACTATTGCAACTATCAGCGCGCAATGCCCAATAGTTGTGGTGCTTGTGGTAGCAATACATTAGATACCAAAGGGTTTGGAACGGAGCAGATAGAGTTGGAGTTGAAAGCACTTTTTCCATACTTTAAAATTGGTAGAATGGATTTGGATACTACCCGAGGAAAGCACGGTTATCAAAAAATAATTGGTGCTTTTGAAGCAAAAGAAATAGATGTTTTAGTGGGCACCCAAATGTTGTCTAAAGGTTTAGACTTTGAAAATGTTTCTTTGGTTGGCATTTTAAATGCAGATACCATGCTTAATTTTCCCGATTTCAGAGCTCACGAACGCGGCTACGACATGATGGTGCAAGTTTCTGGAAGGGCAGGAAGAAGTAAAAAGCAAGGACATGTTGCCATTCAAACGTACAATCCATTTCATCAAATATTACAGCAGGTGGCTACTACAAATTACACAGAAATGTATAAAGAACAGCTACAAGATCGTTGGCAATATAAATATCCACCCTATTATCGACTTATAAAGATTACTTTAAAACACAAGGACTATATCAAAGTCGATAGTGGGGTAAATTGGTTGTTTAAAGCTTTGTATTCCTCCTTTGGAGAGCATGTTTTAGGTCCTACTGCGCCTGTAGTATCTCGAATTCGAAATCAATACATTAAGAATATTGTCATTAAAATTCCTCCAAAACAAAGTTTAGCAAATACGAAAAGGCAGATTACTAAAATTAAAAATACGTTTGACGCTGTGGCAGATTTTAGACCGATACGGTTTATTATTGATGTAGACGCCTACTAATTTATAGACGTTTTCTTTTTTAATAAAATTTAAAGCTAAAAATTCTTTTTTTTCAAGCAACCTTTTTGCAAGTGTTGTAGTCTTTATATTTGTAAGGCATTTAAAAAAAGAAGTGAAGAGGATTGAAAATCATCAAATTACATAACGAAAAATTGCTTATCGAAAAAGCGATACAAAACAACAGGGATGCGCAACAGCAATTATTTGTGAAGCATTCTCCCAAAATGTTGGGAGTATGCAGGCAATATGTAAAAGATTTGCAACATGCGGAAGACTTGCTGTTGTCAGGTTTTTTAAAAGTATTTACTAAATTATCCACATTCAAACACGAGGGTAGTTTTGAAGGATGGATTAGAAGAATTATGGTAAATACCTGCATTTCATACCTGCGTATAAAGAGTTTTATCGAGGTATGTAACGAAGAATATTTTTTTAAGGATGCAGCTACAGAAAGTTTAGAAAACACTTCCGAAGAAGATATTCAGAGACTGATAGATAGATTGCCAAACGGTTATAAGATGGTCTTTAATTTATTTGCAATAGAAGGATATAAGCATTCAGAAATAGCACTGCAATTAGGCGTTTCTGAAAGTACTTCAAAATCGCAATTATGTAAAGCTCGGAAATTATTGCAAGAGAATTATATTAAAATGAATACACTCGCACATGAAAATAAATAAAACAGACAAAAACATAAGAGCGAAGTTTGAGCAAAGAGAGATTGTACCTTCCGTTTTTGCTTGGGAACGTTTGTCTGCACAATTAGACGCGCAACAAAGTTCGAAAACAGGCAATTGGCTTTATTATGCGCGGTATACAGCTACTATTTTAGTACTAATTTCTATTGGCATGTATTTGTTTTCTAACGATTTAAGAAGAGCGGTTCCGATGGATAAAGTTTTGGTACATCAGGCATTTGATACGGTGCAAATTTTACGCACTATTGGAAACGGTTTTAACAAGCCTCCTATTGAAAAGGTATCGGTAAAAACAATCATTAGTAAGAAGGTGCATTTGGAGGCAATTATTCAAGATAAGGGTCTTGCAAATCAGTTGACAGCAATAAAAGAAAAACAGAAAAACCGCAATAAGAAAACAGCGCTACGCAGTGTAATTACTGAGAATAAAGCAAATCAAAATATTGCTAATGTCCAAGAAAATAAAGTGGTTGTAAGCTTGATAACAGCGGAGACAATGGATAAAACTCCAATGCGGCAAAATACAAATAACAGCATAAAAGTAAATTTAGAAGACCTGTTGTACGCGGTTTCAAATGAACCGATGGGCAAAAGTGCATCAGTTAAAAAGAAGAGTGAGCGCGAAGTAAATTTTTTGGTAATTCTCCAAAAAGAACTAAAGAAAACAAGTTTGAAAGTAGACCCTCAAATTATTTTAGCGGAAGTAGAACAGACCATCAATGACGACTTTTTTGACAATAATTTTTTAAAAGCCTTAAAAAATAGAATTACTAATATTGCTGCGGCTGTAGCAAGTAGAAATAATTAAAAAGAACAACACCAACTTTAAAACTCAAAAAATGACAAAATTAATACTCTCTATTTTATTGTATTTGTTCGCTACAAATGCATTTATTGCACAAGAAAAAAGAATTTTTGAAAAAGAAGTTTTTGAAATTTCTAAAGAAATTGATGAAATCACAAAAAATCAGAAAGATTCTTTAAAAGTAAAGATAATTGCGATCGATATCCAGTTAAACAAGGGTGAAATTACAAAGGCCACATCAGAGATATTAAAGCGTGAAGTTGCGGCTTTTCACGCAAGAAAAATCGAAAATTTAGTAGGGGAGCAAGAACGGTTATTGCAACTATTGGTGCAAGATAAAACAAATGGTAAAATCGCTAGTTCGCATGCCTTTTTTGAGGACAAGGCAAGTAAGAATACATTTACTATTGGGAACAAGGTGCTACAGCTTTCATTTAAAGACAATGATGATAAAAATGAAGCGTTTAAAGCTAGTTCTAAAGAAGAGAAAAATCAGAAGGCAAGTAAGAGAACAAAAACACAATTTGTTTTTGCTGCGGGTTTAAATAATGTTCTTAATCATAATAAATTATCTTCTCTAAACAATTCTGAATATGAGTTTTGGCAATCGCATTTTTATGAATTGGGTTGGACGTGGAAAACGCGTTTAACGGAAGATCCTTCTCAGGTTTATTTTAAATATGGCGTTTCTTTTCTTTGGAATAATCTGCGATTAAAAGAGAATCGAGTTCATGTTAAAAATGAAGAGACGACAGAAGTTCAAATGTACGGAAATCAATTATCAGAGAGCAGATTAAGACATGTGCAGTTGAATTTCCCCATGCATTTCGAATGGGACTTGTCGAAAAACAAAATCTTTGATGACGGAGAAATTAAAGACAGAACAAATAAAGCAATGCGATTAGGTTTTGGTGGTTTCGTAGGCTTTAAATTGGGAACTAGGCAATATTTAGAATACTCGGATGCAAATGGTGTGGATATCGAAGAAGTACAATTGGATCATTTTAATATGAATACGATTAATTATGGATTGAGTGCCTATTTGGGATATACGTCTAAAAGTATATATGTAAAGTACGACTTGAATCCACTTTTTAAAGGGACAAGTATTCGAAATATTTCTATAGGAGTTCGGTTCGATTTTAATTAATGTTATCGCTAGAATTTTATTAAAAGTGTGGCTACAACCAATAAATATAAGATAGATATTTCCACATCATTGCGATTGTAGTTTTAGAGCATGCAGTTCTAAACTCAAAAATAAGTACTTCAGTTCACAGTAGAAAATCAAGTGTATACTCATTATGAAAATGAAGCTAGAACAGCGCTTCTTAAATGGAATAAATTTCGTGTTAAATGCAAACGAGGTTGAATTGGGGATTTCGTAATGATTGATTATTCGCGAATGATAGAAAATATATTGGTAAAATGAATGAAAAGATGACAGAATATTAAGATTTATTAGCAATTAAATCTAAAACAAAACGTACGTGCAATTGATGTAATGGTCGGTGTTTTTTTAATATGGATCTTAAATTAGCATCAAGGTTCATAAAATTTTAGAGAATAGATAGAACTGTTATGGATGCCCTAAAATTCGCGAATGATATTCTTGATTCCTCTTTTTTTTTATGTAGATTTTAATACAATCACAATAATTTGGAAATTAATTTTTTATTTATTTTTGTGAAACAAATCACAGTAAATTTACGTGCGTTTAACCCGTAAATTGTGAAAAATGAAAATTGGAATTCCCAAAGAAATTAAAAATAACGAGAGTAGAGTAGGCATGATACCCGCTGGTGTCTTTGAACTTACAAAGAAAAATCATGGCGTTTTTGTGCAGACAACAGCAGGAGAAGGAAGTGGCTTTTTCGACAAAGACTATATCGATGTGGGAGCAGTTATACTGCCAACGATCGCAGAGGTATATGCAAAAAGTGACATGATTATCAAAGTCAAAGAACCCATTGCATTGGAGTATCCATTGGTTAGAGAAAATCAGATTATCTTCACGTATTTCCATTTTGCTTCGAGCGAATCTTTAACAAAAGCAATGATTGCAAGTAAATCTATTTGTATTGCCTATGAAATGGTAGAAGATGAAGAAGGAACGCTTCCTCTGTTAACACCAATGTCTGAGGTTGCAGGAAGAATGGCGATACAACAAGGAGCAAAGTATTTAGAGAAACCAATAAAGGGAAGAGGTATTTTATTAGGAGGTGTACCTGGAGTTGCACCCGGGAAAGTATTGGTTTTAGGAGCTGGAGTTGTGGGTGTTCAGGCAGCTAAAATGGCTGCAGGATTAGGAGCACACGTTACAATAATGGATATTAGTATGAAGCGTTTGCGGTATGTAAATGATGTGCTGCCCAATCACGTAGTAACCGCTTTCTCTAATGAGTATGCAATAAGACAGCATATTAAAACACATGATTTAATAATTGGAGGGGTTTTGGTAAAAGGAGGAAAAGCACCAAAGTTAATTACTAGAGACATGCTTAATGAGATGAGACCAGGAACTGTTTTAGTTGATGTGGCAGTAGATCAAGGCGGTTGTTTTGAAACTACAAGACCAACCACACACGAAGATCCGACCTATATTATAGACGATATTGTACATTATTGTGTAGCGAATATGCCTGGAGCAGTGCCACATACTTCTACTTTAGCGTTAACCAATGTTACGCTCCCCTTTATCTTAAAGCTTGCTAATAATGGCTGGGAGAAAGCTTGTGAAATAGATCTATGTTTGTCTAAAGGATTAAGTATTGTTAAAGGTAAAGTGTGTTATGAAGAGATTAACGAAGCGTTCAATCTATAAATGAGGCAGCAATCTTTAAGCATACAAACATTTTGGATATTGTAGTAGTTATAACTAAAAAGTGCCTATATTTGCATCCTTAAAAATAAACAATTAAAATTTAATTTATGAATCATTACGAAACTGTTTTCATTTTGAATCCCGTTTTATCTGATACTCAGATAAAGGAGACAGTACAAAAGTTTAATGACTATTTGGTTTCTAGAGGTGCCGAAATGATTTCTAAAGAAGATTGGGGCTTAAAAAAATTAGCGTATCCAATTCAAAAAAAGAAAAGTGGTTTTTATCACTTGTTAGAGTACAAAGTTGCTGGAGAAGAGATTTCTGCATTTGAGTTAGAGTTTAGAAGAGATGATAGCGTAATGCGTTATCTTTCTATTAGATTAGACAAACATGCTGCTGCTTGGGCAAAAATTAGAACTGAACGTGTTAAATCTACTAAAAAATAAGAAATGGCAACGATAGAACAACAATCAAAAGGTGGAAAATCTGCTGACGTTAGATATTTAACGCCATTAGATATAGACACTAAGAAAGAAGCAAAATACTGTAGATTTAAAAAGAAAGGTATCAAGTATATCGACTATAAAGATGCAGACTTCTTAATGTATTTAGTAAACGAACAGGGTAAAATTTTACCAAGACGTTTAACAGGAACTTCATTAAAATATCAACGTAAAGTTGCGCAAGCAATCAAAAGAGCGCGTCATTTAGCGTTAATGCCTTACGTTGGAGATTTGTTAAAATAATAAAGCGTAGAACATGGAATTGATTTTAAGACAAGACGTAGAAAATTTAGGATTTAAAGATGATCTCGTAGCCGTGAAAAATGGATATGGAAGAAATTTTTTAATCCCGTCAGGACAAGCAGTTTTAGCAACTTCATCTGCGAAGAAAGTTTTAGCAGAGAATTTGAAACAACGTGCTTATAAAGAAGCTAAATTAATTGCAGATGCGAATGTAATCGCAGATGCAATTAAAGGATACGAAATTAAGATTGCATCTAAAGTGGGCTCAGGAGACAAATTATTTGGTTCTGTAAACAATATTGATGTAGCTGCTGCACTTGCAAAAGCAGGGACAAACTTAGATAAGAAATTTATTAAGGTTGTTGGTGGTTCTGTAAAGAGATTAGGTAAATACGAAGCATCTGTAAGATTACACAGATCTGTAGTTGCTGATATTACTTTTGAAGTGGTTTCAGAGTAGTTAACAAAATGTTAAATACTTGTTAAAAAAAAAAGTCTACTATTTATAGTAGACTTTTTTTTTGGTATATATTTACAGATATCTCAAATTAACAACCAAAAAAGTATAAAAAATGAAACAAAAGTTACTTATTTTATGTTCTCTAATTTTAATTTTTAGTTTTTCTGTGCAGGCACAAACAACAACTTCAAAAATTAGTGGAACGATTACAGAGGGTTCAGGAGCGGCATTATTTGGTGCCAATATTGTTGTTGTGCACACGCCTACAGGAACTGTGTCAGGGACAATAGCGCAGGATAATGGACGTTATCTGATTTCTAACTTAAGAATTGGAGGTCCTTATAACATCACGATTAGTTATGTGGGGTTTGAGAGTCAAAAAATTACAAATGTATTTTTGACGCTAGGGAAAACAACAAATATCAATGCAGTATTGTCAGATGACGCTAATATGTTGGATGAAATTGTGATCAGTTCTGGCAAAAACACTGTTTTTAACAATGGAAGAACAGGAGCGCAAACAAGTATTAAATCTAAAGATTTAAGAACGCTGCCAACGATTTCTCGATCTGCTGCAGATTTTACACGTTTAGATCCTGCTGCTTCCGGTGGCTCATTCGGAGGTAGAAATGATCAATTTAACAATTTCACCTTAGATGGGTCTATTTTCAACAACCCTTTTGGTCTTGACGCAGCAACTCCAGGAGGGCAAACAGCAGCTCAGCCCGTATCTTTAGATGCAATAGAACAAATTTCGGTTTCTTTAGCACCTTACGATGTCACTTTGTCTGGTTTTACAGGTGCTTCTGTAAATGCAGTAACAAAAAGTGGAACAAACGCAGTAGTTGGAACGGTTTATGGTTTCTTCAGGAATCAGGATTTTACAGGGGGAGCAATTAAAGGAGAAAATATATTTGTTCCTAAATTAAATCAATCTCAAGTAGGGGTTAGTGTTGGAGCTCCAATAATTAAGGATAAATTATTTGTTTTTGTAAATTTTGAAAAAGATGATAGATCTGATTTAGGGCAATCTTGGTTACCCAACACAGGCTCTAATGCGATTAATGAGTCAAGAGTTTTAAAAGCTGATTTAGAAGAAGTACAAAGTGCCCTCGCAGGAATTGGTTATGATACTGGTACTTATGAAGGATTTACACACAATTCTAACAGTACCAAAGGATTGTTTAAGTTAGATTGGAATATTAATAAAGACCACCGATTGTCTTTTGTCTATAATTTTTTAAATGCTTCAAGAGATTTGCCAGCACATCCAACGGCATTGGGTTTTAGAGGACCAAGTTCTCAAATGCTACAGTTTGAAAATACAGGATATCAGATAAACAACAATTTAAATTCTTTCTTAGTTGAATTAAATTCTTCAATTTCTAATAATATTACAAACAAACTGCAGGCAGGGTATACGCATTTTGATGATTTCAGAACTCCTAAGTCATCACCGATGCCAGCATTTAGAATTCAAGATGGTAACGGAGGAAATTATATTATTGCAGGGCATGAGCCATTTTCTATCAATAATAAATTAGATCAAAAAGTATTTCAAATTACAAATAATTTAAATATTACGAGCGGTGACCATAACTTTACAGTTGGTTTTTCTTTTGAAAAATTTGAATTTGATAATTCGTTTAATTTAGGAGCCTATGGTCTTGGAGATAGCAGAGGCTATGTTGGTGCTTTTGGTGGTGATTTTGCGAGTATGGATGCTTTTAGAGAAGGTATTTCTAATGGACTTTTAGCAGACGCTTCTGCCGGAGCTCTTAATACTTTTAATACCAATAATGCTAATGATTCTTGGGCATTAGCAGAAACAAATGTGGGTCAGTTTGCTTTTTACATGCAAGACGATTGGAATGTTAATGATGATTTTAAATTGTCTTATGGGGTTCGTTTTGACAAGCCTTTGTTTTTTGATTCGGCAGAAAAGGCACAAGAAGTAATTGACAAAAGCTTGTATTTACCAGAGACTCCATATACGAATCCGGCTACAGGAGAAACCGCTTTATTTGATTCTACACAAATGCCTAATAATAACTTTTTAATTTCACCAAGAATTGGTTTCAATTGGGATGTCAATGGGGATAGTACACTGCAATTACGCGGTGGTTCAGGATTGTTTACAGGTCGTTTTCCTTTTGTTTGGTTAGGGAATCAGATAGGAAATCCAAATGTATACTATTATCAGGTTGTAGACCCAAATTTTAAATTCCCACAAGTATGGAGAACAAGTTTTGGCGCAGATTTAAAGTTAAAAGATGGTACGATTCTAACAACAGACCTATCTTATACAAAAGATATTAATGGTTCTCATGTTCAAAATTGGGGGCTGAAAAACCCAACCGGTACGTTAGGTGGCGTTGATAATAGATCTATTTACAATGGTTCTGACAAAGGAAATAGTGCCTACGTATTTACAAATTCAGACAAAGGAAGAACATTAAATTTAACCTTTAAGGCGCAAAAAACTTTTGAGAATGGTTTGTATTTAATGGCGGCTTATAATTACTTAGATTCAAAAGATGTCAATTCAATAGAAGCAGAGATTACGGGTGATGCCTTTGATTTTAATCCTACTCTAGCGAATGTCAATAGTGCAACGTTAGCAAATTCGAAGTATGGTGATAAACATCGTTTTATTGGTGTGGCTTCTAAATCATGGAATTATGGTGCAAATAATAAATGGACTACCAGCGTTTCATCATTCTATGAGTTAGCACAAGGAGGTCGTTTTAATTATACATACGCGGGAGATATCAATAATGACGGTTCCAATTTAAATGATTTAATCTACATTCCTACGACTTCAGAAATTAGTGAAATGCAGTTTGCGAACGAAAATGACGGTGTCAATTTAGACAACTTTATAAAACAGGATGTTTATTTAAAAGGGAGACGAGGACTGTATGCAGAGCGGTATGCTGCATTAGCACCTTGGAGAGGAAAAATGGATGTAAAGTTCATTCAGAATCTAAAATTTAAAAATAATAACTCTTTGGAGTTTAGCATCGATATTTTGAATTTTGGTAACTTGTTAAATTCAGATTGGGGCTTAGTACAACAGCCAAATGCTGTGCAGCCAATTGGCGTTTCGGTAGATGCTGGTGGAACTCCTACATATAGTTTTAATTCGGATTTAAAAGAAACATTTGTATACAACTCTACTTTAATTTCGAGATGGCAAATGCAATTTGGATTGAGATATTCATTCTAATTTACTAAAAAAGTTAGATATTTGAACCGCCCATACAGGGCGGTTTTTTTTTTGACATTATATGAAATATAGACAGCTTACTACAGAACAATTTAAAGGGTTACACGAAGAATTTTCACTATTCCTAGCATCACAAAGTATTGATGCGAAAGAATGGAAGCAAATTAAGGAGAAAAAACCAGTGGTGGCAACAGAAGAAATGAATGTTTTTTCTGATGTTGTTTGGGATGACGTACTTACAAAGACTGCGTATGTTGAACATTTTTCAGAAAAATCAGTAAATTTATTTAAATGTGAAAACGAAGAGATCCATAGAATTGCTATAAAAATTAGTAAAGATATTAACTTATTGGAACAAAAAGGATTTGAATGGTTGATGCAAAATCCTTTGGACAACGCTGTTGAAATTTTTAAAGGTTCAAAACCTTACAAAGGGGAACGAAATATAGAAGTATTTGACTTGATAGAAAAAGGAAGTGTGATCTCTAAAGGAGAAATATTTGAGTATTTTAATGAATTGATTTCTTAAAAACCATTAAAACCTGCTTTTTTACCGCTCATCTTTACTTTTATGCCTCTTGTCTATATTTTAATTCGTTTCGTCAACGTTATAATTTATTGGGTTCGTAAACACCTATTTTCGCTAATAAGAAATTTTTTTTATGGAAAATATACTCAGCGTGTTGCTTATCGAGGACAACTTGATAGAAATCATGAAAATGGAAAGAACTATCTTATCGTTAGGATTAGAACACACAGTTAATGTGGCCAACAACGGTGAGGAAGCGCTGGAAATTTTAGAGGATGCGCTAAGATGGCCAGATTTAATTTTATTAGATCTAAATATGCCTAGAATAAGTGGATTAGAGTTTCTGTCAATCTTAAAAAATAACGAGCAGCTCAAGCACATTCCTACGGTTATTTTAACAACTTCTGACAATCAAAAAGACATTGAGGAATGCTACAGAATAGGCGTATCTGGATACATCGTAAAGCCCCTAAAATACAACGACTATATCGATAAAATTCAAAATGTATTGTCTTATTGGAGTATCAACGAAATAAAAAGTTAAAAAATATAATTACTACCTATTTTAGAGGTTATAGAAAATTCAGTCAAAACGTGTGGATGCAAGTGCTGTGCATTTCAAAACAAAATCTTGTGTATATTGAATTGCCTTAATAAATATAGAATTTTGCGAGGTATCTATTAAAATTTTGCAGACATTCTTTAACCGCAACACGTATTATGTAACTCGTTAAAAAAGTCTAAATTTATTAGTAAATTAGAAGTGGCGTTTGGATTTCAGAAAGAGATCAACCGGCCTATTGCCAACGTTTATAAAAGGAAATATAAAGACTGGAGATAAAAACTGATCATTAACAAAAAGGCAATGGACTCAGAAAAGAAAGGCAAAACCGAAAAATCGATTAAGAGAGTTGAAGCGGCCAGAAATGTTGCAGAAAAAAAATTAGAGGAGAAAATACAGGAGGTACTTCTTTTAAAAGGTGAATTAAAAAAGATTAATACGAAGTTAAAGCATATCATTACTCAAAAAAATCTTGCGTTAGAAGGTGCTTTCGAAAACATTAATGACGGCTACATTCGGACAGACCTTTCGGGGTATGTTGTTAAAATGAATGGCGTTGCTCTTGACTTTTTTGGATATGATAAAAATACACAAAGACTTTCTGCTACCGACTTAATCCATCCGGATGATTTGGCGTATGGAATCAAATTCTTTAGCACTTTATTTAAAGAAGCTGTATTTGCGAATTACAGAACTAGAGCGTTAACAAAAGAGAAACAAGTAAAGTGGATTCAGGTTAACGGGAATGTGGTGAAGGATCTCAACAATGAGCCAATTGGAGTGCAAGGAATTATTAGAGATATTACTGCTGAAAAAAAAGAGGAGGATTTACTTAAAGAGTCAGAGAATAGGTTAGCATTCCTTATTTTAAATTTAGATTACGGTGTGTTGTTAGAAGATGAAAAGGGTAAAATAATTTTAACGAACACTAAATTTTGTAAGCTCTTTCAAATTTCCCAATCACCAAGTTTTTTGATAGGAGTAGATTGTTTTGCCACCTTGGGAAATGTGAATCACCTATTCAAAGAATCAGAAGTTTTTAATGCCAGAGTGCGCAGTATTTTAGAGAAAAAACGACCGGTGATAGGAGACGAAATAACGATGGTTGACGGAACCATTTTAGAGCGGGATTTTATCCCAGTTTTACAAGGAGAGCGATACAAGGGGCACCTATGGACCTACAAAGACATCACCTTAAGAAAGAAGTATCGTAAAAGTTTGGAGGCTCAAAAATTGAAGTACAGCAGCATTATTGCGAATATGAATCTCGGTTTGATAGAAGTGAATACCGCGGATGAAATTGTAATGGTAAACCAAAGTTTTATGGATATGTGCGGTGCTTCTCAAAAGGAACTTTTGGGGAAAAAAGGGAAAGAGACATTTGAGCTCGTGAATGACATCGATCGTGTGAAAATAGAAAGTGATAAGCGCCATAATGGAGAATCTTCTTCCTACGAGATTAAAATAAGAAACAAAGGAGGAAGTTTTAGAAATTTATTAGTAAGTGGTGCGCCTAACTATGATCTCAATGGCGCAATCATAGGTGCTATTGGCATTCACCTAGATATTACAAAAGCGAAACAAAATGAGGAGTTACTCGCACAAAAAAAATATGAGTTGGATACAATTGTGCACAACACTTTTATGGGCATTGTTTTAACCAATCGTGGACGCATAATCAAAACCAACGCGACGATTCAAAATATGCTTGGATATACGGAGTTAGAATTAAGTAATTCTTCTATCAGTGACCTATCTTTTCCTGAAGATTCTGCATCTTTTAAGGCTTATATAAGACAGGTTAATTTGCGTAACACTGATAATTTTGTATTTACAAAGAGATACAAAAAGAAAGATGGCTCAGGTATTTGGACAAAAACAAATGTGAATATAGTTAGAGATAAAAATAGAAATATTAAACATCAAGTGGTGTTCATTGAAGATATTACTTCAGAAATAGAGAAAACATTGATCATTGATTTAATAAATAATTTAACCAAATCAATTTTAGATAAAACTGATATTACAGAGATTGCCTGGGAAATTGTAAACAATATTGCGGGTTATTTAGATTCAGATGATTGCGTTATTTATTTGGTAGATACTGAAAAAGAGATTATTGAACAGATTGCAGTCTTTGGAGATAAGTTAGCCGGTAAAAACAAAATTATAAATAAACTAGTACTCGCAAAAGGAAAAGGTATCGTGGGAAGTGTCGCAAATTCAGGAATATCCGAATGTATTAAAGATACTTCTAAAGACCCGCGGTATGTTATGGATCAAGAAAGGCGATTTTCAGAAATAACGGTGCCTATTATGAGTAATGGAAAAGCTATTGGCATTATTGATTCTGAACACAAACAAAAGAATCATTATACTGCCGAGCACATTAAGACATTGGAGAGTATTGCCAGTTTAGTTTCCATAAAGTTAACAACAGCGATCAGTATAAAAGAGCGTAAAAAAGTAGAAATAAAAAACGATCAACTTCTTAAAAAATTAGAAAAGAGTAATGATGAATTGGATGAATATGCACATACCGTTTCTCATGACTTAAAAACTCCTTTGCAAAGTATAGAGGCATTAGTTTCCTGGATTAAATCTGACAATAAAAAAAATTTAGATGAAAGTACACTAAAGAATATCTCTCTTATTGAAGACACATTAGAGACCATGAATCAGTTAATTACCAATATTTTAAAATACTCTATTGCAGGGACCGTATTGCACAAAGAAGAAAGTGTTGATTTAAATGAACTTCTTGAGGAGATAAAAAACACGCTAGTTATTCCAGAAAAATTCACCATTTATACCTCCTCAAATTTACCTATAGTAAAGGGAGATAAAACAAAGTTTCAACAATTATTCCAAAACTTAATAGTCAATGCTATTAAATTTAATAAAAAAGAAAAAGGTATTGTAGCAATAAATTGTATTGAAAAAGATTCATTTTATCAATTCTCGGTGAAAGATAATGGAATTGGGATTGAGAAAAAATATCATCATAAAATTTTTAAAATTTTCCATTCATTAAATAAAAATAAAGAATCTACTGGCATCGGTTTATCCATTGTAAAAAAAATAGTAAAATTATATGGAGGTGATATTTGGTTGGATAGTGAATTAAATAAAGGGTCCACTTTTTATTTTACTTTGAAAAAAAAAAGTGAAAAGAATGCATGGAAAAAAAGCACAAGAACACTGGAGTAAATTTTAATAGTTGCAAAGTATTCAACGATTTAATTAAAGTAATGTATTCTTGGAAACAATAACTAGTGTTAAATAGAAAGAAGAATAAGCTCTAAATTAAAATTAAAAAGTATGGAATCTCCAAATTTAAAGTATATCAATCAATTGGCAGCAGGAGATGCTGCTGTTAAAGAAGAACTAATACACATTATAAAAACAGAGTTTCCAGAGGAAAAAAAGGAGTATTGTAAGAGTATTGAATCAGGTGATTTTTCTAGAATAGCGGAAATTATCCATAGAGTTAAACATAAAATTAGTATTTTAGGTTTAATTGAAGGGTATGAAATTGCAAACGTATTTGAATACAATCTTAGAAACTCAGATTTAAAGGGAAAAGCAGCGTTTGAAAAAGTATTAATGGCAATAACAGCATATATTAAAACGATTTAAACTTTATGAAATGTATTATTATTGATGACGAAAAGATTGCTAGGGTTATTCTACAAACGCGTTGTGATGAAATTGATTCATTAGAAGTTTTGGAGGACTTTCCCAATGCTATAGAAGCGATAAAGTATTTAAATAGAAATCGAGTAGATCTTATTTTTTTAGACATTCACATGCCAAAATTTAATGGATTGGATTTTATCAGAAGCTTGAAAAATCCGCCAAAAATTATATTAATTACTTCAAACCCTAATTTTGCAATTGAGGCTTTTGAATATGATTTTATAGTTGATTATTTACTAAAACCAGTTCAATCTGATCGTTTTAAGAAGGCAATCGAGAAAGCAAAGCGTAAAAATTTAACCTTTATCTCAAGTGAACCTAATTCCAGCGTAAAAGAAATTGAAAATGATTTCTATGTAAGTATCGATAGACGGTTAATAAAAATAGATCTTCCAAGTATTTATTTGATAGAGGCTAAAGGAGATTATATTAAAATAAAAACTGAAAATAAAGACTACATTGTACACTCGACACTAAAAAAAATAGAAGAAAAGTTACCTGATTCTTTGTTCTTAAAAATTCATCGGTCTTTTATAATCAATATTAAAAAAATTATTGATATTGAAGACAACAGTGTGCTTATAAAAAAAGATGTTATTCCTGTGAGCCGTTCTAAAAGACCGGAATTAATGAAGCGTTTAGACTTACTTTAGCAGTTCGTCCTTGAAAATCTTACCCGTTGTCTATCGTTAAACGAGTAAAGACGAATATTAATAATCTCAATTATTTTAGAGTTTACTTTTATGGTATAAATTATATATCATGAAAAATCTCACCTTTATCGTTGTCTTAACGTTAATTGTATCGACAAATGCCCAAATTTACCATCCTTTTGAAACGGTGTATGCGAACGATATAGAAAGTTTTTTAGGCACCACTGCATTAGGGAGTCAAGAAATATTTGTGAACACCCCCTCAATTGTTGCTTTTACCAAAATAAATAAAAATAAAGGGAACCTGGCTAGAGACCTGTTAAACATAAATGTTGGGAGTGATTTAAAGAGCGTTCAGGATCAAGAAAATAAAACGCAAAAAAGTAATTTATTACCTGCCCTTGGTAAATTAGCTTCGGTAACATACGATTTTGGCACTGCCGCAAATTTTATAATTTTTTCTGGGGCAGGAGCCGTTGCAAATACAGGAGTTTCAACATTTACAGGAAATGTTGGTTCTCATGCTGGTGCAATAGCCGGTTTTGGAGCCCCTACTATTTTAGATGGAACCATAGAAAATGCAAATCCCGAAACGCTGCAAGCCGCTATAGATTTAGCTGCGGCATGTATTCAACTTCAAAATACAGCCACAACGGTAGCAAATCATATTGTCAACTATGGCAATGGAGAAACTTTAGTTCCAGGCGTATATTCCGCAGGTGCTGCCGCAACGCTTACGGGTGCATTAACATTAGATGCAGAAGGGGATTCGGACGCAGTTTTTATTTTTAAAATTGGAGGAGCATTTGCTGCTGCTGCCGGATCGTCAATTATTCTTACCAATGGTGCTTCCTCTGAGAATGTTTATTGGATTGCAATTGGTGCGGTCGCTTTGGGTGCAGGTGCTTCAATGTTTGGTACTTTTATAGGGTATCCAGGTGCAGTTTCTGCTGTTGGAGGCGTTGCTCTAGAAGGCAGATTGTACGCGACTGCTGGTGCCATAGCTGTGGATAATATGGCAGCTGCGCTTCCAGTTGCTGCACTATCATACAATTATCTTGGAACGTATTCTTCAAATGGAACACCGTTCTATTTAGAAGATCCTAGCGATCTTGTGTCGGCAGCTACGCAAGAAGCGATAGACAATTCACTACCGAATGATTATCCTGTGCCTGATTATAATCCTCAATATATTACCTCTAGTTATGATACTAGTCTTAAAATTGAAGGAGACACCGATGTTTGGGTAACGTTTGTAAGTGAAGGAGTAGATGCTAAAAATGTGTTAGGTTTTTATACTTACGACTTAAACAATCCGTCGGCCACAGCGCCAACAAAAGACGAAATTACAATCATTTTTCCAAATATTTCTGCACTTGCTAGTGGGGGGGGATTGCAGATTGGGGATAAAGTAAATATTGGAACTTTTGGAGCAGGAACAGGAATCGGATGGGTGTTACTTGCAGATGCTTGGAATTCAACAGATGGATCAATAGGAGACAGTGCGTGGGAATTGTATTCAAATTCGGATTATAATCCAGAAAGTTTGGCATCCCTAAGATTTCACAATGTATTGCTAGAGGATGCGGTTAATGAAAGGATTGTTTTGGGTTTCGAAGATGCTAAAAGAGATGATATTTCTTGTGACAACGATTTTAATGATGCTATTTTTTATATAACCGCAAGCGCGTATCAAGAAATAAACACCAATAATTTTGCAGATATAAACAGTGCTTATGACGTTTCTTCAGGCAATGATGGCGGATTAGAAAGTAACGGCTCTTTAGCATCTTTAATCGCAAAAAGGAATTTTATTAGAAAAAAAGAAGGGCAATCCTTGAAATATTTAGAAAATCAAAAAGAGTTCGTTAAAAGTAATTTTAGTGAAAAACAACGAGGTAGATCTCTAATACAATATTTACCAACAACAGGGATGTATCGCACCGAAACGGCTTTCATTTCCAGCCCTGATGATTTGTTAGGATTCACCAATGCAGATGAAGTTCTTTCGGTAGACTATTATAAAAATGCGATGCGCGTATCTGCGGTCTTTGCCACTTCAACGTCGGGGAAAATCTACAACCATTCTAAAGTAATTTGCGATAGATTGAATAATGGAAGTTTGGAAGACGTAAGAACGGTAGTAACGCGTGGACATCAAATTATTAGCTCAACAATTAAACGCGCAACAGGTGAAATTGAATATACTTTAAGTTTTTCTATAAAATTAAATTCTCTAGAAAACGAATTGTTCAGTTTTTGGAATATCGATCAATATCCAATTGGAAATTACCAAAATTTTCAAATTTGGGGAAGTTCATTTTCACAAGTGTTTTCAATTGCCAATTATATTATTGACCAGCATACAAAACAACATGGATTAGTAAGTACGGCCATAGAAAATGTAACACCGAATATTTTTGTGAGATCAGGAGCGTATTTGAATGGATTTATCAACTTAAATATTATCAATAAAACAAAGGAACGTGCTGTTTATTTTTACGGAAGTTTTGCAGAAACCGAAGTTTCTAATCGCTCTGTTATGAATAATAGCTTTGCATTGACTGGGAATTATAACGATATATTGTCTATAGAAACGGGTATTATCTTTGATATTGGTTTTGCTTTACAAAAAGACAGTAATGCTCAAAAAGATGCTTTGTATTTGGCCGACGGGCCCTGGGGATTGGATTATTTAGAGGATTATGCCACTGTTCGTGATTTTGAGATCACTACTTCGGACATAGAGTATAATGATGCTTTGTATGCAGTGGATAGAAATGTTTTCGTTTCTGGCAATGTTAAAGGCAATATTAACTTATTTAGGCATTTGCTGCCAGGTGATCAAAATTTAAAAATGACAGCTTATAATTCCATTAATTTTTCAATGACCAATAATGAGTCTGTAGAATTGATAATCATGCAAGAGGAGGACAGAGCTTGGGAGCACAGAATCCGCTATGTAATACCCCCAAACAGTACAGAGCAATTTTTTTCTATTCCGTTTTCAGACTTTACTGATAATACAGGAAATTCAGTTCAAATAAAGAACATTAAAACAGTTGTGTATTCAATAATTGGAGACTATCTAAACAGTATTCCTTTTGAGATGTCTGTAAAAAAATTATCGTTTGGCAGTCAAGATATGCTTAGTGCACAAGATGTAAATATTGAAAAAAACAGGCAATTACTAAATTATCCAAATCCATTCAAATACAGCACTACCATTCGTTTAAAATCGCCCTCTCCACACGTATTTATTCAAGTATTTGACGTTTTAGGAAGGACTGTAGATTTTCAAAAAATACCTACAGGTCATGATTTTCAAAGTGTTTATTACAGCATTCCTAAGCTTGCATCAGGAATTTATAAATACCGATTGAAGGATGTTCGTAATAAAATAGCGGTGGGTACTTTCTTAATAAATTAGGGAATTAAAGATTTTTAAAAAGTGGTTTTTTTGAGACAAGCCACTTGAAACGCAAACCTATTTCTGTGAAAGTAAATCCCGCTGCAGTAGCAGAAGCGATATTACTTCGAGATCCGTAAAAGTTAAGAAGACTTCTTTCAGAAAATTTGTAGCCCAATTTAGCTTGTATTCTGTAAGTGCTTTGCTTTGCAGTATTTTCAATAAATTGAAATCCTGCAGCAGCAGTTATTTCGTAGAACCATTCTTTTTTATTTGCGATGGTTTCATCCTTTATAAGATTAAAAAACAGCTCGTATGCATTAAACTTTTTTGGGCTAAAATAAATTGTAGGTTCTTGGTTTTTAAATGAAATATTTTGATAGTTAACACCAGCTTTGAAAGAAGGCCTTTCTAAGATTTGGTAATACAGAGAAGTAAATAATAGATTTCTTGAATTATCGTCATTTTGGGTTGTGTAATAGTATTGAGTAAACCAGCCCAACTTAAAAGTAGTATTCAAATTATAATTTAATAAATAGCTGTTTTGAACAATTTCTCGATCTAACAGTGCTGCATTAAAATTTTGCATCTCTCTTTTATAACCCAATACCAAATTTTGAAGTTTAAAAGGTTTAATCTGAGCAGAGATATCGGCTAACAATTGATTGAAACTATTAGTAGCCGTTTTTGAGGAGGCAATTCCAACAAGACTTTTTAATATTATATGATTGCGCACTTGATAGGAAATACCCGTTAACACATTGTTTGAGGTAGCGCTGAGGCCACTTAATGAATTACTTGTAATTCTATGATTATAACTTGCTACTATTTTAAATTTAGTAGAAAGAGGGAATTCTGAAGCCATTTTATAAGCATGCGCTTTATTATTCCCGTTATCAAAAGAGTAGGTAGCTTTTGTACTTGCGAAAGGAGTGAAAATTTTATTCAAATTTTGAATAAAAGAGACTGCATCTTTTTGATTCTTATAAAATTTTAAGGTATTTCTTGCGCTTTTATAAGCTTGTAGATAAGCACCCGAAGCCTTTAGAGCATTGGCCTTTCCAAGATTCCCATCAAAAGAGGTACTGTCATTCTTTAGAATGCGGTCGAAATCGCGAATGCTTTTGTTATAATTACTTTGATAGCTATTCAAAGTTGCCTGTAAAATTAGTACCCAGTTTTTATTGGGATATTTTTTGTTTAACTTTTCAATTTGGTTTTTTGCTTTGCGGTACTTTTTGTTCCATATGAGCGAATGAATATACCGTGCATTTGTTCGTTGCTGTGCTGCTTCACTCGTTTTTTTTGTTAGGGTGTTCATTGCGACAGTGCTTGTTTGTAAGGCTTTTTTGTTTTTTCCTTTTAAATGAAAAACCAAGGCCATGCTATTGAGAGTACTTCGCTTATTTTTTGGGTTTTTTCCGAGTGCTTTGTAGGTCTCTTCTGCCTTTATAAAGTTTTTAGAAATAAGATATACGTTTGCTATATTTTGAAGTGTTTCTGTATCTTCTTTAAAAAAAACTAAGTTTTCGAATAATATTTTTAAGGACGTATTGTACTCTCTTTTTTGAAGATACTGATTCGCAAAACCTAAATTAATATATTTTTTAGAAGTCATTGCATTGATATTAGTAGGGGCAATGAACAATGCTTTATTTACGTATTTTAGAGCCTTGTCGAATACTTTTAAATTTGAGAGACTATTGGCATAGCCCAGTAATGCTGGAAAGCTTTGAGGTTCTTCTGCTACTAAATCTTCATAATAGGGCGCTGCTTTTAGATAGCTTTTATTCCATAATAAAGATTCTGCATAGTTCAGTTTAATTTCAAAGTCTTTTGGATATTTTTTTAATAAATTGAAAAAAATAAGAGTGGCAACTTCCGGTTCTCCATTCAAACCTAGCGCCCTTCCATAGCAAATTTCAGCAGTTTTATTTTCTGGATACTTCGCTATTATTTTACTAAAAAAGGTTGCGGCTTTTTTATATTTTCCAGTTTCTAAATATGCGAAACCTTCTTTCATATTTTGAGACAGGCAGATTGCAGAATAAAGTGCACAACAAAGAAATAATTTTGCGCTTAATTTCATGTACTTGGTTTACTGCAATTTAAGAAATCATATTCAAACATACCTAATAGCTCATCTACAGTAATTGTTATTTCATCGAAATTTGTTCTTTTTATATCAGGTATTAAAAGATATTTATACAAGCATTAAATTCTAATCCTAAAATCTATAGATCATGGCTTTACAAATTTTAGAAAATAAAGGAAGTTTTAGTATACTTGGAAATATTACCTGTGAAAATGTGTTTTCTGTGAAACATTATATCGAATCAATTTTAGCCAAACGAAAATACATAACTATAGATATTACGCAAGTAACACGAATAGATATTCACGGTGTTTTAACACTCACTAAAATCTACCAAGACGCATTAATAGCGAAAAAAATATTTACGATTATAGGGGTTGGAAGTAAAGATTTATATGATCATTTTAACAGCCAAAAGTTAGCTTAACACATGGCTTTAAGAATGTGAGTGCGCCGTAATTGGTAAAACTTTAAAAAACGTCGTGTACTTTTTCTATGGTCACAGGACACCTTTTATTTTATTACTTTTAAAAAGTTCAAAACGCAACGGTTGTTTTAAAAAAAATCACCTTCTTAAGAAAATATTAGAAGCATTTCATGCCCTATTTTAGCAATGAGCATCACTATCATAAAAAGAAAAGTATCCTCAGAACAAATCTTCATGATTACAGTCTTCGTTGTGAATGGAGGTAATTATTTGTACAACCTTGTTTTGGCAAGAATATTAGGACCATCGAAATTCGCAGATGTAGTAGTTTTAATCACTTTTTTATTGACATTGTCTTTTATAGCGATGACATTTCAATTGGTAACCGCTAAATTTTCCATCCTTTTTAGTTCAAAAGCATTTCAGATTTTTGTATCCATAATGTATAGAAGTGCAATGATTTTGGGCATTTTTATAGGAATATTAATCATGCTATTTTCAAATGAATTGCAAGAGCTATTAATCACATCATCTGCATCGATGTTTGTTATTTTCGGAATCGGTGTTCCTTTGTATTTTGTTATGAGCATCAATAGAGGGATTTTTCAAGGTAAAAAGCAGTTTCAATATTTGTCTATTACCTATTTGACAGAGATGCTTAGTCGACTGCTCATTACATTTGGTCTTGTCTTTATTTTTGACATGAAATCTGCCGCCATAATAGCATTTGGAATTGTAATTTCATTCGGCTTTGGGATGCTTCCTTTTAAGTATAAGGCTTTTAATATTGCAATAAAATTGAGATTACAAAGAGTGAAAAGAAGTCAAATAAAACATTTTTTTTTATTGACTGCATTTTATGAACTCACACAAATTATAATCAACAATAGTGATGTGCTATTGGTAAAACATTATTTTGAACCCTACAATGCTGGATTATATGCCTCTTTAGCTTTAATTGGAAGAGTGGTTTATTTTGTTGCTTGGATGTTTGTGATGCTCTTATTACCGCAAGTAATCGAGTTAAAAAAAGAAGGTAAAAGTACGCATGTGGTATTGTTCAAGTACATTGGTTACATTACTTTTTTATCGTGCTGTATTGTATTGAGCTGCTTCTGCTATCCTGAAACAATCGTTTACTTATTATTTGGTGATAATTACCTTGAAATTTCTCCATTATTATGGAAGTACGCTTTGGCGACGTCCTTATTTGCAGTGTCTAATATTTTTGCATATTACTACCTCTCTTTAGATAAGTATATTCCAGTAGTGATTTCTGGGGTTTTTGGTATGCTGCAATTCTTTTTAATTATATGGTTTCATGAAAGTTTAAATCAAGTTGTCCAAATGCAGATTTTTTCTATGTTCGTATTGCTAATAGTTCAAATATTATGGTATTTGAAAATAATGAAATTCGATGGTAAATTTTAAGATGTAGATAAAAAACACTCCTCTTTTAAAAGGTGACACTCATCGATATATTATTGCGCTTTAACTAAAATATCAGGAGTGTTTGCTTTATTTATTAGTATTTGGTAGCAAGCATTCTGCTATTTTTATTCAATACTAACTTTTAAAATCATCTTATGAAGCTAGCAATTTTAACGGCTTATCCGCCAAGTAAAGTAACATTGAATGAATATGCATATCATTTGGTAAAAGAGTTTAGGCAAAAATCAGAAATTACAGAACTTATTTTATTAACGGATATTACTAAAAAACCAAAGACGATGGATTTTTTAGAGGAAGGATGCAAGATAACAATTAAGGAGTGTTGGTCTTTTAATTCATATCGAAATATTTTAACTGTTGTCAGAGCAATAAAAGAGACACAACCAGACAGTATCTTTTTTAATTTGCAGTTTATGAAATTTGGTGATCGAAAAATACCTGCCGCATTAGGACTTTTATTACCCTTCATTTGTACCCTTAAACGCATTCCTACAGTTGTTTTGTTGCATAATATTTTAGAAGAGGTAGACTTAAAAAAGGCAGGAATTACATCGAATAAACTATTACAGACAGCATACCATTTTATAGGTAGTTTGTTGATGCGTATGTTGTTAAAAGCAGATGTGGTAGCAGTAACAATGAAAAAGTATGTCGGTGTGCTGGAAAAAAAATACAATGTAAAAAATGTAATAGCAGTCCCTCATGGAACTTTTGAAGTACCCACAAAGCCTAAATTTAAATTGCCCAAAGGGGCATTGAAAATAATGACGTTTGGTAAATTTGGCACTTATAAAAAAGTGGAATTATTAATTGAAGCGGTTCAAATTGTGAGAGGCTTGACAGGTATGGATCTAGAGATTGTAATTGCTGGTGCAAATCACCCAAGTGCACCTTTGTATCTTGAAAATGTCAAGCAAAAGTTTGCAGATGTTTCGAAGTTAACTTTTATGGGTTATGTAGAAGAGGATAAAATACCAATCTTATTTAACGAGAGTGCTGTTGTGGTTTTCCCGTATTCTTCAACTACCGGCAGTTCTGGAGTGTTGCACCAGGCAGGGAGTTATGGAAAAGCTGTAATCATGCCGAATTTAGGAGATTTGGCGCTTTTAGTAAAAGAGGAGGGATATCGAGCTGAATTTTTTGAACCTAATAATGCCATTAGCCTTGCAGAATCAATACAGGCAATTGTAACAAATGACGCATATAGAATGGCTTTAGGTATTGTGAATTATGAGGCCGCATCTGCATATCCAATGGCCATGATTGCCAGTATTTACTTAGATACATTCTATGATATTTCAAACGTATCCGCAGTAAAAAATAATTGTAGTTATCAAGTAAATTAATTTTTAAAAATATATTCAAAGGATTTTTTCTTTTCCCCATTTTTATTAATAAATCCATAATGCTCTTGAGCATTTCTTCTCCAGGGGAGTTCCCCAACAACTTCTTTGGGGATTTTATCAAAATCATACAACGTCCACGATAAAAAGGGAATTTTATTTTTCGCAAATACCGCTTGCATTTCTTTATAATACATTGCCTGCTTTTCCTCTGAACTTCCAAAAGGTTTCCAAAACCCGCGATAGGAAGTAACTCCAAACTCACCTAAAACAAGCGGTTTGTCTTTTACTATTTTTTTTAACGCGATATATCTTTCCTCAAAAATATCTTTGTCCTCATAATAGTGAAACGAAACAAAATCTAATTGATCCTTTAAGATACTTGCACTGCTAATATTAGACCATCCGATGGTTACTGCATGGTTTTTATCAATAGATTTAATTAGAACAATAATTTGTTCTAACCAAGAAATTACATCCATTTTCCCTCTAGAATCAAAGTCTAAATTGGGTTCATTCTTAACATCCCAAGCAAGTAGCGCGTTGTGGTTTTTAAAAGCAGAAACAATAGTTTCCGCATGTCTGCGATTTAAAGTCCAATCTATAACCGCGTAGTTTCCATAAAAATCAAACAATGTTACAATCACTTTTAAATCGTTTTTTTCTGCTGCGTCTAAAACCTGGCGAAGTTTATGTAGTTTGCTTTCCTTGACTTTTGCTCTGCCAAAATCTTGATACGGAATAAAAATTCTAATGGTATTTAGATTTGTGTTTTTTATAAGATTAAAATCTTCACGTATTATATTGATGTCAAATTCGCTTCCAAACATATTCCAGGGAGTGGCCTGCGGATAATAGTTGATTCCTTTAATACTTGTTGAAATAGGTAGAGCAACATTTGTTTTTTTATCAAAATCTGAGACACTTTCCTTGACCAAGTGTCGAATCCGCCAAAATCCATCTTCCAATAAAAGAATTACTTTGTAATTTGCGATCTCTGTAATTTCTAAAATGAACTTATTGTCTTTAAAAACTCTTTTGTATTCGACAACGTTTTTATCTTCTAAAACCACCAATTGACCATCTTCACTGAAAAGAAAAATATCAGGGTTGTGGCTTAAAGTGGTGCGTTCAATGGTTATTTTTAGCTTTTTATTGGCCCCAATAATATTAAAAATATTTTTTCTTGCGCTTTCTGTATAATACGCGTCAATACCTATTTTTGAATTGGTTTGAAATGCACTATTTTTAACGAACCACGCATCTAAATAGTTACTTTCAATTTCCGATAAAGTTTGCGCATTCATTTTTCGGCCCAGGTTTCCATCTTCTAACCATGTAACTTTAGGGAGGTATTGATCTATTTTTTTTATTTTTGTATGTAGTATTTTACTTCTATCTGCTCCTGTGTTTAAATAACCATATAAAGAACTGATAAGAAATAGCACGACGGCAATTATTAGGAGATAGGATAAAAGTAAGATG
This sequence comes from Polaribacter irgensii 23-P, assembly GCF_000153225.1. Lineage (GTDB taxonomy): Bacteria > Bacteroidota > Bacteroidia > Flavobacteriales > Flavobacteriaceae > Polaribacter > Polaribacter irgensii. Next base: position 2,453,567 of record NZ_CH724148.1, on the reverse strand, counting down.
CTTTTAAAAATAATTTTATTTAGAGTTACCATAGTGTAATGGATTGAAATGTTTTGTGAACTTTTGCGGTCGATATTTTGAAATCGTACTCTCCGTTTTTATAAATACTTTGATTTAAGTTAAAAGAAACGAAGCCTTCTCTAGAACTTTTTATAATTTCATTTAAGATCTTTTTGTCTTTGTAAATGGATATTTTCACCTGTATTCCGTCAGGAATTAATTGGCCCATAAAACTTTTGATAGGTCCTACAGTAACTTTTCTATTATTTTTAATAAAAGCAACTTCAAAATTGGCAATCACTTTTTTATATTTTATCTTCAGAGTATTGCTTTCAGCCATGCCTAAAATGTAGGCTTTTATATTCCAGTTTTCTTCATAATCAGGATGTATTATTTTTGCGGTTGCCACTCCGGCAATGGTCGTTCCAGAAGTTTTTAAAAGATCCCCTATTTTGTTTGTTATGAAAAAATAAACAAAATTACCATCACTAATTGTATTGTTGTTTTTATCTTTTATTATTGAAGTAGTGAAGGTAGTAATCTGATTTCCGTCGGCATAGGTATGGTTTCTATTTGAATAGATATTGAAATTTGTTGCAATTGCAGGCATTACATTGATATCATATTCTTTAGAATTTAATCCAAGTACTTCAGAAGAGAGAAGCATTCTACCCGTTTTTAAAGGGGAAAAGATGTGTTTAAAAGCAATTAGGTTTTTAGTAAAAATGAGCTTATTTTTTTCTGAAGCTAAAAATTGTTGTTGTATCGATACCGGGGTATCTTGTCTCAAAGGATTGTCTAAATTGTCTGTAGGTATAACAACTAACATGCTGTAATCTGAACCTCCAGCCTCAATACTTGGCGGCCCTACATAAGTTTCTAAAGCACTTGGACTTTCTTTTGGTACAATTTTAAAGGAACCAAAAAGCGGTTGCTTTAATCCAACAATACGCCAATTTAAAACCCCGGTTTTAGTACTTAAATACGCTGGTATTTTAAAAAATATGCGGGCGCCTTGAAGTTGAGGTTTGACTAAAGTACTGCCATAGCTATTAGCGCAATACATTTCACACGAAATGGCACTATTTCCTTTGAACTCCAAAGTGATAGTGCTTCCAGCAACAAAGTGTGTGCCTTTACTTATTAGAACGAAGTCCCGTTTTTTTTTCATTATTTCTTGACCTGTAACACTGCATGTCACAAATAAACTAAATAAAAAAAAAAGTTGATTTCTAAAATTCATTAGTTTGGATTTCCGATGTAACTGTTCATTTCAATTTTTACATAAGCATAATTGGGATGTATTATTTTTTGCAATGCGATTGTGCTGTGTTTTTTAATTCTATTCGGTACAATTTTACTCGAAATATTTTTGTTTGGAAGGCCATTTACGAAACAATTGCTCATATCGTTATTTATAATTGCAATGCTGTCATTCTTCAAGAGAGCGTATTCAAAATATTTTTTGCGTTGCTGTTTTATTCCTCTTTTTAAAAATAAATGATCTACCCAAACAATATTTTTATTTTTGTCATAATAGGATATTAAGAGCTGGGGAACCGTAATTTCTTGCAAACCACTATTAAATAGGGTTCCTTTTATAGTTGTTGAATTTATTTTAAGGTCACTTAAAGCAAGATCTTTATACAGATCTGAATTTGATACATTTCCGGCAACTTGTAGATTGAAATTTGTGGGTTGCTCTTCAAACGCTATCGGCGTAAATTCATCTGGATTGAATGTTTCGGGAATCGCGTCTGCGGTCTTGGTCCAAGCGATACCCTCAAAATTGATTCGAAAGGAACTAATTTCTTTTGGCATTAACTTATGTTTTACGTGATATTTAGCGTTGTAAATAGCCAACTCTTTACTTTCATCATTGTATAAAGTACCTTTTAAAACGATGTCTGCAGGAACATTATCGATATTCTGAATTTCGCCAATAAGCGCGAAGTGGTTTTTAAATTTTACCAACTTGGCAGAGATAATTTCTAGTACGGGTTGTTTTAGTACATCTTCGTGGTATGTCTGTTCCGTAGATATTTTTTTTCTTCCTTGATTGAAGTATTTCGTTATATTGTTTGAATACAATTGATCTGGAGGTGAATCTGAATCTAATTGGTTTGGCACTATGTACCATTTCTTACCTCTCTTAACAACTGTTTTGTAGTTTACTTTGCTTACTTTTTCAAGTGGAGTAATCCAGTTAGTAGCGATCTTTAAAGTGACCAAACTATCGGTTTTTTTTAGAATCAGAATCTCCAACGCATCTAACTTTGCATATGAATTTAACAATCCATCTGTAACCGCTATTTCGAGCATGTATTGGGAGATTGATACGTTGCTAAAAGGATCTATATAGTAAAAGCTTTTTTCGAGCTCTTTTAAATCCAGTGCATCATAATAAGACGTGATCACATTTTCAGGAGTTCTTTGAGAATTATTTTTTAAGTACAAATCATACAAACTATACATGATCGTTATTAAAAGCAGACCTGTCCAAATATGCATCGTTTTTAATAAACCCTTCGAAAAGGAAAGGCTGTGATTGTGATACTGACGGTAATTAGCCTTAGGTCGAAATTTTGTATTGAAAATAGTTACAAAAAGAGACGGTAGGTTAAAGATAAAAGCGAGTATTAAAGCAAGAAGTGGTACCATCCCCCAGAGTATTTTTTGCCAAGTAGCAACCTCTTCTTTTGTTAAAAAGGAGGTGAGGGGAGGAACATTTAATTTTTCCCATATTAAGATGCCATTTTCTAGTTGTGGCAAGCGCTGCCAGCCGCAGAAGTACAGTATTGGATCATAAAATTTATCATTAGAAAAGATATATTTTAAATTATATTTTTCAGGTGTTGTTAAAAATTGTTGCAACGAGCCAATTCCAGCAATTCCTGTAAACTTTGAATTTTCGAGACGTTCCACGGGTCTTGTGGTTAGTTCAGGTAGACGCCTAGCAGAATGGTAATTTCCGTCGACGGTCATTGCTTTTGTTTGGGCAGAGAGCCAAGCCATTTGATCTCCAAAACCTAAGGTCAAATATCTCCACTGATCGTGTTGATCTTGATTTAAAAAGTTCAGTATTGGCAACATTTTAATTTTCTTGGGCTGCGAGGGTCTGAAATACCCTAAACTCATTGTGAAAATAGTCATGAATAAGAATAAACCAACGAAAAAGCAACCGAGCAACCGATAGTATAGCTTCCCAAACCTTCGTTGTGTGAACTTTTTTAAATCACCGACCATAAATCGATGTGTAAATTCACCAAACAAAGGCAAAGACATAATAGAGGCCCAGAATGTAAACCGATCTAATGTTAAAATATTAAATGCATTTTCCCCTAATAGTATTTTTGGTATTGGCGTGGTTGCTCCCGTCCCTAAAATAACTAATAGTGAAAAAGAAAGTCCGAAAAATAAATAGCGTTTGCTAAAAAACCTATAAAAAAAGTAAGGCCAAAGAAAGAGTAAAACACCCCAAGGAATTAAAAAGAAGATCAATCCAGAAGAGGTGATTTCAAGAAAATTATCGCGAGATCCGTGTGGAATTGGAATTTGTGTTATGGGGTTGTTTTTAGAGTTCAACCAATAGGGTAAAATACAACCGATAATTAAAAGTATTGAGAGTGTGCTAAAACTTGCAATTCTTTTAAATTGTTTTTTGAAGTTTTTAATAAATAGGGTAAAATTCACCTCTTTAAAGGAACCTACTTGATCTTTAGAAAGATCCAATACAGCCATTCCTATAATTGGGAAAATGAAAAATACCATCCCAAAAATAGGAGTAACATGGTGAGATGTAGCGGTAACCGCAATTAATGAAAGTGAGCTGCACAAATAACGATAGCGCCCTGTTTTAAGCCATAAATAAATTTCTGGGAGTGCATGCAGTAAAACAGCAATGCCAATAATACTGGGTATCTGCCCAAAAATATGTAATGTTTCCACAAATGAGGAAGAGAAAACAGCTAAAAAAGCAGCATAACTGGCAATCGTTCTATCGCTAGTTATTAGCAATGAATATTTATAAACACCAGTAATAAATAATATAATACTAAGAAAAGCAACGGTGAAAAGACCAAACTTCAAGCCTCCAATTATAGATAAAAGAGCAATCGATTGGTGCACTAAGGGAGGATAACTCATTACCGTAAATCCTGTATACCATTTCGTGTTCCAAGGTTCAAACCAGTTGTCTACATAGTGCTCAGCAAAAAAAAGGTGCGTAAGGGCATCATAAGAACTCTCCAAGGTAAAAAAGAGTGCACTTCCATGAAAAGCAATACCTACAAGTATCACAGTAATTACATATCGATTGTATGTTTTTTTCATAGCAAGGAGGATTCCCAAACAAGATACTAAATATAAACCCTTTCAATGAGGTCTTAAATTATATCTAACCACAGGAACTTGTCATTCAACTATACAAAAGAGTCTTTAGAGCATTACATGGATTTTTTTTCACAAACAAAACTACTTTTGAAGTATACCTAATTACTAAAAACTTAAATTATGAGAGTATTAGCAATAGATGATCAAAAATTAGTTTTAATCCCCTTATCGCTTAGGTTGGAAGAACTAGGATATCTAGTGCTTACAGAAACAAGTGCAAAAAAAGGAATAGAAGTGTATGATTCTTTCAAACCGGATTTAGTAATTGTAGATCTTATGATGCCTCAAGTTTCAGGAATGGAAGTGGTGAAGTATATTAGAAATGTAAAAAAAGAAACCACTCCGATTATGGTTTTGTCGGGAAATACGGATGCAAGCACTATTGTGAGAGGGTTTGATCTTGGGATCAATGATTATATGAAAAAACCATTAAGCTTAGTGGAAGTTTGCGCCAGAGTTAAACTGTTAATTGGCGCTCCTGTTAAAAGGAATCAACAGATAATAAACAAAGGAATCATCATTCAAAAAAGATGTGTTGGTGTTGTAATACCTTGTTATAATGAAGCAAAAAGATTGTTAAGTAAGGAGTTTATTTCTTTTATTACAAAGAATTCTGGGTATCGCTTGTGTTTTGTAAACGATGGGAGTTTAGACAATACGGCGGAAATCTTAATTAATTTAAGAAAGGGAAGAGAGGATTATATTACAGTATATACTTGCAAAAAAAATGTTGGTAAAGCGGAGGCGGTAAGGAAAGGGATGTTGCATATGGCCAAACAATTAGACCTTGATTATATTGGTTTTTTAGATGCAGATTTATCTACAGGTTTAAATGATTTTGATCATTTAGTTTCTGTAATAGAGAACTCTAAATACAAAGTGGTAAGCGGATCTAGAATACGTAGAATGGGCGCTAATATTAAAAAAGAATCTTCGAGAAGATTTATTAGTTGGTCTATTAATTTTATCATCCGAAAAATTCTTTCGTTGGATTTCAAAGACACACAATGTGGTGCTAAAATATTTCATAAAGATGTGCTTGAAGTATCCTTTAAAGATAAATTTATAACAAAATGGATATTTGATGTTGAAGTTTTTAGAAGGATCACCCTTTATTACGGACTTAACAAGGCAAAAAAAATATTTTATGAGCAACCCTTAAAGAGGTGGGTACATGCAGAAGGCTCTAAGCTGTCTACAAAAGATTCTATAAAAATTATAGGTCAATTAATTCAAGTTGCCTGGTATTATAGAAAAAGAAAGGTGAAAAGAGCGGAAAGGAGTTCTTTTGAAAAGAGAGGTGAAAATTATTTTGTATTACCTAGGCTTAAAAATGCAAAAGTATGAAAAAAGGCATAGTCATCGTATTCTCTGAGGACGAAGATCGAATTCACAAAGATGAAATTATAAATCTGTCCAATCAAAAAGACGTCAAACTTTGTTTAGTCAACAACGGAAGCAAAGACAGTACTTTACAGGTTTTAAAATCTGTGAAAGATGATTTAGAATCAAACTGCATTTTTATTGTAGATATTAAAAAAAATACAGGAATAAATACAGCCGCGAAAGCGGGGGCAAGATTCCTTTTCAGTGTTGAAGATTTGAAATACATTGTGTATTTAAGTTCCAATGTTTTAAATTCTTTTAAAAACAAACAATTTGAGGTTTTAAAAAAAATAGAAAAGGAATTTGTTGGCACCTTTAAGCAAAAAAATAAAAGAAGAAATATTAAAAAATTTTATTCCCCTAAAGATTTTTATGCGTTCAAATAGTGCAACAATGCATCGGTTCCTGAGCTCGCAACATCTTTAATAATACATAAATTGGGATCGTTATTTCTTGAAACTTTGGGATTTGGATCAATGAAGTAAATGGGCGTATTCAAACTTGCAAAATCAATCAAGCTTGCCGCTGGATATACTTGCATTGAGGTTCCAATGATTACTACTAAATCTGCTTCTTGCACCTTTTTAGCAGCTTTCTCCAGCATGGGTACGAATTCTCCAAACCAAACAATATGTGGTCTTAATTGGCTGTTTTTGGTACACAAATCTCCAAGTAGTAGCTCCTTTTTCCAATCTAAAATAATGCGATCATCAGCACTACTGCGCACTTTTAGAAGCTCTCCATGCAGGTGGGTAACTTTGGTACTCCCAGCGCGTTCGTGCAAATCATCTACATTTTGCGTAATAATGTCTACATGATATTTGTTTTCTAGTTTCACTAAATTAAAATGTGCTTTATTAGGCAGTACTTCCAATAGTTGTTTTCGTCGTTCATTGTAGAAATTTAAAACCAATTCAGGGTTTTTTGCATATCCTTCAGGAGAAGCAACTTCCATAACAGGGTGTCCTTCCCACAGTCCATCAGCATCTCTAAACGTTTGAATGCCACTTTCTGCAGACATACCAGCACCTGTTAAAATCACCATTTTTTTCATTAGAGAAGGTTTTACGTATTTTAGAAAAATATTTATTGAAGGTAAAAATAATAATTTAGATTTGTATTTATGATTGATGAAGCATTATTAAAGTACTTTGAGAGCTTTTTAACAGAAAATAGGAAAAAGCTATTTCAAAAGGTTTTAGAGAACAGAACACGCCATTTTACAGTGGTCTTGGAAGATATTTTTCAACCACACAACGCGAGCGCAGTGGTTAGAACATGTGATATTTTTGGAATACAAGACGTGCATGCGATTGAAAATAAATACAACACTAAAGTTTCTAGACATGTTGCTAAGGGATCTCAAAAATGGTTAAATCAATATCGATACCGCAGCGATGGGGACAATACCAAGGAGTGTTTAGACGGATTAAAAGAAAAAGGATATCAGATAATAGCAACTTCGCCGCATAACAATTCTTGTGTATTACAAGATTTTGATTTTACCAAAAAGACAGCTTTTGTTTTTGGTGTGGAAGCCGAGGGAGTTTCTGACTGTGTTATTGAAAATGCTGATGGATTCTTAAAAATACCCATGGTTGGCTTTACAGAAAGTTTAAATATATCTGTGGCTGCCGCTATTATATTACAAGAGGTAACTGCAAAACTTAGAAATTCAAATGTAGCTTGGAAATTATCCAAAGAAGAAAAAAGGCTGCTGTATTTTGATTGGGTAAAAAAAACAATTAAAAATGTGTCCAATATTGAAGCACATTATCATCAAAACTTGAAAAATAAATAAAGCTTCTGCGTAAAATAATTATGGAGGTGTGCATAATTATTTAAAGCATTTGAAATTATTTAATAATTATTTTCTCAATAGTTGCCGAAGAATCACAGCGTTTCACTAACAAACTTATGTTTTCTAATTTATTATTTCCCGTGATATAGTATTCTGCACAGGGTGTTTGTCTTGGGTTGCCTTTTCCAAAATCCACATCTCCAGTATTTAGAATCTCAGATATTTTTAGCGTATCGATGTCAAATTTTTGCATTGCAGTTTTTGCATCTTCAGAAAATAGGCGTTTCTTAATTCGTATCGTTTTTAGCGTTCTCGCGTCCATTCCGTAATCAAAAGTTGCATTTTTCTTTTGCCAAAAAAAATAAACACCAATGGATCCTAAAGTTACCCCGATCAAATAATAAAAAATTCTCTTGACTAGCATGTTGAAATTTTAAAACACAAATTTAGTTTTTTTGAGGTTATTTTTTAGAGATCCCTACTTTTATTTCTAAGGATTAAAAAAAAATAGCATAGGTTGCTGCAGCTTATAAAATTAATAGGTTAATATCTCTAAAAGGGAGATCAAACCAATCTGCCACCGTCTTATTTGTTAAAATACCGTGATAGAAATACATTCCGTTGCGCAAACCTTTGTCAAATCTTGCCGTATTTTCAAAACCTCCTTCTTCTGCAATATTTAATAAATACGGGGTGAAAATATTACTGATAGAAACGGAAGCCGTCCTCGCATAACGCGCAGGGATGTTTGGCACGCAATAATGAATGATACCGTGCTTCACAAATGTTGGAGCGGTATGTGTGGTGACATTAGAAGTTTCAAAACAGCCACCTCTATCGATGCTTACATCAACAATTATAGCGCCTTCTTTCATTTTTTCAACCATTTCTTCCGTGGCACAAATAGGAGATCTGTTTTTACCTCTAATTGCGCCAATGGCAACATCACAGCGCATCAGTGCTTTTAAAATTGTTTTTGGTTGTAAGGTAGAAGTGTAAATAGGGGTGTGCAAGCAGTCTTGTAGTTTTCTTAATTTACTAATAGAATTGTCAAAAACTTTTACTCTTGCCCCCAAGCCAATAGCTGTCCTAGCGGCATATTCTCCAACAGTTCCGGCTCCAAAAATAACTACACTGGTCGGCGGAACACCTCCAATATTTCCAAACAAAAGGCCATTTCCTTTGTTTACGCCACTCATCAATTCCCCTGCGATTAAAATAGAGGCAGTGCCTGCAATTTCGCTCAACGATTTTACAATTGGAAAAGAACCAATTTCATCTTTTATATAATCAAATGCAATGGCAGTTATCTTTTTCTTAGCGAGGCATTCGAAATATTTTTTGTTTTGAGTTTTGAGCTGTAATGAGGATATTAATATCGTTTTAGGAGAAATGTATGAAATCTCTTCTTCCGATGGAGGAGCTACTTTTAGAATAATATTGCACTTAAAGGCTTCTTCAACGTTGTATGAAATTTTTGCTCCGGCATCCGAATATTCTTTGTCGGTGTAATTTGCCCCGTCTCCAGCGCCTGTTTCGATTACAATTCGATGCCCGTTTGCAGTCAAGGCGCCAACAGCGTCTGGAGTTAAGCAAACTCGTTTTTCACTTAAATAGGTTTCTTTTGGCAAGCCAATAAACAAGTCCCCTTTTTGCTTTTGAATTTCTAGCATTTCTTCTTGGGGAAGCAATTCTTCTTTACTGAAGGGCGAAAATGAACTCATATTTTTATTTATTTTATTTGGATGTTCCGCTGGCCACTCTCTAAAAGCGTTAAGTGAATTTTAACCGCCGTTATCGGTAGTAAATTTTCAATATTTTGAGGCCATTCGATCAAACACCAGTGGTTGTTGTCTAAATAATCTTCAATGCCCATATCTAAGGCTTCAATTTCATTGGTAATTCTATAAAAGTCAAAATGAAAAACGGTTTCCCCTTTTGAGGTTTGATACTCATTTACCAAGGAGTAGGTTGGAGAAGAGATGGCATCTGTTACTTTTAGCTGTTTGCAGATTTCCTTGATCAATGTGGTTTTACCTACCCCCATTTCACCGTAAAACAAAAGTGTTTTATCTTTTGCTGTAGCAAGTGTTGCAGTGGCAATTTCCATTAAGTCTTCAAAAGAATAATTTTTATTCATCGCGGCTATAAAAATGTAAAAATAAGAAACGGTATAGATTACCACAATTTGTACCGTTTAAATTTTAAAGATTTTTTTTACAACTATTTTTATGATTATTTGCCTCTCATTTTTTATTTAGGACTGTACACTGCGCAAGGAATAATCATCTCTTCTAAAGAAATACCTCCGTGCTGGTAGGTGTTTTTAAAGTATTTTACAAAATGATTGAAATTATTGGGATAGGCGAAAAACAAATCTTCTTTGGCAAATATAAAAGAGCTGTTCATCGCTTCTGTAGGTAGAAATATATCTTTAGGATTCCTTACGGGATATACATCTTTTTCTGTGTAGGAAAGACTTCTACCTGTCTTATACCGCAAATTAGAACTGATGTTTTTATCTCCAATTACTTTTGAAGGATGTTTACAGTTGATGGTCCCGTGGTCTGTGGTAAGGATCAGTTTTTGTCCCAATACCTGTGCTTTCTGAATAATTTCAAACAGTGCGGAATTCTTAAACCAACTCAAGGTTAAACTCCGATATGCTTTGTCATCTCCGGCCAATTCTTTAATTACTCCCATTTCTGTTTTAGAATGAGATAGCATGTCAACAAAGTTATATACCACAACAGTTAAATCATTTTGTCTGGTACCATTGTAGTTGTCAGCCAACTCTTTTCCGCTTTTTAAAGAAGTAATTTTATAATACTCATGTGTTATATCTAAGCCCAGGCGTTTAATTTGTGCAGATAAAAATTCATTTTCAAATAAATTCATTCCTCCTTCGTCCGTGTCATTTTTCCAATATTGCGGGTATTTTTTTTCCATTTCAGAGGGCATGAGACCTGAAAACATCGCATTTCTGGCATATTGTGTTGCCGTGGGTAGGATTGAGAAATAACTGTATTCTTCTTCTTTCTTATAATGGTTGTTAATTAGGGGTTCTAAAATTCGATATTGATCATATCTTAAATTATCAATGACAACCCACAAAACAGGGGCTTTCTTTTTTAATTCAGGAACTACGTACTCTTTAAATAGTGTATGGGAAAATGTAGGTTTGTCCTTCGCAGTTAAGTACGCTTCATAATTTTTTTTGATGAACTTAAAATACTGGGAATTTGCTTCTTGTTTTTGACTTTCTAAAATTCCTAGCATATTGGGATCGCTAATGTTTTCCAATTCTAACTCCCAATGAATTAATTTTTTATAGAGTTCTATCCATTCTTCATAGGAATTAACCATTGCCAGATCCATTGAAATTTTTCTGAACTCTTGCTGGTAGTTTGCTGTTGTTTTTTCGGTAATTAAACGGGAATGGTCTAAATTTTTTTTTAAGCTCAATAGGATTTGATTTGGATTTACAGGCTTAATTAAATAGTCTGCAATTTTAGAGCCAATTGCTTCCTCCATAATCGACTCCTCTTCACTTTTTGTAATCATAACCACCGGTAAATTGATGTGTTTCTGCTTGATTTCAGCCAATGTTTCAAGGCCTGTTAAACCTGGCATGTTCTCATCCAAGAAAACAATATCAAAATTTATTTCATCAACTAAAAGAATAGCATCTGCACCGTTTGTGCAGGTAGTAACTGCATACTCTTTTCGCTCTAAAAAAAGAATATGTGGTTTCAATAATTCAATTTCGTCGTCTACCCATAAAATTTGTATGCTCATAAATTATTTTTCTTTGAATAACGTTAAACGCTGGTCTTTGCTGTCTTTTTTTGGTTGCTTAAAATGATAAAATACTGCCAATTTTTTAAGAATTTTAGCCATAAATAGGATCCTGCATAAATATATGAATTTGTGACTAGAAATATCGTAATTTGCAATGATAGATTGAAACATAAAAAACTTTTGAAAAAAAACATACCCAATAAACTTAAGATTCTAAACGACCCAATTTATGGGTTCATACAGATCCCAAATTCTTTAATATTTGATATTATAGAGCATCCCTATTTTCAGCGTTTAAGAAGGATTGCGCAAATGGGGTTTTCTAACTTAGTATATCCAGGGGCAAATCATACCCGTTTTCATCATGCAATTGGTTGCATGCATTTAATGCAAAAGGCCGTTCGTGTTTTGCGTTTTAAGCAAGTTGAAATTTCTCAGGAAGAAGAGAATGCGTTGTGCATTGCTATTTTATTACATGACATAGGGCACGGCGCATTTTCGCACGCCTTAGAGCACAGTATCGTAAATGGTATTAGTCATGAGGAGATTTCCTTAAAATTCATGAAGAAATTAAATGAGGTGTTTCAAGGGCAACTTACACTAGCCATTGAAATATTTGAAGGAAAAAATCCACGAAAATTTTTGGGGCAGCTTATTTCGAGCCAACTTGACATTGATCGTTTAGATTATTTGAAAAGAGATAGTTTTTATACTGGTGTGACGGAGGGAAATATTTCTTCAGACCGATTAATTGCGATGATCAATGTAAAAGATGACGAATTGGTGATCGAACAGAAGGGGATTTATTCTGTTGAGAAATTTTTAATTGCAAGACGACTCATGTACTGGCAAGTATATTTGCATAAAACAGGCCTAGTAGCAGAAAACATTTTAGTCAATGTGTTAAGACGCGCAAAAGAGTTGGCGGGAGAAGGAGTGCATTTATTTGCAAGTTCGGCACTTACATATTTTTTAAAGCATCCAATTTCTAAAACGAATTTTACGGAGGAGACCTTAGAAATGTTTTCTAAGCTTGATGATTATGATGTTTTATCAGCGATTAAAGAATGGGTGCATCATGAAGATAAAGTTTTAGCATTATTGTCGGCGATGATTGTAGATCGGAAATTACTGAGAATAGAAATACGGCATGAGCCATTTAAGGAAATTTACATTGCTAAGAAAAGAGAGAAGGCAATGCGTAAATTACATGTCTCTGAAAAAGATGTGCATTATTTTGTCTTTCATCAGAAAATTAGCAACCAAGCATACACTTTAGAAATACCAATTTATATCCTAAATAAAAGTGGGAATTTAAAAGATATAGCCAAGGCATCAGATCAATTAAACTTGCAGGCGCTTACAATCCCCGTGGTAAAATATTTTATTTGTTATCCAAAGTAAGAAGAGATTAGAGAAAACGGTATAATTTTTATATTTTTGCCTTTGATGAAATTTAAAGCACAACAAATAGCGGACATTCTAGAAGGAGAGGTTGTTGGAAACCCTGATGAAGAGGTTTCTGAACTCTCTAAGATTGAAGAAGGTAAAAAAGGATCTTTAACTTTTTTGTCAAATCCTAAATATACTGCATACTTATACAGTACTCACGCGTCAATAGCCATCGTAAACAAGAGCTTTACTCCTGAAAAAGAAGTGAGTGCCACTTTGATTAAAGTGGATGACGCATATGCCTCTTTTTCTAAATTACTAGAATTTTACAACGAGGTGAAAAACAATAAGTTAGGAAGAGAAGAGCCGAATTTTATTTCGGAATCAGCACAAATAGGAGTGAATGAATACATTGGAGCATTCTCTTATATTGGAGAAAATGTTCGTATTGGTGAAAATGTAAAAATTTACCCCAATTCTTATATCGGTGATCACTGTATAATTGGAGACAATACTATTATTTTTGCAGGGGTAAAAATTTATGCAGAAACGCAAGTGGGTAAAAATTGTAAAATTCACGCCGGTGCTATTATTGGTGCTGACGGTTTTGGTTTTGCTCCGGATAAAAATGGGGAGTATCAGGCGATCCCTCAAATAGGAAATGTTATTATTGAAGATAATGTAGATATTGGCGCAGCGACGACTATTGACAGAGCAACTTTGGGAGCTACTATTATTAGAGCTGGAGTAAAGCTTGACAATCAAATCCAAATTGCACATAATGTGGAAGTTGGAAAAAACACAGTGATTGCTTCGCAAACAGGTATTTCTGGATCTACTAAAATTGGTCAAAATTGCATGATTGGTGGACAAGTGGGGATTTCAGGGCATTTAAAAATTGGAAATAACGTGAAGATTTTAGCTCAAACTGGCGTTACAAAGAATATCAAAGAAAGTGAAATTATTTATGGAACACCGGCTTTTAAGTCAAGTAGCTTCAATAGAAGTTATGTGCATTTTAAAAACTTACCAAAGATAGTGTCAAAAATTAATCAATTAGAAAAAGAGTTGAAGACTCAAATGAGAAAGAATGAGTAAGAAACAAAAAACAATACAAAATGAAATCAGTTTATCAGGTGTAGGTTTACATACTGGGAATGCTGTAAAAATGACATTAAAGCCTGCTCCTATAAATCACGGTTTTGCATTTTGTAGATTAGATTTAGAGGGTGCTCCTGTAATTGAAGCAAGAGCGGAGTATGTAGTAAATACGCAGAGAGGTACCAACATAGAAAAAGATGGCGTGCAAATTCAGACATCAGAGCATGTATTGGCAGCTGCTGTTGGTCTCGATATCGATAATTTATTAATTGAGATAGATGCTTCAGAGCCTCCCATTATGGACGGTTCTTCAAAGTTTTTTGTAGAAGCTTTAGAGAAAGCGGGTATTCAAGAACAAGAGGCATTTATTGAAGAATATATTGTCAAAGAGATCATTTCATATAAAGATGAAGCTACGGGGAGTGAAATAATGCTCATGCCTTCTAGTGAATATCAGATAACAGCAATGGTAGATTTTGGTACGAAAGTTTTAGGTACACAGAATGCAACATTGGAAAGAGTATCTGATTTTAAAGTAGAAATTGCAGGAGCCAGAACTTTTAGTTTTTTGCACGAGATAGAAATGCTTTTAGAGCATGATTTAATTAAAGGAGGAGATTTAAACAATGCGATCGTATATGTAGACAAAGAGCTGTCTGAGAGCACGATGGAGAAGTTGAAGAAGGCTTTTAATAAAAAAGACATTGCAGTAAAGTCAAACGGAATTTTAGATAATTTAACGCTTCATTGGGCAAATGAAGCTGCGAGGCATAAATTGTTAGATGTTATGGGCGATTTAGCTCTGGTAGGAACGCGGATTAGAGGAAAAGTGATTGCGAATAAACCAGGTCATTTAATAAATACCTTATTTGCAAAAAAGCTTGCGAAGATTATCAAACAAGAGAAAAGAAATAATGTTCCCTTCTACGATTTAAACTTACCGCCATTATTAGACATTCATCAAATTATGGAAATTCTTCCACATCGACCTCCATTTTTGTTGGTTGATCGGATTCTAGAACTTTCTAGCAAACATGTAGTTGGTATGAAAAATGTGACGATGAATGAGCCTTTTTTTGTGGGTCATTTTCCTGGTGCGCCTGTAATGCCAGGAGTATTGCAAGTTGAAGCAATGGCACAGTGCGGTGGTGTTTTGGTTCTAAATACGGTACCAGACCCGGAGAACTACTTGACTTATTTTATGAAGATGGATAAAGTAAAGTTCAAACAAAAAGTGTTGCCTGGAGATACTGTTATTTTTAAATGTGAATTAATTACCCCTATAAGAAGGGGGATTTGTCATATGCAAGCATATGCATATGCCAATGGAAGAGTAGTTGCGGAAGCTGAATTAATGGCGCAAATTGCTAGAAAAAATTAAAATATGAATCAACCATTAGCGTATGTGCATCCCCAAGCAAAAATAGCAAGAAATGTAGTTATAGAGCCTTTTTCAACCATACATAACAATGTAATAATTGGTTCAGGTACTTGGATTGGTTCAAATGTAACCATTATGGAAGGGGCTAGAATTGGTAAAAATTGTAGAATTTTTCCAGGAGCAGTAATTTCAGCAATTCCTCAGGACTTAAAATTTGACGACGAAGAAACTACCGTAGAAATTGGAGACAATGTAACCATAAGAGAATGTGTTACGATCAATAGAGGGACTTCAGACAGAATGAAAACTAAAATTGGTAACAATTGTTTAATTATGGCGTATTGTCATATTGCACACGATTCTTTTGTAGGAGACAATTGTGTTTTTTCTAACAATTCTACGTTGGCAGGCCACGTGACAATTGGAGACAATGTAGTCTTGGCAGGAATGGTTGCAGTACATCAGTTTGCATCTGTAGGAAAACATGCTTTTGTAACGGGTGGTTCTCTAGTAAGAAAAGATGTACCTCCTTATGTAAAGGCTGCAAGAGAGCCATTATCGTATGTTGGTATAAATTCAGTGGGCTTGAGAAGACGTGGGTTTACGACAGAAAAAATTACAGAAATTCAGAATATATACCGAATTTTATTTCAGAAAAATTATAATTACACGCAGGCAATTGAAATTATTGAAGCAGAATTAGAGGCGACTACGGAAAGAGACGAGATCATTCAGTTTATCAAAGATTCACATCGGGGAATTATGAAAGGCTACTACAACGCAAACTAACAGCGCCAAAAAAAGATTTAAAAAAGTACCTTATAAAATTAGTATAATTAAAGCAATATTAGAAATGGCAACAACATCAGATATTAGAAACGGATTGTGTATTAGATATAACAATGATATTTATAAAGTTATTGAGTTTTTACACGTAAAACCAGGAAAAGGACCGGCTTTTGTTAGAACAAAATTAAAAAGTGTTACCAATGGTAAGGTGGTTGACAACACCTTTCCTGCAGGAAGAAAAATAGAGGATATTCGTGTAGAGACACATAAATTTCAATACCTGTATAATGAAGGAGAAACGTTTCATTTTATGAATGAAAAAGATTATTCTCAAATTCAATTGCAAAAAAATGTTT
Organism: Polaribacter irgensii 23-P; assembly: GCF_000153225.1. GTDB lineage: Bacteria > Bacteroidota > Bacteroidia > Flavobacteriales > Flavobacteriaceae > Polaribacter > Polaribacter irgensii. The sequence goes on along the minus strand of NZ_CH724148.1, from coordinate 2,437,168 downwards.
TAGACGCACCAGAATTGATGAAAGAAGGTGAAGTTGTAACTATTATAATCAATGCTGAAGACGAAATGCCACTTTCTGTGGACATGCCCGCAAGCGTTGTTTTAGAAGTTACACACACAGAACCTGGTGTAAAAGGAAATACAGCAACAAATGCAACAAAGCCAGCTACTGTAGAAAGTGGAGCAACGGTAAATGTGCCTTTATTTATTAATGAAGGTGATAAAATTAAAGTAGAAACTACAAAAGGAACTTATCAAGAAAGAATAAAAGAGTAACTATTTTTAGTGCTGTGCGATGAATTTTGCCTGCATTTAAAAATAATTACAAAAGGATACATGAAATTTAAAACATCACAAACGCTTCAACAGATCGCAACGCTTATAAATGCACCTTTTGTAGGGGAGGCAACTTTTGAAATTTTAGGAATCAATGAGATACATGTAGTAGAAAAAGGAGATATTGTTTTTGTAGACCACCCTAAATATTACGAGAAAGCTTTGACCTCTGCAGCGACAACAATTATAATCAATAAGGAGGTAGCCTGTCCAGAAGGAAAGTCTTTGCTGATTTCTGAAGATCCTTTTCGAGATTTTAATAAAATATCAAACTACTTTAATCCCTTTATAGCTTCTGAAAAAGCGGTTTCAGATACTGCTAAAATAGGAAATGGAACCGTTATCCAACCCAATGTTTTTGTTGGAAACAACGTGGTTATTGGAGAAAACTGTAGGATCCATCCTAATGTAACTATTTACGATGCTACTGTTGTTGGAAATAATGTAACGATCCACGCAAATACGGTTTTAGGTGCAGATGCTTTTTATTATAAAAATAGAGCAGAAGGGTTTGATAAACTACTTTCTGTAGGAAGAGTAGTGATACAAGATCATGTAGATATTGGTGCTTCCTGCACGATTGATCGCGGCGTGACTGGAGACACTACAATTGGCGCAGGCACAAAAATTGACAACCAAGTGCATGTTGGCCATGATACGGTGATTGGAAAAAAATGTTTGATTGCCTCACAGACTGGAATTGCAGGTTGTGTAATCATTGAAGACGAAGTTACTCTTTGGGGTCAAGTAGGTACTACAAGCGGAATTACAATTGGAAAAGGAGCCATTATTTTGGGACAAACAGGGGTGACGAAATCGGTAGCAGGAGGAAAAAGTTATTTTGGAACTCCCATTTCAGAATCAAGAGAAAAATTAAAAGAAATGGCAGAAATTAAACGTTTTTTTAAAGGTAGAAAGAATACATAAAATACTTTTTTAGAAACTTGCAATAAACTATTTTTGTCCGACATCATAAAATAATAAACGAATGAGTGTTTTAGTAAATAAAAATTCAAAAATTATAGTTCAGGGTTTTACAGGTAGTGAAGGTACTTTTCACGCTGGTCAAATGATTGACTATGGAACGAATGTTGTTGGGGGAGTAACTCCAGGAAAAGGAGGCCAAGAACACTTAGGAAAACCTGTTTTTAATACGGTATTAGAATCTGTAGAAGAGGTAGGAGCAGATACATCTATAATTTTTGTGCCTCCGGCATTTGCCGCTGACGCAATTATGGAAGCTGCAGATGCAGGAATCAAAGTAATCATTTGTATTACAGAAGGAATTCCTACAGCAGATATGGTAAAAGTAAAAGCATATATAGATACAAGAGATTGCAGATTAATTGGCCCCAATTGTCCTGGCGTAATCACTCCAGACGAGGCAAAAGTTGGTATTATGCCAGGGTTTATCTTCAAAAAAGGAAATGTAGGTATCGTTTCTAAATCGGGTACTTTGACGTATGAAGCTGCAGATCAAGTTGTAAAACAAGGATACGGAATTACCACTGCTATTGGTATTGGTGGAGATCCGATTATTGGAACAACAACGAAAGAAGCTGTCGAATTGCTAATGAATGACGACGAAACAGAGGCGATTGTAATGATTGGTGAGATTGGTGGAAATTTAGAGGCAGAAGCAGCACAATGGATCAAAGCAGACGGAAATAGAAAGCCAGTAGTTGGTTTTATTGCAGGTCAAACAGCACCAGCCGGAAGAACGATGGGACATGCTGGCGCAATTGTTGGAGGAGCAGATGATACTGCACAAGCGAAAATGAAAATTTTGGCAGAGTGTGGCGTACACGTTGTAAGCTCACCCGCTAAGATTGGAGAAATGGTCGCAAAAGTTTTGGGTAAAAAATAAAACATCGCATATATAAACGCCATATAATGCAGCTGTAAAGCTGATTTATTTGGTGATTTAGTAACGATAATCATAAATAATTCCCGTGAAAACGGGAATTTCTCTTTTATATTTGAACAGCAACTAAATAGTACACTATGAAATTATTAGAAAATAAATCGGCAATAATTACAGGGGCAACCAGAGGAATTGGGCGCAGTATCGCTGTTGAATTTGCAAAACAGGGTGCTAATGTCGCTTTTACTTACAGTGCTTCTGTGGATGCAGCAAATGCCTTGGAAGAAGAATTGAAAGCATATGGAGTTTCTGCAAAGGGCTACCAGTCGAATGCAGCAAATTTTGATGCGGCTCAGGAATTGGCAAAAGAAGTGCATAAAGAGTTTGGAGCAATTGATATTTTAGTAAATAATGCGGGAATCACAAAAGATAATTTGTTGCTGCGTATTTCTGAAGATGATTTTGACAAAGTAATTGAGGTAAATCTAAAATCTGTTTTTAACTTAACAAAAGCAGTAATTAGACCGATGATGAAGCAGCGGTCAGGCTCTATTATCAACATGAGTTCTGTTGTTGGATTGAAAGGAAATGCAGGCCAATCTAATTATGCGGCATCGAAAGCAGGTATTGTAGGTTTTTCGAAGTCTGTAGCTTTAGAATTAGGTTCTAGAAATATTAGAAGTAATGTAATTGCACCCGGTTTTATTGAAACGGAAATGACGGCGAAATTAGACGAGGCAACCGTCCAATCATGGCGTGACGGTATTCCATTAAAAAGAGGAGGACAACCTATTGATATTGCAAATGCTTGTGTGTTTTTAGCATCCGATATGAGCACGTATATCACAGGACAGACGTTATCTGTAGATGGAGGAATGTTGACTTAATATCAAATTCGCTTTGACTTAAACGGAGTCTCTAATAAATATTAAAAACCTGAAACAATTAAACGTTACAGGTTTTCTTTTTTTAGATTGTTATTGATACCTTTCCGTGAAATAAAGACTACTTGCAAACACTACCTATTTTATATCTTCTCTTCGCATTTGTGTGTAGTATTGCAATCGGGTATTTTCAATATTTTTATAAGGTAAAAAGAAAGTTTAGGGGGCGATTACTGCTTTGCGTCTTAAAAACAACTGCATTGTTTTTAGTTTTCGTTTTATTAATTAGTCCGAAGATAGAAAGAACTACACTTCAAATTATAAAACCGAAACTTTCGATTTTAGTAGACAATTCAAAATCAATTTCTCATTTTAAAGAAGCAGAAAACATTCAAAATTTTATTTACAAATTAAAGAATGACGTGTCTTTGTCTGAGAAGTTTGAAATTGAAAATTTCACTTTTAGTGCAGACTTAAAGATTTCAGACACTCTTGATTTTTTAGGGAGTGAAACAAATATTTACAAAGCAATTTCAGGGATACATAAATTGAATGGCGAACAAAAAGTGCCTATTTTATTGCTCACAGACGGCAATCAGACGGTCGGAAACGCCTACGAATTCCTAAAGTCCAAACAACCTATATATCCTGTCGTATTTGGAGATACCACAAAGTATGCAGATGTGAAAGTCAGTCAAATCAATGTAAATACCTACAGTTATCTCAAGAATAAGTTTCCGGTAGAGGTTTTTTTAAATTATCAGGGAATAGGCACTGTTAAATCAATTTTTTCTATTTATAATGGGGAAAAAACGGTTTTTTCAAAAGAAATACAATTTTCTCGAAAGGAACCTTCACAAATTCTTACGGTCGATTTAGAAGCATCAAAAATAGGAGTGAATTATTTCACAGCTTCGCTTGAGAAAATAAGAAATGAAAAGAATATAACAAATAATACTAGAAATTTTTCAGTTGAAGTTATTGATGAGCAAGCAAAAGTGTTGCTTCTTTCAGCGGTATTACATCCAGACATCGGTTTGTTGAAAAAAGCGATAGAAAGCAATGTACAACGATCCGTAAAGGTTTCAAAAGTTACAGAATTTAAGGGTAATCTGTCTGAATTTCAATTGGTCATCTTATACCAGCCAAATGTGCTATTTACAGATGTATTTACAAAAATAAAGAAAGCCCAGTGTAATTTATTTATTGTCACAGGCACAAACACCGATTGGGCACTGCTAAACAAACAACAATTTGGTTTTACTAAAAACTTCTTACGCGAGACAGAATATTATGGTGTGAGCTATCAATCTTCGTTCTCTACTTTTTTGCAAAAAGATATTGGTTTCGGTGATTTTCCACCTTTGAAGGATGCTTTCGGAGCTCTGGACTTTTCAACAGAACACCAAGATTTATTGGTACAAGAAATTAAAGGACTGGTTACATTGCAACCTGTGCTCTCGGTTTTAGAAAAAGAAAAACAGAAAATAGCTGTTATTTTTGGTGCAGGAATTTGGAGGTGGAGAGCAATAAGTTTTTTAAGGAGCGGTACTTTTCAAGATTTTGATCAATTTATTGGAAACATAGTACAGTATTTAGGTACAAAGAAACCCAGAGCGCAACTGGAAGTAAACACAGAGCGCTTGTATGCTTCAAATGCCGTGCTTAATATTGTTGCTTTTTTTACAGATACCAACTATAAGTTTGATGACCGTGCATCTTTGGAAATAACAGTGACCAATATTAAAACCAAGGAAACTACAACACGTCCTTTTTCTGTAAAAAACAATTCATATCAAAGCGCCATAGAAGGACTACTTCCTGGAGAATACCGTTTTAAGGTAGCCGTTTTAGGACAAAAAAACACTGCATATGGTAATTTTAAAATAGTTGATGATCAAATAGAAGAACAATTTACACACGCAAATGTAACCAAGTTAACACAATTGGCTTTAGGAGCGGGAGGAGCGTTGTATTATAAAAATGAAATAGACCTATTAATTAAAAGTTTAATGGAAAATAATGAGTTCGATACGATTCAAAAGCCAATAGTTAAAACACAAGAGTTAATAGACTGGCAATGGGTTTTATTAGTTTTGATCTCTTTGTTTACCACAGAATGGTTTTTGCGAAAATATTTTGGTCAGATTTAACTTTTTTTAGTTCAGTAGTATTGTTTGCTAGCAACCTATTTTAGGAATAATAGGTTAAAATTGGTGGTTTTAAAAATGTCTTGAGTATACTTATTATGCTATTGATACTGATGCCGCCAGTGCACGTGTACTGATGTTGCTGCTCCTATTGATTTGGTAGGAGGTCATTTAGAAACAGATTGGAATGTGCATGAAAAAAGTTGGTATCAGAATTATTTAGAGGATGATAAGGACTTACAACACCGTCACCAGTGTCCTATATATTGCTTCACACTATTTTTATACCCTCAGAAAATTAATTGCTTGTTGTAGATTTTTCTTTAATAAAAAACAAAAGATGCATCAGCACTCAAATTATATTTTTTGCAGATCGAAATTTTTTAGGCCTCCAAGCTGTTTTTTACTGATATTGAAACGCATTTTTTTGGAACATGGTTTTTATTGTCATAAAAACCATTGATACAATACACTTATACGTTAATTTTTAGAATTTTATAGGTACAAAGCAACAGCATTGTCAAGCTGTGATAAAAGCCTTGTATAAAACTTTTCATTTTTAAATATTTGGGCACGGACAGACGCATTTGTTTTAAATTTAGGATTTTTTATTAAAAGTATAATTTTTTGAAAAGCAATACTTGTTTGTTCGCAGTCATTTATTGCTTTATTTTTTAAAATATACTCAGAGTTTGTTTTGGTTTATATCTTGATTCGTGCGCTCTATGAAATCCAATAACTTGTAATTATATTCTAAAAGTCTGCTAAAGATTATAACCATATACATTGTGTTTCCTTAAATTTATATCGTAAATTTGTATGAATTTAAAATTAAAGAAAATGGCAAACAATCAATTAGACATAAAATTTCCAAAAGGAGGAATTTTAATTATAGTATTAGCAGTCGTTGCAATCATTTTATTCTCAAAATCTACAGTGACCATAAATTCTGGTCAAGCAGGGGTTTTGTACAAAACGTTTGGTGGTGGTGTTGTAACTGATGAACCGCCTTTAGGAGAAGGTTTTCAAGTCGTTGCACCCTGGAATAAAATTTTTATTTATGAAGTAAGACAGCAGGAAATTTACGAGAAAATGCAAGTATTGTCCTCTAATGGTTTAGAGATTCAATTAGAAGCTTCTGTTTGGTTTCAGCCGCAATCTGATAAAATAGGATCTTTGCATCAAGAAAAAGGTGAAAATTATATTTCTAGAGTGATACAACCGACAGTGAGATCTGCAGCAAGAAGTGTTGTAGGACGATATACACCGGAGCAATTGTATTCTAGTAAGAGAGATGTGATACAAACAGAAATTTTTGAAGAAACAAAAAAAATATTAGACAGACAGTACATTCAATTAAATGACATTTTGGTAAGAGATGTTACTTTACCAACAACCATTAAAACGGCGATTGAGCGTAAATTGAAGCAAGAGCAGGAATCTTTAGAATATGAATTCAGATTGGTTACCGCTAAAAAAGAAGCTGAAAAACAAATTATTGAAGCGCAAGGTAAAGCAGATGCGAACAGAATTTTAAGTGCATCTTTAACTGAGAAAATTTTACAAGATAAAGGAATTGAAGCAACAATAGAGTTGTCAAAATCTTCAAATAGTAAGGTGGTTGTGATTGGTTCTGGTAAGACAGGAATGCCTATTATTTTAGGAAATCAATAAATACAGTCTACTACAACAGTAAAAAAAATCCAGCTATTGCTGGATTTTTTTTGTTTTAAAGTTTTATGCTATGTATAAGGGGCTGTTAACAATTCTATAAATAGATACTGCAGAATTCTTAGTGGTGCTAGCATTTCGTTTAACTGGCGTACAACTTGTTTACCACATACAAATTATTTTTAAAAGGATTGCCGGTAAAAAAGAACTGCATTCTTTTTGAACATTAGGTACAACCAACACGCAATCAGCATTTCCTTTGCGTATTGAAATGGTATGGAAGCCTACTAGCGATCTAATTTTTAACAGGAATCTTATTTCGCTCTATTTTACCCATTTTTAAAGCTTTGTAATTTTCATAACAATCCAAAACAGCTTCAATCATTTGAAGATCTGATGCTTTTTTTATAAAGTAATCAGAGTAACTGCAGTCAATTAATAATTCTGAAAGCTCTTGACGGTCCATCTCTAAATATTCCATCATAACTTCTCTATCAAATTTTCCAGCAAGCATTTTACGCAGATTGTCTTCTTTTTTTAACTTCTGTAATTTTTTCAATTGTTTTGGTTTTTTTCCAAAAAGATTATATAAGAAATCAACAGGTTGAAACAAAGCAGCAATAGGAGTAGAGAAGCTTTTGGTCTTTGCTCTTCCAACTTCGTATGTTTGTGGTAATCCATTGATGTGAATTCTTGTAAATCGGTCTTGAGGAACTTGTTTCACATCAATTTCAAGAACTCCGATTAAATTTGTAGATCTAATGACTACTTCTCGAATGTCTTCTGGTTTTTCATATAGGGCGATTTCTAACTCATTCCCTTTCAATAAGTCGTTCGTGATTTTTAATTTAATACTAGAGTAACCGAGGTAAGAAACCAATATGGTGTCATTTACTCTTGCAGGTAACTCAAAATAACCGGTATCATTCGTAATGCTTCCTTGCACCGTATTCAAGTTTAATACATGGGCAGCGCTTAAGACCTTATCATTTTCAGCGTGAATAATTTGTCCTTTTAAAACTTTTACTTTTAAAGAATCTGCCTGTGAAAAAACATTTACCGCGAACAGTAAACACAATAATAGTAATATTTTTTGCATCTAGTAAAAATAATAATATTCTGTTGTAATATGGTTAAATTTTTGTGAATTAAGAAAAAATAAAGCCTCAGAAGAGCCATACAAAAATAGGGAGTGATGGCACATGCACTTCTTTTATTTAGAGCGCTATTTGCGCAATAATTAAAAGAAACGTTGTTTTTATTCTTTTCTAAACGGTCGCATCTAGCGCAAATGTATTTTAAAATATGGCTCCTTATTCTTATGAATTCGTTGCTTGATATTTATTCTTTTTCAGGAGCAGCGTCAATTTCTTCGATCATTTGCACAGCTTTAGTTCTAGGGGGATATTTTTTTGAAACTAAAAATCCAACAAGCATGGCAACCGCAAAGGAAGGCGTTAATACATCCAAGGCAATAAAATATGCGCCTACACTAGCCATTTCCTTGAAGAAAAAATTAAATACAATCACAGACATAAATCCGGAGATCATCGAAGCAATAGCGCCTTTTTCAGAATACCCTTTCCAAAATAGTGAAAGGATAATAACGGGACAAAAAGTGGCAGCGATTCCTGACCACCCAAAAAGTATGACCCAGAAAACTTGCCTGTCCGGAGAAACATAATTGATAATCATTGCAATGATTAGCGCTGTAAACGCCATTATAACGGTAGAAATTCTTGATATTTTTGTCAAACTTTCATCTTTGATCTCAGGTCTAAATATTTTTTGGTAGAAATCGCGCGTAATGGCACTTGAAGCTAATATTAACAGAGAATCTATGGTAGACATGATGGCAGATAAAACAATCGCAACAAAAATAGCCACTAAGATGGTTGGTAAAAATTCTTCTGTAACCATGCTCAATACGTTCTCACCACTATTTCCAAGAATAGTTTCTGGATCTTGTCCTTCTTTTGTGAAATAAATTCTGGCAAGGATTCCAATAGTTACGGCAGCAGCGTCGGTGAGTAATGTAAACGCTGTGGCTACCCATTTTCCTTTGTCTATCTCTTTGGAGTTTTTGATGGACATAAAACGGACATAAACTTGAGGTGAACCCAAAAAGCCAAGGCCAATCATAGAAAACCCTAAAATTGTAAAGAGGTTCATCCACCCATCTGAGCTTCTTCCCATTATTTGAGTGAGCGTGGGGTCTATAGCATTTAAGCCTTCGGTAACACCCGCACCGTGGTCCATAGAAAACCAAATGACAATTGGAAGCAATACCAAACCTAAAAACATAAGTAAGCCTTGAAATAAATCTGACCAAACTGCTGCAATAAAGCCTCCTATAAAGATGTAGGCGAGTACAATTACAAAACCTATAATTGCACCAATTTTATAATCAATACCAAGCATTGATTTAAAAGCGATGCCAGTAACGTCTATTTGTGAGGCGACATAGATCACAATAAAAATAACGAGCACTGCCGCTGATATGATGCGTAGGGTATGTGTAGATGATTGGAAATGGCTTTGCAGATAATCTGGAATTGTGATGGCTCCGTATGCATCTGATCTTTTTTTGAAGCGCTTTGCCATATACTGCCAAGATATAAAGACACCAAGAAGTTCTCCAGCTACGACCCAATATCCGGAGTATCCTGCAATCGCACCCATGCCGGTAAGTCCAATAAGTAACCACCCAGATTCACCAGTAGCTCTCGCTGAAAATGCTACTGCCCAAAAGCCCATTTTTTTTCCTCCAACATAATAGTCACTCATGCTTTTTACCCGCCGAGAGGCCATAATACCGATGAAAAATAAAATTCCAACATAGAATGCTAACACGGCAATTTTTATTATAAAATTTGGGTCTTCCATACTCTTAATTTTATTTTTTTAATGTTTTTAAGATTTTAAAATACACAGAATTTAACTTTTTGAACTTTTCGAAATTAGTGAAAAAAACAAGAAATTATGTGAATTTGAATTAAATTCACACTAAAATGAACAAAACATATGTGAAAAGGGTCAAATTCACTATCTTTGAGTTTATAGGAAGTTTTAATTTTTATCCAAAAGTTTACGCACAAGCAAACGCTCCGTTTGTCTGTAACAAAAAAAGAAGCATATTTTGAAGACGAAGAAAGAGCATGCTGCCATACCTCAAGACTTGGAAAGTTTAATAAGCGCACTTTCAGAAGGAGAGAGGACGACTTACAATCATTTAATGCACGCTATAAAATTTACTCCAACTATTTTAGAGAAGTACGCTTCATGGTCAGATACTTGTTATACTAGAAACTGCATTGTAGACACAGAAAAGTATGAGCTTATTTTAATTTGTTGGTGTGCTGGTCAGGCTACTCCAATTCATGACCATGACGGCGAAGAATGTTGGGTAAAGGTAATTTCAGGAGCTTTTAAGGAAACGATTTACAAGGCAGATGACATAGGGATTCTACAGTTTGAAAGGATGGGTATTTCAAATGTCAATGAAGTTACTTATATGAAAGACTTTATGGGGTTTCATACTTTGGAAAATATATCAGGTGAAAAGTGCATGTCATTGCATTTGTATGCAAAACCAATTCGTAAATGCAGAGTTTTTGATGTGGAATCAGAAACATTTGCAGACAAACAATTGGGGTACGATACACGTGCCTAAGAAAATACTAAAATTTTAAAGAAAAAAATACTATGTCTAACATAACGAAAGACCTTGCAATGTTTAACGAACTTGTGGAGGTTTTAATTACAGAAGAGGGGATACACCCTGTAGCTGAAAGAATCGAAGCTAATAAATTGTATGACGTTCTTGACCTTTCCCTAAATGCGGAAGAAATGGTCGATGCTGAATTCAAAGAGGTTTTGCGCGACGTGTTGGTTTCTACTCCAAAAACAGCAACAAATTTATTTTTCAACCAACTTTTTGGAGGACGACAAAGCAAAGCTGTTTTAGGAGATTTACTAGCAGTATTGCTAAATAATAGCATGTATACCTACAAAGTAGCAGGTCCACAAGTAGGAATCGAACAAGAAATTATTCGCCAATCGTGTCATTTAATTGGTTACGGTGCAGCGAGTAATGGAACATTTCCAACAGGAGGCTCTATGAGTAATTATATGGCTTTGGTGATGGGACGGGATGCAAAAGATCCAGAGTGCCGTTTGGATGGAATGACGAAACCTTTGATTGTTTATACCTCTAAAGAGGCACACTATTCAAACGACAAAAATGTAAGTTTTGCAGGTATTGGGCGTAATAATATGCGCTATATTGCAACAGATGCAGAAGGAAGAATGCTTCCACGTTTGCTAGAAGCACAAATTATCGAAGACATGAAGAACGGTGGCATTCCAACCTACGTAAATGCTACTGCAGGAACCACTGTCCTCGGTGCTTTTGATCCGATTGATGCCATTGCAGATATTACAGAAAAGTATGAAATGTGGCTGCATGTTGATGGCGCCTATTGTGGAAGTGTGATATTTAGTGACCAGTATAAGCATTTGGTTTCAGGAGTCTCTCGATCGAACTCTTTTAGTTACAATGCGCATAAAATGTTAGGAACTCCTCTGACTTGTTCTATTCTTTTAGTGAATGATAAAAAACACCTGCATGATTCCTTTAGTAATGACGCAGACTACCTGTATCAGACAGATGGAGATGATTTCAATTTAGGAAAAACCTCTTTTCAATGTGGTAGAAGAAATGATGCTCTAAAATTTTGGACTTTGTGGAAATCTATAGGGACCAGTGGGTTGAAGAATATTGTAGACCAACAATTTAGTTTAGCAGACATCGCTTTAGATTATATTAGATCCCATTCAGAGTATACCTTGTATAGTTTTAATGATTCCATTTCTGTTTGTTTTAATTACAAAGACATTGAACCTATGGCGCTTTGCACGGCCTTATACGAGCAGCAGATTACAGTAGTTGGCTTTGGTTCTTTTGAAGAAGATACTTTTGTTCGCTTGGTAACTATCAACGCTAATAATGAAAAAGTAGACATTTTAAATTTCTTCCACGTTTTGGAGGCATTTGTTGTAAAAACACCCAATTTGCCAAAGGTACTAGCACTTCAGGCTTAGAAAGTGAAATGGACTTCAAAAAGAAGAATAAATTATAATGTAAGCAAAAGACATCCTTTAAAAGTGATGTCTTTTGCTCGAAAGATTTTACCTTTGTCATATGGATTCAATGATGCACTTATTTAATGTATTTAAACAAAGCTTACTAGACGACGCCTTTGTGAAGTTAACAATAAGTAAGCCATTGCGAAAAAAGGAGGGCGTGCAGAATGTATATGTTCGTTTGTTTTTTGTCGATGGCAAAGAGGTTTTTCAATTTAAATACCGAGAAGAAACGGACAATCAATTCCAGCAGCTTTCTCTTGAGCTGGCTATTGTAGAAATAGAGCGACTGTTAATGCAGTCCTTCAGAGCAGCGACCTTGTTTACATTGCACGAAGACTTGCTTGTTCTTATTTCAAAAAAGAAATTAATTTCTTATCGAGAGAACGCACCCAGTTTTAAGAATAAATTACCTGAGGTGCCTCAAGAATCCTAAAACAGCGGCTGTGAAGCTCGTTAAGACACAACAGATCTTACGAATCTATTCGTTTTTAACAGCCGTAGCATTGTATTAAATTTATGCTGTTGAAGTTCTTTGTACGTTTGAAATCAAAAATTGAACTTTTAAATTCTTGTTTTATACTTTAATAGCAAGGTTTCCATTTTTTTGTAGTCCTCTAGAAATTAAAACAGCAACTATCAAGTGTATTTTTTTATCTTTAATTGATCGGTAAACCTGTTGCGATGTTTTTTATTTTAGACAAATTCTTTTAACGCATTAAAATTATCAATCACAAGGTTTGCATTTTCTAAAGTTTGTCCTTCAGATAATTTATTGGCATAACCAAAGACAAATATTTGGGCGTCATTTGCAGCTTTAATTCCGTTATCGGAATCTTCAATAACGATGCAATTTTCTTTCTTAAAGTTGCTCAAAATCACTGCTTTATTAAATATTTCTGGATGCGGTTTCGATGCTATTAAATCGGCTCCACTAATTTTTGCGGTAAAGTATTGCTGTAGATGAAAGCGATTAAAAACACGGTCGATATTTACCATTGCAGAAGAGGAGGCTAAAACTAACGTAATTCCTTTTGCATGCAAATATTGTATGATTTCTTTGGCACCATAAACTAATTGTAAATTCGGGTCATTTTCAAAAAAACCGAGATACCGTTCTCTTTTGTCAAGGACTAACTTTTCTGGATCTTCATCTAAATTAAAATGTGCGATTAATCTTTGAAAAGCATTGCTTGTAGAGGAACCTGTGAATGATTTATACAAGGTGTCGGAAACGATTACATTTAAAGAATTAAAAGTTTCGTAGTACGCTTTTTTATGAATTTCTTCAGAGTTGATAATAACACCATCCATATCAAAAATAACACATTTTACGGGGCTAGGAATTTTCATTTAATCTAAAAATTTGGCTTTCAAGGCTGCTGTTGGAACCATACAATGGTCTTTTTTTCCAAACCACTGGTAGCGGTTTTTTGCGATATAGTCGTATATGATATCTCTAAAAAATTCAGGAAAAATCCATAATAATTTGCTGGCTTTCCAGATGCCACCAAAATCAGCCATGACTTTTAAAGCAGCCGTAGATTTAATGTCGAAGGAAATTCCGGGCGCATACAAAATAACAGCATCTGTTTTTTTAGTATCGATTTTTAAAGAAGCAATAATTTTTTTGCCGCTTTCCGATTGAATGGCAGCAAACAAGAAAGTATTTTTCTTATCGTATTTTATTGCGGTGGTTACTGCAGTACTGCATAAATTGCAAACACCGTCAAATAAAATGACTTTCTTATTTTTTGGAATATCAAGCATTTAACAAGTATGAATTATGTGAGTTGCAAAGATACTTCATCTTTTCTGAACTTTCTTGTAACATAAGTTCTTTTGCTGCGTCTTATGGTTGTAGCTGTATTGTTGTTTTCAAGTGCTTTTAACATAAAATTAGTAGCAGAACTCAGAGGCAATGAATACTTTTATATTAAACAATTATTGCATGATCAAGATAGAAGATTTACACAAATCGTACCCCATAGGAAAAGACTCTTTACACGTGTTAAAAGGCATTGATTTGCATATTAAAGAGGGGGAATTTGTATCCATTATGGGTTCCTCAGGATCTGGGAAGTCTACTTTATTAAATATCGTAGGGTTGTTAGACATTCATGACCGTGGTAATTACTATTTAAACGGACAATTAATTAAAAACTTGAATGAAAAGAAGGCCGCAATTCTTAGAAATAAATTCTTAGGTTTTGTGTTTCAGTCATTCAATCTAATCGCCTACAAGACTGCTTTAGAAAATGTAGCATTGCCTTTATATTACAAGGGAATGGCAAGAAAAGAGCGCTTAAAGATAGCGTTGGATTATTTAGAGAAAGTAGGTTTAAAAGAATGGGCAAATCATTTGCCTAGCGAACTCTCTGGAGGACAAAAGCAGCGTGTAGCCATCGCAAGAGCATTGGTGACAAACCCAAAAGTTGTTCTAGCAGATGAGCCAACAGGAGCGCTTGATTCAACAACAACAGACTCGGTAATGGATCTATTAAAAGCGATTAATGACGAAGGAATGACTGTTTTCGTAATTACCCATGAAGAAGAAGTCGCAGCGCAAACAAAAAGAATTGTGCGCCTGAAAGATGGAGTTATTATTAGTGATGCACTTACCAAAGTAGCTAAAGCCGTATAAATATGTTTGATTTAGATCGTTGGAGAGAAATTTTTCAAAGCATTAACAAAAACAGGTTGCGTTCTGTGATGTCTGGGTTTACGGTTGCATTTGCCATTCTGTTATTTACCTTATTGTTTGGTGTTGCAAATGGTCTTGGAAATTTTTTCAAAGGAGCTTTTGTAGACACCGCAGAGAACTCAATTACTGTGCGTGTTCGTCAAACTTCTAAGCCATATAAAGGGTTGCAAACGGGTAGGAAAATTCAGCTTAAAAATAAGGATTATGAATATGTTAGTAAAACGTATAAGAATAAAATTGAATATCAATCGGCCATAATTTATAAGAATTTTTCCATAAAATATAAAAATGAGGCAAGTACGTATCGAGTATCTGCTGTAAACCCCGATTACCAGTTTTTAGAAAAAACCATCATTACAGACGGTCGTTTTTTAAACAATAGAGATGTTCAGGAAAAATCAAAGTCAATTGTTATTGGAAGGTTGATTAAAGAAGATTTATTTGGGGGGCGTCCCGCAGTAGGCAAAAGGGTCAATGTAAATGGCAGTTCTTATTTAGTGATTGGCATCTTCTCTGATGAAGGGGGTGATAATGAAGAACGAAAGGCTTACATACCCGTCTCTACCGCTCAAATGATATATGGCAATAATGACTACATCAGCCAGATAAATGTAGGATATGATCGAAATTTAAATACAGATGCTGCCATTGCTTTTGGAAGTCAAATTGAGCGCGAAATGCGTGCAAAATTAAACATTCATCCAGATGATCAGACAGCGCTTTCAGTGAGGAATATGGCAGAGTCAAATAAATTTATTAGTACCGTAATGTTCGCACTGCTATTAATCATCACTTTTATCGGTTCGGGAACGCTAATTGCGGGAATTATTGGAATCTCAAATATTATGATTTTCGTTATTAAAGAACGCACAAGAGAATTCGGTATCCGAAAAGCTTTGGGAGCGCAGCCTTCATCAATCGTAGGAATGGTTGTGCAAGAGTCTGTGCTAATTACAACCATTGCAGGGTATGTAGGGCTCTCTTTAGGAACCTATGTGTTGAGTTTAATTGGAAATAGCTTAGAAGAAGATTATTTTATTGTAAATCCAAGTGTTAGCCCCGAAATTGTTATCGGCGCAACGATTGTATTAGTATTATCAGGGCTCATTGCGGGATATGTACCGGCAAAAAGAGCTGCGAACATTAAACCTATTGAAGCATTAAGAGGAGATTAATTATGAAATTTTTATTTGATTCAGATACTTGGCAAGAAATTTACGGAAGCATCCGTAAAAATAAAGTGCGGACTTCCATTACGATCATTGGAGTCTTGTGGGGAATTTTCTTATTGGTTGTTTTATTAGGATCCGCTAGGGGGTTAGAAAATAGTTTCAATAAGTTATTTGGAAATTTCGCAACCAACAGCGTTTTTGTTTGGACACAGTCCACAGATACGCCTTTCAAAGGTTTTCAAGAGGGCAGAAGGTTTACTTTAAACATGAATGATATTGCTGCTTTAAAGTCGGAATACGCTGATGAGATTAGGTTGTTAGCTCCGAGAAATCAAACAAATAATCTGATTATAAAAGATTTTAAATCGGGAAGTTTTAAGGTGAGTGGTGATTACCCAATCCTAGATCAGATTCAGAAAAAACAGTTATTATATGGCCGTTTTTTAAATCAAAACGACATTAATACCAATGCAAAAGTAACTGTTATATCAGAAGATATGTACAAACAGTTGTTTGAGATAGATGCTTTTCCAATTGGACAATATTTAAAGATAAATAGCATCAGTTATAAAGTAATTGGTGTTTACAAGCCCTCGAGCACTATCGATTTTGACGGAGATTGTGCATACATTCCCTTTACTACATACAGAAAAGTATACAATACTGCCGACAATGTAGATTGGATGATGATTACCGCAAATGAAGGTACAGATATTGAGCAAATGGAGCGCGATGTATTGCTTACTTTGAAAGGATTACATAAAGTGCACCCAGAGGATGAAAGAGCTTTTGGTAGCGTCAATTTGGGGAAAGAAATTGGAAAGGTGACCGGTTTTATTACAGGCATGCAGTTTTTAACTTGGTTTGTAGGAATTGCTACATTAGTCGCTGGAGTTTTTGCGATTGGAAACATTCTATTAATTACGGTTAAAGAGCGAACAAAAGAAATCGGCATACGGAGGGCTATTGGTGCAACGCCAAAAAGTATCCGACAACAGATTGTTTTAGAATCTGTTTTTTTAACAACAGTTGCCGGAATGTTGGGCGTTGTTTTAGGTAGTTTTGTTTTGTTTGTGATCGACATGGCATTTGGTCAAGGAGAAGACGCCACACTCATAAACCCTACTGTAAATATTCCCATTATATTAATCGCATTTGTCACTTTAGTTGTGTTAGGAACTTTAATCGGATTGATTCCTGCACACATGGCAACCGTAGTAAAACCGATAGAAGCATTAAGAGAAGAATAATTTCATTTAACAAAAAATCATGAGTAAAAGAGCAAAGATTATTTTAATAGGTATTGTGTTACTTTTCATTGGGGCCCTTGTTTGGTTCGGCAAGAAGAATGCAAAGGGTATTGTAGCATTCGAAACAGAAACTCCATTTAGAGTGACAATCATTAAAAAAACAGTGGCTACTGGTAAAGTAATCCCCTTAGAGGAAATTGAAATCAAACCTCAAATAACAGGGATTATCGACAAAGTTGTATTGTTAGAAGGTTCTAAAGTAAATAAAGGAGATTTAATTGCTGTAGTGCGTGTAGTTCCTAATGAACAGTCTTTAATTAGTGCAAAAGGAAGAGTTGACAACGCAAAACTTCGTGTAAACAATGCAGCAGTTTCTTACAAGAGATCAAAAAGTTTATTTGACAAGGGCGTAATTGCAAGTGCAGAATACGAAGGTGTGGAATTGGCTTACGCACAGTCAAAACAAGATTTAGAAAATGCTGAAAATGATTATTTAATAATAAAAATTGGATCCGCAGGTTCGGGAGGCGCAGCAAATACCAATATTATTGCGCAAATGTCTGGGACTATTTTAGAAATTCCTGTCAAAGAGGGAGATCAGGTAATCCAATCTAATAACTTTAATGCAGGAACTACCATTGCATCTATCGCAGACATGAGTAAAATGATTTTCGAGGGGAAAGTAGATGAGTCTGAGGTTGGTAAATTAGTAAAAGGTACCGATATAGAAGTTTCTATTGGTGCTATAGAAGGGAAGAAGTTTCTTGCCAAATTAAATTTTATTGCACCGAAAGGAACGGAAGAAGGAGGCGCTGTTCAATTTAAGATTAAAGCGGATGTTTCCCTGGAAGATAAGTTTTTTATAAGAGCGGGTTACAGTGCCAATGCAGATATTATACTAGTGAAAAAAGACAGTGTTTTAGCACTTAAAGAAGGTTTGTTGCGCTTTGACAAAGAGACAGAAGAGCCCTATGTAGAGGTGGAAACAAGTGAAGGTGTTTTTGAAAAAAGAATTGTTAAATTGGGAACTTCAGACGGAGTGAACGTAGAAGTTCTCGAGGGTGTTGTTGCAAAAGATAAAATTAAGATTTGGAACAAAGCTTCAAAAGATGATGAAAAGAAAGATTAATTGTTTTAGTTAGTTGTTGGGAAGAGGAATCTATGAAAGTAGGTTCCTCTTTTTTTCTGACTAAAAATGGATTTATTTTCAGTCCCACCAAACCAGGAAAAATTTCTCAATTTCTCCATTCGGTTTTTTCAACCAGCAGAGGGGAGAAAATTGATTTGCTAAGGATTCTTTTGTCGCAGATATAAATTGATCAATGGATTGCCAATTGACGTTTTTATTTGGTGATAGCAGCCAATCTTTTTTAACAGGAATAAAAAACTTGCTTTTAGAGAGCTGCTCTAAATCTTTTACATTTGCATAAAATCCAGCAATACAGTCTTGGTTTATTTCTTTTAATCGTAGATTTTTATTTGAAAAAGGAACAAACAACTGTGCTTTAAAACAAACGTATTGTTTCATTTCTTTAGATGTCAATGCAAGACTCTTTAAATAGCGTGTGCAGGATTCCGAATAGAGCAGCGGTAATTGTTTTTGTTGCAATTTTGTAAGCTTTTCAAACAAAGAGTCCTTACGGTTGGGACCAATAAAGTGCGCAATCTCGTTATTTCCAGCACGTTCATCATAGAGGTAAAACTTATAGCAAATTTCTAAATGTATGGGCTGACCATGCTGCGTTAGCAGGCAGTCTAATTCGCCGAGTGTGATTTTTTCCTTTTGAATTTGGACGTTTTCTGAAATAATTTTGAATTCTGGAGATTGTGACAGCTGAAAAGAGACAAAGCGTTCTATGTATCTCCCAAGACGCAACTTTTCATCAATAACAATTGCCAATTTTACAAGCTTTGTAGGAATTTCAAACTGAGACATTTCAAAAAGCGTATGGTCTTTCCACAAGGCCGGCGTTTGTAAAAAGCCTTCATATCTTTTCTGAATATTCTTTGTTTTTTGATGCATCTATAGTTTACTAATTTCACTATATTTTAGGAATAAAGAGGTGTTATTTGCTATAAATTTTTGAAGTGGTGTCTTTTCTTTTATAGAATTCTTTGTAAATTGGTACTTTGAAATAAGACGCACATGCAATTCGAGAAAGAGACACTTCAGTATTTAGGTAATTTATATCAAAATAATAATAGAGATTGGTTTGCCGATCAGAAAGAGACCTACCAGAAAGTGCAGCAAAACGCAAAAGATGTCTTTGCAGCAATACATCAAGAACTTCAAAAGCACGATGAAATAGAGAAATCTAAAATGATGCGCATTTATAGGGATGTGCGGTTTTCGAAAGATAAAACGCCCTACAAGACGCATTTTGCAAATTCATTCTCAAGATTGGGAACTACATTGAGAGGTGGGTATTTTTTAAAAATTAGTCCAGGCGCTTCTTTTTTAGCAGGTGGATTTTGGGAACCTAGTAAAGAGGATCTTTTTAGAATTCGAAAAGAGATCGAATTGGATGCCTCCGAAATTAAAGCAATTCTTAAAGATCCATCTTATCTCAAACATTTTGGTGGAACATTTGAAAGTTTTTCTGAGCTAAAGACTGCTCCTAGAGGCTTTGATAAAGAACATCCTGAAGTTGCATTGTTGCGAAAGAAAGGATTTATTGCCAGTAGAAGGTTTACAGATGCAGAAGTGATGTCTTTAAACTTTGTCGAAGAAGTGAATACAAGTTTTAAAGCTTTGCGCCCCTTTTTCAATCTTTTTAGTGATATTCTAAGTACAAATTTAAATGGAGAACCCATTGTTTAAGTATATTTAATACGAACAACGTTTTTAAATTTACGAAAGCCATCGCTGCGAAAAAAATTTATTTTAAATTTTTATGCACTTCGCGTTTTAATACCAATATTGTAATGAGGGTTGCCAGCGTATCTGCAATTGGAAAGGACCACCACACCCCATTAACACCGTAATAAATAGGTAAAATATACGCCAACGGAATTAAGAAAATTCCTTGTTTCAAAAGTGTTAAAAATAAGGCTGGCAATGCTTTACCAGCAGCTTGGAAATAAGCAGATCCAATCAATTGCATCGTGACAATTGGCGTCATTAAAAAAGCAATTAACATGGCATCTGGCGTCTGCGCTAGAAGAGTTGCGTCATTGGTGAAAATCCAAATAATTTCTTCTTTAAAAATAACAATTACAATAAAAATGAGAGTTCCGAGAATAGATCCAAAATAAATGGATTTTTTTATAGTTTCTTTTACGCGTTCGTTTTTATGTGCGCCAATATTAAATCCAGCAACGGGTAAGAATCCCTGGGTAACTCCTAAGACGGGTGATAACGCAAACATCATAACTCGATTGATTATGCCATAGACTGCAATTGAGATTTCTCCACCATAGGTGTACAAGGAGTAATTTAAGACAATCATTAACACACTAACAGCACCTTGTCTTACAACAGTCACTCCTCCAAGTTTTCCAATTTTTTTTAGAATTGGAATGTCTAATTTAAAGTTTTTAGGGATAATCTGTAATTCACTTTTAGAAGATAGAAAGAAATATAGAATATACAGACCACAGCTTGCATAGGAAATAGAGGTTGCTAATCCAGCTCCCCACATTCCCCAATCAAAGACTTTGATAAAAACAATGTCCATCAATACATTTAAAACGGCAGGAACCATCATTGCATACATGGCATATTTTGGTTTTCCTTCAGCTCTAATGGTGGGATTTCCCATCATGGCAAAAGCAAGGAAGGGAACCCCGTAAATAATGACATTATAATATTCTGCTGCAATCGGTAAAATAGCTCCTTTAGCTCCAAATAAATTCAGAATTGGTGCGCTATAAATACTGCCAAGAAGTACAAATAAAATTGCTAAAATTACGGTCAGGCTTATTTGATTTCCAAAGGTTAAGAACGCTTTTTTAGAATCATTGGCACCCAGCGCACGCGAGATAATGGAGCTTCCACCAATTCCAATTCCCATTCCTATAGAAGAAATAAGAAATGCAATGGGCAATACGACTGTAACTGCGGCAATTGCTAAAACTCCAATCCATTGTCCTACAAAAATTGTATCTACAATCATATTTAACGACATGACAAGAATACCTATGGTTGCCGGAACTGCCTGTTTGATAAGTAATTTACTTATTTTTTGAGTTCCTAAATCGTTTGCTAGTTGGTTCATAGAAGTGGCACAAAGATCGGAAATAATAGTTGTTTTATTGAAAATGCAACCGCAATAATTATTATGGTACTGTTAAAATTTATAAGTTTGTAAAAATGGGAATCTATGAAGGATATTTTTGAATTAAAGATAAAAGTAACAGCGGAGCACATAGACAAATTAAATCATGTAAATAATGTGGTGTATGTCAAATGGATGGATTGGGTTGCCGTGGAGCATTGGGAATTTTTGACAAAGAACAATCCTTTGCCAGAACATATTTGGGTGGTGTTGAAACATGAAATTGATTATTTAAAACAAGCAATTTTAGGCGATGATATCACGGTAAAGACGTGGGTAGGAGAAACCAGAGGTTTTAAATCTGAGCGTTTGATGGCTTTTTATAAGGGATCTGAATTGCTGGTAAAGGCAAAAACTGTTTGGGGCATGTTGAATGCAAAAAATTTCAAACCTACAAGAATTAGAGAAAATGTTTTAAATGTATTACAACCTGCTAAATAAAAGTATATTTGCACAAAATTTAGAAACAAAATGGCTACATTTTCAGCACTAGGAATCACTCCGGCATATATCAAATCGATTCAAGAATTAGGGATTTCTACTCCTACAGAAATTCAGGAACAGACCATTCCTATTTTACTAAAATCGAAAACAGATTTTATTGGATTGGCACAAACGGGAACTGGAAAAACTGCTGCTTTTGGATTGCCAATTTTGCACCATATTGACACGAGTTCAGAACACATTCAAACCTTGGTACTGTCGCCAACACGAGAATTAGTGCAGCAGATTAAAAAGCAACTTTTTAAATTTACAAAGTACAACGAAGAAAAGATATTTATTGAAGCCGTCTTTGGGGGAGAGAAAATCGATCGTCAAATAGGGAACTTAAAAAGAACTACGCACGTTGTTGTTGCCACTCCAGGGAGATTAATTGATCTTATTGAACGTGGAGATATTGACATAAGTCATGTGAAAACAGTAGTTTTAGATGAGGCCGATGAAATGCTAAGCATGGGTTTTAAACAAGATTTAAACCGCATTTTAAAATTTTCTTCTCAAAGTGATCGAAATACGTGGTTGTTTTCTGCAACCATGCCAGAAGAAATAAAACGCATTATTAAAACCTACATGGATTCGAATGCGCCAAGAGTTGAGGTGAATAAAAACGCGCTGGTAAATGCAAATATTAGGCATCAGTTTGTAAAAACAACCCTCAAAACGAAGGCAAATGATATCATTACGTTTTTAGAAAAAAGAGGTACTCAGCGTGGAATTATTTTTTGTAGAACGAAGGCTGGAGCTCAAAATTTAGCAAATCTTCTGATTGAAGAGGGTTTTTCTACCGCAGCTTTAGAAGGAGATATGCAACAAAAGGAACGCGATAAAGTGATGCGTGCTTTCAAAAAGGAAAATTTACAGTATTTAGTTTCTACAGATGTTTCAGCAAGGGGAATCGATGTAAGTGGCCTAGAGTTCGTGATACATCACCAATTGCCAGAGCAATTAGAATATTATACGCACAGAAGTGGAAGAACCGCAAGAGCAGGAAAGACTGGAACTTCACTGGCGTTTATCTTACCAAATGAATTGGAGAAAGTGCATGATATTCAGAAAGCGCTCCAAATAAAATTCACAGAAGTGACCGTGTAATATGGATGTTATTTATGTGTTGGATATTTTAGGAACTTTCGCTTTTGCGATTAGTGGGACTTTAGTGGCTTCAGATAAAAAACTAGATCTATTTGGTGTGATTATTATTGCATTCGTTACTGCCGTTGGCGGTGGGATGTTGCGCGATGTCTTAATCAATGCACATCCTATCAATTGGATTGGAGACTTAAATTATTTATACACTATTTTTTCGGCAGTGCTTTTTACCTTTTTGGTAAAAAGTAAAATTGGATATCTAAGTACAACCATGTTTTTGTTTGACACCATTGGTTTGAGTGTCTTTACTTTGCTGGGATTGCAAAAGGGGTTGGCGTATGATTTACATCCTTTAGTAGCCCTCATCATGGGTATGATTTCCGCTGTTTTTGGTGGTGTGTTGCGCGATGTATTGACCAATAAAGTACCGTTGATCTTTGAAAAAGAAATTTATGCTTCTGCGTGTTTGGTTGGAGGGTTGATGTATTTAATATTGTCACATTTTAAAGTAGCGGAAAATATCAATTTTATAATTTCAGCTTCCGTCGTGGTGAGTATTCGCATTATTGCCGTAAAGTTTCATTTGGAGCTCCCTAGAATAAAGCGCGACTTGTTTTCAAAGTACCACTAAAAAAAAAGCGAAGCATCTTTGCTCCGCTTTTGAATACTTCAATTTCTAAAAATTAGTTTACATCTTTCATCAGTTCTTTTATAGAACGCAATAATTGTTGGTCCACTCCTTGATCTACTTTGCCGGGCATATTTTTAACTTTAATCATGGGTTCTGTTTGGTTATTTTCCATCCATTCCCCTGCTTTGTTTTTAGCACTTACGGGGACAACCCCCCAATAAGAGCCATTTGGTAAACTTTCCCATCCTGCAAAACTACAAGTTCCGGGAACCGGCATTCCTACTGTTTTTCCAATCTTTAGATCGGTATAACCAGAAGCATAACAATGGCCATCAGAGTACATGCTTTCATTAAAGATAGACAAGGTCGGTTTTGTCCAGCGGGAGGTAGGCTCTCCACCAACTATTTTAGCTTCTGTAGCATAGGTAATGAATGGAACTCCTGTAAAAAACATTGCTAAATCCGCTACTAAATCTCCACCACCATTAAATCGAGTGTCTATAATAACGCCTTTAGTATCAAAATATTTACCCATGATATCTTGATAGATACTTCGGTAAGGGGCATCACTCATTCCAGGAATATGCACATATCCTAAAGTTCCATTGCTCAACGCTGCTACTTCTTTCTCATTTATTTTCACCCATCTTTTATAGAGTAAACTATTTTCCATCGCCAAAGAAATAGGTTTTACAGTGATTGTTTGCGTCTTTTTTGTGGAGGGGTCTAAAATATCCAGCAGCATAAATTTACCTGATTTTCTGTTCAAATATTTTGCTACGTCCTGGTCTTTTTCAATTAGAATGCCGTCAATTTTTTCAATAATCATCCCGGCTGCAATCTTAAATTTTGCTTTATCTAAAGGCCCCCCTTTTATGATTTCTTCAATAAGAATTCCTTTCTTAAGATGTTTGTAATCCATGAATATACCTAAAGATGCGGTGATGTCTTTCGTATCGATTTCACTGCCATTATAACGAGCACCAGAGTGAGAAACATTTAATTCCCCTAACATTTCGGATAACATTTCTGAAAATTCATGACCATTGCTAATATGAGGCAGGTATTTCTGATATTCAGTTTTCATTTGCTCCCAATCGATCCCATGAAAGTCAGGGCGGTAAAAAACGGCATTTGTGCGAATCCATACATGATTAAACATCGCAGTTCTCTCTGCATACTGGTCTACTTCAATTTCTCCTTTGATCTTAATTTCTTTATTTTTTGAAGTTTTTGGATCTAATTTTGTTATTTTTCCAGCGCTTAAAAGATATAGATTTTTCATGTCTGTGTCCCATTGCAAGCTTCCTTGCGCAACATCCAATTTCAATAACATTTTAGTTTCTTTCGTTCTTAAATTAGTAGACCAAAGATTTGATTTTCCTTCAAAACTTGCTAAATAATACAGTGCATCACCTTTAGAAGAGATGACAGCATCTCCCAATGTGGAAGAGTGGATGGTCAATCTCTTTGTTCGGTCTTTCATATACTCCCAGTCGAATTTTAAAGGTTTTATAGTGTCTTTTTTCTTTGAATCTTTCTTTTCTTTTGCACCTTTTTTGTTGTCCTTTTCTTCCGCTTTTTCTTTTTTCTTTTTTTCTACCTCCTTAACTGCCTGCATTAATTTGTAATCGTCATCACTTAAATTAAATTCGTCCCAAGCTTCTTGAGTAAAAAACATACTGTATATATCATTTTGAGAACTTCCACTAGTAGCGTATGATTTCAATCCATTTCGGTTGCTTGTCCAAATCATTTGTTTTCCTTTATTGATCCATTTCGGACTGGAATCGTAGTAACCACTTTCATTTAAGTTCACTCTTTTAGAACCATCTGCAGCCATTAATAAAACTTCACTGTTGCTCAATGTTTTGCTCCAATCGATTAATAACCATTTGCTATCGGGACTCCATGTAAAGTATTTATCGCCATCCCTCATGTGAAAGAAATCTTCAGAGTTCAAAAGTGTTATTTCTTTTTTAGTTTTGAGGTCTTTAATTTTCAATGTTCTTCGGTTTTCAATAAAAGCAATTTTTTTACCATCAGGAGAATATTGAGCTAAATAATTGTCGTGGGTATTGGCAATTAAAGCATCTTCTTTTAGGAGTGTAGCAGCATAGAAGAAAGGTTCTTCTTTTCTTATTTTTGTAGTCTTATAAACACTCCATTTTCCATCTCTCTCACTGCTGTAAATCACAGATTTCCCTTCTGGGCCCCAAGAGATAAAGCTTTCTTTTTGCGGTGTATCTGTTAATCTCTTAGTAAAAGATTTGTCTACAGCAGTCACAAAAACTTCACCTCTTGCAATAAAAGCAATTTCTTTTCCATTAGGCGAAACAGCCATTTCATCAATATCACCGTCTATAGAAACAAATTCAGCCGTATTTTCTTTGTCTTGTGTTGTAATGCGAACGGTTATTTTTTGAGGCGTTGCCCCTTCTTGCATTGTATAGAGTTCACCGTCATATCCAAAGGATAAAACACCATTTCCCGCGCTCAAAAAACGAATTGGATGCAGTTTAAAAGAGGTCAACTGTTCGTCTTGATTTGGGTTTTCTAATGAAAGTTTATGAACATTAAAAGTGCCACTTCGTTCACTTAAAAAATAAAGATCTTTCTCATCTTCACTGAAAACAGGCTGCCTATCTTCTGCAATATTTGAAGTAAGCATGGTGTGTTTATTTGTAATTGTATTGTACATCCAAAGATCTCTAGCAATAGCAGATGTGTGGTGTTTTCTCCATTCATTTTCTCCTCCTTTTTTATCTTGATAGAGCATGATTTCTCCACTTTTAGACAATTGAACAGCTTCTGCAGGAATGGTTAATAATTGACTCACTTTTCCCATGGTTACGGGTACGCTATACAGCTCTGACTGTGATCCGTGTGGATATTGTCTGTGCTCAGCAGTATCTTGTCTCAAGGCTCCAAAAAGAACCTCTTGATCATTTGCAGAAAAAGTATAAGGATATTCATCGTTTGAATGATAGGTTAACCGGGTTGCTTGTCCGCCACCTGCATTCATTACATAGATGTCAAAATTGCCATATCTGTTAGAGGCAAAAGCAATTTTAGTTCCCTCTTTGTTCCAAACAGCTTTATAATCGTGTGCACTGTGAAAGGTAAGTTGCTGTGCATTCCCACCTTTGGAATTTACTTTATACAAATCTCCTTTATAGGTAAATGCAATTTGTGTTCCGTCTGGAGAAATGGCGGAGTGCCGCATCCATTTTGGATTTTGTTGACTAAAAATGGAAGTGGAAATAAGGGCAAAAAGAAGTAAAAATGGTTTCATATCTATTTTTTTTGACTAATTTATGCTATTCAAAATTAAAAAAATAGTTTCTCAAAATAAATAACATGAAACCCATGATTTTTAAGAATTTTTCAGCTTTTAAAGCAGCAATAGGCAAAGATTTGCCTTCTGGAAATTGGTATTCCATTACCCAAGAAATGATTAGTGATTTTGCCAATGCTACCGCAGACAGGCAATGGATTCATGTAGATGCTAAAAGAGCTGCCATAGAATCTCCATTTAAAACTACTATTGCACACGGATTTATGTCTGTATCTATGATCTCTAAATTGTTAGAAGAAGTTTTTAGCATTTAAAGTTTAAAAATGGGTTTGAATTACGGTTTAAACAAAGTGCGTTTTCCAAATGCAGTCCCTGTAAACAGTCAATTGCGAATTCATTCGAAACTGCTATCTGTTGTCGCGTTGCCGAACAACGGCATAAAAGCAACCTTTTCTTGTGTTATAGAAATCAAAGGACAAGAAAAACCAGCATGTGTTGCTGAATTTTTAGCCGCTTTTTATGAGTAACGCCCTCTTTTTAGGTAATATTATAGATAAAGTTAGGACCTTCAACAAAGACTTTAAAAGAAATTTTTTTAAACGTTTTGCGAAGGTATAAACGAATTATTTGCTCGATTCTTTGAGGGCGTTTGAAGTACAAACTTCTTTGTATAGTTCGCGTGTTAGCGAGAAGATGTGCTAAGAGATCTTGAATTATAGTGCTGTTTGCGCGATTGCAGAGCTCCATTTGTTTGTAATTACACAAGCGGCATTCTTAAGAGCACAACAGACAGCCCTTAATTTAAAATATAAATTAAGGGCTGTTTGTTGCACACTTTTTATTTGGGGACTTAATAGCCACCTTAAAATTTTATTTTTCAACTCCTGGCAATCCCTGTGGTTTTTCTTGATGCCACCAAAATCCAGTCGCTTTCTTTTTTCTAGGATACACTTCGTCTAAGGTATTCCCATCATATAGGCGCCCATTTTTCATCACTTGAAGAATGGTATTGGTATTTCTAATATCGTCAAGCGGATTTTTTTTCAACAATATAAAATCTGCAAGTTTTCCAACTTCAAGAGACCCAATATCTCCGTCTAAACCCAGGGATTTTGCTCCTAGAATAGTGGCAACTTTTAATGCATTCATGTTAGTCGTTCCAGATGCCATCGCCCACAGCTCCCAATGATATCCTAAGCCTTGCAATTGTCCGTGACTTCCAATGCCTGCCAATCCGCCAGCGTTTACTAAATCTTCAACAAATTCTGCATGTTTTGTAAACACGTGTTCTTCGTCCATAAACCAGCCTGGTCGTCGTCTTGATTTACTTGCTAAATCGGTATAAGGGGTAAAGTATTGTAATTTTTTATTGTGATACGGGTTTTCTCTTGAGTAGAAATAATTTTCTGCCCACGGTCCTCCATAAGATACTAAAAGAGTGGGGGTGTAGGCGATTTCAGATTGTGCTGCGGATTGGATAATATCCTTGTAAAGAGGTGTAATAGGATACGAATGTTCGTGTCCTGGGTAGCCATCTAAAATTTCTGAAATGTTTAATTTAAAATTTAAAGCTCCTTCTGTTGTTGGCATTAAATGCTGTTCTTTTGCAGCTTTTATAACCCACTGTCTTTGCTGTCTGTTGCCAACAATATACATTTTAATCGTATTGGTGTTGTAATATTCGCTGTATTTTTTAAGAGCTCGTTGGGTTTGCTCAAAACTTTTTAAATTGTACGCCCAATAGCCGAGTCCAGGTCCAGTGGAATAGGCTCTTGGTCCTAACATTTCTCCCGTTTTCACCAAATCAAAATAGGTAAGAACATCCGTAGTTCCTGTTTGTGGGTCTCTCGCTGCAGTGACACCGTAAGCTAAATTTGCTGCATAAGAAAATACTTGCTTTTTGTGAATGCCTACAAAGGTTCTTAAATGTGAATGCGTGTCTACAAAACCGGGAAGAATTGTTTTTCCTTTTGCAAGAATAATAGTTGCTGTCTCAGGAATTTCTAAGCTTCCAGATTTTCCGAGCGCTTTAATTCTATTATCAACAACTAAAAGATCTCCATTTTCAATGATTTCATCGCCATTCATAGTAATGATTCTTGCTCCTTGAATAAGCACAGCACCTTTAGGAATGTCTCTTTTGATTGCTACTTTTACTTTAATTTCAGAAGGTTTGTAGTTTTTGGAACCTTTGTTCTTTTTAGCAGCTTCCTTGTCTTTTTTTTCTTCTTTTTTTCGTTTTTCTTCCGAGAACTTAGCAAGTTCGTCTTTCCGTGCTTTTTCTTTGTCTTTTCGTTGTTTATCTACTTTTTCAGCTTCTTTTAAATCGTACCTAAAAAAAGCACTTCCTAAAGACCAATAGACCATTTTACCGTTGGCAGCCCAGGCAGGAAATTCACCACCAAAAGTGGTTAATTTCCAAGAAGGGAATTGGGAAGCTTGGGTGTCAGATACAGAAATAGTAGGCGTTTGGCCATACGTAGGGATTGTAACCACATAAATATCTGTATGAATTAAAGCCATTGCTTTGTTGCCTTCTGGAGCCATATATACTGCTACGGGTTTAGAAGCTTTTTTATTATCTTCTGGAGTGCCCTCCTCTAAATTACTAAAACTCAAAGCATCTTTGTGCGAGTCTCCAAAAGTAACGATACCCGTAATTTTGACAACTATTTTTTCATCCGTTCCATCCCAACGAATGGAACTCAATCCTTTACTATTGCTCAAATAAATTCGAGCATCACTTTTTACAAAATGCGGGTTTTCCCTTCCATTAGCTTTGGCAATAAAGGTGTTGTTTCCACCTTCACTTGAAATCCAAGCAAGATCTTCTCCACCAGAAAAAGCAGCTCTTGTATAGGCATTTTTAAAACTTTGTGCACTTCCTTTGGTAAAGACAATTCTATTGGTTTTAGCATCCCAAACAGGTGTATTGTAGATTGCAGAAACTGTAGTTAACCTTTGCGGTTTTCCTCCTTTTGAGTTCACTTTATACAAATGTCCACCGTCAATATCTGACCAGGTGGCATACACAATTTCTTTTCCGTTCGGAGACCAGTTGGGTTGTGTTTCAATAAGATCCATTTTGGTGAGCCGTTCTGGCTTGCCATTCGGAAGTTTCATTACATACAATTTGTTCAACGCATTGAATACAATTTGTGTTCCGTCTGGGGATGGTTTTGCATTTCTAATTTGATTTGCGAGTAGTTCCGTGTCGTCGGAAATAGGATATTTGAATTCTAATTTTGGTCCAATTGCCAGGGCTACATCTACTTCAAAAGGAATTTCAATAGCAGCATCTCCAGAAACCGGAATTCGGTATATTTTACCTCCATAAGAAGCTAAGACCTCTTTGTTATTTAGTGTAAAAGTCATGGCAGGTAAAACACCTAATGAGGCCACAGACTCTTGGTCGTCTCGCTGTATTGGATAGGCAAGCCAATTTTCGTCACCTGAAATTAAATTTCTTAGCACCAGTCCTGTTTTTTCTTCATATCGAGAACCATAGACCATATATTTCCCATCATTAGAAAGAGTAGGCGTGAAGGCAGAGCCGTATCTAGAAGTTATTTTTGACGATTTTCCCGTTGCTAAATCATATCTGTAAATTTGATACTGTGGCAACTGCGCGTTGTAATTCCAGCCACCAGTTCTTGCTGAATAATAGATGTACTTGTTGTCTGGACTAAATACCGGTTCAACAGTTTTTAAATCTTTTGGTTCTTTAATTAATTGTGTACCACTTCCTGCATCTTTATGGTATAAGTGCAATTTTAAGTTTCTTTTTCCTTTGGCTGCAACAATATATTCACCATCGGGAGACCAAGCTACAGATTCAACTAGCCCTCTTTTGTCTTTGGTTACCTGTCTTGTTTCTTTAGAGGCAAGGTCCATAATCCATACATTATCATTTCCATCTCTATCAGAAGTAAATGCAATGCGCTTTCCGTCGGGACTGTAACTAGGTTGCGCATCCAGTGCCAAACCGTCTGTTATTCTAATAGCTTTCCCCCCTTTAAAAGGAATTGTGTACAAGTCACCGAGCATGCTAAACAGAATTGTCTTTCCATCAGGACTCATATCTAGTGATAGCCAAGTTCCCTCATTGGTATTGAAACGGATCATTCTGCCACTTTCTAGCGGCAAGCCTTTAAATTTTTCTTGCCCTGAGAGGGAGTCTTTTTTTTGAGAAAATGTTTGTTGCGACAAAATCCCTAAGCAGATGGCAACAATAAGGGAATAGTTCTTGAATACGTGAAAGGTTTTAGTGAGGAGCATAATTATTGAATTATTTGATTAATGAGAATCAAATATAACTTTTTATAAGACAGAGCGGTATTCCCTTCGGGAATTAAAGAGCTTTTAACAGTATTGCCTTTAAATAAAAAGCGGGAATTTACAACTTCTTAAATCTATTTGTATTTATTATGGACGCCGGAAGCGCATGTGAATTCTTTACTATGTGCGTAGTACAGACTTACAATTTAAGCGTATTTGTATGGCGCTATTTTAAAAGAAATAGGTTTTTTATTTTCGTTTCCGAAAGGCACGTAGAAGGTTCCCCGCTGTGCACTTTTCATTCTTTTGTATTTGTTTGACAGTTTTTCAGTGCACATTTTTTGGCTTGCTCAAGATCTTGACTGAACGCTCAAGATGTATTCTTGAAGATTGCTAAAAAGCATCTTTTAATTCCGTTTTAAGAAGCAGCCTTTTTATCTTTGAAGGTGCTATCAATTCTAGCGCTGTATAAAAAAGCAACGATGCGTGATGCGTTTGCCGTAGTCACTTTAGCGCTATTTATGTCTGCATCCTACGGCGAGATTAAGATGAGTTTGCTACAAATTGAATCCCGGTTAATTGATCGAAATTACAGCCTCTTTGAATAAGCGTGCCTTTGCTCTAAACAAGTCGTTTTCTAAACGAATTGCCTTCAGTTTAGAGTCGATGTATTTTTGTTCTCGAAAATTCACTAGAAATAGCGAACTTTCTCCCAAGAAGAATTTTCGTTCTTCCGCTGATAATAGTACGGCATAATCCCGTACAATCTGAAAGGTAAAATTATTTTGTAAAATATAGGAAGTCAATTCTTGTTGAATGGCACTTATTTTATTTTTGATAACTACTTTTTCCAATTGATTTTCAAGTTGCTTGTCTCGTACTTTTAATTTTGCTACTTTCAAATCACCTCTTTCTTTTCTTATGAATATAGGCATACTAAAAGAAATGCCCGCTTTGTAATTTTCGGGGTTAAACGAATTTTGTGGTGTTGCGTTTTGAGATAAGAAATTATACTGTAGGTCTATTTTAGGTAATAAATTATTTATTTTTAATCGTTCTTCTGCTGCTAAACTTTCGATATTAAACCCCAAAGATCTAATTTTAGGATGTTGCTCAATATCAAAGCGCTCTGCATTAAAAAGCGGAATGTTAAAGGCATTGTCAACAGTATTCATTGTTTCTATGTCTGGAAGTATGTTTTCTTTGAGGTCTATGGGAGTATTTTCATTCAGCCACAAGTAGGTAGACAATTCTAAGGAAGACTTGATCAATTTAATATTCGCTTTCTCTAATTTTAACTTTCTTGAATTTAAAGTAATTCCAGCTTCCAGCGTATCGATTGCTGGTTTTTCTCCTTCTTGAAAGGCTCTTTTTGTACTTTCAAATCGGATGCCTGCATTGTTTAAAAAAGCAATGTACACTTGTTTCTCGTTGTAGGATTGTAGCCAATTAAAATAAGACAAGGAAGCTTCGTAAAGAATGCTATTTACCAACAATTGTTGGTCTTCTTTTGCTTGGTTTAAAAAAAGTTTTGCTTGTTTTAAAGCCGTCATTCTCTTGTTGGTAAACATCCCTTTGGCCAAAGAGACCGCAACACCTGCACTGTACAATCCGTCTGTGGGTACTTTATCTATTGGATTTAGAAAAAGCCCTTCATTTTGCTCAAAGTTCGCTTTAAAAGCAACACCATACCAAGTTGGTATTTTAAAAGTTGCATTTAATTTGTGATAGTATTCTTGAGCTTTGAATTGTTTTTCATCAAAATCTACTTTAATTTCAGGATCAAATGCCCCTCTTGCTTTCAGCAACTTCGCTTCGCTTGTGTTGAGCACAAGGTTTGCTTGCTTTACAATGGGATGGTAACTTTTTACATATCCTAGATACTCTGACAAAGTCATCGTACTTGGCATATTTTCTTGCGCATGTTGTTGCCCAATAATTAGGAAGCAGCAGGCAATTATATATTTCCTCATTCTTTTATTTTTGTGCTTCCGTTTTTTTCTTTTTCACTGCTTGATGGCTGGTAATAATTTGGAGGGAAACTATTCAATTGCCTCCACAATTCGAACCAAATAGGCACGTCTTCTAACAACGCAATGGTTTTGGCTCCAGAACCTACACGGATTGCAGTAGGCCAAGTGTGGTCTGATTCGTCTGGTGCTAAAAGCACGCGGTATTTGCCATTGTCACTAATAAAGCGCTCAATCGCAATTACCCTGGCACCATAGGTTCCGTAGGAAACATTTGGCCATCCCGAAAAGATAATGGCTGGCCACCCGTCAAATTGTACGCGCACTTTTTCATCGAGATGCAATAGAGGCAAGTCAATAGGTCTCACAAAAGTTTCTACAGCCAGGTCATATTTTTCAGGCATGATGCCTACAAGCGATTCACCTTCTTTAAAAGCACCTCCAATCCCCCCTTTGATCGCTTTGTTGATAAAGCCATTTTGTGGCGCCGTGATGTATAAAAGACTGCTTCTTACTTTGTAATTACTATTGCTGTTTTCCAGTTTTGAAACTTGTACTTTGGCGTCATAGCCACTCGATTTCGCAGTGTACATATCGCTCTGTGCTTTCGATATTTTATCTGCAAAGCTTGCGGCAATTCGAGAGAGTTCTAATTGCGCATTCAACACTTCATTTTTAGCTGCAAGTACACTGTTCTCTTTGGTAATTAAGTTTGCTTGTGTTTCCTGTAATTTTAATCGCTTTTCTTCGACATCTTTGACGGCAAAAATACCTTCTTTTTGTAAAGTTTCTGTCCGTAGATATTGTCGTTCTGCGATTTTAATATTTGTTTTTGCAGCTTCAAAACCGATGCTATCGCTTTGTACTTTTAATTTTGCTTGTAAGAGCTTATTTTTAGTTTGCGCAGTTTTCAAAGCTCGTTCTTCCGTTAAAGCAATGGTCTGTCTCTGCAGTGCTGCTACTTTTTCGTCGTAGGCATCCACCGCAGATTTTTTTGCATTTATTTGATCGTTTGTTCTTTCAATCAAGCGGTCGTCAAAATAATCGCTTTTTACTTCAGAGATCCGTAAAATGGTGTCTCCTTTTTCTACAAAATCTCCTTCGCGAACAAACCATTGTTCAATTCTGCCTGGAATTTGAGACTGAATGTCTTGTGGTCTTTGCTCTAACGTAAGTGTGGTCACGATGCCATTGCCAGAAATATTTTGTGTCCAAGGTAAAAAAAGTACAATGAGCAACATGGCTGCAAAAGCGAATAAAAATTTATTTAAGAATTTATAATATTGCTTGTTAAAAATATTTTTTCCCGATTTGAATGCTGTCAAATCCACCTTTTTATGCAGTTGATTGTTCGAAATATTTAACATGGCTATTCGTTTATCGATTTTATGGCTCCTTTTTCAAGGGTAATAATTTTATTGCATTGCGCACTCCAGCTTTTTTTACTGCTAACTACAAGTAATGCCCAGGGTCTTTCAGGGTGGGTTAGGTAGGCAATTATTTGTTCTGTTTCACTTAAATTAAATTGATCTAAAGGGTCTTCTAAAATCATCACCTTCGGTTGTTTTATGATGGCGCGCGCTAAAATTATCTTTTTTCCTATGGTGTATGAGATCTGCTTTCCTTCGGGATACAAAATAGTATCTAGTCCTGCAGATTGCTCCTTTAAAAATTGATTCAAGCCTACAATGTTGAGCGCTTCATAGATGATGGCATCTTCAATTTTTTTGTTGCCAAAAACTAAATTATCTCGAATGCTGCCTTCAAAAGGAGTTTCGTCCGAAAGAGAGAGCCCTAATTGAGAGCGGTAATGGTTGAGATGTAAACTACTCAACGAAAGATTATTTACATAGATATTTCCTTCTGTAGGTTCGACAACACCAGCTAATAGGCGCAATAAACTTGATTTACCAGCACCACTTTCGCCATAAATTAAAATTCTACTATTTGGTTTTACAGTAAAGGATACATCGCTAATAATCAACTTTTTTCTACTTTCTACACGGTACGAGACATTTTCGAGTTCTACGGTGAGGCCGTCTTTAAAAATAGGTCTTTTTCCTTCTTGAGATTCTAGTTCTTTGTCTACTACCTGACCTATTTTTTCGATAGAGGTGAGTACATCGTAAAAAGATTCCAATCCGGTAATGAGTTTTTCTACTGATTGAATGACTAATAATATAATGATTTCTGCAGCAACAAACTGTCCGATATTCATCTCTTGATTTAAAACCAAAGCGCCACCAATTAGCAATAAGCTGGCAGTAACTACCACTTTAAAGCCTACCATTTGGGTGAATTGTAAAATTAAAATCTTAAAATGATTTTCTCTCGCTTTTAAATATTGGCTTACAAGGGCATCATTTTTTTCTAGTGCGAGATTGGTATTTCCAGACAGTTTAAAACTAACCACGGTCCTTGCCACCTCTTGAATCCAATGTGCAACTTTGTATTTTATTTTAGATTCTGTCAAACTTGTTTCCAAGCCTTTTTTTGCAGTAAATTTAAAAACTACATAAATTAAAAGCAGTAAAAGAATTCCGAATACGATAAAGAAGGAATGGTAAAAAGACAATAGTATTAAAGCAAATACAATCTGTAATAAGGCTGTAGGCACATCGATTAGAATTTTTGACAAGCCTTTTTGAATGGTTAGGGTATCAAAAAAACGGTTTGCGAGTTCTGGAGGATAGTAATCCCGCAGTTCGTTCATTTTTATTTTTGGAAAGCGGTAACTCAATTCAAAAGATGCACGCAGAAAAATTCGCTGTTGCAGCGTTTCTATAATTCGCAGTTGCATTATTTGTAGTGCACCAGAAAACGCAACGCCCATGGTAACCAATACCACGAGAACAACCCAAGAAGTAGATACTTGTGCGCCTTGAATTAGATTGATAATGGCTTGAATGCCTAAGGGAAGCGACAGGGAGACAACACCGCCAAAAACTGCATAATAAAAAATTTGAAAAATATCTTTTCGCTCTAACTTTAAGAGGCCTACAAAGCGCTCCCAAGGTGATAATTTAGTGGTTTCCATATTTATTTTAGTGCATTTTCAACAAGGTGAAGAAAAAAGCTTGTGGGTGTTTTGTCTTCTTCACAGTTGGTAATCGAGGGAAAGTGCTCTGTTAAGAAGTGCTGGTGTAGTCCCCCTTCTAGAATTGTGCTTGCCAAACTTAGGGAATACGGATAGGTTGGTTTGATATCGAGAATTATGGTCGACAAACGCGCAACGAGTCGTTTGTAGATTTCAAAATATCCTTCATTATTTTCTGAGTCTACCTCTTTTGTTAAAAAGGATTTAAAGCTTTCGTTCACAATTATTTTATACAAAACAACTTCATTAATATGTGAAAAATTTCGATCGAGCTTTACCGTATTTGTTAAAATTGCAATTGCTTTGTTTAATTTTACTTTTGGATCGATAAGACTGAAAGTTTCAACAACCAATTGGTACTCTAACCATGCCCAATACCAAGAAGTAAGGTACAGTAATAATTTGTGTTTACTTTCAAAATATCGATAAATAGAGCTTTCATTAGAACCTATTTTAAGGCCTAGTTTTTTAAAGGTAAAAGCGTCAAATCCGAGTTCATCGATTAATAAGATGCTATTTTCTATAATTCTTTTGCCTAAATCTGAGGTTTCTGGGTCTTTGATAAAAACGAGTTCAGAGACCGTGATTTTCATAACGGATAGTAAATTCTTCATGCTGTTTAATTCAATTCTGCGCAAATATAATAGTATTACTTTTGTAAAAGAATATTTTACTATTTATTTTTCTTTATTTTAACACATACACGCTTTTCTCTTGGAATAATTGCTTAATATGTAGTATCTTTGCACAAGAAGAAAGAATACAGTTCACATTTTCTACAAGTTAACATTCGTTTGTTTTTGAAGTTATTCGTCACGTATTTTATCTTTAAAAAAGCAACAACTTAAAACCAGTAGTATTTTAATGGCAAAATCGCAGCAGACCTTTAGTAAGAGTGAAAAAGAGAAGAAGCGTTTGAAAAAACGTCAGGACAAACAGAAGAAAATGGACGCTAGAAAAGCGGACAGAGATGAGCATGGACCATCGGGAATTCAGTTTGCATATGTAGATCACAATGGAAATTTAACAGATACTCCACCAGATCCAGAGTTGAAAGTAGAATATGAATTGGAAGATATTCAAATTTCTGTAAGTAAAAAAGAAGACCTTCCCGAAGAAGATCCCGTTAGAAAAGGAAAAGTTTCCTTTTTTGATAGTTCTAAAGGATTTGGTTTTATCATTGACATGGAAAATAATGAAAAATATTTTACACACGTAAGTGGTTTGATTGACGATATTGTAGAGAATGATAAAGTGTCTTTTGAATTAGAAAGAGGAATGCGTGGAATGAATGCAGTTAAAGTTACCAAAATATAATTTAGTTAGTTTTTAAAAAAAAAAGCCCTCTCAAAATATTGAGAGGGCTTTTTTTATACGAATAGCTTTTCGTTAGTATGCTAAAAATGTAAAAGTAAATGCTAAATTTTCACTTTCTTTGAGTGTTATTTAGTAAGAAAATTAAAAATATGAAAACTTTTATAGTCCCTTTTATTTGTCTTTCCTTTTTTTTCGCAAGCACGCAAAGTGCAAGCGCGCAACTAACGGGAATTGTAGTAGATGCGCAGGACCAATATCCTTTAGAATATGCCAGTGTTGCAATCTATGGGCAGGCCAGTAAAAAATTAATAGCGGGAGTTGTCACGGATAAAGAGGGTTTTTTTTCCATTTCAAATCTCAAATCGGGAAATTATTATTTAGAGGCCTCTTTTTTAGGATACCAAAAATACAGTGTTCCTTCTATTGTAATAGTGCGCAATGGGAATCCCCAAGATTTTGGTGTTTTACCGTTGCAATTAGGTGGTGAAAGTCAATTAAGCGAGGTGACAATTACGGCAGAGAGACCTGCAGTTTCGCATAAAATTGATCGCCAAGTTTTTGATGCCAAAGCATACCAAAGTACGGTAGGGGGAAATGCTATGGATGTTGTCAAGAATCTGCCATCTGTGAGCATGGATGGTTCGGGAACGCTTCGGGTTCGTGGAAGTCAAGGTTTTGCCGTTTTAATCAACGGAAAACCAACGCAAGGAACAGCCAGCACTATTTTAGCTCAGTTGCCAGCAAATGCTTTAGAGCGTGTAGAATTGATTACTGCACCTTCAGCAAAATACGATCCCGAAGGAAAAGGGGGTATTTTGAATATTATTACTAAAAAAGGGGCTATTAACGGCACTTTTGCGCAGGTAAATGTTCGTGGAGGAATGCCATCCATCGAGAGCTATGACACCAAAGTAGCTTCGCAAAGATACGGTATCGATGCTACGGTAAACAAAAGAACAGCGCAGTGGAATCTTTCTGCAGGCGTAAGTTACCAAAGAAATGACAAAGCGGGGAGAAGAGAAGGGGACCTTTTTATTATCAATGCACCTGAAAATAAAACAACATTTTTACCTTCTGATGGAGAGCGAAGCTTTGATGAAGTAACCTATAATGGGCGTTTTACAGCCGCATATACCCCAAATAAAGCAAACGCATTTTCGATGGGGTTTTTCGCTGGAAAACGCAGCAAAGAGCGCTTGGCAGATATTGTTTATTACGACAACCACGCCGTTCCCATCACAGGTTCGGCCGAGCGGCAATATACCTTCGCCTATTACAATCACAATTTAAGAATTCGAAAAGGAGATTTTGCTTTGGGAAGTTTCGATTATGCGCATACCTTTAATAATACTTCAAAAATTACGACTGCCATACTTTACGAATACACCTTTTTAGGAGGTCCTACTGAGAATGATAACTTAGGATTTCCCAACAATGCCATAGTATACCAAAAAGAATTCAACACCAATGACAATCCGTTGTATGGCACGCGTTTTACGATTGATTACCAATGGAAACCTTTTTCTTTTGGTCTTTTAGAAACGGGCTATCAATACCGAGACTTAGACCATACTGGTACTTTTATCTATGAAAGAGATGGAGTGCAAGTTCCTGAATTTTCGAGTGCTGTGCGTTTGAAAAGAAAAATTCATTCGGGATATGTACAATTGACTGGAGCTAAAAAGAAGTGGAATTATGCTGCAGGAGTGCGATTAGAGTCCATGAACAGGGACTACACAGAAGCCCTAAAGAGTGAAACTGTGGAAAACATTTACTATTATGACTTTTTAAAGTTGTTTCCATCCGCTTCGCTACAATACCAGCTCAGTGAAAACACAAATATCAAAACAGCGTATAGTAAAAGAGTGGTCCGCACCACGACTTTAAAAATGAATAGTTTTGCAGAACGCGAGCATTCTGAAGTTTTTGAGCAAGGAGACAATACCTTACGTCCTGAATTTATTGACTTGATAGAACTGGGCGTAACTAAAAATTTAAAAGGTGGCAACGCCATCTATGCAACGGCTTATTTTAGGCATGTAAAAAATGCAATCAACCGAGTAAATACTTTGGCTTATGAAAGTAATGGAGCTATTATTGATACGATTTTAAACCGGGTGTATTCAAATGTAGGGCGCAGCAATACCGTTGGTATTGAGTTGGGGGCAACCGTAAAACCTTCTAAAAACTGGACGCATATCATCGGAATGAATTTGTACAATTACGGAATTGAAGGGACGCTGAACTTCAAACATCGAGATGGGGTTGCAAGAACCTATGCCATTGCTTCTAATGCCAC
The DNA here is from genome assembly GCF_000153225.1 of Polaribacter irgensii 23-P. GTDB lineage: Bacteria > Bacteroidota > Bacteroidia > Flavobacteriales > Flavobacteriaceae > Polaribacter > Polaribacter irgensii. Next base: position 2,397,236 of record NZ_CH724148.1, on the reverse strand, counting down.
GGTATATTCTATAAACTTGAATACCACTGTAGATTTATGGGAGAACGCTTCTTTGCAGGGTACTTTTAATTATGTGTCTGCTGCCAATACTGCCATGGGGGAAGACTCTCGTTTTTACTCGCCAAATCTTACGTTTCGCAAAAAGTTTATGGATGACAGGCTCACAGCAACATTGCAATGGCAAAATATAGACATGGGTCTGTTAAAGTCGAATGAGCAGCGGATTTCAACCGCAAGAGCGCAGCAGTTTTTTACAACGACAAACTATGTATATGAAGTGGATGTGGTTTCTTTAAACCTTTCCTACAATTTTAATGCTCGGAAAAATGCTTCGAAGTTTATCGACAGTGAATTTGGAAAGAAAGAATTTTAAATGGTGCGATCCACTCAGCGCGTATTGAGTGGACACTTTACGGTTTTAGACAAACAGCAAAAATTATTGTGAACTTTAGTCTATTAAATGGACGTGCCAGCAGATGGGCTTTAGCGTAACAGAAGCATGCCTTACTCGTTGTAATATTCCATGCTTGCAATGATCAACGCATCAGAAACGATGCAGTCTAGCTTGCAGTCTTCATAGGCATTGAGTAGTACAAAATTCACCTGTCCGTTGGTATTCTTTTTGTCGTGTTTTAGCAGCGCCATAATACTGGGAAAGTCTGCTTTTTGCAGCTTTATTCTTGGATACATGTCTGAGATTATATTTTTAATTTCTGTAACATTGGCAGATGGAAATCCAAGTATTTCTGCCGATATGAAACTCTCACAGACCATTCCTATGGCAATAGCTTCTCCATGCGTAAGGTTTTCTTTGTCTGCAGATTCTAAATAAAAAGACTCAATAGCATGTCCTAGCGTATGTCCAAAATTTAATATTTTTCGAATATTTTTTTCTTTGGGATCTTGCAGGACTACTTCATTTTTTATGGCAATAGACCTTGTGATTAAATGGTGTAGGTTTAGGTATTTATAATCTCTTATTTCGTGCAGTAACGCAAGATCATAAGTGATGCCGTATTTGATAATTTCTGCCATTCCAGATTTCATTTCCCGTTCGGGAACGGTAGCGAGATATTCTGGGTCTACCACAACCATTTCTGGATTTGCAAATACGCCAATTTGGTTTTTTAATACTCCCAAATCTACACCTGTCTTTCCGCCAACAGACGCATCTACCATCGAAAGTAAGGTCGTGGGAATGTTTACAAAATCAATTCCACGTTTGAAACAAGAAGCTACAAATCCGCCGAGATCCGTGATCACTCCACCACCGAGTGTAATGAGTAAACTTTTGCGATCGCCTCCCAACTCTGTGATGACATTCCAAACACCAATACAAGTTTCTAAATTTTTGTTGATTTCTCCAGATTCGATTTCTATGACCTCAATTTGCTTGTCGGTTTTTAAATTTGGAATAAATTTCGGATAACAGTCTTCCAGAGTATGCTCATCGACTAGAATAAAGAGCATGGAATAGTTATTTTCAGAAATGAGATTGGACAATTCTACATATGCTTTGTCTTGAAAATGAACAGGATAGCTAGCGGCTTGTATGGAATTCATAAGGTGTTTCTTAGTGATGCAAATTAAAAATAATTTATCGAATTATTTATAATTCTAAGGTATATTTGTAATATAAATTTTACCGTTGAATGAAGCTTTTTGACAATACCGAAGTCGCTTTTTCTCTCAAATCGAATGCTGAGTTATTAAGAGCTAATTTTTTATATAGAATGATCCAAAACCAAGCACTGGTAAGAATTGGATCTGCCATTACGAATTTTGCCTTGAAAGCAAATTTACCTGTAGAAGGAATCATTCGTGCCACTGTATTTAATCATTTTTGTGGTGGGGTGACAGAAGAAGACTGCGTTCCCAGCATCGATAAAATGTACTCCAAAGGTGTTTCCTCTGTTTTAGACTATTCTGTAGAAGGAAAAGAGGCGGAAAGTGAGTTTGATGAAACTTTGGCAAAGGTGTTGAAAGTGATTGATTTCGGAAAAGTAAACAAAGCCATTCCTTTTGCTGTATTTAAGCCCACGGGACTGGGACGTTTTGCGCTGTTTCAGAAAATTACAGAAAAAGAAGTTTTAACAGCGGCAGAAGAAGTAGAATGGCAGCGTGTAGTAGCGCGTTTTGATACCATTGGAAAAGCGGCTTATGAAAAAGGGTTCCCGCTGTTGATTGATGGTGAAGAAAGCTGGATGCAAGACGCTGCAGATGATGTAATTGAGGATCTAATGGAGCGGTACAATCAAGAGCGACCGCTTGTTTTCAATACGTTACAAATGTACCGACACGACCGACTAGACTATTTAAAAGCGCTGAATGAAAGGGCCTTGAAAAAAGGTTTTTTTATTGGGATGAAAGTAGTGCGGGGTGCGTATATGGAAAAAGAGCGTGCACGTGCAGAAGAAAAAGGCTACGAATCTCCAATTTGTATCGACAAGCGCGCAACAGATGAAAATTTTGACGCCGCATCGCTGTATATGATGGACCGTCCGAACATGGCCTTGTTTGCAGGAACGCACAATGAGCACAGTACCTATCTAATTATGGATTGGGCAAAAAAATATGGAATTGAGAAGAAAGATAAAAACTTGTGGTTTGGGCAATTGTTTGGCATGAGCGACAATATCAGTTTCAATCTTTCCAATGCAGGGTACAATGTGGCAAAATACCTTCCTTTTGGACCGGTAAAAGACGTGATGCCCTATTTAATCCGAAGAGCAGAAGAAAATACTTCTGTTGCAGGACAGACCAGTAGAGAGTTGGATTTAATCAGTGAAGAACGCACCCGCAGAAAACAGTAATGCAAACCATCGAGGAAATTAAATTGTTGCTTCATAAAAATAAGCTGCGATTGTATCAAGAGTTGTCTGAAAGTAAGGAAGCACTCTTTTTATTGCGAAAGTCTACGCACACCCCATTAAACGAAGAGGAAAAGGTAAAAGTAAAGATGCAGCTGTTGGACATCTGCAAAGCCATTCCTGCGTTGGCAGTATTCATGCTTCCCGGGGGTGCCTTGTTGTTGCCATTACTAATCAAATTACTTCCCGATATCTTACCTTCTTCTTTTAGAGACGACCTAAAATAATTCTTTTTATTCTTCTTGTTTCACTAAATTATCGCGTACATTTACAAAGTAAACTTTAGGAGTAGCTATTAATTTAGTTTGAGAAAAATCCTTAGAACCTGATTTGGTTAAGACCAACGTAGGAAAAAGTTGCTTAGATCTAGTATTTTAAAAAACTACATCTCTCCGGTTTACAGTAATATTTTATAAATATGATTACTATAAAAGTAAACCAAGAAATCCATCAATTTTCAGAAACTTTAACGGTAGCAGCACTCGTGCGTTTTATTAATATAAACACGAATGGCATCGCCATTGCTGTCAATAGCAGCGTTGTAAAGAAAGCAGATTGGTCTTTTAGAGTACTTCAAAATAGTGATGAACTGCTAATTATTACATCCACACAAGGAGGCTAAATAATTAGACATTTAAAGTAGTTAACTATTTAATTGATCTGAGATAATTATGAAAAAAAAGGACACTGCACCTCGCAAAGAGGGAATTACAAGAAAACCATTTCCAAACTCAAAAAAAGTATATGTAGCGGGAAAAATTCATCCACAAATTAGTGTGGCCATGCGTGAAATCTTACTGTCAGATACTACGGACTCTAGGACAAAAAAGAAAACACCAAATCAGCCTATTACCGTGTATGACACTTCGGGACCGTATACAGATCCCAGTAAGAAAATAGATGTGCACGCGGGTATTGAAAGAATTCGTGAACAATGGATTTTAGATAGAAATGATGTGGAGCAATTAGATGGGTTTACCTCTGAATATTGCAACGAGCGCTTGAATAATAAAAAATTGGATCACATGCGTTTCTCACTTTTGAAAAACCCATTGCGCGCAAAAAAAGGAGCAAATGTAACGCAGTTGCACTATGCTAAGAAAGGAATGATTACCCCAGAAATGGAATACATTTCGATTCGTGAAAACCAGCGTATAGACGAAATGACAGAAATTCGCAAGCAACACAAAGGAGAACATTTTGGTGCTTCCATTCCAGAGCGCATCACCCCCGAATTTGTGCGGTCAGAAGTGGCTAGAGGACGTGCTGTAATTCCGTCAAATATCAACCATCCAGAAGCAGAGCCTATGATTTTAGGTCGGAATTTCTTGGTGAAGATCAATGCCAATATTGGTAATTCTGCAGTGACTTCTTCTATTGAAGAAGAGGTAGAAAAAGCTGTTTGGGCGTGTCGTTGGGGAGCAGACAATATCATGGACTTGTCTACAGGTGAAAATATTCATGAGACCAGAGAGTGGATTGTGCGGAACTCACCAGTGCCCGTTGGTACCGTTCCAATTTACCAGGCGCTAGAAAAAGTAAATGGGGTTGCAGAAGATTTAACATGGGAAGTTTTTAGAGATACGCTGATAGAGCAAGCAGAGCAGGGTGTTGATTATTTTACAATCCATGCAGGCGTTTTATTGCGGTATGTACCGATGACTGCCAACCGTGTAACTGGTATTGTTTCTCGTGGTGGCTCGATCATGGCCAAATGGTGTTTGGCGCATCACAAGGAGAGCTTTCTATACACGCATTTCGAAGACATTTGCGAGATTTTAAAAACCTATGATGTTGCCCTTTCTTTGGGAGACGGTTTGCGTCCAGGATCTATTGCAGATGCAAATGATGAAGCGCAATTCTCAGAATTAGAAACTTTAGGAGAGCTGACAAAAATATCAAGAAAGCACGAAGTACAATGTTTTATTGAAGGTCCCGGGCATGTGCCAATGCACATGATTAAAGAAAACATGGAAAAGCAAATAGAACTCTGTGACGAGGCGCCTTTTTATACCTTAGGACCTTTGACTACAGACATTGCTCCAGGATATGATCACATTACTTCGGGTATTGGAGCCGCGATGATTGGTTGGTTTGGTTGCGCAATGTTGTGTTATGTGACCCCAAAAGAACATTTAGGTTTGCCAAATAAAGAAGACGTTCGCGTAGGTGTGATCACGTATAAAATTGCGGCACATGCTGCTGATTTGGCAAAAGGACATCCTGGCGCGCAGCACAGAGATAACGCCTTGAGTATGGCGCGTTTTGAGTTCCGTTGGGAAGATCAGTTTAATTTAGGTTTAGATCCCGAACGTGCGTTGGAATACCACGATGAAACTTTGCCTGCAGACGGCGCAAAGGTTGCCCATTTCTGTTCTATGTGTGGTCCTAAGTTTTGTTCTATGAAAATTTCTCAGGAAGTACGTGACTTTGCTGCAGAAAACGAAATTGTAGACAATGAGGTAATCGCCAAGGGCATGGAAGCCAAGTCAAAAGAGTTTAAAGACAAAGGATCTGAAGTGTATTTGTAAAATTTTTAGGAAGTTCCCACGCTTTGAAAAAAAAGCGTGGGCGGGCTTTCCTTTCTATCTTTTGCTAAAAACGCAAAAGGATGTCCATACAATCCCTAACTCATAGTAAACGCGATCCGATCTACTTTAACCGAATAAAATTGAATAAGAATGCTCATTTTATTAGCACCTGAAAAAGATATTGTTGGTGAAATTGAAATCCTCACACAGTTATTTAAAGAAGGATTGTCTTGTTATCACTTGAGAAAACCAGCAAAAAACCAACAAGAGCACTGCGCCTTTTTAGACAAAATACCGCCAGAATATCACCATAGAATTCTCTTGCACCACTGTCACGAGTTGCTGCAAGATTACAATTTAAAAGGATTGCATTTTACAGCGAAAAAAAGAGCTGATGTACTTACTAAGGGACCGCAACTTTTTCTTGATTTGCAAAAGAAAGGCAAAACGATCAGCAGTTCTTTTCACGAAATTAAAGAAGTCTTAGATTGCACCGTTGCCTTTGACTATCATTTTCTAAGTCCCGTTTTTTCTTCCATTTCTAAAAAAGGATACCTAGGGCGTTCTTTTAAGGTGCATGAGATAGACAAACGCATGATTGGTATGGGAGGCATTACTGCAAATAATCTTGAAGAAACCATCGCACTTGGCTTTCATGGCGTCGGTGTTTTAGGAGGCGTGTGGTACGCTGAAAATCCAGTTGAAAGTTTCAAGAGCATACAACAACAATACGAGCAATGTGTACAAAACTACACACAGCTCTCTGAAAACAGACATACCCGTATTAATTAAATTCATGAATAATTGAAATCAGCACCCTACATTTTAACAATTGCAGGTTTAGATCCTTCTAGTGGCGCGGGAATTACCTCAGACATCAAAACATTTGAAGCACATGGCGTATACGGTTTGTCAGCATGCACAGCAGTGACGGTGCAAAACGACATTGCGTTTAAAGAATGCATTTGGATGGAGAAGCACAGCATTTTAAACCAAATAGAAACACTTTTTGACCGTTTTTCAGTTGCTGTTGTAAAAATAGGAATTGTTCAATCTTGGGAAGTTTTACACTCCATATTAGAGACCGTTAAAAAGAGAAACCCAAGGGCAAAAATTGTGCTAGATCCCGTTTTAAAAGCAAGTGCAGGTTTTGTTTTTCACGCTGCACAAGATCTTGTTGTTTTTGAAAAAGTATTGCTACTCTGCGATTTTATAACACCCAATTACGAAGAAATAAAAGAATTATTTCCTGAGAAAACAATGGAAGAAACTATTGAATTTATTTCACAAAGAACAAATGTGTATTTAAAAGGGGGGCACAATCTCGCCAAAAAAGGATGGGACGAAGTGTATCACAGTAAAACAGCGAAATTTAATATTCCACCAATAGGATTCACTGTTTTTGACAAACACGGTAGTGGTTGCGTGTTGTCTGCAGCATTAGCGTCAAATTTGGCCCTGGGAAACTCTTTAAAAAAATCGTGTTTGAAGGCGAAGAGTTACACCGAACAATTTTTAAATTCAAATAGCTCTTTGTTAGGAACGCATAATTAGAAATAGCATGATCGGTAAATTACAGTACATATCGCAGGGAGAAACGCCAGAAGAACATTTAGAGAACATTGAGCAGGCCTGTATCTCTGGAGCTGTTTGGGTGCAACTTCGTTTAAAGAATTTAGATGCCAACAGTATTTTAGAGACTGCTAAAAAGGCAAGAAGGATTACTCAGCATTATAAAGCGAAACTCATCGTTAATGACCATTACAAAATTGCAAAAGAGGTGCAGGCAGATGGTGTGCATCTGGGAAAAAAGGATTGTTGCCCCCAAGAAGTTCGGGGGTATTTAGGTTCTGAATTTATCATTGGAGGAACCGCCAACACTTTGGAAGATTGTGAAAATTTACTGGCTAAAAAAGTCGATTACATCGGTTTGGGTCCGTATCAATTTACCAAGACAAAAAAGCAATTGAGTCCTATTTTGGGAGTGGATGGATACAAGCGCATACTCGCTGCATTGCACACAAAAACGCCAATAATAGCTATTGGAGGCATTGAGTTCAGCGCAGTTCCTGAGATTGTGAACACGGGTGTGTATGGGATTGCATTTTCTGGAGCCCTCACCAAAGATTTTAAAAGCATTCCAATTGTTACGAAATTGATTTCAGTTTCAAGCAAGGAAGCGCAAGCAAACAAAACAGCGAACACACAATTTTAAAAGAAGAAAATGAACAGCAAATTAAAAATAGCAGACAAAGAATTTACCTCTCGGTTATTTGTGGGAACTGGAAAATTTAGTTCCTCAGTGCAAATGCAGGAAGCCCTGCTTGCTTCTGAAAGTGAACTGGTGACCATGGCTTTGAAAAGAATCGATCTACACAATACAGAAGACGATATTTTAACACATTTAAAGCATCCACGCATCAATTTATTACCCAACACCTCTGGCGTAAGAACAGCAAAAGAAGCGGTGTTTGCAGCGACTTTAGCACGGGAAGCGTTGGGAACAAATTGGGTGAAATTAGAAATACATCCAGATCCTCGGTATTTATTGCCAGATCCGATAGAAACCTTGAAAGCGGCCGCCGAACTTGTGAAGTTGGGTTTTGTGGTACTTCCTTACATTCATGCAGATCCTGTTTTGTGCAAGCGTTTAGAAGATGTAGGAACCCAATGCGTAATGCCTTTAGGAGCGCCAATTGGAAGTAACAAAGGCTTGCGGACGCTGGAGTTTTTAGAAATTATTATCGAGCAATCCAATGTTCCTGTAATTATAGATGCTGGTATTGGTGCCCCTTCACATGCTGCTTATGCAATGGAAATAGGAGCAGATGCTGTGCTGGTAAATACGGCAATTGCGGTTTCTCAAAATCCTGTAGCCATGGCAATCGCTTTTAAAATGGCAGTAGAAGCTGGTAGAATGGCTTATGAAGCAAAACTAGCGCCCATAAAAAATCAGGCAGAAGCAAGCAGTCCATTAACCTCATTTTTACAATAAAACATGGCTATTTTTAAAACACTTTTTGACACGTACAATTGGGACGATACCCTGAAAAGTATTTTCAATAAAACAACGGCAGAGGTAAGGCAGGCCTTGGCGAAAGAGAAACTCGACCTCGAAGATTTTAAGGCCTTGATTTCTCCAGCAGCAAAACCTTTTTTAGAGCAGATGGCGCAAAAAAGCAGCCTGCTCACTAAAAAAAGATTTGGGAATACTATCCAAATGTATGCCCCCATGTATTTGAGCAACGAATGCCAGAATATTTGCACCTATTGCGGATTTAGCATGACGAATAAAATACCGAGACGGACACTTACAGATCCCGAAATTTTAAAAGAGGTCGCTTTTTTAAAAAAGAAAGGCTACGATCATATTCTGCTCGTAACAGGAGAAGCAAATCAAAAAGTTGGGGTGGCATATCTTAAAAATGCCATTCAACTGATCCGTTCTCAATTTTCAAATATTACGATTGAAGTACAACCTTTAGACCAAGAGGAATATGAACTGTTGATAGAAAACGGATTGTATGCGGTACTGGTATATCAGGAAACCTACCACCGAGATGAGTATAAGAAACACCATCCGAAGGGAAAAAAATCTAATTTTGATTACCGCTTAGAGACGCCCGACCGGTTGGGAAAAGCCGGCATTCACAAAATTGGTTTGGGCGCTTTGTTTGGCTTGGAAGATTGGCGCGCAGACAGTCTTTTTACTGCATTGCATTTAAGGTACCTTCAAAAAACCTATTGGAAAACAAAGTATTCCATTTCGTTTCCAAGATTGCGACCGCATTCTGGGGGTTTGGAACCAAAAGTAGCGATGACAGACACCGATTTGGTGCAGTTAATTTGTGCCTTTCGGTTGTTTGATGAAGATATTGAACTTTCGATGTCTACGCGGGAGAGCGAAATTTTTAGAAATCATATTGTGCATTTAGGCACCACATCGATTAGCGCAGAATCAAAAACCAGCCCCGGTGGCTATACCCTAGAAAAGGAATCTTTAGAGCAGTTTGAAATTTCTGACGAGCGCAGTACCGAAGAGGTGGTTGCCATGTTGAAAAGTCAAGGTTTAGAAGTGGTTTGGAAAGACTGGGCACAATTTGAATCCGTGCATCCCTCATGATCCTCACAAACGAAGAAAAAAAACAATACGATCGCCATCTTATATTAGACGAAATAGGAGTGGAGGGACAACTAAAACTCAAGCAGGCGAAAGTCTTGGTTGTGGGAGCAGGAGGATTGGGATGTCCGGTTCTGCAATACTTGACCGCTGCGGGAGTGGGAACACTGGGAATTATAGACGACGATGTGGTTGCACAGAGCAATCTACAGCGTCAAATCTTATATACTCTGGATGACGTAGGTCTTTCGAAAGCCGAAACGGCCGCGAAACGCCTGTCAAGACTAAATCCGTTCATTGCTTTTAACGTGTACAATGAAAAGTTGACACGCGAAAATGCAATTTTGCTATTTAAAGCCTATGATATTATTGTCGATGGGAGTGATAATTTTTCCACCCGTTATTTAACCAACGATGCCGCGGTGCTCGCAAAAAAACCGCTGGTATATGGCGCCATCTTTAAGTTTGAAGGCCAGGTAAGTGTGTTTAATTATCAAGAAAGTGCTACCTATCGTTGCCTGTATCCAAATCCTCCAAAGCCCGAAGATGCACCCAACTGCTCACAAATAGGCGTTTTGGGCGTTTTACCGGGAATTATTGGGAGTTTACAAGCCAATGAAGTGATTAAAATTATTTGCGGAATCGGTATGGTGCTGTCCAATAAGCTATTGCTGTACAATGTTTTGACAATGCAACAACTGCTGGTGAGTTTTGAAAAAGAGCTTAAAAATACCGTGGTGGCGCTCGCAGCGGATTATGATTTTTTCTGTGGTGTGGAAGTGCAGGAAGAAATTTCTTTTGAAGCATTTTTAAAACACAAAGAAGAGTATCGCTTATTAGACGTTCGCGAAACTTGGGAACGCGTTGAGCATCATATTGGTGGACAACACATTCCATTGCCAACGCTCTCTTCTTGTATTGATGAAATCCCTACCGATAAACCGCTGGTGGTCTATTGCAAAACGGGAATTCGCAGCAAACAGGCAATTGCCATTTTAAAGGAGGCCAATTTTGCGCGTGCATTGTTCAATTTAAAAGGAGGCTATCCAGCATAGTTTTATGATAACAAATCAAAAGGAATTGGGCCTTTAAAGAACTACAGATTTTGCATTCCGCGCAGCAATGGCGGATTAAATGTGCTTTTGAACGAAAAATAATGCAATCGCACGCATCAAAAATCAAAAATAAACAGCAAGAAATCGTTTAATGAACGCGGAATCACCTACTTTTGCACGAAATTTAAGAAATCACGAATGCATCAAATTAGAAACATCGCTATTATAGCCCATGTCGATCACGGAAAAACAACGTTAGTTGACAAGATTATTGATCAAGCAAAAATCTTAGACGATCGTAAAGAACGGAAAGATTTATTATTAGATAATAATGATTTAGAACGTGAAAGAGGGATTACCATTCTTTCTAAAAACGTTTCTGTCATGTACAAAGGAACAAAAATCAATGTCATTGATACTCCTGGTCACGCCGATTTTGGTGGTGAAGTAGAGCGTGTATTGAAAATGGCCGATGGTGTTTTGTTATTGGTAGATGCATTTGAAGGACCGATGCCACAAACACGTTTTGTACTGGGAAAGGCCTTAGATTTAGGATTGACTCCGATTGTAGTAGTCAACAAAGTAGACAAAGAAAACTGTACTCCTGACATCGTTCACGAGAAAGTTTTTGACTTGATGTTTGCCTTAGAAGCTACAGAAGAGCAGTTGGATTTTGCAACCATCTATGGTTCTGCAAAAAACAACTGGATGAGTACAGATTGGAAGAATGTAACTGACAACATCATTCCGTTATTGGATGCTGTTTTAGAGTCGATTCCTGCAACCAAGTACAATGAAGGAACACCGCAGATGCAAATTACTTCTTTAGACTTTTCTGCTTTTACAGGTAGAATTGCAATTGGACGTGTATTTCGTGGAGATTTAGAAGTAGGAAAAGATTACATGTTGTGTAAAGCAGATGGATCTACGAAAAAAGTAAGAATCAAGGAATTGCACGTATTCGAAGGAATGGGAAAAGTGCAGGTAGAAAAAGTTCCTTGTGGAGATATTTGTGCAATCACAGGAATTGACGGATTTGAAATTGGAGATACCATTGCAGATCTAGAAAACCCAGAAGCATTGCCAAGAACAGAAATCGATCAGCCTACCATGAGTATGTTGTTTACCATTAACAATTCTCCTTTCTTTGGTAAAGAAGGAAAATTTGTTACTTCGCGTCACATTCGTGACCGTCTGTTCAAAGAACTAGAAAAAAACTTAGCATTAAAAGTAGAGACGACAGATAGTGAAGACAAGTTCAACGTTTACGGACGTGGAGTACTGCACTTATCGGTATTGATTGAAACCATGCGTAGAGAAGGATATGAATTGCAGGTGGGACGTCCACAGGTAATTTTAAAAGAAATTGACGGTAAGAAGCACGAGCCAATGGAAACATTGTCTATCGATGTTCCCGAGGAGATGGCTTCAAAAGCAATTAACTTGGTATCGTTAAGAAAAGGAGACATGTTGATCATGGAGCCTAAAGGAGATCTACAGCACTTAGAATTTTCAATTCCTTCAAGAGGATTGATTGGTTTGAGAAATAGAATCCTTACGGCTACCGCTGGAACAGCAATTATCAACCACAGATTTAGCGAATACGGATTGTACAAAGGAGACTTTACCGAAGAAGTAAAAGGAGCAATTGTTTCTTCTGCAGCTGGAAAAGCAACTGCTTATGCATTGAACCGTTTGCAAGATAGAGGACGTTTCTTTATTGATGTGAATCAAGAAATTTACATCGGTCAGGTAATTGGAGAGAACAGCAAGTCTGATGAAATGGCAGTAAACTTGATCAAAGGAAAGCAATTGACAAACATGCGTAAGTCGGGTACCGATGAAGCGATGAAGATTGCACCGAAAGTAGATTTCTCTTTGGAGGAAAATATGGAATACATCAAGGAAGATGAATATCTAGAGGTAACTCCAGAAAATTTAAGAATGCGTAAAATTGTCTTTAAAGGATAATTTACCAAAACGATAGTTATAAAAAGGGCAAGATTTATCTTGTCCTTTTTTTGTGTGCCTAATTTTTAGTAAAGCATTCGATGTTGTGGACCTATTTTGAGCGTTCTTAAGCAACTTGAGTTTCTACAGATTTCTATGTTGTGTTTTGTTTGTAAATAGGTTCGGAGTGGGGATTGGGTGGTTTATGCGTATGCGTTGTGGGTTGTGGGTTGTTTGTATTTCGATGGATGATGACGGTTACAGTTCTTGCCAAACGTGTTTTTTGATTCTCTGTGCGCTTGGGAATACGTGTTTTAGGAGAAAGCACGGGTTGTAGTTTAGTCGTTTTTGAGCACGTTGTAAGAATAAAGACCGTGATTACTTTCCTAAAGATAGCTTGCAAATAACTATAAAAAAGTGAATTAACTAATTAGTTTTTAAATGCAACCTTTTAATCTTATTCCAACAAGGAATAGGCGGATAAAAGGTGTTGTTCTCTTGTAGACTTTAACCCCAAAGCTAAGGTTAGGTTCTTTTTTGCTTTAAGGAATGGTTGGGAAAGGGTAACGTTTAGAATCAGAAATGGAGGGCACTAAATAAGCATTGTCGTTTCGGTTTATTATTTAGTTTATACTCACAGACATCTCGGTTTAGCACAAACGCCCTATGTTTTTTATACATTTATCCACTGGCTTTATTCCGCAAACTTGCTAGCGTAGGCAAGACATACTCTTTTGCAATTTTTGGCTTTTAGCGTTGGCTGGTAAGAATTGCAAATGTGTATGGCTTTTTAGCGTTGGCATAATTCAGTTCATATTTCTACTTATTTCCTTTTGCTCTATTATGAGTTTTACATAACATTTCGCAATTATCCTTTAAAGTTGCACCACCTTTGCTCCAAGCTGTTACGTGGTCAGCATCCATTTCATTAATTGTCCAAATCTTTTTTTTGTTAGAATTATTACTGACTGCACATAGTGGGCAATTAGATTTGTCTTTGCTTTTTGCTATTTTTGTTTGTTGAGCATAAGTTGATTTTTTAGTTGATTCATCGAAAACTCTCACTTGTAACAATTTTGTTTCATTTGAACCTCCTAAAATATATTCAAAAACACCTTTCCCGTTTTTTATAAATGGGTCTCCATAAAGTTCTCTTACTTGTTTAGAAACTTTATTTGGATTATAGGCAGTTTTATGGTGATTTTCATATAATCTTCCCCATTCCAAACCACACATTTCTCTTTCAACATCAATAAAGACTGTTGATACCCAATCAATAACACTATTAAAATAGGTCTTCAATTCCTTAATGTTGCTTTCCTTTCTATTGCTACTCATATAGTTGTCAATTTTACCTTGACTAACCCAGTCTAAACCACATTCAAGAATTTCTTGTCTATCAACACTACCTCTTATATAAGCACTCCACTTCTGGATATTTGTATTCAGGCTATTGCTAAATTCTTCTTTACAAAGTGTAACAAATTCTCCAGAATAAATGGCATTTCGAAGTTCTTGAGCATTAAGTGGAACTCCAGCTATATTAATTGTTTTAAACCATTCTTTAATCTCACTTTCTTCTCCTTCACATTCAAATATTAAAAGTTTTGCTTGTTCAATTTTTTGTTGCTTATCACTTGGTAGGCTATCAAAATATTGTTCCATTCCATTTCCATCTTTAATTGGAAATTTGAAAGTGAGAAACCTTCCAATACTTGTAATTCTTTGTTGACCATCTAAAACTTCAAAATGACCGTTTTTCAATGTATTAAAGTAAATTAGACCTAAAGGATAACCTTTTAAGATACTTTCTATAACCGCGACATCTCTTTTACCATCTGCATAAATATAATTTCTCTGATATTCTGGTTGAATTGTTAGAGTTCCAGAAAGACCGAAAAGACCTTTTCCTTCTGCTTCATTATACACGAAACCGTCACAGATTTCTTTAACGGTTATTTCGCTCCTTAATGTTGTTTTCATTTCTTTTTGATTAAAATTCGAGCATATTTTTTTTTACCATTTACAAATGGATATCCAAAATTGTATTCACTTATTTTGGTTGTTGCCATAATACCAATTATATCGAACTGATTTGGATTGTATTTATCAAGAAATGTTATTGGAACTCCCATTGTTCCATCAAAATCTGAAGGAATTGCATCTGTGAAAGGCACTTCAATAGCATCATAATTATCATATTTTTCGTATGCAGTTCTTTTTTTTAGTTTTTTATTAAACTTATTATTGTCAGCTAACGTCATTAATTTTAATGGTTGATATCTTTTACCGTGTTCAATATTTGTCAACCATAGGCAATTATTTGTTGCTACAATCCGATTACCATCATCATCAATTCTTGCTTCCGTTCCATATAATTCATAAGTGTCAGGAACAATAAATCCAGAAATCCATCTTCCCATTCCAGTACCTAACCAAATTTTATTTTGTGCAATTAAAGCAAAAACCTCTTGGTAGGCTATTGCATTTATATTCCCAATAATTGCAAATTGCTTATCAGCTTCAATTATCCATTGCAAGAAATCTCGAAATAATGAAAATGGTGGGTTGGTTATAATAATATCTGCTTCATCTCTTAACTTTATTACTTCTTCACTTCTAAAGTCTCCATCTCCTTTGAGATAATTCCATTCTAAATCGTCAACGTCAATTCTACCGTCTTCTGTAATGTCTCTCTCTAAAGTATATATTTTTCCTTGACTTTCAGTTTTGTTGCTGTCGTATTGTGGTGCACTTTCTTCAAATATAGATACTTGATATCCGATTTGATAAGGTTTGCTATTTGGTGCGTAACTTGTACTTATCAGTTTTTTTATTCCGAAACGTTCAAAATTCTGTGCGAAAAATTTCGTAAAATTACTCCATTCAGGGTCATCACAAGGAAGTAGAACAGTTTTACCTTTAAAAACATTTGGATTGTAGTCAAGATATGCTTGTATTTCTTTTTGTATGTCAGAGTATAACGTGTAAAATTCGTCATTCTTGGCTTTTTTAGCTGCAGCTAAATTGTTTATTGCCATATTAAATTATCTTTATCTTTAATTTCTAAAGTTAGTACTATTTGGTGCGTTGGCAAAGAACAGTTCTTTTATTTTTTTGAGCGTTGGCATTTAGTGTTGGAAAAAAAATAAATGTGCTGTTTGCGCGTTGGCTTTTTTAGTTCAAATGTAAATATTTACAACGATTTTCCGCATTATGCACAAAGTGTTTGTATAAAGTTAGTCGCGTAGTTTAATCTATCAATTTAGTAAATGAAACACTGACGACGAAAGTCCGTTTGGGCTTTCGTAAGTAATCGATTTGTCAGCAATTAATTTTATACGTTGTTGCCCATAGTTATTTTTTCATTCGGCTTTGTCTATTTCTGTCTGTTTCAAACATTGTTATTTCAATTGCTCTTGTTGGATAAATATCATATTCAAAATTTCGAGAAATTAAATCGTGTATTTTTCCGTAGTCTTTATTTTCCGAAATGTTCTTTATTCCTTTCAAATAGTCAAGATAAAGTTGTGGTCTGTCAATTCCATAACTACTTTTCTTTTCTGTTAAATACCTAAAGATTCGACTGTCCCAAATCGCATAATCTTTCGGATTAATAAAATGCAAAAGTTTAGAAAGTCCTACTAAAGAGTTATTTATTGATTTTTTTAGAATTTCAAGTTCGTTGACTTTTAAAATGTGTCCATTTTTCACAGCATTTAATAAAAATAAAACTTTGTCTTTCTGTTCCAATTTCAAATGAATAATTGTCGGCATCCATCCATAAACAAAATGACTTGCAATTACCAAATTATGTTCGTTTATTTTTCCAGCGTTTATTTGTTCAAAGTATTTTATAAATTCGGTATAAGTTTGAATGTAAGAATCGTTTTCAGTCCGTAAGAATTTTTGCGCATCTTCTAGTATTGTTTCAAAGTTCAGGTTTTTCAATTCAGTTAGGATTTTTTTTAATTGTAGCCAACGTTTGGTATAATGTTAGTTGCGTATTTTAAGGCATTAATTTAGTAAATTAAACAATAACCAAGAAAGTTCGTTTGGACTTTCGTAAGTTGGCTAAAACCAGCAATTAATTTTATACGGTGTTGTGGCTAGTTATTTCTGTAATCTTTCGGTTTTTTGTTTAAGAACTTATTCTTTTTTTCAGATTCGTTAAAGTCAAATAAAGTATAAAATCTCCGTTTTTTAGAATTTTCATAGCCAAGTAATAATTCTAATTCGCTAAACTCGTTTGGTGGTGCTTTTCCAACATCTGTTCTGTTTTTCCCTTCAACTTCCTCATATTTATTAAATTCCCCAAGTAGTTCCAAAGATTCGGAAGGTTTGATTGGTTTAAGTCGGTTGATTTTGTCAATTCTAAATTTTGAACCAGTTGGATTAAATTCAAGTTCAGGATAAAAAGCGGTCAAGTCTGAATTATTCGTAATTGTCACTTTAAATCTCCAAGTTAATTCAAATATTCGGATTGCATTATTTCCGTCAATATTTCCTTCTGAGTTTAAAACATTCTTACTGCTCAAACCTCTTGGTGCACTTAAACCTCCTTTTGAAGTTATTTCAATAGTCAATTCAGGTCTTAAAATATATTTACTTCTGTAATATGGATAAATTCCAACTATAATTCCAATTACACCGATAATTATTCCAATTACTTCCATTAATGTTCGTTCATTTTACGTTTCGTTTTAATTAGCCACAACTTGTTTATAGTCTTACCTTTTATCCGTATTCGTTTCTATATTGGGGGGATATTCGGAACTTTATACGTTTTTGTGTTTTTCGTTTCAGCGTCAAATTATTGAAAAAAAAGACTTCTAGATCTCAAAGTTTTACAAAACGAGCTGCTCCTTTTATCTATTGGATAATGATTTAAAAGCAAACTGTTTCAATAATCGCTTTTAAAACAAAACTACATTAAAATAGCATTCGTATCAATCCCTGAAAATGGTATGATTTGGATATCCCTGTAAATAGGGTGCACCTTTGCAGTTACTTTAAAGTGGCGTGTTTTTTTTAGAAGGGGCTTTTTGGGGAGTAACGGTATTATCCTTAAAAAAATAGCCGATTAAAAACCCTTTTACTTTCGGATTGTAAATAAAAATAGCAGTTCAGCATGCGCTTTTAGCTTGCATTTCACTGCTGTTCTTTTATATGTGGTGTTGTGCCAAGTTCTGTTTATAGGCACTCTATCAAATTAACTCTTCCTATTTTCTTTCTTAATTTTGTCTACATAAGAAACTAAAAAGTTGATAGTTAGCAAGCAAAAAATTAAGGGTAATAATATTTCCTTAAAGCCATTTTCTGTTGCTTTTACAATACTCCATTCAACATCTGCTAAAGAGATTCCGGTCATAATGGAAGTAAAAAGTAAAAAATAGAACAATGTTCTCTTTTAAATGTTTTATCATTTTTTTAATTTTTAATTAACAGGTATCTACAACAGCATAACTGGCTCCTGCTAGACATACAACAGCGAATGTACAACCTACGATTATTCCCTGCAGTGGTGCTCAAAGCTAACTTTAGGTCCTTTTCTTAAACTGTTTAGAATATAGTTTTTATTCTACCGCCTGTCAACCCCTGAATTCAGTATAATTTTGGGATCCCTGAAAATAGGGTGTAGTGTTATGCTTTTATTAAAGTGTTGGCTTTCTCATTTTCGTCTAACTCAAAGAAGTCATTAACTGGTTTTTTAAATAAGTTGGAAAGTCTTAATGAAAGAACTGTTGAAGGTACATATCTGTTTTTTTCAATTGAACTTATCGTTTGACGCGATACTCCAATTTTATTAGCAAGTTCTTCTTGTGTTAAGTCTAATATTGCTCTTTCAATCTTTAGTCGATTTTTCATTTGTTCATTCGCTTTAAGAATTCAAAATAAAAAACTTGAATGCTCAACAAAATCCATAAAATTTCCCAATCTCCAACACCTTCAAAACTTCCTTCCTGTTTTTCAGAAATTAAATTTGCTATATAGTTAAATATTGGATTTGTTAATAGAGTAATTATAACACCTGCAATAAATGCAAAAGTATAAGATTGCATTCTCAAAGATTTTATTAGTTCATCTTCTATTTTTTCTTTTGAAATTGAAACGAGTAATAATCCAATTAATATTCCATATTTGGATGTTAGTTTTAAGTCTATATTTTCAATGGATAATTTATTCACGATAAATGCTATTACCGATATTATAATTATTCCTATTCCAATTTTCTTGAATTTGTTGGATAACTGATACCTTTTCATCTTTTCAAGGCTTTTTCTCTCACATTCCATAAATGATTTTACATTCATAATTTTAATTTTAGATTATTAATAAACAATAAGTATATTTTCCATAATGACAAATATACTTTACATTTTGGAGTAAAAAAAATATTTATCCAACTTTTTTTATTTCAATCAATCTATTTTGGAAGATAATTTTGAATTCAGGGGTGACTTTTTTGATTATGCATAACGTGTTTGTATATGGTTTGGTGCGTGGTTTAAAGAACTAATTTACTAAATAAAACAAGAACTACGAAAGTCCGTTTGGACTTTCGTAAATACGCTAAAAGCCAGCAATTAATTTTATACGGTGTTGTGTTTAGTGTTTTCTCTAACTTGTTTAATTATCCTTCTCCTCCTTGTGTCATATTTCCAAGTGGGTTGTGTATAGCAATATATTCTTTTTCAAATAATTTGCAGTTTTTTCTAATTCCTTCGTAAACTATATTTTGTTTTAGTTCGTTATTATACTTTTGTATAAACTTTGACTTAAAGAGATGAGATTCATTGCTAAAAGCACCTCTTATGTGTTGTTCAAACCTTTCTTTAGGGTTAGATGCAATGCCAACATAAAAGACAAATAATTCACATTCTAAAGTATAGACATAACAATACTGTTTGTCATTTCCATTTTCTAACTCTACCATTAGGGAAATTTCCAATTCACGTTCGTACAATGACATTTCAACAGCGTTATTTTTGTATTCTTCTGTAATAATCGTGTTGTGCTTTTCAATTAATTCTAAACCACTTGCCATTAATGCAAAAGCTTTTTCTGACTGTTTTTTAAGTTCATCTTTTTTCCGTTCAAGCATATTAGGGTATTTGATGTATGTTTCCCAACTTGTTCGGTCATAGCCAGTGTCATTAAAAAAATCCTCTTTTGTATAATATATTTCATTCCATAAATTGCTAATTTCAATTCCCCAATCTAAAAATTCGTCTTGGAAACTGCTTGCTATTTCTTTTGATATGCAGTAGTTATAATACCTATATCTTGAATTAGTAAGACCTTTGGTTAGTTTCTTGTATGTACTTGAAGTTTTAAATGAAATTGTTTTTTTAAAAACTTCTAAAGCTTGATTTAATAATGATTCAGGAAGCGATTTTTCCCCAAATTCAACTAAAATTTCAGATTTTAAGTATAAATCCATTATTCGGAAAATTTCTCCGAAATCAGGATATTTTTCACACCAACTTAGTTTAGATTCATTAAAAATATTTAATTTTTCTAATCTTTTAAATAGACTTTCTAATTCGCTTGGAAGTTCACTTTTTTCACTTTTCAATTTTTTTAAAAATCCAAACGTATCATTTACAGAGTTTATATATTTTAGTCTATCTAAAGTAGGTAATGATAAAATTTCTTCTGTATTCATAAATTATAATGATATGCGGGTTTTTTTTTACATTAAGCACAACGTGTTTGTATAAGTTTAGTTGCGGCGTTAAGGAGTGAAGTTAATAAATAATTCACAGATAGAAAGTCCGTGAGGACTTTCGTAAGTAGGCTAGAAGTAAGCAATTAAATTTACACGGTGTTGGCAGCTGGCTGTTTATTCATTCAATGAAATGAACTCGATAAAATTTCGTCCATTTTTTGAAACGTTATCTCCTAATAAATTCCATCCGCTGCTTGACGTCAGTGTGCTGAATATTCCGCTATCTGTATTCGTAAATCCATAATTGTGTAAGTCTTTGAAAGCAAGTTTAATAATTTCAATATTTGCTTCGGGAATTACTTTTGGAAAAAAAGAACTAAAACTACCAGATATAATGGATTCATCAAGTCCATTTATTTCAAGATACTTTTTTGGAAAAGCTAAAAAACTCAATATTTTGATGTGCAATAACGAAAGATTGTCAACGAGATTCAAATAATATTCTTTTTCCGTTTGAGTAATTTTAAACTCTATTAATGAGTTAATTAATATGGCTCTGAAAGCAATTATTTTTTCCTTTTGATAATTTTCTACAGCCCCTTTAAAGCATTTTTCAAAAATAAAAGCGTATTCATCTGACTTCAGATAGTTTTTATTTATTTCATTTTCTAATTCAGATAAATCTCTTGCTATATTTTCTGTAAACTCCATAAGTCTCAATTCGCGTTGAGAAGGAATGTAATCAGACATTAATGAGGCAATTCCACTTCCAACAGGAAAATTTGCTAAAATGGCTTTAATTCCATTGATTATATGTTGGGAATTATTAGATTCCTTTAGGTGATTTTCTATTTTCTCAATTTTCCTCATTTTTTGTTTTCCTGCTTGTTGCCAACTTGTTTATAGTCTTACCTTTTATCCGTATTAGTTTCTATATTGGGGGGATAGGCGGAACTTTATACGTTTTTGTGTTTTTCTTTTCAGCGTCAAATTATTGAAAAAAAAGACTTCTAGCTTTCAAAGTTGTACAAAACGAACGGCTCCTTTTATCTATCGGATAAGGATTTAAAAGCAAACTTTTTCAATAGTAACTTCTGAAACAAAACTACATTAAAATAGCATTCGTATCAATCCCCGAAAATGGTATGATTTAGGTATCCCTGTAAATAGGGTATACCTTTGCAGTTACTTTAAAGTGGCGTGTTTTTTTTAGAAGGGGATTTTTGGAGTGTACCGGTATTATTCGCATAAAATAGCCGATTAAAAATCCTTTTACTTTCGCATTGTAAACAAAAATAGCAGTCCAGAACGGGCTTTTAGCTGGCATTTCACTGCTGTTTTTAGAGATCTGGTTTCGTTATATTTTTTTCTTTTTTCATATTGTAGTAGTGTTGATAAATGATGAATATAAAAGAAAAAAAACCAAAAACAATTGATGAAATTTGATCGTATAAAATAATTTCATTTTTAAATCCGGTTAAAATTAATTTATTAATAAGTAAGGCTAAAAAAGAAAATGTAAACAGGCATAAGCAGAATGTGGTTAAGGGTCTATTTAAAAAAGAACTTTGATGATTTTTCAAAAAACTAATTATGAGTAAACTCACAATAAATATAGATAAGAAAAAAGTTTTTATATTTTTATAAAATTCATTTGAGTTGTTGTAATTATAAAGTACTGCAACTGAGAGGAAAAAAATTAAAAAAAGAATTGTTATTATAGAAAATTTGTGCAATTTTTTCGAAAGTTTCATAATTCTTTATTTTTATTAATACTTTATTGCTCTGGGGTATTTGGGACACATTCTAATATAACCTCAACTGTTGCTGCTATTAGTGCGAAGCCTGCGAACCCACAAAGAACCCAAGTTGCACAGGCTGGGACAAAACTTATTACTGCTGCAATCCACACGATGATAGCAACAATACAAGCTAAAATTCCAATTTTAGACAAGTTTGTTCCTTTTTTATTTAATTTAAATTGTTGATTGTTGTTGTTAAAAAGTTGAGGGTTTTCTATGTTCACAACTTTAAGGCTAATCGCTAAATTATTATATTTTTTAAAAGAGGCTATATCCAAATTGGAAGCGATTACTTTATCTTCTAAAATTTTTAATGCACTGTCTAGACCTTTGTAACCAATATTTAAAGATAATTCATCTATTAATTTAATTTCTTCTTTACTTATCAAGCTTTCTGAGAGGCTAAAAGATTTCATTTCATCTATGTTTATATCTGAAATATAGAGAACTTTTTTAGGGATTTTTAAATTTGTGTGATACTGGTCATTCACTAAGTTTAAAATTTGTTCATTTATTTCAGATTTTGAAAAGCCTTTTTTTAATTTAGATTTTAATATTTCCACTTTTTGCATATCCACTGGATTGTCTTTATATGCTTGATACATTGCATAGTCAAAAACTCTTTTATTATTTAACTCATATTGAGAACAGGAGAAAAACAAAAAACTTAAACTAAATAAAATAATGATTCTTTTGTTTCTTAAAATTTTAAATACGTTCATAACTTATTAAATTTATGAAAAAATCTTTTCGCTTTTTTTAGACTCTCTCGCTATTAAAAAAATTATACTTTTTTGATTTTGGTTATTTAATCTACTTTTTTCTTTTGTCAGTTTCAATCTTAGCATTCTTGCTGTTTGATGTTTATCCGTTTTTTACCATTTTATTGATTCTTCATGTTGTATAAAATAGTACTCACCGACAGCAGTTGCCCTTTTTAGAATATGGGTCCGAAAACGAACTTTAGGTTTCTTTTTTTATGCTTTATAAACATAGCGTATTATTTAATGCGTGTCAATCCCTGAAAACAGTATAATTCTATTATCCCTCTAAATGGGTATAGTACTGCCGTTTTATTTTAGTTATGCGTTCTTTTTTTAGAAGGGGCTTTTAGGGGAGTACTGGTATTATCCGTATAACATAGCGGATTAAAAAACCCTTTTATTTTCAGATTGTAAATCAAAACAGCAGTTAAGCAAACGCTTTTAGCTTGCATTTCACTGCTGTTCTTTTATATGTGGTGTTATGCCAAGTTCTGTTTATAGGCACTCTATCAAATTAACTCTTCCTATTTTCTTTCTTAATTTTGTCTACATAAGAAACTAAAAAGTTGATAGTTAGCAAGCAAAAAATTAAGGGTAATAATATTTCCTTAAAGCCATTTTCTGTTGCTTTTACAATACTCCATTTAACATCTGCTAAAGAGATTCCAGTCATAATGGAAGTAAAAAGTAAAAAATAGAACACTGTTTTCTTTGAATGTTTTATCATTTTTTTAATTTTTAATTAACAAGTATCTGCGACAGCATAACTGGCTCCTACTAGACATACAACAGCGAAAATACAACCTACGATTATTCCCAGCAGTGGTGCTCAAAGCCAACTTTAGGTTCTTTTCTTAAACTGTTTAAAATATAGTTTTTATTCTACCGCCTGTCAACCCCTGAATTCAGTATAATTTGCGGATCCCTGAAAATAGGGTGCAGTATTATGCTTGCATTAAAGTGTTGGGTTGCTTTCCTCTTTTTAGTGAGGGTTGGGGGGAAAGCAACGTATTTGTATACGTGTGTTGCGTGGATAAAGACGGTAGTTTGCTAAATACAACAAAACAAGGAAATCCGTCTGAACGTGCATAGAGCCATGCTTTGAATAACTGCACATAAATCATCGCAGTATATTGGGTATTATTTGAATCTGTGCGCCCATTTTCTTACTTTATAAAACGACAGCGTTTTATTATTTTTTGAAAAGCTATTGTTTTTATTTTTGCCTGTCTTACTCTTTTTTACTCTTTAGATGAAAAAGAAGTTTACAACACATTTCTATTTTTCGAAGCTCTGTGTTCTTAGTAACTACTATATACTTTTTTCAGACGCTAGGATTCAATTTAAATTTTTAGATTGGGAGAAAGATTTAAGATTGTTTGGGATTGTGTCTTTAACATTGACTCTTCTATTAGATTGGTGAAATATTTTCTAATAATTATTTTAGAGTTCGTATTTAAAATTTAGCTGCGGCAAAAAATAGGATGAAAGATTTTTCTTAGCAAATTAGACGGGGCGTTTTAGGGCAGTCAATTTTTTATAATTTCGTTTTGAAAGTGGTCCTTAAAAATTAAACACGTAGTATATGGCAGTGTATTTCAAACTCCGAAAAAAATAGGTATGCTGCGATATGCTTTGATTCGTTTGTAGATACTTCCAGCAATGTAGGCTTTTCTGTCTGTTGCACAAGTATCCCTAGAATACCCTGCGAATGCTCTTATCGCATTGTATACTTTTGTGGTTTTGGAAAGCTAAAATAGGCCTTTTCAGAGATGTGTAGTTTTTTTGCTGTGCTTATTATAACTCATCCTGCTCTGGTTGGCTGTGTCTGGAATAATAACCATATTTTTCTTCTTTACTTTCCTTCACCCGATATCCTATATTCCACACAAGACCGATGATATAGGTGATTGAGATTACGGTTCCGACTGCAAACATTACTAAATTCATGAGAATGTTTTAATATGAGTTACTAAGATAATTAATTCAAATTTGAAAATGCCATCATAGACAAAATATCTAAACCGTTGAAATAGCCTTACTAGTGTAAGCAATCGATTTTGCTCCTGTTAGAAAGCAATTTTCTTATTTTGTTTACAACGTGTATGTATCAAAAACCCAAACGTCTTCAAAAAAGCCAAAATTTGCTTTTATCTAATAGTGCTTCTGATCTCGGTAAAATTAAATTTATCGCATTTGCCCTGTTTCCACGTTTATAAATTATTGCGGATCGGTGTTTGTTTCTATTAAGTTGCGTTAAGCAAGTGATTAATGAATACATCCCGAGCCAAGAAAGTCTGTTTATACTTTTGTAGACAAGTGCGTTGCCGGCAATTCATTTCACATGCTGTTAACAGGCCAATTTTTATTCTTTTTGGATTTGCATTAGCAACGGCGATACAATATTTTATGTGATACAATCTATTTTAAGAAGTTTTTAATTTTACAGACTGCGTTGCTTTAAGGATCGTTTTAACAGCAGGGATGCGTTGTGCGTATCCTAAAATATTTCTCAATTTTATACACACGTGCCGAATTAATATTTTTTTAAATATTAAAAAGCAGAATTCTGGTGCGTCTTTCAGGAAAGGAGCGAACCAATAAAACCCCAGAGTTACCTGGGGTTTTGCTTGAAAATGAATGCCTTTTAATTAAAAGAATCCAAGAGGTTTCTTGTCATAAGAGACCAACATGTTTTTTACAACACGGTAATGATCCAAAGCCATTTTATGGTTTTCACGACCAAATCCCGATGCTTTCACACCTCCAAAAGGAGCGTGAGCAGGATATGTGTTGTATTGGTTTACCCAAACTCTACCCGCTTTAATAGCACGTGGTACTTGAAATAATTCGTGCGCATCGCGAGACCAAACACCAGCTCCTAAGCCGTATGGTGTATCGTTAGCGATAGCTATTGCTTCTTCTGTAGAACTAAAAGTAGTCAATGCTACAACTGGCCCAAAAATTTCTTCTTGAAACACACGCATGTCATTTGTTCCTTTTAATACTGTTGGTTGCACATAGTATCCGCCAGCAAGATCGCCTTCTTGTTTGCCTGCTTCTCCACCAGCCAGTACAATAGCGCCTTCCTCTTTACCAATATTGATGTAGTCAAGAATCTTTTCACATTGTGCTTTAGAAACTTGAGAACCAATCATTGTTTCTGGATCCAAAGGATTGCCCGCTTTCACTAACTTTAAGCGTTCTTGCATTCTTTCGATAAAAAGATCAGCAATGTCCTCATGCACTAGGATACGAGACGGTGTTGTACAGATTTCTCCTTGGTTCAGTGCAAACATCAATGCGCCTTCAATACATTTGCTAAAGAATTCGTCGTCTTGCGCTGCTACCGATGGAAAGAAAACATTAGGAGATTTCCCTCCTAGTTCCATAGTTACCGGTATGATATTGTCTGCTGCATTGTGGTACACTTTACGCCCTGTTTCCGTAGAACCCGTAAATGAAAGTTTTGCAATACGTTTAGATGTTGCTAAAGCTTGTCCAGCTTCTGCGCCAAAACCAGTTACGATGTTAAGTACACCAGCAGGTAAAATATCTCCAATGAGCTCCATTAACGCAATAACACTCGTAGGAGTTTGCTCTGCTGGTTTTACAACTGCTGTACAACCTGCTGCTAAAGCCGGAGCAATTTTCCAAGCCAACATTAACATAGGGAAGTTCCAAGGGATGATTTCACCAACAACACCAATAGGTTCGTTTAATACAATACTTAATGTGTCTTTGTCGTGCTCAGAGATGCTTCCTTCGTCTGCACGGATAACACCTGCGAAATACCGAAAGTGATCAACACAATACGGGATGTCTGCTGCACGTGCTTCACGAATTGGTTTCCCATTATCGATGGTCTCTAAAGTTGCTAAGTATTCAAGGTTGTCCTCCATTACTTGTGCAATTTTTAATAACATATTACTTCGTTCGGTTGCAGAAGTTACACTCCAAGAAGGAAACGCTTCATGCGCTGCATCTAAAGCAAGATCGATATCTTCTTGCGTAGAACGTGCCGCTTGGGTAAATACTTTACCATCTACAGGAGACACATTATCGAAATACTGACCTTTTACAGGCGCTACGAATTTACCTCCTATAAAGTTCTCGTACCTTTCTTTGAATTTTGGTTTTAATACATTTGCCATAATTATAATTTTAAATTATTAAATAATGCTTGCAAAAACAAGCGTGTTTTAATTACAAGGCAAATGTATGGAGTGTGCTTACTTGTGGCGTTATTGATACAGGTCAATAACTTATGAAAAAAGTTCAGTATTGTTTTTTATTACATAAAAAAAATAATACGCATATTTTAAATCACTTTGAATCAATAATTTACATTTAATTTTGTTAATTTTAAATGTCTGATGGACTAATTCCGAACTTCTTTTTGAAGGCTATACTGAAGTTAGACAGGTTGTTATACCCAATATCGAAGTAAATATCCGATGCTTTTAGAGCACCTACTTGCAGCAGTTCTTTTGCTTTTCGAAGGCGCTTGTCTTGAAGCCATTTTCCTGGAGGTTCCTTATATTCAGCAGTAAAATGACGTTTAAAAGTAGAGAGACTCATGTTACAGAGAAAAGCAATTTCTTCTAGTTTTAGGTTGGAGTTGACATTGCTTTCTACGATGTTTTTAAATGGCGAAATCTTTTTTGAGATTAACGAGTGCAAGTAGTATTCAAAAGTAGCACCGTATTTGTTTAATAAATACAGCATAATTTCTTCAAATTTTAAAACTAACAAAGCGTCACTATAACTGTGATTTGTAAAAGTGTGAGACGACAAAGAGTTAATAAAAGTAGCAATATAATCGTCATTTTCAATCACAAAATAAGGCACATCTTCTTTATACGGCTTTACGTCGTTTGTATATTTACTTAAAAAGTCAGTCAGTTTTTTTTCAGAAAAGAAGAAAAGTTTGCAGTAATAAACGGTTTCAGTACCTAATAATTCAGTCCAAAGCCAATTTCCCTTCTTAAGTAATAAGGATTGTGCTTTATTTACGGCAACCGATGCGCCAGCAAAATGTACTTGCTTTTTACCAACTTGTAGAAAGCTAAACATATTCATACTTAAATTTACTTTACTTTTTACCACATCGTTCGACATCTTAAAATCATAAACAAAGATGTCTTGAGAACTCTTATTATTTTGAAAATAAATTTCAGGTATGTTTTCTATGGGCATTTTTTTCTTCTTTTAAATTCGTATTTGAGTGCAGCTGCAGCAGCGACAACCTTGTTTATTTTATCAAATCTAGAAACAGCACAAAATTCAAATTCGCAATGATTCAAGTGCTTGTTATTCTGCATTTCTAAAAGGGTACTAGCGATACTTGATCGGTTTTGTAAAATAGGGTTGTATCAAAATTAATCTTTTACTTTTCAATACTTGACCTGAATTATTTGCTGAATTAAATCGCGTAAATTGGACGCATTAAAATCTGGCTGCAAGTAATAAGGATTGTATATTTCTCGCTTCCGTTTGATGTAAGCAGTAGTAAGTCCAATTTTTTTTGCTCCAAATAAATCCCAATCATGGGTTGCAACCATGACTATGTTTTCAAGTTGTAATTCTTCTCGTTGCGCTGTTGCACGATAAATATCTTCAAAAGGCTTGTAATTCTCAACGTTGTCTGCAGAGTAATAAGAATCAAAAAGGTCTATAATTCCTGCATTTGTCAGTTGTTCTTTCATCATTTCTAAAGACGAGTTCGAAACAGCAATAACGAGAATGTGATGCTCTTTTAAAACTGTAAGAGCCGGTCTTACATCCTCATAAGCGGGTAATTTTCTAAATGCGCCAAGTATTTCAGCTTTTACAGCACCGCTTAAAGATTTGTTATTTTCGAAAAACAAATTTTCTAAAGCAACAGCGGCCAATTCTCCAAAATTTTTATACACGCCCATAATTCCCATGATCGTCGAGCTGTGCAATAATTTTGTGAACCAATATTTTAGAATATACGGATCGTCAAAGTGTTTCTTAAAATGTTCCTTAAGTAAACTTAGGTCTAATAAGGTTTCGTTCATGTCGAAAAATACTGCTTTTTTCATGCTATTTTATTGCTGTGTTGTGAACCAATATTGCTGCCGATCTATCTTAAGAATTGCTGTATTATTTTTTTATTAAGTTTTAGTTTCTTGCTTTTTTTACGAAATACTGGCGAACGCTCTTAGCTTCTGTGTGTGTGTAAAACAGTAAACAAATAAAATAGTTAGGATAATTTTTACTTTTAAATTAAAACTTATAAGCGTTAAGTATTTATATACCATAGTATTATTGGGTAATAAACAATAATTTTTTTGATTAATTATCAATTCAAAAATATAATAAAATAGACTAGTAAGTTCTTTTTTTCTGATTGGCTTCCCTCTTGTGATTTACTAATATGTTACGAATTACATATTGAAATTAATCTTTATGACAAATTATCCTAAAACTTTTAAATTATTTTTTCACACAACAACACTTTAAAATATTTTGGTAATTCGGAATATATATTAAACGTTTTTTTACCAGCTTATTTGTAATTAAATTAGAGATTTTTCATAAATTTTAAGAACACTTTTTTATGAAGATTAAGATCTAAGTTTGGAGAAAGTGAAGCACGAACAATATAATCTTTGTCGCCTTCCTTGGTAGTTCCTTGGGTTGAAGTTGCCGGAATGGTCCAATAACAACCTTTAATTTGACCATAACTCACACAAAACTTACTTTCATCTGGAATTTCTTGAATCATTAAGTTGATGAGTTTATAATTTAGCACTCTCTTGTGTGCTTCTTTTTCAACTTCTGTAGTTCCTTTTGTAGGAAGATCTAACGAAAATACAGACGGTGTAAATCCTGCAGCGGCCAAAGCTGTCGAAACAAAATTAATTTTAGCAGTAGGCAAAGCTTCGTGAATGAAGTTTACAAATTCACGCGTATTTTCATACGCAGCTGTTATTCTTTGATTCATTGAAGGCAATTGTTCGGCCAATATTTGCATTTGAAGTATCGTCCCTTCATTATCACAAAGTTTGAGATGTGTAGCTATCTTCTCCATCAATGTTTCTGCTTTTTCGTTTCCTACGCAGTATCCGGCAGTACATTTTCCTCCACTTGGAAATTTAGATCCACTCGCATATGAAATAGCGCGAATGGTCTCAAGTATTTGACCAGTTCCTAAAAAGAGGACATTCGGACAAAAAGTTTGGTCTAAAATAAAAACAGGATCTATAGCCGTTTCACCAGACGCGGTGTTCCGTACTTTATTTAATACAGCCTTTAATGCGAGCAGCTCTGGGACTTCTACTCTCGGATTTGTTGGAATTTCAGCAATGATATAAGGCACGCCATCCTCATTTGCAATTTTATCTAAAACAATGTCGACACTTTTTACCATATCATCTGCACCATCCACAGGTAAATCTACTATTTCTACATTCTTAGTAGCAGCAGCGACCCTTCTTGCTTGGTCATTGGTCCCGCCGTAACAGTTGGGAGGAACAATAATTTTGATGCTTTTACCAGGATGTTTTTCCAGTGCATCGTCTATAAGTCCCATCATAATTGCGTACTGAATAGACAGTCCGCTAGAACCCACTAAAGGAGTCGTTTCTACTCCCGTAATATTTGTAATCGAATTGAGAACACTCTCTTTTATAACGGTGTTCAGCGGTTGAATCTCCAATGGGGTAGAGGCGATTATTGCTTGCAATGCAATGCATGCATTTGCAGGAGTCATGGCAATAGATTCCCTTCTTCTTACATGCTGTATGTCTTTAATATAGTGCTCATTTCCAGCGCCATTTATGAGCAATATACTTCCTAAGTTGGTGTGCATATTCACAAAAAAATCAACGGGTAAGCTTGGGTCAAAAACACCTATTTTATCTTGTTGAGAAATGAAAATACTACTGCCTTCAAATGGAGTAATTTCAGTGTTGCTTTTAATGTGCTTTAATTCAAATTGATAGCCATATACTTTTTTGAGTACTTCAACATCAAAAAATGTTGGAAGTTCTCCACTGTATATGATTTGAGTGTTTTTATTTTCTAATAGATTCTTTCTTAAAATAGCTAAAACAGGCATTGTTTTCGAAGAAAAACTAATAACGTTTTCCGATTTTGTGCTGTTTAATTTGCCGATTGACCACTCTAAGACGCAGGATAAGGGATGTCCTAAACGGATATAGTCGTATGCAGTTGGCAACTCATTTAATGCTGTAACGTTAGAATTTTGCTGCTGAAATAAAACTTCAAACTGATCTAAAAACTCAGTTTTTGCCAGCTTCTCATCATAAATATCTAAGCGGTGCGTTGTAAGATTCAACCAATCTATTGGCATGCTTTTGAGAATCTCTTTAATATATTTTAGTATCGTGGTATCTTGCATAAGTTTACTTTTATAGGGAGTTCAAAGGTACAATAATTAGATTTTTTTAAAGTATTCTCGTTGGATTTGTTCCGCTTTCGTGCATTCCTTGCGGCTAGCTGTGTTTGGTATTTAAGATCTGTATTTAAATGCGCGACGTATACTTATCTTAGGAACTTTAAAAACAATCTAAGGGTCTCCTTTTTTTGTGGCAAATAAAAACTATTTGGAAGGTCTTTTTATTATTCATATTGCGGAATCGACTATTCTCTATTCCTTTCATATTGTTCGCTTGCTTCTAGACGCTTTGACCTCATAAAAAGCAAACTGGAATCTTTCCCTAAGGTTTGAGATTAATTTTCTAATGCAAAGAGTATTTTTTCTTCAATCCGTTGACTTCTTATTTCTGAGGAAATATACAGGTGTTTGATTTCCGTTGCTGCAGACCTGCATGTCTTTATCGCACTGGATTCGATTGGTTTAACATCTTTAAAAACGAAAACAGCATATCTTAATTTAAAATAGCAATGCATTTAGCCGGTAAATGCCCAATCCCATTTTTTTTACGAGAATTAAATTTAAGCCTATTACTAGGTATTTAAATTCGTAATTCTTTGAATCTATTCTTTTGATTTCAAGCATTATTTTTTCATTTTTGTTTTGACGTTTTTTTAAAAATGAGTGACTCTTTGTGTTTTGTTTTAAGTCGTTCACAACAGCTTCATTCTTCTAATTCTTTAGCGCCATGTTGTATTGCTGTCGCGATCCAATGTTCTGAAATTCCTCTGGTATCTGCTCCCAATCCTCTCGACAAGTGCAACGCAATGGCAAACATTAAAACAGCGGCTTCATGAAGCTCTTGTAGCGTTTGTATATTCTCAAATTGTTCTTTTGCTTTGATCAATAACAGATCGTTGTGTTTTTGAATAAAAACTTCTGGATTTTCAAAGGTATTGTTAATTTTTGGTATCATCAGGCAGTCCATCCATTCTTGTCCGATTCTGACTGCTAACATTTCGGGAGATTCGATGCCTAATATGCGCCACAGGCCTATTGTTTTTGTGTCTCCTGAAGCAGCTAATCCGGAATCTAAAAGAAGTTCAAAAGCGATGTCAGCGATGTTTTGCATGACAGTTAAATAGTGGTCTTGTGACTTTTCGAAGGGCGCAGCAGCTTGGCCTTTAAGATAATCACCAACACTGAGCTTGGGCAGTTCTAAAACTTCAGCACAATCAGTTAGGCAAGGAAATATTTCCCCTTCGAACATATACGTTGCTTTTTCAAATTGGATTTGCCTCCCTAAGGGGTACAAGCGACAAGCTGATGGGCGCCCGAGGTGCACGCTGCAGCCGCTACTTTCGTCGTATTGACTGCACGCTTTTTGCCCTTTTTTATCTGCTGCTCCGTCAAAACGCAATTGTATGCCTCCAAATTCGCAGTAAAGATCACGAAAGACTTTTGCCGTTATTTTTTTTTCTCGACCCAATCGCATGAGTTCCCAGGGATTTAGCAGCACCGCTTTACCAAAACAGCAGGTTCCAGAGCGGGAACAGGTAAGGGGTAAAATACTTTCTGCACTAAGTTTTGTTATTTGCATTTTTTATAGTTTGTTGTTTTGGTATGCATCCTTTTATGAAAGCGAGATCACTAATTCTTTTGGCTTTTCAAGCTATCTCTAATTTTAGAAACTTTATCAGCGCTACTCTTTCTTTTTTGTAAACTAATTATTTTGTGATACGCTCTTGAACATGATTTTTTTTAGATAAGTGCACAAAGATATGGTTTCTTATCTACCGCCATTTTTTAGATAGTATAATCAAGTTTTGAATTTAAAAATGAAATACGAATGCACCTTTACTGTTTATAATTTCACCAATAGGGTTAAAAGATTAGGATGTATTAGTTGCTGTTAAATGTTTTGTTTCTTTCACATCTCTAATTTTAGAACTTATTTTTTTTAGCAAAAGTCAGCTATTTTAAATGCTGCACTTATTCTTGAGAACACGAATGCGGGTGCGGAAAGGAGTGGGGTTTAAATTACTCAAAAACGAATAATTAATTTTAGTAGTACATCTGCTTCTTTTGCTGTACTTAAAAGAGCGGTGTCTTTTTTACTGCAGAGGAATACCAATTAAAGAATGTTAATTGCTCAAGAGGAGTTTCGAAAGTAGTTTACAATTGGTTTAATCAAGTTTCGTTTTTATTTTAGTTCTCCTTTTTGTTTCAAGAATGAGAATATTTTTTTGTCCACTTCAGAAATAATTTCAAGGTCGTTATAATCTAACCATCTTATCTCTTCAATTTCATTATTTGCTTTTAAATTGCCAGAATATTTCGCTCTGTAGCAGGTCATAAGTACATGTATTCCTTCTGTTGATCCGTCAGATTGAGCAGAAAAAGTTCCAACATATGTTGCAGTGTTAGGCACTATGTCTACGCTCAGCTCTTCAGATATTTCCCGGATTAGCGTTCGTTCGTCACTTTCTCCAAGTTCACGTTTTCCTCCAGGGATATAATATTTATTTTTTCCTTTGGATTTTGTGCTTAAGATTTTCCCTTCTTTGATTTCAATAAATGCTATTTTATCAATCTCTTTCATGTTTTTTATAGGACATGCTCACGTTTATGAGCACTTTTTTAGGATGCTTGTTTTTCCTGTTGTTTCGGAGTTCGATTTATAAGAATACTGTAAAATACAAAAACCGAATAGACAATGGATGCATGCTTTTTCCAGTGCATCATAATTTGAAAAGTGGTTTTTCAAGTAAATATCAGTTTGTACTTGAGTACATTAATTAAGGGTTACAAAAATCACAATACATGGGTTCTTCAAATATTTTTTTATGTGGATATAATTCTTCTTTTTCGAAATGGCATTTTTGACAACTATATATATAACACAAGGTGGAATTTGTGGGGGCACCACACAAACTACATTCCAAACCCTTTTTTGCACCGGTAACTCCAAAACCAGGAATATTGCATTGTGGGCAGTGTGTGTTTATTTTAGTGGCTAACTTTTTAGTCGCATTTTTGATTACGGCCATTCTGCTCGGGTTGAACATGGCTCTCATATCCGTTTCTACATATACCATGTTGAATTTCTTAAGCATTACATTGAATGCTTTTTTTAATTCTTCTAAGCTTGCAATACCCTTAATAATATGTTGATTATTTGTTTTTGATGGACGCAGTATTATTCCGTGCGAAGGGAATTTTATAGCGTCGGCAAAGTTTAAAAGTTCTTGCTCGTTTAGAATGTCACCTCCGTTAAAATTAGTTGCTGTGCTGAGTTCTCTTACAATAATCTCCAAGTTATTTTTTGCATCAATAAAGATTAAAAATTCATCGTCAGCGCTTGCAAAAAAGAGGGAGGGATGGGGACCAAAAGATCCTTCGCTTGCGATTCCTAAATCACAGTTACTCGCTTCCATTGCCATTAAACATTTTTTTCTTACGGCGGCTATTGGGTCTAGCTCTCTTTCAATTTCTCCTGTAAAAGTTCCAAGAATATCTGTATCAAAACCTTTTTTCACAAAACAAACAACGCCTAACTCCTGCTCTAAAATAGGTGCAATCACCTTTTCTTTTTCGTGTTTTGTAGCAATTACTAAGTTTCTACCTTTAAACATAACGCGCTAATGTATGGTGTCTTCTGAATTAAAATCGATGGCCAGTCCTTTTTTCTCTTCATTCCAGTGGCCAGCGTCGAAGACTAAATTCCCGTTTACGAAGGTTTGTTTTATTTCTGTTTGAAAAAGTGTTCCTTCCAAGGGAGACCAACCACATTTGTATAAAAGATTCTCTTTGGTTACAGTCCATGTACTGTTCAAGTCCACCAAAGTTAAATCTGCGTAGTATCCTTCTCTGATGAATCCTCTACTGACCATTCCGTAGAGAATGGCAGGATTGTGACACATTTTTTCAATTATTTTTTCTAGTGAGATAAGACCCTGTTTGTAAAACTCTAACATGCAATTGAGTGAATGTTGCACCATGGGAGCTCCTGACATTGATTGAAAGTAGGGTTGTTCCTTTTCCTCTAAAGTGTGCGGTGCGTGGTCTGTAGTGATCAGATCTATTCTGTCGTCAAGTAAGGCCTTTAATAAGCCCGCTTTGTCTTGTTCTGTTTTTATGGCAGGATTCCATTTAATTCGCATGCCTAATCGTTCATAGTCTTTGTCTGAGAACCACAGGTGATGTACTGATACTTCCGTAGTTATTTTTTTTTCTTGCAGTGGAATATCATTTCGGAATAAGTGTGTTTCGGCAGCTGTTGTTAAATGCAAAATATGCAGTCGAGCGTCGTGTTTTTTGGCAATTTCAATTGCACGCTTCGTGGCCTGATAACAGCCTTCAGTACTTCTAATCATTGGATGGAACTTTGCGGGAATCGCATCGCCATATTTTTCTCTAAAGGCTTCCTCGTTTTTTTCAACGATCTCCTCTTTTTCAGAATGAATAGCAATAATAGATTTACAGTTTGAAAATAGTTTTTCCATTTTTTCTGGACTGTCAGCTAGCAAGTTTCCTTTTTTGGTAAAGTACAATCCGTCGTCGGAAACTCCAATAAATTTGCTTGTATCCATGGCGATAACTGCGTCAATATTGTCTCCATTCACACCAAGAAAAAACGAATAGTTGGCTAAAGATTTTTTGGAAGCAATTTCATACTTTTCTTTCAGGCTCTCAACAGTTAGTATATTGGGGACGGTATTCGGCATGTCAATGAAAGAAGTAGTACCTCCTGCAATAGCAGCTTTACTTTCGGTATATAGATCTCCTTTGTGTGTAAGTCCTGGATCTCTAAAATGCACTTGTCCGTCAATAATCCCTGGGAATAGATGTTTGCCTTTACCATCAATTACTTTGTAATTTGATTCAGTGGCAATAGTTCCTATTTTCGCAATGCGTCCGTCCGCTAAAAGTACGTCTGCAGTAAAGGATTTCCCTTCATTGACAATCGTTGCGTTTTTTATTAAAATTTTTTCGTTCATGGTTTCCTTTTCTATCGATATTCGCGAGCTCTCGAATTGCTGTGAGCAGTATTTTTTTAAATTAGTTACCGGTTTTCAGAGAACAATTTACTAAATAAAACCCTAAATA
Source organism: Polaribacter irgensii 23-P (assembly GCF_000153225.1). Lineage (GTDB taxonomy): Bacteria > Bacteroidota > Bacteroidia > Flavobacteriales > Flavobacteriaceae > Polaribacter > Polaribacter irgensii. The sequence goes on along the minus strand of NZ_CH724148.1, from coordinate 2,360,995 downwards.
AAAAGGCTGTGAGCATTTTAGTGCATGGTTAAAATTAGCGGTAAAATATATTCATGTTACGCAGTATTGGTCTCTCCTAGTTTTTTGAAAATTTAGTTTTTCCTTTGGATAAATCTCATTTTTAAATTTATTATTAACGTAGTTTTTCTTGCAGTTACAATTCCTTTTTGATGTTAAAACAGTTTCCTGCTCTTTTGCAATGTGCTCAAATTTTTTTAGATGAACTGGTAATAACAAATGATGTATTTAATTTATATTTTGATTTTGCTTGAGCTTTTTTACATTTTGATCTGCGCTTTGGACAATGCTCAGGTCATAATTTATTCTCGATGGAGCGCATGCACAGGTTTTATTACCAATACCCTTTTTATTATTTTTTGTAGCAAGCAATAAACGAGATTCTATCAGTGCTGTTATGGCGCTTTAGATAACGATGCAAGGTGCTAAACTGCGCTCTGAAACTGGAAGGATGCATAATTCCGAAAGTGAAACCTTACAATAGAACTTGAACTAAAATAGAAAAACCGCGTGTGTAGATCATCCACACTCTATATTTTATAAATTACTTCTTCCATGATTTCTACAAATACAGCTGTAAATATCATGGCTATTTTTAGCAGCTCTTTTTTAATATATCTTTGTTCAGCAACAGACTTGAAAGATCGAATCCAATAGGTACTCAAATTTTTAATTTTTAAAATTTCATCTGTAAAGTAGCACGCAGCTCAATTTTTGTTAAAATTCACATATTCTTTAAAGTTTTGGTTTCGCATAATAGGAAAGTAGGTTGCTTGCAAACTCCTTAAAGCAAGTCAAATAATAGCGAATTTCTTTTCTGATGATGCTTCATAGTCGCATTTAAACATCTTAAAAATGACAAAGGCGACTTCTTTCAGCAGGGTTGTTTGCTTTGATAAAATAGTCCCTTTTTTGATTTTTTCTTATGAATTATGTAGCCTTCGAATACCTCCATCTCTTCTTTGGCAAGCACGAATCTTGACTCTAAATAGCCCTTTATTTTTCTAATTAATGGGAGTGTCTTTATTTCTTGTTTTCAATACTTAAAAAATTAATTTAGTAGTTGAAAAGATCAGGAAGGTACATGGGACCGAGCTTTACGAGAGCACTCTTTACTGGTCATTAAGAATACACAGGCATAGAGAATGTTTTTTGTATTTGTCTTTTATTTATATTTGATTCCTATTAACTTTAAATACAACTCTTATGAAAAATAACATTTTAAATTCAGTCTTACTATTTTTTATTACCGCTTTTATGTATTCTCAAAGTGCTGCATCAAATTTTAATGTGGGTGATGTTTTTTTAATTGGTACAGTTAAGTATAATAAGTACAAGTATATTAATTTTCCAAGAGCGAATTTTATCATAAAAAAAGGAGGTATTGCCAACTATAAAAATATTAGAGGTGAAAAAGTTGTGATAATTGCGATCGAAGAGAAAAATAATGGAAAACATGTGGCAACCATAAAACTGAGCAAACCGAAGAAATTTTTTAATAGCTATAAATATGTTACTGTGGATGTTCATCAAGCAATAAAAAACAAAGAATTGTTAAGGATTCAAGAGTAGCTTAGAGGGCACTTAGAAAAGAAGATCTTAAAAACCGCAAGTCAAATAGTTTTGTTATTTTCTTAAAAATACACATCGATTTTTCGAGTTTTAGAATTGGCATTGAACTAAAGCGATAGCGGTAACACAGAAAGGGTTTGTGACTTTTTTTATCACTCTTCTAACATATGTCGTGCACAAATGCTAGTTTTTTTTGGGTAGGAAGTATTATCTATAATTTCAGTTTGTATTTACTATTTATTTAATAGGTCATTTGTAAACAATTGCTGTAACATGATTTTTTGGTTTTCAAGCTTGTGGTCAACAAGCCATTTTAAAAAGGCAGTAATTCTCTCGGGTTTCATAAACCCACATGTTGTCTCGTTGCCAAAATAGGGAGTGGTGAAGTCAATCGAAGCCTGAATGTCAATATTTTCTTTGTCAGAATCTGTTAGATATTTTTTTAGGATGCTTAAAGATTTAGATTTATTTCCTGCAATATAGAGATACCCTTTTTGAGTCGCCTTGATAAAAAGAGCATATTCTTTTTGATTGGTGATTCGTAAATTTTTTCTTGCAATGATCACAGGGGAGTAACAATAGGGAATTCCAAATTCAGCCATAGAAAATTTGTTTAAAGCAATTTTTTTAGTTTCCGCTTCCACTCCTTCCCAATTGTCAAAGATCCATGTTGCATCTGCCGTACCTTCAAGCAGTGTGTTCCAGATCCCTAGCTTTTCGGGGTATACTATTTTCATATTGCCAGTCCCACCGTCATTTTTAACCATTTCTTTGACAATGTGATCTTCGTATCTCGCATTGTATGAAGCATATATTTTTTTATCTAAGAGATTTGGAGAATCTAAATTTGACGATTTTAGTGAGGCAATACTACTAATGTCCTCTTGTAAAATGGTGTATACAGCGATTGCGTCTACAACATTTGTTTTGTTATTTAGGCTAATGACAGTCTCAAAAGGTGCAATGGCAAAATCGGCAAAACCCAATTCTAGTTTTTTTCCTGGAGTTCTTTTATACGCATCTTCAAGCGGGTTTAAAATTTCAATGTCAATTCCATTCTCTTTATAAAATCCCAATTCTTTCGCTACAAATATTCCAATATGATTAATATTTGGGGTCCAGTCCAATGCTATTTTTAATGTTTTCATGTGTACACTTGTTTTATTAAATGATTGTCAACGTCTTTGTAAAGCATTCGCTTTCTGAGGAACTTAGGAATTCTATCTAAAAATTCCAATAGATATTGAAATTGTAACTTTGAAAATATTTAAAAATTTATCTTTTAGTTCGCCTCGGAGTATGCTATGACTTTTCTAAACCCACTCTATGCTTAGACTTTCTAGTGCTATATTTAACTCAATGAGTGCTTTTTTTTCAATAATATGTGTATCGATAGATATCTTTTTTCCATTCGTTTTCAGAATATATTTTCCTGCATATTTTTCAATCTGATTGATTTCAGATATTTTTACTTGTTTTCCAACGATATCATTAATTTTTAGGTGGTCTTTATCAACCGTCAAATATTTATAGTGCTTCATTAAAAAATATTTTGCTACAGAAAGTAGCGGCAATATAATAGAAAAGAGAGCATGCCATAAATGTTGTTCGCTATTAAATGTTAATGATCCAGTTAAGGTAAATAGGACTGCATAAAATAACTGTTTGTTTAAATGGCTTTTTCTGAATGCGATTTTCATTTTTAAATATACGGTACAAGAGTAGATACTCTTATTAGTTTTTAAATTTAGTCAATAAATTACAGACAGAAGAATTAAAAAGACGATTGTATGTAAGTCAGCATAAAGCGATTAATTTTGTGCTGCCTTGGTCGTTATTTTAGTTCAAATATGCTTCTGTAAAAATTTTTAAAGTGCTAGCTGTCAATCTTTCGATAGCCCTTCTAATTGTCTTGTTTGTTTTGGGGTGCGATGCATCCCACTATTTACGTAAGCAACTAAAAGTTAATTTGTTTCGACTCTAAGGAACAATGGGATAGCAGGGTTTTCTTTCTCTTCAGTCAAATGAAGGCCGCAAAACGGATTGAGATTTATAATGCACCAATATAGATGCGCGTTAAGTTTAAATTTAAAATGCAATGGTTTGTTGGAAAACGGAAAGTAGTGAGTCGTATTAAAAGTAAAGTTAGGCATTGCGCAGAATTTTTTTGTTTGTGTTTCACTCTTGTTTTAAGCAGTGAATTGTATCAAGTAGCACGTATCGACATTCTGCAATATGCCGTGCAAGGGCGTTTGAAATAAGATATTAAAGTGGTACTTTATTTTATCTCAAACTTTTTACGTTCGAATTGATTGGAGTGGCTTTTACTTTCTCTTTTTGTAGTAAAAAGAGGATGTCTTTGGTTTTTCCAATGAGGACTCTATTTATATGTTTATTGTCAGAATATATTATGTTTGTCTTTGAATTTCCAAGAATTTCATTTTTTGTAAATTTTACGTAAAAATTAGTAGAAAAGTACAGATAGTAAATAAACGTAAAGGCAATTAAAAAATAGCGATAGATACGGAACCAGTTTTTTTATCAAAACTGAAATTTATTTTTGAATATGTTTTTGGATATTTTCTTCTCCACGCATCGTCAAGTTTACATAAAAGTAAAACGGCTGTTATGGTAATTGTGGAAAATAACAATATTTTAAAATCCGAAAAAGGAGCAATTAAAAACTCAAAAATAGCTGCATACTCAAAAATATTTATTCCGAATTCTGAGTATTTTTGCTGCGTAAAAAGCATACCAATTCCAACAATAAGTAGATATGAAATAGTAAGAACTGTTTGTATCTCTTTTAAAATAAGCTCATACGTATCTTTAATTAATCTCTCTTTTATATTTTTTGTATTTCTGCAAACATTTCTGTATTTGCTGGGGTACTCTAGATACTAAAGTTAATAAATAATAATTGAATAGAAAGTTTACAAACATTTTAGCGAAAAGACATTTGTTAAATAGGAGGGTACTAATCAATATATTAAAAGTGATCGTTGTATTTGTTATAGTATGGTTTATCATACTAAATGTAAAGTAAATTTGTCTTGTAATTTAATTTGATTTACATTTGATTCAAATTAAAATAGTATAATATGAAAATAAATTATTTATTCCCGAACAAGTTTAAAAAAATAGGTTGGTTTATACTTTTTCCCTCATTGATTTTAGGATTGGCTGTGCTTATACTTGAATATGAGCCAATCTTCTTAGATGTTAATCTTCCCACTGTATTTATAGACGACTTTGAATTTTCAAGTAGTAAAGGATTGTTTGGATTTGTCAATAACAATATACTTAACGAGATCTTCGGAATTTTAATTATTATCAGTTCATTATTTGTTGCGTTTTCTAAAGAAAAATTAGAAGACGAATATATTTCTAAGATCAGATTAGAGTCTTTAGTTTGGGCTGTGTATGTAAATTATGGAATTCTTTTATTTTCGTTTTTATTTATTTTTGATTTTTCCTTCCTATGGGTAATGATATTTAATATGTTCACCGTTTTATTGTTTTTTATTATTAGATTTAATTGGCAAATTTCTAAACTTTAAAAGGAACCTATTATGAAGAATACGATTAAAGTAGAAAGAGCAAAAAAAAATATTACGCAGGCTGAACTCGCTGTTTTGGCGAAAGTGAGTAGGCAAACAATTAATGCCATGGAATTGGGAAAATATGTTCCGTCAACAGTTTTAGCGTTGAGATTAGCTCAAATTTTCACAGTTGAAATCAGTGAAATTTTCACATTAGAAGACTCCGATTGGGGCTAGGATGATTGCTTTGATATATGTGTTTCGTTCAATTGAGTGGTCCATTGGCTATTATAGCAATGAGACAAGAGGTGTACAATTTAAAGTTATTTTTAGGAGTACGTTGAGGGCTGTGCTAGCTCAAGTGCTTGCAGGAGGTTCAGATTTTTCTGCAGTCATATTTTAAAATATTTTTTTCAGAACGCAATTTTATTTTTAAGAGTATCTACACACTAATAAAAAAAGTTTCGAAAATTTATCTTTCTTAATTTTCAAAGAGCATGCACGTTCTGTTGAATTCTTAAATTCAGTATTGCTTTTGGTCAATAAAATAGCAATTAAAGTATTTATAGCAGCTCGAATAGGTTGATTTTGCAATACAGAAGTCATCTCATTCATTTTAAGATATACCATTTTAGGTTATGATTGCAGTGCCGTGCTGATTTTAAGAGCAGTGCTTTCTTGGTTGAGATTTTTTATTGTTACAGGTGCACGTGAGTGGGCAGTATAAAGCTTTAGGTGTTTCGATTGCTGAACACTGTTATTCAGCATTTTCTGTTAACTTTTGAAGTTCTGCCCATTCAGACCAAGAACCATCGTAAATATGCAAGCCTTTTTTATTTAGTATTTCACCAGCAAGCATTACAATACACGCTGTTAGCCCAGAACCACAGCTGTATATTATGTTTTTATTGTCAGGGCAGGGGGTCTTAAAGATTTCTTTCAGCTCTGATGTTGTTCTGAACTTTCCTTCATCAAGAACCAAAGGGTACGGAATGTTGACTGAATTTGGAATATGCCCACTTTTTAAATGTTTTCTTGGTTCTTTTTCAGTTCCGTTAAATCGCCCTTCTGATCGAGCATCAATTACAGTGAAGGATCTGGTATTTACATTATTGATAATATCTTGATAGCTTTTTATAAAATCATCATTGGGTAAAGCTTTAAAATTTCCAAGCGCGTAATTTTCAAGGGCCCGAGGTACCAGTGAAAACCCTTTTTTTATCCATTCAGGAAGCCCTCCATCTAATACTGAAACTGTGTGGTATCCCATCATTCTAAACAACCACCAAGCTCTTGGGCTCGAATAGATTCCATTCGCATCAAATATAACGATCTTTGATGTTTGATTGATTCCTAGCTTTTGACATTCAATTTCAAATTGTTCTTTTGAGGGCGCTGTGTTTGGAAAGGAAGCATTTTTATTAGAAAACTTTCCATTTATGTCAAAATATCGAGCACCAGGAATTGTCTGATTTTTTTGAATGGCATGTTTTTCTTGGATATTTATTTCCAAGGTCGCGTCCAATAAAATTAAATTGTCGTCTCTTAAATGAGTGCGTAGCCAATTTACGGAAACTAATTCAGTCATATTATTTTATGTTGTTTTGCAAGTTGAGTGGCTCCAGTTATTCTTAATGCTTTAAATTTTGTGGGCGATTGCAGCGCATTACTTTTTCGTTCTGTTTATCCATCTATTTTTCTTGTTTATGAACAGAGTCAACTGTTTCTCCGTCCTTTTTTTTTAATAGAATTCCGTTGTTTCTTAATTTTGCTGTTTTCCTTTTTATCATTCCGGAGATACCATCGTAAAAATGTTAGTTTGGCCTTTTTGGATGGTTATTCCGTGAGGCTGAAAAACTTTTTTTTTATTCGTTAAGAGAATTTTTTGCTCACTTCTTACATTCCGCGAAACAAATTTATTGAACCTTCCATTTCAATGTTTTCGAATGGAGCTAATTGAGGTTTACTTTTTTCCAATTCTTGATGTCAACCGAATACTAAATTTCTTTGACACATAGGGGAATGCTAATCCCATAAAAACTCCAAAAAAAACACCTTAAAAAATGCAACTTTGGAGGCTGTTTATTTTCTCGCTAAAGAAATAATCAAGTGCTACTAATAAACCAACATATAAAAGTCCAATCATAATGATTGATATAATTTGATATTTCCACTTCAATTTTATCATTGTTGCTGCGATTGTTGCAATTTTGGTTTGATGCACGAAATGCGTAGTTGCCTCTTTTTACTACTAAAGTAATAAATAAATTAGAGGTAGAAAATCTGAAAGACTTTTAGAAGTCGAGAAGAAATAGTATTATTCACATTACACTTGTTGTAGTGCATTATTTGTAGTTCTTTTTTAATTTATTTACAAGTGTATATATAGCGAATCAGTGAAGTGCGTACACCGTCTGCTTCTTTTACTTTTAAGGTTTCATTTTTTATTGTTTTAACTATTGTCTTTTTTGACAATTGTCACTGTTTTGCGATATCAAATGAGCTCATTTAAAGGAGATAAATATTTTAGGCAGTATTTAAACCTTCCTTTCATCGCAATAAGGAATATGTTTAAGAATCAGAGACAATAAAAGAGGGCCTCAATACTAAATTACTTTGATTGTAAATAATTGAAATAACACTTTTAAACTTTTGACACTCGTCATTATAAAATGACGAGTGTCAAAAGTAAGTGCCTTTTAGGTTGTGACGAGAAAGCGGTAAACAAAAACGGTTCGAATAGGTATCCAAACCGTTGACATTGTGTTGTCTATTGACACAGGATTTTATGAAGATTAAGCCAGTGTATTTAAAATAAATGTTTTTATATTGCTTCGATTACTTTGGTAATAGCTCTTCTATATTTTGGATTCTTGCTTGGTTGGTTTACATCTGTTTCGTCTCTAAAACCAATAGCAACAGCCATCAGGGTTGCGTAGTCCGTCTGTTTTAATATTTTATCATAATTTTTTGGCTCAACTCCTTCCATCGGTGTGGCGTCTATACCCATTTCAGCACAAGCACTTAAAAAAACACCTAAAGCGAGATAAACTTGTTTATCAAACCAAAATTTTATTTGTTCTTCTGTTTGCGGTTTTATAAATTCTTGATAGTAATTAACTGCACCTTTTGCCAGTTCATTCTCAATTTGTTGTTCGAATAAGGGGATCTTGTCAATTCGACTAAACACGACAACAGTGTCACTGTCAAGAATTCTCTGGGTGTTTAACCAGGATACTTCTGAAAGCTGCTGCTTTGTGTCATGATCGGAAACAAAAGTAAATTTCCAAGGTTGACTGTTTATAGATGATGGACTTAAATGTAAAATTTCTTTTAACTCCTCAATTTTTTTGTTTTCTATTTTCTTGCTAGCATCATATGTTTTTGTTGTATATCGCTGCTGCATCAATTCTTTAAAGCTCATGTTTTTAATTTTTATTAAACTATCCTTTTTATAGTTGCAAAAGTAAGTATCGTATTTTATATTTGCAATAGCGGTCAATAAGGATAGTTTAAATTTAATTGAGTAATGCATACTTTTAATGGAAAAGAATACCCCTGCTGTACAAGTTTAACCATGGGGGTGATTGGTGGGAAATGGAAAACGGTAATCTTATTTCATCTTATCGGAAGAACATTGCGATACAATGAATTAAGAAAAGAAATACCAATGGTAACCGAACGAACTCTAAGTTTGCAACTGAAGACCTTAGAAGAGGATGGCATTATTAAAAGAAAAGTATACACTTCAAAGCCTCCTTTAAAAGTAGAGTATTCCTTAACAAATTTTGGTGAAACTTTAATTCCGTTAATCCATTCTATTTCGGATTGGGGCGCCTCTGTGGTGGAAAATTCTACAAATTAGAACGCCTTTAGCTGCTTGCTAGTTGTTATTTATTACAATTATTTCGCACGTATATTTTCTTAAGAACTATAAAATTATGTAGCCACGCAGCTGCAGTTTAAAGTGGTGTCTGTAAAAAAAAACAAAGGGATTTCTTTAAGCTATCCTCTGGTATTTGAACAAAGTTTCTTAACTTTTTGTGTGTTTTTAAATGCGGTGTATCACTCGAAAAATTTTGGTTCTTTCCTGTATTTCCTTTTCTCTCTTCTTGAAAACTCCTGCAATTTAATGTTCTCATTCAATAATACCTGATACGTTTCTCTGGACTTAATTTTCTTATTCGCGTTTTCTATAAAGAAGACTGGGTCTAGAAATTGAACTTTGTGATCTCTATCTTTTAGCGTACTTTTTTCAGTATCCAATAAATTTTTTAGATAATAAAAAACACTAAAATCTAATCGATAATTCGGAGTATTAAATTTCTCTAACTTTCCTAAGAACGAATGAGGATAGACTTCTTGGCCTAATTTTACAAATATTTTATTTTTATCAAATCCTTTATAAGAGGCGATAGAGCCATCAATATGCTCTATTAAAATACTATTTCTTTCGCTAGTGTAAACTTTTTTGAAGGTAGCATTATTATTGTAAGTAGCTGAAATTGCAACCACGATCCCTTTGCGCATCGCGTAAATAGTGTCAGATTTAGTTGAATACACAATAAAAGATTTCCAATCAATTGGTTTTTTACTTCCAAAATATTTTTCTCCAACATTTGACGCTTCAAATATTTTTACGGATTTTTCTGTTTTAAAAGGAAGCAGATAGACAATGTCTTCGTCTATTTTTGGGTTTGGGTTGCCAGCAGTATAAATAAATTTATAAGAGAAGGAAATTCCTTGATTTTTATTAGATGGTTTTAATGTGAATAATGATCCAGCACTGTGTTTTATTATTTTTTCGTATGCCCTACGGTCATTACAATTTGTAAGATTATCAAATTCAAGTTTTAAATAATAACTTCCAGGGATATTTTTTTTGTAATAAAATTCAATGCTATTGTCATTTTTTATTTTGTGTGTTACTTCAATTTTTTTGTGCTGACCACAAATAATATGAGAACAGAAGAATGCAATTATTACAAAAGCGCTAATTTTCATGGTTTTTATTTTTGTTGAACGTAATAGTTACGTATGTATGCGATTCGTTTGGCTATTTTTTTGTCAAGTTCGTTTGATTTCAATTCAGTAAGCACTTTTAGGATGTATTAAGATTGCTGAAAATCTAAGTATTCGATAGTGAAAATAAGATAAAAATCTGATATTTAAAATCTGAATGAGTATTTTGTTTGTTTTTCTATTTTTTAAAAGTGAATGTAAAACTAGTAATTATGAATACTTCGATAACAAATAAATAATGAGTGAGATTGTTTAGGGAGGCATGAGACAGGTCATTGCACATTCTTTTTGTAAAAAATCAATCAGTACTCTTTGTGAATTTATAAGTGTAAAGATTAAATCCCTAATTTTTAAACTTCTTAATTATATGTTATAGATTTGCCACAATATTGTTTGGTTAAAATACTGAGAACTAATTTTAAATTCATATTGTTTTAAATACAGGACTCTACTCTAAATTGAACATTTCTTTAAACAATGCAATCTCGTATCATCTAGATCGCTTAAGTGTAATTGCTATTAAAAATTGCGCTCAGTGTTCTGAGATTAAGATCTCATGCTCAAATTGTTTTGAATTAAGCAAGTCATGCTTGTACAAATGAATGCTTGTGAATACCTACAAATGAGTTTTTTGAATTGCTATTTGTAAAGGTGTAATTGATAATCGCATCTGCTTTGAGCAGTATTTAAAGTTTGTGAAATTTTATAGCGTTTACCATGGTTGTGACGCAGGTAAGTATTCTTTATGAGTGTAAGATGCCCTAGCAGTTATACTTTAGTCAATTTAAAGAGGTTATTGGCTGTTGGTTTAATTTTTTAATGAGCATAATATCAATTTGGAAACTCTTTTTAGAGCGTCTACTTTTTTGAAATAAAAAGTTATAATGGGTATTGTATTTAAATTTTTTGGTACGCGATGTCCCTTCTTTTTAGCGACCGGCGTTTAATACTTAGTGGAATTGTTATGGCCACTTGAAAAGCCAGAACCCCTGCTATGTTCGCTCTCATATCTCCCCAAGAAGCTTCGTTATTTGGCGAAAGACTGTCAATTGTTTCTTTTAAAGTACCAATAATTAATGCTGTGGAAAGTGAAATTAATCGCTTCTGTACCTCGTTTAAATTTTTATGTTTGGTGTGATCTGACAAGTACGCATAGGTGACACTGCTGATACCAAAAGACCCTACACTGTGTTTAATTTTATTCGCTTTCCAATAGTCTTTACTGCCCATGTGTTGCCCATTTGTGCTTAAAAATGGTATCAATAAAATAAAAAGGACTATTTTTTTTATAAGGGTGTAGCTTTAAATGGTGCACTATCAAATATTAGAATACCGCTGCATAAAAAGGAGTACTAATTATTTCATGTTATTGTGTAGATTCCATTTTCTCAGTAGTGCAAATACCTTTTAAGAACGATGAATCGCAATGTGCCTTTACTGTTGTATTAAGTAGATTACTACCCATAATTATAATGATATAGAGATCATTAAATTGAAGGCTGTAAAATCAAAAGCTATAAATCGATCCAGATTAGTTTGAAATAAATACACTCATAATCCCGAACACCGCCAAAGGAAAGGGTCTATGTTATCTTAAAGATAAAGAGGTGAAGAAGTATAGCGGTGAAAAGGTAAATAGGTGAAGAGAAATCACAACAAAAACGATCACTAATAATCGTTTAAATGCGGCAAGTTTTGGCGTTTATAATACTATTATTATAAAGTGAGTGGTTTGTCTTAGCACAAATATTAGCGTACATAAAAAGATAGCGATGCTCAATGGTATGTAATTTCAAAGTACAACGTGGAATGAACCGCTGCAAGGTACAAATGCAATAAAAATTTGATAATTAATGTATTCATTGTAAATCGAATGGAACACATGCAAGACCGGTTTAGATTAAAATCTAAACCGGTCTTATTTTTTATATTAGTAGGTGGCTATTGTTCTTTGCTCTTTTGATAATAGGTTACAATACTAGCCTTAGCGAGTGTGTTATTCCATAAATAATATCCAACTACAGCGGGGTTCGTGCTTTCATTTAATCCGAGTTTGTCCGTTTTTAAAGCATAAACTGTAATTATATATTGGTGTAAACCGTGTCCTTTTGGTGGGCAAGGTCCACCATAACCGTGGATACCATAATCAGTGATACTCTGAATAACGCCTTCTGGTGTTAAGTTTAGTTTTGTGTTTCCAGCTCCAGAGATTAATTCGCTTGTGCTTGCTGGAATGTCAAATACAACCCAGTGCCACCATCCACTGCCAGTAGGAGCGTCTAAGTCGTACATAGTTACAGCAAAACTTTTAGTTCCTTCTGGGGCATTTTTCCAAGATAATTGCGGAGATTGATTTTTACCAGTGCAGCCAAAACTATTAAACTCTTCATTTGTAGTAGCTTGCCCCCCTAAATCAGTACTGGACAAGGTAAAAGTTTGCTGTCCCAAAACCGCGCTTGAAAAAGTTATTAAGACTGCTAATATGGATATCGATTTTATCATAGTATTTGTTTTAATTATTAATTTATTTTACAAATTTAAGCAGATTTAATAAGTATCAAGGTACTAAAATAGCTCAAAAAACATTGATACTGGTTCAACTTGATTGATAGTGCTTTGGTGTTGGGACATACTTTCGTATTACAGCTTTAATAAAGTTTGATATTCAATTCTCTCAAATATGTTAGAAGATCTTCTTCGTTGATTTTTTAACAGAAAAGCAGTATATTCAAGTCTTTAGTTTTGAACTCATTTCTTTAGAGAATTTTTAAAATATTTCTTAAACTCTCTTTTGAAGGCTGATACAGGGGTATTTGATAGGAAGGAAAGCACTTTGATATTTAATGTATTGAACCGATTGTTTTCAACGGTTTGAATAAACCTTTGACTTTGATAGTTCCTTTTATGAAGTATCGCGCACAAAAAATGAACACTTTTCAGCATATTAGGCATCCTATGATTTTTTTAAACTTTGTTTTTAGAATCTTTTCTTGAAAAGATTTATAAAGTTTAGAAATATCTAAAAGACTGTGAGCAAAGCCACTAATAAAGCCGTTATTTTTAAAGAAGTGCGTTGAGTGTCATATTTTGTCTGTGGATATTTTGAGTCCAAACTTTCTAATTAATTTTAAATTCTCTTCGTGAGAAAAGAAAAAGAGAAGCCTTCTATAGTGACGTGATTCTTTGGAAATTTTTCTTAGTCACCAAACAGTTTCTAGATTTTAGGAATGGAAACTTTGAATTGTCTATTGCGTGTGCAGAATTATCAAAATAAACCTCTTCGGCTCCATTGTGAAGAAAACTAAACGTGTTTTGTTTAGTGCAATTTGTTGCTTATAAATTTCATGTGAATTTTTATAATCGGATACATGGATAGAGCGTGAAGCATCTAGATTTAGTGCGTCAGGTTCCGTAATTGTCTTCATCGCACGCCAATAGTATCCCGCAATATTTTATGTGGTTTGATGTGTAACTGAGATTTTTAAAAAAAAAGGCAGCAATTAATTGGATTCTTTTTGGCAGATACTTTTTTTAAAAACACGCTTCAAGAGGATTCTTTTAAGGATAGTGCTATTTTATTCTTAAAAAGAATTCCCATGTTGTAATATGAATTATCTTTAAGAAATCTTGCTGTAATATTTGTTACATGTCTTCAATCAATTTTATCGTTTTTTCCTCAGTTCAAAATTTTCACTTTTCCAAATAGATTTGATAGTGCAAATAACATTTCGAGTTTGTTAGAATATATGATTTAAATAGAAAAAGTATCTAAATGATGACATCGTATCTCTTAACGAATATCAAAATTAAATAAAATAATCCTCGAAAACAGTTCGTGGGTCATTCCCTAAGCGCCAAAATTTTTATTTGCTAAATTCATTGTTTTTCAAATTAACTTTAGCATTTTTATAACATTTTTTTACACAGCACTTTTTTGAATTTGAAGTTGTGTTGAAGCGTGTGCTAGTTTAAATTTAATTGTGGAAGAGTTCTATCTATTTATAAATAAATAATAACTCGAAAAGCGTCTTTCTTATAGAGCGAGGCAAATAACAGCTGTTAACTTGTTCGATATCGGTTTTAGTTAATTATGATGAAAGGCTAAAAACGACCCTATTTTGACGGCATTTTTCGTTAAGTCACAATAAAGTTCATAATTATTTCATAATACTGTCTAAACAAATAGTTAATTTGTTAAACAAAATAAATATTTTTCGTATATTTATGTAGTATTTAAAAAAAGACACAAATCATGAAATATTTAAACAAAAATTTATTGGCATTATTAATAATGATTCCTTTTCTTTTTGCTAGCTGCAGTAGCGAAGATGAAGTAATACCACAAATATCTGAACTCAATTCTAAAGTCTATACTTTAGAAACAAAGGGTGATTTTGGAATTTCTGGTACCGCCAAACTTATTAGCTACAGCGATGCTACATTAGCAGTTGAATTAGATTTACAAAATACACCTATGGGTGGAATGCACCCTGCACATATTCATTTTAATACGGCTGCAGAAGGCGGTGGTATTGCGATATCTCTTGAAGCAGTAAACGGTGATACAGGGAAAAGCACAACGACCTTCACAGCCCTGGATGATGGCACATCCATTTCGTATCAAGGATTACTTGCTTTTAATGGTTATATAAATGTGCATTTAAGTGCACAGGAATTGTCTACTATTGTTGCTCAGGGAAATATTGGCGTGAATGTAAACACAGGTGTGGAATCACCGACATATAAGGTAACTAACACGGGAGCTTCAGCGTATATCTTTAATGGAGAAGGACTTTCTAACGCTAGCAATCCAAATTTTACGCTTAAACGGGGAAATTCATATACGTTCGAATTGAATGTATCGGGACATCCATTTTATATCAATACAACGCCAGGAACTGGTACGGCAAGAGCATACAATAAAGGCGTGGAAAACAACGGGGCTCAATCTGGGAAAATTACATTTACTGTACCTGCTGACGCACCGAACACATTGTATTACAATTGTGAGTTTCATGGCTCGATGTATGGCACAATTACGATTATAGATTAAAAC
Source organism: Polaribacter irgensii 23-P (assembly GCF_000153225.1). Taxonomy (GTDB): domain Bacteria; phylum Bacteroidota; class Bacteroidia; order Flavobacteriales; family Flavobacteriaceae; genus Polaribacter; species Polaribacter irgensii. Next base: position 2,345,785 of record NZ_CH724148.1, on the reverse strand, counting down.
GTTACATATCATAAAGAATAGGTAATAAAATAAGTGGGGTGCTTAAGCTTTCCACTTATTTTATTTTATACCATTTTTCTTTTGATTATTTAATTCTTAAAAGCCGAATCAAATGCTCTTCTTACGTTTGGTTTGGGTTTGTTGTTATATTTTATTTTGATTTGTGAATGCACAGCGATTTTAGTGTATTAAAAATTTATTTTCCGCCTATTCAATAAGTAGATTTTCTGAGAAACTTTTTTATATCAGGTTCGTTGACTGTTTTAAAAAAGTTGATTTAATGAAAAAAAACAATTGAGAAAGTCTGTTGTACTTTGGTGAACGGTTTAAAAATTAGTAGCTAATTTTATATTGTACTGTAGCTTTTTTTTTATCACAATCGGCATCACAAGATTTTTAATAAAACTATTTAAGGAACTACTACAATACTGTTATTAGATTATGTTTAATAGTTTAAAGTATACATTCTAATTGTGGCATCATTTCACTACATATTAATTTTACTTGAGCATTGTTGACGCTGTTTTTTCTGTTTGATGCGTTTGAACGCGCCTTATTGTCCAAGGAAAACAAAATTATTATTAAGTTTAAGTATCATTTGATTTCGTTTTAAAATTAGAAAATCACTGTTTTAATATTTTTGTTATCAACAAAATGCTAAAGCTTAACTCGTTTTTTTCTTTTGAAAAAGAGATTTGTACTCCTTTACTAGGGTTGATGCGATAGTCCCAAGAAGTTCTGCAGTATTGTTGCGTCAGTTTTTTTTCAATTTTAGAGTCAAAAAGGATTGTATTTAATTTCAGGATATTTGGAAGTTCAAAGGCACTTGAGGTATCAAAATTTACTACAGAGCTTTCAATTTAAGAATGGTTGTTAAGATTGAATTCAATTTTTTTTTATTTACATTGATATTTATACCACACAACACAAACACCATTACTATTTCTAAAATATACTTTAAGGTTTCTATTCTTATAATTTTTAACGTTGAATTATATAGGTAATTTGTGAATTATAATATTACTTTGGATTAAGTGTGCGCTAATTTTTGGCGTTTTTTACTTTGAATAAATTTTAAATTGATTTTCCGACAATTATATTTAATCATTTTGGACTACCCAAATAATTGATAATTAATCTAAAATATAATTTTTGAATAGCTGATTTTTTATTCTTGAATTATTTTGTCCGTGTTTGTTTCTAAGACTGGAAGTAGCAAGTGTAAAGAAACTTTAACAATGTAATTTTTTGTTCTCGCGAGAATTTAGTTTTGATTATACGAAAAAACTTGGACTGAAAGCACCACTAATAAATTGATTTTCTTAAAGTGGATACCCCGCTGTTTTGTCAAGTTAGTTGTGTGTTTTAACTGGTTATTTTTTAGGTCTAAGATAAGATCTTCGAAAGTATGTTAGGACTTTCGAAAAAAGGCAGTTAAGGCAGCAATAAATTATAAATGGCCTAAGTGAGCATTTTAATATTAACACTATATCGGGATATTTAAATCAAAAATAAAATTGGGAGAAAGCAGTTTTACACTAACAAAATTGCAAGTATTAACTGCAGTAAAAGCGGTGTGCGATTTTTCAGCAAAACACTTTTTCAAAATGCAACAGGAGTACATGTTTAAAATAGTGAAATGGTTAATCGCTGTCAAAGAAACAGACTTACACCAGCACAATTATTATTTAAGTATTTGTAAACCTATTTGAATTTAGTATATAGTTCAAACCTTCCAAATCATTTCAGTTAGCTTGCGCATTTTTCAGAAGTTCTGTTTTAAATAAAGGAATAAATACACGATTTTCCTAAGTACATATAGAGTAGTATAAAAATAACTTAATTATGTTACAACTTGATAGGTAATATTGTAACACCTCTTAAATTTAGTAATCACTTATATTTTTATATGTTCATAGCAGTTTAAAAGAGCTTATTTAAGGTAGGCTTACATGTAGGTTAGGTATTGAAAACCAGTTAAAAAATTCAGGTAGGCAACCCTCAGAATACACCAATATATCAAAATACTCATTATTTAAAACTATGTATTTCAATTAGTAAATAAAGAATAAGTTCGATTTTAGGCTTAAAATAATTAATATTAAAATAGTGGATATATCATTTTTGTTACAGTTGTTTTAACTTCTGTTGGGTATTCAGATAAAGATGGTAATTTGTATTAAATTAGTTTCTATTTAGCTTATTAAATCAACACCGATCTTTAAAATATAAATGCTGTTAAGTAAAATAGCAGATAATCAAGGAATTTATTACTTTAGCCGAAAAAAATGAAAAATTTAATATTACCAATATTTTTTATATTGTTTACAAAGAGTATTTTGGCGCAAGTAGAATTAAAAACAAATATTGCAACTTTAGTTGCTGGAATTCCCAATGTTGGTTTAGAGTTTCAAGTAGGAAAAAATGCAAGTATACAATTAGATGTACTCGGCTCTTTTTGGGATAGTGTAGACGGTGCTCCATTTCAAATAAATCAAACTTTTTTAGAGTACCGACTTTATAGTAATTCAAATATTAGTGAGTGGTTTATTGGAGCGCATCTGGGGTATGGGATGTTTACCATTCAAAAACCTTATGATCTTATAATTTCTCCAAGATATTCTACGACAGAAGATCCAGATGGGGCATTTCGGTCGGGACGTTCTGTTTTTCATGGATTAACTGTTGGTTATAAAAAACTTCTTAACAAGCGATTTTCTTTAGAATTGTTTATTGGTGGAGGATATGCAATGTCTCATTATAAGGGATACAACGGATTGAATCGAACTGATATAGGATCAGAAAACTATAGACCATTTAATGGCAGTGGAGAAGTTTTAATCTATAGAGGCGGGTTAATGATTATTTATAAAATAGGACCCTATAAGAAGAAAGATTAATTAATTATTAGTTTTAAATAAATAAAATTTTTTTGAGATTGAAAATAAGTAGAATATGCTAAACGGAAAGCATTTCTTTTTCATATCATGCAACCATTTTTAAGTGCGTAAATGAACTGTTTTTTTTTATTAATATATTATCGCCTTTCACAACTCGTTTAATAAAGCAATTCTTTCAGTATTCTTAAATAGTTTTAAACTAAATGGTGGAAATATTTTTTAAATTAACCTAAAAAATTTCTTTGTTTTCATTTAATTACAGATAAATTATCCTGGGACCAATAATTGAAAACACGATTTTGTCATTTTTTAAATGCCCTACAACGTTTGGTGTAGGAATAGTAGACGTTTCGGAAGTAGAAAAATTCAAATTACTTCTAAATGTTATGCGGGCTACAATGTTGATATTTACTACTGTTTAGGCTATTATTTTTATATATTGTTACAGCCTTTTTATTCATTTATTGATACAGGGATTACTTTATTGATAATAAAGTCTGAAAGGTTTCTTTCATTTTCTGTAGTACCAACCATGGAATTAGCATTTGCTGTTGTTATAATGATTAACTCATGCTTGGGAAGGATAATTAAAAATTGACCTCCAACACCTGACGCTTGATACGTGCTGTGTTTTCCAAACGGTCTTGGATACCATAAATAGCCATACGTCTCATACCATTTTATATTCTCCTTTTTTACATAGTTTTTCATAGATTCTTTAATCCAATCTTCAGTAATAATTTGTTGTCCATTATATTTTCCGTTGTTTAAATAGAGCAGCCCGAATTTTGCTAAATCAATGGATGTTAGATGCATCTCTGAACCTCCGAAATGAATACCGTTTGGATCCTTTGACCAATAGGCTCCTTCAATACCTAGTGGTTTGAAGAGGTATTTGTTGGCAAACTCTAGCGTACTCATTTTAGTCCGTTTGGTTAATATTGCCGATAACAAATGTGTATTTGGCGTGGCGTAATTTTTAATGGTTCCTGGTTTATTCTTTAATGGTAGATTTAAAGTAGCCTCTACCCAATTGTCGCTATTAAATACGGGATCACTTCCAAAAGGGTACCTGTTTTCAGAATAATCAAGACCAGATTGCATTGTAAGTAGGTGTTTGATTGTGAGTTCTTTTTTAGCTGTGACATCATTTTTAATTGTCACATCATTTAAAATATCTAAAACGAGTTCATTTACATTTTTTATAAAACCTTCTTTAATAGCAATTCCAATAAGAGCAGAGAGAATGCTTTTATTGATTGATTTAATATTGAACATTGTATTTTGGTCTAGGTCTCCAAAATAGTTTTCCGAAATAAGTTTCCCGTTTTTTACAATTAAAAGACTGTGCAAATATTGATATCTACGAGCCTCATCAATAACTACTTTTAAATCCGTTGGATCAATATTGGTTTCCTCAAAAGAAGCCTTTTTTATCGGTTGATTATCACTACTTTCTTTTTGTTTGAATACAGATTTCGGAATTCTGGGAATACTTGAAACACGTTCAATATCAAGCTTAAATTCCTTGCCTTGATAGTTGAAAGTTCCCTCGATTTTTTTTTCGTCAACAAATTTCCCTTTGTAGCTCGCACTTATATGTGGTAATTCCATACTAAATGAATCCGAGTCTTTTGTAAGGTTGCTTATTGGAAAATTCATCCATCCCTCATCTGGTGTATCCAAAAATGAGGTTTCATTTGTAAAGCGAAATACATATCTTTTATCATCAGATATTCCCTGCCAATTGCCATTAAGGTTCTGTTGAGAAAAAGAAATGCTTGAAATAATTAATAGATTAAGGAAGAGTAAAATTTTTTTCATTTGATTTATCTGTATTTAATTGTCTGTAACGTGTTTATACTCTTACCTATTATCCGTATTAGTTTCTATATTGGGGCGGATATGCGGAACTTTATGCGTTTTGATGTTTTTCTTTTCAGCGTTAAATTATTAAAAGAAAAACTCCTAACTTTAAAAGTTTTTACAGACTGAACGGCTCCTTTTATCTATCGGATAACGATATAAAAGCAAACTTTTTCAATAGTTTCTTTTGAAACAAAACTACATTAAAATAGCATTCGTGTCAATCCCTGAAAATGGTAGGATTTGGGTATCCCTGTAAATAGGATATACCTTTGCAGTTGTTCTATCGTGGCGTGTTTTTTTTATTTTAGAATAGATTGGGAGGGAAGTGATCTTGTTTTCTACTTTGAGACAACTATACAAGTGATTAATTTATTAAATAAACCACGAACCAAGAAAGTCCGTTTGGACTTTTGTAAATAAGCGATTTGCCAGCAATTAATTTTATACGGTGTTGTGTCTAGTTAATTAACTTCCGAATATTTTCAATCCATTCCATTTTTGGTTCATTTTCGAAAAGGTAGTTTTTTATTAAATATTTTAATTGAGAAATAAGCTTCTATAATTTTTGAAACTAAATCAGGCGCAGTTAAACTATTCTTGAAATTACTTGATTTTATATTTTAGAAGAGTTTCTTTTATCTTTTTGCTAGTTGGACCAGGAGCATTATCCTCTACCAACTTGCCATTTGTATCAAAAATCATATATCTTGGAATTTCCTTAACCTTTAAATCGTGCATAAATTTAGATTCATCTGGATTAAGAATTAAATAACTATGCTTATGCGATTCTATACCTTCAACTCTAGATGCATTTCTCCAAGCTTCATTATCCTTATCTATAGATAAATAAATAAATGCAACTTTCTCTTTCCCATGCAATTCATTCAGTGTTTTTTTTGAAGCTGGCATAGCTTTTCTACAAGGTGCACACCAACTAGCCCAAAAATCTACATAAATCACATTACCTTTTAAATTATTTTTCAAATCATTGAAACTTATTGTTTGTCCATTAGAATCTAATAAATTTAACTCGGTAGATGAGTTATACTTTTTCTTTAAGCCAATTAAATGTTTTGTTTGAAAATAATTTTGAAAATCTGAATCTGAATACTCCAAATTGAACTTATCAAATAACTGAACTACTTCGTCTAAAGGATTTCCTTGTTCAATCATTTCTTCTAAACAAATTATTCTAGACTTTTTTACCAAATCGTTTCTTGAGATTTTATTTGGAAGATCTTCATATATTTCTGAAATATTATAAACCGTTTTTGAACGTGATTTATCGGCCTTATTTAAATATATGATATCAAATAAAATTGTCTTTAATATACTGTACTGTTCTGTCGAATTTGATAGACTGTTTAAAAAATTATCAGACGATAAATAATCTTTTAATTTAGTTTTTTTTGTTAATCTATAAACCATAGATATATCTATAAACCTTTTTTTTAAAAACAAATCCTGATATACATTTTTCCTAGAATCACCAAAGATTCTATTTGTTTCCATTTTATATTCAACCAAGAGACTGTCATATTTTGTTATAAAGTTAGCAACTTGATTTTCATTTTTGATTATGTCTTTATTTGCTCTTGCTCTATAGAATCTTATTTTTGAAAAATTCATTTTAAATTCTACTGAGTTTTTGTGGTCAAAAGAATAATAATTATTTATAAAAGCGTCTAAATAATTTGAGAAAGATGTATCAATTACTGTTCTATAATCAAGCTTTTCTGCAAAACTTTTTGACTTGTTTTGAATTTCTTTTATTAATGTGTCCTTTGCAAAGCTTAATAATAATGTGTCCCCTTGTTTCACAATCAAACTATCAACGTATTCATATTTATTATGAACTTTGATAAACTGGTAAGGTTGAATTTTGATTCTTAAGGTATCGGATTTATTGTGCAATATATTTTTGTAACCTTTTAAATGATTAAAGTTTTTTTCAGTTGTAATTAAAATAGGAGATTTAATTTCTGTTTTAGGAATCACAGTAAGAAAATCAATTTTTTCATTTTTTTTACTTTCAAGGTTTGCAGCACTAGCCTTTTTTTCTGAATTGTTACATGAGACAGCTAATATGAGTAGGACAAGTAAATAATAAATAAATTTCAAAATAGTTTTGGTTTAAATAAAAGTTATAGTTTCCTCGTAATACTTTTTAATTCCATTTTACAAATCTATAATTTTAGATTTGTTACGTTAAGTTATTGAATGGAAGTTCTGTTTGTCACAATTAGGCACAACGTTTGGTATAAGGTTAGTTGCGTGTTTTAAGCACTAAATTTCGTAAATAATCTAAAAGCCAGCAATTAATTTTATACGGTGTTGGGCATAGTTTTTTAAATTACTAAATTCATATCAATATCATATCCGCTATTTCTAAGTTCCTTTGCTAAACTCAGTCTCCATTCTTCTTGAGTTGAAACATAAACAACTCCTGAAATATCATTTGGCTTTTCAACATTTCCTTTTACCAATGCACAAACGTTTCTTCTTCCAATTTTACCAATTAGATAACCGTGTTCAAAAACTACGTTTTGTCTTGCTCTTGGTTGCATATTAGGATTTTCTTCTTTCTTTGTTCCAATATCGCAAGGAGTGTAAAGAACTATTCCAAATCCAACATTTGAATTTTCTTCAATTTTTTCAATTATAGTATTCCCAGAACTTGCTTGTTCGTGAAGGATAATTGCTTTTAAACCAAGTTTTTCAATAAATCTTGCTACTTCATTTTTTAGTAAATCATCGTGTCCGTGAACAATAAAAACTTTAGTCAAATCAAGTTCTTGTGTCGCAATTTGTTTTTTCTTTTCTTTAGGTGTAATTCTTAAACAAGCTGTTAACGCACTTACTAATTTGGTTTTTTCCAATTCAAACTCGTGAGCATGATAATCGTTCAGATGTCTTATGTCAAATCTTTCGAAAATTCTCCAAGGCGCACTGTTTTTTCCATAATTACTTAGAATAAAGTCTTCACATTCAGCAACCCAAGATTGCATTTCAACTCCAGCTCTACTAAAAGTCCCAAGTCCAGATTCGGAATAGCTATTTTTCTCAAAATTGTGTTCTGTTGCTTCTTGAATTAGAGACTCTATTTTTTCTTTCATAGGTGTTTGTTCAAATTATGCCCAACGTGTTTGTATAAGGTTAGTTGCGTGTTTTAACCACTAAAGTTAGTAGACATATTATACAGATAGAAAGTCCGTTTGGACTTTCGTAAATAGGCTAAAACCAGCAATAAATTATATACGGTGTTAGCTTTAGTTTTTGTTTTTTCCATCTAATTCAGATAGCTTTTCAAAAGTTCTTCTTAATTTTGAAGTCAGGTTCTTTAAATTAGATGTTTTCCCAGTCACTTTAAATTCAAAATTATCTACTCTAACTTTCGTTTTGTCAATTTCAGATTTATTAACATATGAAAAACCTAAAGTTATTTCTTGATTCTCGTCATTTTCTTGGAACATTTCCGCGACCATACTCCAATCAAAACTCTTCAATTCTTCAATATTGTTAGTTTCTATTAAAAATTCCGTTATTGCACTTTTAGTTTCAGTTATATTTTTCTTCACTGTTTGTGCATAAGAAGCGAAAGTTAACAGAGATAAAATTCCAATTAAAATGTTTTTTGTTTTCATAATTCCTATTTTCATGTTTTTTTTAATTAAATCTAACGTTTGGTATATGGTTTGTTGCGTGGTTAAGCAACTAATTTAGCAAATACAAACCAAATAGAAAATCCGCAAGGATTTTCGTAAGTAGGCGAGGACTAGCAATAAATTATATACGATGTTATATGCAGGCTTTTTCTAATTGTTCTATAATTCTAATTCTTTTTCCTAATAATTTGTTTTCGACTTTTCCAATATGATTGTCAGCTATATTTTTATAATTTTTAAAACCAATAGCTTTCGCTATATATGATTCATTAGCAAGATTTAATCTATCGACTACATTTATTAAATTCTTAAGTACGCTTTCTCCATCGAAGTAAGGACAGTTATAAGTTTCAATATCTTGATAATTTCCTTTAATTCTTTTGCGATAAAGAAAGTCCATTAAGCTTGTCGCTCCAATTGAATTAGAGACTTGTGTCCAATTATTTTGATTTAAACTTTTTCTTTTTGTACCACTTTTAGTTTTGAAATTCATTTTTGGTGCTTTTTCTTTTAGTCTTAATTTTCGTGTTGCCCTTAAAAACTGGCAAATATGATGATCAATTGTTTCAGGGTTGGTAGTATCTAATTCCATATGACTTTCAATATTTTGAGGTAAAACTATATTGTGATAATCAAAGTTTTTTTCAATTCCAACACAACATATGCTTATGGATTCAGGAAGCTTATTTTCAGTCATTATGGTTGCATATTTTTTCAAAACTGCTGTATGGGACGTTTCTGTATAACCTATAGCTTTAACATAGCTATTATATTACCGAAAACTGCATAATATGCTTGCGGAAATGCCCATTGCATACAAAATGCTTGTTGAGTATTAGCAATAATATCTAAATTCTGAAATAAAATTCTTTCAGTATTCCAAGAATTTTTTAGCCATTGAACAACTTCTATATTTGAATAATTCGCAGATTTAGAAATTTTAAGGTAATATTGATTATTTATAATTTCGTTTTCTATGTCAGAATTAATTAGACGATATCCAATTGCTTCAAATTGTCTTTTATTCATTTCCGCTCGAAACCATAATTCCTTTTCTTTTTCAGTTATTGGTTGATGGTTGTAACTCATAGGTGGTTTTAGTGGTAGCTTGCATATAACGTTTTTGTGTATGGTTAGTTGCGTGTTTTAAGACACTAATTTAGTAAATAATACACGAACCAAGAAAGTCCGTTTGGACTTTCGTAAGTAAGCGATTTGCCAGCAATTAATTATACACGGTGTTACCCAACGTTTTTTGTTTTCAGCTTAATTTAATTCCTGCTTTCGTAAAAATATTTTTCAACTCTTTTTCAATCGGAAATGGTTTTAAAGGCGGAACATTTGCTCCTCCAGGATTTCCAACTGGAATTTTTCCAACAAAAGATTTCACACCTCCAAAAATCAGACGTGGAATTTGTCCCATAACTTCTTTTCCGTTTTTGATTTTAATTCCGAATTGTAACATTTTCCAATGTACAAAAGTATGAGCGTAAGGATATTTTTGTCCGATTATGTGTGCTCTTTCCAGATGATTCCAAGCAATATTTAAATTTCCATTTGAGCATTCAGTTCGGTATTTATCCAATTCCACTTTATAAAATGGTTTCAAGCTTTCAGGTATCGAAGTGTAAAATTTCATATCTGTTTTTTAAGTTTTCTGTTCGGTTTAAATTCTAATGATTTACTTTTTTTAATGTTGGGTAACGTTGTTGTATATAGTTTGTTGCGTGTTTTAAGCAACTAATTTAGTAAATAATTACCGACCAAGAAAGTACGCGAGAACTTTCATAAATAGGCTAGAATTAGCGATAAATTATATACGGTGTTATGTGCAGTTCTTTAGAATATACTATCAATATTTTTCTTTAAGTTTTGAAGTGAATATTCAATATTTTTTATTTCAGATAAGGCATTTTCAATCTCTACATTATATTCTGTTTTCAGAAACTCAATTAGTGATATGTTTTCGTTTTCAATAAGTTCTGTTGTTAATTTTATATTTTCTTTCACTTTCTCTTGATTCATAGACAAAAAGATAGAAACAACAATAACCATAATAAATATACCAATAATAAAAAAAGAAAAAATTTCGCTTATTCTTGCGATTATTGATATTGGTTTAATTATCTCAATGTCTCCAAAAGTAATAGTTTTTAAGGTGTAATAAAAGAAATCAAATTGTGGATGAGTTCCAGTATATTCAAAGTTATTTGCATCGATGAAATGTAATTGAAAGTTTAGTAAACTAAAAAAAATAAGGGAGTAAACAAGAAATACAAAAGATCCATAAATCCAAGATACAATATATGCTTGCTTTCCTTGATAACTGTTTAATTTACTGGCAAATAATTCAGAAGCATATTTTGTCATTATTGCTCTTTTTATTTGTTTATTCCTTCTTAATTCTATACCTAGTTTAGAGTCATCTTTTTGAATAACTAATGAATTTATTATAACCGAATTATTAGATTTTCTACTACTATTTAGTGCTTCAAAAGTTGATTCAAGATTGTGACAAAAAATTGTAGGTTGTTTAAACGATTTTTTGATAAAGCGAAAAGCAAAGACTAGATAGAAATAAGAAATACAACATATAAATATCCATCTCGCCCATATTTCTTGATTTGAGAATAGTATTATTAATGATATTAGAAAAAAGAAAAAATTGAAAGCAAAAACTTTTAGGTTTGATAATTTGCTATAAATGGATTCGATATAATTTCCCAAAAGATAAATCTTACCAATACTTAGAACTGTTTTTGGAATAAACCAAAATATTAATAATATTGGATAAAATAATAAGGCAATAAAATAATACCATTTTGTATAGAAAAAATAAATAGTTAGACTGATGAAGTATGTTAACATTATGTTCTTCCCAATCCATTTCAAATTTTCTTCGAAAAAACCTAAAAAATATGTGTCCACTCTAAATATAGTAATTGATATTCCAATAACCCAGAATAATCCAAAAATTATATGCTTGCTTAATAAATTAAATTTTATGTTTTTATCAAGGTCTAAGTTAAGAAAACTACTCATTTATTTATTTTTTTTCTTATTGCACATAACGTGTTTGTGTATGATTAGTTGCGTGTTTTAAGCACTAAAGTAAGTAAATAAATCACAGATAGAAAGTCCGCGAGGACTTTCGTAAGTAGACCCAAACCAAGCAATTAATTATACACGGTGTTGCCAGTAGTTTTTTATTCAAAATCAAATAATGTACTTGAATCAAAAAACTCAATTTCAGTATTCTTGAACAGAGAACGAACTCTACTCAATTCAGCTTTTATTTCGTTCATTTTTTTACTTTCAGTAATTCTTATTCCGTATGCTATTTTTTCATAATTATTGTCAATTGCTTGAACAATATGTAAATCTTGATTACTCAGAGATTGTCCAAAAATGACCATTTTTTTACTTTTATTTTCTTTTAAATGTCTAAAACAATAAGACAGGTAATTATTAGATTGAATAGCTTTCAATTTCATTTTGTAAGTTCCTTCACTTATAAATAAGGGATAATTATCGCTTGTTATTTCTTTTGTTATAACTTCTATTAACCAATTTTCATCTCTTTTAATCTTTAAAGTATTTATTGATTTATCAAAAAGAAAAAGAGCTCCGTGTAAATAATATATGTGATTATTATTTTGCTCATCTCCAGAATTAAAAAGTTTGAAACGATTATCGTCATAATTTTCGTAATAAAAATAGTCTCCGAATTTTTTACTTTCTAAAATTAGATAATATGAGAATAGGTCGTAATTAGTCGTAAAAATCTGGTCAAATTCTTTTATTTGTTCTGCAACTTTTTGAATTTGTTCGAGTTTGATTTGGTCAGGTGTCGGATGAATTCTATTTATAGAATCTATTAGACCTTGCTTAATTAAGTTCTTGTTTTTCGAGATTCTATCGTGATTAATATTTAAAGCTTTACAGACTCTTTCGGTTGATTCAAGATGTTCTAAAATTATCTCAAAATTATAAGAAACAAATTCTTTAAATAAGCTTGTTATTTCGCCTGGGCAGTTTTTTATATAGTTTTCATATAGATTCCTATATAGTAGTTTTGAGCTAAAATTCAGACTGAATCCGTTACCTAAAAGAAGAGGGCTTTTAATGAAGTCTTTTTTAATTAAATTCCATTGCCGAATTCCTTCTGCATTTAATATTTCCGGAGTGTGTTTCATAAATTACTGGCAACGTGTTTGTATATGGTTTGTTGCGTATAAATAAACACTAATTTTTCGGATTAAACACAAAACTAACAAATAATAAATTATCTCTGGTAAAGCAAGTAATAGCAATAAACTATATACGGTGTTGGTAGCCGTTTTTTATTCCTTTCTTTTGTTCATAGTGGAAATCTCACATTAAATAATATTTGTGTTGGTCTTAAATTAAAATTGGTTTCAATGTAACTAAAATTATTAATGTTTACAGTTCGGTAATTGTTGGTGTTTAAAATGTTACTCCATTGCAATTCAAAATCTATATTTTTCTTTTTCCATGTATAGCGATACACTAAATCTGCAAATAAATTTTCGGTATTTTCTGCAAATAAATTATTCTTTATATATTCAGTTTTTAATCCTAAATATTGATTCTCTTTTGGGTAAATGTTTATGTTGAATTTATGAAATTGTTGTGTAATTTTCTGATTGTTTTGTCCTTGGGTTTCATTGTTTGAAAACTGAAAAACAGATTCTAATTCTGTATTTAACCAATCTGTAATATCTGTATCAATTTTACCGCTAAAACGCCAATTATGATTTGAAATATCTGTGGTTTCACTATTTAATATTTGTTGAAAATCTTGTAAACTATAATTGGCACTTAATGTAAGATTGGTATCAAAATCACTAAAGTATTTACTTGCTCTAGTCATTATATTATGACTAAAACGGTTATTGTCTTGAACAATGGCTTGTAATTCCGTTGCGCCATTGTCCAAAATTTGATTATTGTAGAGCAAATTATTGTAGGTTTTTGTATTACTATATATTAAACTAAAAAAGAGAGATTTTATAGGATTTCGATAACCTAATGATGCCGAATAACCAATATTTTGCATTTCGGGTAATGGTGCATCTATACGTTGTAAACTTCTATAATTTTGTAGAATATAATTGTAATGCACTTGATTTATAGTCCCAAATTGGTTGCTAAGGTTTGCAGATGAGCCAATACGCCAAAAGGATGTGAGGTCGTAATTTAAAGACAATCTAGGTTCAAAAGTTACACAATTTAAATTTTGTCCTTTCTGTAAAAGTTTGTCTTCTAATTGGTAATTATGCAAATTAACTGGTGTTGTTAATTCTATGCGCCATTTATCCTTTTTGTATTGCGTTTGTAGGTTGAAATACAGTTTTGAACGTGTCCAATCTAAATTGTTTTTAAAGTTATTAGTTGTATTTTCAGAAGTTAAAATAGCACTTTTTAAATTCTGTTTTTCAAACTGAATACCCAACTTTGGACTAAAACTAAATTGTTTCCAACCTTTTGTAAACGCTACTGAATTGTTGGTGTAAAATGTTTGTAACTCTATATTTTGCCTTACTTGGTCATAATCATTAGTGTCATTTAGTAAATCGTTAAATTGGCCAGGATTTACAACTAATGATTGTGGTGTTTTATTAAAACCAATGTAGGAATTAAGAGTTACTATTTGTTTACCTAACGGAAATAAGGTTTTAAGATTATTTGATAATTTAAAATAACGGTTACTTAAATTTTGATTAATAGTATTTGTATTCAATTGAATATTACCACGTTGACTATCCCAAAAACCTTGAAATTGTAAACTGTTTTTTAGGAAGTTTTTATAGGTATTTTTTTGAAGTGTTAGGTTGGTTTCTAAAGTGTTTGTATTGAGTTGATTGTATTTGTTTTCAAATAGAGCAATCGTATCGTTTGCGGTAAAAAACTGCGTGTCTGTAAAACCATTTTGTTGTTGACAATCGTTTAGATAAGATACATTTAAACGCAATTCGTAATCGTTTTTAAGTTTTTGTAAATAGTTTGTTGTGATTAAATGAATGTTATTATCTAACCATCGCTGTTCCGAAAAATTGGGTACTGCTAATTGCTGAATACCGAGCCAATCTTGTTTTTCATCGTTGCGCTCAAACTGTTCTAACAGCTCATCAATAGTTAATGTTTTTAATTGTTTTACAACATTATTACCAGTATTGTTGGTTTGATACGAAGTTAGCATTTGCCTTTTTTTAGAAAAAAGCATTGGTGTAACATTAGTATCCCAAAGTAATGGACTTAAACCTGCGCCAACTTCGGCTTGTCCAGTAAACGTATAACTATTTTTAAGTTTAATATTTATAGCTGCTTGGTCAGAATACACTAAACTATCCAATAATCGTATAGGTTGATGATTTTCTAAGACTTGTACTTTTACAACCTCTTTGTGTGGTAAGTTGCTGTTTGCAAGGTTGTATTTACCTTCTAACAAATCTAAGCCTTCAATATAATATTTGTTTATGGGTTTGCCTTGGTATAATATCTTACCATCATCTAACACCTCAATTCCTGGCATATTTTTAAGCACATCTGCAATAGTTCTATCCTCTTGTTTTGTAAACACATTAACAGAATAATTAATAGTATCACCTTTGCGAGTTATTGGACTGTTTTTAATAACAATTTCTTTAAGTTCGGTTATTTGTTCTTCTAAGACAAAATTTGAGGTTTGGGTTTTGTTATCAATTATTTTTACAATTGATTTAAAACCCATTGACCTAATATTGAGTTGTAGTTGTTCTACTTTACTATTTACTGAAATTGAAAAATAACCTTTGTTATCTGAAATAGCATAATTTAAGATGTCGTTTGTTTTTACAACGGTTATAGTTACACTTGCTCCAGAAATAGGTTTGTTTTTTTTGGTTTTTAAATTACCAATAATATTAGTTTGACAAAAGCTATTTATTGAAAAGATGCAAACCGAAAACATTAATAAAATTTGTTTCATTCATCGTTTTCTTTTAGCTCGATTGGGTTGTTTGTTTTTTCATTCCTTTTTCTAAATTTTTCACGAATAATCCTTTTGGTTTCTTCTGAAAAAACAGCACCTTGACTTTCCATATATGGAATAGGGTTTTGTTTAAAGTTTTTTTTAATTTTTGTATACTCACTTTTTGATACTGATAATGCTTCATTATCGTAGTTATTGTTTAATGATTTACTTTTTTTATATTTTTCCAAACCTATTAATGAATAGTTAATTTCTTTCTTAGAGTCATATATTTTAATTATCAAACCAGGAAGCCCTCTAAATTTATATGGCCCATCAGATATTGGTATCTCAGAAGTATACCAAGCTATATAATTTCTACCCCTAAATTTCGTTTCAGCTCTTCTTACCTTCATATTATTTAGTGTATCATAAATGTTAGTAATTTTCCACTTCATATTTACAGTATCATTATACATATAAATATTATCATAAAACTCATCATAAATGGTGATTTTTTTAGAACTAGTACTTTTGAAAATTCTTTTATTCGAAGAGGGCTTAGGTAATGACCTTAATTTATCTAAATCACTAAAATTTGCATTGTTTAAAATTGTGTCCAACCTTATTCTATTATCACTTACAAATAAGGAATTATCTTCATTTAAGTAGAGACTGTAATTTTCTAGATTTATTTTAGATTTTTCATCAGTCGAGTCAATTTGTTTCTGATAGTTATATTTTGCAATTAATTTATAGTTGAGATTATTTTGTGCATAAGTAGTAATACTTATTAAAGTTGTAAAAATTAATAATATTTTTTTCATTTTTTTTGAAATTTAAACAGAGGGACATTAAATGCCCCTCTGTAATTAATATTAGTCAGCGCATACTGCGTCATCATTAACTAAAACAGATTTAATTAATTGTTTTGTAGTTCCTTTGAAGTTACAAACATCATATTCACCACCACAAGAAAGTGTTACGTGAATACATCCTGCATCTTCTTCAGCTACAACATTACTTCCTGCAAAACTTGTCGCAGTTCCTAATACAAATACTAATGTTAAAAATAAATTCTTCATAATTTTTTAGTTATTTATGAAATTACTCAACTTTTAAAAAGTTGGTTTGGGAATTATTCCCCTTTTTGGTATTCATTCAATTCTACTATTTTGTTTACTCTTAATGTTCAAATCTCTTTAAGCGAGTGACTATTGTTGTTTCAATGTACAACTTTTCTTATTTATGAACATCTAACTTTAACGCAATATTGTCGTCAAATGGCTACCAACTTGTATATAGGCTTACCTTTTATCCGCATAAGACTCCATATTGGGGGGATATGCGGAACTTTATGCGTTTTTATGTTTTTCTTTTCAGCTTCAAATTATTAAAAGAAAAACTCCTAACTTTAAAAGTTTTTACAGAACGAGCTGCTCCTTTTATCTATTGGATAATGATTTAAAAGCAAACTGTTTCAATAATCGCTTTTAAAACAAAACTACATTAAAATAGTATTCGTGTCAATCCCTGAAAATGGTATGATTTGGGTATCCCTGTAAATACGGTATACCTTTGCAGTTGCTTTAAAGTGGCGTGTTTTTTTTATTTTAGAGTGGATGGGGAGGGAAGTGTTCTTGTTTTCTACTTTGAGACAACTATACAGGTGATTAATTCGTTAAATAAAATACGAACCAATAAAGTCTGTTTGGACTTTCGTAAGTAAGCTTAAACCATCAATTATTTTATAAGGTGTTGCCTTTTAGTTGTTTTTGGTTTATTCTTTATTCAACGTTTTGATTTTCAATTGCACCGGTTAATTATCATTCTTTATTTGTTTTCCTTTGATAATAAATTTTTCTTTTAATGATTCAATTACGAAAACTAATATTATTCCTAATGCCATTCCAATTGCATAATTATATTCAATTATTTCTTTTCCATTGAAATACCTTAAAATAAGTTCAATAATTATATACCCAAACATGAACATAGAAAAAATAGGAGCTTTGATGTTTTCTCTGGAGAAAAATATAATTAATAGAAAGACTAATTGTGGTTGTAAACTTTGCTTAATAATCTTATAAAAATCAATATTATTTAGATTTTCTGTTATATCTTGTTCTGTATAATTACTTAAAATATAGTTTATTGATATTAAAATAATAAACCCGGTTAAGCTGAAGTAGGTTTTTTTCATAAATCCTTTTCTTTTTTATTCAATTTTTATTCTTCTTTCTGTTTTTTACAATTAAAGGCAACGTTGACTGTATGGTTAGTGGCGTGTTAAAATGCTATTACTTTCGGTAAGCAATAAATTTTATAAAAAGAACTTAACTTTAAGGCTTACTCTTTGTAGCCATTAATTATACAGATTGTTGGTAGCCGTTTTTTATTCCGTTCTAATGTCAAAATCTGTATTCCAATTTTAATAGCACAAATCTTGGCAATAATCTATATTCCGTTGCCGATGTTCCGATGTCGCTTATTGAGAAATTTCTAAATCTTTCAGTATTGAATAGGTTTTTTCCAGTAATACCCAAAGTCAATTTGTTTTCAATGAGTTTATATCTCGCATCAAAATCTAAGAAGTAATAAGTATTATCAGATTGTAAATTTCCAAAATAATAGCGTTCTGATTGTAATTGAAAATCAATTTTCTTATTAAACACAAAGGATAAATCTACAAAACTAACATTATTTGTAAATGAATTATTTATGGTAGTTTCTATCTCTGTTGTTGTCCATTTTGTGCCAATATGGTAGTTGAAGAAACCTTTAAAACCAGAACGCAGTTCAAGACCGTAACTATTGTTATTAGATGTTATTTGTCTTAAAGCTGAGTTGTTTACTATATTCTTAAATTCGCTTTTAGTATAACCCAATTTTAACTTTAAATTAGAGGAAATAAATTTAATATAATAATCGAGTTTAGAATTTATACTTATAAACTCACGGTCTTTAATCAATATTTTTTCAGCCAAAGTAAAGTTTTGATTTATCGTTGAGTTTGTAGAAAAGAAATCGTGATTTTTACTATATAGAATAAATGTGTTTGCAAAAAAGCGATCGTTCCAATTACCAAGCTGGTAGTTAAAAACCAAACTAGAAGCATTTAATTGATTAAAATTTCCTGTTCCTTTTAAAAATGAACGGAATCCTGTTAATACAAAATTACTAAATACATCTATAGTTCTTGCATTGGTGGTGTTGTACGAATAGGAAGATATAATTTTGTTATTATCATTAATTTCCCAGTCAAAACCTAAACTTGGGTTTATAAAAAAGGGGCTTTGATTATTAGATAAGTCATTATTTTCTAAGCGATTAAATAGTTGATGAATATTTAGTTTTCCTACAATACTAAAACCATTAATTTTTAAGTGGTATTTAGTTTTAAGATACAAATCGTTTACTTGGTAAGCTGTTTGGTTTTGATAATCATTTGGATTGTCTAACACTAAATCATCTTGTAAAAGTGAAAATGTAGTTGATAATTTATCTTTTCTGAATTCATTACCAATTTGAAGTTCTAATAAATTACCGTTTGACTTACGGTCTAGTAAATGTGCATTAATACCTGAAAATTGCATTTGATTTGTGCTTTGTTGCGATACATTATTTGCATTACTAAAAGAAGGAAATAAATCTTGATAAAAGAATTGATTTATAGTATAATTTTGGGGTGATTTTTCATCTATATAACGACCTGTGAGTATAAACACTTTTTTGTCCTTAAACTTATTGGTATAGCTTATTTTTTGGTCAAAAAGTGTGTTTTGGTGTTGTAGGTTTTCAATGGTGGAATTACCATTAAAAATTAAATTAGAAATGTCGTTAAAATCTCCATTGTTATATTTTGTTGTAGCCTCTAACATTTTGGTATTAGAAATGTTATAAATAAAATCTACTTTACCAAAAGCAACTCTATTTTTATTGTGCAACTCAAAATCTTGGGTATTGGTGAAATTTGTGCCATTTACGTTTGTAACATCAATGCTGTTTCTAAAAAAGTCAATTTCATCCCAATTAAAAAAACCTAGTGTTTTTATTTTTATTTTTTCGGTTGGGTTAAATATAGCGTTTAGCGATACTAGCTCAGCGTTGTTGAAATTTGTTCTACTTTTTTTGAAACTTAGTTGGTTAGGGGATAGGTTCATAATAGAGTTCATACTTTGATTGTCTCCAATGTTTGCATTCTCATCAAATCTTAAAGGTTTTATGAGATGATTGATGTCGCCTGTAGCATCATAACCAATATTATTAAAATTAGATAAAAGAATATATTTATTCTTTTTTCCGAAATTCATCATGTAAGTTTTTAGATGGTATCTGTTTGCTGAAAGCAAATCAAGTCCAAGAGATACATTGCCAAACCATTGTCTTTTTGCATCGTCTTTTAAAACCAAATTTAAAGCAACTTTGTCACTTTCTTCAATATTGTTTAATAGCCTATTATTAGAATATTTTTGTAAAATTTGTATTTTTTCTAATTGATCTGGTGGCATGTTTTTAGACAATATTTTATATCCACGCTCAAAAAAATCATCACCATCTATCATTAGCTTTTCAATTTCTTGATTTCCTATTTTAATAGTTCCTTCGCTGTCAACAGTAATGCCTGGTATTTTTTTTAGCAAATCTTCTACTGTAGCATCATTACTACTTAAAAACTTACTAACCTTTACTTCTACAGTATCTTTTTTTATTTTTATAATCCTTTCTGAATTAATGATGATTTCATCTAATTCAAATGATTCCATTTCTAAAGAAATATTTAAAAAAAAGTCTTCTTCATCAATATTAAAAATTAAAGGAATTGTTTTAGCTTTAAAACCCATTGAAGAAAATAGTATTTTATATTTCCCACTTTTGTTAAGTTTTAAAAAAAAACTTCCGTTTTCGTTAGAATAAGTATATGTAATGTTATTATTTAAAGCATCTTTGACTGTAATACTAACAAATGGAATAGGCTTTTTTGTTAAATCGCTTGTCAATCCTTTTATAACATTTTGCGCTAAAATAGAATTACATAAAAATACTAAGATAATTAATAGTCTAATTTTTATCATCAAATACCTCTATATCTTTATTACAATCATCACAATTTTTATCTCTTTTAAATGGCTTAGACCCTTTTGGTCTTCTTGCTGACATTTCAGCAAACATATTATCAATCAACTCTTCTTTTTTAATCAAGTAAGCGTCTAAACTAATAGCTTTTTCTAACTCCTTTTCATCAAACTTAAATAAACAATTATCTTTACCTACTTTAATTTTATTTGCAACAACATGAAACACTTTTTCAGTATCATAAAATTCTAAAATTATTCCAGGTAGATTTCTTAATTTCCATGGGCCGTATGGTACAGGAATTTCTTCTGTATACCATGCTATGTAATCTCTACCTCTAAAGCGTATTGTTGCTTTTTTGCATAAAAAATTAGATAATTTTTTGGTTTCTGAATGTAATTTCCAAGATTTTGTAAGTTTTTCTTCTTTTACTAATATCACTTCATCAAAGAAGTTCTCTCTAAAATAAAAAGACTTTATTGAATTATAATAAAACTTGCTAATTGTATTTTTTCTGCCAACAACTATATTTACTTGAGTGCCCATCTGTTTATCCTCTTGATATTTTTCATTTGCACTACTTGTTATATCTATTTCTTTTGAGTAAGAGAATTTTCTATTAAAATATAACTCATATTTTTCTTGATTTACATAATCCAAATTCGTTGTGTATGTATATTCAATTTTTCCACATATATTATTTTCTTGCCCATTCACACTTGAGAATATTGCAAAGAAGATAATAAATAAAATATTTTTTTCCATTTTTTTATGTTTAAGTAATAATCTAAGTGGTCTTAATTAAGACCACCTAGAAAATAATAAAAAATTTAAGTATTAGTTAGCCGTATATTACTACTTCTTCAAGCTCAATAACGTATTCCCATTCAGTACAATATTTTCTACCGTTTCTGTAAATACAGTATCTTACCCAATAATCAAAAACTTCAACTTCAATATTATCTGCTTGAAATATGTTCATCGAGGTTAAGTCATTTACTACTTCATCCGAAGAAGTAAAACTAAGTAAATCAATATTTAATGACTTGAAATTAAAATCATTAAAAATAGCATCATCAATTGATACTAATTTTTCAACATTCTCAGATGTTGCTTCTAAATTGTTGTTTGCAAAAGCAAACGTTCCTACTAGCATAAAGGCTAGTGCAAAAAATACATTTTTCATCGTTATTGTTTTTAACGGTTAAGTTGTCAAACTATACATCTTTTAGGTCTTCGTAATTCGACAAGCGGACTATTCCGCACTTTTTAGACCTGTTGGTTTTCATTATTCACTTTTTTAAGAGTCAATTTATAATTTTATTTTCTCTTCTTCGAGATTCCGTAAATTGGATGGTTTTTAAATTGCTCTTTCTGTGGTCAAATGGCTACCAACGTGTTTGTATAAGATTTTTTGCGTTGATTAAGCAACTAATTTAGTAAATACAAAGTGAATAGAAAATCCGTGAGGATTTTCGTAAGTAAGCAAGAACTAGCAATTAATTTTATACGGTGTTAGCAAACGTATTTAATTAAATTCTGGAGGATTAATCCATATTTTCTTTTCAACATGATTAATTGTAAACCCCTTTTCAACATGAAAGTGTACAAGTTGTTTTTGACTATTTCGAATTATTACAGCAACTTTTCCCCATTTCATGTAAACAGTTTCTTTTCGTAAACCATTAGTAAGAATTTCGGGAACAACTTTGAGAATTAAGTCTGGCTGAATTATTAATTCATATTGTTCAAGTGGAAAAGGCCATTTATGCTCAACAATATTACCTGCTTCGTCCATAACGTAATATGCGATAATTCCTGCAGCCTGTTCATGTTCAACGTGAAGAAATTTGCCATCTAAGAAATATTTTACTTTTTGTCCATTAAATTCTTTTTCATAGTAGCCATTCGGTTTAATACTTTCCATATCTTTATTATCAACAAACATAGCCCCTTTACCCAACTGTGTGTTTAATCTTTCTGAGGCTTTTTTTTCTGCATTGTCTCTCCATTTTTTCAATAATTCTATCGAAAATTTTCCAGTATCTCTGTCAATTAAAACAGAACAGCTTTGACAAAGCCAGACACCATTGGTAATTCCTTGTCTTTCTTTCGAAGATAAATTTTCATCATATCGGGGGCCTTTTTTTGATGCTGCTGTTATATGTGCAGCTACTCCAATACTCGTGTTTTTGTTTTCATCACTATTAGGTCCAACTGTGAGCATTTGGCATTCTGGATTGCTACAAGTGAAACCCACTCGTTTTGCCATTATATCTTTTGTTTTTGTGGTAAAATCATCTCTCATAAAGTAAAAGTTCGTTTAGTTTCTATGTTTGCTAACGTTTTGGTATATGAAAAGTAGCAGATTAAAAATGCTATTACTTTCAGTTTAACAATAAAGATAGCAGGAAAGCACAAACTTTGTAGTTTGCACTTTACTGCTATTTTTTATATACCGTGTTGTGGGCAGTTATTTGTTCTCTAATTCTTTTAAATTATCATAAAAAGTTTTTTCAAGGTTTCCAGAAATCACTTTATTATTTATCCAAAATTTTGTTCTGTAATTAGATTTATCTCTTTTAAGCTTTACATCATCTTTTTGAAATGGCTCTTTTTGGGATTCTATTAAGAATATTTCTGAATGTGATTCATAAGTACTAAACTCTTTTTCTTTTTTTCTTTTAAAAATTGCTTTCTTAATTATCTTTCTATAAGATATAGAATTATAATCATCAAAAGGGTTGTAATGCTCTTCTTCTGATTTGAATAAAATTTTTCCAGATGCGCCTAACCTTTTCCCTATTTTTCCTAACTCATTTTTTTCGATTATAGTTGCTCTTTTTTCTTTTGTCCAATCATCATTAACAAAAATAGTTCCTATTTTATTCATAGCATTATAAACGGTATAACCATTTTCTTCTTTAGATATATCGTAATCTTTAAATTTTTCAATCATTTCTAAAATTGATAATAACTTAAAAGATGGAATAGAGGTTCCTTCGTATTGTAACCTTACAATACCTTTTTTTTCGCTTTTCAATATTTTTTGATTAGCAAAAGAACGATATTCTAATATTTTAGGCTCAACTTTATTTTTTTTCTTATTGAATTCAAACTGAACAATTCCATCAATATATCTTCTTTTTTTATCATTTTTAAAATCAAAGGTTCTAAAGTAAAACTTATAATAAGTTGAACTATTTTTTTTAGGACTACTTAAAACAATTTCGTCTAAAACAATAACTTTAGGGTCTAAAAAAATTGTATCTTTTATTTCATTTATTAATTTGTTTTTTTCAAAATATCCATATTTAAAGAATTTTAAATTTTTATTATATTGTTTTTTAAATTTGAAAAAACCAAACTCATCAGTTATAGATACAACTTTATTCAAACTATCTAATACATAAACGTAATCAATAGGTTTATTGGTCTTTGCATCAATTACTTTTCCAGATACTATACTTTCTTGTGAATTAACTATAGCACTAATAAATAGTGCCATAGTTAATAATTTAAATCTAAATCTCATATTTCTAATGTGAATAAGGATTTGCATCTTTTATGCTTATTCCGAGAATAGTTATACTTGTAGATGCCCATTGACAACTAAGCCATGAATGTCCATATCTCGCTTTGTGTCCAGCTTTGACTTCTTGCGGAAACATTGAGGTTAAAAATAGAGCTGTCATTAATACTACTGACGTTTTTTTTAAAGATTTCATTTTAATCATATTTAGTTATTTTACACTTCAATATTTTTCAAGGAGTATTGAAATGATTTGCATTATTGCCATAAAAAAGTATTTTCTTTTTTAATTCTCCTTCTAATGGACATTTCAAATTTTCAATTCTTTTATTTTTTTCTTCCAAGCAGAATTTGTTCTTGGATATGGTTTAACTTCGGTTTTTAATTGCCCACAACTTGTTTATAGGCTTACCTTTTATCCGTATTAGTGTCTATATTGGGGGGATATACGGAACTTTATACGTTTTTGCATTTTTCTTTACAGCGTCAAATTATTGAAAAAAAAAGACTTTTAGCTTTTAAAGTTTTACAGAACGAACGGCTCCTTTTATCTATCGGATAATGACATTAAAGCAAAATTTTTCAATAATTACTTATAAAATAAAACTACATTAAAATTGCATTCGTGTCAATCCCTTAAAATGGTATAAATTTAGTATCCCTGAATTCAGGGTTATTTCCTCGCTTCTTATTAAAGCAAGGGAAACAACACATCTTTTTCTCAATGCATAGGTCTTTTTCCTATATTTTTAAATTGTACCAAAACTATAATTCAGGAACAGCACAAAAATTTCATATAATTAATTTTAAAATAGATTTAAAATTAAAGCAATTATGGCGAGTACAAATTGTATCATTCTTTTTTTAATTTATGTATTGTTCGCTGATCCATGATTATTGAAAAAAAAAAGACTTTTAGCTTTAAAAGTTTTTACAGAACGAGCTGCTCCTTTTATCTATCGGATAATAATATAAAAGCAAACTGTTTCAATAATCGCTTTTAAAACAAAACTACATTAAAATAGTATTCGTGTCAATCCCTGAAAATGGTATGATTTGGGTATTCCTGTAAATAGGGTATACCTTTGCAGTTGCTTTAAAGTGGCGTGTTTTTTTTATTTTAGAGTAGATGGGGAGGGAAGTGTTCTTGTTTTCTGCGCTTAGCAACTATTTGAATGATTAACTCGTTCAATAAAACATCAACCAAGAAAGTCCGTTTGGACTTTTGTAAATACCCAAGAAATAGCAATTAATGCAGCGGGTGTAACCATTGTTGTTTGTCTTTATAATGTAGTTTGCTATTTTTAGTTTCTAACATTGTATGTATAAAGACAGCAATAAGTTCTTCTAATATAGCTAAGGACACAGCGCTATTATGCAAAATAACGTTGTAAAATTCTTTTAAATCAAATTGATTGACTAGTTCATTTTTTGCTTTTTCTCTGAGTTCTAGATTTGAACAGCAAACAATAGTCAGGTTTTAATAGTGTTAAAATCCCCCTTTTTTTAATTTAAATTTTAAAAAAATCCAATTAGATTTATCTGTTATTGATATCAAATGGAGGGAATAGTTTTAAATTCTTGTTGAATACGGTGTACTATTTTTTGATAACCATTAGCTTCTAAATTATTGCGGTTTGCAAAATCGATGTAAGTAAAAAGAGCTCTTTTTAATTCTTTTTGAATGATAGAATTATTTCCTTGATTTTCTTTTGTTAAAAATAAAAAATAATAGACAACCCTTTGTAACATTTTTTCGCCTTTTTTAATTTCACCTATTTCTTCATACGTGTAAGCAATATTGTTACATGATATGGCAAATATTTGCTTGTGTGGAACTCCTAAACGATCCGTTTTTAATTTATTAGAACACAAAACTTCTGCTCTAAACAAAGCTTCTTCATAAACAAGAAGTGCTTTTTTAAAATTACCTTCATTAAAAAATTGATTTGCTGCATTTGTTTTTTCTTTCCAAACAGATGCGATGTGTTGTATGCAAGATTCATTCATGATTTTTTTGTTTAATTTTTAAAATAACTTTTCCTTTAATCATACTGGGTGTGACGATTCCGATAGTTTGACTATCTGTACTCATAGGGTGTATGCCTTTTACACGGTATCCAGTCTTCTTCTTTTACTAAATTTTTTTAATCAAATATCCATAGCTGGCATGTTGAAATGTGATTACATCTTCTATCCTTAAGTGTATCAATCTCGGAGTTATTGATACAATATAATCACCTTCCAAATAGGAAGGAGACATGCTGTATCCTTTTATTATGGATAGTTTTAACATTATAATTCTGGATAGATTACAGCGAGCGCAGGAGGATAAGGATAAACAGATTTTTTAGTAGTAATGCCTTTTATTTCCCAAAATAGCTCTGCAAAACGATTTACTTTTTCAAGCAACTCTAAAGCAGCATCTGTGTTTACCTCTTGTCTTGCTTTAGAGCCAAGTAGCATGATACGGTGCGTCAAATCGTGTAATTCGGGATACTTTTCAAATTGTGGTGGCTTAAAAAAATCTCCCCAAATGATGCGTATTTCGTGTTTAACAATGGCGGCGTGCCGTTCTTTTTCGGCAATATATCTGCTGACTTCATTCTGGCAATCCACGGAGTGTTTTACAGTACTGTGGTCGTTCATTAAATCAGTCATGCGAATGATTGTTAAACACCCTATAATTGCGTGACCAGGATCATAGATACCACAAGGGATGTCGCAGTGCGCATGCACTTCTTGTACCGGTGTAATTTTTTTTACCAGGTTTAAGATGTTAGATAGCATGATTTTTGTTTTTTTTGAGTTGTTTTTTAATGAATATTATGGAAATTATAATAAGAGTGCTTGTCAAGATTGAAGTAATTCCAAAACTTATAGACTCAGTTATGTGAAGATGAGATATTGATTTAATATCAGTGTGACCAGTATGAGCCAAAGCAGCTTCAATCCCTAAGAGGGAAAAGTAAGTGTAAATAGTATTTTTTTCATAACTTTTTATTTGTTTTATAGTACAAATATAATAAGTTAGATGAGACTAACAAATATGTTTGGTAATATTTATTATATTTGCGTTTTAATTTATAATATGCCAACACAAGCAAAAGAGAATTATTTGAAAGCTATTTATCTTCTGAGTAGAGAAAGTATTGATGTTTCTATTACAGAATTGTCCAAAAAGATGAATGTGAGTAAACCTACGTCCAATAATATGGTAAAGAAAATGGAAGAGAGAGGTTGGTTATTATATGAAAAATACAAGCCTATAAAATTAACCTCCAAAGGAGAAAAACTAGGTGCCTTAATTGTTAGGAAACACAGATTGACAGAAATGTTTTTATCTAAAGTAATGGGGTTCGGATGGGAAGAGGTACATGATATTGCAGAAGAAGTGGAACATATTAGTTCAATTATTTTTTTTGATAGGATGGATAAAATATTAGGATTTCCTACTTTAGACCCCCACGGTTCACCGATTCCAGATAGGGAAGGGGAAGTATTGAAAGTTAATTATTTGAAATTAGGGAGCATTAAAGAAGGACAGAAAGTGAAATTGCGAGGATTAGAAAATAGTTCTAAAGATTTATTACTCTATTTAAATAAGAAAAGAATTAAGCTGGGAACCGTCTTATTAATTCGGCATATAGAAACATTTGACAATAGTTTTGAAGTTTTGCTTGAAGACAATGCTACGATCGTTTTAACGTTTGATGTTTGTCAATCTCTTTTGGTTGAAGAAGTTTGATTTTTTCATGAGCCACACCGTTTTTGCATCGGGTGATTTTCGTGCTGTAAACAATCAATTACTCAATAAAACACTGACTAAATACGTCTGTTTGATTTTCTTAAATAAGCTATACGTCAGCAATTAATTCGAGACCACTTACGTATACAATCGCTAACTTTGTAGATAAATCAGAAATAACAAAAGAGAGAATGAAGGTCAATTTATATGGCATTAGCAATAGTATCTTTTTTCTTCATTTCTTTATAATCACAAACCAAATAACAACGGAACCCCTAAAATCATGATTTTTCAGTACCATGAATGCTGTCTTTAAAAATTCTAATACGGATAGTCATATGAAAACAGGCACTTGCAATAATAGATTTTGAAGTTTCCGCCACCTGTCCGATTCTCCAACTTTTAAGACACATCATTCCTAAAAAGAAACGATTGTCGCCAAGACGTGCCTTTGTTAAAATTGTCAAATGGCATAAATGGCAAATACATCCAACCATTCACTGTTTTTCCCTAAGATTTTAATCTTTTCAATTCATTTGTCAAGTATCCTATCCATCCGTATTCTTCGATCATACAATAAAGAGAAGTCCCAATGGAGGCAATGAGGCCACAGAGATGACAGTTACTTTTAAAGTCACTTTTTACTTCAATTATTATTAGAAGTGTGATTGGAATAGACATCATTGTAAGACTTTTTGTTTTTGAAATACAAATCAAACTAAAAAAGCGGCACGGATTTTTAGAAGTAGGTCGGCACAAGCAATTGTAGATAGTCATTCTTGTGCTTCGTTATTATTCCAATTTGTCTCGTATATTTTTAATATCTGTGGGATGCATTTGATCTTTATTTAAGTCGGGATTTACGGCAGTTCACCTCTAAAAACTGTAGAACTCAACGCCAACTTAATCCCCACAATTAGCAACAATACGGCGAAGGCTTTTTTCAACGCTGCTGCTGGCAATTTATGTGCAAGTCTTGCACCGATACGTGCGGTGAAAAAGCTAGCGAAACTCACACAAATAAATGCATACATATGTACAAAGCCGAATACACCGTTAGGCAATGCATCTTTTACACTGGGATCAAGAAATTGCCCAAAGACAAAAAAACCAAAAGCGCCAGAGGCAGCGATCGGTAAGCCACAGGCGGCAGATGTACCTACTGCATGCTGAATTTTTAAACCATAATAACTCAATATCGGAACGGTTAGTGTACCTCCGCCAATACCAAAAATAGCAGAAACAATACCGATAAAACCACCCAAGCTAGTCTGCCCCATAGGCGAGGGTAGTTTGCTTAGGTTGTTTTCTTCCAAAGATTTATTTTTCATAAACAACATTTTTAATCCTACCAAGAAGGCACCAATACCAATTATTGCCTGAAGAGAATTACCCTGAATGACAGAGGCAACACCAGCACCCATCAGTGAACCGATTACCAATCCTGGTGCCATGCGTTTCCATACATTCCAATTTACAGCTCCTTTCCTATCATGTGCACGAAGTGAACTAATGGACGTAACAATAATGGTTGTAAGGGATGTACCAATACCAACATGTGTAAGTGCGGCTTCTGGGACGCCTTGTGCTTTAAAAATGTAAATTAATACCGGTACAATTATCATACCGCCACCAATACCAAACAAACCTGCAAGTACTCCAGAGATGGCACCTGCAGCGAGGTAATAGAGAATATATAGATCCATAGACAAATTAAATTTTTAATGGGTTTATTAGTTATTAGGTTTTCATTTGATGAAATAAAACGATTAAATATAGCGTCAAATGCGGAAACTATTTTTGAGTCAATGCACTGGAGTTAAATTCCAAGTTCTTTGCGTATAATTTTTGCTCCTGCGCTTAAAGCACTTAACTTTCCTCCTGCTACGTCCCGGGATAACGGGGCCATACCGCAGTTTGTACTAGGGTAAAGATTTTCAACATCTACAAACTCGAGAGCTTTGCGTATTGTGTTGGCCACTTCTTCAGGTGTTTCGATTTTATTGGTTGCCACATCAATTGCGCCGATCATTACTTTTTTCCCGCGAAGGAGTTCAATTAAATTGAAAGGTACGTGTGAGTTATGACATTCTAATGAGACCATATCAATACTAGAATTTTGAATTTTTGGAAAAATATCTTCGTACTGACGCCATTCTGAACCTAATGTCTTTTTCCAATCCGTATTCGCTTTTATTCCATATCCGTAACAAATATGTAGGGCAGTTTCGCAGTTTAAACCTTCAATGGCTCTTTCCAATACAGCCATTCCCCAATCGTTTACTTCGTCAAAGAACACATTAAATGCGGGCTCATCAAATTGAATAATATCTACTCCCGCATCTTGGAGTTCTCTTGCTTCTTCATTGAGTGCTTTTGCAAATTCCCAAGCTAATTTTTCTCGACTTTTGTAATGGTTATCGTACAGCGTATCTACCATGGTCATCGGTCCCGGTAATGCCCATTTTATAGGCTTGTTCGTCTGTTTACGCAAAAATTTAGCATCGTCGACAAACACTGCTTTTTGACGTGAAACCTCGGATACAACAACTGGAACGCTTGCATCATAGCGGTTGCGAATTTTTACAGTTTTACGATTTTTAAAATCGACACCACTCAAATGCTCAATAAAAGTCGTTACAAAATGTTGACGTGTTTGTTCACCATCACTTATGATGTCAATTCCAGCCAATTGTTGCTCGTGAAAAGAAACGCGCAAAGCATCTTGTTTCCCTTCAAGTAACTGATCGCCTTCTAATTTCCAAGGTGACCAGAGTTTTTCGGGAGGTGCAAGCCAAGCGGGTTTGGGTAAACTTCCAACAGTTGAGGTTGGTAATAATTTTTTCATAATAGTTTAATTTTAATGTTTCGTATTAATTAAAGAGTAAAATTAGCAGACCACTGTTCTAGGGCACTTTTGTAAGGCGTAATGAAATGCTTTTCTGCAAATTTACCTTGCTCAATTCCTAATTGGGTGCGCTCTTCTCGGTTGTATATAATTTTCGTTATTGAATGGTCTTGATTATTTAAACTAGGTTTATAGCAAGCTCCTGCTATAGAATTGGCATTGTAAATTTCAGGTCTATAAATCTTTTGGAACGTATCCATGGTGCTAATGGTGCTTATTAATTCAAGGTTTGTATAGTCAGCTAGTAAATCGCCAAAGAAATAAAACGCAAAAGGTGCAACGCTATTAGTGGGCATAAAATAACGAACTTGTAAGCCCATTTTTTTGAAGTATTGCACTGTTAAAGAAGATTTATCCGATTCGTATTCAAACCCTAATATCGGATGCTGGTTTCCGGTACGATGATACGTTCTATTTTCTGACACACTCAAACACATCACAGGTGGTTTCATAAAGTGTTCTTTGTAGCGCTCTGATTGTACAAAGGACTTAAATAAATTGCCGTGTAATTCACCAAAACTTTTCGGAATACTAAAGAGGTCCTTACCTTTGTTGTGCTCTAAAAGCTGTATGCTAAAATCATAATCGCGCACGTAAGAAGAAAAGTTATTTCCTGCAATACCTTCAATGTGTTTGCCTGTTTTATGATCGATAATATGCGTTTTTAAAATCTCAATTAATGGAAACGTTGTCGCGCTAGCATCAATGTCTAAATCAACAGAAACAATTTCTAATTCCAACGAATAGCGATTGTTGTTAGGGTTATCCCAGCTTGCCAAAGTGTTAAAACGATGGTTCATCATATTAATCGCATTGCGCAAGTTTTCTTGACGATTTGCTCCTATTGCCAAGTTGGCAAAATTGGTTGTTCTACGCGTACTACTGGAGGGTGTATAGTGCTCATCGAAACAGATACTCTTTAGTCTGAATGTTAAATCATTCTCGATGGTATGCTGAATGTTTTCCATACTGTTCTTATCGTTTAATATGATCGCTTTCATTTGATGATAATTGTTGTTTTTTACCTTACAAATCTCAAATAAAAAGATTAATTATCATAATTTTCATTTAAAATTGGATAATATATCTGTTTATCTTATTTTTGAAGGTAATTAATCTTTTTAAAAGAGTAAAAATGAAAAAAACAGATAATTTCTCTTCAGAAAACTTAGACACAATTGATTTTGAGTTGCTTAGAATGCTTCAAAAAGACGCTAAATTAACAATTAAAGAAATAGCGATACGAGTAAATTTATCTCCAACACCAGTTTATGAAAGAATTAAACGAATGGAAAAAGAGGGTTTGATAGAAAGGTACATCGCTATTGTGAATGCTGAAAAAGCAGGTAAAAATTTAACTGTATTTTGTAACATCATTTTAAAGGAACATACCAAAGAGATCGTAAATAAGTTTGTAAGAGACATCGTTTCGCTTAAAGAAGTGGTGGAATGTTACAATATTTCGGGCGACTATGATTTTTTATTAAAAATTGTGATAAAAGATATGAAGCATTATCAATTTTTTGTGATCAATGAGTTGGGCTCGGTGAAAAATATTGGAAGTGCACACAGTACATTTGTTATTGGGGTTATAAAACACAACTATGCGGTTCCAGTGTAGTGATGGTCTATAGAATAATGATTGGGTTAAAATTTAAGAATTCCATACTATGGCTTTTCGATGTTTTCTTTTGAATTCAATTAGGAAAGCTATAAAATCTTGCTTTTTCTCCAAGATGCTGTCTTTTGAATCTGGACATTTGAGTACAACGTTTGTATGTGGTTTGTTGCTATTTTTGGGTGATAGGATTTTCTAATGGACACTTACCAGTAGATAAAGATACAACCAACTTTTAGTTTAGCAGTCATTCCGCAATTTTGCATGCTTGGTGTTGGTAATCGTTTTTTGTTTTCAGGATAATGTGTTTTCTATCTTAATTATAATAACGGACTCCTTTTTCGGTGACTTTTCCAATCGCTTCAATTTTCACAACTACTTCCAAAATCATAAATTTGGTATGCGTTCATTTTATTTTCGTTAATTGTGTCAAGTATTTTTTATAAGGTCTAAAACTAGGTGTATTTTAATTTATTTTCCGCTTTTGGAGATGTAAAAATAGGTCGAAGAATAATATTAGGGCTGCAGATTGAATCTCTTTTAAAATTCCGTTTTTAGGCTTTTATGTGCTCTTTTATTTCTTTTGTGTTTTTTTCAATTTCGTTTTTTGACTCCGCCATTTTATGATGCCTCCAATATAATTTTCTGGAATTAAAGTTGCAGTATTTTCAGTCTTAAGCAACGTTTAGAGAGTAATCGTCCTAAAATAAGTACGATAATTGTACCGTTTATAATATCGTTTTTTATTACTGCCACGGTCTTGGCTGAAGCTATCAAGGGAATTGGAAAGAATTGCTAGTGAAGCACCAAATCCCGTTTAACCATTCCCGTTATTGGTAATAGTGTATAGACCATTCATTTACTTTTTATTCATTTTCATAATCATGAACAAATTTTAGATGAGGACTACTGGCCATTAAATTAGGATTTGTTCCTTCAATTCCTTCAGGAATTGGTTGGTTGCGTGTTTCGTAGTACCTGTCCCAACTAGGCATTAGGTTTCCTGTGCTGTCTTTAAAGGTCATAGGATGTGTAAGAAAAGGAATTGATTCTTTTGGTAAATCTTGAGAAGAAAACATTTTG
This sequence comes from Polaribacter irgensii 23-P, assembly GCF_000153225.1. GTDB lineage: Bacteria > Bacteroidota > Bacteroidia > Flavobacteriales > Flavobacteriaceae > Polaribacter > Polaribacter irgensii. The sequence goes on along the minus strand of NZ_CH724148.1, from coordinate 2,312,413 downwards.
TAAACTAATTCAGAGCAATAATAAGAATCGTCATCCCATAAAAAAATTTCATCATAAGGGGTATTTATTCTTGCCATTCCGTACGCTATTGCTTCAGAAATATATGCTTGGTAATAGCGTTCCAGTCTTGCTACTGTGGTTTTAGATTTGTTGATTTTATTTTTATTCCTATTCAGAAACGCAAGTAAAGGAGTTTTGCAAATTCCTTTTTTTGGAATTGCTTCCAGTACAAACCATTGGTCATCTTCTTGCATTGCCATTCCAATATGCGAATAGTTTTTAGAAAATGAAGTTGCCGATACATCTTTAATTGCAGTAGCTGTTTCGCCTGTTCCTGTGTTTTGGAAAAGTAAATCCCCTTCTTCTATTTGAAAATTATTATTGCTATTGCAACTGATTACAATAAGGTGGAAGGTAAGAAGGATAAAAGTTTGCTTTAGGATTTTGTTCATGATCGTTTGGTTTTTCATTTTAGAACGGGTCAAAATTATTGCCAACGTATTTGGATAAGTTCAGTTACGCAATTTAGGGGCGAAAGTAGCAAATAAATTACAGCCAGAATGTCTATTAGGGCTTTTTTAGATAAGCTAAAACTAGCAATTAATCTTATACGGTGTTTGCTGTAGTTTTATTTCTTTTCAAGTTTAGTTTCTTGTCATACTTTTTCAAATCTCTGAATGCAATTGTACATAGCTAATTCCATTCTCTCAAATAAATTAATAAAAATATTTTTTTTGTTCCGTTTAATATTTTTTCTTCGGTGCTATTTTCAAATCTTATAGGTACTGGATAACGAGTCCAATAAGAATCTCCTTTAGTAAGAGTTTTTAATAAGTTAATTTCAGTAAGAGTAAATTCAAAAATGCAGATTTTTTTTTGATAACTCATAGCGGTTGCGATTATTTGAAATAGATTTTTAATTTTGCACCTTTTACAGTATCTGGATTTCTGGAAATACTGAAGGCTTTCATTAAATTCTCAATAGCAAAACCTATTAGTAAAAAATAAGAACGTGAAATTCCAGGTTTTTTTAAAATTTGATTTTTTGATGCATCAATTTGTATTACAATACTATTATTTTTTTCTTAATAAATAATTTCACTGGAGTCAAATAATTCATTTGCATATTGCATCCATTCTGTAGAATGTCCTAATTGTTCTTGTTTTTCAGCATTGTTCTTCATTTTTTTATGCACACCTTTAGTGTTTCTATGTGCTTATTTAAGTTGTTTAAGAGACTAAATTATTAAATAAAACACGAACCAAGAAAGTCCGTTCTGATTTTTGTAAAGACCCTAAAACCAGCAATTAATTTTTTACATTGTTACCAGCAGGCTCTCCGTTTTTCAGTCTGAAAATATTCTGTTAAATTGCTTTTTTGAGTTTTCTTTGTTTTCAATGTTTGAGTACAATAGAGCGTGTTTCTTCCGCAATATTTTTAATTCTGCTTACTATTATTTTTTTTATTTCATTCTTTTAATCAGCTATCACAGGCTATCTGCGGATTGGAGGTATTGCTATCCTCCGCATTTGTTTACAAAACGAACGAAAGTTCTTTTTTATGTTGCAGAAATACAGCCTCTTTAATGCAGTGTTTCAATCCCTTCAAATGGTATAATCTGAAAATCCCTGAATTTAGTACCCAGAGACATGGGTTTTTATTGTTGTTCTCTGTTTTAGAAACACGAGACCGTCTAGGTGTTTTGATGTTTTTTTGGGACATTTACCACGGAAGGCGAAGAAGATTTTTTCTTGTATTTCGCTGCAGTTTTTGGGTGCAAAAAAGATAAATAAAAAAGCCCT
>NZ_CH724148.1:1382841-2310510 GCF_000153225.1 Polaribacter irgensii 23-P | reverse complement strand
CATTAGCTTCTCTTTCAGCAAGTCAATTTTTTCTTGAGAAAATCCATTTTCTCCAATGGTGAGCGCTTTTTGAAAAAGGGCAAGTGCTTGCAAAGAGTCTTTCTGTGCCAACTGAAAATCACCCATAGAGTCATATACATTCGCACTGTTTGGAAAATTCTGAATGTTTAAATCAAATACAGCATGTGCTTTTTCAGTGGCGCCCTCCATGGTCATAAACTCATAACCCAATGAATTTAATAAAGATTCTGGTGGTAGGGCTTCGAAGCCATAATGTTGCGAAACATTTTCATAGTGTGCACTTATCAATTCAATCAAATCGCCAGCACTCGCTGTGGATTCCGGATTGAAAAATTGGTTAATGCCAGTCAATTCGTGCCAAGGAAAAAGAAAATGAAAGGCGTCATAGGCGGCAATTAGCGGCACACTTCCATGGCCGTCTTTCGGATAGTATTTCCAGTCAAAGTTTAAGCCGTTCTCTTTATTGGTTTCTGTGCTTTTGACAAACTCTAAAATCGATCTGATATGTGCTGTAGATTTCGTGCTGTCTTTTTCAACTTCTTGCATGTTCATTCCAGCTTGCATCGTATTGGCAACACCTACGTATAGCGACTTTCCATTAAATTTATTGAAGGACAGCTCAGATTCTACTGTTTTTAAGAAGGATTGATTTTCCCACCATAAGCTGGGGTCTATGGCAATGTAATTGTCAAAAAGTGTCGGTTTACGAATCAGTGCATTTAAAACTGCCAGGCCTCCAAAAGAATGTCCTACAAAAGTTCTGTAGGGCGCTGTAGGATAAGTTGTATCGATGTATGGAATCAATTCCTTTTCCATAAAGTTTAGGAATTGTGTGCCACCGCCAGAATCGTACTGAATGCTATCGCCTGAAAAGAAATCCTTAGCAACGTGCGTCGGAGTTAAATCTCGGGATCTGTTGGTATTTGCAATGGCTACAATGATCATTTCTGGAACAATTGAATTCCCATTGGAACTGCTAAATTGCTTCATCATTCCGGTGACAGAATAAAAATGAGCAGGTCCATCTAAGAGATATAAAACTGGATATTTTGTCTTTTTGTATAGGGTGTCAGTATAACTTTTTGGCACGTGTATCTATACTTCTCGATCTTCGTCTAAAAGGTCTGAGTGTATCATTTCTTTGTGTCCTAACACAATGTCACGGTTTTTATTTGTGGTTATTTCGGCACTTTTTTCTGCTTCACAGCGAAGCAGACTGAAGGTAACAACGAGTACTAAGAGTAGTTTTTTCATAAGGTTTTAATTTTAGTTTAATTGAATATGCATGTTATATAAGGCAGTATTTTCTTTCTTTGTTTGTTTGTTTGTTTGTTTGTTTGTTTGTTTGTTTGTTTGTTTGTTTGTTTGTTTGTTTGTTTGTTTGTTTGTTTGTTTGTTTGTTTGTTTTGGACCGGTGTACGTTGCGTTTTATTCTTTTTTCTGGTTTGAACAGCTTGTATTACTTTCATCTGCTGTATGCAAATAAGCATGCGCCGTTAAAAATCGCCTGTTTTGCCGCGCTTGTATTTTTGTAGGGACTGTCTTAGTGCTGATATTTTAACAATTTGTCTACAATACGATCTAATTCTGCATCCACTTTTTCCATGGATATATAGGCTAGACCATCTTCGTTTAATTTTTGTAAATTTTCTAGTGATGCATTGTCCATTTCGGTATCTGCAGTATTTATAATAGGCTCTAACCGGTGATAGTCCTTTTGATCTTCTTCTTTTAGCGTTCCAAATAATTGTTTTAGATGGTAATGCACGGTTTGGGAGTTGCCAGACATCATGATTTCTATAATGGGTTTAATCCAACCTACGGCTCCCCAGTTTTTAGCTTTTTTATATTCATATCCCTTGCGAACACTTCCAGTACCAATAGAAATTAATAACATGTTTTTAGCGGAAATCTTCTCCTCTATATTTTCGAACTGCATCGTGCGCACTTCCGAGTAGGCCACCAGTGCTGGGTTGTTCACAAAAACACCTCCATCTATTAAGGGGTAGGGCGTTCCGATGTCATTTTTAATTCGGGCAGTTTCGAAGTAGGTGGGCGCTGCAGACGTAGCTCTGGCAACATCTTTGATTTTAAAATTGTAAATTTCATTTGCAGCTTTGTGCTGCTTGAAAAAATGAGGCTTTCCATTTCGAATGTCATAAGAGGTGATGATGCACGGTTTTAGTAAATTTGATAATTTCAAATCTCCAAAAGTATCTTGCAACGCTTCCTCAAGTTCAGAAGCGTCGTATTTTTCATCTGTAACTCCGTTGGCACTTTTTATTTTCTGCCAAATGTTTGCATCAAAAATTTCGTCACCTCGGTCTAGGTAAATATTTACCGCCTCTTGTGCAGTTAATTTAGGACGGTTTTTTTTATTGGGTGTAAGATAGGCTAAGGTTAATATACCTCCAGTACTAGTACCTGCCATAAAATCAAACATGTCTGCTAGTTTTATTTCGGGATCTCCTGTTTTTTTTTGAAGTTTGTCTTCAATTTGAGCCAAGACCACACCGGGTAAAATACCGCGTATTCCGCCACCATCTATGGATAGAATTCTAATTTTTTTCATCGCTTTTTTATTTAGTTTTTAAATTTAAAATGTTGTTGTGTTGTTTTTTGAAAAGCTGGTAAAATACAAACACACATTGCAATCCTATTAAAATACAATCCTATCAAAAAGGTGTCAGCGGGTACCGTATTTTCTTTTTTGTATTTATGAAAACAGGAATTAACACTTGAAGCTTTTTTCAAGAAGCCAACTTTTCATTTGGTGTACAGCATTTTTTGATTCCTTATATCTTGCCACTTTACATTGTTATAATTATTTGCATAAGAGGATCTATAAAATGGATTGCTATTCTTTTTCATGGATATAAATTTAAAGGTTGAATTAAATAGTTTTAAAACACCTTTAATGTACTGAGCATCAATAACTTTAAAATAGCTGTATTTTTTTAAATTAAGGCCATTGTATTAGATTTCCATAAATATAGTTTTTAAAAGGACTGCTGTCAATCCCTATAAATGGTATAGTTGAACGCACCCTGAATGTGGTATTCTAATGCAGTATTTTTGGCTTATTAGCCAGGAGAGAAGAACTGTTTGTTGGTATTTTGATGTCGGATAGATTACATAGGATATTAGACAAAGGGATTCCAGTGCACTATAAATGACATCGGGGTAAAGGAAAAGGAATTTGGATATTTTGAGTGGGGAGTCGTGATGAACTAAAAATGGTATGAATGGCATGCAAGAGTTTAGAAGTGTTCTTTATTTTTTGAGGGTGCTGTTGTCTGCAACTCTTTGCAATAAAAAAGGCTCTTTAGAGTTTCTAAAGAGCCTTTTTTTGTAAGTATTAAAACATTATTCGTTATTTCTATCGTCACCTGGTCTTGGAGATTTGAAAACATCCATGCCTTCTTCTCTGTGATCTGTAACTTGTGCTCTGATAAATTCACGAAATTGTCGATTGCTTTGACCTTGTTGCTTGGTAAATTCAGCTACTGTCTTTGTGATTCCTCTGGTCTTTGTATTCAAATATATTACACTCATAGATACTTATTTTTATTATTAATTTCAATTCTTGTTTTGATACCGTCATATAACACAGGGGCTTTTTTAATATACAAGACACTAATCTTCAGCGCCAATAGTCCAGTAGGAAATAGGGCATTCCAAAAAGAGGTTCGTAAAGTATAATGCAGAAATTAGCCTCAAAAATGCCGAGAATGCTGCAGATATTGCAATAGTATGTTGGCTGTGCTGTCTTTGCCTGCTTTTTTAAGCTGTTTATAAAAATGTGAGATACCTTATTTCTAGTAATAAAAAGAGGGTGCTAAGCGAACATGAAAATGCTATGGCTCTGAAAATTTTAAGAAGGAAATGAATTTGGTACCGCTTAACTACTTGATCGTGTAAAAAACGAGAAAGTAATAGTTCCTTATAAAGGGCAAGGACGGATGACGTGTAGTGACTCAATACGGAGTTCTTTTGTTCTAGGATTATCCCTTAAAAACCGACGGTATTGCTGCTTTTTTAGCATGCTCAAAGATAGGTAAAATAAGTTAGAGCGTCTATTTTAAGAGCAGCTCATTTATTCGAAAGACCAGGCCGCACAAATTTTCAAAAAAGTGAAGGAAATTATAGGGTCAAATAGCAGCGCTATTTGACCCTATAAACTTGAAAAAATAAGGTGCTATTTTATTTAACTTTTTATAAGTTCTTTCATAAGAATGTTCGTTCATTATAAATTTTCTTCTATTTTGCCTTTTTTTCTTCTTTGATATCTCCCTCCAAAAAAGGTAAGTAATGGCAAGAGGATCGTTCCAAATGCCCATTTTGGATTTTGTACAAAGAGTACTTTTGTGTTGTGAAAAAAGTTAGAAGGTTTGATTTTTATCTGAAGCGGATACGTTTTGCTAAAATTGAGACTGCGTCCAGCATTTGCATCTTGAACAATTACTTTTAAAATTAATTGTTGAGATTTTTCAGTGTTCAGTGGGGTTACTTTCCAATGCCAAGACTCCATTTTATTTGCAATAATTTGTGCGTCTTCCAAATGTACTTTAACAATAGCAAAAGATGTATTTACGGCACTGTCAAGTTTCAATTCTATAATTTCATAAAATTGAACTGCGCGTATTAAAAAATCGGTATTGTTGAGGTCTGCTTCAGAAACCTGGGAGGTGTGCTCTTTAATTTTTTTTACCACCATTTTTTTGATGACATCATTTGAAAGAACATCGGCAATTAAACCATAGACGTCGTAGGTTTGATTGTAATACATTTCTGACGGACAATAAAAAGCAATTTTACCACTATGAATTTCATGTGCTATCTGTGCTACAGTATCTATCTCGCGTACAATTATGTTCTTGTAGCGAACGGCAGCTGCATTCTTAGTTAGCAAAGCAAGTTGGGCAGTTAAGGAAACTGCAGTGCTTTCTCTTTCTTCTGAGTCTAAAAGCAAACTGTCTAACTGATACTGGAATAGGGTAGAGGATGCTTGATAGTTTAAGGCTTCTTCGGTAGCTGCGTTATTTTTGAGTTGCAGTGTATCTGAAAGCAATTGAAATGCTTCTTTGTCCTTGTTGGCGTTGCTGAGTTGATTGCTTAGATTTTTGTTCGCTTGCACTACTTTTTGGTGGTCTTGCAAGCATACGCAAGAGCTGAAGAACATCGCGAACATCCAAAGTACTATACAGGTTTTCTTTTTCATAATTATAAAATTTTAATGTATCAATTAAGTAACGCCTCGTTTTTTAAATTCGTGATACTCAAATGTAAGAGTAGGTGCTGAGAAAGAGCTGGGATTGTTGTGGCAGAAAGTGCGGAATTAAAACAGACAGGATTTGTGTTTTTTTTGGATTGATCTTTTAGTGTTGTATTTCGGAGTAAAAGTGTTGTTTCTAATTTTCCCATAATACGCTTGCTTCAAGTTGTTTAATGATTGGAATATTTAAATCCAAAGCAATAGGTGTACACTAATTTTACAGCAATGTTTCTCGGTTCTTATGAAAGAGGAACAACCGCCTTTGAAAAAACGGTATGCTGATACCCTAAATATATAGCATAAATAGGTAGGTGTCAATCCCTACAATCAGTATAAATTTCAGCACCCTGAAAATGGTAGGTCGATTTTTTATTCTTAACGTTTTCTTAGTATCAGCAGCTATAAAGTGTCTGCTTTGGACACAAGCTTTTTCAGCGAATTACATGACAATTTATAAGGTTGCTAAATTTTCGCGTTATTTCTTTGATACCGATAACAATCCAATGTGCTATTTTTATAGGATTTGATCAAAATGAATTGATAGAAGACAGGTGGAGGTCTTTTATAAAGGGATATTGCAACGGCAACAGGGTCCTTTGAAAATAGGTTTTGGTTATTATAATTGAATCGGGCTTTTTTTACTAATTGTGCCAGTTAAATATGATTTTTTTTGCGTGCTTGTGGCTCTAAATAGTAAAAATTTATTTTCTTACGAGAAAACAGTTTTTTTAGAGTCAACGTTTTAGCCCTTTTGAGAAAATGATGCATTTTTTGTGCACTTCCGCAGTGAATGCTTTGTTCATTTTAAGTTGCATACTGTCATCAAAAAAAGCCAGGGTGTACAACTGCTTTTTGAGATACAAACACGGCTCTTCCGAAACCTTTATTGCTAGACTTTTGTTTTTGAAACCGAACAACAAAGCGTTTATTCAAGCATTTAGATGTGTACTACTTTTTAATTTGTCTTATTTTTTTTAGAAAATTATAGAACGAAACAATAGGTTTTAAAATATTGGGAATCTGCGAACAAATATGGAGTGAGGTCCAAGTATGAAAATAGCGATCTCCAAGTAACCAAGCAATACTACTACTACTACCTGATACAAGTGCAGTGATGCTTTTAAAGCGACTGCTCAGGGATTACGAAGCTTCAACTTGAGTCTGTAAAAAATGCAGTCTATATTTTGAAGAACCTACTAATTTTTGGATGCGAGACGCCACTTCCGCAATCATTTTGTGATTTGTCGCGGCAGCTGCAATCGCAAAATATTCGGCTTGTTAGATTTACATCGTTAGCACTCCGCTTACTTTGTTATTTGTCCCTTTCAATTTAAACAAATTTAAGACACCTTTCAATCTTTGCATACAGGAAAATTAAGAGTCACCAGATGCAGTGATACAGTGTCTTATTATTACTAAAGAGGTGTAATTAAAATCGCAATAATGTTTACTTTAAGTTGTGAAATGTAAAAATTAAATTAGTATGGTGCTAAATACAATTGAGTAGTAGCTTGAGAATCGTGTTTTTGAAGTCTTCGACGAAGTCACAAAGTGCATGCTATGGTTTGCAGCGATTACCAAGTGGATTTCAATTTATTCGTGTAAAATCGCATTCAAGCTTTAATAAAATGAAAGTAAGGTCTGCTTCTCTACAGACGTTTTCTACTTTTCAAGGCAAGAACACCAAAGAGAGGACCGATTGCCAATATCCAATAGATAAAGTCTGAACTTGTAGTTTGATGCAAACCACTTAATATTTGTATGCTAAAAATAGTAATCGCAAAACCTAGGCAGTTTACAATAGTGAGTGCTGTCCCTGTATTTTCACGCGGAGCATTTTGCGCCACTAACGTCGCAAAAAGGGGGGAATCTGCAATTACAAGCATGCCCCAGAGAAATAGGAAGATGATAAACACAGTCTCATTTGCTATCCATAAAAGTAGCGGGGTCGCCAAGCAGCAAATACCAGAGAGCAATAAGGTATAAAAAGCTGTTTTTTGGGTTCCAAATTCTTTGGCGAGATAACTTCCAATAACGCAGGAGATACCGCCAATACCGATGCTAAAAAAAGAGAGTAATGGAATGTTAAAAGTCACATCTGGCCTCATTTCTGCGTATGTTTTTAGTAAGATGGGTACAAAAGCCCAAAAAGCATACAGCTCCCACATGTGTCCGAAATAACCAAAAGCTGCTTTTCTAAAAGCGCTATTTTTAAAGAGTTGAAAGCAACTGTTTAAATCGATGCTATTTTTCTTTTTTCGAAAGGGTCCGTCTGAAACAAATAACCACAAGATAGCTCCACCAAAAGTAGCAAGTACAGAGATGGCCAAGAGCACTGTTTTCCAAGAATAGTCTCCCATACTATTTTTTAACAAGTGAGGTAATGCTGTTCCAAGTGCTAGAGCACCCACAAGAAATCCTAAAGAAGTCCCCAAGCCTTTTTGATAATAATCTGTGGCAATTTTCATTCCTACAGGGTAAATTCCCGCTAAAAAAAAGCCCGTTAAAAATCGAAAGGCTAGTAAAGTTGCAGTTGTATTTCCATCCCAGATAAGACAGATATTAGAGAGTGCTCCTAAAAGTGCGCACACAAAAAAAACTTTAGAGGGTGAGAACCGGTCCACGACGGTAAATAGCGCAAACAAAAGGGTTCCGATAATAAATCCAAATTGAACCGCAGACGTGAGATTGCCTAAGGCGTTTGTATTTAAATTAAAATGCGTTACAAGCGCTGTTAAAACAGCGTTTCCTGCAAACCACAAAGTGGTGCAACAAAACTGCGCAATAACGATAAGCGGGAGTACTGCATTCTTTTTTTTCATTCCGAAGACGAAAGTACAAAAAGAAGGTAATAATCAATCGAAAAGAGATGGCAACTTCATTAGTTTCTATATCTTTGAAATGATGAAAAGAGTCAAAATCATAGAATGTCCGAGAGATGCGATGCAAGGAATAAAATCTCATTTTATTTCGACAGAAAAAAAAGCATTGTACATCAACGCCCTGTTGACTGTTGGTTTTGATACCATTGACTTTGGAAGTTTTGTCTCTCCAAAGGCCATTCCACAAATGCGAGACACTGCAGCCGTATTGTCAAAGTTAGAGCTCTCTACTACCGAAAGTAAGTTGTTGGCAATTATTGCGAATGTTAGAGGTGCAGAACAGGCAGCACAATTTGAAGAAATAAATTATTTAGGCTATCCCTTTTCTATTTCAGAGAACTTTCAAATGCGAAATACGCACAAAACAATTGCGGAGTCTATTGCTGCGCTGGACGAAATATTACAGATTGCAGATCGTTCGAAAAAAGAGGTTGTAGCCTACATGTCTATGGGTTTTGGAAATCCATATGGAGATCCTTGGAATGTAGATATTGTGGGAAGATGGACAGAAAAACTGTCTAAAATGGGGGTGAAAATATTATCTCTTTCAGATACCATTGGAAGTTCTACGCCCGAAGTAATCGATTATTTGTTTGCCAATTTAATACCAGCGTATCCAACAATTGAATTTGGGGCACATTTACACACAACACCAGACAGTTGGTTTGAAAAAGTAAATGCAGCCTATAAAGCTGGATGTACTCGTTTTGACGGTGCAATCAAAGGGTATGGTGGTTGTCCGATGGCAAAAGACGCGCTGACAGGGAACATGCCTACCGAAAAGTTACTTTCCTATTTTACAACAGAAAAAGCAACGACCAATATTAGACCGATGCGTTTTGAAAGTGCCTATAATAAAGCGTTGGAAGTTTTTGATGTTTCGAAGCAAGATTGAAAGTAAAAATGAAAACGTCTGTATGTGGGGTTTTAAAAATTAGAGTATGATGAAATTTATAAAAATAATAGTAGCCTCATTTTTTTTATGTACAGCGTGTACAAAAGACGATGGTAGAATAGACTTTACATTTTTACAATTAAACGATGTCTATGAAATAGCAGCAATACAAGGAGGAGAATTTGGTGGAATGGCCAGAGTAGAAACTGTGCACCAAGAGTTGTTAAAAGAGAATAAAAATACCATGCTTTTCATGGCAGGTGATTTTTTAAGTCCCTCTTTATTAGGAACCTTAAAAGTAGGAGGCAACCGTGTTGGTGGAAAACAGATGGTTGAAGTAATGAATGCTATGAATTTTGATTTGGTGGCTTTTGGGAATCATGAATTTGACATTCCTAAAAAAGACCTTCAAGAAAGATTGAATGAAAGTAACTTTCCTTGGATTTCGGCAAATGTTCAGTTAAAAACAGCCGATGGTGCAGTTCCTTTTTACAAAGAAATAGCGGGAGAAAAGAGAGCTGTAAATGAAACTTTTATACAAGAGTTTATAGATGAAGATGGTACTGCAATAAAAGTGGGTTTTATAAGTGTTTGTATTCCATCAAACCCAAAAGAATTTGTGCAATATGGCGATATGTATCAGCGAGTAAAAGCTTCGCATGCCGCTTTAAAAGGCAAAGTAGATGTAGTTTTTGGATTGACCCACGTGAAATTAGAAAATGATAAGAAGATTGCAGTCTTGCTTCCCAACTTACCACTAATTATGGGGGGACATGAGCACGAAAATAGTCTTAACTTTGTGGGGGATGTTCAAATCGCGAAGGCAGACGCCAATGCAAAAACGGTATATATTCACCGCATCTCTTACGACAAAAAGACAAAGAAAACCTTCGTTGTTTCTGAGTTAAGAGAAATAAATAGTCAGATAAAAGAGGATAAAAAAGTAGGACAAATTGTGCGTAAATGGCAAACAATATTAACTTCAAAAATTAGAGAGACCATACACAATCCAACAGATATTATTTATACGACTGCGATTCCTTTAGATGGAAGAGACACACCTATAAGGAATGTACAAACAAATTTAGGACAGGTGATTACCGAAGCCATGTCTTTTTCCTATCAAGATGAGATAGATTGTGCCCTGGTAAATGGAGGTTCAGTAAGAATTGATGATCAGTTGACAGGAAATATTACGGCAGTATCCATTTTTCGGGTTTTGCCTTATGGTGGCGCCATTTTGAAGGTTAAAATCAAAGGGAGTTTGTTACAGCGCGTTTTAGAGTACGGAGACTCAGCAGCAGGCACTGGTGCCTATTTACAGCGTTTTAATGCCGAAAAACTGGACGGAAATTGGCAAATTAAAAAGGAGCTTCTAGATTTGGATAAAACGTATACGGTGGCTTTTTCAGAATATTTGTTAAAAGGTTTTGATATTTCTTTTTTATCTGGCGCAAATGAAGGCGTTTTAGAAATCTACACACCCTCAGAAACAGAGTTGGCTTATGATATTCGAAAAGGAGTAATTTCGTATTTAAAAGCAAAAGAATAAAAAAATATGCTTTAATAGGTGTTCAATATTTTAGGCACTGAGATGCAATTATGAACACATTCTAAATAGATTTCTAGGTTTTGAATGCAGCGGTATTGAATGCAGCGGCAATGTAAATATAGATTCCTTATTATTTCTTGGCTTGCCAATGTTGTATTGGCAGTGCACTAAGAACAATCAATACAACAGGCAAACAACCTTGTGATAAAGCAGAAAATAATTGTGTGCAATCTGTAGTTGTTTGCGCTCCTTTAGCGCTTCTATACACAGCGTGATAGCCTTCACTTATTTTTTTAAAGTTTCAATCCAAAATTTAACAAAAGCTTCAAAAAAAATTATTGCAGTCCTCTTTATTGTAGGTTATTCTTATTTGTTCGAATTCTTAAATCTCTTTAGAGATACAAAGTGTAGCAAGAGGAATCCCTAAATAAGAATAATAATTTTTAATTGGCGAATTGGTGTGATCACATATTGCATTCGTGTTTATCGCACCGCAACTTATTTTTACAATGAATTAAAAGCGGATAAAATAATGCAGAATTCTCAATTCAATAATTATAGAAGTGAATTCAACAAAAAACTTGATGTACATTATTTTTTTGTTGAACAATTTCAGGAATATAGAAAGACAAAAGCAAAAAGGTAACACCGTACACAACTGGAATAGAAAAAGTGACTTCTAGTGCATAAAGAAGATCAATATGTTGACATGTGCGACGGTATCAACGTTTTTTTGATAAAAAAGCACGCATCTTAAGGTTGTTATTAGTCAGTTTATTAGATTTCATATATTTAATTTAATTCTATAATACTGTAAATCAGTTTCTTATATGTTTTTTTTAGTATTGTTTTAATTTATTCTAAATAAGCTTTGTTAGAAGTAGATAGGAGCACTATATTTGTACAAAATTTAAGAATTATCTTTAATTAATCTAAATAATATTAAAATGAAAAAAGTACTTTTATCAATCAGCTGCATTATTTGTTTAATGTCCTGTAATAATACTAAAACAGAGTCTACAGAGACTGTTGCACCGTCAACCTACACTTTTGAACGCAATGGAGCTTCTTCTGTAAGCTTTGGTGGACAAACAACAAGAATTGAAATGGGAGGAGAATTTGTTTCAGCCCTTAAAGATGAGATGAAGACGGTTGAAAGTTTAAATGCAATGTTTTCACATACTGAAGGAGCCGATAATTTTTCAGAGGCAGATTTAAACGCATCTTCAAAAAGTGTGCGAAGTAAAGTAGCAGCATCAACCGATTTTTATGGAACGAATGCAACGGATGCAGCGGCTATAAAAGCAGATTTCGATTCTTGGATTAGTGCACAAACAACTGAAGTATTTCCAAATTGGGATACGGAAGCTACTACAGGAGTAGCGGGTCAAATCCAACAAGCAGGTGGAGGTTCTAAACGATATGTGAGTGCAAAAGGAATAGAATACGATCAATTGATCGCTAAAGGACTGATTGGTGCTTTAATGGCAGATCAAATTCTAAACAATTACTTGAGTCCAGCTGTTTTAGATGAGGCATCGAATGTTGCTGACAATGATGGTGAACTTCTAAATAGTGGTAAAAATTATACGACTATGGAGCACAAGTGGGACGAAGCTTTTGGATATTTATATGGAACGGAAGCAGACATTACCGCTCCTGTTTTAAACAATGACAGTTTTTTAAACAAGTATCTTGCTAGAGTAAATGGCGATTCTGATTTTTCAACAATAGCAGAAGAAATTTACAATGCTTTTAAATTAGGTAGAGCTGCAATTGTGGCTAAAGATTACGGTACAAGATCAGAACAAGCAGAAATATTAAGAGAAAAAATATCGGAAGTAATTGGTGTGAGAGCAGTATACTACTTAGTGTCAGGCGGAAAGGATTTAGCAACAGATAAAGCGAAGGCTTTTCACAGTTTATCTGAAGGAATCGGTTTTGTTTACAGCTTACAATTTACAAGAATGCCAAATTCAACAGCACCTTATTTTACAAAGGCAGAAGTGGATGGTTTTATGGCAACCTTACAAGCCGGTAATGGTTTTTGGGATATTACTCCAACTGCTTTAAATGAAATGGCAGCAACTATTGCAGCTAAATTTAACTTTACACTTGAAGCAGCAGTAAGCGAATAAATAAATAGTGTAAATAACTTACCAAAAGCAATCTTAACTGGTTGCTTTTGGTTATTTTTGTATCCTTATTAAGATTCAATAAAAATATAATATGTTTAGAAAATTTATACTCCTTTTTGTAGCCGCTATTGCTATAAATGCTTGTTCTTCATCTGAAGAAATGAGCCCAATAATTACCGATAGTTTTGATAGAAGCGCATTGTTAGAAAATATAGCAGACAACATAATGATTCCTGCATACGAAGACTTTAGTGTTGAAATGAGCGCACTTAAATCGCAGGGTGAAGTATTTACGACAACACCCAATCAAATGAACTTGGAAGCTTTAAGAGTTTCTTGGTTTGCTGCTTATAAATCATGGCAATACATAGAAATGTTTGATATTGGCAAAGCAGAAGATTTGCAGTTCAAGTTTTACATGAATATTTATCCAGTGACAGTGAGTGATATTGAAGGTAATATTGCTAGCGAAAGTTATGATTTAAACAGTGTAAACAATCAAGATGCGCAAGGATTTCCTGCTTTAGACTATTTATTATACGGTCTGGCTGACACCGATGCTGCAATTTTAGATAAATATGTGACCGCAGAAAATAAAGAGAGTTACAAAAATTATATCGGAGCAGTTTTAGAACAGATGAATACACTTACTACAACTGTAGTTTCAGATTTTAAAGCGCAACGCAACAGTTTTGTTATTAGCATAGAAAATACAGCAACGAGTAATATTAATAAGTTGATAAACGATTATATCTATTATTACGAAAAAGGATTGCGAGCGAATAAATTTGGAATTCCATCAGGTGTTTTTTCAGATACACCTTTGCCAGAGAAAGTAGAGGGTCGTTACAATAGCACTGTTTCTAAAGAATTGGCCTTAACTGCGGTAATGGCAGTTCAAAATTTATTTGAGGGAAAACATTACAAGGCTTCAACAACAGGGGTTAGTCTAAAGTCATATTTAATCAAATTAGATAGAACAGACATTGCGACGAGTACTACTAGTCAATTCAACATCGCAACAGCACAAATAGAAACCTTAGCAGACAGTTTTGCAACTCAGATTGATACGGATAATATTGCAATGACAAAGGCGTACGATGAACTGCAAATAGCAGTTCGTTTATTAAAATTAGACATGTTGCAGGCATTCAATATCAGTGTAGATTACCAAGACGCTGACGGGGATTAAAACGAATTTGATAATTTAAATAGCAACCTGATGTTCTATTGAAATTTCAATAAAGATCAGGTTTTTTTATGTTGATGAAAATACTTAAATACAACTTAAAAGAACAAACAAATGCTGCGCCTCTGGCCATATTTCGTTTGTTTTTTGGCTTGATGATGTTTGCGAGCATTGTCCGGTTTTGGGCGAATGGATGGATAGAAAAACTCTATTTGGTGCCAGAGTTCCACTTTTCATACTTGGGTTTTAGTTGGATAAAACCAATTGGAAATTATACCTATTTACTTTTTATAATCTGTGGAGTTTCGGCACTCTTTGTCGCCATAGGGTATAAATACAGAATTGCAATAGGGATCTTTTTTCTCTCTTTCTTGTACATCGAGTTGATGGATAAAACAACGTATTTAAACCACTACTATTTTATAAGCATTGTTACCTTTCTTTTGCTGTTTTTACCCGCAAACGCCTATTTTTCGGTAGATGCTTTTCTTCGGAAAAAACAGTACCAGCAAGTGCCAAAATGGACTATTGACAGTCTCAAACTAATGCTATTTATCATTTATCTCTCTGCAGGATTTGTGAAGTTAAATTCTGATTGGTTGTTTCGAGCCATGCCCTTAAAAATATGGTTGCCTTCGAAATATGATTTGCCAATAATTGGTGAAAATTTAATGCAACAAAATTGGTTTCATTTTGCGATGAGTTGGTCGGGCATGCTGTATGATTTGACAATTCCTTTCTTACTATTGTACAAAAGAACGCGATTTGTTGCTTTTTTATTCGTGGTTTTCTTTCACGTTTTTACTAGAGTGCTGTTTCCTATTGGCATGTTTCCTTTTATTATGATTGTCTCTGCGCTCATTTTCTTTGATGCAACACTGCATAATAAAATGATAGATTTTCTTCGGAAATATGTACTAAAGTCAAAGCGCGTGCTGCTGTCAACTCCGAACTTTTATTTTTCAAAAGTTAAAAGAAAAGTTGTTTTAGCTATATTTTCAGTATTTTTTATAGTCCAAATTTTATTTCCATGGCGTTCGCTATGCTATCCTGGTGAGCTGTTTTGGACAGAAGAGGGATATCGATTTTCGTGGCGCGTAATGTTAATGGAAAAAGCAGGAAGTACCAACTTTAAAATTGTAAACTTAGCTACAGGACGCTCTTTTAGCGTAAATAACACGGACTTTTTAACTGCTTTTCAAGAAAAACAAATGAGCTATCAGCCTGATTTTATTTTGGAATATGCTCATTTTTTAGGAGATCACTTCACAAAACAAGGCCATAAAAATGTCGGTGTTTTTGCCGATAGCTATGTTGCTCTAAACGGCAGGTTAAGCACGCGTTTTGTTGATGAAAAAGTAGATTTATACCAGCAAAAAGCTTCATTTAGTCACAAAAAATGGATTCTTCCATTTCAGTCAGAAATAAAAATTAAAGGAATATAAATAATGAAAGCAAGCGTTCTAATTCTCTTTTTATTTTTTTTACAAACTTTTGTTTATGGTCAATACAAGATATCAGGAACTGTGGTTTCAGATGCTAATAAACCAATAAATAAAGTTCAAATTTATAACGAATCGGGAGCTTTGTTGGCGCAAACAGGTATTTTAGGGAAGTTTAATTTTTCCACAAAAAGAGAAGCTTTGCAATTGATTTTTTATGTGGAGGAATACCAGCTTAAAAACGTATACCTGCAATTGGTGGATTATGTAGATTTAAAAGTGACCTTAGAAATTTTTTCACAAAACCTATCAGAAATTCAAATCAAGGCGAGAACGGTAAAAGTTTTCGAATTGAAAAGATTGAAAGATGTAGAGGGAACCTCTATTTTTGCAGGCAAAAAGACAGAGGTTGTCTTGGTAGATCAGTCTGCGGCAAATTTAGCAGCGAACAACGCCAGACAAATATTCAATCAAATTGCGGGTTTAAATATTTTTCAGAATGATGATGCTGGTTTGCAATTAAATATTGGAGGTAGAGGATTAAATCCAAACAGAACGGCGAACTTCAATACACGGCAAAACGGTTATGATATCAGTGCAGATGTTTTAGGGTATCCAGAGAGCTATTACACACCGGCATCGGAAGGTTTAAAGGAAATTCAGATTGTGAGAGGCGCTGCCTCTTTACAATATGGGACTCAGTTTGGAGGATTAATTAATTTTATTACCAAGAAACCAAGCACAAAGCCGCTAGAAGTGGTCACTAGAAACACGGTAGGGAGTTTTGGTTTGTACACCAATTTTACCAGTTTTAGCGGAACCAAGGGAAAGTTTTCTTATTACACTTACCTAAATTATAAACAGGGAAACGGATTCAGACCCAATTCTAATTTCGATTCTAAAAATATATTTACACATCTAGAATACAAGCTTAATGAGAAAGATGTGCTTTCTTTTGAAGTCACGTATCTAGACTATTTAGCACAACAGCCTGGGGGTTTAACAGACCGCACTTTTAATGAGAATCCTTTGCAAAGCAATCGTGCAAGAAACTGGTTTAAAGTTGATTGGTTGTTATATAATTTTAAATGGGAGCACGTTTTTTCTAATAAAACGAATTTTTCTTTTAACTTATTTGGCTTAGATGCAACGAGAAAAGCATTGGGCTTTAGAGAGCGCAGAGTTGATTTGGCAGACAGTGGGGGGGCGAGAGAATTACTAATAGGAGACTTTAATAATTTTGGTTTTGAGGCTCGTTTCTTAACAAAATACACGGTTTTTGGAAAAAAAGCGACGTATTTAATAGGAACCAAGTTATACAAAGCAGACAATACAGATTTTCAGGGTCCTGGCACAAATACGGCAGATGCCAATTTTACTAGTGCATCGAGTGCCTTCCCAGATTATCGAATTCAAGGTAGTTTTAGAAATCCAAATACAAACATTGCCTTGTTTGGTGAAAATATCTTTTACATTACCGACAAAATATCCATTACACCAGGAGCGCGTTTGGAATACATTAAAACAGCGAGTACGGGATTGGGCAAAATTACAAATACAGATAGTGCTGGAAACCCTATTGGGAGTATAGAAAATGTGGTGGACAGCGCAAAAGAGCGTTCCTTTGTTTTGTTAGGCTTTGGTGCGAGCTATAAAAAAAATGCAGTTGTAGAATTTTACGGAAATATTTCTCAAAACTATAGATCTATTACCTTTTCAGACTTAAATATAGTAAACCCTTCCAATGCAGTGGATAGAAATTTGCAAGACGAGAAAGGTTTCTCAATAGATTTTGGAGTGCGTGGAAATTGGAATAATTGGCTGTCTTTCGATGCAAATTTGTTTGGCCTTTTCTATAAAGAGCGCATTGGATTTTTATTCACGCAAATTCCACCCATCAATAATGTAGGCCAACTAAGAACAAATATTGGAGATGCTAGCATCTTTGGAATAGAGTCCGTTTTTGATTTCAACTTACAGAAAATCTTAAAAATGAGTAGGGAGCATACCTTTAATTATTTTATAAATACTTCTTTCATAAATTCTGAATATACAAAGGCAATTACAAGTGGCATCTTAGGTAAAAAAGTGGAATTTGTCCCTGACGTAAATATAAAAACTGGATTAAAATTTGGATTTAAAAATTTTAGTTCCAGTTTGCAGTATACTTATTTGTCTTCGCAATACACAGATGCACAAAATTCTGGATCAGGCGATGTTAGTGGTGTTGTAGGTGAAATTCCTGCCTATGGCATTTTAGATTTTTCTACATCTTATAAGTACCAGTTTGCAAAAATAGAAGCGGGTATAAACAATCTATTGGACAACTCTTATTTTACAAGAAGAGCAACGGGATATCCAGGCCCAGGAATCATTCCTTCTGCCCCGAGAAATTGGTATGTAGGTTTAGAATTTAAATTTTAAGAACTCCATTATGGACTGTGCATGCAACAGTTACAGATCAAGTGTTGGCAACCTTCAGTTTTATTAAAATAACAAGTTTTTTTGGTACTGGTATCTTTCGTTTACCAACATTCGAACGTTTTTGATTTTCTCCTTTTTGTAGTTGCAATTGATAGGAGGTGAGAAGCCTGATTTGATGTCAGAGAAAGCTATGGTAATGGCATTCTTTGCATCTTTTATTCTTGCCTTAGAAATAATGGTTTCCAAGACATAAGGCCTGGCATAATAACCAGCTTTGGCACTAGTAATATTGACTTAGATGATTTCCAAAGAAATAGTATTCCTGTAAGTTGGTTGTAAACTGTGGTTATTTTACAAAGAAGAGACATTCCACGGGCTGTTAAAGCGTGTGGAATGTCTCTTTAGCCCAAAGAAATTGGGAGCGAGGTTCAGAATTTAAATTTCAGGTTAATCACCGTCATTGTCTGTAAAGGTAACAGTTACAGATAACGTACTTGCAACATCCACTTTTATTAAAATAATGAGTTCTTTAATGTGCTTGTGCAACGCCGTTACAGTTGTATTCTTGTTTTCAATAGCCTTCTTTAAAGTTGTATTCGATAAAGAAGCGATATTTGCCTCAATGCTAGAAAAGGATGCGGTAATAGCGTTATTTATATCTTCTGTAGTTGCTATTTCACGAACATAGTCATCCAAGCCGTCAGGCATGCCATAATAAACCGCTTTGACAGCAGTAATATTCTCTTGGATAATGGCCAAAGAAATTTCACTTCTGTAAGCTTGTAGCATTGTCGTGTTTGTGGATGATGTATTGTCTAAACCAGCAGGTTCCCCTATTTTAAACCGCAGCACATCCTCTAATAAGAAATTCAGTTGATTTACAATCAAGTTCACACTTCCAGTAATACCAGTAGCTGTATTATTAATAAAGTAGTCACTATAGACTTCCCATTGTTCTTTTAAAGAAGTCGCTTTTATCAAAAGGTTTTTATTTAATGCAATGAGAAAATCTTTTCTACGCACATCAGAAAAGGAAGATACAGTCTGCGCTGCATTATCATTAAATAGCAAGTATTCAACAGCACTCAACCCCCTAGTTTTAGTAGGCAATTTATTGACACTATCTTCATCAATGGTTTCCGTAGCCGCCACAAATTCCTCTATTTTGTTCTCATTTGCACCCCAACTATACATAGATATGTAGATGGCAGAAGATTGAATATCTCCTAGGTTACCAACTTCAGTCTTAGCATAAGAAAGTGCTGCGTTTTTCCATAAATTTTGTAAATTTAATAAATTTTCTTGATTGGTCTGTGCCGTAAATTTTGTGGTAGCCTCATTTAATTTTTTTATATCTGAAACAAATTCAGTAATTGCAGGGTTTATGAAATCAGTGGCATACGTTTGACGATATCTAAAAAGATCAAAAGCATTTTTTTCTGACAGTTCTTCTTTATTGCATCCAAAAAGCAAAACCAAACTAATTATTAATGTACCGATGGTTAATTTATTATTCATCCTAAAGAGAGTTTATAAAAGCAAGCACGTGTTGTCTTTCTTTTTTTGTTATTTTTTTATATGTGTTTTTTGATTCTTCGGCTTCACCACCGTGCCAAAGAATCGCTTCCTCTGCATTTCTCGCCCTTCCATCATGCAATAAAAAGCTATGTCCGTTTACTTCCTGAATCATTCCAATGCCCCATAAAGGTTGCGTTCTCCATTCTTTTCCTGTGGCTAAAAAATCGGGCCTATTGTCTGCTAAAGCATCCCCCATATCATGCAGTAAGAAATCAGAAAAAGGTCTTATGGTAACATTTTCTAAAAGCGTGTTAAATGAGTACGCATTGGAGGTTTTAAAAACGGAAGTATGACAGCTGGTACATTTTAAATCTCTAAACAGTTGTTTTCCTTTTAAAACATCTTCATCCTCATAATTTCTTCTAATGGGCACTGATAAAGAAGAAGTATAAATCAGTACATTATTTAAAGAGTTGTCTGGAACTTCAGGAATTCCTCCATTTGGGGCATCGTTGCAATCCAATTGTGGAGAGGGACAATTTATATCGGGAAAAATAGAGGTGGTCAAGCCCATGTCTCCACTAAAGGCATCTGCAACCTGCTGTCTTAGTGTTGGTTGATTGGCTTTCCATCCAAATTTCCCCAATTCATTTTGATGTGTTGTGTGATTCCAAACATAATTTGCTTTTCCAGAGATTCCATCATTATCGCGATCGAATTCGTCTACATTGCTAAGTATGTCTTCTGATGACAGCGCATCAACCAAACCCAAACCAATAACTTGCTGACCAACTCTTGGAGATGTCAGAACACCTTGCAAAGATCCAAACTGTTCCTGTATAATGGTATAATTTGGTTTGCGAAGTTGATAGGTTTCTCCATCCTCAAATGCACCGTTTATAAACGTGTAAGTAAGGGCTACTTTGGCCTCAAAAGGAACGCCTATGTTTGCTCTGTCTTGAATTTGACTTCCGTAGTTTGGTGCATGTTTTGGTCCTCCAAAATCATTCGTTCCCGCTGTACTTATGCGCATTAAAAAACCTGACGAAAATGCTTGACCAGGTTCTAATGGAGAGCCTCTTCCGTCTTTATTGTGGCACGCACTGCAAGCCCTTGCGTTAAATGTTGGACCCAATCCATCTCTTGCGGTTGTAGATGCGGGAGAGCTTACCCAATTTTGACGAAATAAAGAGTTGCCAACAAAAAAAAGCAAATCAGTATTAATAGGCAAACCAGGCACGGCTTGATCAAATGCATTTGCACCTAAGAGAGAACTTGTCAGGCGTCCCGCAGATAATTCTTCCCCATTTTCATAAGTGCTTAGAGGGACATACATTTCTTCTTTGCTGCAGGAAGTACTTAAGACAGCGATAAAAAATAGAAAAATTATATATTTCATTATTATTTTTGTAAAACAAGAAACCAAATTACCTGAAAACAGGCAATTTGGTAGTCTAATTTATAATTAGGAATGTATTCAAATAATTACACGCTTGGATCAATCGTATTTCCAGTGATTGATTTCCCCGCTTGTGCAAGTTCATCTCCTTGTTTTCTTAAGGTTAAAACAGCAGACATAATGGGATTGTTAAAATTATCCAGCGTTTCATCCATTAATTGATTGTCGAAATAACCAATAGTAAAGATGACCGTAACTTTATTCATAACCTCAGATGCTGTTGCAGTTAAAGCAGTAGCCTCGTCATTGTTAACTAGTGCTAAGATATCTAACAAAGAAGTTCCAGAAACAATAGAACCATCTGTATTTTTGTACGAGCCATGAATGATATTATCAATAGACTTGGCATTTAAATACACATCTCTGTGCGTGTTGTCAGAAAAACAAGAGTGTTCATCTTCTTGATTTTGGTTTTCAACAGCAACAGCCATTCTTTCTCCGGCCAATTCCCCTTTGCTCAATTTTGCAGCTCCTGTTAAAATTTTAGTGATGGCATCGTCTGATGACATTGCTAAAAACGAGCTGCTATAGCTTGCTCCTGGTTTCCACTGATCAACAACAGATTTTACATCGTCTACTAAAAGTGCGGTAACGGCTACTAAGTATTCTCCTCTTCTAACTGCATTGGTTGCTGTTGTGAAATCGGTCAATGCCCTTTGCCCGGCCATTTTTTCAGAAGGTTGTGTATTGTCTTGTCCCCACAAAAGAAATTCTATAGCATGGAAACCAACAGTAACGTTAGACTCATTACTATCATAACCAGAGAGTTCTTTTAAAGTCTCTTTTGTCAATGACGGATATTTCTCCTTATTATTGATAATATTTTGTCTGTCATCAGACAAGTCCTGTCCACCAGTGCCCGTTGTAACATAATCTATCAAAGCTTCATCTAAAGGCCATGCATTGATATAGCCTTCTGGTTCACCCTCACCACCATCGATAGGTCCATCATAGAAGCGGTATGCTTCTGTTTGACCGTAAGGTTCTCTAGATGCTAACCAAGTGTCTTTTGCAGTTTGAAAAGTGTTTTCATTTGGTGTTGCAACAAAAGTATCTACCGCTGTTTTTAACTCGTTTAACTTGTTTAGTGCATCTGCATAGCTTGCAAAAACAATGTTTGTGTAATTGGTTACAAATTCTTTCTTTTTAACTTCAATAGCGATCGTTGGATCTAGAATGTTGTCTTCAATAGTGTCTTCGCTAGAACATGCAATGCCAACTATAGCTAAGCATGACAGGATCAAAACGCTTTTAATTTGCTTTTTCATTTTAAATTATTTAGATTGATTAAAAATAGTTTCTTTATTTTTGCGCAAAGCTACAATACAATTTGAATAAAACAATATTTATTTAGAATAAATAAAGATAAAAAACTAAAGTATTGATATGTAGCTTTTTATGTAGCACTTAAGGCAGATAAATCCATGTTCGTGCGAATTACAACAGATGCTCACGAAACGTTCACAAAAGAACATGAAGACAAAAATGCCTTGTTGTGTGCTGCAATGTATTCCATATGATAGACATCACATTTAGTAATTTATTTTTGATACTTCAAAAAGAAAATTCCGTTGATATTTAAACTCAATGGGTTTGTGTTGGAAATTAATATGTCCTTTGTGAGATTCCGCAAGTAGACAACGGACTCGCGTATGATAATTAACGTTTGATTAGAATGTATTATTAGGAATATTTAGAGATTTGCTATTTTTGCGGGTTCTGATTTTTGTGATGAAAGTGTTTCACGATTTTCGTTTGTATTGTAAAACCAAGAATTAAAAAACAGCACTTTAAAATATTTTGGATGCAATGCCAAGTTCAAAAGAGAGGCACAATTGCCCAACAGCGTTTTCTTATGATGCGCATTAATGAATGCAAGTAATTTCTTTATTTTGGTGCGTTGTGGTTTTTCTCTTAGATTTTAATGAAAACAAATAAATCCGACTAAATTCATTAATATATTGTAAATTTGCATGCAATTAGATTTTAATTGTACCATGACAGCACACGAGAACAAAATTGTAGGCGAAGGATTAACATACGATGACGTATTATTAGTACCCGCCTTCTCAGAAGTACTTCCAAGAGAGGTAAATATCCAAACTAAATTTACGAAAAACATTACCATTAACGTTCCTATTGCTTCGGCAGCGATGGATACAGTTACAGAATCTGCTATGGCAATCGCTATTGCTAGGGAAGGTGGTATTGGTGTTTTGCATAAAAACATGACAATTGCGCAACAAGCACAGGAAGTGAGACGCGTAAAACGTGCTGAGTCGGGTATGATTTTAGATCCTGTAACCTTGCCGCTAACCGCAACGATCGCAGATGCAAAAGCAAATATGAAAGAACACGGCATTGGTGGCATCCCAATTGTTGATGATCAGGGAATATTAAAAGGAATTGTTACCAATAGAGATTTGCGTTTTGAACACGAAAATACACGTCCAATTATTGAAGTAATGACCAGTGTGAATTTAGTGACTGCGGCAGTAGGAACTTCTCTAAGTGATGCTGAGAAAATTCTTCAAAATTATAAAATTGAAAAACTTTTAATCGTAGACGATGCCTATAAGTTAATGGGTTTAATTACGTTTAGAGACATTACTAAAGTAACGCAAAAGCCAATTGCCAATAAAGATTCTTTTGGTAGGTTGCGAGTTGCGGCGGCCTTAGGAGTTACTAGTGATGCTGTTGAAAGAGCTGCGGCCCTTGTAAATGCAGGCGTAGATGCGGTAATTATAGATACTGCTCATGGACATACAAAAGGAGTCGTGGACGTTTTAAAACA
This sequence comes from Polaribacter irgensii 23-P, assembly GCF_000153225.1. Lineage (GTDB taxonomy): Bacteria > Bacteroidota > Bacteroidia > Flavobacteriales > Flavobacteriaceae > Polaribacter > Polaribacter irgensii. The sequence continues at coordinate 2,286,921 of NZ_CH724148.1, read as the reverse complement.
AGTAAAAGCAAAGTTTCCAGATTTGGATGTTGTGGTGGGGAACATTGCAACGGCTGCAGCGGCTAAGTATTTAGTAGCTGCTGGTGCTGACGCTGTAAAGGTGGGAATTGGACCCGGTTCTATTTGTACTACAAGAATTGTTGCAGGGGTAGGTTTTCCACAATTTTCTGCAGTCTTAGAAGTTGCTGCAGCCATCAAAGGAAGCGGAGTTCCTGTAATCGCAGATGGAGGTATTCGGTATACCGGGGACATCCCGAAAGCGATTGCTGCAGGTGCAGATTGTGTGATGTTAGGATCGCTTTTAGCTGGTACAAAAGAATCTCCTGGGGAAACCATCATATACGAAGGAAGAAAATTCAAATCATATCGAGGAATGGGCTCTGTAGAAGCAATGAAGCAGGGTTCTAAAGACCGTTATTTCCAAGATGTAGAAGCGGATATAAAAAAGTTAGTTCCTGAAGGAATTGTTGGGAGAGTTCCTTACAAAGGAGATCTCGACGAGAGCATCCATCAGTTTATTGGTGGTTTGCGTGCAGGAATGGGCTATTGTGGTGCTAAGGATATTGAAACGTTAAAGGAAACGGGAAGTTTTGTTAGAATTACCGCAAGTGGTATCAATGAAAGTCATCCACACGATGTAGTGATTACCAAAGAATCTCCGAATTACAGCAGAAGATAACATAATACGATTTATATACAAAAAGCTCAAGAATCTTATTCTTGAGCTTTTTTTGTTTGTAAAACTTTTTTTAATTTGAATACGCCCCTGATGAATACGTCAATTCGTAACTGTGTGTGTAGATTTCAAAAACAATTCCAAAGGGATCTTCAACATAACACATTTTAAAAGGCTTGTCTTTAGGATAGTAAGATCTAATTGGCATGCGCTGTTTTCCACCATAAGACACAATTTTATCTACGAGTTCTTCAATATTTGGATCTTGTACGCAAAAATGAAAAAGGCCGGTATTAAAAGGATTGAATTCAGGAGCTTCTTTCACTCCGTTTGGAAATGAAAATAATTCGACTCCAATGCCGTCTGAAGTTGCTAAATGCGCAATCTCAAATTCGGTCCAATCGTTTCCAAAAACATCAATACACATTTGACCAATGGCAGTTTCCTTTTCTTTCTTGACCGCCGAAGGTTCCATAATTACATACCAACCCATTACTTCTGAATAGAATTTTACGGCTTCTTTTATATTTGGAACTGTAAGTCCAATGTGTGAAAATGATTTGGGATAATTTTTAGTTGTTGACATCTATTAAAATTTAGAAGACAAAATTAAACTAACTTCGCGATATAGGCAATAACTTACTAAATAGTGGTATACATACCAAAAAGAGTAAAATGACACATGTCAACATTTTAATATGAAAAATTTGAACAAAAATAACAAATGCCCTTTGAATTACACGATGCATCTCATAGGAACAAAGTGGAAGCCTTTGATTTTATTTCACTTATTAGATGGTGGCTTGCGTTCTGGGATTTTACAAAAGAAAATTGAAGGCATTTCAAATAAAATGTTCACTCAAACCGTAAGAGAGTTAGAAAAAGACGGACTACTTACCCGTAAAGTATTCCCTGTAGTTCCTCCCAAAGTGGAGTATACATTAAGTAAAAGAGGAGCTTCTTTAGAAAAGATCTTAAGAAATTTAGACACTTGGGGCTTGGAAGATGCTGCACATTAATTGCACTATCTTAGGAATAGATGCATGTACTAAGGTGTTAAAAAATTAATACTTTTTTGCAAGTTATGTTATTTGTAGGATCTGCTATCGATTGGAGCAGCGCGTATTTATTAATTTGATTCGGAGTGTTAAAGTCTGAATACGCGCTATTTGTTTTCATACATTTGCTTTAGAACCTAATTTTAATTTCTATGAAAAACCTGTTATTTCTTTGCTTGTGTATTTCCTTATCGATGTCAGCACAAAAAGTAGCGTTGTCTTATTATTTACCTGCAAATGTTACCTACAATCAAAATATTCCAACACCAGCGTCCGTAATTGGTCATGAAGTAGGGGAGTGGCATATTACACACGATAAATTAGTGGAGTACATGAAGGTTTTAGCAGCAAGTTCTGATAGGATTGCAATTGAAAATAGAGGAAAAACTTTTGAAGACCGGCCATTGTTGCTGTTGACCATTACAGCTCCAAAAAATCATCAAAATATAGAAACCATTAGAAAAAATCACATAGCGGCAACGAACAATGAGGCCATTGATATTTCTAAAAATCCGATTATCGTGTATCAAGGCTTTTCTATTCACGGAAATGAACCCAGTGGTTCCAACGCTGCACTCGCTGTAGCCTACTATTTGGCAGCTGCAGAAAGTGCGGAAATAGACGATTTGTTGGAGAACACGGTAATTTTATTCGATCCTTCTTTTAATCCTGACGGTTTGCAGCGTTTTGCTTATTGGGCAAATACAAACAGAAGTAAAAATATCAATCCAGATCCTAACGACCGGGAGTACAGCGAAGTTTGGCCTGGAGGAAGAACCAATCATTATCAATTTGATATGAACAGAGATTGGTTGCCTGTGCAATTGCCAGAAAGCAAAGCACGAATTGCAAGTTTTCATAAATGGTTGCCAAACATTTTAACAGATCACCACGAAATGGGAAGTAATTCAAGTTTCTTCTTTCAGCCTGGAATTCCAAGCAGAACAAATCCGTTGACACCGCAAATGAATCAGGATTTAACGAGAGAAATTGGAACTTATCACGCGAAAGCACTGGATAAAATTGGATCGCTATACTATTCTGAAGAAAGTTTTGATGATTTTTATTACGGAAAAGGTTCTACGTTTCCAGACATCAACGGAGGGATTGGAATTTTATTTGAACAAGGAAGTTCAAGAGGACATGCCCAAGAAACAGTCAATGGTGTTTTAACGTTCCCTTTTACAATTCGCAATCAATTTACGGCAGCGCTGTCAACTTTAGAAGCAGCAAGAAAAATGCGCGTTAAGATTTTACAATATCAGCAAGATTTTTATGAAGAGTCTAGAAGCACAGGAGAGAACAAAGCCCTGGTTTTTGGCGATGAAAAAGATGCTGCAAAGAGTTACCATTTGGCAGAAGTGTTAAAACGTCATCAAATTAAAATCCACGAGGTAAAAACTGATTTTACTGAAAATGGGAAAACCTTTAAAAAAGGGTATAGTTATGCAGTGCCAATGAACCAAAAGAATCAACGCTTGGTAAAGGCAATGTTTGATGTGAGAACACAATTTAAAGACAGCTTGTTTTACGATGTTTCGGCTTGGACTTTTAACCATGCTTTTGGAGTAGATTATGCCGAAAACATTTCACTTTCTAATATAGGAGATGAAATCTCTAATTTGAAAATGAAAAAAGGAACCGTTTCTTTCAACAGCGCATACGGATATTTAATGCCATGGAACGAATATTACACCCCGAAAGCTTTAAATGCAATTTCTAAAAAAGGTTTGCGCTCAAAAGTTGCTATGAAAAATTTTAAAAATGGTGAAAATTCCTATGACTATGGAACTATTTTTATTCCAGTTCAAAATCAAAAATTAGACGCAGAAGAAATATTTGAATTTCTTAAAAAAATAGCTGCAGAAAGTCATGTTGTAATACACGGTGTTACAACGGGTCTGAACGACGGAATTGATTTGGGAAGTAATAATTTCAGCAATATTAAAGAGCCGAAAGTAGCAATGCTCGTTGGAGATGGAATCGCAGGAAATGATTCAGGAGAGATTTGGCATTTGTTAGATCAACGTTTTGATATGGCTTTAACGCGCTTAGACATGCGTTATTTTAGTAAAGTGGAAATTGCAAAATACACGCATATTATTATTCCTAGCAGTGCAATTGATAAAAAGTCCATCGCGCACTTAAAAACTTGGGTGAACAACGGTGGGGTTTTAATTGGATATAAAAACACGGTTAAATGGTTGGAGAAAAGTAAATTCATCAATTTAGAGTTTGACCAAACAAAAATGGATACGATTGCAGGGGTCTCTTTTGAAGACAAATCTCTAAAATCAGGTGCACAGTTTATTGGAGGTGCTATTTTTGAAGCAGCCATAGACCGATCTCATCCTATAAATTTTGGATATAAAAATGATAAAATTGCATTGTTTAGAAATTCTACACTTTTTATAAAAGCAGATAAAAAGAGTTATAACAATCCGATTCAATATACTTTAAACCCTTTATTGAGTGGTTATATTTCGAAAGAAAATGCAGAGGTTATTAAAAATACGGTTCCATTTAAAGCTCAAAAATTAGGAAAAGGCCGCGTCATTGTTTTTACCGACAACACCAACTTTAGAGCTTTTTGGTACGGAACTAATAAATTGTTGATGAACGCTATTTTCTTTGGAGACAAAATGTAATTTTTCTAAAAGGGACTCTTTTGATTTGAGTGCAGTCTGGACCCATAAAATTGTTTTAAAAAGAAGTAACAGCAATGCAAATGAAGCAAAAGTGCTTGTTTTAAATTAAAGTGTAACAAAATTAGGATTTTAACGTCTTATACTTATAGGCTAAAAATAAAATATGAGCTTTTTCAGAGTGTTATTTGCTATTATCTTTCCACCGTTGTCTGTTATAGACAAAGGGTGTGGCTCTTTTTTTATTATTTTTTTATTGACACTTTGTGGGTGGATTCCGGGTATTATTGGTGCCTTAGTGATTTTAAACAATCCTAAATATTGATTTATTTTTCGCTATTATGCATCTAGAAGGCCATAATGTAAAAGATAGATTTAGTGTACTTCGGTGCCATTTGTAGTCTTTTTAGAAGTTGCCAACAATACAACGTCTCCATCGGTATTGTAAATACCGAGAATGAGACATTCACTCATGAAATTGGCAATTTGTCGTGGTTTAAAATTTACAATTGCAGTTACCTGTGTGTTCAATAAGGCTTCTTTAGAGTACAGACTTGTTATTTGAGCGCTTGTTTTTCGGATCCCTAAACAACCAAAATCAATTCTTATTTGGTACGCAGGATTGCGCGCTTTTGGAAAATCGTCTACGGCTATAATCGTCCCGGTTCTAATGTCTATTTTTAAAAAGTCCTCAAAGGTAATCTCTGCTTTCATCTTAGTTCTTTTTTTTACTTAATTTTTGAATCAACCACAAAGGGCCAATTAGTAAAAATTGTACATCTTTTGCAAAAGAAGGCTTTTTACCTTCTACTTTATGTCCCCAAAATTGTCCAATCCAGCCTCCAATAAATAATATAAAGGAAGTAGAAAGCAGTGGGATGTTTTTGCTTAACCAGAAGTTTCCAACAACACAAAGCAACATTACAAAGAGCATTTCTATGCATTGCCAAAAACCCAGCCGCATGTAGAAAACAGAAATTAGCAGTCCAACCACAACCGCCCAATTTTCTAATAAAGGATTGTATAACTCAAAAGTATCCTCTAAAATTGCAGTAGGTATGCTCATGAGCAATCCAATAAGACTAAAGTATATAATAGGAACACAGATGTAATGTATCCTTTGATTGGTGCTATTCTGGTGACTTATGGCATATTCATCGAACCATTGTTTTGCAGTTTTCATGTCTATTTATTTTGTTTTCTAAAAAGAAATTGGTGCGCAGTTTTATAGTGGTCTTTTTCCAAATTTGGCAATGCATTTTTAAGACTTCGCCGCTGTGGTTTCTCCAAATTTTAAAACAATCCTCGTTTTTGAACATTTCTTCGCAACAAAAGGCATGATAAAAATAGTGCGATTGCCACAACAGTATTCTTTTATTTTAAATTTGTTAGCACTCAAATATACATGTAATTCTTTTGACTTTGCAACTGTCTAGTGCTTGTATCGGATACAAGTATTTGAAAATTAAAATCCAATACCAATTCAAAAAGAAAAACTCTTATTTTAAATTGAATAAAACCAATTGAGCAATATTTTACAAATGAGTGCCAAAAAAAAAAGAGTATTGAAAATAAATACATTCAGGCGATGTGCTTTTGCGTTTTAGATGGTAAGAAGTGCTCAATAAATTAATTTTAAACGTTGTATTTGTTTTTTTATACACAGCATTTGCTTCATTTTTATGATTTTAAAAAACATCAGGAACTGAATACTAAAAGGATTTTAATGGTTAAAGTTAATGCGGATTTGAACAGCGCTAATAATTGATATGGCTATTTTCATAAAATTAATAGGCAATAAAATAAATAGACATCGTATTTTAAAACAATTTATAATGTTGATATTCAATATTTTAAAACTTTCTTTAACATTTGGGGATAATACTTAAAAATGGAGAAAGCCTCAGGTACACAATAAAAACAGTATTTTTGATAGTTCGATATAATTTGAATATTTAAAGATATAAAAATGGCAAATACATTATTTGATAAAGTATGGGATTCACACGTTGTTCGTCATGTTCAAGACGGGCCGGATGTGTTTTTTATAGACCGTCATTTTATCCATGAAGTAACAAGTCCTGTTGCTTTTTTAGGATTGGAAAATAGAGGAAATAGTGTGGTGTATCCAGCGCGCACTTTCGCAACAGCAGATCACAACACACCAACAATAAATCAGCATTTACCGGTAGCAGATCCGCTGTCTGCAAACCAGTTGAACGCTTTAGAAAAAAATGCTGCGAAGTACGGTATTTCGCATTGGGGTCTTGGGGATGAAAATAACGGAATCGTGCATGTAGTAGGGCCTGAAAACGGAATCACTTTGCCAGGTGCAACGATTGTTTGTGGAGACTCACACACTTCTACACATGGTGCTTTTGGAGCTATTGCTTTTGGTATTGGAACTTCTGAGGTAGAAATGGTTTTGTCTACGCAATGTATTATGCAGCCAAAACCGATGAAAATGCGCATCAATGTAACCGGAGCTTTAGGACTTGGTGTAACCGCTAAAGATGTTGCACTGTTCATTATTTCAAAGCAAACGACTTCTGGTGCGACTGGGTATTTTATAGAATATGCGGGAGATGTTTTTGAAAACATGTCTATGGAAGGTCGGATGACCGTTTGCAACTTATCGATTGAGATGGGGGCAAGAGGAGGAATGATTGCTCCAGACGATAAAACATACGAGTATATGCAAGGGCGTTCGCAAACTCCAACAGGAGCTGCTTGGGACAAAGCCATGGAGTATTGGAAAACGTTATATACTGAAGAGACTGCCGTGTTTGATGTCGAATTTCAGTACGATGCTGCCGATATTGAACCCATGATTACCTATGGTACAAACCCAGGAATGGGAATGGGACTTACAAAATCAATCCCAACTGCAGAAAGTTTGGAAGGTGGTGTAGAGACCTATCGAAAATCATTAGGTTATATGTCTTTCAATGAGGGAGATTCCATGATTGGGAAAGAAATTGATTTTGTTTTTTTAGGATCCTGTACAAACGGGCGTATTGAAGATTTTAGAGGCTTTTGTTCCATTGTGAAAGGAAGACAAAAAGCAGCCAATGTAACGGCTTGGTTAGTGCCAGGATCACACAAAGTAGTTGCTCAGATTAAAGAAGAGGGTTTAGATAAAATAATTTCTGACGCAGGTTTTGTTTTAAGAGAGCCTGGTTGTTCCGCATGTCTGGCAATGAATGATGACAAAGTTCCTTCAGGAAAATTATCTGTATCTACCTCGAATAGAAACTTTGAGGGTAGACAAGGACCGGGTTCTAGAACCTTATTGGCATCGCCTTTGGTAGCAGCAGCGTCTGCAATACAAGGCGTGGTAGCAGACCCAAGAATGTTTTTAGCATAAAATAAAAAGTATTTAAGCAAAGCTCATAAAGGTTCTTAAAATATTTTTTTAGGCCTTAAAGCGATGTAAACACAGAAAAAAATGGCATACGACAAATTTCAAGTATTAACAAGTACGGCATATCCGTTACCAACGGAAAATGTAGATACAGATCAAATAATTCCTGCACGTTTTTTAAAGGCTACAGAGCGTGTAGATTTCGATGTCAACTTTTTCCGTGACTGGAGATACAATCAAGATGGAACTCCGAAAGCAGATTTTCCTTTAAATAAAGAAATCTATGCGGGATCTAAGATTTTAGTTGGTGGAAGAAATTTTGGCTCTGGCTCCTCCAGAGAGCACGCGGCATGGTCTGTATATGACTTTGGATTGCGTTGCGTTATTTCATCGGCATTTGCAGACATTTTTAAGAACAACTGTTTAAATGTGGGGGTTTTACCTGTGCAGGTTTCGGCAGCCTTTGCAGATACGTTATTTGCAGCAATTATGGCAGATCCAAAAACGGTAATCACCGTTGATTTACCAAACCAGAAAGTAACTTTAGTGGCAACTGGAGCCTCTGAATCTTTTGTAATTAATACCTACAAAAAAGACAATATGCTAAACGGTTTTGACGATATTGATTATTTAAAAAATATCGAAAATGAGATTACAGCTTTCGCGAAAACAAGACCCTTTTAAAAACGATTGTAAGGCAAGCGTATGGTGACCAGAAAGATTGAAATAATGGATACGACACTGCGTGATGGAGAACAAACATCAGGAGTGTCTTTTTCAGTTTCAGAAAAACTAACAATTGCTAAGCTATTACTAGAAGAACTAAAAGTAGACCGGTTAGAAATTGCGTCTGCAAGAGTTTCCGAAGGGGAATTGCAGGCAGTAAAAAAAATCACAGCATGGGCTCTTGAAAATAATTGCCTTGATAAAATAGAAGTACTCACCTTTGTGGATGAAGGAAAGTCTATCGATTGGATGCTTGAATCCGGTGCGAAAGTTCAGAATTTATTAACCAAAGGTTCTTTAAATCACCTTACACATCAACTTAAAAAAACGCCCAATCAGCATTTTACAGAGATTCGGGCAACATTGCAGGCCGCAGCCAAGTTTAACATTAAAACCAATGTTTATTTGGAAGATTGGTCCAACGGCATGCGGAATTCTAAAGAATATGTGTTTGAATATTTAGATTTTCTCACAACCCAGAAAGTTGAGCGTGTTTTGTTACCCGACACACTTGGAATATTGACGCCAGAAGAAACTTTTCGCTTTGTATTGGAAGTGCGTCAGAAATATCCAAATACGCATTTTGATTTTCATGGGCATAATGATTACGATTTAGGGGTTGCCAATGTAATGGAGGCTGTAAAGGCAGGTGTAAATGGATTACATTTAACAATTAATGGCATGGGGGAGCGCGCAGGAAATGCACCTATGGCCAGTGTAATTGCAGTTATTAAGGATTTTTTAAAAGAAGTAAAGGTTACTGTAAATGAAAAAGCGCTCCATAAAGTTAGTAGGCTTGTAGAAACGTTCTCTGGTTTTAGGATTCCTGTTAATAAGCCAGTAGTAGGAGCTAATGTTTTTACACAGACTGCAGGAATACATGCAGATGGAGATAGTAAAAACAACCTTTATTTTAATGATTTAATGCCAGAGCGTTTTGGAAGAAAACGCAAATATGCATTAGGAAAGACATCAGGAAAAGCAAACATTCAGAAAAATTTGCAAGATTTAGGATTGAGTCTAAATGATGAAGAGCTCAGAAAGGTTACCCAAAGAATTATTGAATTAGGAGATCAAAAAGAAGTGGTATCTCAAGAAGATCTCCCTTATATTATATCTGATGTTCTGGACAGTGCCACAATCGAAAAACGGGTAGTAGTAGAAAATTATGTTTTAGGACACGCGAAAGGAATGAAACCATCTACTACTATAAAACTGAAGGTAGAAGGGGTTGTTTATGAAGAGCATGCACAAGGAGACGGGCAATTTGACGCTTTTATGAATGCTTTAAAAAAGTTATATAAAATCCACAGTAAAAAAGTGTTACCGAAATTAATTGATTACGCGGTACGAATCCCTCCGGGAAGTCATTCGGATGCGCTGTGTGAAACAATTATTACCTGGAAAAATAAAGACAAGGAATTTATAACACGTGGTTTGGATTTAGACCAAACGGTCTCGGCAATTAAAGCTACAGAGAAAATGCTGAATATTATTTAAAAGTGACGGTTACTTGAAGACTTTGTAAGATAAAATAAAAACGTCTTTCTATTCGATTTACTTAGATCTTGGAAGACTATTTGAGGTTATTTTAAATAAAATCAGCGTTCATAACAAAGAAGAATATAATAATGTATCAATTGTTTCTTATGCAGATCGCTTGAGTAACAAATAAAAGAGAAACCTATGAAATTAAGTATCGCAGTATTAGCAGGAGACGGAATTGGACCAGAAGTCATCGAACAGGCAATCAAAGTATCGGATGCCGTTGCAAAAAAATTCAATCACGAACTTACTTGGAACCCAGCATTAACAGGTGCAGCGGCAATTGATGCCGTTGGAGAGCCGTACCCGGACACAACACACGATATTTGTGTTGCTGCAGATGCTGTTTTATTTGGTGCCATAGGACATCCAAAGTATGACAATGATCCTTTAGCAAAAGTAAGGCCAGAACAAGGACTTTTACAAATGCGAAAAAAACTGGGTTTGTTTGCAAACGTAAGACCTACGTTTACGTTTCCTTCTTTGTTGGACAAATCTCCTTTAAAAAGAGAGCGTATTGAAGGGACTGATTTGGTTTTTTTACGCGAATTAACAGGGGGCATCTACTTTGGTGAAAAAGGGAGAAGAGACGGAGGAGAAACTGCTTTTGACAATTGTGTTTATACCAGAGCAGAAGTGCAACGTTTGGCAGTAAAAGGTTTTGAATTGGCAATGACCCGATCAAAAAAATTATGCTGTGTAGACAAAGCAAATGTTTTAGAAACCTCAAGATTGTGGAGAGAAACTGTGCAAGCAATGGAAAAAGACTATCCTGAAGTAACGGTTTCTTATGAATTTGTAGATGCCGTAGCGATGCGTTTAGTGCAATGGCCAAACAGTTATGATGTGTTAATTACAGAGAACTTATTTGGAGATATTTTAACAGATGAGGCTTCAGTAATTTCTGGGTCTATGGGGTTAATGCCGTCTGCATCAGTAGGAACAGAAAATGCTTTATTTGAACCGATTCACGGTTCATATCCTCAAGCAACAGACTTAGATATCGCCAATCCTATGGCAACCGTGCTATCTGCGGCCATGATGTTTGAGTACTTTGGTTTGAAGGAAGAAGGTCAGGCCATTAGAGATGTAGTAAACAGTGCCTTAGATACTGGAATGGTCACTGAAGATTTAGCAGATGGAGGCAAGGCGTATGGGACGATTGAAGTTGGTGATTGGTTGGCTAAAAATGTATAGTAATTAATTTTAAAAAATAATCAAAACGTTCCTTACAGAACGTTTTTTTTTGTCTATCTCATTTTCAAATGCAATGCATTTAACGGTATTGGACCCTCTTCTATGGGCAAGGCATATGTTGTTCCCTCAGTTTTTAAAACAGAAGAACCTACGAATAATGGCAGTGCCAATAGTAGTATTCATGTGATAAGTAAACCGCTAGATGCAAGAGGGATGACTAATGTAAACGTTTCTTTTGATTGGTCAGCCGGAGTAGAAAATGATGGAACTGCACTTTTAGATTTGGGAGAATTTATATATTTACGGTATGGTGTATGCTATGAGTCCGTCGCGCAATTTTCAAATGCAGCGCTTTCAGGAATAGGAACTGGTCTTAGAGCAAATGGAACTTTTAATATGGAAATGCCAAAATTGGATGGCAATACCTTTAGTTTAATTTGGAGATGGTATAACGATGCCTTGGTGCAGGGGCTTTTCAGCTTTGCGATAGATAATGTCTTCGTAACGGGACTTTCAGCGCCTGTAGAAATAAATCGATCGCACGCAGATAGTGAAAGTGTAACAATAGGAAATCAAGTGTATGATATCAGTGATCAAGATGGAGGTGTAATTGGCATCATAGAAAATGCTGATGAAGACCTTGGTTGTGTAGCTTTAAAGGTGAAAGAAACAGGAGGTAGCAAGGTTTTTAGCAACCTTGCAGCAAGTCATTCTGGAAAAGTATTAGAAATTACGATGGACGGTGCTGTGAGTACTTCAGCCAGTTATGATATTACTTTGTACTTTTCGGAGGAAGAATTAAGCGATTATATACAACCAAATACATTGCAAATCCTTAAAATTAACAGTACCAATATTGATGCCGCAGACGGAAAGTCAAAACCCAACTACGTGATTACGGGAGGGGTTCTTGAAGAAAATACTGCACGTAAATAGCGCTCCTTTAAGGGAAGCTTTGTAGGCGGTAGTGGCACAATTGCTTTAGTCAAGCAAGAAACACTGGCAAGTAACAACTTTAATATTTCTGATTTTAAAATTTTTCCAACGGTTTTTATTAATTTCGAAATTTTGACGGTTTAAAACTCAAAAATATTGATAGACAATGTCACTATTTACAGTATTACCGGACAAGTTGTGAAAGCATTTACATTTAATAATAAGAATGATGTTCGCATCCCACTTGATAAATTATCTACGGGCATTTACTTTATGCATATCCATAATGCAAAAGCCAATGCACATAAGTTTATTGTTAAATAAACAAAGTAAAACCGTTGTCATTTCTATCTTACAGCGGTTTTTCTTTTAAAACAGTGCTATTAAATAATTGTGTAAAAAAATAATTTCTATTTATTTTTGTGCTGTATGATTTAAATAATTCTTGATTTTTGAAAATTTAAAAAACAATGATGAAGTTAAAAATTCTTTGGCTACAAAGTTGTGATATTAAAAAAAACCACCAATAGGTGGTTTTTTTTAATATGTCTAGATAAAGAGAGATTAAAATTTCGAAGCTTTTGTAAGCTAAACGATCTTAAACCTTCAAATTATAGCAGCTTACTTTACACCCATAAGTTCAACGTCAAAAATAAGTGTTGCATCTGGTGGAATTACCCCTCCAGCACCAGCAGAACCGTATGCTAAATTACTAGGAATTACGAAACGTGCTTTATCACCCACTTTTAATAATTGAATTCCTTCGTCCCAGCCAGCAATCACCTGACCAACACCCAAGTTAAAATCTATGGGTTCCTTCCTTTTGTAAGAAGAATCAAAAACGGTACCGTCTAACAATTGTCCTTTATAGTGCACAGAAACTCCAGCGCCTTTAGTCGCTTGCTTTCCGGTTCCTTCCTGTAAAATTTGGTAGCGCAAACCACTTGCAGTTTCATCGTAGCCAATAGCTACAGAATCTAATAATTCTTTTTGTTTTGCCTGCTCTTCAACTTCACGCTTTTCGCGAGATCCTTCAAAAGTTCTGAAAGCTTCCACTGCGTTAAATGCTTCTGCTACTGCACCAACTCTTAGAATTTCTACCGCTGACAGCGCATCACCTTGCGCAATGGCGTCCACCACGTCTTGTCCTTCGATCACAGCTCCAAATACTGTATGCTTGCCGTCTAGCCAAGGAGTAGGAACATGCGTAATGTAAAACTGACTTCCGTTTGTTGCAGGTCCAGAATTGGCCATTGCTAATTTTCCAGGAGCATCGTGTTTTAAATCAGGATGAAATTCATCATCAAATTTATAACCAGGATTTCCTGTACCCGATCCCTGTGGACATCCTCCTTGTACCATAAAGTCTGGAATTACTCTATGGAATTGTAAGCCATCGTAATAAGGAGTTCCTTGCCCTTTTACTGAGTTCTCCAAATTACCTTCTGATAAGGCAACAAAATTACCAACCGTTCCGGGTGTTTTTTCGTGTTCTAATTGTACTAAAATTTCACCTTTAGGCGTGGTGAATTTGGCATATATACCGTCCTTCATAATGTTTAATTTTACTTTTTTTCCCCTTCCGAAAAATCGGCAACAGTCGTGAGGTTTTTATTCAATAATTAATTCTAGACTGAAGTCGAACTAATTTTTTATTTTTCAAACTCGCTTGTAAAATGCAATTTTACTGAGGGATATTTATTTTGTGTCATTTGTATGGTAAACTCTGAATCTGCTAAAAAGACTAATTTTCCTTGTTTGTCTTTCGCTAAATACCGTTGTTTTATGCGTTTGAATTCTTTGAATTCAGTACTTTTAGGGTTTTCAGGTGCTACCCAACACGCTTTGTGTGCCTGCAAATTCTCATAAGTACATTTGGCACCATATTCGTGCTCTAATCGATATTGAATCACTTCATATTGCAAAGCACCCACGGTACCTACAATTCTTCGTCCATTCATTTCTAAAGTAAACAACTGTGCAACTCCCTCATCCATGAGCTGGTCTAAACCTTTGTACAATTGTTTGGACTTCATAGGATCTGCATTGTTCACATATCGAAAGTGTTCTGGTGAGAAGCTTGGAATTCCCTTAAAGTTTAAGTCTTCCCCTTCTGTAAACGTGTCTCCAATTTTAAAGTTACCAGTATCGTGAATTCCAACAATATCTCCAGGAAAGGATTCATCTACAATTTCTTTTCTTTCTGCGAAGAATGCATTGGGACTCGAAAACTTCACTTTTTTGCCCGTTCTAACGTGCAAATAAGGAGCGTTTCTCTTAAAGGTGCCCGACACGATTTTTATAAAAGCAAGTCGATCTCTGTGTTTAGGATCCATATTTGCATGAATCTTAAAAATAAATCCAGTGAGTTTTTCTTCTTTCGAATCTACCAGGCGTTCTTCAGCTTTTTTAGGCTGTGGAGAAGGTGCAATTTCTATAAATGCTTCTAACAACTCCTTGACACCAAAGTTATTTAACGCAGAACCGAAGAATACTGGTTGCAATGCCCCCTCTAAATATTCTTCTTGATCATAAGGTGGATACACCTCTTCAATTAATTCTATTTCTTCACGCAAGGTTTGGGCAGCCTTTACTCCAATTATGAGATCCAATTCAGGATTTGAAAGATCACTGAATTCAACTCCTTCAGAAATAGATGTTTTATTGTCTCCTGAAAATAAGTTCAATTTTCTTTCCCAAATATTATAAATTCCCTTAAAATCATATCCCATTCCAATCGGAAAACTCATCGGGGTAACACGCAGTCCTAATTTTTGTTCAACTTCATCTAGTAAATCAAATGCGTCTTTCCCTTCTCGGTCTAATTTATTTATAAAAACCAGCATTGGAATGTTCCTCATTCTGCAGACTTCTACCAATTTTTCTGTTTGAGGTTCTACACCTTTTGCCACATCTATCACAACAATCACACTGTCTACAGCGGTTAAAGTTCTAAAAGTATCTTCTGCAAAATCTTTATGACCAGGAGTGTCTAAAATGTTTATCTTTTTGTCTTTGTAAATAAAAGCTAAAACAGAAGTTGCTACAGAAATTCCCCGTTGGCGTTCAATTTCCATAAAATCTGAAGTTGCTCCCTTCTTAATTTTATTGTTTTTAACAGCTCCAGCCTCCTGAATGGCACCACCAAAAAGTAATAATTTTTCAGTTAACGTGGTCTTCCCCGCATCCGGATGCGAGATAATTCCGAAAGTTCTTCTGCGTTTAATTTCCTTTAAAAAGTTCATCTACAAAAATTGAGATGCAAAGATAGGTTTTACAAAGAGAATTATCAATCTAAAACTTCAATCGTCATTTTAATATCATCAACAGGCCATTCATCTACGCCTACTTTCACTTCTGAGATCTTGTCCATCGTGTCAAATCCCGAAATTACTTCTCCAAATACAGTATGCTCATCGTTTAAATGATGTGCCCCCTTTCTGTTGTGTACCAAATAAAACTCAAAAGGACTGGAGAGTTTGTCTGGATTATTTTCCCATTGTCTAGCGGCAGCTAAAGCACCATATTTGTGTTTTCTATGCGCTTTAAATTCAGATGCTAAAAGATAATTTCCATACAATGTTCTTTGCTCTCGCGTATATGTTTCGTCAGAATTACCACCTTGAATTACAAAGTTTTTAGCCACCCTATAAATTACAGTAGTGTCAAAATAGGTTTGTTGAACTAAAAACAAAAAATTAGCTCTGTGGACGGGAACATCTGCGAACAATCTAATTTTAATCGCTCCAAAATCAGTTTTTATTACGACCATGGATTCTTTATGCTGTTTTCCATATTCGGTAAAGAAAGCAGTCACATTTTTTTTAGTTAAGCTATCCCACGGGGTTTCAATTACTTCTTGTAGCTCTTTTTTAAGGGTTGCTGACTTTTTTTCTTTGGAACTCCCTACTTTTATTTTCTTAACTTGTTTTTTCGGTGAGCATTGTTGTGAGGAAAAAGCAAATAAAATTAAAAATAAAAAGGGAATAATTTTCATAGAAAAAAAACATTTTACCTTTCAAAGATAAATCATCTGCATGCAAGAATAGAAAAATCTTATGAACTTTATTTGAAATCTTCGATTTATTGGTACCACATTTCTTATTTTTGTAACAATGAATGAATTTGTTATTTTAGTAGACGAAAAAGACCAGCAAATAGGTTTAATGGAGAAAATAGAGGCACACGAGAAAGCACTCCTTCACAGAGCTTTCTCCGTTTTTATTTTTAATAAAAAAGGAGAGTTAATGCTGCAGCAAAGAGCAGCTTCTAAATACCATTCTCCTTTATTATGGACAAATACATGTTGTTCCCATCAACGGGAGGGAGAAAGTAATGTAAAAGCAGGTAGAAGACGGCTACAGGAAGAAATGGGTTTTGTTACCGATATTAAAGAAGTGTTTTCTTTTATTTACAAAGCTCCTTTTGACAATGGTCTAACAGAGCACGAATTTGATCACGTAATGATCGGCTCATACGAGGAAGCTCCAAACGTGAATACAGACGAAGCCGCAGGGTATAAATGGATGCGTATGGAAGACATCAAAAAAGACATGGAAAATCATCCGGCAATTTATACAGAATGGTTTAAAATTATATTTAATAAATCTTACGAAAAACTAACACATGCCTAAAGTAACCGTTCACAGAAAAGCACATTTTAATGCAGCACATAGATTGTATAGAAAAGATTGGAGTGATGAGAAAAACTTTGAAGTTTTTAACAAGTGCAGCAATCCTCATTTTCACGGGCACAATTATGAATTAATTGTTTCATTGACGGGAGAAATTGACCAAGAAACGGGATATGTATTTGATCTGGGTATTCTAAAAAATCATATTAAGGTTGAAATTGAAGACGCTTTTGATCACAAAAACTTAAACATTGAAGTGCCTGAGTTTAAAGATTTAAATCCGACAGCAGAAAATATATGTGTTGTTACTTATAAAAAACTAAGAAACTTATTGCCAGAAAATTTAGATTTAGAGGTTACTTTGTATGAAACTCCGCGAAATTTCGTGAGTTATTCAGGAGAATAATTTCAGTTTAAAAAAAAACCTCGTTTACAAATTGTAAACGAGGTTTTTTTTGGATTTATTTTATTTTGACATTTTGTCTTTAAAAGTATCAAATTTTGAGTTTTCTTTTGATGGCCAGCTGTTGTTTGAAATATCTACATCTGCAGTTTCAAAGTTTGGATCTACAACAATACGCACTACTTCTTTACTAGAAGCAAAGATTCGTTTTGCAACGGTGTCATTGCGCATCCAAATTTGGGCAGGAAACGTTTCTTTTTTAGTCGTGCCGTCGGCGTAAGTAAGCTCTACAATAATCGGCATCACCAGACCTCCTGGCTTTTCAAATTCCACAGCGTAAATATAGCCAGGCACTGAATTTCCATCCACATAGGCATCCATAGCATTTGGATTTGCATCTTCTTTTTTATCTGTGATATAGACAAGATTTCCTAAATTATCAAAATACTGTTTGTATTGTTCTTTTAATTTTAACGTTTTTTCATTTGGCTTATCTGTTAAATACAACATTTTCACTTCTTTAATACCAATATCTGTAACATCTGTTGAATAAAACCATCCTCTAAAAAACCAGTCTAAATCCATTCCAGAAGCATCTTGCATTGTTCGAAAGAAATCTTCAGGTGTTGGGTGTTTAAACATCCAACGTTGCGCATAGGTTCTAAATGCATAATCAAATAATTCAGGACCCATAATTGTTTTTCTCAACATGTATAAGCCTGCCGCAGGTTTGGTATATGCATTTGGACCAAATTGTTTAACATAGTCTCCTTGTGACATGATAGGAGAGAGGTTGGATTGATCCCCACCCATATATCGCGTAATTTCTTTTGTAGGATTTGTGGCAAAGAGTTCAGGATCATATACCAATTCGGCTAAAATTTCAACAAATGAATTTAAACCTTCATCCATCCAAGTCCATTGTCTTTCATCTGAATTTACAATCATTGGAAAGAAATTATGTCCAACTTCATGAATAATAACTCCTAACATTCCTTTTTTTGTTCTGTCAGAATATGAACCGTCTGCATCCGGTCTGCCGTAATTAAAACAAATCATTGGATATTCCATTCCTTGTCTTTCAGAATGAACCGATACAGCCTTTACATATGGATAATCAAATGTTAATTTAGAATATTCAATAAGGGTAGTTGCTACGGCTCTTGTTGAATGCTCTCCCCATAACGGGTTTCCTTCTTTAGGATATATTGAAGTTGCCATTACTGTTTTACCATTAACATTCACTGCCATCGCATCCCAAATATATTTTCTTGAAGTTGCAAATGCAAAATCCCGCACTTTATTCGCCTTAAACTTCCACGTTTTGGTTTTTGTAGTGCTCCCTTTTTCTGCCAATTCAGCTTCTTCTTGAGTTACAATTAAAACAGGATTGTCAAAAGTATTTCTAGCTTGTTCATACCTTTTGCGTTGTGTATTTGTCAATACTTCCTTTTCATTTTGAAGGGTACCTGTAGCTTCCATGATATGGTCGGCGGGCACTGTTAAGTTTACTTCGTAATCTCCAAACTCTAAAGCGAATTCACTTCGGCCCCAAAACTGCATATTTTGCCATCCTTCTACATTATTGTACACGGCTAATCTTGGAAAAAATTGTGCAATCGTATAATTCTTGTTGCCATCAGGAAACGTTTCTAAACCAGAACGTCCACCATCCTTATTAATATCATTAATTAGGTAATTCCATTGAATACTGAATTCGAATGATTTTCCAGGAGCCAATGCCTCTGGTAAGTTTATGCGCATCATGGTACTATTAATGATGTGAGAAAGTGGCTTTCCATCATTGGTTACTTTTGTGATATGATATCCAAATCCTTTCTTTTCATTCATATAAGAAGACTTGAAGTCTGCTGTGGTTACAAATGCACGTGCGCCATTGATACCTTTGGAGACTGTTAACGGAGTTTTAGAATCGTCAGCTCTCATATTTTGATCTAATTGCACCCATAAATAGGTTAAATGATCCTTAGAATTATTGTGGTAGGTAATTTCTTCATCCCCATAAATTTTATTGGTACTTTCCTCTAAACGAATGTCCATTACATAATCTACTTTCTGCTGAGTGTATTGGTGGCCTGGTGCACCAGAAGCTGCATGTTGGTCATTCGGTGTTGCCAAAACATCTTTCATCTGTCTGAATTTGTTTTGATCTGTATGTCCTTGTTGTGTTGTTTTTTGTGTTGTTTTCGATTCTTGTGCTGTTGTTACAAAAGTGACAAAAAAGAGCGCAAAGACAAATAAAGAAATTTTTTTCATTTTTAATTATTTAGTTAGTGTCCAAAGTAAGCATATCCCTGGAGCTTTGTGAAAAGGCTTTAAAATTTTAACAAATCTTTATAAAAAAAAAGCAGTATGAAATTAATTCATACTGCTTTAAAAAATAGGTTTCTGTTTGCCTTAGTTTTTCATTTTCGTTTTAAATTTACTAAAAGCATCCTTTTTCTCTCTAGGGAAACTATTGTTGGACACATCTACATCTGCTGTTTCTAGGTTGGGATCAATCACAATTTTGGTTATTTGCTTTTCTGAATGCATTGCTTTTGTAACCTGTTTGTCATTGTATCTCCAAATTTGAGCAGGATATGTTTTCTTTTCTGTGGTTCCGTCATCATACGTATATTCTACAAGAATAGGCATTACAAGTCCACCTGGTTTATTGAATGTAATCTCATAGAAATATTTAGACTTTGCTGTTTTTGATTTATTAATTTTTAGACCCTTGCTAGTATCTTCAATAAAATTAACTTTTTCATTATCGCCGTCTTCAGCATAAAATTTTCTTACGTTTTCAATGCCAATATCGGTAACGTCTGTGGAATAAAACCAACCTCTCCAAAACCAATCTAAATCAATACCAGAGGCATCTTCCATGGTTCTAAAGAAATCTGCCGGAGTAGGGTGTTTAAACATCCATCTTTGAGAATACGTTCTAAAAGCATGATCAAATAATTCTTTGCCCATAATGGTTTCTCTTAAAATCCATAAGGCCGTTGCTGGTTTTCCATATGCATTGTTTCCAAACTCATATACATAGTCTCCTTTTGACATAATGGGCGCAATTCTAGATTGATCTCCTGCCATGTATTTTACAATATTTTTAGGTAAGCCTCTTCTCATTGGAAAATTAGGGTCATATGCTAACTCAGCTAACATTTCTACATAAGAGTTTAAGCCCTCGTCCATCCAAGTCCATTGTCTTTCGTCAGAATTTACAATCATTGGAAAAAAGTTATGGCCAACTTCATGAACGGTCACTTTAATCATTAAATATTTTACTCTATCAGAGTAGCCTCCATCTGGAAGGTCTGGTCTTCCTGGATTAAAACAGATTTGTGGATACTCCATTCCCATCTGCCCATCTACAGAAATTGCTTTGTGATATGGGTAATCAAAGGTATATTTAGAATAGGTCTTTAAAGTTTGTGCAACGGCTCTTGTAGAATGATCGCCATACAACGGATTTGCTTCTTTAGAATACAAAGAATACGCCATTACTGTCTTTCCGTTAATGTCTACTGCCATTGCATCCCAAATAAATTTCCGTGAAGTGGCAAAGGCGTAATCACGCACATTTTCTGCAAAAAATTTCCAGGTTTTTGTCTTTTTTGATTTATTTTTTTCAATTTTTTCTGCTTCTTCTTGTGTTCTAATCAACACAGGAGCATCAAAAGTTGTTTTTGCTTTTTCTAATCTTTTTAATTCAGTCCGAGTTAAAACCTCGTTTTCATTTGTAAGAATACCAGTTGCGCCTAACATGTGGTCTTCTGGTGTGGTAATATTTACCGTAAAATCTCCAAATTCTAGAGCGAATTCACTACGACCCCAAAATTGGTCATTTTGCCAACCTTCTACATTGTCATAAACACATAATCTTGGGTAAAATTGGGCAATTACATAGTTGTTATTTCCGTCGGCAGGAAAGTGCTCATAACCAGATCTACCACCATCTGTTCTGTGATTGTTGATATTGTACCACCATTTTATTTTAAATTCAAAGGTGTTTCCTGACTCTAGCGGTGCTGAAAGATTGATACGCATCATCGTTTGATTTACAGTATAAGAAATTGGTGTATTATCAATATTCAACACATTTTCAATTTTAAATCCACCATCAAAAGGAGCATCTACGTATGTTTTATTAAACCGTTTAGTAGAAGTACTCTTTGGAATATCATTTGGTTGAATGTCCGGAGTTTTAGAATCTGCAGCGCGCATGTTTTGATCTAACTGCACCCATAAATAGGTTAAAGTATCATCTGAATTGTTGTGGTAGGTAATGGTTTCATTCCCATAAATACGCGTATTTTCGTCATCCAAAAGAATGTCCATTGTATAATCTACCTTTTGCTGCGTATATTTCACTCCAGGAGCGCCAGAGGCTGTCCTTTGCAAGTTTGGTGTTGGCAACAACTCTTTTAATTGTTTGAACTTATTTTGATTTGTGTGGCCTTGTTGTGTTTGCGTTTTTTGGCCAAAAGCAGTACCCGTTACAAGTATAATAGCGAGTAGTAATCTTCTTGTTTTCATTATCATAGGGATTTAATTAATTTCTATTCGTAGGTTAATTTTTCTTTATATTTATCTTTGGAAAGTAAAACACTTTTATTGTTGTTACCAACTTCTGATTTTATTAGATTTTCTTGTCTTGGAAAATGCGATAGTAATAGTGTATTTGTCACTTCGATAGAAGTCACTTTTGCTATATTTTCAATTTCCAAATAAAAATAAACCAAGTCATTGTCATATTCTTTTCCGATGTAGGAGAACTCTCTTTCCAAAGAGTTCACTTTAAATTGAAGCTTATTTTTCAAATATTGCTGAAAGTACACATCATTATCTTTTAATTCTTTTTTAGTGGTCAATTGCAGATTGATATCATAATCGGTATTCAAGGCAACTTCAATATCATCCATAAAAACGTTGATTATGATCTGTATCGATTTTGTTTCTTCTTTAAATTTTATTTGCGTTAAACTCAAATAGTATTTATGAGTAGAGAAGGCGAGAAGTGGAATAAAGAGTAATAGTAAATAGCGGTTCTTGATTTTCATAAATTTTTAAAAAACACACATGAATACTCTGTCCTTAATGATATTCTGAAGAACAAACGTAAGCATATTTTTTTATTTTTTTAAAGTTGGTTAAATTCAATTGCTTTTTTTTGCAAAAATTCGATTAAAGTAAACTCCTCTTGCAATATGCGTTTGCTAAAAAGGGTATCTGTTCTACAGTAATATAGAAATCGATATTCGTCTTCTTTTTTAATATTAAACGTCTTTGTTAGATAGTACCTCATTTTAGAATAGATCAATGCAACCTCTTTTTCTTCCTGCTGTATTTTCTTTTTCTTCTTAAGAACTTTTAAATTTCCTGACAAGATATTACTAATTAACATTAAAGCACCATCAGATGCTGTATAAATTTCACGATCCACTTGGCTCATCAGCGGTCCCCCGGCGTTTGGCAATCCTAAAGTAACCGCATTTATTTCGGGCACTACATTTTTTGGAATGGCATTGATATCTATTCCAAGGATGCCAGCTAAATCATGCCGTTTTATTTTTATTTCTTCTAATTGATATATTTTGGAAATTAAATACAACTCCAAACCTTGAAAACTAAAACTGTCGTCTTTAATCTTGTATTTTTTTTCTTGATGTTGTATCGAACTGATTGCTATCGTATCTCCAATTTTAACGAAAATCTTAAAAGATCCGTCTGCTCCAGATAGTGTTCCACGACGAGAATTTAAATTTAAAATATGTGCATTGTTAATCAGTTCTAATGAATCTCTAATAATTCCGAAAAGTGCTTTTGATTCTTGAGAATAAAAAGGAATGCTAAAAGATAATAAGCAAACAAGAATTATTTTTTTCATGCACACAAAGAAAAAGAAAGTAGGGCTTTAAAAGCTGTTAACAGTATTGTAATTTTTTGTTAATTATACATTGGATACAACAATTTTACTATTTTTGAAGTATGAAAAAAATGATCCTCGCAAGTACCTCAACAATTTATGGAAGTGACTATTTAGAATATCTAATTCCCATTTTAAAATTGCATTTTAAAGAGGTGAAAACCATTACTTTTATTCCGTTTGCAAGACCTGGAGGAATTTCTTACGATGCTTATACTAAAATGGCAAAGAAAGCATTTGCGAAAATAAATAAAGAGGTAATTGGAATCCATGAGGTTAAAAATATAAAAGAGGGCCTTTTAAATGCGGAAGCTATTTTTATTGGTGGAGGAAACACCTTTGAACTTCTCAATCAGCTGCACCAAAAGCAAATCTTGATAGACTTAAAAGAAGCTATTGAAAGAGGTATTCCTTATCTAGGGACTAGTGCAGGAAGTGTTATTTGTGGATTAAATATTAAAAACACAAATGACATGCCTATTGTATATCCACCAAGTTTTAAAGGCCTGCGGTGTATATCGTTTAATATCAATGCGCACTATTTAGATCCTGTACAAGGATCTCAACACATGGGAGAGACACGAGAAACTCGATTAAAAGAATTTCACATCTATAATGATACTCCTGTTTTAGGTCTGCGAGAAGGCAGCTGGATTTCAATAGAAGGAGATAAGGTCTCACTTCAAGGAAAGCATACTGCCAGGCTGTTTAAGAAAGCGTGTGAAGCTGTAGAGTTAGAAAGTGGCGTTCTTTTAGATCTTTAATATTTAACGTAGTCCACAATTTCCAATCCATAACCGATCATACCCACTCTTTTCGTTTGCTGAGAATTTGTAATTAATTTTAGCTTGCTAATATTCAAATCATGCAGTATTTGGGCTCCAATACCAAAGTCTCTGTTATCTAGCTTAATCTCTGGCGCTTTTATCTGGCCATTTACCTGGTTTTCTTTGAGTAGTTTTAAGCGTTTTAACAAGTTTTGAGACTGATTTTGTTGATTTACAAAGAGGATTGCGCCTTTTCCTTCCTTTGTAATTACCTGAAACATTTGTTCTAGTTTTTTATCGGCGTTGTTGGTGAGAGTTCCTAAAATATCATTATTCACTAGTGTTGAATTGACCCGCGTTAATACCTGGTCTTCTTTAGACCAAGAACCTTTTGTTAATGCGATATGAATCTGATGATTATTTGTCTGCTCATACGCACGCAATCTAAATTCTCCAAAACGGGTAATAATATTATAATCTTCTTTTTTTTCTATCAAAGAATCGTGTTCCATCCGATATGCCACTAAATCTTCAATAGAAACAATTTTTATATCAAACTTTTTTGCCACGATTAATAATTCTGGCAATCGCGCCATACTTCCGTCTTCATTCATGATTTCTACGATGACTCCTGCTGGATCTAATCCCGCCAAGCGCGCAAAATCGATAGCAGCTTCTGTATGCCCCGTTCTTCTTAATACCCCACCTTCTTTCGCTCGTAGCGGAAAAATATGACCTGGTCTCGCCAAGTCAAAAGGTTTTGTTGTTTTGTCAATTAAAGCCTTTATTGTCAATGCTCTGTCTGAAGCAGAAATACCAGTAGTCACTCCTTTACCCCGAAGATCTACCGAAACGGTGAATCCAGTTTCCATAGGATCTGTATTGTTATTGACCATCATATTTAATTCCAATTCTGCACAACGTTGTTCTGTCAAGGGTGCACAAATTAAACCCCGACCGTGCGTGGCCATGAAGTTGATCATTTCTGGAGTTGCTTTTTCTGCAGCGGCTAAAAAGTCGCCTTCATTTTCTCTGTTTTCATCATCCACAACAATGATTATTTTTCCATTTCTTACATCTTCAATTGCTGCTGCAATATCGTTGAGTTGTGTTTTGTTACTATTAGATAAAGAGGTCATATTTTTATTGATCGTTTTTAGACTTGAATTTTATAAATAAATTTTTAATAGGAGTAATTATTGCATCAATATTAAACAATCCTTTGTCTTTTGTAGCTCTGCGGGTTAAGAAAATACCAAAAGGAATCATAACCATTGCTGAAATCCAGGAGCCGAGTACTGCGCTTATGGAGCTTTCCTCTGCTAAATTTTTCCCCATTGTATTGCCAAAAAAGTAGGTTACATAAATGGCAATGGCTAAAATCATTGGCAAACCAAAACCACCTTTCCTAATAATGGATCCCAAAGGTGCACCAATAAAAAATAAGATCAGACAAGAAAAAGATAAGGCAATCCTACCATAATATTCAGAATCAAAAAAGTTTAATGTTTTTCGTTTCCATTTGATACTTGTTACATTATTTTTAACACTGGTTAACGCACTGTTCATTTTTGTTTTTGCGCCATTTAAAATTCCAATTTTGTCCTGCAATTCAAAATTAGCAAGAATGCTAGTGGTGTCAATGTCAACAGGCTGTAATGAATCGTGATACACATGCAATTTTTCCGAATCTGTTATTGAAGAAATACTCCCGGCTCTGGCTGCTATCATGTCATTATAAGAAGTTTTTAAAATCGGAATCGTATCGTTTAGTTGTTCCAATTTGAGCATTTTATAGCTATTTTTAAAGCGCTCTTCGTCCAATGCTCCATCGCCAACAAGATCTGAAATATCAATATTGAACTCATATTCTTTAAACGTTGCTTGGGAAGCAGGCATGTTCTTCTTTTTCGAATAAGATCTGGTTGTCTTCGTATGGTCTTCATAATAATAGCCATCGTAGAGTATAAAGGTCATGTATCTACTACCTTCCTCAGAAATGATTTTCCCTCGCTTTGCGGTGATTATTTTCTGATTTCCTTTACTAGAACTCAAATCATATATTAAAACATTTTTTAATAAATTCTTCTCTTCACCATATTTTTCATCAAATTTAATTTGATAGCCCGGTAAGTCACTATTAAAGCTCCCTGGAATCAATGCCAAGGCGGGTTTTTTCTTTTTAATATTATAATATAAATTCTGCTGTTTTAAGATGGCATATGGAAATATATTATTCAAAAATAAAAAGTTAATTCCACTTAATAGCAACGTTAAAAAAATAAGAGGTCTTACCAATCGCTGCAGAGAAATTCCGGAAGACTTTGCCGCAGCAAACTCGTAATTTTCTCCAAGACTTCCCAGTGCCATAATAGAAGAAAGTAAAACGGCAATAGGCATTGCTTGAGGTACGATACTTAGCGAAGTATAGTACAAGAATTTTAGAATAAAAGAAAAACTAATTCCTTTGCCTGCTATGTTTTCAAAAGTCTGCCATAGTAATTGCATTACTAAAACAAAAAGAACAATTAAAAAAGTAGCCAAGAAGGGACCTAGAAACGTCTTTAAGATATATTTATCTAAAATTTTCATGGTTGCAAAAATAGTTTCTTAAAGACGCATATGCTACTAAAATACTGTTAATTGACATTATTAATCGATCGTATAATTTTCACTAAGATATTTTGCTTTGTTAAACGTAAAAAAAGCATTAGGTAAAGTTTCATTTTTTCTAAACTCAGTAATTGTAAAGGTTGTTTTTGATCCGTTAGCACCCGTTTGGATAAGTTTGAAAATATGAGAGTTCGCTAGATCGATGCCAAGTTCTACTTTTACAATTTCTGAATTACTATCCATGGGATTTAATGTAACAAACTGGATGCGTCTTCCTTCAATATTGGAGATTTTCCCCATTTTTAAATTATAACCTTCTTTGTAAAAAGTTAATAATTTAGAAGGATAAATAAAGCCATCGTCTCCACTTAAATCATTTTCAGAAGTTGAAATTTCTCTTTCGTCACGATTGATTACATAGAGGGTTTTTCCGTCATATAAGAACTGGTTTCCTAAATATGATAAGCGATACTTTTGGTCTTGTAAGTAGATAGTTCCTTTAAGCGGTTGTTCATCACCTTCTTTTATTCCAGCATCTTCATTACTTAATGTTTGACTAAAAGCGATGTACATATTTTCATACGCACCCATTTTTTTTGAAACAGCATCTAACAGCACATGAGCATTTTCATTGCTTTGTGAAAGTACCGTAATGGACATTAAAAAGAAAACGAATGATAAGCCTATTGTATTTTTCATAATTTACTATTGTTTTTTTTTGATAAAAATTTAGTTCCCTTGTTCATTTCCTAATAGATGGTCTAACGCCACAAAATCTTGCACTAAAACCTGTCTAGCTTTACTCCCTTCAAAACCTCCAACAATTCCAGCGGCTTCTAATTGATCAATTAATCGGCCAGCCCGATTGTACCCTAGTTTTAGCTTTCGCTGTAAAAGAGAGGCAGAGCCTTGTTGTGCTGTAACTATAATTTCTGCAGCATCCCGAAACAATTTGTCTCGATCGCCAATATCAATGTCCATGGTGGTTCCACTATCATCGTCTACATATTCTGGCAATTGATATGCTTCAGCATATGCTTTTTGAGAACCAATAAAGTCCGTTATTTTTTCAATTTCTGGGGTATCAACAAAAGCACACTGGATTCTATTAATTTCATTTCCAGCAGTATATAATAAATCTCCTCTACCAATTAATTGATCTGCACCACCAGCATCTAAAATGGTTCTAGAATCTATTTTAGAAGTTACTCTAAACGCAATTCTAGCTGGAAAATTCGCCTTTATGATACCAGTAATTACATTTACTGAAGGTCTTTGTGTCGCTACAATAAGATGAATGCCGATGGCTCTTGCGAGTTGTGCAAGACGTGCAATAGGAGTTTCTACTTCTTTGCCAGCAGTCATAATTAAATCTGCAAATTCATCAATAACGAGTATGATATAGGGTAAAAATTGATGTCCATCATTTGGATTTAATTTGCGGGCTTTAAATTTTGTATTGTATTCTTTTATATTTCTTACCATGGCCAGTTTAAGCAAATCATAGCGGTTGTCCATCTCAATGCAAAGCGAGTTTAAGGTGTGCACAACCTTAGTGGTATCTGTGATAATGGCCTCTTCTACGTCTGGTAATTTTGCCAGATAGTGCCGTTCTATTTTATTAAAGAGGGTTAGCTCTACTTTTTTTGGATCTACCAAAACAAACTTTACTTCGGCAGGGTGTTTTTTATAGAGTAGCGAGGTTAAAACAGCATTCAATCCTACAGATTTTCCTTGACCTGTGGCACCTGCCATCAGTAAATGTGGCATTTTAGCTAAATCCACGACAAAAGTTTCATTGGAAATTGTTTTGCCAAGGGCTATTGGAAGTTCCATCGATGATTCCTGAAATTTCTTTGATGAAATTACAGAATGCATCGATACAACGGTAGATTTTTGATTGGGTACTTCGATACCAATGGTTCCTTTTCCTGGGATTGGTGCAATAATTCGTATTCCTAAAGCCGATAAAGACAACGCAATATCATCCTCTAAATTTTTTATTTTAGAAATTCGAATTCCGGCTTCTGGTACTATTTCATATAAGGTGATTGTTGGACCAACAGTCGCTTTAATTTCAGCAATGCCAATTTTATAGTTTTTTAAAGTTTCAACAATTTTATCTTTGTTTGCCTCTAATTCCTCTGGATCGATAGAAATAGTCTCGTTGTACTGTTTTAATAAGTTAAATGTTGGAAATTTAAAATTAGCCAACTCCAAAGTGGGATCGAATTCCCCAAAATCTTTCACCAACTTATCAGATAAATTCTCAGCAACACTTTTTTCCTCTGCAATCTCCTCGATATTAATTTCTACTTTCTTTTCATCTGTAATAACAGACGCTGTAGCCTTCTCTGGTTCGATTTTTTCTTCTACCGTAAGTCTAATCTTCTCATTTTTTTTGTGAGTATCGGAATGCTTAGAGATGGTTGGTTTTAAATCAATTACAGATTTTTCAAATTCAGACTGTTTCTTTTTATCAGAAGACAAAGGAATAGATGCTGATACTTCTTCTGCTGCGTTTGAAGTGATATGCTCTTCTTCTGCTTGTTTGTTTTGATGAGTGAAAGCTGCTTTTTTCTCTTTTATCAAATTAATTAATTGATCAAAAGTAATTTTATAACGCACAATTACGTAGGCTAAAAACAAGAAAAAAAGCAGTATTGTAAGTCCTGTTTTTCCAATAAAATCAATTAAATAGTCATTTATCTCAAAACCGATTACTCCTGAAAGTACGGCATATTTTTCAGGTAAAAACCCAAAGGTCACGGAGCATAAAATCATGGCAGTCAAACCGTAATTCCAAGAAACAATGATTTTAGATAGCTTTCTTTTAAATAGAATAAATAATCCACTTAAGAAAAGTTGATAAGCAATAATGAATCCTGCAATTCCAAAACCTCTAAAAATAAAAAAGTGACTTAAATTAGCACCAAATTTTCCTAATAAATTTTCGCTTTTTATTGCTCTATCAGAAAGGTGGTGGAGTGTGCTTTGATCTTCTTGGCCTTTAGAAAAAAACGAAATAAAAGCAATACACAAGAAAAAAGAAAATGACATTAAAAAAAATCCAAAAATTGTCTGTGCCTGTTTTGTTTTTAAAAAAGCAAAAATACTTTGTTTACTCTCTGTGGTGTCAGTTTTGTTTTTTAAGCTCGGATTTCTTTTAGCCATCGCTATTTAGGGTATTAAATATAATAGTTAGTACTAAAATAGTAAATTGATTTTTGGAATATAAATAAATCCCGCAATAATTAAAGAAGTAATTCCTGCGAACGTTGGCGCTCCAGCAGCGATATCTTTAATAAAACCTATCTTTTCATGATAGTCAGGATGCACAAAGTCGGCAATTTTCTCTACAGCTGTATTCAATGATTCAGCAACCAAAACCATACCTATAACCAAAAATTGGAACATCCATTCTGTACTAGAAATATTAAAAAAGCAGCCTAAAACAGTAACAATTATAGCCACAAAAACTTGTGCTTTGATACTGTCTTCCGTTGTTAATAACAACCAAGCCCCTTTAAATGCAAATTTTAAACTTCGCAATCTTCCCCTTACAAAACTATCCTTTGAATTTTTCATGCAACTACATTACTTTTAATGCCGCTTCATAATTTGGTTCTTCAGAAATCTCAGGAACTTGCTCAGCATAGGTTATGGTTCCTTTCTCATCAATAATTATTACAGCCCTAGAATGCAAATAGGCAAGGGGACCATCTGTAATTTCCAATTCATATGTTTTTCCAAAATCACCGGTACTAAAATCAGATAACATTTCAACGTTTGCAATCCCTTCAGCACCACAAAAGCGCGCTTGTGCAAAAGGCAAATCTTTAGAAATACACAGCACAACAGTATTTTTTAATTCAGCAGCGCTCTTGTTAAATGCTCTTACTGAGGCAGCACAAGTGCCGGTATCTAGGGAAGGAAAAATATTTAAAATTATTTTTTTTCCTAAGAAATCTTTTAAAGACTTTGTCTCAAGACTTGTTGTTTTTAGAAAGAAATCAGCAGCTTTTGTACCTACATTAGGTAAGGATCCTATTGTGTTTATTGCATTTCCTTTTAACGTGATTTGTGCCATTGTATTAGTTTTTTTATTTTTCAAAAGTAATTGTTTTTATTTGAAAAGTTAAATGAAAAAGGGAGAACTTCAAACTTATAATTATGAGTTTATTAGTACCTTTGCAACCGGAAAAAACGAATTTTAAAGTGAATATATCTCAGTACACGTCAGAGTTTAAGTACAATTGGAAATTGGCAGCACCCGTTATGTTGGGGATGTTAGGACATACGTTTGTAAGTTTTGTTGATAATATTATGGTCGGTCAAATAGGAACGGCAGAATTGGCAGCAGTTTCTTTGGGCAACAGTTTTATGTTTATCGCCATGTCTATTGGTATTGGTTTTTCTACTGCAATTACCTCTTTGATTGCTGAAGCAGATGCATCTGAAAATTTAGCACAAGCAAGATCTACCTATAAAAGCGGCTTGTTTTTGTGTACAACTTTAGGTATTTTATTATTCGGCTTTGTATATTTTTCTCATCCGTTAATGTATTTAATGAAACAGCCTAGCGAAGTAGTGGTTTTGGCAATTCCATATTTGAAGTTAGTCGCATTTTCTTTAATTCCTTTGGTTGTTTTTGAGGCGATAAAGCAGTGTAGTGATGGGATGTCTATGACAAGATATCCCATGTATGCCACCTTATTGGCAAATATTATAAATGTGATTTTAAATTATGTGCTTATTTTTGGGAAGTTTGGTTTCCCCGAATTGGGTATTGTAGGTGCAGCATACGGCACTTTAATTTCTCGAATTATCATGGTTATTTATTTGTGGCTGTTATTGCGGTACAAAGAACGATCGGCACAAATTGTAAAAAATATAAAATTCTTTGTTTTAGACCTTCCGAAAATGAAGAAAATTATTAGTTTAGGTTCACTAACAGCCATGCAAATGTTTTTTGAGGTTGCTATTTTTACTGCAGCTATTTGGCTTAGCGGTCTGTTGGGTAAAAATCCACAAGCTGCAAATCAAATTGCGTTAAACCTTTCCTCTATGACTTTTATGGTGGCGATGGGGCTTAGTGTAGCTGCTACCATTAGAGTTGGAAATCAAAAAGGTTTGCAAAATTACAAAGAGCTGCGTAGAATTGCATTTTCGATCTTTTTATTAGGCATATTGCTTGCTACTTTCTTTGCTTTTATGTTTTTTATTTTTCATGAAAGTTTGCCGAACATGTATGTAGATTTAAACGACACCGCCAATTACGCCGACAATATGGAAGTAATTTCTATCGCTGCAAAATTATTGTTGGCAGCTGCATTTTTTCAAATTTCAGATAGCATTCAAATTGTGTTTTTAGGCGCATTGCGTGGATTGCAAGATGTGAAAGTGCCTACTTTATTGACCTTTATTTCTTACTGGGTGATTGGATTTCCTGTTTCCTTTTATTTCGGGAAAGAGGATATGTACGGGAGTTTTGGTATTTGGTTAGGTTTGTTAGCAGGTTTATCAACAGCGGCTGTATTGTTATTCATCCGATTTAATACCTTAACTTTAAAACTCATAACAAAAAAATCAAAACTAGTAAAAAATTGAAATTTAGCTGAAGGTTTTTTAACAACACCGCATTTATTATCCCTCAATACCTTTTAAAGCTTATTGCAATTGCACACACATAAATAGTATAATTAACATGAATTTACCAAAATTTTTATTAGCAGACAACAGTGCTTCTCCAGAAGATATTTTTGTTTTACACACAGAGTTTCCTCGTTTTATGATTAATTTAAAAGATGATGAGATTGAGTGGTTCGAGGACTTAACTGGCGAAAATGAAGAAGATATTGCGACTGAGTTGGCAGATTTAATGGATAAAGCTGGCGTTTTTTATGATCAGGAGATGAAAGCGTATGAATAACGAAGACATCATAAATAAAAAAGCCTCCATTTTTTTAAATTGAAGGCTTTTTTACATTTTCTTTTATTGACGATCTGTAGGAGTTGAAATCCCCAATTTATCCATCACCAATTTCGTAATGTCAAAATTAGAATCAAAATAAGCAAATTGATTGCCTGTTACTGTAAATACTTGCGAATAGCCATTTTCTTTAGATACCACTGCTATTAAGTCACTCAACTTTTTATACAAAGGACGCATTAATTCGTCTCTTCTTAATTTTAGCAGCATGTTTGCGTTTTTTTGGTATTTTTGAAGTTCTTTCTCCAGTGTTGCTAATTCTTGCTGGATGGTCTTTTTTTCTAAAACACCCATCTCTTTTTCTCGCATCGCATACTTGTCTACTCTATTCTTAAAATCTACTACCTGTATATTAAAAGAGGAATCTAAGGTACTTCCGTATTTTTGTGAGGTGTCCATTGCAACTTTTGTTTCCGGCATTAAATTAACAATATAGTCACTATCGATAGTGCCTACTTTATTTTGCGCTATGGAAAAGGAAGTTGAAATAATTAGGAATGTAACGGCTATTTTTAATTTCATTTTTTTCATTTTTTAGATATTGAAACGCGCAAATTACAAAATTTATTAGTTTTTTAAGTTGTTCATTTTTTCAGCAATTTTAGAAATAATCGTGTTGGTTGGTGTTAAGTAATCGAACCAGAGCGTTGACAAATCCCTTTTAAACCAAGTCAATTGCCTTTTTGCAAAACGTCGGCTATTTTTTTTAATTTCAGAGATGGCAAATTCTTTTGTAATACTGCCGTCAAAAAAAGAAAACAACTCTCTATAACCAACCGTTTGTAAAGCGTTTAGTGTTCTGTGGGGAAATAATTTTTTTGCTTCCTCCAACAAGCCATTTGCCAGCATTTGATCTACACGCTGATTTATTCTCTGATAAATAATAGCTCTGTCCGCATTTAAACTAATGGTAATTATTTGAAAATTTCTAGGTTTTTTGGGCTTGTTTTTAAAAACAGCGTAGGGTATTCCAGTGCCAATACAAATTTCTAAAGCGCGCATTACGCGGTGTGGATTCTCTAAAGCAATGGTCTGATACGTTTCTATATCTAAGTCTTTTAATTGTTGCTGAAGTGAAGCAATTCCTTCTTTTTCCAATCGCTGGGTCAAGGCTTCGCGTATTTGCGGAGCAACTTCTGGAAAATGATCCAAGCCTTTTAAAACAGCGTCTACATACAAACCGCTACCCCCAACCATTATTTGAGTTGGATTCTCTTTAAAAAGAACGGTTAGTTTTTCTAAGGCATCTCTTTCAAATTCGCCTACATTATAGGCGTCAAAGACGCTTCTGTTTTGAATGAAGTAGTGTTTTGCCGCTGATAATTCGGCTTTATTCGGCACTGCTGTTCCGATGGTCATTTCTTTGAAGAACTGTCGGGAGTCACAAGAAATAATACTCGCATTAAAGGCTTTTGCCAGCTCAATACTCAAAGCTGTTTTTCCAATAGCTGTGGGACCAACAATGGTGATTAAGGTGTTTTTAATTATATCCATTTAATTTAATGTACTTCCGCAATGATAACAAAAAACCGCCTTTTCTATGTGCTTTTCTTTTAAACAAGCTGGGCAAGATTGCGTATTTGTATCGATATCTGAATCTTTTTTTGTCATTTCCGCACTTACAATTCCTGTTGGAATGGCAATAATTGAATAGCCTAAAATCATGATTGCGCTTGCAATTAACTGCCCTAGTGCAGTCTGTGGAGCAATGTCTCCAAAGCCTACGGTCGTTAGTGTAACAATTGCCCAGTAAATACTTTTTGGGATGTTTGTAAAACCGTTTTCCGCACCTTCGATCATATACATTATTGTTCCTAAAATGATGCAAATAATCAAAACAAAAAATAAAAATACGGCTATTTTTGCACTGCTTGATCGCAGTGCAAATAGTAGTTTGTTGGAGGCACCAATGTACCGCGCGAGTTTTAAAATTCGAAAAACCCGCAACAGTCGAAGCGCTCGCAAAGCCACCAAACCTTGAGAGCCAATAAAGATTAAAGACAAATACATTGGAATGGTGGATAGAAAATCAACCACCCCATAAAAACTAAAAATATATTTGAAAGGCTTCTTTATTGAGACAACACGGAGTGTGTATTCTATTGTAAATAATATCGTTATGATCCATTCACCAATGTTTAAGGAAGTATGAAATTTTAAATCAAAACTATCGATACTTTCAAGCATGACCAGCATTACACTAGCTAGAATTGCTATTAATAAGACGATATCAAAGAATTTACCTTCTTTGGTGTCTGCCTCGTAGATAATTTCGTGAAGGTGTTCCTTCCAAGAACGTTTTTTTACAGAATCAATCAAAATTCAGCGTGTTTTCTTTTACAATACTACAAATATTTCGTCAAATTAAAAATTATTACCATCAATTTTATCAATATCTGTAAGGGTTTTAAAAATAAATTGAAAAATAACACCTTTTTTTAAAACCAGATGTCAAAGCATCTCGTAAGTATGTTTGAGAATCAATTAAATATAAACAAAAACTCAAACAATGAAAAAAAGTAAAATTTTATTAGGAACTGCTTTACTAGCAGTAATCGGATTAATTACAGTTGCAGCTGATCACATTGATGCACCAGCAACACAGGGAACTACCGCAGACATTTCAGATTTTTATGCCTTTCAAGGAGAAAACACAGACAATTTGGTTTTTGTAGCCAATGTCCAGGGTTTATTAAGTCCTATTGCAACAGATGGCGCATCCTTTGATGAAAATGTACTGGTAGAGATTAACATTGATACTGACGGAGATAGTGTCGAGGATTTAGTGATACAAGCAATTCCAAGAGACGGAGTTATGCATTTCTTTGGTCCAATATTGCCCTCATACACTGGAAAAAATAGTGCTATTTCCGAAATGTCTTCTGTACGTGGAGAAGTGGCAATTACACCGTATGGTTCAAATGCTATCATTGCAACAAGTGATGCGGGAATAAAAATGTTTGCAGGACCAAGAGATGATCCTTTCTTTATGGACTTTGCGAGATATGGAGAAATTATTGCAGGTACTGCCACAGGTTTTAATAATCCTGGAGCCGATACATTTGCAGGTTCAAATGTGCTCTCTATTGTAGTAGAAGTTCCCAAGCAGATGATTGGTACTTCCGGTGCAATTGGCGCTTGGGTAGAAGCAAAAGTAAAACAATAACTAACAAAAATTTAAAAACAAAATATCATGAAAATCAATTTTATAAAATACACGGCTGCAATAGTACTATCATCAATAGTTTTGATAGGGTGCAGTAAAAATGATGCTGACGATAATTCAATGATGATGGCAGAAGAAATGGGACCCGATTTTTCTGGAACCTATATCTTAAAAGATCAAATTGGAAGACCTGCTGTAAACACAGTATTTGTTTCTTCAGCCAATAAAGATGAATTCAACGGTACTATTCCGTCTGAGCAAAATGCAAATTTTCAAGGAAGATTTGAAACAAATTTAAAAGCTTTAAGTCCGGCCTTTGCAAATGAAGGTGATATGAATGCTTTAGGTCAGGATGCGGCAGCATTTACCGGATTATTAGCAACAGATGTATTGGGTGTTTCTTTAGATGGTAAAACTACCTTTTATGACGGCGTTGCAGAAAATACATTGTCAGGAAGAGCGCTAGCAGATGATGTAATTACCGTAGAATTATTGTTGATTTTTGGTGGAGAAGATTTTTCCGAAAATCCAACCTTATCTAACGACAACGTAGACAAAAATGATAAAGAATTCTTAACTAGTTTTCCGTATTTAGCTTCTCCTTGGTAAAAATTATTTAGATCTGGCATATGTTTGGGGGAATGTGTGTCAGTATTTAAAAAATAACAATGAGCCTTTATATTAAATTTCTAGTGTGTTTTATTTTTAAAAGACACTAGTTATTTTTATTATTTGTAAGCAAACAAACAGACCAATAAACTAAAAAACAAACAATGAAATTTTTCCAACTACTTTTATTATTTGTAACTTTTTCTATCGCAACGAGTTGCAATACACCAAAAAACAAACAAATAACAAATATTAGAGAGTACAACGCGTTTCTAAAAAACTCAAAAAATACATCCCTTAAAAACATACAAGAAGAATCTAATTTTTGGACAAAAAAATTAGAGAAAACTCCCAATCAATATCCATACAATGTCAAATTAGCGGCAGCAAATAATGCTGTTTTTCAATTAACAGGAGAAATACAGTCTCTGAAGAAAGCAGAAGAAAATTTAAGAATAGCAAATAAAAAGACAAATTATAAAAATGCAGGCTTCCTAAGAAGCTTGTCTAAAAATTACATTTCTCAACATCGTTTTAAAGAAGCGCTAAACCTGCTTAAAAAAGCAGAAATCAATGGAGAAAATTTACAACAGACCTATTTTATGTTGATTGATGTACATCTAGAATTGGGAAACTTAGTAGCAACGGAAACCTATTTATCTAAAGTAAAAAACTTTAAAAGTTTTGAGTATTTGATTCGAATTTCTAAGTACAATGATCATTTAGGGAACTTAGACAAGGCCATTGAATATTTAGAGGCTTCTTTAAAGATTGCAAAATCATCAAATAACAAAGCACTAATCCAATGGAATTATACAAATCTAGCAGATTATTATGGGCACGCAGGTAGAATTAAAGATTCTTATAAAGCATATTTAAGTGCTTTAAAACTAAACCCTAATAATAGTTATGCAAAAAAAGGAATTGCTTGGATTGTCTATTCTTACGAGAGAAACCCCACAGAGGCGTTGCGAATTTTAGAGGTTGTAACAAAAGAAAATACAGCTCCAGATTACCATTTGTTAAAAGCAGACATTTTAGATTTTATGGGGGATGCTGTTGGTAAAAGGAAACAGATAGAAGCATATCTCGTCAAAGTATCTGATATTAATTACGGTGTAATGTATCATAAATATGACGTTTTGCTGTATGCAGAAAATATTGAAAAAAAAGAAAAAGCATTGCAAATTGCAGTACAAGAAGTCTCTGAAAGACCAACAGCACAGTCCTACGATTTACTGGCGTGGTCTTACTTTAAAAATGGGGAAATAGTAAAAGCCTTACAAATTGCAGAAAGCTATGTAATTGATAAAAGCTTTGAGCCCGAAGCAATGTTGCACACTGCTTATATTTTAAAAGCAAATGGCAACACAGAAGCTGCAAATAAACTAAAAGAGGAACTAATTAAAAGTCTGTATGAATTAGGTCCCTTAGCCGAAGATGAAATATTAGAAATATAAATTCTTGGATTCTAAAAAGGTATAAAATGAAAAGTAAATTAATTGTATTTATTTTCTTAGCAAATTGTCTGCAACTGATAGGTCAAGAATTAAAAGGCCGTGTTCTTGACGTTTTTAATGCGCCAATAGAAAATGCATATGTTTTTAACGCTGTATCAAATGCGCATACACACACTAATTTTAACGGAACTTTTAAAGTAAATAACTCTAAAGTTGGAGATACCATTCAAATTGGAATTTTAGGTTTTAAAAAGCAAAAAATAGTTCTTGAAAAAAAGAGTTTTAAAGATTTAGTAATCGTTTTAAATACCAAGATTTTTCAACTGAAAGAACTGGTTTTACGAAAAGAAATGAATGCTTTACAAACGATCGCTAAGCTAGATTTACAAGTGAATCCTGTAAACAGTTCCCAAGAACTTTTAAGAAAAATTCCGGGTTTAATTATTGGACAACATGCAGGAGGAGGAAAGGCAGAGCAGATTTTTTTACGTGGCTTTGACATAGACCATGGCACTGATATTGCTCTTTCCGTGGATGGGATGCCAATTAATATGGTTTCACATGCACATGGGCAAGGGTATAGTGATTTGCATTTTATAATTCCTGAAACCATTCAGAAAATAAATTTCGGCAAAGGACCTTATGATGCGAATCAAGGTGATTTCAACACTGCTGGTTTTGTTAATTTTTCAACAAAAAAGAGCCTTCAGAAAAACAGGGTTTCTTTAGAGGTAGGTCAGTTTAATTCTCTTAGAACTTTAGGCATGTTCAATCTTTTAGAAAATAAGAAAAATGAAGATGCATATATGGCCATAGAATACATTTCAAATGACGGTCCTTTTGACTCACCGCAAAACTTTAGTCGGTTAAATGTATTTGGAAAATACACCGCCTTTTTGAATGGGAAAGACAGGGTTACACTAACAGCTTCTCATTTCACTAGTCGTTGGGATGCTTCTGGTCAGATTCCAGAAAGAGCGGTAAAAAATGGAAATATAGATCGCTTTGGTGCTATTGATGACACCGAAGGAGGAACTACTTCAAGAACTAATTTTAATGTACAAATGCAGAAAGTTTTGTCTGAAGAGTCGGTTTTGAAAACCAATATTTTTTATTCTAATTATAACTTTGAACTGTTTTCAAATTTCACATTCTTTTTGGAGGATCCGATAAATGGAGATCAAATTAGACAATTTGAAAACAGGGATATTTTTGGAGCAAATGCTAAAGTAATTTCAGACATACAATTTGGAGATATACCAGCAAAATTCACTAAAGGTGCTGGTTTGCGCTACGATTTGATTAATGACGTAGCACTCTCACACACAAAAAACAGAAAAGAAATTATTGATAGAATTCAGTTAGGAGATGTGAAACAAACAAACATGTATGCATTTTTTAATGCTGAATTTAATTTGGGAAAATTTAAAATTTCTCCGGCAGTTCGTCTCGATTACTTTAAATTTATTTACAATGATGCACTGCAAATAAATTACGAAACTTTGACTAAAAATAAGGCGATAGTTACTCCCAAATTCAATATTTTATTTAGTCAAAACGAAAATTTACAATGGTTTTTAAAATCAGGTATTGGCTTTCATTCAAATGATACAAGAGTCATTTTACAACAAAATTTAGATAAAATATTACCAAAAGCGTACGGTATGGATTTTGGTAATATTTGGAAGCCTGTGCCAAAAATGGTTTTAAATACAGCCGTTTGGTATTTATTGTCTGAAGAAGAATTTGTATATGTTGGCGATGCTGGTATTGTGGAGCCCTCAGGAAGGTCCGAACGTTTTGGATTTGACTTTGGTGTTACGTATCAATTTACAGACTGGTTATTTTTAAATACAGATTTAACCTATACAAAAGCAAGAAGTTTAGAAAATCTTAGTGGCGAAGATTTTATTCCTTTAGCACCAGATTTTACAATGGTTGGTGGTTTGTCAGTGGCCAATTTAGGAAATTTCTCAGGGGGTTTGCAGTATCGATATATTGACGATAGACCTGCAAATGAAAATAATTCTATTGTTGCTCAAGGATATTTTATCGCTGATTTTAACGTCAACTACAAAATGAATGACATAACCCTAGGGGTTGCAGTAGAAAATATTTTTGATATCGCTTGGAACGAGACACAGTTTGCAACAACTTCGAGATTGCAAAATGAAATAAATCCAGTTGAAGAAATTCATTTTATACCGGGGACTCCATTTTTTGCAAAAGCAAGTATTCGGTATACGTTTTAAAAAAAAATAGTAAGATTTTAATCAAGTTTGTTTGGTTAATTTTGGTTGGGTGAAATGTCCGTGATACGTGTATCACGGATATTTTTTTGTTTCAAACAAACTTTGATCGCGTGGGGTAGGTGTGTAAAATTTAAATGGTGGAAGCGATAAGCCCCAAAGTATAAAGTTGCTCTAAATTTGGGAATTCACTACCTCCAGAGGGTTCCAAGGTAATGCCAAAAGCTTCTGATTTGCTTGTGTTTTCTTTGG
The DNA here is from genome assembly GCF_000153225.1 of Polaribacter irgensii 23-P. Classification (GTDB taxonomy): domain Bacteria; phylum Bacteroidota; class Bacteroidia; order Flavobacteriales; family Flavobacteriaceae; genus Polaribacter; species Polaribacter irgensii. The sequence continues at coordinate 2,246,691 of NZ_CH724148.1, read as the reverse complement.
TAAATACTTTGTATGTATTTGCAGTAAAAGTATCTAAAATACCTAAACTTGTAGGAGTCAATGGATTTAGAGTTAAAGACCAAACTTGGTATACTTTTCCTTTTGGTGGCGCTGGTAAACCCTTAGCATCTATGTAAATACTTTTCGTTTCCTTGTCCCAGTAAATATTTGCATATGAATCTGGTGAGATCTTCTGACCTGCTAACGGGACGGAAATGATGTTTTTGTCTCTAAAAACAGTAATTAATTTTTCTGCTTCGGCTAAATTTGTGGATGCTTTTTCTATTTGCTCTTTTAACTGTTGTTTTTCAGTAGCAACTTGCTGCTCCAATTGGTTGTTTTGAGAGATAGACCAAATTAACGAACTTCCAACGAGTATGGAAGCCGCCCAACCAGAGTATTGTAACCAATTTACTTTTGTTCTAGAAATTGGAACTATTTTCGTTTTTTTGCGGTTAATTTTGTCTTGAATTTCTGAAAATGAGTAGGCGATGTCTTTCTGCGCTCCTGAGGCAGTTAGTTTTACAATCGCTTTTTCTATGGATATTACTTCAGCGAGTAATTCAGGATGCACTTGCATTAAAGCATCGACTTCTCTGTTCTCTTCTTCAGAGAGCAAACCTGCTATATACAGTTCTAAAATTCCGGTTGCGATGTATTTTTTAATATCCATTTTTTAAACTCCAAGCATTACTCTTAATTCAGAAATACAATTTCTGTTCCTTGTTTTTATCGTTCCAATTGGCATTTCTAGTTTTTCAGAGGCCTCTTTCTGTGTATATCCTTTAAAATATAAAAGTTCTATTACAGATTTACAAGTGGTCCCCAGTTTGGTCACATATTCCTTCAAACCGATGGTGTTTGTTGCCTGGTCTAAATTGTCATTTGTTTCTAATATATCTACGAAAAAATCTGCGTTAAGGTTTTGTTTAGACTGTTTATATTTTTTAGAACGCGTATAATCAATGGCGGCATTTCTTGCAATGTTGAGTATCCAAGTAAAAAATCTGCCTTTTTCTGAAGAGTATGTTTCCGCTTTATCCCAAGCCTTTATAAAAACATCTTGTGTGATTTCCTGCGTAACATCTGAATTTTTTACGATGGTGTAAACCACGCCCGAAATACTATCACAATACATATTGTATAGTTTTTCATAGGCTTTTTGGTCTTTCTGCTGAAATTGTAAAATAAGATGTTCTAAATTCATAAATAATAATCGTCTGCTAAATTATTAATTCTTTTTGACAAATAGCGGTTTACGGATATACTTATTACTCTCTATTTACTCCTCTTCACAAATAAGCTAAATTATTATAAATTTAAACTTTATAATTACTGAATTTAGAGCATTTGGAGGTCGATCAGGGCACTGTTGGAATTGCACCCATTGATCTTAAAAATTTGTATGGAACTATTTCACCTGACAGTGGTCTCTCTCATCATAATGATGCTAACGCTATCCTTTTATTGGGACCCTCAAACCAAAATCTTGTGATTGATGAAGGTGCTATTGGAAACAATAGTTTCATATATAGCAGTTCGGATGCTTTTGTATTACGGAATGGCTGAAGATTTTCAAACTTTAGTACTGAAAAAATCATATGTAAACCGATCTCAAAGGAAGCGGATTTGCCCAAAATTCTATGTTTTATAATAACTCTGCAAAGTTATTAGATATTCCTAGTAGTAAAAATATTGCAGAAGAAATGTTGCGGTCACTCGAAAATTGCAGCTTTATGAATAATACTGTAGATCAGGACGCTTTTATGTATATGACATGTTTTAGGCATTATTTCCATTAAAAACACTATTTTTTTTACAATGTAATTAAAGATGGTTTCATGAGAATTACAAGGGGGTGAAGCATTACTTATCGAGAGTTCTACCATTATAAAAAATAGTAATTCATATTCAAACAGCAGTGCAATTAGTGTGTAACGTGTCTCCATCACGATAAAAAACTGAATCTTTAAAACAAATTAAGATTTTAATATACATTAAAAGGAGCTGGTAAGTGTAGTCGTAAAAAACACTTTTATTTCCAATGATTCAAAACATCCTTCTTCAGGTACTTATGAAGCAATTTATACTGGTGTCGCTGGTTTAGAAAGCGCAATACCTGAAGAAAACAAAGGCTACTTAGTAAAGTTGAAAAATGTTTCGAACTTAATTAATAAAGGTATCGAAGATGCTTAAAATCATTATAAGTGAAGGATTTATAGCAGTGTCGCTATGGATATTGGAGCGTATGAATTTGAAGGAGTAAATGACACTTCATTATTAAATGTTCTTAATAAAATTGATGCTATAACGGTTTATAACACCGTTGGCGATTAGGTTCACGAATTCCAGATTCCTTTTAAGCATGTATAAATGCGATACTTTAGAAAATTAGATAGGTTTCGCTGCGTTTTCAATTCTTTTGTGAAGTGAAAATTAAGAATTTTAAAATGTATTATAACAACGAGACTACATTTCTAACAATTTTTTTGCCGCTTTAAATGGGGTTGTTTTACCAGTCTCTAAATTGTCAATTTCTTCTTGTAATGCCTTCTTAATTTTTATCTTGTTATAAAAATTATCCTTTAGTTGTTGGTCAATTGTTGCCAACAGCCAAAATTTATTTTGCTCATTCCTTTTACGATTGAAATGTAAATTTTCTTTAGTCAAGGCAATATAGTCTAGAATCAATGCATCAATTTTTTGTATTCCAGAATTGTGAAGTGCACTAGCCGTAAGCACTTTAGGTTGCCATTTGCTTTCCTTTAATGGGTATAAATGGAGAGCTCGATTGAATGCAACCTTCGCTATTTTTGCATTTTGAATGTTTTCTCCATCTGCCTTGTTGATTACAATGGCATCTGCCATTTCTATGATTCCCCGTTTTATTCCCTGCAATTCGTCACCAGCGCCTGATAGTTTTAGCAGTAAGAAGAAATCTACCATAGAATGCACCACCGTTTCTGATTGTCCAACACCTACAGTTTCTATAATAATAGTGTCAAAGCCTGCTGCTTCACAAAGGATAATACTTTCTCTTGTTTTTTGTGCAACGCCTCCTAAAGAGGTACCCGAAGGAGAGGGTCTGATAAATGCATTTTCATCGGTAACCAATTCTTCCATTCTTGTTTTATCTCCAAGAATAGAACCAAGGTTAATAGAGCTACTTGGGTCCACGGCTAATACAGCCACTTTTTTTCCTTTGCCTGTTAAGTGTTTTCCAAAAGTTTCTATAAAAGTACTTTTACCAACGCCTGGAACTCCAGTAATTCCAATTCTTATTGAATTGTTAGCATGGGGCAAACAAAGCTCTAAAATTTCATTCGCTTTTTGTTGGTGCTTTGGATTGGTGCTTTCTATTAAGGTAATTGCCTTGCTTAAAAGGGTAATATTACCTTGTAAGATTCCCGATACAAAAGCAGCGACTGAGTTTTGCTTTTTGCGACTCGTTTTAATTTTTTCTGCGGACGCTGGACTGGTCGTTTTTTGTTGTGAAATGCCATCTCTTTCATGCAGTGCAGAAGGTTTTTTATCCATGATAAATATTAATACGTAAATTTAAAGATAATAAATTAGAAATTCAATAACTAACAAGGCAATTAGATCTGTGATCAAAAATGCCACATTTCTTTAAAATAAAAAAATAGACTTTTGCGTTCATTTTAAAGAGGATGGAATTTGGTTTCATCAAATAAATAATCCAAACTTTAATTTTAAAAAAATAAGGTGCTTTACAGTTTGAATCTATTTTTCCGTTTTCTAAAATTTCCCCTGTGTTCAATTTCTGTATTCTTAATAAAGTGTCTATCTTTATCGGCTGTAATCAGTCACTTTTTCAATGGAACGCTATAAAGAAAATCAATTAAAAGTATACAATTCTCTCTCTAAAAAGAAAGAGGATTTTAAGCCCATAACTGCAGGATATGTTGGAATGTATGTCTGTGGTCCCACAGTATATAGCAATGCGCACTTAGGCAACGTGCGGACTTTTATGTTTTTTGATATTGTCTTTAGATATTTATTACACTTGGGGTACAAGGTACGTTATGTGCGTAATATTACAGATGCAGGTCATTTAGAAAATGATGCAGATGAAGGTGAGGACAGGATTGCTAAAAAAGCACGTATTGAAAAGATAGAACCCATGGAGGTTGTGCAGCGCTATACGGTAGACTTTCACAATGTTCTTAAAAATTATAATTTTTTACCGCCAAGTATAGAGCCAACAGCAACGGGTCATATTGTAGAACAAATAGAAATGATCAAGGACATTGTTAACAAAGGATTCGCATATGAAGTAAACGGATCTGTGTATTTTGATGTTTTAGCATATAATAAAAAAGAGCACTACGGCATTCTCTCAGGAAGAAAAGTAGAAGATTTAGTCCACAATACTAGAAGTTTAGACGGGCAGTCAGATAAGAAGAATCCACAAGATTTTGCACTTTGGAAAAAGGCCGAAGAAAAGCATATTATGCGATGGCCCTCTCCTTGGAGTGAAGGTTTTCCTGGATGGCACTTAGAATGTTCTGTAATGAGTACCAAATATTTGGGAGAGCAATTTGATATTCACGGAGGTGGAATGGATCTAAAGTTTCCACATCATGAATGTGAAATAGCACAATCAAAAACATGCAGTGGAAAAACACCAGTGAACTATTGGATGCACACAAATATGCTGCTGTTAAACGGACAAAAAATGGCAAAATCTACAGGGAATTTTATTTTACCCAATGAAATATTGACTGGAGAGAACGATATTTTACCAAAGGCATTTTCTGCAAGTGTGGTGCGTTTTTTTAATTTGCAAGCCAATTATCGGAGTATTCTAGATTTTTCAGGAGCTGCCCTAGAAGCTTCAGAAAAAGGCCATTCAAAATTGATGGAAGCTGTTAATGTTTTAGAAAATTTAGCTACCAGTTCGGTGTCCTCTTTTGATGTCGAAAAATGGAAAAAATCTTGTTATGCTGCAATGAACGACGATTTTAATACGCCTGTGTTAATTTCTTATTTGTTTGAAGCGGTAAAAATAATCAATCAAATAAAAGAGCAAAAAGAAAGCATAACAGCGACTGATTTAGGCGTATTACAAGAAACCTTAAATACTTTTGTGTTTGACGTTTTAGGACTTACAAACGAAGTTCTGTCACACCATTCGGAAAAGACAAATGGAGTGGTTGAGTTGTTAATAAAATTGAGGAAAGAAGCAAGAGAAAATAAAGAATGGGCGTTGTCTGATCAAATTAGAGATGAATTAATTGAATTGGGCATTCAATTAAAAGATGGAAAAGATGGGACTACATTTTCATTGAACTAAATTGAAAAAAATAATAGCATACCCGTTTATTTTATTGGTGCGTTTTTACCAGGTGGCAATATCCCCTTTTACCCCATCAACTTGCAGATACAGCCCAACTTGCTCTCACTACGCTATAGAGGCACTTCAAAAGCACGGTTTTTTCTTAGGAAGCTGGTTGGCTCTAAAAAGAATATTTAAATGTCACCCTTGGGGTGGCAGTGGTTATGATCCAGTACCTTAGCAAACAGTAAAAAAGTGTATTTATTTTTAAAGCAATAAAGATTGTAATCAGCCTAAAAGGCGTGCCAATACAAAATGTAAAGCGCGGCAAATTTGTTAAAAAGAAATAAAATTAATTAGAGACGACATGCGTTCAAATACAATATAATTATTATGAGTTTTTTAGCAATAGAGTGGAACCCTTCGATCGGAATTGATTTAGGTTTTTTTGTAATTCGGTGGTATAGTTTAATGTTCGTAACTGCTTTTTTATTAGGGCTTCATTTTATGAAGAAGATTTATGTAGAAGATAAAATTCCCTTAGAAAAAGTAGATCCGTTATTTATGTATGTTTTTCTTTCCATGCTGATAGGGATGCGCTTGGGAGATGTTTTCTTTTATAGTTGGGATTATTATCAACAACACCTCCTAGAAATATTCTTACCAATAAAAGAAAGTAGCTCAGATTTTTTATTCGGCTTTATTAAAGGGTGGAAATTTACAGGATTTACGGGTTTTGCAAGTCATGGTGCAGCGATAGGTATTCCAATTGCTATGTTTTTTTACGCGAAAAAGCACTTAAACAAACCTTGGCTTTTTATATTAGATCGACTGTCTATTATGGTCGCGTTGGCAGGCTTTTTTATTCGGTTTGGAAATTTTTTTAATTCAGAGATTTATGGAAAAGAGACGGGTACTAGTTTTGGTGTAATTTTTAAAGCAGCCGGAGAAACAACTGCGAGGCATCCTACGCAGTTGTATGAGGCTTTTAGTTATCTCGCCTTGTTTTTAGTAATGTGGTTTATATATTGGAAAACAACTAAAAAAGAGCAAATTGGTTTTCTTTTTGGATTGTTTATGTTAGTTTTGTGGTCTTTGCGCTTTATCATTGAATTTTTAAAAGAGCCACAAGTTCAAAAGAGGGGACAAGAGTGGCTTTTTAGCCCATTAAATACTGGACAAGTATTGAGTATACCTTTAGTACTAATTGGAATTTGGCTTATGTTGAGAAAATCAAAAAAACAAGCTTAAGATTTTTATGGAAAAATTAAAACAACGTTGGAACATTGATAATAATTGGTCTTTTCTTGCGATATTTATTGTATTTGCACTTAACGGTTCTTTTGCAACTTGGGTTGCAAAACCAATTACAACTTTTTTTGGACTGAATCCTGAAACGATTTCTAGTTTTATTTATTGGCCATTGAGAATCTTATTAATTTTTCCAATTTATCAATTAACTTTGCCAATTATTGGTTGGCTATTCGGACAATTTAAATTTTTCTGGGCTTTTGAAAAAAAATTTTTAAGCAGGTTAGGATTGGGTTTTTTATTTAAGAACAAGGATTAGTTGCTGTGTAAATTTTAGAGCACGCTCTTATTTTTAAAATGTCTTAGCTGTAATTTTACATAGGATTGAAATTATATCTTTAGTAAGAAACGCTTCTTTACAAAAGAAGGCCTATTTAAAACGAACATTTCTTTATTTTTTGATTTTAATTCTTGCGATCATCAAATAAAACTGTTTACAAGATACACGTAAAATAAGTGCTCTTTCGGCAGTGCAGCATTAAAGAGTGAATTGCACTAATCTTATTTATCTATCATGCAAAAATTAAATGTTGACTTAAAAAAGAATTGGATTACTAAAATATTTATGCAAAGTGGAATTTAGTCAATTCAAAAATAAAATAGCTGTGCTTAAAACTCAAAAAATAGGTGGTTTGACAGCACAGCTAAAATTGGCACCCTCCGTTCGCTTGAAATATAATATTGATGAAATAGCTGCTTACAATCCTAAAAAAGCTGCGGTGCTGGCAATTTTTTATCCCAATAAAAAGAAACAAGCCGTTTTCCTACTAACTAAAAGAGCAAATTATAAGGGCACACATTCTTCACAAATAAGCTTTCCTGGAGGTAAGATACACAAAGAAGATACCACACTGCAGGAAACAGCTTTAAGAGAGACCTATGAAGAAGTTGGAATCTCTCCAGGATCTGTAGAAATTGTAAGAGTGTTAACTCCAGTCTATATTCCTCCGAGTAATTTTTTAGCGACGCCATTTATAGGAAGTACAGAAACCATGCCTTCTTTTTTAAGGAACTATGAAGTTGCTGAGATAATTGAAGTTTTAGTCTCAGATTTATTAGACGATGCGACTCTCGCTACTGTAAATATTACCAACACTTATATGGATAATAGAACTGTACCATGCTTTATGTTAAACGGCTACGCCGTTTGGGGAGCAACAGCGATGATGCTTTCGGAAATTAAAGAACTTTTAAAGTGTTCTTTTAAATGATTTGTTTTGTAGATTTGCTAATAAGCAATTAAACAACCACCCATACACAATGCCTTTAATAAAAAGAAATCCTTTTGGCCATATTTTATTTTTAAAAAAGATCATAATTAGAGCTTGTGGCGTAGTTTCACATGCCAGGTATCGAAAATTTAATAGTTTAAGGATAGAAGGTTCAGATGTTATAAGAGCCTTGCCAGAAAAAAACGTTCTTTTTATTTCAAACCATCAGACGTATTTTGCAGATGTTGCTGCGATGATCCATGTTTTCAATGCGGCTTTATGTGGAAGAGATGATTCTATAAAAAATATTGGCTATATATGGAATCCGAAATTAAACGTATATTATGTTGCTGCCGGAGAAACTATGAAATCTGGGTTATTGCCAAAAATATTTGCCTATGCGGGTTCCGTTTCGATAGACAGAACTTGGCGTAATTCGGGAAAAAATGTGAATAGGCAAGTAAAGAATTCTGATATTTCTAACATTGGTAAAGCAATAAATGATGGTTGGGTAATTACTTTTCCACAAGGCACAACAACACCATTTAAGCCTATTAGGAGAGGAACCGCTCACATTATTAAAACCTATAAGCCTGTTGTAGTACCAATTGTGATAGACGGTTTTAGACGTTCTTTTGACAAAAAAGGATTGCGCATAAAAAAACGAAATGTTTTACAATCAATCGTAATTAAAGAGCCTTTAGAAATCGATTATGAAAATGAAGAGGTTGCAGATATTATTACAAAAATAGAATTTGCAATTGAGCAACATCCCTCGTTCTTAAAAGTTTTATCTCCAAAAGATGCAGAAGAGTATTTGAACGAGGAAGCGGTGCTCAATAAGCAGCGTGAATTCTGGAGCTCTTAAAGCTCGCAAATTTCATTGATTAACTGCAATTCTTTTTCTGTGAAACTTGTGTTTTCGATTGCCTTTACACTGTCAATAATCTGTTCAGTTTTACTAGCACCAATCAAGACAGATGTAATTCTTGGGTCTTTTAAAATCCAAGAAATGGCCATTTGTGCAAGGGTTTGGCTTCTATTCCTCGCAATTTCATTCAATCCTTTAATTTTAGGCAGCATTTCAAGAACTTGAGATGTGTTCAAAAAAGGACTGTCTTTTACAGCTCTTGAATCTTTAGGCAAACCATGAAGGTATTTGTCGGTCAACATGCCCTGAGCTAGAGGAGAAAAACAGATAGCACCAATTTTAGATTTTTCAAGCAAATCCAATAGACCGTCCTCAACCCATCTATTTAGTAAATTATAATTTGGTTGATGCAACAAGCAAGGAGTTCCTAAATCTTTTAATATTTTAAAAGCCTTTTCTGCTTCTTCAGGTTGATAGTTCGAAATGCCAACATACAAGGCTTTTCCTTGCCGTACCATTAAATCCAAAGTTCCCATGGTTTCTTCCAAAGGAGTATCGGTATCAGGCCTGTGATGATAGAAAATATCAACGTACTCTAAACCCATTCTTTGCAGACTTTGATCTAAACTGGCCACTAGAAACTTCTTGGATCCTAAATCTCCATAAGGTCCGGGCCACATTCCGTAACCGGCTTTGGTAGAAATAACGAGTTCGTCACGATAAGAACGAAAATCATTTTTTAATATTTTACCTAAATTTTTTTCTGAAGATCCTGGAGGAGGACCATAGTTATTTGCCATGTCAAAATGCGTAATTCCGTGATCGAAAGCACATTTTAAAAGGTTTCTAGCATTTTTAAAATTATCCTCTTTTCCAAAATTATGCCACAATCCCAGTGAAATCTCAGGCAACAATAAGCCACTGTTTCCAGTTCTTCGATAGTTCATCTTCTCATAGCGATTTTCATCGGCTACATACTTCTTTTTTTTACTCATAACTTTGATATGCTTTTTCTAAATCCTAGAGCGGCCAACAAACCAATAATAGGAATAATTGTAAATGTTGTAAATAAATGTTGGTATTCTATTAGTGTTGGATTTTCTCCTAGCATATATCCCATAAATAGTGACATGAAAATATCGGGTGTAAAACCGGCTACCGAAATGACTCCAACTAGAGTTCCTGTCATTTGAATAGGTGTTTTTGCTTCTTCAATAATAGCAAAATACAATCCTCTTAAAGAATACGTTCCCAACGCCATAAAGATAAAAACTAAAAACGATAAAAATACCGCTTGGGTGTTAAAAAAACCAAAGCCTAGAATTGTAGATGTTACAATAAGGACCGCGAAACTAGGTATTATAATTTTAGAAGGAATGTATTTGTCTGCTATCCAGCCAACAAGAATGGCGGCAATAGGTCTTAATAATTGAATGAAAACTGCAAAGTAAGTAGCTTCTTCTAAAGAATATTTCCAAACGTCTTTTGCATAGGTTCCATATACTTCTGTAAGTTTGTAAGAAGAATACGCACAAAAAATAATCAAAGAGTGAAAAATTACTTTTTTCTTCTTCATTAAAGAAAAAGCTGTTTTAAAGTCGAAATGAAAGGCGGTTCCCGTTTCAAACTGTATCGGATCTTTTGGAAGTGCTTTCCAAACTAACAAAGCAACCAAAAACACAATAATTGTATTGGCCCCAATGATAAACTGTAGTGTTTCTACCTTATTACTATAGGTAACTTCCAGACCCTTTTCTGGGAAAAAATAGGTTAATATGGAGGCTCCAAATAAACCTATTAGTGCGGCAAAAAAACCTCTTCCTCCATCTAACAGCCCAAAAGATAAACCTTGATTGTGTTTATTTCCCCATTGTCTCGTTGCTTTTATTAAAGATGCCCAAAATAATAGAATGGTTGAAAATCCCCAAAAAGCATATAAAATTTTAAGGGTGAAAATAGAGGGAATTAGGACCATCGAAAAGCCGCCAATAGCAGTTAAAAATAAAGAAATAGATAATAATTTTTTAGGTTCCCACTTGTCTGCAATAAAACCACCAAAGAAATAAGAAAGCAAAGCAGTAACTCCATATAACGCCTGCGCCTCCCCAATTTGAGCGTCAGTAATTAGAAAGGCCTCTCTAATTACTGGCTTAAAAATGCGCATTTGAATAAATGGTAATAAAAAGATTGCCTCTCCTGCAAGAATCAAGGCAACCATTGACATCCCTTTGTTTTTAGTTTGCATCCGCCAAAGATAATGCTTCTTTTAAGATTGTTATTGGATGTTTTGCAATGCGTTCTGTTCCATCAAAAATTTGATGTCTACAACTCGTTCCAGCAGCTACAATTTCAGTTTCTTTTGGTGTATTCCTTATTTTTGGAAATAAGGTGTCTTCACCAACCTGCATGGAAAGAGCATAGTGTTCTTTTTCATATCCAAAAGAACCAGCCATTCCACAACACCCGGAATTGATAATGGTTACAGAATAATTTTCTGGAAAGTTTAAAACTTGAAAACTTGCATGGGTTCCAGACAGCGCTTTCTGATGGCAATGTCCATGAATTTTAAGTATTTTAGCCTCTTTTGTGAATAGCGATTTTTGCAGGTTTCCATTTGCCATCTCTTTCGCGATAAACTCTTCAAAAGTAAACACGTTTTTGGCGATATTTTCTGCAGATTTTTTATCATCTGCCAAACGAATGTATTCATCTTTAAATGTCAATATTGCGGAGGGCTCTATACCGATTAAAGGAGTTTCTTCTGTAACAATATCTTTAAAGATTGCAACGTTCAAATTGCAAACGGCTTTCGCTTCTTTTAAGAAACCTTTTGAAATAAAGCTTCTTCCAGATTCTTCGTGATGTACAATTTGTAAGTTATAACCTAACTTTTCAAATAGATGAAATGCATCTTTTCCAATTTCTACGTCATAGAAGTTCGTAAATTCGTCACAGAATAAATAAACAATCTTCTTATTTTCTGATTGTGGTTGTTTTTTATACCAGCTTTTTAATGTCTTTACTGCCAATTTAGGCACCTTTCTCTTTTGTGCAACACCCATAATGGCTTTGGCTATAGGAGTGCTTAAAATCGCATTTGTAAGTGCAGGTGCAATGCTTCCTAACTTATTGTACTTTACATTGTTTGCAAACAAGCTACTTCTAAAAGAATACCCATTGGTTTCCTGATATTGATATAAAAACTCTACTTTCATTGTTGCGATGTCTACATTACTTGGGCACTCTGAAGCACATGCCTTGCAGCTTAGACAAAGATCCAATACCTCTTTAAGCTCTTTTGAATCAAATTTATTGGAAGCGGTATTGTTTGTTAAGACATCCCGCAGCATATTCGCTCTTGCTCTAGTGGTGTCCTTTTCGTTTTTTGTTGCTCTGTAACTTGGGCACATCGTACCGCCAGCTTCTACTGGTTTTCTGCAATCTCCAGAACCGTTGCATTTTTCTGCGAGTTTTAAAATCCCTTCATTGTCAGAAAAATCTTGCAGGGTTTCAATTATGGGTTCTTTTCGATCTACTTCATACCGCAAACTTTCATCCATGGCAAAAGCATCTGTAATTTTACCCTTATTAAAAACATTATTTGGATCGAAAGCTTTTTTTATACGTCTTAGTAACTGGTAATTTTGTTCTCCAATCATCAAGGGTATAAACTCAGCACGTACAATTCCGTCTCCGTGTTCTCCACTAAAAGATCCCTTGTATTTTTTTACTAATTCTGCCGTTTCTGTAGTAATTTTTCGAAACAACACAACATCCTCTTTTTTCTTTAAATTTAAAATAGGACGCAGGTGCAATTCCCCGGCACCTGCATGTGCGTAATAGACAGCATTTTGCTGATACTTATCCATTAATTTTGTAAACTCCTTTATGTAATCTGGTAAATCTGCCAATGCGACTGCAGTATCTTCAATACAGGCCACTGCTTTTTTATCACCGATCATATTTCCTAAAAGTCCCAAACCAGCTTTTCTTAAGGAGTGTACTTTTGAGATGTCTTTTCCATATACTTTTGGGTGATGATACCCAAAATTATGTTGTTTTAAATCTGCAATTAAAGCGTCTGCTAATGTTTCAGCAGCTTCAATGGTATTTGCCGATATTTCTAACATTAAAATAGCTTCGGGGTCTCCTTGCAAAAAGAATCTATTTTTTGCTTGTTCTCGATTGCTTTTCGTACAATCTAATATGGTTTTATCCATCAATTCACAATTGTATAAATTGTGTTTCATTGCAGTTACTGTGGCGAGTAAGCTTTCATGAATGCTCGTAAAATGGGCGCATACCATAATACTTTCCGAAGGAGGTAAATTATCTAATTGCAAAGTCATGGAAGTTGAAAAAGCAAGAGTGCCCTCACTGCCCGATAAAAATTTTGCAACGTTTATGGAAGGTTCTGTTCCTCCAAATAAATCAGATGTTAAAAATTCATCTACAGCATATCCAGTATTCCTTCTGTGAATAATTTCTTTTGGAAATTCTTTTTTGATTTCATTTTGATTTTCAACAAGCGAAAGTTCTTCAAAAATAGCTTTGTAAATATTTCCTTCGACGGTATTTTCTTTCGTTTTAGCAATAAATTCTTGAGAGCTAATTTCTTTAAAAAGAGCCTCACTACCATCACTTAAAATTGCTTCAATTTCTAAAACTTTATCGCGCGTCACTCCATATTTTATAGAAGTGCTTCCAGAAGAGTTATTTCCAACCATTCCCCCCATCATACACCGATTCGAAGTAGATGTATTCGGACCAAAAAATAGACCGAATGGTTTTAAATATACATTTAAAGAATCTCGAACAATTCCGGGTTCTAACTTTATCGTTTTTGCAGTTTCATCAAAAGAAAGAATGGCTGTAAAGTATTTAGAAACATCCACTACAATTCCATCTCCAACACACTGGCCAGCTAGCGAGGTACCTGCTGTTCTTGGTATTAAAGTGCTTTTATTTTTTGTTGCAAAATCAATTAAAACTTTGATATCCTTTCCGTTCTTTGGATATGCCACCGCCAACGGGATTTTTCGGTATACAGAAGCATCCGTAGCATATAACGTTTTGTGTAAATTATCAAAAAACACTTCGCCCAAAAGTGACGCATTAAGCTGCTTTAAAACTGTATCTTGAATCATTGCGTTCTGTAAATATTGTTATCCTAACAAATATCTGAATAAATAAATAGATTTTCCATCTTTAAAATCATCTTTCACTATTTTTATTGATTCTACAAAAGCCAATTTAAATTTTAAGGAACACGAGGTTGTGAAATAAACATAAAGTGATCTTGCACTTCTTTTTAATGCGAAATATCTGTTAAAAAAAGTATATTTGTTGCATAATTTTTTTGTTTGAATTTTAAGACTAGCTTATGTACACAAGAAAGAAAAGCTCTTTTTTTTAAAAATTCAGCATACATTTAAAGAGTCATTGCAATTGCAGATTCTTTAAAAACAAATCATAATCAAATGTTTTGCACAAATAATCGCGTGTAAAATGTTACCATAGAATTTTAATTGATGACTGATACCTTACAAATTAACAAACCAACACCGAGCATTACTATTGAAAACACAATACGTTTTGACAGCAACACCGACGTAAGAGAGACAATATACGCAATGAAAGCGGGTGCCTCAGTTTTGATAACGGAATTTTATAGCAACGGAATGTTGCTTTTAAAAGAACTGCACAAACATCTCAGCAATCGATTACCCAATAAAACTTTTACAGAACAGCGTGCATATCGCGCGGAATATCACAAATTATCAAATCAAATTTTATTAGAAATTACAGGGCACCAGGTGGCAGTCCACAAAGCTCCTAAGATAGGATGGATCGAAAAGTTGTATCCAGACACCACTAACTTTTTATTAACTTTTCCGCAAGTACAGGGATTGAATAGTGCTTGGCAGTGGTATAAAAACGGAATATCTCTGCCCGTATTGAGAAACAAAATACACCCGTATTACGGAACTTATTTCCCGACGCGTTTCGATCATTTAATCTTATTTGACAATTGGTTAAAACGTTACACAGGTCCGAAAAAATCTGCGATTGATGTAGGAATTGGCAGTGGGGTTCTTTCTTTTCAAATGATACAACACGGTTTTCAAAAAGTTTTTGGTACCGATACAAATCCGAATGCGATTGTTGGTCTAAAGGAATATATGGGAGACACAAAGCTGTCACGAAAAATAGAATTATATTACGGAAGCCTTTTCGCTGCGATAGATAAAGAAGCAGAATTAATCGTTTTTAATCCTCCTTGGTTGCCGGCAAGCTCAGGTATAGAAAATTTGGACGAAGCTATTTACTATAACAAAAATCTCTTTCCAAAATTCTTTGCGGAGGCAAATAACAAATTGGCTAAAGACGGAAAACTTGTTATTTTGTTTTCTAACATCGCACAAATAACCAAGGTTTCAAAGGAACATCCGATTGAGAAAGAGATTGCAAAAGGGGTTCGGTTTGAAGTAGAAAAGTGCATTAAGAAACTAGTAAAAGTTGCTTCCGACAAAACAAAAAGAAATCAACACTGGAGAGGAACTGAAGAAGTAGAACTATGGGTACTTACCAAAAAGTAATCTTCTAAGAGCGAATCAAAAAAACAGTCATTTCAGCGTTTCGTTTAAACTGTATAACAAATGCCGTCTGATCAATTCAGACGGCATTTGTTGTTTTTAATCGTTAAAAAAAAGAATAAATATTATTTATTTCTTTACTTTTTCTACCAACTCAAGATTGCTAATCGCAGTTTTTGTAGTAAAAACACCATAATTAATAGTCACACTTTTCTTTTCTATTTTATCGATGGTACCAATTGAATTGGAGTCTTTTATGCGGACTCTGTCATTTATTTCGTAGACGTAAGTCGCTTTTTCTTGGGCAATTTTCACCTCTGCGATCTCCTTTTCTTCGCGCACTGCTACCACCTTTTCTAAGACCTCTTTCTCTACCTTTTTAATAACTGCTTGTATTTGCTTTTCAACAACTTTTGCAATCTGTTTTTGTGACTTTGATTTTGGGGTCAAAGGATTTTTTTTAGCATACTTTACTTTTTCGTCTGTAACCCACTTGTTAAAGTTTGCATTCAGTTCTTTTTTATTGTTATTTTGAAAGAACTTATTTAAAAATTCGTTGATTTTTCTTCCCAAAGAAAGCATTCTTTGATTGTTGTCATATAACTCTTGAAAGCCGGCCAATTTAAGTTGAATTTTATCTTCTTTCTCTTGCAAACTCTCTAAGTGCTCTTGCCCTTTCAGTTTTTGTTTTGCCAAGTTCTCAGAATTCCGCTGTAAAATTGTTCTTTCTTTTTGCAGTTTAGAAATGGTTTTATCCAAACGGACTTTCTCGGTATCCACTCGTTTCTTAGCTTTGTTAATAAGGCTATATGGAATGCCGTTTTTTTGTGCTACTTCAAAAGTAAAAGAACTTCCCGCTTGTCCAACAAACAATTTAAATAAAGGCTCTAAAGAGCGCTCATCGAATTGCATGTTTGCATTGGTTACATTTTCTAATTCATTTGCCAACACCTTTAAGTTGGAGTAGTGGGTTGTAATGATGCCAAAAGCCTTTTTCTCATAAAACTCTTCTAAGAAAATTTCTGCTAGGGCACCCCCCAATTCAGGATCAGTTCCGGTACCAAATTCATCAATTAAAAACAAGGTGTTTTCATTGCAGTTTTTTAAAAAATAATGCATGTTTTTTAAGCGATAACTATACGTACTTAAGTGATTTTCTATAGATTGATTGTCCCCAATATCCGTTAAAATACTATCAAAAATATAGGTCTGGCTGCGTTCCTCAACAGGAATTAAAATACCACTTTGCAACATTAACTGCAATAATCCAATGGTTTTTAGCGTAATGCTTTTTCCACCTGCATTTGGTCCAGAAATGACTATAATTTGCTGTTTTTCATTCAGCTCTATAGACTGTGGAATTGTAGTGATTTTTTGCTCCTTATTTTTTCGCCATAAAATAGGGTGTACTGCATTTTTAAAGAAAATTCTTTTTTCCTTTGTAATTAAAGGCAAAATAGCATCCATTTCTACTGCATACTTCGCTTTTGCACTCACCACATCTGTGCGCACTAAATAAGCTATATACTCCTCCATGAGGCCCGTAAACGGTCGAATTGTCTCTGCTAACGTGCGTAATATTTTTATAATTTCTTGTTTCTCTTCATATTCTAAGTTCTGAAACTCTCGGGCATAGGCCAAGGTTGCTTGTGGTGCGATGTATACAATATTTCCAGATTTAGAGGAGCCTAAAAGACTTCCTGCAATTTTTCGTCTGTGCATTGCAGAAACCGCTAAAACTCGCTGATTGTCGACAACGGTTTCTTTAATATCATCTAAATATCCTGCAGCAATCGCCTTTGACAAGCTGCTGGAGAAACTGGCACCAATCTTACCACGGATATTATTAATATCTCTTCTCACTTGTTTTAATACAGAAGAGGCATTGTTTTTAACCTCTCCAGACAGATCAATAATTCTTTTGATCTCATCATCTACATAGGTTGTAAACTCTATTTTTTGGGACAGTATAAAAAATGTAGGAAATTGAAGTTTTAATTTTTTAAAGAATTTTAAATGTTCATTTACCGTCAAGGAAGCTGCCGCAATTTTTAAAAATTCTGAAGTCTCTATAAAACTATTTTCTATTTTTAACCTTTTTACACTTTCAGTAATGGTGTCAAATCCATGATTTGGCACTCTGTTTTCACTTTGAAAAGATGACAAATATTCATTGACTAAATGCAGCTCTGTAAAGAGTTGCTTGCGGCCAGTTATCGGCTGTATTTCACGTACATTCTCTTTTCCTAACCCCGAAATGCAACGTTCTGAAATGTGCTGAAGAACTGTTGAAAATTCTAAATCTTGTAATGTTTTTTTTGAAATATTTGTATACAAATTTGTAAGTTTGATTTTTTTACAAAAATAAGAAACTATGGAGTTAAAAATGGGGGATCTGTGGAAAATAATCGTAGAAAGTGAAATTGTAAAACCTTATTTTAAAGACTTGACTAATTTTGTAGAAGCAGAGTATAAAACCCAGCGTTGCTTTCCACCAAAGGAAGCTATTTTTCATGCTTTTAATTGTTGTTCTTTTGAAGATTTAAAGGTTGTGATAATTGGTCAGGACCCATATCATGACGAAAATCAGGCGAACGGGCTGTGCTTTTCAGTGAAAGCAGGCACGAAACATCCCGCTTCTTTAAAAAATATATTTAAGGAAATTCAGACAGATTTAAACCAACAGGTTCCAAAGAATGGCGATTTAGAGAAATGGGCAGTTCAAGGAGTGCTGCTACTAAATGCCACGTTAACAGTAAGAGCACACGTTGCGGGTAGTCACCAAAAGAGGGGCTGGGAGACATTTACAAATGCAGTGATAGCTGAAATTTCTGCCAAAAAAGAAAATATAGTGTTTTTACTTTGGGGAAAATTTGCCGAAAGTAAAATAAATTTTATAGATACAGAGAAACATAAAATACTGATAGCTCCACACCCTTCGCCATTAGGAGCTTGGAGAGGATGGTTTGGATCTAAACATTTTTCCAAAACGAATACATTTCTAAAGTCAATTGGTGCACAGGAAATAAGCTGGTAAAAAAAAAGACTTTTACAAATGCATTCTGCAATAAAAAGTTTCTAATTTTAGGGCTTACAACATAAACTAAGCGAAATTGAAATGAACTAATGGGGTTTGGTTTAGAAGAGAATTATCTGCTAAACCGCAAGGAGAGGAAGTACTTTTACAAGAAGAAAAACAGATACTACCTAAAATACAAATTAAAATAAAGACTATTTTTTTCATTTCGTTTATTTAAAAAATTAAGATTATATTTTCTTTACAAAAGCAGCAGAATTTTTAATTTCTTTGATCACATTGAATCGAAGCATTTTCTTTTGGATGCTTGTAATCGAATTTTTTGTGATTGGTTTTCCATCACTCCATGTCGTAATTTTTAACCATTTTTGAATGTCTTCTAACTTCTGTTCATAGCGTACTGCTAAAATTTCATCAATATTTTCAATATTTTTGAAAGTACTTGTTTTTCTGTTTATAATATCTAAAATACGGGAAACGGCTTCGGGATGCTGCTCTAAAACTTCATTTCTTACTGCAATTACAAAACAGGGCCAAGGGGTAAGACAGTCTTCAATTCTTCTAAATACTCCCTGATCTACCAGCGGTTTGGTCGTAAAATGCTCCCACATAAAATAATCGGCAGTACCGGTTGTTAAGGCATCAATTCCGCCTTGTAAATTTCCTACGACTTTAAATTTTAGAGAAGCTATATCCCATCCCTGATTAAAAGCATTGACAATGGCCATTAAATGAGAGCCTGAGCCAAATCTACTAATGGCGATCGTGCCATGCTCCAATTCTTTAATGCTTTTAAATGTTGATTTCTCACCAACATGTACTCCCCAAATTAAAGGTGATTTTACAAATATTTGTACAATTTTAGAAGGATTTCCGTTTGCAATATCTTTTATAATCCCTTCCGTTAAAACAATCGCAATGTCTACTTCACCACTGCGAAGCGCCTTACACATTTCTCCAGTTCCGCCAGGAAAGTTGTTCCACCTAAGATTTATATTTTCTTTCGTGTATTCTTTGTTTTTTAATGTCAAATACCAAGGGTAATTAAAGTGCTCTGGTACACCGCCAACTTTTAATTCCGTCATTTATTCTACTAATTTTTCGAGGCAATATTCGATTAAACCATCCACGATTTTTTTATAGTTTGCGCTAAATGTGCCGTCTGCTCTGTTTGCTATGATTGCGTTCATAGATAGTGCTTGATGGCCAAGCAGCTTAGACAAACCGTAAATAGCAGAAGTTTCCATTTCAAGATTGGTAATTCGAGCACCATTGAAACTGAAAGAATCCATTTTGCTGTTAATAGCAGCATCTTGCAACGGCAAACGTAAAACTCTACCTTGTGGACCGTAAAATCCTCCTGCTGTTGCTGTAATTCCCGTAAATATTTTTTCAGACATTAATTTCTTCGCGAGTACAGCACTGTTTTTAATTAAAATAGGATGTGCTTTTTTTGGATTCCAATGGGTGTGTTTTACAAACGCATCTTCAATTTCTTGGTTTGATATTTCTTCAATTTGGTAGGAGTGAAGCATGCCATTCAGGTCTAAGGCGTGAGAGCTCATTAAAAAAGAATCCACAGGAATGTCTTTTTGTAAAGAACCTGAAGTTCCAATTCTTATAATATTTAAAGAAGTTAAGACTTTCTTTGGTGTTCTTGTTTTTAGATCGATGTTTACCAATGCATCCAATTCATTTAGAACGATGTCGATATTGTCGGGTCCAATTCCCGTCGAAATGATTGACAATCTTTTTCCTTTATAAATACCTGTAGTTGTTTTAAACTCTCTTTTTTGAGTTGTAAACTCTATAGAATCAAAATGATTGCTAATACTTTCAACTCTGTCTTGATCACCAACAAAAATAATATCGTTGGCTATATTTTCTGGTTTTAAATTCAAATGATAAACGCTACCATCGTGATTTAATATTAATTCAGATTCTTTTATACTCATATTTATTTTTTATCCTCCCACTCTTTTAACCTTAAAACCTTTGTCTTTTAGCATTTCCATGATGGTGTCTCTAAAATCACCTTGAATGATAATTTTATCATCTTTAAAACTACCCCCGACAGAAAGCTTTGTTTTAATTTCTTTCGCTAAAATTTTAAAATCAGCAGTCGCTCCCGTATACCCTTCTAAAATAGTAATTGGTTTCCCTTTCCGTTTTTCATATTTGCAGATAATCGGATCGTCTTGAAGCCAAATATTAGCGGTTTCTACTTTAACTTCTGGTGTCTCCTCGTGTGTGGGAAATAAGTTTTTTAATTGCTCTTTTAAATCCATTTGTTTTACAGTCTACAGATGTACTATTTAATGCTGTTTTTCTTGAGTGAAAAAGATTATTTTTTCAATCCCAATTCTTTTAATCGTTGCTCTAAAAATTCGCCAGCCGTTATGTCTTCAAACTGTTTTAAATGCGCTGCATCTGCACAATCTTCTAAAACATCTAATTTCATCTCTGATATTGGATGCATAAAAAATGGAATGGAATAGCGTGAAGTTCCCCACAATTCTTCTGGAGGGTTGACAACTCTGTGGATGGTAGATTTTAGTTTGTTATTGCTATGTCTTGCCAACATATCTCCAACATTGATCATGATTTCATCAGGCTCTGCCATGGCATCAATCCATTCTCCATTGAGATTTTGTACTTGTAAACCTTTTCCTTGAGCGCCCATCAAAAGTGTTATTAAGTTGATGTCTCCGTGGGCAGCAGCTCTTTCTGCTCCCTGAGGTGCTGTTTTGATTGGAGGGTAGTGTATGGGTCTTAAAATGCTATTTCCATTTCGTATATAGTGATCAAAATAAGTCTCTTCTAAATTTAAATACAAAGCCAAAGAACGCAACACGTATTTGGCCGTTTTTTCTAGCATTTTAAAAGTTTTTTCTCCAACCTCATTGAATTTTGGAAGCTCATCGACTAAAACATTATCAGGATACTCTTTTGCTCTTTCCGCATCATCTTCTACGTATTGTCCAAAATGCCAAAATTCTTTTAAATCCCCCTCTTTTTTGCCTTTTGCAGATTCTTTTCCAAAAGAAACATACCCTCTTTGGCCTCCAATGCCAGGAATTTCGTACCGCTCTTTGGATGCTACGGGTAAATCAAAAAAGTTTTTTACTTCAGCATATAAATCTGTGACTAAAGCCTCATCTAAAAAGTGACCTTTTAAAGCAACAAAACCGATGTTTTCGTAGGCGTGTCCTATTTCATTTATAAATTTTTGTTTTTTCGCTAAATCATCAGATAAAAAATCTGCTAAGTTTACACTTGGTATTTTATTCATAGTAGTCGATTTTTTTAAAAGAATTATAAAGTTACTGAAAAAAGAATGGTTGTGAAAGTAGTTTTATTTTTTTGCGAATGGAATTAAATAACTAATCGTATAATTCAATCCAAAACCTGTTTGACTTTCAAAAATTCGATTAAACCCAGGCGCATATAATACTTTAAAATCTTTGGGATCTTTTGCGCTGATTAAAATTTTGTAAGAAACAGAAATTCCGATAAAAACATTTTTCAATGTTTCTGCCTTAAGACCGATCATTAATTCTGACCAATGTGCATTTAGATTTACAGCAGACACAGAACTGGAACTTAACGTTGCTGGAAAATAATTGCCACTTTCAGCATCTGAAACATTCGGAGTATAGTTGTTTAAAGTTTGATCAAAAAGACTGAAACCATATCGAAGTCCGATAAAAATCTCATTATTCATATCCAACCAATTTTTGTAAGCGTTAAAATTAAGGCCAAGTCGCATATAGTTTCCCTTTGATGTTGAGTTGGAGTAATCTTCAATACTTGTATTTTTTTCATATCCGAACTCCGTAGCAATGTATACATTCTTTCGGATCCTATAATCTGCCGTAATTTCCATCCCACTGTAAGCACTTTCAAAATAGGTTCTTAATGGTCTGCTGATATCAATTCCTAAGCGCAGTCCGTAGTTTGTTTTATAGATAATAGTATCCTGCGTTTTAAGAGGTGTATTGTCTTGTGTTTTTTCCTGAGAAAAATTGTTTGTCCATGCAAAAAGAAGACAGCAACTAATGAAATATTTGAACATGAGCTGTGCTTTGATCATCTAGATTAGTAATGGTAGTCGGTGTAAAAGCGGTAATCCATGAATTGGTGTCCGCTGAGAACGCTACATTTTTGAAAATAACTTTAAATCCACAAGATCTAGAAACATAGGCTTCCTCAGTATCGTACAGAATAGAAAATACTGCAATTTCATTATTCTCAGAAGCACCGTTTGTGGTGTTTTTCTTGAATGTATAAACCGTCTCTGAAGTTAAGGAGTTTAGAGGAATTGAAATGCTATTTAGGCTCTGATTCGTGAAAAGGCTGTCGGTTTTTCCTGCTCCAATTATTGAGAAACGCTCTACTTTTTTTAAAGTTTCCCTATTGGTATCGTCGTAGAAATCAATTATTAATTTTGATGTCACAGGATTTTTTACACAGAAATCGTCTTTTTCACAACCTGCAAATACAAAACAGCCAAACAATAAAATTAGTGCTTCTTTTTTCACGCGTTAAAAATGGAAATTAAATTGATTTAAATACATTATTCTTCTTCAACTTCTACAATCTTATTTATTGCAGCTGCCAATTTAAAATCTAATTCAGTAACACCGTCTGCATCATGAGTTGTTAGGGTAATGTCTAATTTATTATAGACATTAGACCATTCTGGATGGTGGTTTAAAGCTTCGCATTCGAAAGCAATTCTATTCATTGCAGACATGCAATCTTTAAAATTATCAAATTCAAAATCTGTATGTAAGGCATTGTCAAAATATTCCCATTCTAAGAGTGCTGGTAACTTTTTTTCTATTTCGAAATCTGTTAGTTTTTTCATTTTTTTATTTTAAAAAGGATTCTTAATTGATTTTTTTGGATTTTTAAATTATCTATAATCTTAATCGTGTAATTGGTCTTTACTTTTTCTGTTCTCTGCGGTGCTAAAATAGTTTCATTTTTAATAATACCACCTAATTCTATTGAAATTATGAGTTGATTTAACACTTTAGATACTAACTTTTATAAAAACAGCATAAAATGCACATTATTTTTAGTTGCTTGCCTTTAAATAACGGGTGTTCAATTTTAGAAATAGCAATGGCCATGTATTATACATGGCTGAATTCATCTTATTTTATTTCGAATCTAAACATTCGAGCCAGCACCTTTTCAACTTCTAATAAACGAACAATTTTTAAATAAAACGCTAACTTTAAAAGATGAACTACGAAACTTTCTCAAATAAGACAACCGTTTCTATGTGCGCAGTGTGGGGAAATTGATCTACTAAACTCATCTTTTTGATTACATATCCCGCTGCTCCCAGTAATTCAGTATCTCTAGCCTGTGTTGCAGGATTGCAGGAAACATAAACCATCCTATCTGCATTAAGATTGATTATTTTTTGCAAAGTTTTGGGCGCAATTCCTGCTCTGGCAGGATCTAAAATAATTGTTTTTATCTTGTTTTCATACTCTGGATGTGATGTTAAAAATTTTCCAACATCTGCTGCGAAAAATTGCACACCGGTAATATTATTTCTTTTGGCATTTTTTTCCGCGTCTTCGATAGCAGAAGCTACAATATCTACCCCAATAATCTGAGCATTTTTACTTTTAGAAGCTACAATTTGTCCAATGGTTCCTGTTCCACAAAACAAATCCATAACCACCGTGTTATCTACTTTTGTTTTGTCTTCTAAAACATATTCAACGACCTTATTATATAATTTCTCTGCACACTTAGGATTGGTTTGAAAAAAACTTTTCATGCTAATTTCAAAATCTAATCCCAACAATTGCTCTACAATTTTATCTTTTCCATACACCAAGTTTAAACTCCCAGAGGTCGCAATTGTTCTGTCGCCAGTTTCGTCGTTTATCGTGTGTAGCAAACCTGCTAAACGCTTTCCAAAAATATCCTTTAGAAAGTCAGCAAATTTATTTAGGTCAAATTTCTCTAATTCTGGTGAAGTGGTGACTAAATTACATAACAACTCGTCCGTTTTGAAAGATTTACGCACTACAAAGTAGCGAAAGAAACCTTCTCTTTTTGGACCATGCCAGGGATCTAAACCTGTTTCGATACAATATTGCTTGATGTTTTTTAGATGGTCTTCCATTTGTTTGTCAAACAAACCAGAATCCTTATTTAAATCATCTCCCATCCACCAAACACCCCGTCTTTTAAAGCCTAAAGTGAATTCGTCTTTATCTCTTTTTGTAATTCTGTCATATCCAATTGCCGAAAAGCCATATTCCATTTTATTTCGATAATGAAAGACATTTGGGGAAGTGACAAATTCGTCAAATAAAGCATCTATATTTTCTACTTTACCTATTTTTTTGAACAGTGAAAGCGTACTTTCTTTTTTGTATTTATGTTGTAATTCAATTGGTAGTTGGATGTAAGGAGCTCCCGGTATGTCTTGATACGGAACTTGAATTTCGTCTTGAGAAGCCTCTAAAACGTCGATTAATTTTGCTTCCGCATATTTTTTACTCGATTTACTAATTTGGGCTTTCACCAATTGTCCTGGAAGCGTGTTCGGTACAAAAATGACAAAACTTCCTTCTTCTGAATGAATGCGTGCAATTCCTTTCCCCCCAAAAGCGTAATCTTCAATTTTTAATTCTAAAACTTGATTTTTTTTTACAAATTGGTTGCGTTCTCTCCGTGACATTAATTTTTATTTTAGTTCGCAAAATTAGGAAAAGTTATTGAGAGGCTGTCCATGAATATTATTTATGTTAAAAAGGTCTAAAATGATCTTTTGACGTACCTAAAACAGTAGGTAAAATAGTGCTGTATGACTTTCGATTACAGAGGTGTACCACTGTATTTTAATTTTTAGAACCTGCTAAGAAGCGTTAAAATTGAAATATTTCCCTTCTTAAAAGTGCAACGCAAAGGTGCATTCGTCAGACCGCATTCCAAAGAAAATCCAAGTGCTGTTGTCAGGAAAAGGAAGTTTTGAAACTGGGACAGTACTAAATTTGTTAATTATTTTGATTACTTTTGTAAAACTTCGGGGATGATTTCTTTCCCACGCTGAATTTTTGGCTCTCGCTAAAAGGATAAAGGTAGAACAGGAATGGTTATTTAATTATAAACATTTAAAATTAAGAGTATGACTGTTTTAGACAAACTTACATCACAAGAGGCAATTGAATTAGAAAACAAGCACGGTGCGCACAATTACCATCCACTTCCTGTGGTTTTGAGTAAAGGTGAAGGTGTTCATGTCTGGGATGTTGAAGGAAAAAAATATTACGATTTCTTGTCAGCTTATTCTGCGGTAAATCAAGGACATTGCCATCCAAAAATTGTCGATGCTATGATGCATCAAGCGAAAACATTGAGTTTAACTTCAAGAGCTTTTCACAACGACATGCTTGGTAAATATGAAAAATTTGCTACGGAATACTTTGGTTATGACAAGTTATTACCAATGAATACCGGTGCAGAAGCGGTAGAGACAGCATTGAAGATTGCTCGAAAATGGGCTTACGAAGTAAAAGGTATCGAAGAAAATAAAGCTGAAATAATTGTTTGTGAAAATAATTTTCACGGAAGAACGACAACCATTATTTCTTTTTCTAATGATGAGGTTGCTCGAAAGAATTTTGGACCCTATACCAATGGCTTTATTAAAATTGAGTATGATAACTTGCATGCTTTAAAAGAAACATTGGAAAGCAGTAAAAATATAGCTGCATTTCTAGTGGAACCTATTCAAGGAGAAGCGGGAGTTTATGTTCCCTCTGATGGTTATTTATCAGCAGCAAAAGAAATGTGTGCTGCACATAATGTATTGTTTATTGCGGATGAAGTACAAACAGGAATCGCAAGAACGGGACGTTTATTGGCTACTTGTGGAAACTGTGCTTGTCCAGAGAAAAACTGTTCTGGAGAACCAGAGACCAAAGCAGACATTCTTATTTTAGGAAAAGCACTGAGTGGCGGAGCATATCCTGTTTCAGCTGTTTTAGCAAATGATGCGATTATGAACGTGATTGGTCCCGGAAACCACGGCTCTACATTTGGAGGAAACCCAATTGCAGCAGCAGTTGCCATGGCCGCTTTGGAAGTAGTAGCAGATGAAAAATTAGCGATCAACGCAGATAGATTAGGACATATATTTAGATCTGAGTTAACAGAATTTTGTAAAACCAATCACTTGGTGAAATCGGTAAGAGGTAAAGGACTGTTAAATGCAATCTTAATAAACGATACCGAAGACAGCACAACTGCCTGGGATATTTGCATGAAATTAAGAGACAACGGTTTGCTAGCAAAACCAACCCATGGTAATATCATTCGTTTTGCTCCTCCTTTAGTCATGACGGAAGTGCAGTTAATGGAATGCGTTGGCATTATTAAAAACACAATTTCTGAATTTAAGAAATAAATTCTACAAAGATCATTTAAAGCCACAAATTTATATTTGTGGCTTTTTTTTGGTCTTATAAATTCATTACTTTTGAAAGTATAAGAGATCAAATACAAAGATTATGCAAAATGTGCTTACCGAATTAGAAGAACTTAAGATAACTCCGGATGCAAAAGAATTTTTAAAGGAAATTGCAAGTTGGTGCAAGTTTTTATCTGTGCTAGGATTTATTAGTATAGGACTGTTGCTTTTTGGTAGCTTTTTTTTAAGCTTGGCGTATCGCAGTGTTCCAGAAATAGCAACCTCGCCTTTTAACGCGGGAGCACTCATTACATTTTCATATATTGTTGTTGTTATCATCTACATATTTCCTCTTTATTACTTGAATCAATTCTCTAATAAAATGAAAAAAGCACTGCTATCTAAAGAGGATAAAGTGCTTGCAACTGCTTTTAAAATGCTAAAATCTCATTATAAGTT
The DNA here is from genome assembly GCF_000153225.1 of Polaribacter irgensii 23-P. Classification (GTDB taxonomy): domain Bacteria; phylum Bacteroidota; class Bacteroidia; order Flavobacteriales; family Flavobacteriaceae; genus Polaribacter; species Polaribacter irgensii. Next base: position 2,219,461 of record NZ_CH724148.1, on the reverse strand, counting down.
TATTGGAGTTTTTACAATTATATTGCTGTCTGTGTATCTTTTATTGGCAATTGTCGCTTTTGCAGGCCTATTTTCTCTCTCGTAAAACAGCAAGTAGTAGATTGAAAATGGAAATGGAAATGGAAATGGAAATGGAAATGGGATACTGCTGTTGTAATACCTAATTTTTCTTTACTGTATCTTTTATCTTGCCAAAGAATCCTCCCAAAACATTCTTTATCTTGTTTTTAGTATTATTTGTTTTTATGCTATTAAAAAGTAAATTTTTCAATTTATCCTTTCCTGTTTTTAGTACACTTTGTTTTTGCTTTTCTAAGAGAATTTTCAAGAGGTCTGCTGTCGTATTTTTTATGTTTGAAGAAAAGATAGGTGTCGAAAAGCTACCCTTTAATGAGGCCTTAATAGGAATGCTTTTAATCCTAGCAACATCTTTTGGAGTGCACTGTGTAAGTGCAGTTGTAACGGTACTTCCTAAATATTTAACTGGAACATCCAAGTTAATGTCATAATTCATAGCAGTATTGAATCCATGCGATCCTTCAATTTTAATAGCAATGTCTTTGTAATTAATATTAATAGGAGGCACACGCACTTGCCCATTAGCAAAAGAAAAAGAAGCACTAACATCATTTAAATTGAATTCATTTAGGTCTAAGAAGTCTATTTTAGAACCCAACAAGTTTAATGCTTTCGAATTTTTTGGCTTTAATTTTGTATTTGACAATTGCCCCCGTAAACTCCCAAAAATAGACTTTAAATTTGGAGTTATGTCGCCATTTAAATCACCAGAGACTTGCAACGTAGCATTTATTTTTCCTTCAACGGTTTCTGTAATAGGAGCGATGGCCTCTAACATTTTTAGATGGTTAAAAGAGTCTGCAATATTTAATTTTTTTAGGTTTAGATCCAGTGCAAACTTAGACCTCTTTTCTGCGGTAGAAACCACACCATCAAAATCAATATTTCCTCCAAATACAGCGGAAGTTATGTTCTTTAATCGAACGGATTCTTCTTTGATATGTAGCTCTCCAGAAACAGATGTCAAATTGATATTGTCATAGATTACTTTTTTAGCAACTGCTTCTAAGCGCACATCTAAAAAAGAAGGTATTTTTAAGTTTATTGTTTCTTTTTCTTTAGTATTAGTCGTTTTGCTTTGTGTTAGAAAATCAGATACTTTAAAAACAGTCGAATTTAAATTGAAATTTCCTTTCAATTTCTCATCCTTATAAAGAAAGCCATAAAAGTTCTCTAAATTTCCTTGAATGGCGATGTCTGATGCTCCAGTTTTTGCTCTGAATTCTTCTAAGATAACAGTATTTGTAGTGAAAGAAACCGAAGTTTTGTCAATAAAAAAAGGGTTGGCTATATCTTCAGCTTTGAACTTAAAATTAGAAACTGTAATATTCCCTTTGTTTTTTATGTGTTGATAGGTTTCTTTTTCAATAGATTTTAAATCAAATTGTGTGGTGATATCTGCTTGTAAAATCCCTTTTAGTTCGTTTTTAAAAGTAATTGGATATACTTTTTTAATAGTACCGAGGTCGATGCTTCCTTTTACTTTTAAATTTACAGTAGCATTTTCTAAAAGGTTAACAACATTGCCGCTTGCGCTAAAAAGATCTTTATCTAATTTAAAAGATGTGTTTGTAATTGCTATTTTTGTGTCTTTTAAATATCCTGAGGTGTTGATAATACTGGCATCAATATTAATATTGTTTACTGACTTCGGCAAACTTGTATATTTAAACATGGCATTTTTAGACACAAATGAAATGTTTAGCGCAGGGATCGTGGTTTCAGTAAAAGATCCTTTTACAACTCCATTTAAGTCAAAATTCCCTTTGGTCTCGATACCGTTTAAATCTTTTGAATATTGTTTTGGCAGTAATGCTAGTAAATTTTTAAATGACGAGTTTGGTGTGTAGAATGCCATATCGTAGAACTGACCTTCTTCGGTTAATTGAATAAAACCATTGAACTCCAAAGGAAGTTTATTGATAGAAGCAGTGTTTTCTTTAAATGTGAATTTTGAATTTTGTAAATCGATGTTTAAAGCAGCATTCAACTTTATGTTTATATCTTTTAAATAATTTATATTTTGATAATCTAAAGAAAGTTTAGCAGTAGTCTTGGTGTCAATATCTAAAATTTCTTTGGTAAAATTTCCTTTTCCTGAGTGATAAATATTATTTAGTGCTAGCTTAACTTTTGAAGTTTCGTCAGAAAAACTAAAATTAATATTTTCTAGTGCATATTCATTTATCAATAAGGCAACCGCACTCTCTGTTTCCGTTGTCACAGAATTATTTTTTTTAGCAATATCAAAATTAGCACTATTATTTTTATCAAAAATGATGTTCAGAGTTCCGTTTGTTGCCGAAATACGATCAATTGCTATGGGTGCTGTTTTGTAATAAAATAGGGATGTAATTTTTATGGTAAAATTTATTTTTTCGGCATGAAACAACGTATCTCTTAGAAAAGGAGCCTTATTTATGATTGCCAGTTCGTTTACTCTTAAGCTTGCGTAAGGAAAGTTTCTAAAGAAACTTAAATCTAGCTCTTTAAAGCTGACTGTTGCGTTGATCTTATTATTGATGGTATCCGAAACCAATGCTAAAATTTTATCCTTAAATAAAAGTGGAATTGCACTCATTGCAAGTATTAAAACGAGCAGAATAGAAAGGCTGTATTTGAGTATTTTATTACCTGAAGAGGATTTCTTTTGTTTTTTCGGAATCATTATTTTTTGATAGCTGTTAATTGGGTGAAATTACTTCTATTAAAATAGGCATTTGAATTTAGAAAATAATTAAAAAAAACTCGTTTTTTTAACTGGTATAAGCAACTTTTAAAATGTGTCCTCCAAGTTCGTTATCCTCTTTTAGAACTGCTCAAATTATATTATTTTTATAAGTGATCAGTGAACGTTTACAAGGATATTCGATACAATGATTATAAAGGGAACCAATTATGTGGATTTAGAAAGTATGCATTGTCACACAATCTTCTGTATTTATAATGTTCATTATTGGTTGTGTTTTTGTATTTATAAACCACTATAAAAAGTGCTTTTAAACTGTTATTGCGTTACCTGCGAAGGGCATGTTAAATTTAGTAAACATAAACTATTCTTAAATCTATAAAAAAGGAAAGCAATATTTACAAAAACTCTAATTTTAAGTCTTATTTTTGTGTTCGTTTGTAAAAATAAATCCATGAAAAATATAACTTCTAAAGCACCTTTAGCCGATAAACAACCCAAAACATTATCCTTGCACGATGATGTAAGAATTGATAACTATTTTTGGATGCGTCTGTCCGATGCGCAGAAGCTTGCAGACATAAAAGATGAACAAACTAAAAAGGTCATTGGTTATTTAGAAGAAGAAAACACATATCATGATCAAATTACTGCTTCAACTAAGAATTTTGAAAAACAGTTGTTTGAAGAAATGAAAGGACGGATTAAGGAGGATGATTCTTCTGTTCCTTACAAAGACAATGGTTACTTCTACAGCACCCGTTTTGAAATTGGCATGCAATACCCTATTTACAGCAGACAGAAAGACAACGTAGAGGCAGCGGAGCAAATTTTGTTCAATGTAAATGAAATGGCCAAGGATTTTGATTATTTTCAAATGGGAGGTCTCAATATTTCTAATGATAATAAACTGGCCGTTTTTGCAACGGACACCGTTAGTCGAAGACAATATTTTCTTCGAATTAAAAATTTAGAAACTGGAGAAATTTACAAAGACATTATAGAAAACACCTCTGGTGGTTCTGTTTGGGCAAATGACAACAGGACTTTTTTTTACACGAAGAAAGATCCAAATACGCTAAGAAGCGAAAAAATATTTAGACATGTTTTGGGAACACCAACTTCTGAGGATGTTGAAGTTTTTCATGAAATAGACGAAACTTTTGGCACCTATGTAACCAAATCAAAATCCAATAAATACATTATTATTGGATCTTACAGCACGGTTTCTACGGAAGCTCAATTTTTAGATGCAGACAATCCAACAGGGACATTTACAATGTTGCAGGGACGTGAGCGAGATTTAGAATACAGTGTTTCTCATTTTGAGAATGATTTTTATTTGTTGACAAATAAAGACAATGCAACCAACTTTAAACTAATGAAAACCCCGGTTTCTAATACCGAAAAAGAAAACTGGACAGATGTAATTCCGCATAGGGAAGATACATTACTAGAAGATTTTTCAATATTTAAAGAGTACTTAGTGCTGGAAGAACGCACGAATGGATTGAATAAAGTACGCATTAAGCGCTGGGATAAATCTGCTGATTATTACCTGCCATTTAAAGAAGAAACGTATTCGGTAGGCGTATATTCAAACCCTGACTTTGACACAGAGATAATTCGCTATTCTTACAATTCCATGACAACCCCTGCTTCCGTAATTGATTTTAATATGCGGGATAAATCTGAGCAGATTAAAAAAGAACAAGAAGTTTTGGGCGGTAAGTTTAACAAAGAAAATTATCGCAGTAAACGTCTCTGGGCAACCGCACGAGATGGTGAAAAAATAGCTGTTTCTATTGTGCATCACAAAGATACAAAGCTTGATGAAAATACACCTTTATTACAATATGCCTACGGTTCTTATGGGTATACCATTCCAGACGGTTTTTCTACCACGCGCTTGAGTTTGCTAGACAGAGGGTTTGTATACGCTTTGGCACACATTCGTGGAAGTGAATACTTAGGACGAAATTGGTATGAAGATGGTAAAATGTTAAACAAGAAGAATACATTTACAGATTTTGTAGATTGTTCTAAATATTTAATTGACAACAAGTACACTTCAGCAAAACATTTATATGCAATGGGTGGATCCGCTGGAGGTCTGTTGATGGGAGCAATTATAAATATGAATCCTGAACTTTACAACGGTATTATTGCTGCAGTTCCATTTGTAGACGTAGTTTCGACAATGATAGATGATTCCATTCCACTCACAACAGGGGAATACGACGAATGGGGAAACCCAAATGACAAAGAATATTACGATTATATAAAATCATATTCACCTTATGATCAAGTAAAACCAAAAGCGTATCCGAACATGTTGGTTACCACTGGTTTTCACGACTCTCAAGTGCAATATTGGGAACCTGCTAAATGGGTGGCAAAATTAAGGGAGCTAAAAACAGATGACAATCTTTTATTGTTAAGGACAAATATGGAGGCAGGTCATGGAGGTGCTTCTGGTCGTTTTGATGCTTTAAAAGAAACGGCGAAAGACTTTACTTTTTTGCTTTTGTTAGAACATAAATTGGCACAAAATTTGGGTACGTCATAAAATCGATTTATAATTTAAAACAAAAATTGTACTTTTACATTTAGGGCTAACAAAAATCACAGATTTTTTGTGAAATTTAGAATGACTAAAAACGACGGTATTCACAACAGTATTTTAGAGTTAGTAGGAGAAACACCATTGATTAAACTTCAAAAAATCACAAAAGATTTAAAAGGTGCTTATTATGCAAAAGTAGAATATTTTAATCCAAGACTTTCTTCAAAGGATCGGATTGCATTGCATATTATTAATGATGCCGAGAAAAAGGGGATTCTTAAAAAAGGAGCAACCATCGTAGAAACCACTTCTGGTAATACTGGATATAGTTTGGCAATGATAAGTCTTATTAAAGGCTATAAGTGCATTTTAGCGGTAAGTGATAAGTCTTCAAAGGATAAAATTGATTTATTAAAAACAATGGGTGCAGAAGTGCACGTTTGTCCAGCAAACGTGCCAGCTGATGACCCAAGGTCCTATTATGAAATCGCCAAAACGATTCACAAGAAAACAGAGCACTCTGTGTATATCAATCAATATTTTAATGCGTTGAATATAGAGGCACATTATAGGACCACAGGACCGGAGATTTGGCAACAAACTAATGGAAAAGTCACACATGTAGTAGTCGTCAGTGGAACTGGAGGAACGATTTCAGGTGTTGGAAAATTCTTGAAAGAACAAAATCCGGCGATACAGGTTTTAGGAGTAGATGCTTTTGGTTCTGTTCTTAAGAAATACCATGAAACAGGAGAATTAGATCCTAAAAAAATAAAACCGTATCGTATCGAGGGGCTCGGAAAATCACTCATTCCAACGGCTACAGATTTTGATGTGATTGACACCTATGAAAAAGTGGGGGATAAAGATGCTGCTTTAGCAGCAAGAGAAATTGTGCAAAAAGAAGGCTTATTTTGCGGCTATACTAGTGGAGCGGTAATGCAAGCAACCAAACAGTATGCTGCTTTAGACATGTTTGATAAAAAGAGCTTTGTAGTGATTATATTTCCCGACCATGGCTCTAGGTATATGAAAAAAATATATAGTGACACGTGGATGAAAGCACAAGGTTTTATTGACTAAATCATCAAAAATCTACGTTTTATTGAATTGTTTAAACTCACAGAATTTATTAACTTTGCGTACAGTAAAATAGCGGAATATGACGACAGATTTATTTGATAGGATTAGAAAAGACAAAGGTCCCTTAGGGAAATGGGCAGACATTGCAGAAGGCTATTATGTCTTTCCAAAATTAGAAGGACCTATTTCTAATCGAATGTTTTTTAATGGTAAAAAAGTAATTACTTGGAGCATCAATGATTACTTAGGATTGGCAAATCATCCAGAAATTTTAAAAGTGGATGGAGAAGCATCTTCAGAACACGGTTTAGCGTATCCTATGGGCGCTAGAATGATGTCTGGACACACTCCTTTTCACGAACAACTAGAACAAGAGTGCGCGGCATTTGTAGCGAAAGAAAATGCATATGTATTAAATTTTGGATACCAAGGAATTATGTCAGCTATTGACGCTTTGGTGACAAAAAACGATATCATTGTATACGACATGGATACACATGCTTGTATTATTGATGGTGTTCGTTTGCATTCGGGAAAGCGCTTTGTATATCGCCACAACGATATGGAAAGTTTTGAAAAAAACATTAAGCGCGCATCTAAAATGGCAGAAAAAACAGGTGGTGGCATTCTGGTGATTTCGGAAGGTGTTTTTGGAATGCGAGGTGAGCAAGGGCGTTTGAAAGAAATTGTAGCTTTTAAAAAAGAATACAACTTTAGATTACTCGTAGACGATGCACATGGATTTGGAACTTTAGGAAAAGACGGCAGAGGAACTGGTTTTGAACAAGGAGTGCAAGATGATATTGATGTGTATTTTGCAACATTTGCGAAGTCTATGGCAGGTATTGGAGCCTTTTTAGCGGGAAATAAAGATGTAATACAGTATTTACAGTACAATATGCGTTCTCAGACGTTTGCCAAATCATTGCCATTAGCAATGGTAAAAGGAGCTTTAAAGCGGTTAGACATGTTGCGGACAATGCCCGAATTAAAACAAAAATTATGGGAAAACACCAATACTTTACAATCGGGATTGCGAGCGGCAGGATTTGACTTAGGAACAACGCAAACGTGTATTACACCTGTGTTTCTAAAGGGGGACATCCCTGAAGCCATGGCAATGGTCAACGATTTGCGTGAAAACCACAACGTATTTTGTTCCATTGTTGTTTATCCTGTGATTCCGAAAGGATTGATTATTCTGAGGCTTATACCAACAGCTACACATACGCAAGAAGATATTTCAGAAACCATTACTGCTTTCTCTGCGATCCGAATCTTGTTGGAAAACGGCACTTATAAAAAAATCGCAGCAGAAATGATTTAATTGTTTTGCCATTAAAAAAGGAACATTGCATTTTCTTTTAGCAGAAAAAAGAACCAAATATTAAATTTTTGATAAAATTAAAGATTTTAATGTTTTTTTAATTGCTCCCCTTGGTTTATTACAAATAAAATTAAGATCTTTGCAGAAAAAATACAGAACATGACTTTTATTCAAGCACATCATCATCATCATTTTTACAATTGCATTCAAGCGATTTAAAAATGTATTGAATAAAATCAACATATTTATAAACCCGTTTGAGCAAATCAAACGGGTTTTTTTAATTTTAAGCCGTATTTGTTCAGACCACAAAAAAACAACAAATGAGTAATTTAAGAATTGCAGTACAAAAGTCAGGTAGATTAAACGAAGATTCCATGCAAATTTTAAAAGATATTGGAATTTCAATAGACAATGGAATCGACCAATTAAAAGCTTCTGCAAGAAATTTTCCAGTAGAAGTATTCTATTTAAGAAATGGCGATATTCCACAATATCTTAGAGATGGCGTAGTAGATGCCGCTATTATAGGTGAAAATATTTTGATTGAAAAAGGAAATGATTTGGCGTTTATTGAGCGTTTAGGTTTTTCAAAATGTAAAGTTTCTATCGCAGTACCAAAAGAATCTAAAGCCAATTCTTTAAAAGATTTAGCAGGAAAAAGAATTGCAACTTCTTATCCTGAAACAGTCATGAAGTTTTTAAAAGAGCAGAATATTGATGCGCAATTGCACACCATAAGTGGCTCTGTAGAGATCGCACCAAATATTGGTTTGGCTGACGGAATTTGTGACATCGTTTCTAGTGGAAGCACCTTGTTTAAAAATGGTTTGAAGGAAATTGAAGTGCTGCTCCAGTCGGAAGCTGTTTTGGCGGTCTCTCCAAAAATTTCTGAAGAAAGAAGTGTCATCTTGCAAAAAATCCAATTTAGAATCCAATCCGTATTAAAGGGAAGAGATTCTAAATATGTACTGTTAAATGCTCCAAATGACAAGTTAGAGGCTATTTTAAATTTACTTCCAGGAATGCGAAGTCCTACAGTACTTCCTTTAGCTGAAGAAGGCTGGAGTTCTGTGCACACCGTCATTTCTAAAAATGAGTTTTGGGATATAATTGATGGCTTAAAAGAAAATGGAGCAGAAGGTATTTTAGTTTGTCCAATCGAAAAAATGGTATTGTAATATGAAAACGATCTTAAACCCACAAAAGAAAGATTGGAATAAAATCTTAGAAAGACCTACCAAAAAAGTAGGTGATATTGAAGCGACTGTAAATGAAATTTTTACAGACATTCAAGCAAATGGTGATGCTGGAGTCGCAAAATATACTGAGAAATTTGACGGTATTGCCCTAGATAGTAATTTGGTTTCGGTAGCAGAAATTGAAGAAGCAATCTCTTTAGTTCCCAAAGAATTAAAAGAAGCAATTCAGCAAGCAAAAGAAAACATTACCAAATTTCACGCAGCACAAAAGACGGAAAAGGTAAGTGTAGAAACTACGAAAGGCGTGCAATGTTGGCAAGAGAAAAGACCCATCCAGAAAGTAGGGTTGTATGTTCCAGGAGGCACAGCACCTTTACTTTCAACTGTATTAATGTTGTCGATACCCGCTAAAATTGCAGGTTGTAAAGAAATTGTACTGTGTTCTCCACCAAATAAAGAAGGAAAGCTTCCTCCTGCTATTTTATACGCCGCAAATTTGTGTGGTGTTACAAAAATTATAAAAGTTGGCGGAATTCAAGCAATTGCAGCGTATACTTTTGGAACGGAAACAATTCCTCAAGTGTATAAAATTTTTGGTCCTGGAAACCAATTTGTTACGGTTGCAAAACAGTTGGCAACCAAGTACGGCGTTGCGATTGACATGCCTGCGGGACCGAGTGAACTGTTGATCGTTGCAGATGACTCTGCGAATGCCAGTTTTGTTGCGGCCGATTTATTAAGTCAAGCGGAACACGGCATAGACAGTCAAGTAGTATTAGTTTCTACTTCAAAAAAACTTATCGATGCAGTGTCAATTGAAATTGAAAAACAGCTTTTAGAATTGCCAAGAATAGAAATTACGCAAAAGGCAATCCACAACTCGACTTCTATTTTTGTTGAAAATGATGCCATTGCTTTAGAGCTGATCAATGAATACGGCCCTGAACATTTTATTGTCTGTACAAAAAACAATGCTTTTTATATTGAGAACATAGAAAACGCAGGTTCGGTATTTATTGGAAATTATACCCCAGAAAGTGCAGGCGATTATGCTTCAGGAACCAATCATACTTTGCCAACCAACGGATTTACAAAAGCATATTCAGGAGTAAATTTAGACAGTTTTATGAAGAGTATTACTTTTCAAGAAATTTCGAAAGAGGGCATTCAAAATATTGGAAAATCTATCGAAATTATGGCAGCTGCAGAAGGTTTACAAGCGCACAAAAATGCGGTTACGTTGCGCTTAAAAGAGCTATTATAAATAATTAAAGTGTCTTTAAGGGGTGCGTGGGGATGGTCTTTAAGAAGATTCCAACCGCAAAAAAAAGTACTTTTAGAAATGATATTAAGAGTAAATATTAAGATTGTTAAAGTCTTTATAGTATGAAAACAAAATTCAATTTAGAGAGCCTTGTTAGAGAAAATATAAAAGCTCTGAAACCATATTCATCGGCAAGAGATGAGTACAAAGATGTGAACACGTCTGAAATGATTTTTTTAGATGCCAATGAAAATCCCTTTGAAAACGGAGTCAATCGGTATCCAGATCCACAGCAGCAAAATGTTAAAGAATTACTTTCACAAGTTAAAAACATTAGCAGTAAAAACATCCTTTTAGGAAATGGAAGTGATGAGGTTCTTGATTTGATATTTAGAGCTTTTTGCGAACCCAATCAAGACAATATAATTACGCTTCCACCAACATATGGTATGTATGCTGTGTTGGCGAATATCAATGCCGTCGAAAATAGACCGGTACTGTTAAGTACAGATTTTCAACCAAAAGTGACACAGATTTTAAAGGAGGTCGATGAAAATAGTAAAATCTTGTTCCTGTGTTCTCCAAACAATCCTTCCGGAAATACCTTTACGATAGAAATTGTAGAAGAACTCTTGTTAAAATTTAATGGCTTGGTGGTAATTGACGAGGCTTATATTGATTTCTCAGAACAAAAAAGTTGGCTGGAAAAGATAGCGCAATTTCCGAACTTAATGATTACTCAAACACTATCAAAAGCATTTGGTTTGGCAGGTATTCGGTTAGGCGTGTGTTATGCATCTGAAGAAATTATAAAAATTTTAAATCGTATCAAACCACCTTACAACGTCAATGAGCTTACACAACAAAAAGCAATAGAAAGATTGTCAAAAATTGATGCTGTAAAAAAAGAAGTTTTTGAAATTATTCAAGAGCGCACAAAAGTAGTAGAGGCCTTGAAAGAGATTGCCTTTGTCAAAGTTATATATCCCACAGATTGCAATTTCGTTTTAGTTCAGGTAGACAATGCAACCACGCGTTATGAACAATTGATTGCAAAAGGAATCGTAGTGCGCAATAGAACAACGCAAGCTTTGTGTGAGAATTGTCTGCGTTTCACGATTGGTACTCCTCTTGAAAATCAGCAATTAATGAAAGCTTTAAAAGAAATATCGTTATGAAAAAAGTATTATTTATTGACAGAGATGGAACCTTAGTGTTGGAGCCGCCAGTAGATTATCAACTAGATAGCTTAGAAAAGTTGGAGTTTTACCCAAAAGTATTTCAATACATGGCAAAAATTGCTTTAGAATTAGACTACGAATTGGTTATGGTGACCAATCAAGACGGTTTAGGAACGGACAGCTTCCCTGAAAACACTTTTTGGCCTGCGCAAAATAAAGTGCTCTCAGCATTTGAAAAAGAAGGGGTTGTTTTTTCTGATATTTTAATAGACAGAACGTTTCCGCATGAAAATGCCGCAACTAGAAAACCAAAAACTGGATTGCTTAAAAAATACTTTTCCAGCGACTATGACTTGGAGAATTCTTTTGTTTTAGGAGATCGCATCACCGATATGGAACTGGCAAGAAATTTGGGGGCGAAAGGTATTTTCTTGTCTGAAAATCCAGAATTAGGGGCAGATGAAATCAATACTTCTACACAAGAAATCAATGAATGTATCGCGCTTACAAGCACAGACTGGTCAGAAATTTATGAATTTTTGAAATTGAAAGATCGCGTTGCCGAAATTACCAGAAATACCAATGAAACAAAGATTTATATTAAAGTAAATTTAGACGGTTCTGGAAAAAACAACATTTCCACAGGTTTGTCATTTTTTGACCATATGTTAGATCAAATTGGTCGGCATGGAAATATGGATTTAACCATTCAAGTAAAAGGCGATCTAGAAGTTGACGAACACCACACCATAGAAGACACTATGATTGCTTTTGGAGAACTGTTTAACAAAGCATTAGGAAATAAATTAGGCATTGAAAGATATGGTTTTTGTTTGCCTATGGATGATTGTCTGGCACAAGTGGCTGTAGATTTTGGTGGTCGAAATTGGTTGGAATGGGATGCAGAATTTAAACGAGAGAAAATAGGGGACATGCCGACAGAAATGTTCTACCATTTATTTAAATCGTTTACAGACGGTGCTAAATGTAACTTAAATATCAAGGCAGAAGGAAACAACGAACACCATAAAATAGAAGGTATTTTTAAAGCATTTGCAAAGGCTATGAAAATGGCGGTAAAACGAGATGCTAACAAAATGTTTTTACCCAGCACAAAGGGAATGTTATAAAATAGCTTTTTCTATTTGTTGCGAACAAATGGTTATAAATGAAGAACAATGAAAATTATAATTATAGATTACGGGGCTGGTAACATAAAAAGTATTCAATTCGCTTTTAAGCGTTTGGGATTTGAAGCTGTATTGTCACATAATATTGATGAAATTAAAGCGGCTGACAAAGTAATTTTCCCGGGAGTTGGTGAAGCGAGTTCTGCGATGAAAATGTTGCAGCAAAGTGGTTTGGATGCAGTAATTCCAACTCTAAAACAACCTGTCTTAGGAATTTGTCTGGGAATGCAATTGATGTGTAATTTCTCAGAAGAGGGAAATACAAAGGGTTTGGGAATTTTTGATGTTGCAATAAAACGTTTTTCCAGTGCTGTTAAAGTACCACAGATGGGATGGAATGTTATTTCTAATTTAAAATCCGACTTATTTACAGGAATTAAAGAAAATGAGTTCATGTACTTAGTACATAGTTTTTATGCAGAGGATTGCACAGAAGCAATTGCGACAACAAATTATGAGAGACCCTATGCTTCTGCATTGCGAAAAGATAATTTTTATGGAGTCCAATTTCATCCAGAAAAAAGTGGTGTTGAAGGAAGTAAAATTCTTGAGAATTTTTTAAGATTATAACAAATAACGCTCTGCAAGTAGTAGCGAGAGGATATAAATAAATTGAACGCAATCGATTCATAAAAAGTAATACAATGAGAATAATTCCAGCCATAGACATCATCGATGGCAAATGTGTTCGCCTGACCAAAGGAGATTATAGTACGAAGAAAATATATAACGAACATCCTTTAGAAGTTGCCAAAGAGTTTGAGGCAGCAGGTATTGAATATTTACATGTTGTAGATTTAGATGGAGCAAAGGCAAGTCAAATTGTCAATCATAAGGTACTCGAGAAAATTGCCAGCAAAACAGGACTAAAAATTGATTTTGGAGGCGGTTTAAAATCTGACAAAGATTTAGAGATCGCGTTCAACTCTGGTGCTCACCAAATTACAGGTGGCAGCATTGCTGTGAAAAATAAAGAGATGTTTGAAAGCTGGATTGAGAAATATGGTGCTGAGAAAATCATTTTAGGTGCCGATTTCTATCCTGACGCTTTCGGAGGCAAAATAGCAACCAATGGCTGGCAGCAGGAAAGTGCGTTCGCTTTAATTCCGTTTATCAAAGGATATCAGCAAAAAGGAATTCAATATGTAATCTGTACAGACATTTCTAAAGATGGAATGCTATCAGGACCAAGTTTCGATATTTATAAAGAAATTTTAGAGGCATGTAGTGCAGACATAAAAAGAGAATCAATACAATTGATTGCTTCTGGAGGCATCTCAACATTTGATGAATTGCCAACACTCGCAGGAATGGGTTGTGAGGGAGTAATCATAGGAAAAGCGATTTATGAAAATAGAATTACCTTGAAACAGCTAGAGAATTTTATAGTAACGAACTAAGTATCATGTTGCGTAATTTTTAAGAAAATTTGAAATTACCGGAACTTTTAAAAGCTATTAATTATGTTAACAAAAAGAATAATACCTTGTTTAGATATTAAAAACGGAAGGACGGTGAAAGGCGTGAATTTCGTGAATTTAATTGATGCTGGAGATCCTATTATTTTAGCAAAGCAGTATGCTGAATTGGGAGCTGATGAATTGGTTTTTTTAGACATTTCTGCTACGCTAGAAGGGCGAAAAACAATGTTAGACATGGTTTTAAAAGTTGCTGAACAAGTAAATATTCCGTTTACTGTAGGCGGTGGAATTTCTTCGGTAGCAGATGTAGATTTGTTGTTAAAATCAGGAGCTGATAAGGTTTCGATAAATTCATCTGCTATAAAAAGACCTGAATTGGTGAATGAATTGGCAGAAAAATTTGGCAACCAATGTGTGGTGGTTGCTATTGATGCAAAGCAAATAGAAGGGGAGTGGAGAGTCCATTTAGCAGGGGGCACCATTCCGACAGAGTTGAACTTATTTGAATGGGCCAAAGAGGTAGAAAGACGCGGCGCAGGTGAAATTTTATTTACCTCGATGAATAACGATGGCACAAAAGCAGGTTTTGCAAACGAAGCATTGGTAAAATTATCTACCGAGCTTAACATTCCTATTATTGCGTCAGGTGGCGCGGGAACCGTGCAGCACTTTGTAGATACTTTTAAAATAGGTAAATCAGATGCAGCGCTAGCAGCCAGTGTTTTTCATTTTGGAGAGATTAAAATACTGGAGTTGAAGCAAGCTTTAAAAACACATCTAATTCCCGTTAGATTATAGCTTTTAAAAAGAGATGAAGGCATTAGAAATAAAAAAGTATGAAGAGCACTATCAGCAGCAATTTAAAGAAATTTCTTTAGAATGGTTACATGCCTATGGGTTGTACGAAGAAGCGGATGCTGATTTAATAGAGAATCCCAAAAAATATATACATGCAGGAGGCTTTATTTTTCTAGCACATTATACGCAAAAAGTTGTAGGGACCGTTAGTCTGATTCCATCGGAAAACAATACTTTTGAGATTATGAAATTAGGAGTTCTTGAGGGATACAAAGGATTGGGCATTGGACGCACATTAATGCAAGTTTGCATTGATATTTGTAAGGAGAAAAAAGCACATCGTATTACTTTAGAAACCAGTAGTAAATTAAAAAATGCCATACAGCTCTATGAGAAATTAGGGTTCTTACATGTCGAAATCACAGATTCTTGTTATGAATCTGCCGACGTAAAAATGATATTAAATTTGAAATAATGAATATAGATTTTAACAAAAATAATGACGGCTTAGTCCCTGCGATTATTCAAGATGCAACCACAAAAAATGTTTTGATGCTAGGATATATGAATGCAGAAGCTTTTGAAAAAACGAAAGAAACAAAATTAGTAACTTTTTACTCTCGGTCTAAAAACCGATTGTGGACCAAAGGCGAAGAGAGTGGGAATACATTGCAATTGGTTGATTATAAATTGGACTGCGACAGTGATAGCTTGTTGATTTCGGTTCACCCAAAAGGCCCTACATGTCATACAGGCACAGATACTTGCTGGAATGAGGAAAACACCCCGAATTATGGATTCTTTTCAACTTTAGAAAAAACCATTGCGGAGCGCGTAGCAAACAAAGATGTAGAAAAATCGTACGTGGCTAGTTTATTCGACAAAGGGATCAATAAAATAGCCCAAAAAGTAGGAGAGGAAGCAGTAGAAACTGTTATTGAGGCAATGGATTCAAATGACCCATTGTTTTTATATGAGTCCGCAGATCTGTTATTTCATTATTTAATGCTCCTACAGGCAAAAGGCTTTACGTTAAAAGATATTGAAGCAGAATTGATTGGAAGACAAAAGTAATTCGACACTTTGAAATCTTAAAATGCTCAAATAAAGAAAGTATTGCGCATTTTTTAATTGGAATTTAACCTTTCAATTACGTGCCCTATCTGCGGCATTCAGAGTTTACAAGACCATTGCAGTTTGCGATAAAAAAAATGCAATTAATAAAATAATAGTATTATTTTCACTTCCAAAAAAGCCAATATGAAATCTCACAAATCGCAAATACTGATCATCATCGCATTCATTTCAATTTATGTGATTTGGGGTTCTACCTATGTATTTAATAAGATTGTGGTTACCGAAATAGATCCCTTTTTTATAGGTTTCATTCGCTTTATGACGGCGGGTACATTGATACTGATTATTGCTAAATTTTTAAAGCTTAATTTAAAAATTTCTAAAAAGCAGTTTTTAAATTGCTGTATCGCTGGATTTTTATTTTTAGTATATGGGAACGGTGTGTTCGTATGGGCCTTAAAATATGTAGATAGTGGGTTTGCAGCCTTACTCGCTTCTACCCAACCTTTATTTGTGCTTTTGCTGATGCGTTTAGTAGATCGAAAGCCCATGCAAAAAAAATCTATTTTTGGGGTCTTACTTGGTTTGCTCGGAATGTACTTATTAGTGAGCCAGCAAGATATTACTGCATCAGAAGGAAGTCTCTTAGGTATTTTTATGATTTTTACTTGTGTATTGAGTTGGAGTTATGGCAGTGTTTTTGTTTCAAAAGCAAATTTGCCCCAAAGCTTTTTTGTGAGCACTGGCTATCAAATGTTAGCTGCTGGAACTATGCTGCTAGTGGGAAGTTTAATTTTTAATGAAACGTGGTTGCCACCTTTAAGTTGGAGTACAGACTTGCAATTATCAATGCTGTTTCTTATCTTTTTTGGCAGTATTGTAGCGTTTACGTCCTTTAACTATTTATTAAAAACGGTTTCCACAGAAAAAGTGGCAACTTCGGCTTTTGTAAATCCTATTATTGCAATGCTACTAGGATGGTATGTGCTAAACGAAGTGTTGACACTGCAATCTATAATCGCTTCTGTAATTTTATTATCTGGTGTCTACTTTATAACCTCGCGCAAGAGAATTGCGAAAGTAACTGCAGATGAATCGATAAAACCTTGATCATTAATTTCTATTAGAAATTCTTTTTAATTCTCGCTAAGTCACGTTTATTATCTCGGTCTTTCATCACTTCCCGTTTGTCATGTGTTTGCTTTCCTTTTGCTAGCGCAATTTCTAATTTGGCAAAACCTCGGTCATTAATAAATAATTTTAAGGGCACAATGGTATTCCCTTTTGCTTCCACATCCCTTTTTAAACTGCGCAATTCGCGTTTGTTTAGCAACAATCTTCGCTCACTTTTTGGTTTGTGATTGAACTGGTGACCAAACATATATTCTTGAATGTACATATTTACAATGAACAATTCGCCACCTTCATTAAATTCACAAAAACTCTCTGTAATTCTCGCCTGACTCAAACGTATGGATTTTATTTCAGTTCCAGTTAGTTGAATTCCAGCCACGAATTTGTCAAGAATTTCAAATTCAAAACGCGCTTTTTTATTCTGTATGTTGATGTTTTTTTGAACCATCAATAATCAATTTTTAATTTTAACAAAGATACATGTTTACATCCACGAAAGAAATGTAATTTTGACATCTATTTGAGATCCTTTAAAACAAATTGAGATGAAACTAAGTGCTTTTTTATTATTATTACTTTTACTCGCATGCAATCCCAAAAAAATAGAGTTAACTGCAGTAGAAATTATTGAAAAAAGCATGCGTTACTCAGGTGCAGAAAAGGTAGCAAATGCCAAAATTAAGTTTGTATTTAGAGATAAAGAGTACGCTGCTGTTCGAAAAAATGGAGCTTTTGAGCTTTCTAGACACTATTTGACTACAGACAGTTTGAAGGTTCGTGAAATTTTATCAAATTCTGGATATCAAAGATTTATAAATGAAAAAAGAGTTGTAATATCCGACTCTTTAAGCAACAACTTTAGCAACTCTGTAAATTCTGTGCACTATTTTTCGGTTCTTCCTTTTGGTTTGAATGATGCGGCGGTTCAAAAAAAACGATTAAAGTCAGTTCGTATTAAAGGCAAAGAATATTATAAAATAGAAGTTAGTTTTTATGAAAACGGGGGAGGTGAGGACTTTGATGATGTTTTTATTTATTGGATTGGAAAAGAGAGTTTTTTAATTGATTATTTGGCCTATTCCTATCATACTAATGGCGGAGGAATGCGATTTAGAGAAGTAAAAGACCGATCAATCAACAGTGGTATTCGGTTTGTAAATTATAATAATTATGAACCTGTAATATCTGGAATCCTATTAAAATATATCGATTCGGCTTATGAAAATGCCGGATTAAAAAAAGTGTCTGAAATTAATTTAGAGATGATTGAAGTGCAATTGTAACCTTACTGCACACGCATAATCCGACACGTTTTCTTTGTTCCCTGTATGGTAACGATGTACACACTTGAATTGTCGGTATCTTTCATATTCTTATAGGTCTTTTCTTTAAGAATTAAATTAACAAGATTAGGAGTGGTATTGCTATGACCTACAATTAAAACAGACTTTCCGTATGTTGCTTTTATAAAAGTAGAGTCATACATATTGCTAGGATCATACGTTTGAATGGGTAATTTTTTTTGAGCTGCTGTAGGTGTTCCTGTTTGTTTTGTTCTGTTATAGTCGGTGGAGTATATAGCGTCCAATTCAATTGCGTCAAAATAATGCATCCATTTTTTGGCTCTTATCAAACCTTCTGAATTTAAACTTGGATTTTTATTTGTTGCATCGGTGCGATCTTTTTCGGCATGCCGAATTAAATAATACGTTGTTATTTCTTCCGAAGTACAAGCGCAAATTAAAAGAAATACACACAAAAATAAAGATTTTTTCATAGCAACTAGTTGAAAACACGAATATAGATAAAAAAGAACATTCATGCGATGAATACCGCATCTTCTTGAACGTATCATGTGCTATTTTAAAAGGCTCTTGTGCATGCACATCTCATTTACGTATAATTTTAAATACGTAAGAAATAGCATATCGTAAAGAGAATACAGCGATGCAAAGTATCTGTATTCCTAACTTTATGACGGCTAAAAGTTCCGTATCTTTGTAAAAGAAAACAATAAAAAAGACAACATGAGTATATTTAATAAAATGTTTGGTAGCAAAGAAAATGAAGAAGAAAAAACAGAAAAAAAATCCTTTTTAAATTTTCTTCCGCTAACTACTTTAGAACAATTAGAAACTATAAAAAAAGAGTCGCATACAGGTGCTGTATTAATTTTTAAACATTCTACAAGATGTGGAATTAGTCGCATGGTTATCAAGCAATTTGAGCAACTATTTACAGCGGAGCACGAACATTTAAAAGTGTATTATTTAGACTTACTAAATCACAAAGATATTTCGGCAGAGATTGGTGTAACTTTTGAAGTAACGCATGCATCGCCTCAAGTAATTGTAGTCCGAAATGGAAATTCTGTGCACGATGCTTCGCATAATGACATTACACTAATAAATTTATCGCGATTTATATAGTTTAAATCTGGGAAAAACCTATTTTAAGTCTTACTTTTGTATTTCAAATTTTTAACCGTTGTCAGAATCAAACACTTCACAAGTAAAAATAGGTAAGGAATTATATGGGTATCAAAAAGATGCACTTCAAGAGATTTTTAATCGTTTTGAAACAGCACCTCAAGATTATCACTTATTATATCAATTGCCAACGGGAGGTGGAAAGACTGTTATTTTCTCCGAAATAGTAAGGCGATACATAGAAACTTTCAAAAAGAAGGTTTTAGTGCTAACGCATCGAATTGAATTGAGCAAACAAACCTCTAGAATGCTAGATGAGTTTGGTGTGAATAACAAAATAATTAATAGCACTGCTCAATTAGACGACCAGAGCGACTATTATTGTTTTGTTGCGATGGTAGAAACTTTGAAAAACAGGTTGATAGACGACAAGTTGGATATTTCTGATATTGGACTCGTTATTGTAGATGAGGCACATTACAACTCGTTTACAAAAATATTTAAATTTTTTGATGGTGCCTTTGTTTTGGGAGTTACAGCAACTCCTTTGAGCTCAAACATTAAATTACCGATGTTTGAAAATTATCAAGAGCTCTTTGTAGGAGAACCCATTCACCACCTGATAGAAAGTGGCTATTTAGCGCAAGCAAACATGTATTCATATAATGTTGGGCTAACTTCTTTAGAAGTTGGCGCAAATGGTGATTATACGGTGAAATCTTCTGAGGATCTGTACATGAATACAGACATGCTCTCAAAATTGGTAAGTGCATACGAAGAGACCGCAAAGGGTAAAAAAACATTAATTTTTAACAATGGGATCAACACCTCTATACAGGTGTTTCATGCATTTAAAAAAGCAGGATATCCGATTGCCCATTTAGACAATACCAATACCAGAAAAGAGCGAGAGCTTATATTAAAATGGTTTCATAAAACCCCCAACGCGATCATTACCTCGGTGAGTATTTTAACAACGGGTTTTGATGAACCCAGTATTGAGGCAATCATCCTAAATAGAGCAACAAAATCACTTACATTATACTATCAAATGATTGGTCGTGGTTCTCGTATTTTTGGAGAGAAAAATACTTTTGAAGTCATTGACCTTGGAAATAACTTTCATCGATTTGGTCCTTGGGGAGCAGATTTAGATTGGCAAAAAATGTTCAGAGCACCGGACTACTATTTAGATGCAATTCTTTCAGATGAAGAAATAGAGAATACGTTTAGGTATGAATTTCCTGGAGACATCAAAAAGGAATTTGAAAAATCTACGGATACCTATTTCGATATGAAAAAAGTGTATATCGATACTGTAAAAGCAGGAGAATCCTCAAAAAGAGTCTTAGAAAAATCAATTGTACATCATGCAAAAATGTGTATCGAAAATAGTGAAGATGTTTTTGATGCCTTGATATTGGTCAAATTGATAGGAGAGGAAATCGATGACCGCATTAACAGGTACGCAAAATGTATTTCAAAGAGTACACACAATTTTGTAACCTGGTTAAAAGATGATTATCGAAAAAAACTAAATGCGTATTTGCGTACAAATTTTGATGAAGATTTTGAGAAAATTCACGGGCATCCGCCTATTGAAGAATAAACAATACAACTAAAAGGACTGAATTTTCAGTCCTTTTATCTTTTTACACAGACCCCCCTTTATTCTTGAGATAAAAGCCTAAGAGCGCTAGCGTCAAAGGTTCTTTATTTTAACTACCTCTTTTATTTTATGAGCATTCGGTTCTAAAGTACTCATTACATGAATGTAGCAAACGAAACACTGCTCAAAAATAATTTTCATTTTTTTTAAAATTTTGTTTTTTATATTCAAAAATAATTTACATTTGTGTAACTTATTTAAGTAAAATGCAACGTTTTTCTTATTTCGGACATAACTTTCAGTCGGAGACTGACCGTTATATAGCATTTTGGAAATGCAACGAAAAAATTAAGGTATCTCCGTTTTCTATGCTCCCAGAACTGCAGCTTTTCTCAAAGTTGCACGTAGTTTACTTACAGATATTACAGTGATAAAAACCTTTTTTACAGGCTTAGCTATTTTTAAACCATGCGTTTCGTACGTTTTGATTTAAAGGAATTTATCATATATATAATCTAAAAATAAAAGTGAACACAAAATACATAGATCTAATCGAGCAAACATTCGATTGGCCACAAGAAGAGTTTCAAACAGAAAACAACAAATTATTTTGGCGCGGTATTAATTTAATGGATTTAATTGCAACTTACGGTGCACCTTTAAAATTTACCTATCTGCCAAAAATCTCGGAAAACATCAACAAAGCAAAAGGTTGGTTTCAAGCGAGCATTGACAAGCACAATTATAAAGGAAATTACTTTTATAGCTATTGTACTAAAAGTTCTCATTTTAAGCACGTTTTAAATGAGGCTTTAAAAAATGACATACACATAGAAACTTCTTCCGCTTTCGACATCGATATCGTACTGAACTTAAAGAAAGAAGGGAAAATTAAAGACTCTACATTTGTTATTTGTAATGGGTTCAAACGGGATCAGTACATTCAGAATATTGGCAATTTAATCAATTCTGGTCATGAAAATTGCATTCCTATCATAGACAATTTTGAAGAATTACCCCTGCTTCAAAAGGAAACGTCAAAACCCTTTAAAGTGGGTATTAGAATTGCTTCTGAGGAAGAACCAAAATTTGAGTTCTATACCTCCCGATTGGGAATTGGTTATAAAAATATTGTTTCTTTTTACGAGCGTGAAATTGCTGATAATGAGCAGGTAGAATTGAAGATGTTGCATTTTTTTATCAATACAGGTATTCGTGACAATGCGTATTATTGGAACGAATTAATGAAGTGTTTAAATGTGTACATCAACTTAAAAAAAGTATGTCCAACTCTAGATAGCTTGAATATTGGTGGTGGATTTCCCATTAAAAACTCTTTGGCTTTTGACTTTGATTATCAGTATATGATTGATGAAATAGTACATCAAATCAAACAGGCATGTGACGAAGCAGAAGTATCCGTTCCAAACATATTTACAGAATTTGGAAGTTTTACTGTTGGAGAGTCTGGAGCGACGATCTATGAAATCTTATATCAAAAAAAGCAAAATGATAGAGAACGATGGAACATGATCAATTCGTCATTTATTACTACGCTGCCAGACTCGTGGGCAATTAATAAACGGTTTATAATGCTTCCCATTAATAAATGGAACAAGCAGTATGAGCGCGTTTTACTAGGGGGTTTGACTTGTGATAGCGATGATTATTACAACTCTGAACAACATATAAATGGAATTTATTTGCCAGTTTATGAAAAAAACAATCCGTTGTATATTGGATTTTTTAACACTGGTGCCTATCAAGAATCTATTGGAGGTTTTGGAGGTTTACAGCACTGTTTAATTCCACATCCAAAACATTTGCTATTGGATCGAGATGCGGGTGGAAATCTAACGGTCACTATTTTTAAAGAACAGCAAAAGAGCAGTGAAATGTTGTCGATACTTGGTTATGAAGAAAGTGCAGAGACCACAGGTAACACAAAAAAAATATTAAAAGAAGCTATTTTATAACCCCGTTAAAATCACGAAATGAATACAGCAAAAACCTACGCAGGAATTCCACAAGAATTTGGAAATCTGTTAACAGCAAAAATTGTAATTATCCCGGTTCCTTATGACGGAACAAGTACTTGGCAAAAAGGTTCAGATCTAGGACCTCAAGCATTTTTAGAGGCTTCAGAAAACATGGAATTGTATGACATTGAAACGGATTCTGAAGTATATCGGCAAGGGATTTTTCTTGCAGAGGCAGTTACAGAGAAATCATCTCCAGAGGCGATGGTCTCTGCAGTGCACGCAGTAACTAAAAAGTACATCAATCGAAATAAATTTGTTACTATTTTTGGAGGAGAACATTCAATTTCTATCGGTACAATTAGAGCCTTTAACGAACGATACGACAATCTAACGGTATTGCACATTGATGCACATGCCGATTTGAGAAAAGAGTACGAAGGTTCTACCTGCAACCACGCGTGCGCAGTTTATGAAGCAAGCCAGACAACGAATCTAATACAAGTAGGTATTCGAAGCATGGACATCACTGAAAAAAGAACGATTAATCCAGACAAAGTATTCTATGCACAAGACATGGCTGTAGATGCAGATTGGATGGAAGATGTTGTAGATCAATTGACAGACAATGTGTTCATAACATTTGATTTAGATGCATTAGATCCTTCTATAATGCCATCAACTGGAACTCCAGAGCCTGGAGGTCTTTTTTATTATGAAACATTAACCTTTTTAAAATCTGTTTTTGAACAGCGAAATGTAGTTGGTTTTGATATGGTTGAGTTGTGTCCTAATACCAAAGAAAAATCTTCAGATTTTTTAGCTGCAAAATTATTTTATAAAATGCTAAGCTACAAATTCGCATCAAAAACTGATGGGTATGAAAAGGGTGAGGAGAACGCCAAAGAAAACTCTTTTAGTAAATTAAGTAAATTTAAAAATAACGACGATGATGAATACTAATCAAAAACCAATTTCAGAA
The DNA here is from genome assembly GCF_000153225.1 of Polaribacter irgensii 23-P. GTDB lineage: Bacteria > Bacteroidota > Bacteroidia > Flavobacteriales > Flavobacteriaceae > Polaribacter > Polaribacter irgensii. Next base: position 2,195,452 of record NZ_CH724148.1, on the reverse strand, counting down.
TTTATTGAAAAATATTTTTTACACTTTAATGCTGCAGCTTTAGTAGATGCTGCAAAGGGGTATGAAGCACAATTAAATAAAGGAAGTAAAATGCTTGTTTCTTTGGCTGGAGCAATGAGCACTGCAGAAATAGGGAGAATATTTGCAGAGATGATTCGACAGGATAAAGTACATATTATTTCGTGTACCGGTGCAAACTTAGAGGAAGATATTATGAACTTGGTAGCGCATTCTCACTACAAGCGCGTTCCAAATTATCGAGATTTGACGCCCCAAGATGAATGGGCACTTTTAGAAAAAGGCTTGAATAGAGTTACCGATACTTGCATTCCCGAAGAGGAAGCATTTCGTAGAATTCAACAACACATCGTAAAGATTTGGAAAGATACCCAAGAAAATGGAGATCGTTTTCTTCCGCACGAATACATGTATAAGTTGTTACTGTCGGGGGTTTTAGAACAGTACTATGAGATCGATATAAAGAATTCTTGGATGTATGCCGCCGCAGAAAAAAATCTGCCAATGGTTGTTCCTGGCTGGGAAGATTCTACGATGGGTAATATTTTTGCTTCATATGTTTTAAAAGGAGAATTACAGGCATCTGTTGTAAAGTCAGGTATTGAATACATGACTTTTCTCGCAGATTGGTATACAGAAAATTCTGAAAATGGCATTGGTTTCTTTCAAATAGGAGGGGGTATTGCAGGAGATTTTCCAATTTGTGTGGTGCCGATGTTATACCAAGACATGGAAAGAACAGACACACCATTTTGGAGTTATTTTTGTCAGATTTCTGACTCTACAACAAGTTATGGATCGTATTCTGGTGCAGTGCCGAATGAGAAAATTACTTGGGGTAAATTGGATATCAATACACCAAAATTTATTATCGAAAGTGACGCCACCATTGTAGCGCCTTTAATTTTTGCATACCTACTTGAAATGTAGTTGTTATGAAGAGAGTAATTGTAGATTTCGCAAAATTAACAGCTGATATCTTAGGGCTGTTGATCACTAAATATCCAAAAGGATATGGTAATTCGGATATAATTTCTTTTAAAAATACAAAAGGGGAAACGATAAAAACATTGGAAGTAAAAACGGAGGAAACCATCTACTTAGTTAAAATCAGTGAACGCTTGGAGCAGACAATGGAAGCATTCGCGGAAGACGAAGATTCATTTGACGAAAATGAAGATTTAGATTTCGATACCTTAGAACTTGAAAAATAAGTAACAAAAAAAAGCTCCAAATATCGGAGCTTTTTTTACAGAGCACTGGTACCAATCTTATATCTTTTTTAATTCGAAAATATCTTTCCTTCGGTCTTTGAGATTTCTCACAGAACCAAATTTATTTAAATCTTTCAGCAAATCAATATCCACATCAGCAATTAAAATCATTTCTGTGTTGGTCGTTGCCTCTGCTTTTATTCCGTTTGCAGGAAACGAAAAATCACAAGGAGTAAAAACCATCGATTGGGCATATTGGATGTCCATATTATTAACCTTCGGCAAGTTCCCTACGCTTCCAGCGATTGCTACATAACATTCATTTTCAATGGCTCTTGCTTGCGCACAATGGCGAACTCGAGAGTATCCGTTTTGCGTATCTGTCAAAAAGGGAACGAATAAAATTGCCATGTCTTCATCGGCAAGCAATCTACTCAATTCAGGAAATTCGATGTCGTAACAAATTAAAACACCAATTTTTCCGCAGTCAGTGTCAAAAGTTTTTAACTGGTTTCCTCCCTGCATTCCCCATACTTTTGCTTCGTCTGGAGTTACGTGTAATTTTTCATAGCGTTCCGTTGTTCCGTCTCTTCTGCAAATATATCCTACGTTGTAAAGCAACTCATTTTTTATTTCTGGCATGCTCCCAGTAATAATATTGATATTGTAACTAATAGCCAATTCAGAAAATTTTTGCACAATTTCAGGAGTGTACTTTGCCAATTCCCGAATGGCCTCAGATTCTGGTAAATGATTGTTGTCTGCCATCAACGGTGCGTTGAAAAACTCAGGGAATAAAGCAAAATCAGAACGGTATGCAGAAACGGCATCCACAAAATATGCTGCTTGCTGCATCAATTCTTCTAGGTCTTTATAAAGGCGCATTTGCCATTGAATCAATCCCAAGCGGACTACTTTTTTAGTCGTGGTCGCTTTTTTAGATTTCTTTTCGTAATAAATATTATCCCACTCTAATAAAACGGCAAATTCTCCTGAATTTTGATCGCCCTCTAAGTAGCCTTTTAAAATTTTTGAAGGATGAAAATCATTTGAAATTTGAAAGTTTAAAACAGGGTCATGAATTTCCTTTCGTTTTACTTTTTCGATGTATTCTTTTGGAGAGAGTGTTCCAGAATGCTTGTGGTAATTTGGAATTCTACCTCCAAAAGCAATGCCTCTTAAATTCAATTTCTCTGTTAGTTCTTTTCTGTAGTCATACAACCTTCTCCCTAAGCGCAATCCCCGATATTCCGATTTGATAAAAATATCGATACCATACAAAACATCACCATTCTTTTTGTGTGTGTCAAAAGTAAAAGCGCCCGTAATTTCTTTGTAGGTATGCTCATCGTCAAAGCTATTGTAATCGATAATGATCGAGAGGGCGCAACCCGCCAATTCTCCATTAATTTTAATTACAACTTGTCCTTCGGGAAACTTTTCTATTAAAGTTTTTATTTGCGCTTCTTTCCAGTACGAATTTGGCATGCTTGCATAGGCCTCAATCATTGCTTCTTTTAACTGTTTATAATCATTTAATGTTAAAAACTGAAGCGATATATTTTCGATATTCTCTATCATTTTATGTTGAATGCCTTTTTAAAACAGCATTTCTATGCTGCAAAATTAATTAAAAAAAAGAAGTGGATTTTAAAAATAAAAATATATTTAAAAGCATTCATTATGCGTTGACTAGAAGTCAACAAAGGCTGTCTGTTTTAATTTTGTACAATGAAACAGCCTCTCATATCTATTTTTAACAACTCCTCTCGATTGTCTTTTTTGGAAGTGTATTTAAAAAATTAAAAACCCCACAACCAAAAAATGGAAGTGAGGCTTTTGCATAAAATTTGTATGTTTTGCTGTTTATCTCGCCGGTAAGACTTTACCGATACACTCTCCGAAACCAATCCGAACAGTATCGTTTTTACAATGTGCACGCATGATTACCGTATCATTGTCATTGATAAATTTACGCGTTGTTCCATCTTTTAAGGTAATCGGGTTTTGTCCACGCCAAGTCAATTCTAACATCGAACCAAAACTGTCTTTTGTAGGTCCAGAAATGGTTCCAGAGCCCATCATGTCTCCAGCTTCTACTGGACAACCATTTACGGTATGATGCGCTAATTGCTGCGCCATGGTCCAATACATGTATTTAAAATTGGAATTTGCCACGATTGTTTCTTCTTCATTTTCTGGTTGAATTCCAACTTGCAAATGAATGTCATAACTTCCTTTTCCAATTTGTTTTAGGTAGGGTAGTGGCGTATACACTTGTTTTGGGTTGTCTGTTCTAAAGGGTTCTAGGGCATCTAAAGTTACAATCCAAGGTGAAATTGTTGAGGCGAAACTCTTTCCAAGAAAAGGTCCCAATGGCACATATTCCCAAGCTTGTATGTCTCGAGCAGACCAATCGTTAAATTGCACCAACCCAAAAATATACTCTTCCGCTTCTTCAATCGGAATTCTATCCCCTAATACATTTGCATCCGTGGTAATAAAAGCCATTTCCAATTCAAAATCTAATAATTTTGTTGGCCCAAAACCGGGAATATTTGTTCCTTCAGCAGGTTTTGTTTGTCCATAGGGTCTTCTAACGGGAGTTCCTGACGGAATGATAGAAGAACTTCTTCCATGGTATCCAATGGGAATGTGCAGCCAATTGGGTAGCAATGCATTCTCAGGATCTCTAAACAAAGAACCTACGTTTGTTGCGTGTTCTTTACTCGCATAAAAGTCTGTATAATCACCGATAGAAACAGGCAATAACATTTCAACTTCATCGATTCTAAAAATAATATTATTTTTGTGCTCTTCATTATCGCGCAAAGAACCCGTGTCAAAATCAAAAACTTCAGCAATTCTATTTCTTACCAGACGCCAAGTTTTGCGACCATCTGCAATAAAATCATTCAAGTTGTCTTGAAGAAAGATGTCTTCTGTTAAAGGAATTCCCTCAAAATAACCCAATTGATGGAAAGCTCCTAAATCGATAGCGAAATCACCAATTCTACTTCCAATTGTTATGATGTCATCTCTGGTAATAAAAACACCGAAAGGAATATTTTGTATTGGAAAATCTGAGTTTTCAGATACTTGCAACCATGATTTTCTATCCGGATTATTTGCTGTTATGATCATTTTATAAATTCTTTAATTTTCTCAAAGCTATGGAATTTTTTCTCATTCTCGAGTTCAAACCTCACGAATAACGTATTATTAACAAAGCTTTTTTTTCAATTGTATAAATCCTAAAAAATTAGATAAATTTTAAGAAAAAGTTATTTATAATTATTTGGTTTTTAGTTACTTTTGTAAACCACTCAAAACAACAACGATAATGCAATTAGACAATCAAATTTTTGACCTTATTCAGGAAGAAAAAGAAAGACAGTTAAACGGTTTGGAGCTAATCGCTTCTGAAAACTTTGCAAGCGATCAAGTAATGCTTGCGCAGGGCTCTGTTTTAACAAATAAATATGCAGAAGGATATCCTGGTAAACGATATTATGGCGGTTGTGAAGTTGTTGATGTTGTGGAGCAATTGGCAATTGAGAGAGCAAAAGAATTGTTTGGAGCAGAATATGCAAACGTACAACCACATTCCGGATCACAAGCGAATACTGCTGTGTTTTTTGCCTGTCTAAAACCTGGAGACACCATTTTAGGATTCGACTTATCTCACGGGGGGCACCTAACACACGGTTCTCCTGTAAATTTCTCAGGAAGATTATACAATCCTACTTTTTATGGAGTTGACAAAGAAACAGGGGTTTTAAATTATGACAAAATTCAGGAAATAGCAACAAAAGAAAAGCCAAAGTTGATCATTGCAGGTGCTTCGGCATATTCAAGAGATATCGATTTTGAGCGCTTTAGAGTGATTGCAGATAGTGTTGGCGCGCTGTTATTGGCAGATATTTCACACCCAGCAGGAATGATTGCAAAAGGCATTTTAAATGATCCTTTACCACATTGTCATATTGTAACGTCTACAACACACAAAACCTTGCGTGGACCTAGAGGTGGAATTATATTGATGGGGAAAGATTTTGACAATCCTTTCGGAGAGACATTAAAGAACGGAAAGCTTAAAAAAATGTCTACATTATTAAATTTCGCAGTATTTCCAGGAAATCAAGGGGGCCCTTTAGTACATGTTATTGCTGCAAAGGCAATTGCTTTTGGTGAGGCTTTAACAGATGAGTTTTTAGAGTATCAAATTCAAGTAAAAGAAAATGCTGCGGCAATGGCAAAAGAATTTGTAGCGAAGGGATATAATATTATTTCTGGAGGTACCGACAACCACTGTATGTTGATTGATTTGCGCAACAAAAATATTTCTGGAAAAGATGCAGAGATCGCTTTAGGAAAAGCAGAAATTACAGTGAATAAAAACATGGTTCCCTTTGATGATAAATCTCCTTTTGTAACCTCAGGAATTCGAGTTGGAACCCCTGCAATTACAACCCGTGGTTTGAAAGTTGAGCATATGAAAGCAGTAGTAGGCTTTATCGATGAGGCGATTACCAATGCAGATAATGATGAAATTTTACACGAAATAAGTGAGCGTGTCTCTGACATGATGAGTTCAAGAAGATTGTTTGTAATGTAAACAAGATTCCAAAAGTGTTTTACAAACTTTTTAAAAATAAAAAAAGCATCAAGTTATTTCTTGATGCTTTTTTATTGCAATGCATGCGGCATACCTGCATTGTATGTTATTTTTACTGCGCGCGATCTAACAAACTTTGAGGGAGTGCTTTTTTAGCTTTTGCACCCATTTTCTTTAATTTTTCTACACTTGTAATGATATTTCCTTTTCCTTCAACCAGTTTGTTCATGGCATTTGAATACTCTTTTTTACTTTCGTCAATTCTTTTCCCAATACCGATTAAATCCGTTAAAAATCCTTGAAACTTATCATACAACGCACCGGCCTGTCTTGCAATTTCTAAGGCATTTCTTTGTTGTTTCTCGTTGTTCCACATGGTATCTATTGTGCGCAACGTGGCCAATAGTGTAGACGGCGTTACAATAACAATGTTTTTTTCGAATGCTTTATTATATAAATAAGTGTCTGAATTTAAAGCCACAGCAAAAGCTGGTTCAATGGGAATAAAAAGTAAGACAAAGTCTGGCGATTCTATTTTGTAAATATCTTCATATTTTTTTTCGCTCAACTGATCCACATGCCTTTTGAGCGAGTGTACATGTTCCTTTAAAAATTCTTCTCTTAATACATCGGATTCTTCATTTACATATTTTTCATATGCTACCAGTGAGACCTTAGAATCCACAATCATTTTCTTGTTATTTGGCAGGTGGATGACAACATCTGGAAGTATCCGGCGCCCTTCTTCATTTGTAAAGCTTTGCTGCACATAATACTCTCTATCTTTCTCTAGACCAGACTTTTCTAAAACGCGTTCTAAAACAAGTTCACCCCAATTTCCTTGCATTTTATTATCTCCTTTTAAAGCTTTGGTAAGGTTTAAAGTTTCCTTGCTCATCTGCTGATTTAACTCTTTTAGACCTAAAATCTGCTGACGCAAAGCAGCGTGATAATCAATACTTTCTTTGTGTGTTTTTTCTACTTTATCCTCAAATCCTTTAATTTTTTCTTGCAGTGGGCTTAGAATATTTTTTATATTTTCTTTATTTTGAGCGGTGAATTTCAAGGATTTTTCATCCAAAATTCTATTGGCTAAATTTTCAAATTCTTTGGTGAATTTTTCATTTAGCTTTTCTACCTCCTGCTTATTTTCAACAAGCTTTAGTTGTACACTTTTCAATTCTGACGTGAGCGCAGACTTTTCAAAAATTAACAGCTCTTTTTGCTGCTGATTTTTCTTCAGTTCTCTTTGGGCTTCTATAAAATTGTCTTCTAATATTCCTTTGGTTTCTTGTAATAAGACAACACGCGCTTCCAAAGTAGATTTCTCTTTTTCTACAATTGTCTTTTCTTTGGAAAAAGTTAATTTTGCTCCTAATCTTCCAATAAAGAAGCCTGTTAAAGAAAACAATACAGCAATTAATAAGTATGTAAATATTTCAGTCATCATGTCAATTTAAGTCCTTAAATTTATCACTTTAAATAACAACACAAAATCTTTATTTTTGATTTTTGTAAACAATTTGTACTTTTTTGAAGACAGTAGCCACTTTTATTTTAAACAGTATTTTAGGTTGGAAAGTTGAAAATAGCTTCCCTAAAGAGCCTAAAAAATATATTGTTATAGCCGCTCCACACACGAGTTGGATTGATTTTCCCATATCTATTTTAGTGAGAATAAGTCAAGGAACTATGGTGCATTTTATCGGAAAAGGGTCTCTTTTTAAATGGCCTTTCGGCTATTTTTTTAGAAGTTTAGGAGGAACCCCCGTAGACCGCACTAAAAGCAATAAAATAGTGGATGCCATCATTGATTTATTCAACACAAAAGAGGAATTTCGATTGGCTTTGTCTCCTGAAGGCACTCGAAAGAAAGTAGCACATTGGAAAACAGGTTTCTATTACATCGCCAAAGGTGCTAAAGTGCCTATTGTTATGGCAACTTTGGATTTTGAAAACAAAAAGATGAAAATTTCTGAACCCTATTATGTCACTGGTGATTTAGAAAAAGACTTTGAATATTTCAAGCTTTTTTACAAAAATGTAAAGGGTAGAAACCCTGATTTATCCTAGTATTTTTTTACAACCCCCTTTTATAGAGGGTTGTAAAAATGCTCTTGAGCTGACGAAAATCGATTTAAAACGCCGTTATGTAGTTAAATAGTATTTTTTTTAGCAACTTTCTGAACAATTCCAACAATTACCTCTGTTGCTTTTATCATCGACTCTACGGGTACATATTCAAAACGTCCATGGAAATTATGACCTCCAGCGAAAATATTTGGGCATGGGAGTCCCATGTATGATAACTGCGATCCGTCAGTTCCTCCGCGAATTGGTTTTATAAGGGGAACGATGCCAATATCTTTCATCACTTCCTCCACCAAGTCTACAATATGCATTACCGGCACAATCTTCTCCTTCATATTGAAGTATTGATCTTTAATTTCAACAGTGATTGCTTCGTGACCTAGACGCGTATTGCAATCCTGAGCAATTTTTTGAATTATCTTTTTTCTTTCGTCAAACAGATGAGCGTCGTGATCTCTAATAATGTATTCTAAAATAGTCTTTTCTACATTCCCAGTCATATCGTGTAAATGAAAAAATCCTTCATATCCTGACGTTTTTTCTGGAACTTCAGCAGCGGGAAGTGCTGACATAAATTCATTTGCAAGATGCATCGAATTTATCATTTTTCCCTTTGCATAGCCAGGATGTACAATTTTACCCACAATCGTTACTTTTGCACTTGCTGCGTTAAAATTTTCATATTCCAATTCTCCAATTTGACTTCCATCCATAGTATAGGCCCATTCAGCGTCAAATTTGTTCACATCAAATTTATGAGCACCTTTGCCAACTTCTTCGTCTGGAGTAAAACAAATTCTGATTTTTCCGTGCTTTAACTCTGGGTGTTTTAACAAATACTCCATTGCAGTAATAATCTCTGTAACTCCAGCTTTATCATCGGCTCCTAAAAGCGTTGTACCGTCTGTTGTAATGATAGTTTGCCCTTTGTATTGCAATAGATCTTCAAAATAATCTGGGGAAAGAATGATGTTTTTTTCTTGATTTAAGATAATATCATTTCCTTGATAATTTTCAACAAGCTGCGGCCTTACATTTTTTCCAGTAAAATCTGGACTGGTATCTATGTGAGAAATAAAACCAATGGTAGGAACACGATGTGTTATATTGCTAGGTAAAGTAGCCATGATGTAGCAATTTTCATCCAACTCAATCTCTTGCATTCCAATTTTTTTCAAGTCCTCTACCAAAACACGTGCTAAATTCCATTGTTTTTCTGTGCTTGGAAATGCGGGATTATCGGGATCTGATTCTGTATCAATTGTGATGTATTTGATAAACCGATCTGTAATGTGTTTTTTATCAATCATTTAAGTGTCGTATTTGTCTTAACTTGTCTTTTTTTATAGTTCCTATGTAGCCTTTTTTATGGACTATAATGATGCCATAAAGTAGGCGCGTAATCTTGCTCTAAAATAATGGTTTTTCAGGACTAAAAGGAAGGGTATGTGACTTATTAATTGCTATAATTTAAACTTGCCTATTTTTCCATCTCCTCCGAGCCAAGCAGTATTCTTGTCTGTAAATTGGATGGTATAATACCTTTCTTTAGATACTTCTACCCAAGAATTCCCGCCATCTTTAGAATATGAAATGCCTGTTTTACCCACAGCAAACACTTCTTTACCTGCTGTATTGGGAACGTATTGCACGCAGCTTTTATAATTTGGATGTTTTCCGTTTGCAAGAATCGTCCATGTTTTTCCCCCATCAGTGGTACTTGCTTTGTTGGCAACATTTTCCATTGGTTTCGAATAGTCTCCACCAATTATAATTCCATTTTTATCATCATAAAAGTCAATGGAATAGATTCCTTGCGGACCGATACCCTGAATGATGGGAGTTTCATAAATTTCCCAAGTAAGGCCATAATCTGTCGATTTTAAGATTCTTGCAGCTGTGCCACCGGATGCAATCCAAACAGTACTTCCAATAGTTTTGATATTCGTATTGCTGGCAGCAAAGAAAGCTTCCCCCTTGAGGATCTTTGGCAATTTTTCGCAAGGAATTTTATGCCAGGTTTCACCGCGGTCTTCAGTGGTTAGTATCGAAGCACAATCTGCTGTAGGGTCTCCAACGGCGATTCCGTGCACAGCGTCCTCAAAAAAAGTAAGTGCATCATAAAAAACGTTTTCGTGCATTTCTTGATATTTTAAAGTTGCAATTCCTTTTGATATTTTATATAACAAGGCAGGATTTTCGATCGTGATTGCAAAATAATCCGTCCCGTTAAACCCTAAACTTCTAAAATTAGGAAGAAGGCTGTCTCGGAATTGAATAGGAATGGGAGTCCAAGTATTTCCAGTGTTTGTTGTAAAACCCAAATTTCCACGAGAGCCAGCGTAAAAAACACATGCTCCATCTACTGCTTGAATTGCTCGAATACTCGTGCTGTCTCTTTTAAAATTTTGTATTTCAATGGAAGTGATATTTCTTGGCTGGTATTCTTGTGCGGAGACATTAAAAAAAAGGAAATTAACAATAACCGCTATTATTCTATTCATTTTTGATATTTTTATCTCACGAAAGTAAACAAATCAAAATAAGTAATGAAAAAGGCATTGGTAATTTCTGGGGGTGGAAGTAAAGGTGCATTTGCTGGTGGCGTGGCGCAATATCTTATGGAGAAAAAGAAAAAACAATATGATTTGTTTTTAGGAACTTCTACAGGAAGCCTGATGGTCTCACATCTGGCATTGGGCATGTTAGACGAATTAAAAGAGTTGTACACCAATGTAAACCAAAAAACAATTTTCAGCAACAACCCCTTTAAAATAAAAAAAATTGCTGGAGAAAAAGTAATCACAATCAACCATTTAAATACTTTCTGGAACTTTATAAACGGTAGAAAAACTTTTGGTGAGAGTAAAAATTTGCGAGCGCTAATCAAACGGAAGATCACAAAAGAAATGTATCTCCAAATAAAAGCTACAAACAAAGAAGTAGTAGTCACCGTGTCTAATCTAACAGCAAATAAAATTGAGTATAAAGCTATAAGTGCCTGCAGTTACGAAGATTTTTGTGATTGGATTTGGGGATCTTGTAATTATGTGCCATTCATGAGTTTGCTAGAAAAAAACCATTGCCAATATGCAGATGGGGGTTTTGGCTCTCTCATTCCAATTAGAGAAGCTATTTTGAGAGGTGCCACAGAAATTGACGCTATTATTTTGGAAACAGAGGTCACTCAAATTAATAGAATGCCGGCTACAAATCCGTTTTCTTTACTATTTGACGTATTTGATTTTATGCTTGTTCATGTAGAAAAACACAATATCACTATTGGAAAATTAGCTGCTTCTCACAAAGGTATTCAGCTAAATTTATATTATACTCCTACAATCCTAACCACAAATTCTTTGGTTTTTGATAAAAAACTAATGAAAAAATGGTGGAAATCCGGATACAATTACGCAAAAACAAAAGAGGAGCAAAAAATGAGCGAATTTAGGCCAGATTTGATCCCGAAAGAGGAAATAGAAGACGGAATTGACATCTTAAAAAGTAAAAATTAAAACCTTTAGAAAAGGTAAAAACACGCTTTATTTTGTTTCGTTAATTTTTTATTTCTAAACGATGCACTAAAACTTAGAATACATATTATTTCCTGCTGGTGTTGCTAATTTAGAATTAAAAAATTCTTCTTGCGTTGTTACAGAATTCTTTTGACGGGTTGCTTTTGCTCCCGTAGTAATGTACTTTAACGCACTGTCTAAAAGCGGATCTGTTCGCTCTCCTAACACGCCTAAATTACCAAAATTCTCTTTTATTTCAACTCCTGAAAAATTAACTTCAGGGATAATTCCACCGGGATAATTGATCCCATTTTTGTCTGTAATCTCCAAAACAATAGGCTGCATTGCATAGCTGTGTTTTGTGTTCAAATTGGCCCCACTTCTCTGTAAATTGTCGGAATCATACAAGGTGACTGATCCTACTTGCTTGCCTACTGTTTCTACACCGATTACGCGAACGGCTATGTAGGGGTTTAAAGAACTGATCACCAATTCTGAGGCCGATGCTGAACTTCCAGAAACAATAAAGTAGACCCGAGGTAGCTCTAAACTATTTATAGCTACTTCTGAATCTGATGTTGTGATTTTTGTTGCAAATCTGTTGGTGAGAAAATCTGAAGAAACCTGAGCTACAATTTTTTCATTCCATCTTTGCTTTGAGTATACTTCATTTGGAAACTGTCCCGCAACCATGCTACCTAAATAGGTTGCCGACTGCACAGAGCCACCGCCATTGTACCGCAGATCGATAATTAAGTCATCAATATTTTCTGATTTAAAATAATCAAACTTGGTATTTAAGTCTACATCATAAGAGCTTACAAACTGGTTGTACAAGAGGTACCCTATTTTTTTATTGTCTGTCTCAATCACTTTTGCAATTGCGATAGGATTTTCTGTAATTTCTGTTTTTGTCAAGTCATATTGAGTTCCATTTGCTTGCGGATTTCCACCGTTATACGCAGCTAAGCCTACAGAGACCGCAATATTGTCTCCAAACAATAGACTGCTGTAATTCTGATCTGTTAAAATTTCTCCATTTATAGTGTTAAAAATCATGCCTCTTTCCATTTTTTCAGCTGCTGCACTAGAATTGGGTATCACATAGCGCACATATCCAAATATATTGCTTGAATTGTCTTGGTACCGTACCAAACCAAAATCTAAACCCGTGCTTAAATTGATACCTTGGAAAGAGTTTTCTAGCGCTACATAATCGTCTACAATCCATGAAAAACGATCTTCTGGCTTTTTTAACAAACTGTTAAAAGTAGCTTCGGAAGAAGAATATCTGCGAAAATAAATGTGCTTTTCTTCTAAATTTTTAAATCGAGTATCTGCCAAAGTCGGCACTTCCTTTTGCCACAAATAATAGCTATTTAAACCTTTCCATATAAAAGCATTGATTTCATCTGCACTTGTTACCTGAAAAGTCTCTGGTAACACTTTCTCTTCTTTACTGCAAGAAACCGAAAACACAGAGATAAAAAGGAGACTAATAAGAATATATTTGTTCATGAACATAATTTTTAAATAAAAGCAATCGTTTTGAATTCTTTTTAATTGGTATTCGTAAAATAAGAGAACACACCAAAGCATCTTTTTTTTGTTTTTTAGAACGTATTTAAAAATACACATTTATTGCTACAAAAACACCATAGGTATTTTACCGACAATAAATTACTGTAAAAAACGTAAAAATAATAGCTCGGCAAACAACTTTAATACGCAAATAACCTTTGGTAAGGTACTAATTTTATACACACAAAAAAATGAATCAGTACGGATAAAAAATACTTTTTTGCATCTTTCTTTTTTTCTATTCAGGTTTTGTGATTGAATTTTAAAAATGCTTAAATATTTTGGTGCAATAAAAGCCATTATTTTTCTAGAACTTCTTTAAATGATTCTATATTTGTTATTAAAAGTCATTATTTGAGACTCACAAATTTTAAAGAAATGAAAACTGTACTTCTAATAATCGCCTGTATCATTTTTCCAAAGACAATAAGTGCACAGACTTCAATAGAAGCGCTAGAGGACATAGCTGGTGTTGAGATGGTAATTATTACCAAAGATGCTTTTAATCTCTTATTAAAGTTTAATCCAGAAAAATTTAAAGAGGCCAAAGCGCTACACGCTTTTCAAGTGTTAGAAGGTTTGGAAGAATTAAAGATATTTACTGCTAAAAATCCAGAAAGTGCAAAAATAATGACCCGTACATTTCTTGCAGCCATCAATGAAGAAGAACTAACAGCTTTGGAGGGAGGACAAGAAGATCCCGAATTTGTTAAAATTTATGGTAAGTTAACAGCGGATATTGCAGTTGCAAAGAAGGTAATACTATATAAAAAAGAACGTTCTCTCAAGGATAATAGTGAGTCTGCAACCGTTGTTATTTTATTAAAAGGGAACATCCCTGTTTACAAAACTTCGCGACTTGTAAACCTTATTATATAAAATAAGCAGCCCTTTTTTGCATATGAAAACTCCATTGAATTTGAATTTTCACTATTTGATTTGATTAATAAAAAATAATTAAGAGCGGGCGCTAAATTCACTTTGACGTATTTTTGAATTTAACGATGCATTAACAAGATCTATCTTCATATGTAGTATTTTTGAAGGTATAAGAAATGAGTATTCATGAAGATTAAAAATTATTTACTTTTTATTTTTGCAGGAATCAGCACATTTGGTTTTTCCCAAAACAATACAATTTACAGAGCGGCAGCGGAAAAAACACATGATTTAATGCATACAAAGTTGAAGGTGGATTTTAACTTTGAAGAAAAGCAATTGAATGGAGAAGCATGGGTTACCGCAAAACCTCATTTTTACACAACAAATACTTTTGTTTTAGATGCAAAATCTATGCTAATACGCGAAGTATCTTTGAACGGAAAAACAGTGCCTTATGTTTATGACAATGCTAAAATAACCATAACATTTCCTAAAAAATACACGAGAGAAGAAACCTTTACTGTTTATATAAAGTATGTAGCAAGACCAGAAAAAATAGTTGAAAAAGGCAACGAAGGAGTTACTGTAGCAAAAGGCCTGTATTTTATAAATGCCGACGGATCAGATAAAAACAAACCAACACAAGTTTGGACACAGGGAGAAACTGAAGGCAGTAGTTGCTGGTTTCCTACAATAGATGCTCCAAATCAAAAAACAACACAAGAAATTTACATTACCGTTCCAAAAAAGTACGTGACGCTTTCTAATGGGGCATTAATTAGTCAGACAACCCAGGAAACTACACGCACGGATTACTGGAAAATGGACGAAAAACATGCACCTTATCTCGTGTTTTTAGGAGTTGGGGAATTTGAAATTATAAAGGATGCGTATAAAGACCTCGAAGTTTCGTATTACATCGAAAAAGAATATGCAAAGTATGCCAAAGATATTTTCGGGAATACTCCTGAAATGTTACAATTTTTCTCGAACAAACTAGGGGTAGCATATCCTTGGAATAAATATAGTCAGATGGTTGTACGGGATTATGTTTCTGGAGCTATGGAGAATACAACGGCTGTTGTTCACGGTGAACAGGCACTTCAAACACGGGGACAGTTAATCGACGAGAATACACAGGAAAATACCATTGCGCATGAACTTTTTCACCATTGGTTTGGTGACTTAGTTACTTCAGAAAGTTGGAGTAATTTAACTTTAAATGAGTCTTTTGCCAATTACAGTGAATATTTATGGCAAGAATACAAATACGGAAAAGAAGCGGCAGAAATGCACCAACACGAAAATAGAACCTTGTATTTAGAAGGACAGGAAGCCGATAAAAAATTAGTTCGTTTTAACTATGTAGATCAAGAAGACATGTTTGATCTCGTTAGTTATAATAAAGGAGGAGCAATATTGCACATGTTGCGAAAATATGTGGGTGACGAGGCTTTTTTTACAAGTTTGAAAACCTATTTAAACACCTACAAATTTAAAGCTGCAGAGGCACATCAATTGCGTTTGGTTTTTGAAAAGGTAACGGGTAAGGATTTAAATTGGTTTTTTAATCAGTGGTTTTTCGGCGCAAGTCACCCAAAACTTTCAATTTCGTATGAT
Organism: Polaribacter irgensii 23-P; assembly: GCF_000153225.1. Lineage (GTDB taxonomy): Bacteria > Bacteroidota > Bacteroidia > Flavobacteriales > Flavobacteriaceae > Polaribacter > Polaribacter irgensii. The sequence goes on along the minus strand of NZ_CH724148.1, from coordinate 2,179,913 downwards.
TATAATATGCTGCGAAAAACAGTGACCATTAATGTGCAACAGCTGCAAGCAGAAAATTTTCAGTTTCCGTTGACCTTAGATATTTTTGAAGCGGGAAAAAGGAGAAGAGAAACGCTGTTTGTTGAAAATAACGATGCTTCTTTTACCTTTGATTTTAAAGTTCAACCCACATTCATTCAAATGAATTCCGATGGCGTTTTATTATGTGAAATCAACGAAAATAAAATATTAAGTGATTATGTTTTCCAATTAAAAAATGCGCAACACTACACGCATCGCAAAGAGGCATTGGTGGCCCTAGCGAAAAAACAAGACGATAAAGATGCTTTTACCGCGGTTGTACACGCTTTAGAAGACTTTTCTTATCAGATTAGAATTTTAGCATTGGAAAATATTGATTTGATTAATAAATTTTCTAAAAAAATGGCCATTCAAAAAATTATACAAATTGCAAATGAAGACCCAAAAACGCTGGTGCAAGCAGCGGCCATTGAAACTTTAGGGAAGTTAATCGATCCAGAATTGAAACAAATATTTAACAAAGGCCTGTCTAGCGTCTCTTATGCCGTTTTAGGAAAATCTTTAGTAGCGATGTATTATGTGGATAAAACCGTCGCAATAAAAAAATCCAAAGAATTACCCGATGAAGTTCGGAAAATTTTAGCCACTCCATTGACGAAAATTTTCATAGAATCTAATGACGAAACGGAATTGCCTTTTATCGCTAAAAGTGTGGTTTCGGGAATGTTTCTGTCCGGAGATGCTGCGACCAAACTACTCTATGAAAAAGCCTTCAATATGATTTCTAAAAGTAATAACTTGGAAGCCATTCGGAATCTAATTGAAGACATGGTTCGCAAGGGAAATCAATACCAAAAGTTTAATTTTGACAAAGTTGTGATCAATTTAATGAGAACCATGATTCAAGAACAAGAAGTGAGTACCAACTCGAATAAAGAACGGATTGTTGCGATTGTAAAAGAGGGTATGATGGGACTGTTGTAAGTAATTGTATCAGAATATTTACAACGTTTATAAACGTTTTTATTGGTTATTACTGTTCACAGAAGTGTTTAAAATTATTTTAATCGCACAGTGCATTTATTTACGACATTGTATACATGATAATTTAGATTCCTTCATAAAATTTTTAACGGATTGTCTTTTTCTTTTTTCTCCCTTTTTTCGCTACAGCCTTAGAACGACTTGAAGTGTACATCCACCTATTTTTATCTCTTAAAAGAAATATAAATTAATAATTTTTCATTTTGAGCGCACTTGGACAGTGCGTTTAAATCTTTTTTTTTATGCAGGATATCATATAATTATCCTTCCCTTTGTCCTTGTTTGCGGGTGTTTGAAAATATTTTTGTTGTTGAATGCTTAAAAGAGTTGTATCTTTGCCGATCCTAAAAATCATGAAATATTGATTTTTAATACATTACCGCAGGGTCTATGCGTTTGTAAATAACCTTCCTGGTTTATTTTCTAAATTTTACACCTTAAATTTTTAACAATTACTTGAAATTAAACCAATGACAAAAATAATTATGCGCTTACAATTTTCAAAAACTTGTGCCTTTTCAATCGTGGCATTTTTGTTCTTATTTTCTGTAAAAGCGCAAGACAAACCAGAAATTAAAATAGGGGGTGCACTTCGTTTTAATTACAATTTATCTTCTTGGAAAGACGGTCAAAAAAAGCGGGGCGGTGATTTTGGATATGATATGTTCAGAGTAAACGCAAAGGGAGCATATAAAGGAATACAATTAAATGCTGAATATCGATACTATTCAGAAGGTTTTGGGGGTGGAATGCTAAAACAAGGGTGGTTAGGATACAATTTTAACGAACGCGATCAAATTCAAGTAGGTTTGACGCAAGTGCCCTTTGGAATTCAACAGTACAACTCACACAATTGGTTTTTTAATTTAACCTATTATGTAGGATTAGAAGATGACCACGATATGGGCATCAAGTACATGCATACAAGCAATAGGTTTGAATATCAGTTAGCGTTCTTTAAAAATGCAGAAGAATTGGGTTTTGGGAACAACTCTGAAGTTTCTCCAAATCGATATTCGTACGATGTTGCTGGAAGAAATAAGGAAATAAATCAATTTAATGGAAAATTTGTTTACAAGTTCGGTAAAAAATCAGCGAGTAGATTAGGGGTCTCTTTACAATATGGAGGTTTGTATAATTTGGATACCGAAGAAGTTGGCAATCATTCTGCGGTTGCTGCGCATTACGAGTTGAACAAAGGAAAATGGAATGTAAAAGCACAATTTATTACTGCTGCTCACAATCCAGAAAATGCAGATTCCGAAGATCGCGCTGTAGTTACAATGGCGGCCTATGGAGCTCCTTATCAGGTAGCTGCCGATTTCAATATGTATTCTTTGGGGATTTCGAGAAATATTCCCGTAAAACTTGGACCTGTTTCAAATTTGCAGTTCTACAACGATTTTGCGTATATGGAGAAAAAAGCTGCTGGATTTACAGATTCTTACATGAATGTAACGGGAGTTTTAGTTTCTGCCGGAAATGTATACACTTATTTTGACTATGCTGCGGGTTACAATCACTCTTGGCTGGGTGGTAATTTTGTGGATGATTTTGCAAAAGGAAATCCCAATGCGGTTTGGGAGGCTCGATTTAATATCAATATTGGATATTATTTCTAATCTTACACTCGGAATTACAGACGTATTAAAGCACTACTAAAATTAAAATATTATTAAAAACACATTCTATTATGGCTAAGAAAATTATAAGAAGTGATGAGAAAAAATCCATTTTTGGATTGGAAGTAAACGGACCCGTATTTTTTACTTCCGCTATTATTGTCATCATCACCATTACACTAACCTTGCTTTTTAAAGAACAGGCAGAGCAGTCTTTTACTAAAATTCAAGCATTCGTTGCAAACAAGGCAGGTTGGTTTTTTATATTGAGTGTAAATGTATTTCTGGTCTTCATGATTTACTTGGCCTTTAGTAAATTTGGTCAAATAAGGATAGGAGGACAGAGCGCAAGACCGGAGTTTAAAACGCTTTCTTGGTTCGCCATGCTTTTTAGTGCAGGAATGGGAATTGGACTGCTATTTTGGAGCATTTCAGAACCCATCTATCATTACTTAAGTCCGCCAATGGCGGAGGGCGAGACTGCGGAAGCTGCAAAAGAAGCGATGAAGTTTACTTTTCTTCACTGGGGTTTTCATGCCTGGGCAATATATGCCTTGGTAGGACTGTCTTTAGCGTATTTCACTTATTCTCGCGGACTTCCGCTTACCATCAGATCTGTTTTTTATCCTTTTTTAGGAGATAAAATTTATGGAAAAATTGGAGACGCGATAGACATATTTGCTGTAATTGCGACTTTATTTGGACTTGCAACCTCTTTAGGGTTGGGGGTACAACAAATCGCGGCAGGACTAAATCATCTCTTTGGAGTCGATAGTGGCCTGTTAACTCAAATTATTTTAATTGGAGGGATCACCCTTATTGCTACGATTTCTGTTGTGTTGGGTGTAGATAAAGGAGTGCGTGTTTTGAGCGAATGGAATATGAGAGTAGCAGTGTTGTTTCTTGTAATTGTACTCTTACTAGGTCCAACGATTTTTATCTTTAAATCTTTTGTGCAAAATACGGGGAATTATCTATCGAGTATACTTGAAATTTCAACTTGGACAGAAAGTTATACAGGGACCAATTGGCAAAATGCTTGGACTACCTTTTACTGGGGTTGGTGGATTGCATGGTCTCCTTTTGTAGGTATGTTTATTGCACGTATTTCTAAAGGACGTACGGTTCGTGAATTTATTTTGGGAGTGTTAATCGTGCCTTCTATTGTTACTTTTTTCTGGATTTCTGCTTTCGGAAGTACTGCAATTCATGAGGCGATACTTGGAAATGATACCATTGTAAATGCTGTAAATGATAATGTTGCCACTGCTTTATTTGTGTTTTTAGAAGATTATCCTTTTGCATTTGTTCTCAATATTATTGCCATCATTTTAATTGCAGGATTTTTTGTAACATCCTCTGATTCTGGATCTTTGGTTGTCGATAGTTTAACAACAGGAGGTAAAATAGACGCGCCTGTAGGGCAAAGAATCTTTTGGGCTCTTGTTGAAGGCAGTGTTGCTGCTGTTCTTTTAATAGGAGGTGGGCTTCAAGCGCTTCAAACAGCCACCATTGTTACAGGGCTGCCATTTGCTATCATTTTAATCGTCATGTGTTTCTCCCTTTACAAAGGTTTAAACGAAGATTTCCGGAAACTAAAAAAGCGGGAATCTCAAAAAGAACTTGAAAATTATGAAGAAATAGTATCTACGATCGTTAAAAAACGAAATACAACCAAGGAAAATATTGCTAAATAATCTGTATTATGACTGAAATAAAAAACATCTTAGTTGCTTTAGACCTATCTGATATTGACAACACCTTAATAGAATACGCATCTTTTATTGCTGATTCGCTTCGGGTTGAAAAAGTATACTTTGTACACAACATAAAGAAATATGAGATTTCAAAATTATTTGATGAGCAACTAAAGGATGTGAATCTTGACGAAATAATTGGAGACGAGTTGAATGAAAAAGTGGAAGAAAAATTCACGTCTTCCGCAGCGTGGGAAGTTCTGATCTCAGAAGATCCTTATTCTGAATCGCTTATCAATTATATTGTCAATAAATATGTAATACAACTCGCTTTAATCGGAAACAAAAACAAAGCGAGAGGCAGCGGTGTTGTTAGTGGAAAGCTTTTGCGTTTGTTAAAATGTGACATCCTATCCATTCCAAAAGATGCAACACCTATCATTTCTAATATTTGGGCAGGAACAGATTTTTCTAATGTTTCTAAAAAAGTTTTTAAAGTTGCTGAAAACCTACAAAAAAGGTCCGATGCACACGTAAAAGCGATACACATATACAAAGTACCTGCACAATTTTCTCCTTATATTCCGAAAGAACACTTGAATACAAAAATTGAGAATCACTTGAAGGATAAATATGAGAAATTCGTAAAGAAAATTGCATTTGAGGGAACCTTAACTTCAGAAATTATTCTAGGAAGAGATCTTGGCATTGCAGAAAAACTTATTTCACAAGCTGAAACATCTGGAGTGGATCTTATTATTGTTGGCGACAAAGGGAGAAATACTTTCTCTTCTTTGCTGATAGGAAGTGTGACGGAAGAACTTTTTAATCAAGACATGGAAGTGCCTCTCTGGATTGTAAAGTAGTAGCAGACAACAAGTTTTAGAAAAAGCTTTTCAGTAAAAAGTTGAAGAGTGCAGAGCGCATGCGTGCAAGAATTGACAATGGGGATCACTTTGTCTCAACATCAATATCTCTTATAGATATGCTGTTCTTTTTGTTTTCATTTCACGCATGTTGTTTCCATTTAAAAGAAAAAACAGCATTTAAGTGTCAGTACCGTAAAGCTCCTTTTCAAGTGATAAAAAGGAAATACATCAAGACAAGAGATTTTAACATGCAGTTATAAACGAATTAGGAAAAGCCATCTCCAACTTCTTTTACAACATCGCTCTGTTTTGCACAGCATTTTTTAGGGGCTATTTTAAACAGTTAGATTTTTTATAATAAAGATTGCGCATTGGTAGCCACTTAAAAAGAAGCGTTTAGCAATGCGGTAAGTGCTTCAAAGAGTTCGTTGAAAGCATTGGCTGCTACAACACATACTTTTCAAAAATATCACGCAACTCCGCTTCAGGATTTTCACACAATCCAGGATGTGTTTTAGAACTTTGGATAATCGTACTTCTGCAAGCTGCTAGCCATCTAAAGCGATCTGAGATTTCTAAGGCTCCAATTTTTCCTCCAGCAGCATTTCCATCGCTAATTAATTTCCAGGCATCTAAATAAGCATTTAAAACAGCAATTTCTATTTCGGGAGCAAAGGCTGCTAACTTTTGCGCATCAATATGATATTGTATGCCCAAGAATTTTTTCCGTTTCGAAAATAGGAGCACCCCGATATTGAAGAACTCCTCGCGTTCTACTTTAGGAACGAGTCTAATAATTGCATATTCAAATGTATGTTTATTTTGCATCTTCCGCTTCTTTAACAAATAGATCCAACATCGAAAGTTTTGTGCTTAAAAAAGTAATGTATGCAGTTCTTATTTCTCCGGGACTGAATACATCCTCTTCACTCAACAACCAATCTTCAGGAATATTCGCAACAATTTCTGTAATAACAGCGATGTGAATGCTTTTTTTAATCTCTTCTGAAGCTTGTAATAAGTGGGTCGCTTTTGGTAAAAGTACGTGGTCTTTTACCAAGGGGAAACTTCGTTTCAAATGCGTCTCCCAAGTTGGCCAATTATGATGAAAATACAAACTTGCACCATTGTCAATAATCCAAAGTTCTTTCTTCCAAATGAGTAGGTTTGTATTTTTAGCTGTTCTGTCAATATTACTAATCAAGCAGTCTAAGAGCACCACTTTGGAAGCTGTGAGGGGATCCAACTCGGAAACCAAAGGATCATAGGTAATGGCACTTGATAAAAAATGCAATCCCAAATTTAAACCGACACTAAATTTTAGTAAATCTTGAATTTCTTCATCAGGCTCTGTTTTGCTAAAAGAAGCATCTAAGTTCATAAAGACCAATTCTGGCACTTTTAAATGCATGGCTCGCGCCAATTCTCCACCAATAAATTCTGCTATTAATGCTTTTTTTCCCTGTCCTGCTCCTCTGAATTTAAGCACGTACAAAAAGCCATCATCTGCTTTTACAATTGCAGGTAGGGAACCACCCTCTCGCAAAGGCTGTATATATTGAACAACATTTACTGTTCTTATATCCATTGTTTTCATAGGTACTAAAATATAGTATTTAAAGAAATCTAAGTTGAAAAAGAAATTTTGTTTTGAAGTTAATTTTTAAGCTTACTTCTGATATTCTTCAAAAGTGCCATCCTCATAAAAAATAACAATATTTTTTATTTTTTTACCAGGCTCCGCGATTTCTGAATTGATTAGGGTGGGATTCATCTGCGCATTCTTTTGTTTTGAAACACTCACTTTGGGGAAAGATCCCTTCCCTTTTAACAACCAATTAATATCTACCTCTTGTAATTCTGTAGTGATCTTTAAAATAAAATCTAAACTAGGTTTGTTTCTGCCCGACAAGATATGTGAAATACTAGACCGTTGCACTCCTACCTTATCTGCAAAGCTAGACGCAGAAAATTGATAGTATTCTATCACTTCTTTTAGTCTGTTCGTGAAATCTGCACTGTTTATCATTGTAACTTATTGATTATTTACAAATGTAAACCTTATCTTTTTAGCTGCAAAATTAATTCTTATTATAATTTAAAATTACGTGTATGAATATAAACCAAAGGTTTAAGTAACACACGTAAAGTGATCAATTAAAGTGTTTTAATCACCCATTATAGTATATATTGATGAAAGCGTATTTGTACAAAAGCCTGTGTTGAAGGCAAACTACAGGTGTATACATATGTAACCGATCTATTGGGTTTACTTGTTTACAAATGTGAAATACTTTGATTTTACATTTGTAAACAATTTAGTTTGATTACAAATGTGATTCTATTATTTTTACGTCCTTATTTAGAAGCCCAAGATATGAATGCACTTGAAGTCGATTTTTTAGAGACCCTTTATAACAAGGAAAAAGAAACTTCCTTAAACGGAAAATGGATTTGCTTAAAGGATATTAAAGACATACTTCAAAAACATGCCATTGCTTTTGAACTGCTCCAAATCGGAACTTCAGAACAAGAAAGACCTATTTATCAATTGAAAATTGGTGCTGGAAAAAAAAAGGTTTTGTTGTGGTCTCAAATGCATGGAAATGAAAGTACGGGGACAAAAGCGCTATTTGATCTTTTTAATTGTTTTTTAAATGGTAAGGAAAAAGAGATTGCAGCCATTTTAGAAATGTGTACGTTGGTTTTTATTCCGATGTTAAATCCAGATGGCGCAGAAGTCTATACACGAGTTAATGGAAATAACGTGGATTTGAATCGAGATGCTGTGAATTTAATAGCAAAAGAAAGCAAGATTCTAAGGAAGGTTTTGGAAGGGTTCAAGCCTGATTTTTGTTTCAACTTACACGATCAGCGGACTATTTTTAACGTTGAAAACACTAAAAATCCTGCGACCATATCTTTTTTAGCACCATCCGAAGAATCCACGCGAGCACTTACAGCTGGAAGAAAGCAAACGATGAATGTTATTATTTCTATGAACGCCGTGTTGCAAAAAATAATTCCCAACTGTGTTGGAAGGTATACAGACGAATTTTACCCAACAGCGACAGGAGATACTTTTCAAAAGTTAGGATACAATACGATTTTAATTGAGTCTGGACACTATCCTGAAGACTATGGGCGTGAAATCTCAAGGAAATTTACTTTTTTCGCCATACTTCAAGGCTTGTTTTACGTCGCCAAAACGGAAGATTTTAACAGCTACGAAGCATATTTTGAGATCCCTAATAATGCCGCTCTTTTTTATGACGTTATTCACCGGTTTCCAAATTCTCAAAAAGATGTTGCATATCAGTTTAAGGAGGAAATTATCAACGCTGTTTTAGTTTCAAAATTGCAAAAATCAGAAGAAAAAAGCCTAAAAGGGATGTTTGGACACCACGAAATCGTTTTCGAAAGCCATGTTCTTTAAATATTTCTCATATTTTTCATTGTTTAATTAAATTAAAAGTATATTTTAGCCAAAAAAATTGTATAATTTATAAAAAATGAAAAATGAAAAAATTTACGCTCGATGAGATTGATCATCAAATTTTAGACATTTTAATTGAGAACGCTAGAACACCATTTACGGATATTGCAAAGCAATTGTTAGTCTCCGCAGGAACCATTCATGTGCGAGTAAAGAAGATGGAAGATGAAGGTATTATCCAAGGCTCTACACTGACCTTAAATTACGAAAAAATGGGCTATTCGTTCATAGCGCATGTTGGCATCTATTTAGAAAAAACATCGATGACCCAAGGTGTGATTGAAAACCTAAGAAAGATATCAAACGTAACCGTGGCCTATGTGACTGCTGGCAAATATAATATTTTTTGTAAAGTTAGAGCAAAAGGCACCAATGATGCAAAAGATATCATTTATGAGATCGATGACATTCCTGGTGTGAACAGAACAGAAACCATGATTGCTTTAGAAGAAAGTATCAATGACAAAAAGAGAATGATGCATGCAATTTTCAAGGAATTGTAAAATATAAAATGTAGCACAATTTTAAAAAACCTTTATCCTTAAAATGATAAAGGTTTTTTTATGAATTTTATTATTGAAGTTCCATTAAGTTGTAGAATAACCTTATTTTTAATCCTTATTAGTTAGCGTATGAAGAACAAACAAATTATTTTAAAAAAGAGGCCTGTCGGTTTTCCAGATGCCAATACTTGGGAATTAGAAACACAAACGGTTCCTGAGTTGGAAGAGGGAGAAATTTTGATAGCACATCATTATATTTCTTTAGACCCTGCGATGCGGGGCTGGATGAATGACACGAAATCCTATATTCCTCCAGTAGCCCTGAATCATGTAATGCGTGCTGGAGCTATTGGAAAAGTAATTCAAAACAATAATAATCCTAAGTTTGAAATTGGAGATTGCGTTACAAGTTGGGGAGGTGTCCAACAGTTTTCAATATCGAATGGAGATGGTTGGTATAAAGTTGATGAAAAATTAGCCTCCATGCCCGTGTACCTCGGAACTTTAGGGATGCCAGGAATGACTGCTTACTTTGGAATTTTAGAAGTAGGTAAAATAAAAGCAGGGGATATTGTTTTGGTTTCGGGAGCTGCGGGCGCTGTAGGTGCTATTGTTGGTCAGATTGCAAAAATAAAAGGATGCACTGTTATTGGAATTGCAGGAGGAAAAGAGAAATGTGACGCGCTTGTAAACGAGTTGGGTTTTGACGCGGCAATTGATTACAAAACAGAAAATATATATTCGGCGTTAAAAAAGAAATGTCCGAAAGGGATTGATGTGTTTTTTGACAATGTGGGAGGCGTCATTTTAGATGCTGCTTTAAGCAAATTAAGAATGCATGCAAAAGTTGTTATTTGTGGAGCAATTTCGCAATATAACAACAAGCATAAAATCAATGGACCCAGTAATTATTTATCTTTGCTCGTGACAAGGTCAACCATGCAAGGTATGGTTGTTATGGATTATACCAAAGATTTTGGAATTGCTGCAAAGCAAATGGGAATTTGGATGCAAGAAGGCAAGTTAAAATCCAAAGAGGACGTGTATGAAGGTATTGAGAACTTTCAAGAAACATACAACCGGCTTTTTTCTGGAGAAAAAAACGGGAAATTAGTATTAAAAGTAATAGAATAATAGCAGAATGGAACAAGAACACTTTTTTCAATGCCCACACTGTTGGGAAGATATCTCAATGGTGCTGGATGCCAGTATACGCGAACAGACCTATATTGAAGATTGCGAAGTATGCTGCAATCCTATTGAAATAACATCTACTTTCGAGGATGGTGAATTGATAGGATTTCGATCAGAATCTATCGAGCAGTAGATTGACGTAAAAAATAAAAGATTATACTTTTAGGTGGCTGAACGCTAAAACATACCAAAACGCTTGCGTCCATGAAAATTGGACGTGAGCGTTTCTGTTATATAAGTGGGTTCTCCCAAGAAAACTCTTGGAATAAAGAGGTCCAATCTGCAGGAAAATTGGCTTTTAAGACGAGGTTTTCTTTAGAAAAAGGGTGTTGAAATTCTAATTTGCCTGCGTGTAAAAATAAATTATTCCAGCCAAATTTTTCTGCATACATCAGGTCGTGATTTTTGTCACCATACTTAGAATCTCCAATTAAAGGGTGGCTAATTTTAAGTGTGTGCAGTCTCAATTGGTGTGTTCTACCTGATTTTGGTTTCAATTCAACCAAACTATACCGCGAAGAGTCGTAGGGTTTTACCGGAATGTCTAAGGTTCTCTGCGCCAAAGTTTTCAAATGTGTCAATGCTTCTCTATACACGCTGGCATCGCGCCCTTTTACCGGAGAATCTATGATTTTTTCTTCAGGAGAAAAACCTCGAACCACGCCATAATACGTTTTATCAATTGTATTTTCTGTAAACAAAGCCTGAAATTCAGAAACATAGGTTGTTTCCTTTGCCAAAAGAATGATGCCCGATGTTTTTCTATCCAAACGATGAATTGGATATACTTTGAGGCCTTTTACCTCTAATATCCATTGTAAAAGAGACCGCTCATCGGCAACACTTCTCGAATGGTAGGCATGGTGAACGACTATATTATTTGGTTTGCACACGCACATAACATAGGCGTCTTCAAAAATTATTTCTAAATGCATCTGTTGAGTTTAAGATCTGTTTGTTTTCGAAAGTTCGCGCGCATTTGAAAAATGCAAATACTGAATTAAAGCAATGGCCATGCTGCCACAAACAAAAAAACCAATGAATAGTGGCAGGGCGGTAGTCTTTATAAAACTCCCGATAAAAGTAGCAATCGGAACTGCCATAATGGTAGATACAAAACCATTGATTGCGGCACCAATGCCTGCAATATGTCCTATGGGTTCCATCGCCAGAGCGCGTGTATTTCCGAATAAAAAACCAATGGCAAAAAACTGTAACCAAAAGAAAATGATGAGAATTACAATACTGGGATTGGGTTTTCCATAATACAAGCCGATATAAACAATCGGAACGAGTGTAAAAACAATCGCAAAAATACGCACTAGTTTAAACATCCCTAATTTTAAAACCAAGGTGCCATTCAAAAAGGTAGCAAAGCCTACGCCAACGGCAAGACCGGCAAAAATAAATGGAAACTCTTCTTTTAAATTGTACTGCTCTTCAAAGATAAGTTGACTCGCACTTAAGTAGACCATAAAAGAACCGGTAATAAAACCAGAAAATAAGGTAAAGACAATGGCATTTTTATGTTTGATAAATTCTTTAACACCAGAGACAAAAAGCGCAAATTTAAAGGCTCTTTTGTTTTCTGGTTTTAGAGTTTCAGGTTGTCTTTTCCAAAACCAAAGCATTACAAACACACCAAAAAATAACTGACTGTAAAAAATAGATTTCCAGCCGTACAGATCGAGCATTATTTTTCCTAGGGCAGGCGCTATAATGGGGACAAGTATAAAAATAACGACGACAAAAGACATTACTTTTGCCATGTAATTGCCACTAAAACGGTCTCTTATCATTGCAATACTAATCGTTCTAGGTGCCGAAAGACCGATTCCCTGCAAAATCCTTCCCGCAATCATCATTTCGAGACTGGTTGCGAAAATGCAAACTAAACTTGCCACAGCAAAAACAATAAATCCTAGAAAGATAGCAGGTTTCCGTCCAAAGCTGTCCGATAGCGGCCCTGAAATTAGCTGACCAAATCCCAAGCCTAAAAAGATCATGGTAATCAATAACTGATTGTTTTGAGAATCCGTAACACCAATCGTATCGCTAATATCTGTAAGTGCAGGTAACAATGCATCTATGGATAAGGATACGAGAGACATAAGGGATGCCATGATTACAATAAACTCAAATTCAGATTTCTGCCTAATTGCCATCTGGTAAAAGTAGTTTTTTAAGGAGGAACTCTATTTAAGATTGAACGTTATTTTAGGTCCAAACACATTTAATAAAAAGAGGACAATTCGATGTTATTTGTGAAGAGTGCTTGTTTGGAAAAGAAGGGTTCCAAAACTATGATTGCGGGTAAATAAGAGCTTCTATAAAACCTATTTAACATAATATAAATTATAGTACAGATTCACTTCGTAAATTGGATAGCTATAATTCTATATTATGTAAAATATCCCAGAAAGTCTTGAAAGCTAAATAAACATTGGTTTGGGGGTGTTTTAACATTCGTCAACAAGTATTAATTATAATTCCGTAGAATCTCTTATTTGGTATTATTCAATAACATTTTTTAAATACGTTATTCTAAAAAACATTCGAACTATAATAATTTGTAGCTATAATTCGCCATTATGTTAAATTGCCTCTTGCCAAAAACACTCGATTGCTTTTTAAAAATAATTATGCTACGCAATAATTTTTTTAAACACAATTTTCCAACGCTTGCAGCCGCACAAAAGCTAAACTTTAGAATTCTTCATAATTTGTTATTTCAATTAAAATTCTGCTGTAATTTTTTTCCAATAACATTTGGGGCAACTTTCCACAAGAGCATAAATTTTATGAAATCGAGTTTTTACGAGATTCACGAACTCCTTTAAAAGCGTAAGAATTAATTAATAAAGTGAGTAAAAATAAAATTCTATGCACTTGTTCTATTTTGGACTATTAATGAACCTTCTTTTGTTTAGTATTTATAATGTTATGTTAAATAGGTAATAAACATTATTACTATTAATCTTTCATTATTATCTATTTTTCTTGATAAAAAAAAGAAACAAAAAAATCAAGGCTTCACATATAAAAAGCTAGTATTAAATCAAACTAAGATTGTAGTTCCTTTTGAAGTTTTATTATTTTGTTCATCAAAATAAAAATCTATTCGACCTAAGTTTAAACCATAAGCCCCAACTTGATTTACAAGTGTGTTTTTTCCATCAATATTTTTTACAATAGTTGGTTTTGGTAAAAATGTATGTGTATGGCCTCCAATAATTAAATCAATATTTTTAGTGATTTTTGCTAAACTTAAATCAGATATTTTGTTTGGATTTCTTTTATAATTATAGCCCAAATGCGATAAGCAGATAATTAAATCGCACTTTTCTACGTTTTTTAATTGATGAGTAATGTCTTGCGTAATTTCTACAGGATTTAAATAACCAGTTTCTTTGTACATGTTTTTGCTTACCAAACCTTCTAACTCAATACCTAATCCAAAAATTCCAATTTTAATATCATCTTTAATCATAATTTTATACGGTTTTATGTGTGTATCTAAAACCGTGTTTTTAAAGTCGTAATTTGCAGAAACAAAATCGAATTTTGCATTGGGCAATTGGGTGTATAAACATTCAATAGAATTGTCAAAATCGTGATTCCCAATAGTAGCAACATCATATTTAAGTAAACTCATCAACTTAAACTCCAACTCGCCACCAAAATAATTAAAATAAGGAGTTCCTTGAAAAATATCGCCAGCATCTAATAGTAACGTATTTTTATTTTCTTGTCGAATTTGCTCAATTAAAGTAGCTCTTCTTGCAACTCCTCCTCTATTTGGGTTTCTACTGTCATTTTCCTTAAAAGGTTCTATATGGCTGTGTGTGTCATTGGTATGTAAAATGGTAATATGGCGTTTTTGCTGAGCAATAAATGAGGGCAACGTAAAACCACCAACCACTGCCAATACAGATGCGCCACCAAGTTTAACAAAATTTCTTCTTTTCATCTTATTGAATTTTTACACGATTATCAATGGAAACTCTTAAGGTATCTGTTTTTTTAAAATAACCAATCACAGCATCTCTTACTTTATAATTGAGGTTTGTTAATTTCTTCGGATTCTTAAAGAAATCCATTCCATCGCCACCAGTTTGTAAATAATCGGATGTTAAAACATTGTATGTTTTATTTTTATTGAATTTTTCGCCATTTATTTTTAAATCGAAACAATCATCTTTTATTAATAAATTTATATTTTCTGATAAAGGATGAGCACTTTGTTTGTCAATAAAATATTTGATCAATGCTACAACTTTAGCGCTTGTTAATTCCACCACAACTAGCTCATTATCAAAAGGCATCAATTTAAAAGCATTTTCTGTGGTTACATTTCCTGCATCAATGGATGCACGCAAACCACCACTATTAAACAATGCAAAATCAATAGATGCATTTGTTTTTTCTTTGAACATTGGGTTGGCAATATCAACACATAAATCTGCCATTAAATTGCCTAAAGTACTTTGCAGACCGATGTTTTCTTTGGTTAGATCATTGGCTGTATAAGTTAAAACACTTTCCATTTCGCCTATTAGCTTTTCTTTATAAGGAGCAATAAAGTTCTCAATTTTTGATGATGCAACAATTGTAGAGTCAATTACAATATTTTTTGCAGTAATTTTTGTAACACTTTTTTCTGTGTTTTTGCAAGAAGCAAATAACAGCAACAGACAAATAAAATGGATTTGTTTCATTAAGTTGATATTAACTGGTAATTATAAAATATAAAATTAGCTTTATTCATGCAATATTCCTTTGCAATCTGTAAGTATATAATTAAAATGTTCCACATCATCTTGATTTAATTTTAGTGTTCCTGTTATACTAACAATATCATCTGTTTTAAAGTTTTGTTTATTTATAAATACAAGTTCTATTGCTGATTCTGGACCTCCTTGACCACAAAAATAACATGATGCCATTGGTCCTTTAGAGAGCATGTATATATTTTCTTTAGCTACAACATCTAAAAAATAACCTTTAATTGTTATTTGCTTCCCTTCTAAAGCTTTTATCGAGGTTGAAAACGTAGGGTACATAAAATAATCATCATATTCTGAAAAATATGTATCTGTAAACTTTATTTTTGACAAGTCTTGCCAAGTAACATTTTGTTGACTGAAACAGAACGAACAAACGAATAGAAAAATTAAATAAACACCTTTATTTCTCATTGCTTAAAATTGTTGATATGTTCATTTTTATGATTGGATATATAGCTAATGAAACGGATACAATGACCATCATTAAAATTAGGGCTCCTATTTGCAATACATCTTGAAAAAGCGACTCTTGAAGCATGTTTTGTTGATCGTTATATTCCATAAAATGAAACATAAAACCTAACCCTATTTTTAGTAGTAAAAACCCAAGTAAGAATGAAGAAAAGGCTACGATCAATCCTTCATAAAAAACCATTTTCATCAATTGAAAATTACTTGCTCCATAAGTTCGTAAAATAGCCAAATCAAAAGCACGTTCTTTAACCATTTTATAAAGACTTATAAATATTGTAATACAAGAAATTACAAGAATTAAATAAGCTATCAAAGAAATAGTTTTAAAGCCAATACTTGTATTTTCATACAATTTATGTAACTCGTATTTAGGCAAGGAAGCTTGCATATTAGTTCGCTTGTTAATACGCCTAAGAAATGGCAACAGTCCTCTTGGGCTTTTAAAATTAATTAATAGTGATGTTATTTCTTTTTCACCATGTCTTTTGTTATCATCATGTCTTTCATAATTTACTTCCCCACCGTGATCATGCACATACCATACACTTTCTAAATTAGTAACGATTAAGCGGTCTATTACTTTTTGTGTAGGTTTTAAAATACCCACTACAATTAACAAATCATCGTGTTCTTCAATACTATTTTCTACTAATCCGTGAGAACTTAATAGGGTATCTCCTATTTTAAGGTTTAATTTTCGAGCTACAGAATTCCCTAAAATTACTTCCATCGCATTTTCAACAGGGTGTCCTTTTTCTAACTCACCGTCATAAAGAGCAATATATTCGGGGGTTGTTCCTACAATTCTAAAACCTTTATAATTATCGCCATAAGAAATTGGAACGGCAAACTTAATAAGAGGGTTTTTGCTTATTTTAAGTGCTTCATTGTATGAAATATTCCCTGTGGGATTGTCTAAATGTAATACCGAAGCCAAAACAAGCTGTAATGGACTTCCTTTAGCACCAACCACTACATCTATCTTACCTAAATTGTTTTCTATTTGATTTTCAAAAGACCTTTTTAATTGTTGAATTCCCAAAAGCAAAGCTATACTTATGGATAATATAAAAACACTTAAAAAAGTGTATAATGGTTTAGATTTTATGTTTTGTATGCTAATAATCCAAATATTCATAATGTAATTGAATTTTGGAAAAATGATTTGATTCTATGGTCATGCGTAATCACTATTAAATTGGCATTGGTTTGTTTCGCCTGATTTTTCAGCAATTTAATAACAATTTTACAGTTTTTATCATCTAAACTTGAAGTTGGTTCATCAGCTAAAAGAACTTTTGGATTATGTATAACGGATAATGCAATTCCTAATCGTTGCAATTGCCCTTCACTAAGCTCGCTAATTTTATTTTTTTTAAGTTCAGACAGGCCCAATTGTTTTAATACGATTTCAATCTTTTTATTGTGTACAAGAGCATTACTAAACAAAAGACGTGCTTTTAAATTATTAAACACGTTTAAAGATACTATAGCGTGTTTTTTTTGAAAAACAAGCCCTATGTTTTTACCTCTAAATTTATCCAGTTTGTTACTTTTTAAAGCATTTAAATCTGTATTATCAATAAATACATTTCCTGTAACTGGTTTTAATAAACCCGCCAAAAGATGTAAAAGTGTTGTTTTTCCAATACCTGACTCTCCTAAAATGAGTAAATTTTTTCCTTTCTCTAAAGCGATATTTGGAAAACTTAAAATAGCCCCTCTTTTTTTATATTGATAGGTAAGATTCTCTGTTTGTATCATTCTAAATTTTATAAAAACCACTCTCTTATTTAAACTGCTATAGGCCATTGATCTTTTTGTGTGAATGATTTATTTTTCCACAACTTAATTTCTTCCTCTGTAAGTAGACATTTATTTAATTGAGTAATCATTCCTTCTTTGTCTAAATGTTGTCCAATAAAAACCAATTCTATTTTTCTATCGCCAAAAATAATATCCCAATCTGTTTCTATTTGTTTTTGATTTTCTACAAAAGAAGCATAATTGCTACGTTCTGAAAAAGACATAGACGCCCACCAAACTCCTGCAGAATCTGCCTTGCAAGAACCACCTGCAGAACTCCAAAGTAAAGCTTGTTCAGATCTTGATGCTAACCAAAACAACCCTTTACTTCTTATAATATTTTGCGGAAAAGCCTCATTCAAATAATTTAAAAAACGCTCTGGATGAAATGGTTTTTTACTTCTAAACACAAAAGAACTGATGCCATATTCTTCTGTCTCTGGCACGTGTTCATTTTCTAATTCCTTAATCCAACCGGCAGAAGCTTCTGCTTTTTCATAATTAAATAAACCAGTATTTAGCACATTTTCTAAAGCTACTTTAGATTCATTTGTAGTAATAATTTTAGCTTCAGGATTCAATTTACCAATAATCGCTTGTAATTCTTCCAACTGATCTTCTGAAACCAAATCTATTTTATTCAGCAAAATAACATTGGCAAACTCAATTTGGTCTGTTAATAGATTTACGATAGTTCTATTATCACCATCAATATTTGTTAGTTCTCTTGTGGTTAAGTAATCTGAACTAGAAAAATCTTTCAAAAAGTTAAAAGCGTCAACAACAGTAACCATTGTATCTACATAGCTAAATCTGCTTAAATCTATTTTACCATCTTCACTTTCGAAAGTAAAGGTTTGTGCAACAGGAATAGGCTCACTAATTCCAGTACTTTCTATCAGCAAATAATCGAATTTATTTTGCAAAGCCAATTTTTCTACCTCAATCATTAAATCCTCACGAAGTGTGCAACAAATACAACCATTAGACATTTCTACCAGTTTTTCTTCAGTTCTAGAAAGTGTATTTTCATTTTCTATAAATTGAGCATCTATATTTACTTCACTCATATCATTTACAATAACAGCTACTTTTAAGCCTTTTTTGTTATGCAAAACGTGATTTAATAATATTGTTTTTCCAGCGCCAAGAAAACCACTTAAAACTGTTACAGGTAATTTTTTCATTTTTATTCTAAATATTTATGAAACTTCTATTTGGTTTAGCTTATTCATTTTTTCAATTAAATCTCCAGTAATGGCAACCACAGCTGGTTTAGGAATATTATCTTCATCAAAAGGCCATTTACTTGTTAAATTCTCTAAATCTTTAGATTGCTCTCCTGGATGTTGCACACTTAAAAACAAGGTTTTACCATCTGGTGAAAACCAGGGACCTGTCAATTCTGCATCTTTTGGTGCAGAAGCAACACGAATAACTTTTCCAGCATCTTTGCCTAATCTAGGAATTACAAATAAACTGTTATTTTTAAAAGGCATATAAGGTTTGCCTTCTTTATTCATAGCACTTCCAGACATATCAGAAGTCATCCAAAGATTGCCAGATAAATCAAAAGCCAAATTATCTGGACACGAAAATCCGTTTTCTTCTCCACCAGCTTTATAGGTTTCTGCTTTAAAGGTTAACGCATCAAAAGCACCGTTTTTTTCTTCGATTTTTAAAATAAAACCGTGAAAATCTTTTGTAATATAATTGTTGGTTAATGAAACAAAAATATTACCTGTTATAGGGTCAATTTCTATATCTTCTGGTCTGTTTAATGGAGTTGCTCCCAGCAATTTTGCAGCTTCTCTTGCTCTAATTAGCACCTCTGTTTGATCTTTAAATTTCTCTTTTAAAATAGGTTGATTTACCCAATCTAATGCCAACCATTTTCCGTTAACAGTATCTGCAACATACAAAGTCCCTTCTTTTAAAGAACTTGGTTTAGAGGAGATAAATTTATACAGATGTTCGCTATTATGGTCATCTCCTGTGTAAGCAACTACTCTTTTATCTGCCAATTCATACAACGTACAACATTCGTGTGCAAATCTACCCAAAGCAATATGTTTCTGTGCTTTACCATCTTTTGGATTCACTTCTACAACCCAACCATAATGTTCTGGAGGATAATCGTAAAAACTCTCCCAACCACTTTTACTTGGTCTGTGTCTTGCAACATTTTCTTCATCATATTCGGTTTCGCCAAAATAACTATCGTAGTTTTCTTCGCAAGTTAAAAAGGTTTTCCAAGGTGTAATTCCCCCAGAACAATTGCTATGCGTTCCTATAAAAATCGTTTTTCCTTTAATTGGTGTATCCCAATTTATTTGCATTGGTGTTTTTGCAGTAATACGTCTGTTATGAGGATCATTTTCAACAATTTTCCATTGCCCATTTTCTTCATTAATTCTTACAATACTGCCACCAACATTGTACATTTCTTTATCAACTTGAGCAATAGTTCTATATTCTGATGGGTTTTCATAATCTCTATAATTAAAATCAGAAACAAAAAGCGGATTAATATATTCATGATTTACCCACAACAAACCGTCTTTTGGATTATCATCATCAAAAGGAATAAAACAATTAAAATCGTTATTAAAACCAAAGGTATCTGTGTCGCTAATTTTATCGCCCCATTTTATAACGGTGTGATAATTTAAACCATTTGCCAATACTAAATCATCTTTATCAGAAGGCAATAAACCTTTTAAAACCAAATTTTTTAGTTCGATTAATCGTTCTTCAGAAGTTGAATTAAAACTTGTTGTTGGATTTGCAGTATTGCCACAACTCATTAAAAATTGAGGTAAAATAAGCGATCCCAAACTTGCTTTTCCTATCAAGGAGATGAATTTTCTTCTGCTATATTCCATACTATTTTATATTGATTGTTGTGCAATTATTTTTAAAAACTCATTTCTGTATTCGCTTTCCGAAAAACAGCCTCCATATTCTAATGTTGTGGTAAAACTACTTTGATCTTTAATGCCTCTTGAAGAAACGCAAAGGTGTTTTGCAGTTATAGAAACAATAACATCTTTAGTTTCTAAAACATCTTGCAAATCATTTAAAATTTGTAAAACCAATCTTTCTTGCACTTGTGGTCTGCGTGCATAATAATCTACCAGTCGATTTATTTTTGATAAACCAATCACTTTATCTTTAGGAATATACGCCACATTTGCAAAACCAACTATTGGTAGAAAATGATGTTCACAAGCAGAATCTATAGTGATATTCTGTTCCACCAACATTTTTTTGTAACTATATTTATTAATAAATACTGATAATTTTGGCTTATTTGCAGGATTTAATCCATAGAACAGTTCTTTTACATACATTTTTGCAAAACGATAAGGAGTTC
The DNA here is from genome assembly GCF_000153225.1 of Polaribacter irgensii 23-P. Classification (GTDB taxonomy): domain Bacteria; phylum Bacteroidota; class Bacteroidia; order Flavobacteriales; family Flavobacteriaceae; genus Polaribacter; species Polaribacter irgensii. The sequence goes on along the minus strand of NZ_CH724148.1, from coordinate 2,159,024 downwards.
CAGATAAACTATCATCTGTTAGGTCTAACCCTAATTCTTCCATGATTTTACCAAAATGATGTTGAATATTTTTAATTTTTTCATCATCAGATTTGTCAAAAGCATCAGCACGTAAAGGTGTTTTAATACTTGTTGAAAAATGGTTGTTACCTGTTATTTCAATTTGCTCATTATCTTTCATTAGTACAGCATTTAGTAATGTTGCATTGACAATATTTTTTATTGTAAAGATGTAATAGTATTAATGTAAGTGCTGGAAAATAAATAGCTTGTTCACTTAAAGGAAACCATGCTATTTTTTCATTGATTATTATTATTAACAACACAGTCCAACTCAACCATAAAAAAGGTTTTATCCAATAATTAGATGTTGTTTGTGTAGAACGGTATACAGCAAAAAAAGAAATTACCAAAAAGAAATAGTCTATAAAACTCCACCAAGTAGGTACTTTTTCACAACAAACCAATGAACAACTTTGGGCTATAAAAATAAAGGGTGTAGCAATACAATGTAGAAGACACAATGCACTTGCTATGGCTCCTATACTGTCTGGTTTTTGTTTTATAAATATCATAATTTAATGTAATACAACTGAGTTGCAAATATAGTATTATTATTAACTAATGCAACAAAGTTGCATTAAATATGATTTTATTTTTTTCTACCTTTAAGTTGAGCTATATTTGTGTAATGGGAATTTTAAGAAAAACAAAATCAGTTAAAATACTGCTTGATGAGTTTGAAAAACAATCAACAGCTATTTCTGCGATTACATTAATAGAACGCTTTCATTTAAATATGAATAAAACGACAATATATCGTATTTTAGACAAGCTAGAAGATGATGGTTTTCTTCATTCGTTTTTAGGTAAAAACGGACATAAATGGTATGCGAAATGTATTGGTTGCACTAATGTTGAACATCATGATATTCATCCACATTTTCAATGTCTAGATTGTGGAAAAGTAGATTGTTTACCAACAGATGTTTTGATACCTAATATTCCTAATCGCAAGGTTGATGTGTCTCAAATATTAATTCAAGGTAAGTGTGAAGAATGTTTTAGTTAAATAAATTTAATACCCCTTACTATTTATAAATTAAATAATTTTGTAAGTGATTAAAAATTACATAAAAGAAAATTATTTCAGTAACTCTTAAATAATTTTCAAATATAACAAGCCCTTTTTTAGCTTTTACTTTTTCTTATAAAGCCCCAAAAACATTAAATTTTCACTTTGCAATACTATAAATTAAAGTACATTTTATAACAATTAGAGGAATATCGCATTTGGGCACTATTTAACAGCACAAGACATGCTGCGAAGCTATGACATAAAAAATCTCCCAGGCTAGTTTACAGCGAACAAGCTGGGAGATCAAACACAAAAATTGGTTATTGAATATTCAAGTCAAAGGTCAATGCAAAATCAGTATCACCATCATTAGAACCCGATGTAGCTGTTTTCACATCTGGTTGGTGCTGAAGCCTAACGGTAAATAATGCTCCAGAAGATGCTGTACTAGAAGTTGTCCAAGTGCTAGACAAACCAACAGGGTTCCCATTTTCATCCTCATCGTTGTAATTTATTGGATCTGCAGCTGCATCTATATTCCCGTTTCCGATAGGATTGGCAAAGACATTTACTGTAAAACTAAAGAAGAACTGATGCTCATTATCTTCCTCAAGAATTTCATCACCAATATCTTCAGAGTCTGCTGGATCTAATTTATTTAGAATTTCATAGGTTAATGTATATTCGGTATCGGCAGCAAGTGTAATAGCACCTAAAATCTGTAATTCTTGTATACCTGTTCCGTCTGGATCTTGAGCGGAAGCTCTTATTACATCGTTTACATCAGCCGTATTCGTAAAAATAAGGGTAACATCTGTAATTACTTCTATTTCGTTTTCTTCTTCCGGTGCAATATCATCATCATTACTACAACCAATAATTGTAATAACTGAAAATAAAATTGCTAATAATTGTAAATTTTTAAATGGATTTATTGTTTTCATCTTTTTGTTCTAATTGTTTTATTTTTATTAAACGGTACTATCTATAAATCTTTAAAATTTAAGGTCCTCTGCTAGGCATAGACTTATACCTAGCTAGCTTTTTTCTATTCATTTTTAGCATTTTTTTTAAGTGTATATTTGAGTGTAAAAAGTAAATTTCTACCAGATTCGTTGGCGAAATAGCGCATTTCGTTCAGGTAGTCTCGATACCTGGTATTCAATAGGTTTTGAACGGTAATACCTCCACTAAGGTTTTTCCTTTTAAAGGTCCATGATAAGTCCAGTAGAAAATAGCCATCATTTGCGGCTGCAAAGTCAAATATTTCAGAGCTTGTTGTCAGCTCCACAGACCCATCGACCAAGCTTTGGGGTGTAATTGTACGCGGCGCTTGAGATTGTCGAAAGGTATAACTAGGGCGAATAGACCATCTAGAGGAATCAAAGAAACCTACTTTACCTTGATTCCATTTCAGTTCAATAGTTGTCGAAATCGGTGGTTGGTTGATTAAGGGAGCATTATCACCTACATTTCTAGACCATAAATAGCTTGCTCCAAAAATACTCGAAACTTTATCGGTCCATTCTTTTTTCCAACTGTAATCTGCGCCAAAGAAAAGCGCATCAACCTGATCGAAAATAAATGCAGGCATTGGGCCCCGTATTGTTCCGAAAACTCCAATAGGCCGATCAAAAACGTAATTTTCTATAAAATGTGAATACACTGTTAGGTTATGGCTATTTCCATTTTTATTGGTCTGAAATTCGTTGATGAATTTATATCCTCGTTCTGGATTCACAGTACTTTGATTTAAAGGGATCACTTCATCGGTACTCAATTTACCATTGGTGTCTTTGAATCTTAGCAAGCCAAAGGTTGTTTTAAACCCATGCTGTCCAAAACTGAACAGTTCTTCCATATTTGGGGTGCGCCATGCAGTTCCTATATTTGTTCTAAAAGTGCTATTTTCAGAAAGTTGCCGAACGTAGCCTAATGATCCAGTAAAATTAGTGAAGGTATAGTTGTCTCTAAAAATATCTTGATTGATTTCCCTACCTCGAACATCATTGGTTTCTAAATCAAACCGTAACCCCGCTTCAATCATATTTTTTCCAAATGTTAAGCTTTCAACCGCAAAAGCACTAACCCTATCCGTATTGTAGTTGGGGATATATGGAGTGGTCTGGGTACCTGGGTTATTATCGTTATTTTGACTAAAATATTGAGCACCGAGCAAACCATTTAATCCATGCCATTTAGGATGCTTCCATTCCAATTGATAGTCATAGGTGAGCAAATCGAGATTAATAATAGGTAGCTCGGCATTTCTCCGTACATCAAATTCATCTCTTTTGTTTAATTGCACACCAACAATTAGGGTAAGCTTTGCCCCTTTGGTGTACCACCAATTAATTTCTGCCTTCGCCAAATGATGTTGGGTTTTTTGGTTGGGTTGATTGATATCAAAGGAAAGAGGATTAATAATAATAGGTTCATTTGAATTAATGGCACGAATAAACGAATCTGGACTATTAGCGATAGAAGCGCGCAATAGTGCTAATTTCTGGTCAACAAAGCTATAGTTCACCTTAAAATCCCATGTATCTAGGTGGTGCAAAATGCCAAAACTAAATGCTTTTTCTTCTTTGCCAGAATTAGTCAAATTATAACCTGGTGTGTTGCGATCACCAATTCTAGTATAATTTCCATTTGCAAAATAGCTCCAATTTTCAGTTCCATTTCCAATTTCAAAATTAGTGTTGTAGCCTTTGCCATTGGTTTGGTAGCCTGTGCCTAAAGCTGCATAAAATGGATTGTTTAAAAGTGATGGATTGGGCTCAATAATAATAGCACCCCCCAAAGCTTCAGGGCCATATCGCACGCCAACTGCCCCCTTGACCACAGTGATGCTGTTTGTTGAAGCAATGTCTATTTCTGGGGCATGATCGGCACCCCAATTTTGAAAGCCATGTTTTAGACCATTATTCAATACCAGGATTCGATTCCCATACAAACCATGAATAACAGGTAATTGCACATTGGTTCCGGTTGACATAAATGTTACTCCTTGTTGCTGTGACAGGACTGCCGCCAATGATTGGGTTGGATTGCTGGTAATTTCTTTCTTTCCAATCGTAACTTGTGAAATTGTTTCAGTCCCTTTCTCTTTTCTTCGTTTCGCTTGAATGATTACTTCGTTTAATCCTGTAACTTCTTGGGTTAAATAAAAGTGTATGGCTGAATCGTGTTCATGGTCTTCTATCAAATTAGTATAGCCTAAGCATGAAATAATAAGAATATTATTTTTTGTACAAAGATTATCGATTTTAAAAGTACCTTCAGCACTGGTGGTGGTGTATCTTTCTATGCCCTTAACTTTAATCACAGCATTAGGAATAGGCTCTTCTGTATAAGCATCTAATACTTTTCCATTAAGGGAATACCCGCATGTTTCTTTTTGAGCTATAAGCAATGATGACCCAAAGAATAAAAAGTTTAATATTATAAAATGTTGTTTCATTTTAAATGACATTCGGAAATTGTTTTGGTAGTGTATTACTTGACTTTACATCTTATAGGACGGGCTATTTATGAACTGTTTTCTAGTGCTAGATGAGTATTAAAACTTACAGCCCCTGTCTTTTGGAATGTATGCTACATTCGCATGTCCGATTATTGGTAAAAAGTGATGTTCACAAGCAGAATCTATGGTGATATTTTGTTCAATCAGCATTTTTTTATAGCTGTACTTATTTTCAAATATTGAAAGTTTTGGTTTATTAGCTGGATTCAATCCATAAAACAACTTTTTTACATACATTTTGCATCATGATACGGAGTTCCAGATAAACTATCGTCCGTTAAATCTAGCCCCATCTCCTGCATGGTCATTTTAAAATGATGTTGTATATTCTTAATTTTCTCATCATCTGATTTATCAAAGGCATCAGCAAGTAAAGGTGTTTTAATACTTGTTGAAAAATGATTAACTCCTATTATTTGAATTTGTTCTTTACCCTTCATTAGTGCAGCATTTATTGTTGTTACATTGGCAATATTTTTTATTGTAAAGATGCAATACTATCAATGTAAGTGCTGAAAAATAAATAGCTTGCTCACTTAAAGGAAACCATGCTATTTTTTCGTTCATTATTATTATAAATAATACACTCCAACTTAATCATAAAAAAGGTTTTATCCAATAACTAGAAGTTGTTTGTGTAGAACGATATACAGCAAAAAAAGAAACTACTAAAAAGAAATAGTCTATAAAACTCCACATAACAGGTGCGCTATCACAACAAACCATTGAACAACTCTGAACTATAAAAATAAAAGGCGCAGCAATACAATGCAAAAGACATAATGTACTTGCTATGGCTCCTAAACTATCTGGTTTATATTTTATCAATATCATAATTTACTTTAATGCAATTGAGTTGCAAATATAGTATTATTAATAACTAATGCAACAAAGTTGCATTAAATATGATTTTATTTTTTACTACCTTTAAGTTGAGCTATATTTGTGTAATGGGAATTTTAAGAAAAACAAAATCAGTTAAAATACTGCTTGATGAGTTTGAAAAACAATCAACAGCTATTTCTGCGATTACATTAATAGAACGCTTTCATTTAAATATGAATAAAACGACAATATATCGTATTTTAGACAAGCTAGAAGATGATGGTTTTCTGCATTCTTTCTTGGGTAAAAACGGACATAAATGGTATGCGCAATGCAGTGGTTGCTCCAGCGCTGAACATCATGATATTCATCCACATTTTCAATGTTCGGATTGTGGAAAAGTAGAATGTTTATCCACAGATGTTCTCATTCCTACTATTCCTAATTGTAAAGTTGATGTGTCTCAAATATTAATTCAAGGAACGTGTGAAGAATGTTTTAGTTAAATAGATTTCAAATCTATTCATACTTATAAAATAAATAATCATCCATAATTTTTAAAATATTCAAGTATAATAAATTAAAATTTATTGGAATATCTTTAGGAAAAAATCGGAAATATTAGTTATTTAAAAATCATTCCACACACATTCCACTACACTCTTATCGTCGTTTCGTAAAAAGCGTATTCCATTACATTTTTTAAGAAACATTTAGAAAGAAAAAAAAAGAAGATTTAATCTCGCTTTAACCCAAAGCAAAGTAACATAACGCAGAACATTATAGTACAGATTTATATATTGCAATTATACAATAATATTTTAACTTCATCCCATTTTGGAAAAGTAACTACTCAAAATTCGCTGTATGAATTATTTTCTTAGCTACTGAATCATAATCATCTCCCGTAAAAACTTGAACAATTATTTTTTGATTATTACAGGTTGCTTGAATGTCTCCTAGATGGTCTTTATTTATTGCTTGATAGTCTAAAGATTCTACAGAACTAAACATACCTTTACCACTTAATTCCATGAGTAAACTTGATAATCCGAACATGTTTTTTTCAATTTTAATTTTTAAACCAGGTTAAAAATAAATAAATGCACCTGTTTATTCATTTTAACAATAATTCTCTAAACAATTTTATGAGCTTTAAAATATGTAGTCTATTTTTTGAGCACTTAAAACCGTTATACCTTATAAATTCTTAATACATCTAAATAAAAAAAATGGTGTGGTTAAAATTTTATGGAATCTTTACTTTAGGCATTAAAAAAACATTTATTAAAATTATAATAATCTTCCATTCTATTATTCATAATTAAAATATAAAATTATAAGTAATTTATTTTGAATTACTTACTACACTTTTACGGAAGTAATACATTAAATGAATCCATCCCCTTCAAAAAGAAGTATACCACTCACCCACTAAACAAATGAACACGCAAAAAAGACGTTATTCTTAAATGTTTAGAATAAAAAACTTTTTAATTAACGAAAAATGACGTCATTTTAAAATAATTATTTAGATTTAAGGGCTATTTAAAAGGAATTCAAGAAACTTCACAGGCTTTTCATCGGAAAGCTTAGCGTGCTTTCAAGTCTTCTCTAAAAATTAATTAATTTTTTATTGACACATACCCAAAGTTTAAGATGCTGTTCATTCGGAATAAACGCTTAAATTTTTGGTGTTACCATTATGGTACGGAAAAGAAATTTTTTCAGTAGCTATAAAAAAAGAACTGTAAATAAATAATTTTGTTGCATTCAACCCGATGGCAATAATTAACAAAAAAAATGAGATTTTTAACCGAACATAAACAACCGATATTGAAACAATTCAGCAACATTTTGTATGCCTATCGTTTCAATACGTGGGTAAATACGGATAAAAGGTGCTGTTATACCCTAATTGTAGCCAATTAGAGAAACATCAAGAATAATAAAATAATGGAAAAGTATGATAAAGGATAGTGGAAGAATTCAAGTTATCGATAAAATCATAGATGGCACAATAACCGAAGAAAACTACCATAATAAGTTTTTTCTAAGAGTAGGTTCAAAAGCCGACAGATATGAAAATATTGATTTCAGTCATACTTATTTTGACCATTGCTACTTTAGAAACTGTGTATTTGATTCTTGCAACTTTAATGGTTGTAAATTTATAAATTCAAATTTTTTAAGCTCAACATTTGTTGGTTGTAATTTTGATTATGCTACTTTTCAAAATACTCAAATTGATAAAGAGATTTTAGATTCTGGCTGTCCAGGATACTCTAATTTAAAACTAAAGTTCGCAAGAACTTTAAGGAAAAATTTTCAAGGTTTAGGTGATGCAGAATCTACTAATAAGGCAATTAAAATAGAACTAGACGCAAAAAAACACCACTTATTGAAACGCTGGAAATCTAATGAGTCTTATTATCGAAAAAAATACGGAGGCTGGAATAGATTTCTTGCTTTTTTCCCTTGGTTTAGATTCAAAATGGAAGAATTTATTTGGGGTAATGGAGAAAGTACAATAAAACTAATTCGTTCAGCTTTTTTATTTTGGGTAGTAATGACTATTGTTGATGTTTCTTATTCTGGTAATCTTAACGAAATATCTAGTTATTGGAGTTCCTTTGTTAAAATGCCTCAAATTTTCTTAAGTATAGAAAAACCTCATGACTATTCTAATATATATTTAAGTATCATATTTATTGTGAGAATAATAGCCTTCGGTCTTTTTATGTCTATTCTATTAAAAAGATTTAATAAACGTTAAAATGGATATATACTTATTTGGTTCTTTATGTAGAGGAGAAATTGACAAATATTCAGATGTTGATTTATTGGCAATTATTGGTGTAAATGAAAACAGCAATACTCAATTTGACACTCAAAAATTTTCTGTTTATAGAAAAAAAAGAATGTTCGAATTATGGAAAGAAGGAAATCCTTTTGCTTGGCATTTATTTGAAGAAGCAAAACTTATATATTCAGACAACAATGAAAATATTCTAGCAAATTTCGGGAAACCAAATCCATATACTAATATGAAACTAGATTTAGAAAAATTTTCGAATTTGTTTTATAATTCAATAGAGTCCTTAAAAGACTCTAAACATTCTGACATATTTGATTTATCTATGTTATTTCTTTCAATAAGAAATTTTGCTTCGTGTTATTCTTTGGGCTATTTAAATGATTTTAATTTTTCAAGAAAGTCCGCGTTGAATTTAAAATTTGACAAACTTAATATTTCAAAGAATAGTTTCGCAATATTAGAAAGAGCAAGGATATTATCCACTAGAGGCTCAGGAAAGTTAATTACGGATTTAGAAAAAAAAGAAGTACTCAAAGAAACTGAAATAATTTCAGATTGGTTTCAATTAATATTAAGAAAAATATGAATGAATTTAGTAATAGAATAGATCTTCAAAGAGAAGTCATAAAAATAGTAAATAGTGCAAAATTTGAATACGAGATTACTGGTCTTTCAAAAAATGCAATTGAACGATGGCTAATGGATAACAGGCTGGATACAGAATCTGATTTAACCAAATTACTCTTTATAATTTCTAGTAAACTATTCTTCCTAGCAAATAAAAGCCAAGAACAAATAACAAGTGGCTACAAAAAAATGAGTAGTGAAGTTTCAAATCTTGTAGAGAATTTACGAGATGAAATTTTAGAACAATAAAAACTGGCCACAACAAAGTATATAATTTATCGCTAGCTTCTTGACTACTTACGAAAGTCCTCGCAGACTTTAAATCTGTGTCTTATTTACTAACTTTAAAACAAGCAACTAGCGTTATACAAAGACGTTGTAAAACATTAAAAAAAATAACTAAAATTAAAAATGGCGAAATACTTAAGAACTTCAAGCATAAGTGCTGAATTAGAAAATTTAATCAAAGACGCACGAAAAGAACTTTATATAATTAGTCCATATCTGAAACTTTCTGACCAAGTTAAAGAACTTCTAAATGACAAAGAAAGAGAAAAAGTTGATGTCCGAATAATTTTTGGGAAGCAAGAACTCGCACCAACTGAAATGGCCTTTTTAGAAGACTTGAAATACGTAAGACTTTACTTCTCTAAAAATCTTCACGCAAAATGTTATTTGAACGAAAATAAAATGATAATTGCTTCAATGAACCTCTACGAATTTTCTCAAGTAAATAATCGAGAAATGGGAATTTTAATTGATACGGAAGATGAAGAGGACAGAAAAGTTTATGAAGACGCAACAAAAGATATTGAGTCTATAATTCATAATAGCGAAGATTTTTCATATGTAAAAGCACCACAAAAAGTATTACAATCGGAAAAAAAATATAGTCCGAAAAAGTCTGCTAAATCAAAAACTGATTTTTCAAAATCTGACTATAAAACAACAAAAGAATTATCTCAAGAAACTGAATTAAGTAGCAGGAAAATTAATTCTATTCTTGTCGACAAAAACCTGATGTATAAAAAGAACGATGATTGGTTTGCTACTAAAAAAGGAAAAGAGTTTGGTGGTATTGAAAAAGAAGGACAATATGGACAATTTGTTATTTGGCCACAAGAAATAAAAATGGAAATTTAGGAATAATAACATTTTTCAATACCATATATGATTTATAGCTTGTAATCGCCTACTTGTGGAAGTACTTTATAACTTTCTTAGTCGATAATTATTTACTAAATGAGTTAATTAAACAACGAAAAAAACAATAAACAAACACGTAATATTTCACGCCAAAACGAAAAAATATAAACAAGCAAAATATTTATGAAAAGAGCCTATTACTCAAAATCCATTCAAGATTATTTATTAGATACCGAATCGAGTATTTTAGGCGAATTAACAGCAAATCACAGCAATAGAAGTCTTGAAGAATTACAAATAAATGCTTGGAGAAAACAAATAAACATATTAAAAAATCAACTTAGAGGATTTGAAGGTCAAATATATTTTGAATTTGCAATACCAAGAATGGGGAAACGAGTTGATAATATTTTAATAATAAATGATATAATTTTTGTAATTGAATTTAAAGTTGGTGATGGTGGATATGAAAAATATGCAATCGAACAAGCTATTGATTATACTATTGACTTGAAGAACTTTCACGAAGGAAGTCATCATTTGAAACTTATTCCCGTTTTAGTAGCTACAAATGCAGAAAACTATAAAGAGCCAATTTTAAATGTGATTAACCATAATAGTGTTGCAAAATCTAATCAATACAATATAGCTGACACACTTAAAACCTTCATAAACTATAATAGTAAACCAGTTAATATTGAATATTGGGGAAACTCAATTTACAAACCAACACCAACCATTGTGGAAGCTGCTAAAGCATTGTATAAAGGTCATAATGTAAAGGAAATAACACGATCTGATTCTGGAACAATAAATCTTTCCAAAACGACTGACTGTATTAATAAAGTAATTGAAACTTCAAAGTCTGAAAATTTAAAATCTATTTGTTTTGTTACAGGTGTGCCGGGTGCAGGAAAAACTTTAGCTGGTTTAAATATAGCTGTAGAAAGAATGAAAGCGGATGAAAATGAACATGCAGTTTTTTTGTCAGGTAATGGGCCCTTAGTGGATGTATTAAGAGAAGCTTTGACGAGAGACGAAGTTTTAACAGCTAAAGATAAAAATGAAAAAGTTACAAAAAAGCAAGCAGCAATAAAAGCCAATGCTTTTATTCAAAATATTCATCACTTTAGAGACGAATATTTAAAAGATGAAATAAATGCACCTATTGAAAAAGTGGTTGTTTTTGATGAAGCTCAAAGAGCTTGGACGAAACATCAAGTTAGTTCATTTATGAAAAGAAAAAAAGGAGTTGAAGATTTTGATATGTCAGAGCCAGAATTTTTGATAGACGTGATGAACAGACATTCTGATTGGTGTACTGTTGTCTGTTTAATCGGAGGAGGCCAAGAAATAAATACTGGTGAAGCAGGCTTGGAAGAATGGATAAGTTCTTTAAAAAATCATTTTCCAAATTGGAACATTCATTATTCAAATTCAATCTTAAATAGTGATAATTATCTAAAATCTGAAAATTCAAAAAACTGGTTAGTTAAAAATGGTATAAGTGAATTTGAATTACACCTTTCTATATCTATAAGGTCATTTAGATCTGAAAAATTATCTTCATTTATACACGAATTACTTAATATCAAAACGGAAAATGCAAAAAACATATATTCAGAAATAAGGGAACATTACCCCATTATTGTTACAAGAAATCTTGACAAAGCAAAAGACTGGTTAAGAAATAAAGCAAAAGGAAGTGAAAGAATAGGTTTAATCAGTTCATCTGGTGCAAGAAGATTAAGACCACTTGGAATAGACGTTAAAAATGAAATTTCGGCACCAAATTGGTTCTTAAACAACAGTCAAGATATACGATCTTCATATTTTTTAGAAGAAGTTGCAACTGAATTCGATATCCAAGGACTTGAAATAGATTGGGCATGTGTTGCTTGGGGTGGTAATTTTTACATGAATAATACTGATTGGAAATACCAAAATTTTAAAGGAACAAAATGGCAGAATATTAATAAAGATATAGATAAAGAGTATCTTAAAAACACATACAGAGTTCTTTTAACCAGAGCGCGACAAGGAATGGTCATTTTTATTCCAGAAAGCAGTACCCAAGACCATACAAGACCAAGTGAATTTTACGATAGAACATTTGAATACTTAAAGAAAATAGGAATAAAAGAAATAGGGTAATAAAGTACGAAAACACAACACCATGTATAATTAATTGCTGGTTCTCGCCTATCTACGAATGTCCTCGCAGACTTTCTTGGTCGGTAATTATTTAATAAAATACTCGCTTAAAACGCGCAACAAATGATATACAATCACGTTCCCTATAATTAAAAACAACCTAAAAAATTGATAAAAAGAAATATCATAGAAATTTTACCAGCAATTTTAGGAGGTCTAATTTATAGGACTTAGCGGATAGATTATTGAAAACGCTTCATAAATTTTTTCTTGAAGAACCTCCCTATTGGCAATTTTAAATTCTTTAAAAAAACAACATTTCCAGCAACCTTTTCTAAATGCTTCATATTTATTAAATAGGACTTGTGTATCTGACAGAAAAAAGCGGGATCTAATCTTTCCAACCATTGTTTTAAAGAGTCGGTGCTTAAATGAATTTTATCGACTGTAAACACTTCTGTATAGTCCGCATCTGATTTGATATATCGAATCGCATCCGTATTAATTTTTATATGTTCGTGACCTACTTTTACGATAATAGACTTCTCAGTAACTGTGTTATTCAGCAAAGGAAATTTTAGTATTGCTTTTAAAAATCGTTCATAGCGAATCGGTTTTAACAAATAATCTAAAACGTTCAGCTCGTAACTTTCAAAAGCATAATCAGAAAAAGCAGTCGTTAAAATTACTCTTGGACCATTTTCTATCGTTCTTAAAAATTCTATTCCCGATATTTTGGGAAGATGAATATCTAAAAAAATCAAATCAATAGGTTCCTTTTTTAAAAACTCATTGGCACTAATCGTATCTGTAAAAGTTCCTTTTAGGATTAAATTATCTGTATCAGAAATATACTTTTCAATAATATATTGTGCAGGTATTTGATCCTCTACAAGAATACAATGGATCATTCTTGTTTTTTTAATAAATTCATGTTCAATCCAACTTCAAAACGGTTGTTGATATCTGTAATTTCTAGATTGAACTTTTCTGGATACAGTAAATTCAATCTTTTCTGTACATTTTCCAAACCTATCCCTTGCGCAAGATTGTCTGTATTACTACTATCTAAATAGTCATTTTTACAACTAAACGTTAAAACACCCTCCTTAGAAACAGCCATGTCAACAGTGATTTTTAAATCAACAGACTGACTGGAGGTACTGTGTTTAAACGCATTTTCTATAAACACCATCAATATTAAAGGCGCAATAGAATAACCAGAAGAAAGATTGTTAAAAGAAACAGCAATCACCCCCCTACTACCTATCTGCAATTCATATAATGCAATAAAACTTTTTAAATGATCTATTTCTTTGTGAAGCGCAACATAATCTGCTTTACAGTCATATAGCATATATCTTAAAACGGCAGACAATTCTAAAATGATAGAAGGAGTCTTAGGAGATTCTTGTAATGCATATGCATATAAATTGTTTAAGTTATTGAACAAAAAATGAGGGTTTAACTGAGATTTTAAGAATTGTAATTCACTCTCCTTTACGAATAGTTTTAACCTTTCAACCTCTCTTTTTTTCGTATCAAAATCCCACGCAAATTTGCAACCAACAAAAAGGATGATAATAGGCAGTGTTTCTACCAAAGAAAATAATATGCCAGGAAAATAGGCACCTCTTGTTTTTGGGAAATAAATTTGTTCTAAAAAAAACTCATCTATTAATATGACAGCAATTATTAAAACAACAACACTACCCATAAAATAAAATCGTTTCCCTTTAAATAATAATTTAGGCAACAGCACATAATTAATACAATAAGCAGCAAACATATAATTCGCAAAAAAAGAAATTTTATACGGAATAAATTTCTGAGCAGTATCTGTAAAAGCAGAATACGCTTCCTGATTGATCGCATACACTAAATACAAGAAAAAAGTAACCACGGACTGAAATACAATCTCTTTACAGTTTTTTTTAATAAAAATGAGCATGTTCACTGTCATAAGAAATAGCTGCATGAATTCTTTTGTATGCGCATAAAAATTAATTTATTTTCAATATGCTGTTCGTCATATAATATAGGTCGTTGACGGATTTGTTCTTAAAATATTGAGATACATTCTGCATTTTTGTACTTTATTCTTATTTAGTCTAAATTATAATTAATGCACTCAAAATTACTGTTTTTTTATTTCATCTCACTATTTTTTTTAAAAACAATATCCGGTCAAGAGACTCCTAGAGTCATAATGGGCACAATAAGCAACGAATACAATGAAGCTGTAAGTAATATTCATGTATTGCTTAGCGGAACGCATATTGGAGATTTTACAGATATGAAAGGAAACTTTGAGCTTCGCAATCTTCAACTACAGGAATACCGTGTAGAAATTGTTGGTTTGGGTTTTCAAAAACAAATTAAAACCATCAATTTTTCAAAGTCAAAAACAATCCACTTACATATTATACTTAAGGAATCTGTCACCAATATTGAAGAAGTAACCATCGTAGGAAAAAGTAAAACAACGCTTATTGAGGAAACAGGATTTAATATACATTCAATAGATATCAAAAAATATCAAAACAAATCAACCGATGCCGTTGCGATATTAAACAAAACATCTGGGGTTAGAATTAGATCTAAAGGGGGTGTTGGATCTAATAACAGGGTCTCCTTAAATGGTCTTTCGGGAAAACAAATCCGAATATTAGTAGATGACATACCTATGGATAATCAAGGAGCGGCCTATAATATTAATAATATATCTGTAAATCTAATCGACAGAATCGATGTATATAAAGGGGTCGTACCTGTTCATCTGGGAGTAGATGCCTTAGGGGGTGCTATTAATTTAGTGACCAAAAGAAAAAACAATTCTTTTGTAGATGTATCCTACAGTATGGGGTCTTACAATACGCATCGGTTCAATGTAAGTGCTCAGTATAGAAATAAAAACAATGGATTTACGGTGAAATTAAACAACTCATATACCTATAGTGATAACAACTACACCATGCATGATGTGCAATATTTTGAGACAAAAACAATTATCGCAGACAACAAAGAGCAACTTGTTGATCGTGAAGTTACAGGAAATGTAGAACGTTTTCACGATCGATTTAAATCGATGTTTACAAACGTTGGAATTGGATTTTTGAATACAAAATGGACAGATGAATTTTTTGTAAACCTCGCCATCGCTTCTGTAGATAAACAAGTTCAGGGATTTAATAACACGCCTATTGGACAAGCATATGGAGAAGAAGAGAACAAAATGCTGCGCATGCGTTATAAAAAATCGGGGCTGCTGAATGATCGATTAAAAATAGACCTGTTTGCTCTTTATAATGAGATAAAACAAGTTGCGGTAGATACCTCCTCCAGAAGATATCGTTGGGATGGAAGTTATAGGATCAATATAGTCGATGATCCCAGAGGAGAAAGGCTTGTAGATAAAACGTTCTTTGTGGCAGACCAACAACAATCATTGTACAGGGCGAATTTAATATATAAACTAGCTGATACGCATCAATTTATTTTAAACCATAACTATTCCAATGTATCTAGGCAGGGTAAAAATACAATCGATTTAAATGAAGAGCAAGCTTTTACATCCCCCAATACATTAGAAAAAGCAATTACGGGGCTATCGCATGCTTCTTCTTATTTTGATGGAAATCTAAAGTTAGAAATAGGTGCAAAATATTACAATATACAGACGCTTGCCAAACAAGTAATCACATTTACAGATCAATCTAGAGAAATACAAAATTTAAATACAAAGCAGCAAGAGATGGGATATCTAATTGCCTCTAGCTATTTTGTCAATCCCAATTTATTGATAAAAGCATCTTTTGAAAAAGGATTTAGAATGCCCGAACCCATAGAAATTTTTGGAGACGGATTGTCAACGGCCTCTTCCCCTACTTTGGTACCAGAAACAAGTTACAATACCAATTTAGGTGCAAAATACACTCTGAATTTTAAGAACGGCTTTTTAAAAAATGAAATACATGTTTTTAGGAGAAATGTAAAAAACTATATCCGTTTAAAGTTTTTAGGACTTATAAGTGGGTACCAAAACGATCCAGATGTACTTATTAACGGTCTTGAATATGAAGTTTCTTATGCGCTACATAATTTTAAGATCCGCAGCAATGCAACGTGGCAAGCGGTATTAAATAATCAAGATTATGAAACAGGTTCTATAGAAGAAGCTGTTTTTGAAAAGGAACAACTTCCTAATACCCCTAAGTTTTTTGCCAATTTAAATGCCAGTTATAATTTTCCGGATCTCATACATAATATAAATACCTCTGTGTATTACGGCATTAATTACGTGGACGCTTTTTATATCAGTTACGAAAAAACTGCGCTACTCACTAATAAAAATGAGATTCCTCCACAGTTCTTAAATAATTTTGGCGTTACATTTTCAACAAAAAATAAAAAACACAATTTAAATCTACATGTAGAAAACATGTATAACAGCACCGCCTTTGATAATTTTAAACAACAAATACCCGGAAGCGCAATGTATGTAAAATACCGCTTTTTTTTAGACATGTAAATTTTAAACAATAACTATAAATAATAGAAACAATGAAGATTAAAGTATGTAAACTAGGATTAATTTTTACACTAATATGTAGCGTATTAGCCTGTAATAACAATGATGACACTATAACAGATATTGACCCAATAGATGCAACCAATAATTATAAATATCTTTTGGCCCTGTCATTACCAACAACAGATCTATACCCTTTTCATGTATTGGAAGAAATAGAAAGTGGAACTGCATCTATTTACAAAGCACAAGAAATTCCGGATTTACCTTACAATCTTGTGGTAAACGGTAAAGATGGGTATGTGTATTTAAATTCTGAGACAAAATTAACGAAATACGAAATCGATGATACTGGCGTATTTTCAGAAATAGCTTCGATGCAAAACACAGGAATTAGTGGAGGACCTGTATCCGCTTTTTTACCAGACAATAAAATGATTGTTTCCACAGGAGCGAGATCTGCTGCTGGCGCATCTGCAATCTATCAAATTATTGATTTAGAAACCATGACTGAAGACAGCACAGGAAGTATTGTTTTACCTTCTGAAGATACAGATTTAACGTCTCCTTCGTTGTATATTTATAAAGACAACAAATTGTTTGTCCCTTATTTTAAAGCAGGTGCAAAATGGGCTCCTTATGATACTGCATCAATCGCAATTTACAATATTGAAACCTTAGAACTTGAAAAAGTAATTACGACGGACAAGGCAGCTGGTTTAGGATTTAGCGTAGTTTCATCGCATGCAATTACAGAAAATGGTGATTTATATATTACATCGAGTAATACAAATTATTGGGTAGGAAACGAATCGATACCCTCAGGAATTGTAAAAATCAACGCTGGAGAATCTGAATTTGATGATTATTTCTTTGACTTGTCTGCAAAATTTAATGGAAACCATACAGGAGGAATGGTTTATGCTGGCAACAATAAAGCCATTGTACAAGTATTTAGAAGTGACTTAATAACCAAATATGCAGATTATCAAGGAGGCTATGTAATTGAATACCATTCAATAGATTTAACGACCAAAGAAACGACTAAATTGGACATTCCAATATCTAAATATCCTAGAAATATGATGCAGTCTCTTGGTGATGGCAGAGTAGCGATCATTGGAAATACTGAAACCGAAGGAAACAATGTGTATATTTATGACGAAACGACCCGAACTGTAACAAAGGGATTGGAATACAACGGAACAGAAATGATTTCTGCTTTTTTACTTTTTAAATAAAAAAAGACACCCTTTTGTCGTGGCAAATGCCATCTCTATTTTTGCAGTACGATGCAAGATACGTGCAGTTTAAACAATCGTGCGAGTTTTAATAACATCCTAAAAATTGTCTTAGCGTTTTTTATAAACGCTGAGACAATTTTATTGAATATAGATTTAATAACTTAAATCCATTTCACACAAGTCACATCACTCCTACGTCCTCTCGACTGCGCTCGATACAAGCTCGTAAAAAGCGTGTGCAATAAACAGCTGTAGAAGAAAATTTTAGAACTCATTTTTCAAGAAGGTGAAAAAAAAGCCTTGATTTTACCCAACGCTCATAGCACATAAGGCTAGCGCATATATTGAAAAGCAATTGTTGCACTAAAATTACTGCTTTTACTTATTGTACGACTTTAAACGATTCATTCTATTTTTTCATATTCTTGTATTTTATATTTTATATTTTAAACTTAATTAATAAATACGCAAAAGAGATTGATATCTTATTTTTCAACTACACCATAAGTTACGTGTATGTAAACTGTGTAATGTTTAGTTCATTTCACGCGATAAAATGCGTACCATAAGCTCTCTAATCATAAAGAAGAATGATCTTCATGTAATTCTTTAATATCATTCCGTCAGCATTTTAAAAACTGAAACGTATAACCAAAATCAAAGAAAAAATTCATTTTGATGTATTTATTCAACGCTATTGGTAGTGCTGTTGTCTTTCCTCGCAAAAATATTATCGCTATCGGTAAGGTTTTGGAAGTCTCCGTAAAATGTATGAGATGTTTTTTTCTTATTGCTATTAATCGTTACTCCAAATTTTAAATCTATTCTCAGGTACTCTTCTTGTTGCTCATAAACGCTGCATCATTTTGTAAAATTTCAGATCCTGCATTTTGCGAAGCTCCTAAATTATTCAGTTCTTAAACAATACTTTTGTTTAATGATAGATTGTAAAAATTAAACATTTTGTATCTTTACGTTCCGTTAATTGACATTTATATTTCTAAAAAATAGAATTATGTTTGGGTTATTTAAAAAAAAAGCCAAACATACGTTCTATAGCGCATGTTAAAAGGGAGTCATTGAGGCACTTCGTTTTTTTTCAACGAAGAGCCAATTAAGACATCGGAAGGTTTATCCGGCTGAAGAGATTATGAAACCATTAGAGAGGTTCAAAATAAAACGACGGAAAACCAGCAACTGGATACTGCAGTCTATAACAAAGAGACTTAAAATTTAGTTTCGCATTCCCGAAAAAGGGGTGTTGAAGTTACTGTATGACAAACGCAAGACGTCTCATTTTAAACGTTGGAGAAAACTGGTATTAATGGTATAAGCCTGCAACATTTAAAAAAAGAAGTCAGGAGAAAGTTGGTTTAAATGCGACAGATAACGCGCAATTTCCGAGAAAAGAATACGCAAACGTGCGTACAAAATAAGAAAAAACGGATGTACGTTTAAAAGAACAAGTGATCCCAAAGATTAAAGGAGTAATTTTCTATAAAAGACTGCTCCCTTTCCTTTTTTGTATGAAAAAACGATAAAAAATTACATTTTTGAATAGAGAACCCATAAATATAGTTTGGTTAAAACGAGATCTTAGATTACGAGATCACGTGCCTTTGCATACAGCAGAACAAAAAGGGGTTCCCTATATTATAATTTACTTTTTTGAACCCAGTATTATTGAATATCCAGATACGAGCCCCAGACATTTACAGTTTGTATACCATTCCCTAAAATCACTTGACAAGGGCTTGGCAAACTACAATCGCAAAGTAGAGGTGTTTTATGGAGAAGCTATGGATATTTTTAATTTTCTGAATACACATTACAGCATTCAACAGCTTTTTAGTTATCAAGAAAGTGGCCTAAAAAAAACTTGGCAGCGCGATAAAAAAATCAGAGCATTTTGTGCTATAAACAACATTTATTGGGAAGAAAGTCAACGTGATGGAATCATCAGAGGTCTTAAAAATAGAGATACTTGGAACAAGAGATGGCATGCTGCCATGCACACCCCTATTCTAAAAAATAACTATTCAGTTTCAAAATTAAATACGGTAGAACATGCCTATGTATTGCCTCAAGAATTGGTTGCTAAGCTAGAAAACTATCCGAAGCACTATCAACCTGCAGGTGAAGAAAATGCCTGGCGGTACCTTACATCTTTCACTCAAAAAAGAGGATTTAACTACCACAGACATATCTCTAAACCTACAGAAAGTAGAATCGCTTGTAGTCGATTATCGCCTTATTTCGCTTGGGGAAATATCAGTATCAAACAAGTCTTTCACTATGTGGGTAAGCATCCGAATGGAACAGCAAATAACCGTGCCTTTTCTGGAATGCTAACGCGTTTGCATTGGCATTGTCACTTCATACAAAAATTTGAAGTAGAGTGCACGTATGAAACACTTTGTGTGAATAAGGGGTATGAATTACTAGCGCACAAGAAGAATGCGTTGTTTCTAAAAGCCTGGAAAACAGGACAAACAGGATATCCGCTTATAGATGCGTGTATGCGTGCTGTAGAACAAACAGGATGGATTAATTTTAGAATGCGCGCAATGGTCGTTTCTTTTTTAACCTTAAATTTAGATCAAGACTGGAGAGATGGTGTATACCATTTAGCATGTCAGTTTTTAGATTATGAACCCGGCATACATTATCCTCAATTTCAAATGCAAGCAGGAACCACTGGTATTAATACCGTGCGCCTTTACAATCCTGTAAAAAATTCTGAAGAACACGACCCACAAGGTGTCTTCATTAAAAAATGGGTTCCTGAACTAGAAAATGTTCCAGAAGCATACATACATGAACCTTGGACAATGAGTCTTATGGAGCAAGCCTTTTGCGGTGTAGCCATTGGTGAAGATTATCCTTTGCCCATAGTAGATCTCAAAACAAGCGCAAAATTAGCGAGAGATAAAATTTGGGGACATAAAAAACATCCAGCAGTTACCGCTGAAAAATACAGAATTTTAGCAACACACGTGAATAAAAGACGATAGAGAAAGTGCAATTACAACAAAAAGTAGGAGAATTGTGCGAGCACTTTGACTTGGCTTAAAAAATAGGAAGAGAATTAAGAAAGCGTAAAATGTTGCAATAAACGGTTTAAAAAAAATAAAACATACATGAAAACAGTAAATCTAATTTTTCCAAATCAACTTTTTGAATCATCTCCTCTTTTAGAAAATGGTTTTCCTATATATATGATTGAAGAATTTACCTACTTCAAGAAATTCAACTTTCATAAACAGAAAATTGCATATCACAGAGCGACAATGAAACATTACGAAGCTTTTTTAGTTTCTAAAGGGATTGAAGTTATGTATATAGAATCCACAGAGAATCTTTCAGATGTTCGGAAATTAATTCCGTTCTTAAAATCAGAAGGGATTACTAATTTCAACTATATAGACCCTATAGATAATTTGCTTCAGCAACAAATTGAAGAAGGGTGTATTTCCAATACTATTGAAAGAACAGTATTTGATTCACCATTATTTTTGAATAGTAAAGAAGACTTACAACCTTTTTTTAGAAGTGATAAAAAAAAATACTATCAAACCTCTTTCTATACAGACCAAAGGAGTAAAAGAAATATTCTGATCGATCCCGACGGAAAACCAACTGGAGGAAAATGGACTTTTGATACTGAAAACAGAAAAAAATATCCGGCAAAAAAAATACCGCCTACGATTCAATTTCCAGACGTAGATTCATTTTATAAAGAAGCATTAAACTATGTAAACAAGAACTTCTCAAAGAATCTAGGGAAACTTTCAGAAAATTCTTTATACCCAACAAATTTTGAAACCAGCAAACAATGGTTTCAACAATTTTTAGAACAACGCTTCTTAGAGTTTGGTACCTATGAAGATGCTGTTGTTGCAGAGAATTCTATACTAAATCACAGTGTTTTAACACCAATGTTAAACGTAGGTTTACTTACTCCAGAAAATATTGTTGCGCAAAGCATTGCTTTCGCGAAAGCGAATAATATTCCTATCAATTCATTGGAAGGTTTTGTGCGTCAAATAATAGGCTGGCGAGAATTTATGCGTGGTTTTTATGAAAGTCGGGGAAGTGACGCTCGTACACGTAATTTTTGGGAATTTACTAAGAAAATTCCAAAGTCGTTTTATGACGGAACAACAGGGATTTACCCAATAGATGAAACCATTAAAAAAACACTAAAAACAGGATACTGCAATCACATAGAACGTTTAATGATTTTAGGCAACTTTATGATGCTTTGCGAATTTGACCCAGACGAAGTATACCGTTGGTTTATGGAACTCTTTATAGATAGTTATGATTGGGTTATGGTGCCAAATGTATATGGAATGAGCCAGTTTGCTGATGGTGGTTTAATGGCTACAAAGCCATACATAAGCGGTAGTAACTACTTAATGAAAATGAGTAATTATAAAAAAGGGGAATGGCAAGCAGTTTGGGATGGTCTTTTTTGGCGATTTATGGATACCCATCGCGGTTTCTTCAAGAAAAACCCGAGGTTGGGAATGTTGGTTTCTATGTTTGATAAAATGCCACAAGAAAAAAGACAACAGCATATTAAAAATGCAGAAGATTATTTAGCGAAACTTGAATAAGTGTCATTGTTTCTTTTTTTTATTATTGTCAACGGTTTTGATCCATAGATAGAATTCCATTCCATACACATTGCCCCTTTGCTCCTATCCCTTAGATAAACTCAAGGCAGGCTAGCTTAGGGCAAAGTGTATTTACGCGTGCTCTTATACTTGAAAATAAAGACTCGTGAACCCTAAAAGAGTTTCATTACATTTTTTAATAAAGATTTTAGGAAGAAAAAAATAAAGAAGATTTGAATATTTAGAAAGAGTATTCCTAAACTTAAAAATGACAGATGTTTCTTTAGTAAGAAAACAATGGATTGGATCTGGTTTAATGGTATGCAAAAAAGCACCAAAAAACCTTTTTTTCAATGGCAGTATATGGCATAATTAGCCCGACACCTCATCTGGTGAAAATGAGTTTAACCAGATGGTTTTTTCAAATGATAAAGGGACTTCTATTGCACAAAAAACTGAAGGCGGATATTTGAAAAATACAAGTAGTTATATCCAGGAACTTCCCTTACCGAATTCATAGATTAAAATAAATATACCCCCATTGCCATTTGTTCTGAATGTGAAACAAAAACTACCATTTGGCAATGGCGTAACTCCTGACTAGCAGGTCATACTGAATTTTGAACAGTATATAAAGAGTCTAAAAGCACCTTTAGAATATATTTTAAAAAAAATTAGCAAGGGTACATAACAAGCTGCAACACCATACATACGTAATTGTTGATTTTAGCGAATTTAGAAAGTCATTGCGGACTTCAGATAGGTATTTATTCACTAAATTTAGCATTGAAAAAAAAGGCAATTCAGTGCACACAAACACCTTATAAATATTTAAAATTATTGATTTGTATTTAAACAAAGAGAACAGTATCGCAAAAAGCAATTACAAGCGTTGGTTTGCGCCAATTGCTGCCTTAAGTATTCATTTATGTATCGGCCAAATTTATGCCTTTAGTGTTTTTAATAAACCACTCACTAAAATTATTGGCATCACAGAACAACTGCCAGAAGATTGGACACTTTCTGAATTGGGTTGGATTTTTACGCTTGCTATTTTCTTCTTAGGGGCTTCTACGGCCGTTTTAGGAAAATGGGTAGAAAAGGTGGGGCCAAGAAAGACAATGTTTTTTGCAGCAATCTTTTTTAGTAGCGGCTTCTTACTCTCTTCTTTAGGTATTTATATTCATGAACTTTGGATGCTCTATTTAGGTTCTGGGGTATTGGGAGGAATTGGTTTGGGGTTGGGATATATCTCACCAGTAAGCACCTTAATGAAATGGTTTCCAGATCGCCCTGGTATGGCTATCGGAATGGCTATTATGGGTTTTGGTGGTGGGGCGATGATTGCCTCTCCTTTAAGCGTCTATCTAATTGCGCTTTATGGAACCGAAACCTCAACGGGAGTATCAGAAACCTTTTTAACTTTGGGTTTACTTTATTTGGTAATGATGCTGTTTGGCTCTTTAATTATAAAAATCCCTCGTGAAGGTTGGAAGCCTGAAGGATTCGACCCCACTACCGCCAGGAAGAGTAAATTAATTACAACACAAAATGTTTTGGTAGATACAGCGGTGAAAACACCACAATTTTGGTTGCTTTTTATGGTATTGGGATTAAATGTAAGCGCAGGAATTGGTGTTTTAAGTCAAGCCAGTGTCATGATACAAGAAATGTTTAGCTCAGAAAATAAGGGAGCTACGGAAGCAGTAACGGCGATAGATGCTGCTATTTTTGTTGGATTACTTAGTTTATTTAACATGATAGGTCGAATTGTATGGTCTACATTAAGCGATTATTTAGGTCGCAAAACCACCTATTCCATCTTCTTTATTTTGGGTATCTTCTTGTACATATTGATTCCATTTACGGTTCAAATAGGCAGTATGTTCTTATTTACGGTAGCCTTTTCTATCATTATTAGTATGTATGGTGGCGGTTTTGCTACCATACCAGCTTATTTAAGAGATCTGTTTGGCACCAAACAAATTGGAGCGATTCATGGAAAATTGTTATTAGCTTGGAGCATGGCAGCTATTATTGGGCCGATAACCATAAATTACTTAAGAGAATATCAAATGGAAGTTTTGAACGTACCAAGTGCCGATGTCTATAACTTAACCATGTACTTAATGGCTGGTTTGTTATTTATAGGACTCCTGTGTAATTTATTTATTAAGCCTGTCGATTCTAAATACCACAATGATTAAAAACAACTTCTGGCAAAGAATTGAACTAAAAAAAAATTCTTTTCTTCATTAAATTAGTACCCTATTTTTCTAAGCTTAAAATAGTACTATTTCATTTTTTAAACTTTTATTTTTAATTTAAACACTGCCTATTTTAATAAAACGGAAACGTTTTGCTCCTCTTAAAAAAAACCTGTTTTTACGATCGCAAAACGTTGTTTGGTGCAGGGTATTTAAAACTGCTATTGCTGAGCATACCTGCGGGTGCAAAATTAGCATGGATCCTCAAAAATTTAAGAAAGGTCCTATTCTTGAAAAAAAGCTAGTATAACCAACAAACTGTGGTTACAAATTTCGCGTATCAACCTAATATTCAATGCAACCAATAACTTACAATATTTTTCAAACGAGTTTCAAAGGTAGGTACTGTTACATGACTTGCTTTCAATGGAAGATCAAAAGAACGAGAGCAAGGTGATGCATGCAGGTAAAAAAACAACGGATAATAATCTGCAGGAACAAACTCTAATTTTAGCATCCCTACAAAAGTCATATCGGATTTTATTAACTAAATTTGGAATCTAAATATTTTATAACTCGAATACTAGCAGTTCGTCGTAAGTAAAAAACATTTTTAATAAATGAAAGAACACCTGAGTATTTTAATTGATGACAAGAACATTGATTTATGGAATGAATTGAGTGAGATATACGAAATTGAATTAATTGCAAGTCCAGAAGAACTTTATAGGTCGAAAGTTTCGGATAATATTGCCCTCATATACATTAATGAAAAGGAATTGAGTTCAATTTCTTTTACACGCGAATTACTTCAACTCTACTTGAAGTCCAAAAATGTAACCATCGCCGAAGATTTTGACAATGCCTTGAAAAACTCTGAGAGAATTGATACTCTTTTTTCTAATGGTTTAAAAGAACATATAATTAATTGCCTTGAAAATGAATTAGTACTTCCTATATTTTTAAAAATGGGGTATAAAAATCAATCATTCACTGATGATTTTAACAGTCCTAAAATGAATAAAAAAATGTTGGATATGCTCTTGGAGCGATATGAAAATAAAGGGGTTTATGACCGAGAAGCTTTAGAGTTTTTTATAGGCACATTCTTAGCAATGAAGTCCTGTAATAATGTATCCTTTAATTATCATAAATACTTCATCGCTTTTCAAAAATTAGATAAAAGACTGTATTTCTTATTGTCTGAGTTTTGGCTCGATTGGAAAACCTATGATTTTCAAGATGATGCCGACCACTATGATAAAATTTTGCAATATTTCATTGCAGACGTTAAGAATTGGATATCAAAAAAAAAGATCTCCTAAAAAGTTCTTAAAATCAGCGCAAGGGGAACTTCCATTTTAACAAAAAGTAGGTGCAGCTTGCGGAAGACCTTTTGCACAGCATAAAATTTAAAAAGAATTGAAGACGTAAAACACTGAAGTAAAAGTTGTTAAAAAATAAAATATAAATAGTAAACTCAATTTTGCCAAATCAACTTTTTGAATCATCTCTTCTTTTAGTAAATGGTTTTCCTAAATAAGTTATTGGATAATTTCTGTTCTTTAAACAACTTAAGTTTTATAAACAGAAAATTGCATATCATAGCACGGCAATGCAACATTATGAAGTTTATTTGGCTTCTAGAAGGGTCAAAGTGATGTGTATAGAATCCCTAGCGGACGTCTCAGATATTCGAGATTAATTCCATTTTTAAAATCAAGAAGTGTCACTAATTTTAACCTTTCAGACCCTTTAGGTCATTGACTTCGGAAATGAATCGAGATAGGAAGTATTTACAATACTATTGAAAGCACAGTATTTAATTCACCATCATGCCTTAATGGTAAAGAAGACATGCAAGTTTTTTAAAAGTGATAAAAATACTACACATGAAACCGTCTATAATTAATAACTGGTTGCCGACACTTTATGTGGCCTAAACAAAAATTATACCTTATTTACGGAACGCATTCGATGTTACCGCTTCTACCCTATCTCATAGTTTAGATGCTTTTATGACATCAAAATACACAAAGTTTTCTCCTGTTTTATTCCGAGACATTGTGATAAACAAAGAATACATACGAAAGGCATTGCACACATAATTATTGAAATAGAAACCAATGTTTTGTGTGTAAAATTTATAAAGTTATGCGAAAACCAGCATAAAAAAAGATTTCATAAAAGAGGACAAAAATATAATACACCGATTTCAAATAGTTTTATAAAAATGTCATAATAAAGTAGTTCGATATTTATTGCAAAGCAAATTCATATTTACAGTTTATGTGTTAATAATAAGTGATTTAAAAATATATCTTTTCTGTTTATGTGGTTTGGGAAGAGTTGTTACTGTGTACCTCTTTTAAAGTGCTAAATTTAGAGTTCTTTTGCAATTGCTTTTTATCAAAAAAAAAAAGCAAATTCTCATGAATAATATTGATGTTTTAAGAATTCAAATCAAATATTCTTAAACTTATAGTCATCTAACAATTCGTAATAATTATTTTTTGAATGCGTATCGTTTGGCTATTTAGAACTCAATTCTTTTTCCTTAACCTAAATACAGCAAATACACTTAGTGTTCCAATACCCAACCACAATACATCAAAAACAAAAATACCATAATTTTCATTTAAAAAAGTTCTCCAAATCCAGTTACCTGACAAAAATCCATTAACCAAAGGAATACATAAACCTAAAACACCGCCTAATAATAAGGTGTATTTATTCGTGAAATAATTATCTTTTTTAAACCAAAAGAAGAGCGCTGATAAAAGCCAACCTCCAAAAAACACCCAATTCAAAATTAGTTTTCGTTCGAGGTTAAAATTTTCGGGAATTAATTTAGATACAGTAAAAGCCAATGCTGTAATAGGAAACAGCGTTAACGATATAGCTAAATAAATAACACCTACCTGCTCATTAAAACGCCTCTGTTTTTCTTGAGCATTCTTTTTATCTCTTGCTGTTAGCCAAATCAATACGCCGGTTATAATTACAAAACAGGTAATTAAAGAAAGTATAAAGTAAATAATTTTTAAAAAATAATGAGTCCAAACACCTACATTACCAAATTCTGCATGGTGGAGATTTCCTGCAACTTCGTACACTGATTTGGTATAACTTAAATTATTTGGGTCTGCTATTGAGGTGATTTTATCAGTCGCAAAATCATACGAAATTTGTGCATTGTAGTAAAACTGCTTTTCTTTATCAACAACTCCAGAAACAGTAATACTACTATTTTGATTCCCATAACGAGCAACGCGAATACTTTTTGTTTGAAAATCTTTCCAAGAGGTTTTTAAACTGTCTAAAAAAGGATGTATCAATTGCACTGAATTTGTAAACTCAGGGTTGGTATACCTAACCTTATTATTAATAATTTCTATTGTATTCTTATCTGTAATACTTTCAGGAAGCATATTTCCCAGCGGTTTTATCAATAAACCCAAACAAAACATAGCTCCTGTTAAGGCATACATAAATTGAAAGGGCAATCCTATCATGCCTAATACGGTATGTGCATCTGTCCAAATGGTTTTTAATTTTGCGAACGGACGAAACACATAAAAGTTAGAGACCATCTTTTTCCAATGTACTATTACTCCGGTGACGATCGCAAACAAAAAGAAAAAGGAAACAAAACCTGCTAAGTAATAACCAGGTAAACCACCTAATTGGAAAAAAAAGTGTAATAAATAAAACAAACGATCTAGGTTGTATTTTTCGTGTATCTCTTTAATGGAAAATGTGCTTTTATTAAAGTCTTGCGTTATTAATAACTCTTTAGCACCCCCATTAATGGCCAAACTATCTTTCGATTCAAAAAATAGCGCATATAAACTAGTTGCATTTTCTTTACGAATATAAAAATCCCTTTCATAAACGGAATAGCCTGTACTATCTAATTTTCTTAAGATTAGATCTAGATTAATATCCATTACACCGAATTCATTTGTAGCTGTGGTTTCTGCGATCGTTTCTTCATTTTCCCAGGCTTTAATTTCGGTTCGGAACAAGGTAAAAGCCCCTGCAAAAAAAATGATATAGAGCGCAACGCTGATAACAATACCCGTTACGGTATGCAAACGAAAAAAACGATTGAAATTTAATTTATCCATGTACTTAAAGATATAATACCGATAGTAATAGTAGAGATACTCCTAAATAAAGCAACCAACACGTCCATCCATTTTTAAAGAAAAAAGGAAGTAACAACAGTGTTGTCCAAACGATAAAAAGTGTAAATGTTGCTGTTTCCATAACGGCCTCTTTATCAAACCAACGCAAGAAACAAGCGTGTGCTAAAAGGGAGATAGCATAACCACCGAGTATGCCTGCCGTTATCTTTGCAAAACGTTGCCAATTAGATTTTTCAAGATATTTAGGATTTGCTGGCATATTTTAATTTTTTTTAGAGGTAAAAAGCGGAAATAATAGAACAACCAAACTGCCAACAACCATTAATGCCACAAGTGCTATGCATATACCTGAACGGAACCCATAGTGCACTCGGTATAAATAGAACGAAATACTAAGGCAGAACATACCTGTAATTTTAGAAATCAGCACATGTTTTTGTATCCATAAAACGAGGTTGTTTTTTTGTAATACAACTTTTTTAGAAGTGTTATACAATGCATAAAAACCTAAAAAAAGTATTAAAAAAGCAAGTATTGGCATATTAAAAAAAGGTTTGTAAAATAAACGGTCTTTACCAAAATAGCAAAGACCGTCTAAGAATCTAAATAAAATTGTTAAAATTTCAAGGTTAAGTTTGCAGTAAAATTACGAGGATTTTGAGCTGCTACTGCAGAACTATCCCAGTACTTTTGGTTGGTGATATTATTAAATTTTATACCAAACCTCCATGTTGATTGTTCATAAAAAATAGTGCTATTAAGCAAAGTATATTCTGGAACATAGAATACATTATCACTTGACCTATAAAGTTGATCCACAAAATTGCCACCAACACCAACACCTAAACCGTGTAATTTTTTTTGAAATTTGTAAGAAACCCAATAATTGATAACATTTTCAGGAGATCCTGAAGCTTTATTACCTTCTATGCTTGCGTCTTGAGCCCTGACAATACGGTTGTCATTGTATGCATAACCAAAAACAACATTTAACCCTGCTACAGGATTTGCAATGAACTCAAAGTCTATTCCCTTACTTACTTGCTTACCATCTTGTGTAGCGAAATTATTAGCATCGTACCTTGTGGCATTATCGATAGCAATATTATAATAACTTAGAGTAGTACTTAATTTTTTATCAAAAGCTTCTACTTTTATACCTCCTTCATACTGGTTCGCATATTCAGGATCTAAAACTAATTGAGAACCGTCTGGTTGCGTTACAGGTGAATTGTTATTAAAACCATTCATATAATTACCAAACACAGACAATTGATTCTCAACAACTTGATAAATCAAGCCTAACTTTGGCGATAACGATGTTTGTTTGTAACCCTCTCTATCTCCTATTATTTCACGATTATAATTATCTAAACGCAAACTAAACATTGCAGAAAATTTTTCTGTAAAATCAATTACATCGGAAACATAAGCACTAAATGTTTGTTGATTTGAAACCAAATATGTGTTTTCAGATAGCACTGGATCCACATCACTTTTACGAATTACATCAAAATCTGTAGTCACATCAATAGTATCAAAAAAACCGGTAAAACCATAAGAGAATTGAGCCGTAGTAGTGCGATAATTTGCCCCGATTAAGATATTGTGCTTTAAATTTCCTGTATTGAATTTACCATTGATGTTTTCTTGAATATTGGTGTAATTATTATAAATCGGTCCATACAATCCTACTCTTCGGCTGACTTCAGTTGGAGATTTCCAAGTCGTGTAATATTGATAACTACGATCTACATCTTCCCCAACAAAAGAAAATAAGGTCGTAGATTTCCAGTTTTCTGAAAGTTGATATTCTGCCTGAACAAAAGCTTTTGATGCTGTTGTTTCAGCATCAAGATCTTCGTTAAATAAAGCGGTTTCATAATCGAATTGCACATCATTAGGATTTGTAATTCCTGAGTTCGCATCATAACGACGAAATTCTGGACGGGTGTTGTTCGCTTTATATAGTTCGGCATCTACTGTAAATGTTAATTTATCTGTAGCTTTATAGACGAGACTTGGTGCTATTAAATAAGAGTCGTTAAAACCATAATTTAAAAAGCTTTTTTGCTTGGTTACAGCTGCATTTAGCCTAAATAATACTTTATTGTCTTCTGTTAGTGGTGTGTTAATATCCGCAGTAAGTCGGTTTAATCCAAAACTACCTGTGGTGTAAGACACTTCTGTTTTTTTTGTTTCCTGCGGTTTTTTCGTAACTAAGTTTACGACACCTCCATAAGAGGATGCCGAAGAGCCGAATAAAGTTCCTGAAGGCCCTTTTAATACTTCAATACGTTCTACATTCGCTAAGTCAACAGATGAACGACCTGAGACCGTTTCCATACCATTTCTAGCATTGATTCCAGTTCCAAATCCTCTGAATGTAATACCGATTCCTCCTGAAGAAAAAGTAACAGGCACTGCTCCCACAGTATTTCTAAATGCATCATTTACGTCTACTACTATTTGTTCGTTTAGTAATTCATTCGTTACTACATTATATACTTGTGGGTTTTCTATGTTTTTTAGGGGCATACGAGCTACATAGTCTGCTTGTTTATCAGCATATACTCGTTTTCGGTTACCATTTACAATTACTTCTTGTAAAGCTTTACTCGTTTCATTTAAAACAAAATGAACTTGTGTATTCTTGTTGGCAACGATGCTGATATTTTTTTTTCGCTTTTCGAAACCAATAGAACTTGTTAAAAGGGTATATTCTCCCTCGGGTGCAGAAAAACTATAATACCCATTTTCATCTGCTGATATACCAAATTTTGTATCTTCCAAGAGTAGCGATACAAATGAAGCAGGCTTGCCATCATTCGTTGTTATTTTCCCTGAAACCTGTCCTTTTTCGGCACTCCGCTGTATTAAAATACTAGTCCCTAATACTTTATAATAAATTTGATATTTTACCAAAGTTTTATTTAAAACCTCCCGAAGTGTAGCGTTCGTATAGCTTTTATTAATGTTAATATTTTTCTTTACGGCATCTGGCTCATAAGAAAAAGAATAGCCTGTAACTTTTTCTATTTTACTTAAAGCTGATTCTAAATTTTGATTGTTAAAGGTAATGGAGATTTCTTTCTCTAAAATCGAATCTTGAGCAAATACGGTATTGAAATTTAGACTTATTAGCATAATTACTGCTAATTTTAAGACCTGTGAGAAACACAGATTGGTACTATAATTTTTCATATTTTTGTATTGTGTTATTTTTTATTGAAATTTAATGGCATAACACCAGTATGTAGTTTGAACGCAGCATACTGGTTGTTTTATTAATCGTTTTTTATTTTTATCTTTTCATCTATTATTTTTTAATAAATCGTTATTATTCTTCCTTCTGATCGGTATTTAAATTTTAGCACAAAACTCATTTTTTGCATTAAGTCTTGTAATGAAGGGTTGTTATGCTTGCCTCTATACAGTCTGTTTTCCAATCCTTGTTTTTCTACTTTTATAGTTACACCATAAAAACGCTCTATATCATGCATTACTTCTTTAACCGTTGTTGTTGTGTAAACAAGCTGTTTTTGCGCCCAAGCTTTAGAGAGTGAACTGTTCACCTCTTTTATTTCTAAAATATTATTTTTTAAGACCACCCGTTGATTTGGTGCTACAATAACTCCATCGTTTTTATGCGCTCCTTTTTTATAAAACAACACCTTTCCTTCATTTAAAGTAAGTGTCGTTGCATCATTAGTGTATGCAGAAAGATTAAATTTTGTGCCTAAAACTTCCGTTGTAGTGGTCCACGTTTTTATAATAAAGGGATGTAAACGATCTTTAGCAACTTCAAAATAAGCTTCTCCTTCTAATTGGACCGTTCTTGTATTGCCATAAAAAAATCTAGGAACTATTAATTTACTTGCTGCATTGAGCGTTACAATTGAACCATCATTTAAGGTAATGGTTTGTATTTGTCCTATTTGGGTTTTATATTCATTCGTGCTATTTAGAAACAGGTAACTTCCTAATCCTATAAATAAGGCTATTGAAGCTGCCATACTCCAAACTATTCTTCTAGAAACACCTTTTTTAGGTTGCGTAACTTTAAAAGCTGATATTTTTTTCTGTACGGTATTTCTTAATTTATTTTCTAAAAAAAGAGAAAAGGGCACGCCTTCTAAAATAGCATCATTTTCATTTGATGTATTTAGCCAATGTTGTACTGCTAATTTTTCTGTATCAGAACATTGCCCGTTACTGTACTTTTCTAAAATTTGAGGTGTTATTTCCATAAATAAACAATCGTGTTCATTTATATAGAGCCAAAATAAGAAGAGGAGTCCTAGTTGATTTTAAAAAAAATATAAAAAGATAGAAATAACAGGTTGAATATGTTTTTTAATAAATGACAATGCTTTTGTTATGTGATTTTTTACAGTCTTAGGAGAAAGATTTAATGCTACAGCGATTTCATTCGCATTAAGTTGGTTTTCACGGCTTAAACGATATATTTTTTGACATTGACACGGTAGTTGGTTTACTACTAATTGCAGATCTTCTTCAAGAAATGTTGTAATTGCCTCATTGTGTTCTATTACATCAATAGTAAACTCGTTTTCTTCACAAAGGTTACATGCTGTGAATACATCCTCTCTGTTTTTTGTTTTAGTTCGATAATATTTAATGATGCCTGTTTTTGCAGATTTTATCAAATAACTTTTTATAGAAAAAGATACTTCTAGTGCTCCACCCCGTTTCCATAGGCCAATAAAAACATCTTGTACAATTTCTTCAGAAGCGATCGTGTCATTTGTACTTTTATAACAAATGGCGTATAATAGCTTCCAATATTTTGTGTATAATTGGTCTATTACAAGGCTATCTTTTAGGTTATATGTTTTGTTTTCAGCTTTCATTTAAATTATATTTAAGACCAAAAAATAATTTTGTAAATATATAATTTTATATTTATTTAGATTAAATATAAATAATAAAATAAACTTTTTTTGGAAATAACAAAAAAAATAATAAGGGGTTGTTTTTGATGTAGTTAACCCTTTACTAGCTAAACATATGAATTAAGTTTAGTATTTTCCATTCCACACACATTTCACTATCTACTAAAGACATTTCATAAAAAGCGCATGTACTCGCTCTCTTATATTTTTAGAAATAAGAGCTGGTGAGCCCAAAAGGGTTTCAATATATTTTTAAAGACACCTTAAAAACAAATGACGGTATCGTATAAGATTTGGCTTTTATCAAATCGAAGTATGAAATGCACGCAAGCCCTAAAATATAAACCAATGAGTAAAGAAAAGTGATACAAAACAGCAAATGATAGTACATTTTTAATTGGGGT
Organism: Polaribacter irgensii 23-P; assembly: GCF_000153225.1. Taxonomy (GTDB): domain Bacteria; phylum Bacteroidota; class Bacteroidia; order Flavobacteriales; family Flavobacteriaceae; genus Polaribacter; species Polaribacter irgensii. The sequence goes on along the minus strand of NZ_CH724148.1, from coordinate 2,124,775 downwards.
GTTGTCAGTAACGATTTCACAATTAAAAGCCATTTATAAAAAAATCAAATAATCGCTATCATTCTATATGCTATTAATCATAACAGAAAACTGTTAACTACAGCAGATATTGGTTTGAGGGTGTTTTAAAATTTGGCAGCAAGAGTAAATTATACTCCCGCACAAATCCATAAGGGACAAGCACAAACTGGTATGCTGTGCAGAACTCATCTTTAATAAAAGTGATGCTTATTATTTCTCCGATAGCACTACAAGTAAAACGCTTCGTAGCGAATGCAATTTTTTTAAACCTCTGTTCGCATGCATTCAGATATTATCTAAAAAGCTGGACCAATGCGATTGCTAAATAAAATTGAGCACATGCATCTGTAGAACTCTAAAATATAAAAACAATTCTTATTTAGTTTAAATAAATATAACGTAATTTTACATCACAATTAATATACGCTACAGCATGGAAAATATAGCCTTATTTTATGGATCTGAAACTGGAGTTACAGATGACATCACCCGTGATTTTGTTTCTCTTTGGGAGCAGGATACGCTAGACTTAATGGAAATAGGAGACGCCACAGTTACCGATTTTAAAAAATATGAAAAGCTTATTTTCGGTTTGTCTACTTGGTATGATGGTGATTTACAAAGTGATTGGGAAGATTTTTTTGATGATTTTAAAACGATTGATTTTACAAATAAGACTGTAGCTATTTTTGGTTTAGGGGACCAAGTAGCCTATGCAGAGTATTTTGTAGATGGAATTGGTATCTTGGCCAAAGAGGTGCTTAAAAATGGCGGTAAGATTATAGGGTATTGGCCTACGAAAGGGTATCAGCACACCAATTCTGTGGCAATAAGTGAAGAAAATACCGAATTATTTTATGGTCTTGCCATAGATGAGGACAACGAGCATCAGCTCACAGATGAAAGATTGAACACTTGGATTTCTCAAATAAAAAAAGAATTTCAAAGCACCGAAGCCGAATCTAAAGCGGCCGTTTAAGCTCAATTTATTTTGTAAAAAACAAGCAGAACTGCCTTAAATAAAAATCTGTAAGATCCAATATAAAACGGTTAGACATGTCAAAAAGAAACCAGAGGCCACTTTTTTCAGCAGTCCTCTGGTAGGCAGTATTCTTTAAAAACACATAATTAAAAACCAAACAAGTAAAAAAAAAACTATAATCCTTACAGCGTATTTATCCGATTTATAGATTGTTTTAGTTGCTATATTATAGTTAACCGTACATTCTATTTTTTCATTTGAAATAATATTTTTGCGATTTACTCTAATAACAATCCTTTAAAATTCACGATTTCTTTCGTAGTATTTACAATTGTATGGAGTTCTTTTGTGAGTGGTTTTAATTGCTCTTTGGTTACTTCTAAAACGGTATTGTTCAGTTTAATTCTAAAGTTTGCATCAAAAGCTGCATTCGTTTCTTTGTAGTCGTCACGCTGGTGTGCTCCTCTACTCTCTTTTCGAGCGATGGCTCCTAAAATAGTTGCTTCTGCAGACATGATAGAACCCTCCAAATCAAAGGCCAACATTAGATCTTCAAAACCTTCAGAATCTGGACGAACATCTAAATTTTTAAGAGCTTCTTTTAGTGTATTGATTTTGCGCAGTCCTTCTTGAAGTTTCTCTTCATTTCGAACGACACCGCAGTGCTCCCACATAATATTTCGCAATTCACGCTGCAAGGGACGTGCAACTTCACTTCCATTTTTGATGAACGCATCTATTTTTTCGTGTGCTTTTGCAATGACCTCACGAGAGCGATATTGTATGTCCATATATGAGGAGCGCTCCGCTGCTGCCGCTCCTGCACGTTTTCCGAAAATTAATATTTCGGCAAGCGAATTCCCACCCAATCTATTTGCACCGTGCAAACCACCAGTAACTTCTCCAGCTGCATACAGACCTTCAATATTTGTGGCGTGGTCCTCTGGATGCACCACAATACCGCCCATAGAATAATGTGCTGTTGGTGAAACTTCCATTGGTGTTTTAGAAATATCTATCATTAGAGTATCTAAAAACTGACGATACATTCTTGGTAATTTTTCAATAATAAATTCCTTTGATTGGTGGCTAATGTCTAAATAGACGCCACCATTAGGAGTCCCTCTTCCTTCAACTATTTCTGTATAATTGGCCATGGCAACCCGATCTCTTGTAGAAAGCTCAAGCCGTTCAGCATCGTAATTTTTCATAAAACGCTCTCCTTTGCCATTCACAAGATATCCACCTTCTCCACGCACTGCTTCGGTAACCAAAGTACCTGCAATTTCTTCGGGAATTACCATCCCTGTTGGATGAAATTGCACCAATTCCATATCGGTTAATGTACAGCCTGCTTTTAATCCGAGGTAAAACCCATCTCCTGTATTTTCATTTCTTCGCGAAGAGCTTTTTCGCCAAATTCGGGTATGCCCTCCGGCAGCCAGTATGACAGAATCTGCTAAAAATACCGTGCGTTCACCACTTTTAATATTAAAAGTCATGGCTCCAAAACAGCAATTATCATGCACTAATAATTCAGTTACGTATTGCGAATCGTGAATCGGAATTTTTAATTCTTTTGTTTTTTTAATTAGTGCCATTAAAATAGAACGACCAGTATAATCTCCCGAATAACAAGTTCTTCGATGCGTATGCGCTCCAAAAAAACGTTGATCCATTTTACCATTCTCTAATTTTGCAAAATTTGCACCCCATGCATCAATTTCAGTGACCAGCGATGGTGCTTCTTTTGCCATAAGCTCCACCATTCTTGGTTCAGAAAGGCCGTAGCCCTCAATCATCGTATCTGCAAAGTGTTGTTTCCAAGAATCTTCTGGATCTACATTCCCAAATGCAGCATTTATGCCACCTGCTGCCATCACAGTATGTACATCCTCCTTTAACCGTTTTCCTATGACGGTTACTTCTACACCCGTTTTTTTTGCTTCAATGGCCGCTCGAAGCCCAGATCCCCCGCTTCCAATTACTAAAACATTAGAAATATGTGTGCTGTGTTTACTTATTTTTGCTGCTTTCATTTTTTGTTTTATTGCGTCTAGAACAAAAATAATAGTAAAATTCATTTTTTTCAATAACATAAAACGATTAGCTACATAGGTAAAAACGATTGCCTATTTATAAAACTTCTCTTTTTAGCTTTCAGCGAATAAAAATTAAAGTGTACCAAATTCAAGTAAATTTGAAAGCTCATTCACAAGTTTTTTTATAATATGTTTTTTTTCAAAACCTCTTGTAGACACTAAATTCACATCCAATTCTAAAGTGTTTTCTCTAAACATAAGTAGTTGTGTTCTCTGTTTTTTTGACATATAAATGGCCGCAATTTTTGGTATAAACATGGTGCCTCCATTCATATCAATAATATTTTTTAAAGTTTCTAAGTTTCCTTTTAAATACTTGATTTTGTTGTTTTTTAAGCGCTCAAAAGATTGCGTTCCCAAATCTTTTATTTGACGCATCAAGAGATCTCTTAAATCTTCATGTAATAAAATTTCATTAAAATTAATATCTCTTAATGAAATCAAATTGTTCTCTGTCTGCTTTATTTCTGTTGAATATACACACAGCTTTTCCTTGTACAATTTTTGCTCATAATAGCCATGGGTTAAAGAGGGGTTGATCATTACCGCAGCATCTACTTGCTCATTTATTAAATAATCTTCAATGCGACGATCGCTCAATTCTAAAATCTTAATTTCTAATTTTGGATACTTTTTAGTTATTTTTTTTATAAAAATTGGTGTGATGTAAGGGGCTAAAATTTCTGTAATGGCCAAGTTAATTTGTCCTGAAATTTCGTCTTTCTTTTCAAAAGCCATCTGGATGAATTCTTTTTGCTGAAAACGAATTTCTTTAGCCTTTCCAATAAGGTCTAAACCTTTTAATGTAGGCAGCACTGGTTGTCGCGATCGGTCAAAAATGATGATATCAAACTCTTTTTCTAAACGTTGTATTTCTCTACTTAATGTGGATTGTGCAACATCACAAGCCAAAGAAGCTCTATTAAAATTGCGATACCTTTCTACCGCTATGATATATTCTAATTGTCTAAAATTCATAATGAAAAGATGAACAGTGTTTATAATACTCCTGCAATTTCAATATTTATCCTCGAAATAGCGAAATCTTATTTTTACAAAAATATTATAAATTTAGCTATTTAGAATCATTTTAAATAATTAAATTTGTAGCAGATGAAACAGCATACAGACTACTACGATATTGATAGCTACTTTACCGAAGAACAATTGTTAATACGCAACGCTACGAGAGCTTGGGTACATAGAGATATAAAGCCAACTATTGAGTACTATACGCAAACCGCTAGTACTTCAAAAGACTGGTCGAAACAATTAGCAGCTATTGGAGGATACGGACTTATTATACCGACAGAATACGGTGGTTTCGGCATGGATTATTTGTCATATGGTTTAATGATGCAAGAGCTAGAGCGCGGAGACACAGCAATACGCGTTATGAGTTCTATTCAAACATCCTTAGTAATGTATTCCATTTGGCAGTTTGGTTCTGAGGAGCAAAAACAAAAATATTTGCCATTATTAGCGTCAGGTGAGCTCTTAGGCTCTTTTGGTTTGACGGAGCCCAACTTTGGTTCTAACGCGTCTGATATGCATTGCAATTTTAAAATAGTCGAGGATAAAATTATTATAAACGGAAGTAAATTGTGGATAGGAAATGCCTCTCATGCAGATATTGCAATCGTCTGGGCTAAAAATGAACAAAATAAAGTACAAGGTATCATTGTTGAAACCGCGAATATCAGCAATTTTACGACTGCAAAAATTGAGAATAAATGGTCTTTTAGAGCGTCTAATACCGGTGAATTAACATTTGATAATTCCGCATTGGACAAAGGGCAGTTACTTGAAAAAAGTGCTTCTATTAAAGATGCGTATTCTTGTTTAAATATTGGCAGATATGCGGTGGCTTGGGGTAGTTTAGGGATCGCATTAGATTGTTATGAAACGGCGCTGCAATATGCGAATGAGCGCATTCAGTTTGGAAAACCTATTGCGAGCTATCAGTTGATCCAAAAAAAACTTGCTGAAATGATTACAGAAATTACAAAAGCGCAATTACTATCCTATCAATTGGCAGTTTTAATGGATGCACAAAAGGCTACACATGCCCAAATATCAATGGCCAAAAGAAATAATGTAGCAATGGCGCAGGAAGTGGCAAAAGAAGCAAGACAAATCCTTGGCGGAATGGGCATCACCGGAGAGTATCCAATTATGCGTCATTTGATGAATTTAGAGACGCTAATTACCTACCAAGGAACCCACGAAATGCATCTTTTAATTACTGGAAAAGACATCACGGGCATCAATGCTATTTAAATGATTCTATTAAAAACAAGAATTATGAGTCCTCTTATTCCATTTCTATCACTTACGGCATTTGGAATGTGCCAGCACAAAAACAAATACGTTTTTAGATCGTGACTTTTGAAATGTATCTTTAATATTGGCCGCGCCTATAGATCATTTCTTTTTAAAAGTCTTGGTTAAAAAATTTAGATGATCGCTACAATGCGCTGTATAATTTATTTTGAGCGCAGTCGAAATCTAAAATATCACTAGAAATTCTAAACTTAAAATAAAGAGTCATTTTACAAGTTCAAACCTTAAACGTTGGTTTAATAATACAATCTAAAATCGAGTAGTTTACAGGCAGTGTAATATTTTTGATGCAACTCCTCGACAACCTCTAACATATTTTCATTTTCTTCAAATAAATTAAAAAAAGCTTTGTCAAGATTTGCGCTGGTTATTTCATTCAGTTCATTACCATAGCCTGAAAGACCTTTTGCACCAGTGATATCCAAAAAATATTGTGCTTCTTCTCGGCTTAAATCCAGTACTTTTGCGTTTGAAAAATGCACAATCTTTCCACTTAATCTCCCTTCAAATATTTCTGCAATTTCTTGTAGACTATAGTAATAGCCGTTCAAACAAACACTATTTGCTTCACCAGTGATTACCAAATAAATGATTTCGTAATCTTTAAAGTTGTGATCATCTGAAACCAACGCACTTAAGCTATCTTCCAATCCTTCGATCGTGTCACATGTTTTATAAATACTGGCAATACCGTATTGCATGGTCAGTTGTTCTAGACTTTTTTGCGCTTCGCTAGCCTTGTCTGTTTCTATATTAGGAACTGCTTCTAAACAGTAAATAAAATAATCTGCATCTGTAAATTGTTCTTGAGGTACTTGTGGTATTTTCTGTAACAAATTTTTGATTTAATGAAAAGTAAATAAAGAACAAAAATAATGTATCTTTTTTATCTTTTTCTTCGATTATATATAAATACTCTTAAAATGAAGCCAATTTGCAACGGTTTTAAATTGAGCTAAAATTTTATTCACAAAAAACCATGCGTCCTTAACTTAATTCGTTTTGCAATGCAATTTCCCATGTGCTATTATAGTGTCCTTTTAAAAAGTGTGTTTGCCCACACTCATATTTTCAGAAAATAGAAGCCTGTGAATCTCATACCGTTTCATCCTATTTTAAAAAGGTAGCTAAGAAGAACTAAAAAAGAAACTGCTAGAATCCGCCGCTTTTTATCAAATATTTTTTAAAAGCGACACCAAAAGGAACCAATAAGAAAAAAAAGGAGACGTATACGAGTTATAAAATTGGCTTGAATAAAAGAAAGTAGCGCATATCCTATAAAAAATCAAAAGACGCTTAAGCTCATAAATATTTGAACATTCGGGCTGAAGTCAGCAAAATAGCACTGATAAATGCACTTTTTTTTATGAGGTCTTGTAAAATAATAGCTGTTACGCGGAACATGTATACCTTTAAATTAAATGTAATTTTGTAATATTGTTCTTTAACGTAGATGTAAACAATTAAATAGTACAACAATGGAGAATATTCGGAAATACAATCAAAACAACGAATTAGACAAAACGGACGAGCAAATAATAAGACTTTTACAAAAAAATGCGCGACTGTCCAATAAACAAATTGCTGCAGCAGTGGGTATTGCAGAATCTACCTGCTCTGAAAGAATGCGAAAACTAAATAAGAAAAAAATATTCTTTGGGTTTCACGCTTTCGTAGATTCTTCTAAACTAGGCACCAATATCGAAGCGATGGTTTCTATAAAATTGACAAAAAACACAAAAGAAAAAGTGGAAGATTTTAAAAACTCGATGTTATTGTTACCAGAGGTTATAAATACCTACCACTTGGCAGGTCATAGCGATTTCCTACTCTATGTAGCCGTAAGAGATAAAAACCATTTACGGGACTTATTGATGGATCACGTTACCAAAGACTATGTGAAAAGCTTGGAAACTTCCCTGATCTATGATTTTACACAAAACCCGTTATTTCCAATTTACTTGAATCATGAATAGAACGATAAGAGCCAATTCAATTGAATTGGCTCTTATCATGCTGTTGGTTTTCTTTATTTCTTTAGTTTGAAACATACCACTTTTGTTTCTGACATGGCTTCAATCGCAGACTTCACCCCTTCTCTACCAATTCCACTCAGCTTAACACCACCAAAAGGCATGGCGTCTATTCTATAATCAGTAGAATCATTGATCATTACACCTGCGCATTCTAGACCATTGATGGCCTTGTGAGCGTTCTGGATGTCATTCGTAAAAACGGCAGCATGCAAGCCAAAAGGAGATTTATTACAACAGTCAATGGCCTGCTCTAAATTTTCAACTTTGGAAATAGTGACAACAGGTCCAAAAACCTCCTTGCAATTCGCAATATCATTGTTACAATCGGCGACTAAAACAGTCGGAATATAGGAATTTCCAATCTTTTTTCCTCCAGCAATCAACGTTGCACCATGGTCTATGCTTTCTATCACAAATTGATCAATTTCGTTGAGGGCTTGTTTGCTTATAATAGGCCCAATATCAACTCCTTCTGTCAAGGGTGCGCCTATTTTTAGGGTTGCCGTTTGTGCGACAAACTTCTTTAAAAAAGAGTCATAAATAGCCGCATCCACAAAAACGCGTTTCACACCCACACAGTTTTGTCCACTTGCAAAAAATGCTCCTGAGACACAAGATTGAACAGCGTCCTCTAAATCTGCATTAGAAAGCACGATTACTGGCGAATTGGAGCCAAGTTCCATCACCATCTTTTTTAGTCCTGCTTTTCTCTGTATAATTTTTGCTGCGGTTACGCCCCCTGTAAAACTGATCAATCGTATTCTATCGTCACTAATAAGCGCATCTCCAAAATATTCTGGTGCTCCTGTAATGATGCTCAGCATTTCTTTCGGCAATCCAGCTTTAAAAAGAATTTCTCCAAATTTTATTGCCACTAGTGGCGTATAATCACTCGGTTTTAGAATTACTGGATTCCCTGCAGCAATTGCTGGCCCTAGCTTATGACATACTAAATTTAGAGGATCATTAAATGGAGTAATGGCTACAACAATACCAATGGGACATTTGAGCTCATATCCCATTCGATCTTCTGAACCGGGAACCGCATTAAACGGAATGGTAGCTCCTGAGATTCTCGACGCTTCTTCTGCGGAAAGTTGCATTGTCTGCAGGGCACGAGTTACTTCTTTCTTCGCTTGTGAGATGGTTTTTATACCTTCCGTTGCGATGAGGTTAGCCAACACATCAAATTCCTGTTCCATTAAAAGAACTGCTTTTTTAAGAATTGAAATTCTTTCTGAAGCGGGCATCTTTTTGCCAATAGCTTCCCCTTTTTTTGCAGTGTCCAAGGCATTCATTACATCTTGCTCTGACGATTGAGGCACCGACCCTATGATTTCTCCTGTATAACTATTATAAACAGGAATTGTACTTGTCTTTTTTGTATCTGTCAACATCTGTTTTTTTTTAAGTATTCATAATGGATATAATGTCATTATACAAGGCAAAACCTGTTTCTGTTTTCCCTGCTCCTGCTCCAATTATAGTCGTATCTCCGAGAATATCAGAGGTGATTTTCAAGGCATTACTTGCACCAGAAATGCCATATAATGAATCACTCGTTGGCACCATTATAGGGCCTACCGTTCCATGGACTTTATGCTGACTGTCTTTCCAAACACGACCAATTAACTTCCATCTCATGCCTTTAGAAGAAGCCTCCTTGATCTCTGAGAGGGTGATTTTAGAAATCCCCTGTACGGCGATATCTTCATGTGCTAACGGTGTATTGAAGACAACATTTGCTAAAATTAGTACCTTTGCCAAAGTATCCAAACCTTCCACATCGTTTTTTGGGTTTGCTTCTGCATACCCTAGTTCTTGCGCTTGTAAAAGCGCTTTCTCGTAAGACATGCCCAATTCCATTTGCGTTAAAATATAATTTGAAGTGCCATTCATAATACCGCTTAATTCGGTAATTTTAGCGCCTACTAACCCGGTATTTAAGACATTGATAATGGGTGTGCCACTCATAACAGTCCCTTCAATTGCGAGTGTTTTGTTATTTTTTTTGGCAAGGTTAAAAATCTGTTGATATGCTACAGCAAAGGGACCTTTGTTGGTAGTTACCACATGTTTTCCTGAATTTAATGCGGCTTCCATATGAGCGATTGCAGGTTGTCCAGTTTTAATATCTGTAAAGCTGGCTTCAATAATGATGTCTGCCTTAATTTCTTCTATCGCTTTTGTGATGTCAACGATGCGTTCTGACAATAGGCTGTAATCTCCTTTGTGTGCATTGTTAAGTATTTCCTGCATATTGATTCCATTCGCATCTATCTTGCAGCCTTTCATCGTGTCTAGTATTCCTACTGTTTGTATTTCTGTGCCTTTAGAAATTGGCAATACCGCATTGACATCTAAAATTATTTCAGCCAATCCTTGCGATACAATTCCAAATCCTACGTATACTATTTTAATCATTGATTGTTGTTTTTAATCTATTTAATGATTCAAAATTAGGCATATATTCGTGTATTCCTATGAATACCATAAATCATTCTGATAATTCACTTTAAAATGAATTAGCTGCGGTTTTATACAATAAATAAGGCACAAACAAAATTTAAATCGTTTTTAAAGTGTTCTTGTTTGTGGGTGAATTTTTAAAATGCTAAAAATAGGGGATGTTAAAACAGATTGTTTTACAGGTATTGCACGCAAGTTCAAACTGGCAGTATTTTTTTTGAAGGTTGTGTTTTGGCTTATCCCTGTCGCAACTAGTTAAGAGTATCAATACGTATATAATTAAAAAAAGGACTATTTCAACCTTGATAAAACGTGTAAAGATCCTGTTGACCTATTGAAGAAACTAAAGTAATTAGCGAAAATATTAAAGGAATTAAATTCAAATAATGGGATAATTTTTGTTCAGTCTAAACATCCGCCACGCTAAAAGGAAAACCTACTCAAAATTGATTTAAAAACTTTTTTAATCCGCAAGCACTGCGGCACCTCCTGCTAAGATATAATTAAAATATGCTACATTATTGGAGTTTAATTTCAAGACCCCAGTAATGGTTACGATCGCATCTGTCTCAAAATTTAAAGGATTGCTAAAGTTTAATTCTGTGGCCGTTTCAATACCGCTTACCATCTTTAATAATGCTCAAAAAGTCCTGTGAAAATGTAAGACTTTACCTTTACAAATGGATCTGATTAATTGCTGATCTTTGAGAACAAGGAAGAAGAACCAGTACCGTATTATTCGTGTATTGTACTCCATACTTTTGATTAAAATCGAAATTCCTACTCTCCTGCTTTTTTAAAGGGATGGATTAAAAAGGAATCATTTAAACTTTATTTCCTGTAGAAAATTTTTATTTTAGCAACATGAATGTATTAAGTGTTTTTCCAGTTTTAAGTGTTCTTTTTGGATGTGTCTTAATTATTTTTATTTTATTTAATAAATTTGGGCTAGGGGAAAATAAAAAGATTCGCTATGTATTGGCTTCTTTGCTATTAATTTATGTGTTTACCGCAGCAGATTATGCACTTTCAATAACAAACCAAATCCCCGCTACCTATTCGGGTGTTACCTACCTTTTTTATCATTTTACCGGACTGCTATTTTACTATTTCATTATCCTTTATACCAAATCTGAGCTGCATTTAAAGAAATGGATGCCCATCGTAGGCGTCTACACATTGCTAAGGATTCTGGTGTTCCTTCCCTTTGATCACAATCAAAATTTACAAGATTTTGTTGCTGCATTAGAAACGTCAAACTATGGAATCCTTGTGTTCGTAGAAAATAGTGTAGTAAGCGCTGTGAATATAATACTGATGTGTCTTGCCTATAAAAAATTAAAAAAAGCACCATTTCAAGTGAAACTGAATGAAAGTCAAAAAAATCTTTACAAGTGGATTAAAATCATCATGATCGCCATCATATTCTTACAGATCATCGTCTTTATCACCACAATTTTAGGAAGTCTAGACAGTGGCGCCTTTGACTTTTACCTGAAAATAGAAACGCTTGTGTATACTTTATTCTTCTTCATATTTGCTTTTTCTATCATGCATTTTCCAGTATTTGCATATTCTGGAAATTTTGAAGATTTACCCAACGCTACGATTCAGAAATATGCAAAATCTTCTTTGTCTGATTCTTCGGCTCTTTTTAAGCAAATAAAAATGCTCGTACATACAGAATCCCTGTATTTAGAGTTTGATTTAAAATTGAATACGGTCGCTGAAAAATTAGACCAATCGGTGCATCACATATCACAAGCAATCAACCAGAACGCAAAAATGAGTTACCCTGATTTTATTAGTAGTTTTAGAATCGAAGCTGCTAAAAAGAAACTTATAGCGCCAAAACCCAATACAATATTTTCCATTTATTTGGATGTAGGTTTTAATAGCAAAGCTGCTTTTTATACCGCTTTTAAAAAACATACCCAGATGACACCTACCGAATTTAAAAAACAACACAAGTCTCACATTAATATAAAGAATTCATAGTAAGATGTTTAAGCATTTACAATATGTCTTCCCTATAAAAGAAGACATATTTTTTTGTTTGGTATTATAGGGAGCGCCAAGATCCTTTTTTTTTTTAAAATATATTTGTTGCATCAATTAGAATCAAACAAATAATTTAAATGAAAATGTATACCTGGCTCATCGCTGTTAGTTACTTTTTAATAACATCAGCGCTTCATACAATACCCGAAAAACAAAAGACTACAGCGATACAATAGTTGGAAACTCCAAAACTACACCATTGATGGAAAAAAATACATACCCGATAAAAAGAAAAAAAATGATGTTACCTTTTTTATAGAAAACACCATACTTATCTCAAAGTATGCCGGTAAAAAAGAAAGAGGAACGTATTTCCTAAATACCAAGGGGACCTCTATTTTAATGACAGCTACAAATGGGGATATTACAAAGGCGTACATCCTTTCAATTTCAAATAAATCGTTGATACTGAAATACGATATTCCTGAAATTAGAGAAATTAAAATATATTATACTCTTGCAATCTAAAGGTATTAGGATGAAAAAAACAACACTTATTTTACTGCTTTTTAGCATTGGTTGCTGATTTTCACAAAAAAATTAGTCTAAAATAAAAACACATTCAAAATTGAAAATCAAAATTTTTATATAAAAAATGTCATTGATATGCGCCTAAAAAAAAAGCTCAGCCGTGCGGAAAATACTGATAAAAAAAAGTAAAACTACAGCTACAAAAAAGCCTTATCAGTTCAATTAAAAGTTTTATGGATGCCGCCTTGGGTGCGACAAACGGTAAAGTTCCATTCACTTTAAAATCTATAATTTAAAAATTAAACAGGTACAAACAAACATCTATCAAAGAACAGCAAGCGTGCATATTACGCTGTATTTTTAAACAAAAAAAACGGATTTGTGCCATTTGAAGTTGCGCATTGTGAAGACCAAATTTTCCCAGTATTGAATCTAAAAGAAAGCTACAATACCCAAGAAAAACAAAATCTTACAAACTCTAGAATATTGCTTGTGAAGCTTTATTACAAAACAGAAAGCAACCGAACACAGAGTGTTAGAAAGTAGTTTACGAACTGCTAAAAATTCGTCAAAGATGCTGCTATTCGCGAAACCTATGTGGCATTAGGTACCTGGTTCAAGATGCTTACAGTAAAATAAATGAGAGAGAGATATGCCAAAAGCTGGAATATTGCGTGTGCAAAATTTGCAGACCGTGAAGAAAATTTAATGCTTTTTTTTTATATTATAAGCTATGGTCAATCTAGAGCTATATCAAACGTAGTGAGACAGCGCGGATATCGCACTGTAGATTGCTACCTCATTGGTTTTGTATTCAATGGCTTTATAAAAAAAATACCAGGGCTTTATGTAGACCTTGGTTTAAATGTACCTATTGGAATGGAAGTTTTAAAAGATATAGCGGAAAAAAAGTTTAAGAACTTTTTAATTGGTCTTTGCGCAAATCAAGGAGTGAAACTAATTTCTTAGACCGATTTTGAAATCATTTTTAATACTGGCATTTTTCAACGTTGGCAAATGTTAAACATAATCAATAGAAATTTTACATTTCAATTAGAAGTGGAGATTAATTTTTAACTATGCATTGATAAATTGAACAAACTTTACGGATACTGCTTAAACTGCTATTTTTATAAATGAAGCTTCTCTTTCGGAGCTTCGTTGGAAGGGGTAATTACTTCAAGAAAAAGCAATCCTTAAGCTATTATATTTTAAAAATAAAAAAAACATGAAACAAAGAATTATAGGGATAGATGTAGCGCGTGCATTGGCAGTTATCGGAATGATAATCGTTAATTTTAAAGTTGTTTTTGGTGATAGTGGGCAGTCTTGGGTGCACGTATTTGCCAGTGTTTTTGATGGGAAAGCTGCAGCTACCTTTGTTGTTTTAGCAGGTGTTGGAATCGCTTTAATGACGAACACGGCCATTAAAAATAAGGATCATAAGAAGTTAAAAATAGCACGCATTAAAATTTTAAAAAAAGCGGTGTTTTTATTTTTTGTTGGGCTATCATACATCACAATATGGCCAGCAGACATTTTGCATTTTTATGGCGTCTATATGGCAATGGTACTTGTCATATTAAAGTGCAAACAAAAAACAATCTTTATTACAGGGGTTTTTATAATCATAATCTATCCAATTTTAATGATGGTTTTAAATTATGAGAACGGGTGGAATTTTAAAACGTTGACATATCAAGATTTGTGGACGTTCAAAGGCTTTCTAAGAAATCTCTTTTTTAATGGCTTCCACCCCGCAATTCCTTGGGCAGCTTTCCTGGTTTTTGGATACTGGTTTGGAAAGCAAGATTTACACAACAACCAATTCTTGAAAAAAATATTATGGATGAGCGCGCTATTTTTTATCGCTATTCAAATGGTATCTTATGGTTTCATCACTCTTTTATCAGAAGGAAACCAAGAAACTGCTTTGGAACTTACTGAAATATTTGGAACGAATCCAATGCCACCGCTACCCCTTTACATGGGCAATGGGGTTGCAATTGCCTTTGTTCTCATTTCAAGCTGTATTTTACTTGCCAAGAAATTTGAAAAAAGCACAATCATAGATGCTTTAAATAAAACTGGCCAATTGGCGTTGACCTTCTACGTTGCACACGTTATTATTGGAATGGGAATTATTGAAATAATAAATCCATCTAAAATAGGAAAGTACTCCATTGAATTTTCGGTGGGATACGCAATCGTATTTAGTATGTGCTGTATTCTATTTGCAATTCTTTGGAGAAAATATTATCAAGTAGGACCTTTAGAATGGGTTTTGCGAAAAATAACCGATTAAGAACCATTTTACAAAAACTTCTTAATTTTCCAATGCCATAGAATCTATAGAATAGTTGTTTTTAAGGCTTCTTTCATCGGTTTTTAGCAATGTTAAAGAGCAAATTAAACTAGGTGTTTTAAATATAAAAACAAACACTTCTCAAGTTATCTAAAGAGAAATATACTTTGTAAAGATTTTTTTAGGCAAGGAATCAGCATTGTACGATAAGATTTAATTATTAGAAGTCCCAATCAATGTATAAAGTTGAGCATATTTGTTTGTCTGCCCATCTTATTTTTACAGTACACTACCGATGATGATCGTTTTGAGAAAATTACCAACCCCTTATCTGAAGCATTTGAGATGCTCTTAATTCAAAACAATAGCGCAAGTATTGATGTATAGCGGAGCATGCATTTTTAGTATGAAAATGGAACGTCTTTAGAAAAACTATTATTTTAAGATTTATTGCAGGCTAATTAAGTTCTGATAAAACTCTTTTTTGTATTCATTTAGCGTTGCATGTTATCGCTTGGCTGGCTTAAAACTGCATATGCCCATAGAAAAAACATGCGCAGTTTATTAATAGTTATAAAAAAGCCTTTGTTTTCGGATAACCTCCCTTAAAAGTAGTCAACCACCTTATAAAAACAGGCATTTTTTCGCACTCAAAACTGAAAATCTATGGCACTAGAAATTCACCAGTCCAACCACTAACTGTTTTTGAAAATAAAACCCGAACATGGTTTGGACGCTGCAAACGTAAATATTCAATTTTATAGGGGACTAGTCTTAACGGACAAAAATAATTTTCAGCAGCTAAATATCCTACTTCATCTAAATTTTCTATCGGAGTGCCTGGTGCTAAACTTGTGGTGTAATCTTTTCTAGACGCTGCTTGCACAGTATGCCAATAAGATGCAATTTGTGCACTGTCTGTAATCAGCTCTGCGTTTCCCTCGATTCGTATTTGTAATAGCTTTTTAGAATCGTAAAATAAGGCGCTAAATTCAGGATTCTTTTGAAGATCTTTAATTTTTTGAGTTCTCTTATCAGTATAAATTACTAAACTTAAATCTAACAATGTTTTCCGAAGTACAACGGTGCGTTGCCTGGGCTGGCCATTTTCATTTGTTGCTAATACAAAATTTCGAAATGGATGTCGTTTTTTAGCATGGCCGTTCACAAGTTCTATTCGCGCTTCTTCTAGATATTGATTTTTCAATTGTATTGGTTTGGTTGTAATTAGTTAGTTTGAATAAATACAAAAGTACGTTTTATAAAGGTGAATTTTAACAGCAAGCTGTGCAAATTATTCCCTGTGATGCCCTTTCTATTTTAACAATTGTAACAATAAAAACACAGTTTTGTGCAAGTTTAGACTTTTTATTAATTTTCCATGAAATAAACCAATTTTTTAATTGTACAAACGGCTATTTTTTGTTTTTTAAACTTCACAGCATGCTCCTTTTTAAAACATATTTTAATTTTCTAAAAAGGCTATTTACTGCAATACTTATTTGTTAAATAAGTTTCATAAAGCCCCCAATTATCAAGCTGTGACTGTATCTATCAATAGTACCATTTTTAAGTAATATGAAAATTAATAGCCATAATTCATAAATTATTGTTAGATTCGCAAAGTTATTCCCAAAATCCTAGAGTTATTGAACTCACCCGTAAAGTTATATCTCTTTAAAAGAAACAGGTTTCTTTAAATTATAATCCTACATAAATTTATAAAATGTTAGAACACATTATAAGAAAAAACAATGTTACAGTGCAGGGTACAGGCAATAGAGCGATGCTTTTAGTGCATGGGTATGGTTGTGATCAAAATATGTGGAGATACATTACGCCACATTTTAAAAAACAATATAAAATAATTTTGATCGACCTTGTAGGATCAGGTAAATCAGATACAAATGCATACGATTATAATAAATACAGCTCTTTGGAAGGATATGCCGATGATATTATTGACATCTGTGATGCTTTAAACTTAAAAAATGTTTGTTTTGTTGGGCACTCTGTAAGCGCAATGATAGGAACACTTGCCGCTATCAAAAGACCTTCTCTTTTCGAAAAGTTAATTATGATTGGTCCATCCGCACGATATATCAATGATGCCAATTATACTGGTGGATTCTCTCAAAAAGATATTGACGAACTCCTAGAAACTTTAGAATCTAACTACTTGGGTTGGTCTAGTGAGATGGCTTCTGTGATCATGAACAACCCTGAAAGACCAGAATTAGCGTTAGAATTAGAAGCGAGTTTTTGCCAAAATAATTTAGAAATAGCAAAACATTTTGCCAGTGTTACTTTTTTAGGAGACAACAGAAGTGACCTGAAAAAACTTACCATCGATGCACTCATCATACAGTCTAAAATAGATGCCATTGCATCGATCGAAGTTGGAAAATTTGTACACGAGAATGTCCAAAATAGTTCTTTTATAACGCTAGAAACTACCGGCCACTGTCCTCATCTGAGTGCACCTGACGAAACAGTTAAAGCGATGAAACAATATTTAAGATAGGTATCCAAAAACTCCGCAAGGCTAATGCATTTAAATATTGATTACAAAGAACTGTATAACACTTCTCCTAGTGGCTATTTTTGTTCCTTACCCAACGGGACAATTATTGACTCCAACAAAAATTTTTTAGAATTAATAAGTTATACGAGAGAAGAAGTAATTGGTGAAAAAAAATTTACTGACTTTCTCTCCCTTGGAGGAAAAATATATTTTGAAAATGTATACGCACCAGCATTAAAACTGAGTGGAACCGTGGAGGAAATAAACTTCAATTTTATAAAAAAAGATGGAAGTAAATTTCCAGTTCTGGTAAATTCTGTGGAGGTAAAAGATAAAGAGGGATTGCATTTATTCACCCAATCTGCAGTGTTTAATATTTCTCAAAGGAAGAAGTATGAACAAGAACTTATAATCGCTAAAAGAAATGCGAATGACCTTTCTAACAAATTATCGTCTGTCAATACAGAATTACTAAATCGTGCTAAATTAATTTCAAATCAAAAAAGACAATTAGAGGAGTTCAATGAGCATTTAGAAAATAAAAACAAACAACTTTCAAGTTTTGCGCATATTGCCTCTCATAACTTAAGAGCACCTGTTAGTAATTTGATGGCATTAAAGGATTTCTATAATGAAAATACGGATTTAGAGGACAAGGAAATGCTATTCACCAAAGTTGAGACTGTCATTGACCATTTGAATGAAACATTGAATGAATTAATTGATTCAGTTAAAATAAGAGGAAATAAAGACATTGTACACGATGCCATTATTTTTGAAGAGGTCTTCGATAAAACACGCACTATTTTAGAGCATCAAATATTAGATTCAAAAGCAATAGTGACCTCCAACTTTTCGAAAGCTCCGGAAATAAAATACCCAAAACTCTACATCGAAAGTATAATGTTAAATCTCTTGTCTAATTCCCTGAGGTACCGGGCACCCCATCGCATTGCAGAGATACATTTTTCGACTGCGGTCAACGACAAAGAAATAATGCTTACTGCAAGCGATAATGGATTAGGAATTGATTTAAAAAAATATGGGCATAAAATTTTTGGCCTAAATAACACATTTCATAGACATCCAGATTCTAAGGGAGTTGGATTGTTCATGACCAAAACACAAATAGAGGCAATTGGTGGTTCTATAAACGTAGAAAGTGCAGTTGATAAAGGCACTACCTTCAAAATAATTTTAAAGAAAAATAGATAATGGTTGAAAAATTGCCCCTGATAGCGATAATAGATGATGACATGATTTATCAGTTTATGTTATCTCGCATTATCAATGACAATAAATTAGCAGAAAATATTATTAGCTTTTCAGAGGGCGAACAGGCCTTTCAATATCTTTCTGAAAATAAAATAAATAGCGAAAATATTCCAGACGTCATCTTTCTCGATGTAAATATGCCAATTATGGATGGCTGGATGTTTATCGAAGCGTTTGCACATTTAAAAACTCAAATTCAGAAAAAAATTGTCATTTTTATGCTCAGCTCTTCCATTGATCCTGTGGATATAGAAAAAGCTTACAAAATAAGTGAAATCTCAAGCTACTTTATAAAACCAATAAAATTAAAGGAAGTGAAAAGAATTTTTAAAGACTATAAAACTTTCTTATAAAATTTGAATTATTGGGCATTGAATGCCAAAATCAAAAGGAACTATAAAAATATAAAAAAACAAAAGAAGACTAAAATGGGCGTCAAAACTAAATACTCCCTTTTTTAAATAAGCTCTTTTCAAAAGATAAGCACGTACTCTTTATTTTCAGAAAACTTAGTAAATCCAACATAAGTGACTCCAATTTCGCCATAAAAAGAGTAAATTCTTGTTTTTTTTTAAATACTGGCGTTCATTTTTTCTTAAATTACATTTGCATTTTAGAAATATTCAGAATCTTCTCGAAAGTTTTTCATTCACGAAAATTTAAATCTTCTCTTTATTCTCGCACAATAATAAAAGCATACAAATAGAAATAATTAGATGTCAAAAAACCTACTTTTGTAGCTTATAAAGAAACCACTTTAACCATCAAAAAATTTACCTAAAACTTGACTTTAATGAATCTACAACATTTGGTAAACGATTATTTAGTTACTCTTGGAGCCTCTGAGAATGCTGCTAAATATTTAAATATGGTGTTTTTACTTTTAATTTTGTTAATCTTGGCGTTCTCAATAGATTATATCATTCGTAAAATTATACTAAAACTATTTTCACAGCTCTCAGATAAAACAAAAACCAATTTTGATGATTTATTAGTAAAAAATAAAACACCTCGAATTATAGCGCATATTATTCCATTACTTCTTGTAATGAAATTAATTCCCTTTGTTTTTGTTGATTTTATAGTTACTGCATTATTAGTTTCGAAAGGGTTGTATTTATTGGCCATTGTTCTAATTCTTTGGGTTGTTCGCAGTCTTTTAAGCACACTCAAAGATTATTTTAAAACATTAGAAAGCTTAAGAGACAAGCCCATAGACAGTTTTATACAAGTCTTTACGATTTTCTCTTGGGTGATTGGTGCTTTGTCTGCCTTTACTATTGTCTCAGGAATTGCGTTTGTTGAATTTATCGCAACTATTGGTGCTGCCTCGGCAGTGATTATACTGATATTTAAAGATACTATTTTGGGATTTGTTGCTAGTATTCAAGTATCTATAAACGATATGGTAAGAATTGGAGATTGGGTAACCTTTGAGAAATATGGTGCAGATGGTGATATTACAGAAATTAATTTGTCTACCGTGAAAGTTCAAAATTTTGACATGACAATTACGACCATTCCTACGTACGCGTTAATTTCAGATTCTTTTCAAAACTGGAGAGGAATGCAAGATTCTGGAGGAAGATGTATAAAAAGGGCAATCAATATCAAAATGGCAAGCATCCATTATTTGTCGAATGAAGAGATTACAGCATTCAAAAAAATACAATCAATTACATCCTATCTAAATACCCGCCAAAAAGATATTGAGATTTATAATACTCAAAATAACATCGATAAAGAATTGCTTTTAAACGGACGGCATTTAACAAACATTGGAGTGTTTAGAAAGTATGCTGAAACCTATATTGAAAATCACTCGGGTATCCATAAAAAAATGACTTTAATGGTGCGCCAATTAGCACCAGGGACACAGGGAATCCCAATTGAAATCTATGCTTTTAGTAAGGACAAACGTTGGGAGAATTACGAATATATTATGGCTGATATCTTTGATCATGTCATTGCAGCCGTTCCTTATTTTAATTTAGAAATTTTTGAGTTACCGAGCAATACTAGTTTTATGGACTCTAAAAAAGATTTGAATTCCGATTTGCTCGGTTAATTTACTTTTCTAAAAAGGTGTTTAGTAAGCACTAAGCTTTCGAAGAAATACCTGTGTTAAGTGTATTTTAAAACAAGCAGATGTTCGTTTCAAACAAACAAAAACTTCAGCTAAAATAAAAGTCGTTCGAATTTTTAAAGATCAACGCAGCTTTATTTATTACAAGCATATCTGTAAGTCTCACAAAAAAAATTGTGAATTTGGTTTAGTGAAAAAAGCGATGAAAAAACTAAATGAAAAGGAGGTAGAACATAGTACCTTGAAGCTACCCTCTAGAAAGTTGTCAGCAGTAAATCGATACGACTTTTATGCATAGAATCTATATACACCATAAGCGCTCGTATAAGTAAGCTTGCGCTGTTATATTTGATTAGCTTTTATTTGTATTGGCAATACGCTACTAAATCTGCGAAATGCACTATCGTGCAAAGTAATAAAAAGTGAATAGTATCTGCAACACAGCTGGCTTATAGACTGTTTAAAAATAACATACCGATTTCGCTGTTGGTGTAAACAATTCCGTTTTATTATTTATACACCATAGATACTATAATTTGCTAAAAATAAACAGACTCACCAACGATTTAACAATAAGATGTAGTATTCTCTTGATGGCGTTAAAGAAAATATTGAAGACCTTATTTATCGCACGAATCCATTGAATTAAATTGTATATTTGCATTCTTAATGACTGTTATTACTAGTATCAGCAACCTTTTTAATTTCTATGCCATTTAAAAAATTACATTCCGATATTCAAGAAAAACTAAGTTTTTTTGAAATAAATGTACCTACTCCATTCCAAACTCTAAGTATACCTGTCATAAAAAGTGGCGCCAACATATACTGTACAGCACCTGCAGGCAGTGGAAAAACAACAACACTGATTCTTACTACGATGCAAAAATTAAAGTGTGAAGAAGTAGGAACCGCACCCAGAGCTATTATTTTAGTAGAAAATAGAGACCGTGCACTCGCATTGGAAAAAATTCTAATCACATTCATCAGACACACTACATTACGCGCGTACGCCTGTGATGATAAGTTTCATATTGAAGTACTTACCTCGGAAATATTTGAAGGTGTAGACATTTTGATCGCTACTCCTAAAACGATAAATAAATTGCTTTTATCAGAGGGGTTAAATACGACACAGCTTAAAATTTTTAATATCGATAATGCGGAGTTTCTCGAAAAGAGCACTACTTATGGAGATTTAATGGCCATTACACAAAGCATACACAAGTGTCAATATGTTACTTATTCAGAAAAAATAGGCCCCATGCTACAGCGTTTAGAATCTCATTTTATGCAGTATTCTAAAAAAATTGCGCTTTAAAATAGTCTGATTATAATATCAATTCCCAAGCTAAACACGAAATCCAAATGATTCCAAAACTACATTACATTTCTCAGGGAACAACGCCAAAAGAGCACATCGAAAACATCCAAAAAGCCTGTTCGGCAGGTGCAGAACTAGTGCAGTTGAATGTAAAAAACCTCTCGGAAAAGAAATACTTAAAATTAGCAAAGGAAGCGAGAGAAATAACCGCGTATTTTCAAACACGTTTAATTATTAGTGGAGACTATAAAATAGCCAAAGCAGTAAAGGCAGATGGCGTACATTTAGAACAAAAAGGTAGTTGCCCTACTGCCGCTAGAATTCATCTATACACTTGGCAAATTATTGGCGCAGATGCCAACACGCTTGCTGCATGTAAAATATTAATCGATAAACAAGTAGATTACATCACCTTGAGCCCTTTTAAAGCTGAAAAAAATAAAGATACAGAGCAAACCATTTTAGGCTTGCTTGGATACACTGCAATTGTAGAGGCTTTGAATACCAAAACTCCGATTATTGGTGTTGGTAAAATCACTACAAAAGATATTTCAGACATCTTAAAAACTGGAATTGTGGGAGTTGCCGTAGCAGATGAAATTACACTAGACTTTGATATTATAAAGAAATTCAATCAACTCTTAAGTGCTTCTTCAACAGAAGAGCAGCGGCATACTTTTTAGTAAATTAAAATTTGGGAAGTCCTTTTTTAACATAAATATTAGGATTTATTTGAGGTTTTAAATTTCTCTAAGAGCGCAAATAGCGTTACTTTTATTGATATTAATTTGTAGAGATAATCTACAACTTTAAAAAAAAACATTGAATTTACTCATAGCACTGACCTGGTTTTCTGGCTTAGCATTTATTTATTTCGGCGTGAATTGCTTCTACTCAAAATTTATTATTGCTGAGTTTGAGAGATATGCATTACCAAAATTTAGAAGATTAACTGGGTTTCTCCAGTTATTAGGGGCTATCGGTTTGTTGGTGGGACTCTATTTTTCCCCGCTATTACTTTTGTTGGCCGCCATTGGTTTAAGTGTATTAATGCTTA
This sequence comes from Polaribacter irgensii 23-P, assembly GCF_000153225.1. Taxonomy (GTDB): domain Bacteria; phylum Bacteroidota; class Bacteroidia; order Flavobacteriales; family Flavobacteriaceae; genus Polaribacter; species Polaribacter irgensii. The sequence continues at coordinate 2,101,719 of NZ_CH724148.1, read as the reverse complement.
TGGGGTTTGTTGTAAGACTTAAAATAAAAGATAACTTTATAAAATCAGCGCCCTCTTTCACCTTTGCAGTTCTGAATATAATGATTGCCTTTAAAACCTTTGATACTTATTTTTAAAATGCGGAATATGCAATAATTAAATTTAAAACTATAAATAAAAAGGCTGGAAACGATTTATACCAAATATCTTTAATCTTAATATGTGCGAGTATGGATCCAAAAAGTAAAAGACTCAATCCTAAACTTCCGATTAACGTAAGCGCATCGAGCTGTATAGATATCAATAATATAAGAGCTAGCGCAACTTTTAAAGTTCCAATAATATAACAAAACTGTTTTGAAAAACCATAAACTTCAAATTCTTCAAAAATAGTTTTTGCAGTACCACCTCTCCATTTTGTTGCCTTATTTTTTTGTAACAACCAGACATTTAAAATGCTGATACTTACAATAATTTTCAATGCAATAATACCATATCCGATCAATTCCATAAGTTTCAGTTTAAGTTTTTATTTTTTAGCTAATCTATAACAATCTAATTAATAATTAGTACTTGCAACACATCTTTGCTCGTAAAAATGCAGTACTAAGATACTACAATCTATTGCGTAAAAAAACAGCATTTAATACTATTTTAAATGCTGTTTTTAAGGCTGAATAAAACCGTTTTTATTTAAGAGATTTCATATCAATCACAAATCGATATTTTACATCATTGCTTGTAATGCGTTCAAAAGCGGTGTTTATATCTTGCATCGCTATCAACTCAATATCACTAGTAATATTGTGTTTTCCGCAAAAATCTAACATCTCTTGCGTTTCTTTTATTCCTCCTATTAATGATCCAGCAATGCGCTTTCGTCCCATAATAACACTTCCTCCATGAAAGGGCTTTAAAGGTTCTACCGCACCTACTAAGACCATTGTTGCATCAATTTTAAGCAATCCTAAATATGGATCCATTTCGTGACCTACTGGAATGGTATTCAAAATAAAATCAAAACTACCTTGGTGTTTTTTCATGTCGTTTTGGTCTTTAGAAACCATTACTTCGTGTGCCCCTAATCTTTTCGCGTCTTTTCCCTTTTCTGGCGATGTGGTAATCATAACTACATGTGCGCCTAAGGCATTGGCAAATTTCACACCCATGTGGCCTAATCCACCTAGACCAATCACTCCTACTTTATCGCCTTTTTTCACTTTCCAATGCGTCAACGGTGACCATGTGGTAACCCCTGCGCATAACAGAGGTGCCGCTGCTGCTGCATCTAAATTTTCTGGAATTCGAAGAACAAACTTCTTATCTACTACTACAGCTGTTGAATATCCACCATAAGTTTGTGCACCTTCGATATGTGCATCTGGACTGTTGTAAGTAAAAGTGGCTCCTTTTTCGCAAAACTGTTCCAAATCTTGTTCACAAGAAGCACAGGTTTCACAGGAATCTACCATGCATCCTACGCCCACCAAGTCACCTACTTTATGGCTTTGAACATCCGTACCTACTTCCACTACTCGACCAATAATTTCATGTCCTGGAACTACAGGATAAGTTGAGCCCTTCCAATCATTTCTGGCGGTGTGAATATCACTGTGACATACACCACAATAACGAATATCAATTTTTACGTCAGTGGTACCTACTGCCCTCCTCTGAATGTCTAATGGCTTTAAATCTTCTGTTGCTGCAGTTGCACCATATGCTTTTATAATTGTATTTGACATGTATTATGCTGTTTTTAAGGTTACTTTTAATTCGATTTCTGTGTTTAGTAATTTAGAAATAGGACAAACTTCTTTCGCTTTGTGCGCTATTTGCTGGAACTGTTCAGCATCAATATTAGGCACATCACCCTCTAAATTTAAAGTAATTTTTGTAATGGTACCGTCTTCAAAAATAACACTAGCGTCTACATCCAAAGTAGTTGCTGTAAATTCAGCTTCATTTAATAAAAAGCTCAATTGCATCGCAAAACAACCTGCGTGTGCCGCTCCTATTAATTCTTCAGGATTGGTCCCTTTTTCTCCATCTTCAAATCGTGTTTGAAACGAGTATTGTGTTTTTTCTAGAATTTTACTTCCAGTAGTTATGTTTCCGTGTCCTTCTTTTCCGCTACCTTCCCAAGCGGCGCTTGCTTTTCTCGTAAATTTCATAATAATTTTTTTTAAGTTAAAGTTTTAAATGGATGCCGTGGGATAATCCGTATACCCTTTAGCTCCTGTCGTGTAAAAAGTTTCTTGATCCCAATCCGCTAAACCTAAGTTCTTTTCAAAACGTGCTACTAAATCTGGATTAGAGATGTAGGGTTTCCCAAAAGCCACCAAATCTGCATCCCCATCTTCAAGCACTTTATTTCCTTTTTCTTGGTCAAAAGACGCATTGATCATTAATGTCCCGTTGTATAAAGGTCGGAAATGTTTTGCAATTTCTTTTACGGCATGTGGTATTTCTGATACATCTGTAAAAGGTTCAGAAAGGTGCACATAGGCGAGATTATACTCATTTAACTTTTTGATAATATACTCAAAAGTAGGAATGGTGTCTTCATCCATCGTCATTCCAAACAATCCGTGTAAAGAGGGATTGAAACGAGCTGCAATTTTTTCTTGGGGAATCACTTCTTTTATTGCCTCTAAAACCTCAAAAAAGAAACGCGTTTTGTTCTCGTCACTTCCTCCATACATATCAGTTCTTTTATTCGAAGATCCATTAAAGAATTGATGAAATAAATATCCATTAGAAGAATGAATTTCAACGCCATCAAAACCCGCTTTTACTGCATTTGCTGCTGCATTTTGAAAGTCTTTAACCGTTGTTTTAATTTCTTCCACAGTCATTTCTTTTGGTGCAACAGTATCTTTAAATCCTTCTTGCGTGTAAGCTTGTGCATCGGGGTTAATTGCGGATGCTGAAAAAGGTAATGCTCCGTTGTGAAAATCGGGATGTGACATTCTACCAACATGCCACAATTGGACGAATATTTTACCTCCTTTGTCGTGCACTCTTTTGGTGATTTTTTTCCAACCTTCCACTTGTGCGTCAGAATAAATTCCAGCGGTGTGAATATAGCCTACGGCTTTTGGAGATACTTGTGTACCTTCTGTAATAATTAAACCTGCTGACGCCCGCTGTTCGTAATACAAACCGTGTAAATCGTCTGTTGGAACATTACCCAGGTTATCCGCTCTACTTCGGGTCATCGGAGCCATGACAACTCTGTTTTTTAAAGATATATTTTTAACGAATGGTGTTAATAATTGTTGCTTTTTCATTTCTTATAATAATTTTTATTCTTTACAAATATATAAGACTAGCGAACCAATCTTCTTGATCTAAATCAATTAATACTTATTTAACTTTTTAAATTTTTCCTAATTCTACTCAAATTTTCAGGAGACACCCCCAAATAATTAGCAATATTATAATTGGGAACTCTATCTTTTATATTGGGATATGTCTGACAAAATTTTAGATATCGCTCTTGTGTATGTTTTTCTAAAGTTGATAAAATTCGCTTGCGCTGTGCAATAAATGCTTGCGTAGTTAAAATTCTAAAATACCTTTCAAAAATTGGTGCTTTGTTGTAAATCTTTTGAAGACTGTCATAATGAATGGATAGTAGTTGAGAATCTTCAATTGCTTCAATGAACAATTCTGAGGGTACCTGATTGTAAAAGGCATCGAAGTCTCCGACCCACCAATTTTCTATAGCAAATTGAATAATATGTTGATTTCCTTTAGAATCGGAATAGTATGCTTTTAAACAACCTTTTACAACAAAATACTCGTGTTTTACATGGGTACCTGGTTTCAGTAGAAATTGGCCTTTAGTAATGGCGATCTCATTTAAAGAAGCATTGAATATTGATAACTCTTTTTCCGATGTTTTGATGTGGCTGTTGATGTGGCTGTTTATCGTTTTATGCATGTAACAAAGATGCATCAAACAGAGCTTCGTTAAAAAAACCATTTATTAAATTTTTGTTAAAAAAGAATGAACGTTCATTTTTAAGTGTATCTTTGTATTCGAATTTAACCACTATGGCCACACTTCAGAAAAGTATTGACAAACGGAATGCACTGATCAAAGCAACTATAGAGCTCGTGAATAACAATGGTTTTCATGCAACTCCCATGAGTAAAATAGCAAAAATGGCAAATGTTTCGCCGGCGACAATCTATCTTTATTTTGAAAATAAACAAGATTTAGTCAACCAAACATATATTGAAGTGAAAGCAAAATATACAAATTATGCCTTTGAGACTTACAACGAAAATATGCCGGTAGAACAAGGGTTTGAACTAATTTGGAAACGCATTGCCCATTTCAAACTAATCGAATGTGAAAATGCGATGTTTTTGGCACAATGCGACAATACGCCCATGATTGATGAAACAAGCAGGCAGGAAGGAATCAGACATTTACAACCCCTTCTCGACCTTTGGAGGCGCGGAAGGAATGAAGGGATTATCAAACCAATATCAGATTTTTTGTTGTATGCCTATTCCATAAACCCTCTTTCTTTTTTAATGATGTCGGAAAAAAGAGGAGCCTTTAAATTAGATAAAACACAATTAAAAGAAGCGTATGAATCTGCTTGGAGCAGTATAAAAGTATGTGAATAAATCAAAAAAAAATGAAAATGGAATTGTTAGATAAATTAAATTAGAGATATGCTGCAAAAGCAATGAACAAAGAAAGAGTTTCCGGAGATAAGATAGCGCGTATTTTAGAGGCGGCGCGTCTCGCAGCAACATCAAGCAGTTTGCAACCTTTTGAAATTTTTGTGATAAAAAATCAGGCTGTTAAAGAAAAAATTAAGCCAGTTGGATGGAATAAATCTGTAATTACAGACTGCTCTCACCTGCTTGTTTTTGCCGCTTGAAACACGTACACCGCAGATCTAATAAATTATATGTTCGATTTAACAAACAAAATTCGCGGTTTTGAAAATGAGGGATGGGAAAATTATAGTCAAATGTTATTGAACTCTTATCCTCAAAAAGATGCAGAAAAAAATTTTAATCATGCGGCGAAACAGGCCTATATTGCTTTTTCTCACGAAATTATTGCAGCAGCGTACGAGGAGGTAGATACTACACCCATAGAAGGTTTTGACCCTGCGGCGGTTGATGAAATTTTAGGATTGCGAGAAAAAGGGCTGCGCAGTGCCGTGCTATTGCCTTTAGGATATCGGCAAGAAGAGAACGATTGGTTGTCAAACTTAGTAAAGGTTCGAAAACCAATGAAAGATTTAATATCAGTAATTGAATAAAGTACATATTTATTAATACATAAAAATAGCAGGAAGATGAACAATTTTGAATTTAAAAATCCTACCAAAATTATTTTTGGAAAAGATACGATTGATAAACTAGCAAACGAAATACCAGATAAAGCCAAAATATTACTCCTCTATGGTGGAGGAAGTATTAAACAAAACGGAATTTATGATCAAGTAAAAAAAGGCTTAACAAATTTTGATATTGTTGAGTTTGGAGGAATCCCTGCAAACCCTGAATATGCCATTTTAATGGAAGCTTTAAAAGTGATTAAAGATGAAAAAGTTACCTTTATATTAGCTGTTGGTGGTGGATCTGTAATTGATGGAGCTAAATTTTTATCGCCAGCTGCTATCTATGAAGGTGAAACTCCTTGGGATATTTTATCGAAAAATATTAGAACTGAAAAAGGAATGCCTTTTGGAACGGTGTTAACATTGCCAGCAACAGGTTCAGAAATGAATTCTGGTGCTGTAATTACCCGAAAAGAGACCAAGGAGAAGTTATCAATGGGAGGGCCTGGTTTATTTCCACAATTTTCCATTTTAGATCCCCAAGTAATCACATCTATTCCAAAACGTCAGTTAGCAAATGGTTTGACAGATGCTTTTACACACGTTCTAGAACAGTATATGACCTATCCAGATGGCGCTATCTTACAGGACCGCTTTGCTGAAAGTATTTTGCAAACGATTATTGAAGTGGCTCCTAAAGTCTTGAAAGATCCTACCGATTACAAAGCAGCTGCGAATTTTATGTGGAGTTGCACCATGGCTTTAAACGGCATGATCCAAAAAGGGGTGCCAACAGATTGGGCAGTTCACGCAATGGGACATGAGTTAACTGCTTTATTTGGAATTGACCATGCACGCACATTAGCAATTGTTGCACCAAGCCATTACAAATTTAATTTTGAAGCTAAAAAAGAAAAATTAGCACAATATGGTGAACGTGTTTGGAACCTTACAGAAGGAAATACAGATGCCAAAGCACATGCAGCGATCGAAAAAACAGTGGTCTTTTTCCATGAATTAGGAATTGACACAAAATTATCTGACTATACAAAAGAATATGAAGGGACTGCAGAAAAAATTGCGCAGCGTTTTACGGACCGCGGTTGGTTAGGTCTTGGAGAACATCAAACACTGTCACCAGACAAAGTTGAAGAAATTTTGAAAATGTCTTATTAAAATATTAAAATAAGAACAATCAATTTATTGCTTCTTCTAAATAGCATAAAAATTATAAAGAAAATAGAAGTGCTTCTGAAAAAATTTTAGAAGAAAATTAATTATTAAAAATAAAAAAATGAACATATTATTTGTACTTACATCACACGATCAATTAGGAGATACTGGAAAGAAAACAGGTTTTTGGGTAGAGGAATTTGCAAGCCCGTATTACATGTTATCCGATAAAGGTGCCAAAATCACAATTGCAACTCCAAAAGGTGGTGCTGCCCCTATAGATCCAAGTAGTGAGGTACCTGATGCTGCAACAGCAGCTACTGATCGTTATAACAAAGACATAGCAACACAAGGCTTAATTGCAAACACAGAAGTTTTGGCAGGAATAAATCCAGACGACTTTGATGCTGTTTTTTATCCAGGAGGACATGGTCTTTTATGGGATTTAACAAATGATGCAGCTTCCATTGCCTTAATTGAAAAGTTCAACGCACAACAAAAGCCAATTGCGTTTGTATGTCACGCACCAGCAGTGTTAAAAAATGTAAAGAACACCGATGGAACTCCCCTAGTAAAAGGGAAAAAAGTAGCTGGCTTTACCAACACTGAAGAAGTAGCGGTACAATTAACAGCTATTGTTCCTTTTTTAGTAGAGGATATGTTAATTGCAAGTGGCGCTAGTTACTCTAAAAAAGAAGATTGGGCTAGTTACGCAGTGCAAGATGGAAACTTAATTACGGGTCAAAACCCAGGATCTTCTGAATTAGTTGCTGAAAAATTAATAGAAAGCTTGAAGTAATTTAAAGGGTATTTATTTATAAAGGGTTGTCTTTTGAGACAACCCTTTTTGCTTACAAAAACTTTTTTTGTAAGCATTTCAAAAATCTTCCTACGGTCTAAATTTTGAGATTTTCAAAAATGACATTTTTTATATTTAGCACAGGACATAAAAAAGTATATTCGCGCCATGTGGATATATTTGGGCTTATTAGCGGCATTCTTCTTAGGATTACACAACTTATGTAAAAAACATGCCGTGCAAGGAAATGAGGTTTTTCCTGTACTTTTAGGAACCGTTGCATCTGGTTTTCTCATGCTCATACCTTGCTACTTAGGCTCTCTTATTTTTCCTGAGTACACCAAAGAAATCGGATTTTATATTCCGCAAATTCCATGGGAAACGCACGGTTATATTTTACTAAAATCTATTATTATGACTGCCTCTTGGGTTTTAGCTTATCAGGCATTAAAAAACTTACCCATTACCATTGTGGTCCCAATTCGTTCTGCAGGACCTTTTTTTACACTTATTGGAGCGCTGCTCATTTATAAGGAACAACCCAGTTTTTTACAATGGCTAGGTTTTTTTTTAATCATCTCCTCGGTACTACTCTACTCAAAATTAGGCAAAAAGGAAGGCATCAACTTTAAACGAAATAAATGGATTTTTGCAATTATTGCTGCCACACTATTAGGTGCTTCTAGTGGTTTATATGACAAGTTTTTAATTCAGAAGTTGACTCTAAATCCGCAAACATTACAATTTTGGTTTTGTTGGTATACGTTACTTATTTTAATGGCGATATTAGGAATTCGCTGGTTTCCATATGCTGCAAAACGCAAAGCTTTTAAATTTCGATGGAGCATCATCGCTGTTGGAATATGCTTACAAATTGCAGATTATTTTTATTTTAAAGCCTTGCAAGATCCCGATGCTTTAATAATGTTGCTATCTGCAATCAAAAGAAGTCAGCTAATCATTGCTGTTGTGCTCGGAGGAATTCTATTTAAAGAAAAAAATAAGCGCAAAAAATTAATTCCCCTAACGGGTATTTTATTGGGTATCTTTTTGATTTTATATGCAGCAAACGAATAGTGAAAATCTGTTATCGTAATAAAAGTGTTTAACCTTATTTAATTAATGTTAATCACTTTATGCATAAAATGAATCCCTATCTTTGACCTTTCTTTAATTGAAATCACAAATTTGGAGCAGATAAAAACGTATATAGATCAAATTGCTAACATTTCCTCCAAGGATTGGGATTTTTTCAAATCAAAATTACAACGTCGCATACTTCCTAAAAAAACGGTATTTCTAAAAATAGATGCAATCGAAAATCATATTTCTTTTATCGAATACGGTGTTGTTCGCTTGTTTATTCCCAAAGAAAATCCCGAAAAAGAAATCACTTTCGGCTTTAGTTTTAAAAACCAGTTTGTAAGCGCTTATGATTCTTTTTTAACCCAAAAACCATCGCTTTATCAATTACAAACATTGACAGAAACGAGTATTCTAAGTATTTCCTATCAAGATCTTCAAGAAGTTTATAAAACAACCCAAATTGGCAATCTTATTGGCAGATTAACTGCAGAACGTCTTTTTCTAATCAAATCTACACGAGAACAAAATCTCTTAAATTTGACTGCTGAGGAACGTTATTTAAAATTATTTAAAGAACGTCCGGAGTTATTAAAAGTGATTCCTTTAAAATATATTAGTTCTTATATTGGTATTACCGCACAAGCTTTAAGTAGAATTAGAAAACGGTTATAAGCATCGTTTTATTGATTTCGGTTCATTGTTTTGCGAGCAATATCAAATTATCTTTGTAAAAAAAAAGATGATAATAGTTATTTTTATTCTGGTTCTTTGGTATGGAGGGTTATTTTTTCAATCCTTTTTTCTACACCGATATGCCGCACACCAAGTTTTCACAATGTCTAAAACAATGGAGCGTATTTCCTTTATTTTAACCTGGTTCTTCCAAGGCTCTAGTTATTTAAGTGCTTATGGATATGGGATCATGCACAGGATGCACCACGCTTATACCGATACCGAAAAGGACCCTCACAGTCCATCTCACGATCCAAATTTATTTGCAATGATGTGGAAAACCAAAACAATTTACCAAGATATTAATGATCAAAATATTGTTGTAGATGAGAAATTTACAAAGAATGTGCCCCAATGGAAAAGTTTTGATGCGTTTGCAAGTTCTCGCTTTTCTAGACTGCTTTGGATTTCTTTTTATATTTTATTCTTTGCTTATTTCACAACCGCTTTATGGCAATGGGCATTATTACCAGTAGCGCTATTAATGGCACCTATACACGGCGTTATCATCAATTGGTTTGGTCATATTTATGGCTACGTAAATTATAAAATGACCAATACTAGTAAGAATTTATTTCCTTTTGATTTTTTAATGATGGGCGAAGGGTATCACAACAACCACCACAAACACGCAAGTAGCGCCAATTTTGGAATCAAATGGCATGAAGTTGATGTGACCTATGTAATTATGAAAGTGCTTCATTTTTTAGGATGCATACAATTGAAATCAATTCCTGCTAAGCGATAAGACAAAAACAGTCTTTCTGTTACGAATAAAAAGTTTAATTATAAATAAGGGATGTCTCTTTTAAAGCATCCCTTATTATTTTAATAAAGTCTCTTATTTCGTTTTTGCATTTCTTTTTGTGCCTTCCTTACTTCCACCTACATTTTTTATGTTGGCCATATAATCTGACAATATTTTATCTACCAGTTCTTCTTTTGTCAAATGATGAAAAATAGTCTTTATTTGAGCCTTAAAATCTTCAGGAATAGTTTTGTTTACTTTTGTTTTAAAAATTTTATTTGCCCATATCAAAGCATTATTTTCTTCGATACTTTTAGCATCCGCTTTTTTAAATATTTCAAATCGAATGTCTAGTGCTTTTTCAAAATCACTAATATCTTTCAATTCTTCTTGTTGGATAATGGTTAAAGAAAGGCCACTGGCACCAGCTCTTGCCGTTCGACCACTTCGATGCACGTAAGCGCCATAAGTATCTGGCAAATGATAATTTACCACGTAAGAAAGATCTTTGACGTCAATACCGCGCGCAGCCAAATCTGTAGCCACTAAAATATCGATGTACCCATCTCTAAATTGTCCCATAATTCGATCGCGAATTCCTTGAGTTAAACTTCCGTGTATGGCCCCTGAAGAAAACTTATTAATGGCAAGGTTTTTTGATAATTTATTCACAGCTGCTTTCGTTTTACAGAAAATAATTCCCCGTTGTCCTGCTTTCGAGTTTAAAAAATGCAACAATACCTCTAGTTTTTCAATGGGTGCAACCACAACATACTGATGATCGATTCCTTGATGCCCTAAAGTGGTCATATTTGCTTCAATTTGAATGACCTTTGGCGCCATATAATTTTGTATCAGCTGTTTTAAAGTTCCGGGCAAAGTCGCTGTAAAAAGAAACGTTCTTCTTGCTTTCGGAATTTCTTTAATAATACTATCTAAACCTTCTTTAAGTGCAGTGACCATTTCATCTGCCTCATCTAAAATGAAATAAGAGATACTTTTGATATCAATGGCCTCTCGTTTCACCAAATCTGCTAATCTTCCTGGTGTGGCAACAATAATATGTGTTGCTTCTTTTAAACGTTCTATTTGGGGCTTTATAGGAATCCCACCGCAAAGGGTCGCAATAGATACTTGTGATGTATGCTCGGCAAAAGAAATTAAATTCGCAGCAATCTGCTGTCCTAATTCTCTGGTTGGTGCTAAAATTATTGCTTGGATCGCATCATTGTTTACATCGATCAATTGCAACAATGGCAATCCAAAAGCAGCGGTTTTTCCAGTTCCTGTTTTCGCCAGAGCAACTATGTCTTCTTTATCATTTAAAACGATTGGAATTACTTTTTCTTGAATTTCTGTTGGCGTAATAATTTTTAAATCATTTAAACGTTGCTGTAATGCTAAATTAATTCCTAAATCTGAAAAATGTATTGACATAAAATGTATTTTAAAAACGCGAATGTGGTGCGATGCCTTTTTATTTAGAAAAAGCAAGAGTGTGAAGTAACGAATGTATTTTTTAGGGCTGCCTGCGAAAGTATGCGCTGCTCTTTAAAAAAAAGCTGCTAAAACTTTAAATATATAATACTAAAAAAGCCCATCTTAGAGACGGGCTTTTCTTGAAAAAATATGAATTTATATTAGATAACTTTTACGTTAACTGCATTTAATCCTTTGTTTCCTTCTTGTAAGTCAAATTCAACTTGGTCACCTTCTCTGATTTCATCTACTAATCCAGAAATGTGTACGAAATGATCTTTATCAACTCCTTCTTCTGTAATAAATCCAAATCCCTTAGATTCATTGAAAAACTTTACTGTACCTTTACTCATCTTGTTATAATTTAATTTGTAATGTTATTCTGCAAATATCGGACCTTTAGATTAAATAAAGCACATATTTATAAAAAAATCACGTTTATTTTTTAATTTTTATCTAATCTTGAGGTTTCACTAGGAAAATGAAGTGTTTTATACCCCGTAGATTCTCACTTTTTTCTTTTTTAAACGCGAATTATTTAACTTTTCTTCTAGTTCAGCTGCTAAATTCGCTGGAACTGCCACAAAAGCACAATCTTGTTTTAATTCTATTTCGCCTAATTGATCTTTCGTTAATTTTCCTTGTTTAATAAATAGGCCTGCAATATCACCTTTTGATATTTTATCTTTTCTACCTCCGGAAATAAATAAAGTTTCCCAAAAAACAGGTTTTCTTTCCGCTTGCTTAGAAATATTCTCTAAATCTGCATGTTTGATAAAGTCTGGTAATCGCTCTTCTTTCCATTTCAAGACATATGCAGTACCGGTTGCGGATACTCTTGCTGTACGTCCGTTTCTGTGCGTAAACTCTTCAAGCTCTCTTGGCAATTCATAATGGATAATATATTTCATTTCTGGAACATCAATTCCCCTTGCCGCTAGGTCTGTAGCAATTAATATTTGATTGGTTCCATTTCTAAATTTGATCAAAGATCGCTCTCGGTCCTTTTGTTCCATCCCTCCGCTGAAGCAACCGTGCTTAATGTTTTTACTTTCTAAAAAGGCACTAACATTATTGATACTATCTTTTAGGTTACAAAAAATTATTCCTTGTTGATTTCCTAAGAAATTTAATAAATGTAATAACGTATTTAATTTGTTTTTGGCAGGAGACAATACTGTTTTTATAACCAATTTAGAGGTTGTTGCTTTTAAATAATTGACGGTATTGGGTTGGTCTAACCTTACAAAGTCAGGAATTTCAACACCCTGCGTTGCCGAAGTCAAAATCCGTTTATTTAAAGCGATCAATTGATTGATAACACCTCTCATTTCGTATTCAAATCCAACTTCTAAAGATTTATCAAATTCGTCTAAAATCAGGGTTTTAATATGGTTTGTAGAAAAACGCTCATTGGCAAAATGATCCGCAATTCTTCCAGGAGTACCTATTAAAATTGCTGGAAGGTGTTTTAATTCTATTTTATCTTTAGACATGGGCCTTCCTCCATATACTGCATTTACTTTATAACCAGAACCCATAGAGCGAATTACTTGTTCTATTTGGATTGCCAATTCTCTAGAGGGTACTAAAATTAACGCTTGTATTTCTTCAATATTTGGATCTAAAAAGTCTAATAATGGCAACGTAAATGCTAAAGTTTTCCCCGTTCCTGTTGGAGATAAAAGAATGGTATTTACATTTTTGTGAATCGTAGCAATCGCTTCCTCTTGCATGGGATTTAACTGCTGAATCCCCAATTTTTGTAATATTTCCTCTTGTCCTTTTATATTATTTGCCATTTTTACCTTTTATCTTTTTGTTGAACCTAACGGACAAAGATAGTTAGAGTTGACTGGTATTGACTACAATTACGAAAAAGATTGTTAATTTTGCATTTCTACACAACAATTCAAAGCATGTTAAAACAAAAATTAAAAGGGTATCACGTAATTCTTGCCTCCGGCTCTCCAAGGAGACAACAATTTTTCAAAGATTTAGATATTGATTTCTCGATTCAAATAAAAGAGATAGAAGAAAAATATCCGAAAGAATTAAAGGCAGCAGAAATCACCGATTTTCTTGCAGACTTAAAGTCAAAAGCATTTACAAATTTACAGAAAGAGGATCTCTTGATTACGTCTGACACGATTGTTTGGTTAGAAGGGGTTGCCTTGGGAAAACCAAAAGATGCGAAAGACGCTTTTAACATGTTAAAAAGATTGTCTGGAAAGAAACACAAAGTAATCACCTCAATTTCCATTAAAAATACTTTTTTCCAGAAAATTATTAATGACAGTACAACCGTCAATTTCAAAAAACTGTCTGATGATGAAATACACTATTACATCGATAATTACAAACCTTTTGATAAAGCGGGTGCTTATGGTATTCAAGAATGGATTGGTTTTATTGGAATCGAAAGTATAGAAGGAAGTTATTTTAATGTTGTTGGTTTGCCAATTCACAAACTTTATGATGAATTGATGAAATTATAAGAAAAAGCCTTCTAAAAGAAACAGGTGTTTATAAGATATCGCCTTCATATGTTAAAAAGTCTTATTTCTATTCTATCTTTTCTTTTCCTAAAGAGAAATAAAAGTTTATTTTTACGAAAATTTTACAACACAACACTTTACAACTTTACAATGAAAAAATACACGTACACAGAAAAAAAAGACACCCGTTCGGGTTTCGGTGATGGTTTAACAGAGTTAGGTAGAACAAACCCAAACGTAGTTGCTTTATGTGCAGATTTAATTGGTTCCCTGAAAATGGATCAATTTATTGAAGAAAATCCAGAGCGTTTTTTCCAAATTGGTATCGCAGAGGCTAATATGATTGGAATCGCTGCTGGTTTAACCATTGGTGGTAAAATTCCATTTACAGGAACCTTTGCTAATTTTTCTACTGGAAGAGTTTATGATCAAATTCGACAGTCTGTGGCTTATTCTGGGAAAAATGTAAAAATATGTGCTTCGCATGCAGGTGTTACTTTAGGAGAAGATGGTGCAACACACCAAATCTTAGAAGACATTGGTTTGATGAAAATGTTGCCAGGAATGACGGTTATAAATACTTGTGACTACAATCAGACCAAAGCAGCAACTTTAGCGATTGCAGATTTTGTAGGACCTGTTTACCTGCGTTTTGGAAGACCTAAAGTGCCTGTTTTTATGCCAGCAGACGAGAAATTTGAAATTGGAAAAGGAATTCAATTGACAGAGGGTACCGACGTCACAATTGTTGCTACTGGACATTTGGTTTGGGAATCTTTGCAAGCTGCTGAGCAGTTAGAAGCAGAAGGTATCTCTGTAGAAGTGATCAATATTCATACAATTAAACCTTTAGATGAAGCGATCATTTTAAAATCTGTAGCAAAAACTGGGTGTATTGTTACAGCCGAAGAACACAATAAGTTAGGAGGTTTGGGCGAAAGTGTTGCCAGAACATTAGCACTAAACACCCCTACTCCACAAGAATTTGTAGCGACCAATGATACGTTTGGCGAGTCTGGAACACCAGAGCAACTCATGGCTAAATACGGTTTGGATGCCGCTGCCGTTATAAAAGCTGTAAAAAGAGTACTTTCAAGAAAATAAACTTAAAAATAAAACGATGAAAAAGTCAATTTTAATTTACTGTTTTATTCTTGTATGCAGTCAAATCGCAACAGCTCAAGTAGGTTTTGGAATAAAGGGAGGCGTTAACTACAATTCTGAAAGTATTGCCAATGCCAGTTCAGATGTCTTCGAAGGCTCAGAAAGTAAAACGGGATATCATGCTGGTATCTGGCTGCGTTTTAAAGTTCCCGTTGTTGGTCTATACATACGACCTGAATTGGTATATACCAATTTAAAAAATCAAGTTCTTTACAAACCAACAAATACAACAACTGCTTACAATTTTCAAAAAATTGACATTCCTGTATTGTTAGGGAAAAAGTTTTTTGGTGTTGGTAATGTATTTATTGGACCTTCTTTTCAATACATCTTAAGTTCAGATTTCACCGTGGGTGACCTTTCTGACGTGGATGCAGAAGGATTTACCGTTGGTTTGCAGTTTGGTGGTGGAATTGAATTGGGAAAAATAGGAATTGATGTTCGTTGGGAAAGAGGCTTTAATAATATCGAATCTAAATTTATTGGCAGTGAAAACGTAACGTTTGACACAAGAGTTGACCAAATTATTTTTGGTTTGTCTTACAGAATATAAAATTAAACATAAAAAAAAGGCTCTTGAGAAATCAAGAGCCTTTTTTTGTTATCAATTTGATTTGTGAATCTAAATCGTAGGGTTCAAATAATCTGGCACTCCAGGCCTACTATTGTCACTAAAATCATTTTCTAAGTCACCATCATTATTGGTATCCTCCTCTGAGGAAGGTTTCCCATCATTATCATGATCTGTGTTTTTAACAAAATCCAACAGTTCGACATTGAACATTAAATTTTGATTTACCAATGCACTTCCATAATTATTAGCATTAATTGAGGTGTAGGACATTCCCGAAGGTATAAATAAAATCCCTTTTCCACCGTCAAGATAAGTGATGGGTCCATTCAAAGTTTCACCATTTTCTTCTTTCTTTAAATAGCCCCCTTTAAAATGTGTAAATCCAAATGACCAGCCTCGCACAGCTAGTCGTTCATAAGAAAACCAAGCACCTGAAGTATTGGAATCAAAAACAGTACTTAATTCTACACTAGAGCGTATGCTTTGTCCTGAATACTTTACGTAAATAGAATCTGATACTGCAGGGTTGCCCTTATCGTCCTCCGAATTACCAAATTCGGGATCAATCGGGTTTCCCTCTTTTATTTTATAAACATATATTTTGTAATCAAAGTTATTTCTACGGGCGTCCGTGATTGTTAATTTTTCTTTTTCGTCAAATAGCGCAATTTTTCCAGGAACTAAAGTTTTCACAGCGTCTGAAGCAGCGTCATAATAGTTATTCTTTAAAAATAAAAGAATAGAATCATTATCAGAAATTGCCAAAGCCTCGTGATCGACACTCGTAAAAGGGTTTACAAATGTATTGTTGTTATCGTTACATGAATATATTAGAACCAAGCTCAATAGCATCAGTAAAAAAATATGTTTAATTTTATTCATTTCATCTTAAAATTTAAGCTTGCAATCTACCATTTTTATACCTTTGTAAAAAGACAAACATTATATTTTAACTTTTTTTATGAGAATCGACAAATATTTATGGTGCATCCGCATTTTCAAGACAAGAAGTCTCGCCACAACCGCTTGTAAAAAAGGACAGGTTAAAATGGATGCCAAAAGTGTAAAGCCCTCAAGAGATATTTTTGGTGGAGAATTAATCGTCATTAGAAAAAATCAAATTAATTATCAGATAAAAGCTTTAGCTTTACCAGAGAGTCGAGTGGGCGCTAAATTGGTAGATCAATACAAAAAAGACGTGACACCAAAAGAGGAGTTTGAAAAGACAGAACTCTTAAAGTATGCCAAGGACTATTACCGGAAAAAAGGTGTGGGCCGGCCCACTAAAAAAGACCGAAGGGACATCGATAATTACCAAGAAGACACAACCGAGGAGATATGATTTCAGAAAACCATATTATATTAAATAACACTCAAATAAATCAAAAAATCAAACGAATTGCGTACCAGATTTACGAGAGCAATAGTAATGAAAAAGAAGTTATTATTGCGGGTATTATAGGAAATGGATTTGCCTTTTCAAAAAAAATTGCTGAGGTATTAGCGGAGATATCAACCTTAAAAGTTACGCTCTGCGAGGTGATCATCGATAAGACAAAACCCTTATTACCCATTCGCACCTCTTTGCCGGTAGAAAGCTATATCAACAAACCGCTTGTTTTAGTAGATGATGTTCTTAATTCTGGAACTACTTTAATTTATGGAATCAAGCATTTTCTAGGGGTGCCTTTGAAACAATTTAAAACGGCTGTACTTGTGAATCGAAATCATAAAAAGTATCCTGTAAAAGCAGATTTTAAAGGAATTTCTTTGTCTACGTCTATTAAAGAACACGTGCATGTAGAATTTACAGGAACAGAAGCAATTGCGTATTTAAGGTAATGCAATTTTTAACGCTTTTGTGATTTCTGAAATAGATTGGTCATTTGCAGGTAAAATAATCGCTGCTTGCTCGTAGAAAAAACTTCTTTCAAAAAGGTGTTTAGCCACAAATTCTGGAATTGTATCATCCGATAGATTTGCGATCAAAGGGCGGTTACTTTTTTCACTTATTAATCGAAATACTAAAGTTGGAATTCCCACCTTTATATAGACTGATTCCGCATCCGATGCCAATATAAGCGCCATATTATTTCCATAACAAGGGGTACCTCCCCCCAAAGAAAGTACAAAATCGGCTTTAGAATTTAAAAGTTCTTGTAAATACAATTTTTCAATACTCCGGAAATAAATCTCTCCTCTTGTTTTAAAGATTTCCGAAATACTACTATTTTCTTTCTTTACAATATAGGCATCTAGGTCTATGAAATTCATACACAGCTTTTTAGAAATTTCTTTCCCAATTGTTGATTTACCGGAAGCCATGTACCCTAAAAGTATAATTTTCATTTATTATAGATTTTAGACAAATATCGAAAAAAAAATCATTTTTATACCATTAATTTCAATGATTGACATTATATTTGCAGCCGCTAAGGGATAAGAAAGGACCTGGTAGCTCAGTTGGTAGAGCATCTCCCTTTTAAGGAGAGGGTCCTGGGTTCGAGCCCCAGCCCGGTCACAAAAAAGTTAAGCGCAAGCTTAACTTTTTTACTTTAGTATAATTTGCGCACGTGGCGAAATTGGTAGACGCGCAGCCTTGAGGGGGCTGTGAACGCAAGTTCGTGGAAGTTCGAGTCTTCTCGTGCGCACTTATTATACAACACTTTATCTGTTACTTTTTAGTTTTCAATGATTATTATAGATTTTTCTAAAAATCATACCCTTCTGTTGAAAGGTTTTATTTTTTAAAATGGATAATGTTAATCAAATTAAATAAGTACAATACGACCTTCTACTTCTAAAATTGTAAACTATAATAATAATCTTTTCACTTTCTCAAAATTACAGCTTCTAAATTTGTCATAAATTTTTTTGATATGAGTATGGTGAAAACTATCTCATTTATGCACAAGCAATAGCATCTATATTTTTTAAAAATAGAGAAACAGGACGTTAGATCCTAGACTTGAAAATAAATCAATTTAATAAATTCTAGTTAAGAAAAAGCACGCACTTAGTTTCATTTTAGCACAAAAATTCGCACGGCAGCGGAAAATACATTCGCTAGGTTTTATAAAATACTGGGCTGCGTGCAGTAAACTTAAAACAGTTTGCAATCATATTACAATTTGAAACTGAAAGATTGATTTTAAAAACTTAGAAATACAAAACATTTTTTTTACTGAATTGTTTAAAGTCCTATTAAATTTTTTAACAGCACCTCAAATACGGTGCACAATAAATAAAAGACCAGAAATTTTTTAAACAAATTAATAAGGCCTGAACTAGATTCTTTTAATGAAAGAAATCAATGCACAAAAAAAATGGGCTTCAAAATAGTATGGCTGCAATACCAAATCAGATGTCTTGCAATTTGTTCGGCAGCGACAAAGAGCATACAGCCTTCCTAAGTGATTACATAATATTACTTAAGGTTCTTGCAATGACTTTATAGATTGCATCTAAAATGAGATAAAACGACTAAAAAAACAATTTTATACAGCACCTTCATCTATTTCTCACTTATAACTCTAAAAACAATTTTTCAAGTTTTTCTACAGTGAACGGCTTTTGTAAAACGACATCTATTCCATGTTCTTTTTTAACCTTGGAGTCAATGCTCCAACCAGAAACTGTAATAATCTTTACTGCGCGTTCAAAATCATTTCTAACTTGTTTAATGAATTCCCATCCATTCATTTCAGGCATTCCAATATCTGTAAACACTACGTCAAAATTATTTTCATGGAGATGCACTAATGCACTCTTTCCGCTATTGGCAACTGTACATCGGTGTCCCATGAGTTCCAAAAGCTCACACATATCATCAGTAATCATAGTATCGTCATCTACCCATAATATATTAAGCACACTCTTTTCTCTCGTTTTAATGACAATAGTTTCTTTGACTTTTTCACAGTAGACTGCTGGAAAACTAATTTCAAAGGTAGTTCCTTTTAAAGGTGCAGACTCTTTAACCGTGATATTACCATAATAATCCTTAACGGTATTGTAAACACCACTCATTCCAAGTCCCCTACCAAGTGTAAAACCTTTCGTACTAAAAAAGGGTTCAAATACCTTGGCTTTGGTCTTTTTATTCATCCCAATACCGGTATCCGTAAAAGTTGCAAAGATGTGTTTGTCTCTATAACTGGTGGTAATACTAATATCTCCTCCTTTCGGCATTGCTTCAATGCTATTTTTAATTAAATTATAAATGGCAGACTTCAATTCCCCTTTGTGACCGTTAAATTTGGGAATCTCAGTGAAATTTGTAATCAATTGAAAACACAATCCTTTTTTTTCCATATTATCTTTCCAAAGCGGGCGCGATTGTTCTAAGCTTTCTTCAATCAAAGTATTAAAATCAATTGGTTCAATATTTTTAGATTCATTTTCTACATCTCCAAATTTTTGTAAAGCATCTACTCTAGCTGCAGTGTCATTTATTATTCCACTAATATTATCTAAACGATCTATCGTCTTGCCAGAAAGATTCTTCTGAAGTTTAATAACTTCTATGTTTCCAGACATCTGTTGCAATGAATTATTAAAATCATGAGCTATAGACGAGGACATTTCTCCAATTGCTTTAATTCTTTGATGCTTTATTTGCGCATTCTCAAATAGCTTTTGCTTCGTAATATCTATAATAGCTCCTGTAATACTAAATACGGCTCCAAGATCTCCTACCGTCGCTTGACAAACAACCCTTACCGTTTTCTTTACCCCATTAGGAAGCTTAATTCGAAATTCAAGATCATACGGTACCCCAAATTCTGAAGCCGCCTTGCGAGCATTTATCAATAGCTCTAAATCTTCTATATCCACTCTTTTAGCGATAGCATTATAAGAGGGAACTCCTCTATGTGTGTCGAAACCCCAAATATTAAAAGTTTCATCCGACCATTCTGCTTTTTGAGTTGAAGGATAGTACATCCAACTTCCAACTTTTGCCAATGCCTCTGCATGGTTCAACCTCTTTTCGTTCTTTTCTAATTTTAAGGTGGTTGCTATTTTTTCATCTAATACTTGCAAGCGCTTGGTATAATCAATAAAGCTAATAACAACTTCTTTTATTTTTCCAGAATCGTTCAATATTGGATATCCATTAACTTTTACCCAAGTAATACCCGCTCTAAACGGATGCGAAAAACCAACGATACTATTTTTTATTGAATTTTTAGTTTGCAAAATTATATTTATTGGATACTCTAGAAAAGGCATGGGAGATTTATCTTTTCTTACAAGTTTCCAAATAGGATCCATTAATTTTATTCCCTTAATTTGATCGTCAGACAAACCGAATATTTCAGAAACTCGAAGATTATTGCTGATAATAGAAGTATCTGGTGCATACACAATCACTCCAGCTTCCATATTTAAGATTAACATGCGAAACCTTGCTTCACTTTCTTCTACTTCCTTTTTGGATTTGATTAAGATTTTTCTTTGTCTGTCCTGCAGTCGGTTTTGAAATAATAGCTTTTTATTTGCAACCAACAATTCTTGATATATTTGATTTTGTTTTGTAATGTCTCGGATTATAGCCGTTATTTTAATTGTGCTGTTGCCAGTTCGTTCAATACTAACATACCATTCTGTATCCCATATTTCTCCTGACGCGCTAATATTTTTGTTTTCAAAATGAAAATTATTTTTACTTGAGTGCTCCCAATTTAAAAATTGAGCTTTCGACTCCTCTAAATCTGCTGGATGTATAAAATCAAAAACACGTTTTCCTATGCATTTATCAGATGGCAAACCATAGAATTTTTCTGATGCGTGGTTTATAAATTCGATCGTTCCTTTTTTATCAAAAACAACAATTAAATCACTACTCGCCTTCAAAACATCACGGTATGCTCCTTCACTCTTCAACAATGCACTATGCTTTCTTATAATTTCCTCCTCTGTGAACTTTTTAGGATGAATATCTCTGTATATTTTGACAATTTCTATCACTATCCCATTCTTATCTTTGATGGGATAGATATATACTGAAAACCACTTTTTTTCTCCATTCAAATCAAAAAGAATTTCTAACATTTCACTTTCACCTTTTTTTTTCACTTTTTTAAAGGCAGCCTTAAGTAAGACGGAAATAGTGGGACTAAAAAGATCTTCCGGCATTTTACCAATAATGCTTTCTGAAGTTGTTGGGTAGTCTTTTTTTTTGTTGCAGTAAATATATTCGCCGGAAGGCTTGTGAAAAGTGATCATGCCTTCAAAAGCATCTAAAAGAAGATAAAGTCTATCTTTATTTTGCTTTACTTTTACCTGAATTTTTAATTTTTGAACCAATTTCTCCAGTTCTTCATATGTTGGTTTGCCATTTGAATTCATATTATTTTGTTGGGTAAAATTGGGCTTGAATAAATATATTACTGATTTTAAACATTTTGCCCGTTATTAATTAGGCTATATGAAATCAAAAATAGTGTTATTACTTAATACCTACAAGTAATTACGAAGAGATGCTAAAATCCAAAGTATAAAAAGTTCTTAGGTTATGAACTTTTAAAGAATAGTGAAAAAATATACCGAATGAATGCAATTAACAGTAAGCAATATATTTAGAGTGAGACGTTCTAAAGTTCCATAAATTCAATCGCTACCAAATGTATCAGCGCAAAATCATTCTTTGACTACCATAAAATTTCTACGCAGCGTCTTTTATTAAATTGTGTTTTTAAAATTGTATATTTTTTTAGAAATATGAATTGTAATTTTAAGTCTTTTTTGCCAATCGTATTTCATCTAGTTACCATTGGTGGCTACAATTGAGTAAAGACACATTTTAAAATAACTAAATTTATGATCTATAAATAGTTTTAAAGTTGCTTTTTGAAGACACAAAACAATTAAATTTTTAAATAGTTACTTGTTGAGTATACGTAACTATTTAAAAAGCAGCACAAGAATAAAACAGGTACGTAGTACAACAAAAAAGTTTTTATTTTACTTTATCGAAACGATCATCCCATTTTTTTTCTTCTGGATTGTCTCTTAATTTTCCTAGGGATTTAGCAACCATCATAGAAACAGTAGCATCTCCAGTAACATTTACGGTGGTACGCATCATATCTAAAGGTCTGTCTACTGCAAAAATCAATGCCAGTCCAATTGGTAACAATTCTTCAGGAAAACCGATGGATTCTAATACAATAACCAACATCACCATTCCTGCACTTGGAACCGCTGCAGATCCAATAGAGGCTAACAGTGCTGTTAAAACAATTACTATTTGATTTGAAAAAGTCAAGCCTTCTGGCCAAATTACTTGCATTATAAATACCGCAGCGATTGCTTGATACAAACTTGTGCCATCCATATTTATAGTGGCACCTACTGGTAAAACAAATCCAGAAACTTCTTTATCCACTCCTAGATGCTCTTCTACTCGTTCCATTGTGACTGGCAATGTGGCAGCGCTTGAGCTCGTAGAAAAAGCAAGTAACTGTGCGGGACTAATTTGTTTTAAAAACCACAGAGGTGATTTTTTTGTATACACACTAACTAGAATCAAATAGAAACCAATCATTAGTAGCAATCCACCAATTACGCAAAGTGAATACGCTAATAATTTTAATAAGATTTCTATATCATCAAAAGCGATAATTACGTTTGCTAACAATGCAAAAACTGCATACGGTGCAAACAACATAATTAAATCGACCATTTTCATAACCATTTCATTTAAAGAATCAAAAAAGTCCATCAATGGTTTTGCCTTTTTTTCGGGAATTAATAACAAAGAAATTCCAACAAACATTGCAAAAAAGATAATCTGTAACATACTTGCATCTACAAAAGATTGAAAGATGTTACTTGGAAAAATATCGATCAAAGCTTGCAAAGGTCCTGCATCTTTTTGAGCGGATGCCTTTACTAATTTATCTGTAACTCCTAAATCTGTTTCATATTTTGCTTTTATTTTTTCAATAGTATCAGCAGACATTCCTGCTCCAGGTTTCACCACATTCACAATTACTAAACCAATAATAATTGCGATTATAGTAGTCCCAATATATATTGTGATTGTCCTTAAACCCATTTTCTTAATTTTAGAAATATCTTTCAAGTCTGATATTCCCTTAATCAAAGAGGCTAATATTAAAGGAACTGCAATTAATTTTAAAAGATTGATAAATATGGTTCCAAATGGTTTAATCCAGTCTGATACAAAACCTTTTCCGCCATCAACAGTATTCATGATAAAACCAAAAACAATACCCAATACCATTCCTATTAAAATTTTCCAGTGTAAAGCTAAATTCTTCATGCAGTTGTCTATTTTTTTAAGATTTTGAAAGGTAAAAAAATAATTAAAAATTTAGGTAATTTTGTGTGTTTAATATCTTCGTTTTTATAAAACATTTTTATAATGATGTAAAAAAAGAATAATACTGCAGTGTAAGTAATATGTGTTAGAAGTATGACAAGGATTTATTTCTGATAGGTAAATAAAAGACAACTCTCAATCGTATATTATATCAATTCTTTTTTACACGTGTTTTGAATGCACTACACACTCTAAATAGATTGTATCGGAAATATAATAGGACAAAAATAGCACATTACTTTTTGCTCTCTGCGCTACTTTTGATAACAGGATTTATAAATTTCTTCGTAGATGGGAAGAATACTTTCTAAAGAAAATTGTCGTGTATGAATTTTGGCATTTTGCTTAAATTTCTCTAATGTTGCATCGTCTTTAACAATAGATATTGCATTTTTTGCCATGTCTGCAACGTCTCCTAAATTACTTAAATAACCAGTAACTCCGTGAATATTGACTTCTGGAAGTCCTCCTGTATTTGTAGAGATTACGGGAGTTCCTGCGGCCATTGCTTCGAGTGCTGCCAAACCAAAACTTTCCGTCCGTGAAGGCAGCAGAAAAACATCGGTGTAACAAAGTATTTTAGCGACTTCCGTGCTATTTCCTAAAAAGAAAACATCTTCAGAAATTTTTAGTTCCTTTACCAACTTTTCGGCTTTCACTCTTTCTGGACCTTCTCCAATCATTAATAATTTAGCAGGAACTTCTTTACGTACTTCATTAAAAATACGCACCACATCTTCAACTCTTTTTACAGGTCTGAAATTACTAACATGTGTAAAAATTCTTTCATGCGGTTTTGCTAAGGCAAAGCGTTTACATTCTTCTTTATGTGCATTGTTATATTTATCGACATCGATAAAGTTATAAATGACTTTAATATCGTTTGTAATGTTAAATAGTTTGTTTGTCGTTTCCTTTAAATTATTGGAAACTGCAGTCACAACATCCGAATTATTAATACTAAACTCAACTGCTGTTTTATAATTAGGGTGACTTCCTACTAAAGTAATATCAGTTCCGTGAAGTGTGGTTACCACGCGCACATCAAGCCCCTTTTCTCTTAGCATTTGTTTTGCCATATAAGCTGCATATGCATGCGGAATTGCATAATGGGCATGTATTACGTCTAAATCGTATTTTTTTACAACTTCAACCATTTTACTAGACAATGCCAGCTCATAAGGTTGGTATTCAAACAAAGGATACTCTTCAATAACCACTTGATGAAAATGTAAATTATGTGATAAAAAATCCAAACGCACCGGTTGGTTATACGTAATAAAATGCACTTCGTGCCCTTTATCTGCCAATGCCATTCCAAGCTCTGTAGCCACAACTCCACTTCCACCAAAGGTAGGATAACAAACAATTCCTATTTTCATTCTTTCTATAATGATTATACAATTCAAGCAAACAGGGATCTGCCTGCGTTTTTGCTTGGTAAAGGTACCAATATTTCGAACCTTTCTCTCAAAAAAAAACATAAAAAAAGAGTTTTTCAGTATCCCTGAAAAACTCTTTTTGTATCTAATTTTATTTTTTTTTAGTAATCTCCTAAAGTTTCAGGATTTTGGGCTAACGCACTTTCTAATTGCGCATCACTGGGCGCTTTCCCGTGCCAAGCGTGAGTATGCATCATAAAATCGACACCATTACCCATCTCTGTGTGTAATAAAATACACACGGGCTTTCCTTTTCCTGTCAACCCTTTTGCTTTTGCTAAACCAGCCAATATCGCTTCAATATCATTTCCTTTTTCAATGTCTAAAACATCCCAACCAAAAGCTTCAAATTTTGCGCGAATACTTCCCATCGCTAAAACATCGTC
This sequence comes from Polaribacter irgensii 23-P, assembly GCF_000153225.1. Taxonomy (GTDB): domain Bacteria; phylum Bacteroidota; class Bacteroidia; order Flavobacteriales; family Flavobacteriaceae; genus Polaribacter; species Polaribacter irgensii. Next base: position 2,075,991 of record NZ_CH724148.1, on the reverse strand, counting down.
TGTAGCCCCATCTATTTGTTTTCCATTTAAATCAACTGTTGCAATTATATTATCAACTTTTTTTGCTGATGCATACATAATTGCCTCCCAATTCTGACCTTCTTGCAATTCACCATCTCCATGCAAAGTATAGACAATCTTATCATCTCCATTTAGTTTTTTTGCTTGCGCAACTCCTAAACCCACAGACAATCCTTGTCCTAAAGAACCCGAAGCTATCCGCACTCCTGGCAAACCTTCATGCGTTGTTGGATGTCCTTGTAATCTTGAATCTAATAATCTAAAAGTTGCCAGTTCAGAAACTGCGAAAAAACCACTGTGTGCTAAAACACTATAAAAAACAGGTGAAATGTGCCCATTGGAAAGGAAAAATAAATCTTCATTTTTTCCATCCATTGAAAATTCAGTAGTATACTCCATTACTTCCTGGTATAAACAAGTAATAAACTCCGCACAGCCTAAAGACCCCCCTGGATGTCCAGAATTTACTTTATGTACCATGCGCAAAATATCTCTACGAACTTGTTGCGTGAAATCTTGTAATTGTTGTGTTGTTGGCATTTTGTTGTTTTAATTTGGTGACAAAAGTAATTTTTTATCAGCAATCTACAAGATTAATTATACTCAAAAATTAGGGTTATTAACAATTGAAATAAAATGGGCTATTGAAATAATTACAACAGCGTAAAAAATTAAGTTTTTTGCTTTTTTTTCTTTGCTGCAGGAAATAGGACATTGTTTAAAATTAAGCGATATCCTGGCGATGTTGGATGCAAATCTAATTCTGTTTTAGGATCTCCAATTTGATGGGTATAATCTTCAGGATCATGTCCACCGTAAAAAGTAAACATTCCTTTTCCAAGAGTTCCGTGAATATAACGTGCCTCTCTATTTACACTGTTTTCTCCCAAAACCAATACATTACTTTTCACTGTGCTCCTATCAAAAGAGGTTGTCTGCCCCATAAATCCTTTCACTAAAGTAGTATGATTTTGTGTCAACATTGTTGGTACTGGATCCCATTTTGCTGAAAATGCAATCAGAGAAAAATAGTCTGATGTTTTTGGAATTTTGCGCTTCCTCGTCATGTCTATAGATGAGAATTCATATGTTTTCGGATTTCTAATTAACTGGTAGTTTTTAAACGCAAACGTTTTGTTATAGTTTATTTGAGATTGATACGCTATCGAAGAACCATCTCCATCGAACATTGCTTCTGCAATATCCACACCTTCTGCAGACAGTGCAATATCAAAACTGTCTGTTGCCGAGCACATCGCAAACATAAAGCCTCCACCAACAACATAATCTCTGATCTTCTTAGCAACCGCTAATTTCTCTTGTGAAACTTTAGAAAATCCCAACGTCTTTGCTAATTTTTCTGCTCTTTGCTTTGCTTCAATATACCAAGGAGTGGTTCTAAAAGAACCGTAAAATCGACCATACTGTCCTGTAAAATCTTCGTGATGTAAATGCAACCACTCGTAAATTAACAACTTATCTGCAAGCACTTCCGTGTCGTAAACAACATCAAAAGGAATTTCAGCATAGGTCAAGACCATGGTAACAGCGTCATCCCAAGGCATTTTATCTTTTGGAGAATACACAGCTATTTTGGGTGCTTTTTCTAAAGTTACTGCATCTTGATTGGAAGCTGGTGCTGCAATTTCTTCTAATATCAACTGTGCCTTTGCATCTGAAATCACCAAATAGGAAACTCCGCGAACTTTACATTCGTTTGAAATAATTTTATTATTTTCTATTAAAAATGCGCCGCCATCAAAGTTTAAAAGCCATTTTGATTTTAAACCTGCCTCTAAAGAAAAATAAACAATACCATATGCCTTTAAATGGTTGTTCTGATTGTCGCTGCTCATTGGAACGTAGATAAAGGATGCCCAAACAGTGTTTGACAACAGTAAAAAAGCAAGTATTGTAAGGAGTTTTTTCAATGTCTAATTATCTATTTATTTTCTTCATTATTGTACTTTTTAAACCAAGCCAACGTATGTGCCACCTTGCTAATTAAATTACTAGGTTTTCGAGCAATCCCATGAGACGCTCCAGGTATCTCTACCAACACCGTCTCAATTTTCCGCAACTTTAAAGCGTGGTATAATTGTTTTGCTTCACTTGGAGGTGTGCGTAAATCATTCATTCCCACCATCACCATTGTTGGGGTTTCTATATTACCAACTAAAGACAATGGAGAGAACTTCCAGTAGGTTTCAAAATTCTCCCAAGGCTGTCCCGGAAGTCGTGAATTCGCATATCCATAGTAATTGTCTGCAACTAAAGTTTTACTAATCCAATTCATAACTGGCTTAACAACCACAGCCGCTTTAAATCGCTTATTTTTTCCAATCACCCATGCCGTCATAATTCCTCCTGCACTTCCTCCAGTAACAAATAATTTTTCGGAATCTACAATTCCTTTTTTAACCAAATAATCTACCCCGTCTATTACATCATTATAATCTTGTCCCGGGTAATTGTGATATAATAAGTTGGCAAATTCCTCCCCATAACTTGTGCTTCCTCTTGGATTTGGATAAAACACCACATAACCATCTGCAGCATACAACTGAATTTCTGCGGTAAACCGATCTCCATAATTTAGAATTGGACCGCCGTGGTTTTCTACTAACAAAGGATATTTTTTTGATGCATCATAAAAAGGGGGTTTTACAATCCAACCTTGAATGCTTCTTTCATCATAAGAAGAATTGTACCATACTTCTTCCGTTTGTCCCAGTTTCCGATGTCTTAAAACATCTTGATTTAAATGCGTAATTTGATGGGGTCCTTTTTTATTTTGAATGACGGCAAGTTCTGCGGGATATTCTGGTCGGGATTGTGTGTACACTATAGTACCATTATCAGCAACAGTATAAGATCCTGAAGCGTAAGGCCGTCCTATTGTTGTTCCCCCTAAATTGTCTGCTAATTTCATTAATTTTCCGTTCGTAGAAATATGCGCGACCTTAGAGTTCCCTTTTTCATCATAGGTGCAATACAAACCTTTTCCTGAGCTATCCCAAGAAATATTTGAAATACTATTGTCAAAATTTCCAGAAACCACTTTGCGATTACTTCCGTCTAAATTCATTATATATAATAATGTATTCTGGTGGGCTTGTACTTTATCTTCAAACCCTAAAAACGCTATGAGTTTTCCATTAGGGGAAACTTTTGGTGCATAATCAGGTCCGTTTTGTGAAGTCAGAACGGTTATAATTCTACTATTTATGTCTACTTTATAAACCTCACTATTTCTAAAATCATACTCCCAATCTTCCACTCTATTTGCTGAAAAGTAGATTTCCTTTCCGTTGGGAGAAAAGGACAAACTTCCGCTATGGTTATAATCATCACTCGTTATTTGTCTTGGAGTACCTCCTTCTGCAGGCAGTATAAAAAGATGCGTAAAACCTGGTTGCATGTAACCGCTACCATCTGCTTCATGTTTTAATCTGTCTGTTATTCTTGCCGCTTTTGCCCAGGATGCTCCTTTGGGTTTTGCTGGCATTTTTACGATTACTGGAGACTTTTTTGCTACAAACATTGTAAAAGCAATCTGCGTTCCGTCGGGAGACCAAGAAAGATTCCCTGGTGCCATTTCTAATTGCGATAGTTTTGCGATTTGACCTGTTTGAACCCAGTACATATAAACTTCCGATCCCTCTTTAGTCCCACTTACAAATGCAATTCGATCTCCACTTGGCGACCATTTTGCTTGTGATTCATTTACTTCTCTTGAGGTTAATTTCCTATTTGAAGAGCCATCTGAATTGATAATCCAAAGATTCCCTCTAGAGGTATCTTTCATAATATCAAATCCGTTTCTTCTATATATGATTTGGGATGCATCTGGAGAAATTTGAGGATCTGAAGCCCATTCTAAAGAAAATACGTCTAAAGGTTGAAAGGCTATCTTTTGTTCTTGTGCGGATATATTTTGAAAACCTAAAATAAATAATGAAAAAATTAACAGATGCTTCATAAATGGATTGTATTTTAAAAATTTGATTCAAATTCGCTCTTTTAAGAAACGAAAAATAGAACTGTATTTATCATAAACGAAAATACACAATTGCAATGAAGCAATTGTGTATTTGTAAAATTTTATGACTTTCTAACTATTTAAAAGGGAACATCATCACTGCCAAATGCGTCTTTCGGTTCAATTCTTTGGTCTGGAAAAACATCATCGGGAAAATCTGTATTCATTGCGGATTGAAATTCTGAGCTAAAACCTTCATCCAAATCTGAGAATTTTGCTAGGTGTCCCGTAAATTTCAAGCGAATATTCTCCAAACCACCATTTCTGTGTTTTGCAACAATAAATTCTCCTTGCCCTTCACATGGTGTGTGTTCGTCGTCATCCCATTCTGTCATTCCATAATACTCTGGACGGAAAATAAAAGAAACAATATCAGCATCCTGCTCAATGGCTCCAGATTCACGTAAATCAGACAACAGCGGTCTTTTACTCCCTCCACGCGTTTCTACTGCACGCGATAATTGAGAAAGTGCAATTACAGGAACCTCTAGCTCTTTGGCCAATGCTTTCAAGTTTCTCGAAATCATCGAAATTTCTTGTTCCCGATTTCCTCCTGACTTCCCACCTGCCGTCATTAACTGCAAATAATCAATTACAATAATTTTAACACCGTGTTGGGACACCAATCTCCGCGCTTTTGCACGCAAATCAAATACTGAAAGTGATGGCGTATCGTCAATAAAAATAGGCGCGTCAGATAATTTCTTAACCTTTACATTCAATTGCTCCCATTCATGTGGTTCTAAATTTCCTTTTCGTAATTTTTCTGAAGTCAAGCCAGTCTCAGAAGAAATCATCCGAGTAATAAGCTGTACAGAAGACATCTCTAATGAGAAAACAGCAACCCCATGACCAAAATCAATTGCCATGTTTTTCGCCATCGATATTACAAACGCTGTTTTTCCCATACCGGGACGCGCTGCAATAATAACTAAATCGGAGGGCTGCCATCCAGAAGTTAGCGCATCTAACTTGGTAAAACCAGTCTCTAATCCAGACATGCCCTCAGAATTTCCTATTTCTTGAATTTTGGCCAAAGCCTGCTTTACAAGAGAACCTGCATCTTCAGAACTCTTTTTTAAATTTCCTTGGGTAACTTCAAATAGCTTGGCTTCGGCATCATCTAACAACTCAAAAACGTCGGTACCGTCATCATACGCGTTTTCAATAATTTCACTTGAAATAGAAATTAATTTGCGCTGAATGTATTTTTGTAATATAATTCTTGCATGAAATTCAATATGGGCGGAAGAAGCTACTTTTTGTGTCAATCGAATCAAATACAAATCACCACCAACAAAGTCTAATTTCCCTTTCTTTTTTAACAGATTCGATACTGTTAAAAGATCTATCGGTTCTGAATTCTGAAATAATTCGTAAATAGCAGCATATACTTCGTTGTGTTTTTGGTCATAAAAAGCATCTGGACTTAAAACATCAATAACGTCATCAATTCCTTTTTTATCAATCATCATGGCACCCAACACCGCCTCCTCAAGCTCTACTGCCTGCGGTGGAATCTTACCTTTTTCAAGACTAATAATTCTGCTTTTATCGGTTTTTTTTACTGGGTTTACACTCGTCTTCTCCATGTTGGTAAAGGTACTTTTTTACTTGGTTCTCATCTCTAAAATTGCACTAAAATTTGTAAACAATATTTGTCTACTAAATTGTTATTATCTTGTTAACAACCAGTCAACTTCTCTTTTAATAGGTTATTTTTATACCAATGAAAAAAGAAAGAAAACAACTTATCATAGCCCTTTGCTTGCCCATTCAAGTGCTATTAGTGCAACTGGCCTCTAAAAATCCTGCCTTTATAGAACAGTATTATTCAAGTGGAATCTATCCCATAATTTCATCTTTTTTAAGAATTATTTTTGGCTGGCTTCCCTTTTCATTTGGTGATCTTTTAATCGGTTTTTTACTCTTTCTTTTTCTCCGATTTATCATTCGGTTGATTGCCAGTAGATTTCGCAATTTCATCTCAAAGGTCGTCCATTTTACAGCTGTTTTATCAGGCCTTTATTTTTGTTTTTATCTTTTTTGGGGTTTGAATTATTATCGGCAACCCATTGCTGAAAACTTAAACTATCCACACGGAGAATATTCTACAGCACAACTTCAAAAAGTAACGGAAACCATCATCACAAAATTAAATGATGCTCAATTTAAAATCACCAAAAACGATACCTTACAAGTTGAAAACAACTTTTCTCCGGAGGAAATGTATGATATGGCAATTTTAGGCTATGCACATCTGGCGGAAGATTTTCCACAATTTCAATACAAATATAAATCTATAAAAAGTTCTTTAATGAGCGTCTTACAGACGTATAACGGAACAGGAGGATACCTGAATCCTTTAACAGGCGAAGCACAGGTAAATGCTAAAATTCCAAAAACAGGCTATCCAACCACAGTTTGTCACGAGATGGCACATCAAATAGGGTTTGCAGCTGAAAATGAAGCAAATTTTATTGGCTTTTTAGCGGCAAATTATAATGACAATATTTATTTTTCCTATGCGAGCTATCGAATGGCTTTTTTATATTGTGTTTCAGAACTTAGAAAACGAGACCGTAATTTGTCCCAAGAACTTTATCAAACATTAAACAGAGGAATTATAAAAGATTTTAACACAACTTATGAGTTTTGGAAAGCTTATGACAATCCATTTGAACCGCTGGTAAAAAAAGGATACAATGCCTATTTAAAAGCAAATAAACAAGATAAAGGCATTGCTTCTTATAATTATGTAGTCGATTTATTGATCAGGTATTTTGCAACTTTAGAAGGCCACTCGCTTTCTTAAAATTTTGTTAAACTAATTTCTTTTAACAATTTACAAATTGGATCTAATTAAATTTAGGCCATAAAAATTTAATCTTTGTTATGACAACTATGAGAAAACTACTCTTACTTTGCTCATTTCTGTTGACCTTTTCTTTGCACTCGCAAGATTATTTCCCAACAGATTCCGGAGTAAAAACTACAGAAAACAACTTAGTAGCGCTCACAAATGCTACTATTTATGTAAACCCAACAAAAATCATTAAAAAGGGAACTTTACTATTCCAAAATGGAAAAATTCTTGAAGTTGGAAAAAATGTTACAATTCCTAAGGGCGCAAAAAAAATCAACCTGACTGGAAAAACAATTTATCCAAGTTTTATAGATTTGTACTCAGATTTTGGAATTAAAAAACCAAAAAGAGTAGTTAATCGTTCTCGATCTGCGCAATATGCTGCTTCTAGAGAAGGATATTACTGGAATGATCACATTCGTCCAGACATCAATCCCGTCAAAGAATTTTCGTTCGACACAAAAAAAGCGAAAGCACTTTTAAATGAAGGTTTTGGTGTCGTAAACACGCACTTACAAGATGGAATTATTCGTGGAAATGGATTGTTAATTGCGTTAGACCCAAATTCTTCAAATGCGTACCGAGTTTTAGACACCAGATCTGCACAGTATTTGTCCTTTTCTAAAAGTGCCCTGTCTCAACAAGCGTATCCTAGCTCTAGAATGGGTGCAATGGCATTGTTAAGACAAACATATAACGATGCTTCTTGGTATGCTCAAGGCAATATAAAAAATAAAGATTTGGCTTTAGAGGCCTTAAACGGCAATAAAAATTTAGTTCAAATTTTTGAAACAGGGAATTTATTAGATGCCTTAAGAGCAGATAAAATTGGAGATGAATTTGGAATTCAATACACAATTGTTGGTTCTGGAGACGAGTTTGAAAGAATTAGTGAAATTGTAGGAACCAATGCCAATTTTATTATTCCTATAAACTTCAGCGATGCTTATGATGTTTCGGATCCATTATTGGCGCAGCAAATCTCTTTAAGAGACATGCGTAAATGGAATCAGGAGCCCTCTAATTTAAAAGTATTAGCTGAAAGTGGAGTTAATTTTGCTTTGACTACACGCTCTTTAAAATCTGTAAAGTCTTTTCATAAAAACTTACAGAAGGCCATAAAATATGGTTTTGACAAAGAGAAAGCTCTGGCATCTTTAACAACCATTCCGGCAACTATTATTGGAAACAATGCTATTGGAAACTTAAACAAAGGAAGTTATGCTAACTTTATTATTACCTCTGGAGATATTTTTGATGCTGAAACTATTCTTTACGAAAACTGGGTACAAGGCAATAAGAATGTAGTAAATGATATGTATATTAAAGATATTAACGGAAATTACATGTTGTCTGTAAATGATAAAAATTATGAATTAATCGTTTCTGGGAAAGCCAAAAAACAAAGTGCTGCTGTCAAAATTGGTGATAAAAAAGTAGAATCTAAATTTTCGTATAAAGAAGATTGGATTTCTATAACTTTAAATGAAGACAAAGTATACACTAGAATGTTGGGTAAAATTATCAACGCTTCTAATGTCATGCAAGGCACCGCTTTTGATACCCAAGGAAATGAAACTTCTTGGTCTGCTAGTGTACAAGTAAAAAAGAAAAGTAAAAAAGAAGAAAAGAATAAAAAAACTGAAAAAGAAACGGCTATAGTTGTACTTCCTGTAACCTATCCCAACCTCGGTTTTGGAAATTATAAAATCCCAGAAACGGAGACTATTTTAATTAAAAACGTAACTGTTTGGACGAGTGAAGCTGTTGGAATTTTAGAAAACACAGATGTATTATTAAAAGAGGGTAAAATTGTGGAAATTGGCAGCAATTTAAAAGACCGAAGAGCCACAGAAATTGACGGAACGGGAAAACATTTAACTGCTGGTATTGTTGATGAACACTCTCATATTGCTGCTTCGGCAATTAATGAAGGAGCACAAAATTCGTCTGCTGAAGTGACAATGGAAGATGTCATAGATCCAAATGACATCAATATTTATAGAAACCTTTCTGGTGGAACTACTTCAGCTCAAATTTTACATGGTTCTGCAAACCCAATTGGAGGTCGGTCTGCAATCATCAAACTTAAATGGGGAGAAAGTGCAGAGAATATGATGTACGACAGTTCTCCAAAATTTATAAAATTCGCCTTGGGTGAAAATGTAAAACAATCAAGAAGTGCGAATGGAACTCGTTTTCCGCAGACACGAATGGGTGTTGAACAAGTTTTTACAGATTACTTTACAAGAGCTCAAGAATACGAAGTTTTAAAGAAAAGTGGCAAACCTTATAGAAAAGATGACGAGATGGAAACCTTGGTTGAAATTTTAAATGGAGAACGTTTTATTTCTTGTCATTCTTATGTTCAGTCAGAAATAAATATGCTGTTAAAAGTTGCTGAAAAATTCAACTTTAGAATCAACACATTTACACATATTTTAGAAGGTTATAAGGTTGCTGATAAAATGGCAAAACACGGTGTTGGAGGTTCTACCTTTTCAGATTGGTGGGCATACAAATACGAAGTAAATGATGCGATTCCATATAATGCTGCAATTATGCACAATGCTGGGGTAACCGTAGCAATAAATTCAGATGACCGGGAAATGTCGAGACGTTTAAATCAAGAAGCAGCAAAAACCATCAAATACGGCGGTATGACTGAATTAGAAGCTTGGAAAATGGTTACTATAAATCCTGCAAAACTCTTACACATCGATGATAAAGTAGGAAGTATTAAAGAAGGAAAAGATGCGGATGTCGTTTTATGGAGCCATCATCCAATGTCGATCTACGCAAAAGTAGAAAAGACCATTGTAGACGGTAAAATTTTCTTTGATAGAGATGAAGACCTAAAAAAGCGAGAGGCGATCAAGCAAGAAAAAAGTAAATTGATTACCCTGATGCTAAATGAAAAAATGAAAGGCGGAAAGACAAAAGCACCTGTAAAAAGAGGTGATATTAATTTTCACTGTGACACTTTAGAAGCACTCTTAAACTAAAAATAATGAAAAAAATAATATCTAGTTTACTATTTTTCTTCTTTGTAGGGAATAGTATCGCACAACAAACACCCGCAAACAAACAAACGACCGCATTCTCGATAGAGGGTGCAACTGCACACATCGGAAATGGAGAAGTCATAGAAAATTCTTTACTCATGTTTCGTGATGGTAAAATTACTTTTATTGGAAGCGCAACGGTAAAAACAGCAAGATTAGGAACGGTCATAAATGCCACAGGAAAACAGCTATATCCTGGTTTTATTGCCGCAAATACTACATTAGGTTTGGTAGAAATCGATGCGGTAAGTGCAAGTGACGACCAGGATGAAATTGGTGCTATGAATCCGCATATTAGAAGTTTAATTGCATACAATGCAGAAAGTAAAGTTATTGAATCTATGAGGCCAAATGGTGTCTTAATGGCACAAGTAACTCCAAGAGGTGGCACCGTTTCTGGAACTTCTTCTGTTGTTCAGTTAGATGCGTGGAATTGGGAAGATGCTGCGATCAAAACAGATGATGGTATTCACCTCAATTGGCCTACTAGTTTTACATCAGGAAAATGGTGGCTAGGTGAAGATCCTGCTTTAAAGCCCGATCCAAAATATATTGAAAACATTGATAAGATAAAAGACTATTTTACGAATGCAACCAATTATTTGGCAAGTAATAAAATAAAAACACATCTTCCTTATCAGGCCACTGCTGGTTTGTTCGATGGTTCCAAACGATTTTTCATTCATGTAAGTGGACAAAAAGAAATTACAGATGCAATTACGATTTCTAAGGAATTAGGTATTGAAAAGCTGACCATTGTAAATGGAGAGCAGGCAGATAAAGTAGCAGATTTATTAGTAAAATACAATGTTTCGGTTATTTTGGAGAGACCTCACAGAAACCCGAACAATGAAGACGATTCTTATGACGCTACCTATACAATAGCCAATACATTAATCGACAAAGGAATTCTTGTAAGTATCGGAATGGAAGGGCAAATGGAACGCATGAACGCCAGAAATCTTCCTTTTTATGCAGGTACTTTTGCTGCTTTTGGTTTGGACAAAGAAGTTGCTTTACAGTTAATTACATTGAATGCCGCTAAAATTCTAGGAATTGATTCCTTTGCGGGCTCCTTAGAAGTTGGTAAAGATGCTACATTGTTCCTTTCTGAAGGGGATGCTTTAGAAATGCGGGGTAACATTTTAACAAATGCTTTTATTCAGGGAAGAGCTATTAGCTTAGAAACCCATCAAACAGAATTGTGGAAGCGATACGCCGAAAAATATAAGTAATACTCAAAAAGTAAAAAAAACCTGCATAATGCAGGTTTTTTTTGTTTTCGATGTACTCTGATTTAAAAAATACCTGTATTATACTCAAAAAGCCAACACAAAAAATATCAAGTTAAAAATACGTGTAGGTTAAATATAATGAATTTTGTTTTGCTTGGCTTTTCTTAGAACTCAGTTAATTCGGTATCTTTGCTCCAATGAAAGAAATTTCCAGTATTCACAATTCTTATATCAAAGAACTTCTAAAGCTACAAGAGAAATCTCGAGAACGAAAAAAAAAAGGGCTTTTTATCATTGAAGGAAAGAGAGAAATCTCTCTCGCTGTTGCGGCCAATTATAATTTTGATACGGTTCTCTATGTTGATGATTTGATCTGCGAAAAAGAAGTGCTACACCTTTTTAACGAGAATGTAAATAGAATTCAAATCTCAAAAGAAATATATCAAAAATTAGCATATCGAGCGTCTACTGAGGGCGTTATTGCAGTTACAAAAGCGAAAGACTTCTCGTTAGAACACATTAAATTTGTCACTAAAAACCCCTTAATTCTAGTTGCTGAAGGCATTGAGAAACCTGGAAATATTGGTGCGCTTTTAAGAACGGCCGATGCTGCTAATGTAGCTGCTGTTTTTATTGCAAACCCGAAAAGCGACTTGTACAACCCCAATATTATTCGGGCAAGTATCGGTTGTGTTTTTACCACTCAAATTGCAGTAGGAACTTCTGAAGAAATTATTTCTTATTTGACAGAAAATAACATTCGCCTGTATGCTACTACATTGCAAAATTCAAATGAATATCACAAAGAAAATTATACGGAAGCTTCTGCAATTGCAGTGGGAACGGAAGACACAGGTTTAACCGCTGTTTTTAGAGAACGTGCAACACAGAACATCAACATACCTATGCAAGGCGAAATAGACTCTATGAATGTCTCTGTAGCCGCAGCAATCGTTTTATTCGAAGCAAAAAGACAACGAGAATTTAAAAGGTAAATATGAAAATGTTAGAAATAGATATTGAAGGCTCTGCAATCAAAAGGAGTTACTATAAACATGGAAACAGGAGAACTTTTTACGCAAATATTTAGAGTTGACATACCAAAACCTGAAATTATAGATGCTTTCACAAAAGCGATACACGAAATGGCAACATATCTTGAATAAGAAAAAGCGGTAGGCTACAATTTTCCAACCACAATTGTGAATGTACAGTGCATCTACTCTGGTAATTTAAGTACAAAATAGTTGCATGTAAAAGGAGACGAATTATTGCATAAAAAAGGCAAGCTACCTTCTACATAAGTAATGATGCAGATTTAGCAGGCTTAGCAGAAATGAGTTTAAGAGTAGCTAAAAAAGAAAAAGGTGTTGTGATTGCAATCACGATTGAATCTGAAATTAGATCTGGACTTTTTTACAACGGTCGCTTAATTACAAATTTAGAGATTGAAAAAATATTGCACAGCAATGACAAGCTTATTGAATTTCACACCGAAATTTTCACCTGTAAAAAAGGAGCAATTAAAATTTGAAGAATGGGCAATGCGATTTGATTCTTTATTCGAGTACTTAAAAGTTGTGTGCACCACAAACCTACTTGTTTTAGGCAGCAGAATCAGTGAAAAATGGGTCCATTTTAAACAATATCTTAAAGCAGCTAATCCTGTAAAAGGAGCAACATTTAAAAACAATGCAGGCATTATTAACGCAGCAAAGGATGCGCATAAAAATAGCGCATCCTTTGCTGAGATTAAAATCACATTACGAGGTAATATTTATAAATTAAGAGTAAAAACTCCACTGCTATTTTCTTGCTACTTTAAATTACAGATAGACTGTATTGCACGCTATCATACATTTTAATTAAAATTTAGAAAAGTAAATTCTTGGTTTTTAAAATTCTTATTCTTAATTTCACTATAAATAAAAATTTTAAATTTTTAGATTGATTTATGTTATACACAGCGACCGTAGAGGAAGAAAATAAAGAAATTGCTAGTAGATACAAAGACTTACTAAAGGGGACCTATGAAGTTTTGTCTGTTGCAGATAAAAAATTGATTAGAAAAGCTTTTGAAATTGCTGTGGATGCGCATTCTGAGCAACGCAGAAAAACTGGTGAACCTTACATTTTCCATCCTATTGCAGTAGCCAAAATTGTGGCTATGGAAATTGGTTTGGGTGCTACCTCTATTGCTGCGGCATTGCTGCACGATGTTGTAGAAGATACGGCATACACAACAGATGATATGGAACAATTGTTTGGGGAAACAATTGCAAGAATCGTTACAGGACTGACAAAAATATCTCGGTTAAACAAAGAACAAGATGCTTCTATACAAGCTGAGAATTTTAGAAAAATGCTCTTGACTTTAAATGATGATGTCCGTGTTATTTTAATTAAAATTGCAGACAGACTTCACAACATGCAAACCATGGATGCAATGCCCACGCACAAACAAGTGAAAATTGCGTCAGAAACCTTATACATCTATGCCCCCCTTGCACACCGATTGGGTTTGTATAATATTAAAACTGAATTGGAAGATTTAGGCCTTAAATATACAGAACCAGAGGTGTTTAATGATATTGTCACCAAAATAAAAGAAAGCAAACAAGAACAACAGAAATATTTAGAAACCTTTGCAGAAACGTTAAAAAAAGGTCTTGACAAAGAAAATTTCAATTATGATATCATAGGGCGTTTTAAATCCATCTATTCTATTCGCAGAAAAATGCGAAAACAAAATGTAACTTTTGAAGAAGTATATGACAAGTATGCTATTAGAATCATCTACACCCCTACCGCCGATGACGACAAATTTGATGCTTGGAAAATATATACGATTGTAACTGACTATTTTAAGCCGAATCCTACCCGGTTGCGAGATTGGATTTCTCAACCAAAAACAACAGGTTATGAGGCGTTGCATATTACTGTAGTTGGACCTGATGCCCAGTGGGTAGAAGTCCAAATTCGTTCTGCAAGAATGAATGAAATTGCAGAAAAAGGCTATGCAGCTCATTTTAAATACAAACAAGGAAACACCAATGAAAGTGGCTTAGAATCATGGCTAAACAGGTTGAAAGAATCTTTAGAAAATCAGAGTTTAAATGCTGTTGACTTTGTAGAAGAATTTAAATTAAATTTATATTCTAAAGAAATTTATGTTTTTACGCCAAAAGGAGAATTAAAATCACTGCCAAAAGATGCTTCTGCTTTAGATTTTGCATTTACCATTCATACAGACGTTGGCTTAAAATGTCGGGGAGCAAAAGTAAACGGGAAGCTGGTACCTTTAAGTCATACTCTAAAAAGTGGCGATCAGATAGAAGTAATTACCACTGCCCAGAACAAACCAAATGCCCGATGGTTGGACTTTGTAATTACAGCGAGAGCAAAAACAAAAATAAGAATCGCCCTGAAAGACGAAGAAAAAACAATTTCTGAGGAGGGAAAAGCTATTTTAACGAGAAAATTACGCCATTTAAAAATTCCTTTCAATGAAAAAACAATCAATGAGCTTGTCAGCTTTTTTAAAATAAGAACAAGTTTTGATTTATTTTTTAGAGTAGGCAATGGTGCCATTGACAACACAAAATTAAAGGCCTATGTAGCGCAGCGAAATAGTACCATCCTTAATTTCTTCAAAACGAAATTAAGACGCTCTCCTTCCACTCCAAAAGACCCCATTGATTCTGACGAAGTAACAAGCACCTATGATGCACTGGTTTTTGGAAAGGAAGAAGAAAAACTAGATTATAAATTGTCGAAATGTTGCAATCCCATTACAGGAGATAAAGTATTTGTTTTTTTAACGATTAATGAAGGCATTAAAATTCACAAAAAAAATTGCCCAAACGCTATTTTATTACAGTCTAATTATGCTTATCGAATAATGCTAGCAAAATGGATTGATTCAACGAAACAAGATTTTAAAGTGATTTTACACATCAGCGGTGCCGACAATAGCGGAATTATAAACAGTCTTACCAAAATTGTTTCTAGCAATATTGGAGTCTTTATTAACAGTATTAATATTTCGGCAAATGAAGGGGTTTTTGACGGTAAAATAAGCATTAGTGTCAAGAATAGTGGTCAGTTAGAAAAACTGATGAGAAGTATTCGGAAAGTCGATGGCGTGAAAAAAGTAGACCGTGTTAATAGTTTATAAATAACATCTCAAAAAAAAAGGAGTTTAATCAGAAATAACATTAAATTTGGATTTTAATTAAATTTTAAGAAAATGAGTAATTCTCTTGAAAATCAAGAAGTAGTAAAGAAAGTATTTACCTCATATTTAGAGGAAAACAAGCACAGAAAAACTCCGGAGCGGTATGCAATCCTCCAGGAGATTTATGATGCGGACGAGCATTTTGATATAGAATCGCTCTATATCAAGATGAAAAACAAGAACTATAGGGTCAGTAGAGCAACACTTTACAACACAATAGAGATTTTATTGCACTGTGGATTGGTTCGAAAACACCAATTTGATGGACAATCGATGGCGCGATACGAAAAAAGTTACTTCGATAAAAATCATGATCACGTTATTTTTTCAGATTCTGGAGAAGTAAAAGAATTTTGTGATCCTAGAATCCAAGTTATAAAAAAAACGATTGAAGAAATTTTTGATATCGACATTCAAAGTCATTCGCTTTATTTTTATGGAACAAAAAAGAAACACTCTTAAATAACAAAACAACTTAAACAACACTCCCAAAAATTTGGGATACAAATTACACAACTAATGGCGGTAGATTTATTACTCGGATTGCAATGGGGAGACGAAGGAAAAGGTAAAATTGTAGACGTTTTAACTACGAATTATGACATTATAGCACGCTTTCAGGGTGGTCCAAACGCCGGACATACCTTAATTTTTGATGGACACAAGCACGTTTTACATACTATTCCATCAGGAATTTTTCATAAAACAGCATTAAATGTAGTAGGTAACGGTGTTGTAATAGATCCCGTAATCTTTAAAAAAGAATTAGAAAATTTAGACAAACACAAAGTAGATTATACTACTAAATTATTAATATCTAGAAAAGCACATTTAATTTTACCCACCCATAGACTCTTAGATGCAGCTTCTGAGACCTCCAAAGGAAAAGCTAAAATAGGCTCTACCTTAAAAGGAATTGGACCAACGTATATGGACAAGACTGGAAGAAACGGAATGCGGGTTGGAGATTTAGAACTAGAAAACTGGAAAGAAAAATACCATGCTTTGACTGCAAAGCATTTGGGAATGTTAGACTATTTTAATATTAAAATCGAATATAACTTAGAAGAACTAGAGGCAGAATTTGACAAAGGAATTGAAAAATTAAAGACATTACAATTTATTGATAGTGAAGAATTTTTAAACCAAGCTATTAAACAAAACAAGACTATTTTAGCAGAGGGTGCTCAAGGCTCCTTGTTAGATATTGATTTTGGGACATATCCTTTTGTTACATCTTCAAATACGACAGCCGCAGGTGCTTGTACCGGTTTAGGTGTAGCCCCAAATAAGATTGGTGAGGTATATGGAATCTTCAAAGCCTATACAACGCGTGTAGGTTCTGGACCTTTTCCTACAGAATTATTTGATGAAGACGGAAAAGAAATGGCAAAAGTTGGGCAAGAATTTGGAGCAACAACTGGAAGACCTAGAAGATGTGGTTGGTTAGATTTGGTCGCACTTAAATATGCAGTAGATGTAAATGGTGTTACCCAATTAATGATGATGAAAGGAGATGTACTTTCTGGATTTGATACTTTAAAAATATGTACTTCTTACAACTATAAAGGAAAAGAAATTTCACATTTTCCTTACAATATTGAACCAGAAAATGTTTCTGTAAACTACTCTGAATTCAAAGGATGGGATGAAGACTTAACAAAAATGACTTCTGCAGAGCAGCTGCCAAAAAATCTTATCGACTATGTTGCTTTTATAGAAAAAGAAACAGGCGTACCTGTAAAGATTGTTTCTGTGGGTCCAGATAGAAAACAAACCATTGTAAGATAACGCTCCGCTATCTCATGATATAAAAGCATCTTTTAGAATTCTAAAAGGTGCTTTTTCATTACAACAATCTTTAATTTTTACTTTTCTTTAATAGTAAAGAGCTAATCTTTTCAGTATTTTTGTAGAAAAATACCACTTGAAAAAATTAATTACACTCCTTTTATTTCTCTTTCATTTTTTGAGTCATACACAAACTCAAAAAATGATTTACTCTGCAGATCTGCAATATGTAGATGAAGACCAATATCCGGGAGCAACTGTGCTAATTGGGAATGTTAAAATGATCCACGCCGGTGCTGTGCTTACTTGCAAACAAGCCTTATTTTACCAGAAAGAAAATTTTTTCAAAGCTTTAGAAAATGTAGTGGTCAACCAAGGAGATACCATTACACAAACTAGTGATTATTTAGATTACGATGCAAATGCCAAGCAGTCGCTATCCTGGGGAAACGTAGTTTTAAAAGATCCAGAAATAACTTTAACCTCAGATACGTTACAATTCGATCGGTTGAACCAAAAGTTGTATTACCAAAGTTATGCAACAATTAAGGACAAAACAAATACATTAAAAAGTAAAAAAGGACAATATTATCTCGAAACAAAAAAATTCACAGCGACTACGCGTGTAACGGTTGTTAACCCAGAACACCATTTAGAATCAAATCATTTGGACTATTATGCCAATACAGGTCTGACTTATTTGTTTGGACCTTCTACAATTACCAATACCCAAAATGAGAATAAAATTTATTGTGAGCGAGGGTTTTACAATACAAAAACGGATATCTCTTATTTTGTAAAAGAAGCAAAATTATTCTTAAAAGAGAGAACCATTGAAGGCGACAGTTTGTTCTATGACAAAAAAAGAGGTTTTGCCTCTGCCACCAATAAAATTCAAATAATCGATACCGTAAAAAACTTTGTGATCCGTGGAAATTATGCTGAAATATTTGAAAAAGAAGATTCACTTTTTATTATCAAAAAAGCGGTTGCTATTTCTATTGTAAAAAAAGATTCTACCTTTATTCACGGAGATACGCTGTTAGTAACAGGTATTCCGGAAAAACGAATAGTACGGTCTTATCACAACGTAAAAATTTTTAAATCGGACTTGCAGGGAAAATGCGACTCTTTGCATACCAATCAACAGTCTGGCATTACAAAAATGTTTATAAACCCCGTCTTATGGTCAGATGGAAACCAAATAACAGGAGACACCATTCACTTAATATCCGACACCATCACTGAGCAATTAGACTCTTTAAAAGTGCTGAATAATGCTTTTATAGTATCCAAAGACTCCCTGTCTATTCAAGAGTACAATCAAATCAAAGGAAGAGACATGTTTGGTAAGTTTAAAGCAAATAAACTCGAACTGCTTTTAGTCAAGGGAAATGCCGAGTCGCTATATTACAATAGAAGTGAAGAAACAGGAAGTATAGAAACCATTACCAAAGAGATTTCTAGCAATATTGAATTTACTTTAGAAAATGGTCAAATTATTTCCATGAAATACTTGAAATCCTCAGATGGAAAAACACACCCACCTTCCCAATTTCCCGAAGTAGAACGGAAGTTAAAGGGGTTTATTTGGAGAGCTAAAGAACAACCAAAGACAAAGGAGGATATCTTTAAAAAGAATAATGTAGAAGAACTTACTGAGATGGAAGAGCAAAAAAAGAACAACGCACTGTTTACAGATAACCTTGAAGAAATACAAAAAAAACTTTAAGTTCACAATGAAAGATGATTTCTTTAAATACCAGGCACAAACGTCGCCACATCCGCTGGCAATTGAAATTTCACATGCCAAAGGAAGTTATATATATGATACTTCTGGAAAGGTATATTTAGACTTTGTGGCAGGGGTTTCTGCAAACAGTTTAGGTCACAATCATCCCAAAGTTTCTGAAGCTATCAAAAAACAATTAGATAGCTATGCGCATGTGATGGTATATGGTGAGTTTATACAAAAACCACAGGTAGACTTGTGTAAGTTACTAGCTGAAAATTCTCCTGAAACCTTAAACTCTGTTTATATTACAAATTCGGGAACAGAAGCTACAGAAGGTGCTTTAAAACTTGCTAAAAGAGTTACCAATAGGGCTGAAATTATTGCTGCTAAAAACTCCTATCACGGAAATACAATGGGCGCTATGAGCGTTTCTGGTGTAGAAAAACAAAACCAAGTATTCCGACCTCTAATTCCAGGGACTCGCTTCATCGCCTTTAATTGTGACTTTTGCCTGCAACAAATTACAGAAAAAACAGCTGCTGTAATTTTAGAAACTATTCAAGGAGGGGCCGGTTTTATTGAGCCTAGAGACAACTTTCTGCAAAAAGTAAAACAAAGATGTTTGGAAATGGGTGCCCTATTAATTCTTGATGAAATTCAAACAGGGATTGGAAGAACTGGAACTTTCTGGGGATTTGAAAATTATAATGTTATTCCTGACATCATTATTACAGGAAAAGGGCTTGGTGGCGGAATGCCAATTGGTGCATTTATTGCAAATCGCTCGATGATGGCATTGCTACAAGACAACCCTAAATTAGGACATATCTCTACATTTGCAGGAAACCCAGTTATTGCTGCTGCAGGTTTCGCGACAGTGACAGAAATTTTAGCGCAAAATTTACTTTCAGAAAGTATCCGAAAAGAACAAATTATTAGAAAACATTTAACACATCCAGCAATTAAAGAGATTCGGGGAAAAGGCTTAATGCTTGCTGCTCTTGTGAACACTCCTGCCCTAGCAGCCCAAATTATACATGCTTGCATAGACAACGGTCTTATTCTCTTTTTTCTCTTATTCGAGGGACGGGCCATGAGAATTTCACCTCCATTAACGATTTCAGACGATGAATTGATAAAAGGATGCGACATCCTTACCAAAAGTATTTGCCAAGTGTTGGAATAATTCTATTTCTCAAAAAAAGAAACTGTTGCTCTTTTGTTTAAGAAATTGTGATTCCTTTTAGCAAGTCAGGATGCAAACTTTTAGCGTATTTTTAATAATACATTGGGATCTGGGCAATTCTGTTGATAAAATTCAAGATCACTGGAAGCAGACACTCCGGGATAATCTCCAAAATAATCTGCAAGATCTTTAATTATTTGAAAGTGTAAATGAGGCGCATAGTCACCATTGACGGATGCCTCCCCTAAAAATCCAAGCACACTACCTTGCACAAACAAATCCCCAACTTTGATAGTGGCAATAGATGCCTCAGACAGATGCCCGTACAAAGAGTAAAAAGTTTTCTCTGCAATGCTGTGCTTTAAAATAATCGTAGGACCGTAATCGCCATGGTTTTTATTGTTTTTGTAGCTGTGAACTTCTCCTGTAAGCACTGCTAACACTTTTGTATTTGCAGCACACCAGAGATCAATTCCTAAATGAATATTTCTTTTATTGTGTTCTGCTACATTTTTAAAATAAGCACTGCGATCATACAAGTTTCTTTTTTCAAGATATCCACCGTGTGCAACCTGACTATTTTGCAAACTTAGATACGAATTGATATATTTTTCCCAAGCTCCCGAGTCCGCAATATTAAAATCTAGTACAGCGCTATTGTTTTCTGAAATATCTATTGAAACATAAAAGTTCAATGGAATAGCAGCATCGATTACGGCAAGTGGTATTGCTGAAACCTGACTTAAAAATTGACTAAATACATTCATAAAAATGTGCTATAAAACAAAAAAACTCTCAAATTTTCTCGAAAGTTTTTTTGACACCCCTTATTCTCTTAGGCGTTTTCTTTTTTGATTAAATTTAAAGCTGAACCTTCATTATACCATTCAATCTGACCGGAATTATAGGTATGATTTGCAACTACAGTGTCTTTAGATCCGTCTGCGTGCACAACTTCTAAAATTAAGGGCTTGTTAGTCGCAAATTCATGTAAATCTATAAAATTAAAGGTATCGTCTTCTTGTATTAAATCGTAATCCGCTTCATTGGCAAATGTCAATCCTAACATCCCTTGCTTTTTCAAATTGGTTTCATGAATACGTGCAAAAGATTTCACCAATACAGCGGCAACACCGAGATGTCTTGGCTCCATAGCTGCATGCTCTCTTGAAGAACCCTCGCCATAATTATGATCTCCAATTACAATTGTTTTTATTCCTGCAGCTTTGTAAACTCTTGCGGTATCTGGTACACCTCCAAAATCTCCAGTAATTTGATTTTTGACAAAATTGGTTTTCATACCAAAAGCGTTTACCGCACCAATTAAACAGTTGTTAGAAATATTATCTAAATGTCCTCTAAAACGCAACCACGGTCCAGCCATCGAAATATGGTCTGTAGTACATTTACCGTGGGCTTTAATTAGTAGTTTAACACCATTTAATGTATTCCCTAATGGTGTGAAAGGCTCTAACAATTGCAGTCTTTCAGACTCTTTATTTACTACAATTTCAACACGACTTCCATCTTTTTGAGGCGCTAAATAACCATCATCTTTAACTTCAAAACCTTTAGGTGGTAATTCCCAACCTGTTGGTTCATCTAACATTACTTCTACTCCATCCTCATTAATTAACGTATCCATCATTGGATTAAAATCTAGTCGACCAGCAATTGCCACTGCTGCAACAATTTCTGGTGATGCCACAAATGCGTGTGTATTTGGGTTTCCATCTGCACGTTTGGCAAAATTTCTATTAAACGAATGGATTATAGAATTCTTTGGTGCATTTGCTGGATCGGAATATCTTGCCCATTGCCCAATACAGGGACCACAAGCATTTGTAAATATTTTAGCATCTAACTTTTCAAAAACACCTAAAATACCATCTCTATCTGCAGTATATCTTACTTTTTCAGAACCTGGATTAATTCCTAATTCCGATTTCATTTTTAAACCTTTATCGATTGCTTGTTGCGCAATTGATGAGGCTCTAGATAAATCTTCATAAGAAGAGTTCGTACAAGAACCAATCAATCCCCATTCAACTTGTAATGGCCAATCATTTGCATTCGCTTTCTCCCTCATATCAGCACCAACTTTAGTAGATAAATCTGGCGTAAACGGTCCGTTTAATAAAGGGCTTAATTCTGATAAATTAATTTCAATAACTTGATCAAAATATGCCTCTGGGTTTGCATATACTTCAGCATCTCCTGTTAAGTAGTCTTTTACTTTATTTGCAGCATCTGCAACATCACTTCTGTCTGTAGCGCGCAAATAACGTTCCATAGACTCATCATAACCAAATGTTGATGTGGTTGCTCCTATTTCTGCACCCATGTTACAAATGGTCCCTTTACCTGTGCAAGACATTGAAGTTGCTCCTTCACCAAAATATTCTACAATTGCTCCTGTTCCACCTTTTGCTGAAACAATTTCTGCCACTTTTAAAATAACATCTTTTGGTGCCGTCCAACCAGAAAGTTTACCGGTTAGCTTTACTCCAATTAATTTGGGAAACTTTAATTCCCAAGCCATTCCGGCCATCACATCTACTGCATCTGCACCCCCAACACCAATAGCAACCATACCTAAACCACCAGCATTTACCGTGTGAGAATCTGTACCAATCATCATACCTCCAGGAAATGCATAGTTTTCTAAAACTACTTGATGAATAATTCCTGCTCCTGGTTTCCAAAAACCTAAACCATACTTATTAGATACAGACTCTAAAAAATTAAAAACTTCGTTACTTGTATTTAAAGCAGATTGTAAATCTGTGCTTGCTCCGTCTTTAGCTTGAATTAAGTGATCACAGTGCGTTGTTGTAGGAACCGCAACTTGAGTTTTACCAGCTTGCATAAATTGCAATAGCGCCATTTGTGCAGTTGCATCTTGCAAAGCAATTCTATCTGGAGCAAAATCTACATAATCTTCTCCTCTAATAAAGGCCTTTTTAGAATCTCTATTCCAAAGGTGACTGTACAGTATTTTTTCTGCTAAAGTAAGCGGTTTTCTTGTAATTTCACGAGCTGCGTCTACCCGTTCTACAGTGTTTGAATACACTTTTTTGATCATCTCAATATCAAAAGCCATAAAATTTATGTTTTAATAAAACAATATACAAAATATAGAATTGGTATCAGAAATAATTTAGAAAATTAAATTTATATAAACAATTTCTTGTTTTGAAGTTGTTTGGAGAGCATCAACTGAATAATGCACAATAATTTTAATTCTGGGGCTAAAAAAAGCCCAATTTTAAAAATCAGGCTTTTTTACAAGTTTCATGTTCAATAACATCCAACAAACTAAATTGAGAAATGTAGTCCTCTTTTGTATTTATTTCACCAACTGTTTTAGTGAGGGAGCAAACTTTGTTAAGTTAATTCCCCTTACTGCCGTTTTGTATTCTTCCATTGTAGGGATTCTTCCTAAAATTGTAGAGAGCACTACAACAGGCGTCGATGAAAGTAATGACTCTCCTTTTTTCTCTTCACTATCTTTCACAACCCTTCCTTGGAAAAGACGCGTAGATGTTGCCATTACAGTATCTCCCGCAGCAGCTTTTTCTTGGTTTCCCATGCACAAATTACAACCAGGGCGCTCTAAATATAAAATATTTTTATAGCCAGTGCGGGCTGCATCTTTAGGAGCATTGTCATCAAACTCAAAACCAGCATATTTTACTAATACATCCCAGTCACCCTCTGCTTTTAATTCATCTACAATATTATAAGTAGGTGGTGCCACCACTAGCGGTGCCTTAAACTCAACCTTACCTTGTTGTGCTTCTACATTTTTAAGCATTTGAGCAAGAATTTTCATATCTCCCTTGTGAACCATACAAGAGCCAATAAAACCTAAATCTACCTTTTTTGTTCCTCCGTAAAAAGACAAGGGTCTAATTGTATCGTGGGTATAGCGCTTAGAAACATCATCATTATTCACATCTGGATCTGCAATCATTGGTTCTTCAACCAAATCAAGATCAATAACAACTTCTGCGGCATACTTTGCATTCGCATCTGGAGTTAAAGCTGGTTTTTCTCCAGATTTAATTTCTGCAATTCTTCTGTTAGCAATATCAATTAACCCCTGAAGAACTTGCTTTTGATTGTCCATCCCTTTTTCAATCATAATCTGAATCCTTCCTTTTGCAATTTCCAAAGATTCAATCAAAGTTCCATCTTCAGAAATACAAATCGAGGCTTTCGCCTTCATCTCTGCAGTCCAATCCGTAAATGTAAAGGCTTCATCAGCAGTAAGTGTTCCTAAATGAACTTCGATAATTCTACCCTGAAATACGTTATCTCCGCCAAAATTCTTTAACATTTGAGATTGCGTTGCATGCACAACATCACGGAAATCCATATAATTTTCCATTTTCCCTTTAAAAGTAACCTTGACAGATTCTGGAATTGGCATGGACGCCTCACCCGTAGCAAGTGCTAAAGCAACCGTCCCTGAGTCTGCACCAAAGGCAACACCTTTTGACATTCTAGTATGTGAATCTCCACCAATAATTATTGCCCAATCATCTACAGTAAGGTCATTTAAAACCTTATGAATTACATCGGTCATTGGTTTGTATATATGCTTTGGATCGCGAGCAGTAATTAAACCGAAGTCGTTCATAAATTTCATCAATCTTGGAATATTTGCCTTAGATTTATCATCCCAAACAGAAGCAGTATGACAACCTGATTGATATGCACCGTCAACAATTGGAGAGATCACTGTAGCCGCCATCATTTCCAACTCTTGAGAAGTCATCAAACCTGTTGTATCTTGCGAACCTATAATATTTACTTGTACACGCACATAAGAGCCTGCATGCAACGTTTTACCGGGCGCAATACCTACTGCATTTTTATTGAATAATTTCTCTACAGCTGTAAGACCTTGTCCGTCAATAGAAATTTCTTTTGAGTTCGCGTAAACTGATACCAAATCGATGTCTAGTGCCTTCGCTGCAAACGCCTGTAATTTTTTACCGAATACAATTGCGTAAGAACCACCAGCTCTAATAAATTCTACTTTTTGAGGTGTCAATGCTTCAGAAATATCTGTTAAAACGGTATCACCGCTATACAGTTTCTTTTCTTTCGTATTAACAGTCAAAACAGTTCCCGTAGCGACAGAATACGCTTCTTTAAGAACAACGTCTTCATTTTCATCTCTAACGATATTGCCGGCTTCGTCTTTTTGTTTGATCCAATTTTTAAGATCAATTCCAATACCACCAGTTACTCCTACAGTTGTTAAAAAAATTGGAGAAATTCCATTTGTACCCGCAATGATTGGCGCAATGTTTATATAGGGCACGTATGGACTCGCTTTTATACCTGTCCATAAAGCCACATTATTTACTCCAGACATTCTAGAAGAACCAACTCCCATGGTACCTTTGTCTGCAATTAACATCACTCTCTTACTAGGGTGTTGCTTTTGTAATGCTATTAATTGATTTTGTTGTGCTTTATTATGCTCAAATAAACATTGACCATGCAACTCACGGTCAGAACGTGAATGCGCGTCACCTCCTGGAGAAAGTAAATCTGTAGAAATATCTCCGATTCCTGCAACAAAAGTTACAATTTCGATTTCTTCATCAATCTCAGGCAATTTGGTGAAAAATTCTGCCTTGGCGTAACTCTCTATAATATTTATTGCAGTTGTATTGCCTTCTTTAAATGCGTTTTCTAAGCGATTCATATCCGCTTCATACAAAAAAACCTGTGTTTTCAGCACCGTTCCTGCTTGCGAAGCAATCGCAGCGTCATTCCCTAAAGCGATATCTAAAAGAACTTCAATGGATGGACCTCCTTTCATATGAGACAACTGCTCAAAAGCAAAAGAAGCTGTGATTTCCTTGACTAAAGATTTACCTAAAATAATTTCTTTTAAAAACTTCGCTTTTACACCTGCTGCACTTGTCGTTCCTGGCAAAACGTTGTAGATAAAAAAATCAAGAGATTCAGTTCGATATGCATGATCTATATCTTTAATTTGAGAAACAATTTCACTCAATAAATCAGCACTATCGATGGGTTGCGGATGAAGTCCTAATTTTTTCCTATTCTCTATTTGATTGAGGTAATCTTTATAAATACTCATAAAAGGGATCTTTAATTAATGTAAAACGTATCGTTATAAGAGGGTAAAAGGATGCTAATAAATATTTAATTATTTTAGTCTCGCAAACTTACATTTTTTATGCTAAGGTTAAACAATAAACAATAGATAGGTGTAATTAATGAATAAAAAAAAGCTATTTGTTAAAATTGTGATGATTTCATAATTTTAAGCCCTTAATTTTACTATAAAGTAAAAATATGATAATTAAAATATTAAAAAAGCAGGCTAATAAGCCGAATCCTGTCCCTTTATAAAAAGTTCTTATCATTTATCTCGTTCTAAAATTACTTTTAGAATCAATCTGCCTACCCTTTAGAATCGAGCGAGTAGCTCTCAAGCTCTAATTTACATGGCATTGCACCTCATAGAGTTTACCTGGTTTCACTACAGCCGAACTGTACTTGCTTTCTGTTGCACTGGTCCTCAACTTACGCTGGACGGATGTTATCCGCTATGATACTCTATGGTGTCCGGACTTTCCTACATGCTAAAAAGCATGACGATAAGATAAGCCTGCTTATTTTTTAATATTTTATTTCCATAAAAAACCCACTCAATAAATTGAGTGGGAAAATTGCTATGAAAAAGAAAAAGTGTTGCTAATAAATCAGCAACACTACAAATATATATTTATTATCTTGTTAAAAATAATTATTTAGATAAAAATCACCCTTAAAATTTATTTTTTCTTCATTTTACTATGAAAACATATCCTTTACTTTTTCAAAAAAAGATTTATCGAACTTATTGGGTGCAGGTTTGAAATTCTGATGATCAGACATTTTTTCAAAGAATTGCTTTTGCTCTTTATCTAGCTCTTGCGGTGTCCACACATTAATATGTATTAAAAAGTCTCCTGTCCCGTATCTTTCAATACTTGGCAAGCCTTTTCCTTTCAGCCTTAATATTTTACCAGATTGTGTCCCTCCATCGATTTTAATTTTTACTTTCCCTGATACGGTATCCACTTCTTTACTTGTACCAAGAACAGCCTCAGAAAAATTTACATAAAGGTCGTAATGAATATTTGTTCCTTCTCTTTTTAAAGTTTCATGTGGAATTTCTTCAATTAAAACAAGTAAATCACCCGCAATTGAATTTTTCCCTGGAGCTTCATTCCCTTTCCCTCCTACTTTCAATTGCACGCCCTCTGTAACACCAGCAGGAATACTAATAGAAACGGTTTCTTCTGTAATAATCAAGCCTTGCGCATCGGCATCATTTGGCTTACTGCTTATAATTTCACCAGCACCTGAACAGGTTCCACAAGTAACTGCGGTTTGCATTCTCCCTAAAATTGTATTGGTAATGCGCATTTGTTGTCCAGAACCGTCACAAGTTGTACATGTTTTATAAGAAACACCTTCCGCTTGCATTTTTCGCCTCACTTTCACCTTTTTTTCAGCACCCTTAGCGATCTCTTCTAGCGTAAGCTTTACACGAATGCGCATATTACTTCCTTTAACACGCGCTTGACGTTGGCCTCCGCCACCTCCAAAGCCACCAAAACCGCCACCGCCGCCTCCAAAAATGTCGCCGAACTGGCTAAAGATATCATCCATATCCATACCACCACCACCAAAACCGCCTCTGCCGCCGCCTTGAGGTCCATCTAGACCCGCATGACCATATTGGTCATACCTTGCTTTTTTATTGTCGTCACTTAAAATTTCATAAGCCTCTGCTGCTTTTTTAAAATTTTCTTCAGCAGTTTTATCATCTGGATTTTTATCAGGATGGTATTTAATTGCCATTTTTCTGTACCCCTTCTTAATTTCTGCTTGAGAAGCGGATTTTGAAATGTCTAATGTTTCGTAAAAATCTTGTTTTGCCATTTTTTACAATTGAAAAGTTAAAAACTGAAAGCTTTGAAAAACGCCAATTCTTAATTTATAATTTATAATTGTTTTCTTATTGTCCAATCACTACTTTGGGGTAGCGAACCACTTTATCTCCTAATTTGTATCCTTTCTCAACGCAATCGATGATCTTTCCTTTCAAATCCTCTGAGGGCGCTGGTATTTGGGTAATTGCTTCGTGGATTTCAGCATCAAAAGTGTCCCCTGCATTGGTTTCCACTTTCGACAATCCTTTTGTTTCTAATGTCTTATAAAATTTTTGATAAATCAATAAAACACCTTCTCTTAATTCTTGTGCTACTTTATTTTCTTCATCTTGCTCTGTATGCGTAAGTGCTCGCTCCAAATCGTCCACTATTGGCAGTAAAGATGTCATTAATTCTTGCCCCGCAGTTTTAAACAACTCTATCCGTTCTCTTGTTGTTCTTTTTTTGTAATTCTCAAATTCTGCAAACAAACGTAAAAACTTATCTTTTTCGGCCTGTATTAGTTCTTCTGCAGTGGGTTCGTCCTGCACTACTTCGGCTTCAATATCTTGATTTTCTTCTGATTGAATTGTTTCTTGCTCGTTTACAATCGCTTCTTTCTCTATGTTCTCTTTCTTACTCATTTCCTAGTCATCGTTAAATTCTTGATTATAAGAGGCAAAAATGTTGCCAACAAAAAAATAGTGTCAAACTGACACTATTTTTTACATTCGCAGGTACCCCTATTTTATTCGGAAACGTCTCCCCAGTTTTCTCCAGATTTTATTCTATGAATTTGCATATCTGAAACACCAAAACGCTTGGCTATCATTGTTATTCTTGTTCTTTTATTCTTAAGTTGACGCTTTATAATTTTAACTTTTCCTTCCGTTAATTTAGCATTCCCTTTCTTTTTATTCTTTACAATAGCATCCCAGGTAGGATTGTTAAATTGATGCAATTCTTTTTCTCTTTTTGTAGCCCACTTCAGATTTTCTACGTGATTGTTATTTTTATCATAATCGATATGAATCACGTATACCTGTTTTTCATTTTCTTTTTCTAAAAAATGTTGTGCAACTATTTTGTGCACATACCTACTTGTTGACTTTTTATTAATTTCTTGTTTGAGAGAAATTGTTTCATAAGAATTTATGTACGCTTTTTTCTTAATAAATTCTCCAAAATCCCGGTAAACAATAATTCTTCCGTGATTAGAAACTTTAAATTTTTTTTCTATAGAAATTACCTCATCAAAGACAACTTCCTTCCACTCTTCACCATAAAAGTTACGTATCATGTAATAAAAGTTAAATTAAAATATTTAATGAAACCTTTTTCTTTTTTCAATTTTTAAACTAGCAACCTTTTTTAATTTTCTTAATTTTCTATTCTCTCTATTTTTGCCCCAATTGACTTTAGTCGTGCTTCTATATTTTCGTAGCCTCTATCTATTTGTTCTATATTGTTTATAATGGACGTTCCTTTTGCTGATAAAGCGGCAATCAAAAGTGAAATTCCTGCTCTAATATCTGGAGAGGTCATCTTCGTCGCATTCAACGAACTCTCAAAGTCAAGACCAATTACGGTGGCTCTGTGTGGGTCACACAAAATAACCTTTGCTCCCATATCGATTAACTTATCCACAAAAAACAATCTGCTTTCAAACATCTTTTGATGAATTAAAACGGTTCCTTTTGCTTGTGTTGCAACGACAAGAACAATACTCAACAAATCTGGAGTAAATCCTGGCCAAGGGGCATCTGCAACTGTCAAAACAGATCCATCTATGTAATTTTGAATCTCATACGAATTTTGTGCAGGGATGTAAATATCATCTCCTATCTTTTCTAATTTGATGCCTAATTTTCGAAATACAGCAGGAATTTGTCCTAAATTTTCCCAACTCACATTTTTAATTGTCAATTCAGAACGGGTCATTACGGCAACACCAATCCAAGAACCAATCTCAATCATGTCTGGTAGCACAGTGTGTTCACAACCACCCAAAGAAACCACTCCTTCAATAACCAATAAATTTGAGCCAATGCCTGAAATTTTAGCACCCATGTTATTCAACATTTTTGAAAGTTGCTGAATATAAGGCTCACAAGCTGCATTGTAAATCTTTGTAGTTCCTTTAGCAAGCACAGACGCCATCAAAATGTTGGCTGTTCCTGTGACTGAAGCTTCATCTAATAACATTTCTACTCCTTGCAGTTCTGCTGCTTCTACACCGTAAAATGATTCGTCTTTATTATACCTAAACGTGGCACCCAATCTAATAAAACCCTCAAAATGAGTATCTAACCGTCTTCTCCCTATTTTATCTCCTCCTGGACGTGGAATGTATCCTTTTCCAAAACGTGCTAATAAAGGCCCTACGATCATAATGGATCCTCGCAAAGAACTCCCATCCGTTTTAAATTCTGCTGATTCTAAATACCCTAAATTAACTTCGTCTGCCTGAAAAGAATATGAGTTTCTGCTTAGTTTTTCAATCTTCACTCCAAGTTCTCCCAGAATAAAGATAAGCTTATTTACGTCAATTATATCTGGAACATTTTTTACAACTACTTTCTCTGGAGTTAATAAAACAGCACAAAGTATTTGTAAAACTTCGTTTTTTGCTCCTTGTGGAGTAATTGTTCCATTTAATTTATGACCGCCCTCAATTTTAAATGATGCCATAAAATCTTATCTTTTTCTATTTTTGTGTTGATTGCTATGCTGCGGCTTCTTGTGAACTAATTTTGCACTGTTCTGTCCCTGAGAGTTTCTTTTTCTCAATAAATTACTGCTTTCAGAAAGCGCTTCCTGTGTTTCTCTTAAGTCAATTTTTCCGTCAGACAAATCAAATAAATGCTTAAAGATGACCGCATCATCCACAGTATCTTTATTCCAATTTAAATAACACTTCTTCATATGGTTGGCAATGGTGAAAACCAAAGCATCCTTTTTGTCTCCATCTTCCCAACTCAATGCAATGTCTATCATTGTTTGTATATTATTTCCATAATATCGGTATCTTGAAGCAGATTTTGGATATGGTAAACCTTCGGGCTTTTCTTTTAACTCCTCTTTTGATGGCTGTGGATATGGAGATTCAACATCTAGTTTAAAATCTGCCATAATAAATAATTGGTCCCACAGTTTGTGCTTAAAATCTGGAACATCACGCAAATGCGGTTGTAAATTCCCCATCACATCTACAATTGCTTTAGCCATTTTATCCTGTTCCTCCTTAGTCTCTAAAGCCAAACAATGGTCTACTAATTTTTGTATGTGTCTGCCGTATTCTGGTATTATCATCAACGGTCTTTCTGAATTATATTCTAAATCGAATGTCATTTATTTATTTTTGAGGTCATCTCGCGAAGCAAGCATTAGATCCTAATCTACTGAAGTTTTTTCGGACTGCAAAATAACAATTTATTTTTAGTTTTTTTAGCCAATCACTTTTAATTTAGCGAATTGCAAAAGTAATTTCTTTTTCCCAGCAGTTGCAAATTGAATTTCCGCTTTTTTATCAGGCCCTTTGCCTTCAACACCAAGAACGGTTCCAGTACCAAAGCGATTGTGCTCCACAATATTTCCTGCAATGATATCCCCGTCAAAAAGATTCATTTTTGGCGAAACTAGAGAAACCTTTTTTAGATTTGAGGAAACCACAATTTCTTTCTTTTGTGCTACATCGCGTTCCATCTTTTTCCGTTGAATGGGTTTCTGAAAGCGGATTCCTTTGGGCGCATCCTCGAAAATACTTTTATCTACAAAACGGTTGATGGCAGGCTCAGGTGCCTTTGGAGTGAGATAGTGCAAGTATTGGTCGTCTATCTCCTCTAAGAATCTACTTGGTTCTGCATCTACTAACTTTCCCCACCGATAGCGCGTCTGCGCATACGTTAAAAAAGCTGCCTTTTCTGCACGTGTTAATGCAACATAAAAAAGTCTCCTTTCTTCCTCAAGCTCGCTTCTCGTGCTCATACTCATTGCCGAAGGAAACAAATTTTCTTCCAATCCAACCACATAGACATACAAATATTCTAACCCTTTGGATTGGTGTATGGTCATCAACGAAACGGTAGGCTCGTCGTCTTTTTTTTCAGAATCAAAATCGGTCGCAAGTGCAACATCTTCTAAAAATGAAGTTAAAGAAGCATCTTCTCCCTGCTCTATTTTGTCAGTAATAAAGTCTTTAATTCCATTTAACAGTTCTTGTATGTTCTCCACTTTACTCACGGCTTCTGGAGTACCGTCTTTTTCTAAATCTTTAATAAACTTCGCCTCTTTTACTACAACTTCTGCAATTTCAAACGCATTTTTCGTCTGCGACTCGATTTGCAAACGCAGCATCATGTTCATGAAGTTTTGGAGTTTATTCTTAGTTCCAGCATTTATTTTTAAATCAATTTTATCAATGTATTTTAAAACATCAAAAATTGATTTTTTATAATGATTTGCAGCAATTGTCAACTTATCTATGGTTGTTGCACCAATACCTCTTGCCGGATAATTGATAATTCTTTTCAATGCTTCCTCATCGTTTGGATTGATCAATATCCGTAAATAAGATAAAATATCTTTAATTTCTTTTCGCTGATAAAAAGAAATGCCACCATAAATCTTATAATCAATGCCTTTTTTACGCAAAGCGTCTTCAATCGCTCTAGATTGAGAATTTGTTCTGTACAGGACGCAGAAACTATCTAAACTTAATTGATTGTTCATTTGATTTTCCCAAATAGACTGCGCAACAAATCTTCCTTCTTCCCCATCCGAAATAGTCCGCATTACATTAATTGCCTCTCCAGCGCCATTTTCGGTCCAAACCTCTTTGTCTAACTTGGTTTTATTCTTAGCAATAATCGAGTTTGCTGCATTTACAATGTTGCTTGTCGATCTATAATTTTGCTCTAATTTGAATGTTTTTACGTCCGGATAATCTTTTTGGAAATTTAATATATTTTGAATGTTTGCTCCTCTAAAACTATAAATACTTTGAGAATCGTCTCCTACCACACAAATATTTCCAAATTTATCTGCCAACGCTCTTACAATAATATACTGGGAGTGATTCGTATCCTGATACTCATCAACCATGATATATCTAAAACGATTTTGGTATTTTGCCAGGGTTTCTGGAAAACGTGCTAATAATTCGTTTGTTCTCAATAAGAGATCGTCAAAATCCATAGCACCCGCTTTGAAACACCGCGCTACATATTCTTTATAAATTTCTCCTACTTTGGGCCTGCTTGCATGCATGTCTGCCTCTTGCATGTCTGCACTATTAAAGTAAGCGCGTACCGTAACCAAACTATTTTTAAAAGAAGAAATTCTCCCTAAAATTTGTTTTGGTTTGTAGCGTTCTTTGTCCAAGCCCATTTCTTTAATAATAGCACTTATCAATCGCACTGAATCTTGTGTATCGTATATGGTAAAGTTACTTGGAAAACCTAGTTTGTCTGCTTCTGATCTCAGAATTCTAGCAAAAACAGAATGGAAAGTTCCCATCCATAAGTTTTTTGCTTCTCCGTCTCCAACGACCGAAGCAATTCTTTTTTTCATCTCTTTTGCCGCCTTATTTGTAAATGTAAGCGATAAAATATTAAAAGAATCTACACCTTGCTTCATCAAATGGGCTATCCTATAGGTAAGTACACGTGTTTTACCAGAACCTGCACCAGCAATAATAATCATGGGCCCGTCCTTCTGCAAAACTGCTTGTTTTTGGGCATCGTTTAAAGAATCTAAGTAACTATTCAAGCTGTTTTATTTTGAAGTATTTAACGCTACAATTTAACCAAAGTATTTCTCTTTATACCGGAAGCTGCAGGTTTTTTATTCACAACTTATGCCCAGTTAATTTTAACTAAAAAAAATAATAAGCTCCTTTTTTTTATTGAAAATTATGGCAAGAATCTTACCTTCGACTTTAATCTGCTTATTTAAATGATGGAAGACAAAATTATTGAGAGTATTGCTTATCTTTTGCCTGCAATCGCAACAGGACTGGTAACCTATTTTATGTTTTCAGGCTTTATAAAACACAGCCTTACCGAAAAAAGAATGGAAATGCGCGCTGCACAAAAGAAAGAAGCACTTCCCATAAAACTACAAGCTTGTGAGCGCTTGTTATTGTTTTGTGAGCGCATCAATCCTGTAAAAATGCTACTCCGTATTCCTCCTATTTCTGCCAATACCGAAGATTATTTACAGTTATTAATTGCCAATATATCACAAGAGTTTGAACACAACTTTGTACAGCAAATTTATGTGTCTGAAGATACTTGGACCGCAATTGTGGCTTCAAAAAATGCAGTTACGAATAAATTTATAACTACCGCTGCAACTGTGGGTTCTGCAAATGCGTTGCGCGAAACTATTTTAATGGAGTATTCTCAAGGATTACCGCCACCAACGAAAACGGCAATCGATTTTATAAAAAGTGAAGTTCATATATTACTGTAATAAAAAACTCCAAATTAGAAATGTCTAAAATGGAGTGTTTTGAAAAGCAATACCTTTCTTTTTAAAGTAAAGTGTTATCGCTTATTTTAGTTAAAATAAATTTTTGAAGCACCTACCGCAACTTCTTTAGACTGTGTTTTAGCTTTTGTTTCAATACTGTATACATTTAGCACACTAACATCAGAAAAATTAGCATTCAGTGTAAAAAGAGCATCTCCCTGTACTTCTATTCCATAAAAGTACCCTTCAGCTTCAATAATACTTGTATTTGACAAACTGGTTGCTGTATCATTTATAGCATATACATTATTACCTATGTTGTAATAGATTGTGTCATTTTCTAAAACCATCAAAGATGGATGCTCTCCCGATGCAAAAACTAACTCGTTTGAAACTGCTAACGATGCAACATCAATCATTGAAATACTTCCTAAAGTGTTTCCCGTCACGTTCCAATTAGCATCATAAATTGTTCTTCCCGAAGACAAAACAACCAGTTGCCCTTGATTGTTAAAAAACAATTCATCCGGATTGTCCTTTACGATTACCTCTTGCACCACTTCCGAAGCTATATCTATAACAGAGACAATATTGTTTGTAGTAGAAGCTCCTTTATGAGAAACATATAATTTTCCGTTATTCTCTATAATTCGTTCTGGTCCATTGCCTACAGGTATCATTCTTTCTACCATATTTGAGTCTAAATTTACAACTGCAATAAAGTCATCTGTTGCATCTGACGCAGAACCCCAATTTGTTACGTATCCTTTATTTCCAGAAACGGCCATATATCTAGGTGTAAATAAATTAGTTGTAATTTCTCCTCTCTTTTCGAAAGTATATCTATCGACAACCGTAATTGTATTTTGGTTGTCTACTACAATAAAAGCCTTATCATCGTCAAAAGCGATTGACTGTAAAAAACTTCCTAATTCATTCAAATTTACTTTTTTATAAATCAAATTTTCAACTAGGTCAAAATCATTGGATACAAAAGAGACAGAACCAGTTCCAGCAGAACTTCCCTCTCCAGAAATTAAGAAACCTGTTTCATAATCCCCCTTTGGCAGGACAACAGATTCTGAAGAACACGACGCAAAAAGGACAGTTATTAAAGCTAATGTTGATACTAATTTAGTGATTTTCATAGTTTAAAATTTATAGTTTATATTTAGATTAAAGTTTCTGTTTGGCATTGGTCTCCTAGGTTGCGTAACATAGTTTTCATTAAAAACGTTGTTCACCTTAAAACCAATGGATACTTTTTGATTTTTATTTTGAATAATGCTATAATCACCACCAATATTAGCAACGAAAAAGCTAGATATTATAAAGTCTTTGGAGTTACTTGCTGTTGTAAAGGTTTTACCTGTAAATAGTTGCTGATAAAACAAACCGACCTGTTTAAATCGATACGCAAAACTGCTATTCAATAAGTGCTTGGGAACAAACATTAAAAAGGTATTTGTCCGTTTGTCTTTTGCTATTGTATATGCGTAGTTCACGTTCGCAGTTACTGCATGATGCCCGAATACTTCTGTGTAATTAGAAGCCAACTCGATCCCTCTATTCTCAGTATTTGCAAGATTCATTGGCGTCCAAACACCTGGCCTTTCAGAATCTCCGTTGGGGATCCAAACAATCTTGTTTTTGGCATCAATATAAAATACAGAAACATCTATATTCATCTTATTCTTTTTAAATACAACACCAAACTCTCCCTGCATAGCTGTTTCTGGAATTAAATTTTGATTCCCTTGTCCTGGCCAATACAAATCATTAAAAGTAGGTACTCTATAGTTTTTTGATCCATTTGCTCTAAAAGACACATGGTTTATCTTTTTTGACTGAACACCAAGAGCCAAACTTACAGGAACCTTAAAATCTGAGTTTAAATCTTTTCTTACTTTAATATCAAAAGAAAATAAATTTTGTACACGTTGCTGGTATTCAAAAGATTGTGAAAATTGACGCCTATTTTTTTCTACGATTCCATCTGTCTTTCCAAATACAGATTCATACTCTGAATAGGAAGTTATCGTCGAATGCCACTCAGGAAGTCGGTATGCAATTGAATAATTGGAGAGGTACCTTTTCGTCCTTCCGAAATTAAAATTATCAGAATCTTTATCTCCAAAATACTGATATTCTTGCGTTAAAAACCCGAATTTTAATTCTTGGCTTATATTATCCTTTTCATGCGTATACACCAATAAATTTCTTTGATTAATATCTTTGTATTTGTCGTTAGCTGCCTTGGGGTTTGGCAATTCACCAGAAAAAAACCGTGTTCCCTTATAGTTTGTACTATATAATTTTAACTGCGAGAAAAGAGATGTTCTATAGCCAAAAGTCACCGTTGTATTTGAATTATGGTATGCTCCGTTTGTATTTTTAAATCGTGTTCCCAATAATTTATAATCGTTTTCAGACTGGTTATACGAGAATCCAATTTTTAGCGAAAAATTCTCTGAAGACATTTTAAACTTGTACAAACCTCGGTAGGTACTAAAGCTACCTACAGATGCTACAAATTGATTTTGAATTGTTTTTTTTGGACGGTATACCAATGCATCACTTAGGTGAATGGTACCCCCAATTGCGCCAGAACCATACTCTATACTTCCACCGCCACTTCGAATGTCAATTTGATCAAATAAACTCACTGTAAGCGAGTTAAAACCAGTTTGTCCGCTATTTATTGAATTGATATTAATACCATTCCAAATAACAGCGGTATTTGATGCACTTGTTCCCCTAAAACTGGCGGTACTAGTCCCGCCAGCTCCATATTCTTTAAAATAAATTGGAGCATTAAATCTTAATAAAGCAGTAAATGATTCTGTGTTTTTTAGTAAAATAGAATCTTTTAAAGTACGAATTTTATATCCTGTAGAGTTTTCGGCGATTCTCTGGTCCGCAACTACAACAACCTCCTTCAGAATGGTTCCAGTAGAAACATTTTGAGAGCAAATAGTGTTTGTAACTATACCTAAAAATATAAATAGCAGCTGTCTTTTCATAGTACACGCAACTTTTATCCCGAAAGTTTTATCTCTTTTAAATTGAGGCAGGTCTCCTGGCTTGTTTTTTGTTATTAAACCTTCCCGTTCGAAAACTACGGTGTAGTATTTGAACAGTGGTGCATGAAAATAACAACTCTAAAAAGAGGTTTCATAAAAAATTGTGAAACAAACTTACAGTTGCGGGAACAGCTTTGGGTTTAAACCAAATTCCCTTTTAATCTGTTCTAGAAATAGAACAGAACCTAAATTAAAAATCAAATATAATTTTTTAAATTACTTTATTACTGTTAATTCCTTATAATTTGTGAATTTTTGACTTAAATCTGCAGAAATTTTGAAATATTGTGGATGAATCATTTTAGCTAAACATTCAATTCCGTTGACCAACGTAGCTGCAGAAGATTGTGTAAACATGTCAAAATCTGCCAAATAAACGTTGCCATTTTGTACTGCTTTTAATGCCTGCCATTCTGGTCTTTCTTCTAAAAACTTCATGTCTTCTAAGGTTCTAGAAATTTGATAACCACAAGGAGCAATAATCAATATCTCTGGATTATATTTCACAATTTTATCCCAAGGAATAACAATACTATTGCCAGACGGATGCGATAATAAATCGATACCACCAGCGAAACCAATTTGATGAGGAATCCAATGACCACAATTAAACAAAGGATCTATCCACTCTAACATAAGCACACTTTTAGGCTGAATTCTTTTAGCTCTTTGCTGATCTATAATAGCATACATACGCTCTTTTAACTTCTTTACATATGCGAGGCCTATTTCTTTTTTTCCAAGTGCATCTGCAATTGTAAGAGCATTCTCAAATACATCCTCTAAAGAATTTGGAGTAATTGAAATCAACTTTGGGACTTTTTGCAATTTATATGCTGAAGTTGCTACACAAGCTGTATCGATCTGACAAACATCACAAACATCTTGCGTAAAAATTACATCTGGTGCGATACTTTCTAAAACCAACTCATCAACATAATACAAAGTACCTCCTTCTGCCTTCGTCTTTGAAAAAATGGTATTTATCTCTTCACTCGTTAACGCTTGTCCCTCCAACTTGTAACGAACCGCAACTTGCTTTTCTACCAATGCTATTTTTGGACATTCAAAAGTTATCCCATGTAAGTATTCTTGCAATCCCATATCATAAATCATTTGGGTTACTGCTGGCATAAAAGAAGAAGCAATCATTTTCATTTATTTTGAAATACAAACTTACATTCTTTTATGATAAACAATCCTTTTTTAAAAAATGATTTTGAGCTGTATCAAACAACTTAAAAACTATAATTCATTCTATTTCTTAGGAAAAAAGAACTAATAAAAGCCGCTATGCTCAAAAAAAAAAAAGAACGTTTTCTGACAAACCGGTTAATTTAGCCACCTTAAAATTTGGAATCAAAATTTAAAAGGAAGAACCGAAAGATATCTTTTTAGATTGAGATGAACGTTCGACAACTATTATAGAAAACAAAAAATAGCAGGGATGTTTTTTTAAAAAGGTACAGTCGATAGCGATTGTGAACTTTTAATTCACTAGTTTTTATGTGGATACCAAATACAATGTAGAAGAAGCATTAAGGCCAGCGAAATGCAAAATAGAAAAAATAAAAACCACAGATGCACGCATTATTAAAATCTCCGGTGAAACTGACATGAGACTGCATGCAACCACTGAATCTAGAAAAAAATTTAAGTAGCTACCAGCTTTTAGATACATGAATATGCTGCTAAAAAAGTAAAAAAAATACGCTTATGATTTCAAGACTGTCGCTTAGGCTAAAAGAAGTAATTGCTTTCAAAAATGCGCTCTTGTCTAAGCAACTCCAAAAACAACTGCAAAAAAAATAGATCCTAAAACAAAGCCGATGGATTTCTTAACCATCTTAAAAATTACTGCGCCTTCAAAGATGCGCTATTCTTCTTGTGCTATTATCAATTCGCATGCTTTTAAAAAAAATAAGTGAGTGTGTTTTCGTGAGTAAAACAAAAAATCAATCGCAATAAATTCTTTAAAAACGTAAAATGCCTTAAATTTAAACATGCCCTTAGAAGTTGAACGTAGTTTTAAAATTGAGCTCAAAATCATACAGTTCTAAAACGAAATAACTACTTTTGATTGATTGAACGGAAGAGAATTTTCATAAAAATTAAAAGGACTTAATCATTTTTTTACGTTGTTAAAATTAAAAAAGGAGTCGCGAACAATACAAAAGAATTGAATTTTGAAAAGACTCGTTTTATAAAATCTAACTGCTGTGAATGATGAAGCGTAATCAAAACTACTTGCTAGAACCCTAACGTTTAATTTAGAAATAATCCAACAAACAGCAATTGTTGCTGTAACACATGCAAGTGTAATAAGAAGTTTAAACGCTCTTATAAATAAAATTCCGTTGGAAATGTCCTTCGACTTAAAATTACCGTACAGAGAAATTTTAAAATTAAAATATTAAAATGAGATATTTAATAACCACTTTACTCGTGAGTATTTTCTTTATTTCTTGTAAAGAAAAAACAGCAACCTCAACGCAAAAAATTTCAAAAAAAAGCAGCATTCAATATGCCACAGGCTTTGATATTATTATCGAGGGCAATCAAAAGAAATTAATTATCAAACAGCCGTATCAAAATGCAAAACAAACTTTTACGTATCTACTTACGAATACAACCAGTATACCTAAAAAGACTATTAAAATTCCTTTAGAAAATGTGGTGGTTACTAGCACTACACATATCGCAATGTTAGAGCTTCTTCATCTTGAAAATTTGCTAGTTGGATTTCCTAAAACAAGATTTATTTCTTCGGTTAAAACCCGAAAACGGATTGATGACGGTTTTATAGCAGAATTGGGCAGTGCGCAAGAAATGAATACAGAAAAACTCATAGAGTTGGCGCCAAAACTCGTTATTGGCTTTGGTTTAAATGGTAATAATAAAGTGTACAATACAGCTAGTAAAAACGGAATTCTAACAGTTTATAATGGAGATTGGCTAGAAGAAACACCGCTGGGTCGCGCTGAATGGATTAAATTTTTTGGCGTTTTATTTGGAAAAGAAAAAGAAGCAGATAGTATTTTTAAATCAATTGAAACGCGCTATTTAAAGGTAAAGGAATTGGCAGCACAGATAACAAACACTCCAACAGTACTTTCTGGAAATTTATTTAAAGACGTTTGGTATATGCCCGCAGGAGAAAGTTTTATTGCAAACTATTTTAAAGATGCAAATACCGATTATTTATGGAACCATACTACAGGAAGTGGTAGTATGCCCTTAAGTATAGAAAGCGTATTAGATAAAGCTCAAGATGCTACGTATTGGATTGGTTGTGGGTTGTTTGAGAACAAGAAAGATATGCTGAAAACAAACTCTTATTACAAAGCCTTCAACGCTTTTAAAAAAAGTAATATTTATACATATGCAACGAATAAAGGAGAAACTGGGGGTCTTGTTTACTTTGAAAAATCACCCACAAGACCCGATCTGGTTTTAAAAGATATTATTAAAATTACGCAGCCCCAATTGTTGCCTGATTATCAATTGACCTTTTTTGAAAAGATGCAATAAAAGAGATCCACACTGTTTGTGAAGCCTATAACGTGCTACAATAATGTTTTAGATTTAGAACGAATAAAGTTATTTAGTCTTTTTTTGGTGTCCTTAGGTACTCTTTTTCAACCGTTCTATACTATTTTCACGCAAATATAAAAACAGTGGAAACGTAAAAGCAACGGCAACTAAAAAAGTTAGCGGTATTAGCACCCACCAATATTTTATTTTTAAACGCAAAGATTCTGGTATCATAAATGCGAAAAAAGTAAACACAACAACGGTTAAATCTGCTCCAAAAGATTTGCCTGCGAAATTAACTTGCGCATCGTTTAAGAAACTTGTCATAGAAGGATTTTCTACCGTTTGGAAATATTGAATATTGAAATACCAGGTGTACGTAATTCCTATAACTGTCAATACTAAAAATAGATGCTTTCTTTTCATACGCGTTGTGCACTAGTGTTTTTGTGCCTTTTTACATTCAATGTTTCATTGTCTAGGTTAAAAGAGTTTTGTTTGACTTTCGTCCTCTTTCTTTTTCTCTTCAGCCTTTTTTTTAGCGACAGCCTTTTGTAAAACGATCGCCGCTTTATCAGCAGCAGAAAGAACCTCTAAAAATGGTGGTTCCTTTTCACTATCTATAATTTCAGCAGGCAATACATCTTCCACAACCTCTTCATAAATAACTGCTACAGCTTCTAAAGCAATTTCTTTTGGTTCTTCAAAAGGTAATGATTCTAATAGATTTACCTGTTTTATTTTCTCTGCGCTCAATTGATTTCCCTGTGCTTTAATCCCTTTTACAGATATAAATTGCTCAAAATCCACAATCTCATTCGCCAAACTACGCTTTGAAAACAGCACTTCTGCCACTGGTCTGTAATCTGTAGCAACAATCGCTAACTGAGATTTCAGATGCTCAGAGATAAAAATTTCTTCTTTTTCTGGAATTTCTATTAAAAAACGCTTTACATAATAGCGTTCTTTTTCTCCATCATAATAAATTGCTGAAATTGGTTTGTTCGTTTTCCACTTTTCTAAAACAAGTAGATCATTCTCAAAATGCATCTCTAAATTTGGCTTCGCTGCTTTCGCTTTTCCACTTTGCGTAATAATTAACAACTTATCTTCTGCCCTAAACTCACCTAACAGCTTCCCTCTTCCATCGACATTTAAGCGCTGAACGGTATCGTCAAACCAAATTTTTCTTGGTTTTAAAGTAGAGACCCCCTCTGATTTAAAATCAACTATTTTGATAGCATATTTTGTAATTGTATTTCCTCTTACTGCTCTCCCCTTCAATGCTAAATCTGTGAAATCGATATCCCATTTCAACTTATTTAAGCCGGCAGCAGCGCGCAAATTGATGGTTACTACTTCTGCCTCACCATTTAAGTTTGCTGTAAAATAATGTACTAATGAGCCTTTACTTCCATTTGTAAGATCGTACTCTTTATCTCTTGTAACCGAAGTTACATTGAAACGTTTCATGTATGAGGCACCTTTCGCACCGTCGCGATACATAAAATTATACACCGTTCGCTTGTCCTGCTTTTTAAAAACAGCCACATATATAATGTCTTTTCCCACAAATGTCTTACCAGCTGCCTTGGTCACCATCATTTTACCATCTTTTCTGAAAATAATAATATCATCGATGTCCGAACAGTCTGTAACAAATTCATCTTTTTTTAGCGTAGTTCCAATAAATCCCTCTTCCCGGTTCACATAGAGCTTTACATTGTTCATTGCAACTTTTGAAGCAATAATATCATCAAATGTCCTGACTTCAGTTTTTCGCTCTTTTCCTGCTCCGTAGGTGTCTTTTAAACGTTTAAAATAAGCAATTGCAAACTCAATTAAATTGGCCAAGTGCGCTGTAACAATTGCTATTTTAGCTTCTAAACCTTCAATAAATTGTTTGGCTTTGTCAATGTCAAATTTTGATATTTTCTTAATTCTAATTTCTGTCAATCGCGCAATATCCTCTTCTACAATGGCTCTTTTAAGATGTTTAATATGTGGTTGTAAGCCTAAATTAATAGCATTTAATACGCCTTCCCACGTTTCTTCCTCTTCAATATCTCGATAAATTCTATTTTCAATAAAAATACGTTCCAAAGAAGAAAAGTGCCACTGCTCTTCGAGTTCATTTAGCTGAATTTCTAATTCTTTTTTCAGCAAATCAACTGTTAAGTCTGTAGAATGTTTTAACATTTCAGAAACTCCCACAAAAACGGGCTTGTTATCTTCAATGGTGCAAGACAGCGGAGAAATAGAATTCTCACAACTGGTAAAAGCATACAAGGCGTCAATAGTTTTGTCTGGTGAAACATTTGGGGGCAAATGCACTAAAATCTCTACTTCTGCTGCAGTATTGTCCTCAATTTTTTTAATCTTTATTTTCCCTTTTTCGTTGGCTTTAATAATGCTATCAATTAAGGTTGTTGTTGTGGTTCCAAACGGAATCTCGTTGATTACCAAAGTCTTTTTATCCAACTGTGCTATTCTCGCACGAACCCTTACTTTTCCACCCCGAACACCGTCATTATAATTGGTAAAATCTGCAATTCCTCCTGTGATGAAATCAGGTAAAATTTTAAAACTGCGTCCTTTTAAATATTTCATAGAAGCATCAATAAGCTCTATAAAATTATGAGGTAGTACTTTTGTAGAGAGACCCACCGCAATGCCTTCTGCTCCTTGGGCGAGCAAAAGTGGAAACTTTACGGGCAAATCTATCGGTTCTTTTCTTCTTCCGTCATACGATTGTTTCCATGCGGTCGTTTTCGAATTAAATACTACATCCAGGGCAAACTTAGACAAGCGCGCTTCAATATATCGAGAAGCCGCTGCACGATCTCCAGTTAAAATATTTCCCCAGTTTCCTTGCATGTCAATCAGCAATTCCTTCTGTCCAATTTGCACCATAGCATCTGCAATAGAAGCATCTCCATGAGGATGGTACTGCATGGTATGACCTACAATATTCGCTACTTTGTTGTAACGTCCATCATCCAAATCTTTCATAGAATGCATGATTCTACGTTGTACTGGTTTTAAACCGTCTTCTAATGATGGAACCGCTCTTTCTAAAATTACATAGGATGCATAATCTAAAAACCACTCCTTATACATTCCTGTAATTTTAGTAATGGTCTCTACAGTCTCTGTCTGATCGTTTTCTGTATCTGATTGTTCTTCTTGATTGCTCAAGTTTTCTTCGTGCTCGTTTTCGTTTATTTCTTCACTCATAGTCTATACTTCATCTTCAATAGTATCCAACTCTACCTTTAAATTTTCAATGATAAACTTTTGTCTATCAGGAGTATTTTTTCCCATATAAAATTCTAGCATCTGCTCGATAGACATTTCCTTATCTAACATCACGGGGTCTAATCGAATATC
This sequence comes from Polaribacter irgensii 23-P, assembly GCF_000153225.1. Lineage (GTDB taxonomy): Bacteria > Bacteroidota > Bacteroidia > Flavobacteriales > Flavobacteriaceae > Polaribacter > Polaribacter irgensii. The sequence continues at coordinate 2,031,359 of NZ_CH724148.1, read as the reverse complement.
GTCTCCAATAAAATGAACAAATTCATTTGGAGAAATCTCTCCCAAACCTTTAAACCTGGTAATCTCTGGCTTTCCTTTTAATTTTGCAATTGCAGCATTCTTTTCTTCCTGAGAATAACAATAAAAAGTTTGCTTTTTATTTCGGACTCTAAACAGTGGCGTTTCTAAAATGTATAAATGTCCTTCTTTAATTAGCTCTGGAAAAAATTGCAGAAAAAAAGTGATGAGTAGCAAGCGAATGTGCATTCCATCAACATCTGCATCCGTGGCGATTACAATGTTGTTATACCGCAAATCTTCAATACCATCTTCGATATTTAAAGCAGCTTGTAACAGATTAAACTCCTCATTTTCGTACACAATTTTCTTACTCAAACCAAAAGAATTCAAGGGCTTTCCTTTCAAGCTAAAAACGGCTTGCGTATTTACATTTCTCGATTTGGTAATCGATCCAGAAGCAGAATCTCCTTCTGTAATAAACAAGGTAGTTTCTAAATAGTTTTCCTTTTTGATATCTCCCAAGTGTATTCTACAGTCTCTTAATTTCTTATTGTGCAAACTGGATTTTTTCGCTCTGTCTTTTGCTAACTTTCGTATTCCCGAAAGTTCTTTTCGTTCTTTCTCTGCCTGCATTATTTTCCGCTGCAACATATCCGATACAGCAGGGTTTTTATGCAAATAGTTATCTAACTTGGTCTTTAAAAAATCATTGATATAGGTTCTAACCGTAGGCAGCTTTCCCCCCATGTCTGTTGAGCCTAACTTTGTTTTTGTCTGACTTTCAAAAATGGGCTCCATGACCTTTATGGCAATAGCAGAAATAATGGATTTCCGAACGTCTGAAGCCTCAAAATTCTTTCCGTAAAATTCTCGAATTGTTTTTACAATCGCTTCTCTAAAAGCCGTTTGATGCGTTCCTCCTTGTGTTGTATGTTGTCCGTTTACGAAAGAATGATATTCTTCTGAATATTGTGTTTTACTATGTGTTATCGCTACCTCAATATCGTCTCCTTTCAAATGAATTATTGGGTATAACATATCCTCTTGGTGGTTGTTATCTTCCAATAAATCTTTCAATCCATTTTCTGAAAAAAACTTTTCTCCATTAAAAATTATGGTCAACCCCGGATTCAAATACACATAATACTTTAGCATTTTTGCTACGTATTCATTTCTGAATTTGTATTTCTTAAAGATCTCCTCATCTGGAATAAAAGATACTTTGGTTCCTTTCCTCCGAGAACTTTCCTCTAAAAAATCTTGTTGCTCTAAATTTCCTTGACTGAATTCTGCTGAAGCTGATTTTCCATCTCGGGAAGACTCCACTCTAAAAAAAGACGAAAGCGCATTCACAGCCTTGGTCCCTACCCCATTTAATCCTACAGATTTTTTAAAAGCCTTAGAATCGTATTTTCCTCCGGTATTCATTTTAGATACGACGTCTACAACTTTTCCTAAAGGAATTCCACGACCAAAATCACGAACAGTTACCTTGCTCCCTTGTATCGAAATTTCAATATTTTTACCAGCACCCATCACGTATTCGTCAATAGAATTGTCTAAAACTTCTTTGACTAAAATATAGATTCCATCGTCGGCAGAAGAGCCATCTCCTAATTTACCAATGTACATTCCCGGACGCATTCTAATGTGCTCTTTCCAATCTAATGACCTGATATTATCTTCTGTATATTTAGTTTCTTGACTCATGAAAAATGGGACTGTTATTCGGTTTGAAGCCTTGCTAAAATACCATTAAACGCACAAAAATAAAATACATGTGAAAATTAGTTATCAACAGGATTTCAACTTTTTATTGTGCTATTTATAGATAAAAACCACAAAATAAAACAATATGTTATATTTTTAAACAAATAAAAGAATGCCCAACAATTAAACTACTTTTGTTTAAAATAAATCAACACCCCTTGGAAAGAACACAACTTTTAGAACTTGCAACCAAATACGGTAGCCCTTTATATGTATACGATACAGATAAAATTGAAGCACAATACAATCGCTTAACAAATGCCTTTAGTACTGTTAAAAATTTAAAATTAAATTATGCTGTAAAAGCACTTTCAAACATTAATATTTTGAAATTTCTACAGGGTATTGGTGCGGGTTTAGACACCGTGTCTATCCAAGAAGTGCAGTTGGGCTTAACAACGGGAATCGATCCTAAAAAGATAATATTTACGCCTAACGGAGTTTCTTTAACGGAGATTGAAGAAGTTGCCAAGTTAGGAGTACAGATTAATATAGACAACCTTTCTATCTTGGAGTTGTTTGGACAAAAACATCCAAAAATCCCTGTCTGTGTGCGAATAAATCCACACATTATGGCAGGTGGAAATTCAAAAATATCTGTAGGACATATCGATTCTAAATTTGGTATCTCAATTCATCAAGTGCCCCACATAAAAAGAGTAGTGGAAAACACGGGAATGAACATCAATGGAATTCACATGCACACAGGATCGGATATCTTAGACATTGATACTTTCTTGCGGGCGACAGAAATTTTATTTGATGTCGCAAAACAATTTGAAAACATTGATTTTATCGATTTTGGGAGTGGCTTTAAAGTACCTTATAAAGAGGGTGATATCTCTACAGATATTGAACAATTAGGATTGCAATTGTCAGAGCGGTTCAATGATTTTTGTGTGGAATACGGAAAAGAAATTACGTTGATGTTTGAACCTGGAAAATTTTTAGTTTCTGAAGCGGGTGTTTTTCTTGCAAAAGTAAATGTTGTAAAACAAACCACATCTACGGTTTTTGCACATGTAGATTCTGGCTTTAACCACCTGGTAAGACCTATGATGTATGATTCCTATCACCACATTACAAACATTTCTAATACAGAAGGAAGAGATCGCTATTATTCTGTGGTTGGTTATATCTGTGAAACAGACACTTTTGGATCTAACAGAAGAATTTCAGAAATCTCAGAAGAAGACGTATTGTGTTTCCACAACGCAGGAGCCTATTGTTTTTCCATGGCATCCAACTACAATTCTCGCTACTTACCTGCCGAAGTCATGGTGCATCGAGGAGAGGATTACTTAATTAGAAAGCGACAAACAATTCAAGATATTTTGCACAATCAAGAAGTTGTTGACTTTTCAATAATTAAAAAAAATAGCGAAGAAGCAATTCCTGCTTAAAAAGAATATACTAAATTTAGCCACGCATTCACACCCAATAATTTTGTGAGTTCGTGGCTTTTTTTATTTAAAAATTCTCAATGCAGATTAGACATTCCACTTTTAACGACATTCCAGATATCATGGCTATTATCGCGGATGCAAAAGCATATTTAGCTGACCAAAAAATTGAACAATGGCAAAATGGGTATCCAAACACAGCGCAAGTTGAAAATGACATCGAAAATAGAGAAAGCTATGTTCTTTTAAACACGCAAAGTCAGGTAGTTGCTACAGCGATGTTTACCACTAGGAAAGAACCCACATATGAAATAATTGCCGGCAAATGGATGGTAGACGAAAATACAGTTTATGGAGTAATTCACCGGATGGCGATAAAATCAGGCTTCCGAAAGTTGGGTCTGGCAGTTCGGTTATTTGAAGAATTTCACCAGCAACTGGACCAACAAAATATCCAAAGTCTAAAAATTGACACCCATGAAGAGAATCTTGGTATGCAATCCCTGATTAGAAAATTGGGCTATCAATACTGCGGCGTTATTTACACCAATTACGGTGATAAAAGATTGGCTTTTGAAAAAGTATTTTAGAAACGTATCAATACAAACTTTAATCTATGAATAAGGAGAAACTATGAAAGCAATTGTTTGTGAGAAATTCGGCCTTCCATCATCGCTAAAACACAAAGAAGTAGCTCCTTTAAGACCCATACAAGATGAAGTTTTATCAGGCACAGCCGCATGTAGTGTCAATTTTCCTGATCCCTTAATGATTCAAGGTTTGTATCAACTCCAACCCACATTGCCTGGTATCTCTGGAAGTGATATTGCAGGGATCGTAAAAGAAGTCGGTAAAAATGTGATTGCTCACAAGGTTGGAGATGCCGTTTTTGGCTTTGTACTAAATGGTGGTTTTGCCGAAAAAGTTATCGTGGAATCCAATGCCCTATTTCCAAAGTCTAAAAATATTAATTTCTCAGTTGCAGGCTCTTTTTTAGTGGCCAATAGCACTTCGTTCCACGCATTGAAAAATCGTGCTAAATTACAAAAAGGAGAAAATTTAATTGTTTTAGGATCCTCAGTAAGCGTTGGTTTAGCGGCCGTAACGTTGAGGGAATTGCTAGATGCAAAAGTAATCGCTGCTGCATCTAAAGACGAGAAGCTAGCCCTTTGCAAACAACATGGTGCTGATCTAACCATCAATTATTCCAAAGAAAATTTAATAAAAAGGGTAAAAGTAATGATCGAAGGAAAGGGAGCGGATGTGATTTTCGACCTTGTTGGTGGACCTTATTCCAAACACGCCCTGAGAGCAACTGCTTGGAAAGGAAAATTGCTTGTCGTAAGTTTTGCGGCTGGTACAATTCCAAAAATTTCACTGAACTTAACGCTGTTGAAAGGATGTCAGATTGTCGGCGTTTTCTGGGGAAATTTTACCCTACACTTTCTAAAAAAAAATTATAAAAATACCATAAAACTTCTACATTGGTTTTCTAAGGTAGCATTAAAGCCACACATCCATCATGAATACCCCCTTAAAGAGACATCCAAAGCTTTGGAAGAAAGGATGCAAAGAAAAGTAAAAGGAAAAATTGTAATGTATAACAGTTAACCTATTTACTTCTGTGCAAAGCCAATCTGTCTTAAAATAAAAAGACGAATGTATTTCCTTTCAATTATTTTTAATTCCTTACAAACACAAAAAATGCTCCAATATATAATTCAACAAACACGACTCTCGTCACGATCCATATCAAACACACTCTCGTTGTTAAATGAAGACGCAACCATTCCATTTATTGCAAGATATCGAAAAGAAATAACAGGAAATTTAGATGAAGTACAAATTGGAGCGATTATGCAGTTTAAAGATATTTTTGAAGCTTTAGAAAAACGTAAGAAAGCTATTACAAAAGCACTCGAGGAACAAGGGGTATTGACCGCTGAATTGTCCAACAAAGTACTTCTTACTAAAGATCTAATTGCCTTAGAAGATGTGTATCTTCCCTATAAAAAGAAACGAAAAACAAAAGCTGAAACTGCTCGTTTGCAAGGCTTAGAACCGCTAGCTAAAATGATAATGGCACAACAGATCGCCAATTTAGAGTCCACCGCTTCAAAATACCTCAACAACGAAATTCTTTCTGCTTCACAAGCTCTGGAAGCTTCCCGTTTTATTATTGCTGAATGGATTAATGAACGGACAGATGTTCGGAACAGTCTTCGAAATCAAATAAGTCGGTTTGGCAGCATTTCATCTAAGGTAATAAAAACAAAAATTAATGATGAAAAAGCGCAAAAATTTAAAGATTATTTTGAGTGGCAAGAAGCATTAAATCGAATTCCTTCCCATCGTTTTTTAGCAATTTTAAGAGCGGAAAAAGAAGGATTTGTGCGCGTAAAAATAACCATTGATGAAAACGACGCCATTCAAAAAATAGAAAACCGAATTATTCGTTCTCAAAATACATGTACTCCTCAAATTCAATTGGCAATTCAAGATTCCTACAAACGCTTGTTATTTCCATCACTCGCTAATGAAGCACTCTCCATTGCTAAAGAAAAGGCAGATTTAGATGCAATATTGGTCTTTTCTAAAAATCTAAAGCAATTACTATTGGGCGCTCCTTTGGGTGAAAAAAGAGTTTTAGCAATTGATCCTGGTTTTAAATCTGGTTGCAAAATTGTATGTTTAAATGCACAAGGAGCATTATTACATCATGATGTCATCTATCCACATGCACCTCAAAACCAAACTATAGAAGCACTTAAAAAAATTAATTTTTTAGTAGCAAAACATAAAATTGAGGCGATTGCTGTTGGTAATGGAACCGCTTCACGCGAAACAGAGCAATTGTTGGAAAAAATTCAATTGCAAGATAAAGTCGCTGTTTTTGTGATAAGTGAAGCGGGAGCTTCCATATACTCTGCATCTAAAATTGCACGAGAGGAATTTCCAAATTACGATGTTACTGTTCGCGGCGCTATTTCTATTGGAAGAAGACTACAAGATCCCTTAGCAGAATTGGTGAAAATTGATGCCAAATCAATTGGAGTTGGTCAATATCAGCACGACGTAGATCAAATAAAGTTAAAAAAATCCCTGGATGCTCTTGTCGAAAGCTGTGTAAACACAATTGGTGTAAACATCAATACTGCCAGTGAGTCTTTGTTGAGTTATGTTTCTGGAATCGGACCAAAAATAGCAGAAAACATAGTAGCTTATAGAACTGAAAATGGCGCATTTCCTTCGAGAACGGCCATAAAAAAAATTCCTCGATTGGGAGGAAAAGCCTTTGAGCAAGCTGCTGGATTTTTACGAATTAAACATGGAGAAAATCCACTTGACAATTCTGCTGTTCATCCCGAAATGTATTCTTTAGTTAAGAAAATGGCAAAAGATCTAAAAATAAGTGTCTCTACCTTTTTTGGAAACAGTGCATTATTGCAACGTATTTCTTTGCAACAATACACCTCAGAAACCATTGGTATAGTAACTCTAAAAGACATCATCAAAGAACTAGAAAAGCCAGGTGCAGATCCAAGAGCGATAGCAAAAGTATTTTCTTTTGACGCTACCATTAAAACAATTGCAGATTTAAGAATTGGTCAGGTGCTGCCTGGAATTGTAAATAACATTACCAATTTTGGCTGTTTTGTTGATATTGGAACGAAAGAAAGTGGATTGATTCATGTTTCCAACTTGTCAAATACCTTTGTAAAAGACGTGAATGCTATTGTTACTTTGCAACAACAAATAATGGTAAAGGTTTTGGAAGTGGACCTCCCAAGAAAACGAATACAACTCGCTTTAATCAAGTAGTCGGTTTACTTATGAACTTTATCTTACAATTGAAAATTATTTTCTTATTTTCGAGTCCGCAAAAATAACCAATGAAAGTTTGTATTGCTGAGAAACCGAGTGTCGCTAGAGAAATTGCTGCTATTTTAGGAGCCAACACAAAACGTGATGGTTTTTATGAGGGCAATGGCTATGCTGTTACCTACACCTTTGGTCACTTATGCACGCTGTTGGAGCCAAAAGATTACAAAGCGCATTGGAAGAGTTGGGATTTAAACAATCTACCGATGCTGCCAGAGCGTTTTGACACAAAAGTTACAGGAGACGCTGGAGTAAAAAAACAATTTAATATTGTAAAATCTTTATTTGACAGGGCTTCTGTAGTCATCAATTGCGGAGATGCTGGAACCGAAGGAGAACTTATTCAACGTTGGGTAATCAACCAATGCAAGTATACCGGAGAAGTGCAACGCTTGTGGATTTCATCTCTAACAGAAGAAGCAATTAAAGAAGGGTTTAAAAATTTAAAGCCTTCTTCAAATTACGATAATTTATATTATGCCGGCTATTCAAGAGCTATTGGAGATTGGCTTTTAGGCTTAAATGCTACCCGCCTGTACACCGTAAAATTTGGTGGCTACAAGCAGGTTTTATCCGTAGGAAGGGTGCAAACTCCCACCTTGGCGATGATTGTTAACCGACATTTGGAAATCAATGATTTTAAACCACAGCCCTACTGGGAACTTCAAACTACCTATAGAGACACTCTATTCAATTATGAAGATGGGCGTTTTCTAAAACAGGAAGATGGCCAAGTTTTAGCCACAAAAGTAAAAGAGTCTGACTTTGAAATCGTAAGCGTAACAAAAAAGAAAGGAAAGGAATATGCCCCAAAACTTTTTGATTTGACAGGCTTACAAGTATATTGTAATACTAAATTTGGTTTCTCGGCAGATGAAACCTTAAAGACGGTGCAGAAATTATACGAGATGAAAGTGGTTACGTACCCAAGGGTAGATACCACCTTTTTACCCAATGATGTATATCCGAAAATTGCGGGAATTTTAGCGAAACTCACCAACTACAGTCAGTTAACACAGCCTCTTTTAGGAAATAAAATAAAGAAAACAAATCGTGTTTTTGATGATAAAAAAGTAACCGATCACCATGCCATAATTCCGACAGGAATTCAGGGAAACTTGCAATACAACCAACAGCAAGTCTATGATATTATTACGCGTAGATTTATTGGTGCTTTTTATCCAGACTCTGATGTTTCTAACACAGCCGTTATTGGGAAAGCTGCAGATGTGCCTTTTAAAACCACTGGTAAAGAAATTATTACCAAAGGTTGGCGCGTTGCTTTTGAAACAGCGGAAAGTAAAATTAAGAAAGAGTCAAATGAACAACTCACATTGCCCTCTTTTATCAAAGGAGAACGTGGAGCGCATGCACCCTCCTTTCTAGAAAAGGAAACAAAACCTCCACGAAACTTTACTGAGGCGAGTTTGCTTCGCGCCATGGAAACTGCTGGAAAGCAAGTAGATGATGATGAAATGCGTGAGCTCATGAAAGAAAATGGTATTGGAAGACCCTCTACCAGAGCAAGTATCATAGAAACCTTATTTAGAAGAAAATATATTGAACGTAAGAAAAAACTAGTAGTTCCAACGCAAACGGGAGTTGACTTAATTCTAATTATTGACAATGAATTGTTAAAGTCTGCTGAGTTAACAGGACGCTGGGAAAAACGTTTAAAGGAAATCGAAAGAGGAGAGTTTAATGCGGGTACCTTTATTAATAATATGAAGAAAATGGTAGACGAACTGGTCGTAGAAGTCCGCTCCAATACTTCTAAAAAGAGGATTTCTGCCGTTACTGCAAAGGTGCAACCAACATCGCAATCGACAGCACAAAAAATAAAACCATCTACAGCATCTAAAAAGGAAGTACAGGGAAAAATTTGTCCGAAATGTAAGAAAGGGAAACTATTAAAAGGTTCCACTGCATTCGGTTGCTCTGAGTATAAAAATAATTGTACACTCAAGATTTCTTTTGAAGTTTTAGGAAAAAAAGTTTCTGAAAATCAGCTCATCCGATTATTAGACAAGGGCTGTACAACAAATTTAAAAGGATTTAAAACCACTTCTGGTATGGTAGAGGGATTGCTGCGTTTTGACGCAGATTTCAATCTAAAACTAGAGCCAAAACAGCAAGTCCCTGCAAAAAAAGTCGACAGCACTTCTGAACGGCAACAGGCAGAAAAGATTGTCTGTCCAAAATGTAACAAAGGAACAGTTCTAAAAGGAAAAACAGGCTACGGATGTTCTCATTACAAATTAGGATGTGATTTTGTTTTTACTTTTGAAGCCATAAAGAAAACTGCCAACGGTGCCCAATTGACAAGAGAATTGGTGTTACAGATTATCAGTGAATAATTTATTTATAAAACCTCAGAAACTTTTGTTCCGCAAACTCATCTCTTAAAATTTAAAATTCCCTAAATTATTATCTTACATTAGTGCAAATTTAAAGCGTACGCATTCATGGATTTTACAAACCCACTTGTATATGGTGTTCCCTGTTTTTTAGGTCTTATTTTAGTAGAATTAGCCTACAGTAAGCATTCTAAAAAAGCTAAAAAAAAACAGCTATACTTCTGGAAAGATTTCGCCGCAAGCATGACCATGGGTATTGGTTCAGCAATTTTAGCTCCTTTGACAAAAACCATCGCCGCTATTGTCCTTTTTAACTTTGTTTATGAATTTTTCAATCCGATCGTTGGTGGAATTCGCATGAATATTATGGGATATGAATCTTTTGGGTATGCTTGGTACATTTGGCTTTCATGTCAGTTTTTAGACGACTTTAGTTACTATTGGTTCCATCGTCAAAACCATAATATTCGTTTTCTTTGGGCTGCCCATGTAGTGCATCACTCTTCTCAAAATTTTAATCTAGGGACCGCTGTAAGAAATGGTTGGTTTACCGTATTGTACAAACCTTTTTTTTACATGTGGATTCCAGCGATTGGTTTTCCTCCTGAAATGTTAGTCGTTTGTCTTGGAATTGAAGCTTTGTGGCAATTTCAATTGCATACAGTATACGTACCGAAATTAGGTTTTATAGAAAAAATAATGAACACCCACACCATGCATCAAGTGCATCATGCTCAGAACGCGGCATACATGGATAAAAACCATGGCGGATTTCTAAATATTTTTGATCGGATTTTTGGAACTTGGAAAGAACTTGATGAAACTATTGAAATAAAATATGGAGTCACACACGCACCAGATTCCAACAATCCTCTAACAATTTTAACACATGAATACAAAGATATCTGGCGAGATATGAAAAAATCTACCAACTGGTATCACAAATTTAAGTATGCTTTTGCAGCACCGGGATGGAGTCATGACGGAAGTACACAAACGATAAAGCAACAAAGAAAACGCGACTTTTAATCTATCATGTTTTTTAAGTAAAAATTCTCTACTTTTTCTCTTGCCCAAGGCGTAGTTCTAAGAAATTTTAAGCTCGATTTGTAGGTAGGATTATTTTTAAACGCATTGATATTTAAAGTATCTCCTAATTCTTCCCACCCATATTCACGAAATAATTGTTCTAACATGGTTGCTAACTTTATTCCATGTAATGGATTATTTACTTGTTGTCCACTCATAATACTGAAGAATTTGCTATTGTTAAAATTTTATGTGAATCTAAAAATACGTCATGTGCTGTATTTCTTGCGACTATTTTCATGCATTTTACTATTTTATCTGGATGGATAATACGGTACTTTTTAAACTCCCCAGTAAGAAAGGGATTTAATAACCCCATCGCTACTTTTCCAATTTTTTCACCTAAACGATGCTCATTTCGATGTCCGCCAATTAAAGAGGGTCTTAAAATAAAAGTATGTCGCACATTTTGCAGCAGTACATCACGCTCCATCTCCCCCTTTGTTTTGCTATAAAAAACGGTGCTCTTACTATCTGCCCCCATAGAGGACAACACGATAAAGGTTTGAATGCCATTCTGTTTGGCAAGCTTTGCAGCACTTACGGGAATCCCGTAATCAATCAATTTATATCTTTTTTTATCTGGCGTTTTCGTTGCGGTAGTGCCGATACAACAAAAAACTTCGTCTCCCGTAAATTGCACGCTGTGCAATTCTAACTGCAACATATCGACAAGATACTCTTCTACTTTTTTAGAAGTTGATCCCACAGAACTTCGAGAAAATAATTTAATTTTATCGTAAGAACTGTCGGCAATTAAATGTTCTAAAAGAATGCCTCCAGTTAGCCCCGTTGCTCCCAATACAATTGCTGTTTTACCCATTATTTATCTAAGTCTGGTAATATAAATGCATCTAAAACCGATTTTTTAGCCATCATCTCTTCGATTGCTTTTACTGTTCTCGGGGCCTCTCCAGACAAATTAACTGGATCCTTTTTAGTAACTAAAATATCATCTTCAATACGGATTCCGATACCCCACCACTTTTCATCACAAGCACTTCCTATTGGAATATAAACACCAGGTTCCATCGTTACTACCATATTTTCTTCAAAATTACCGTAATTTCCGGGATCGTGCACATCTAAACCAATATGATGAGAGGTACCGTGTGGAAAATAAGGATGTTTTTCATCCAAACTTTTTATAATTCCTAAGGTTAATAGGCCTGCATTAATTATTTTTCGAGCTGCTTGATTGGGTGCTGCCATACTTTCTCCAACAGTATATAGGGAAATTCCAGCTTCTTGTGCATTATACACAAGGTTATAAATCTCTTTTTGCTCGTCTGTAAACGTTCCATTTGCAGGTATTGTTCGCGTCACATCGGCAGTATACCCCCGGTACTCTGCTCCTAAATCCATTAAAACAAGCTCATTTCCGATATTGGTTTTATTGTTCTCGATATAATGTAAAATACAACCATTATTTCCTGCACCGACAATGGAAGGATAGCCTTCATATTCCGCACCGTATTTCTTGTAAACAAATTCGTGTATTCCTTGCAATTCAGTTTCAGACATGTGTGGCTTCATGGCCTTCATCACTTCTATTTGTCCTATTGCTGAAATCCGAACGGCTTTCGTTAAAAGAACCAGCTCTTCAGCAGCCTTTACTTCTCTTAAAGTTGCCATGTTTTTGGCTAAAAAACCAATATCAATATTTGTTTTCGCTTCTAATTTTAGCACTATTCGTTTTTGCAATTCTTTTTTTAATTTAGCATCTGTAGCCTCTTTAAATTGCATCAAATCTTTATCACCACTTAAAGAGGGATCATATACAAGGGCTCTGCCTATTATTTGCGCAACATTCGCAGTGTTTTCTATCGACGTAGCTCTTACCAATTCATAGATCTGTTTTTTTATCGGTGATAAAAAGTTTTTGGGATTGTATCCCGCCTTCTCTTTAAAAGAAAACACCAAATCATATATTTCTGCGCTATTCTTAGAGGAATTTCTATAATCATTCTCAAATTTTTCAATAAAAATTCGATCAAACTTTTTAAAATTAATATCTGATTTTACAAAATCTTCCGCATTTAATGCCACGTCAAAACCTAACGTTTTTTTCGCTCCCGCAACTCCCAAACGCTTTCCATTCCACTGCTCTGCTTTTACATCACGCTTTTGTACATATAAAATTTCATCATACGAAGTCTCTTCGCTCTCTATTTGAGTCTCGGAGAATAAAACTAAAACTGCATTTGGCTCACGATACCCTGTTAGGTAGTAAAAGTTAGGGTCTTGATGAAAAACGTAATCTACGTCATTTGCCCTATTTCGTACTGAATTTGCAAATATAATCGCAACAGAATTTGCGGGCATTTTTTCTCGCAAAGCAGCGCGTCTGTCTTTGTGAAACTCTTTTGAAAGGAAATCTGAAGGTATCTGAGAAAAACTACTTGCACTGTGCATTACAAGAGCAACAATAAGAAATTTAAAAATCCGCATAGCAATTGATTTATTAATACTAATTCAAATGTAGTATTAATTATTTTCAACTTATAAATATTAACAGAATATTAGTGCGTGCTTATTGCGAATTTTTCAATATTTTAGCCGAAATTCTAAGAAATATATCCATGAAAAACATTGCTTTACATTCAATTCACGAGAAACTAGGTGCTAAAATGGTTCCTTTTGCTGGATACAATATGCCAGTGCAATATGAAGGAGTTACCGCAGAGCATTTAACGGTTCGAGAAGCTCTTGGTGTATTTGATGTAAGTCACATGGGAGAGTTTTTAGTCAGCGGAGCGCAAGCACTTGCGCTACTTCAAAAAGTAATGTCTAACGATGCTTCAAAACTAGAAATTGGCGACGCGCAATACAGTTGTTTTCCGAATGAAGACGATGGTATTGTAGATGATTTACTATGCTATAGACTGCAAGAAAACGAATATTTACTCGTCGTAAATGCTTCAAATATAGAAAAGGATTGGAACTGGATTTCTACCTACAATAAAGACTTTCATGCTGATTTAAAAGATGTGTCTGACAATTATTCACTATTGGCTATCCAAGGCCCCAAAGCAATTGCAGCGATGCAATCACTCGCTACACTAAACTTGTCAGAAATTCCTTTTTACAAGTTTAAAATTGGAAATTTTGCAGGGGTAGAAGATGTAATTATTTCAGCAACAGGATATACTGGAGCAGGTGGGTTTGAAATTTACTGTAAAAATGAGAATGCTACACACATTTGGAATGCAGTATTTAAAGCTGGTGCGTCGTTTGGCGTTAAACCTATCGGTTTAGCAGCAAGAGATACCTTGCGTTTAGAAATGGGGTATTGCTTGTATGGCAATGATATTGACGACAGCACATCTCCAATGGAAGCGGGTTTAGGCTGGATTACCAAGTTTACTAAAGACTTTATTAATGCAAGCGCATTGGCAAAGGAGAAAGCACAAAAACCTTCTCGAAAACTCGTAGCATTTGAATTGGATGAGAGAGGCATTCCAAGACAGGGGTATACCATTGTAGATGAAAATGACAATCCTATTGGAACCGTTACTTCTGGTACTATGAGCCCATGTTTACAAAAAGGAATTGGAATGGGCTATGTGCCTACTACATTTGCAAAAGTGGGCGCTAAAATTTATATTCAAGTACGAAAGAAAGCAATTCCTGCAACGCTTATAAAGCTCCCTTTTTACAAAGGATAAAGCTTTGGAGTTCACAAAATAAATAGCCAATTAATTTGAATACAAAGGCGCATGAGTATCTCCAAACGAATTTTATAGATTTGGCAATACTGAAACAAAATTCTAAGGTTTTAGTCTCGTATGCAGACATCTTTAGTTTAAAAATAACCTACCAAATATTACAAAAAAAATCATGAATTGTCTATTAACAGGTGGCACGGGAATCGTTGGAAGTCATATTCTATTTGAATGGTTGCACACCGCTCTTATTGATAAAACGGTAGCACATCTTTTCGTCGTCATTCGCGATCATGAAAAATCTGCACAACAACGCTTGATCGCTATTTTAGAAGCTCCTTCGCGCCCAGCATACTTAAACGCTTTCACACTTGCCAATTGCTTAGAAAAAATCACAGTAATTTCTAGTGATCTCGACACACTTGATAAAAAGACTTTAGAATTACATGATTTCGATACAGTAATTCACTGTGCTGGATCCACTAGTTTACTGCACACATTGGACTCTAAAGATAAAGTACACACCCAGAACTATTTAGTAACAAAAAGACTTTTAGACAATTTACCGCAAAAAGTAAATCGTTTTATATACATAAGTACGGCATACTCCTTTGGTATTCAGCCTGAAAAAGTAGGAGAGGCCATCGAAAACTGTGTAGTTGATAATTTTAGAAATCCTTATGAGCAATCAAAATATGAAAGTGAATTGTATGTAAAAGAGATTTGCAAACAAAAAAAAATTACTTCTCAAATTTTAAGACCTAGCATCATTTGTGGACGCCTGCTAGATGCTCCGTTCTTTGAAACACCGAAATTTGACGTCTTCTATTCTTGGGCAATGTTTTTAGAGAAGTATGCACATAAATCAAAGGAACGCTTCAGAATTTGGATAGATACAAAAAGTGGATTGAATATTGTTCCTGTAGACTTTGTTGCCAAAGCGATCCTACACGCTTTTTTAAACCCAAAAATCCAAGAATTTAATATTGTAAACCCAACTCAAATTCTCCATAAAGAGTATGTAGGAGCCGTCTTGGATTCTTTCAATGTGCAACGATATGAATATGTCTCAGAAAAACCTACACACTTAAATTCTTTTGAGCAGCTGTATTATAAAACGATAGGCAGTCTTTTTGAAAAGTACATTTCTGTTCCCGATTTACAATTCGAATCAGATCAGGTTTTGAAATTTAGCAGTTATTTAAATTTGGATACAACCCTTGGAGTACACAAAAATTTCATGAACTTGATCCGTTTTTCCGTTGAAAAAAAATTTAGAAAAAGTTATTAATAAACATAAAAATACGCATTGGACTCATTAACCCAAATAATTTTAGGTGCTGCGGTTGGAGAAGCTGTTTTAGGAAAGAAAATTGGTAATAAAGCCATGTTGTATGGCGCTATTGCTGGAACTATTCCAGACTTAGATGTATTTTCATCATTTTTTACAGACACCGTTACTGCGCTAGAAACACACAGAGGGTTTACGCATTCTATCTTTTTTTCAGTACTTTTTGCACCTATTTTAGCATTTATAATTACCCGTTTTGAAGCCTATAAAAACATCAAAGATTGGTCTTGGCTTTTCTTTTGGACGTTTGTAACACACCCAATCTTAGACGCGCAGACTACCTGGGGAACGCAACTTTTTTGGCCTTTAGACCTCCGGTTGGCTTTTAAAAACATCTTTGTAATCGATCCTTTGTACACACTCCCCTTCCTCGTCTTTCTTATTTTAGCGATGCGTCAAAAAAAAGGTGCAAAAAAAAGACGCTTCTATAATAATTTAGGATTGGGAATCAGCAGTGCTTATTTGATATTGACTTTAATTTTGAAAGGATTTTCGTATCAGAAATTTACAACGGCATTAAAGCTTAAAAACATTGATTATAGGTCGATGCATACAAAACCAACCCCACTAAATAGTATTTTATGGAGCGCTAACGTGGATACTGAAAATGCTTATTTAATTGGATTTACCTCCTTTTTAGATTCCCAACCTATTGTTTTTTCAAGCCACCCTAAAAATCATGAATTATTAGGGGATTTAGTCCACCATCCAAAAATGCAACGAATGATTGCCATTTCAAAAGGTTGGTATACGATCAATAAAGAAGAAGATCAATTATACTTTAATGACTTGCGCTTTGGTACCATGAGTAGTTCAGCAGACGCTACTAATTTCGTTTTTAAATATAAAATTGAGGTTACTCCAAATGGTACCCCTTTTTTTATTGAAGTTCCTAAAGACAAACTCGAAGGAATACAGCTATTATCTGATTTGTGGATTCGGATTAAAGGAAATTAAAATCAGTCTTTTCTTTAGTGCAATTATGCTCAAAAACAGTTAAATTTGCACTTTTAAATAAATCACCAAAAACACGGCTTACCACAACTATAAAATACACTTGTATTTTAAAACAACTCACTAAAAAAAATGTAGTGTTTAAAGTGCTACACACCATTATGAAAGAGCTTCTTAACAAATTAGACAATCGATTTATAAAGATCATGAAAAGTGCGAGCATACCCTCTATTCGCCTATCTTTTGGTGTAATCTTTATTTGGTTCGGAATATTAAAGCCACTGGGACTCTCTTCTGCTGAAGGCTTGCTAAAAGCGACTGTAATATGGCTGCCTTTTGGTTCTCCAGAAATTTGGCTGATAATTATTGGTATCTGGGAAATTGTTATCGGTGTTTTCTTTTTCTTTAAAAGTACAACGCGTATTGCAATTATACTTTTGTTTTTACAAATGGTAGGCACGTTTATGCCTTTAATTGTTTTGACGGACGTTACTTTTCAATCGAATAATGTTTTCTTACCTACTCTAGAGGGGCAATATATCATTAAAAATTTAATGATTATCTCAGCAGCCTTAGTTCTTGGTGGCGAAATTACAAGACCAAAAAGTAAAAGCACAAAATAAAAGATATTTAAGATTCTTTTATGAAGTAAAAAAAATAGCCGTAACAAAATAAATCCCAAGCACATTCTTTGGGATTTATTGGTTTAATTTCTAAACTTATTCTGCATTATGATTCTTTTTAGTCGCTGCTTTAAATCTTGACCAGCATCATAAATCATTTGTTCATTTGTAGGAAAAAGCACCACACGTAATTTAATTAAATCCATATAGGGAGTTTCTAAAGCTCTTTTATCTCCTTTAAAACTAGCATATACATGTTCAAAAGCATAGGCACTTGAAATTGGATATGTCTGTATCTTTTGCTTTGTATTGAAGTCTACATATTTTACTTGACCTATTACTTTGGCAGATTTGAATTGTGTTATTTGATACAACTCACAACGGACAGGCACCATTTTATCTACTTTAATTTTATTTCCTTTTTTATCTAAAACCTGATTTCCGTCTGCATCTAAAAGGTATGAAAACCCGTCTTTTACTTCTTTTTCTTTGATAATTTCCTTCTCTTGAACTTGTTCTGGTGAAACCTCAATACTTCTTAGGTTCAGTTCTAATCCAAAATCGTAGATTATTTTCACGTCTTTTACACCGTGGTAAACAGTCCAAAAATCATTCAATCCATAGGTATCAAAATTCAATAAATCTTCCTCTAATCTTTTAGGAATTACTTTTTGAGTTTCGTTTTTCATGGATACAAGAACAAAATCTAAACCACTCTCTCTTGCTACCTCCATTAAATTTCGGACTTCCTTAAAGTTCGGGTTTATCTTATCGATGTATTCTAAATTATTATATGCAGTTCGATAATCAAATTTGTTATTGTTACTAAAAAGTTTTTCGGCACTTTGATATAAGTAATCTGTTAACTGATTCTTATTTGCAATAATTTCATCATCGTAATTTGTAAATTGAAAGAAGGCCGCTCTATTCACTTTTACAATGTAAAGTGGTAATAAAGGTTTTAAAAATTCTTGCCTTTTTTTCAACTGCTCATACAAGGAAAAAATAATTTCAATGTTTTCTGGATTGTTCTCCTTCTTTAAGAAATTAATTCTTGCCAAATCTTTTACAGCTGCTTTTTTAAAAGCTTCTTCTAATAGGAGGACATAAGGCTGATTTCTTTTTTTTGTCTTGTTCCTTTTTAAGTTTTCAACAGCAATAGTAATCGCATCGTCATAGTTCCCGTTACTAATAGCTTCTTGAGTGTTTTTTACGCTATTACAAGAAATTGTTAAAAAAATAAATACTGTAAAAAGCAAGAAGTTTTTCATAATTGATTTTCTTTAAAAATATGTAGCCAATTTAAATCACAAAGGTTATTACAAAAAAGCTTTCGGTAGCAACGGGTAATGCTCGCAAAGAGGTTCTAATAAACCTTCGATTATACGTTGAAACGGAAGTGCATCACATCCCCATCTTTCACAACATATTCCTTGCCTTCTACTCTCATTTTTCCTGCTTCTTTTACTTTTGCTTCAGATCCAAAAGTCACGTAATCCTGGTAAGCAATTGTTTCTGCTCTAATAAATCCTTTTTCAAAGTCCGTATGAATAACACCTGCAGCCTGTGGCGCAGTTGCTCCAATGGGCACCGTCCATGCTCTTACTTCTTTAACACCTGCTGTAAAATAGGTTTGCAAATTTAATAATTTATAAGCAGAACGCACTAAACGGGCCACACCTGCTTCTTCTAAGCCAATATCTGCAAGAAACATTTGTCTTTCTTCATAATCATCTAACTCTGTAATATCCGCCTCTGTTCCGACTGCTAATACAATTACCTCTGCATTTTCATCCTTTACAGCGGCTCTTATTTTTTCCACATAATCATTTCCTGTAACTGCAGAATCCTCATCCACATTACAAACATACAATACCGGTTTGGCAGTAATAAATTGCAATGACTGCACAAACTCCAACTCCTTTTCGTTAAAACTTAAAGCTCTTATAGAAATTCCCTTAAGCAAGGTCTCCTCAATTTTTAACAAAACAATTAGTTCTGCCTGTGCCTCTTTATTTCCCGTTTTTGCAGTTCGCTTAACGCGTTCTAGTCTTTTTTCAACGGTTTCTAAATCTTTTAATTGTAATTCTATATCGATTGTTTCTTTGTCTCTAACAGGATCTACAGATTCATCTACGTGAATAATATTGTCATTGTCAAAACATCTGATGACATGCAGAATGGCATCGGTCTCTCTAATATTTGCTAAAAACTGATTGCCTAATCCTTCTCCTTTACTTGCTCCTTTTACCAAACCAGCAATATCTACAATCTCTACTGTTGCAGGCATTACACGTTCTGGTTTTACCAATTCCTCTAATTTCTCAATTCTCTTATCTGGCACATTTACAACCCCAATATTAGGCTCTATCGTACAAAAGGGAAAATTTGCGCTTTGTGCTTTTGCATTTGATAAACAATTAAATAAGGTCGATTTTCCTACGTTTGGTAATCCTACAATTCCGGCTTTCATTTTCTTTAAATATTAAGGTAAATAGCAAAAATTAAATTTAATTTTTGCGCTGTAAATATATGTTTTTTAAACATAAAAAATTCCGAACGAACTTCGGAATTTTTTATCTTATTTTTAGTCTCTATTTGCGCTACTATTCGCGTTATACAGGCAAGGCTTTAATCGTTGTGCATAAATTTTTGTTTTGCTAACAACTCTTCTTCTGTCTCTACATTGTCATCATCGGGAACACAACAATCCACAGGACATACTGCTGCACATTGCGGTTCATCGTGAAAACCTTTACATTCTGTACACTTATCAGCAACAATAAAATAGATTTCGTCACTAATTGGTTCTTGATCCTCATCCGAATTTACTGGTTTACCGTTCGGCAATACTGCGTCTCCTTTTAAATCAGTTCCATCTGAGTATTTCCAATCATCTGCCCCTTCGTAAATTGCTGTGTTCGGACATTCGGGTTCACATGCCCCACAATTTATACATTCATCTGTTATTATAATTGCCATAACTTTCTTTTCTGTTTTGTACCTTTACAATTGCAAAAATAACGCCAAAATTAGTCACAACCAAAATAAATGGATAGTATTCAAAATAGAATTAATGCTTTTGTAAAATTAGGAGCTTTTCTGAGTCAGTTCAGCCAGGAAAAAATTGAAAAAAAACAAAAAATAGCCCACAATGAGCTCTTTTTTGACGGATTCAAACATCAGCTAAAAATCGCTCAAGAAAACAACTCATGGTTTACAAAAGAAAATATTTTGTTTGCTGTGTCGAGTTGGTCATCCGCGCTCACTAAAGAAAATTTAGACGCTTGGTTGGCGGATAATGAACTTCCTCCAGTCACTCCGAAACGTGTCGCTATCGTGATGGCAGGAAACATTCCTCTCGTAGGGTTTCATGATTTTTTATCAGTTTTAATTTCAGGCCATTCCGTCTTGGTAAAACAATCTTCTAACGACAAACATTTACTGCCTTTTTTAGCAAAATATTTAGAATATGTGGAAGCAGAGTTCAAGGGAAACATCACTTTTACAGAAGAAAAATTAGAAAAGTTTGACGCAGTAATTGCCACTGGAAGCAACAACACTGCGAGATATTTTGAGTTTTATTTTAAAAATAAACCAAACATCATTCGCAAGAGTAGAAATTCAGTTGCCGTGCTTACCGGAAGGGAATCAGAGGATGATTTGCAAAGATTAGCAGAAGATGTATTTACTTATTTTGGACTCGGATGCAGATCAGTTTCTAAACTTTATGTTCCTAGAGATTATGATTTTAATAATTTCTTTAATGGCATGTTCGTGAAAAAAGAAATCATTAACAATGCGAAATATGCCAACAATTATGATTACAATAAGGCGGTGTACTTAATGAGCTTATTTGATCTTTTAGAAAACGGATTTTTAATGATTAAGGAAGATGAGAGTTATGCATCTCCCATTGCCACCATTTTTTACGAGTATTATGAGAACGAAGTAGACTTAAAAATAAAATTGCATCAAGACAAAGAAAAGATTCAATGCATCGTTTCTAAAGGATTTATCGAAAACGAAATTGATTTTGGCGCAACACAGCATCCAAAATTATCCGATTATGCAGATGGCGTTAATACTTTAGAATTTTTATCTAAATTATCCTAAAATGAAAAAACATAATTTTAGTGCAGGACCTTGTATTCTGCCACAAGAAGTCTTGGAAAAAGCAGCAGCAGCTGTGCTTAATTTTAACAACGATGATTTATCTCTAATCGAAATTTCTCACAGAAGCAAATCATTTGTTGCTGTTATGGATACCGCAAGATCGCTGGCTTTAGAGTTGTTAGGTTTAGAAAATAAAGGATATCAAGCACTGTTTTTACATGGTGGAGCGAGCTTGGAATTTTTAATGGTTGCATACAACTTGTTAAATACAAAAGCGGCATACCTAAACACGGGAACCTGGTCAGACAACGCTATTACCGAAGCAAAAGCCTTTGGAGAAGTATTGGAAGTAGGCTCTTCAAAACATAAAAACTTTAACTATATACCCAAAGGATATACCATTCCTGAAGATGTAGATTATTTCCATTGCACAAGTAACAATACTATTTTTGGAACGCAGATGAAGACCTTTCCAGAAACCAATGTTTCCTTAATTTGTGATATGAGTTCAGACATTTTTTCTCGGCAGCTAGACTTTGAGAAATTCGATTTAATCTATGCAGGAGCGCAGAAAAATATGGGTCCTGCAGGAACCACTCTAGTGATCGTCAAAGAAGAGATTTTAGGAAAGGTAAATAGACACGTTCCTACAATGCTAAATTACCAAGCACATATTGCAAAAGAAAGTATGGCCAACACACCATCTGTATTTGCAGTATACGTATCTATGTTAAATTTGCAATGGCTGAAAGAAATCGGTGGAATTCCGTTTATTGAAGAAGTAAACAACAAAAAAGCAGCACTTTTGTATGCCGAAATTGATAGAAATCCACTATTCCAGGGCATTGTTGCTAAAGAAGACAGAAGTACCATGAATGCTACTTTTACTTTAACAAACGCCTCGCAAACTGCTGCATTTGATACCCTGTGGAAAGCTGCTGGAATTAACGGACTAAACGGTCATCGAAGTGTTGGTGGCTATAGAGCAAGCATGTACAATGCCCTCCCATTGCACAGTGTGCAAGTTTTGGTGGATGTAATGCAAGCATTAGAAAGTAAACAAGACTAGAGAAATTGGAGCTTTAAACACGCTTCAATGCGTTTTATTTATGCTCTTTCTTAGGTTTAAAAATTAAAACAATCCCTAAAAACTTCTTTCTTTCGAAAGGATTAGAAACAAAAAAAATGAAAATATTAGCAAACGACGGAATTTCTCAAAGCGGAATTGATGCTTTGGAAAAAGGAGGATTTGAGGTAATAACTACAAAAGTTGCACAAAATCAATTGGAACAATACATTAATGAAAACAACATTGACGCGCTTTTAGTAAAAAGTGCAACTCAAGTTGGTCAAGAGTTGATAGACGCATGTCAGAGTATTAAATTAATTGGCTGTGCAGGCGGCAATCTTGAAAATATTGACGTTGCCTATGCAGAAGATCAAGGCTTACATGTTATAAACGCTCCAGAAGCTGCTGCAAATGCGATTGCTGAGTTGGTTTTTGCACATTTATTTGGATTGGTAAGATTTCTACACGCTTCAAATAGAGAAATGCCTTTAGAGGGAGATACTCGTTTTAAAGAATTAAAAAAAGCGTTCAGTGCAGGCATCGAATTAAAAGGTAAAACAATTGGAATAATTGGATTTGAAAGCAGCGGGCAAGCAGTCGCTAAAATCGCTTTGGGTTTAGGAATGAACGTTCTTGCAACCGATGAAGAAATCACAAGTGCACCCATTACCATTGATTTTTTTAATGGACAGAAAATAACCATTAACATCAATACCGTGCCGAAAGCAACGGTATTGAAAGAAGCTGATTTTATTACATTGCACACATCTGATCCAGAAGGATCCGTAATTTCGGCAAGTGATATCAAAAAAATGAAAGACGGAGTTGGTATTATAAATACTGCGAACGGTAGTATTTTAAATGAAGTAGACCTCGTAAAAGCGATCGAAAGTGGAAAAGTTCAGTTCGCTGGTTTGGATGTTTTTGAGACAGAACCAACACCTGCCGTACAATTGTTAATGAATCCAGAAATCTCTTTAACACCTAATATTGGCAGTGCTACAAAAGAAACCGAAGAAAGAATTGGAACTGCATTAGCGCAACAAATAATTCAGCTACTACGTTAAAATATGGCCATTGTTAAACCTTTTAAAGCAGTTCGAACATCTGGAGATAAAGTTGCTCGGGTATCCTCTAAATCCCACAACATTTATACTCCCAGAAGGTTGGACTCTAAATTGGCGGACAATCCCTACTCTTTCTTGCACATAACAAATCCTATTTACACCTCAACAAAAGAAAAACGCAGTGAAGCAGCACGGTTTGAATTGGTGCAAAAAAAATATGCTGATTTTAAGGAACAAAAAGTATTTACACAAGATCAAATACCTGCTTTCTACATCTATAAAAAAATAACTGCTCTTGATTCTTTTTGCGGTGTTATAGCTGCAACTTCCGTTGAAGACTGTTTGAATAATCGCATAAAAAAACACGAGGGGACCCTCAAACAAAGAGAGTTTTTATTTGAAAGTTATTTGAAAAACACAGGATTTAATGCAGAACCTGTTTTGCTATCATATCCTGACAATATTCAAATTGACGAGATCTTTGAAATATATTCACAGCACAAAGCAGCCTACGAATTTACAACGACTAACGAAGATGAACACCTTTTATGGGTAGTAGATGATGCCGCTGATATTGAGAAAATAACAAAGGCATTCCAAAAAATTGATACTTTGTATATTGCAGATGGCCATCACCGGTCATCAGCCTCTTGTTTGTTAGCTGAAAGATTAAAAAAGGAAAACCCAAAACACACAGGAAACGAAGCATATAACTTTTTCATGAGTTATTTAATTGCAGAAAGTGCATTAAATATTTACGAGTTCAATCGGTTTGTAACAGATTTAAACGGTTTGACATCGAAAGAATTTTTAAACACATTGGAACACTTTTTCAATATTGAAAAGCAAGGTTCTGAATTTTATAAGCCAGCAAAAAAACATACTTTTAGTATGTATTTAGACGGAGAATTTTATGCATTGCATCTGCGTGTAAAAGGCTATCCTTTTACCGATGCGCTCAGTAGATTAGATGCACAAATTCTATACAGCACGGTTCTAAAACCTATTTTAGGGATTGAAGATATAAGAGATGAAACTAAAATCGTATATTCTCAAAACAAATCAAATGGTTTAGAACTAAAAACGAAAGTAGATGCAGGTACTTTTAAAGTGTCCTTCGGAATGCATTCAACAAATATAAAAGAACTCAAAGAAATTGTAGATTCAGACTTACTAATGCCTCCTAAAACAACATATATAGAACCAAAAATAAGAAGCGCCATCACTATTTATGAGTTTTAACTGCAGGTTCTTTTTGGCTTAAATTCACTCTCATTTAAAAAAAACGAAATGGAAATAAAAAAAAATATAGCAGAAATAAAAAAATCAATTCCTGAAAACGTAATTTTAGTTGCGGTTTCTAAAACCAAACCAATTGCCGACTTACAAGAAGCTTATGACGGTGGTCAACGTGTTTTTGGTGAAAATAAAGTACAGGAAATGGCGGAAAAGTTTGATGCACTTCCGAAAGATATTCAATGGCATATGATTGGTCATTTGCAAAGCAATAAAGTAAAATACATGGCCCATTTCGTGAATTTAATCCATGGAATTGACAAACTTAAAACTTTACAGGAAATTAATAAACAAGCAAAAAAACACGACCGTGTTATCTCATGCTTATTACAAGCAAAAATTGCAAAAGAAGAATCCAAGTTCGGATTGTCTTTTGAAGAAATTGAGCACATCTTAAAAAGTCCAGATTTTCAGGAGTTGGAAAACATAAAAATTGTTGGTTTTATGGGTATGGCTTCATTTTCAGATAATCAAGAACAACTGAACGAAGAGTTTGCATCTTTAAAAAACTTTTTTGAGCTGCATAAAAAAAATACAAGTACGAACAACTGTCAATTAGAAATTCTTTCGATGGGCATGAGTGGAGACTATCCTTTGGCAATAAAAAATGGGAGTACCATGATACGACTAGGAAGCTCAATTTTTGGTAGTAGAAATTATAGTTCGTAAATTTGCATCCAAAGAAAGAATAATTTGTACGCAATATTAGACATTGAAACTACCGGAGGAAAATTTAATGAGGAAGGCATCACAGAAATTGCCATTTACAAATTTGATGGCCATTCGGTTGTGGACCAATTTATTAGTTTGGTAAACCCAGAAAAAGAAATTCAGCAGTTTGTTGTGCGACTCACAGGAATTAATAATAAAATGTTGAGGAGTGCTCCTAAGTTTTATGAAATTGCAAAAAGAATTATTGAAATTACCAAAGATTGCACGCTGGTTGCCCACAATACTACTTTCGATTACCGAATTTTAAGCACAGAATTCGACCGTCTTGGTTATGATTTTAATAGAAATACACTCTGTACGGTAGAATTGAGCAAGCAATTAATTTTAGACCAACCTTCTTACAGTCTAGGAAAACTTACAAAGGCGCTCGGCATACCGATGACAGATAGACATCGTGCTTCTGGCGACGCTTTAGCAACTGTGCAGCTTTTTAAGTTGCTTTTAGAAAAAGACAGTACAAAAACAATCATACAGAATTTCGTAAAGCATCATGACCAGCGATTCGAAAAAGAAAGGCTTCAAAAATTAATAGCCTCGGTTCCTAAATATTTAGGGGTGTTTTACATACATGATAAAAACGGAAAAGTACTGTATTTAGGACGTGGAAAAAATATAAATGCCGAAGTCAATAAATTATTTCTCAAAGAAACAAAAAGAGCTCTAAAACTACAAGACAGAGCGATTTCAATTACATACGAAAAAACAGGAAATGAATTATTTTCGCGTTTAAAGTATTATTTACAACTAGAAACACTGTCTCCTAAATATAATATTAAGAAAAAAAGAAAGCCGTTTTTACATAATTTTAACAACGACAACTTTATTATTTTAGACAAGGGCAGAGAAACAGAGGAGCATGCATTAATTCTAATCGAAAACAATCAGGTTTTTGGGTATGGGTTTACGAACCTAGCACATCAAGAAGATAATATCGACATATTGAAAGCAATACTGACTCCTATTTCGGACAAAGAATTGGCTAAAACTGTTGTAAAAAATTACTTGAACAGTCACTCCGTTCAAAAAATAATAAGACTACAAACATAACTTAATAGCAATGTACATTCTTGCGTTTTTATTATAATTAGCTAATATTAGACCAAATTTTAGAAGACTTTGTCATCTGCATGAATGCTTTTTTTATTGGTAAATTCAGCTCATTTGATAAATTTTCATCTTCTTGTAATAAAGAAATTGCAGTATTCCTAGCAGCTACTAAAATTTTAGAATCTTTTACTACATCCGCTATTTTAAGGTCCAATACGCCACTTTGCTGTGTTCCCATGATATTTCCCGGACCTCTTAACTTCAAGTCGACCTCTGCAATTTTAAAGCCATCTGTAGTCTCCACCATCGTTTTCAAACGAGTTTTTGCCTCTGGTGATAATTTGAAGCTAGACATTAAAATACAATAGCTTTGATCTGCTCCTCGCCCAACGCGTCCTCTTAATTGATGCAATTGTGAAAGTCCAAAACGTTCTGAACTTTCAATAATCATTACACTGGCATTCGGCACATTTACACCTACTTCAATAACTGTGGTAGCTACCATAATTTGCGTTTTTCCCTTTACAAAGCGCTGCATTTCAAACTCTTTATCCGCAGGCTTCATTTTACCGTGCACAATACTAATTTGATAGTTTGGTAATGGAAACTCTCGAGAGACACTCTCATAGCCATCCATTAAATCTTTGTAGTCCATTGCGGCTGATTCTTCTATCAATGGATACACTAAATAGACCTGTCTTCCCTTCTCAATTTCATCTTTCATAAATTTAAAAACGGAGAGACGATTGCTATCAAAACGATGCACAGTCTTCACTTCTTTCCTTCCTGGAGGCAATTCATCTATGACGGAAATATCTAAATCTCCATATACAGACATCGCCAAGGTTCTTGGAATTGGAGTTGCCGTCATTACCAAAATATGAGGAGGAAGTACGTTTTTTGCCCATAACTTAGCACGCTGTTTTACACCAAACCGATGTTGCTCGTCAATAATTGCGATTCCCAGATTTTTAAATTGCACTTTATCTTCCAGTAACGCGTGCGTACCAATCAATATATTTAAAGTGCCATCTTCTAAGCCTGCGTGAATTTCTCTTCTCCTCTTCGTTCTCACAGAACCTGTTAAGATAGCAACCTTGAGTTCCATTCCAGCAACCAATTCTGAAACCGCAATAAAATGCTGATTGGCCAATATTTCTGTAGGTGCCATAATGGTTGCTTGAAAACCATTATCTATTGCTAAAAGCATGGCTAAGATAGCCACAATCGTTTTTCCCGACCCCACATCACCTTGCAACAAACGATTCATATGTGCTCCAGAAGCCACATCTTTTCGAACTTCTTTTAAGACTCTTTTTTGCGCATTTGTCAAATCAAATGGCAACTTGTTTTTATAAAAATCATTAAAAATAACACCTACTTTTTCAAAAACAACGCCTTTTATTTTTACCTTATTAATTAGTTTTTTTCGCAATAATTGCAATTGAATGAAAAATAATTCTTCAAATTTCAAGCGATTTTCTGCTTTTGTTAGATGTTCTTGACTTTTTGGAAAATGCGCATTTAAAAGCGCTTCTCGTTTGGTCATGAATTTAAAATCCTCTAAAATTTCTTGCGATAAATTTTCTTGAATACTGTCATAAAATTGCTCTAACAAACGCTGTATGAAATTTCCCATCATTTTATTTGAAATTCCTGCATTGACCAACCGCTCTGTCGTATGATAAACTGGCTGCATCTTCGTTTGAAGCTTTTTTTTATAAGCGCTAAATAATTCTAACTCTGGATGCGGAATGCTAAAACTTCCGTTGTAGTGGTTTAGTTTTCCATAAACAACATAAGGCTCGTTCACTTTCAAAGAGTCCTTGAGCCATTTTTGACCTTTAAACCATACCAATTCCATGCTTCCTGTAGCATCTTGAAAAGTCGCTACCAAACGGCTACCCCTTTTTTGTGCAATTGAATTTAATCGAGTAATACGACCTACAATTTGTACTTCTGATGCGTTTGGTTGTAATTCGTTTATTGCGTGAAATGTTGTTTTATCGATATACCGAAAAGGAAAGAAATTAAGCAAATCATTGCATGTTTTCAAACCTAATTCCGAGGATAAAAGTGACGCCCTTTGAACACTCACTCCCTCTGTATATGTGATTGGATAATTTAAATTCAACTTTATTATTTCAGAAATTCAAAAATAATGAAATCAAAATTAAAAAAGAAAATTTCGTGCATTAAAAAAAAGGGATCGTTCCACAAAACAACTTTTCAGTGCTGTCCAAGACTATCCGATAAAGAAAAAAGTATCTTTTCTAAAATAGCAAGATATAAAAACACATTTCAAACCTTGCAAAAAAACTTTGTGTTTCTAGTTTTAATCTTCTTTAAAAAGAAGATTCTTACAGGTATTTAAACCTGATTTTTCCGTGCAACTTTTAAATTGCCAACCTCTTACTTATATGTATATTTACATCCCATAAGAAGATATAATGAGATTACATAGAAATTTAACTTTCGCAGTTATAGACAGCATTAGAGATATATTTAACGAAGGCGTATATGCGGACAAGGCAGTAGAAAAAGCCCTCAAACGCGACAAACGTTGGGGTGCAAGAGACCGTAAATTTGTTGCAGAAACAATTTACGACATTGTACGTTGGAACCGCTTGTATGCTGAAATTGCGGAGGTAAAAGCACCTTATGATCGCGATAATATTTGGCGGTTATTTTCTGTTTGGTGTATTCTTCGGGGAATTGCACTTCCCGACTGGAATCAAGTGGGTGACGTGCCAGAGAGAAAAATTAAAGGACGTTTCGACGAGCTCTCAAGAACGCGAAAATTTAGGGAATCAATTCCAGATTGGATGGACGAAATGTGTGCCAAAGAGTTGGGAGAAGAGTTGTGGACGAAAGAAATTGCTGCTTTAAACGTGCAAGCAAATGTTATTTTAAGAACCAATACCTTAAATATTTCTAAAGAAATTCTTCAGAAAAAATTACATGCAGAAAATATAAGCACCGAAACTGTTCCCAATCACCCAGATGCATTAGTATTGCCTGAAAGAGCAAACGTATTCAAAACAGAAGCTTTTCACAACGGTTTTTTTGAAGTCCAAGATGCATCCTCTCAGTTGGTCGCAGCTTATTTAGATGTAAAACCAGGTATGAAGGTCATTGATACGTGCGCGGGTGCTGGTGGTAAAACATTGCATTTATCTGCACTGATGGAAAACAAGGGTCAAATTATAGCGATGGATATTTATGAGAGTAAACTCCGAAAGCTAAAAGTAAGAGCGAAAAGAAACAAAGCGCATAATATTGACATGCGAGTGATCGATTCTACAAAACCGATTAAAAAGTTACATGGCAAAGCAGATAGAATATTAATTGATGCTCCTTGTTCTGGTTTAGGGGTGCTGCGCAGAAATCCAGATTCAAAATGGAAACTACAACCTGAGTTTATAGAAAATATTAAAAAAGTACAACAGGAAATTTTACAACAGTACGCTCCTATGTTAAAGCCAGGTGGAAAAATGGTATATGCAACTTGCTCTGTGTTGCCTTCAGAAAACCAAGAACAAGTTCAAAAGTTTTTAACGTCAGAAGCAGGAAAACAATTTACATTGGTTTCAGACAAAAAGGTTTTTGCTCATATTTCTGGATTTGATGGTTTCTATATGGCACTTATGGAAAAAAAATTACCATAGTATACGATAAGAAAATCGCATATTAATTGAAAAGAGCGGAACAAATAATTTATTAAAACTGGAAATAATAAGAATATGTAACAAAGAATGAGATCTCTTTAAATTGTATTTCAAACCAAAAAATAAAAACACAAGGTGTCTCATTGTTCTTTAAAAAATAAAGATGCACACAAAACTGAGCTCACAAAACAATACAAACTACAATTATGGGGTTTGACAACAGCAGTGCAGAAATTATACTATTTTCCAGATAAATTGACATTTTAAGCACATGATAAAAAAATAAATCTATAATTTACAAATAATTACCTTTTATTAAAAACAAAAAAAACGATTCAAATTGAATCGTTTTTTTTGTTTAAAACCTCGTGCATAACTCCAAAACTTCAAAGAAATAATTCATCAACATTAAACTTAAAAAAAGTAAATTTGCTTTTTTACAACGTCACACAAATAAAACAAGACCATGATTCATTTCTTTGGAAATACAAGCAGTAAAGTATTCGCTGTACAAGCAACAAAAGATTTAACTGCAACTACAATTTCCAAGTTGACTTGGTTATTTTCAAATCAGCCAAAAATAGAGTCAAGCTCTTTAGAAGCTACGTATATAGGACCCAGAGCGGCAATGATTACTCCTTGGAGCACAAATGCTGTAGAAATCACTCAAAATATGGGGATTACAAATATCCTTAGAATTGAAGAATTTACAGCAGTTTCTGATAACTTTGAGGACTTTGATACTATGATTTCTGAAAAGTATACAAATTTGCATCAAGATCTTTTTACTATAAAAATTGAGCCTAAAGCAATTTTAAATATTGAAGATATCGCAACTTACAATACACAAGAAGGTTTGTCTTTAAGCCCTGAAGAGGTGTCTTATTTAGAGGGTATAGCTACTAAAATCGGAAGAAAACTAACGGATTCTGAGGTATTTGGGTTTAGCCAAGTAAACTCAGAACACTGTCGTCATAAAATATTTAACGGCACTTTTATCCTTGACGGAGAGGAGATGCCAACATCTCTGTTTAAACTAATTAAAGAGACTTCGAAGCAATTTCCAAACGATATTATTTCGGCATACAAAGACAATGTTGCTTTTATCAAAGGTCCTTCTGTAACGCAGTTTGCTCCAAAAACAGCGGACAAACCTGATTATTATCAAAATATAGCTTTTGATTCTGTAATTTCCATAAAAGCAGAAACGCATAATTTTCCAACGACAGTAGAACCATTTAACGGGGCTGCAACCGGTTCTGGAGGGGAAATTAGAGACCGCCTTGCGGGTGGAAAAGGCTCTTTACCATTGGCAGGGACTGCGGTGTATATGACCTCGTATTCCCGTCTAGAAGAAAAAAGATATTGGGAACACAAATTTCAAGAAAGAGAATGGTTGTATCAAACTCCTATGGATATTTTAATCAAAGCATCTAACGGAGCGTCTGATTTTGGAAATAAATTTGGGCAACCTTTAATTACGGGATCTGTATTGACTTTTGAACATGAAGAAAATACAGCTTCAAGTGCCTCAAAACCAAGAAAATTAGGTTATGACAAAGTCATTATGCAAGCGGGTGGAATTGGTTATGGAAAAGCAGATCAAGCATTAAAAGACACCCCGAAAGAAGGAGATAAAATTGTAATTCTTGGAGGTGAAAACTACAGAATTGGAATGGGTGGAGCTGCAGTGTCTTCATCAGATACAGGCGAATTTGCTTCAGGAATTGAACTGAATGCCGTGCAACGATCCAACCCAGAAATGCAAAAACGTGCCGCAAATGCAATCCGCGGAATGGTAGAAAGCGAAGAGAATTTTATTGTTTCTATTCACGATCACGGCGCAGGAGGACATTTAAACTGTCTTTCTGAATTGGTAGAAGACACCGGTGGTCATATCGACTTGGATGCACTGCCAATTGGAGACCCAACACTGTCAGCAAAGGAAATTATAGGAAATGAATCCCAAGAAAGAATGGGATTGGTTATTTCAAAAAAACATCTCGATACCTTACAAAAAATTGCAGACCGTGAACGTTCACCAATGTATACAGTGGGTGAAGTCACTGGAAATAAAAGATTTACATTTGAATCTGCAAAAAAAGGTGACAAACCGATGGACTTGGCTTTAGAAGATATGTTTGGAGCTTCTCCGAAAACAATATTAACAGACACTACTGTTGAGAGAAACTATAAAAATTCACGGTACAAAATAAAAAATATAGAAATCTATTTAAAACAAGTACTGCAGTTAGAAGCCGTTGCTTGTAAAGATTGGTTAACAAATAAAGTAGACCGTTGTGTGGGTGGTAAAGTTGCCAAACAACAATGTGCTGGTCCTTTACAAATTCCATTGAACAATGTTGGGGTAATGGCATTGGATTATAATGGAAAAGAAGGAGTTGCCACGGCTATTGGCCACGCTCCTATTGCTGCATTGATAAACCCAGCTGCAGGAAGTCGAAATGCAATTACAGAATCTCTCACAAATCTAATGTGGGCGCCTTTAAAAGACAATTTAAAAAGTGTCTCTCTTTCAGCAAATTGGATGTGGCCCTGTAGAAATGAAGGGGAAGATGCACGATTGTACAAAGCCGTAGAAGCCGTTTCAGAATTTTCTGTTGCGCTAGGAATCAATGTTCCAACGGGAAAAGACTCTTTGTCGATGAAACAGAAATATGCAGATAGCGAAGTACTTTCTCCAGGAACCGTGATTATTTCTGCTGCAGGAAACTGCAGTGCCATCACTAAAGTGGTAGAACCTCTTTTACAAATTGAAGGTGGAAACATTTATTATATCAATGTTTCCCAAGATGCCTACAAATTAGGTGGAAGCTCCTTCAATCAAACCCTAAACACCATTGGAAATGACGCTCCAGATGTAACGGATACCGCTTATGTTAAAAAAACATTCAACACCATTCAAACACTAATAAAAGCAGATAAAATAAAGGCCGGGCATGACATTGCATCTGGAGGATTTATTACAACCCTTCTCGAAATGTGCTTTGCGGATATAAATATAGGTGCAGACTTCAACATTTCTGAATTGAATGAGGAAGATTCTATTAAAGTCTTGTTTTCTGAAAATGCAGGAATTGTATTTCAAGCAGATGCTTCGGTTGAAGAGGTGTTTAAAGGAATTGGAATTACTCTTTTTAACATTGGAACTGTAAACAACTCAGGAAAAGTAACCATAAAGAATAACGAAGCGCATTTTGCTTTCGATGTAGCTGAAATGAGAGATGTATGGTATCAAACTTCTTTTTTACTAGACCAGAAACAAACTGCGAACGGCATGGCGAAAGAACGTTTTGATAATTATAAAAAGCAACCGTTAACCTATACGTTTCCAAAAAACTTTAAAGGATCCTTACCAAAAATCAATACAAAATTACCAAGACCAAAAGCGGCGATCATCAGAGAAAAAGGATCAAATTCTGAACGTGAAATGGCCAATGCAATGTATTTAGCAGGCTTTGACGTAAAAGATGTACACATGACCGATTTAATTTCGGGACGGGAAACACTAGAGGATATTCAGTTTATTGGTGCCGTTGGAGGGTTTTCTAACTCTGATGTTTTAGGATCTGCAAAAGGATGGGCCGGTGCTTTTTTATACAATGCCAAAGCAAAGAAATCATTGAAAGCCTTCTTTAAAAGAGAAGACACCCTATCTGTTGGTATTTGCAATGGGGCACAACTGTGGATGGAATTAGACTTAATCAATCCAACACATAAAGTACACGGGAAATTGATTCATAATGACTCTAAAAAACATGAAAGTTCATTTACGTCCGTTAAAATCCAAGAAAATAATTCAGTAATGCTTTCTTCTTTGGCCGGAACAACTTTAGGCGTTTGGATTTCTCATGGAGAAGGGAAATTCAATCTTCCAGAAAAGGAAGAAAATTATAATATTGTAGCCAAATACGGTTATGAAGGGTATCCGAACAATCCCAATGGTTCTGATTACAATACCGCTATGATGAGTGATGCGTCTGGAAGACATTTGGTAACCATGCCACATATAGAACGCTCTACTTTTCAGTGGAATTGGGCAAACTATCCTTCGGAAAGAAAAGATGAGGTATCTCCTTGGCTCACCGCTTTTGTAAATGCAAAAGAATGGATCGAAAATAAAAATTAATACCTCGTGATATTACATTAAAACAGCTTTTAGGCACGTCTAAAGGCTGTTTTTTTTTGAGATATGATATCCCCTTCTTAAGTTTTTGCGAAAATTAATACAGCAATGGTAGGTCGATAAATGCCAATATC
Source organism: Polaribacter irgensii 23-P (assembly GCF_000153225.1). Taxonomy (GTDB): domain Bacteria; phylum Bacteroidota; class Bacteroidia; order Flavobacteriales; family Flavobacteriaceae; genus Polaribacter; species Polaribacter irgensii. Next base: position 1,996,989 of record NZ_CH724148.1, on the reverse strand, counting down.
AGTTAAATAATCCGTTTTGAATATAAATTTTATTTTATCTACCCACCTGCTCGATTATTTTGGCACTTGTGCAACTAATAGCTACTTTTACTACGCTTGCTGTGTAGCACAAATTTTGTTTTTAAGATGATTAACAATTCTTTTTTTATTTTAATACAGATTTTAGAAGCACCACATCAAAACGAAAACAGGTTCTTATATCACCATTTTGTAGGCGTTTTAATAAGAATTTTGGTATTCTCCAGTTCAATTCATAATACTAATTTTAATGAAGACACTTATTTCTCGGTGATTTTTACTAAATATTGTAACGCATTGTTATAAATTGGTTGTTTCACAATAATTAAGATAAAAATTTTGAAAATTCTTCAAAATAAAAGACGAAATTGAGGATCTTAACACACACTGAAAAAAAAACAAAATTAAAAGAATCATTTGTAAAAGAACTTTCTAAAAAAGAGACCTCACTTAAACTATAAATAATATTCTATGAAGCTTACTTATTTTGAAATTCAAAAAACAGCTCATTTAATTGAAGAATTTTATCATATTTCTTATTCAAATAAAACGATTCCTTATAATACTACGATCATTCCTTACGGGGTTTCAAGTCTTACCTTTGTCTACTGCGACGGACAAAGAGTATCCACAGAAAACAATGAAACGGAGTTAAAAAACTTAGTATTGGCGGGGCAATTTTTCAAGTCTTATCAATTTAGCGCAAATGAAGTTGGCTTTTCTTGTGGTATCAGCTTTAAACCTACGACACTTCACAAACTAACAAATTTAAATATTTCTAAATTTACGAACAAGCACGTATTATTTGAACAAGTTCATAAAAATATTTCGGCTAAACTGGAATTTATCTTTAAAAATAATAGTAATAATTTAATCCAATTATTTCAAAATTTAGAAAATCTACTATTTGAATTGCCACTAATTGAGAATAAAAACACAATTGCAGTTGATACGGCGATTGATTTTATCCATCAAAAACAAGGCTTACTTTCTGTACAAGAGTTGCTACAAATTATGCCATTCGGACAAAAAACGCTTGAAACTCAATTTAAAAAAATAGTAGGACTAACCCCTGCTAAATATATACGAATTCACCGTTTTATAAATTTAATGAAGCAATATGAAAACAAGAAAGTGAATTTAAAAGATTTAATTTATATGTACGACTATTATGATGAATCTCATTTCACCAAAGATTTTAAATCATTTACTTCTAAAGCTCCTAAAGATTTTTTTGAAGAGGATTTTTCTATAATTGTAGCAGCTTTAAAAAAATAGTAATTACGATTATTTACACGAATACGTCAATTTCTCTATATATATTTGCGTAGTTAATTTTTAGAAGACCATTTTATGGTTTCTTAAAATATTAACATCAAAAATGTGGAAACACAATTGCTATGAAGTTAAAAAGGTCGGATTCATTTTCGACCTTTTTTTTGCACTGTATTTAGATTTTATTAAATTTAAAATATTGAACTACTGTATTTAATTTTTCAACTTTCGTCTTGTAAAAACCTAACTACAATCGTCGCAAGAGAGATTGTCTGTTTAAAAAAGAATGATTTCACAAAAAATGTTATGCCATTATCATATTATATCCAGCCAAATGCTCTAAATAGTCGCTTCTAAAACTGACCATTCAACAAAATAAAAGAGCGCAATACATAAATTGGCCCTTCCTTACTCGCTAATAAATTTAAACCACTGCATTTTATAGAACAGCTATGGTACTTGAGAGCGTTCAAAATACTTTCATATCATTCAATTGTAGTGCTGTAAACGCAATTTCCGAAAGGCACCCAAAAAGTATTCCTTGATGTAGTAAAGAGCACAAACTACTCTTTAAAATTTAATAAATTTTTATAACAAATAATTGAGGATGCGATAACGACAAAAAAAGTATGGATACTACTCTAAACAATTCATTCTAGACACTACTTAATTGCACAAATGATGAAAATTAAAAAAGATTCGCAAAGAAAAATTTAAAAATATAGATTAAAAAATATGCTATTCTTAATTTAAAAGCAATTTATTATCTATTTGCAAATTCAATGTTAATTTCATATTTTGCAGTGCAAGAAAACAAGAACAATATGGCAATACAAGTTACACGTATATTTGATTTCCCCTACTATCAGCTTGAAAAGCACAATCTTAAAAAAGCATTTACAACAAAATATAAAGGAGCGTGGATCTCTACTTCTACAAAAGAATATATAGAGAAAGCAAATGCCATTAGCAGAGGTTTATTAAGGTTAGGTGTGCAGCCAAATGATAAAATTGCACTAATTTCTACAACCAACAGAACGGAGTGGAATATTTGTGATATCGGAATTTTACAAATAGGAGCTCAAAGTGTACCCATCTACCCCACTATTTCAAAAGAAGACTATGCATACGTGCTCAATCATTCAGAAGCTACATATTGCTTTGCTTCTGACAGTGCTATTGTAGAAAAACTAAATCAAATTAAAGGAGATACAAATTTAAAAGGAGTATTTACTTTTGACGATATCGTTGGTGAAAAAAGCTGGAATGAAATTTTAGAGACAGGGAAAGACTTTAAGAATCAAGTGGACGTAGAGGCTCGGAAAAAAGAGGTCAAACCCGAAGACTTGGCAACCATAATTTATACATCTGGAACTACAGGAAAACCAAAAGGCGTGATGTTATCACATGCAAATATTGTATCCAATGTGCGCGCTAGTAAAGAGAAAGTACCGTTGGCAAATGGAAAAGATAAAGCCCTAAGTTTTTTACCAGTATGCCATATTTTTGAGCGTATGATTTTATACTTATATCAATATTGTGGAATAGAAATTTATTTTGCTGAAGGGATTGAACAATTGGCTGAAAATGCTCAAGATATAAAGCCAAACGTAATGACCGCCGTTCCTCGTTTATATGAAAAAATCTATGATAAAATTATTTTAAAAGGAGAAACCTTAAAAGGTATCAAAAAGATCTTGTTTTTCTGGGCGGTAAAGCTTGGTTTAAGATATGAGCCTTATGGTGCAAACGGATGGTGGTACGAAAAGCAATTGAGCCTTGCTAGAAAGCTAATCTTTTCTAAATGGCAAGCTGCCTTAGGAGGAGAACTAAAACTGATGGTTTCTGGAGCTTCGGCATTGCAGCAAAGATTGACAAGGGTTTTTGCAGCGGCTGGAATGCCAATAATGGAAGGTTATGGTTTGACAGAAACATCTCCCGTAAGTTCTGTAAACTTTATTGAAGTAAACGGGGTAAGAGGCTTTAAAGTTGGTACTGTTGGAAAAGTTATCCAAGACGTCGACGTTAAAATTGCTGAAAATGGCGAGATTTTGATAAAAGGTCCGAACATCATGCAGGGATATTATAAAGATCCTGTAAAAACTGCGGAAGTTATTAAAGATGGATATTTCCATTCTGGAGATAAAGGAGAAATCGATGCAGACGGTTTTTTAAAGATCACAGGACGCACAAAAGAAATGTTTAAAACTTCTGGAGGAAAATACATCGTGCCTCCTTTATTAGAAGGAGCCTTCAAACAATCTTTATTTATAGAACAAATTATGGTAATTGGCGAAGGTGAAAAAATGCCCGCTGCACTAATTCAACCCAACTTTGAGTTTATACGTGATTGGATTGTTAAAAAAGAACATAAAATTGGCACAACAAACGAAGAAATTATAAATTCTGATATCGTGATCAATAGAATTCAAAGAGAAGTAGACAAAGGAAATACTCACTTTGGAAATTGGGAGCGAATCAAGTGTTTTGAGTTAACCTCTGATGTTTGGTCCATAGATGGTGGTCATTTAACACCAACAATGAAAATGAAGCGAGAGGTTATAAAAAAAACCTACAAAAATCTTTATGATAAAATCTACAAGAAAAAATAATTAAAACCTGATTTCTAAACTGAAATCAGGTTTTTTTTAACTAAAAACTATGAGTTTTGGTATTGATGATGTATTAAAAAAATCTAACTTTGCTCTAAACGATAAAAATAAATAAGATCGCAATTTCGCAATGTTTCGTTTTAAAAAACAATATACAAATGAGCTTTTTAAACGCAGAATGGAGAAAATTAGCAGTAGCAAATTATGTTATTGATCCAAAGGTCTTAGAACAGTACGTTCCTCCTGGAACGGAGTTGGACTTTTGGGAAGGCAAGTGTTATGTTAGCTTAATTGGGTTTATGTTTATGAACACGAAGATATTGGGTATAAAGGTTCCTTTTCACATTAACTTTGAAGAAGTAAACCTTCGATTTTACGTAAGGCGATTTGAAAACAATGCATGGAAACGCGCAGCTGTTTTTATCAAAGAAATTGTACCCAAACCCGCACTTACCTTCGTTGCAAATACATTGTATAATGAGCATTATGAAACCCTGCCTATGCGCCACCAATGGGAGGAAAATAGCCAAAACCGTGTGGTTACATACGAATGGAAAAAAAACAAGTCTTGGCAATCATTTCAGGTCACTGCAGCGCTTACAGCTACAGAAATAGAAGCAAACAGTGAAACCGAATTTATTACAGAACATTACTGGGGATATGCAAAAGTAAACAACAAAAAAAGCAACGAATATGAAGTAACCCACCCCAGATGGAAAGAATATTTAGTAGAAAGATCCGAAATTAATGTAAATTTTGAAATGGTCTACGGAGCTGAATTTAAGTTTTTAAACCTCTTGTCACCCGCCTCTGTGATGCTCGCGGAAGGTTCTGAAATTACAGTGGAAGGGAAAAAAACATTGAAGATTAAATAAAACCGAAAAAAATATCGGAAATCACTTTGATTAAATAATATATTCAAAATTTAAATATCCTTAAAATAAAAAATATTTTTATCAAATTATTTTGTGCTTTTGAGCAAATACCTATTTTTTCAATCGGCGACATGCATGCATTTTATTAATCTAATTCTACAATAATTTCATTTTTACGAAAAAATAATTCATAAGGTGGATTGTATCCTAAGACTGAAAAATGATTGGTGTGTTTAATTTTGTTTTTATTCAGCAATGCGATCAATTCTATCTTATATTTCTCTATTTTTTGATCAGTCGCCCACCCACCAAAACGAATTGCGGCCATTTTCTTTTCTGGAACCTCTAAAAACTTAATATTTTTATTGTCAGGTTTTGGTAAATTTTCTTTTGTAAAGCCTTCAGGTACTAAAAAAGACATGGTCATCTTTTTTTCTAAAGACATGGCAACAGGAGAGGTCATTGAAATCCTTTCTTGTGTTACATTCTTTCCAAAGATATACCCTGCTAAAACCGAAAAGCCTTTGCCAGAAGCTTGTTTATACTTGTTTGTATTTAGCTTTACCGTTGTAAATAAGCTTGCTTTGTATTGTCTAGTTTCGAAGCCTTCATAGATAGTCAAAACATCATAACGGTATCCCTCTATACTATGACTACTTTTATAAAGGTAAATCTGTGCTCCTAAAAAGAGAAAAATAAGCACTCCAAGAATAATTAAAAATATTTTCATACTATTATATTTTTTATGTGCGTACCCGATGTAAACAAAAAGTATACAGTTAATTTTAATGTAAGATTTTAAAGAGCAATTCCTTCAGAATATCTCTATCTGCTTGATTTGCACCAACGCCTTTACTTTTAATATCGGCATCTCTTAAAAATGCAATAACTTGCGCTACTTTGCGCATTGGGTAATTTCTACCCGCCACAAAATATTCATCGACAAAATACGGATTTACCCCTAAAGTCCTCGCCACATTATTTTTAGATTTATCCTTTAAACCGTGAAACAGTAACAACTGAGTAAAGTATCCATTCAAGAGAGAAATGGTTATTACCAATGGATTGTTCTTCGGATTTTCTCCAAAATATTTTATAATTCTATTTGCTTTTACAATTTGCTTCTCTCCTACTGCCTTTCTAAGTTCAAAGTTATTAAAGTCTTTAGAAATCCCGATGTTCTCCTCAATATGCACATCACTGATAATTGTTTCTTCGGGCAATACAAGCATGAGCTTATCAAGCTCATTAGAAATCTTACTCAAATCTGTTCCTAAAAATTCAACCAACATTAAAGATGCTTTGGGTTCAATTTTATAGTTCTTTGCGCTGAGCGCTTTCCGAATCCAATCTGACACCTGGTTTTCATACAGTTTCTTACTTTCAAAGATTAACCCTGTTTTTGCAATTACCTTGTGTAATTTTTTTCGCTTGTCTAATTTTTTATACTTATAATTTAGAACTAAAACAGTAGTAGGCTGCGGATTTTCTGCATAAGAAATCAGCTTCTCAATATTTCTGCTTAAATCTTGCGCTTCTTTAATAATCAAAACTTGTCTTTCTGCCATCATGGGATACCGCTTCGCTGCAGCAACAATATCTTCTATTGTCACATCTCTTCCATACATTACTTGCTGGTTAAATCCCTTTTCGGCCTCTCCTAAAACGTTAGCTTCAATATAATCTGAAATTTTATCGATGTAATAAGATTCTTCACCCATTAAAAAATAAATGGGCTTTAAATTCTTACTTTTTACATCTGAAACAATATTCCTTATTTCGTTCATTTTCTCATCTCTTATGTCTCCGTCACGAGTTCAAGAATATCATTCACTTTTTTACGATGTATTCTTGTTTTTTACGGTTATTTAGCCCTCTTTCTTCGTACTTTACATTTGATCGGTTCCTTAAAATAAAGTTTTAATATTACTCAAACTTTATTTTTTATAAATCGTTTTTAATCGTGATATTCGTTCCAATGAAAATGCAAAAACTAAACCTACCCCACTATAAATTTAAACTCAAAAGTAACGAAAATAAGACGTTTATTTTTGATAATTTAAGGAAAAAATATATGGTATTAACCCCCGAGGAATGGGTACGTCAGCATTTTGTCCAATTTTTAATTGAAGAAAAGAATTATCCTCCTACCTTAATTGCAATTGAAAAACAAGTTGTGGTAAATAATTTAAAAAAAAGAAGTGATATTTTAGTATTTGACAAAGAAGGAAATCCAGATATTATTGTTGAATGTAAAGCACCGAAAATTAAAATAACACAGGCAACTTTTGACCAAATTGCACGCTATAATTCAAAACTTAACGCAAATTTTTTAATAGTCACCAACGGATTAACTCATTTTTATTGTAAAATGGATTTTAAAAAAGAAACCTATGTTTTTCTAAAAGAAATTCCGAATTATAGCTAAAATCTAAACGCGCTATTTCTCTCTTTCTAAAATGAGCTTTGCGCTTGGTATAATTAAGAAAACTTTATATCAAATCTCGTTTTAAAACTGTAAATTCCCCCCTTGAAAACAGCAATTGTCATATTAAATTGGAACGGACAAAAACTCTTAGAAGAGTTTTTGCCATCAGTGATTAATTTTAGTGCAAATTTGGCGGAAATATATGTGGCCGACAATGCATCTACAGACACTTCCATTCAATATGTAAAAACATTTTATCCATCTGTCAACATTATAGAAAACAAGAGTAATGGTGGATATGCAAAGGGCTATAATGATGCCTTAGCTATCGTTGAGGCCGACATTTACTGCCTTTTAAACTCGGATGTTGCTGTGACAAAAAACTGGCTTATACCTGTTCTGTCTGTCTTCGAAAAAGAATTAAAAACAGCCATTGTACAACCAAAATTAATCGACTTAAAAGACAAAAATAAGTTTGAATATGCGGGAGCTGGTGGTGGATTCGTAGATTTATACGGGTATCCATATTGCAGAGGACGCGTTTTTAACACGATAGAAGACGACACAGGACAGTTTAATGAAAATGCTGAAATTTTCTGGGCTTCTGGTGCCTGCTTTTTTATACGCTCAAAAACATACCACGAAATAGGAGGTTTAGATGAAGATTATTTTGCGCATCAAGAAGAAATTGATCTCTGTTGGCGTGCTCAAAATATTGGTTACAACGTAAAATATGTCGGCAGCGCTACTGTTTTTCATTTGGGTGGAGCAACTCTACACGAAACAAATCCGCAAAAAACGTACCTAAATTTTAGGAACAGCCTGTTCAATGTGGTAAAAAATGTGCCTACAAAATGGTTTTTATTTGTCCTTTTTGCGCGTCTCCTCCTTGACGGCATTGCGGGTCTGAAATTTCTATTTGAATTGCGGCCAATACACACATTTGCAATTTTAAAGGCACACATTAGTCTCTATAAAAATTTCTATAAATTTTTAAAAAAACGTAAAAAACTTCAAAAAAAACAGGATTATAATTTACATACAAGCATTGTATGGCAATATTTTATTTTGGGCAGAAAAAAATTCAGAGCATTAAAATAACAATAACTGTTGCTATACTTTCAAAATTATGAACTTTAAAAACACTATTTCGGTTTTAAAATTTACAAAATATCGAGACTACCTTTTCCTTCTCTAATCACTTTTGGAGCCTCTGTTAAATCAATTACTGTAGAAGGTTCGTTGTCTCCATAGCCACCATCAATAACAACATCTACACTATTTTGCCATTTTTCAAAGATCAATTCAGGATCTGTGGTATATTCTAAAACATCATCCTCGTCTCGAATAGAAGTAGAAACAATAGGATTTCCTAATTCTGCAACGAGCATTCTTATAATATTGTTATCAGGAATCCTGATTCCTACCGTTTTCTTCTTTTTAAAGACTTTCGGCAAGTTCGTACTCCCAGGAAGAATGAAGGTGTAAGGTCCAGGCAACGCTCTTTTAAGGATTTTAAAGGTAGTAGAATCTATCTGCTTTACGTAATCTGAAAGGTGACTTAAATCGTTGCAAATGAAAGAAAAATTTGCTTTGTCTAATTTTACTCCTTTGAGTTGTGCGATTTTTTCGAGTGCTTTTACTTTCGTTATGTCACAACCCAACCCATAAACCGTATCTGTTGGATATATTACCAAACCTCCAGCCTGCAATACTTTTACAATCTTAGTTATTTCTTTTGGATTCGGATTTTCATTGTATAATTTAATAAATGTTGCCATAGTATAAAAATACAAAAAACTCAGCTTGTGAGATGGCTGAGTTCTTTATTTGTAAAAATATTTTAAATTTAATTTTTCTCTACCAGCCTAAATCCTTCTCCATGAATATTTAAAATTTCTACTTTATCATCTACTTTAAGGTATTTTCGCAATTTTGCAATATAAACGTCCATACTTCTTGAGGTAAAATAATTGTCATCTCTCCAGATCTTCGTCAATGCTAATTCTCTTGGCATTAAATCGTTTTTATGAATGGCTAGCATGCGTAACAATTTACTTTCTTTTGGAGAAAGTTTGATTGGTTCACTCTCTTCCCCAACAGATAAATGTCTTAATTTAGAATTAAAAAAGAAGCTCCCTACCGTAAACTCAAACTGCTCACTTTCAGGAGTATTATCCGCACCTTTTCGCTGTAAAATTGCTTTTATTTTATACAACAAAACTTCAGAATCGAACGGTTTGTTTAAATAATCGTCAGCGCCTACGGCATATCCTTTCAAAACATCCTCTTTTAATGTCTTTGCTGTTAAAAAAATAATTGGAATTTCTTTATTGGTAGCTCGTATGTCTTCAGCCAAAGAAAAACCATCCTTTCTCGGCATCATTACATCTAAAATACACAAATCATAATCACTGTTCTTAAACATAATTAACCCTTCTATGCCGTCTTTTGCATGGGTTACATTGTAATCATTTAATGCTAAATAGTCCTTTAAAACAGTTCCGAAATTTGGATCATCTTCTACTAATAAAATCTTTTTGCTTCCCATTTTTTTTATATTAAATTAAAGGTAATTTCACAGTAAATACGCTTCCTTTCCCTTTTTCACTCTCAATTATAACACTTCCGTGGTGCTTTTCAATTATTTCTTTTACATACGCCAAGCCTAAACCGTGGCCTTTAACATCATGAATATTTCCCTTCTGCTCTCTGTAAAACTTATTAAATGCTTGTTTTTGAACAATTTTACTCATTCCTATTCCCTTGTCTTTAATTTTAAAAATAAAAAACTTAGTGCTGCTCGAAGTATAGATATTTATTATCGGGGCACCAACAGAATACTTTATTGCATTTTCCAACATATTTACAATCACATTCGTTAAGTGAAATTGGTTTCCTGGCAATTCTGTCTCTAAAGCCTCAAAATGCATGTTTACAGTTCCTTTCCGGTCTTCTACCAATAAACTTACATGTGATATTGCATCTTCAATTGTGTCTTGTATATCGATGGTTTCTGTGCTTAAATCAATTTGATTTTTTTCCAATCTAGAAATTCTTAATACATTTTCAACTTGGGAATGCATTCTTTTGTTCTCCTGACGAATCATTTCAACATAGCGCAACACTTTTTCATCATCACCCAAAATTTTGGGATTCCTTATAGAATCCAACGCTAAATTAATCGTTGCAATTGGTGTTTTAAACTCATGCGTCATATTGTTTATAAAATCTGTCTTTATCTCTGATATCTTCTTTTGGCGAATGAGTTGATATAAAGAACTGGAAAAGGCAAGGATAATAATAAAAATAAAGAACAATGACAAAAGCAAAATACCTGAGATTCCGGACAAAATGTGATCGTTCTCATTTGGGAAAGTAACCTGTAAGTTATAGCTTACATTCCCCTGAGAGTCGTAAAAAAGAGGGTATTTAAAACTTTCCTTTGTATCTATTGTATAATATCCAGATTTTAGCTTTGTTGCCAAACCATCAATACTATAGACACCATATTTAAAATCCAATCGAATATTTCTTTTGACTAGCTGCTCTTTGATCGTTCTATTTAATTCATTATTACTAATCCTTTCATGAATTAATTTTCTTCTATTTACATCATTTAGAAGCTCTATCGCTTGAAGTTTGTCAAAATTTGAGTACGCTTTTATAAACGAATACTTTTCTTCCGTTAATTTTGGAAAATAGGAATCTACATTTTTTATTAATGAGGCTTTAAAGAAGTCTTTTTTCCCAGTAACTCTCTTATAAATAATAGAGTCATTATTTAGAAAATCTGTGGGTAGTTTAAAATTTTCTTCTAAAAAAGTACCTCCAAAAGTAATTTTTTCTTTGGTGGTGGTATCTATTTGCTGAATTAAATAACTCTTTAATTCAGCTTTATCGGCCAAACCCTTTTTTGCAATTAAATTTTCAATTTTCTTTTGAAATTCTGCCTGCTCCCGCTCATTAATGCGCTCAGAAGCTGCACCTAAAGATTTCTGGATGTCGTTTTTAAATTGAGCCTTTTTACTCTCTACGGCATTGTTAATCCAATACAGCTGCACCGCAATAATTCCGATTAAGGAAACACTCATCAAAACAACAATAAGAATGAACATTTTTTTGCGCATTCCCAAATCTACTACTTTCAGAGTTTGTAATTATTGGTTTTAAAATAAATTAAAGAATAGAATGGAATTTTAAGAATTAATTAACAAATAAAACGAGTTTTACGAAATTTAGGCTTGCTTTTTTGTTAAAATATTATGGATGTATTGCACTTGATCTTCCGTGCTTTTAAGTGTGGTATTGTAAATAACATAATTGGATAAAAGAATTTTCTTGTCCTCTCTCCATTGTGAATTAACACGAGCTAGTACTGCTTTTTTTGATGTTTTATCTCGCTCAACAACCCTTTTTATCCGTTCCTCAACAGCTACAAAAACAGATATTAAAAAGTCAAACTTTTTTGTTTTTCTGCTTTCAAATAAAATTGCACTTTCGTACACGATGTACATTTTATCCTTGTTTTTAAAAACATAACCTTCAAAATCTTTATGCACAGCGGGATGCACAATACGATTTAACAGGTCTAATTTTTTTCGGTTATTAAACACGATACTTCCAAGATACTCTTTGTTAATTTCATTCTGTAAGAATGTCTCTGGCCCAAAAGCCTCTATCAATTTCTTTTGAACAATCTTACATGAATTCATAATTCTCTTGGCTTCAACATCGGCGACATACACGGCAACTTTATCAAACTTTTCGAATAGTTTTGCGACTGTTGTTTTTCCACTGCCGATACCACCTGTTAAACCAATTATCATTTTAATTCTGGATTAAAAAATCTATTTTGTTAGGCACCATTTTATAACTTTTTATTTCGGAAGGTTTGTGTAGTAATTTTGGGATTAAATAACCCAAATTACTTTCTTTAGAAGCTGCATAATCACAAACAATCTGAAAAGAGTTTTCACTTAGTTTATTGAAATTAGACAAGCCCACAATAAAAGTAACTTGTATTTTTTTTGAAAGCGTATTAATTACCAGTCCCTTTGGAACGTTAATTATTTTGTATTGCACCTCAAAGATTCCCTCTGTAAACTTTTCTATTTTTCCTGAAATTGTTATTTCTTGCGCTTCAAATTTTAAATTCTTAATTCCTGTTGGAATTTGTACGCTTACTTTTTGGGTAAAATCCATTTTAATATCTTCTAAAGAAATCTGCATAAGATCAATACTCGTTACTGAAGAAATATAATTTTCTGGTCCTGAAACAAAAATACTGTCGGGTTCTACTCTAATCTTTTCCGAAAGATCATAGCCTACATGGTACTGTAATTTTAAATTTGGTTTCAACGCTAATTTTTTAGTAGCCAGACTTTCCACATTAAAAAATAAAGTGTCTGCTATAATATCTTGTAAAATAATTCCAGAAGGCAATTGCTTTTGAATTTGTTGTTTTTGAGGTTTAATAAGTACGTAATATCTAGTTTTCTTTTTTTTAAGCAACCTACTAGCGCTTATTTCAATCTTTTTTGTATTAAATCTTGTTTTTAGTATTTTAAAACCTGTTGCTTTTAGAACAATTTCTAATTCTTTTGTAAAAGAATCTTGTAATAATTTATTTTGTGCAATTTGAACATAAGATATTGGAAAATTAACACTGACAGTATATTCTTTAGATAGTGTTATTAAAAGCCAAATAAGAATAGATGCCAATAAAAAGCTTACAAATGTTTTCGGTACTTTTCTTTTCAGTTTCAAGGGTAATTTTTATAAGATGCAATTTACAAAAAAGCAGACAAATAAAAAAGTGAGTACTGTCTCGAAAGACAATACTCACTTTAAGTTGGTTACAAATAAATTATTTTTTTACTGGCGCGGCATATCTTTGGCTTAATTCCATTGAAATTACAGAACTCTCAAATTTAATTTTCCCTGCACCTGTTTCGATTGTAATGGTTTTGTCTGTTGTATTTACTTCTGTTATTTTTCCGTGAATACCACTGGCAGTGACCACTTTGGCACCTGTTTTAATCTCTGCTTGAAAAGTTTTTTCTTTCTTTTGGCGCTTCATCTGAGGCCGTATCATAAAAAAATATAAAACTAAAATCATTGCTGCAAAAGGCAGCATACTTGTTAAACTTGCTGCGTCGAATTGTAAAAAAATTGTGTAGAACATCTTTATATTTTTGCTTTTGGTGTTACTGAACCTCTTAATGTTAATACTTCTCTTCCAGAGGCTGTATTTGTAGTTAAAGTCACTGTTTTCATTTGTCTATTTGGTTTCCCTGATGTATTAAATTTCACGGCGACTTCTCCGATTTCTCCCGGCTTGATGGGTGCTTTTGGCCACACAGGAACGGTACAACCACAAGAACCTTTTGCATTGGTAATTACCAAGTCTACTGTACCGGAATTTGTTACCATAAAGATCGTTTCAACGATGTCTCCTTCCGCAACAGTTCCAAAATCATATTCTCTCTTATCTAAAGAAATAGAAGCGACTTCTCTCTCAATCGCTGCATCTCGAGACTTTGCATTTTCAACATTTTCTTTATTTACTTTTGCCGACGCGCTTTTCTTTCCGCAAGAAATTATGAATGTCGTTGCTATTGCGAGCACAAATACTGTTATTATTTTTTTCATTTTGACTATTTTGAGTGTAAAATTAATAAATTAAATAAGCCCTCTGCCAATTTTTACAATCTTTTTATCGGCTATAAATTCTTTAGCTATTTTATCTAAAACGCCATTTATAAAAAAGCTACTCCTTGAAGTTGAATAATCTTTGGAAATTTCTATGTATTCGTTTATCGTGACCTTTGTTGGTATAGACGAAAAATTAAGAAACTCTGCAATTGCCATTTTAATCAATATCATATCTATTCCCGCAATTCTATCAGACTCCCAGTTTGGTGTTTTTTCAGCAATCATTGGCTCATAATCAGCTTGTTTTAAAACTGTTTTCCTAAAGAGTTTCGAAACAAATTCCTCATCATCTTTGTCCTTATATAGAGATCCCAATACAAATAATCCCGTTGGCTTTTGTTTGCTTAAGGTTTTTACCACCCATGTATTTACAAATGGAATGTCATCAACCCAAGAAATCATGTGGTCTTCATAATACTCTGCTAACTTTTCATTTGGAGCAATGATTTCCCTAAAAAAATCAACTACAAAATCTTTATCTATTTTAAAAGAGTCCTCTTTATTCGCTAAATACGTTTCATAAAAATCACTTTTAAGCAACGCTTCAAAAATAATTTTCACATATTCATCGTCCTCCTCCCAGTTATTCAACTTATTTAATTCAACATACCCCTCTAGACTAATGCTCTCTGAGATTGTGTGAATTAGTTTGTTCTGAATAAATTTAATGTTTGGATTTAAATCGGAGGCAGTAGCAAGTATCTTATTTTTAGAAAGCGCTATTTTTTTTGCGGCTAATTTCTGAACAGCTACTAATAATTGAATGTTCAACACATAGAGATCAAACATTTTTAGAACACTATGCTTTAAGAATTTTTCTTCATTAATAACGTCATCATCATGAGATTGTAGCATCGCGTAAACAGATTGCATTACTTTTACTCTAATATGTCTCCTGTTTATCATTTTTTTAAAGAACTTTTAGTAAATAAAATAGTTGTGTTAGTTATTGGATCACAAAAATAATTAATTTATGTTTAATTAAGCATCTATATTAAATTCTTTTAATATTTTATTTCTGCGATTGAACCATACTTTAATGGAGGTTAGATTCTATATAAAAATGTATCTTCGTAGCTCAGAAAAAAATGTTTTTCCTGGTTTTTTAAAAAAAAATATTTCTGAAAATCTCTCTTTTATTATTTAAAATTTTTTCTCTAAATTGAAAGCTCTAAAATACATAAATAAATATTTTATTAAATACAAGTGGCGGTTAATAATAGGTATCTCTATAACCGTATTATCGAAGTTATTAGCATTAAAAGTACCCCAAATTGTGGGAGAATCTTTAAATATTGTTGAAGATTATCAAAATGGAACAATTACCGATCTCAAGTTGGTAGAACATGAACTTTTAATGAACGTTCTATTGCTAATTGGGGTTGCAGTGCTCGCCGGATTCTTCACTTTTCTCATGCGCCAAACGATCATTGTAACTTCCCGTTTGATTGAATTCGATCTTAAAAATGAGATTTATCACCAATATCAGAGACTATCCCTGAATTTTTACAAGAAAAATAGAACAGGAGATTTAATGAATAGAATCTCTGAAGATGTTTCTAAAGTAAGAATGTATGTAGGTCCCGCAGTTATGTATACCATGAATATCATTGTACTTCTCGTTGTTGGGTTTACACAGATGATACAGATAGATGTTAAATTAACAATGTACACCCTATTTCCATTTCCTCTTTTATCAATTGCTATTTTCACTTTAAGCAAGGTCATTCATAAAAGAAGTAGCATTGTGCAAGAATACTTATCAAAATTAACCACCTTTAATCAAGAGTTTTTTTCCGGTATTAGCGTTGTGAAGTCCTATGGAATTGAAAAATCTATTATCAAAGATTTTGATGAAATTGCAGACAAAAGCAAAGAAAAAAACATCCATCTCCAACAAGCAAATGCTTTATTTTTTCCTTTGATGATTTTATTGATAGGAATCAGTAACATTATTGTAATTTATGTTGGCGGACAACAATACATCAATAATGAAATTCAAATAGGAACTATTATTGAATTTATGTTGTATATAAATATTCTAACATGGCCAGTAGCAGTAGTTGGATGGGTCACTTCCATGATACAGCAAGCAGAAGCCTCTCAACTAAGAATTAATGAATTTTTACGACAGGTACCAGAAATTCAGAACTACAACACAGCACCGACAGTTTTACAAGGTAAAGTAGAGTTCAAAAATGTAACGTTCACCTACGATGACACGAATATTACCGCTTTGAAAAATGTTTCCTTTTTGGCCCAAGCAGGAGAAACTGTGGCTATTTTAGGAAAAACAGGAGCTGGAAAATCTACAATTATAGAACTTATTGCACGGTTATACGATACTAAAGTAGGAAGCATTCTCATGGACCAAAATCCAATTGAAAGCCTCAATTTAAATGATTTAAGAAATCAAATTGGTTTTGTTCCCCAGGATCCTTTTTTATTTTCTGAAAGCATTAGCAACAACATAAAATTTGGTAAGGAAGATGCAACTGATAACGAGATCGTACAAGCAGCAAAAGATGCAGTAGTGCACAACAATATTATTGACTTTCCAAATGGGTATAAAACTGTTTTAGGAGAACGTGGAGTGACCCTTTCAGGAGGACAAAAACAACGTGTTTCCATCGCCAGAGCAATCATTAAAAATCCAAAAATATTAATTTTCGATGACTGCTTGTCTGCTGTGGATACAGAGACAGAGGAACGTATTTTAACAAACTTAAAAAAGGTTTCTAAAAACAAAACTACCTTTATCATCAGTCATCGTATTTCTTCTGCCAAAAACGCAGACAAAATTATTATTTTAGAGCAAGGAGAAATTATACAGCAAGGAACTCATAATCAGCTTATAAACACAGCTGGATACTATAAAGAATTACACGATCAACAACTTTTAGAAAAAGAAAATTAATCTTTAACATTGCTGCGTAAAATATTTTATTAGATTTGTTAGTAGAAATAAACGATTTATACAATCACGATATCAAAGAGCATGGCAGAGAGAGTTGAACAAGAGGAAATTTTTTCACAGGTATTAAGAGCAGGAAGAAGAACGTATTTTTTTGACGTAAGAGCGACAAAAGCAGACGATTATTACTTGACGGTTACAGAAAGTAAAAAATTTACACATGATGATGGCACGTTCCATTATCAAAAGCATAAGATATATTTGTACAAGGAAGATTTTACAGACTTTCATGAAATGTTGAAAAAAGCCACAGATTATATCATCAATGAAAAAGGGGATGAAGTAATTAGCGAACGGCACCAAAAAGACTTTAAGAAAGAAGACCCTTCTACGGAGTCAGAAGAATCACATACCACTGAAAATTTTACAGATATTTCTTTTGAAGATATCTAAAAATTAATGGCATGAAAGGCTTAGCCTGTTAGACTTAAAGAGCACTTAATTTTTTAATGGCATTTTTAAAACCAATTACAGTTCAAAAATAACTTTACACAAAAAAACCATAAACACACTGTTTATGGTTTTTTTGTTATATTTCATTCCTGTATTCTTACAACGCACATTTCATTGTTTTCGTTTTTAAAACAGTTTCCTCCCACTCTTTTTCAGCGTCGCTATCTCTTGTAATTCCTCCGCCAACATAAACCGAAGCAAACTTGTTTTTAATCTTCATACATCTTAAGTTTACAAAAAGCGCTGACGTTTTAGACTGTTCTTTGGAATGTTGTAAATTCAATTCCCCCAGAAAACCAGTATAAAAACTTCTATCGTATTTTTCATTCTCGAAAATAAAGTTTCGTGCTGCTTCTCTTGGCAACCCGCAGATCGCGGGTGTTGGATGTAAAACACGAATCAATTCTTTTAAACTTGCAGGCGCTTTTAAACTTCCGGAGACCTTCGTTCTTAAATGTAATAAATTCCCTGCTTTTATAGTTTCCCTTTTTTCAACTTCTAGATTGGTAGCAACTGTGGCTAACTGCTGTTCGATAAAAGTAGTTACCAATTGTTGCTCTTCTAGTTCTTTCGATTTCCAAACTGCTTTTTCGTGTTCTTTGTAAACCTGTGTTCCCGCAAGAGACATGGTTCTAAAATCAGTTCCGTTTATACTTAACAACGTTTCTGGAGTTGCACCAAACCACAGTCCCACCTTTGGATGAAACCATGCGTAAACAAATGCATTTTTATAAGTTAAAAGTAGTTTCTCGTAAATTTCAATCACACTAAAATTATCAACAGATACAAGTTCTTCTCTAGAAATTACAACTTTTTTCAGATGACCAGATATGATTTGATCAATTGCCTTTTCAACTGTTTTTAAATATTTTTCTTTGGATACATTAAAAGATTCTAATTCAATATTCTTAAAATTATATGCACTTGTTAAAAGCTCTTCAGAGACAAAATCGGCTTGATCCTCGCGAAACAAAATAGCCTTTTCTGAATCGCTAAATGGAGCAAATACAAACCCTTTTTCTTGAAAATTTGTAGTGAAAGTTAAATCGGCATCCCTCATTAAAAATGCAGAGACACCCTTCTCGTTCGGCTTTCTATAAATTACAAAAGGCAATTGTTGCTGATATTGAGTGCTAATAGTATTGAGTAATTGGACCAAGTTAAAATTATTTTTTGCTGCTATTTAAAACAATATTCGTCATTTTCGCAATGGAGATTAAATGATCCTCTTCGTCTACAATTCGAACTTCCCAAAGGTGCGTTGTTTTACCTTTGTGAATGTTTCTTGCAGTTGCAAAAACCATCCCTTCTCGTTTACTTTTAATATGATTTATAGAAAGTTGAATTCCGTTTATAAACTGCGTTTTCTGATCAATAAAAAAATTGGATGCCGCACTGCCTACACTTTCAGCTAAAGCTGCTGTAGCGCCTCCGTGTAACTGACCATATGGTTGATGTACTCTAGCATTTACTGGCATTTGTGCTGTTAAAAAATCACTGCCGACAGCAATATATTCAATACCAAGTGTGTCCATGAGCGTATTTTTAGAATGCTCATTAAATTTTTGTAAAATTGCAGTTTTATCCATTCCGATTCTTTAATGTGCAAAAATACACATAAAAAATTGTATTTTTGTCACAGAAAAGTTAAAGCGTTCTATGTATAAAATAAGAGTAATTTTAGATACCAAGAAAGATGTTATCAGAACTATTTTAGTTGATAGCCATTTAAATTTAGAGGATTTGCACAGCACAATTGCAAAGTCTTTTGGTTTTAAAGGACAGGAATTGGCGTCTTTCTACAGAACAGATGATGAGTGGACGCAAGGTGAAGAAATACCATTATTTAATATGGAAGAAGTTGGTACTGGTATCTCCATGCAAAACTGCCTTTTAAAGGAAATAATACCTGTCGTTAATGACAAATTGATCTACGTCTACGACTTCTTAAAAATGTGGACTTTTTATGTAGATGTTATTGAAGTTTCCGAAGAAAAAACTCCAGATTTGCCAAAAATTATTTTGACAGTTGGTGAAATACCTGATGAAGCTCCCGAAAAAGAATTTATAGCAGAAAAACGAGACGACGGATTTGTCGATGAAGATGACAATGACGATGAATTTGGAGATTTTGATGAATTTGACTACAATGAATACTAAATAGGGTGGTGCAATCATTTAAAAAAAGTTGTGTTAACTTTTTTTGACTTTCTTCTCACAAAACTTAAAGGCTTTGTTTTTTTGCACTTGAAAATAACGGCCAAACTTTACGGATCTAGTTTTTAAAAAAATCTTTCGCGCATCCAAAACTAGCAATGCTGTCTATTTCAGGAAGTACACATTATTAAAACTTTTGAGCACCAAATATTCATTAGGACTGTGCGCTATCAAAGAAAAATATTTCGCATTTTTTAAATTTATTGAACACTTAAAAGGAAGTAGGCCAAACATGAAAAAATTAATATTATTTGGACTATTATTTTTTTCATTCCATATGCATTCTTAAAAAGAAGCGAATGTTTGGTGTTTTGGTAGAAAAGCTTCAATAAATTTTAATACAAATCCTCTAACCGCTAGAAAAAACCGAAAACGAGTACCGATTGAAGGCTATTCCTCTTTTTCAGATTCAGATGAGAACTTATTATTTTCTAAAGACACCCCTTTTAAAAGAATATACCACGAACTGAATACTACCCTACAAGTATCTGCGCTAAAGTCTCCAAGATTCTTTCCATCCAATAGAGACGGTGAAAATGAGACTGGGGTCATAAAAAGAGCGAGTATACCTTTTATTCGAAAAGTAGTATTCATATTTACAATCGATATGATAAATTAGTTTCAAAAATTGCATTACTCAGTAGTGGCTGGGATGGCGCCTACAATGGTAAAATAATGCCTTCTGACAATTACTGGTATAATAGTATATAATCCACAGAGATACTTCAAAACCATCCGTAAACAAAACGAAAAACCGCTCTTTACTGAGAAAGTAATTACTAGTACCCGCTACTAATGATAAACTTTAAGAAAAGTACTATTTTCGTTTATTTAGAAAATAGAATTACAATTAGTATCCGTATTTTTGCAAAATGGAATTTAAATTAGTGTCAGAGTTTTCTCCAACAGGAGACCAACCACAAGCAATTCAGGAACTTTCGGACGGTATCAATACTGGTGAAAAATTTCAAACATTACTCGGAGTAACAGGCTCTGGTAAAACATTTACAGTTGCCAATGTAATTCAAGAAGTAAGAAAGCCTACCCTAGTTTTAGCCCACAATAAAACTTTAGCAGCACAATTATATTCAGAATTCAAACAGTTTTTTCCTGAAAATGCTGTGGAATATTTTGTCTCCTATTATGATTATTACCAGCCTGAAGCGTACATTCCAGTTACAGGAACCTATATAGAAAAAGATTTATCTATTAATGAAGATATCGAACGCCTTCGTTTAAGCACCACTTCTTCCCTACTCTCCGGACGAAGAGATGTCTTAGTAATCGCTTCTGTCTCCTGCCTGTATGGAATTGGAAACCCTACAGAATTTAAGAAAAACGTAATTCCAGTACAAGTTGGACAATTAATTTCTAGAACTAAATTTTTGCATCAATTGGTACAAAGCTTGTACTCTAGAACAGAACATGAAATAAAAAGTGGAACCTTTAAAGTTAAAGGCGACGTCGTTACAATCTATCCATCCTATGGTGACAACGGATATCGCATCCATTTTTTTGGTGATGAAGTTGAAGAAATCGAATTGTTTGATTTAGAGAGTAATGCCATTATAAATACTTTTGAGGAATTGAGTATTTATCCTGCCAATTTATTTGTAACCTCTCCTGATGTGCTTCAAAATGCGATCCATCATATTCAAGAAGATATGGTAAAGCAGGTTGCATACTTTGAAGAAATCGGACGGAGTTTAGAGGCCAAAAGAATCAAAGAACGGACGGAATTTGATTTAGAAATGATCCGTGAACTTGGCTATTGTTCGGGAATTGAAAACTATTCAAGATACCTGGATGGAAGAGATCCAGGAACCAGACCTTTCTGTCTGTTAGACTACTTTCCTGACGATTATTTAATGATTATAGATGAAAGTCATGTGACCGTTCCTCAAACACATGCGATGTATGGTGGTGATCGAAGTAGAAAAGAAAATTTAGTTGATTATGGTTTTCGTCTGCCAGCAGCAATGGACAACAGGCCCTTGAAATTCGAAGAATTTGAAGCCATTCAAAACCAAACCATATTTGTTTCTGCAACTCCTGCAGATTATGAGCTTCAGAAAACTGAGGGTGTATTTGTAGAACAAATTATAAGGCCTACGGGATTATTAGATCCAATGATTGAAGTAAGACCAAGTTTAAATCAAATAGACGACCTAATTGAAGAAATTCAAATTAGAATAGAAAAAGACGAACGTACTTTGGTCACCACGCTCACCAAAAGAATGGCAGAGGAGTTGACAAAATATCTTACGAGGGTAAATATTCGATGTAGATATATACACTCAGATGTAGATACCCTAGAACGTGTTGAAATTTTACAGGATTTACGAAAAGGCCTTTTTGATGTTCTTATCGGAGTAAATTTATTGCGCGAAGGTTTAGATTTACCAGAAGTCTCCCTGGTTGCAATTTTAGACGCTGATAAAGAGGGTTTTTTAAGAAATGTAAAATCGCTGACACAGACTATTGGAAGGGCAGCAAGAAATGTAAACGGTTTGGCCATTTTATATGCTGATAAAATGACAAAAAGTATGCAAAAAACAATTGATGAAACAGACCGAAGAAGAGAAAAACAAATTGCTTACAATACGGCCAACAACATGGTGCCTACCCAAATAAAGAAAAAGATAGATGACACGCTCACAAAAACTGCCGTTTCCAGCTATCACTACGACAATGCCAAGCAAGTTGCTGCTGAGCAAGACTTGCAATATTTGCCAAAAGAAGAAATAGAGAAACGCATACGAGACAAGCGCAAGCAGATGGAAGCTGCTGCTAAAGAATTAGATTTTGTTGTTGCTGCAAAGCTGCGTGACGAAATAGCGCTGTTAAAAGAAAGTGTCTGATAGTCTTTGCTGATAGCGGGATGAATTAATAACTTCGCCATTACTTGGCTAAACGCTTGCATTTAGCTATCTTTGCCTGTCCTTAAAATAAGGAAACATAAATTGCATAGCTTTAGAATATTCAATTTTAATTTCTAGATTCTGTCAAAAAAGTCTAAAAATTAATCAAAAAAAACTCATATCTCTTCACCCTATATTCTAGGAGACTTAATAAGAAATGTATTCCCGTCATTAGAATCTTTCTTGTTATAAAAATATTTTCAGCTATATAATTGCAGTGTATTATCATTAAAAACAAGACTGCAATTACACCAATCTTATTCACCCTTGCAAAGGGTATTTTTTAAAGAAAAAAATGTAAAAAAAATTTACACATTTATTATAAGAGTGTAAAACACCAAGAATACCTCAAGAAAACCGCTATTTATTATACAAAAGCTATTTCCGTTTAGGGAGTATAGTTTTTGGGTTCCGAAGCATGACTATTTGATCCTAAAAGCATCAAATAGTCACTGATACAGTAGCAAAAAAAAAAAAACTAATAATACTTAATAAAAATAAAATGAAAATTTTAGTAATTGGCGCAGGAAACATGGGACTTACATATGCTCAAGGGATGTCAAAATCAAAATTGTTAAAGAAAAAAAACATCATGATTTTAGACAACTCTGAGGAAAAACTTGAGGAATTGAATGGAATCTCTCACTTTGACGCTTTTAAAGACCTGGAAGATTGTGTGCCAAAAGCAGATATTATATTTATCGCTGTAAAACCTTACCATGCAGTAGAGCTCTTTAAAAATTTAAAACCGTTCACAAAGCCCGGTCAAATTATCGTGTCTATTATGGCAGGTATCAATATTGACAGCATTAAAAAATATTCAGGGCTTCAAAAGATTGTGAGAGCAATGCCAAATCTGCCCGCTCAAATTGGTAAAGGTTTGACTTCATATGTAACCTCTCCAGAAATATCAAGAATTGAGAAATTAACGATTGAAAGCTTATTAGACACCACGGGAAAATCGATGGAAGTTAGCAGTGAAACCCTCATAGATGCCTCTACAGGAATTTCTGGAAGTGGCCCTGCCTATGTGTTTTATTTTATGCAAAGTATGATGGAGGCTGCACTAAAAATGGGCTTTTCAAAAAACGACTCTTCCGTTTTAGTGAGTCAAACATTTACCGGAGCGATAGAACTCTTTAATCAATCCAACCTATCTCCCAACTCATGGATAAAGAAAGTGGCTTCCAAAGGAGGAACAACAAGAGCCGCATTAGATTCTATGGAAGGAAATAATGTAAATGAATTAATTAAGGATGCTGCTTTTGCAGCTTTTAAGAGGGCCGTTGAACTAGATAAAGAAAATTAAGATGTACAAAGAAAGAATTGTAATCAAAGTAGGAACTAACGTAATGACAAATAGGGACAATAGAATTGTTAGACCTGTTTTAAGACGTTTAGTAAAACAAGTTGCAGAATTGTATGAACGTGGGATTATCTGTATTTTGGTTTCCTCAGGCTCTGTAATTGCTGGAAAAGAAGTATTAGGTGACTCTATCATTGAAAATGAGACCCAAAGAAGACAAGTCTATTCTGCTATTGGACAGCCAAGAATGATGCGTCATTATTATAATATTTTCAATGATTATGGAATGAAATGCGCACAAGTACTGCCAACTAAAAGAGATTTTAGCGAAGGAGTACATCGAGAGAATATGATCAATTGTTGCGAAGGTTTATTGGCAGAAGGAGTCATACCTATCGCCAATGAAGACGATGCCGTTTCTGTAACCATGTCTATGTTTTCAGACAATGACGAATTAGCTTGCTTAATCGCGCAATTAATGAAAGCTGACAAACTAATTATCTTAACAGATATTGATGGTTTGTATTCAGGGCATCCAGACTCTGATAACAGCGATTTGATTACCAATGTGAATCCAAATGATGATTTAAATAAGTATATTAAAGACAGTGATAAAAAACCAGGTGAAGGGCGCGGTGGCATGGGGTCTAAATTAGACCATGCCCAAGAGGCTGCTGCTAACAATATCCCTACTTATATTGCCAACGGAAAAAGAGACAATACCATTATTGACATTATCGACGGAAAATCCGTAGGTACCAAAGTGGCACTTTAAAATTTATAGTATGAAATTATTAAATACTCAAGTAAAAAATAATGTTTTACAAAGCATGATCACAATTCTCGATACACATCGAGCACCTTTATTAGAGGCGAATAAAAAAGACTTAGACGCATTTCAAAAAGAAGATCAAGCCATGTATGATCGTTTAATTTTAAACGATCAAAAAATTGACGGAATGATTACTGCTATCAATGAAGTAAAGGCACAAGAAGATCCAGTAAATCAGATTATTAGTGATAAAAAACTAGCAAACGGCTTAATTGTTACCAACAAAACAGTGCCCTTTGGAACCATCATGATTATTTATGAATCGAGACCAGATGTGACTGTAGAAGCGGCAGTTTTAGCTTTTAAATCAAACAACAGAATTTTATTAAAAGGTGGTAAAGAAGCTATTTATAGCAATAAAACACTAGTCGATTTTTGGCACAAAGCCTTGCTTGAAAATAATATATCCTCCGATTATATTAAATTACTGCAGATGGATCGAAAAGAAACGCAGTCATTTTTAAAAAACCCAACAGAACAATTAGATTTAGTGGTCCCAAGGGGTGGGGAACGTTTGATAGATTTTGTAAAAGAACACGCAAAATGTGCAGTTCTAATAAGCGGCAGAGGAAATAATTTTTTATACATCGACGAAAGTGCAGATTGGAATCAAACACTCGCTGTTATTCTCGATGCAAAAACAGCTAAGATTTCTGCTTGTAATGCATTAGATAAGATACTAATCAATAAAAATACACCAAATCTAGAGGAAAAACTAATTGCACTACACACTGTTTTGAAAGAGAAAAATGTAGCTATTTTAGTAGATAAAGAGGTGCAAACGGTTTTAACAGGAGAAACCCTAATTGCTGAAAATACAATTTGGTCTGAAGAATTTTTAGCTTTAAAATGTTGCATCGGTATGGTTTCAGAACTTGAAGAAGCTATTGAAATGATCAACCTATATTCTGGTGGCCATTCGGCCTCGATAATGACCACAAATAACTCTAATGCTGCAGACTTTATGCAACAAGTAGATTGCGCTGCAGTCTATAAAAATGCCTCCACTAGGTTTACGGACGGTGGACAATTAGGTGTGGGAGCAGAACTTGCTATTAGTACCGATAAATTACACCACAGGGGTCCTTTGGGATTAAAAAAACTGGTTACCAATAAATATTATATTTATGGTGAAGGCCATGTGCGTGATTAACGCAAAATACACAAACATAAAAAACGCCTCACATACATGAGGCGTTTTTTAATACATATGCTTAAAATATTATGCTTCTAAAACTGCTTGCACTTTATCTGAAGCTTCTTGAAATTCTGTTGCTGAAATAATTTTCATTCCAGAATTATCAATTAATTCCTTTGCTTCTTTCGCATTTGTTCCTTGTAATCTGCAAATAATAGGCACATTGATTCTGTCGCCCATACTCTTGTATGCATCTACTACACCTTGTGCAACTCTATCACAACGAACAATACCCCCAAAAATATTTACTAAAATGGCTTTCACATTTTTATCTTTTAAGATAATACCAAAAGCTATTTCAACTCTCTGTGCATCTGCGGTACCTCCAACATCTAAAAAGTTCGCAGGCTCTCCTCCAGACTCTTTGATCAAATCCATTGTTCCCATTGCCAAACCAGCACCGTTTACCATACAACCTACGTTTCCATCTAAGTCTACGTAGTTTAAACCTGCCGCTTTCGCTTCTACCTCAATTGGATTTTCTTCTCTTAAATCGCGCATTGCTGCGTAATCTCTGTGTCTGTACAATGCATTTTCATCTAAAGAAACTTTAGCATCCACAGCCATTATTTTATCATCTGACGTTTTTAAAACCGGATTGATTTCGAACATTGCAGAATCTGATTTTATATACGCAGTATATAACGCAGTTACAAATTTAGTCATCTCTTTAAAAGCCGTCCCAGACAATCCTAAATTGAATGCTATTTTACGCGCTTGAAAAGGCATTAAACCTAATAAAGGATCTACTTCTTCTGTAAATATTAAGTGGGGTGTTTCCTCTGCAACTGTTTCAATATCCATTCCACCTTCGGTAGAATACATAATCATATTTTTTCCTGAAGCTCTGTTTAGCAAAACAGACATGTAATATTCCTCTGGCTCTGAATCTCCAGGATAGTATACATCTTCGCAAACTAACACTTGATTTACCAACTTTCCCTCTGCCGAAGTTTGAGGCGTCACCAACATCATTCCAATAATATCGTTGGCAATACTTTCTACCTCTTGTAAATTTTTAGCCAATTTAACACCACCGCCTTTTCCACGTCCACCGGCATGCACCTGTGCTTTGATTACGTGCCATCCAGTACCAGTTTCAGCAGTTAATTGTTTGGCTGCGTCTACAGCTTCCTTATGATTACTTGCCACAATTCCGCGTTGTATTCTAACACCAAAACTGCTTAATATTTCTTTTCCTTGATATTCGTGTAGATTCATTCTCTAAAAGTTTTAAAACAGCCCAAAAATACAAATTCAGAAGCTAATTTCTGCAATGATTCCTATAAAAATTGAAAAACTGCTCAGATATTTTATGCGAGACATAAAACAATATGCAATTTTAATATTTTCGTTATTGCAACGTCTTTATACTGTAAGTCAATGTTTTACGGATTATATTATTTGCAAAAAAAAATATTTCTACTCCTACAAACAACAAAAAAATGCTAAAAAACACTTTTGATAAGTGTCTGAATCTTGTGTAAATATTCATTTTACGGATAAAAAAATAGAAAAAGAAAGGTAATAACGATTACAAGAGTCCCAAAACAAGCCAAAATTGAGGCCCTTCTAAATAACACGCTTGACGCAAAATTAAAATAGTATCTGACTTTGTTCTTTTTAGACCTACTTGCGGAAAATTGGTTTTTTCATAGCTTCAAACTTACGTCTAAGTTATTTGTGCAGAAATGCGCAATCCAACTACTGAAAATATTCCATCATAGTTCCCGATAAAAGATAATTTTAGTCAAACCTTTTTTTTTAGCATTCATTTAAATAATAATGGATAGCATCCGAATGAACTCGTTGTTCAGATTACAAGAAAATAAGAAGATCTAAAACTTCAAATAAAAATGAAGATTTCTATTGACCTGCCTTTTAGGAAAGGCATCAAAATAATTACTATTGGTTAAGATGTAGAAATAAAAGGACCTTATTGATCGATTGGCTTTTGAGATGGACGAACAAAACTTTGAAAATTTAATTTCGCATACGTTTAGAGTACGTTAACGAACAACATATTTGAACACATCTTAACAATAGCTGTTAAAAATAAATGCAATATGACGGCTTCATTCAAGTTCATAACACCAATTATAATGCAAATCTAAATTTTTACAAAAAAAACAAAGAGGTATTTAATCAAACAAATCAGGATACATTTTATTTGAGGTTTGTCTATTTGATCGGTTACATTGCCATAAAAACCATGTTGTAAACAGTATTTATTATGAGATATCAGAAGCGCGTTTATGGCTTTCTGCTTTCTTTTTTATACTTTTGTGAACAAATTATTAAGGTATGATTGTTTGCAACAATATTCACAAGCATTATGGGGACGTAGCGGTCTTAAAAGGTGTCAATTTGCACATTAAAAAAGGGGAAATCGTAGCAATTGTCGGTCCTTCTGGAGCGGGAAAAACAACCCTTTTGCAAATCTTAGGAACATTAGATAAACCCCTAAAAAACAATGATTTTGAGCTTTTGTTAAACGAAAAATCCCTTAAAAATTTAACAGACAAAGAACTCTCTTCTTTTAGAAATACGCACATAGGTTTTATTTTCCAATTTCATCAATTATTACCAGAATTTACGGCACTTGAAAATGTATGCATCCCCGCTTTTATTGGAAAAAAACAAAAAAAAGAAACGGAAATAAAGGCAAAAGAAATCTTAGAATTTTTGGGGCTTTCACATCGAATCCACCACAAACCAAGTGAACTTTCTGGTGGTGAACAGCAAAGAGTAGCAGTTGCACGGGCATTGATAAACAATCCTTCTGTGATTTTAGCAGATGAACCTAGTGGAAACTTAGACAGTGAATCTGCAAAAAAATTACATAAATTGTTTTTTCAGCTGCGCGATAAATTTGGTCAAACTTTTGTTTTAGTCACGCACAATGAAGCATTAGCCGAAATGGCGGATCGAAAGTTAACAATGAAAGATGGAGTAATAATTTAAAATTCATCAGTCGCTCTGAAACAACACATCACAAAAAAATGAAAGAAACTTTCAAAAATGTATACAACTATCTAAAAAACCCTTTATTGCAGCAGGACGCAAATACTAATTTAACGTATCGCTTTAAAATATTTTTTCAACTACTGCTCATTTGTATTTTAACTGGAATCGCTATCTCCCCTATTTTCGCACTTTTTGATGCGATAGGATGGATCGATATGAAAGACCATAAAACGGATATTCTCTTTAAAGAAATGACTGCTATCCAAATATTATTGCTTGGAGCAGTACTTCTACCTATAATAGAAGAAATAGTGTTTAGGGCACCAATTGTATTATTTAAAAAAGCAAAAAGTTTTAAAATTGCCTTTTATCTATTCACTTTGGTTTTCGGTTTTATACACATTACCAACTTTGAGATGACATCAAATGTACTATTATTAGCTCCAATACTTGTATTGCCGCAAATCTTAGTGGGTGCTTATTTTGGATATATACGAGTCCGTTTTGGCTTACTTTGGTCTATGCTCTTGCACGGTTCCTACAATGCAATTTTTATTATTTTAAGTTTAATTCCTGAGTTATAAAATGAAAAAAGCAGAGCTAAAAGAGTTTTTAGACGAAAAAGTAGTACTGTACAACACTCCAGAATTTATTACTTCAGATCCCATTCAGATTCCACACCTATTCTCTAAAAAAGAAGATATTGAAATAGCCAGTTTTTTAACTTCTATTATCTCGTGGGGAAACAGAACTATGATTATCAGGAATGCTTCAAAAATGATGGAGTTACTAGATCAAGCTCCGCACGATTTTGTCATAAACCACCAAGAAAGCGATTTGAAAAGTTTAGAAGGCTTTGTGCACCGAACTTTTAATCATCTTGACTTCCAGCAATTCATAAAATCATTGCAACATATTTATTTAAATTATGGTGGTTTAGAACAAGCACTTTTGATAACAGATAAATCTACAACCTATCAAAGCGCTATTCATCATTTTAAAAATTGTTTTTTTGAGCTCCCACACACACAAAGAACCCAAAAACATATTTCTGATCCTTTAAAAAATTCTGCAGCGAAAAGAATCAATATGTTCTTGCGATGGATGGTAAGGAGCAGTGCTGGAGGTGTCGATTTTGGACTTTGGAAAACGCACAATCCGGCTTATCTATCTTGCCCCCTAGATGTGCATTCAGGCAACGTAGCACGAAAACTAAAACTATTGCTTAGGAAACAGAATGACTGGAAAGCAGTCGCCGAATTGGATGAAAACTTAAGAAAACTAGATAAGAATGACCCCGTAAAATACGATTTTGCACTTTTTGGACTCGGTGTCTTTGAAAAGTTTTAAACGAACATTTTTGTATTCATGAATTCTTTTTTTTACACTAGGTTCAAAACTGAAAAACATAAAAAAAGTACTACGTGCTGTTTGTGCTATCAGAATTTTGTACTGTTTAACGGCAAAACAAAAGATCTTTTATGCTTTGCCGCTAAAAAATTAGAAGAGTTACTAAAGTATGTACAAGCTCAATGTCGCTGTCTCATAACATTAAAATAAACTAGAACCTAGTGTCAAAATAACAGTGATAATGTCTTTATTCTATCTCGCTATTTGGCTTAATAATCATTCTAAAAGACTGGTCTTTGTAAATGTAATATCCCAACCAGTTGTAGAGCGCTCTCAGTTTACTTTTAAAATTAACCAACCCCATGATGTGAACAAAAATCCAAATTAGCCAGGACAAAAAGCCACTCATTGCATATTTTTGATTTGGAAAATCCATCACAGCTTTATTTCTTCCAATAATGGCTAAAGATCCCTTATCCTTGTATTCAAATGCTTTCCAATCACCATGATTTTTTAATAGATTATCTGCTAAGTTTTTTGCCTGTTGTATTGCTGGTTGTGCTACCTGAGGATGCCCTAAAGGATAATTTTTATCTCCATCTAAAAATGCACAATCTCCTAAAGCATATATATTACTAGACAAGTGTACCTGATTAAATTCATTTGTTTTTAATCTTTTACCATGCCCAAAACTATCCGGATGAAAACCTTCAAATACCTTGGCATGAACGCCTGCGGCCCAGATTAAATTTTTAGTTTCAATTTTATTTCCATTGGATAACAATACACTTTCACCGTCAAAATCTTTCACAAAAGTATCCATCAAAAGATGTACCCCATAAGCTGTTAACTTTTTAGCAGCATATTTTTGAGCATGTGGGGACATAGAAGACAGCACTTCTTTTTGACCGTCTACTAAATAAATTTCGCCTAGCTCTTCTTCTTTTAATTCTGGATAATCTTTCATAATTACCGAGCTGCTCAATTCTGCAATGATCCCAGAAAGCTCAACACCTGTTGGCCCTGCCCCAGCAATTACGAACGTTAGGTATTTCTTTCTTTCCGCTGCATCCTCAATTCTAGTTGCTAAATCTAAACGTGTTAAAATGGTATTTCGCAGTGACAAAGCGTCACTTATTGTTTTCATTGGCAAACATTTTTCTTTGATATTTTCATTACCAAAATAATTTGTTTCTGTCCCTGTTGCCATAATTAAGGCATCATACGCCAACTCCCCATTATTTAAAATTATTTTATGTTCTTCAGGAACCACTTTTACAAGAGAGCCAAGCCTAAAACGCACATTTTTAAAATTGCGCAAAATTTTACGGAAAGGATAGCTAATTGCAGACGGCTCCATAAACCCACTTGACACTTGGTAAATCAGAGGAGCAAAAAAATTATAATTATTACTATCTACTAAAATAATGTCATATTTAGATGAATTTCCCAAGCGCTTTATCAACTCTAATCCGGCAAATCCGCCACCAACAACGATAATTTTTTTTCGTAAATCCATGTATGCTATTCTGTTTTTTTCAATACGGTAAGACGATTTTACCCTTGTTTTACCGTATTAATTATGAGCGGCAAATTTAGTGAATAAAACAAAAAGCAAGTGCTTATTTTGTAACTTTTATATCCATTTTATTTTGTAAAATACCGAGAATATTCTGTATATTAATAATGACAATGCACTTAAATAAAAATAGAATCTGTTTGTAATAAACGTATTTTCGAGGTTGTATGTTAGTCCAAATATGCGTGTGTAGCGTAATTATTTAAAAGATACTTTTTTTTCTAATCCCTGCAAAGTGCCCTATTTATAATAACAATCGTTTCAGAAATAGAAAATTTGTGAATGTACTGCTTGTCTTTATAGCATTTTAAAATAAGATAAGATCAACGTAAATTTGAAGTGTTGCAATCACAATTGAATGAACCTTCCTCTAATCCTCTTAATGTAAGACGCCTTAAAAAGTTTTAATAAGAAGTTAACAAGTGTTTCGAAACTCTTATTTTTGTAATAAATTTAGGGTTCAAAAACTGAATAAGAATACCAAATGCAATTTAAAAACCCTGAAGTTTTATACTTTTTAGCACTGCTCATTATTCCTATTTTAGTGTATCTTTTCCAGCTTCAAAAATTCATAAAAGTTCCGTTCACCAATGTTGCTTTTTTACAAACGATTCAACAACAAACCCGCAAAAGTTCTCGTTTAAAAAAATGGTTAATTTTAGGAATACGACTACTCTTATTTACATCGATAGTTTTTGCTTTTTCAAGACCGTACCTGAGTGCAGACAACCCTGATGAAAAACAACCTTATTTTATTTATTTGGATACATCTCTTAGTACAGATACCCGAGGAGAAAAAGGGAATTTACTAAAGATTGCTGCCCAAGAAATTGTAGAAAATATCACGCTCAATAATAGGTACTCTTTGCTAACGAATACTAATTTTTACAAAGATCTCAATACAACGGAATTGAAAAAAATTCTATTATCAGTAGAGAATTCACCATTAAAACTCGATTTAAAAACTGTTTTTCTTAAAATTAAACAAGAAAATAAAATCAAAACTAAAACTTTACATAGAAATATACTAATATCTGATTTTCAGTCTTCTTCTGAAAATAAATTCACAAATGTAACAACTGATTTTACAGCCATACAGTTAGTCGGAACTAAAAAAGATAACATTTCCATAGACAGTGTTTATATCAGTAATAAAAATGGTGATCATTTTACAGTACACGGACTTATAAAAAACCAGGGTTCTAAAAAAGAGAATGTTCCTATTGCCCTTTTTAATGGAAATGAACTGCGAGGCAAACAAAGCTTTCAAATTGAAAAAAATACTACAAAAGAAATTGAGTTTATAGTGTACCAAACAGGTGATTTTTTAGGGAAATTAGAGATTACTTTTTCCGATACTTTTTTGTTTGACAACAGCTATTTTTTTAGCCTAAACACAAAAAATATCAACGTTTTATCCATTGGAAAAACGGCTTCTTTTTTATCAAAAATATATACTGAAGCTCCTTTTAAATACCAACATAGATCCCCCAATAAAGTAGATTATAATACGCTTCAAAAACAACAGTTGATCGTGTTAAACGAGTTGGAAATTATTCCAGAAATCTTAGCAAAAGATTTAAAAAAGTTTTATCAAAATGGAGGCAGCCTTGTTTTGATACCCTCTGAAAAATTGGTCCTTCAATCATACAACGCTTTTTTGAAAAGCTTGAACTTTGGTAAGATTGAAACCCCAACAAAAGATACCTTAAAAATAACAGCGATAAACTACACGCATCCCATATTTAAAAATGTCTTTACAAAAAGAATAACAAATTTTCAATATCCAATAGCTCGAAGCTACTCGCCCATTTCAGGGAGTCAATCTAAAATCCTTTCTTTCGAGAACAATACTGCTTTTATCAGTCAAATGGATAACAGCAAAGTCTATTATGTAGCTTCCGCGTTAAATACAAACAATAGCAACTTTGCAAGTGCCCCGTTAATTGTTCCTATCTTTTACAACTTTGGCACTTTGAGTGCTCAGTATCCAAAACTCGCATATTGCATTGGAAAAGAAAATATGTTTGAAATAGAAACAGTATTAAACAAAGATGAAATATTAACAATTACAAATACTCAGAATTCTTTTATACCATCCCAAAGGACATTTCAAAAAAAGGTAATGATCACGACAAAGGAGCAACCACAAAAAGCTGGTTTTTATACAGTATTAAATGAAGGCATTAAAATTCAGGACCTGGCATATAATAATCCTCCCGAGGAAAGTCTTTTGAAATTTTTAGATTTTAATAAGTTGCGGAACGCCAAGAACATTACTATCGCTGCCTCTATTAAAGACGTCTTTGATAAAATTGATAAAAATAATGAAGTTCATTGGCTTTGGAAATGGTTTTTAATCCTAGCAATTGTATCTTTGTTTTTAGAAATTTTGATTTTAAAATTCTATACGCTATGAATACGCTTATAAAATCAGCAACCATTATAGACCCTTCAAGTCCTTTTCACCAGCAAAAAAAAGATATTTTAATTGTGGATGGAATCATCACAAAAATTGAAGATCTCATTCCTTCCCAAAAAGATTTTACCATCGTAACAAGAGAAAACCTACATGTTTCCTGCGGTTGGTTTGACACCAGTGTTTCTTTTGGTGAACCTGGTTATGAAGAACGTGAGACCATTAAAAATGGTTTGGAAGTTGCTGCAAAAAGTGGCTTTACGGCTGTAGCTGTTAATGCAAACACAAATCCCGTAATTGATAACAAAGCTGCTGTAGCGTTTCTAACCAATAAAGCGCAAGGTTTTGCTACTAAATTATATCCAATTGCCGCATTGACGAAGGATAGCGAAGGAAAAGAAATGGCAGAACTGTTCGACATGCAACAGTCTGGTGCCATCGCTTTTGGGGATTATAAAAAACCTGTTGTCAATGAAAATTTGATGAAAATTTCTTTACTGTATGCTCAAAATTTTAACGGCCTCGTATTGAGTTTTCCAAAAAATCAATCCATCGCTGGAGATGGCATTGCAAATGAAGGCATCAATAGCACAAAATTAGGCCTAAAAGGAATTCCTGCATTGGCAGAAGAATTACAGATTGCGAGTAATTTATTAATTTTAGAATACACAGGTGGGAAATTACACATTCCGACAATTTCTACTGCAAAATCTGTCACATTAATAAAAGATGCAAAGAAAAAAGGTCTCCAAGTTTCTTGTAGTGTTGCCGCACATCATCTTGTTTTAACAGATGATGAGCTACACGAATTTGACAGCAATTATAAAACGAACCCACCGTTGAGAACAAAAGCGGACTGTAAAGCTTTGCAAAAAGGAATAACTATGGGCGTTATCGACATCATTACTTCAGACCACAACCCAATAGATATTGAATATAAAAAGGTAGAATTCAGTGAAGCAAAAAACGGAACTATTGGCTTAGAAAGTTTTTTTGGAGCCATCAACTCTGTGCTTAGCATATCTGATTTCATTGAAAACATCACTTTAAAACCACGCGCAATTTTTGGATTGGAGACGACTTCAATTACCACTGGAAATAAGGCTGACATCTCTTTCTTTAATCCTGAAGAAAAATATATTTTCACAAAGAAGAATATTTTTTCAACTTCAAAAAATAGTGCTTTTATAAATAAAAAAATGACGGGAAAAGTTTACGGAATTTTCTCAAACAATCAACTTATTTTAAATTCTTAAAACTTGGAAAACCACAGCGTAAAAGAAGGAAAAAAAATTGCAGTAATAAGCTACATCCCTTTTGTTGGACTTATAATTGCAATTTTATTAAACAAAGAAAAACGAAATTACTTTGCTCGATTTCACATGCGACAAAGCATTGGATTGAATGTGTTGTACTTTATAAATAGATTTATTGTCTATGGTTATTTTGGAAATACTGCAGGTGATATCGGAAAAGTTGGAGTGATCGTTCTTTTTATACTTGGTGTTTTAGGAGCACTTCAAGGAAAAGAGAAATTAATTCCTGTTTTTGGAGCACAGTTTCAAGAATGGTTTAAAAATATTTAAAAAAGACTTCTTTTTTTATGAGTGATTTACATTACATCGTTAGAACCCCGAAAATTACAATAGAAAATCCACCTTTGCTTATTTTATTACACGGGTACGGAAGCAATGAAGAAGATTTATTTTCCTTTGCAGAAGAGCTTCCCGAGGAGTTGCTTATTGTCAGCCCACAGGCCCCGCTTTCTATGGGTTTCGGAAGTTATGCTTGGTACACTATAAATTTTGACGAAATCAACGGGAAATTTTCCGATTTAAAAGAAGCCAAAGAGTCCGTTGATAAAATTGCGCTGTTTGTTGATGTCATAAAAAAGAAATACAATACAGATGCTGATCAAACATTTTTACTTGGCTTTAGTCAGGGTGCTATTCTGAGCTATTCCCTTAGTTTTTTCTACCCAAATAAAATTCAGCATGTGATTGCTTTAAGTGGATATATCAATACGGAATTGCTGCCAGAAAATATTTCATCAGAAATCAAAACAGACTATTACTGCTCGCACGGAACAGTAGATCAAGTGTTACCGATCGCTTGGGCACGAAATTCTAAACCCTTTTTAGAGGCATTAAAGTTAAATACTGAATACTCGGAGTACAATGTTGGCCATGGTGTTGCACCTCAAAACTTTTACAGCTTTAAAAAATGGATTACAGCGCGATTATTGCCTGTAAAAAACTAATTGTCAAAAGTAAATGCATCTATGGATACGTGTAAAAAGTGTAATGAAAAATTTAGTTTTTGGCAAATCTATAAAAACTACTGGAGTGCCAAGCAAATGCTTAAATGTTCAAATTGTCAAGCTGAGCACACATGCACAATAAAGAGTAGAGTGGTCTCAAGTGTTTTTGTTCTTTTCGTTCCAGGACTCCTTCAAACTGCAATCCAAACTTGGGAAAAGCCTGAAATACTTGAAATTTGGACAATATTGTTCTTGTACATTGGAACCTCATTTGTCATGTCTTTTTTAACCAATCCGTTATTAAAATTTAAATTAATTCAGAAGTAAAATTAAAAAAAACGCTCAATAAACTTCATATTGGGTCGTTACTAAAACACCCTTTTCCTTCCCTAAAGAGATTGATAATAGCTGTTTTTCTCTTTTCACCTGCATATAGAACGGAGCCTTTAACAAATTCAATCCGCTTTGCTTTTTTAATCGAATTCCTTGTCCAGAAATAATGTCTTTGTTTGGTTTGAAATCTTCTTGTGGAAGATGCTCGGTTAATATTATATATTTAAAGGCAACCAATTTAGCAGTAATTCGATGTACCTCCGCGTTTGAGAGATGCTGCAATACTTGTCTAACAATTGCACAATCTCCAGGAGGTAAGACGTCATTGGCAATATCTAAGCAATAAAAGGTTACCCTTTCTGACGTGAAATGCAATTTATTGAAAAGAATAAGTGCTGGAACAATATCAACGGCCCTATATCTCCTTGCGTGTGGAGCCAATTCTTTCCCAATATTAAAATCGCCACAACCTAAATCACAGACATCTATAGGGTTCTTAAAACTAGTTAAAAAAGTGCTCACTGCGGAGATATAAGGCTGGATAAGGTTTGCTTGATGTGATCCAATACCTGAGTAAAAAACATCCTTATTTGCCCCCCAAAGTTTCATTTCATACACTTGCTCCATTGCTTCTTTTGTTGGCCAAGGCTCTTTTTGAGATTTCTCTTTTTTCTTCATAGCTCGCAAGCTAACAAAACAAATCGAATCCTTCTGACGTATTCTTTTTGAAAGACATATAATAGGACTCTTTTAGCAGACGAAGTCTAAAGAAAATTCCCTTTTAATAATTTTCAATTCAACAAAAACCATTGTTTCTTTTAAGCTACCTTTGCCCTAAAAATAATACATGCAGTTTTCTGATTTTTCTTTCAATAAATCTATTTTAAAAGCAGTAGCGGAAGAGCGCTTCCAAACACCTAGCTTAGTGCAACAAGAAGCGATTCCTTTAATTTTAGAAAAAAAGAACGTCATTGTTTCGGCACAAACGGGAACCGGAAAAACAGCTGCTTTTGCATTGCCTATTATTCAGCTTTTATTTGATGGACAAGATGCCGAAAAAGGAGAAAAAAAAATAAAATCTTTGATCATTACGCCTACGCGTGAACTGGCAATTCAAATATTAGAAAACTTCAAAAGCTTTAGTAAATATTCGAATCTAAGAGCATCGGCTGTTTTTGGGGGCGTATCTTTAGAACCTCAAAAAGAAATTTTATCAAAAGGTATTGACATTTTAATCGCAACTCCAGGAAGACTAATTGACTTGCATACGCAGGGAAATATTGATTTAAGTGCCATTGAAATATTTGTTTTAGATGAAGCTGATCTCATGTTAGATATGGGCTTTATTAACGATATTAAAAAAATAGAACGTTTCTGTCCCAAACAAAAGCAAACATTACTTTTTTCGGCAACCATGCCAGAAAAAATAGTTGAGTTAGCCAAAAAGGTAATTAAAAGTCCGGTTGTTGTAGAAATAAATCCTGAGGAAACTACCGCAAAAAATATTGGACAACTCCTCTACTACCTCCCCAAAAAGAATAAAACCGATTTGTGTTTGAATTTATTGAAAAACACAATCAACGGAAAAATAATTATTTTTAGACGTACAAAGTTTGGTGTTGACAAATTAGAAGAGTCCTTGACCAAAAACGGGTATAAAGTCGCGAGTATCCATGGAGATAAAACCCAGGGAATACGGAATAAAGCTATTGAGGACTTTAAAAATAAGACCGCCCACATTTTAATAGCAACAGACGTTGCATCTCGAGGAATAGACATTACAAACGTAGATGCAATTATTAATTTTGACATTCCAAATGTCCCAGAAACCTATATTCACAGAATTGGTAGAACGGGTAGGGCTGGTAAATCTGGCATCGCCTTTTCTTTTTGTTCCCCTGACGAGAATGCCTATATCAAGTTGATTGAAACTCTAATAGAAAGACCAATTAAAGTAATTACAGATCACCTTTATATTATTTCCAAGCCAAAACAAAAAAGGACCCAAGAAAATACTGTGAGTAAACACAAGAAAGGTAGAAAGTCTGAAGCCTCAAAAAAGAAGAAAAAACGCTGGTATTAAGAAATTGCAAATGGTACAATTTTACACTTGAATTTTTAGGCCATCAAACGCTAAAAATACGTTGCTTGGAAGTATCTTAGAAACTTCGTCGTGAAAACCCAACTTGTGGCTAATGTGTGTAAAATAAGCTTTTTTAGGTTGCAACTCCCCAACAAAATCCAATGCTTCTTGTAAGTTTAAATGTGTAGGATGCGCATCTATTCGCAATGCATTCACGATGAGAACATCCAAATTTTTCAACTTTTCTTTTTCTGCTATTGCAATTGTTTTTAGGTCCGTCAAATAGGCAATATTCTGAATTCTGTATCCAAGAATAGGTAGTTTTCCGTGCGCAACTGCAATGGGCACTACCGAAATAGTATCCAATAAAAAAGGAGTTTCTTTTATAATATTTGGCTGCACACTTGGCGCGCCAGGATACCGATTCTCTTTGGAGAAAATGTATTCAAAACGCTGCTCTAAACTCGCCAATGTTCTTTGATTTAAATAGATCGGCATCTCTCCTATTTTATAACAAAAAGGACGCAAATCATCAATTCCCGCAGTATGATCAGAATGCTCATGTGTAAACAAAACGCCGTGCACTAATTGTACATCTTCTCTAAGCATTTGTTGTCTAAAGTCTGGTCCACAGTCAATTACATATTTTTTATCATCCCA
This sequence comes from Polaribacter irgensii 23-P, assembly GCF_000153225.1. Classification (GTDB taxonomy): domain Bacteria; phylum Bacteroidota; class Bacteroidia; order Flavobacteriales; family Flavobacteriaceae; genus Polaribacter; species Polaribacter irgensii. The sequence continues at coordinate 1,957,512 of NZ_CH724148.1, read as the reverse complement.
AGAAATCAAGATAGAAGAACGCAGCCGCTTGTCTTTAATATTGGTAGATAAACAAACAGGATCTTTACTCGCAATCATCGGTACTCCCTGGGAAGTACCTGTACCTAAAAAGGTAATATTTAGTGTCTTTTTATTAAATTTCATTAAAACAAAAATAAGATAAAAATTGACTGATAACACACTAATTACTTACATTTGTTGGAACGTTTAAAAACTTACTATGGCCATTTCTTTAAAAGGAGATCAAGAGATAACAAGTGCACCGACTACAAAAAGTAAAACACTCAGAATTAACTTAAACTCGGATATCTACGGAACCTTTGCAGAAATTGGCGCAGGACAAGAAACAGCACGAAACTTTTTCAGAACAGGTGCTGCCTCTGGAACCATAGCAAAAGCAATGAGTGCATATGACAAAGACTTTTCGGATGCCATATATGGAATAGAAGAGGACAAACGGTATGTTACACAACCACGTTTAAAAAAAATGCTAGGTCACGAAATCGATTTAATGGAAGATCGACTCAGCCGATCTAAGCATCCAGATAAGTTGTTTTTTAGTTACGCTAACACGGTAACCACCATTGATTTTGCAAAGCAGTTTAAGGGGCACGGATGGATAGGAATTCGCTTTCAATTAGACCCTTTAGAGGAGTACAATGAAATTATATTACATCTTCGATTTAAAGAAACAGATGCACGGCTCCAACAGGAAACTTTAGGTGTTCTTGGAGTAAATTTAATTTATGGTGCTTTTTATTTAAATGACAATCCGAAAGAACTCGTAAAATCCTTCTATGACAATTTAAGTAACGATCAGTTAGAAGTTGACATGATTAATTTTTCAGGACCTCGATTTATGTATGTAGACAACCGTTTAATGAGCTTACAATTGCTTAAAAACGGGATGACGAATGCAGTAATGTTTGGGCCTGACGGAAACAACTTACTTCCGGCTCAAGTATTGTACAAAAAAAATATTTTAGCTTTACGAGGCAGTTTTAGACCTGTTACAAAAGTAAATATGGACATGTATGAAAAGTCTAAAAAGCTATTCTTAGCAGAAAATAAAGTAAAAGAAAGCAGAACCCAAGTAATTTTTGAGATCACTTTAAGTAACTTGAGTGGTGAAGGTAAAATTAACGAAAGAGACTTTTTGGATCGTGCAGAACTCCTTTGTTCTTTGGGACAAAATGTTATGATCACCAACTTTCAACAATACTTTAAATTAGTTGAATATTTTAGTGAATTTACAAAAGAGAGGATGGCGCTTGCCATGGGTGTAAACAATCTTATTCAAATTTTTGATGAAAAATACTACCGAAATTTAAGTGGTGGGATTTTGGAAGCATTTGGCAAACTTTTCTATCGAGATTTAAAGGTCTACATGTATCCCTACAAAGACCAAGAATCTGGTGCATACATCAACACTGAGAATCTTAAAGTACACCCTCGAATGAAAGAGCTTTACAAGTTCTTTAAAAACAACGGAAGACTGATAAACATTGACGACTTTGACTCAGAAACGCTGGATATATTCTCCCGAAAAGTATTAAAAATGATTGTAAATGGTGATCACGACTGGGAAGAAATGTTACCAGAGGGAATTTCTGAAATCATCAAACAAAAACGTTTATTTGGCTATTCTAAAACAAGAGTGAAAAAATAGTTTTCCTTTACAAATAGCCTTTATTCGAAGATATGTAAATTGCTACTCCTCAATGGTTCAGCACGAGATCTTAAAAGAGGTCTTAGTTCAGTGTGACGAGCTATTCATAGGGTTCACCAAAAAGGGGGTCGGCTCTCTTAGAGTTATAGCACAGTTCCTAATGAGATAAGCATTGTTGTAAATAAACTTAAAAAGAGAGGTGCCTATATACTGGTGCAGTCTAACATAACGCACCGTTACTTAAAAAGTACTATTTTCTGTAATGGAAATAAAATAAAACAACTATGTTCAAATAAATTGCCACCTTATCTCAAAAATAATGACTAGTTTTTTACATGAATACGTTGGTTTAAGCGAAAAACAGTATCACATAAAAAACTTAAATAGATTTATATATATAATTACTCTAAAAGTGCCATACAAACAAATAAGTCCGGCTTGTTTTCTACAAAGGAATACAACCAAACACTGAGTTCATCTACTTCATTTGGTAATAAGTTTTCCAAGCCCTTTTTTAATTCTTTACAAAATAACTCTGAATTAAAACTAACTTTTTTTAACACTGTAATTGTGTAATCAAACATTGCTCTCGCCATATTCTTGCTATTTACCAGCTATAACGGAAAGCAACATGCGTTTAGTATATTTACAATAGGACAAAAAAAACCATCAATACATTAATTGATGGTTTTTAAAAAATATTTTAAAAGGTGTTTTTATAATGCATTGATTTTAAGTACTAATTCCTTAGCCCTCGCTTCCAAATCTGCACTTACACCATTATAATGTGCTTTTTTGTTCTCAATTCCCTTCGCGTTAATTTTTGCGATTAAAGCGTCAAAAGTATTTATAGTTTCATCTATAATTGCTTCAACTTCTTTATTATCTCCTTTAAGATCTACTTTCTCGGATACATATCCAATAATGTCTCCTAACGTATAATTGATATCTCTTTTTAAGTTTTTTATGCTAGCCATAATATGTTTTAATTTTAAAAGTGCAAAGTTAGTTTAATTATTTAAATGAGCGCTATCAATTCTTTAATATTTGTCAAGGTTTTGAAATCTAGATTTTGATCCTTCTCCAAAGTCACTTCCTCATGAATCCAGGTCGTGTGAAATGGGATGTGAATTGCCGGAGCTCCAATCGCTATTAGGGGCAAGACATCAGACTTTAAAGAATTTCCGATCATCAACAATTGGGAAGGTAGAATATCTAAATGTTTTACTAACTTTAAATAGTCTTTTTCTTTTTTATCACTCATTACTTCAATATGATGAAAATAATGTAACAAATGTGATTTTGCTAACTTCCTTTCCTGATCCAATAAGTCCCCTTTTGTAGCAACGATTAACTTAAATTTTCCCTGTAAACTCTCTAAAACCTCTTCTACGCCATCTAACAACTGTATTGGTTTTTCCAGCATCTCCTTGCCTATCTCTAATATTTTCCCAAGAATTTCTGCTGGCAATTGATCCTTTGAAAGCACTAAGGCACATTCTATCAAAGAAAGCACAAATCCTTTAACGCCATATCCATAAATCGATAGATTTTTGATTTCAGTTTCTCCTAATTCTTTGGTGATTTTATCTTTGTTTTCATAGGGCAATAGCAACGCTACAAAAGCATCCTCTGCTTCTCTAAAATACGTTTCATTTACCCATAAAGTATCATCTGCATCAAAAGCAATTACTTTTATATTCTCAAACATCATAATAAATTTAGGTATCTCTTCGCTTTTTCTAAATCTTCTGGCGTATCAATACCCACAGACTCTATGGTTGTTTCTACCATTTTAATCTTCTTCCCAAGCTCCTGATAGCGAATTGCTTCAATTTTTTCAGCAGCCTCTAAAGGCGTCATGGGTGTTTTATAAAAATCTAATAAGGCCTGTTTTCTAAATGCATATACCCCTTTGTGTTTATAGTATTTTACAGCAATGTCTTGATCTCTTTGATATGGAATTACACTTCTAGAAAAGTAGATTGCCATGTTATTTATATCTGTAATGACCTTGACATTGTTTGGATTTTCAATCTCTTCTTTCGCAGTAATTTGTACTTTTAATGATGCCAAATCAATCTCTTTTTCAGAATCATTTTTAAAAACATCGATTAATTTTGACAGTGATACTTTGTCTATAAAAGGTTCGTCTCCTTGTACATTAATAACAATATCAACCTCTAAAAACGCAACTGCCTCTGCAATTCTATCTGATCCACATTGATGCTCTGCCGTGCTCATAATTACATCTCCACCTGCATTCGCTATGTTTTCTTGAATAATTTCTGAATCCGTAACCACGTAAACGGCTTCAAAGAGCCCTGTTTTTATTGCCGCTTCATACGTTCTAAGAATAACGGACTTTCCTCCTAAATCTTTCATTAATTTCCCTGGAAATCGGCTTGCACTATACCGTGCAGGAATCATTGCAATAATTTTCATAACGACATTAAATATGTTCAAATATACTATTTTTAACGTGGAAAGCTAAAAACAAAAAGCTTCTAAAACATTGATTACAGCAATGCGTTAGAAGCTTATAAACTGAGTGAATTTTGCTATATTATTTATCGATATCTGAATTAGAAGATAACAACGCAAAAAATTTGTCTAAATTTGGTAGAATAACAATTTTAGTTCTTCTATTTTTTCTTCTATTTTCACTTGAAGAATTATCTACTAATGGCATTGTACTCCCTCTTCCTGAAGCAATCAATCTACTACCTTCTACCTTATATTTACTTTCTAAAAGCCTCACAATAGACGTCGCTCTTTTTACGCTTAGATCCCAATTGTCTTGCACTACAGCATTACTTATAGTCCTAGAATCTGTGTGTCCTTCAATCATAACATCCATACTTGGCTCAGATTTTATGACTGCTGCTAATTTTGCTATCAATTTATACGCTCCTTTTTTGACACGGTAACTTGCCGTATTAAAAAGTAGTTTATCAGAAACTGAAATCATCACAACTGTTTGATCAATATTAATATCGATATCGTCAGAACTTTCTATCTCTAAAATATCTATTGATTTTTTTAAATTGTAAGCGATGGCTAAATTCAGAGAATCTTTTAGAGTCTTTGCTTTTGAAAGAGCGTTCACATCTACTTTTGTTAAAGTTTCATTCATCAAAGCTCTCGTCTGCGTTGAAATTACCGCAGCGTTTCCAACCATTGATAATTTCACTTCATTTTCTCTCTCTAAAGTAACATTGTCACTCTTTAACGAATTAATTTTAGTATTGTAATTCTCAACGCGCGCTTCTATTGCTGAAAACTTTGCAGCCAACTGCTCTTTTTCAATTGTAGTTTTTTGAAGATCTCCTTTGGTATTTGTATACTGACTTTCTAAAGCCACATATTTTTTCTTGGATACACAAGAAGAGACTAATAAGGTGAAAATTGCTACAGGAATAATAAAATTTTTCATTTTTACTTTGTTTAATTATTAAGAGTCCAATTATTTGAAACTCTCTTTCTATTTAGGATATTCTTATTTTTAATGAAATCATTACCAATTAACAACTTAACAATAACATTCCACTACTATTTAAGGAAGCAAACGCAGCAGGTTACTTTAAAGAATTCAAACTACTTTTAATGGTTTCAATTTTTGCAATTGTATCCGCTTCTTTTTTACGTTCTACTAGAATTACTTCTTCTGGAGCATTCGCTACAAAACGCTCATTTGATAATTTCTTTGAAATACCAAATAAAAAACCTTCTGCCCTTTTTAATTCACTCTCCAATTTCTTTATTTCCGCCGGTACATCAATATTTTCGATCGCAATTGGCACAAAATATTCATTAGATTTTACTCTAAAAGAAGCGCCTTCAACCTTTTCTGGAACCACCTTTATTACCGCAGCATTTGTTAGCTTTTGTATCACGGTGTCAAATTTTTTGGATTTTTTCTCAGTATCAATCACAAACAATTCGATAGGATCCTTAAAAGAAATATTTTTATCTTTTCTAATGGTCCTAATTCCAGAAATAACACCTGTTGCGAATTCAAAATCAGCGATAATAATCGCATCAAAATCTTTAATTACGGGATATTTTGAAATAATCAAAGCCTCTTCTGGAGTTCTATCTGCAATGTATTGCCAGATGTCTTCTGATAAAAACGGCATAAAAGGATGCAGCACCTTTAGGTTATTTTCTAATACTTCAAGAATGGCGTCAAAAGTTTTTTTATCTATCGGTTGCTGATACGCAGGCTTTACGATCTCTAATAACCACGAAGAAAAATCATCATTAATCAATTTATAAATTGCCATTAAAGCATCTGAAAGCCGGTATTTAGCAAAATGATCTTCGATCTCTGCCAACGTTTTTTGAAACTTTGCTTCATACCAAACCAAACCAATTTTTGAAGTTTCTGGTTGTGGTAATGTTGCAGCTACCTCCCAACCGGTTATCAGACGGAACGCATTCCATATTTTATTTGCAAAGCCTTTTCCTTGCTGACATAAGTCTTCTTCAAACATTAAATCGTTTCCAGCGGCAGCACTTAAGAGCAGACCAACTCGAACACCATCTGCACCATAATCTTCAATTAATTTTAAAGCATCCGGCGAATTTCCTAAAGATTTAGACATTTTACGTCTTTGCTTATCACGCACTAAACCTGTTAAATATACGTTTTTAAAAGGCTTTTCGCCTTTATACTCATACCCTGCAACAATCATTCGTGCCACCCAGAAAAATAAAATATCTGGACCTGTTACGAGATCATTTGTAGGATAATAGTATTTAATTTCTTCGTTCTCTGGATTTCTAATACCATCAAAAACAGACATGGGCCACAACCAAGACGAAAACCAAGTATCTAATGCATCTTCATCTTGTTTTAGATCCGTAATTTTTAACGCGACATTCCCAGTTTTTTCTTTGGCTAAAACCAACGCATCGTCAATATTCTCTGCAACCACAAAATCCTCTTTTCCATCCCCATAGAAATAGGCCGGAATTTGTTGTCCCCACCAAAGTTGTCGGGAAATATTCCAATCACGAACATTTTCCATCCAATGGCGGTAGGTATTTTCGAATTTCTTTGGATATAAATTGATTTCAGCATCTTCCCCTAAAACAGCATCAATAGCCGGTTTTGCTAAATCTTTCATCTTTAAAAACCATTGATCTGACAACCTTGGCTCTATAACTGCTTTAGTTCTCTCTGAAGTTCCTACTTTATTTACATGCACTTCTGTTTTTACTAAAAAACCTTTTTCTTTAAGTTCTTGCGCTATTTCTTCACGAACTACAAAACGATCTTTTCCTTGATAATGCAATCCGAAAGAATTTAAAGAAGCATCATCATTAAAAATATCAATTACTTCTAATTGGTGTTTTTCGCCTAAATTTTTATCATTTTCATCATGGGCAGGAGTTACTTTTAAACAACCTGTTCCAAATTCAATATCAACATAATCATCTTCAATAATAGGAATTACACGGTTACATAAAGGCACAATTGCTTTCTTTCCTTTTAAATGTAAAAAACGTTCATCCTTTGGATTGATGCAGATTGCGGTATCTCCAAAAATAGTTTCTGGACGCGTTGTAGCAATTGTTAACGTATTTTCTGAACCTTCAATTTTATATTCTAAATAGTATAAATTTCCTTGACGCTCTTCATGAATTACTTCCTCATCAGACAATGTCGTTTTCGCTTCGGGATCCCAATTAACCATGCGGTACCCGCGATAAATTAGCCCTTTATTATATAAATCCACAAAAACTTTAATTACAGATTCAGACATTTCTGGATCCATTGTAAATGCAGTTCGCTCCCAATCACAGGAGGCGCCTAATTTTTTTAATTGTTCTAAAATAATACCTCCATATTCATCTTTCCAATCAAAAGCGTGTTGCAGAAATTCTTCCCGCGTTAAGTCGCTTTTCTGAATTCCTTGCGCTTTTAACTTTGCTACTACTTTAGCTTCAGTGGCAATAGAAGCATGATCTGTTCCCGGAACCCAACAAGCATTTTTACCTAACAAACGCGCCCGTCGAACTAAAACATCTTGAATGGTATTGTTCAACATATGTCCCATGTGCAATACACCGGTAACGTTTGGCGGCGGAATTACAATTGTATAAGGCTCTCTTTCATCTGGCGTTGAATGAAAATAATTATTTTTCATCCAGTAATCATACCATTTGCCCTCTGCTTGTCCTGCATCGTATTTAGATGGAATTGTCATATTCTGAAATATTTTTTTTAAATATAGTTCGCAAAAATACAATTATCTATTTTGCTGAAAAAATTAGCGGTTGATTTTTTAAAACAAATTATTTATGGTAATTTTACTATACAAGTTAATCAATATGAAAACATTTAAATTATTTTTAGCAGTTCTCCTTATTAGTATTTCTTTCAATGCCCAAGAATTTCAGTTTGAAACAGAAACCATTGATTATGGAAAAGTTGAAAAAGCTTCAAACGGAGAAAGAACTTTTGTTTTTACAAATATTGGTGATCAACCTTTAATTATTGACCAAATTAAATCTTCTTGCGGATGTACTGTGCCTAAAAAACCAGAAGCACCTATAATGCCAGGAGAAAAAGGAGAGATTAAAGTTTCTTATGACACAAAGAGAGTTGGTGGTTTCTCGAAATCTATCACCATTACCTCAAACGCAAAGAACAAAATTAAGATCGTCAAAATTAAAGGGTTTGTAAATGCAGCAATTTCTTTAGAAAAAGAAAAAAGCATCGTTTCTGATTACTAAATTCTTTTTTCTAAGCGAAACTGAAAGGAGAGAATTTCACCACCTCTTTCTATTTTAATTCTTATTTTTTTATTTTCCCTTTCTTGTAACATCCCAACAATATCGCTTAATTTATAAGCATATGCAGGTTTCCGATTAATTTCCAAAATTAAATCTCCTGCTTTCAAACCGGCTTTATCTCCTACAGAATTTTTAGCAACGCCTTTCACTTTATAAGTAGGTTTGAAAACGTAGATAAAGTTGGGTGCAAAAAAAATAGTGTTGTTCGATTCTAATTTACCATTATAAACACCTGTTGTAGATTTTATATTTTCTTGCATTATTAATTGTTTACCGCTATAAGCAACGTCTAAACCACTCATATTATAGTTAAATCCAGCTCTAAAAAAACTGTTTTTTTTAAGCATAATTTGTTTATTAGGATAATCTAACCAGACGGTAAATCTCTTTAAGATATAACCACCTATGCTTCCATTTCTATTTTTAAACTTCCTGGCATTTAATGTAGACAGTGAATCTAAAAAAGAAACTGTGGAGTTATTAATTTGAAATCTTCCTATTTTTAGTTTCGGAATTCTACTTCGCTTTCCGAAAATAAAACCACTTAAACCTTCGCCTAAAAAATCATTAAAAAATCTTTTAGGGGTCTTAATTTCTGATTTAGAATTTTCAAAAAGCCAAATAGCGTCACTTCCTCCAGAATCGATTAACATTTTTACGCGTGTTAATTTAGTGCCAACAGTATCTAATTGCACAGCAACATTTACAAATGGCTTTTTTCTATAAAACTCAATGGGTAAAACTTCACACTTTCTGCACTTCTTATAAGTGTAACTATCTGGATTATAAAAATCGATCTTCTTAGTTTTGTAATTTATTTTAACCACAAAATTTCTTAATAAATTATATCCAATAACCCCGTGAATAGTCGTTCCCATTTTGCTAGATACATCAAAAAAGTCCTTAAGAATAACATAAATAGATTGATTGTTAGCAAGCAACCCTCGCACCCCCATCTTATTTTTTTTAGACAATATAGCAGTTACTGGCTCGCCGTCTCCTAGCCCCCTCAACGTGATTTTTTTTGTATTCAAAAGAGAAATACTATCGTGCTGAGAAAGATTAAAAATAATTGTTTTTGTCACACCTGTGTCTAAAATAAAAGAAAGTTTTTGACCATTAATGGTCACTGGAATTACGATTAAATTATTTATTAATTGGAAAGATACGCGCTGCTTTTTTTGGCTTTCTTCCTCAAAATGGAACCCATTTTGAGCATTTGTGCAAAAAGTTGTAATAAATGATATTGCTAAAAAAAGGAACATTTTATTATGCAAACCATTATTTTTTCTCATCTTTTTAAAAATACAATAATATAATTAGAGAAATTATTTTTTCATTGAAATAACTTTTAAAGATGTGCGCTTTAATTAAACAATGTGAATTTATTATTGCAAATTTGCATAGTAATCTATACAAAACATACAATATGCCGTCAATATCTAGAAAAGGAATAGAAATGCCAGAATCTCCAATTCGAAAATTGGTACCCTATGCAGAAGCAGCTAAAAAAAGAGGCGTAAGCGTTTTTCACTTAAATATTGGGCAACCCGATATTAAAACACCCCAAGTTGCCCTAGATGCTGTTAAAAATAACACCCTTGAAACACTTGCATATGCGCGATCTGAGGGTTCTGAAGAATACAGAACAAAGTTAGCGAAGTATTATGTGAAAAATAATATTCCTGTAACTGCAGACAATCTTGTCATTACAACAGGAGGCTCTGAAGCTTTACTATTTGCTATGGGAAGTATTTCAGATCCAGGAGATGAGGTTATTATTCCAGAACCATTTTACGCAAATTACAATGGTTTTGCTACTGCTTCTGGTGTTACCGTTGTACCGGTAATTTCTAAAATTGAAAATAACTTTGCCTTGCCGAAAATAGAAGAGTTTGAAAAATTAATTACTTCTAAAACAAAGGCTATATTGATTTGTAATCCTGGAAATCCTACAGGATATTTATATTCTGAAGAAGAAATTGAAAAATTAAAAAAGATTGTTTTAAAACACGATTTGTTTTTAATTGCTGATGAAGTTTACAGAGAGTTTACCTATGACGGATTGACACATACTTCTGTACTCTCTTTGGACGGTTTGGAAAACAATGCCATTGTAGTTGACTCTGTTTCCAAACGTTACAGTATGTGCGGTGCAAGAATTGGTTGTATTGTCTCCAAAAACCAAGAATTTATTCAAACAGCAATTAAATTTGCACAAGCAAGACTAAGTCCACCAACTTACGCTTTAATTGCTAGTGAAGCTGCCTTAGACACACCAGATTCTTATTTTACGGACGTTAAAGAAGAGTATGTAGCACGACGAGATACGTTAATTTCTGAATTGGAAAAAATAGAAGGCGTAACCGTTGCAAATCCTAAAGGTGCTTTTTACTGTGTTGCGCAGTTACCAGTAAAAGATTCGGATCATTTTGCACAATGGTTGTTAGAAGATTTTAATCTAAATAATGAAACGGTGATGGTTGCACCAGCAAGCGGGTTTTACTCAACTCCAGGAGAAGGTAAAAACCAGGTAAGAATAGCGTATGTATTAAATAAATTAGATTTAATACGATCGGTAGAAATTTTAGCTGCAGCTTTAAAGCAATATCCTAATTAGTTGAAAATTCAACAAAACATATCTTTAAAAAACTATAATACGTTTGGCATTGCTGTAAATGCCAAGCGTTTTATTTCAATAAATTCTGTCTACGAGTTACAACAACTCTTAAAAGTTGAAAAAAAATTATTTCTACTCTCTGGTGGAAGTAATATGTTGCTTACAAGGGATATTGACACCCTAGTTGCGCACATCGATATTAAAGGACTTTCTATTGATACAGAAAATGATAAGGCTATTTACTTAACTGTAAATGCCGGAGAAGACTGGCACGAACTTGTGCTGTGGTGTGTTCAAAATAATTATGGTGGAATTGAAAACTTATCTTTAATTCCTGGAAATGTTGGTACTTGTCCTATTCAAAACATAGGTGCTTACGGAGTTGAAGTAAAAGACACGATAACAAAAGTTGAAGCGCTAGAAATTGAAACAGGTAAACTGGTTTCTTTTTCAAATGGTGCATGCAATTTTGGGTATCGCAATTCAATATTTAAACACGAAGTAAAAGGCAAATATATTATTACTGCTGTAAGCTTTAAATTGACAAAAAACATACATCAATTAAATACCTCTTATGGTACAATTGAAACTGAATTAACCTCCAAAAAAATAAAAGACCCAACATTAAAGGATGTTTCTGATGCGGTAATCGCAATTCGAAAATCAAAATTACCCGATCCAAAAGAGATCGGCAACAGTGGTAGCTTTTTTAAAAACCCTATAATCTCTAAAGCGCTGTTTTTAGAGCTTCAAAAAGAAAACCCAAGCATTCCTAATTATCCAATTTCTGAAACTGAAATTAAAATACCTGCAGGCTGGTTGGTAGAACAAAGTGGTTATAAAGGAAAGCGTTTTGGAGATGCTGGTGTTCATGAAAAACAAGCCTTAGTGCTGGTTAATTATGGCAATGCTACTGGAAAAGAAATTCATGCACTTGCAAAGAAAATACAAGCAAGTGTTTACAGTAATTATCAAATTTCTTTAGAAATAGAAGTAAATGTAATGCTGTAAAAAAAACAACATAAATATAAGTACTGTCGCTTTTAAAAAATAGATGATTATTTCAAAAGCATTAAATAAAAAGTTTCTAATCTTTATATATACAAGATTTTGTACCTTTGAATACTAATCTTTAGATATGAAATTATTTTTATTAACAATCGGATTATTAGGACTCGGAGTCGCGGGAATTGCAATTAAAATTTGGGCAAAAAAAGATGGTAAATTTGCAGGAACCTGCGCCAGTCAAAACCCAATGCTAAATAAAAATGGAGATTCTTGTGGTTTCTGTGGTAAATCCCCAGAGCAGTTCGAAAATTGTGCAACACCTGAGCACAATTAATTTTATAAAAAGTAAAACAAGTACAACCAGCCTCCAATTGTTTTTTTCAGCAATTTAATTAATGTATTTGATCATCTACACATCAAAAATAGAAAAGCTTCTGCGCAGAATAGGCGGAACCATTAACTTTACATAATAAGCGTTAGTAATTTGTATAATAGCTCCATTCGATCAAGACAAAAGCACTTCCGCTCATAAAATTTATGTTTTTTAACAGTAATCTTGTAATTTAGTATCTTTGGCAAAATTTGTTTTCAAAACCAACACATTGGCAGTGAATAATAAAAATATTGAAACATACATTACAAAAGCAAAAAGTGGCGATCAAGCTGCCTTTAGTTTTTTATTAAATTTTTTTTGGTCAGATGTTTTTAATTATCAATTAAAACGAACCAAAAGCGAAAATGATACTGAAGACATTACAATTCAAACATTTTCTAGAGCCTTTGATAAAATACATACATTTGACGAAAATTATGTTTTTAAAACTTGGTTGATCACCATTTCTAAAAACATTCATATAGATTTACTTCGAAAGAAAAATGCGTCTATTTCCATTGAAACGTCAAAAGAACAAGAAGACAAAATCTACATGGTTGTCGACGAAAACCCAACACCGGAAGATAAAATTATTAGAGAGCAAAATTTAGCAAAATTATTAAAGGACATCAAACAGCTAAAATCCAAATACCAAGAAGTCATCCAACTCCGGTATTTCCAAGAATTGAGTTATAAAGAAATTTCCGAACAAATTAATGAACCGATGAACAACGTAAAAGTGAAACTTTTACGTGCAAAAAAACTATTATCTGAGATCATCAAGAAGACGTAAAATGAAAAAATCATTCTTACAATCTTTAGGGCCTGGTTTACTATTTGCTGGAGCAGCCATTGGCGTTTCTCATCTTGTGCAATCCACAAGGGCTGGTGCCGAGTTCGGTTTTGGTTTGATATGGGCACTCTTGTTAGTTCATCTGTTTAAGTACCCTTTTTTCCAATACGGACCTCGATACGCTGCAGCTACTGGAGAAACATTGTTGGATGGGTATAGCAAACTGGGAAAAGGTGTTTTGATCACTTATTACATCTTAAATTTTGCAACGATGTTTACCATACAGGCAGCTGTTACGGTTGTTACTGCTGGACTAGCTTCTCAACTTTTTGGTTTCACAAATGATCTAGTTGTTTGGTCCGCAGTTTTATTAACGATTAGCTTGCTGTTCTTAGTTGTTGGTAAATATTCGCTGTTAGATAATTTAATGAAATTTATCATTGCAATTCTGACTGTTAGCACCATCATCGCTGTTTCAGTTGCTTTGTTCAGTTCTAAAGAAGCTTTTGATGTTACCCAAATAATACCCTCTGGAACCGTAGAATTAACTTTTTTAATTGCCTTTTTAGGATGGATGCCAGCCCCTCTAGACGTTTCAATATGGCATTCGATATGGTCTATCGAAAAAGATAAAACCAAAGTGATGCAAACAAAAGTGACTGACGCTGTTTTCGATTTTAATATCGGATATATCAGCACTTTATTTTTTGGAATTTGTTTTCTGCTTTTAGGTGCCCTCGTTATGTACAAATCTGGCGAAACGTTTTCTGATAAAGGAGGTGTTTTTGCGAGTCAACTAATTGCATTATACACAAAAAATTTAGGCAATTTTTCATATATATTTATTGCCATTGCAGCATTTACAACCATGTTTAGCACAACAATAACTACATTAGATGCATCTCCAAGAGCCATGAATAGAACTACAAAACTTTTATTCCGTAAAGAATTAAAATATGGGTATTGGTTTTGGATTCTTTTCTTATTCTTCGGAACTCTTTTAATTCTAAAATACTATATGAATAATATGGGAGTATTGATAAAAACTGCGACCATTTTATCCTTCTTAACAGCACCATTTTACGCAATTTTAAATTATAAACTCATTACAGGAAAACACACACCTAAAGAACACCAACCGGGAAACTATTTGAAAATTTTAAGTGCTATCGGAATTCTTTTTTTAGTTGGATTTAGTCTTTGGTTTTTAACAAATATTTAAATCTTTCCTTTGTATCTTTGCTGTATAAATAAGTGAAAAATGGCGATAGAAACTCTAGTACTTCCCGAAAGACCTAAAAAACCAAAATGGTTGCGTGTAAAACTACCAGTAGGTAAAAAATACACTGAACTTAGAGGTTTGGTAGATAAATATAAACTAAATACAATCTGTGCAAGTGGTAGTTGCCCAAATATGGGTGAATGTTGGGGCGAAGGAACTGCAACATTTATGATACTTGGAAACATTTGTACGCGTTCTTGCGGCTTTTGTGGTGTAAAAACAGGAAGACCAGAAACGGTTGAATGGGACGAACCCGAAAAAGTTGCGCGCTCGATAAAAATAATGGGCATTAAACACGCAGTGATTACATCTGTAGATAGAGATGATTTAAAGGATGGTGGCTCCATTATCTGGGCAGAAACAGTAGATGCCATTCGAAGATCAAATCCAACAACAACTTTAGAAACATTAATTCCAGATTTCCAAGGAATCACAAAACAAATGGATCGTATTATAAAGGTACATCCTGAAGTAGTTTCTCATAATATGGAAACAGTACGAAGACTTACAAGAGAAGTTCGGATTCAAGCAAAATATGATCGAAGTTTAGGTGTTCTGCAATACTTAAAGGAAAATGGAATGAGAACGAAAACGGGTCTAATGCTTGGTTTGGGAGAAACTGAAGAAGAAGTTATTCAGACAATGCACGACTTGCGTGCGGTAGATTGTGATATTATTACCATCGGGCAATATTTACAACCTTCAAAAAGACATTTGCCTTTGAAAGAATTTATTACTCCAGAGCAATTCAAGAAATACGAAACATTAGGCTTAGAAATGGGCTTTATGTACGTAGAGAGTGGTCCTTTAGTCCGTTCGTCTTACAAAGCACATAAACACGCTAAATAAAGTCCCTCTAAACTTGGATAATTTATTTATCAGGAGGAAGAAAATAAATTTTTAAATAAATTTAAAAATTAAAACTAAAAATAAACTTTTGGCACAATAATTGGTATATAAGCTATGAGGCTTTGTAAACCTTTTCATAGTATGATTATTTGAATTAGTTATTTAAAAAAACCATCTCACTTGAGATGGTTTTTTCTATGGCATAACATGCGATATAATTATTCAACAAATCCATTTTTTTGCATCCAGTCGTCATTGAACATCTTTCCAACATATCGACTGCCGTGATCGTGAAACAACACCACCACGACATCGTCTTTTGTGAAATTTTCTTTTAATTGGAGCAAACCTTTTATAGCTGCACCTGCAGAATTTCCTAAAAACATCCCTTCTTCTTTTGCCAAGCGCTGTGTATAAATCGCAGCATCTTTATCCGTTACTTTTGTAAACCCGTCTATGACCCCAAAGTTCACATTTAACGGCAAAATATCTTCTCCAATTCCTTCTGTTATGTATGGATAAATTTCATTTTCGTCAAAAACACCTGTTTCATGGTATTTTTTAAAAACAGACCCATAGGTATCAATTCCCCAAATTTTCACAGTAGTGCCTGCCTCTCTTGCTTTCATCTTCAAATAACTTCCTACTCCTGAAATCGTACCTCCTGTTCCTACTCCAACTACAAAGTGTGTTATTTTTCCTTCCGTTTGCTCCCAAATTTCTGGCCCAGTACTTAAAAAGTGTGCTTTACAATTACTAGGGTTGTCATATTGATTCACGTACCAAGAGTTTGGAGTCTCCTCTCCTAACCTTTTGGAAACTGAATAATAAGAACGTGCATCGCTAGGTTCAACATTCGTTGGACACACCACGACTTCCGCTCCAACCGCTCTTAAGATATCTATTTTCTCTTTAGACTGTTTGTCGGCCATCACAAAAACACACTTGTATCCTTTGACAATTGCCGCTAAAGCAAGCCCCATTCCAGTATTTCCAGAAGTTCCTTCAATAATAGTACCGCCAGGTTTTAAACGCCCATCTGCTTCTGCATCAGCAATCATCTGCAACGCCATTCTATCTTTTACTGAATTTCCAGGGTTGAAAGTTTCATACTTCGAAAGCACCAAACATGGTAAATCTTTGGTTAAAACATTCAATTTTACTAGAGGCGTATTTCCAATAGTTTCTAATATATTCTCTGCGTATTTCATTGCTATAAATTCTTTCGCAAAGATAAATAATTTTTTTGGGTGCTCCCTAAAAGACAGGTTGGAATTTATATGCGGACTATTTAAAAGCGTTCTCCATCACAATATTTTTTATTTCTGCAACACCCATTCAAAACGATCTTAAAAAGCAGAAAAAAACGGGATAGTCCAATAGATATGAAAAATGACCATCCTAAAAATAGATTCAAAGACAATTCTAAACCCTAAAATTTAATTCAAACAAAACCATGAAGGCTACTTTTTAAGTACATTAGCAAACTTTCAAATACACTCTAATTTAGCCACACAAGCAGAAAACACGTTGTTTCACTTAAAAATTACCCCTGTTTTTTTTGATCGCGGATTAGCATGGTTAAAAAAGAAGGATCATATATAAATATAAAGGCATCCCTAAGGTAATATTAAAAGGGAAGGTGATCGCCAAAGCCATCGGAACGTAAAGCCCCGGATTTGCTTTTGGAGCTGCCAGTTTCATTGCAGCAGGAACGGCAATATAAGAAGCACTTGAAGCTAAAATAGACATCAGCAATCTGTTGCCAATTTCATCCATAAAGAAACCACTAATCATCGCAACCAACACTCCATTTACGATTGGGATTATAATTGAAAAGGCGAAAGTAAACCAACCTTCTTTTAATAATACCTTCAGCTTTTGACCACTGGTAATTCCCATATCTAATAAAAAGACAGCCAAAAACCCCTTGAACAAGTCCGTTGTAAATGGCTTAATTCCAGCAGCCTGAACATCATTTGTAAAATAACCAACAAATAAACTACCGATGATTAAAACGACACTTCCGTTTGTTAAAGCGTGTTGGAAAACCCCCTTGAGAGAAGTCTTATTTTTTTTATCCTTTGTGTTGATTGCAATCAATAATACACCAATGATAATAGCAGGTGCCTCCATTAAGGCCATGACCGCGACCATGTGCCCACCAAATGGAATCTTTTCTATTTCTAGGAAAGAAATGGTAGTTACAAAAGTAACTGCACTGACAGAGCCATAGGCTGCTGCAATTGCTCCAGAGTTTTCAATACTTAATTTTAATCTTAAAATAAAAAAGCAATATACCGGAATTAGCAGTGCTATTGCCACTCCAAAAATTAAAGACAAAATAATCTCGTTTGTAATAATGCTGTGCGCTAACTCTTGCCCCCCTTTGAAACCGATGGCCAAAAGAAGATATAAAGAAATAAATTTTGAAGAATTTTCTGGTATTTTTAAATCACTTTTTATAGATACCGCAAGCAAACCTAAAAAAAAGAATAATAAAGCTGGATTTGTTATATTATCCAATAAATAATGAAAGTCCATATAGTTTTTAGATATAAAAAAAGTAGGAAAGCCTATTTATTAAACAGTCTTCCCTACCAAAAGAAACTAAATCAAATAATTATTTTTCAATCGAAATATGTATGGTACTCGTTATTTTTATGTTGGCATCGCTTCCCGAAAAAGAGCTTAAAAATTCCTTGCAGCTCATTTTATCTGCAATCAGTTCTAAAATTCTAGTATTATCGTAAGTACATTCGTCTTTAATGTTCCCCTCATTGATCGACCATCTTTGTAATTTATGAAAATTAACCTTCACATCTACCACACTATTTACAATGTCAAGTGCCTCACTTTTTGTAAACTTTCCATCGATTAGTTTTAATTGTTGCTGCATTTCTATTTCTTTTATTGGAGTCGGTTCTGTAGTAGTATTTTTCATAATTTTATTTAATTTTTGATTTTTGATTCCCTTTTTTAATGAGAAAAAGTAGGGCAACGATCCCTTGAGAAAAGAGCAATTCCCTCAAAAAAGGACTTGAAATTTTAACTGCTAAAATATTAAAGGTAGCAACTGCTATGATCCCGAAAAATTGAAAAAACTTACATAGTTGCGCCTTGGTCACTTGAATTACAAAATCTTTATTGTCCAAACTCTTTTGGTGGGACACTCTTGTAAGTGATTTACTCATTTCAATTGTTTTTACAAAGAAAGCGGCTTTATTTCATAAATTTTTATTTATATTTATAATATATTACATAAAAATATTTAATGAACTATACGCTCCATCAATTAGAAATTTTTAGAACTATTGCGCAACTTCAAAGTGTTACAAAAGCTTCTGAGCAACTTTTTTTAACGCAGCCAGCAGTTTCTATACAACTAAAGAATTTTCAAGATCAATTTAATTTACCACTCTTCGAGGTCGTCGGTAGAAAGCTGTATATCACTGAGTTTGGTGAAGAAATTTCTGAAACTGCTTTTAAAATTTTAGAACAAGTACAAAGCATAAAATACAAGTCAGCTATTTTTGAAGGAAAAATAGCAGGAAAACTAAACATAAGCATCGTTTCAACCGCCAAATACACCATGCCTTTTTTTCTATCAGATTTTATTAATGCAAACGAAACAGTTTCACTTACGATGAATGTCACCAATAAAATGGCCGTGCTTCGAAGTCTAGAAAATAACGAATGTGACTTCGCAATGGTCTCTACAATTCCAAAGAAACTAAAAATAGAACGCATCGAGCTAATGAAAAACAAACTCTATTTGATTGCGAATAGAGATTTTAACTCCACTAAAAAAAAGATTCTGTTAAAAGATTTAAATACAAATTTGTTTATTTTTAGAGAACCAGGATCTGCCACCCGTTTGGCAATGGAGCAATATTTAATTGAACATCGTGTAACGATCCGAAAAAAAATGGAGCTCACTTCAAACGAAGCAGTAAAGCAAGCCATTATAGCGGGTTTGGGAATCTCTATCATGCCTGTTATTGGTATTAAAAATGAACTGCAAAATGGAGATCTACAAATAATTGATATTAAAGGTTTACCCATAGAAACCAATTGGAACTTAATCTGGCTAAAATCTAAAAACCTCTCTTTAGTAGCAAAGGCTTTTAAAAATCACATTGAACTCAAAAAAGAAGCCATTATTCAGCAACATTTTTCTTGGTTTAACGACTCAAACTAATCTTTTATGCAAATTTTATGGACGCAGCTGGATGTATCTTGGTAATGATATAAGAGGGCAGGATCAACATTAGAAAACAAAGAACTAATGTACAAATATTCAATGCTAAAATTGAGCTGATAGAGAGGTATACAGGCATTGTAGCCACATAATATGTTTCTGGATCTAAAGTAATTATCTGAAAGAAATACTGAATACCAATAATTCCTAATCCGATCACATTCCCCCAAAACAAGCCCTTTAAAATTAAATAACCTGCATTGTAAAGAAAAATTTTGCGAATACTCGAGTTATGACTGCCAAGAGCCTTTAATACTCCAATCATTTGCACGCGTTCTAAAATAAGCACCAACAAGGCAGTAATCATGTTTATACCTGCTATCAAAATCATAATACCAATGATAAACCAAACATTATTGTCAAATAATTTTATCCAATCGAAGACAGCTGGGTAAGAATCTAAAATTGTTCGGGCATCTAAAGTTGCACTTATCTCGCTGTAAATTTCAGCACCCTTCTCTTCAATATCGTCAAAATCATCTAAAAGAACCTCAAATCCTCCGACTTGATTTTCTGTCCATTTATTTAATTTTTGCACCTCTCTAATATCACCAAGCATCATATTTTTATCGAACTGTGGAAATCCAGAATTATAAATTCCAACGATTCTATACTTTCTATTGGATGGTAATTTACTGAGTGCAGTCGTTAGAAATGTAGCAAAAATTGTATCGCCTAACTTTAACTGCAATCGATCTACAATCGTTTGTGAGAGTAAAACGCCCTTTGTTCTCGGTTGATTAAAATCAGGAACGGTTCCCGATATCAGGTATTCTTTAAAAAAAGACCAATCATAATCACTTGAAACTCCTTTAAATACGATACCTTCAAAATCAGTATCAGTCCTTAAAACACCGCCTTTATTAGCGTATACTTGCACATTCTTGACTCCCTTAATATTCTTGAATTCAGGATAAAAATCTTGCTCAATAAATATGGGTGTTGTGGAAACACTTGAGTTGTTGTTATCATAGTTCACAATTTGCACATGCCCATTAAATCCGGCCATTTTATCGCGGATTTTTGTTTGTAAACCCGCGGCAGTTGCAACTGCGATGAGCATAATAATAACTCCCAACGCAATTGCTGTAATTGCAATTTTTATTATTGGCGATGAAATACTATTTTTATACTTTTTGCCAGCAATAATGCGTTTTGCAATAAATAACTCGTAATTCAAATTATGATTGATTTTAAACCCATCAAAAGTACATATTTATTCTTATTTTTAGTATTGAATTTTCAGCTGATTTGTTCAGCTCAAAAATTAAAACTTATTAATAAAAGCACAATAAAAGACAGCATCCCGATTACACCTGGTGCAGAAAGAACAGAATTATATCTTAAATTCTTCAAGGGGAAACATATTGCGGTGGTCGCAAATCAAACGTCAGTAATAGAAAAAAGGACTGAGGAAACTGGCAAAAGAGCTTTTGTTCACATCATCGATTCGCTTTTAGCACTCAGAGTACATATTAAAAAAGTCTTTGCTCCAGAGCACGGTTTTAGAGGAAAAGCAGATGCTGGTGAGATTATAAAAGATGGTTTTGATACAAAAACAGGCTTGCCCATTGTTTCTTTATATGGTAAAAACAAAAAACCCTCTGCAGTACAATTAAAAGGAATTGATCTTGTTATTTTTGACATTCAAGATGTTGGTGCCCGCTTCTATACCTATATTTCTTCATTGCATTATGTAATGGAGGCCTGCGCAGAATTAAAAATTCCAGTAATTGTTCTCGACAGACCAAATCCCAATGCGCACTATTTAGATGGTCCTGTTTTAGAGTTGGAACACAGCTCGTTCGTTGGAATGCATAAAGTTCCGATAGTATACGGTATGACCATTGGCGAATACGGAAAAATGATCAATGGAGAGCAGTGGCTTAAAAATCGATTGCAATGTGAGTTAACGGTAATCCCTATAAAGAATTACACACATCAATCACTGTATAATTTGCCAATAAAACCCTCGCCCAACTTACCCAATGCGAAGAGCATAAACCTATATCCCAGTTTGTGCTTTTTTGAAGGAACCAATGTCTCTGCAGGTCGCGGAACAGCAATGCAGTTCCAGATTTATGGTTCTCCATTTTTAACTAAAAATATATTTTCTTTTACACCACAAGCAAATGAAGGTGCCAACTACCCAAAATATCAGAATAAAATTTGTTTTGGTGCAGATTTAAGAGCTTCAGAAAACCTTAATAAATTAGACTTGTCCTTTCTTATAAAGGCCTACAAAGAGAATTCATCTCACGAATTCTTCAACACCTTCTTTACTAAATTAGCAGGAACAGAAAGGTTACAACAACAGATAGAAAATGGGATGTCTGAAAAAAGAATTAGAAAATCTTGGAAAAAAGATTTGGAGGTATTTAAAAAGGTTCGAAGTCAGTATTTGATTTATAAATAATTTTAATATGAACAAATCAAATATTTCTGTAAAACAAAAATCCTTCATGTGTTAGGAACGGATCAATAAGCCATTAAAGAATATAAAATTGACATTATTATTTTATATACTTTCCTCTAAAAAATCCTTTTTGACACCTATCTCCCTAAAAATAGCGCAAAAAAATAAATTCAAGAACCTTTTGTAAAAACCCAAAACATTTAAGATAACACTATATTTTGTCCGTTTAAGTTCTTTTTTTTAATATTGAGCTATTTAACTCCTACTAAAAATGTTTTACTTTTTTATTTCCTTCTAAAGGCAAGCGTTTTTTTAAATTTTCGACAATATTGTAAGCTGCGGGACAAACGGTAGTATTGTCAACCGTTAAATCTGTGATTCCAATAAATTTTTTGCGATTGGTGTGGGGATATTCAGCACATGCTTTTGGTCTTACATCATATATGAAACAGGTATTATCCGATTCATTAAAGAAGGAGCACGGCGCAGTTTTTAAGACCAAAAAATCATCTTCATCCCGCAATAAGTACTGCGCTGTAAAAGCAGCAGCTTTCATTTTTAGTGACTTCGAAATCCTTTCTACATCTATATTTGTGAAAATTGGACTGGTCGTTTTACAACAATTCCCACAAGTTAAACAGTCTGTTTTTTTAAACTCTTCTTCATGTAATTCTTGCATTAAATAGTCCAACCTTTTTGGAACGCGCTTCTTAAGTCTCGCAAAGTATTTCTGACTGTCTTTTTTTGCTTCTTCTGCTAATTTTGGGAGTGCCTTAAGAATTTTTTCCATGCCGCGAAATTACAATTATTCTTCCAGAAAAATTCAATCTGAAAAACAAATAAAAATCCCTAATTTCGCATTTCAATTTTACACAGTAAATGAATATTCAAAACACCATAGAAACCAAAGTAAAAGAGGGTTTTTTAGCACTTTATAAAACCGAAATTCCAACAGTAGAATTTCAAGCAACCCGGAAAGAATTTGAAGGAGATATTACTGTAGTTGTATTTCCAATGCTCCGATATAAAAAAGGAAATCCTGTTCAAATTGGTGAGGACTTGGGAAATTACTTAGTAGAAAACATAACAGAAATTACACGCTACAATGTTGTAAAAGGCTTCTTAAATTTGGTAATTGACAACGCTGTTTATACCACTTTTTTTAACACTGCATACCAAAATGCAAACTTTGGTTTTGTTTCACCTAAAGACGATGTAAAAGCAATTATGGTGGAATACTCCTCTCCTAATACGAACAAACCTTTACACCTAGGTCATGTACGTAATAATTTATTGGGATATGCCGTCGCGGAAATCACCAAAGCTTCTGGAAAAAAAGTCTACAAAACACAAATTATTAACGATCGGGGCATTCACATTTGCAAGTCGATGTTGGCGTGGCAAAAATACGCTCCCAATGGAAGTGATGGACAAAAAGAAACCCCAGAAACTACCTTAAATTTAGAATTAAAAAAAGGAGATAAGTTAGTTGGGAATTATTACGTAAAATTTGACCAAGAATACAAGAAAGAAATAGTGCACTTAATTGCCAATGGGAAAACTGAAGAAGAAGCAAAGAAAGAGGCGCCTCTTTTAATTGAAGCACAACAAATGCTTTTAAAATGGGAAGCTGGAGATGTGCGGATTCTTGCTCTTTGGAAAGAAATGAACTCATGGGTTTACAGCGGTTTTGAAATTACCTACAAAAATATGGGAGTTAATTTTGATACCTTATATTATGAAAGTAATACCTATTTACTAGGGAAAGATGTGGTTGCTCAAGGAATAGAAAAAGGTGTTTTCTACAAAAAAGAAGATGGTTCTGTTTGGTGTGATTTGACAGATGATGGTTTGGATGAAAAAATTGTTTTGCGTTCAGACGGTACAGCCGTTTACATGACGCAAGACATTGGTACTGCAATACAACGTGTAAAAGATTTCCCAGATGTTGGTGGAATGGTATACACTGTGGGTAATGAACAAGATTATCATTTTCAGGTACTCTTTTTAATTTTGAAAAAATTAGGGTTTAATTGGTCTCAACAATTACACCATTTGAGTTACGGAATGGTAGATTTGCCTTCTGGAAAAATGAAATCTAGAGAAGGAACGGTTGTAGATGCAGATGAATTGATGCAAGAAATGACAGATACTGCAAAAGAAATTTCTGAAGAATTAGGAAAATTAGAAGGCTATTCCGAGCACGAAAAAAATGCATTGTACAAAACAATTGGCTTGGGTGCCTTGAAGTATTTCATACTTAAAGTAGATCCTAAAAAAAGAATTTTATTTGATCCAAAATCTTCTGTAGATTTTCAAGGAAATACAGGTCCTTTTATTCAGTATACCTATGCTCGAATTCAGTCTATTGTTAGAAAAGCAAATTTTGATTATTCAAAAGTAGTTGCGGTAGATTTGCATGAAAAAGAAAAGGAGTTGTTAAAACAGCTAGAACTCTATCCTGCAACAATTCAACAAGCAGCAGCAAGTTATTCGCCAGCTGTCATTGCGAATTACACCTATGATTTGGTAAAAGAATTTAATTCATTCTATCAAAACGTATCCATTTTAGGTGAAGAAGATTTAGATAAAAAGATCTTTAGAGTGCAGTTGGCCAAGAAAGTTGCGGATACTATAAAATCAGCATTCTCTTTATTGGGAATTGAAGTTCCTGAAAGAATGTAAAAATAGCTTTCAGAAGCAAGATCTAGTTGGTAATAAGAACAAAAGTTAGTAAATTTGCATGCGTTAGGGATTGCAATGATATCCTTTTGCTGTGAATTCGGATCCATCTGCAAAGAAGATGCAAATTTAGATCGAAAACACAGCAAAAGATAAAACGAAAAGCCCGCTCGAACGCCCAAAACAGAAAGTTAAAAAAAAGATATGAAATACGACATCATTATTATCGGAAGTGGACCTGGAGGATATGTTACAGGAATTAGAGCTTCTCAATTGGGTTTTAAAGTTGCTATTGTAGAAAAAGAATCTTTAGGAGGAATTTGCCTAAACTGGGGTTGTATTCCAACAAAAGCATTGCTAAAATCTGCACAAGTATACGATTACTTAAAGCATGTTGATGAATATGGTTTAAAAGCAGAAGCAATTGACAAAGATTTTGACGCAGTAATTAAAAGGAGCCGCGGTATTGCAGACGGAATGAGTAAAGGTGTTGCCTTTTTGATGAAAAAAAATAAAATCGACATTCTAGACGGTTTTGGAAAAATAAAAGTTGGTAAAAAAGTAGAAGTTACCACAGAAGCTGGCAAGGTCACAGAATATACCGCAGACAACATAATTATTGCAACAGGCTCTCGCTCTAGAGAATTGCCAAACATCCCACAGGATGGTGTAAAGGTGATTGAATATCGAAAAGCAATGACCTTACCAAGTCAGCCTAAATCTTTAATTGTTGTGGGTTCTGGTGCTATTGGTGCTGAATTTGCACATTTTTACAACACGATGGGTACGGCTGTTACCATCGTAGAATTTCAACCGAATTTAGTTCCTATAGAAGATATTGATATTTCAAAACAGTTTGAGCGTTCTTTCAAAAAAGCAGGTATTACGGTAATGACCAATGCTTCTGTAGAGTCTGTAGACACCTCAGGTGAAGGCGTTGTTGCTACTGTAAAAACAAAAAAAGGTGAAATTAAACTAGAGGCTGATATCTTATTATCTGCCGTGGGCATCAAATCAAATATTGAAAACATCGGTTTGGAAGATGTTGGAATTATTGTTGATAGAGACAAGATTTTAGTGAATGACTATTACCAAACAAACATCCCTGGATATTATGCAATTGGCGATGTGACTCCTGGACAAGCCCTAGCGCATGTAGCTTCCGCTGAAGGAATTACCTGCGTAGAAAAATTAGCAGGATTGCATACGGAACCAATTGATTACGGAAACGTTCCAGGATGTACCTATGCAACTCCAGAAATAGCGTCTGTGGGTATGACAGAAGCCAAAGCAAGAGAAGCGGGTTACGAATTAAAAGTTGGTAAATTTCCTTTTTCAGCATCTGGAAAAGCAACTGCTGCAGGTACCAAAGATGGATTTGTAAAAGTTATTTTTGATGCGAAATATGGAGAATGGTTAGGCTGCCATATGATTGGTGCAGGAGTTACAGATATGATTGCAGAAGCAGTCCTTGGGCGTAAACTAGAAACCACAGGACACGAAGTTCTAAAAACCATACACCCACACCCTACTATGAGTGAGGCAGTAATGGAGGCCGTTGCAGATGCATATGGAGAAGTAATTCACTTATAAATTAAAAAGCAACTATAAATAGTATTGAAAACGACCTTACCAATTTGGTAAGGTTTTTTTTTATATTTGATTTCTATTAAGAAATACCCTAAAGTACATTGATTACAAACAACAAAAAGTTTTTTACAGCAATTTTAATCGGAATCTTAAAGTTGATCGTGGCAGGTGTCTTTATTGGATATTTAAAAGAGTACGACCTTTTTATTGCACTGCTGCTGGCTGCAAAAATCATGTACAATATTTACAAAGACATCCTAAAACCAACCCCTAAAAACTGGCTGTTATTGCTTGGAATGCTACTGACTTGTTTTGGTGGTATTGTTGGCGAAACTTGGGGCGTTTCTCATGGGTTTTGGGAATACCATGCAGTGAAAAGAACACTGCCCCTTTGGCTTCCTTTTGCTTGGATGTATGCCTTTTACTTTTTGTATACATTAGAACTTAAGCTCATTCCATTTTTAGAAAATAAGAGCCAAAAAAATAAAATTTTGTTAGCGTTGCTATTGGCTTTAATTCTTCCTGCCTTTGGTGAAGTAATTACTATATACTTGGGTGTTTGGACCTACTATTGGCCGTATCAACTTTTAGGCGTTCCCTTATATGCCTTTATTTGTTTAGTCTTTGTGCACATGTTGGTCTATACAACCTTACACTTTGTTTGTAAGAAGTATAAAATTGAAAATGTCGTTTTTAACTGATATTGTCTCAAAACCCTAAGAAAAAGACACATATCTAGTAAGTCCTAATACCCTTTTTCTAACTACTCTAGAAAAATCACCTAAACGGGTATCTAACAAATTGTTAAAAATTGTCATTGTGACAAAAAAATAATTTCCCTACTGAATATATTGGTCTCTCTTTTCATCGGCTTATAAATTTTTGTTTCTAAACAGGCGGCACCTAAAAGACCTTACCATTATTACGGCAAGGTCTTTTAAATAGCTGTATGAAACGTGCCATTGAAAAAATATCAAATAGATTTATCTTTCTGTTTTCTGCTCAAAACCTAAACATTAGAATCTCCAACAAGCAATTCGCGTTACCTTATTTCCTTGCGTCAT
The DNA here is from genome assembly GCF_000153225.1 of Polaribacter irgensii 23-P. Classification (GTDB taxonomy): domain Bacteria; phylum Bacteroidota; class Bacteroidia; order Flavobacteriales; family Flavobacteriaceae; genus Polaribacter; species Polaribacter irgensii. The sequence goes on along the minus strand of NZ_CH724148.1, from coordinate 1,930,101 downwards.
CGGGATTACTTTAAATTCAAGCGCTCCTAATTTTGCGGATGATTTCTGTAAACTCTCTATATTTTCCTTTTTAGAGACCAAACTTGTAAACCACTTACTTTTCTCTTTATACAATGAGCTTTCATATAAGTAGTTGTGCAAAAATGCTTTTTCTCCTCCGATATACCAAAGCTCATTGTTGTTTCCTGAAAAATTTCGAACGGTATTATTTCCTAAGTTTTTATTTTTACGCTTATTTGCTCCCTGTGCTTCTTCTGCAGATTTAAAAAAGGGTGGGTTGCACATCACGGCAGAAAAAGAATCCTCTTCTTTAATAATACCTTTCAAAATCTGACTCTCATTAGCTTGTTTTCGCAATTCAATCTTAGCACTTAAATTATTGTCATCTATAATATCCTGGGCAGTATCGAGTGATGCAAAATCAATATCTGAAGCGACAAAACTCCAATCATACTCAGCAACACCTAATAGTGGATAAATACAAGTAGCTCCCGTTCCAATATCTAAAATTTTTACATTTTTTTCTGTTGAAATCAAATCCGATAAATAGTGAACATAATCCAAACGACCTGGAATTGGTGGACATAAATTCTCTTTTGGAAAATCCCAGGTTGTTACTTTATCATATGAAAATAACAACGCTTTATTCAACTCTTTTACCGCTTCAGGATTTGAAAAATCGATGGTTATTACATCAAATTGATTTTTTGACACAAATGTTTTTAACTTTGAATTTATCTTGATTAATGCATCAAAATTATAGCCTGTATTGAACTTATTTTTTGGATGAAGATTTTTTTCTTTCATGATCTTTTTATTGAAATGCTTTTGAACTTTAAAATGGTACCAATAACAATAATATTGTCAATCCATTTTCAAAAGTTCAAATGTAGGGTATATAAGACAAAATTGCACTTATTTTAGAATGATAAAAAACAGCAAATTAAATTTTATAATTCCAACACCGTAAAGGTCAAATCTAAGGGATTTAATACTTCTTTTAACGCCTTTATAAACGCAGGACCGTAGGCTATATAATATTCTGAGAAATTAACTTGTCGCTCTTCTAAACTTTGATTAGGCAACAATTGATTTTGAAGTATCGTGATTCGATCAACAAGCTCTACCTGTCTCCTTTTTTCTGCTTTTAACAATCTTTTTTGAAGATTTTCAAGTCCTTTAAGCTGTTTTCGCTCTTGTGCATTCACAGCATTTACAAAAGAAATATCTGTTTTTTTAGCTACTTCTTTTAATTCAGAAAATTCATTTTTCAAATAGCGCATTTTGTCTTCAAAAGAGATTTCAATTTCAGAGTTTTCAATTACTTTTTTAGCCAATAAGGCGTGCTGCTTTTCAAACAAATCTGCATGTGAAACCGCTAGTTTGTCTAACTTTTTTTGTTGCTTTTCTGAAATTACCTGCACCGAATTTCGCAATAATAAAATTGGAAAGGGAATGTTTACTTTTTCAAAATAATCTTTCAGCTCGAGCCAGTATGCAATTTCTCCACCTCCACCAACATAACCAAGATTGGGTAAAATTACTTCTTGAAACAACGGCCTCATAATTACATTTGGCGAAAACGCCACCGGATTCTGCTCAACCTCTTTTAAAATTTCACTTTTAGAAAATTGAAGGCTCGTATTGTTTACTTTATACACGCCATCTTCATGCAGAATGCGTTCGCGCGAATTCTCACTCAAATAAAACAAATTAATATCTCTTGGATTTACTTGAATTTTATAATTTATTTCAAGCTTAGTGATGGTGTTAGAAACTTCTTTAAAAGAAGTTCCATTTTCCAATTCATCTTTTACAAATGGAATAAAAAGTTTCTTTAATTCAGCAGCATCTCCATCCAGAATTACCAGCCCGAATTCTTTGAATAAATCATTGGCAATATACCGCGTTGCAGCTGCCAAATTGTTGTGCTCTAAATAACCTTTAGAAAATAATTCTTTGAGGTAATTGGCATTTTTAGAATTGCCTAATTGACTTGCAAAAACTTCGAAGACATGCTCTAGTCCATCTGTAGAAAATCGCCCCACTGCACCCCCGTCATCGCGACTCCACTTTACTTTTTTCCCTTCAAAGTTAAAATAGTTAATTTCATCAAAATCATGATCTTCCGTTGCCATCCAGTAAATAGGAACAAAGTTATTCTCCGGAAACTTTCGACGCAACTCTTCCGATAAATTAATGGTAGAAATAATTTTATATAAAAAGTATAGGGGACCTGTAAACAAGTTTAATTGATGCCCTGTAGTGACTGTAAATGTATTTTGTAATTTTAAAAGATTGATGTTTTCTTGTGTTTTTTCAGAAACTTCAAATTGCGTGTATTGCTTTTTTAAAGCGTCTACTAACACCAATCTCGATTGGTGCGTAAAAGATTTTTCTTTCTCTTTAATCTGATTAGAAAAACCTCTACTATCAGGAAAGTTATTAAAAAACGGGTGCATCGCCTCTTTTTGCGCTACATAATCCAACATTGTTTTTGAGAAAAAGCCTGTATTTTTAAATGGAATTTGTGTTACTTTCATTTTTAGAATACAAATTTTAAGCTACAATCAGTTTCTGAAATAAGATTCATTTGTTTGTTTTAATTTCGCATAAAAATACAAATATTTTGTCTGCAGCCAACAACTTCGTCTCAATCTAACACACTTTTAACACGATCCAATTTCAATAGACACTAAAATTAAAAATATATTCTTATTTTTGATTTTAAAAATTACGTAAAAACATGAAAATTAAAGCACTTCTAAGTTTCCTTCTATTTACAGGAACAATTTTCTCCCAAACAATTAAATCCCCATCAGATTTTTTAGGGTATGAAATCGGTTCTCGATTTACAGTCCACCACAGAGTTGTAGACTATTTTGAATATGTAAGCAACTCTTTATCCAACGTTAAATTAGAAAAATACGGCGAAACAAATGAAAATAGACCGTTATATGTAAGCTACATCTCTTCTCAAGAAAATATCGATAATTTAGAAAGCATTAGAAATAATAATCTTTCCCAAATAAGAATTGCTAGCGGTGCCGCTACCAACAAAAAAGCAATTGTATGGTTGAGCTATAATGTTCACGGTAACGAAGCATCGAGCACAGAAGCAGCGATGTTAACCTTATATGAATTGGTAACTCACGAAAAGGCGTTGTTAGAAAATACAGTCGTTATTTTAGATCCTTGTGTAAACCCAGATGGCAGAGATCGTTATGTAAATTGGTACAATCAAGTAAAAAGTACGCCATTTAACGTAGATCAAAATGCAAAAGAACACTCAGAGCCTTGGCCAGGTGGAAGAGCAAATCATTATTTATTTGATTTAAATAGAGATTGGGCCTGGGTTACCCAAGTAGAATCCCAACAAAGAATCGCCATATATAATAAATGGATGCCACATGTACATGTTGATTTTCATGAACAAGGAATCAACAGCCCGTATTACTTTGCACCTGCTGCAGAACCTTTTCATGAAGTGATTTCTGATTGGCAGCGTACTTTTCAAATACAAATTGGAAAAAATCATGCCAAATATTTTGACTCAGAAGGTTGGTTGTATTTTACCAAAAAAAGTTTTGATTTATTATATCCAAGTTACGGCGATACCTATCCTACATACATGGGTGCAATCGGAATGACTTATGAGCAAGCAGGTAATGGAACTGCCGGCTTGGGAATACAAACGAATGAAGGAGAGATTTTAACCTTAAAAGACCGTGCAAAGCATCACATGACCACAGGGTTGTCTACGGTAGAAATTTCATCTAAAAATGCTGAGAAGTTAAACACTGAATTTAGAAAATTCTTTAACAATTCAAATTTGAATTACAAAAGCTACGTGTTAAAGAATGAGAATAGTGACAAAATAAATCGTTTAAAAAAACTTTTAGACACCCATGAAATTAAATATGAGAATGCAACAAGTGGTTCTGTAAAAGGATACAATTATAGCACGCAAGAAAATGGTAAGTTCACAGTAAACAACACCGATTTGGTAGTTCATACGAATCAACCCAAAGGAAAAATGGTAAAAGTGCTGTTTGAACCAAATGCAAAACTAACAGATTCTTTAACCTACGATATTACTGCTTGGTCTTTGCCCTATGCGCACGGTTTAAATGCAATTGCTTCGAAAACAAACGTGGATTCCTCTGAAAGTAAAAAACCCAATACCGATTTAAATTTGGCGGACACAAAAGCCTATGCCTACATCTCTAAATGGAATAGCATAGAAGATGCTACTTTTTTAAGCGCGCTGTTGCAACATAATATTGTTCCTCGTTTTACTGAAAAAGAATTTTCGGCGAATGGAAATTCTTTTAAGAAAGGAACTTTAATCATTTTAAGAAATGACAATAGAAATTTAGATTTTGACACAAAACTAATTGCAATCGCAAATAAGCACAAGCGAGGTTTAACTGCCGTTTCAACAGGTTTCTCACAGGCAGGTGTAGACTTTGGTGCGTATTCTGTAAAACCAATCAACCAACAAAAAGTTGCCGTTTTATCTGGAAAAACGACGTCTTCTTTAAGTTTTGGTGAAGTTTGGCATTTTTTTGAAACACAATTACAATATCCAATTACAAATATTAAGTCAGATGATTTTGCTTCTACTAATTTAAATAGCTATGATGTAATTGTGCTACCGAATGGTAATTACAAATCTCTTTTGAATAAAAATACGCTAGAAAAAGTAAAGAATTGGACACGTTCTGGAGGAACACTCATCGCGATGGGCAATGCTTTAAATAGTTTTGCTGATAAAGATGGATTTTCTCTAAAGACTAAAAAAGCAAATGACACATCCGATACAAAAGAGGACACTCAAAAGGACAATTTAACACCTTTTGAAATAAGGGAACGCGAACGTATTAGTAATTTAATTACGGGAAGTATTTTTAAAAGTACTTTAGACAATTCGCATCCATTAGCTTTTGGTTACGATACAACATACTTCTCTTTAAAATTAAGCGGAACCTCTTACCATTATTTAAAAGAGGGTTATAATGTTGGTTATTTTAGAGCCAATACAACGAATGTTTCTGGTTTTGCTGGAAGCAAAGCCGTGAAAGAAGTACCAAAATCTTTATTATTTGGTGTAGAACCAATGGGAAAGGGAAGTGTCGTTTACATGGTAGACAATCCGTTATTTAGAGCTTTCTGGGAAAACGGGAAACTTTTTGTTGCCAATGCTGTTTTTCTTTTGAACTCTGACACCTTAAAGTAAGAGGCCTTTAAATCAAATCACAATACCAAAATTGGGTATCGTGATTTGATTTTTCTTTTTTAAATTGCTGATTATTCTCTTTAGTATCCTGAAAGGTATGCGAGCGCAATACCTTTTTTCCTATTACAAAGTCGATTGGATTCTTAAAAATTGGTCCATCAAAAACAAAAGTATGGAACTCTCCATTTTCTCCACAAACATCTACATTTTCAGGTAAATCCTCTATAAATTGTAAGTCGATATATCTTCCCACGAATTCTTTACCTAATACTTTAGCGTTTACACAAACTGTTATTGCCTTGAAACCCACAACTAAAAACTCCTGTAGAATTTCTTTTGTATTTTGTTTCCACAGCGGATAGACCCCTGTAATCTGTGCTTCTGATAATTTTACATCTCTGTATGCCTTTAAATCTTCTAAAAAAATATCACCAAAAACCGAATGAGAATATCCTTTAACTACTAAAGAAGCTGTTGCCTCTCTCATAATTTCAGCATATTCATCCATTTCGACCTCTGCAGGAAATTCAATGGTTTTTAAATCAATTCCAATTGCCTCTACTTGTTTAAATAGTAACTCATTTCTCAGCCCATGCATAGAAATTCGATTAAAATCTTTGTTTATAGTCGTCACTAACAAGGCTACATTATATTTTGGATCTTGAAGCACTTTATAAAGTGCTAGCGCTGAATCTTTACCAGAGCTCCAATTACAATAAGTTTTTTTCATAAAAATAATTTTAATAAAAAATCTTAGTACCACAAAATTTATTGTTTATGTTTTTTGTGCACTGGAGAATTCCTAGAATAGTCTTATTCTTAAAACGCAGCTTTACTCTTTTTTATTGTAATTTTAGACAATGCTGCAATTTCACCCAAATACCCAATAATAGAAAATTGAAATTTCCGATCTTGAAGTTTTTTTAAACCAGACCTAAATAAAAAGATTTTTTTGCATGTTTTGCCAAATACATGCGTGAAATAATTGCCTAATTATAAAATAGCGTCTCCAATGCAATCGTAAATATAATGACTAAAAATAAAGTTCTTTATAAAATAAAAAAGGGATTACCATTTCTAAATAAATCCATTTAAACCAAATTATCAAGTAATCATTTATTTAATAAATGACTCTTATTTATCTCTAAAGAGCAGTAAAAGGCGCACAATTTTAAAAAAATATAAATAAAATGATACTTTAATGCCTCTAATTAAAACTTTAACACTCATTTCTGCAGATTTTTTTATAGCTTTGGAATCTAAAATTAATTGCATTCTAGCTGATGAAAAGTAATGTAGCAAACATGATGTGTTTAGATCTATTTATGAGCTCTCAAAATGCGCAAGATTCTGCGATTACTGAGAATTTTATTATCCCCTCAGAATGTATTCAACCAGCACTTGTTAGTTTCGATTTATACATTGATTCTTTCTCCATTGAAATCAATAAGTTAAATAGACAAAATGATATCAACACCATCAAAGATTTTGCTTATAAGTTTGAATGGATAGCCAACATCGATAAAATTTTTAAAGATGAAATTTTCGAAACTATTGTGCTTACCAATGAGCAACAAGAAATTCTCTGGGTAAATGACGGTTTTAAAAAAATGACAGGTTTTAACAAGAATTTTGCGTTAAAAAAGACCCCTTCCTTTCTCCAAGGTAAAAATACATGTCCGAAAACAAGAGCAAGAATTCGGGAAAAAATAAATAATAACGAGCCCTTCAAAGAGGTTGTTATCAACTATCGCCAAGACAAGTCTGCCTACAAATGCGAAATTAAAGTATTTCCTTTATTTAACGAACACTCAACACACTATATCGCTTTAGAAAAGGTTGTTTAAAATTGCTAAATTCTTTTTCGAGTAATAAAAAGACAGTGGTTTTAAGGCTTCCTTGAATTGGTTTATCCAATAATGAAAGACATTTTATCAATAGTATTCATAAAAAATTGAGTGGTATGCTCTAAAGCCATTTTTAATTTAGTTACTTTTATTTCTTAAATATTTAAGGTGAAAAACAAAAATCTTATTAGCAAAGAATTAGATGATTTTTACAACAAAGCTTCCGAGGAAACCAGACTTGAAAAGGGAATGGGGATTTTTGAATTTGAACGTATTAAAGATCTTATAACACAACAAATAGCAACACAAAACGCGACCATTATTGATGTTGGTGGTGGAACTGGAAAATATGCCGAATGGCTTTCAAAAAATGGTCATACTGTGCATTTGGTAGAACCTGTTCTAAAACACATAAAACTTGCTGAAAAACGAGCCAAAAAGCTAAAAAAACCATTCTCTGTAACTCTTGGAGAAGCCAAAAAATTACCTTTTGAAGACAATACTGCAAATTTGGTAATTTTACACGGTCCTTTATACCACTTGCAAAAAAGAGAAGACAGAGTCGCAGCAATTTTAGAAGCAAAAAGAGTTTTAAAAAAAGGTGGAATCATTTTGGGATTTGCGATTAATGCAACAGCCTCAACCGTTGTTGGTTTGATGAATGGAATGCTGCATGCAAACTCATTTTTTGAAATGTGCAAAGCAGAACTTACGACAGGAATTCACAATGCACCCAAAGACTTTCCTTTTTTATTAGCAGACGCTTTTTACCACAAACCCACAGATCTTAAAGCTGAATTTTTGGAACAAAACTTGCAGCTCATCAATATTTTTGCCGTAGAGGGAATGATCTGGTTAGACCACGAATATTTTGCAAATATGGTGGATAAGAAAAAATCTAGAACCCTAAAGGCATTGCAAGATCTTACTCAAAATGACGAATATCTGCTCCCTTTTAGTCCCCACATGATGATTGCAGTAAGAAAATAATTGTGTTTTTTTCTAAACTCAAAGTAGAAGAAACAAAAATAATTGGAAAAAGATAAAAACAAAGAGCATCACTGGATTGCCTGTCAAGATTGTAAAGGCATGGGTAAGAAGAGGAAGCGCATTCCTAAGAAAACCCGTGTGCAATACCAAAAAGCTTTGGAACAATTTGAGACATCAGGTAATACTTGCGTACTTCCAGAAAAACCCAAAGGACACCCTTATGCGTGCCCTTTTTGTGGTGGATCTGGATTGATTACAACCAACACTCCTAATTTAGCAGATCACAAAAACTATCCACACATTGCCATAATTGGAGGCGGAATAGGCGGTGTTGCGTTGGCCGTTGCTTGCTTGCACCGGGGTATTCCATTTACGCTCTATGAAAGGGATTCTAGTTTTAATGCGCGATCTCAAGGCTATGGTCTTACTTTGCAGCAAGGGAGCAAAGCACTTGCTGGATTGGGTATTGTTTCCTTAAAAGCGGGAATTACTTCTACAAGACACGTGGTGCACACCCAAGAGGGAAAAATTATCGGAGAGTGGGGAATTCGAAAGTGGGGTCGATCGAAAACAAAGACGATAGCAAAAAGGAAGAACATACACATTGCAAGGCAAGCACTCCGCTTGGCTTTACTAGAGCAACTTGGTGGACACACAGCTGTACAATGGGAACACCAACTTCACAGTTTTAGTGAATCTAAACAAGGTGATATGAACTTAAGTTTTCAAGTAAATCATGAGATTAAACACATAAAAGCAGACCTTATCGTAGGTGCTGACGGCATTCGAAGTACTGTTCGAAAAAGAATAACGAGTACAGACACTACACCTTTGCAGTACCTCGATTGTATGGTGATTTTAGGGATTTGTCGCTTAGAGCGTATCACAGACGTTGACCGTTGCTTACTAGATTCTGCCACCGTATTTCAAACAGCAAATGGGAATGAACGAATTTATATGATGCCCTATGACTCCGATTCAATAATGTGGCAACTCAGTTTTCCTATCGCAGAAGAAGAAGCAAAGATACTCAGTACTCAAGGACCAGAAGCACTCAAAAAAGAAGCTTGTAGAAGAATTCAATGGCATGATCCTATTCCACAAATTTTAGCAGCGACTCAAGAAGCACAAGTTTCTGGTTACCCTGCATATGATCGAGCACTTCTTACAACTGAAATACTAGAAAAGGCAAACAAAAGCACACTTATTGGAGATGCTGCACATCCCATGAGTCCTTTTAAAGGGCAAGGTGCAAATCAAGCCCTACTAGACGCATTATCACTCGCTAGAGAAATTACAAGAGGATGCTATTCTAAAACTGCATGGAAAGCTGTTGGCATTCGAAAAAGCGTCTTGCATGCTTTTGAAACAGAAATGCTGGCTCGCAGTTCCTCAAAAGTGCAGCATTCTGCTGAAGCTGCATCATTATTACATACAGACATTATTTTACGCGAAGGAAACGGTCCAAGAGGAAAACACCGAATAATGGAAAAAAAATAGAATTTCACTTAATTCAAGCAATAAAAAAGTAACATCGGGACTTTTAAACTCTTTCAATAAAGTATTAGATGATTCAAAAATTAAACAATAATAGCCACGAAATCGCAAAAAAAATACGCGTAGTCTTCCAAGCTTCTTACAAAATAGAAGCGAAACTCTTAGGTGCTAAAGATTTTCCTCCATTAAAAAGACCTCTTAAAAATTATATGGAGAGTCAAAATGATTTTTATGGATACTTACAAAACCATGAATTGGCTGCAGTAGTCGAAATTGAACATACAAAAACCCATACACGTATCAAAAGTTTAGTGGTTGCTCCCTATTTTTTCAGACAAGGAATGGCAAGTAAATTGGTACAATTTACTTTTAACTCCTATAACTCACCCTTATTTATAGTTGAAACTGGCGCTGCCAATCTTCCAGCTACTGCCTTGTATACAAAATTTGGTTTTGTAGAAATTCTACAATGGGATACTGACTTTGGAGTTAGAAAGGTGAAATTTAAAAAAACCACAATGTAGAACAAATAAAATCTAAAAAATAGCACACCTTGCAAACAGCAATTCTATTTACTGTTTTTAAAACTACTGCCCTTTCCTCCCCTTTTCAGAGCTCTACTCACTTTCTTTTTTCTCCAACAAATAAGATCTACCCTATTATTTAAAACAAGAATTATATCTTCCTTTAGATCTCTTAAAATAGCTGTCTGTTTGATTTTTTTTAACTTGAAAAAGGCACTCCTTTCCGGAATGATTCTACAATTGCTCACAATGGCTGCTCCCCTATTCCAAGGACTAACATGTCTGCTTTCTAAAATTCTAAAATAGTTGGAAATAATTGATCCAAATATTAATCATTATGTGTTACACATCTTAAAGTTTTTTAAATACACGCTATCAGAGCGGGTCTAAAAGTTGAATGGTCAACGGCAATATCTTTACTAAATAACATCTCATTCCTCTCAACTGGGCATCTGTTCTTGCTTGTTTGTAATAGGGAACGTTTTGGTTAATGGGTCTCTTTTAATCTGCTCTAAACCAAAGAAAATGAATAGAAAATCGGATTAGTATCAGCACTTCTGACTATTTTATAAAAAATTAAAAAAATACACCAATCGAATTAATTTACGGCGAGATACGTCTTTCTATATTTTAACAAAAGATTCTTCACCAACTCTAATTTCTTTTGTAAATTTATCCATAAAAAGCAACACATCATTATGAAAAAAGGTTTTTTACTGTTATTAATTCACGCTTTTATATTCACTTCTTGTTCTGACAAAAAGGAGAATATGGAAACTTTTGTCTTTGATAATTACACAAAAAAAGAAGTAAATATTGTAATGAGAGATGGTATAAAGCTACACACTACGATTTACACTCCTAAAGATAAAAGTAGAACATATCCCATTTTAATGCAAAGAACCCCATATAGCGCTGGTCCTTACGGTGTAGGTAATATGAAAACCAAAATCGGACCGAACATACACTTAATGAAAGAAGGTAATATTGTGGTATATCAAGATGTTCGTGGACGCTGGATGAGCGAAGGCGTGTATGACAACATGCGTGCGTATCTTCCAAATAAAAAAGCAACGGAAGCAGATGAAGTTTCTGATACCTATGACACCATCGATTGGTTGGTCAACAATATTAAAAACAACAATGGAAATGTAGGAACTTGGGGAATCTCTTATCCTGGACATTACGCGACTATTTCTGCCATCGATGCCCACCCTGCATTAAAAGCTGCATCTCCACAGGCTTGCATAGGTGATTTCTTCTTTGATGATTTTCATCATAATGGTGCCTTTTTATTAAGTTACTTTAGAGCAATCTCGCTATTTGGAACTTATAAAGACACACCGACGGATAGCGCTTGGTATTCGTTTCCTGAAATGAATTCAAATGACCAATATCAATTTTTCTTAGACAAAGGTCCTTTAAAAAACTTAACGGAATATTTTCAATATGATAAACTCGATATAAAAAAAGAGGGAAACAAAGAACAGATTGACGATTTTTTCTGGAAAGAAATTGTAGAACATCCAAATTATGACAGTGTCTGGAAGAGTAAAGGAATTATTCAGCATTTAAATAAAGTTCCAGCTTCCGTAGCAACCATGGTTGTAGGTGGCTGGTTTGATGCAGAAGATTTATACGGACCTTTAGAAACCTACAAAGCCATCGAGAAAAATGGAAAAGAAAACTACAATACCTTAGTTTTTGGACCCTGGGATCACGGTAAATGGGCTCGAAACACCGTTGAAAACTATGTTGGAAACTACTATTTTGGTGATTCCATCTCTTTAAAGTTTCAATCAGAAATTGAAACAAAGTTTTTTAATCATTTCTTAAAAGGCAAAGGAGATAAAAATACAGGATTGCCAGAAGCCTATGTTTTTGATTCTGGAAAAAAAGAATGGAAGTCCTATGACGCTTGGCCACCAAAAGATGTGGTAAAAGAAAATTGGTTTTTATCAAAAGATCAAAAATTAGTTTCCACACAACAGCGAACCACATCAATACGCTTTGTTAGCGACATAAAACATCCAGTACCCTATTCTGAGGATATTAAAACTGTTTTTACGCCAAGAAAATACATGACAGATGACCAACGTTTTGCGGCAAGAAGACCTGATGTTTTGGTTTTCGAAACACCGAATTTAGAGGAAGACTACACATTAGCAGGTGATATTTTAGCAAAATTACAAGTAGCTACTACCGGTACCGCTGCAGATTGGATTGTAAAAGTTATTGATGTACACCCATCAAATCTTAAAGAGAATAATGATAAATTACAAGATCATTTAAAAATGAGCAACTACCACTTAATGGTGCGTAGTGAGGTTTTAAGAGGTCGCTTTAGAAACAGTTTTGAGTTTCCAGAACCTTTTGCACCCAACTCAAAAACAGCCGTTGAGATAAAACTACAAGATGTATTTCACACCTTTAAAAAAGGACATAAAATACAGATACAAGTGCAAAGTACTTGGTTTCCTTTGATCGATTTAAATCCACAAACCTATGTAGACAACATCTTCAAAGCAACAGAAAAAGATTTTAAAACTCAGACGCATACGGTTTTCACGGACTCTAGTATTGAGTTTTCTGTATTAAAATAACAAAAACTAATTAATTTGATTCAACCTTCAAAAATGAGCTCAACGGAAATTGCACTTCTACTAAATGATGATGCCGAAAAAATAACACGGATTGGGGAAATCATCGGAAAAAAAATCTCTAAAAAGGATGACTTTCGCAATCTAAATAATTGCGAAAAAACTTTTATTTATTTAGATGTTTTAGAACACAATGTAACCAATGGTGGCTTTATTCAATTCTTTTTTAATTCTTCTGGTCAGTTTGCACACGAAATTTTTCATGCATATATGGAAATAAAAGCCGAAAAAACAATCGAAATTCTTACAGAAGCCATTCATCTATTTCCAGAAATACCGGTTCCTAAGAACTTGAGAATACGACAAGAAATACTAATGGAAAAAGACTCTAACATTGATTTATGGGACGCTTTAGATACCGAATTTTATAAATGTGAAGATGATATTATAAAGCTTACACTTAAATTTGTAAGAGAAAACCTTTCTCAATTTGATTAAAAAAAACTTCTCCGTTTGAGAAATATTTCAGCTTTTAAATTATTCTTCTAAAATTTCTGAAATATTTGGTTTGAAATAGTTCGGTCCTTTTAAGACTTTACCATCTGCTCTATAAATAGGTTTGCCATCAGTTCCTAATTTACTCATATTACTTCTTTGAATTTCGTTAAATATGGCCTCCATCTTATCTTGCATACCGTGCTCTATAATCGTTCCACACAAAAGGTAAAGCATGTCTCCCAACGCATCTGCAACCTCTATTAAATCGTTGTTTTCTGCAGCTTCTAAGTACTCTTCATTTTCTTCCTTCATCAAATTAAAACGAAGTCTATTTCGCTCTTTACCGATATTTGCAATTGGAGTTGTATTCATATTTATTTTAAAAGCAGTGTGAAATTCTGTAACTGCCGAAATTTTATTTTTCATTCTAATCTATTTTTAATTAAGGTCTCTATTTTATTACTCAAACCGACATTCATTTTAAAACAATTGCAGTACATCGAATACATTTTCTGAATTCTTTTAATGTAAAACAGTGACAACAGATTCATTTCTTCAAACGGCCTAATTTATTTTTTTAAGTTGCCTAAATTATCTATATAAAATGATACCTTTTTACCATTTTGCAAATCCTTAAATAATGTCAATTCTGCTCACTAATCTTCTTTTTGAATTGCTTCTCAAGAACTTACAAGCTTCCAGATAATAGCTATCAGTACCCCTCCTTAAATCGTATTTCTTTTAATACTTTTTCAATACAGAAGTTGACCCAAAAATGTCGACATTCTTCAATAAATTTGTAATTTTGCTAAAATATTTAGATTTACAAGATATTAAAAATTACAAACTAATTTCATCAAAAGTCTATCATTCACAACTTATAAAAAATAAAATATGTTTTTAGGTGCTTATTTCACGACAGGTAGAATTATTTTTATGATTTTCTTTATAACTGCGTTTATTGCTTTAATGATTTACAGCTACAGAAAAGACATTCCAAATCACCAACGATACTATAAACAAGCGGGTATAAAAGTACTTTTTTATGGGGGGTTGATTGTTGCCGTTTTTGTGGCAATTCGATTGATTTTTGGGAGTTAAAAAAAACGCTATTTTTTCACTAGCTTTTTAATATTTTGAACTCTGCGCCAAACAACTTTATGTCTTTGTGTATAGAAAAAAAAGCAACCGACGTCTAATAGGAAATAAAATAAGCTAATACCACTTGGGGGATTATTACTCGGTAGAAAGGTAAAAAAATCAAAGCCAATCGACGGCCAACTCCAGGCACCAAATGCTGTTCCTCCGATCTCTAAGATCGCTACTAAAAGATACATAGCAAAGAAGAATACGCGGTCTTTTGGTCTTCTCCAGAGGAGCATAAAAATAATAAAAGTCATTACAAAGCCGAAAACATCATTAAAAAATAGCACATATATTGTTGCTAATAAAAGAGTAATAAGTACCAATATGCCCTCCACTGCCTTGTGATGTTTTCTCACGACGCTGGCTTTACTAAACATAAATATTCTACCGTACAAAGCCGCATGACCAAAAGGAACATAAAGCGGTATGTTCTCCAATCTATAAGTGTACATACCCAATGCTCTAGAAAATAAATATTCGCCAGCAAATCCGATAAGCACCGCATATAACATCAACTCTTTTAACCTTGGAGTTGCTCTGTAATACATTCCCAAAAAACCAATACCCATGAATATATTTATGGGTATCTGAGAATTTAAAACGTGTTCTGTAAAATAAAGACTGTCAAAAAAAAGAACAAAAACAAAACATATGAAAATGCCTATTCTTCGATTGAAAAGAAAAAAAATGGCCTTTAAATCTTCAGTTGAAACTGTTTTAATTTTCATTTTTTCTAAAATTTAAAACAATCTGTAGTGTGATCTTTCACCAAACCCACAGCCTGCATATACGCATATACGGTGGTGGGTCCCATAAATTTAAACCCTAACTTTTTTAAATCTTTAGAGATTACTTTTGACAATACTGTGGATGCTGGCACCGCTAAAGCATTCTCAAATGTATTAAGAATCGGTTTTCCTAAAACGTATGCCCAAATAAATTTAGAGAAAGATCCGTATTCCTTTTGCACTGCCATAAAACAGTGTGCATTTGTTATGGCACTTCTTATCTTTAAACTATTTCGTATAATACCGCGATCTTGCATTAAAAGTTTATACTTTTCTTCTGTATATTTTGCTATTTTTTGACAATCGAAACCATCGAAAGCAATTCTAAATTGTGCTCTTTTATTTAAAATTGTACTCCAACTTAATCCTGCTTGAAAAGTTTCTAAAATTAAAAATTCAAAAAGTATTTGATCGTTAAAAACAGGTGCTCCCCATTCCTTGTCGTGATATTCAATACACAAAGAATTTTCGGAAACCCAAGAACACCTGTTTTTCATTTATTTTGATTTGATTGGTTTTATTTCAGTTTGCCTTTCATTTATGTATTCAAAAGTGGTATCACCAAAAAAACCAGCCTCTTCTAGCATAATTCGAATGTCTTTGTTCCATTCTTTTATGGCAACCGTGGTATTTAATTCAATAGCATATGCTGTGTTTTTATGCAGCGGATATGCTCCATTAAAAGGAACTCCATTTTGAGCATCCCACATGCCAATTGTAGTTCCAGCACTGTGTCCATATTTTCCCAAAGGATGCGTGTAAATGGAAGGCATTAAACCCTCTTCTCTACCCTGAACTAAAGATTTTTTCAGAATTTCGTTTCCTGTAAGACCTAGGCGCATATTATTTGTCAGAATATCTTGAACCCTATTTCCTTTTTTAAATGCTTCTTTCAAAAAAATAGGAACTTCATTTTCTTCCTCTTTTAAAACATAGGCATGTTGTTGGCAGTCTGTATTTAAGCCAATATAAGTAATGCCAAAATCACAATGCAACAAATCTCCTTTTTGAATCGTTTTTTCTTGTTCACCTTTGGAAAAAGACGCAATCTGAGACCTTAGAGCTTCCACATCTCTTTGCACATCTACTGTAGGATGAAACCAGGTTTGCAGCCCTAAATCTGTAACTTTTTGGCGCATAAACCAAACCACATCATCCGTTGTAGTTTTTCCAGTTTCTATGACCTTAGCAGAAAATGCTTCGTCTATAATATCATGCGTAATTGTTGCCAATTTTCGAAAGAGTTTTAGCTCCATTGCAGTTCTCGTTTCGATCCAACCAATTCCCAGTTTTTCTGCAGAGACTAATTTATTTTGATATGCAATAGGAAGATTTTCAAACAGCGCATCGTACTCTGTTTTCACTAAGCCATCTGCCAATGCAAAATACTTAGACATATTAATCCCTATTTTGTCAGGATTTCTCTCTTTAATAATCTCCGCTAACGCTTTCCATTGATTTGGCTCTTTTTCCTTATTCCAAGCAGATTGAATACTTTTTCCAATATCATACCTGGCTACTGCAATTCTCTCTAAAGTATTTTTACTTTTATCCCTAAAAAAAACAATAATAGTTCTTCTCCTTGCATGTAACCATGTTGCTGGCAGCATTGTTTTTAGAATAGGATCTTCATTGTATTCTCTAGAAATTAATAACCACATATCAATATCCGAATCGTCCATTAATTGTGGTAATAGGTTTGTAAACCTGTCTTCTAAAATCTTATCTTTTAAAACCGCTCTTTCCTGCTCTGTAAGAATGTTATATTCTGTTGTAATTTCCTGTGTCTTTTGACAAGAAAAACAGAAGCAAACAATCGCCATTAATGCTATTTTTTTATTCATAATACGGTGATTTCACATTTTAAAAATAATGTTAAAAGAATTAAAAACCTACCCATTTTGGAATAATCTTTGCAACTTTAGTCGTACCAAATTACCTGATTATGAAATCATTAAAAATGTTGCTTTTTGTCTTATCTGCCAGTTTGCTTCTTTGGGCTTGTGGTTCATCTGCCATAAATAAAACAAAAACACCTACCGAGGAGCCTGTAGTCATTGCTAACGATAGTTTAGAGTATCGAATTATAATAATTGATATTGGTTTTACTGCGTATTTAGCTGGTATTGCAAAACCTGAAGGATTCTACAGTCAAAGTTATATGGAAGCTAGAAATATATTTTGGGTTCAAAATTGGAACCGAAGAGCACTAAGCCCAACTCGCTATAATCAAGCTATTTATGAAAACAGGATCGATTATCAAGCTGGAATAGATTATGGTTACGAGGTAAACTACAAGCTTTTTAACTACTTTCTCTTCGCACAAAGAAAGTATAAAATGAATTTAGGAGGTGGTTTTAGAACCGATCGATACAATTAAATTTTTTGATAAGAAATAAAACTATAGTCAAACTCATTTTTATCATCTGCTTTGAAGGACTCTCTTTTTGTTTCTTTCCAAATCTTGGTATCTATTTCTGGAAAATAAACATCAGCATCAAAGACCTCATGCACTAATGTCACATCTAATTGATCTGCTAAATTTTTAGCAATTGTTTCTTTGTAAATTTGGGCACCACCAATAATGAAAATTTGCTCCTGTTCTTTTGCCAATTCGATTGCTTCCTCCAAACTACCAGCGATTAGACACCCTTCTTTAAAATAACTTTTATTTCTTGTGATTATTATAGTAGTTCTATTTGGCAATGGCCTTCCTATGGACTCAAATGTGTTTCTACCCATTAAAATATAATGGCCTGTAGTGACCTTTTTAAACCTTTTTAAGTCTGCTGACAAACTCCAAATCAAATCATTATTTCTTCCGATAGCTTTATTTTCTGCTACTGCAGCTATTACTGTAATCATATAATAAAAATATTTTAGACAAAAATAAGAGAAATGAATACAGCTTTCAAGTTTTTTAAATAATTTACAAAAAAAATGCTCTTTATATTTCTCAATAAAACGATATAAAATCCTGCCGAAAGTAGGATTCAGTTTTTAACAACACTACCTCTAAATCGCTACCTTACCTTTAATGTGAGGGTGTGGATTGTACTCTAATAATTCAAAATCTTCAAAGGTGAAGTTTTCAATATCTTCAATGGCCGCATTTAGCTTCATTTTTGGCAATGGCCTGATCTCTCTAGATAATTGCAGCTCTAATTGTTCGATATGGTTGTTATAGATATGAGCATCTCCAAAAGTGTGAATAAACTCTCCTGCCTCATAACCACAAACTTGCGCCATCATCATTGTAAACAGTGCATAACTTGCAATATTAAAAGGCACTCCTAAAAAAATATCTGCACTTCTCTGGTACAACTGACAAGACAGCTTTCCATCCGCCACATAGAACTGAAAAAAAGCATGACAGGGAGGCAATGCAGCCTTCCCATTTGCTACGTTATCCGAAAAACTTGCGGCTGTATCTGGCATTACTGACGGATTCCAAGCGGCCACCATCATTCTTCTAGAATTTGGGTTTGTTTTTAAGGTGGTTATTACCTCTTTTAGTTGATCGATATCATCACTATTCCAATTCCGCCATTGATGGCCATAAACAGGACCTAAATCCCCATTTTCATCTGCCCAGGAGTTCCATATTTTAACACCGTTATCCTGCAAATATTTGATATTTGTATCTCCTTTTATGAACCAAAGCAACTCATAAATGATTGATTTTAAGTGTAATTTCTTAGTGGTTACCATCGGAAAACCTTCACTCAGATCAAAACGCATTTGATAACCAAAAACACTTTTTGTTCCGGTTCCTGTTCGATCTCCTTTTTCATTTCCGCTCTCTAGAACATGTTTTACTAAATCGTGATATTGCTTCATTTTGATATGTATAATTGTGTATTTGTTTACATGATAAACCGGACGCATGTAAAATTAAAAAAGCTTTGATCCTATTTTTAGAAGCTTACTTTATACTATATGAAATTTATTAATGCTCATTCAGAAGTATTTAAAGCAACGCACCACTAGCCTATAATCATACCTGCGATAGTTGCAGACATTAAAGAAGCAACTGTACCTCCAATTAGCGCTTTCATTCCAAATTCTGATAATGTTTTCCGCTGCCCTGGTGCTAAAGAACCTATTCCCCCTATTTGAATACCAATAGAGGCAAAATTTGCAAAACCACAAAGCATATAGGTCGCCATTATAATTGATTTATTATAAGCCAAATGTGTAGCACTTGCCACATCCTTTAATTCTGCCAACTGAATGTAACCAACAAACTCGCTGGCTGCTAATTTAATTCCTAACAACTGCCCCATAAGGGTCATATCTACTGTTGGCACCCCTATCAACCACATTAGAGGAGCAAAAGCATATCCTAAAATAAACTCTATAGATAGTCTATCATAAGTAGTGTTTGATGCAATTACTTCATTTAAATGTGTCAAACTTCCAATCAAATCTAAACCTCCATTAAGCATCGCAATCACTGCCACAAAAACCAACAACATTGCACCAACATTTACTGCTAAACGCAAACCTTCTGTGGTACCATTCGCAACTGCATCTAAAATATTAGAACCTATCTTTTCTTGAGAAACAGTAACATCTGTGTTTACATCTTCTGTCTGAGGATATAAAATTTTAGAGATTACAATAGCGCCAGGGGCCGCCATGACAGAAGCTGCAAGCAAATGTTTGGCAAAAACCAATTCTAACTCTTTATCTCCACCTCCTAAAAACCCTATATAAGCAGCCAAAACAGCACCTGCAACCGTTGCCATTCCGCCAATCATTACCAAGAGCATTTCAGACTTGTTCATCTTTTCTAAATAGGCCTTAATTAGCAAAGGTGCCTCTGTTTGCCCTAAAAAAATATTCCCTGCAACAGACAAACTTTCCATCCCAGAAATACCTAAAAACTTTGAAAGTACGATCGCCAAAACCTTTACAATCCATTGGATAACGCCTAAATAAAATAATAAAGAAGTCAATGCTGAAAAGAAAATAATGGTGGGTAACACTTGAAAGGCAAAAATATATCCAAATGAATCCATATCAGAGATCAAACCTGCAAACAAAAACGAACTTCCCGCTTTTGTATATTCTAAAATTTCTATGAAAAGCTTTCCCACTAATTCAAAGGCATTCTGGATTAGAGATATTTTCAAAACACCTACGGCAATTACGATTTGTAAAGACAAGCCAATAGCAACTCTTTTCCAATTAATTGCTCTTCTATTAGCACTGAATAAAAATGCAATTACGATCAATGAAAACATTCCTAAAACCCCTCTCCAAAAACTTGTAAAGGTAAAGTTTGAGCTTGGAATAATTTGAGCTTCCTCTGCATCCAGTAGTGGCTTTTTCAGTGTTGCCATTGGAACTAATAAATCCTCTTTATTTTCTGAAAGTTTTGAATCTAAAGCTTTTTGCAATGAAAAATAATAGGTTACTGCCCCCTCTGAAATCACTAAACGAGCAGGCTCAAAAGAAATAATATTAAAATATCTTAACTCTTCTTTTGGCTTTTGATGGTGTAAAATAAGCAAGTTCTGTTGCTTGATATAGGTTCCCGAAGTGACACTATCTTCACCAACTGCTGAGAATTCAAATTTCCCATCTTCCAATGAAAACACTTGAGATGCTACTAATCGCGGTAAAGACGTTGCTGTTGTATTTAGAATACTGTCAATCTTCCAATCTTGCGCTATGTTTTGCCCAACGAAATTTAATGAAATAAGACAAAAGATAGTTAAACATAAATTCTTCATAAATTAAATGAGTTTTAAGAGCGCTTGCTCATTTCGTCTCTTATCTTGGCGGCTAACTCATAGTTTTCATCAGAAACCGCTTTATCCAACTCTTCATTTAAATCAGAAATTGATAATTTTGAATAGGAAGAATCTTTGTCCACTCCTAATAAATTTTTTGTATCCAATGACATTTCATTGGTTTCTGAAGGATCATTCAGACCCAATGTATCTTCTGTTTTTAAAAAGACACCTGCCTTTTCTAAAATATTTTCATATGTAAAAATCGGTGCTTCAAAACGCACTGCAATTGCAATTGCGTCCGATGTTCTCGTATCTATAATCTCTTCCACACCTTCTTTTTCACATACCAAGCTTGAAAAGAAAACACCATCTACTAATTTGTGAATGATTACCTCTTTGATTGCAATAGAAAATCGATCGGAAAACGTCTTAAACAAGTCATGCGTTAAAGGTCTCGGAGGTCGAATCTCCTTTTCTAATGCAATGGCAATAGATTGTGCTTCAAAAGCACCAATAATAATTGGTAAGGTGCGTCCTCCATCTTCCTCACTTAATACAAGCGCATAAGCCCCAGTCTGTGTTTGGCTATAGGATATTCCCTTTATAGTTAGTTTTATTAAACTCATATATCTTTCTGTAAAATAGCTTTTAAAAACATCTCTAAAGCTAGTTTTCGGGGCACAATTTACTAAAAATTAAATAGTGAAAACGCTTATTCTTTCTGAATTTATATTTTATTTTGTAACAATGAGGGATGTCAAATAATGCAGCTGCCTAAATACCGATATGAACGCCATGAAAAAAACGAGGGCGTAAAAAAATTAAATCTAAGGACTCTATTGCTTAAAAAAATTTTAAAGAATAAAAAAATCTATCAGAATAAATTCTGATAGATTTTTTTATTGATAAACGCATTTTAAGAACCTATGCCTCTTTAAATGCTTTTAGCTTTTCAATCAATGTTGGAATTACTTCAAAAGCGTCACCAACAACACCGTAATCTGCAGCTTTAAAGAAAGGCGCTTCAGGGTCTGAATTGATAACAACCTTCACCTTGGATGCGTTGATTCCTGCTAAATGCTGAATGGCACCAGAAATACCAATAGCAATGTATAAATTAGACGCTACGGGCTTACCTGTTTGTCCTACATGTTCGCCATGAGGACGCCAACCTAAATCAGAAACTGGTTTAGAACAAGCTGTTGCAGCTCCTAAAACGGATGCCAACTCCTCAATCATTCCCCAGTTTTCAGGACCTTTCATTCCTCTTCCTGCTGAAACTACGGTGTCCGCATCTGCGATAGTTACTTTACCTGTAACTCTCTCAACTTTTTCTGACACAACCCCCGATGCTGCTACTTGAACGTCAAAATTCTCTAAAATTCCAGCTACTGGATTTTCATGAATTCCAAAAGAATTTTTAGCCAATGCAATTACTTTTTTCTCTGAAGAGATAATGGTATTTGAAAATGCCTTGTTAGAAAATGCTTTTCTTTTCACTGTAAAAGGATCTGTGCTGGATGGCAGAGCTACTGTATTTGATGCATAACCTGCATCTAAACTTACAGCAACCATTGGCGATACATACAAACCATTGATACTCGAGTCCATAACAACAATTGTTGCATTTTCTTTTTGTGCGATTGCTACAATAACTGCGGCATACTCTTTTGCGTTAAAAGTTAGCAGCGCATCATTTGTAATCGCAATAACTTTCGCTGCTCCGTATTTGTATAACTCTGAAGCATCATTGGCATTTATTGTTAAAACAACTAAATTACTTGCTACTTGCTCCGCAACTTTCTTTCCATAAGAGACTACTTCAAAAGAAGTTTTTTTAAACTTTCCGTCCGTTGAATCGGCAAAAACTAAAACTGACATATATTTTATTTTTAATTGTTATTCTTTATACTATTGAAAGACAAACTCTTTCCCTAAGTTTCTGTTATATTACTTTTGCTTCATTGTGCAACAAGTCGATTAATGCGTCTAAATTGTCTGCAGCAATTAACTTAACGGCTCCTTTAGGAGCTAATTTTTCAAAAGAAATATTGTTAGTAGCCGCAACAACACCCGTGCCTTCCACTACCTGCATTGGTTTTTTACGTGCCATCATAATTCCTCTCATATTTGGAATGCGCAAATCTTTTTCTTCTACAATCCCTTTTTGACCTCCAATTACCAAAGGTAAAGACGTCGATACAGTTTCATTTCCTCCATCAATTTCTCTCTTTGCAGCTACACTTGTGCCGTCAATTTCTAAATCTACACACCCATTTATAAAATTATAATCAACGAAAGCTGCCAGCATACCTGGAACCATTTGACCATTATAATCTGCAGACTCTTTTCCTGCTAACACAAGATCGTAGCTACCTGCTTTTACTACAGCTGCTAATTCTTTTGCTACTAAAAAACCGTCTGTTGCTGCTACATTTATCCTGATTGCGTCATCTGCGCCTATTGCCAAAGCTTTTCTCAGTGTGGGCTCTGTTTCTGCTCCACCAACATTCACTACAGTTACCGTAGCACCCTGCTTCTCTTTAAACCACATTGCTCTTGTCAAACAAAACTCATCGTAAGGATTGATAACAAATTGCACACCGTTTTTATCAAATTCAGCATCATTGTCCGTGAAATTAATTTTTGAAGTGGTATCAGGAACGTGACTAATACAAACTAATATTTTCATAAATTATAGATTTTATTCAATTCTTGTTGACGAAATTACGTTTTTTTTTTAATTTACTATGCATGCATAGTAAATTTTAACAGTTTTTTTAAAAAAATATGGTGCGTAGACTTTCATATTAACCGTTTTATACCAACGTCAAATCCGAACGTATTATAGCACATTTTAATTTTAATTTTAAAAATTACAGACCACTCTATGCCTTGTAATAAAAACATTTTCACGAATATAACCACAATATTGAAAAATATGTTCAAAAAATAAACTTCTTCTATTTTGGTTAAAAAGTAGCTTTTTTTTACTCATAAATTCCTTACTTTTGTACCTGAAAACAACAATAATTTAAAATTAATGAAAATAGTTCAATTCAGAGAGGCGATTTGTGAGGCCATGAGTGAAGAAATGCGAAGAGACGAAAGCATTTATTTAATGGGTGAAGAGGTTGCAGAATACAATGGGGCGTACAAAGCTAGTAAAGGAATGCTCGACGAGTTTGGTGAAAAAAGAGTTGTTGATACCCCGATTGCTGAACTTGGTTTTGCAGGTATTGCAATTGGATCTGCAATGAACGGCAACAGGCCTATTGTCGAATATATGACTTTTAACTTCTCATTAGTGGGAATTGATCAAATTATAAACAATGCTGCAAAAATTAGACAAATGTCCGGTGGACAGTTCAATTGTCCAATTGTATTTAGAGGTCCTACTGCATCTGCAGGTCAATTAGGGGCTACGCACTCACAAGCTTTTGAGAACTGGTTCGCCAATACTCCAGGTTTGAAAGTTATTGTACCTTCCAATCCTTATGACGCCAAAGGCTTATTAAAAGCAGCTATTAGAGATGATGATCCTGTAATTTTTATGGAATCAGAACAAATGTATGGTGACAAAATGGAAATTCCTGAAGGTGAATATATCATTCCTATTGGAGTGGCAGACATTAAAAGAGAAGGAACAGATGTAACCATTGTCTCATTTGGAAAAATTATAAAAGAAGCGTACAAAGCCGCTGACGAATTAGCAAAAGAGAATATTTCTGTTGAAATCATCGATTTAAGAACTGTGCGTCCGTTGGATCACGATGCGATTTTAAAATCTGTAAAGAAGACAAACAGATTGGTGATTTTAGAAGAGGCTTGGCCTTTTGCAAGTGTTGCTTCTGAGATTACGTACAGAATACAAGAGCAAGCTTTTGATCATTTAGATGCTCCAATAAAGAGAATCACAACTGCAGACACACCAGCACCTTATTCTCCTGCATTATTTGAAAATTGGATTCCAAATTTTAAGGACGTAATCAAAGCAGTAAAAGAGGTAATGTATCTCTAAAATAGAAATAATAAAATTTAAAAATCCTTTTTTCAATTGATGGAAAAAGGATTTTTCATGAAATCAAAATTCGAATTGCATTCGAAAAACATCGTATAAATTCACTGTAAAATTTATTGCAAAGCTCCAAAGATGAGTTACTTTTGCAGCAATCAAAAACTAAATAAAAATTCATGAGTCCAACAGAAAAGCAAACTTTCGATGTATTAATCGAAATACCTAAAGGGAGTAGAAATAAATACGAGTACGATTTCGGTTTACAGAAAATTCGTTTTGACAGAATGTTATTTTCTTCTATGATGTATCCTGCAGATTATGGCTTTGTTCCCGAAACGTTGGCTTTGGACGATGACCCTTTAGATGTTTTAGTTTTAGGACATGAACCTACTTTCCCAATGTGTGTTATTGAAGTAAAAGCAATAGGCGTTTTTCACATGACAGACGAAAAAGGGCCCGACGAAAAAATTATTTGTGTGCCAATTTCAGATCCTATCTGGAATAACAAAAATGATATTTCTGATTTGAATCCACACCGATTGAAAGAAATAGAACATTTCTTTCAGGTTTATAAAGATTTAGAAAAGAAAAAAGTAGACGTTGGTGGTTGGGGAAATGCCGAAGAAGCAAGACAAATTTACAAAGCTTGTGTTGACAGATATGAAAAAAGTGAGTACAAAAAAAATGATAATTTCAAAATATAGTAATTATTAGCTTATTAAGTAACAAACCTCTTAAAATTAAACATTTTAAGAGGTTTTTTATTTCTGTTTGATTTTATTACATTTACCATCGTTTTAAACTAATAAAAATAAAATTATATATGGAATCAATGATGATTTGGATGCCAATTGCAATGGCTGTTTTAGGACTGGCATACATGCTAGTTAAAAAATCCTGGGTAATGAAACAAGACGCGGGTGACGGAAAAATGAAAGAAATTTCTGACCATATCTATGAAGGAGCGCTTGCCTTTTTAAATGCTGAATATCGACTTTTAGCAATTTTTGTAGTTGGAGCAAGTATCGTTCTTGCTGGAATTGCTTTTTATATGGATAGTACATACCTCATTGTTGTCGCTTTCATTATTGGAGCTATCTTTTCTGCGTTTGCAGGAAATATGGGAATGAAAATTGCAACCAAAACAAACGTGAGAACAACACAAGCAGCAAAAACAAGTTTACCGAATGCATTAAAAGTTTCGTTTGGAGGTGGAACCGTAATGGGTCTTGGAGTTGCTGGTTTAGCCGTATTGGGTTTAACCTTATTCTTTATTGGTTTTTACTACCTCTTTATGGGTGGTGAATGGACCACTACAGAAGACATGACCATTGTACTAGAGGCATTGGCTGGTTTCTCTTTAGGAGCGGAATCTATTGCTTTATTTGCGAGAGTTGGCGGTGGTATCTATACCAAAGCTGCAGATGTAGGAGCAGATTTAGCAGGTAAAGTACAAGCAGATATCCCAGAAGATGACCCAAGAAACCCTGCTACAATTGCAGATAACGTTGGCGATAATGTAGGTGATGTTGCGGGAATGGGAGCTGATTTATTTGGCTCTTACGTAGCAACTGTGTTAGCTGCTATGGTTTTAGGAAATTATGTAATTAAAGACATGGGAGGCGCTATTCAAGATGCTTTCGGAGGAATTGGACCGATCTTATTGCCAATGTCTATTGCGGGTGTTGGAATTATTATTTCTTTAATAGGAACCCTACTTGTAAATATATCTTCAAATGATGCGAAGGAAGCCGATGTTCAAAAAGCATTAAATATCGGAAATTGGGCAGCAATCGCAATGGTTGCCGCAGCATGTTACGGTTTGGTAACTTGGATGTTACCAGCAACCATGCAAATGAATTTCTTTGGTGAAGGCCTGCAAGACATCTCTTCAATGCGCGTGTTTTATGCTTGTTTAGTTGGTTTGGTTGTGGGAGCTGGAATCTCAGCCTTTACAGAATATTATACAGGATTAGGCTCGAAACCAATTTTAAAAATTGTGCAACAATCAAGCACAGGGGCAGGAACAAATATTATTGCTGGCTTGGCTACTGGAATGATTTCTACCTTTTCTTCAGTATTATTATTTGCTGCAGCAATATGGTCTTCCTATGCATTGGCAGGATTTTATGGGGTGGCCTTGGCTGCTTCAGCAATGATGGCTACCACTGCAATGCAGTTGGCTATTGACGCTTTTGGACCCATTGCGGACAATGCGGGTGGTATTGCAGAAATGAGTGAGCAAGAGCCAATTGTAAGAGAACGCACAGATATTTTAGATGCTGTTGGAAATACAACTGCTGCAACGGGTAAAGGTTTTGCCATTGCATCTGCTGCATTGACCTCTTTAGCGCTGTTTGCTGCCTATGTAACCTTTACTGGTATCGACGGTATTAATATTTTCAAAGCACCAGTACTAGCCATGTTATTTGTTGGGGGAATGGTGCCTGTTGTATTTTCTGCATTGGCAATGAATGCTGTGGGTAAAGCTGCTATGGAAATGGTGAATGAAGTCGTTCGACAATTTCGCGAAATTCCAGGGATTATGGAAGGAACAGGAAAGCCAGAATATGACAAATGTGTTGCTATTTCTACAAAAGCATCTTTAAAAGAAATGATGTTGCCCGGTCTCTTGACGATTGGTTTTCCGATACTTGTAGTATTGGTTGGTAAATTAGCATATCAAGACAACAACATGTTGGTAGCAGAAATGCTCGGTGGGTATATGGCAGGTGTTACTGTATCGGGTGTACTTTGGGCAATTTTTCAAAACAACGCAGGTGGTGCTTGGGACAACGCTAAAAAATCTTTTGAAGCAGGTGTAGAAATTAACGGAGTAATGACATATAAAGGCTCTGAAGCTCATAAAGCAGCGGTAACTGGAGATACAGTGGGTGATCCTTTTAAAGATACCTCTGGACCTTCTATGAATATTTTAATTAAACTTACTTGTTTGATCGGTTTGGTAATTGCTCCTATTTTAGGTGGGCATTCGAATGACAATTCACATAGTGAAGCAGATCCGAGCGAAGTACGTTTAGAAATGAAAGGAGATACTTCTAAAATGGCTACCACAACAAGTACAACTTCAACGACTGAGAGCGGAAAAAAAATAGCGAAGGTTCAAGAAGT
The DNA here is from genome assembly GCF_000153225.1 of Polaribacter irgensii 23-P. GTDB lineage: Bacteria > Bacteroidota > Bacteroidia > Flavobacteriales > Flavobacteriaceae > Polaribacter > Polaribacter irgensii. The sequence goes on along the minus strand of NZ_CH724148.1, from coordinate 1,902,078 downwards.
TGAAAACACTGTTGAAGAAATAAAGAAAAAAGCGAATAAGGCAGAAACTACTGTTTCTAGAGCTGTTCAAAAAGGAAAGAAAAAAGAATAATTTCAGAAAACCATTATATGAACATCCTTCTGACTTTTCAGAAGGATGTTTTTTGTTTTTATAACTTCTCCAAAACAAACCGAAATTGGCTGTTTGTAGACTTTTGAGCAATACAATTAATAGCCTCTTCAGATAATTGTAAAACTCTTGGGTATCCTCCAGTAACTTGGCAATCTCTCATCAAAATAATTAATTTTCCTGAAGGTGTTAGTTGCACTGTTCCGGGTAAAACAGCACTTGTTAGTATACTTGATAGGGTATTCGGTATTGTTTCATTCAAACGATAGCCCATTCGATTGATGTCCTTAGAAATAGAAAAAAAATTCTCAATTAACTTTTTTTGTTGGTCTGCTTGTAAACGTTCAAACTCGGGACCTTTGTAACATTTTATGTTTGAAGAACTAAAGTGTAATGCATTCACTTTAATGGAGGCATTTGAAACAAGTTCACTTTTTAGTACCTCTAAAATAGCGATCTTCATGCCTCTTTTTAAAAAGACATCTTGCGTAATGCCTTTATAAAAACTCCTACTATTCAATTTAACTTCGGATTGAATTCCGCCAGCAACTGCCAAATAACACCTTGCTCCATATTTTGCTTTTCCAAATGATACAATATCATTTGGAAAAACACTTATTTTCTTATTTAATCCAATTGCTTGATTGTTTATTTTTGCAGAAAAGTCACCCCCCGAAATACAAATAAAAGAAGCACATAAAAACTGAAACTCACAACTACCGCTGTAAATCTCTAAAACAGCGGCCTCTAAAGTATTGTTTAAGACGCTATTTGCCAACTCAGAAGCACTTTCATCCATGACCCCAGCAACAGGAACTCCTATCGCTGCAAAACCAAACCTACCCTTATCTTGAATGCTGTTAAAAAAACCAGGTTTTAGAACGCTAAGCATTGTAAAGAGTTTTAAAAATTTTATAAGAGGTATCTTGTACTTCTTTCTCTATTTGAAGAAATTGGTGTTTATCAATAGCCACAAATTTTATAAAGTCACCTGCTTTTGCAAAACATGGATTGTCCTTATTTATATTGAAAAAATTTATAGGAGTTTTCCCAATAATATTCCAACCGCCAGCACTTTCCGTCGGATAAACACCCGTTTGCTCTCCTCCTATTGCTACAGCTCCTTTTGGCACATGTAATCTTGGATTTGCTTTTCTTTCATTAAATAACTGCTTCTGCAAACCTCCTAAATACAAGAACCCAGGCAGAAATCCTATAAAATATACACGGTATCGTTCTTGTGAATGCAGCTTAATAATTTCTGAGACTTCGAGATTCACCTTCTTCGCCATTTCTTGCAAATCAATACCAAACTCCAAATCATAACACACAGGTATTTCCCAAATAAAAGGCATTTTTTTTAAGGCATTACATTCCGAAAAATAGGTTTTTTTTAAGCTTTTCACCGCATTCAAATACTCCATCTTTCTTTTTTTAAAAACAACCGTTAAAGAACTGTAGCCCATTATAACATCTACGATATTGTCATCTTTTAGGGCTTTTATTTTTTGCTGAAACTCTAAAATATCATTAGAAATTGAAATGGAAATCTCGGCATCCCATGCTATTAATATTGCGGCATCTCCAAAAGGTTTGTATGTGATTTTAAGATTCAATTGCAATGCCTTTCTTTTTTAATTCATCCATTAAAAAGGATGCAATTTCGATGACGTTCTCGGTATCTCCGTGAACACAAAAGGTATCTGCTTTTAATTCTTTTACAATGCCAGAAAAGGTTTTTACTTTATTCATTTTTATAATGTGTAAAACGTGCTCTACCACTTTTTTCGGATTTAAAATCAGCGCATTTTCATGATCTCTAGAAACTAAAGAAGCATCTTCATTATAGTTTCTGTCGGCAAAAGCTTCGTACTTAATTTTAATTTGGTGCGCTAAAGCAATTGTTGCTATTTCGGAAGCATAAGGAACGTATAAAAAACAATCCTTTACATATTTCTTTATAATCCGAATAAACTTCTGCGCCTCCTTTTTATCTGTAGCAATTAAATTATATAGCGCTCCATGCGGTTTTATATGATGCATTTTTTGGTTGAAATTTGCCATACACACTAAAAATAATTCTAACTGTCCTTCGATACTTTCTTTCAAAGCCTCCTCAGAAATATCTAAAATTTTCCTTCCGAAATTGCTTTTATCTGGAAAAGAAGGATGCGCACCTATAAAAACGTTATTTTCCACCGCAAGTTGTATGCTTTTGTCAATGGTTTTTTTATCCCCAAAATGACCTCCACAAGCAATGCTACAAGAAGAAATAAAAGGCATTATAAGATGCTCATTATTCATTCCTTCACCAACATCACAATTCACATCAATTTTCATTTATACCATGTTTAAAACTTCTAAGATTCCTTTTACACCTAAAAAAACAGTTACACAGACAATTAGAATTCCGAAGATATTCTGAATGTTAGAATTTACATAATTTCCTAAAACTGACTTCTTATTGACAATCCAAAGTAAAATCCCTGCAATTATGGGCAATAACATTCCATTAGCAACCTGTGCAAACTTTATAATTTCGATTGGTTTTATTCCTATCGAAGAAAATAAAACACCTAAAAATAAAATAGCAATCCAAACACATCTAAATTTTTTAGATTTTAAACTACCAGACCAACCCAAGCAACCTTTAGCCACATAGGCTGCAGCCAAAGGTGCTGTAATTGCCGATGTTATGCCTGCTGCAAATAAACCCAGCGCCATTAAATATTTTGCAAAGCCACCAAACAAAGGTGCTAAACCTTTTGCTAAATCTGCTGCATTGGCAATATCTTTAGTTTGAATGGCCTCCGCAGAGATTATAATTGCCATAGAAACAAGACCCCCAATAATAATTGAGATAATAGTATCTTTTCTTGCGAATTTTAAATCTTCTTTTTTTTGCCAACGTTCTTTTACCAAAGCTGCGTGCAAAAATAAATTATAAGGCACTACAGTGGTGCCCACCAAGCCGATTATTGTTAAAATACTCTTCTCAGGAAGTTTTGGAATAAAGACGCCGTTTAGCACTTCAAGAAAATTTGGTTTTGTAATTACTGCAGTTGCTACGAAAGAAATACTCATGAATAGCACCAGAGAAATTAAGGCTTTTTCTAAAAACTTATAACTGCCGTGATACAAAAGAATAAACGCAATTAAACCAATAAACAAGCTCATTAAATTGACAGAAATAGTTCCTAACGAAAAACTGTACTTTCCTAAAACACTTTCGAGTCCCAAGACTCCTCCACTAATATTTCCCGCTTCATAAGATGCATTTCCAACAACTACAGCAGATAAAATTAAAACCGTAATCCCTTTTCGTAAAAAAGGAGTTTTAATTTCTTCTCGAATGACTTCAGACAATCCTTTTCGAGAAATAATTCCCAATCTTGCTGCCATTTCTTGTAAAACAAGAGTAGCAATAATAGACAGCAACATTGCCCACAACAAGTTAAAACCGAAGTTTACGCCGGCTAAAGTACACAGTGTTACAGTTCCTGGCCCAATAAAAGCTGCTGCTACTAGAGTACCAGGTCCTGTATTTTTAAAAATATTTTTAATCATTTAAATAATCGAGTGTTAAAGCGGTCATTGTTTTTACTCCTAAAACAAAGCCACTTTCGTCAATTACAAAATCTGGTGTATGATGAAGAGATGCATCTTCTTCCTTTACATTTAAAGATTTTCCACCTAAAAAGAAATATAAACCAGGTACTTCTTGCTGATAAAATGAGAAATCTTCAGCTCCTGTAATTGCACTCATTTTAACAACGTTTTTGGAACCTGCATTTCGTTGTAAGGTAGGCAACATTTTTTCTGTTAATTTGAGATGATTGTAGGTAATTGGTATTCCTTTTGAAATTTCTATGGTTGCTTCTGCTCTATGCACCTTTGCAATTGCAGGCACCATTTCCTTCATCCGATCGTTGATGAATTTTTGCATATCATAGTCTAAAGTACGAATGGTACCCACTAATTTTGCGCTTTCTGGAATAATATTAGAGCGGATTCCTGCATTGATCATCCCTACTGTAATGACGGCACCTTCCTTAGTTAATTCTACTTCTCTACTAATTATGGTTTGTAAACCTTGTATGACAGTTGCTGCGGTTAATATGGGGTCTACGCCACTCCAAGGTCTAGAACCATGTGCTTGTTTTCCTTTGATGTTAATTTCAAAAATTTGGGTTGCTGCCATAATTCCGCCTGACTTGTATTTAATAGTTCCCACGTCTGCTGCAGAATCGATGTGCAATCCAAAAATAACATCTACATCAGGGTTTTTTAAAACATTTTCTTTGACCATTAATTCTGCGCCACCTTCTTCTCCTTTTGGAGCGCCTTCTTCTGCAGGTTGAAAGATGAACTTAACCGTTCCTGTAATTTCGCTTTTCATTTTAGAAAGCACCTCTGCTACTCCCATTAAAATAGCCACATGTGTATCATGACCACAAGCGTGCATTACCCCTATTTTTTTACCATTATATTCTGAAGTAACCACAGACTTATAAGGTAAATTATTTCTTTCCGTAACTGGCAGTGCATCCATATCTGCTCTTAAAGCAACTACTTTTCCAGGTAAATCTCCTTTTAACAAACCAACAACTCCTGTTTTTGCAACCCCTTCTTGAACTTCTATTCCCAATTCTTTTAAATGCTTCGCAATATATTTTGCGGTCTTAAATTCTCTGTTGGACAACTCTGGGTTTTCATGCAAATGTCGCCTCCATTCAATAACTTTAGCTTCAATATTATTTGAAAGTTTATTTATTTTTTCGTCATTCGTTTGGCCGAACGAATTTAAAATAAAGCCAAAAAATAAAAGAATAGATGCGATAGTTCTCATAGTTGAATTTGTTTTAGTTGCATAAAAGTAGATACCACAGATTTGATTATGTTACCTTTTTATGATTCCTTAAATATAGCACATAATAGGATAAAATAACAATCAAAAAAACGCCTAAAAATTTCTTTTTAGGCGCTTTTAATAAAAATACTTTTTTTGTTAAAGTGCAAACCGTTGAGGACCTCCTCTGCGAATGTCTTCACTCGCATTTTCCTCAAATTGCGTGAAATTTTCTCTGAATGCATTGGACAATTTAAAAGCGGTCTTATAATACAATTCATCGTTGTTCCATGTTGTCCTTGGACTTAATAATTCGTCGGGCACCCCAGGACAAGAGCGAGGTTGTGCAACTCCAAAAACTGAATGAATATGGTAATCTTCATATTTATAACTCCCCAAATCACCATTTAAAACAGCGGCAATCATTGCGCGTGTATACTTTAAAGGCATTCTTCTTCCAACTCCATACTGACCACCAGACCAACCGGTATTAATCAACCAAACATTGACGTTTGCATCTTTCATTTTTTTACTCAACATCTCCGCATACTTAGCAGGATGTAATGGCATAAAGGGAGCACCAAAACAGGCGGAAAAGCTTGGCGTAGGCTCTACAACCCCAGCTTCCGTGCCCGCTACCTTTGCAGTATATCCCGAAATAAAGTGATATGCTGCCTGATTTGGAGTTAATTTAGAGATGGGAGGCAATACACCAAAAGCATCCGCTGTTAGAAAAAAGATATTCTTGGGATTTTTGCCAATGGAGGGCTGCTGTATGTTGTCTATGTGATAGATAGGATAGCTAACTCTCGTATTTTGTGTAATAGAAGTATCTGCAAAATCGATGATTCCTTTTTCATCCATCACTACATTTTCTAAAATAGCACCCTTCTTAATGGCTGCAAAAATTTCAGGTTCTTGCTGTTGTGACAAATTAATTACCTTTGCATAACAACCACCTTCAAAATTAAAAATAGTATTCTCTGGAGTCCATCCGTGTTCATCGTCCCCGATTAAACTTCTGTCAGGATCTGTAGAAAGTGTTGTTTTCCCCGTTCCAGAAAGTCCGAAGAAAATCGCAGTATCTCCTTCTTTACCAATATTTGCCGAACAGTGCATTGGCAATGTTTTTTTATAAACAGGGAGTATAAAATTTAATGCAGAAAAAATTCCTTTTTTTATTTCGCCAGTATATCCAGTGCCCCCGATTAAAGCAACTTTTCTTGTAAAATTCAATATCGCAAAATTATGTTGTCGGGTACCATCCACTTCTGGGTCTGCCATAAAGCCAGGTGCATTTATAACCGTCCATTCTGGATCGAACGTTTTTAATTCTTGCTCTGTAGGCCTTAAAAACATGTTGTAAGCAAACATATTACTCCAAGGGAACTCTGTGACTACTCTAATGTTTAATTTGTAATCTGCATCTGCACAAGCATATGAATCTCTGACAAAAATTTCCTTCTCTGAAAGGTAATTCGTCACCTTCGTATACAAAGCATCAAATTTATCTGAATCAAAAGGAAGATTGATCGCACTCCACCAAACTTCATCTTTTGTAATAGCGTCTTTAACAATAAATCTATCGTTTGGAGAACGCCCTGTAAACTCTCCCGTATTTACCGCAATTGCACCGAAAGAAGATTGCACTCCTTGTGCTTTTTCTAAAGTTTCGTGATGTAATTCGTTCGCCGACAGCTGGTAACGTATTGTAGCATTTTTAATTCCTAAGATGGTTAACGAAATCGATTTCGTATTTGTACTCATTTTTTCTCTTTTTAGTTGAATTGATAATTCTAGTACAAAATTAAACATTATTTTTTTACAGCAGACTTATTTCATAGTTTTTTACACTTTCTTCTTTTTCAACCACTTGTTACCGAAAAACAGCAGCATAAGAAACCATGCGGCTACGAGCAAAAGTCCACCCAAAGGAGTTATGAACCAAATCGACTTTGCTGTTATTTTTGTCAATTGAATCAAATAAATAGAACCTGAGAAACAAGCGATGCCGGAAAAGATTAAATAACTAATCGTGTTTTTTTGAAATAAAGAAAATCCGCTGTAAGTATTTACAAAAAGCAATAAAAGCACATGGTACATTTGGTATCGAACGGCGGTTTCAAAACTTAGTAATTGCTGTAAAGTTAAAAGCTCCTTCAACGAATGTGCCGCAAAAGCGCCTAAAATAATAGCAGTCATTCCTAAAAAAGAGGTGATTATAAGATTTTTAAACATTATTACTAGTTTTTGTTAAATTTTAAACAATTAATGTACCTTCGTAAGTCATACAAAAATACATCATTTATCATATGAAAAACATCTTAATTATTGGTGCTGGGAAATCCAGTTCTGCGCTCATACAATATTTACTCAAAACATCAGAAAAAGAAGCTCTTTTCTTAACCATTGGAGACATTGCTAAAGAAAATGCTGAAAAACTAATCAATAATCATAAAAATGCAACCGCAATTATATTAGATGTCTTCGATAAAAAGCAACGCGAAGAACAGGTTAAAAAAGCGGATATTGTTATTTCAATGCTGCCTGCAAGGTTTCACATAGATGTAGCCAAAGACTGCATCACTTTTGGAAAACACATGGTAACAGCGTCTTATGTTTCTGACGAAATGAAAGCCTTAGATTCTTTCGCAAAGGAAAAAGGACTCGTTTTTATGAATGAAATTGGCTTAGATCCAGGAATTGATCATATGAGTGCCATGCAAGTTATTGACAAAATTAAAGATGCGGGTGGAAAAATGCTCCTATTTGAATCCTTTTGTGGAGGAATTGTTGCTCCCGAAAGCGACACAAACCTGTGGAATTATAAATTTACATGGAATCCAAGAAATGTAGTTTTAGCAGGTCAAGGCGGTGCTGCAATGTTCATTCAAGAGGGAACTTACAAATACATTCCCTATCACAAATTATTTAGGAGAAGTGAGTTTTTAGAGGTAAACGGAAGCGGGAAATTTGAGGCCATTGCAAATCGGGATTCTCTAAAGTATAGAAGTGTCTATGGGTTGGATGAAATTCCAACAATGTACAGAGGAACAATCCGTAAAGTAGGCTTCTCAAGAGCTTGGAACATTTTTATACAATTGGGAATGACGGATGATTCTTATACCGTGGAAGCTTCTGAAAACATGAGTTATAGAGATTTTGTGAATTTATTTTTAGCCTATTCACCATCAGACTCTGTAGAACTAAAATTACGTTCTTACTTGAAAATAGATCAAGATGATATCATGTGGGAAAAATTGGTAGAACTTGATCTTTTTAGTACCGAGAAAAAAATCGGATTAAAAAATGCAACGCCTGCGCAAATGCTTCAAAAAATCTTGGAAGAATCTTGGACTTTGGCAGAAGATGACAAAGACATGATCGTGATGCAACATCTTTTCGGATATGAAATGAATGGAAAAAAGCATCAAATAGAAAGTAGTTTTGTAGTTTTAGGAGAAAATCAAACATATACCGCCATGTCTAAAACAGTCGGTTTACCAGTGGGAATTGCTGCCTTAAAAATTCTAAAAGGAGAAATTACAACTCCAGGAGTTCAAATTCCTATTTCTAAAGAAGTGTATGAACCTATTTTAAAAGAACTAGAAGCACACGGAATACAATTTACAGAAAGAACAACTTCTTATTTAGGATACAATCCAAATAATATAACCGGATAAATACAAGTAATTGGTAGGAACGAAATTAGCTTCAATTTTACAAATAAAGCGAATCGTTCCTATCAATAACAAAATAAAAATTACATTTTAAGGTAAAAATCCCGCGTCAAATTCTGATAAGCTTCTGTGTATTGGTGGCGTTCAATTTCGATTACTAAATTTGTTTCGACTACTTCTAAAGGTTGAAAAGAAAATTCCAACAAGCTTCTTTTTATTTCTGAATTTGCATTCCCTTGAACACTACAAGACCTGCTTAAGAATAATTTATTTTCTCCAGCCAATGCAATAAAATTCGCTTTCTCTTTGAAAGGGATAATCACAGAAAAACAACCTGTTTCTGACAAAATTTTTGAAACACCGAGCAGCAACTCTTCAAAAGACATGGACGAAGTAAACCGCGCTTTATTTCTTGCTTCATCTAAAGTTTTAAAAGTATCCGTGTAAAAAGGAGGATTGGAAACAATCAAATCATAAGTTTCTTCCTCTATACTAATTTCTGCTACAAATTCTTGAAAGGAAGCGTTGTAGCAATACAAACGATCTCCCCAATCTGAATTTTCGAAATTTTCTACAGATTGCTCATACGCATTCTCATCAAGCTCAACAGCATCTATCGTCATGGCATCCGAGCGCTGTGCCAACATTAAAGAAAGCACACCCGTTCCTGCGCCGATATCTAAAATAGTATCTGGGTAGTTGTCAACGGCGCACCAGGCACCAAGCAATACACCATCTGTTCCAACCTTCATTGAAGTTTTATCTTGGTGGACTGTAAACTCCTTAAATACAAATGGTTTTGACTGAATCATTTTAAATTTTAAAAAAACTGAAATATCATTTTTAAGCTTCCATAGCGCGCTACATACGACACTCTAAAAAGGCCCATAAACTTTCTTTTAAAAATAAAAAATCTTTGACAAATGCCAAAGATTTTCTTTTGTAGAGAGGAAGGGATTCGAACCCTCGATACCGTTACCGGTATACTACCTTTCCAAGGTAGCGCCTTCGGCCACTCGGCCACCTCTCTATAAGTACAAGTCAATTAACCCCTCTGGAGTTTCAACTTCTATTGTATTGTTTTCTCTATTTACTTTTCTAATAAATTCATCCACCATCGGAATAAAAATCTCTGTTCCGTCTCTATCAATTTCAAAAAGAGGCTGTGCAGCTTTGTCGTTGATATGAACAATCTGACCCACTTCACCAAAATTAACGTCTACAACAGTAAAACCAATTACCTCATGGAAATAAAACTTGTCTCCAGAAAGTTTCGGAAGTAAAGTTGAAGGTAAATAAATTCCGCATTTTAAAATTGAATCTGCTTCCTCATCAGAATATACATCTTCAAATTGCACACGCAATTGATTTCCTTTGTGTAATGAACTTTTTTCAATAAAAAATGGAACCAGGTTGCTGCCAAACTCGACATAAACCGATTCCATCTCTGTATACAACTCAGGCTCGTCGGTATCTAATTTGATTACCACTTCCCCTTTAAAACTATATTTTGTTACAATTTTGCCTAAATAAAAACAATCTTCTTTACGCATCCTCGTAGGTATTTATAATTTATTCTGCTGCTTTTGCTGCTGCGTCATCGATTGTTTCTGGAGCTTCTTCAACTACTTCATCTACTTTCGCAACTTCAATAACCTCTTCAACAACTGGCTTAGCTGCTTCAATTCTTGCCTCGTTTACTGCCTTCTCTGCTGCAAATGCTGCTGCTTTCGCATCAGATTGTGCTTGAGATAATCCTGCTGATTTGTCAGAAATTTTAGCTTCCTTCTCCTCTATCCAAGTTGTGAATTTAGCATCTGCTTGCTCTTTTGTTAAAGCACCTTTTCTAATACCACCAACTAAATGATTTTTTAACATTGCACCTTTATAAGATAAAATGTTTTTTACAGTATCTGTTGGCAATGCACCATTTTGTAACCACTCTACCGCTTTATCAATGTTTAAATCGATTACTGCAGGGTTGGTGTTTGGATTGTAAGTACCTATTTTCTCTAAGTATTTACCATCTCTTTTTGCACGGGCATCTGCGGCAACGATCCAATAGAATGGCTTCCCTTTTTTACCGTGTCTTTGTAATCTAATCTTTACAGACATAATTTGTTAATTTGTGGAGGTTCTCGACCTCAATTATTAAAAACCCTACCATCTCGTAGTAAGTGGGCGCAAAAATACAAAACCTTTTTAATATTAAAGTGAATTTATTAATATTTCTTATCACTTTTTGACACGCTTTCACGTGTTCTTTTTTTCGGCGTCTTAAAAACGTTCTAGTAATAATGAACTTCCAATTTATTTCACTCAGAAACCAGAAAGAGAAACAAAGATACTGAATACAGCTCTTATTCGCCAATTTAAAAAGCCATCTTGAATTGCGATATTTATATTTAGATTGAAGACTACAGTGCTTAAAATCAGATAATTTAAAATTGAAATCTTAAAAAATATTGATCCTTGTGAAAAGTACACGATTTTATTTCTTAAAATAGCAATCAAACGAAAATTATATTTTGAAAGCATCGCGTAAAAATGCCATTAATAACAAGCGTCGAGTAAAATAAATATATTGAATGAACTCTTAAAAATACATTAGAACGTGAAAAATGAGGATTTTAACTATTAAAAAAAATAGCACTTTAAAAAAAACGCCACTTTTGGAAGTATCTAAATAGGAACTCGATCTCATGTTAAATACATAAAAGATGAAGAATTTTTGACGGTAGTTTATAAAAAATTTAAGCAAGATTTATATTTTATCCCCTTAAATAAAAAGATCAAAAGAATGACAGCATAATTAGAATAACAAACCATTACGCAATGCGAACAAAAGTTTTTCTGTAACTGCATACATGCCCTAAAATTCGTTTGTTTTATGTGCTACAACTTCTCTTCATAGACTGATTTTTTCGACCCCTCGAGTAGGACTAACTCCCTTTATATTATGATTTAACGTAAGATAAAAATAAACCTTTAAAATTGAAGCTCTTTGTAAGAGCATCCTCCTTTAAATGATGATTGCTTAACATGGAACTTTTTCAAATCAATTACTTTTATCAAGTAAACTGACACCCCATGAAGAATACAGTACCCCCCATTAATAATGGTTTTGAAAATTTTGATCTTTTTGCACAACTTCAGGATTCAGGGATCCTATTTAACAAACAACAAGTGCTAGAAATAGATGTAAAGAAGAATGGCTATATCTATCTGCCTCAAAATAAAGAAAACTATATCTACGAAATTATTTGTGGTGCAGTGAAACTTGGTGAATATTCTGATGATGGCGAAAGTTTTGTTTATGAAGTTTTACCAGCCACCGAATTCTTTGGAAACTTGAAGTACTTAAATGGTCAATTTCAGGAATATGCAAAGGCGCTGGTAAATAGTAAGATTCGGTTGTATGATTTAGATTTTTTTAAAACAATAATAGGAACGAACCCAATGATTACACATTGGTTTATCACATATCTTGTAAAAAGATGGTGTGCTGCCGAATTAAAGCTAAAATACAGTAAAGAAAAACAAATTGAGGAACGCATAAGCCAGCTTCAAAAGCACTATGATATCCCAATAACAGATACAAAAGGAAGCGCTTATATTCTTTTTAATGTACTCTCAAAAAAAGACATGGGTGACCTTATTGGGGTCACCCGTCAAACTGTTTCTTCTATTTTACAAAAAGAAAAGTGATTAGTCTTTTAAAATTCCTGGATATAAAATACCATCTTTTGTCTGGAAGTTAAGATGTAATAATTCGCTTACAATTGGAGCGATATCTTCCAAACCCAGTTTTGAAATTACTCTGCCTTTAGAGATCCCAGCTCCCCAAGCAACAAAACCAGTTTCTATTTGATGAAAATCTGGGAAATACCCATGTGTACCGCCACTTCTTTTTGTTAAAATTTCTCCTGAAAAACCACCTCCCATTGCAACCCCTGGTATGGGGTTTAAAGCGAATACAGCACTAGGACTGGCACCAATACTTTCTAACTCACTTTTTTCTACAATGCGAAAAAGCTTTTTAATAGCATTTGGAAGATTTTCTAGTTTTTCTCTCACCTTTGCAAGCGTTTGTGTGTCCTGCTGGTCTTTTAAATGTAAAAAAGCTGACGCTCCTTGAGTATGAAACGTTGCTTTCCAATCTCCTCGATCCCCTTTAGCCTCCATTAATCCCTCTTCTACCAACCAAATATTTGGATTTAAAGCAGAATGAATGTCCACAAAACCGTGATCTCCTGTAATTATAAAAGTCGTTTTATCTGCAATACCAGACTGCGCTGCGGCTTCCATAATTTTTCCAATTGCGCGATCAACTGCTGCAATTGCCGTATGTACTTTATCACCATTTCTTCCCTGTTCGTGCTGAAAGTGGTCTGTAGCTATCAAATGCACTGTCATTAGATTCGGTTTGTACTTTCTTAAAATATACGCTGCCATTTCCCCTGTTCGATCCTCTCTACTTAAATTATCTCCATTAAAAGTAACGCGATTCATCTTTCCTAAAACTGCTATCTCCATTTCTTCTAAAAGTCCTTTTGGAGTTTCTTGGTCTCGCATAGGAGTTATTTTTCCATAGCCTTTATCTAAAGTCCAAACTTCAGGAATATTATAATCTACGGGAGCCCCAACAGAAACTGGCCAAATAAGACTTGCACTTTTTTTACCAGATTTTCTAACTGCATCCCAAAGAGTTTCGGTCTGTATTGCATCACTCTCCCAAAACCATTTTCCTGTTTGCCCTTTTGCTTCAAATGGACTGTTGTAGTAAATACCATGACTTGCAGGATAAGCTCCAGTAATAAGAGTGGTATGCGAAGGATATGTTACCGAAGGAAAAATCCCTCTTACACCGTCTGCATGTACCCCCTCTTTTGCCATTTTTTTAATATTGGGTGCTGGCCACTTTGTTTCCTGGTAAAAATTAGGACGAAAACCGTCTATAGAAATCAAAATCACATGCTCTGAAATTGCTTTTTCTTGGGCACTACTATTTTGAGATATTAGAAATAAAACGACTGCCATTACGTAAATGTTCTTCATTGATATTGGTTTTTTCTATTTGATTGTAAAATTAATTGTTACGGGCAAATGATCACTGATTTCTCTCATTTTTAAGGGTGAAAAAAGTGAAGATACTTTCGCTGAGCCCACCTTGTATTCTTTGTACATGTTGGTATTTATTAACACATAATCCAGACGGCGTTTCGGAGCATCCGAAGTATGTGTCATTGCGCTGTCTGGTAATGGATCTATAAACTTTTCTCTTTTATTTTTTTCCTGTAAAAATAAGTTAATTTCCTCACTTCCTTGAACACTATTAAAATCTCCAAGAACTAAAATGTTTTTATTTTTATCTTCTTTTAAAAAACGCTTAAACTGTTGTTTTAAAAAATTAATCTGACCTTTTCTCATGGCGACATTCCTTTCTCCTCTGCCTGCTTTTAGATGAACTCCAGTAAGCAAAAAGTTATAATTAGGGCTGGGATACACGTCTATTGACCACATTCTAGTATTTAAGGTGTTTTGAGTTTCTGTTGCTCCTGAAGCAATGCTAGCCCCAAGAACTGGTGTTGTTACATTACCATAACCATAAATAATACCTAATGGAAATTTACTCATCATCACCACGTTCATATACCAACCATGACTGGGCACATCTGCAAAATATTTATATCCCATGTCTTGCAAATGTTCATTTGCAAGACTTCTTAGAAATTTTGCACTTTCAAATTCTTGCAAAACAACTACAGCTGCATCTATTCTCCTCAAAGCAACAACTAAAGAAGCAACCTTATTTCCCATTAAAGAATCTGGTTGATTTTCTCTTTTTGAATCGATATAAGGGTCGTCAAAAGAATCTACAAAATGCGCTACATTCCAAGAAAGAACTTTAAAGCTATCCTTTTTAAAATATTGATACCCAACAGGCATTACTTCTCCATTGTGTTTGGCAATGTAATTCTGTTTCGAAAAATAAGAATTTTTTTCTATTAAATTTTTAGAGCCAACGCATCCCATTAAAATTAAAAACATTGCACAATACATACTATTTTTCATAAGCTACTAGATAAAAAAGGGCCCAATAGAGAAATATTAAACCCTTGTAAAAATTAAACCAAATTTAATTAAATGAATACCTTACCCCTACTTGCAATCTCCAAGGAATTCCGTTAATAGGTTTTGTACCTGCTCCTTTTTGCACATTGTACTGATAACTTTTGGTTGCTTGATCAAAACCATTGATATTCATCAAATCTCTATTTCCAAAATTATAACTTCGACCCCATTCTTTATTTAATAAATTCATAAAATTAAAAACATCTGCAGAAAGCGCAAAAGTATGGTGGTCATTAGACAAATTAAAACTTTTCTGAAGACGAAGATCTACAATTGCATTGAAAGGGTTTTTTCCTCCATTTCTTTTCGCAAAACCTCCAAAGCTTTTTCTTAGATAGTCTTTGAATCCTTGAGCGGTTTCTGGATCATTTAAAATTTCACGATAACTATCTTTTATATATTGTGGTGTGTTTACATCACTTGGATCAAAAACATATGCTATTTCATTGCTCAAGTTAAAATCTCCGTTTGCACTTCTATTCCCTCCAGATTTCAAGGAATATCTAGTACCACCAGTACCCACAACTGTTGCACCTAAAGTAAATCCTCTCCATGTTGGACTTGCGCCATTCACTACAATTTTAGTGTCAAAATGATTGTCTGAATACCCATAGTTTAAATCTCTAGGATCTCCACTAACAGGTAGAAATGTCGCTGTATTGGCGACACAGCAATTGTAAGAAGAATTGTCTTTTGATTGGTTTATCGTAAAGCTGGCATTTACATACCCATCCGCTCCTATTTTGGCGGCACCCTCTAACACCAAAGCTAAATTGTCTAAAATTCCATCAGAACTTAACACTAAAGTTCTACCTATTAAATTTGAGACTCTAGACGCTCTCCAATCTGTGCGACCATTTTCAGCAATGGTATTTGCAGGTACAAAAACTGCTCTTCCTTGTGGTGTAATAAAATAAGGCGCCGCAACTAAATTAGTCTCCTGATACACGTAATTATTTTTAGTATGACTAAAGACAGCATTCACACCTAAACGATATCTATTCCCAAAGAAATGTGTATAATTAACATTTGCTTTGTAGATCGTGGGTACTTCAAAATCTGGGCTCATCGCATTTATGGTAGAAAACGGAGCAACTCCAGAAGGCACTCCAGGTACAGAACTTGGATCATTTCTATATCCTATAAAATCTGGAATCGGAACATCTGCCCCTGTAATATCAATAGCTCCAAGTAAAGTTCCACTATTCTGAATGTTATTTACTTGGGCGTAATAATGTGGCTGAGACGTAAATACACCACCCCCAATTTTTAAAATATCCGCATCCTTTCCTTTGATATTCCATGTTAATTGAAATCTCGGTTGAATATTATTAAAATCTGCTGGTTTTTCATCCGTACGAATTCCTAATTCTTGAAATACCCTCGGATTAAATTCTGCTGCGTCCATAAATACGGTTGCATCATAACGTATTCCAGCGGTAAGATTTAAACTTGGATGCAGATCAAGCGCTACCTGACTAAAAAGAGAAAGATCTACAACCGTCTGCTTTACTAAAGTAGCACCTTTCAAGGGTACTTCACGTGCATATCTAGCGGCATTTAAATTTTCAAAATCGTCTAGAGAGTCAAAGAAAAAACGCCCATTTTGTTCGTTTGACAGTTGTGTTTTTAAAGACGTAATTAAATTATCTGTTCCAAAAGTAAAATTAAATTTACCGGAAGTGAGATATAAGGTATTTGAAATCTGAATCTGATTTTCTAGATTAGTTTCCGGTGTAAAACGCTGCCCTCCCAATTGCACACTTCTGGTACTATTTTTACCGTTAGGCAGCAGCGATTCTACTTGCACAATTGCCCGAGGTATATTTTGTGAGGGCAATTCTGAATTGGGACTAAAAAGACGCTCTGCCCGCTGATATTGCAATTTAAATTCATTGGTAATGCGAGATGAAAATACAGAACGCAACGAGAGAAACATACTGTTTTCGTGAGATGTAAAATCTGAATATGATTCTGCTATTTCGATGTTGGAGTTATCACTTACGCTTAACGGATTTTCCCACTTGTTGTACAAGTTTCTAAAGGTCAATCGATGTTTCTTATTAATTTGCCAGTCCAATCTTAAAAAAAGATTGTTAGCTTCTGTAACTCTATCAAACTGGCCAATCTGTTGCGAATTACTAACACCGTACTGATCTCTTCCTATTTGCAAAAATCGTTGTAAACTGTCCTCTGAAATACCCAAACGATTTGCATCATTATCATTTTGAATATTTGCGATAAACTGAGGGTCTCCGGCATCTTGTCTTTCATATACTAAGAAAAAATGCAATTTATCTTTAAGTATTGGGCCCCCTAAACTCAAACCATACTGTGAATTATAGAAATCTGCTTTTCGATCCTCTCCTTGTATTGTGTATTGACTTTGAAGATTGTCTGCTCTGTGATAAAAAAAAATACTTCCTTCAAATTTATTCGTACCAGATTTTGTCACAGAAGTAATAGCACCCCCTCCTTGTCGGCCTTGCGTTGCATCGTAATCGTTCGTAGACACCTCAAACTCTCTAATTGCTTCTTGAGAAATCGTATAAGGTCCTCTTCCGATTTCTCCTGCCGTTAGTGTATTTCTAAAGTTCACACCATCAATAGTTACATTTGTAGAAGTTCTCCTTTGGCCTCCTAAATTTAGACTTCCGGCTCCTTGCAAAGGCGATAAACTAGTCAGTCTTGTGAAGTTTCTCCCTTCTGATGGCAAGTTTTTAATTTGAGCTTCCCCAATTTTTGTAGAAGCCCCTATTTGCTGAATACGTCTTGAAATACTGTTTGATGAAATCACAATTTCATCTAGAGAAGTTTCAGATTCTTGTAAAGTAAAATCAACCACAATCACATCACTTAAATTTAGCCGAAACCCAGTATGCACTGACGCTTTAAACCCCAGATATTTAGCAGTAATGGAATAAGGTCCTCCTAAAGGTAACTGCTGAATTTTGTATTTCCCTGTTTCATTTGTTGTGGATCCTGAGGTAAATCCCGTTGAAATGTTTTTAACAATAATCGTTGCCCCCATTAAAGGCTCCCCTTTATTGTCTTGAATGATTCCTTTAATAGAAGCATTTGTTGCCTGACCAAAAGATTGCTGAACGTTTAAAAATAATAAACCAAAAGTTATCAACATGCTAATGGTTACACGTGTTTCTGTTACTGATAATTTCATAATATAAGTTAGTTTTTAGCTCTTCCAAAAATAGATTTAGACACCCAGTTGATTGTGTTAAGTATTAACATTGATATAGATTTAATCATAATTTAAAACTTTGGTAATCTTAAAAAACTGGCAACCATTCTAATAATTCAAAATAACATGCAAAAGAAATCACGCCTATATAAAGAAAAAACTCAAGGAATATTCGTACGCTATAAACACAAAAGAATTTATCTCTGTTAATAAAAGATCTCAATATTGCGTTGTATTTCAATAGCAAATATTTAAATTTACACACTACTTAAACCAGTATACTCCTCTGTAAAACACAACCATATATGTACTTAATTTTTGACACAGAAACTACGGGATTGCCAAAAACATGGAATGCTCCTATTACCAATACAGAGAATTGGCCAAGATGTGTTCAAATTGCATGGCAGCTGCATGATAAAATGGGAAATATCATAGAGCACAACGATTTTCTGATAAAACCAGATGGATATAACATTCCGTATGACGCAGAAAGGATTCACGGCATTTCTACCGAACTGGCAGAAGAGCAAGGGATTTCTTTAGCAGAAGGCTTGCTGCTCTTTAATGAAGTTCTAAGTAAAACAACTTTTATTGTTGGTCAGAATTTGAATTTTGACTTGAATATTATGGGTTGTGAGTTCTACAGACTTGGTGTTGAAGATAAAATGACTCCCCTTCCAATTCTCGACACTTGTACAGAGAAAACGGCATTGATGTGTCAAATTCCTGGAGGTCGTGGTGGTAAATTTAAGTTACCCACATTAACCGAATTACACCAGCATTTATTTGGCGCTGGTTTTGGTGATGCTCACAATGCAACTGCCGATGTCGAAGCAACTACTCGTTGTTTCTTGGAGTTAATTCGGATTCGAGAATTTACGAAAGAGCAATTAAAAGAGGATGTAGCTTATTTTAAAAAGTACTCAGAAGCCAATCCAAAGCCAATTCAAGTACTTGGATTAAAGCATATCAATCTAAAGAAAGAAAGTGATAAAATTCGACAACGTCTTGATAAATTAAAAGATACTGAAAGTACAAAATCTACTTCTGATGGACTTGTAGAATTAGAAAATGTACAGTTTTCGCATTTACACAACCATACACAATATTCTGTTTTGCAGTCTACCATGGAAATTGGTCAAATTGTAAAAGCTGCAGCTGACGATAACATGCCTGCAGTTGCCATGACAGATACTGCCAATATGATGGCTGCCTTTCATTTCGTCAGCGCCATTTTAAATCATAACAAGACGGCCAAAACACCAATGAAACCCATTGTAGGTTGTGAGTTTAATGTCTGTGGAGATCATAAAAACAAGTCGCAAAAAGACAATGGTTTTCAGGTAGTACTCCTTGCAAAAAACAAAAGAGGGTACCATAATCTTGCGAAAATGTCTTCCATTGCCTTTGTAGATGGCTTTTATTATGTTCCGAGAATCGATAGAGAAATTATTAAGAAGTACAAAGAGGATATTATTGTTTTAACTGGAAATCTTTACGGAGAAGTGCCTAGTAAAATTTTAAACCTTGGAGAAAAGCAAGCAGAAGAAGCCTTAATCTGGTGGAAAGAAGAATTTAAAGACGATTTGTATATTGAGTTGATGCGTCACGATCAACAAGATGAAAAAATTGTAAATGAAACTTTGCTTACCTTTTCAAAAAAACACAATATTAAAGTTATTGCAACAAACAATACCTTTTATTTAGAGAAAAAAGATGCAAATGCACATGATATTTTATTGTGTGTAAAAGAGGGTGAAAAACAAGCAACCCCAATTGGAAAAGGGAGAGGTTACCGATACGGCTTGCCAAACCAAGAGTATTACTTTAAGTCTTCAGAGGAAATGAAAACGCTTTTTGCCGATTTGCCAGAAGCAATCAGCAACATTCAAGAAATTGTAGACAAAATTGAAATTTATACGCTTGCCAGAGATGTCTTGTTGCCTGCTTTTGACATTCCTGATGAATTTAAAGATATCGCAGATGAGAGCGACAAAGGAAAACGTGGAGAAAATAACTTTTTAAAACACTTAACTTTTGTAGGCGCTGAAAAAAGGTATGGCGACATTACAGCGTCCATCAAAGAGCGTTTGGATTTTGAGCTGTCTGTAATTGAAAAAACAGGATATCCTGGTTATTTTTTAATTGTAGAGGATTTCATTCGCGAAGCAAGAAACATGGATGTGGCTGTAGGTCCTGGGCGTGGTTCTGCAGCGGGTTCTGTAGTTGCCTACTGCTTGTGGATTACGAATATTGACCCCATCAAATACGATTTACTTTTTGAGCGTTTCCTGAATCCAGAACGTGTTTCTATGCCCGATATCGACATTGATTTTGATGACGAAGGTCGCGGTCGCGTAATGGATTATGTGATTAATAAATATGGCGCTAATCAAGTTGCCCAAATAATTACTTATGGCACCATGGCTGCCAAGTCTTCCATTAGAGATACTGCTAGAGTTTTAGATTTACCTCTTTTTGAGGCAGATAGAATCGCAAAGCTGATTCCCTTAATAAAACTAAAAAATATTTTTGGAGACGATCCTAAAAGTAAAGGCAAAGTAGCAGGTTTAAGATCAGAAGAGAAACAATTGGTTGAAGAACTCCGAAGCATGTCTTTTGGAAATGACTTGGTCTCAGAAACCATCAACAAAGCAACCATGCTGGAAGGATCTGTCCGGAATACGGGGATCCATGCCTGTGGGGTTATTATTACACCAGGAGATATTACCAACTATGTTCCAGTTGCTTTGGCAAAAGATTCCGACATGTATGTGACACAATTTGACAATTCTGTAGTAGAATCTGCAGGTTTGTTAAAAATGGATTTCTTGGGATTAAAAACACTGACCTTAATTAAAGATACCGTTAAAATTGTGAAAGCGAGACATAATGTAGATCTCGACCCAGACAGTTTTCCGCTTGACGATGTAAAAACATACGAGCTCTTTCAACGTGGAGAGACCGTTGGTATTTTTCAATATGAATCGCCAGGAATGCAAAAGCACATGCGGTCTTTAAAGCCTACTGTTTTTGCGGATTTAATTGCCATGAATGCGCTCTACAGACCTGGGCCGATGGAATACATTCCTTCTTTTATTAATAGAAAACACGGTACTGAAGATATCGCATACGATCTGCCTGCAATGGAAGAATATTTGGCAGAAACCTACGGCATTACAGTATACCAAGAACAAGTAATGCTACTCTCTCAAAAACTAGCAGATTTTACAAAAGGGGAGGCGGATGTTTTGAGAAAGGCAATGGGTAAAAAACAAATTGCAGTCTTAAATAAAATGAAACCTAAGTTTTTAGAACAAGCTTCTGAAAAAGGGCACGATGCAGAAAAATTAGAAAAAATTTGGAAAGATTGGGAAGCTTTTGCAAGTTATGCTTTTAACAAATCTCACTCTACCTGTTATGCATGGATTGCTTATCAAACTGCCTATTTAAAAGCGCACTATCCAGCAGAATATATGGCTTCTGTACTTTCGAATAACATGAACGATATCAAATCCGTTTCCTTCTTTATGGAAGAATGCAAACGCATGGAATTGCCTGTTTTCGGTCCAGATTTAAATGAATCCTTTCTAAAATTTTCTGTAAACGATGAGGGTGCTGTGCGCTTTGGTATGGCGGCTGTAAAAGGTGTGGGTGCTGGAGCGGTAAGAGCCATTATTAAAGAACGGGAAGAACACGGAAACTACACTTCTATTTTCGATTTGGCAAAACGTGTGGATTTGCGTGCGGCAAATAAAAAATCTTTTGATAGCTTGGTAAAAGCAGGTGCTTTTGATTCATTTGAGGATACACACAGAGCACAATATTTTCACACCGATGAAAAAGGATTGACCTTTTTAGAGCGTGCAATGAAATACGGAAGCAAATACCAAGAAAACGAGAACTCCGCCCAAGTTTCTATGTTTGGGGAAGCTTCTTCCGTGCAGTTTCCAGAGCCTGACATTCCCGAATGTGATACTTGGGGAACGATGGAACTACTCTCACAAGAAAAAGAAGTTATTGGCATCTATATTTCTGCACATCCTCTGGATGACTTTAAAAATGAATTGAAATTTTGCAACGCTTCCTTAAAATATTTCAAGGCAGATCTTTCTAAATTTATAAATTTAAACATGGCCTTTGCGGGAATTATTACCGATGTACAACATCGAGTGTCTAAAGCAGGGAAAGGATGGGCAATGTTTACTGCAGAAGATTACGGTGACAGCAACGAGTTCAGGATTTTTGGAGAAGACTATCTTAGAATGCAACACTTTTTAGTGCCCAACCAATTTTTGTTTATCCGAGCAACCATTCAACCGGGCTGGACGAGTAAAGAGGGGGTTGTTGGCGAGCCTCGCTTAAAGTTTATAGAAATGAAATTGTTACACGACATTATGGACGAACTTTGCAAAAAAGTAACCATTCAACTTCCGCTGCATCAAATCAAAGAGGATACTATTTTAAATTTAGAATCTATCCTAAAGAATAAACTTGGAAAACAAGCATTAAATTTTACCATTTGGGATGAAAAAGAAAAACTCGAGGTGAATTTACCAAGTAGAAATACAAAAGTTCACATTACGAGTGAGCTGTTATCAACCTTAGAAAATCAGCAAATTGTGTACAAATTAAATTAATAGTACTGCTTTTCAGCCTCACAAATTTAAAAATTTGTGAGGCTGAAATTAAAAAATTAGGCATTAAAGACTTTTAATTTTTCAACCCAATTTAAGTTTTCGTGATTTTCTAAATCAGAGAAGATATTTTTCCTTCCAGAAAAAACAACCGTTATTTCTTTTAACTCTTTCTCTTTTTATAGATACTTATTACTGCTTTTCCTTCTATACTTTCTTATGTTTTATAAAAATGAGGAATTTTATACAATTTTCGTTTCCCAAAATAATGCGAAACTATCAATTGTCTGCACGGTAGCGTTTAAAAAGAACTTCAAATTAATTTTTTTCGAATGCAACCTTTTTATCCTTTGAAAATTCTATAAGAAAAGAATCAATTAAATCTATTAAATATCTTTCTAAGGTTCTTTGAGGTACGCCAATGTGATTTTCTGAAAGAATATTTAATAGTTTTGTTTTAGAAAGGGCAAAAACCGATTCAAACTCCACCTTTAAAATTAAAAGTTTGCTCTTGTTTTTCATCTTTTAAATAATTTGATTCAAAAATAAAATTAAAGAGCGACAAAAGTGTCGTCGGCGAAACAAATACTTCAGACAATTTGAAATTAATGCCGTTTTTTCTGCCTTAAAATATATTATTTCTTAATTTTGCATGGAATATACGTTTTGTGAAAATATATATATTCTGTTGAAATCTAAAAAATAAGTTAAATAAAAAGAAATCCACTTTAACTTAAACTGATTCTAATTAAGAACGTATGGAAAAATTTACATCTGAAAAAAGTACAATAGACTTATTTTTGTAGTCAATTTAATAAGATACATGATAAAAGAAAAAAGTGGTGTTTGGCAAAGTTGGAATGATAATATAAAGTACAATTACAAAACACTTTACAAAATCACATCCGAACGAGATCTGCAAAAAGTAGTAAAGGAGTCAGAAAAAATAAAGTTTTTTGGAACTAAGCAATCCTCAGCGGATATTGCTTCGGGTGTAGAAACTTTAGTAGATATGACCACCTATAATAAGATACTTTCGTATGATGACGATGCAATGACAATTACAGCGCAGTCAGGAGTGATTTTAGGAGATTTACTTGAGGCGATCGAATCGAAAGGTTGGTGTATTCCATGTTTACCAGATATCAATACCATTACCCTTGGAGGGGCATTGGCAACAGGTACACACGGAACAAGCGGAAAATTACTTTCAGAATATGTGACAGAATGCAGCATCGTGTTCGCAGATGGAACACTGAAAAGAATAACCGCAGAAGATCCATTAATAGATGCAGTTCGTGTATCCTTGGGAGTTCTTGGTGTGCTTTCTGAAATCACATTTAAATGTGAGCCAATATACACATTGCATGTAAAAGAAGGCCCAGAGAACGATTCTGAATGGTTGCCAAAAATTTCAGAACGCCTGAAAAAACACGATTTCCTAAGAATCTTATGGCTACCCCATACAGACAACGGATACGTAATTATTGGAGACAAAATAGATCCTGATGCTGAAATTACAGAAAACCTTGGTCCTAAATATTTAAAACATCGAAGAACCGCTTCGAAAGTGTTATATAAATACTCGCATGTATATCCTTGGATGACTGCCATTGCAAACAAGATTTTATTCAAAGCTTTCTTTAGTTCAAAAAAAGAGCACAAAGGATCTTTATATCAGGCAACAGTAACAAAATCTAGAGGATCCACGATAGAATTATCAGAATGGACAATCGGTTTGGATAAGTTTCCCGAAGTATTTGAAGAACTGAAAGCAGAAATCAATAAATGGTCAAACAAGTCTTTTATCCACATACCAATGGATGTGCGTTTCATACAGAAGGATTCTTCTTGGTTGAGTTATGCACACAGTGAAGATATGGTAACCATGGGTTGTGTTTCAAGAAATGCAGCTACTGCAGATACATACGAAGCTTTTAAAAGTATTGAAAAAGTATTTTTAAAGTACGGAGGAAAACCTCATTGGGGAAAACGTTTTGCTGCAAAAGATGCTGAACTTACCAAAATCTATAGTAAGTGGGAAGATTTTAAAGTTTTAAGAAAAGAATTGGATCCAACCAATAAATTCTTAAACCCGTACTTAGCAAAGATTTTTAACGAAAAATAAAGAGACCATGCATCCAAAAGGATTCTTATTTGATTTTGATGGTGTAATTGTTGATAGTTCTGAAAGCCACGGCTCCGCATGGGAGTCGGCTTTCAAAGAACTTTTTCAGCAGCAGATTGCGCCGTTTCCCAGAAGTCATGCTGGAAAATCTCCCATGGTTATTGCTGAGTACTATTGTTCTGTAATAGGAGAAGAAAAACGGACTAAAGAATTGTACGAACTAAAAGATATCCATCTCGATCGTTATTTTAAAGTTCCTAAATTACTTCCTGGCGTACACGAGTTCACAACCTATTTATCACTGCATACATTCCCTTACGGAATTGCAAGCAACGCAACAAAGCAGTTTTTAAAAAATAGTGTGCATCACTTAAATTTAAACTTTACTACTGTTTTTGGTGTACAAGACTATGTAAAACCAAAACCAGCTCCAGAGGCCTATATTACGTTGGCCGAAGCTTTGGGCTTTGAACCTGAAGATTTTAAAAATATTTGGGTTTTTGAAGATAGCTTAACAGGAACCACTGCTGCTAAATCTGCAGGAATGATTCCTATTGGTATTGCCACTCAGTATACTGACGAAGAATTGAAAAAAGCAGGAAGTCACCACGTATTTCCTACCTTGTTTGAGGCATATGAATATTTAATGCTAATTGCGGAATCAGAATCCAAAAATAAATAGAAGAGCATTGCAACACAACCTATTGTGTAATTTCTCTAAATAAGGTTTCTAAATTTTTCCGATGTGTCTGTAAACTAAGTATTTTAAATCCATTTACCTGGGCCAAATCAAATACTTCTGAACGCATATCTTCCTGGTTATCAAAAGTAAGCTTCCAGGTATTGCCTACTGTATTTATAACTGAATTCAACTTTTTAAATACAGAAAACACCTGCGCATCAATTGGAACATTGAAAATTACTTCTATTACTTGAGTTGCATTCTGTTGCAATTCTAGAAGTTTTTTATCTAGAACAATCCTTCCTTTTTTTATAATAATTACACGATCACAAACAGCCTCTACTTCCTGCATGACGTGCGTAGAAAGCAATATTGTTTTGTCTTTTCCCAACATTTTAATCAACGCTCGTATCGCGACCAATTGATTTGGATCTAAACCTGTTGTTGGCTCATCTAATATTAAAACTGTAGGGTTGTGTAAAATCGCTGCTGCCAAACCAACTCTTTGCTGAAAGCCCTTAGAGAGTTCATTTATTTTTTTATGGGCTTCTC
This sequence comes from Polaribacter irgensii 23-P, assembly GCF_000153225.1. Taxonomy (GTDB): domain Bacteria; phylum Bacteroidota; class Bacteroidia; order Flavobacteriales; family Flavobacteriaceae; genus Polaribacter; species Polaribacter irgensii. Next base: position 1,876,104 of record NZ_CH724148.1, on the reverse strand, counting down.
CTACTAGACCAACTTGTGCAATACACTTTTCTATTTGTTCTTTTTCAACCTTATAAATGGTGGCTTGAAATTGCAAGTATTCTCTCACATACATCTCTTCATATAATGGATTGTGCTCTGGTAAATACCCAAGAATACGCTGCGCTTCTAATGAATCTTTCAATACGTCTATTTCATCTACAAAAACAGCCCCTGAATCGGGTTTAAGATACCCTGTTAAAATTTTCATCATTGTAGACTTTCCAGCACCGTTTGGACCTAAAAAACCTATAATTTGACCTTTCTGTGCAGCAAAAGAAACCGAATCCAATACGTTCTCTGTTGTATACTTTTTTGATACTGAAACTACATTTATAGACATGCCATTCTTCTGTTTATAATTCAATAAATACCGCACTTATACATTTAACTAACAAATCGAACTCTTTATTTTTCTAATTTCTTTCATTCTTAACCATGCGACCGGATGCCTTTTTTTGTACAGCCACAAAGTACCCAAGTCCAACGCAAAATAGAAAAGGCTAATACCACTCGGAGGATTGTGACTTGGCAAAAAGGGAATCACATCCCAAGCTTTTGTTGGCCACCACCAGCAACCATAGCTTGTTCCTATAATTTCTAAATACGCTACTGTAAGGTACATTGTTAAGTAAAACAAACGTTCTCTTGGTCTCCTGCGAAGAATTACGAGTGTTATTACAGTCATCGCAAAACCAAAAACATCCGTCTTTAATAATAAGAAAAAAGATGCATACACAAGAATGAAAGCTGTAAATATATACTCCAAGCTAGTTTTATTTTTAACGATAGAACTGGCTTTTGAGAAGTATAAAACGCCAACATATACTAGCGCGTGTCCTAAAGGAATATAATGTGGAATATTCTCTAAACGATAAGTGTACATTCCTAAAAACATCGAAAATAAATACTCTCCAAGTACAGCAATAATCACCGCATATATCATTTGCTCTCTTATACGCTGGTGGATACAATAAAAAGTAATCAAAAAACCGACCACCATACTAATATTGGCATAAGTCTGTGCACTATCAGTAATCGCCACCATCCAAGTGCTATCTAAAAACAATCCGAAAATTATAAACAAAAAGAGCAATCCGAGACTTTTAAAAGCTGCGAATAGCGGAGATTTTGATGCTAACAAACTCATGCTGCTAAAATAAGAAAGAAAATAAAAATGACTCAATATAAATTGAGCCATTTTTCAACTAAAAAAATTTGACACTTATAATTGGTATCTTACTCTAAGACTTACAAATCTTGGTAAAATAAAAGTTTCATTTATATTGAAAGAAATATTACTCTGATTCACAGAAGCTCTGGAACCCGTTGCTAGTAAATTACTTCCTACCAACTCATATTCCCATTTCGCGTCTCTGTCTTTTCGATATGCTAATTTTGCATCCCATATTTTATATGAATTTTGAACACTTCCATTCTGCCTTACTTCGTTGAATGAAAAATCTGAAGTTATTGTTAAGGAGTCCCAAACGTACGCATCAAAATTTATCGAAGGAGCATGCACAATACTTTTGATATCAATAGGAAGAGAAGCATCTTGCTGATTGGTAAAGCTCACATTGTATCTTAAACTAACATTGGGTGCTTTTGTGAAATTTGTTCCAATACTTGTATTGAAATTTTGATTGTAAATTTTATTTTCAATACCACCAGCACCTCTAAATCTATAATTCTTATTGTAATTAAAGCTTCCCCCAAGAGACATTTTTATCTTTTTAATTGTTTTCCCTACTCTACCAAAAGCTGAAAATGTTTCATTGTCCTCCGGTGAATTTAAACTTGTAGTGGTAGCCACTACAGAATTTCGAATAAAATTAAAATTATTTACCACCTGATCTATCGTTTTTCGATAGCTCACTCTGGCAAATACATTGCTTGCATTGAATAAATTGAAGCTAGAGTACCTGAGTGCAACGTTGTGAAAACTTGCATTGTTTAGGTCAAAATTTCCCGCAAAAAAAGAATTATAACTATTGGCAACGATTCCCCTAGCAATTTTATTTACGTCTATAAAATTAACCTCTTGTTTGTAAGTCATGGTTAAACTTTGACTCCTTTTAAATTGAGCAATTACTTCGAACTCTGGCAGTAGTTGCGTAAAGTTTGATTCTAAATATTCTAAACCTCCGTATTGCGTATTGTTTGTCATATACGAATGCATGGTAAACCCCGGAGTAAATGTAAAAATTCCACTTTTTACCCGATACCGCAGTCCTCCATAAATGTCTGTAAAATTATAGTTGGTATCATTTGTTGTTTTGGGATCAGAAATCCCTGCAATTGTTGGGTTTGGATTAAATTCATCACCGTTGTCTAAAAGTTGAAAGAAACGGGAATCAAAATTTTGAGTGCTTCGAATGGTTCCAGCAACAAAGTTCAAGTTGCTTTTTTGATTCAAAATATAATAGTAATCAAGCTTTGCGTCTAACTGATTTGACTGTATCTTTCTGTCTTGTTGTAAGTTATAAAAAGGGTTGGACCTATTTAATCCTAACGTTGCTGCTGCATCGTCAAATCCATCATTGTCTTCAGCTTCGTTGTTCGAAGGATCGTTTTCTAAAGAAGCGATATAAAAAGGATCTTCGTCCTGCAGTAAATGCTGCACTTCCAGCGCAAAAATACTTTTCTCTCCTAAAGTATAAAAATAACTTAAATTCTGATTTATTTTAAAGGGTGTTGCACCTTCTCTTTCTGAAATTGCTCCCAAAACTCTGGAGTTTACAGCATCTTCTCTAAATTCATTAGAAAAACGACCGGTAACATCATAATTTAATTGATTGTTAAAATCTTTCTTATACACAGTACTAAAGCGAAATAAACCGGTATTGCTTGTCTGGTCGGTAGTATTCTGAACAAAATCATCTTCAGCATCAATGTCATTATAGTTGATTGTATTGTTGCTTTTTTGACCATTGGTGTTACCTGACCAAATTAAAAAACCACTCAAATCTAATTTTTTATTTGGAGAATAACTGTAGTTAAAAGCCGATAATTTTGTTTCTATCTTATTTGCATTTCTTGCATTTGCATTTAAAAAACCGATTCCTCCGTCTGCAATACTAATATTCGTACCATTTGAGGGACTCTGACTTTGGAAATTTCCTCCAAAACTTCTTAAATCTCTTCTACTCAACACAACATCCCCAATATTATTTACATCCCCTATTACGTTTAGAGTAAACTTTGGCGTGTAGTAAAATAATTTCGGTTGAAACAAATACAATTCTGTATCGGTCGAATTTCCTGCCCCTAGGGTTATATCCCCGAACCAAAAATTCTTTTTACCTTCTTTTAATTTAATATTTATTGCCACCCGGTCTTGGTTATTCTGAACACCACTTAGTTGACTAACATTTGAATAATTTCTTAAGATTTGAATTTTATCCACTGCGCTTGAGGGAATATTTTTGGTCGCCAGTTTTGTATCTCCACTAAAAAATTCTTTTCCATCTATCAATATCTTTTCAACCGCTTTGCCTTCAACTTCAATCTGGCCTGCGGCATTAATTTCTACTCCTGGTAACTTCTTAAGAACATCTTCTAATTTTCTCTCAGAACCATTTTTAAAAGAATCAGCATTGTAAATAATGGTATCTCCACTAATCGTAATGGGCATTTTAGAAATTATTTCTATGCCCGCTAACATATTATCTTCATACATCGCGAAGTTCTCGCGCTTATTTGATGTATTTGTTTTTACAAAAGCACTAATTTCTTTAAAGCCAATGTAACTAATTTTAACATTATATGTAGTATTCCTATTCAACTCTAATTTAAAGTTCCCTTTTGAATCTGTAAAACCATACGATGCAATTTTTTTAGCCACCGTATCTATGGCAATGACATTTGCCATTTCTAAAGGATTGCCAACTGAATCTTTTACAATTCCAGTATATTCAATCTGTGCGGATGCGACTGCAGCTGTCATAAAGACAGCAATAAATAGTATTTTTTTCATATTTATATTTTAAACAACTAAAAATATTCTAATTAATTTCTTCGTCCTCCTCGATTTCGTCTGCTTTGAAAACGTTCTTTTAATTCCTCTGTTTTTGTTTTCACAATCTCATTATATTCTTCTCTAGAAACTTCTTTTCCTTTGCTTGGAGCCTCTATTTCTAATAATTCTTTTGAATTAATAGCAACTTCAACGCACAACATCGTTGTTCTACCCGCATTTATTTCTAAGATTAATCCAGGTAAACCGTAATAGGTATCTGGTCCAGTACTCACTGGAATTTGAGGGGTATACCAAGCGATAACTGTCAACATCTTTTTGGCTGGAATTGCCTCTTTGGAATTCGTACTATCTTTCTTTTTAGCACTACTACTAAAAATACCTCCCCAATCGATGGTGGTATCCTCTTTTACAAGCGTTGCTTTATAGCAGATATATTGTCCTATTTTCTTTGTTTCCACGCCCATTTCCCACTGGAACTGTGCCATGTCTTCAATGACTAAAAAACGTTTGCTAAACTGCTCTACATCTTCTATCATCTTACTTTCTTTGGTGTTTTTGTAAATGGAACCCTGCCCATTACTTCTTCCCCAACTTGGTCCAGAAGATCCAGGAGCTGCCAGCTTCACTTCCTCTTTAAAGCTAGATGCTGTTTTGTTAAATGTCAATGTATATGTCTTTTCTAAAAAACTTTTCATACGTGCCATTCTCTCTTTTTTCTGCTGTTCACTCATCTTCCCAAATCTACTCATGTCCATACTTGTCTTAGACATATAAGTAGCTTTACCTTGAAAATTATTTTGTGCAAAAGAAGTTGCTACAATGAGTATTAATAGAACTGTATAAAGTGATCTCATAACTTTTTTTATTGTTTACGTCAAAAATAATGTTAATGTTTCTAGTTTAAACTTAAAAAAACCTTAAAAGTTTAACAAAAAAAGAAATAAATAAACAAAATAAGTTAGCCACCAAATTTAACATTTAAATCATTTCCCATATCCAAACCGTTTCTACCTTTCATATGATCCATTATTTCTTGGGCTTTTTGTTCTTGTATTTTGACATACTTTTTTTTAGAAACAACTTTGCCTTTTTCAGGCTCTTGAATGCTAACTATATCCATAGGGTTTAGAATAATTTCTATGCAAGCAATCCTATTCCTACCATCGTTAACTTCTAATATCAAACCTGGTAAACCCTGGTAATTTTTAGGACCATTACGAACAGGTATTTGTGTCGTATACCATACCGTAGTGCTGATTATTTCCTTCTTTTTATCTTCAACACTGCTACCCTTTTTTATGGTTACGCTGCTATCTTCTACCTTTTTACTAAACGTAGCTTTGTAACAAGTATAGATGCCAATATTTTTAGTTTCTGATGATAATTCCCATTTAAAATCTTCTAATTTATCCTTTACTAAAAAACGTTTTCCTTGAATTCCTGTTTGATTAGCGAACCTATTCTCTTGAATATTTTTGTAATAAATATCATTAGAACCAGCACCATCAAAAGAAAAAACCATCGCCTTATTTTTTCCTACTTGCGAGTTAGGAACATCCAAAACCGCGTTTTGCTTGTATGTTGAAGTATACTTGGAAAATTCTAGTACAAAAGTCTTTTGATTCATTTTTTGAAAACGTTTTTGCAGTTCTTCTTGCATTTTATTGTCAATACCCGTTTCCTTCTCGAAAGAAATTTTGAAAGAACTCTTTCTGCTAGTTTTATAAACTGCTTTTCCATGAAAATTTTGCGCCTTAACAAAATGTGAACACAGGACAAAAACCACAACATGTAATTTAATCTTCATTCTTTAGGTTTTTAGTTACCTTTTTCAATAATTTAAGTGCCTTTCTCATTCTAGAAACTAAACTATCAATTTCTCTTGCTTTTCCTTGTACTTTTAGACTGTAAGAATATTTTAATTTATTTTTGAATAGCACCTCCTTATTTTTTACTTTAATTTCCAAAGAAATTTCACTTTCAGGATTGTTCTCCTGAAAAGCTTCTTTCACATCCCTCCATTGAATGGTTCCTAATTCTTGTAATGAATCTACACTAAAACTAAGTGCATTGATATTCATATAATTATTGCTGTGTTTTATTTCCTGAGAAAAAATAAAGGAAGACAAAAAGATGCAAATGAAAAGGATAATTTTTGGCATGTTCATTGGTTTTAAGTTGTTACAAAAATGACACAAGTATTCGCCAATTAAAGTTAACGAATGTTAATAAGTGTTAACCCATTCCTTTTTTGCTTTTTAGCAGTTATATTTGAAACATGTTTGAAAAAAAGACACATTGGCTCTTATACTTTATAGCCATAACAATTGTGGCAACGCTTGGCATTCAATTTTATTGGAATTACAAAAACTACGAAGAAAATAAAAGACAAGTAACCAATGAAATTCAATTAAGTTTAGACACTGCTTTAGAAGAATATTATGCAATATTAGCAAAAGAAGAATTTACAACCATTGTAGAATTCAATCAAACAGAAGGAAACTCAAGCAAATACTCAAGCATCCGTTTTGATTCTATTTTTAAATATTCTAAGACGTTTCAAAAATTGAAATCACTTGTAAAGAAAGATACTTCAACAACAAAGCCAACATTTGAAATCACTGATATATCGTTTACTACAGATGATGAAAAAGATGCACAAGAAACGGAACTTATTATAAAAAATGGCCTCAAACATACAAAGGAAACGCTGCAAAAATCTGACAAGCAACAGCCCTCAATTAAATACTTTAAAGGGAAGAAATCTGCAGATAGCCTTCGGTTGATTAAAAATTTAAAACCCATCTTTTTATCAGTGAGCTCCAATTTTATAAATTATAGGGAACTAGATTCTTTAATTAAAAATCAATTTGACAAAAAAAAGCTTCCTGTATCCTTTATTTTTCAACATTTTAAAAGTGATACCCTATTCTATAGTTCAAAAGATTCTTTGCTTTCTGTAACAAATACAAAGAATATTGCTGCAAGATCCACCTATATAAAAAAAGGAGAAATACTTATATTGAAATATCAAAACTCAAACTTTGAGGCCTTGAAAAGGGGGGGTGCAGGTATTTCCTTGTCACTACTCCTCTTTTTTTTAATCATTTCTTGTATGTTTTATTTGCTCAAAATTATCCGACAGCAAACAGAACTGGCAGCTATAAAGAACGATTTAATTAGTAATATTACCCATGAGTTTAAAACTCCGATTGCCACGGTTTCCTCCGCAATTGAAGCATTGGAAAATTTCAATGCTTTAGAAAATAAAGAAAAAACAAAAAAATACCTTTCCATGTCCTCTGTTCAGCTAAAAAAACTGCATCAAATGGTAGAAAAATTATTAGAAACTGCAACTTTAGATAGCCAACAGTTAATTTTAAATAAAGAAACCATCAACATTATAGAAACCATTAAAAAACTTGTTGTAAAATATCAATTTTTGAATGCTGAAAAGGAAATTTCTTTGATCTTTAACGTACAACCTGTTTACATAAATATCGATAATTTTCACTTTGAAAATGCGCTTTCAAATCTAATAGATAATGCTGTTAAATACGGTGGTAATCAGATAAAAATTACTGTCCATTCCATATTAAATAAGACTGAAATAGTTGTTAAAGATACCGGCTATGGAATTGAGAAACACCAACAAGAAAAGATTTTTGAAAAGTTTTACAGAGTACCTAAGGGCAATACACATGATGTAAAAGGATTCGGAATTGGATTGTACTACAGCAAAAAAATCATAGAAAAACACGAAGGCACTTTATCCGTTTCATCTGTAAAAAACAATACTATCTTCAAAATAAATTTGCCAAATGAATAATATAAAAGTGCTCTTAGCAGAAGACGAAGCAAGTTTGGGAATGATTGTAAAAGAGAGTTTAGAGTCCCGAAATTTCGTTGTATTTCTAGCAAAAAATGGCCAAGAGGCACTCGCAATTTACCAAAAGGAAAAACCTAATATCTTAGTATTAGACATAATGATGCCGATTAAAGACGGTTTTACCCTCGCCAAAGAAATAAGAGAAGAAAATAAAAGCATTCCCATTATTTTTCTCACCGCAAAATCTCAAACAAAAGATGTTTTAGAAGGCTTTAAATTCGGTGGTAATGACTATTTGAAAAAACCTTTCTCTATAGAGGAGCTAATTGTTCGAATGAACGCACTGTTAGACCGGACTTTATTAAAAACCAATACCGAAAATATTAAAATTGGTAAATATTCTTTCAATGTCATTAAACAAACGCTCACTTTTTCTGGAGAGGAGCAACAATTAACACACAGAGAATCTCAATTACTATTTTCTCTTTTTGAGAAAAAGAATCAAGTTTTAGATAGAACTCTCATCTTAAATAAACTGTGGGGAAGTGCTGATTTTTTTAATGCAAGAAGTATGGATGTCTTCATTTCTAAATTGCGAAAAAAATTAAGAAGAGATCTAAATATTCAAATTATAAACATTCGTGGTTTTGGATATAAATTGATTTGTTAATTATATTTCAAATTATAAATTTTATGTACCTTTATACTTCCCTTTTAACCTTATACAGACTTACACATGCACGTAGCAATTGCAGGAAATATTGGCGCTGGTAAAACTACGCTAACTAAACTTTTAGCCAAACATTACAAATGGAAGCCACATTACGAATCCGTGGATGAAAACCCCTATTTAGACGACTTCTATACAGAAATGGCACGTTGGTCATTCAATTTACAAGTTTATTTTTTAAATAGTAGGTTTAGACAAATCGTAGCCTTAAGAGAATCCGGTGACAATATTATTCAAGACAGAACCATTTATGAAGATGCCCATATCTTTGCCCCTAACTTGCACGCTATGGGATTAATGACCAATAGAGATTACAGTAATTATAGCTCTTTATTTGATCTTATGGAAAATTTGGTAAGGCCACCAGACTTATTGATTTACCTTCGAGCAGATATTTCTACACTTGTTGGTCAGATTCACAAACGAGGAAGAGAATACGAAAATTCTATTTCCATCGATTACCTAAGTCGATTAAATGAACGTTACGAAGCATGGGTTTCTAATTACAGTAAAGGAAAACTACTAATAATTGATGTAGACAACTTAGATTTTGTTTCTAATCCTGAAGATCTGGGATATATTATAGGTAGAATAGATGCTCAAATAAATGGTTTGTTCTAAAAACCTATTGTATTTCAAAATAAAAAAACCGCCCAATTGAGCGGTTTTTTTATTTTATTGTATTCAAAGCTACTTTTTCTTTTGATTTAAAGAAGTCGGTCTTTCTTGTTGTTTAACCGGTGTTCCATATAAATCATAGTCTCCAGCTTCATGAATTTTAATGTCAATAAATTCTCCAATTTTCACGTAATGTTCTCGAGCATCTACTAAAACATCATTGTCTACATCTGGTGAATCTGATTCTGTTCTTCCATAAAAATACTCTCCGTCTTTTCTGTCAAACAAGCATCTAAAAGTCTTTCCTATTTTGGCTTGATTCAATTCCCAAGAAATTTGAGACTGCAGCTCCATAATTTCATTCACCCTCTTAAACTTTACTTCTGCAGGCACATCGTCTTCTAAAACATAAGCCCCAGTATTCTCTTCGTGTGAATATTCAAAAGCACCCAAACGTTCGAAACGCATTTCTTCTACCCAATCTTTTAATTCTTGAAACATCACTTCTGTCTCACCAGGATACCCAACAATTAAAGTTGTTCGAATGGCCATTTTAGGCACTGCTGTTCTAAATTTGTGAATAAGTGCAGTCGTCTTTTCGTGCGTTGTGCCGCGTTTCATCGACTTTAAAAGCTCGGTGTTTATGTGTTGTAACGGAATGTCTAAATAATTACACACTTTCGGCTCCCGCTTCATTACCTCTAAAACATCCATAGGAAAACCTGTTGGAAATGCATAGTGCATCCGGATCCATTCAATTCCATCTACTCTAGCCAAAGCTTCTAACAACTCAGCCAAAGCTCTTTTTTTGTAGATATCTAAACCGTAATAGGTAAGATCTTGTGCGATTAGCATGACCTCTTTGATTCCTTTTTCTGCTAATTTTGTAGCTTCTGTAACGATGTCTTCAATAGGAGTAGAAACATGTTTCCCTCTCATTAAAGGAATTGCACAAAATGAACAAGGTCTATCACAACCTTCTGCTATTTTTAAATAAGCATAATGTTTTGGTGTCGTTGTGAGACGCTCACCAATTAACTCATGCTTATAATCTGCTTCTAAAACCTTTAATAAATTAGGCAAATCATGTGTTCCAAAATACTGATCTACATTTGGAATTTCTTTTTCTAAATCTGGCTTATAGCGTTCACTTAAGCAACCAGAAACAAATACTTTATCAATTTCGCCCGCTTCTTTTCTTTTTGCATAGTGTAGTATCGTATCGATACTTTCTTCTTTTGCTTTTCCAATAAATCCACACGTATTAATTACTACAATATTTCCATCATCTTCGGGGTCTTCATGCACCACGTTTTTACCATTGGCCTTCAATTGTCCCATTAACACTTCACTGTCGTAAATATTTTTAGAGCACCCTAAAGTAACAACGTTGATCTTATTTTTTTTGATAGTTTTTGTACGCATATTTGTATTTTTGATCTACTGACGCCGGATTGAGGCCGTCTGCTTTCTGTTTTTGTTCTAGAATTGCAAAAATAGTGCTTTTTAAACGATTGCTATTCTTTCTATTGATAGTTTTTAGGCAACTTTCTAACTTTTGTCAATTGCTCAAATATATAGCCTATTTCCAGCAATCTCCTTTCAGAAAAAGGCGTTCCAACAAACGTTAAACTTACGGGTTCTCCAGATTTTCGGTACCCCATTGGAACTGTTAATGTGGGGTGTTTTGCCACTGCAGCAATTCCTGAATGATAATTATTAATGGATAGTATGGCATCTATTTTTTCATCCTTTAAAGCGTGTAAGTACTTTTTACCTTCTTGCATAAGATTGGCTTTTATAAGTTCCAATTCTTCCAATGTAGTATTGTCTGCTACTATCCCATCAAACAACTGCTGCCCATAGGGTGCTCTTAAAATAGAATCTTGAGAATTAAAAAGTACGACATCTGCAACGGATTTTACTGAAATATTTTTAGCTGCATTTTCTGACAAATAGGAAGGTAAGTCGTGCTTCATATCGATGTTTAATAGCGTTGTAAACCCTTCAAAAGAAATTTCTGGAGGTGTAATTTCTACGATTACGACTCCTTCTTTTTTTAATTTCGCAACCGTTGTGCGATAAATAGAGTCTGACAATAGCGATTTTAGTACCCCTAACCTGATCCCTTTAAAATTGGTGTTGAAACCATTTTGAAAATAATCTTGGTCTATTTTCTTGGATGCAGTATCACGTCTATCAAAACCTCGCATAGCATTCATAAAAATAGCATTGTCTATTACATTTTTGGTCATCGGTCCAGGTGTATCCAAAGTCGATGAGATCGGTACAATACCCGTTCGGCTTAAAACGCCAATTGTAGGTTTCAATCCTACTATTGAATTTAGGCTTGACGGAGATGTGATAGATCCCGATGTTTCTGTTCCCACGGCGGCTACTGCAAAATTTGCAGCAATAGTAACACCACTTCCCGCAGAGCTCCCTCCAGTTTCAAAAACCCCTCTTCCATACGGATTTAATGTTTGCCCTCCGATGGCAGAATACCCTAACGGACAACCGCTACAAAAGAAATATGCCCATTCACTTAAATTTGCTTTTCCTAATATTAGTGCCCCTTTTTCACGCAATTTCTGAACAATAAATGCATCTTTCGTGTCTTTATTTTCTGCCAGCACAATTGCACCCGCAGTTGTTGCCATATCTCTCGTATTGATATTATCTTTCAATAAAATCGGCATGCCATACACTGTAAACTCAGTGTTTTCTTTTTTATTTTTATCCCGCGCTCTTGCTTGGTCTAAAATAGTTGGATTTAAACTAATTATACTGTTCAAAGACTTTAAAGAGTCACTCTCGAATTTGCGTATCCTGTATAAATAAAATAAAGTTAATTTTTCGTAAGAAAGTCTACCCGCGATCACATGCTTTTGAAGCGTAGGAATGTCTTGCTCCAAAATTAAAGGTTTTAATGCCGCGTACTGTTCCTCAGAAAAATAAGACAATTCTCTTTCAAAGGGCTTAAAAACTGCATTCATGTCTATATATTTAGACTGAAACAATTTAAATTGCATTCTTTTGTTCTCGTGATTTTGTTGTTTTTGCAATACAGCAGACTCGGAGTATTTTTTAAAAACTACCGGCAATTGTGGCCCTTTTGTCTTTTGACAACTGATAAATACTGAAATTAGAAAGGAAAAGTAAAATAGTTTTTTCATATGTGTAGCTTATAGTTGGTAAGATACTACATTATATACACCAAAAATAAAAGACCGCTAATTGGAACACTATTTAAGTACATACTATCAACAACCTTCATGGTCTCTGATAACAAGTACCAACTACCTCACAAGTCTCAACTAAAATTACTTTTAGCAAGAGTTACACTTCTAAGAGTCAATCTATACTGTTGTCAAAATCAGGCAAAATTGTGCGGAGTATCTTTAAAGGATGACATCCGTCAAAAGAAGCCTCTATACATGTTTACTGTACTTTTTTACCTAAAAAAAGAGGCAACAAATTCATCTTTATTAAAAACCTGTAAATCATCAATCCCTTCTCCCACTCCAATGTACTTTACTGGAATTTTGAACTGATCTGAAATACCAATTACAACACCACCCTTTGCAGTGCCATCTAACTTTGTAACCGCCAAAGAAGTAACCTCTGTTGCCAATGTAAAGTGTTTGGCCTGCTCAAATGCATTCTGACCTGTAGAACCGTCTAAAACTAACAATACTTCATGCGGAGCGTCTACAACCACTTTTTGCATCACGCGTTTAATCTTGGTCAATTCGTTCATTAAATTCACCTTGTTATGCAAACGTCCAGCAGTATCTATAATCACAACATCTGCATCTTGTTTTACCGCAGAAGTTAAAGTGTCAAAGGCGACGGAAGCTGGATCTGATCCCATTTCTTGGCGCACAATGGGCACATCAGTTCTGTCTGCCCAGATTTGCAACTGATCTATAGCGGCAGCTCGAAACGTGTCTGCAGCGCCTAAAACCACTTTTAATCCCTGTTTTTTAAACTGACTTGCCAACTTACCAATCGTTGTTGTTTTACCAACACCATTTACCCCCACTACCATGACTACATATGGTTTCTTATTTGCAGGAATTGTAAACTCAGTTTCGTTCTCAAGGTTTGTTTCTGATAGCAATCCTGATATTTCTTCTTTTAGCAGCGCATTTAATTCGTCGGTACCTAAATATTTATCTTTTGCCACCCGTTCCTCTATTCTTTTGATAATTTTTAGGGTGGTTTTAACTCCAACATCAGAAGCCACTAAAACTTCTTCTAAATTATCTAGAACGGCAGCATCCACCGTTGATTTTCCAGCTACTGCTTTCGATAATTTATCGAAAAAGTTAGCTTTTGTTTTTTCTAAACCCTTGTCTAAAGTTTCTTTTTTTTCTTTGGAAAATATTTTTTTTAAAAAACTCATCTTTCTATTTGTGCTACTTTTTTAAAATATTAAAAACATAGTATTTGTATAATTACGCCAACTGACTACTTGAATGTTTTTTTATATCCAAGTAGTTCCAAACTTTTTTTTAAGATGTAAGTATCATTAATACGCTTTTCTGTTACTGTAACGAGCGTAAAAAGCCTGCAGTGCACTCGCTACTAGGTATCTCAACATCCCTTAAAGTAAAACAAAAATACGCAATAATAAGGCACAAAAAAAAACTACTTTCTGAAAACAGAAAATAGTTTAAATATTTTGTAAAGTAAAAATTACTTTTTTGCTAAAAATGCATCTACTTTTTCTGGTTGCATAATTGCTTCTACAAAAGTATAAGCTCCTGATTTTGGAGACTTCACCATTTTTATAGCTTTACTTAATCTCTTTGAAGTTGTCTGTAAAGATGCTACTGTTTTCTTTGCCATGGTCTTAATGTTTTTAATCTATGTGCTCTGTTCGGAGTTCTAGATGTTATAATTATTTAATTTCTTTATGAACAGTTACTTTATTTAGAATCGAGTTAAATTTCTTAATCTCCATTCTATCAGGACTGTTTTTTTTGTTCTTGGTAGTAATATATCTTGAAGTTCCTGGCTTACCAGTTGCTTTGTGTTCTGTACATTCTAATATTACCTGAACTCTATTTCCTTTTTTTGCCATCTCTGTATAATTTTAAGCTGTACGCCCTTATTTAGTTAAGAATCCGTTAGCTCTTGCTTCCTTTATAACTGCAGAGACTCCTTTCTTGTTAATATTTTTTAAAGCAGATGCAGATACCTTTAAAGTAATCCATTTATCTTCTTCTGGAATGAAAAAACGCTTGGTCATTAGATTAGCGTCAAACTTTCTCTTTGTTCTATTCAAAGCCTTAGAAACATTGTTTCCAACCATTGCTTTTTTACCTGTTAATTCACAAACTCTAGACATCTTTTCGACAGTATTTATAGTGTTATCTCTAAACGAGGTGCAAATCTACACATAATTACAATATTGAACAAAACAAATTGAAAAATTTTTAAAGAATTTCTTTGTGTAATATTTCCAAGGACTTGCTAACGGTCTTATTGATCGTCTTTTCTCTCGGTTGCCCAAAATCAAATTCTTGCACCCATTCCTTTTCATCAGTGATCAAAGCAATATACACCACGCCCACACTTTTATCTGTATTGTCTTTTGTGGGACCCGCATTTCCAGTGACCGCAATCGCATAATTAGTTTGCAACTTCTCTTTGACTCCTCTGGCCATTTCTAAAGCAACCTCTTTACTAACTACAGAGTATTTTTTGATAGTTTCTTCAGAGACCCCTAGTAATTTCACTTTCATTTCTGCTGAATACGCAACAATACTTCCTCTGTAATAAGCGGAAGAACCCGCAATAGCGACTAAAGTTGCAGCTATTTTACCGCCTGTTAAACTTTCTGCTGTCGCAACAGTCTTTTTACTTTTTGTGAGTACCTCTCCAATTTTCTTTTCTAAAGAGGCATCATCATCAATCCCAGTGATAATTTCTGGAATTAATTTATAGACTGCGGCCACTTCCTTGTCAATTGCTTTTTCTAATTGCTCTTTGTAAGCGCCCTTGGCAGACAAACGCAAACGAACTCTCCCAAAAGAAGGCAAATATGCCAATTTTATAAATGCTGGTAAATTGCTCTCTACGGATTCAATTCTTTCGGCAATCGTACTTTCGCCTTGTCCATAAGTCATAATCGTTTTATGAATTATAAAAGGCAATTTAAATTGCTGTTGAATTCTTGGTAAAACCTCTTGCTGAATTAACCCTTTCATTTCGTAAGGAACTCCGGGTAGCGATACGAAAACTGTTTTGTTTTCATAAAACCACATCCCCGGCGCAGTTCCGAAATTATTCATCAATAACGTTGCTTTTGACGGCAGTTGTGCCTGTGCGCGTTGCACCTCTTTGAAAGGGTGATTTATCTTCTTAAAAAGACTTTTAATATGCGCAACAACTTCTGGATATTCGATAACTTGACCGTCTTCAAAAAAGGTTGCAATTGTCTTTTTAGTAATGTCATCTTTGGTAGGCCCTAAACCCCCCGTAATAATTACAATGTCTACTCTTTCTTGAGCTTCTTTTAAAGCATTTAAAATATGCTGTTTATCGTCTTGTATCGAAGAAATTTGATAGATGGAAACTCCAATTTTATTCAGCTGTTTACCAATCCACTGAGAGTTTGAATCTATAATCTGCCCTATCAAAATCTCATCTCCAATCGTTATTATTTCTGCTTTCATATTTTTTTTGAATCTTAAACTTCACCGATTTTATTGACTGTAAGCCACTCTAAATTTATTTAACTCTGATATTAAAAGCCTCTTTATCGGAAATAACTCCTTTTAACTCGTCATTTTCGACAACTTTCCCAACGCCTGCCGGAGTTCCTGTAAATATAATATCGCCTTTTTTTAAAGTAAAATATTGAGATACATAGGCAATTAACGCATCTATCTTCCAAAGCATTACCTCGGTATTTCCGTCTTGCACCAAAGTATTGTTCTTGTATAATTGAAAACTTAAATGTTCTAAATCAAATTGTTCTTTTGGATAAAACGCACCAATAACGGCACTGCCATCAAATGCTTTTGCTTTTTCCCAGGGCAACCCTTTCTCCTTACATTCTTTCTGCACATCTCTTGCAGTAAAATCAATTCCCAACCCGATTTCGTCGTAATATTTATGTGAAAATTTTTCTGCGATGTGCTTTCCTACTTTGTTTATCTTAACTAAAACCTCTACTTCATAATGCACGTCATTAGAAAAGGGTGGGATAAAAAACGGATTTTTTTTCGGCAGTATTGCAGAATCTGGCTTTAAAAAAACAACGGGACTTTCTGGTCTCTCGTTTTCTAATTCGGCGATATGCTTTGCGTAATTGCGCCCAATACAGATTATTTTCATAGTAATAAAAATTGAATGCTTCTACAGATAAATCTCTCGGATAAAATCATACTTAAAAATGCAAATTAGCCGTGCACTTACTCTCCAGCTTCAGGAAAAACAATGGCTCTATTTCCAGAAACTATAATTTGATAATTTAAATGACATTTTACAGCTCTTGCCAACACTAATTTCTCGATGTCTGCACCAATTATTTTTAACGTTGTTGGTGTACTTTCATGTGTTACTGGTTTCACATCTTGCTCAATAATTGGACCTTCATCCAAATCCAATGTCGCATAATGTGCTGTAGCTCCTATCAGCTTCACGCCTCTTTCGTATGCCTTCTTATACGGATTTGCTCCCTGAAAAGCAGGTAAAAATGAATGATGGATATTAATGATTCTTTCTGGATATCTATTGATAAAATTTGACGATAGGATCTGCATATAACGTGCCATAACAACCAGGTCTATTTCGTTGGCGTCTAATACATCCATTACTTGTTTCTCTTGCACTTCTTTGCCATCTTTAGTCACTGGCAAGTAATGAAAAGGAATGTTAAACATTTTGGCAATCGGTCTGAGCTTGTCGTGATTACTCAAAATCACTTTCACATTACAGTCTAAACGCCCTTCTTTTGAACGCTCTAATAAATCGTACAAATTATGACTTGTATGAGAAACCATAATTGCCACATTTTGCTTTTTATCTCCATAATTTACGGACCAGTCAAAATCTAAAGGCGTTGCCAATTCTAAGAAGCTTTTTTCTAAAGATACCTTTGAAATATCAGTCCCGTCTGCATTCAGACGAACTCTCATAAAGTACGTGTCTTCAATTGCATTCACATACTGCTGGCAGCTTACAATGTTAAATCCTTTGTCGTAAAAAAAATTAGTGATTTTTGCAACCAAACCTTTTTGATCTGGACACTTTATTAAAAATGTTACTATTTGTGATTTCATTTTGATTGCGATCGAATTAGTATTTTAAAATTGTGAATTGGCTATGGAATCCATTTTTTCGGGAAATTTGGCTTTCTTTTCTCAAGAAAAGCGTCTCTACCCTCTTTCGCCTCGTCTGTCATATATGCCAAACGCGTTGCTTCCCCTGCAAAAACCTGCTGACCAACCATTCCGTCATCTGTTAAATTCATTGCAAACTTAAGCATTCTTATAGAGGTTGGACTTTTCTCTAAAATCTCTTGTGCCCACTGGTAGGCAGTATTTTCTAAATCTGCATGTGGCACAACAGCATTTACCATTCCCATATCGTAGGCTTCCTGTGCAGAATAACTTCGTCCTAAAAAGAAAATCTCTCTCGCTCTTTTTTGACCTACCATTTTTGCCAAATATGCCGAACCATAACCACCATCAAAAGAAGTTACATCCGCATCGGTTTGCTTAAAAATCGCATGTTCTTTGCTCGCTAAGGTTAAATCACAAACAACGTGTAAGCTGTGTCCTCCACCAACTGCCCATCCTGGAACAACACAGATAACCGCTTTTGGCATAAAACGAATCAATCGCTGTACCTCCAAAATATTCAAACGATGGTATCCGTCTTCTCCAACATAACCTTGGTGTCCTCTTGCTTTTTGATCTCCACCAGAACAGAAAGAATACACGCCATCTTTTGAACTTGGTCCTTCCGCAGAAAGCAATACAACCCCAATATTTACGTCTTCGCCAGCGTCATAAAAAGCGTCGTACAATTCTTTTGTTGTTTTTGGTCGAAAGGCATTTCTAACATCCGGTCTGTTAAAAGCTATTCTCGCGACTCCATTCGACTTTGTATAGGTAATATCTTCGTAAACTTTCGCAGTTTTCCAATCAGCTGTAATCATACTTTACTTTTTATTTAATACAATTCTGTCTTCTTCAATAACAATTAGCTTTTGTTTATATAAATGCCCAACTGCTTTTTTAAATGCTTTTTTACTCATTTTCATATGGAAACGAATGGAGTCTGGCGAACTTTTATCCGTGATTAAAATAAACCCTTCTTTGCTGTTTTTTAACCTCGCCATCACCTTATCAACGTCAGAATCAATCACATTTCTAAAACCTTGTGGTCTTAATGAGACATCTATCTTGCCGTCTTCCCGAATGTTTTTCACGTATCCCGTAACTTCCATGTTCTCTTCTAATGCTTGAAAAACTTCACTTCTAAAAAGTAAGCCGTCAAATTCTTCGTTTATTAGAACCGTATAGCCTAAACCTGTTTCCGTTTCAATGACTAGGCTTACCTTATCGCCCTCTTTCAAATTCATCGCTCCCTCTTGCACATCCTCTTGTAAATCCATTATTGTATCTTTTTAAAATATGTTTTTAAAATTAGATCATTTTCTGCACTTGGCGTAAAAATCTCTAATATTTTTGGTTTTTCTGAGGCTTCAAAAAATCCCTCTAGCTCTTTCGTTACAGATGCTGTAGAATATGCTTGTTGGTATTCAAAGCCAAACATCTTGCACAAGTGCTCTCCAGTTAAACAATGTGGCGTTGTAAAATACGCTTCCGCGTTTGTAGTTGCGGGGCCTGGAATAATTTTAAAAATACCACCACCAGAGTTGTTGATAATAATAATTCTAAAATTCACAGGAATATAGCTATTCCACAGCGCATTACTATCATAAAAAAAACTCAAATCTCCTGTTATAAAGGCGGTTTGATTTTTATTTGCAAAAGCCGCTCCAATAGCGGTACTCGTGCTACCATCAATACCACTAGTTCCTCTATTACAAAAAATATTAATCGATTTTTTAATAGAGAATAACTGTGCATATCTAATAATTGAACTGTTACTGATCTGTAATTCAATAGGTTCTGGAATGCTGTCTAAAACTTGTTCAAATACTTTAAAGTCAGAATGTTTCAAATCCTTAAAATAGCGTGTATGTTTCGCTCTTCTCTGATCTCTAAAATTAATCCATTTTGATTGATAATTACTTTTTAAAGGTTTAATAAAACTATTAAAATGAGCAAAAAAATCTACGGGGGAGGTCTGAATAAATTCTGACAAACAAAAGAAGGTATTTGTTGCTTTTTTCTCATCAATGTTCCAATGATGTTCTGGCGGATATGTCCTTAAAAAACGTTTTATTCTTTTAGAAACAATCATCCCTCCAAAAGTGATCAGAACTGCTGGTTTTAAATCTTGAAACTCTGCGTTTTCTAACGAAAATATAAGCTGGTCTATGGAGTCAATTGCCTTTTCATGGTGCAAATTAGAAGTGGTTTCAGTAAAAATTAACACAGAATCATCTCCAGCATACAGGTCTATTAGCTTGTGTAGTTCTGCATTTGGATAACTAACACCTACCAAAATCATCTTCTTTTCAGCAGCGTTCCAAATGTCTGCCAATTTCTTATAATTGATATTTGAGTTGTCCAAAGAACTCATAGAAATGTGTGGAAAATGATATTTATTTAAATTCGCCACTGTTTCATATAAAGGCTCATCAAAAGGAACATTGATATGAACGGGGCCTTTTTGAGATACCGCTATTTGTAAAGCTTCTCCAATTAGCTGGGAATTCCGCGTTTTATATTTTTCATTTTCAATCAAATTAGCTGAAAATAAAATGTGGTTTTCAAAGACATTTTCCTGTCTAATTGTTTGACCGTCTCCAATATCAATCAAGTGTTTGGGCCTGTCTGCAGAAATAATTACCAGTGGAATATTACTGTAAAAAGCCTCTGCGATTGCTGGATAATAATTTAATAAAGCAGAACCAGAGGTGCACAAAACTGCCACAGGTTTTTGTTTTTGTTGCGCAATACCTAAGGCAAAAAAACCAGCGCACCGCTCATCTACCACGCTTAAAGTTTCTATTTCTTTGTGATTGGAAAAACCGATGGTAAGCGGCGCATTTCGGGAACCTGGAGAAATCACAACCGTATCAATTTTAAATTGAATACAAGCTGAAATTACAATTTGTGCGAGTTCTTTTTTTGGATACATATATGAAAGTGCAAAGGTACAAAGTTTACAAATTATAATGTTTTATTATGAAGACAATTTTTAAAGCCGAAAAAAGTCAGAAAGTAAAAAGGTTTTCCTTTTTACTTTCTGACTTTTTTCAAAAAAAATGAGGTCGCTTAGTTCCCTTTTTGATAATCTGCTAAAAACTGTGCTAAACCACTATCTGTTAATGGATGTCTTAACAAACCTTCAATTGCACTTAAAGGACCTGTCATAACATCTGCGCCTAATTTAGCACAATCTATAATGTGCATTGTATGTCTTACAGAAGCTGCTAAAATTTGAGTTTCAAAACCATAATTGTCATAAATTAAACGAATCTCTGCGATTAAATTTAAACCATCTGTAGAAATATCATCTAAACGCCCAATAAAGGGAGATACATAGGTAGCACCTGCTTTTGCTGCCAACAATGCTTGTCCTGCAGAAAAAACTAAGGTCACATTTGTTTTTATTCCTTTTGAAGAAAAATATTTACACGCCTTGATACCGTCTTTTATCATTGGTACTTTTACCACAATTTGCGGATTTAAAGCAGCCAAAGCCTCACCTTCTTTTACCATTCCGTCAAAATCTGTTGCAATAACTTCCGCAGATA
Organism: Polaribacter irgensii 23-P; assembly: GCF_000153225.1. Classification (GTDB taxonomy): domain Bacteria; phylum Bacteroidota; class Bacteroidia; order Flavobacteriales; family Flavobacteriaceae; genus Polaribacter; species Polaribacter irgensii. The sequence goes on along the minus strand of NZ_CH724148.1, from coordinate 1,855,013 downwards.
CATCACCTTCTACCAATTCACAAATTTCTTTGTAATGATTGATAATGTTTGCCGCTCCGGTAACTCCCTCCTTCGCCATTAGCGATGGGTTTGTAGTGACCCCATCTAAAATCCCTAATGCTTGCGCTTCTTTAATTTGTTCTAAATTTGCAGTATCGATAAAAAATTTCATGTGTATTTATTTAGTTGTAATTATTATTTTGTTGATAGATTCTCAGGTACAAAAGCGATTAGATGTTCCTTTTAACTTTACTTTATAAAAGAAATACGTGCCGAATTAACTACTGTAAAGGTAGCAACTTACACTTCAATTTATGAGCAGCAGTAGAATTATCTTTACAGCACTTATAAACAGAACCACTGATTTTTCTTATAATTTATAGTGCTGCATTACTATTTTCTCATACATTCTATCTGACAGCATTCTTTTTAAAACAATAGAAAATTTTTCCAAAAACCCACCCACTTTGTAATGAATTTTAGGATGCTTTGTATTCAAAATTGCATAGATTTTCTTCGCCATTTCCGTAGGATTTTTCCCGCTATTGACATGGGCATTCATCAGGTCTAAATTTATTTGATATTTTTCTTTGTATGCAGATTGTTCTGAAATTGGTGCGTGATATCTGCCAGCGGCAATATTGGTTGCAAAATCTCCTGGAGCTACGTTCACAACATGTATTCCAAAAGGCTTAACCTCCATACTTAAGGTCTCTGTTATCAATTCTAAAGCCCCTTTTGTTGCAGAATATAGACCTCGAAAGGGCAATCCCGTGTACCCCGCAATAGAAGTAATGTTTATTATAATTCCTGATTTTTGGCGCCGCATTCCTGGCAATACTGCTTTTATAACATCAATAGCACCAAAAAGATTAGTATTAAAAACAGCTCGCATTTCTTCCGTTGGCGTTTCTTCGATAGGACCTGTAATTCCCATTCCTGCATTATTTACCAATACATCAAGCCTACCTTCATTTTTTATTATTAGTTGAACTGCAGTTTGTATGGTTTCTGTGTTTAAAACATCTAGAACGATCAATTTAAAAGGAAAATCTCTTTCATTTTTAGGCTTCCTACTGGTACCATAAACAACATATCCTTTTTCGGATAGGAAGGAAGCAACCCCTTCTCCAATTCCTGAAGAAGCACCCGTAACTAAAACAATTTTATTCATATTCTTTCAAATTATGTCATTGCACAGACCTATTAAGCACTGCTTTATTTATGTAATCTGCACAAATATCAATAAAGTAAAAGAAGGATACTAAAAAGGAGTAAGTTTTATTCAAGTAAACTGTGAAGAAGGTTTTAAAAAAGTTTAAAAGAAAAAAATGGCAAGCGACCTACATCACACCGCTACAACCTAATACCTTTGCTGTGTTCCCACCCTGGAGGATTCAAAGGGAGCTAGTTGTGTAGGACTTGCCAAGGCAAATTTACAATCTATTTTTATTTATACAAATAAAATAATGCTAATTTTTTTCACACTTTTTTAAGGTACTGACTGCTAATCCATTATTTTGAAAACTTATAATAATTTATAAAAAATAAGACTATCTCGATGAAATGAATATATTTGTCTAAATAACAAAAAAAAAATAACATGGAAAATCAGGTAAACAGTAAAAACTTTATGATTAATAACGGCATAATATTAGGCGTTGCTAGTGTCTTATTTTTGCTAGTAATGTATGCCACTGGAAATCATTTATCTCCTCACTGGTCTGCTTCTATAATAAACGCAATCATCTTTATTGGAGTCATTATATATGGAATTAAGCAATTTAAAGCAGCAAATAATAACTTTCTATCCTGGGGCCAAGGCGTTAAGATAGGTGTTGGTGTTGCCATTGTTGGTGGTTTAATTGTAGTTGTTTATAATTACCTCTTCATGAATTTCATTGAACCTGATTTTATGAACCAAATGATGGAAATACAGAATCAAACATTTTTAGATCAAGGTTTAACGGAAGAACAAATTGAAGCTGCAAATGCAATGACTTCAACTTTCTCCTCTCCAGGAATTATGGCTGCCGTTGGTATTATTAGTTATGCAATTGGTGGTTTTATAATTGCTGCAATCGCTGCTGCAATCATGAAAAAATCAGAAGAAGAAAATTATTAAGATTATCATTTTAGTTTGAAAGTTCTAATATAGCGCTTTCAAACTTTAAACTTTGCCGAAAAAACATGGATATTTCTTTAGTAATTCCTCTTTTAAATGAAGAAGAGTCTTTACAAGAGCTACACGACTGGATCGCAAAAGTCATGCAGTCAAAGCAGTACAAATACGAAATTATTTTTATTGATGACGGAAGTACAGACACCTCTTGGAAAGTAATCGAAACAATATCCACATCAAACAAAGCTGTAAAAGGAATTCGTTTTCAGAAAAATTTTGGAAAATCGCAAGCTTTAGATGCTGGTTTTGACATGGCGCAAGGAAATGTCGTAATCACGATGGATGCTGATCTCCAAGACAATCCTGACGAAATACCTGCATTGCACGACTTGATTATTAAGGGAGGTTACGATTTAATCTCGGGATGGAAAAAGAAAAGGTACGACAACGTCATCACCAAAAACATCCCTTCTAAATTATTTAATGCCGCCGCTAGAAAAACTTCGGGATTAAAATTACACGATTTTAATTGCGGACTGAAAGCATACAAAAAGGAAGTTATTAAAAGTATAAAAGTTAGTGGAGAAATGCACAGGTACATTCCTGTATTGGCAAAAAATGAAGGATTCACTAAAATTGGAGAAAAAATAGTGCAGCATCAAGCACGCAAATATGGTGAGACCAAATTTGGTATCGATCGCTTTATAAATGGCTTTCTCGATTTAATCACCATCTCCTTTTTATCTAAGTTTGGCAAACGCCCTATGCATTTTTTTGGCCTTTTGGGCAGTCTCATGTTTTTGTTCGGAGTTACTTCTGCCTTTTATATCGGTGTTTTAAAAATATATCGACTGTCTACAAAGGTGAAAACAATATTAGTGACAGACAATCCTTGGTTTTTTATTGCACTCACCGCTATGATTTTGGGAACTTTATTGTTTTTAGCCGGTTTTATTGGCGAATTAATAATTAAGACCAAAAGCCACGAAAAACACTACTCAATTAGAGAAAAACTCAACTTCTAAAATGTATATTTGCGTATTATTAGCATCAATTATACCTTTATAAATGACTGAAATATTAGACAAAGCAAAGCAGTGGCTATCGCCAACTTTTGATACCGAAACCCGACAAGAAATACAACAATTAATAACAACAAATGCACCTGACCTAGCAGATAGATTCTATAAAGATATGGAGTTTGGTACGGGAGGAATGCGTGGAATTATGGGTGCAGGAACAAATCGTGTAAACAAATATACGTTGGGACGAGCTACTCAAGGGTTGTCTAATTACCTCACTGAAAATGTAAAAAAAGAACAGCTAAAAGTTGTCATCGCATATGATTGTAGACACAACAGCAAAAAGTTCGCAAAAATTGTTGCAAATGTTTTCTCTGCAAATAAGATTAAAGTATTTCTTTTTGAAGACTTGAGAGCTACTCCAGAATTGTCTTTCGCTGTGCGCCACTTAGACTGTGATGCTGGTATTGTGTTAACAGCCTCACACAATCCTTCTGAGTATAATGGCTACAAAGTATATTGGGCAGATGGTGGACAAATAGTTCCGCCACATGATGGTAAAATTATTAAAAATGTAAACGCACTGGACTTTTCTGAAATCAATTTTAATGCAAATACTGCGCTAATTGAAAGCATTGGAGCAGAAGTTGACGACGTTTTTATTGATGCCTCTGTTAAACATGGTTGCTTGTCTAAATCTATTGACCGAAAAAATTTAAAAGTAGTATTTACCTCTTTGCATGGAACCTCTATTGTTTCTGTGCCGGATACCCTTGCGAAAGCAGGATATTCAGATGTACACCTCGTTGCAGAACAAAGTGCTCCCGATGGAGATTTCCCAACAGTTATGTCTCCAAATCCGGAAGAACCAGAAGCTTTAAAAATGGCCACAGACCTAGCTGATAAAATTGGCGCTGACATTGTTGTTGGTACTGACCCAGATTGCGATCGACTGGGGGTTGCGGTAAGGGACACTGACGGAAATATGAAATTGATGAATGGAAACCAAACCATGGTTTTGATGACGGAGTTTTTATTAAAGAAATGGAAAGAAACAGGAAAGATTAATGGCAAACAATTTATAGGATCTACCATTGTCTCTACCGAGTTGGTAAATGCAATTGCATCCAGTTATCATGTTGAAACCAAAGTAGGTCTTACAGGATTTAAATGGATCGCTAAAATGGTGAAAGATTTTCCAGAGCTCGATTTTATTGGCGGTGGAGAAGAAAGTTTTGGATACATGGTGGGTGATTTTGTACGAGATAAAGATGCTGTCACAGCAACTTTATTAGCCTGCGAGGTAGCTGCGTATGCAAAACAAAACGGAAGTTCTTTTTATGAGGAATTATTAAATGTTTACGTTAAAAATGGATTTTACAAGGAGCATTTAATCGCGATTACAAAAAAAGGAATGGATGGTGCTGAAGAAATTCAGCAAATGTTAAGCACAATGCGCAACAATCCGTTAAAAGAAATTGATGGCGAACAAGTGGCATCACTTTCAGACTACCAAGCATCTACAAAAAAAGATTTAATTACTGGGAAAATCACAACTATTGAATTACCGAAATCGAATGTACTGATATATCAAACAATCAACGGAACCAGAATTGCAGCAAGGCCCAGTGGAACGGAACCAAAAATAAAGTTTTATTTCAGTGTCAATGCACTCTTAGATTCAAAAGAGAATGCTAAGAAAGTAGAGTTAGAACTCGATGCAAAGATTCAAAGAATTATTAAGGAAATGAAGCTAGGTTAATGGGATACTTTAGAGACATTTTAAAATATGAGAAGAAGTATCGGAAATTTACGATCCTAAACATCCTGTTTAATATTCTATATGCTGTTTTTAATGTACTCTCTGTACTGGCTTTTATTCCTGTTTTAGGAATTTTATTTGACACTGACAACGCAGTTATAAAAACTCCAGTATACACGGGAATTAAAAGTATTGCTGCGTATGCAAAAGAAAGTTTCTATTATTTTATCTCTCAAAAAATAGAAAATGAAGGAGCAATACATGTTTTATTTTTCATTTGCGCGCTTACATTCACTCTTTTTTTATTCAAAAACTTATTCCGATATCTAGCGTCCTATGTGCTGGTGTTCCTGAGAAATGGAGTCGTAAAAGACCTAAGAGATACGCTGTATCATAAAATCATAACACTACCCTTAGCTTATTTTTCTGAAAAGAAAAAAGGAGATATCATTGCGAGAATGACCATCGATGTGCAGGAAGTAGAAATTTCTTTTTTAACTTCTTTAGAAGCCATTGTTAGAGAGCCTTTAACGGTAATTATTTCTTTGTCAATGATGTTAATTCTCAGTGTAAAATTAACTTTATTTGTATTTGTGCTATTGCCCGTTTCTGGTTTTATAATCTCATCCATAAGCAAAAAACTAAAGGCAAATTCACTCAAAGCACAAAAGGAGACTGGAAATTTCCTATCCTTCATAGAAGAGACCTTAACTGGTCTAAGAGTTATTAAAGGTTTTAATGCCGAGGAAGTAATCGAAACAAAGTTCAACACTTCTACTACAAAGTTTCGAAACTTAATGACGAGCGTTTTACATCGAAAAACATTGGCTTCGCCCATGAGTGAGTTTTTGGGCTCTGCCACAATTATTGCTATTTTGTATTATGGAGGGAAGTTAGTTTTAGAAAATAACAGTCCACTAAAAGCAGAAGAGTTTTTTGGATATATCGTATTGTTCTACACTGTTTTAAATCCAATAAAAGCAATCACAACGGCCTATTACAATATTCAGAAGGGAGAAGCTTCAGCAGAAAGAATTATGGAGGTGCTACATACTGAGGACAGCATAAGAGATGCGCCAAACGCAACGATAAAAGAAGAATTCAAAGCGCATATTGAGTTTAAAAATATCTCCTTCAAATACAAAGATACCTATGTCCTAAAAGATTTCTCTCTAACCATCAAAAAAGGAGAAACAGTTGCCTTGGTGGGACAGTCGGGTAGTGGAAAATCTACCTTAGCCAACCTAATTACACGTTTTTATGATGTTCATAAGGGAGGTATTTATATTGACGGCGAAAGTATCAAAAAAGTAACAAAAAAATCCTTGAGAAATTTGATGGGAATAGTTTCACAAGAATCTATTTTATTCAACGACACCATTGCGAACAACATCAAGTTAGGAGCACAAAATGCAACAGATGCCGCAATTCTAGAAGCAGCTACCATTGCAAATGCGGATGAGTTCATTCAAAATTTACCAGCAAAATACGATACAAATATTGGAGATAGCGGAAACACACTTTCAGGTGGACAGAAACAACGCTTATCCATCGCCCGTGCTGTTTTAAAGAATCCGCCAATTATGATTTTAGACGAGGCTACTTCGGCATTGGATACAGAATCAGAACAGTTTGTCCAACTCGCTTTAGAAAAAATGATGCAAAACAGAACTTCGTTAGTCATTGCCCATCGTTTGTCTACAATTCAGAAAGCAGATATGATTGTGGTCCTTAAGAAAGGTCAAATTGTAGAACAAGGAAAACATGAAGAATTGCTTGCCAAAAAAGGGGAATACTATAAGCTAGTAACTATGCAATCGTTAAGCTAGAATAAATCCTAAACTTTGTCCTTTCTCGATCATAAAATCATAACATTCTTTGTGCTCGTTTGGTATTTGTCCTTCTAAAATAGCCTCTTTAATAGCCTCTTTTATTTGTCCGATCTCCTTACACGGTTTTAAATTAAAGGCAGCAATAATCTCTTGGCCAGAAACCGGTGGTTGAAAATTACGCACGCGATCTCTTTCCTCTACTTCTTTAATCTTCAAACGGACTACCTCAAAATTTTGATGGTATCTTTTAAATTTCTTAGGGTTTTTTGTAGTTATATCCGCCTCGCACAAAGTCATTAAAGAATGAATGTCATCCCCCGCATCAAAAACCAAACGCCTAACAGCAGCATCTGTAACATCCGTTGCTAAAACAATGGGACGGGAACTTAATAAAACCATTTTTTGAACAAATTTCATTTTGTTATTCAATGGCATTTTTAACCTTTTAAATAATCTATACACCATTTTAGAGCCCACAAATTCGTGGGAATGAAAAGTCCAGCCTACCTTTTTACTAAACCTTTTCGTAGGTGCTTTTCCAATATCATGCAATAGTGCAGACCAGCGCAACCAAATATCTTCTGTATTTTCAGAGATATTATCAACCACCTCTAGGGTGTGATAAAAATTATCTTTGTGCTTTTGGCCTTCTACTTCCTCTACTCCTTTTAAATCTATTAATTCTGGAAGCAACTGAGAAAGTAAATTTGTTTGTTCCAATAATAAGAACCCAATAGATGGCTTAGTGGATGCCATAATCTTATTTATTTCATCTACAATACGTTCTCGAGTAATAATTTCTAAGCGCTCTGAATTCTTCTCAATCGCTACTAAAGACGCTTCCTCAATTGTAAAGTTTAACTGGGTTGCAAACCGAATTGCACGGAGCATTCTAAGAGGATCATCAGAATAAGTGATCGCTGGATTTAAAGGAGTTCTGATACATGCATTTTTTAAATCTTCCATTCCATGGAATGGATCTAACAGTGCACCAAAGTTCTCTTCATTTAGACTTAAAGCCAAAGCGTTGATTGTAAAATCTCTTCTATTCTGGTCTTCTTGCAAAGTTCCCTCGAAAACCTCTGGATTTCTACTTTCTTCAGAATAGGATTCCTTTCTAGCCCCTACAAACTCAATTTCAATATCTTTATAGCGCAACATTGCTGTCCCATACGTTTTAAAAATTTGTACTTTTGGTTTGTTAGGTAATAAAGAAGCTACTTTCTCCGCAAGTGCTATTCCGCTTCCAATAGCAACAATGTCGATGTCTTTTGCAGTACCTCTTTTTAAAAAGAAATCTCTCACAAAACCACCAATCACATAGCTTTCTATGTGCAAGTGTTTTGATGCTTCAGAAATTATTTTAAATATATCTGATGATAACGCTGCTGTATAAATTTGTTTCCCCATGAATTTAACTTTTTAAAAATTGGATATTGTTACCTTCAATTTTTAAAATAGTTGATGGTCTTTTAATCACTTTAATACGGTACAAATTTACTATATAATCAACAGAATCCAAAATGGACTACAGAATTTATTAAAATGTTTTTTAGAGCAAAACCATCCCTAAAAAATGAAACCTCACTCCATTAAAAGTTTTTCTAATTCTTCGCGTTTTGCATAGATATCTTGTAACACGTCCTTGAAATTTTAAGTTGTTTATTGTTTGGGAACGGTAGGTACAAAGTATTTCTAAAAATAGTATCTTTGAATTTTATTATAAAAATATGCTTAAAAAAATACCGAATTACATAAAATACATCTTCACAAATGTTTTATTTCTGTTTATTTACATTGCTTTTTTCAGAGGGCTCTTCTACTTGTTTTTCGCACAGCTAGAAAACAATATTGCCTCTGAAATACAAAAAGCAATTCTACTTGGCCTTCGTTTTGACTTAAAATTGGCAGCGCTCACTTTTTTCCCACTTGCACTATTAGTTCTAATTACAAATTATCGCTTTTTTGAAAATCAAATTTACAAAAAAATTGCTGCTGTTTACTTAACCTTTTCGTATCTCATTTTGACGCTATTTTATATTTTTGACTTTGGATATTATGAATATTTATCCATTCGTCTCGATGCATCTTCCCTTCGATTTTTAAGCAATTTCAAAATCTCTTTTCAGGTTTTAATTGAAAGTTACCCTGTTTACAAGGGCGCTATTGGCTTGCTCATCTTAGCTTTTGTCAGCTATCGATATGCTACATTTATATATTCCCTGTTTTCTGAAATTCAGCAAAAAATAACAAACAAACTTAAAGCAGTATTCTTTATTTTAAGTATTCTCTTACTCTCTTTCGGCGTTTACAATAGTTTTACGCACTATCCCTTGCGATGGAGTGAAGCTTTCTTTTCTAAAAACAATACAATAAATCAGTTTACACTAAATCCTGTTTTATACTTTTTTGACAGTTTTGCCTTCCGAAGTGAAGGCGTAGATCTTGAGAAATTTAAAACGTATTACCCTGTAATTGCGAAACAATTAAACCTCCCTCAAGACAGTGTTCATTTTAAGAAAAAAGTAACTTTTAACGATCCGTTTATAGAAAAACCTAATATTATATATGTAATGTTAGAATCTACAGGAACTGCAACCCTAAGTTTCTATGGAAACCCTTTGGATAGTTCTCCGAAAATGGATTCCATTATCAAAAAGAGTTTAAATTTTTCTAAATTCTATGTACACAAGCCAGGAACCGCAGCCAGTGTTTTTGCAAGTATTACAGGTTTGCCAGATATTGAAGATGTAAAAACAGCTTCTAGAAATCCTTTAATCATAGACCAACGAATTATTTTTGATCAACTAGATGGCTACGCAAAACGCTACTTTCTTGGAGGGTCTGCAAACTGGGCAAATATTAGAGGCGTTTTTCAATCAAATATAAAAGACTTGAAGATCTTTGAAGAGGGAAGCTTTGAAGAAGAAAACAGAGCTGATGTCTGGGGTATTGACGATTACGACTTGTTTAAAGAATCTGACAAAGAGCTGCAAAAACTTCATAAAGAAGGAAAACCTTTTGTTGCGTATATACAAACAGCAACCAACCATATGCCTTTTACAATTCCCAATAAAAAGGAGAATTTTAGCGCAATTTCAGAAAATGATATTGATGAAAAAACTTTGTTAAAAGGAGGTTTTCGGTCTTTAGGCCAGTTAAATGGAATTCGATATTTAGACTTTAATGTTGCACGGTTTTTAGAGAGAGCGAAAACAGCGGGTTATTACGATAATTCTATTTTTGTGTTTTTTGGAGATCACCAAGGTGGTATGAAAAAACTGGACTTTTTAAAAAATAATGAAGATGCATTAGGAATTCAAGTACACCACGTTCCCTTTTTTATTCATTCTCCAAGATATGCCAAACCGCAAAAAATAACTAAATATGCAAAATTAATTGATGTGTTTCCTACTGTGACCAGTTTAGCTAAAATAAACTACGACAACTATACCTTAGGACAAGATTTATTAGATAGTATGACCAACAACACGGCTGCCTTTGTGTATCTACAAAATAAAGGTGAGAAAGCGGTAGGACTGCTAAAAGACGGCTATTACCTCGAAAAAACAAACAGTTCTAAAAAGTCAAGTTTATTTAGTTTAGAAACAAACAAAGTGAAAAACATCAAACTTGAGAAACCCGAGATAGCACAAGCAATGGATAGCCTATTATCTGCCTTTTATCACAGCACTAAATATTTATATTTCAATAATAAAAAACAAGCTAAGAAGCTCTCAGAAATAAAATAGGACAGTTTTAAAAATATGAAAAATATAGTATTATTTATTTTTATCCATCCTGTACTACTGGTATTTATTATATAACCAAGATTTGATATACTGTAATTTCTTTTCGGAACTTTGATTTAAACTTTGCATACAAAGAAAAAGTTTATTTTGATCTTTCGCCATATAGTTCAACTTCAACTTTATCCAAAAAAACGGTTTTTTATAATTTTGCAAGTAGATTAATTGACAGTCTTTTTTAAAAATAAAAGTGTTCTTCTTTATTTCTAAATGGTTTGACAAAGAATGACAAACAAACTGACTTGGATGTCTAAATCGGTATTTAATGTTTTTTTCTAATACATTTGAATGTTTCTCAAAATAATTAGATAAAGTACTCTTTCTAAGAGACGAAGGAGTGTGTTTTGGTAAAATATATTTTTCCATTTTTAAGAACTTTGCAGATTTCTGCAAGCCTTGATTGTGACTGTAACTATTCTTTTTCTTCCCTAAAAAATCTTGAAAAAAAGCTTTTAATTTTTTATGCCAAATATCTTCATGAAACAGTTTCCATCTACCTCTAATGATAGGCACTCTTTTTATAAAAAAATCTGTAGCTGTAGTTTTATTAAGAATAAAAAAATCATCATTAAAGTATAAAAAATGCTCTGAAAGATTCGGTATTTTATACAGTAGCGATTCTATAGATAAAGAATTAAAAGTGGGCAAATATTGATGATATCCCGAAAAAATAGTTCTGTGATCTACTATAAAAACCGTGGGATATTCGATTTTAGCCTTTTCAATGTCTTTTAAGAAATCTGGTGTTTGATTGTCAGTAACGATATAAATATTTCTTACAAATTTGGCATACTTAAGAATTGACTTCACTGAAAATTCAATTTCATTTACTTGATCGTAGCGCATTCCAATAGACTTGGTATCTAAAAAGCTACTATTTTCAAGAAAGCCAGCCATTTTTTGCTTGTGTTTTTGGTCATTTCCGTCTACCCAAGTGATAACAGCGTCCACGACAAAATCTTCATCTGTTTGCATTTAATGTGTTTTCTTGTTCAACAACCAAAGTTTAATGTAACGAGTCAGTTCGCCATACGCCTGAGTCTTTGCTACTAAAAATCCTGTAAAGCCGTCTAAAAACCCAAGGCGAATTACATAGTGAATGAAAAACCTAGCAGCTGGTTTTATCATGACATGATAAATAGTTACTTGCATTCTTTTTTCATATAACTCTTGTGCTCTTATGGCTCCGTAATGATTCATTTTAGAAATATAATGACCATAGTTACGATAGGAAAAATGATCAATCTTATTTTTAAAAAAACCCAAGGTTCCCGAAGCTGGGATTCTCTCATGCACAAGACCTTTGTATTTACAATGCTCTTTAAGAAATAAACGAATCACCTTATCTCTTTGAAATCCAGAGTAGTTTACTTTTTTTTGCAAAAATAAAAAGTTCTCCGAACGTAAAAACCAACAAGACCTTTAGTATTTTAACAGCTGCAATTATTTCTTTTACAACCGCAGGAGTAACTCTTTCGTCAGCATTTAAAATATAAATCCATTCATGCGAAACCTGATCAATTGCAAAGTTTTTTTGTGATGAAAAATCATCAAACTTTCGTTTAATGATTTTTACATTCATTTTTCTGCAATTTACAACATTTTATTCGTGCTTAAAGAATCTATAACAATAATTTCATCTGCGAAACCTAAAGATTCTATCGCTTCTTTAATATGAATTTCTTCATATAAGGTGGGTATAATAGCCGTAATTTTTGTCATCGCTTTTTGACGTATTAAACAGCCACATCATATTCACGCAATGCATCGTTTAAAGATGTTTTTTTATTTGTGCTTTCCTTTCTTTTACCAATTATTAGTGCGCAAGGCACATTAAATTCTCCTGCAGCGAACTTTTTTGTATAACTTCCTGGAATCACCACGGACCTTGCTGGAACCTCTCCTTTCGTTTCAACTGGTGTATCGCCAGTAACGTCTATAATTTTAGTACTCATCGTTAGCACAACATTGGCACCTAAAACGGCCTCTTTTCCAATTCTAACGCCTTCAACCACAATACATCTAGAACCAATAAATGCCCCATCCTCTATGATAACTGGAGCCGCTTGTAATGGCTCTAAAACACCGCCAATACCTACACCACCAGAAAGGTGTACATTTTTACCAATTTGTGCACACGAGCCAACGGTAGCCCAAGTATCAACCATAGTGCCTTCATCTACATAGGCACCAATATTCACATAACTTGGCATTAAAATAGTTCCTGGCGCAATATACGCCCCATGTCTTGCAACCGCATTTGGTACTACTCTAATACCTCTTTTTGCAAAATTTCTTTTTAGAGGAATTTTGTCATGATATTCAAAAATACCAGCCTCTAATATTTCCATTTTTTGAATCGGAAAATACAAAACTACCGCCTTCTTTACCCATTCGTTCACTTGCCAACCTTCTGCTGTTGGCTCTGCAACTCTTAACGCACCTTCATCTAATAAGTCAACCACTTTCCGAATGGTATTGATGGTCTTTTGGTCCTTAAGTAAGTCTCTATTATTCCAAGCCAACTCTATAATTTCTCTAATTTCTTCCATATTTTATCTTCTTTCCGCAAATATAAATTTATCTACAAAAACAGAATGCTAAGATACTTTATTTAAACAGATATTTATGCCTTGTTTAAAAAACGTATTTTTGCAAAAACAATTATACATGGCTAGGATTTTAGCAATAGATTTCGGAAAAAAAAGAACGGGAATCGCAGTAACAGACGAATTACAGATCATCGCATCTGGACTTACAACAGTCAACACTGATGAATTGTTACCCTTTTTGAAAGAATACAGTTCCAAAGAAAAAGTAGGACTTATTTTAATTGGTCACCCAAAACAAATGGACAATTCCGATAGTGAAAGTGAAGTACTAATTCTTCCATTTATTAAAAAATTAGAAAAATTATTGCCTCAAATCCCACTAAAAAGAGTGGACGAGCGGTTTACTTCTAAAATGGCTTTTCAGACAATGATTGACGGCGGAATGAAAAAAAAACAACGAAGAAACAAAGCGATGGTAGATGAAATTAGCGCCACTATTATTTTACAATCCTATTTGTATCACCAACATTAAAGCTCGCAAACAGCTTGCTGTTAAATTCACAATTCAAAAATTCGTAATTTGTTATTGTAAATCGTACTTTTGCAAACGTTTTTAAATAAAAATAAATGATTTTACCAATTATTGCTTATGGAGATCCTGTCTTAAGAAAAGTTTCTGAAGACATCCCTGAAGACTATCCAGACTTAGATAAATTAATTCATAATATGAGAGAGACCATGTACAATGCATCTGGCGTTGGACTGGCAGCTCCTCAAATTGGAAAAGCAATACGGTTGTTTTTAATTGATGCTTCTCCTTTTGCAGAAGACGAAGAACTATCAGAAAAAGACAGAAATGTATTAAAAACATTTAACAAAGTTTTTATAAACGCCCAAATTATCGCAGAAGAAGGAGAAGAATGGGTATTTAATGAAGGGTGTTTATCAATTCCTGATGTGCGCGAAGATGTGTCTCGACAGCCTGTAATAAAAATTAAATATCAAGATGAAAACTTTAAAAAGCATTTTGAAACTTTAGAGGGCTTGGCGGCAAGAGTATTTCAACATGAATACGATCACATTGAAGGGATTTTATTTACAGACAAGCTTTCAACATTGAAAAAAAGAATCATTAAAAAAAAGTTAGAAAATATTTCTAAGGGAAAAATTGCAGCTGATTACAGAATGCGTTTCCCAAATTTAAAAAAAGGCAAATAGTCTTCAAGATACAAATAATAAAAAAGATATGGAATTTAACAAGATTATAGCCGTTAGTGGTAAACCAGGATTATTTCAAGTACTCTCACAATCTAAAAGCGCCATTATTGTAACGGCCTTGACAGATGCTAAAAAAATTGCAATTAGTACATCCCAAAATGTTAGTCTTTTAGAAAATATTGCAATTTACACCTATGAGGAGGACATTCCTCTGTTACGTGTGCTAAAAACGATGTTTGAAAAGACAGCGGGACAAGAAGCTCTTTCTCACAAAGAAAATGATGCAAAGTTGACTTCATTTTTTGCAGAAGTTTTACCAGATTATGACGCCGAAAGAGTGTATACCTCAAATATAAAGAAGGTGATACAATGGTTTAACTTATTGGTAAAAGCTGGCATGGATTTTTCTAAAATTGAACTGCCGAAGGCGGCTCCGGATACGGAATAAATTCTTTAAAGTAATTTTTGGTCATCTCAAAACAGCAGTATATTATTAGATAAAAAAATGATTTTTTTATCTAATCACAAATAATACTGTAAAAATAACAACTCATAATGAACTCTAGAAAAGAACAACTTGACGCTTTTAACCGTTTATTAGATATTATGGATGAGCTGCGTGCGCAGTGCCCTTGGGATAAAAAACAGACTTTAGAAAGTTTGCGACATCTGACTATTGAAGAAACATATGAGCTTGCGGAAGCTATTCTAGACAACGATTTGACTGAAATAAAAAAAGAATTAGGTGATCTTTTGTTACACATTGTATTCTATGCCAAAATTGGAAGTGAAAAAAATGCATTTGACATCGGAGATGTGGCAAATTCGATTTCCGAAAAATTAATTCACCGACATCCTCACATTTATGGAGATGTGAGCGTGGAGAATGTTGAAGATGTAAAACGAAATTGGGAACAATTAAAACTAAAAGAAGGTAAAGAATCTGTTTTAGAGGGCGTTCCTAAAAGCTTACCTGCAGTTGTCAAGGCATCTCGAATTCAAGAAAAGGTTGCAGGTGTTGGTTTTGATTGGGAAGAACCTGCACAAGTTTGGGAAAAGGTGCAAGAAGAACTTGCGGAACTGAATGAAGAGATAAAAGCGGGAAATACGGAAAATACAGAAAAAGAATTTGGAGATGTCTTATTTTCTCTAATAAACTATGCTCGTTTTATTGGTGTAAATCCCGAAAATGCCTTAGAAAAAACAAATATAAAATTCATAAATAGATTTCAGTATTTAGAAAAAGCTGCGAAAAAAGAAGGCAAAATTCTCGCGGATATGTCCTTAACTGAAATGGATGGCCATTGGGAAAATTCGAAAGAATTTTTCAAATAATAACAATTGGGAAAATTCTTTCAAATTTTACCAATTGTTATTATTAAAGAGATTCGAAAGCGTTTTATACATATGCATTGCAATACTACATAAAAATATTTCGACCATTCTGCAAGAACGCTCTTCGTTCGAGGATCTTTATTTTTACAAAACCATGTTTTTGCACAGAATAAGTTTCTGATAATGACATAGGTTCAACCCAATGCTCGTATCTTGCAGTTCAAAATAATACTATTATGGAAATAAATTTATTGTCTTGTGATGCACAACGGCCAGATAAAAGAGCGATTGCTAAATGTATTGAAGAAATTTCGACTGCTGTAAATTCTTCTTTATCAAACGAATTGACCTCAATTCTATTAGAAGGAGATGCCGTACAAGTTCAATTGAATGACAAAAACGCTGGAACCGCGCTAAGAGCATTGCGAAAATTAAATATCGACTATGAAATTATCGAATGATTTGAAACGCTTGTAGCGCACCTTTTTTTTGCTGATACAAATGGTATTTGCATTTGCGCTTCCCCCTATAGGATCCTGCTAGAATGTCCTAGAAAGATTAAATCCTAAATGAATATCTCCCGCAAAAAAGTTCCCTGTGGTTTCTGTGATAAAGCTTTTCTCAATCATCGTAATTGAATTGGATAAGATAATTTGAAATACATGCCCACCCGTTTCGATATCGATACCAAAAGCCAGCGAATTTCTCGCTGCTATCGATACTAACTTATCAAATTGCCAATAATATTCTGCATTCAAAGAAACTCTTTTATTCAATTTAAGACGCGTTCCAAAACCCAAGGCAAAAATATCGTGAGGATCTGCATCGATAGTCGTTAAATTTCGATGTACATAGGTAGGCGTTAATTGAAATGAAAAGGAAGCGTTTATTTTTTTTGCTATTAAAATTTGTCCCACATAATACAAACTCTCTGCAAACGTCCGTTCACTACCAACAATTGCTTTTTGGCTTTTCGCAGCAATACTGCCAAAAAGAGACACTGCAAAAGGGAAATGATGTACTCCTTCTTTCTGTTTTATGAGTGCATACTTCAAATAACCATCATAGGTCTTCTCATAACTACTTCTTCCCAAACCCGCTGTTAAATCGTCTGTTAACCCATATTCAAAAGCAAAACGTATGTTTGCTTGGTCAAGGCCAAAAAGTTCTCCAAAACCAGTATTTACACGTCCAAAGCGATGCGCAATAATAAACTCTAACTCTTTACTTTTTCTATTCTTTATAGAATGTCCGTTCACAATCCGAGTTCCCTTGAATGTTGCAGTAACCACGTTGTCTACTTTCGGAGTCTCTTTATCTAAAATATCCAATAAATCTTGAGCCGAAAGCTGAAAGCTGCACAAAAGCACAGCGAATATCATGAAGTAGTTTTTCATTGCTTATTTTTTATAAGGTTTGTGATTGAATAGAAAACTAATCTTTATTTTTTGAGCTATTTTATTTCGCACAATCGAAGGAATATCCACTGCAAAGTCGGATAAGTTAATATAAAACGCTCCTGTCATTACAAGAGTGTCTGCCGTTTTCGTGGCAAGCGCGTCAATTGTAATTTCTATTGATTCATTGTGTATTTCTAACATGCCCACTACTTGTACTTTCTTTTCTACAACTCCAATACTCTTAAAATCGATAATATTTCCTTTAAAGGTTGCTTTTGGATACTTGTCTGATTCTACATAATTCTCATTAAAATGCTCTTGCATGAGTGCTTTTTCGAACAAAAAGGACTGCATCAAAATAGCTATTGCCATTTGTCCACTTGTTGCATCTACAATACTCAAAACCTGGCTATTTTCGGCTTGAATATTTTCCAATGGCAATTTAGAAAAAAAGGAAATAGTTCCCGTCTTTGTTAAGAATCGCTCTTGACCACTCACAAGCGTCGTTAAAAAAAGGCAAAGCAATAAAATATACGTATTTTTCATTCTCTTTTCTGTTTTAATCTAAAATAATACATTTGACGAGAATTACATCCATTAAAAAACCTGTACAAATTCCTTTTAACTGTATTTCTTGACCCAATTGTAAGGCTCTTTTTTGTGCTGATTCTTCTATTGTTAGCGTACAAAGCACAGCTCCAAAAACAGCACCTGTTTCTAACGTAATGCTACATTTACTCTGGACCCTCTCTATTTTAGCAATCACTCCATTTACTTGAAGAATCTTTCCTAAATACTTTAAATTCGCCGCAGTCTCGTCAGAAGAAAAGTCTTCTAAAATCTTAGATGCCGTGCTTACAATTGCAGCTTTTTCTTGCGCAACATTTACATGTGGTTTGTTGTAAATTTTATATCCAATAATTGCTCCGAAAAAAAATAAAAGTAAAATTCCAAAACTAACTTTTTTTTTTGCACTCATACCTATTCTTTTAATTGTCTAAAGCACCTGCATTCACCCAATCTACAATGCTTTTTATTTGTGATTTCGTCAACGGAGCTCCTCTTGGCATTAGACCGCTAACAACCTGTTCTCGAATAGCACCCGCATGCGTTTTTACTTTTTCGAAATTGGAAATATCTGGAAAGCTCCCTCCTGTTGAATGACAAGACAAACACCTGGCTGCTAAAATTGGTTGTACCTCGTCTATATATGAAAGCTTAGCGCTTACCTCTGTAAGCTCTTCTAACTGCTCTTCCACATTGGAAATGCAAGAAAAAGAGAAAAAACAAAGCAGCAATGCCAGCATTGCTATTTGAAATCTTTTATTGTACCTCATTTTAAATTTCTGTTAAATTTTATTGTATGCCCAAAAGCTTTAAAAACAAAACTAAAATAGCTCTAAAAACCTGCTACCTCTCTCTTTTATTGAACACTAAAATACCCACAGAACGCCAATTATTGAGTTTTAAACGTTTGACACCAAATTAAGGGTTGCGCTCTTTATGAAAGTTAAAGATAAGGCTATTCTTTTATTTAAAAAAAACAGCTCTTTTTTTAAAGTCAATTTGACTTTTAAAAAAACTTGCTTATACAATAAATTCAAAGTGGAGACAATGAGGTTCACAAGTTTGGCTATATAGAAATCTAGATTCCTTTATTAAAAAACAATCTTTACTAAAATCGTCTCTAAGTTTTCAAAAAAAAAGCCTCCAAAAGGAGGCTCCTAAGTTATACTAATTTCTTAGCATTTTGTACTTTCTGCTTTGTAAGTGCCAAGGCAATCACCTGTTTCATGTCGGAAACATAATGAAATGTCAATCCTTTCAAATAACTTTCTTTTATTTCCAAGATATCTTTTCGGTTGTCTTCGCACAAAATTATTTCTTTAATATTTGCTCTTTTTGCAGCCAATATTTTTTCTTTAATTCCACCTACTGGCAACACTTTTCCACGCAACGTAATTTCACCAGTCATGGCTAATTTATTTTTAATTTTTCGCTGTGTAAACGAAGAAACTAAAGAAGTTAACATGGTAATACCTGCACTTGGTCCATCTTTTGGAGTGGCTCCTTCCGGCACATGTATGTGTACATTGTACTTTTCTAGCACCTCTGGCTCGATTCCAAACTCATCTGCATTCGCTTTTATATACTGCAAGGCAATTGTTGCGGATTCCTTCATTACCGTTCCTAAATTTCCAGTAATAGAAAGGGCTCCTTTTCCTTTGGATAAAATAGATTCTATAAATAAAATATCTCCTCCAACTTGGGTCCAAGCCAAACCAGTAACAACTCCGGCAACCTCATTACTTTCGAATTTATCTCTAAATCTCGGAGTTCCCAGAATAGCTTCTACCTTCTCACTCGTCAAGGCAATATCATAATCTTCTTCTAAGGCGATTGATTTTGCGGCAAACCGGACTACTTTTGCAATTTTCTTTTCCAAACCACGCACTCCCGACTCCCGAGTATATCCTTCTACAATTTGTTCCAATTGCTTTCTACCTAACTTTAAGTGTTTCGCTGTTAAGCCATGCTCTTTTAATTGTTTTGGTAACAAATGTCTTTTGCCTATTTCTGTTTTTTCTTCAATCGTATAACCTGATACATTTATAATCTCCATGCGATCTCGCAACGCCCAAGGAATTTGACCTAAATTATTGGCAGTAGCAATGAAAAGTACTTTCGATAAATCGTATCCTACTTCTAAATAGTTGTCGTAAAAAGACTCGTTTTGCTCTGGATCTAAAACTTCTAACATTGCTGAAGAGGGATCCCCTTGATTGCTCTGGCCTAATTTGTCAATTTCATCCAAAACAAAGACAGGATTTGAGGTTCCTGACTTTTTTAGATTCTGTATTAAACGCCCTGGCATGGCCCCAATATATGTTTTTCGATGTCCGCGAATTTCTGCTTCATCACGCAAACCACCTAAAGACATTCTTACATATTTGCGTCCTAAAGCTTCTGCAACGGATTTCCCTAAAGATGTTTTACCAACTCCTGGAGGGCCATATAAACAGATAATTGGAGATTTCATATCTCCTCTTAGCTTTAAAACTGCCAAATGCTCAATGATTCTATCCTTTACCTCTTCCAGACCAAAATGATCTCTATCCAGTACTTTTGTCGCGTGTTTTAAATTGAACTTATCCTCTGAATAAACACCCCAAGGCAGTTCTAACATCAGCTCTAAATAACTTCGCTGTACCCCGTATTCTGCCGCTTGCGGATTCATTCTCTTTAAACGATTTAGCTCTTTTTCAAAAATAGTACCTACTTCCTTAGACCATTTTTTAGATTTTGCTTGCGTTCGCATGTCCTCCAACTCCTCATCATTTGAAACACCACCCAATTCTTCTTGAATAGTTTTCAACTGCTGATGTAGATAGTATTCTCGCTGTTGTTGGTCTAAATCTTCACGTGTTTTAGATTGAATATCATTGCGCAATTGCAACTTCTGAAGCTCTTTATTTAAATTTTTTAACGCCAATAAAGCGCGTTCTTTCAAATTATCTTTTTCTAAAATCACCTGCTTCTGAGCAACTGATAAATCCATATTTGAAGAAATAAAGTTCACCAAAAACGAATCTGATTTTATGTTTTTGATAGCAAACGATGCCTCTGATGGCAACATTGGATTCTCCTTAATCACTTCTAAAGCTTGCTCTTTTATCGACTCTATAATGGCTTCGAACTCCTTCTCGTCGTCTATTTCTTTGTCTTCGATTGCCTCTCTTACCGTTGCTTTCAAATAAGGCTTGTCCTGAATAATGGTCTCTATTTCAAAACGCTTCTTGCCTTGAATAATTACGGTTGTATTCCCATCGGGCATTTTTAGCACACGTAAGATTTGGGCAACTACACCCGTAGTATGAATATCCTTTAAAGTTGGCTCTTCTTCATCCTCATTTCTTTGTGCGACCACGCCGATTACCTTATCTCCTTTGTTGGCATCTTTAATTAGCTGAATAGACGCATCTCTTCCCGCAGTTATAGGAATTACTACTCCCGGAAATAAAACGGTATTTCTTAATGGTAAAATAGGTAAAATCGCAGGTACGCTTTCTTTGTTAATAATTTCCTCATCTTCCGGAGTCATCAAAGGAATTAACTCTGAATCTTCGTTCAACATACTTTGAAGCGACAAATTGTCTAATCTCATTATTTTTGGTTTGCTCATTTTTTATATATCTGTCATACTGACATTGGTTTTTTAAATAAAAAAAAACAACGACTGTATCTTGTTTATTAAATCACTGAATATCAATTTATTACACTAAAAAAGGGTCTGTTCTTCCTTAATAAAACTCAATTGTTATGCCAAACGATTCTATTGACAAATAAGAATCATATTTTACGCGCACGTTAAGAGCCGTATTGTAAACCAATTATTTCCCGAACTTTGTCTAGTGTTTGAATTATTTTTAAAGAACGGTCGAAAGACATAATTTTACTTTCTGTTTTATTTTCTCTGAGTAATTGGCTAAAGTGTTCTGCCTCATAATTGTAACCAATTGTTTTGTAATTAAAATTGATTAATTCCTCCTTATTATTCTGACTGACCATCACTGTTGAAGGTTCATGAAATTGCCCATTAATTTTAACAATTGCTTTGTCAAATTTAAAAACTGCCTCTGTCTTAGTCTCTTCCATAAGCGTACTTTTTAAGGTTGCTTTTGCATTTTCATAGTGAAATATCATTGCACAACTCGAATCTGCGCCATTTTCAAAAAACGTAGCTTTTGCATCGATTGTATTGGGTGTCCCTAAAGTAGCCAGTGCTGCAAAAACTGGATAAATTCCAATATCTAATAAACTGCCACCTCCCAACGCTTTCTTAAACAATCTATTTTCATTATCAAATTCTCGGAGAAAACCAAAATCTGCATCCACGTTTTTTAACTTTCCAAACTTTTCGCTTTCAACAAGAGCTACAATATAGATGAAGTGAGGTAAAAAAGCTGTCCAAAGCGCTTCCATCAGCAATACATTATTTTCCTTGGCAAGTGCAATCATCTCAAGAACCTCTGAAGCATTCATAGCAAGCGGTTTTTCGCATAAAACGGCCTTTTTATTTTGCAAACAAAGCATTGTATGCTCTTTATGAAAACTGTGTGGAGTTGCAATATAAACGGCATCAACTTCAGGATCTTTCAGCAATTCATCATACGAATTGTATGCTTTTTGCGAATGGTGCTGCGCTGCAAATTCAGCTGCTTTGTGCGGATTCCTGGAAGCAACTGCAACCAATGTTACATTTTCTAATTTCGCTAAATCAGTCGCAAATTTAGCTGCAATATTTCCAAGACCAATAATGCCCCAGCGTATTTTTTTGATATTATCGTTTTTCATTGATAGCTTTTTTATCAATATTAAAGAACCCGAGAAAGAAAAATAGAAAAATTAGAGTGAACACGTGAGTAAGGTTTAAAGAATCTTGATATACAATGTCATAAGCACTTTTTAAAATTGCCAAAGAAGTAACTATTAAAACAGATTTACTTTGATGGTTCATCGATTTAAAGACAAATAACAAGGAGAAAAAAGAGACTAAAATACAACCAATAAAATTCAACCATAAATAACTCACAATTGGATCTAAGCCCTGAGACTCTAAATTATAAATTCCAAAGTAAAAAATGAAACAAATTAAAACTTGTGTTATTAAAGCTGCTTTAAACACAGCATTCCCATTTACTTTTTTAAAGAAAAATGCCAACAAGAAAATCCCTAAAACATTTCCGTAGAAGATAGACCCTATAATATTAACCAACTCTATTAAATTTTCAAATAAATTAGCCACACAAGCGACTGAAATTGCAACAACTCCCCATGCCAGCGTAAACCATTTAGACGCTTTTACATAATGCGCATCACTTTTTTCTCCTCTAACATTTCGCTTGTATAAATCCATTGCCGTTGTGCTTGCTAATGCGTTCAACTCTGACGCTGTAGAGGACATTGCCGCAGATAAAATTACAGCCAATAACAAACCAATTAAACCCCTCGGTAAATTGTTTAAAATGAAATAAATAAACACATAATCTTTGTCGTTAGACTCAATTTTATCAAGTGTGTTTTCTTCATCAATCTTGTCAATAATCAATTTAGATTTTTCTTTTAAAAGAAAGTCGCGTTGGTTTAGCTCTAAAACTTGCTGCTGTTCTTCCTCTTGAAAACCGTTTGAAAATAATAGCTTTTTAGTGTTTTCTATTTCAGCATGTGCAGCCTCTAATTGTTGATATTCGGAGCTATATTTAGACTTTAATACTTCGTCATTTACACCTGGATTGAAATTTAATGGCGAAGGGTTGAATTGGTAAAAAACAAAGACCATCACCCCTATTAATAAAATAAAAAACTGCATCGGTACCTTTAAGAGCCCATTAAAAATTAAGCCTAATTGACTTTCTCTTACTGATTTTCCAGACAAATATCGCTGTACCTGACTTTGATCTGTTCCAAAATAAGACAACATTAAAAAAGTACCTCCAAGAATCCCAGTCCATATAGTATATCGATTACTTAAATCCGTGGAGAAATCTAGTACTTTCATTTTTCCACTTGCACCTGCAATATCTAATGCTTTTGAAAATGTAATATCCGCTGGAAGCTGATTCATAATGATACAAAAAGAGATGACCATTCCTATAAAAATGATAATCATTTGTTGCTTCTGCGTTACATTTACAGCTTTTGTTCCTCCAGATACTGTGTATACAATTACTAAAAACCCGATGATAATATTTAGAGTTAATAAATCCCAACCTAAAACTGCCGATAATATGATTGCAGGAGCAAAAATAGTAATCCCTGCAGCAAGTCCTCTTTGAATCAAAAATAGAATTGCTGCCAAACTCCTTGTTTTCAAATCAAATCGTCCTTCTAAAAACTCATAAGCGGTGTACACTTTTAATTTGTGATAAATAGGGATAAAAACCACACAAATAATAATCATAGCAATGGGCAATCCGAAATAAAATTGGACAAAGCCCATTCCACTGTGAAAGGCCTGCCCTGGAGTTGACAAAAAAGTAATGGCACTCGCTTGTGTGGCCATTACAGACAATCCAATAGTCCACCATCTAGAATCATTTCCGCCCTTTATATAATCAGCAACGCTGGCGTGTTTCCGAGTAGTATAGGTGCCATAAGCCACTATAAAAATTAAAGTAATGGCCAAAATGATCCAATCTACGGCATGCAACTTACTTTCTATTTCCATCAAACTAAAAGTTAAAGTAAGCGGTAATAAAATAAAACGCAATAATGTAAAACACATTTGCTATTAAAACGAATGAATACTCCTTTTTCCAGACATACTTTTGTTCTTTCATAGTGCTTTAATTTTAAAAACTACTTCCTCTTTTCGCTGCTCGATTTTTTGGATTGTTCTCAAAACACATCCCGTAAAAAATACAACACGAGCGCTCACGACTAAAAGAACTCGAAGCGTTCGAAGACGCTCTACTTTCCGAAGAAAAAGTGCTATCGATAATACTTCTATTGGCTATTCTTCATTTTCTGTGTGTTGCATAAAAAAAACAACTATTGTGTTTCTGAATTTCTATTTTCGCAAGAATCCATACTTCCTATATTGAATTTAATATTCCTATTTTTCTCAGCAAATAGATAAAAAATCCTCATTTATTTACTAAGTTAAAAATTTATTATGCAGGTTCCTTAGCACTTTAATTCGCTGCTCCTTGTTTCCCTAAAGCTAACATATTTGCAAATAATTTATAAGCACCTGAAACTCCTGCGGGCAACTCTCTAAAAAAGCTTAAACCAGTATAAATATAATTGCCCTTTCCGTATTTAGCGACTAATAAACTGCCATTCTTGGCCGGTTCTCCTTTGTCATTCATCGATAGAATTGGTGTGTACTCTGTGCTCCAATTGTCTGGAAAATACAACCCTCGTTCTTGCACCCAGCCCTCAAAATCAGCGTCAGTAATTTTATTGGGGAAATTTAATAAAGGATGTTCTTTTGCTAATACCCGCACTACTGAAGACTCGTCTGTAACTCTGTCTCGAGAAAGTTGAAGTGCAAAAGGGGCCGCAACATCTACATTTCTATTGGTATTGTATTGCACAATCATATTTCCTCCTTTTTCCACATATGCTAACAAATATTTTTGCTTAAACTTTAATTCCTTTAAGACATTATAAGCGCGAACTCCTAACACAATAGCGTCATAGCGGTTTAGATTTTCTCCATCTATTGCTGCTGGTTTTATGATAGTCACTTTGTATCCAATTTGACGCAAACTCTCTGGGACTGCATCTCCAGCGCCTTGAATATAGCCGATATGATTTCCAACTTTTTTAATATTTAAACGCACTATTTTTGCCTGAGAATCCGTCAAAACTGTTTGTTTTGGAATGTGTTCATAATTAATTTCCACCAACTCCTTCGTGTAGTTTTTATCTACGGAAGTCGCAATCACTTCGACAATTCCTTCCGCTTTATTCTTTGGTGGTGTAATCGAGAATACAACCACTTGGCTATCTTTTTTTTGTCGGATCTTAAAAGGAATTTCTTTTGGAAAAACGTTCCATTGCTCTGGCACTTTTAAACGCACTGTACCCTCCACTGTATTCGCTCCTGCGCGAATTTCGACCACCACTTTTTGGGGAGTATTGTCAGAGAAAATAAGTACTTTATTTTTTAATTTTGTAGTTACTTCTGGCACGATTTCAAAGGGTTCATAAACCTCGCCTTTGTCACTTTCTGAGTATCTTCGTACGACCTCTTTTGTAAACGTAATTAAAACTTCATCAATGCTTAAATTAAAATGAATTTTTACGGGTCTTTCGGTTTCTGCATTCCCAATTAAATTCTGGTCATCTACCCGATACATTCCCAAAGAAGCTCGTTTTTGTAACCAATAAGGATCCGAGTACTTCGCGGTATTCAAAGTGATCATTTCTTTAAAGTTCATTTTTTTGTTTCGCTCCAAATCCAACTCTTTAATCACTGTCTTCTTGTCAATTGTAGAATGTATTGAAATCAACTCAATAGCGGCACCACACCTATTCAAAACCTCAAAATTGACGGCTACTTTCGAACCTGGAGCTCCTGTGGCACTCTCTGCCGATCCCTCCAAATACAAACCAGCGCATGCTTCAATAATCTCTTTAATTTGTTGCTCTTTAACAGTGCGCCAATGTGCATCTTCTAAATCTTGGATTAAAAGATAAGCTTCCATCAATTTCGGAATGTGTTTCGCTGGATTTATAAAGTCAAAATTATCTTCAATTTCGTATAAAATCTCTCCTATTTCTCCACCAGCTTTAACACGGTTCCAGGTTGTATTAATTCCTGAAAAAATATCGCTCTTGTCTCTAAGACTGCTACCTTTCAAAAATTCGACATATTCGCGCTCCTCTCCTCTTGAAGTAACCCGGCCAAAACCTTGAGATAAATGCTGACTGCTAGCCAGCGCTGCGAGTTCATTATTAGAATGTCCTTTCAAAGGATAATAGGTACCTACGTCAAACGAGGTAAGTTTTCCTTTTGTTGCTCTATCAAACTCTTCTTTGGTCTTATAAAACCAAGCAGAAGTATTAAAAAATAATCTTTTGGACTCCCAAATGTCCGCATATTTTAATTGAGAAGTATACTGCTTGGAGTCGTTCGCAAGGTCAAAAGCAGCGACACTCAGCATTGCAGAAGCTGTGTGGTGGCCGTGTGTGGTTCCCGGAGTTCGATGATTGAATCTATTAATAATAATATCGGGTTTAAAGGTTCTTATTGCCCAAACCACATCACTTAAAACCTCCTTTTTATTCCAAATTTCAAGCGTCTCGTCTGGATGTTTGGAATAACCAAAATCATTGGCTCTTGTAAAAAACTGCGAACCCCCATCAATTCTTCTTGCTGCCAAGAGTTCTTGTGTTCTAATAACTCCTAAAAGCTCTCTAATTTCTGGACCTATTAAATTCTGACCCCCATCTCCTCTTGTTAAAGATAAATAGCCTGTTCTTGCTTTTACGGTATTTGATAAAAAAGAAATTAACCGCGTATTTTCATCATCTGGATGCGCTGCGATGTACAAAACGGAACCTAAAAAGT
The DNA here is from genome assembly GCF_000153225.1 of Polaribacter irgensii 23-P. Taxonomy (GTDB): domain Bacteria; phylum Bacteroidota; class Bacteroidia; order Flavobacteriales; family Flavobacteriaceae; genus Polaribacter; species Polaribacter irgensii. The sequence continues at coordinate 1,827,880 of NZ_CH724148.1, read as the reverse complement.
TGAGTTTTTGTACGCTCTCATAAATTTCATTAGAATTTAATTTTAAAGGCTTTTGACCACATGTACTAAAACAAATAAGCAAAAACGAAAGTGTGTTAAAAAAAATCTTTTTCATATCATAAAATTACTGCGAAACAAAAATAACCTATTACATCCCTAAAAAAAGGTGTTAACAAAATTATAACGTTTAAAAGCGGTTGTAAATAGTAATAAAAACCTGTTGATAAATTAATTTTTAAAGTCACTTTTTTAGAATATATTTGTAGAACACAAAGAAAACAAATTACATGAAATTTATTGTATCTAGTTCGCAACTATTAAAACAATTACAAGTTTTAGGAGGCGTTATAAATAGCAACAACACACTGCCAATTTTAGACAACTTTTTGTTTGAATTGTCTGAAAATAATTTGAAAATATCTGCCTCTGATTTAGAAACTACGATGAGTTCTGTTGTTACTGTAGAGAGTGACAGTACTGGTTCTATTGCAGTCTCTGCACGTTTGTTATTAGATACCTTAAAAACATTTCCAGACCAACCTCTTACCTTTAAGACAGAGGGCGCAAATACAATAGAAATTAGCTCTGATCAAGGAAAATATGACATGGCTTATTTTGGTGGAGATGAATTTCCAAAAGCGCTTTCATTGCCCTCACCAAGCAAAACAGTAATTCCTGCAAATATTTTAGGAACTGCAATCTCAAAGACAATCTTTGCTGCTGGAAATGATGATTTACGCCCAGTGATGAGCGGTGTCTTTTTTCAGTTTAGCTCGCAAAGCTTAACTTTTGTTGCAACGGATGCACATAAACTAGTAAAATACTCGAGAACAGACGTCACTGCAGATCAAACTGCAGAATTCATTATGCCGAAGAAACCTTTAAATTTATTAAAAGGGATTTTAGGAGGATCTGATAGCGATGTTACCATCGAATACAATGACGCAAATGCAAAATTCACTTTTGACAACATTGTTTTAGTATGCCGTTTAATTGATGGAAAATATCCTAATTACGAAGCTGTAATTCCAAAAGAGAATCCAAATAAATTAACCGTTGATAGAGCTTCGTTTTTAAACTCTGTAAGACGTGTTTCTATTTTCTCTAGTAAAACCACACATCAGATTCGTTTAAAAATGGCAGGAACGGAATTAAATATTTCTGCTGAAGACTTAGATTTTGCAAACAAAGCTGACGAACGTTTAAGTTGCGATTATCAAGGAGATGACATGCAAATTGGATTCAACTCTCGCTTTTTAAGTGAAATGCTGAGTAACTTGAGTTCTACAGAAGTTTTGATTGAAATGTCATTACCCAATAGAGCGGGAATTTTAACTCCTATTGATGGCACTGATGAAGGGGAGCAAGTGACCATGTTAGTGATGCCTGTAATGTTAAACAGTTAACTTAGAAAATACTTTTTTTTTTAGAAAAGTGGATACACCAAACTATTAAAAAACCACAACCTTTAGTTGTGGTTTTTTAATACATTTAAAATATGAAAAAAACAGTCCTGTTAATCACCATTTTACTTGCTGTTAGTTGTACTAAAAAAAACACCAATGCCAAAGAGTTCCTGAGACCAGTTCACGACACAATTGGTTTTGCACAATATGATTGGCAATTAGATACCATCTACAACAGACTGCACCTAAAAGACACACCAAATAGCAAAACTTGGAAAACTGTTATTTCTCCGCATGACGATTATAAATATGCAGGTAAACTATACCACACTTCGTTAACAGGTATCAACGCAAAAACAGTAATTTTGATAGGTGTTGCCCACAAAGCTCGAAATTATAAATTACAAGATAAAATTATCTTCGGGAGTTTTACACATTGGAAAACGCCTTATGGAAAACTTAAGGTGTCTGATTTGAATACTAAAATTCAAGAAAAACTATCTAAAGAGAGCTTTGTTGTTCATGACGGCATGCAAACGTTAGAACATTCATTAGAAGCTATTGTTCCTTTTTTACAAAAAAAAACCGCAATGTTGAAATTGTACCCATTTTAATTCCATACATCAATTACGAAACTATCAAAGCCATAAGCACAAATTTAAGTACGGTAGTTTCAAGTATTTTAAAAGCCAATAATTTACATTTCGGAAAAGATGTAGCCATCGTAATTTCCAATGATGCAGTGCATTATGGAACCGAAAATTGGGGTAAAAACTTAGCTCCCTATGGCGTGGATAGCATAGGAACAGAAAAAGCGATACATCACGATAAGCGATTGATACATGACTTTTTAACTGGAGAAATTTCAATGAATAAAATAGAGAACTTCACAAAAGAAACCGTTCAAGAAAACAACTACAAAGAATATAAATGGGTGTGGTGTGGCAGATATTCTGTTCCTTTTGGATTGGCTTTTGCAAACAAACTGAATCTTTTACAAAGTAAAGTTTCATTGACCGGAGACTTATTAGCTTACGCTTCCAGCATCGATCGCCAATTGATACACGTTGAAGATCTAAGCATGGGAACCACTGCCATTGCAACTCAAAAACATTGGGTCGCATATGCAAGTATTAAGTAAGAATAAACTACTTTTAAAATTATAAAACATTTCTATTGAACTTTCTAGCACACCTTTACCTTTCAGAAAACAACAACAATATTATGATTGGCAATTTTATTGCAGATCATATTAGAGGAAATAATTACAAAAGCTTTTCCAAAGAAATTCAGCAAGGTATTTTTCTACACAGAGCAATAGATACTTTTACCGACGCTCATGAAATTGTCAGAAAAAGCAAAAGACGTTTACATCCCCGGTATCGGCATTATGATGGTGTTATCATCGATATTTTTTACGATTATTTCTTGGCAAAAAACTGGTCTACTTACTCAGCAACACCTTTAGATGTTTATACAAGTTCGATTTATAGTTTCTTTGATACAATAAAATTAGATTTACCCTTAAAATCGCAACAATTTATCAAGTACATGATTGAGTATAATATACTATTCAATTATAAACACAAAGATGGTATTGAAAAAGTTCTAAACGGTATGAACCATCGCACCAAAGGAAAATCTAAAATGAATTTAGCTATTGAAGATTTGCGAAACTTAGAAACCGAACTTCAAGAAGATTTTACATTATTTTTTAAGGATTTAATAGCTCACACGAATCAAAAAACAAAAGAATTAACTGTCATTTCGAACCACAAATAAGGGCACATTAGAAGGATAAATTGATTTCTCCAGCACTTTACAAAGGCATTTCAAAAAAATAAAATGAGCAAAAATTAAAACGACCACATGAAAAAAACATTTTTATTAATTGCACTTTCAATTTTACTTTTCAATTGTAAAACATCAAAGAATAAAGAAATAATCACGGGTTTCATCGCTGAAAAAGCAATGGTTGTCTCGGCTAGAGAGGAAGCTTCTAAAATTGGTACAGACATTCTTAAAAAGGGCGGAAATGCTTTTGATGCAATGGTTGCTACAGAATTAGCTTTAGCAGTTGCATACCCATATGCAGGTAATATTGGTGGTGGTGGTTTTATGGTATACAGAAAAAGTAATGGTGAAACTGGAGCTTTAGATTACAGAGAAAAAGCACCTTTAGCCTCTTCAAAAAACATGTATTTAGACGCTGCTGGTACTATTATTCCAGAAAAAAGTACACTGGGCGCAATGGGTGTTGGAATTCCGGGAACGATTGCTGGAGTTTTTGAAGTGCACAGAAAATTTGGTTCTATGCCCATGCAAACACTTTTACAGCCTGTAATCGCATTGGCTAAACGTGGCGTCGTTGTTACTAAAAAACAAGCTGGAAAAATAAAAAGCTATCAAGCACAATTTTTACGTGCCAACAAAGATTCTATTTTATTTACTAAAAACTGGAAAGAAAATGACACCATAAAATACCATGCTTTAGCAGCCACTTTGACCAGGATTCAAAAAAATGGTAGAAATGAATTTTACAAAGGGGAAACGGCAAAAAAATTATCAGCATTTATACAAGCGAATGGCGGAATTATGACGCTTGAAGATTTGGCAAAATATGAAGCAAAATGGAGAACTCCTATTGCTTTTAAATATGATGATTTAAACATAATTTCGATGTCTCCTCCCTCTAGTGGCGGAATTTGCTTGGCACAAATTATGAACGGAATAGAGATCTATGATCTAGACAAATACGGCCACAATTCAGTCAAAGCAATTCAGGTAATTACGGAAGCAGAAAGACGTGCTTATGCAGACAGAAGTTTCTTTTTAGGAGATCCAGATTTTGTAAACATACCCGTAAAAACTTTAATTAGTAAAACGTATGTCAATGGAAGAATGGATGACTTTTCTTTCGAAAAAGCTACAAAATCGGCTGATATTTCTCATGGTAATATAGCAATGGTAGAAAGTGATGAAACAACCCATTACTCTATTGTAGATCAATTTGGGAATGCAATCTCTGCGACTACAACAATAAATGCAGGCTATGGTTCTAAATTATATTCGAACGAATTAGGTTTCTTTTTAAACAATGAAATGAACGATTTCTCGAGCAAAGCGGGTGTGCCAAATATGTTTGGTTTGATTGGTGCAAAAGCAAATGAAATTGCTCCAGAAAAAAGAATGTTGAGTTCTATGACACCGACAATCGTAGAAAAAAATGGAAAACTTTGGATGGTTGTTGGAACACCTGGAGGTTCTACCATTATTACTTCTGTATTACAAACTATTTTAAATGTTCATGAATTTGGGTTCGGAATGCAAGAAGCGATCAATCAACCTCGATTTCACCATCAATGGTTGCCAGATGTAATTATGATGGAACCAAACCAATTTAATAAAAGAACAACAGACGTATTAAAAAAATTAGGCTATAATATCAACGAAAAAGACAGTCCCGTAATTGGAAAGGTGGAAGGAATTTTAATACTCCCAAATGGAAAACTAGAAGGAGGTGCAGATCCAAGAGGAGATGACAAAGCGATTGGGTTTTAGAAAGACAGCAACCGGTATTGCTGGGATAAAATTAAGACAATCAACCTTTTTAAAATAGCACCTTTACAACACTGAAACTCCAAAACCTTGAAATTCTGAAACTAAAAAAATGATACAACCATTCCACCTTGCAATTCCCGTTCAAAATCTAGCAAATTGTAGAGCTTTTTATCGCGATATTTTAAAATGTGTAGAAGGCCGTAGTACAGCGGATTGGGTAGATTTTGATTTTTTCGGACACCAACTTGTCCTCCACCAAAAAGATGATTTTAAACCACAAAAAATATCAAATTCAGTAGACGGTTACGATGTTCCTGTGCCGCATTTTGGAGTTGTCTTAACTTGGAAAGATTGGCATTCTCTCGCTGATCGATTAAGAACGGCAGATCTAAAGTTTGAAATTGCGCCTTGCATTCGTTTTCAAGGAAAAACAGGAGAACAAGCAACCATGTTTTTTAATGATCCTGAAAATAATGCATTAGAATTTAAAGCTTTTAAAGACATGGGACAATTGTTTGCGAAATAATCGATACTGTTAATTAACAAATATTTTTGGCCAGTTACTATTGGTTTCTCTAACTTCCCAGGCAAACTCCTATAATACGCGTTATGAAAAGAAAACTATTACTTTTTTTTACTTTTGTAGTACTTTATTGTCATTCACAAAACACCCGTTTATTAAGACAACCCGCACTCTCGCAAACTACAGTTGCTTTTGTGCATGCTGGCGATTTATGGAAGGTAGGAATTGCGGGAGGCAATGCCATTCGATTAACCAGTGATGCCGGCTCTGAAACAGATCCACACTTTTCAAAAGATGGCAAATGGATTGCCTTTACAGCGCAATATGATGGAAATACAGATATTTTTTTAGTTTCCACCAGTGGTGGAGAGCCAAAAAGATTAACGTATCATCCATCAAATGATGTAGCACAGGGATGGACGCCAGACGGAAAAATTCTATTTCGCTCAGATAGGGCATCTAAGCCCACACAAACAAACACGTTTTACACAGTTTCTACTGCTGGTGGCATGCCTGAAGCATTTGGTATTCCTAGAGCTGCTTATGGAAAAATTTCTGAAGACAACACCTATATGGCCTATACCCCTATTACCAGTTGGGATGCTGAATGGAGAAATTACAGAGGCGGACAAGCAATGCCCATATGGATTATTAATTTAGAGACAAAAGAACTTACTAAAACCCCTCAGAAAGACGGAGAGCGACACGTAAACCCTATTTGGTACAAGGGAAATGTATATTATATTTCTGAAAGAGATTATACAGCAAATATTTGGTCTTACAATATAAAAACCAAAAAAGAGGAACAAATGACGTTTCACAAAAAGTTTGATGTCAAGAATATTGATGCCAATTCAAATCAAATTATTTATGAGCAAGCTGGCTTTCTTCACTTATTGAATCCAGAAACAAAAGAAACAAAACAAATAAACATTAGTGTAAAGGGTGACTTAAATTATTCTCGAACAAGATGGATGGATGTTCCTGGAAAAAAACTAATCAATCCAAATGTGTCGCCCAAAGGGGAACGTGCTATTTTTGAGTACAGGGGAGAAATTTTTACAGTGCCCAAGAAAAATGGAACTTGGAGAAATCTAACGAACTCCTCTGGAGTTGCAGACCGTTCTCCTATATGGTCTCCAAATGGAGATAAAGTAGCCTGGTTTTCAGATGCTAGTGGTGAATATCAAATGGTCATTGCAGATCAAAATGGCGCTAACCAAGAAACCATAAAATTACCAAATCCAACTTTTTATTTCCAACCAGACTGGTCTCCAGATGGAAAGCATATTGCGTACACCGATACAAATTTTGTTATTTGGATTCTTAACTTAAAAACAAAAAAAATCACAAAAGTAGCTGCTGATGGCTATGCGCACCCAAACAGGACCATGAACCCTAAATGGTCTCCAGATAGCGATTGGATCGCGTATGCAAAGCAAAACAAAAACAATTTCAAGTCGATCTATGCCTATCAAATAAGCACTAAAAAAACAATTCAAATTACAGATCTAATTGCAGATGCTATCACTCCAGTTTGGGATGCCTCCGGAAAATATATATATACATTAGCAAGTACAGACTATGGTTTACAATCGGGTTGGTTAGACATGAGTTCGTATGATTCAAGTGTTACAAGATCTCTTTACTGTATCGTTTTAGATTCCAAAGGGCAATCGCCAATACTGCCAAAAACAGACGAAGAGTTCGCAAAGATAGAAACAACTGAAACCGAAAATAAAAACGCTAAGGAGAATACCAAAGATCTAAAAGACAACAAGACAAGCATCGATGAGAATGGGATATTTGACAGAGCAGTAGTTTTGAAGTTACCTGCGAGAAACTACACTGCTTTATTAAAAGGACCCAAAAACAAAGTATTTATCTCAGAAATAATTGAGAACACTCCAGGTCTTACCCTACAAAGTTATGACGTTCTTAAAGAAAAATCAACAATATTTGCGACCGAAGTTTCAACGATGAATGCTTCAAATGATAGAAACTCCATTTTGATTTCTAAAAAAGGAGTCTGGAGTTTAGAAAATAGTACTGATGAAAAATCAGGAAAAGAGTCGTTACAAACAGCACTAAAAATAAAAGTAGATCCAAAAGCTGAAGCACATCAAATATTTAAGGAAGGTTGGCGTTACATGCGTGATTTTTTATATGTAGACAATGTACATGGTGCTCCTTGGGATGCTATTTACAAATGGTATGCTCCTTGGATACATGACGTAAAACACAGAACAGATTTAAATTACGTGGTAGATATTATGAGTGGTGAAGTTGCCATTGGGCATTCGTATGTTTCCGGTGGAGATTTACCAAATATAAATCGCGTTCCGGTTGGTTTGTTAGGTGCCGACTTAGAAAAAAATAGAGGACGCTATCAATTTAAAAAAATATACAAAGGAGAGCGATGGAATCCAACGATTACAGCTCCATTAGGCGCCCCAGGAATAAATGTACATGAAGGCGATTATTTACTAGCTATTAATGGCGTTTCCTTAACTTCGAAAATGAATCCGTATCTCTTATTGGAACAAACTGCAGGCAGAGAAATCTATATAAAAGTGAACGATATTCCGTCTGAAAAAGAGGCAAGAACAGTTTTAATAACACCAACATCTAACGAACGTAGTTTGAGGTCTGTCGATTGGATTGAAAGTAATCGAAGAAAAGTAAATGCACTTTCAAATGGAAAATTGGCCTATGTATATGTACCCAATACCAGTGAACCTGGTTTTACTTCGTTCAATCGGTATTATTTTTCTCAGCAAGATAAAAAAGGAGTAATTATAGATGAACGTAATAACGGCGGTGGGTCTGCTGCAGATTACATCATTGATATCATGTCACGAGATATAGTTGGCTATTTCAATAGTAAGACGAAAAGCAGAAGACCATGGACCACTCCAATGGCTGGTATTTGGGGACCAAAAGTGATGCTGATTAACGAGAGAGCAGGCTCTGGAGGAGATTTACTTCCTTACATGTTTAAAGAGAAGAAGATAGGTCCTTTAATTGGAACTCGCACTTGGGGAGGTTTGGTAGGAACTTGGGATACACCTGCTTTTATTGATGGTGGAAGAATGGTTGCGCCTCGCGGTGGCTTTTATGACGTAGCTGGTAATTGGGCCGTTGAAGGAGAAGGGGTTGCGCCAGATATTGAAGTACACCAAAATCCCAAAGAAGTTTTATCGGGCAAAGATCCACAATTAGAAAGAGCCGTTGAAGAAGCTTTAAAGCTACTAAAAGAAAAAGAGTTCAAACTAAAAGCAGAACCAATAGCACCCATTCGCTCTAAAAGACCAGCGGGTTATGACGAATAAAAAACTGACAATTCTCGCTTTCGCGGGAATTGTCTTTTAAAATAACATTCAAAATACACCTCGACTATTTTTAAAAACTTACTGCGCAACAAAACAAAAATGGAGTAAAACTTGGACTAAAACAGCGAAAAAAATAAATGCTATCACTAAAAAGTTCACATTATCAAACGCGTTTTATGCAACAAAAAAAGCTGCACAATAAATCAATTTACTAAAAAGCTATTTCCAAATGTCAAGACTTTAAACTTCGAATCCCCTTTTAAAAAACGTACATTTCTAAAAATTAAAAAGAAACACATATAATTTTAAAGAAATTTTACAAACTTAAAAGTGTTTTTTATTTTATCCATACCACGTAAATATTTAAAATATGGGAAAAGCAAAGTTTAAAACATCTTTTAGATTAAGCCTTCAAAGTAAATAAGTTCGTATAAAAAGTAATATTTTAGCTTTTTAAATTTAACAATGTCAAAATGAAGAAATTTTTTAAATTTTTAGGAGTGGTTCTTTTTGTATTAATTGGGGCCCTAATTATCTTATACTTTGTTAAAAACGAGCCACTTCCTGAGGGAGAGCAAGGAAAATCAGCTGATGCTTTGGCTATGAAAATGCTAAATGCACTAAACCATGAGGCGTACAAAAATACTGAAACCATCACATGGAACTTTAGAAATAACCATTTTTATAAATGGAACAAAAAAGACGACATCGTTGTAATTTCTTGGGATCAGAACAAAGTAATTTTACACACAAAAAATTCAATAAAAACAACAGTTTTTATGAACGATGAAAAAGTAGAAAATGCAGCTGTTCTAAAAAAAGCGATAGACTTTTACAACAATGACTCTTTTTGGCTAGTTGCTCCTTATAAAGTATTTGATTCCGGAGCAGAAAGACGGCTCGTAAATTACGAAGGAAAAAAAGCACTTTTAATAACCTACACTTTTGGAGGCAGCACTCCTGGGGATTCTTACTTATGGATTTTAGATGAAAACTACCTCCCTACTTCTTTTAAAATGTGGATTAACATCATCCCAATTGGAGGACTTGCAGCGACCTGGTCTGACTGGAAAAACACAGAATCTGGTATAAAATTACCAACCAAACATACCCTATCTTTATTTGGTTTAGAAATTACTTTGGGAAATGTGAAAGCTGTTAATGAAAAAGCCAATATTTTAGCAAAGAGAATTTTAAAAGCAATACATCACGACGCTTATAAAAACACCCGTTTTTTAGAATGGAGTTTTGGAGGAAAACGATTTTTTAAATGGGACAAGGAAGACAATATTGTAGATGTTTCTTGGGATACTATCCGCGTAAATTTACACACCACAAATTTAAAAAACAGTACTGTTTTCTTCAACAATAAAGAACAGAAAACGCCCGATACTACGCGTGTTAAAAAAGCATGGAATATTTTTAATAATGACTCTTTTTGGTTGGTTGCACCGCACAAATTATTTGAAAAAGGAATTGTAAGAAGCATTAAAAAAGTGAATGGTAATGAAACACTACTAGTGAAATATACCACTGGAGGTTCCACTCCTGGCGATTCCTATCTATGGAATTTAGACGCAACAGATATCCCTACAAGTTATAATATGTTTGTTCCAAGTTTAAACATGGACGGGGTACTTGCTACTTGGGAAGGTTGGAAAAAAACGGAAAGCGGCACACTATTACCTACAAATCATACGTTTTCTAGCGGAAATGAATTGAGTATGGGAACTGTTAAAGCGTACAACAAATGACTTCAAAAATAATCACAAATGGAATTTTAAAAGCTTTTGGAATATCCATCGGGATTTTCCTTTGCGGTGCTTTTTTATTCACAATCCAATCGGTCATCTTCTATATTATTATCGCAGGCATCTTGTCTTTAATTGCAAGGCCGGTCATTTTATTCTTATGCACGCGATTAAAGTTTCCGAATACGCTTGCCGTTATTTTTACAATGCTCTTATTGTTGAGTTTTTTATCGGGCTTGATTGTTTTATTTATCCCATTAATTGCTGAACAAGGGAAAAGTTTGTCGCTACTGGAAGTAGACGATTTGCAAGCAAGTGTGCAAGAAATCTATGCAGAAATCAACAGTTATTTCTTGTCTAAAGGAATTGACGTTTTGAATGAATTAAAAAACATAGACCTCCTTGCTTCCTTTAAAGAAATCCCAAACTTTTTAAATGCAGTTTTAGAGGCTATCGGCTCTTTAAGTGTTGGTTTGTTTGCTGTATTATTTATCTCTTTCTTTTTTATGAAAGACCGACATTTATTAAAAAACGGCATGATGACCCTTATTCCAACTGGAAAAGAAGGTCGATTTTCTAAGTCGTTGGAAGCTATTAATAGTCTATTGTCCCGATATTTTATTGGATTACTGTCACAAATTACAATTCTTTATTTTTTTTATGCCCTTATTTTATTAGTTTTTGACATTGACAACGCTCTTGTAATCGCCTTTTTATGCGCGTTGCTGAATTTAATTCCTTATGTTGGACCCATAATTGGTGCTGTCATTATGTTTATTTTATCCATGACCAGTAATATTGGCTTAGACTTCCAAACAGAAATGTTGCCCACTTCTATATGGATCTTATTTTGGTATTTAATGGCGCAATTGGTGGACAATTTTGTGAGTCAGCCCCTTATTTTTTCCAAAACTACAAAATCACATCCCTTAGAAATATTTTTGATCATCGTTATTGGTGGCTTACTTTTTGGCATTTTAGGAATGATTGCAGCCGTTCCGATGTACACCGCTTTGAAAGTTATTTTAAAAGAATTTTTGTCTGACAATAAAATTGTAAAATCCTTAACTAAAAACATTTAATTTCGTTGAATTTACAGCTACTAAAATCTGATGTACAAAAGTTTATCGACAAGAATCTAAAGTCAGATCTCACCAAACTTATTCTAAAGGGAAGTCCTTTTAAAGAAACTTCTATTCAAGAATTAGCAAATCAGATTGTGGCAAAACAAAAATCTGAAAAAAAACTACCCACTTGGTTTTCTTCCGAAAACATTTACTATCCACCAAAAGTTAGTATTGAACAAACCTCATCAGAAATTACCGCTGACTATAAATCTAAACTATTAAAGGGCGATGTGATTGTTGACATTACAGGGGGCTTTGGAATTGATTGTTATTATTTTTCAAAACAATTTAAAGAGGTTATACACTGTGAAATTGATGCAACGCTTTCCACTATTGTTGCACATAATTATCAGCAATTAAAGCAGCATACAATTGTCACACATTTTGGAGACGGCATTCAGTATCTTAAAAATAAACAAGAAAATTTCGATTGTATTTATGTCGATCCTTCCCGAAGAAACGATCGCAAAGAGAAGGTCTTTCTGCTAAAAGATTGTGTACCAAACGTGCCAGATCATCTTGATTTTCTCTTTAGCAAATCGAAACAGGTGCTTTTAAAAAACTCTCCAATACTAGACATTACAAGTGCCATCAATGAACTGAAATTCGTCAAAGAAATACACGTGGTTGCTGTTGATAACGAAGTTAAAGAAGTCTTGTTTTTATTAGAGAAAGGATTTGTAGGTACCCTTCCAGTAAAAACGATTAACATCCTTAAAAACAAGACGCAGCACTTTAATTTTTTATGGAACTCACCAGCAGAATCTGAATATTCCGAGCCGCTATTGTACCTGTATGAGCCCAATGCTGCACTCTTAAAATCTGGTGGATTTCATCAAGTTTCTGCACAACTATCCATCTTTAAATTACACCAACACTCACACCTGTACACCTCAGAAAATTTAATAGCTTTTCCTGGTAGAATTTTTAAAATTGAAACCGTCCTTTCTTATGATAAGAAGCAAATTGGCAAACTAGTTTCACACAAAAAAGCAAATATTACCACTAGAAACTTCCCAAAGACAGTCGCTCAGATACGACAAGAGACTAAAATCAAAGAAGGTGGTACTTTATTTCTGTTTTTTACTACATCTAAAAACAACCAATTGATCGTTATTTTTTGCTCCAAAGAATAGAAATTTGTTTCTAAGCACCATTGCGTTGTTGCGCTCTTTTTTATTTTATCTTTTCGCACTACACTGTTTTTTTCAGCGTTTGAAATCTAGAGCCTAGTAAAATATACGCATTTCGCTCCTTTAATATTCTTTGCCGCTTACTTTTTCTGTAAATTTGTGAAGAAATCATAATGCTATAACATATGCAGACCGGATCCTATCAAGGGCTGAAAATTACAAACTGCCAAAAAGTACGCGTAACCGACGCACTTGTCGTAGAAGCTCCGCTGCAAATTAATATAAATAAAACGGCCTATACTGTCGTTATGAGAACACCAGACAATGACGAGGAGCTTGTAAGAGGCTTGTTGTATGCAGAAGATATCTATAAGAGGACTGCTGGTTTTACGTTTGAAATACTTCAAGAAGAAGACAAAATTCCCACAATCATAAACGTACAAATTCCAAAAGAGGCGCTGGGGAAAGGGTACTTAAATAAAAGGACTCTTCTTTCTGTTTCTTCCTGTGGAATTTGTGGAAAAAAAGAATTAAAAGATCTTCAGGTGGCGGGTGAGAAACTCATCTCAAATACTTATTTCTCTACAGAAATAGTGCGTGCTATGTTTTCTAACATGCACCTGCTTCAAAAGACTTTTAAAGCTTCAGGAGGAAGTCATGCCGCAGCAATTTTTGATAAAAATCAAGAACTCTTGACCCTCAAAGAGGATATTGGAAGGCACAACGCCGTAGACAAAACAGTTGGCACACTTCTGCTTAAAAGTGAATTGAAAAAAGCAAAATACCTGCTTGTTAGCGGACGGGTTTCCTACGAAATTGTAATCAAAGCATTTATTGCTAAAATACCCGTTATTATTGCAGTTTCTGCTTGCTCTTCTCTGGCAGTAGACTTCGCAAAAGAATTTGGAATTTGTCTTATAGGGTTTACACGCGAACAAAAAATGACCATTTATTCAAATCCTGAGTTTATAAAAAACGTACAGAATGTCTAAAGAAAGAAATGCCCAACCCCCTGAAAAACTAACCGGAATTCAGCTTAAAAAGATTCCTTCAACCGCGGTGGGCCTCCCAGCGATCGTATCTGCATTGACCCATATAAAAAAGGAAGTGGGTGTGCTCAAAGGCATTCAACTGTTAAAAAATCTAAATCAAAAGGATGGTTTTGACTGCCCTGGTTGTGCTTGGCCAGACCCTGACGCAAAACGCGCTTTCTTAGCTGAATATTGTGAAAACGGTGCCAAAGCGGTGGCAGAAGAAGCTACTAAAAATAAAGTATCCCCTTTATTTTTTGCAACACATTCTGTAATCGAACTCTCTAAATTATCAGATTATGAAATTGGAAAAAGTGGCCGTATTACACACCCTATATATTTACCCGAAGGGAAAGATCACTACCAGGAAATTTCTTGGGAAGCTGCCTTTGCGCTGATTGGAAAGGAACTAAATGCGCTGGATTCTCCAGACCAAGCTGTTTTTTATACCTCAGGAAGGACTAGCAATGAAGCCGCTTTTTTATACCAACTGTTTGTAAGGGAGTTTGGCACCAACAACTTACCTGATTGTTCGAATATGTGTCACGAATCTAGCGGCGTTGCCCTTTCAGAAACACTGGGAATTGCAAAAGGATCTGTAACTTTAGATGATTTTAACCATGCAGATGTTGTGATCGTTATTGGCCAAAATCCAGGAACCAATCACCCAAGAATGTTGTCTGCTTTGGGAGAGACTAAAAAAAATGGCGGTAAAATAATTACGATAAATCCTTTACTAGAGGTTGGTTTAATGAATTATAAAGATCCTCAAAATCCGTTAAAATGGATTGGAAAAGGCCAAAATTTAACTGATGTATTTCTACCCGTAAGAATTAATGGAGATGTTGCTTTGCTTAAAATTATTTTAAAATTGATGAAAGTCGAAGAAAACAAGCGTCCCGGGAGCGTTTTCAACCATGCTTTTATCGCTGAAAAAACAAGTGGTTTGCCAGAAATGTTAGCAGATTTAGACCGCTTTTCATATGAAGATCTCCTCCCGCAAACGGGCATTGCAATGGAGAAAATAAAAGAAGCTACCGCCCTAATTATCAATAACGAAAAAATTATTATTTGCTGGGCTATGGGGTTAACTCAGCACAAAAATGCGGTAGACAATATTCAAGAACTGGTGAATATTTTGTTATTGAAAGGAAGTATTGGAAAAAAAGGAGCAGGTACCTGTCCAGTACGTGGACATTCTAATGTGCAAGGAGACCGGACTATGGGTATTTGGGAAAAGCCAAAAGCCTCTTTTCTTGATGCGCTCGAAAAAGAATTTCATTTCAAAGCACCAAGAGCGCATGGCTTAGATGTGGTGGACTCCATTGCTGCTATGCATGCCGAAAAAGCAAAGATTTTCATTGGAATGGGCGGTAATTTTGTTTCCGCAACTCCTGATACCGAGTTTACAGCAGCAGCTTTAAGAAAATGTGATCTTACCGTACAAATTTCAACCAAATTAAATAGAAGTCATTTAATTCATGGGAAAACAGCTTTAATCCTCCCCTGTTTAAGTCGCTCGGAAATAGACCTGCAAAGTGCGATACCCCAATTTGTTACTACAGAAAACTCAATGGGCATCATACAGCAATCGCACGGTCCTTTAAATCCGCCTTCTAAACACTTGTTGAGCGAACCTGCTATCGTTGCAGGAATGGCCAATGCCACGCTGCAACAGACTCGAACAAATTGGACGCAATTAATAAGTAATTATGATGGCATACGCACAAAGATTGAAGCCACAATACCAGGATTCAAAAATTACAATGCGCGCGTTCGGATAAAAGGAGGGTTTTATTTGCCGAATACTGCCCGAGAAAATGACTTCACTCCTAGCCCTTCAGGAAAAGCAAATTTCACTTTAAATATGCCTTCTGATATCTTCTTAGCGACCGGTCAATTTATGATGATGACGCTTCGAACGCATGACCAATACAATACAACTATCTATGGTTTGGATGATCGTTATAGGGGTGTTTTAAATGAGCGGCGTATTATTTTTATGAACCCAGAGGATATGAAAACGCAGCATTTAAAGCCGTTAGATTTGGTTGATTTAACGAGCCACTTTAATAACGAAAAGCGAACTGCTAAAGGTTTTTTAGTAGTATCCTATGCTATTCCAAAACAATGCACTGCAACCTATTTCCCAGAAGCAAATGTATTAGTCCCCCTAAAGAGTGTGGCTAAAAAGAGTAACACTCCTACTTCTAAAACGGTTATTATTTCCATTAAGAAAAGAGAAACTAATAAAAAAAACGAACTTTAATTTACCATAAAAAAGCGCATCCATAGTCATTGAATTCTCGTTTTGAATCAAAATAAGCCCTATTCAATCTTTGAAAAAATATATTCTTTTATCTATTTAAAACCATCAATCTTAGTTTGGTATTCGTATGAACGCAGGTATCCTTTATACACACTTTAAAAAATGCGGTTCGAAAATATCTTGTTGAAAAATTACAATAGCAAGACTAATATTTCTGTTAGTTTTAATTTAAAAAGAAAATTTGACGACATTGTTGTTTAAAAATTATAAATTGGCTTAAAATATCTACTTAAAATTTTAATCTGCTTCAAAAAAACTTCTAAAATCGAAGTTATTACAGAAGGTATTTCGTTCGAATAGGACTATAATTTAGATTGATTTAGCTTTTCTATTTACCTTAAAACCAAAGAGCATACACACATGAGTAAAAACTCAAAGGAAACACTTATAACAAAACGCACAGCGCTCAAGAAGACCCTAATTCAACCTTCAGACGAGAATCACTACGAAGCACTTTACGATTCAATGTCAGAAATGGTTGAAGTCATCGAGCTTATTTATGATGAAAAGCAGCAGCCTGTAGATTTTTATATTAGAAATGTAAATATTTCTTTTGCAAAACTTTTAAATAAAACCAAAGAAGAATTAATTGACAAGAAAATCACCGCTGTAGTTGGCATTATTGAAGACTATTGGCTCAGTTCTTTTGCGAGTGTAGATAAAACTGGAAAACCGTTAAGCTTCAAAAGTTATGGCGCTGAATTTGATAAATATTATTTTGTTTCAGCTTGGAAAATCAGGGAAGGAAGAGTTGGAATCTCTCTTACTTGCATTACAGCGAATGAAAAGGCAGAAATTAAGCTTAAAAAAAAGATAGAAAAAGAAAAAAATGCGCGAAATAAATCAGAAAAGCAACTCAAGAAAAAAAGTTTAGAACTTCAAAATTCTCTTGATGCTTTGCACTCTTTGAATATCAAGCTAGCTTTTCAAAATCAAGAAAAGGACGAAAGGGCAGCTGAACTTGCAAATATTAAAATTGAGCTTGAAGAGCAAATAATTTGTTTGAATGAAGCAGCCATCGTCTCTGAGACAGATGCTGAAGGTAATTTAATCTTTGTAAATGACAACTTTTGTAAAATGTTCGGATATCAAAGGAAAGAGCTCATTGGTAAAAGTCATGCCGTCGTAAAAAGTGGAAAACATCCCAGCAACTTTTTGAAGAACATATGGTCCACCATTAATATTGGAAAAGTTTGGAAAGGTGAAATCATTAACAAAGCAAAAGGAAGTACTGATTTCATTTGGTTAGACATGACTATTACGCCTTTTACAGATATCCATGGAAAAATAGTAAAATATGTAGGCATTCAATTTGACATCACAGCGCAAGTAAAGCAAAGACAGGCTCTTTTAAAGCAAGCTGAAAAATTAGCTTCAGTCAACTTAAAGCTAGCCTCTCAAAATAAAGAGAAAGACAAGCGCGTAAAAGAGTTGGCAAAGGCCATGTATGATCTTTCATATCAAAATGAAGAAAAAGACAAACGATCGAAAGAATTAATATTAGCAAAAGAAGAAAAAGAAAAACGCGCAAGAGAATTGGCCATCGCAAACATTGAGCTTGCTTTTCAAAACAAAGAAAAAGAACAACGCGCAAACGAACTAGCGATTGCGAATGCAGAGTTGGCATTTCAAAATAAAGAAAAAGACAAACGCGCTCATGAGCTAATAATAGCTAAAGAAGAAAAAGAAAAACGAGCGAAAGAGTTGACAATTGCAAATGCAGAACTTGCATTTCAAAATAAAGAAAAAGACAAGCGTGGCAATGAGTTAATTATTGCCAATAAAGAAAAAGACAAACGTGTTGAGGAGTTGGCAATAGCAAAAGAGCTAAGACAATTTATTGAAACTTCAAGTACTCCTATTTTTGGTATTGACAAGACTGGTTTAATTAACGAATGGAATCAAGCATCTGAAAGGGTTACCGGATACCAAAAAGAAGAGGTATTGGGCATTAACTGGCTCATATTTACACCTAAAAAATCAGAAAAAGGAGCAAGACAAGTATTGTATATGGTTTTAAAAGGAAAACAAACCGCAAACTTCGAATTCGCGATAGTGGCTAAAGACAATAAAGAAGTAATCCTGTTAGTAAACTCAAGCACCCGACGCGACATACACGGAAATGTAACGGGTGTATTGGCCGTAGGTCAGGATATTACCGAACTGGTAGGATACCGAAACGAGTTAGAAATAAAGGTAAAAGAAAGAACCTTGAAATTAAATCAGGCTTTAGAAAAGCAGAAAGAATTGAATGAGTTAAAATCAAAATTTGTTTCAACTGCATCACACGAATTTAGAACGCCACTAACAGCAATCAATTTTGCTGCAGGTTCTATTAAAAAATACTGGGGTAAAATGGAACCAGGTATCGTTGAACAAAAACTATATAAAATAGAAAATCAGGTGCTACACATGACCCGTTTATTAGATGATGTCTTAATTGTTGGACAAGCGGGTGCAGGTAAGCTGAAAAATCATCCATCAAATGTGCATCTTGGAGATTTTATGAAAGAAATAATTGAAGAAGTTTCTATTTCTCAAGAACAATCCCACCAAATAGCACTGATAGACCCTAATAATTTGAAAGAGAACATAATTTTTATAGATAAAAAATTAGGCCGAAATGTTTTTACTAACCTTATCAGTAATGCTGTAAAATATTCTGGAAACAGTAAAAAAATTACCGTAGAATTTTCTTCGGAAAAAAATAATATAATCATTTCGGTGACAGATTTCGGAATTGGAATCTCAAAAAGAGAACTCAAAACAATATTCCATCCTTTCTCAAGAGGTCAAAATGTTGACCTAATTCAGGGAACAGGTCTCGGTTTATCGATTGCAAAAGAAGCTATAGAAATAATGAATGGAGAAATAATTATCAAGAGTGCTATTGGAAAAGGGACTACTTTTACTGCAAAACTCCCAAAACTAAACAACAACGATGTTTAAAATATTAATTGTAGAAGATACATTAGCCATAAGAGAAGAAGTTTGTGACATTCTCTTGTTAGAAGGATATCAAGTTTTTCAAGCAGAAAATGGAGAAACTGGTTTTTATATGGCTTTGCAAGAACTCCCCGACCTTATTGTTTCAGACATACTTATGCCAAAGTTAAACGGTTTTGAGATGTTCGAAAAACTACAAAAAAATAAAAAAACAAGTGGGATCCCGTTAATTTTTCTCTCTGCAAAAGGTGAAAAAGAAGACGTTAGAACAGGAATGAATGCAGGTGCCGAGGACTATCTCGTAAAACCTGTAAATACAGAGGAACTTATAACGGTTGTAAAAAGGAAATTAGAAAAACAATTTTTAATTAAAGAAAACCTAGAAAAGCTCGTAAAAGAAAATGAGTACGTTTTGAAGGAAGCTGGTAGAATGGCAAAAATAGGCTACTGGGAATTTGATCAAAAAACGAAAATAACGAGCTGGTCGAAAACAGTGCATACAATTTACGGAACCGATCCTAGAGAAGGAGTGCCATCAGAAAAAATCCTTCTTAATTGTTTTGATGAAGTATCAAAACAACAGTTTTTAAATGCCAGGTCTTCACTTGCTGCGCATGGCAAGCTTTACGACATCGAGCTAAAAATAACAAATTTAAAAAATGAAAATCGATGGATACAACGCGTAGGAGAGCCTTTGTACAATCATAAAAAGGAAATTATTGGCAGTAGAGGTATTATACGCTGTATTACAAATTTAAAAAAAAACCAAGAAAAATTAAAACAATCGAATGAGCGTTATCATTTAGCCACAAAAGCTACAAATGATGCCGTCTGGGATTGGAATCTTGTAACAGGAAAAATTTATCGGAGCGCTGTGGGTTTTGATAAAGTATATGGTTTTGACAAAAAACGACCGATAGATAAAAAAGCAAATTGGAATGCATATATTCACCCTGACGACAAAAATCGAATTACAAAGTTATTGGAAAAAATAATAGCCTCCTCAGATCAAAATAATTTTTCATTTGAATATGGTTTTATAGGACCTACAGGGGATTACAAATACATAAACGACAGAGGTTTTATTGTGCGCAACGAAGATGGAAAAGCTATTAGAATAATTGGCGCTGCAAGTAATATTACCAAACGAGAGGAGATTAAAAATGAACTGATACTAGCAAAAGAGCAAGCGGAAGAATTGGCTGGATTCAAGGATCAATTTTTAGCCAATATGAGT
The DNA here is from genome assembly GCF_000153225.1 of Polaribacter irgensii 23-P. Lineage (GTDB taxonomy): Bacteria > Bacteroidota > Bacteroidia > Flavobacteriales > Flavobacteriaceae > Polaribacter > Polaribacter irgensii. The sequence goes on along the minus strand of NZ_CH724148.1, from coordinate 1,807,504 downwards.
CACGAGATACGCACCCCCTTAAACGGTATTATTGGATTTACTAAGATATTACTGCGCGACAACGCCACTAAAAAACAAAGACACCAATTAAATGCTATTAAAACATCCAGCGATATTTTATTAGTGGTTGTAAACGATATTTTAGATTTATCCAAAATAGAAGCAGGGAAAATGATCCTTGAAAAAACGAATTTAAAACTGCCAAACTTAGTGAATTCTGTACTGAGCACTTTTGAATTGCGCATCGGTGAAAAAGAGCAAACATTAAACACACGATTTGATAAAAATATTCCAAAATGGCTAATTGGAGATACTGTGCGCATCAATCAGATATTACTTAATCTTATTGGAAATGCGCTGAAATTTACTGCTGTTGGTGGAACTATTAATGTACATCTGAATTTATTACACCAAGATGAAAATAAGGTGAATGTAGAAATTAGCGTTTCTGACACAGGAATTGGCATTCCATCCGATAAAATAAAAAATATTTTTGATCCTTTTATTCAAAGTAGTGATAATACTGCAAGAAAATACGGAGGATCGGGACTAGGGTTAAATATTGTAAAGCAATTGATAGATTTAATGCACGGAAGTATTTCTGTAAAAAGTCAGGAATCAATTGGCAGCACTTTTACCCTCACGATCCCTTTAATAAAATCTGAAAAAACGAAAGTTAAAACCAAAAAAAATAGTACCACCCTACATAAATTAAAATCTAAGATTCCTTTAAAGATACTAATCGTTGATGATATCAGCATCAATCAATTTTTAGCACAAACGATCGTGCACGATTTTGGTTTTAAATCAGACATTGCTAGCAATGGTAAAGTTGCAATTGAATTGTTAAAGAAAAATAATTATGATTTAATTTTGATGGATTTACAAATGCCTGAAATGAATGGATGGGAAGCGACCACCTTTATTCGGAATAAAATGGAACCACCAAAATCGACAATTCCGATTATAGCACTTACAGCTGACGTTACTAAAAAAAATGCAGATAAATGCAAAGATCAAGGAATGGATGCCTATGTTTCGAAACCTATTAACGAAAAAGAATTATTAAGTAAAATTCTTCTTCTTGTGAACAAGGAAACTCAAAAAGATACAAGCAAGAAAATTTGTGACTTGGATTACCTTAAAAGTCATGGACCTAACAACCCTAAGTTTGTAACAGAAATGCTACAGTTAATTTTGACACAAACCCCTCTTGTGATGTTCGAACTTAATAAGTGTTCAGCTGCTTCTGATTGGGAAGGGCTACACGGAAATGCGCATAAAATAAAACCAACATTGGATTTAATAGGTTTGCCCAAAGAGATTCGTATAATTGCCAAACAAATAGAAGAATCTGCAAGTGAAAAAATGGACCTTGATTTAATACCTGCAAAATTAGCTCTGCTTGAAAGCACGCTAGCACAAGCATATAATGAGCTAAATAAAGAATTGGAAAAAGAATTAAAGAAAATTAAAACCTAAGGCTTTGAAATTATATATAAAACACATGGTAAGCACCCGTTGTAAAATAGCGGTAAAGGAAGAGTTAACCAAACTTGGTCTCCACTTTAATATAATTGGCTTAGGAGAAGTTGATGTCATGGAGGATATTTCAGGCAAATATCGAGAACAACTGCGCATTGGTTTAAGTAATATCGGACTTGAGCTAATGGATGACAGCAGGGCAATATTGATTGAAAAAATTAAAAACATTGTAATCGAAAGTGTTCATCACTCCACAGCGTCAGTTAAAATAAATTTTTCACATTATCTAAGTGATAAATTAAATCACGATTATCCCTATCTAGCCAGTCTATTTTCTGAAGTTCAAGGAACCACAATTGAGCAATTCTTAATTTCACACAAAATTGAAAAAGCAAAAGAATTACTTACCTATGGTGAACTAACAATTACACAAATTGCCTTTAGACTGAAGTACAGCAGCGTAGCCCATTTATCCAGTCAGTTTAAAAAAGTAGTTGGCATTTCTCCTTCACAATTTTTGAAATTAAAAAATATTAGACGTAAACCACTAGAAGAAATTGGCAAATACCCTAATAGCAGTAGCTTAGAAATGCTAAATGGAGCAAGAGAAAAAAATAAAATAAAACTATTTCTCGTTGATGACGACCCAATTTTTTTAAAATTATTAGAACTTCAGTTTATTGAACATGGTGGATTTATAATAAAAACTTTTACGACAGGCGAGCTTTGCATCGCAAGCTTATCTGAGGATCCACACATTATTATTTTAGACTATCACTTAAATAGTGTTGTTAAAACTGCAATGACAGGTTTGGAAACGCTAGATAAAATTAAATATTTAGATGATAAAATTCCAGCCATAATGCTATCCTCCCAAGATAAAATAGAGGTTGCTGTAGACTGCCTGCATCACAAAGCCGTTGACTATGTAGTGAAAAATGAAACTGCTTTTTTACGATTAAAAAAAATTATTACAACCATTTTAACATATAATAAAATGGAGAAACAATTAAATTGGTTTGAAGACAGAATGTAGTGTGAACTAAATTATGAAAGTTATATCTAAAATTATGTAACATTCATAATCACCTAGCTCAGTACCTTTGTAGCGTACTATTATTGTTAATAATAAGACAATTCAAAAAATAGCGAGGTAAAAAGCACTATCATGAAAAAAATAAACTTTTTTGCTATCCTAATGATAGCCATAATTGCACCAAACACATTTTCTCAAAATTCGGCAACTACAAATGCAAGTGCTGAGTTATTGATCGCAATGAAGCTTACACAAACGAGTGCGTTAAATTTTGGAGCTAATATTTTAACCGATGCTACAGGTGGTACAGTGGTTTTACCTGCTGATAATATAACTCGTAGTTACTCTGGAGGGGTTGCAGCATCAGCTTCAACGCCAGCAGCTTCCAATGCAAGCTATACTGTAAGTGGTAATGTGGGTGAAACCTATGCAATTCTATTACCAACCTCGATAGTAGTGACACATTCAACAGGTGCAACTGGAGCAGGTGTGCGTACTATGAACATCACGGAGATGACAGCACGTTTCAATGGAGCCGCTCAAAATACCATTAATAATTCGAGTACACTAGACGCAAATGGAAACGATTCCTTCAAAGTTGGAGGAAAGTTAACGATAGCTGCAGGACAACTAGGAGGCACATACAACGGTACTTTCCCAATAAGTGTTGATTACAACTAGAATCGATTGTTGAATCTTTTAATTAAAAGTATATTTGTTTCGCTAACTAGTCAACACCTCGTTATGAAGAATAAATTATTATTTTTAATATTAGCCACTATTTTAGGGAATCAACATTATAAAACACATGCACAAGGAGATTTGTTAATCACCCCAAATAGAGTTGTTTTCGAGGGTAGAAAGATAAAAGAGATTCTTAATTTACTAAATACCGGTTCAAAAACAACAACATTTTCAGTCTCCTTCGTTCAACGTCGCATGAATGAGGACGGAAGCTTTTCAGTAATTACAGAACCAGATCCAGGCCAAATGTTCGCGGATCCCTATCTTAGAATATATCCTCGGAAAGTCACTTTATTACCAGGAGAAGCGCAGGTTGTTATGCTACAGCGAAGGATGAGAACCGATATGGAATCAGGTGAATATCGCTCCCACTTATATTTTAGATCTGAAAAAGATTATTCGGCTTTAGGAGACGAAAAACAAGATACCATAAAAGCTTTTTCGGTTAAATTAGTTCCTATATTTGGTATTAGTATTCCCATTATAATCCGAACTGGAGACCTTTCCAATACAACGACGATAACTGATTTAAAAATAATAAGGGAAGAGGAAAATGTACTAAATTTCACTGTTGTTAGAAATGGCAATATATCTGTCTATGGAGATTTCACAGTGGAATACCTTCCAAAAAAAGGAGAATCTTATTTGATTGGAGTCAAGAAAGGGGTCGCAGTTTACACCAATATTAACAAACGATACGTCACAATAAAATTGAATAAATCTTCAGATATAAATTTAAAGCAGGGAATCCTAAAAGTAAAATATATCAGCCGTGAAAATGCAGAAGAACCACAGGTTTTTGCTGCGAAAGAATTGGATTTAGGAATTTAATTTTAAAACCTTTATGAAAAGAGCTAAATTAAATAGATTTTTCATAAAATTATTATTGTCAGTAATAATTTTACTTTCATGCAAAGGAGTTTCTTTTGCACAGCCTGCGTTGCCCGAAAGAGCATTAACTGTGGCTGCCACGCAAGGCCTCTATTTTGGAAAATTTTATGATTTAGGTACCGGTGGCAGCGTTTCTGTAGATTGGCAAGGGATTAGGACAACTACAGGCAGTATCGTTCCAGCACCCAATTCTGTTGCAAGACCTGCAATTTTTGAAGTGCGATTATGCCAAGGAAGAAACGTTGCGATTACGTATGCCCCAACGACTATCCTAAGTGGAAGTAATGGAGGCGTCTTCACACTCAATATAGGTCCCACAGAAAAAGGTATCAATGGAGCATCATTTACAGTGGAAAACAACTGTAATTTTATAACCGTTTTGCGTGTAGGAGGCACCCTTATAATTCCAGGAAATGCTCCACCTGGATTTTATTCAGGAAATTTTGAAATTTCTTTTGACCAACAATAATGAATATATGTATCGCTCTCAAGGTTAAGATAATTGATTTTATTAGAGGGACTTTGTCAAAATTTATAATTCCCATAACACTTTTATTCTTTTTGTATTCACCTAAAAGTGTAGCTCAAAATGTAGAAAAAATAGCAGTTTCTGACTACGATGAACTGTTTATTACCATATACATGGCAAATGGTTTCAATTTTGAGACGGATGTACTCATCTCTGACAAAAACCAACTTTTCTTAAATGTTAAGGATATATTCAAAAAATTAAAGATCAAATGTATTTCTCAAGACGGCGATTTCATTGGATTTATTAAGAATGAAAACAACCTTTATAAAATTGATTTTAAAAAAGATAAAATTACTGTTGGTGCGCAATCCTTTAATATTTCAAATGGTTATGTAGAAATTTTTGGAACTACATATATTGCAGCATCCATAATCTCAGAAGCTTTTGGCATCAACGTGTTATTTAACCCTAGATCCCTTTCTGCAAAATTATCATCCACTTTTGAACTTCCCTTTCTAAAACAATTAAGAATCGAGGAAACTAGAAATAATATTTCAAAATTACGAGGAAAACCGAGTATTGCAGATACCATAATTCAAAGAGATTACCACTTGTTTAGCTTCGGTTCAGTAGATTGGGCTTTTAATTCTGTTCAAACCACGAACAATACAAATACCAATTCTGTTAGTCTAGGACTTGGAACTGAATTATTGTTTGGAGAAGCAAATATATCCCTGACGTATAATGACCAATATAATTTTGATTCCAGACAACTTCAATACAATTGGCGTTGGATTGACAATGACAAAAAATTGATTACACAAGCACAAATAGGCACTCTTTTCAGTCAGAGCATTTCTCAATTAAATGCTCCATTAGTAGGAGTAACTTTTAATAATTCTCCGAATACAATTAGAAAAGCAAGTGGTACTTTTACAATTAACGACAGTACAGAGCCCAACTGGACTGTAGAACTCTATATTAACGATATTTTAGTAGACTACACCGTGGCTGATGCCTCTGGCTTATACGCCTTTAAAGTTCCTATTGTATACGGCTATACTACTCTGAAATTAAAATTTTATGGTCTTTTAGGCGAAGAACGAACGGAAGAGAGAACTATGAATACACCCTACACATTTGTACCTGCAAATACGCTAGAATACAATGCAACATCCGGAATTCTACAAGATGGCCAAGGCAGTCGTTTTTCGCAAATCGGATTTAATTACGGAGTTAACCGTTTTTTAACCGTTGGTGGTGGTTTAGAATATTTATCAAGTATCCCCAACACGCCTTATATCCCTTTTGCAAAAATGGCCATTCAGCCCTTTTCAAAAATGATTTTAAACTTCGAATATGCACACAACGTGAGGTTCAAAAGTTTACTAAATTTCTATGTTACAGAAAGTGCTTTTTTAGAAATTAATTATTCTAAATTCAAAGCAGACCAACTTGCCGTTCGGTTTAATGCGCTAGAAGAATTAAAAATAAGGTTTTCTATGCCGTTTAAAGCCCAACTATTTTCTGGTTTTACAAAATTTAATTTCAATCAATTTAAATATCAATCTTTTATTTATAATCAATTTGACTTCACGTTCTCTGGCTATTACAAACAATTCAATATTAATTCTTCCTCATTTATAAACCGAGTTGGTTCCAGTCCTGCTCAAATGAACTCTATTTTAAACTTGTCATACCGATTTAATAGTGGGCTTGTGATGAGGCCTTCAATAAACTATAATATAAATACAAATCATGTAGTTAGATTTGGTGCAGAAATTGAGAAGCGAATCTCAAAAATGTACTTTTCCGTTTCGTATGAGCGAAATTTACAATTCAAAAACGACAATGTTTTTGTGAATTTCAAATATGATTTGCCTTTCTCTCGCGTTGGCTTGTCAAGTTCTTTTAGCAATAACAACCTTATGTTTTCAGAAAATGCCCAAGGAAGTTTGGCTTTTGGAGCAGGTAATAATTACATACACACAAGCAACAATTCTGCAGTTGGAAAGGGAGGTATTTTATTCTATCCTTTCCTTGATTTGAACCGAAATGGAAAATTAGATCCTGGAGAAAAAAAAGTATTGCTGTCCTCGGTTAATGTTTCAGGAGGAGTTGCAGAAATAAGTGGTAAAGATTTCACTGTGCGAATTTTCGATTTAAATGCTTTTGTAAATTACAATATTGAATTTTCAAATACGTCCTTGGATTATATTTCTTGGAGATTTAAACGCAATACATATCAAGTTCTTGTTGATCCAAATCAGTACAAACGCATATTCGTACCTATTATTTCTGTAGGAGAAGTGAATGGTATGGTATATTTATTGGCAGGTCAAGAAATGAAAGGACAGGGGCGTGTTACGCTCGCTATCTACAATAAAAAGAAACAAAAAGTAGCAGAAGTGTTAAGTGAATCCGATGGATATTATAGCTATTTAGGTCTAGAGCCAGGGGAGTATTCTGTTCAGGTTGATTCATTACAAATGAAAACGTTAGATTACAAAGCCACTCCAATGGCACAACCAATAATCATTCGAATGTCCGAAGAAGGAGATATTGTCGAAGGTATTGACTTTGTACTTCAACCAATTATATCGGAAAAGAAATTAGTTTTAGGAAAGGATTCTATCCAAAAAAATAGTGTTCCACTCAAAAAAATAGAAAAAAATTAGTCTTTACAGTACAAATAGGCACATCAAAAAAAGAAAATAAAAAATTTCAGAATCTAAAGAACATTCGTATTTACAAAGAAAAAGCGTCCACAAAATATAGACTAGGACGGTTCGACACGTATAAAGAAGCAAAAGCGTACATAATTGAATTGATAAAAAAATACAAAGGTGCTTTTGTACAAGCTTTATTAGATGACACACCGATACCGATTCAAGCGGCTTTATTGCACCAAAATAAAAAGGTATATTTTAAAGGATAAAAAAAATAGATTAATAAATAGGTAAAAAACTAGAGAAACACAAGGGAAATAAAAATGCATATCTTTATACCATATTTTGAATTTAAAAATAAGTATTTGTATCCTTTTATGAGCTGAAAAAATAAAAATTTTTAATGGTCACTTTTTAAACAAAACAAATGAAATCAAAATTAAATTTTCTGGGATTGCTCATCATTTTGATGATCAGTAGCAATTATAATATAATAGCACAGTCTGTGGGTATCAGTAACGCTGAAATTACTCCGGATCCTTCTTCGATACTTGAAATGAGAACGAACAGTAAAGGCATGCTGACTCCAAGGATGACAACAGCAGAAAGAAATAATATAACCTCCCCTGCAACTGGTTTAATTCTTTACAACACAACAACAAATCTGTTTACATTTTATAACGGAAACTCCTGGGTAGATTGGGTGCGCCCTGCATATCTTTCTGTTGATGCCGGAACCGCAATCTCCACCTCCTCAACTTCGTATACCGTGGTGGATCAAATGAGTAAGACCATCGCAGAAGCAGGCACATATTCAATTTTTTTTAATGGTCAAGTTAGCATCCCTGCAGCATCCCATACCTATGGATTTAATACATCTACAGGAGTTTCAGAATTAAATTCAATTTATGACGACATTATGGCAATCCCAGTAACAGACACCACACACCCCTTAGTTTTTGGGAGTGGAGAGACCCTTTTTCCTGGGGTGTACGATATTCCTGGAGCTGCCTCCATTGCAAACAGTCTTATTTTAGATGGTGGAGGAGATCCTGAAGCACTTTTTTTAATCAGAGCTACCGGCGCATTCAATACTGGGGCAGGTGCAAGTGTTACTTTGGTAAACGGTGCCAGTGCCAAAAATGTTTTTTGGATTGCAGATGGAGCAATCGGCTTGGGAGCGGGTACAACCATATCCGGGACGCTATTCTCCCATGGATCTGCCGTCGCTGTAGCCGCAAACGGTATCGTAACAGGCCGGTTGCTAACCACTTCTGGGGCAATTTCAAGTGGACCTGGTGCACTTACATTGCCTACTGGTGAAAGTTTGATTGATTTTAAAACATTATCTAATTTTATAATATTTACAAGTTTGGGAGGCATTGCAAATACGGGAGCTTCCACGTACACTGGTAATATTGGCACTAATAGCGGTGCTATCACGGGTTTTACTCCTGAAATGGTTACTGGAAACATTTATGAAGCTGGAGATTCGGACACCATTATTGAAGATGTGAAACACAAGGTCACCTTTAGTCTTTATAAAAATGGCACACTACTACCTAATTCTAGTAGAACAAGAACGCATTTAAAAAACCCTTCAGATATTTCTTTGCATGGTATTTCTTCTTTTGCAGTAGACGATATTATGGATGTAAGATGGAAAATTGACATTCAGGATGCTGATAGTAAGGAGTCTACAGTTTATAATAGAATTTTAACATTGATAAAAGTAGGCAACTAACAAGCAACGATAAGATTGCGCTATTTTAAAAGATAGAAGAACTAGCAGTTCTAAAAACATCAAAAAAACAAATAATTGTATTCGAATCTATAAATTCCGGATGAAAAATTTAAATCTACATAACTTTTTTAACATAAAATGGTTTGCCATTTTATCGATATTGGTGTATTTAGAAATAAACATACAAATACAGGCGCAATACATTTCTAATAACGGTGCTTATATTACAATTTCAGACGATACTGCAGTAACAATAAATATCCTCGAGAATGATACCGATGCCACTCTTTTAAACAAAGGCACTTTAAATGTTAGTGTGCTTCAAAATAACGGAAACACTGTTGGTAACGGAATTTACAATATCACAGGTGATTTTACAAGTACAGGTACTTTTTTTAGCGCATCCGGAAATGTTTACATGAACGGCACCTCTGCCCAAAAGATGGATTTGGGAACGGCTACTTTCTATAATTTAATCATCAACAATACAGCGTCGGTTACCTTAAACTCAACTCAAACGATGGTTACAAATATGCTCACCATCAATGCAACAAAAAAATTTAAAATTGAAGCGGCTAAAAGTTTAACAGTAACAGGTACTATATCGAATCTTGGAGGAACAAATGGACTCATCCTGATATCCAACAGTTCTGGTATGGCTTCTCTGATTCACAATACACAAAATGTACCAGCAACAGTGCAACGCTATATTAGTGGAGCACCCGAGGCCTATCAATTTCTTTCGGCGCCAGTTTCAAATCAAAATATTAGTGGTAGTTGGAATCCTATAGGTACTTATGGAAATGGTACGGGTTATGATTTGTATATTTATAATGAACCTACACCTTGTTGGACTTATCAACTGAATTTGACTGCAATGCCAACGTGGGCCGCTATTCATCCAACGTTAAGTTTTGTCAAAGGGAAAGGATATTTGTACGCCACCCAAGCGCCAAATCCTACAAAGGAATTTATAGGATTGCTCAATAACGGCAATATTAGTTACCCGATTACAAATGAGAGTCCAGATTTGACTGTAAAAGGATTTAATTTCATTGGAAATCCGTATGCTGCTACTATTGACTGGTCGGCACCCACTGGCTGGACACGTTCAGACTTGCTTCTAGCCACCGGTGGTTACAATATGTGGATATGGAATCCAACCGCAAATAACTACGGTGTCTATAATTCCAATGGAGGTACCGGAACAAACGGCGTAAATCAATATATTGCTCCAACACAAGGCTTCTTTATAAGAGCCCAGAATAACGGAAGTATTGCCATGTCCAATGCTATTAAAGTGCAAACGATGGGAAACACTTGGTTAAAAGAAAAAAATAACAGCACAAAAAGTTCTAAAACCAGTCATTTAAAAATTAAAATTTCCTCCAATGAAGGATATGGTTCTGATGAAGTACTACTTCAATTTGGGTTCCCTCAAAATGAAGCGGGCGCATTGAAACTTTCCAGTCCAAATACAGACGCTCCTTCCGTATATTTCAATTACATCGATCAAGATTTATCTGTTCGATATTTAACAGACATTCTAGAAAACTCAAGAATACCTTTGCAATTTAAACCAGGAATAGTAGGAAAAAATAGAGAGTACTCCTTGCAAATTGATCATGCCCATGCACAAGACCATTTGCTTTTATTAGAAGACAAAAAAATGAAAATTATCACTGATTTAAAAATACGCCCTACTTATGAATTTAAAGCTTCAGAAGGAGATTCTGAAGATCGGTTTGTATTGCATTTCCAAGAAATTACTGATAGCTCGTTAGACGTGCCTGTACGCGTATTTTATGACGGAACTAAAATCAACATCGATTTATCCTTTTTTGATGGCCCAGCAGATATTCAAGTATTTGATTTGTTAGGACGATTGCTTACAAGTAGAAAAAATGCCATTGCTACGCTACACCGTTTGAGTGTGCAACAAAAACAGACAGTCTATATTGTAGCGGTATCACAAAACGGAAAAACACATAGAAAGAAAGTTTTAGTGCATTAAACCAATGCTTCTTTAGGTAATTTACCACTATTAAAACGCTGTTGTGCGAAAAAAAACAATAGCACACGTTTATTTAATAACCTTTAAATCAGATTTCATTGAGGAAACACATCCTAAAATCAGCTTATTTCGTTTTTCATAATTAATTATGCTACTTAAAGCTAATTCAATAAATATATGTATCTTTCCCTTGCAAAAAATTTCTTTATGAAAAAACACATACTATGTACCCTTACTATGATTGTAGGGTTTACATTCCCTATAATTGCGCAATCAGGTAGCACTGTAAATGCCACCACGGCGAATGCAAGTCTTTTAGTTGCTATGTCTTTGTCAGAAATCGCTCCTTTGAATTTTGGCTCAAGTCTTTTATCCAATACATCAGGTGGCACTGTAATTTTACCTTCTAATTCGACTACTCGAGGATACACAGGAGGCGTAGTAAACTCCGCAGCAACCCCTGCACCTGCTGTAGCAGCTTACAGCGTAAGTGGCACGGGACTTGAAACATATGTGCTCGTATTACCTGCAATTACAACAGTTTCTCACACGTCTGTTTATTCTGGAGTAAATACAATGAACATCACCGCTATGACCGCACGTTTTAATGGAGCTGTTGCGGACTCAAAAACAAGTACACTAACTTCTGAAGGAAAAGATAGCTTCACATTAGGAGGCACATTAAACGTTCAAGAAAACCAAATTGGTGGCCAGTATTCAGGTACTTTCCAAGTAAGTGTTGATTATAACTAAAAAACAAAACACTCCTTTAAAAAAAAGCTCTCTAAGAGTTCTATTTTAGCAGATTGAAATAAAGCTATTTTACACACCGTGAAATATGTCGTTTAAATATGTATTCTTTAAAAGAAAAGCATTTCAAACATGCTTAGAGTTTCGCACAGAGCTGATTATTTAAATAATGCAGCCTCCAATCTTGTCGGACATGCTATATATTACATACAAACAGTGTATCCACCTTTTAAGAAATACCTTTAGAACAAATCCCCCCTCGTTACCTTTTTTTCACTAGAAGTAGAATACTTTGGCTCTACTATTAATATATTTTCGAAAGACTTCTTTTAAATTCTTTGCTTTCTCTTTGTTTCCGTATTTGCTCAAGTCTATTATTTCTAGTTTATAGAAAGTAGAAAAGAAAAATTCAAACAATTGAGGATATTAAAATTTTTCTGTAAATTCAGATAGTTTGCCCACTAAAAAGTTGACCATATTTTAAAAAAAAAGGTTCGTTTTTCATCCCTTTGGAATTCACACAAATAATAATTTCCATTTTAAATACAGCTACAAAAATTAGTTTATAGCCTAGATAAAGCGCCTTTAATTCTCTAAAATTCTCTAAAACCGATGCTCAAAAAAAAAGATACTTGTTTGTTAGAAAATAGCTGCGTAGAATACTGTAGTTTGCTGCTGCGGTAACAGCGCTTCATCGCTCTCTGCATTTGAAGACTTTACATAAAATAACGTCAGTAAAAAGACGATTGTTACAATTATTGCTGCTATGGCGAAAATAAATTCTTTTTGTCTGTTCTTTTTTTTCATCACTTTTTTTTGTTTGATTGAATATAAGAGTTTTTCCAGACATAGCCAACTTTAAGAGGGCTTCATTTCAAGACATTATCTTAAAAATACTTCATTCTATATGCTTTTTCGACCGGTACCCTACCGTTTATTATAAAATATATTGTGTTTAAGTAAAGGCATACTAATGCAGCTTATTAATTCGTAATTTTCAAAATAAAACCAGCATCAAATTATTTCTTGGAAAGTTTTAGCAATTGCACTGAGTGCATGCACCACATTTAAACGCTTTTAAAAATCACGCTTAGTTGCGTGCAATGTTATATGATTTACTGCTATTTTAAACCATTAATAATTCCTCAATAATACGTAAATATTTTATTTGAATAGAAATAATGACTATTTAACATCGTACAATGCATATTTATTTAACATAAAATAAAAGTCCCCCATTTCTGAAAGGACTTTCTATTCACTGTGTCTTTGGGTTTAATTCTTTGTATTAGGATTTTTTTTATGGCTGTGTGATGGTGGCCATTTGCAAGACTACGGCTGTTTGGGCTAGCATTCTACCATTCGAAGTAGCACCCGTCAACATATTTATGCCCGTCTTACCTAAAATTATTCCTTCAAAATGGCTGGTTGTACCCAGCGTTACCGCTCCTGCAACTTGCCAGAAAATATTCTTTGCTTGTGCACCGCCGCTTAAAGTAATACGTACTGCTGAACTCATAATAAGAGTCTGTGAAATTTGAAAGATCCAAACATCCTCAGGTCCTCCCGAAATGGTTATATCTGCTGGTATAATTAAGGGACTTGTCCATTTGTATAGGCCTGGCTCAAGTGTAAAGCCTCCTATATTTCCTGCGCCCAATTCTAAATAATCTGGATTACTGCGTCCGGCAGCATCCGTGTAGGCCGTTCCCATATCCCCAACCGCTGTGGTCAACCTCGTAGCGCTATTAACCACACAAGGCAATGGACCTGCAGCATTGACGGAGTATATTGTACCTTCAACCTCTGCACATGTCACCAGGATCGCTGCACCGGTAATTGGACTTGATCCAACGTCTCCAGTAATGATAGAAGGGTATACATCTGTAACACCCGATTGCGATAAAATGGCAAATTCACCCGCAAGCCCTAAATCTAACGCTTGCCGAACTCTTTTAACTTTAACTAAATTTTTTGCTGCTAACGTTGGTGCTAAAATCTCATTTTCTGGATATAAAACATCACTCTCTGATTGACAACTCAATAAAACCCCTACTAAACATATGGTTACAAAAGGCACTAATTTCTTTAAATACATAATTTCGTATATTAAGTGAAGGGGAAACTGCAAGTTAGCAAATCTAAATTTATAAAGGTTAAAAATGTTACATAATTGTAAAGAATACTTATATAATTCTCTAAAAGACAATTAGTTCTCTTAAGAAACCTATTTTTATTTAAAAGCACAAAAAAAGACTTTAGTCCTTTTTCTACCGCTCTAAATTCTAAATATATCTTTTTTGTGTGTTTAGAAAAGAAGTACGTCTTCTATTTCTCTGAGGCCTGTAGTAAACGCAAATAACAAAAGTTAAATTTTTAGTGAGGACATTAAATCGTTTTAAGTTTGCCGAATATAAAAACAAAATATCTTGAAAGTATGACATTCCTTCTTATTAGCGCCCACTTGTTTGTCGAAATTTAAAAACATAACAGGAAATCCAAAATTACATGTTCAAAGCCGGCCACACGCATACCCCGATTTGCATTCCTTGAAACGCAATTTTTCCACTTACATATCAAAAGAAAGAGTACATATCTGATCATACAAGAACTCTAATGACAAGACAGCTAAAAAGAGTGTGGTTTGTGTACACATCCCAACAAAGGATTTAAAAAAAACTAAAAATCCATTCGATACTTTGTTTTATTCCCTTATTTTTATGCAAAGACCAGGGCGTACTATAAACACTAAACTTCCGCATATCCCTCCAATATGGACTGTAATGCGGATAAAAGGTAAGCCTATAAACACGTTGGCATTCATTTCCTTTATAAGTGATTTAAAACATAGTAATGATTGTGTTTATCAATTTAAATTGTATTATTACAAAACATCAAAACGTTTTATGATTCATAAATTATCTCAAAAAAATTCACTAACAAAAAAACATACACAGAATTACAGAAAACATTTTGCTTTAAATAGAAACGCAGCAGGTTTTAATATCAAGAAAAAAGAACTTATTTACACTTTAGTTTCGGATAAATCTGATGGTGCTTTTATTTGGGATATTGACGATAATAAATATATAGATTTAACAATGGGTTTTGGCTCTATTCTTTTTGGTCATAATTATTTACCTATTCGCAAAGAAATTGAAAACCAATTAACTAAGAGTTGGTCTGTTGGCCCAATATCTCCATTAGCAGGTATACTAGCAGAAAAAATTACATTGGCTACAAATACAGAAAGAGTTGCCTTTTTTAATTCTGGAACAGAAGCAATTATGGTATCTTTAAGAATTGCAAAAGCAGTTACAAAAAAGAAATATGTTGTTTTTTTCAAAGGAGCCTATCATGGTACATTTGATCCATTACTTACACTTCGAAGAGATCAGCAAACAAATATTGCCAGAGAATCTATTCCCGGAATTACACAATCTATTTTAAATGAATCTTATTTCTTTGATTATGGTTCAGAAGAATCTTTAGATTTTATTAAAATAAATAAGAATAACATTGCAGCTGTTCTTGTTGAACCAGTTCAGAGCAGAAACCCCAGTTTTCAACCAATTGCCTTTTTAAAGGAAATACGAAGTATTACCGAGCAAAATGATATTGCACTTATTTTTGATGAAGTAATCACTGGTTTTAGAATTGATATTGGTGGTTGCCAAAAACAATTTAACATACAAGCTGATATTGTTACTTACGGAAAAGTAATTGGCGGTGGATTACCAATTGGTATAGTTGCGGGTAAATCAAAATTTTTAGATGCCATTGATGGTGGCTTTTGGCAATATGGAGATCAGTCCGTTCCAGAAGCGAAATCAACTTTTGTTGCAGGTACATTTTGTCATCATCCTTTAGCAATGGCGACTTCGTTAAAAACATTAGAAATACTCGATGCTACTAACGGCGAATTACTAAAAGAGATAAACATAAAAACTTCCAATTTCTGCAAGAAAATGAATGCATTTTTTGCAGAAAACTTTCCGAAGTTATCAATTGTTCACTTCGGATCTTTATTCAGATTCATAACACCTGGTAAGTATACAGAACTTTATAATCAACTTCTTTTAAATGGCGTTTACATTTGGGAAGGTAAAAACTGTTTTTTATCAGCAGCCCATACTGATGAAGTAATTGCTTTATTGGAAGATAAAATAAAGTTAAGCTGTAAACAACTAGTAGAAAACGGTATTATAAAAACGCAAGTATAGGCCATTATGAAAAAAGAGATTCTATTCACTGATGGAAAATATTCCATTCAAAGGCATCAAGGTATTCCAAAAGAAGCTTTACATTTTTTAGATAGTATTGCT
Organism: Polaribacter irgensii 23-P; assembly: GCF_000153225.1. GTDB lineage: Bacteria > Bacteroidota > Bacteroidia > Flavobacteriales > Flavobacteriaceae > Polaribacter > Polaribacter irgensii. The sequence goes on along the minus strand of NZ_CH724148.1, from coordinate 1,791,374 downwards.
TGGGGAAATGAAGGTGCTATCTATGAACACAAAAATACAGAAGAACATATTAAATTGATAAAAAAACCAGTGCTTCTTGCTATTTATGAAGGTGAAAAAATAAGAGCAACTGCTGTTTTCTGTATGACAACTGTAACTACTAGTAGTGAGCAATTTAATTGTAATTATATCAGATATTTTGCTTCATCAAAAGAAATACGTGGCAAAGGAGTTATGAAAAAATTCTCCATAAAAGTGATGGAATTAATCCGTGAAAAGGAAAAAGAAAAAACCATTTATTTTGCTTGTATAGAGAGAGCTAACAAAAGTTCTTATAGCGTTGTAGAAAGTGCTGGTTATAATCCTATCGGAACGGTAAAAACTTTAGGTTTTAGTCGTTTTTTTCCGAAGAGAAATAAAAAAATTACACAAATAACTTCAAAAGAAGATAAAGAAGAAATTTTAAACTTACTTTATATAACCTATAATAACTATACTTTAACCCAATTTGATTCTTTATTTATTAAAAATAATTATTTTGTTATTCGAGAAAAAGGAGAAATTATAGCTGGATGTCAATATCATCGTGCGCATTGGGTGATTAACAATATGAAAGGTTTTACAGGAAAGATAGTAATGAATGTGGTTCCTTTAATACCTGTGCTTAATAAATTATTTAATCCAAAACGGTTCGAATTTTTAGCATTTGAGGGTCTCTATTTTAAACCTGGATATGAACAACAATTATATAATTTATTTGAAGGATTACTGGCTAAAGAAAAATTAAAATCTTCTATGTTTTGGTTAGGAAATACCTGCCCAATTCGTGAAAAAATTCTAACAAAAGGTAAATTAGGTATGATTCATTCTTTTATAAAAGATTCGGATGTTGAAATTATGGCAGCTTATAAAAACATAGATGAAACTAAAATTGAGAATTTAAAATTGAAACCAATATTTGCTTCAGCTTTTGATTACATTTAATAGTAGCTTTATGAAACAATATGAAGATTTCGCTAAATTACTTATCAACCCTAATGGTGCTGCTCCTATTTATAATTGCCTCCTGAATATAAATAATAAAAAAAAGAATATCAATTATAAAATTGCTGTTGGACAAATAGATGCCTCTGATAAAAAAATAGCTAGTAATTATCGTTTTAGAACAGGGAGCATTACGAAAACTTTTACGTCAACTATTATTTTACAATTGATGGAGGAAGGATTGCTAAAATTAGAAGACCCTTTTCTCGATTGTTTTGAAAATAATGAAACCAAAAAAATCTTGTCAGAAATATTGTTTTTTGATGAAATTAATTACTCTAGTCACATAACAATCCAAAACTTATTACAACATAAAAGTGGTCTTAGAGATTACTTTGCTGATGATGAAAGATTCTTTGCAAATATCAAAAAATATCCAAATCAAGATTGGAATTGGAAAAATATTTTAGAAAAATATTTTGAATATAATTTAAATAAAAAAGGAGTATCTAAGCCAAGTGAAAGCTTTTATTATTCTGATACAAATTATTTATTATTAACTATTCTAATTGAAGAGTTAACGCACAAATCATACTATGAAGTACTAGAAGAAAGACTATTAAATACACTCTCGCTTAATGATACTTATTTAGAATTTTATCAAAATAAAAAAAGTTCTACACCAATTGCATTTCCATATCATGGAACATATTCATTAAAAAAGGTAAACACATCATTTGATTGGGGAGGTGGTGGTTTAATGTCATCAGCAAGTGACTTGAATATTTTTATAAGATCACTTTTAAGAGGCCAATTATTTCAGAAAGTTGAAACGCTTCAGTTAATGATGAATTTTGAAGATGACAATATTGATGTTCCTGCGAAAAAAGGTAAAATTGCTTATGGAATGGGTCTTCAACAAAAGAAAATAGGAAAGCATAAACTTATTGGACATAATAGTGCGTATGGAGGTATGGTATTTTATAATTTGGAAACTGATTCTAGTTTTATTCTTAATATAAATCAAGTTTTAGCACCTCATAAGGCTGAATGGCTTCTGAAAAAAATGGTAGAAACTTTTTTCTCCTAAACAAATACATAAATTATTATAAACAAAATGCCAACAGCGCATAACCAAAATTGCTAAATAGAAAAATACAAAATAATTCTAAACTCTAAAAAATATAAATTTTACAAACGAAAAATCCAATAACCAAACCACAACTTTGGTTATTCTAAACCGTTGGCATTCATTGGCGGAACGTACTCAATACAGAAAAAAATAGTAGATTATGGATAAAAAAAAGGAGGACAAAGGAAGTTTGATTTCAAGTATTGGAGACTATTTACAATAATTGTAATGACATTATAAGCGATAAAAAGTTCAGCAATACTTTATATATCTTTTGCAACAATTGGTATGGTTTTAACTGGTTATGGAGTTTTATGATTATAAACGCTGGACAACTAAAAAAAGGAAAAATAATTTAGTCCCCACGATCTTACTAAATTTCATAGCAAAAACCGAACTGAAAGCGGAAATCATTCTTGCAGAATTTCTCATTCAAAAGGATTTGAAAAATATTGTTGGATATAACGCTGGCTGAATTTACTCAAGTGAAACAAATCGAAAAAAAATATAAAATGAAAAAGCATAGCAAAGTAGTTTTAATAATAATTGTTGTGCTTTTTTTAATAGAAATAAGTTACTATTTTTTTAAAGGAGCTTTTTTTCCATACACTTTGAATTAACATCTAAATTTAATAAAAAAACAAGAATTTAATCAAATTCTTAAAATTATAAAAATAAATTTGAAGGAATCATTTGAATTCTAAAAATAACAGACTCTAACATCGGATAAAATAATTGCTATCAAATCGCTTATTTAGGAAAGTCCAAACAAACTTTCTTGGTTCGTGTTTTATTTAGTAAATTAGTGTGTTAAAATACGCAACAAACCATATAGAAACGCGTTGGCAGTAATTTAATAGCACTCTAAAATAAAATATCAGTTTTCCTGTCATATTTTCTTAAAACTTGTCACTAACAAAATAGAGACACTAAAAAAAACAATAATTTAAATTTTAAGAAGATGGAAAACATAAAGAAATTAATTCAAATTTTAACACGAATTCAAATCATAAGTAGCATTGTTTGGGCTATAACATTAATCGTTTGCTACCAAATTCTTGGGGAGTCATATAAAAAAATTAGTCTTATACTTATCTGTGGATTTTTTATTGAGTTTTTACTTATAAGCTCATCTAAAAACAATTTAAAAAAACAGAATGCAAAAAAGGAAAAAGGATAAATATTTTGAAGAAATTCTTGAAGGGAATAAGCACAAAATATACAGAATTTGTAATATTTATGCTATTCCTCCAATAGAACCTCAAGACCTCTTTCAAGAAGTAGTTTATCAAATTTGGAAATCTCTTGACTCCTTTAAAAGTAATTCTTCTATAGATACTTGGGTGTATAAAATCTCTCTTAATGTTTGCTTACGTTCAAAAATGAAACTTGATAAAAATTATAGCAAGACATATAGGTTTGAATCTATCTATTTTACACCAATAGAAAAAGAAATTGACACTTCTGTACAAGAAAAGCTCAAGTATTTAAAAGAGTGTATTTCAACTTTAAATGGAACTGACACATCTCTTATTGTACTTTATTTAGATGATTTGTCTTATAAAGAAATTGAAGTAATCACTGGGTTAACAGAAAACCATATAGCAGTTAAAATGAAGCGGATTAGAAAAAAATTATTTGAATGTATCACTCCAAAAATCAACTAAAATGTTAGAACAAGAATTAAAAGATATTTGGAATAATTCTTCTCAATCTGGTCAAATATCAATTGAAACAAAACAGTTGACTGAGGAATTGAGTATTAAAATAAAGAGTTTTCAGAAAAAAATAAGAAGTAGAGATATCAGAGAAATTTCTGCCTCAACAATTGGAATACTCATTTTTGGATATTTATTATTCGAAATCCCATTTCCCGTTACTAAAGTAGCTTGTGGTTTGGCAATTGCTTGGTTTGTATTTGTTATTGTAAAATTTAGAAAATCAAAAATACAAAATACTAAAACTGATTTCTCGCTAACAATAGCTGAACAGCTTAATAATCATAAAACAATGATGTTACAACAATCTAATTTATTAGATTTTGCTTTGTATTGGTATGCTATTCCACCGTTTATAATGAATTTTGTATTTATTCTAGGGTTAGAAAATCCAATCGATTACAATTGGACAAATAGTGTTGCTAAAAGCTTATTACCACTTACTTCCAATTTTAAAATAGTAACCTTAATAGGTCTTGCTTTATTTTATGCGTTTACTTATTGGATAAATAAAAGAGCTTTAAATAAAGATGTAAAACCAACTTTAGAAAGCATTGAAAAAATGCAACAACAAATAAAGAATGAATAAAAACTACTGCCAACAATGTTTATAAGAAATAGGCAAAATAGTGCGAACTTCAAGGCTTTTGGTGCGTGTAAAACTTTGTGCTTAACCGGAAATTTCGTGCTTCATAATCGGCTACTTCTCATATACTAAGCGTTGGCATTCATTGGCGGAACGTACTCAAAACAGAAAAAAAATAGTATATTATGGATAAAAAAAAGGAGCACAAAGGAAGTTTGATTTCAAGTATTGGAGTACTATTTACAATAATTGGAACGACCTTATTAGCAATAAAAAGTTCCGCAATACTTTATATCTCTTTAACAACCATTGGTATGATTTTAACTGGTTATGGAGTTTTTGTAATGATAAACGCTGGACAACTAAAAAAAGGAAAAATAATTTAGTCCTCACGAACTTACTGAATTTCATAGCAAAAACCGAACTATAAGCGGAAAGCATTCTTGTAGAATCTCTCGTTCAAAAGAATTTGAAAATTATTATTGAATATAACGCTGATTGAATTTACTCAATTGAAACAAATCGAAAAAAAATATAAAATGAAAAAGCATAGTAAAGTGGTTTTAACAATAATTGTTGTGCTTTTTTTAATAGAAATAAGTTACTATTTTTTTAAAGGAGCTTTTTTTCCATACACTTCAAATTAAAATCTAAATTTAATAAAAAAACAAGAATTTAATCAAACTCTTAAAATTATAAAAATAAATTTGAAAGAATCATTTGAATTCTAAAAAAACGGACTCTAACACCGGATAAAATTAATTGCTATCAAATCGCTTATTTAGGAAAGTCCAAACAAACTTTCTTTTTCTATAATTATCTACTAAATTAGTTGCTTGAAAAACGCAATCAACATATACAACAACGTTATCTGCAAGCTAAAAAAAACATACCGATGAAAAAAACAACAGTCTTAATTGCTATTCTATTCTTGATGACAATCTTTGGATGCAAAGAAAATACAAACAAGCTTGGAGAAAATGAATTTGTCCTTAACGGAGAATTAGAAGGAATTGAGAACGACAGTTGAATTTATTTAATGTTGGATCATAAATCTGTCGATTCGACTAAAATAGTAGACAACAAATTTTAAATAAATGGGGTCACAGAGCATCCAAAACGATACACCTTATTGGTTAAAAATTCACAAAATTACTCTCGTATTTGACTAGAATCAAAAGAAATAAAATTTAAAGCAAAAGATGGAGAATTTAAGGACGCCATAATTGAAGGGGCTAATTCACAAAAAGAAAGTGAAAAACTTTGGGAACTAATTTAAGAGTATAGAAAACGAAGAGATAGTCTTGCAGAAATAGTGACTAACGATAAACTTAACGGCAGTTTAAAGTTAAGCGCAAATTTAGAGCTAAAAAAAGTCCAGCAGAATAAACTAAAAATTGAAACAGAGTTTATTAAAAATAATCCAAAATCATATGTGAGCGCTAAAACTCTTGACTTTTGTTATACATCCTTGCCCAACAAAACAGTTTCCGAATTGTATAACAATTTTAGCAATGATTTAAAAAAATCGTCATTTAGTAAATCTAAAAATCGTTATTTAGAACTAAATAAAAATTCGCAAATTGGGAAAAGTTATGTTGATTTTTCAATGCCAAACGAAAACGGAGAAATGATTAAACTATCAGACTTCGAAGGGAAACTCATCTTATTAGATTTTTGGGCATCTTGGTGTGGTCCTTGCATTAAAGAATATCCAGCATTAAGAAAGGCTTACTCTATGTTTAATGAAGATGAATTTGAAATTGTTAGTATTTCAGAAGACCAAACTAAAAAGATGTGGTTAAAATCAATAGAAAAAAATGAATTGAACTGGGTCAATCTCTGGCAAAATAATGGTAGAAAGGCTGATCACTATCTAATTTATGGAATTAATGGAATACCAGATAATTTCCTAATTGATAAACGGAATCATTATCGCCCGAGATTTAAGAGGTGAAAAAATGATTGAAATTATTGAATCAAATATAAAAAAAGCCACCAGGTAAGAATGGCTATAAGTAATTGCTTGTTCTCGCCTACTTCTAAAAATCCTCGCGGACTTTCTTGGTTCATGTTTTATTAACTAAATTAAACTTTTTAAAACACGCCGATAATTATACACAACATCGTTAGCGGTAATTAAAAACCGGGCATTAAAAACTTCAACAAAAATAAAATTTATTTGTATACGTAACAGCCTAGAAAAAAATGAATCTAAATCCTAAATCACTATTTTTTGTTTGTTTATTTTTAAGTTTAACTTCTTGTTCTCAATTAAAAGGAAAATGTATAGATGAATTCGGAAAAGTAATTCCACACGTAAATATATCAGTAAAAGGAAAATCTATTGGAACTGTTAGCAATCTGAAAGGCCATTTTTCCTTTAAGAATTTAAAAATAAGAGAAAATGATTCTTTAATCTTTTCATCTTTGAATTTTGAAAAAAAGACAATAATAATTCCTTTAAAAATAAACGAAATTCAACTACAATCTAAAGTTGAGAGTTTGAGAGAAATAGTTATCTCTAATAAAAAAAAATCTAAAGAAAAAGTTGCTGGAACTAAAACAAAAAGTGGAAATGTAGTCCTGTTCTTTACTTCAAAAAATTTAGGATCGGAAATTAGTAAAATAATTGAAATCAAAAAAAATAAGGTTTATGAATTAAAAGAATATTCAATTTAACATTACAGACTTTGGATATAATTCTGCAACTTTTAGAATCAATTTTCACAATATTACAAATGGTAATATAGATTTAGTAAAAACAAACAGAACTGATAATATTATTGAAATAACAAAAAAAGGAATGGCTAAGTTTGATTTATCAAATCAGCATTTAATTTTTGAAAATGACTTTTTAGCTTCAATAGAATGGGTTGATTTTAGAAATCATGAAACCATAAAAAAAGAAGATAAAGTTATTGATTTTTCTTCAACTGTTTTCAGCGGTCCTTATATTTCGAGAGATAATGTTAATCTTAAATGGAATGATAAAAATTAAAATATAATATCGGACTTGGAATACATTTGAAAGTCGAAAAATATTCTAAATAAAAACTACTGCCAACACCGTATATAATTTATTGCTTGTTTCTAGCCTACTTACGAAAGTCCTCCCGGACTTTCTTGGTTCGTGTTTTATTTACTAAATTAGTTGCGTAAAACACGCAGCTAATCTTATACAAACACGTTAAAGCCAATATAAACCAACATATGAAAATAAAAGTTACAATAATACTAACAACACTCATTGTCATTTGGTCATGCAAACCTTCGATTGAAGAAACCGTTGATTTAAATGTTCAAAATTGGATTCACGGTTCTGAAAACTGTGAAGAAAATATTGAGCCACCAATTCAAGTCGTTAAGTACAATAGTAATACTTGGGTTTTACGTCAAAACAAATGCACAAATTACGAAGCACCTTTTATGTTTCTGTTTATTGGTGAGGATAAAGCTTTATTAATGGATACTGGAGCTACGGAAGAAGATGACATCTTCCCTCTTTATAAAATAGTAAATAAAATAATAAACGATTGGTCAGAAAAAAATGGAGCGTTAGAATTAATTGTGGCTCACACTCATAAGCATGGTGACCACTATGCGGCAGATGGTCAGTTTAAGGGAAAACCAAATACAACAATTATTGGTTTGGAAATTGAAAACTTAAAGAACTTTTATAATATATCAAATTGGCCTGAAGAAATTGTGAATTTTGATTTAGGCAATCGATTAATAAAAATAATACCAATACCTGGACATCAGGCTTCTTCAATTGCTGTTTATGACTCCTCAACTAAAATTCTATTGAGTGGAGACACCTTTTACCCAGGGAGATTGTATGTGAAAGATTGGAATGCCTTTAAAATGAGTATTGAGCGACTTGTGAAATTCACTGACGATTATGAGGTTTCAACAATACTTGGAAATCATATTGAGATGACTCAGACATCTGGAGTTGATTATCCAATGGGAACTATTTATCAACCGAAGGAACATCGGCTTCCATTGAGTTCACTTGATTTAAAAGAGCTTTCAAACGCTCTAACAAAATTGGGAGACAAACCAACAAAAGAAGTGCATAATAGCTTTATAATATATCCTGTTGATTAAAAAATATTGGCTCTAATAACGTGTCTAATTAATTGCTGGTTTTACCCGATGGACAAAAGTCAAAACGGACTTTCTTGGTACATGTTTTAATTAGTAAATTAGTCTCCTAAAATACACAACTAATCATACACAAACATGTTGGTAGTAATTAAACTCACTAAAAACTGAACAAGATACTACGCAACCTTTTTAGCAAAACAGCATCTATAAATAAATTAGAATTATGGGGAATTTAATTTATAAATTATTTTTAATAGTAATATTATCTTTGACTTTTACTTCCTGCAACAATGATGACGATAAAAATGATCTTGAAAGTTTAAATGGAGACTACAGCGGAACTTTTACGGTTGTATATTTAAACGGAGATACTTTCTCAAACGCCGTAACTTTAAGTTTCAATGAGGGAAAAAATTATAAAAGTAGCGGGAACGGAAATAATAATGATTTTTATCCAGCTGGTGGAAGTGGTCCTTATGAAATGAGAAATTCTAAAATCACTTTTTCTGATAATAATATTTGGTTAGCTCATTTTGACTGGAATTTAATATTAAGTGGCGAATATGGTTACTCAATAAACGGAAATGAATTAAATATTTTTGCCAATAGAACTGAATTCGGATTATACAAATACGAACTTTTAAAATAATAATAATAATAACTACTGCCCACACTGTACAAAATTAATTGCTTTATTTTAACCTACTTTCGAGAGTCCTCGCGGACTTTCTATGCGGTAATTATATATTAACTTTAACGCTATACCTTAGCACTTAATCTTTTACACACACGTTGGCAAACATTAAAAAAACTCGTCTAACAGAATATGAATTGGATTTTAGGAGTTATTATCATTTTAATTTTACGCTTTCTTTTAAGCAACTACCGAAAGAAAAAAAATATAAAAAAAACTAAAAATAATTTACTAAATAATTGGAGTAAACAAAAAAGCCAAGATGAATTTCATTTTGTATCCATAGAAAAATATTTTAATAGTAACAACCAAAAAAAAGATGCCTTTCATTTAATATCGGATAGATGCGCAACTGATTTAGACATAAATGAAACTTTTAAAATAATTGACAGAACTTCCTCAAAAATTGGACAACAGTATCTCTACTACAAAGTAAGGACAATTCAAAACAAAGATAAATTGCAGACTTTTAGTAATCTTACGCTTCTATTCGAGGAAAATGAAGATTTAAGATTAAAAGCCCAATTAAATTTGACTAGTTTGAACTCTAATGATTCTTACTCATTTGAAAGTTTAATTACATCACAACCAATTGCAAAACCAAAAATAATATGGCTAATTTATACGTTATCTATTTTATCAATAACTTTCATTTTTTTGGGTTTTTTATTTCCTATATTTTTCATTTTCCTCATTCCAGTTTTTACAACAAATATGTTGTTTCACTATAAGAACAAATGGGAAGTTTCAAATTATATTAATGGTGTAACTCAGCTTTCTAAAGCACTTATTGTTTCAAAAAACCTTATCAGTTATCCGAAAATTAAAAATCACTTTAACAATGCTTCTTTTATAAAAGAAATTGAAAAAATCAGTTTAAAAACGACCTTTATAAGTTTTGAAAAGAAAGTTGACAATGAATTTGCAATCGCTTTTTGGATAATTTCGGAATTAATAAAAGTTCTTTTCAATTTTGAGTATATTATTTTCTACAGTTTTATTGATTCAATTACAAAAAGGAAAGAAGACCTAAAGAATCTGTTTCATTTTATTGGCGAAATTGATTCTGCCATATCTTCAGCTTCATTAAAAGCGAGTGAATATGAATTGTGTGAACCAACATTTGTAGAAGAAAAAGAATTAGTAGTTAAAGATATTTATCATCCATTGATTAAAAACTGTATTGTGAACGATTTAGATTTATTAAATAAAAGTTTATTATTAACTGGTTCAAATATGTCTGGAAAGACAACATTTATTAGAAGTATATCAATAAATAGTGTTTTAGCACAAACAATTAATATTTGTTTTGCAAAAGAATATGTTGCACCATTTTTCAAATTGTATTCTTCAATAAGAATTACTGATGACATATTAGAAAACACGAGTTACTATCTTGAGGAAGTTTTAACTATTAAAAAATTAATAGATGCTTCTAACAGTCAAAATCCTTGTCTTTTCGTATTAGATGAAATTTTCAAAGGAACAAATACAATAGAAAGAATTTCGGGAGGAAAAGCGATATTATCATATCTTAATAAAGGAAATAATGTTGTTTTAGTTTCGACTCACGACATTGAATTGACCGATATTTTAAGCATAGAGAATTTTGAGTTATTTCATTTTAGTGAAGAAATAGAAAACAACGAGCTTACTTTTGAACACAAACTAAAAGAAGGGAAATTAAAAACTAGAAACGCAATTAAGATATTGGAATTATACAATTATCCGAAAGAAATGATAGAAGATGCAAGAGAAACTGAAAAAATAACGTTTGCCAACACCCTACAAAATTAATTGCTGGTTTTAGGGTACTTACGAAATTCCAAACGGACTTTCTTGATTCGCTTTTTATTTACTAACTTCCCTGCTTAAACAAGCAACAAATCATACACAAAAACGTTAAAAGCAATTAAAGCCAAACCAAAAACATTAAAATTATGAAGAAAATATTTTACTTATCTATTCTAATATTTCTTGGATGTAAAAATCAAACGAACTCTAAAATTGATGTTTACCAAAACGATAATATTGTTATTGCAAATCAGTTTATTGATGCATTCTATTCATTTAATGAAGATTCTTTGAAATTATCTCTATCATATGCTGAGAAATCACATCCTTCTATTTTGTATTATCAGAAGTGGGCAGAATGTGGAAATTATGAAGTTTTAAATCGTGCTGACTGTGAAATAAAAAATGATTCTTTAGTCATATGCCCTGTTACTGTAAAGGATGATCTAATGAGTGCGCTTGAATTAGATCTAAATGTTACGGATACTTTTCATATAATCATAAAAGATAAAAAAATCCGATCTGTTAAAACATCCTCAAATGATCCTGTCGTATACTATAAAGCAAAGGACTGGATAAAACAGAACCGTCCAGAATTAATTGAGAAACCTTGTGAAGATGCTTGGGAAGGAGGACCAACACCTTGTGAATGTATTAAAGCAACTATACAAGGACTCGCTGAATTTAAGGCTAATGAAGAATCTCAAAAAACGCAATAACGGCTTCTAAAAAAGAACTGAGGTAAAAAACAAACCTTTTCTTTATTAAATTTTTACACTATTATTCTATGCTCAAAATGCTACTATTTAGTTTTTTGAGCTTTTGTTTTTAATATAAATGCTACTTATTTTAACAAAACTGAAACGTGTTTTTCATTGTAAGGCAAACCTGATTTTGCAATTGCAAAACTTTGCTTTATTAACTTATTTGAAACTGCTATCAATGCCAATTTCTTACTCTTACCTTTGTTTACAATTCGTTCATTAACGTTTCTGCAACCTTTGTTGTGTTTACAAGCTGTAAAAGAACAGAGAAATAAAAGGTTTCGTAATTTTCTATTACCAACTTTACTTATTCTACTACGCCCTCTTACACTGCTTCCAAATTCTCGTATTGTAGGTGTTATACCAACATAACTACATAGTTGGTTTGAGTTTTCGAACTTCTCAAAACCATCTGTTATTACAATCATAAATAAGACCGTTTTAAGACCTATTCCTGGAATACTAGTCAACAATGCTAATTGTACTTGCTGCGCTTGCTTGACCAATGATAATCGCTTTACCTCGATTCCTGAAATCTCTTTATTTAAATACTTGCTTATACGTATTAATGAACGATGAACATATTTAGAGGGGATACCTAAAACAGCTTCTCCATGAATTTTATTCTTTATAGCTGTTCGTTTTTTTAGACAACCATCCATCAAACGAAAGAGTTGCAAACATTCACTTTGAACATCTGTTAAAGTAGTATACAAAGGAACTTCATTAATTTGACCATATCCACAAATAGCCTTTGCATCACTTTTATCGGTTTTTACTTTCGCTAACTTCAAATGAATGAAACGCTTTACCGATAAAGGATTCACTACTGAAACTAAAACACTTTGTTTAAATAAAAACTGAGCCAACCGATAATGATAATAGCATATTGCCTCCATTATTACTAATGATCCGATAGGAAGACTTTTTAGAAAAAACTTAAAACCAGATGCATTATTTTTACATTGATTATGACCGCTTTTACTTCCATAAACATCGAACACATCGTTGCTAATGTCAACTCAAAAAAATTTCCTTATATTTATTTATAAGAACTGATTTATGAAAGAATAACCTATTAGAATCAAAACAACTTAAAACAAGATCTAGGTCTCACAGAGCTGAACGTGATTTATAAATGAAAAAATAGGGGATTATCAATGTTGTCCGAGTCAATGCTTCACCGTGTATTTTAACCTTAATCTGCTCTTTTATTCTTTATTATTATATATCCAATGTATTCAAAGACAAACTTAAGACGTGTATAATTAATTGCTTGTTAAAGCCTACATGGAAAATTCTGCGGATTTTCTTCTGGTTTGTTACCTTTTTACTAATTTAGTTGTTTAAACACGCAACAAATCATGCGCAACACATCATTGACAAAGAAAAAACAACAGATGAATAAAATCGGAATAATTGGAGGAATTGGCCCGGAATCAACAATAGAATATTACAGATTACTCATCAAGCTATTTCGAGCAAAATTGGATACAAAACAATATCCTGAAATACTACTTCATAGTATAGATATGACGGAAATGCTTGGATATGTTTTCAATAACCAATTAGACAAATTAGTAGAATTTCTAAAAATAAAAATCCAAATATTAGAGAAATCAAATGTCGATTATGTAGTATTAGCCTCAAATACACCTCATTTAGTTTTTGACAAACTAGCAGAATCAGTAAATGTGAAAATGATAAGTATAGTCGAAGAAACCTGTAAGGCGATTTCTAAATCTGGAATTAAGAAAGTCGGTTTACTAGGGACAAAATCAACAATGAGCAAAGGCTTCTATCAAAAAGTTGGAGAAAATAATGGAATTAAAATAGTAATCCCAAATGATGAAAATCAGAATTATATTCACGAAAAATATATGGATGAATTAGTTTTCAATGAAATAATTCCTGAAACAAAAAAGGAACTTATTCGAATAATTAATGAATTAGAAGTTAATGAAAATATCGAGGGAATTGTATTGGGCGGAACGGAATTACCTCTGATATTAAAGCAAGAGGATTTTAATAACTTAAAAGTATTCAATACAACTGAAATTCACGTAAATGCTATTTTAAACAAAATGTTGAACTAAAACCCTACCCATAACGATGGCTATTCTTATTTGCTTAGGTCTTTGCTAATTTGGAAAATATCCAATTTTTCCAAGTTGGTTTTTTAATGAGAAAATTAAGTGCTAAATTATTGCAACTAAGTATAGCCAAACCAGTACCCGTAATTTAAGAAAAACCGAAAATCGCATGAAAATATATAAAGCAAATAGAAAAGGACTAATCAATTATTTATTAATTGGTTTTGTGTTATTACCAGTAATTATGTTTTTTATTGACAAGAATACTTTAACAGAAAAACCTTTCATTCTTTTACCTTTATTGAGTCCATTAGTTTTAATATTTTGGATTTATTTTGACACGTTTTATAAAATTGAAAACAACGAATTGATTTATCGTTCTGGATTTTTAAGAGGAAAAGTGAAAATTCCTATGATAAAAGAAATACGGAAAGGAAAAACGATGTGGAGCGGAATAAAACCTGCATTAGCGAGAAATGGCCTTATCATAAAATTTAATAAATATGACGAAATTTATATTGCACCTGAAAGTAATAACGAATTGATTTCGGACTTGCTAAAAGTAAATCCTGAAATTAAAATAACAAAGTGAAAATTTGACGGAACAAATACCTGTGACGAATGCCGTATATAATTTATTGCTGCTTCTCGCCTACTTATGAAAGTTCTCGCGGACTTTCTTGGTCAGTAATTATTCACTAAATTAATTACATAAAACACGCAAAAAATCATATCCCAAAGGTTGTATGTAAGTTAAGAGTAGAACATAGAAATGCTAAAAACTATTGAATTAAAATATAAACCTGAACTGAAAATAATTCTGAATAAGAACGAATTTGAAATCGTTGCTATTTCTGATCCCAAAAACAGCGGAATCTATTCTTTTCGGAAATTATAAGTCGTGGCATTAAATACGGAAAGAACTAATTGGTGGTTCTCTATATTCACCATAATTCTGGATTTAATTATTTCTGGAAGCCCAAAAATATATAAGAGAAAAGCAAAATTGAATTTAAAAATATTGCTAATTGATATAGATTTAGAAAAAGCAAAAAAGATCACATACCTATTAAATGATCATAAAACCTACACACAACACCGTTTATAAATTATTGCAGGTAGTCGCTTATCCACGTAAATTTTCGCAAACTTTAAATTTGTGTTTTATTTACTAAATTTGTCACTTAACCACAGCAACTAATCCTTTACAACACGTTAACAGTAATTTAAAGAAGCTGTAACAAATGACATGTACAATTGCCTTCTTTAAAAATAAAATTGAAAACAAAAAAATTATTACTCTCGACTTTCGTAATGCTTCTTCTTCTAACAAATTGCAGTGCTCTAAAGACATTTAAATTAATGAAAAGTGGAGAAGTTGAACAAAAAGAGTTTAATGTTAATATTCCTTTTGAATATCGCTTAGGCATGATTATTTTGAAAGTGAATATTTCTGGAAAAGCATATGATTTTCTTCTTGACACAGGGGCTCCAAATGTTATTTCAAAGGAATTAGCTCAAAAAGAGGGACTAAATAACATTTTTGAACAAAAATTTGGTGATAGTCAGGGTCAAACATCAGATTTAGGAATGATTAAACTTGATAAAATAAGTATCGGAGGTATTGATTTTTTAAATACAGGCGCTGCAATTGCTGATTTAAAACAATCCAAAGAAGTCGGCTGTTTAGAAATTGATGGTTTTATCGGTTCAAATTTAATGAAAAATGCTGTTTGGAAATTTGATCTCCAAAATCAAATAATTACGATATCAAATTCTGCTGCATCTTTAAATATTCCTGAGTCTTCTAAAAAAATTCCGTTCTTTACACATATTACAGGAACTCCAATTATTGATATTGCATTAAATGACGTGAAAGAAAAAAATGTGATAGTTGATTTAGGTTCAAATGGCGATATTTCCTTATCGAAAAAAACTTTCAATAAATTAGTAGATACTGACCCTTCCATTTCTCGAACTGTTAGCTTCGGGCCCTCATCTTCGGGATTATATGGTGTTGGAGCCACGGATAGTATTCAACACGCATTAATCTCAAACATTTCATTTGGTGATGTTGCGTTAAAAAACGTTGTTGTTGAGTTCACAAATGAATCATCAAGTACTATCGGAACCAATTACTTTAAAAATTATAATTTAATAATTAATTGGTTCGAAAAAGAAATCATATTAACAAAGAAGAAGGAATATGATAATTCAAGCTTATCATCTTATGGGTTCTCAATTGGTAACAAGGATGATCGTTTGATTGTTGGCGGAATACTTACGAATTCAAGTGCTGCCATTAAAGGGTTAAAAATAAATGACATCATATTAAAAATAGATTCTGAAAACTACGGTGTATTGACTACTGACCACTGGTGTCATATTGTTGAAAATGGACTATTTAATGAGGAGAAATCAACGATTACAGTTATTGTATTAAGACAAAATAAAAAGTTGACGTTTTCTCTCGAAAAGACCAAGTTATTATAAAAAGACTGCTGCGAACACGATGTAAAAAACATTAAAACGTCTTTTTACATTTGACCTTATAAAATATTCCCCACTGGCACAAGAAGTTGCTTATTTATATAAGGGCCCGTGAGAGCAGTGCGGTATATTTACGACTTTAAATAATAATGCTATGAATTATAAGTCAATTTATATTATTTTAATTTTCATGATTTTTTTATGGGGTTCATTTGTTGTCGTTAGTTTTTTTTCTGACCCAATGGGATTTATCTCCTATTTAGGGCTTGCAAATAGTAACAGTGGGACTGCCGTAAGTTGGGTATTGGCTCTACTAGTAGTAATTTTATATTGCTGTAGTGCAGTAAAAATATCAGAAGTAAAGTACTATATGTTCAGAATGGATAGACTAAAAGTAGTCGCAATTTTTGCAGCTGTCTTTGCAGGGATAATGGAAGAGGTAATTTATAGAAAATGGATTATGGATTATCTCAACTCGCACGATTTCTCTATTCTATGGCAGATTATATTATCGGGTTTCGCTTTTGGTATTATTCATTTTATGTGGGGAATAAAAAATATTAAAGCTGGAATAAATGCTTTTATTTCTGCATCATTATTAGGCATTGCCCTAGCCATTGTATACGCAGTCTCAGAGCGTAGTTTAACACCGTGCATCGTTGCTCATTCTATTATAACAGCTCTTATAGAACCTGGTTTATTGATTGCTGCAAAAAAGGATAAATTAGGTTATTGGTAACAAAACCTAAAGATGTGCTCAAACTAAATCAAATTATATACTAAAAATCGGCAAAAACGAAGTCGGGTTTTAAGGGATGAACAGAACAAAAACCCCGGAAACGCAATCTGAACAGAGAAACCATAATTTTGCCAACACTATATATAAATTATTGCTGGTTTTAGCCAATTTACGAAAGTCCAAACGGACTTTTATGGTTTGTGTTTTATTTAGTAAATTAGTAGCTATAGACACGCAACCTAGGTTATATAAACAGGTTAGACCCAAGCACAATAAAAGTACCTATGAAAAAAATTGAACCATACAGAAATATTAATGATGCAATTTCAAACCTGGACAACGGAGGAAGATTTTACAACATTTTAACAAAAGCAGATGATGGAATTATTTCAAAATCTGAATTAGGAAAAGTTGGAGGGATTTTTAATGATAAACAACAAATGATTCTATTTCTGGAGTTATCAATTTCAAAATTGGACAATGGAAAAAAAACGCTATCCTTTCTAAATTAGATGAAAATCTTCAAAAGATTTATTTACAACATAAACCAATCGAACTATTGCCTTCTGAAGCGGGTTCTAAGGGGATAATAGCGGCAAATACGATCATCACTGGAATACCCAAATTAACTACATCTAAAACTGATTTTATAGGCTTTATATTGGTTCCTATAATGATCGGAAATGTTACTACATTTTCATTAATACCATTAATAGAGATATACGATGTGTATGAATTAAGAGATGAGAATTCTAGTCAAAGTTTTTTAATTGCGCATTCTAAAGGAACCAATAAGTTGCCTGAAAAAATAATAATAGTAGCTGGGGTACTGAAAGAACTGAAAGCCAATAAAAATGAAAAAAAAGCTTCTAAAATGTTTCTTGAAGCTGTTTATCATATGGGAATTAATTAAACATTAGAAAAAAGCCAATTGCCAAAAACGCATATAATTTATTGCTGGCTTCTCGCCCATTTACAAAAGTCAAAACGGATTTTCTTAGTTTGTTATTTTATTCACTGAATGCACTACTTAAAACACGCAACCAACTTTATACAAACAATGGTATTCATTGACGGAAAACACGCACACTTTAGAAAAATGATTATTAAAATATTAATTGCAATTATTTCATTCATATTTAGCCTTGGTTTAACATTAATAATGAAACCACATATTTGTGTTTATGTCGAATCTCAAATCATTCTTACTATTCTACAAGTTGTGTTTACAATTGTTGGTTTTGGAGTTATTTACCAATTATTATATAAAAATATTCAGAAGAAAATTTAAAAATAGCAATTCTCACTAATCACCTAAATTTTCAATAAGTAAGGAAATAAAAATTATTTATGTATGGAAAAAAGTTTGCCGAATTAAAAAATAAAAGAGAAATAAATCCACATGCGGAATTGAGCCAGTTTTAGAATTATTTACTAAAGCGGAACTAAAAAATGGAGAAAGAATTCGCGAAATAAATTTACGCTTACGATTAAAATAAAAAAAGGATATGAAAAATTTATTGATCTACTATGTAACAATCATATTGCCACTTGGAATATTAAACTGGCTAAGTAAAACAGACTTGGTGCACTCAACATTGTTTGTTTTACTTTTATTTTTTTATGCTTTAATATTCAGAACTTATGTGGACGGAAAAAGACTTGCCAATAAAAACATAATCCAAAAACAAGATATTTGGAAAATGATAATTCCTGGCAAACGTTTTAAATATTTTAGGGAATTATATTTATAAAATTAATTACAAAAGGAAATAAAAACGGAATTAAAACAACGAAATAGCAACACCGTGTAATTTTAACTACTTGCTTAATAATTACTTATAATAGTCCTCGCGGACTTTCTTGGTCAGTAATTATTTACTAAATTGGTTTCTCAAAACATACGACTACCTCAGACAAACACATTGTCGGTAATTCAACTTTTACAAGAAAACAGGGGCTCATAATGGAATAAACTTTAATTAATATAGTATGAACAAAGTACCTTATTTTATAATTCTTACAGTAGTATTATTTATTGCATATAGTAAAAATGAATCAACTGATCTAGAAACAAACGATGGATCTCCAATGGTTGAGACTGACCCCTCTTACATGGTTGTAAAAGAATAAGATATCACATATGCAGAGGGACTTAGTCATGACGAATCAAGCACTTCCTCCTTTGCAATACCTCTAAAATTAGATGTGTACTCTCCTGATAATAGTGCTACCAATCGACCAATATTTATGTTTATTCACGGTGGTGGATTTACAGGTGGAATAAAACATAAGCCTGAAATTATAGAAATGGCAAATTACTATGCTTCAAGAGGCTGGGTTTTTGTTTATATAGATTATAGAACAACAGAGGAATTGTGTAACGCAAAAGTCTCGACGGCATGCAAGAATAAATTGAAACAAATGTTACAAAATGATGCACAAAATGGCACTAATGAGGTGGTAACATTCTATAAGGGAGTTGCACCAGTAGCGTGGATTGAATATGCAATACTTAAAGCCAAAACTCCAAAAGAGCTGCAGCAGAGTATCGCCATGTATGCCGCAACAAGGGATGCTAAAGCAGCACTTCGCTGGATTGTAACTAACTCGAGCACCTACAACATAAATGCAGATTTTATAACAGTTGGAGGAGGATCGGCGGGAGCTATTACAACGATTGCTTTAGGAATTTCAAATCTAGAAGACTTCAAAGACGAAATTGCTATCACTGACGATCCTACACTTACAGCAACAAACTTAAATCAGACTTATAACTTAAGAAGTATGGTTCATTTCTGGGGATCAAACTATATATTAGATCTGTTTGAAGATGTATATGACTTGGAGCAATATGATAGATATGATGCAAATGACCCTGAATTATTTATGGGACATGGAGAAGCATATGATCCCGTCACGCCTTACGAAGAAGCACTTAAACTGCAAGAGATCTATAACTCTTTAGGGCTTTATAATGAACTAAAAACCCTCTTGGTACCGAGTGAATCCGATCCAACGATTTTGGTCCCTGCGGGCCATGGTGAATGGGATGGCGAAGCAGATGGAAGAGGATTATTTGAAATGACTTTTGATTTTTTAGCTGATAGACAGCAATTAATTTTGAAATAAAAAACTACGGCCAACATCATATAAAAATAAGAATGGTTTAATCGCTAAAAAGAAAGTAAGTATAAAAAAATAGCTGTTTAATGGAAAAGTTAGTGGATATAAATCCGCTACTATTCTTATAATAGACCGTCGGTATTAAGTAAGAACCTCTAAGATTAGCAGATTGACAAAATGTCGTAAAAATGTCGCAGACAAGCCGTTATCAAAAGAATGAATTCATAAGTAGATTTGAAAGAAATACAAACCCAAATTAATGATGAACGAAATCAGAAAAAAAATTAAAGAAAAAAGAAAAAAAGACTTTCACAAGAAGATTTGGTTGATCTGCAAAAATAAACTTAAGAACAATTCGACGGATTGAAAATAACGAAAATGAACCTCGCGGAACAACTTTGAATTTAATTTGTAAGGCTCTTGGTATAAAAACTGAAGATATTTTGATTATGGAAAACAAACTGATAAAAGTTATTTGGTAATATTCCATCTGTCTGTTTTAGCATTTTTAGTAATACCGCTCAGGAATATACGCATGCCTTTAATCTTATGGGTACATAAGAAAGAAAAAGTAATTGGATTAAATACGCTGAGTAAAAATGTTTTAAACTTTCAAATTGTTCGGTCGATCTTAAGTTTTACAATGATGATTATCTTGGTAACGGATCCAAAGTATTTTAGTATAGTGTGATATCTAATTGCATTTTTGACACTGTTAACCTTATTATTGCCAATTATATTCACCATTCGCACAAATAGCGGAAAAATTGAAAAAATGTATTTGAATATAATACAACTGATAAAATAACTAATGGCAACACCGTGTATAATTAATTGCTATTTTTAGGGTACTTACGAAAGTCCAAACGGCCTTTCATGGTTCGTGTTTTATTTGCTAAATTAGTTTCTATAAATGCATAACTAAGGTTGTGCAAACATGTTCGCGGTAATAGAGAAACTGCCTAAAAAGTAACATTATCGCGTAACAAAAAACATCAAGAAAATCAATTATGAAAATAATATTTTTAGTATTCTTAATTTTTACACAATTTTTAGTCCCTACTTCTTTATCAGCACAAAAAACAGAAATCCAAAGCAGTATTAAATTAAAAATAGACACCTATTTAAAGGAAGGTGTGAAAAATGGCTTTTCTGGAGCAATCTTGGTAGCAGAAAAAGGTGAAATCGTTATTAACCAAGGTTATGGTTTGGCTGATAAAAAAAATAACATCCAAAATACACCGAATACTATTTTCGATATCGGTTCAAACACAAAGCAATTTACAGCTGCGGCAATTTTAAAATTGTCTCAACTTGACAAATTAAAAGTCACAGACTCTTTAAGTACTTTTTTTCCTAATGTACCTAGCGATAAAGGAAATATCACCATTCATCAATTGTTAACACATACTGCAGGATTTAAAGCATCCATCGGAAAAGATTTCGACCCAATAACCACAGAAGATTTTTTTAAAAAGGTATTTGCAAGTGAATTACTTCATAAACCTGCATCTAAATACTCTTATTCTAATATCGGTTATAGTATTTTAGCCCGTATTATTGAACTAGTTTCCAAGATGGATTATGAAGTTTTCTTAAATGTGTATTTATTTAAACCCTCAAAAATGAACCAAACGGGATACCTTCTTCCACAATGGAATACAAATTTATGCGCCATAGGATACAACCGAAATGTTATGGATATTGGAGCAACGGTAACGCGCTATCAAAAGGATGGAGGAGTTTCTTGGCATTTAAAAGGGAATGGTGGTATTAATTCTTCACAAGAGGACATGTACAAATGGATTAAGGCATTAAGTTCAAATGCAATTTTGCCTACATCTCTTTTCGAAAAATATACAGCATCGCATACTAGAAATATGAACGATTCCTTTGGATATGCTTATGGATGGGGAATAACTAATTCAGATAGAGATACCAAGAGGATTACACATAACGGTTCAAATGGGACCTTTGCACATTCCATTATTTGGCTACCAAATGAAGATGTAATAATATTGTATTCTACGAACGCTAGTAGTCCAAAGGTGGAAAGGCTAGCCTATAATATCGAGAAAATTATTTTTAATCAAAACTACCAATTGAAGCCCATTAAAAAGAATCCTTATTTTTTAGTTTTTGATTTTATTGAAAATCATGGCTCTAAAGATTCAAAAGAACTCTACTCAATTGTTAAAAACGGTGCTAATGCTGATTTTAAAAAATCAGGTGTTTTAAATAGCATTGGTTATATGATTCTTAAGGAAGATAAAAATTTGGAATGGGCCATTGAAATATTTAAACTAAACTCTGAATTATTTGAAGATGAGGGAAATGTTTGGGATTCTCTTGGAGATGGTTATGTAGCCAATGGACAAAAAGAAGAAGCGATCATTAGTTTTAGAAAAGCAGTAGCACTAAAAAATGAAGGTACCTTAAAAAAATTAAATGAACTGTTGCAAAAGGAATAACAACTACTGCTAACCATGTATAAAAATAATAGCCGTTTTACTGAGGAGTTTAAAGTAAGTGCTTTTAGCAGAAGTCATTGCTTAACTCAAAAATAAAAGCGTAGAAATCCACTACGATGCTTACACCAACCGTTCCCTATAATTAAGCAGCTAAATAAAAGAACTGAATGATGAATAAAAAAAGTATCTATTTTTATTATGCTCATAGTTTGGAATATTTTTGCGCTGAAAATATTTTTAGACAAAGGAATTGAAAGCGGAATAGAAAACTGGGGCTGCTGCGCTTCTTTATTTGGCTTTCTCATTCCATTAGCTTTTTCTCTTATCGTTTTTATAAAACTAAAAAAAGTTAAATAATAATTTTAAAATTTAAATTTAATATTTCAGTTTTTATTCTTAAAAATCGGATTCATGCCTGAATTGAATAAATACGAATGCATTCACATTCGGAAAAATTGAAGTGGAATTTTAATGCGCTTGCTCAAGTGTTTCGCAACAAAATAAAATATAAAAAAATTGCGAGGTCTCGCCTACCCGCAAGAATCTTTACGGACTTTCTATTCCGTTTATATTTACTAAATTACGTGTTTAATCACGCATCTTTCAACACAAACACCCAGGATGCAATGAAAATAAAGCGATCAAATGCAAATTTCCTAGAACAAAAAAGAGTTTTTAATTAATGAATACTACACAAACGGCCAAGAATACAGTAAAAATAGTATGGCGTACGTTTCTCTCCAGTACCACATGGCCTTGGATTAAAACAGCAATTCTATTGACGGGTTTCTCTTTATTCGTAAATCATTTAGTATCGCGCGAAAGTTTTCCAGATAGTAAATCGTATCGATTTCCCATAGAAGGTTTTCTGTCTTCTATTATTTTGTGTGTTTTTATTACAATAATAGCAAAGCTTAACTTCAAATTTTACAAGAAAAAACATTTCTCTAAAAAGATAGGAATTACTACTATTGTATGGTTTTTCGCTTCTACTTTAGGATACATTGCAATTATTTATATTCCTATATACATTGTTTTTAGTATGGTTGCAGGTAAACAGATAGCATTCTATTATTTATTAATTGGCTTGTTACTTACCTTATTATTAAGTTTTATCATCATAGGTTTAGCGTTTTCACGAGCTTTATACAATTTAGATAAGGTCTCTCTTAAAGATGCTAAAATCACCATCAAAAGTGGCGCGAAAATAACGAAGCTGAGCTATGAAAACATTGCGTGTTTTTACAGCGAAAACAAAACAGTGTATGCTGTTCAAAATAATGGTACCACGAGTAACACCGAATTCACATTAAATGAGCTCGAAGAAAAAATAAACAATCAAGTGTTTTTTAGAGCCAATCGGCAAATTATCATTCACAGAGATGCTGTAGATCAAATTGAAAAGATTGAAAATGGCAAGTTGTGTATTCGGTTAAAAGCTTGCATTGAAAGCGATTCGATTGTTAAAATCCCTATTAGTCGTTACAAGCGAAAAGCATTTATAAGTTGGGTTCAATAAATAACGCAAAAAACACCGACTATTCAGTTATAAATTCACAACCATTCAGTAAAAATATAAATATTTAAAAGGATTTTTGAAGGTTTTGTTTCGTCCTTCGCTGCCAGTATCAATTCAAAAAAATCTTTCAACATTGAATAAAAAAAATAGTGAAAGTAAAATCGATCATGCTACTGACATTTTACTTCTTCCTATTCGATTCTGGAATAGCTGAAATTAATACTATTTCTGAGAATGTAAAAAACAGCGATGATGTAACTTTAAATAGCACAACTATGAATCATGAATAAAAAACGCACTTGGAAATTTTGGACAGGAAGAACAACACTTGGACTCTTAATTATTGGAGTTCTATGGAGTATCAATCTTATTTGGTTTAAACCATTTAATATTAAACATTTTTATGACAAGGTCTTTGTACAGCTTGTTATAGACAGCCCTGAGTTGACCACACAAGTTGGAGTTCCTATTTTATATGACCTGTCAAAAGACGAATTGGACGATGTTTCTGATAAAAAACAATGGGAATCTTTTAATCAAATGAAAGAAGACTATAAAACATTGCAACGTTATGATTTCGAAAGTCAATCGGAAGAAAATAAGTTAAATACCAAAATTTTAAGTTCCTTTTTGGGTAAGCAAGTTGAGGGAGAGCGATTTTTCTATCACGAGTATCCAGTAAATCAAATGTTTGGAGTACAAAATAGTCTTCCAAGCTTGATGGAAAGTTCGCACAAGCTTAAAGATGAAAGTGATATCGAAGCATATATAACTCGATTGTCTAAATTTGGCACTAAATTCGATCAGGTCTTAGACGGGTTAAAAATAGGTGAAGAAAAAGGAATCATTCCTCCACAATTTATAATTGACCGTGTGCTTAGTGAAATGTTAGGGTTTATTGGTAACAAAGAAAAAGATTCGCTTAATATAAAGACCGATGACCAAGGTCCTGTTAAGTCAAACATCCTCTACACTAATTTCAATACTAAAGTATCAAAAATTGAAGGTCTTACACAAGCGGAAAAAGACGCATACAAAACACGGGTAGCAGAGCAAGTAAGAACTACAGTGTTCGATGCATACAATGCTCTTATTTTATACTTCAAAGGATTAAAATCGAAAGCAACTACAGATGCTGGTGTTTGGAAGTTTCCTGACGGAGATGCCTTTTATCAATATCAATTATCATTGATGACCACCACCGACTATACCCCTAAAGAGGTTCATCAAATTGGATTGTCAGAGGTTGCTCGAATAAAAACAGAGATGCGCGATATTTTGAGTGTTCAAGGGTATGCAGATACGTCAAAAGAAATAGGTGAAATTATTCAAGAATTAAACAAAGAAGAGCGTTTTTTATATCAAAATAATGATGAAGGTAGAAAAGAAATTATTGAAGGATACAATACGATCTTAGATGAAATCAATGCTGGTCTTGACAACGCATTTGATATCCGACCAAAAGCAGCTATGGAAGTAAAAAGAGTTCCTAAGTTCAAAGAAGAAGGTGCTGCTGGTGCTTATTACACGCCCCCCACCATGGATGGGTCTTCAGGAGGTATCTTTTATGCCAACTTGAGAGCAGTTACAGAAACTGTGAAGTTTGGAATGAAAACCTTGGCCTATCACGAAGGAATCCCCGGCCACCATTTTCAAATAGCCATTCAAGGAGAACTGGAAGAGGTTCCAATTTTTAGAACATTCCCACTTTTTACTGCATATACAGAAGGTTGGGCACTCTATGCTGAACAACTTGCGTGGGAGTTAGGTTTTTACGAGAATGACCCTTTCGGTAATTTAGGAAGACTTCAAGCAGAAATATTTAGAGCCGTCCGTTTAGTAGTAGATACTGGAATTCACTATAAAAAATGGACTCGAGAAGAAGCAATTGAATATATGATCGCAAATACAGGAATAACAACTGGAGAAGTGGTCACTGAAATTGAACGCTATATTGTAATGCCTGGACAAGCCTGTGCATATAAAATTGGGATGATGAAAATTTTAGAGTTAAGAGAAAAAGCAAAAAAGAAATTAGGCAGTCAATTTGATTTAAAAGAATTTCATAATGTGGTTTTACAAAATGGCGCTGTGCCCTTAAATATATTAGAAGAAATTATTGATGAATTTATAAATATCACGCACGCAAAAAAAACAACAAAGGTGCAACCATAAAAAGGTATGAAGCGTCTATATAAAAAGTAACGAATTCTAAATTAAATATTTTTATTATGAAAAGCGTATTAAAATTGAAAAGCGTATTCATCCTTTCGGCTATTTTTTTCCTTGCGAATTGTTCACAGGAAAACACGCAGGAGCATATGATGGTAACAGGGACTGTCGTAAAAATGAGAAATTTTGCTCAAGCGGAGGCAAAGTCGTATCACAGTAAATCAGGTGAAATTAATAGTATCTCGAATGAAGTATCGGCTACTTTGACATCAACCGTTTTTAAAGTGGTGGACGGACGAATGGTACCTTGCGATGATTGCGATATAAATGACTTCGAGATTACCCAAGTGTTTCTTTTAAATTCTCAAGCACAGACCTCATTATATCTAAATGGCTTCGCTACAAATGTGAATTATACGTTTACTGGTGAAGATGTTATTGGTATTGATCTGAATTACAAAAGCGAATATGTGCGCATGAGTGATATTGATGTATTTAGCCAATTACAGGACGGACAATATTCATATACAGATGAACTCGGTATAAATGTATTTGACAATGAAAGCGCAGGAACCACATCGGCTGTTTATAATTTTCCTATTGGGAGTAACGAAGATGATCCCGAAAATTCTTTATCAAGAATGTGGATGAGAATTGTGCTAGACTTTTCAGCAGAAAATGATATT
Source organism: Polaribacter irgensii 23-P (assembly GCF_000153225.1). Classification (GTDB taxonomy): domain Bacteria; phylum Bacteroidota; class Bacteroidia; order Flavobacteriales; family Flavobacteriaceae; genus Polaribacter; species Polaribacter irgensii. Next base: position 1,764,314 of record NZ_CH724148.1, on the reverse strand, counting down.
TAAATTACAAATTTTACAGTTTTTAGTGGAGCTTACATAACAATATATCTGTATTGTTCTCTAGCCCCCAAATCAAATAGTAGATATTTGATTTGGGGGCTATTTATGACCAATATCATTTCGAAGGAGTTTAGTAATAAGCATAGCGTCTGAAGATTTTAGACCTATTTTTAGTTGCAAAACTACTATTAATGAGAACGGTATCAATCGTTTTATAGCTATCAGAAATCCCCAATAGCTGAAAACCATATTGCTATTGGCAATAAAGCTATTGGCAACAATTTGAGCAATACGCATCGCTAAAAAAGAACAATTCAGTACATAAAAATATACGAAACGAATTTATTCTCTCAATTTTGAGTCGTTCAACTAAACTAAAAAAACGGAAAAACGATACAGATATTCATATACATTCACCCAGCATTTGGTGGCTTTGCTTTGCTTTGCTTTGCTTGAAGGTTTGATTTCAATACTTGCAAAAAAAGGAAAAAATATTCATAAAACATCTGGGCTGATTTTTTCTATTCAATGATGTTCTTTGGAACCATCGCTTTGATGGTTGCTATTTTACCGAATCACGAAAGCCCATTTTTATTCGCAGTTGGTATTTTTAGTCTCTATTTTGTTTTAACAGGAAATAGAACTTTGAGTTTTAAAAAAAAAGTCCTGATTTAAAAATTGATAAATTAATATCAATTAGTATGATTACTTCTGGAGTTTTAATAATTTCACTACCAATCATACGAACAAAAAGCACACATATTATTCTTGTTGTTTATGCAATTGTTGGAATTATATTTTCTGCAGGTAATTTAATATTATTTAGAAATCCTAAACGATTGAGAAAAGGATGGTTAAAACTGCATTTAGGAAAAATGTTAGGCGGTTACATTTCTGCAACGACTGCATTTGTAATCGTAAATAAATTTTTTTTAAGTTTTTATGGTTGGTTTATTACTCCAATTGTTGGAAGTTTTATAATCGCATATTGGATGAGAAAAATGAATAAAAAAACAGTTGCCATCAAAGTATAAAATTAATTACTAGCTTTAGGGTCCTTGGAAAAGTCTAAACGGACTTTTTTGGTTTGTGATTTATATAGTAAGTTTCGCACTTAAAACACGCCAAAATTTTCAGAGACACGTTAGCTGCAAGATAAAAAAATCCTGCGTATCCAAAACAGCATTAAAATGAAGAAAATACTTTTAATAATTCCTTTACTTATTGGCTGTTCAATAGCGAAAAAGAAATCTGAATACCAACGTCTTTTCGACTACGAAGGAAAATACGAATATGTTAACAATACGACATTAAAACTTACAGCATCAGCGATGGACACAACGCTTTATGCAGTAATAGATCATGCCAAATATCCTTTAAAATTTATTGCGATAGACAGTTTTACAAACATGCAAGGAAATGCTGTAATTTTCGAAAGGGGCAACTCAAAGAAAGTAATAAGCTATAAATCTGAGGGTCAAATATTCAAATTACTCACAAAAGATATTGATAAATCGGATATGTTTCCGAGAAAAGAACTTTTCGATACACCAGAAAATTACGAGTATAAGCAACCACCAGAAACTGATGACGGACTCGCAACAGGTCATTTGGCTGCAGAATTCAAAAACCATAAACGTATTATTGATATGGTCAAAGAAACTATTAAGGGTACTTTCCCTGATGTCCACAGCATCTTAATTTACAAAAATAATAAATTAGTACTTGAGGAATATTTTTACGGTTATGATGAAAATACACCACATCAATTAAGATCTGCCACGAAACCATTCATTGGTGGAATTCTTGGAATAGCAGTTGACCAAGGATTTATAAAAAGTGAAAAAGATGGCCTATTACCCTATTTTAGTGCTCGGTATCCAAAAATCGCCAATTTCGACAAAAGAAAAAAAGAAATTACGATAGAAGATTTCTTAAGGTATCGGCACGGAATGGATTGTGAAAACAATAATCCAGAAAGTAAGGGAAATGAATCAAAAATGATGCAAAGTAAAGATTGGGTAAAATACACGCTCGATTTGCCAATGGTTCGAGAACCTGGTATGGCGTCCTCTTATTGTACAGGTTGTGCTTTGACTTTAGGCAGTTTGGTAGCAATCGCAACAGACAAGAAAATTGAAGATTTTGCAAAACAAAATCTTTTTGAGCCTTTAAATATTACAAATTACAAATGGACTTTTGAACCAAATCAAACGAGTAGTGACCATTTTAGTCAAGCATATTTTACACCCAGAGACTTGATTAAATTAGCAAAATTATTTAAAGATGGTGGTACGTGGAATGCCAATCAAATAATATCAAAAAGTTGGATTGATAAAACATTTAATATGGATAAAGGGGATTACGGCTATCTTTGGGAACATAAATATTTTGTAGTTGACGGACAGACGTATAACTCATATTTAGCTTCGGGAAACGGTGGACAAAAAATCAATATTTGGCCTGAACTCGATATGATAACAGTATTTACTGGTGGAAACTATAATTCGTATCAATTGTATGGTAAAAGTACACCGCCAAACGAAATGATACCGAACTATATATTAAAGTCTGTGAAATAAAGCCCACACACAACACCATAAAAAATTAATTGTTAGTTTTAGGGTATTTACAAAAATCCAAACGAACTTTCTATCTGTGATTTGTTTGCTAACTGATATCGTTAAACTCGCAATTAATCTTATACAATAACGTGAATGCCAAAAATCAAGAAACCAAGTGAATAAAACGATATTTGAAATTACCAAAATGGACTGTCCTTCAGAGGAAAACCTTATTCAAATGAAATTGGATGAAATTTCAAGTATTGCAAATTTGGACTTTGACATTCCGAACCGAAAATTAACCGTTTTTCACAGCGGAGAAATCAACCAAATTGAAAAGTCCATTATCGAACTGAATTTAGGCGGAAAGAAAATCTCCACGGAACAAACCGACCAAACAGATTTTACAGAAAATACAAACCAAAAAAAACTACTTTGGTTTGTACTTGCGATCAACTTCGCTTTTTTCACTATCGAAATGACCACAGGACTGATTGCAAAATCGATGGGACTTGTTGCCGATAGTTTGGATATGCTCGCAGACAGTTTCGTTTACGGAATTAGTTTGTTTGCAGTTGGCGGAACGCTGATTATAAAAAAGCGGATTGCAAAACTTGCTGGCTACTTTCAAATCACACTTGCGATTATTGGATTTGTAGAAGTTTTAAGAAGATTTTTCGGAGAGGAAAAACTTCCCAATTTTTCGACAATGGTGATCGTTTCGATTTTTGCACTACTCGCGAACGGAATTTGCCTTTACATTTTACAACGGTCAAAAAGCAAAGAAGAAGCACATATGAAAGCGAGTATGATTTTCACCTCGAATGACGTGATTATCAATTTAGGAGTAATAATTGCTGGAGTTTTGGTAAATTGGTCTGGTTCCAATAAACCTGATTTAATTATTGGAACACTCATTTTTATATTCGTGATTCAAGGTGCATTCCGAATATTAAAATTGAGTACATAAAAAAGAGTACGAACCGCAACACCGATTGTAATTAATTGCGCGCAAATCAATTACTTGCGAAAGTCCAAACTGTCTTTGTGGGTTCGTGATTTATTTAGCAAATTCGTCTCGTAAAACACCTAAGTAACCGCCTACAAAAAGGTTGTGTGCAATTTGAAAAAAAATTATATTTTTAGTCAATTTTACGAACTAATTTAAAAATTAAATATCAAAAATAACCTCTAAATTTTGGAGTAATAAAAAACTTGAATTCTACATTCGGTAAAGAAATTGGATGGCGTGGCTTTTTAATATTCGAATTGAGAAAAGTAATGTCTTTTTAGTCACTAGCCATTGTTAGTGAAATAATTTGGGCAATTGATCATTTTCCTATAATTAATATAATATTCGGAAGCGTTGAAAATCTTTTGTTCCCTATTAGTACTTTTACAATAATGATAATTGGAATATCTGTAATTTTAGCTTACTGCACTTTTAAATCGAGCAGTTTGTGGCCAGCCGCTGTCTGCTATTCTGTTCACAATATTTACATCCAAAAAATAGGTATTCCTGTAACCAGTTCAAATAATAATACCACATTTTGGATTGATCAATATGGGTTTATGATTGTAGCGACTATTTTTGCTATTTATTTCTAGAGCAAACTAAAAAATAAAATCTATCAAATAAAATACTGTACCTCTCAATATGAATAATCAATCGCTTTGGTTATCGCCTGCTTGAAAATTCCTTCAGAATTATATCTAGTTCATTTCCTTTTATTAATTTAGTGGTTAGTCAACGCGACAAATCATGCACAAAAGATTACCTTTTAATAGTATACACACATAAAAGACCTGTTTAAAAAACGAATGTCGTACAAATGTCGTGCATAAAACACTGCTCATTTTTGGTACGTAAACTGATTGAAGATATTTTTGCAAAAAATTAAAATTAAATGGACACACTTATTTTTGGAAAAGAATTAATCAAAGCAAGAAAAGCTAGAGGTTTAACACAAGCAGAAGTTGCTGAAAAATGCAATGTTACAATTCGTACAATTCAGAGAATTGAATCTGGTGAAGTAACACCGAGAAGTTCTACTATTAAAATTATTTCAAAATTTTTAGAAGTTGATTTTTTCGAAATCTCAAATCAAAATTTGAAATTGAAAAACAACACTGTTTTTTGGTATCTAAAATACCTGTTTTATTTTAAAACAAATGCAATGAAAAAAATTTTAATCCTATCTGCATTCATTTTAATTTTAGCTTTTATATGTTTCAAGATATCTACCCATGAAGCACAATCTAAAAGTCCTAAAAAAGATCAAAAAAGGGTATTAAAAATTGAAGATAGAAAAGTTGATTTCTCTAGGGACTTTGACGAATTTAAAATCGATGCGGACTTAGTGTTCGTTATAAAAAACAATAAACATGGATTGTCTTATTTAAACGGAAAAACAATCATTCCTTGCGAATATGATGAATTTGAAATTGAAGAAAATTTTGTTTTTACCTTTAAAAACAACAAACGTGGTTTGATGAATTTAGACGGACAAATACTCATTGCCTGTGAATATGATGAATTTGAAATTGAAGAAAATTTTGTCTTTACCTTCAAAAACAACAAACGTGGATTGATGAATTTATATGGAGAAACACTTATCGCTTGTGAATATGATGCATTTGAAATTGAAGAAAATCTTGTTTTTACCTTTAAAAATAGCAAACGTGGGTTAATGAACTTATATGGAGAAACAATCATTCCTTGCGAATGCGATAGCTTAAAAATAAAAGGATCAATTGCAATGGTTACAATAAATGGAAAAATGAAACAAATACAGCTTTAAAACTATTGTTAACAATGCGTTAATGTATTTATTAAATCTCACTTTCTCTGAAAAGCTTTATTAATTTTCAGTTTGACATCCTCATAAATTGACAACTACTCCAAATTAAAACGTTGCCTTTATTTGAGAGAAAAAATACAAATTATATTATTAAACCCACTGAATATATTTAGTGCGACTCCAATAAGAGAACAAATTTCAATATTAAATTTTATAAAACCAGAGCACCAAGACATAATTTACCCTAATTAAACCAGTTTAACACAAATGAAAACAACAACAATTACACTATTTACATTAGCCCTATTCTTCAGCTCTTGCAGTAAGAAAGAAAAATTAGATTATACCGAATTCGACAAAGCCTATACAAATTTCATAGAATTAGCTACCAACGAATTTGGAGCAAAATATGGAATGGCCATATCGGTCGTAAAAGACGACCGCGTCATATTTGAGAAATACCTCGGATTAGCGGATGTGGATAAAAATATAAAGGTTAGCAAAAACACCCTTTTTTATATCGCTTCAACAACCAAACCGTTTACAGCAATGGCTGCCCTAATACTTGAATCCAAAGGCAAACTTGACTTTGAGAAGTCCCTTGCTGAATTCTTTCCAGAGATTAATTTCGACCCAAGACTAAAAGCAGATAGCATCACTATTCCACATTTAATGGAACATACCTCTGGAATAGAAAATAACCCAATAACGATTGTAACAGCTTACACTGGTTTTCACGACAAGGAGAAACTACTTGCTGAATTGGCACAATTCACAATAGTAAATACGAATGCACCCTTTGGTAAATTTGAATATACCAATCTAGGATATATTATCTTAGGAATGATCATGGAAAGAGAGTTGGGTGCTGATTGGAAATCATTTGTTCAACAAGAAGTACTAGAACCGCTAAAAATGAAGCATACAACTACTCATATGTCTACAGCTATAAAACAAGGCTGGGAAATTGCAAAACCACACACCCAAAGTAATGATGAAAATCAGTTAACGCGTCTTTCTTTAGAAAAAAAGGACAATACAATGCATGCCGCTGGTGGCATACTATCAACCGCTCAGGATCTCTCAAGATTGATGATTGTAGAATTAAATAATGGTAAAATTGATGGAGAACAAATAATTGACTCAAGTTTAGTAAAGAAAAGTCAGTTAAAACATGCCGATCAAGATAGAATGTATTCTGATCTCAAACGATTCGGTTATGGTTACGGCTGGAACATCGCCACGACTCCTTTAGGAGATACACTAGTGCATCATTTTGGCAGTTTTACAGGTATGCATCCTCAATTCTCTTTCGTGCGTAAAACCGGAGTAGGTGTTGTTATAATGGCAAATGAAGGAGGAATTAGCTATGACCTTAATATGCTGCTCAGTGGATATGTATTTGATTATTTCTCCAAACGAGAAAACCTCGATACACACTATAAAAATAAACTAAAAGAATACCGTGAAGCCTATGATCAAAAGATAAAATCTGATATTGAATACAGGGTTAAAATCGCAAAAAGGAAATGGAAGCTTGAACTGCCTTTTTCTTCTTATGTTGGAACCTATAGCAGTGATTTATTCGGCACCTTAATAGTAAAAGAAATTGAAGAAAATAAATTGGTAGTTACCATTGGAAACCTTATATCTGATATAGCAACCCCACATAAAACCAATGCTGTTCGAGTTGAAATGGGAGGAAGAGGCTCACCAGTACATTTTAAAATAAACGATAATATGGTAGAAAAAGCTATTTGGAGTGGACTTGCATTTACCAAATTAAAGCATTAAAAAAATGAAAAGGGCACATCGAACACTATTAATTGTTTTATTTTGGGGTACATACGAAAGTTCTTGTGGACTTTATACCAGTGATTTATGTACTCACTTTATTGCTTAAAAGGTGCTGCCAACTTTATTCAAAAGATTTTAAAATGTAAAAAAACAAAATATAATGTATCTTTTTGGAAGCTTACGAGTCTCCTTAGTGAACCTAAAATTTTAAAGTTATGAATACTTGTAAATGCACTAATTGCGATTGTACTAACTGTAATTGCGGAAATTGTTTAGAAAAAAATTGTCCCTGTTCTAAATGCGAATGTGATAAATGCACTTGTTGTTAAATTTGATAAAGGTTCGTTTAACAACGAGCCTTTTATTTATTTTCGAATATGGAAACACAAAAAATATGGAGCAAATTTAATAATGAACTATATTTCTTCATTCTTAAAAAAGTAAAAAATAAAGACGTTGCAAACGATATTTTTCAAAATACATTTTTAAAAATTCATGAAAATGTATCCAGCCTCAAAAAAGAAGAAAAAACGAGAGCGTGGATTTTTCAAATTGCGCGTAATGAAATATTTAATCACTTTAGAAAAGAATCTATGTATGTGGAAAAAGTAGATACAGTTAGAGAAGTTCCTTTTCAAAAGTATGAGGATATATGTTGCTTTGACAAATTCATTAGTGATTTGCCCGAAATTTACAGGCTCGTAATTGAACTAATTTATATTAAAGGTCGCAGACAAAAAGAAGTCGCAAAGGAATTAGAAATAAGTCTTGAAAACGTAAAAGCAAGAATTAAAAGGGCCAAAGATATTTTAAAGAAAAAGTTCAACGAATGTTGTAAATATGAATTTGATGAAAATGGCAAGTTAATAGGAGATTCAAATTGTTCAATATGTAGCAAAGAATAAAAATACATCTGCCAGTAACGTGCAGATGAAAGGACTTATTCTAGTCCAGCTACAATAGTCCAAACAGTCTTTCTCTGTTTGTATTTTATTTAGTAAATTAGGTGCTTAAACACACAATAAATCACACTCAAGCACATTGTAAGTACTTCATATGAACTTCGTAAAAACATATAATAAGATACACTCCGAAAAAGAGATGGTCCATTTTGGAATGTCGAAAATGGAGGATATTTATGTCAAACGAAATGGGCAATCTGACGTGCCACACCGCCATAATTATTATACTGTGCTTATCATTAAACAGGCAAAAGGATCTCATATAATAGATTTCAATTCATACGAACTATCCGAAAAGCAACTGTTTTTTATTGCTCCGGGGCAAGTACATCAAATAATAGAGACTGAAAAACCCAAGGGATATGCAATGACATTCTCCAACCAATTTTTGATTGAGAACTCTATTCCCCTTGCCTTTATTAGTAGTCTTAATCTTTTTCAAAGTTATGGACAAACACCTCCTTTACTCACAAATAAGAAACAATTTAAACTCATAGAGAATTTCACAAATCAAGTTTTTACATATGCTACAAGCAACGCTCAAATGAAAGACTTAAGCATTGGAGCATATTTAAAACTACTGCTTATAGAATGCAACAATATTTGCTCAATTAATCCAATAGAAACGGAAATTGATTCTTCAGGAGATCACCTGATTAGAAAATTTAAAGAATCTGTAGATGCACATTTTAAAAAAGAGCATGCTACTTCTTTTTACGCAAATGTCATTCACATAACAACGGATCACCTCACCCGAACGGTAAAAAATAAAATAGGCCAAACTGCAAAACAATACATTCAATCAAGAATAATTACAGAAGCCAAACGATTGCTTTATTTTACCGAGTTATCCAATAAGGAAATTGGGTATGAATTGGGTTTTAATGCACCTGCGAACTTTAGTGCTTTTTTCAAAAAACACACTCAATTGTCTCCTTCAAGTTTTAAAAAGAGAGAAAATAAATCCTAATATCGGATTTTCATAAGTATCCGTCATTTTTTTATATTTCACAGCCTTCAAAACTACACCATCTTTGCAGTATGATTGATAGCAGACAAATGAAGGCCAAAGAATTTATTAAAAACGAAATTGCAACAGGCCCTGCTAGTGCTATTGCATCAAAAATTCTCTCGGTAAAAATAACAAAACAACAAAATCTACCTACATTTCTTTAATACGGGAAGAAGAAGAAGAAGAAGAAGAAGAAAGAGATAATCAGGTAAACACTAAAAAATTAAAGACAATGAACACAGTAATTCACAGAGCAAAAACAAGAGGAGAAGCAAATCACGGTTGGTTAAACTCAAACCACACTTTTAGTTTTGCAAATTACCACAACCCAGAACGAATGAATTTTGGTGTACTAAGAGTCTTAAATGACGATATCGTGCAAAAAGGAATGGGTTTTGGAACGCACCCACACAAAAATATGGAGATTATTTCTATTCCGCTGAAAGGAGATTTGGAGCACAAAGATAGTATCGGAAATATAACGGTAATCAAAGAGGGAGATGTGCAAATATTAAGCGCTGGAACTGGTGTAACGCATTCAGAATACAACAAAAACAAAGACAAAAAAGTAGAATTTCTTCAAATTTGGGTTTTTCCTAAAACGAAAAATACCGTTCCGAGATATGACCAAATATCTATAAAAGATATAGAAAAAGACAACGAATTTTATCAAGTACTTTCTCCTAACAAAGAAGAACAAGGCGTCTGGTTAAATCAAGATGCTTGGTTTCATATTGGCAAATTCACCAAGGGGACTTCTGACGAATACAAAATAAAAAAAGAGGGCAACGGTGTATATGCTTTTGTACTCGAAGGCGAAGTTGAAATAAACAATGAAAAATTAACACCGCGAGATGGGTACGGAATTTGGGATATAGCATCTTTCAAGCTAAAAGCTTCAGAAAATGCAAGAGTATTATTAATGGAGGTACCCATGCATGCAGGAACATTTTAACTAAAAATACACTACTTAAAACACCGATAATGACCAGTGCAAATTAAACAATAAACAGCACAGCACCAGAAATCGCTTTAAAGTAAAGCATGTAATAATTTCATTAAAATAAAGTAAGTACGTGTTACAAAAAGCACGGTTACAGAAAATGAAATTCAAATGTGAATTTATATTTCTCGTGAATTTAACAACGCCGAACATTATTTTTAAGAAAACACGAGGTACACCGGGGTATCTTATAAATTCCTAGCTTTTAGCAGATGTACAAAAGCCCTAATAGACCTTCTTGGTACGTCTTTTATTTAGTAAATTAGTGGTTTAAAACACACAACTAACTTTGTGCGAAGCCAAAGAGACTAATTACAAGAAAGATGAACCACTTAGAGAAAATAGTAAATAATATTAGGATTAAAAGCCCACTTGTACAAAACATCACCAATTACGTGGTTATGAATTCTACAGCAAATGCTTTGCTAGCGATAGGCGCTTCACCTGTCATGGCACATGCCATAGAAGAGACTGAAGACATTGTTACCATTTCTTCTTCTTTGGTAATTAACATGGGCACATTGAGTGAAAAATGGGTAGACAGCATGCTATTCGCTACAAAAAAAGCAAAAGAGACGGCAACTCCTTTTGTTTTTGATCCTGTGGGTGTAGGCGCATCAAAATACAGAACAGCAACTGCTTTAAAAATTATAGCAGCCGCTATTCCAGATGTAATCAGAGGAAATGCTTCAGAAATTATGGTATTGGCGCAGCAAGCAAGCAGTTCAAAAGGTGTGGATAGCACAATGCTGGCTGCAGATGCTGTTTCAGGAGCTATTGAATTATCAAAGAAACTAAACAATACGGTGGTTGTCAGTGGTCAGGTAGATTACATTATTACTGGAGACAGGGTGAATACCATCTCTAACGGAAGCACTTTAATGTCAAAAGTAACAGGAATGGGCTGCTCTGCAACGGCTATTATTGGCGCTTGTATTGCGATTGAACCTGATGTTCATTTGGCCTGTACAGCTGCGATGGCAATTATGGGAATTGCTGGAGATATGGCTGCCGAACTCTCAAAAGGTCCTGGTAGTTTCCAAGTTCATTTTTTAGATAGCTTGTATTTATTAACTGACGATATCCTGAAGGATAAAATTAAATTAAATGTATAACACAACATACGCTTTGATGTACGTTACCGACGATGGCATTACAGACGATACTGCATTTTTTAAGATTCTGGAAGATACGCTAAAAGGGGGAGCGTCTATTATTCAGCTTAGAGAAAAATCTTGCAAAACAATTTCTTTTTACAACCGTTCATTAAAAGCGAAAACACTGTGCCATGCGTATCGGGTTCCGTTCATTATCAATGATCGCATAGACATTGCCCTCGCTGTAGACGCAGACGGCGTGCATCTTGGACAAACAGATATGCCGTATCGTAAAGCTAGAGAATTGTTGGGTCCTAACAAAATAATAGGACTGTCGGTAAGTAACACCGAACAAGCAATTGAGGCCGAGAATTTGAAAGTAGATTATATCGGCATCTCTCCTATATTTAACACGGTTACTAAAACATCAGATTTAGCTCCTTCTTTAGGGATTGAAGGACTTCAAATGATTCGACCATTGTTTTCGAAACCGATCATCTGTATCGGAGGTATACATCAAAATAATGTTGCAGAAATTATAAAAAATGGGGCGAATGGGGTGGCCATAATATCTGCTATTTCTAAAGCCCAATATCCTGAAAAAGAAACTAAAAATTTAAAAGAAATAATATGTCAAACTGGTTTCATACAGTAACAATAGAAACAGCGCCGATACTTGAAAAAATAAAAGAACATCCTTTCATCATTAAATTAATGGATGGAACCCTCTCTAAAGAAGTATTTCAATTTTATGTCAATCAAGACTCTTTGTACCTGTCAGAATACAAAAAAACACTAGCGATGCTAAGTATTAAATGCGCTGCAGCGAAAGATACTCGATTTTTTCTAGATGCGGCTTCAGGGATTATTGATGTTGAAGATGAATTGCATCAAATTTTTCTTGACAAAGAAAATTTCAATACGGAGCCTTCGCCAAGTTGCGAACTCTATACCAGTTACATGTCGCGTATTGTAAACAATCATAGTCTGGAAGAAGGATTGGCCGTGATATTGCCTTGTTTTACCATCTATAAAGAAATAGGCGATTATATACTGGCCAATCAAACAAACAAAGACAACAACCCATACCAAAACTGGATACAGACGTATGCAAGTGAAGACTTCGCAAATGCTGTAAACAGTGCAATAGAAATTACAAATAGGTATGCTGAAAAAGCCCCAAAGGAAGTATTGCAGAAAATGGATATCGCTTTTATAAAAACATCAAAATTAGAATGGCTGTTCTGGGATAGTGCATATAACAAAGAAACATGGAAAATTTAAAAACGCACTATAGCGCCGTATTAACCATTGCTGGAAGTGATTCTGGGGGTTGCGCAGGGATTCAAGCAGATATAAAAAGTATTAGTGCCTGTGGTGCTTTCGCTGCCTCTGTAATTACGGCAACCACAGCACAAAACACGCAAGGAATATTTGATATACATCCAATCCCTATTGCGCACCTAGAAAAACAATTGGATGCTGTATTGAGCGATATCGCATTTAGTGCCGTAAAAATAGGAATGTTGCATTCCTCTGAAGTGATTGCAGCTGTTGCTAATAAATTGGCGCACTACAACATCAGTAATATTGTACTAGACCCTGTAATGGTGGCTACTTCTGGAGATAATCTTATCGTAAATGATGCTATTTCTTCTTTAAAAGAGTTTCTGCCCAAAGCTTGTTTAATTACGCCAAACATTCCTGAAGCAGAGACGTTCATTGGGCATCCAATAACATTAAAGAACCTAAAAAAATCAGCAAGAGAAATTGGGCAACGGTACCAAACCGCTGTTTTGTTAAAAGGAGGACATCTAGGCGCGCACAAAAACGAAATTACCGACATCCTATACGTGCATCAGCACGATGAAATAATAACAATAAAAAATCCTTGGATAGCTACTAAAAATACGCACGGTACAGGTTGTAGCTTGTCATCAAGTATCGCTGCTTTTTTAAGTTTAGGACATTCTTTAGAAGATGCAGTAAAAAAAGGTTGCCATTATATAAATCAAGCAATAACCCAAGGGGAAAATAAAATTTTAGGCAAAGGAAATGGTCCTGTCAACCATTTTGGACATAAATAAATGACAACAACAGACACTATAATGAATGTGGCTTTTGATGGTTTACTTAAAGACTCAAATCAAAACCGCTACATCTTTTTGATATAGTGATCTGAATAAAAAAGATAAAACAGAAAAAAAATTGGCCAAATACTTCGTCGAGTGCTCCTTACTTTAATTCGTGTAAGATCCATGACGGAAACCTTTTGGGAAATAGTTTGTGAAAGTAAAAATGAAAACTATGTTAGAAAAAATATACGAAAAATCATCTAAAAAAAAATTAAAGTACCTCCTAAAAATATACTACGCGCTTCTTTTTAATTCCGTTGTTTTACCAATATTGTTTTTAATTATTGGGTATTTATTAAATGGAAAAATTAATTTTAAAAGCATTTTAATGGTTTTTGTAGTAATTTTTGTTTGGAGCTTATGTAATGTTCGTTATTTAAAAAAGAAAATACAAACCGCATAAAATCTCTAAGTTAAGAACACTATTTTGTTCTTAAAAAATGTATCAAAATTGAGAATCATAAAATTTGCAAAAATACGTGAATATTAAAAATCTAATTTTGGATAAAAAAGAACGGAACATAAGGCTTGACAAAGTTAATTGCTCGTATTTACTGAAGGATGTATGTCAAAACGGCCTTCTTGGTGCGTGTATTGTGCACTGGGTTATTAGCTTTAAACGCGCAACAAACCTTTCGCAAAAGGTTATAGATAAAAAAAATGATTGAATACTTTAACATATCTCTTGGGAATTGGTATTTTCAGCTAGCACTGCTAATCCTATTATATTTAATAATTAATTGGATCGTTGATAAATTCATTAAAAAAAGAGTGTTAAAAATGATCGTATCTTTCACGTTTTCAATCATTTTAACACCAATCGTTTATTCTTTATTTGTTGCATTTTTCTTTTCTTTCCTATTTTATGAATCGCACCCTGAATTAAAATTTAGTTCAACAGCATGGGCTGAAAATAAAAAGGAACGTCATCACATGAAAAAAAATCTAATTGAAAATAAGTTCTTATTCGGAAAAACCAAAAATAAAATTATTAAAATTCTTGGAAGGCCTCAAAAAAATTTCGAAGTAGGTCTGGACACTTCCAAAAACTGGAATTATTCTATGGGTAGCGAGGGTCATGGAATGGGTTGGAAATTTCACTCCCTCAGCGTACACTTTAAAGATGGAAAAGTAGCGGCTGTAAAAACCTCGGAGTTTATTGATTAAAAATGTACAGCCTGCAAAACTTTTTATTAAAGATGGGTTATGTGCAGCTAAAAGTTTGTCTCTTTTTTGCGCATTGCTGCTTTTTCTTTGGAAATTCCTCCCTCATAAAAACGGAACTTTTATAATACAAAGACCTTGTACTTCATTGCGTAATGAGCCATAAAATGGCTGAATTGAGAATTCTAAATACAACAGTATATAAAAAACTTCGCTCTTCATTGTTGGATTTGTTTGGGTTTCTACTTTGGGCATTCAAACAATATCTCGGATAAACTTACATCCTTCTAATCTTTCAAAAGAACAGCACTTAATCATTGTAAATCAATTTCTTACAATCGATGTGTTTTCAGAACATACTTCTAATTCTGCCAGAAATAAAATAAGGAAGTCTCCAAAAATAACTTCCACACAGCAGTTATCAAATTGTAGCATAAACCATTGCCACGAAATTAAAAAAAGGGTTCGGAGTGCACTGCTGTTTTGAGATCACTTAAACGCAGGAAACTCCAAAAGTAGAATTAAACAGAATCGCATAAAATTCAATAAAGACGACGAAATCTCAACAGCATATAATATTAATTGCGCGTTTTAAAGTTTTTACAAAAATCTAAATATACTTTCTATGTGTGATTTATTCATTAACTTTAATAATTATTAAATGCAACTAATATTGTACGAAAATAGTACGTTCAATTTTAAATAAAGGAACTATTAACAATTAAACCATTAATTAGTATGAGCACAATTAGATTAGGAGATATAGCCCCAAACTTTACAGCACAGTCCACAGAAGGTGAAATTAATTTTCATGAATGGTTAGGAGATCGTTGGGCAATTTTATTCTCTCACCCCGCAGATTACACTCCTGTTTGTACAACGGAATTAGGAGCGGTCGCTAAGTATAAGGCTGAGTTTGACAAAAGAAATGTTAAAGTGGTTGCCTTAAGTGTCGATGGTCTCGATTCACACAAGGAATGGATAAAAGATATTAACGAAACACAGAATACAACTGTTAACTTCCCTATCATTGCTGACGAGGACAGAAAAGTAGCCATGCTCTATGACATGATTCACCCAAATGCAGATAATCAACTTACGGTTAGATCTGTGTTCGTAATTGGATCGGATAAAAAAGTGAAATTAACAATTACATATCCAGCATCTACAGGTAGAAATTTTGACGAGTTATTGAGAGTCATTGATTCTTTGCAATTAACAGCATACTATAAAGTTGCAACACCTGCTAATTGGAATAACGGTGACGATTGCGTAATTGTACCAGCTGTTTCGAATGAAGAAATACCTGCCATGTTTCCAAAAGGACATACAGAAGTTAAACCTTATTTAAGAATGACTCCACAACCAAACTTGGATTAATAGGGTTACATCATTTCCTATAAAGGGCGTTTTAAAGCCCTTTATAGGAATACGTATTACCTGAGGTACAATAGGTGTCAACAGAAAGAAAGAAAGAAAGAAAGAAAGAAAGAAAGAAAGAAAGAAAGAAAGAAAGAAAAGACGAAACGAAAACACACAGATACAAATTCACCCCAGAGGGAAAAAATGTAATATTTCATTTACTAAAAGTATCATTTTTCACTTGTATGGTTTTAAGAATGGAGCTCAATAGTAGCGCAAACTGTCTGAATTTTCACATATAGTTATTAAAAAATTTGAGCACAGCACCTTTCACATAAAAGTGATTTCCATGGCAACTTGAAAAGACTCTAAAAAGCTAAATACAAACAATTAAAAAAGGCACAACACACCTCTTTTGACTTTTTTCTCCCAAGTATTTAGAGGTAACAGCAAACAAAATCAGCTTGTATAAGAGCGTATAATAAATATTTTAAATGTAGAAAAAATAGGCATTTAAAAAAAGCGCTACACCAGCGTTGCGTATAATACGCATTGCTGATTTTATCCCGATCACAAAATGCTACACAAATTTTCTTGGTTCGTGTTTTATTGATTAAATTCCCTTTTTAAATACGCAATGAAACTTTACGCACGGCGTTAAAGCCAACAGAAATGACAAAAAAAGAACAATTAATTGACTCCAAAGTATCGGAAGAGACTATTTATATTGCCGGCGGTTGCCTCTGGGGTGTGCAGGAGTTTTTAAAACATCTTCCAGGAGTACTTAAAACCCAAGCAGGAAGAGTCAACGGCTGTACTAATTCTACGAAAACAACCTATGATGGCTATGCCGAATGTGTCAAAACAACCTTTGACTCTAAAGTTATTTCAATTGAAAATTTAATGTATTACCTTTTAGAAATCATTGATCCTTACAGTATCAACCAACAAGGAGATGATATCGGAGAAAAATACCGCACTGGCATCTACAGCCGTGATCCAAATCACCTCGTAAAAGCAAAAAATTGCATAAAAAAAATAAAGCAAACACTGCAGCAAAAAAATAAAACAACAAAAAAAATAACTATTGAAGTACTACCTCTAACAAATTTTATCCAAAGTGATGCAGAACATCAAGACCGACTAACTTTGCACCCCAATGACTTCATTTATTGCCACATTCCTTTAGACCTATTACAAAAATATAAAAAAACAACAACACAGATATAGCGAACTAAGAGGCTCTAATTTTGAAAAGACGCTAATTTATCATAAGAATATCAGCCCGTATCTTGCGTTCATTTACAAAATGCTTGGCTATTCTTTGATTTCTTTTATTACAAATTCATTAAGTGCAAGGGAAGCAAAAATAAGACCTCCACCAATTAAAATTTTCTGAAGATCTGCTTCTTTGTTCCATATGACGAGGTTGACAATCAGTCCTAATGGAATTAACGCATTATTCATTATCGCTAATGAGCCTGTATTTACCTGAACAACACCTTTGTTCCAAAAAAAATAACCTGCTCCTGAAGCTACAGCACCTAAATATATTATTATTCCCCACTGCACTGTGGTAGTGGGCATCTTTTCTGTTGAGCCAAGAATGAAAAAAGCTATTAATGCTACTAAAAATGCACCTATAAAGAACAATCCAAAAATACTGTGCTTTGGTGTATTTTCTAATTCTGGTCTAGATTGTAATAAATGTTTGTAGGCAACTTGCCCAACAGCGAAGCAAAGGTTGGCACCTTGCGTGATCAAAAAACCCAAAAAGACATTTTCATTAATACTTGAGTATTGAATATAACCTGCTCCTAAGACGGCTACTAAAGCGGTAATTAAATGTTTTTTGTGAAATTTCTTACTTAAAATATCATTCAATAAAGTAATGTAAATTGGTGTCAATACACTAAAAAGCAATACTTCTGGCACCGTAAGAAACATAAACGACTGAAAGTAGAAACAATACATCAAACCTAATTGAACCGAACCAATTGCAATAAGTTTGAAAATTATTGCTATTTTAATATCTTTAAGTCTTAAAAAAGGCAAGAAAATTAATGTAGCAATACCGATGCGCATCAATACTGAAAACCATGCATCCACATACCCAGAAAGATACACACCAATTAAGCTAAACGAAAAAGCCCAGACCATCGTAACGCCAAATAAATACCTCATAAATAAATTTTTGATTAAAAAAAACAAGAACAAATACACCCCTTAAAACAAAAATTAATTCCTTAAAATGCGTCCATAAAACTACCTAAATAAAGACAATGAGTTTTAATTGATACAATAATTACCCTTCATAAGACGCCCAAATAAGAATCGCTGTTGCAAGTGATCAGCATCCACAATGAAGAAAAAAATAACAAAATTGAGGCGCGAAGATATTCTGTTTCGAATGATTTTGGCAAATTAAAGTAAGTTATTTTAGAACTTAAATAGTGGATTCTTATGAGATACTAAAGAAACTTCGCTCCAGGCATTTTAATCAAATTGCCTAGCGCAGTCAATCAACTATGAAGCTATTTCAAGTAAGAAATTTAGAAGGAATCGCAATTTTTATTGATGTTTGAGCAACTTGCTGTGCCCCCTGAATTCAGCATCGACCAATAGTACTTCAGTTGACTGAAAAATATAAAAATAATGAGCATGTAAAGATCCTATTGATATCTGTAAATGCTTCCAAAGAGAAGTGGATGTTCTTTTTAAAAAAAATAGTTCAAACGGAATGAATCTGTTCATAAAAAATGGAATGCGTACTGGTTTCGGAACTAATTACATTGTTAAATCAATCCCCAGGTAAATACGTATTGGCAAAAATGGAAAAATTATAAACTCTAATCAATCCGAGCCCTGCCTATCCATTTAAAAAGAAAATGAAAAAACAATAACGCACTGCGATAAAGTATAAAATTAATTGCTTGCTTCCCTCCTATTGCCACAAGTTCAATCTTACATTTTTAATTCGTAATTTATTTGGTACATTTACTACTTTAGTAAAGCAACTAATATTATGGGAATTGGTTGGTGTTCATAAAAAACGAACCTAATTAAAGAAAAATGAATTCTATTAGAATGCAAATACATACGATTGGAAGGGTGTTCTTATTTATGATATCCTATTTTATTATTGTTGCAATATTCGCAATGATTGGTGGTTCAATTTTTCAGGTGGACTATTCAAATCGAGTATTGACAAAAACCTCAACACAACAATTAGGAAGTAGTGTTTTTAACCTCATTGGTACTTTTTTAGTGATCGGACTTTTTATGAAATTTGTCGACAAAGAAGACTTTATAAAACTTGGATTTCAGACCAAAAATAGAGGCAAAGAATTCATTAGTGGAACTGCAATTGGACTGTCAATAATGACAATAAGCTATCTTCTGCTAATTTATTTTGAAGAAATATTTTTTATAAGCGTACATTTTAATTTCAAAGAATTCATACGCTCGATACTACTTTTCATAATTGTAGCTATTGTTGAGGAAACGCTTGTACGTGGTTATATTTTAAAAAATCTGATGCATGCATTCAATAAATATATTGCATTAATTTTATCGTCCGCATTGTTTTCTTTGATGCACAGCTTTAACCCAAATGTTGACCTGTTTGCGCTACTTAATTTATTTTTAGCCGGAATAGTTCTCGGAGTATCTTACCTCTATACTAAGAATTTATGGTTTCCAATTGCGTTACATTTTAGCTGGAATTTATTTCAAACACTTCTTGGTTTTAATGTAAGTGGTCAAGACACGTATTCCATTATTGAATTTAAAATAAATGAACGTAATTTAATGAATGGCGGAGCTTTTGGACTTGAAGGTTCCTATATATCAATTGTTGCTGAAATAATAACAATTGTAGGCATTGCCATGTATTACAATAGAAAAAAACCAAAGCATCGCCTCGAATGAATGCTTGACAATAAAAAAGATACGAAAATACAAACGGACCTTATCGCTGTAATTTGTATATTAAATTTTACGATTTAAAACACACAAGGAATCTTATAAAAACAACTATCAAAACCATAGAAAAAGTGAAAATACCCTATAAAAAAAGACACATACATCTGAATTTAATTTTGGGGCTCACGTGGCTTGCAAGCGGAATACTTCAAACAGTACAAAATGAGAATGCCACCTTTTATGACTGGTACTGGTTGCTACTTTCTGGGGTATATTTCACCATATACTATTTTCAAATTAAAAAAAAATATATTACGATTGAAAACGGAATCATAAAGAAAAACTGGCCTTTTGGAAAAACCATGAGGCTGAGTGAAATAAACCAAATTAAACATTTTTCAGGAAAATATATTCTTACCTCTAATTTAAAAAATATGAAGATTCATATTGATCTTATTGATGTGGAATCATTGCCACTGTTAAAAACCGAGTTAGATACATTAAATGCAGAATGGACCTAAAATCGCTTTAATACTGCCAGCAATGTATAAAAAATTACTATATTTTTGCTGCATTAAAAATGAGTTGTTTATTTGCACATTGGGCATTTTCCTTGCGAAAATGCGTGTTCAAAAGGCACCACATACAATATAGAACTACATTAAAAATACCAATTAAAAATTAAATATGACAACATTAAAAACAAAAAAAGCAATCATTACAGGTGGTGGAAGAGGACTTGGAAAAGCTACTGCGATCGCATTTGCAAAAGAAGGAATTGACGTGGCTATAACGGGTAGAAATGAAGCCGTGTTAAAAGAAACCGTTTCTGAATTAGAAGCGTTTGGCATAAAAGCAATTTATTCAGTATTCGATGTAAGCGATTATGAATCTGTTAAAACCAGCATTAAAAGCATTATCAACGAGCTAGGGTCTGTAGATATTTTAGTAAACAATGCTGGAATTGCAGCCTTTGGATCCTTTCATGAAATGGAGGTTGCACAATGGAGTCAAATAATTCAAACCAACGTGATGGGAATGTATTATGTTACGAAAGAAGTTTTACCATACTTAATAAATCAAAATGAAGGGGATATTATTAACGTTGCATCTACAGCGGGATTAAGTGGCAATGCAAATACTTCTGCCTATTCAACATCAAAATTTGCAGTTATTGGAATGTCTGAATCTTTAATGAAAGAAGTGCGTAAATACAATATTAGGGTGTGTACATTAACGCCAAGTACCATTGCATCTGATATGTCAATTGAACTTGGAATTGCTGAAAAAGATTCTCAAGATAGCGTGCTACAACCTGAAGATTTCGCAGAGTTGGTAGTGGCCGGATTAAAACTACCAAGAAGAGCAATGCTTAAAAGTGCATCTTTGTGGTCTACAAACCCATAATGAGTTAAGAAAAAAAATAACAATGTATAACAAACAGAGCGCGTTTGTGTTCAATCGAAAGTGCTATGCGTATGCACTCCCTAATAAACGGAAGCATGGGACTTATCAATTGCTCGGCGTTTCTTTGACCATCCGATGGCAGAAATTAAAAACAAATATTGATAATCAAACTATTTCTTTAAAAAATAAAAGGTTTTGCAACTGGCTATGGAAATAAAGCGCTGTGGATCGTACTGTATAAAAATAACAGCAGTTTGGATACAAACGTGAACCACTATTAGTTTTTAATGAACTGACTTAAACCTCCGAAAGAAAAAAAATGAAATCCGAAACAGATTTTCCAAATCAAGAAAAGAGTTTACAGAACGCGCAAAAAGACTTTAAATATTTTATTATGTATCGTTGCCAAAAGCACTAAGTGCGTTGTTACGGCATCTACGAATTCCTGCATTTAGAACAAAAAAAAAGGTTAGTAACTAAAACTAACCTTTTTTTTAATTTATTTAGGGGTATTTGAGCACTATGCCGTAGCATTTTGTGGTGCCCAACTTGAACATAACATTTTTGACGCTGCTTTTAGAGGGTTCGCACATGATACTTTTTCATATCTAGCACATGTTCCACAATTTGGATCATTTTTTAAAGCTGCCTTCATTTCGAAGCTATCACAAGTGTAACTCGTATCTACAGATACACCATGAACTTTACATTTATTATTAGATGTCAAACTCTCACAATTCACACAACTGTTTCCTATTCTGATAGACATAATTTTTAGTTTTAAGATTAATATGATATAAATGTAGGCGTTATGGCCTTTAGAACAAATACAAATAGCTCATTACAAGATATTTGTATTTAGACTGCTTTAAGATAACTAAAAAATAGTACCCTATCTGTCTATGAATATGTATCAAGTATTTTCAGAACGGAGGCAAAAATAGCCACCTTCTTTCATGGGTTTTTACACAATTATGCGATCCTCAAAACCGTATAATTGCATCTTTGTCATTTTATTTTTAGTTTAGAAACAACGGTCTTAAATTGCATTTTACAAATATTCCAAAAACGAGCAAGACCCAAACAAAAAACTGACTACAGCCAAAGATGACCCTGAATTCAGGGATACTAAATTTATACCATTTTCAGGGATTGACACGAATGCAATTTTAATATAATTTTGTTTTAAAAGTAATTATTGAAAAATTTTGTTTTATATCAGTATCCGATAGAAAAAAGGAGCCGTTCGTTCTATAAAACTTTGAAAGCTACAAGTCTTTTTTTTTCAATAATCATTGATCTGCGAACAATACATAAATTAAAAAAAGAATGATACAATTTGTACTCGCCATAATTGCTTTAATTTTAAATCTATTTTAAAATTAGATATATGAAAGTTTTGTGTTGTTCCTGAATTATAGTTTTGGTACAATTTTAAAAATATAGGGAAAAGACCTATGCATTGAGAAAAAGAAGTGTTGTTTCCCTTGCTTTAAGAAGAAGCGAGGGAATAACCATGAATTCAGAGATACTAAATTTATACCATTTTCAGGGATTGACACGAATGCAATTTTAATGTAGTTTTGTTTTAAAAGTAACTATTGAAAAATTTTATTTTATATCAGTATCCGATAGATAAAAGGAGCCGTTCGTTCTGTAAAACTTTGAAAGCTAAAAGTCTTTTTTTTTTCAATAATTTGACGCTAAAAGGAAAAACGCAAAAACCTATAAAGTTCCGCATATCCCCCCAATATAGACACTAATACGGATAAAAGGTAAGACTATAAACAAGTTGTTCCACATTACGAAATGAATTTAGATATAGAAAAATTCCCAAGTCATAAAGAAACAATCAAGTCTATTGAAAGATTAAAAAAACTTGAATGGCCAAAATTAAAAAAGTCAGATAACATTAACGATTTTGTTGAGAAAGTCCAAGACTTAATTCAAACTGAATTTGAGTTTTTGCCAAATATTTTCAAATTTATTGAACATAAAAATTTTGGTTTACCTATTTATAGAGTTAGAGAATTAAATTCATTCACTAACATTAATTTATTTTCAGAACATAGTTATCCTCCAATTAATTTAGTTGGATTTGGGAGATGTAACTTCCCTAATTTTCCAGTTTTTTATTGCTCTGACAATCCTATGATTTCACTTCTTGAGGTTGTTAGAGAAAATAATTATAAAGGAAAAAAATATTGTATTTCAAAATGGGAGCTAAAAAATCCTGAAGAAAAACTGGCTTTTCAAACGTTTATCCAAACAGATTTACATCCTGACAATAACTTTAATTTCCTGAAAAACGAAGAAAATGAACAATTGAAGGAACCTATAGATGAGAGAATAGATTTAGACAAACAAGCCGGAATAGTTGAATTGACAAAATATCTTCAGAGTATTTTTATAAATGATAATAGTTATGAATTATCAGCGAGTTTGGCCCACAGGACTTTATACGCGAAACACAATTTTGCAACAGATGTACTAATATATCCGAGTAAACAATCTGCGTATAAAGGAATAAATATGGCAATTCATCCAAATTTTGTAGATAATAATTTATTCATAAAGCGATTCTATATTGTTGAACTTAAGAATATCGATAAATCTATTGGAAAATTTGATATCACTTTTTCAGAATATGCTACAATTGAAAAAAATGTTATTATTTGGAAAAAACTTAAACCAGAAGATGAAAAATTTAAGATTTTACTAATCGAAGATTTCAAATCAGTAATAACCCCAGACTTTAAATGGGAGTTTGAACATAACACAAAATAACGTGGTACAACAACGTGTATAATTAATTGCTGGCAAATCGCTTACTTACGAAAGTCCAAACGGTCTTTCTTGGTTTATGTTTTATTTAGTAAATTAGTCTCTTAAAACACGCAAAAAATCATACACAAACACGTTACCATACATACGAAAAAAATTATGCCGAGAATTGAAATTCGTACTAAAATAAAATCTAAAAAAGAAATAGTTTTCGATCTTTCGAGAAGTATTGATTTACATAAAATATCGACTGAACAGACTAATGAACAAGCAATCGCTGGAAAAATTAGTGGATTAATTTAAATGAATGAAAGTGTGACTTGGCGAGCAAAACATTTCGGAGTTTATCAAAATCTAACTTTAAAAATTACGGAATTTGATAAACTCAATTACTTTGTAGACGAAATGCAAGAAGGAGCTTTTAAGGAGTTTAAGCATGAACATCACTTTGCGGAATTGAATGGCGGAACTTTAATGACAGATATTTTCAATTACAAATCACCACTAGGTGTTTTAGGTAAATTTGCAGACAAAATATTTCTTGAAAAATATATGACTGAATTATTAACTGAAAGAAATCGAGTTGTAAAAGAGTTTGCAAAATCTGACAAATGGAAAAAAATATTGAAAACAAAAAAATGAAACATCAAAATATGGAAATAAGACAAACTAATAAAATAATGTATATATTAAATGGCATTTCAGCTACTCTTATAATAATTGGTGCTATTCTAAAAATCAGCCATAATGAATATGGAAACCTGATAATCTCTATTGGTTTTATTTCGGCGTATTTTATAGACAATATTGAAATAAATCGATTGAAAAAAATAATCAAACAATTGGAAAAAGAAAATACTTTAAAGAATTAGAAAAAACGTATGGTAACACCGTATATAATTTATTGCTTTTTTAGGCTTACTTACGAAAGTCCAAACGGACTTTCCTAGTTAGTATTTTATTTACTAACTAGGTTGCTTATACACGCAACAAAGTTTAAACAAACACGTTGACAATAATTAAAAACCGAAATGAAAACCGAATTTAAAACTGAAATTGTTGAAACCAAACAACCAATAAAAGTATATTCTATAATATTCGGAATATTATATCTATCGGCGAACTTTTATATTTTTCTGTTTGACAAAGAAAATCATAATATATATTTGAAATATTTAAGTATAATAATATTATTATTTGGTGCATATTTTATATTTGGAGAATCTCTTAAAAAACCGAAAGTAGTCGGAGTTTATGAAATACATGAAAAACATATTTCAATCTACTCAAACGGAACTGAAAACAAAATTGAATTGAACGAAATAAAAAGTATCTTTTTAAAATATATGGGTTATGGAAGTTGGTTAGGCCATTCAATTTATGGAAATAAAAATTTCTTGAAAATAATTAATAAAAACGGAAATGAATATAATTTTGAAATACTTTTAAGAGATAAGAAAATGAAAAATGATTTTAAAAGTGTTCTGAAAAATATTGGAATTAATGAAAAATTTGATTTTACTAAAATGAATAATTCGAGCATTGAATTTTAAAAAACTATTGCCAACACCTTGTAAAAAAAATTGCTAGTAAAAGTTTAATTACAAAAATCCTCGCGGATTTTCTTGGTTCGTATTTTATTTACTAACTTTTTTGCTTAAAAGACGCAACTTTCCTTACACAAACACGTTGTAATTCCTATGAAAAAAATTACGATAAGTAGACCAAAAGAGAGTTTTAATAAAAACTGTTCATATGAAATATTCCTTGGAAAAAAATATCTGACTGCGTTGAAAAACGGAGAGAAAAAAACTATTGAAATTCCTAATAATTTAAAGAATGAATCTTTGAAAGCCAAAATTCAATGGTGTGGAAGTAAAAAAATGGAATTGCGGAATACAGACGACCATGAAAAAATAACTGTTAACGGAAATAAATTCATGAATAAAAAAATGCCTTTATTTGGAGCAATGTTTCCACTAATTGGACTTATGTTTTTTAATCTGAAAATGGTGCCAAAAAATATTGGAATTGGAATTTTTATAATTTTTTTAATTGGAATTGTTGGAACAATAACTATTTGGAGAAATAAATGGCTGAATATTAAAACGGAATAAAAATACGCATTACAACACCGTTTAAAGTTTATAGCTAATTTTAGCTTATTTACGAAAGTTATGACAGACTTTAAATTTGTCATTTATTTACTAACTTTAGTGATTGAAACACGCAACTAAACTTACACAAACACGTCGCCAGTAATTTAATAAAAACCGAAAACCGAATGAAAATATATAAAGCGAATCGAAAAGGACTTATCAATTATCTACTAATTGGTTCTCTGATTTTACCAATAGTTGTATTCTTTCTTGAAAAGAATACTTTCACGGAAAAACCCTTTATAATTTTACCTTTATTGAGTCCATTAGCTTTAATATTTTGGATTTATTTTGACACATCTTATAAAATTGAAAATAATGAATTTATTTATCGCTCTGGATTTTTAAGAGG
Source organism: Polaribacter irgensii 23-P (assembly GCF_000153225.1). Lineage (GTDB taxonomy): Bacteria > Bacteroidota > Bacteroidia > Flavobacteriales > Flavobacteriaceae > Polaribacter > Polaribacter irgensii. Next base: position 1,737,791 of record NZ_CH724148.1, on the reverse strand, counting down.
AAAAATCGGAATTCCAAACATAAAGGAAATACTAAAAGAAAAAACTATGTGGAGCGGAATAAAACCAGCATTAGCGAGAAATGGACTTATTATAAAATTCAATAAATATGACGAAATTTATATTGCGCCTGAAAATAATAACGAATTGATTTCGGACTTACTAAAAGTAAATTCTGAAATAAAAATAACGGAATGAAAATTTGAACGAATAAAAACTACTGGCAACAACGTGTATAATTAATGGCTCCAAAGTGCTTAATACAAAATAAGTGCTTTTTTATGAAATTTATTACTTAAAGAAACTATTAATCTTTTTTACATGCAACAAATCTTATACAAAAACGTTGCCCACAATATGAAAAAATCGCTCGCCATCATACTTATACTAATATCCAACCTTTGTTTTAGTCAATTAAAATCAGTAATAATTGACAGCGAAACGAAAGAAAAAATACCTTACGTAAATATTTGGGTGGAAAACGAAAACATTGGAACAACATCAAATGAAAAAGGAGAATTTGAAATACAAGTAGATAGCCAGAAAATTATTTTATTTTCTGCAATCGGATTTCAAACAAAAAAAGTATCATCTGATTCGATAAAAAACATTCTGGAGCTGAAACCTGTAATAACTGAATTAGACGAAATAGTTATCAATTCTAAAAAATTATCTCAAGAATTGACAATTGGTCAGTTTAAAAAATCTAAAATCAATAGTTATTTTGGTTGCGGAATATATCCTTGGATTTCTGCTAAATTTTTTGAGCGTAAAGAAGAATATGAAAAAGCACCTTATCTTAAAAAGTTTAGAATATTGACGAATAGTGATGTGAAAAACTCAAAATTTAATATTCGGCTTTATGGAGTAAATGAAAAAGGAGAACCTGATAATTATATCTATAACGAAAACATAATTGGAATTGCAAAAAAGGGAAAGAAAATAACGGAAATTGACGTTTCAAAATTAAATATAAAATTTCCCGAAAAAGGATTTTTTCTTGCAATTGAATGGTTAATAATTGAGGAAAATAAATACGAATATAAATATACAATGAAAGGTTCAAGAAAAAAATTAAAAAGCATTTCTTATGAACCTGCAATTGGAATCGTTCCAACTGAAACTAATAAAAATAGTTGGAGATTTAATAAAGGAAAATGGATTAAAGCTTCTTGTAAAAACAAGAATGAATCTATGAAAAGATATAGAAATAAATATAGTCTTTTAGCAATTGAATTAACACTTACGAATTAAAATACTGTGGGCAACACCGTATAAAATTTATTGCTTTGTTTCTTGCCTACTTAAGAAAGTCCTCGCAGTCTTTCTATCTGTGATATATTTATTAACTTCACTAATCAATCCAGCAACTAATCCTGCACAAACACGTTAGCAAAAATTAGAAAAGTAAACAGAGAGAATTAATATGAAAAATTTTATAATCTTATTGGTTACATTACTAGCCACACTTACATCAACAGCTCAAGACATCACAGGACGATGGAACGGTGTTTTAAAAGTCCAAGGAACACAATTAAGAGTTGTATTTAATATTGCGCAAACTGACAATGGCTATAGCGCAACAATGGACAGTCCAGATCAAGGTGCAAAAGGTATTCCTGTTACAAATACAACATTTAAAAATCAGAAAATTAAATTTGAAGTAACTAACGCGAGAATTGAATATGACGGGGAATTAAGTGAGGATAAAATTATTGGAACTTTTAAACAAGGAGGTCAAGAATTCCCTATGAATCTGTCAAGAGAAACAATCAAGAAAGAAATTGTGAAGCGACCTCAAGAACCGATAAAACCATATGCATATTATTCAGAAAATGTAGTATTTAAAAATTCGAAAGCTAATGTTTCATTATCGGGAACATTGACTTTACCAGAGAAGGACGGAATTTTTCCAGTCGTAATTTTAATTACTGGAAGTGGACCACAAAATAGAGATGAAGAACTATTAGGGCACAAACCATTTTTAATAATTTCAGACTATTTAACGAAAAATAAAATTGCAGTTTTACGATATGATGACAGAGGAGTTGGACAATCAACAGGAGATTTTAAAACTGCAACTTCTGCCGACTTTGCAACTGATGTTGAAAGTGCTATTGCATACTTAAAAACAAGAAAGGAAATTAAGAAAAATAAAATTGGTCTCATTGGACATAGTGAAGGTGGCTTAATTGCACCCATAGTTGCTTCAAAATCGAAAGATGTTAGTTTTATTGTATTATTGGCAGGTACAGGAATTCAAGGAGATACATTGTTATTACTACAACAAGAACTAATTGCAAAAGCCAATGGCGTTTTAGAAACGGATATAAAAGAATCTGTTCAGACAAATAGAAAATTATTTGAAATAGTCGTTAATTCAAATGATAATTCAAAGTTAAAAGCAGATTTAACGGATAAATTAAATGAATTACTTAAAAATGAACCAAATACTGAAATTCCAAATGGAATGAAAAAGGAAGAATTTGTTTCAATGCAAGTAAATCAAATATCAAGTCCTTGGATGGTGTACTTTATGAAATATAATCCGGTCACAACACTAGAGCAAGTAACATGTCCTGTTTTAGCTATTAATGGAAAAAAAGATTTACAAGTGCCTTCAAAAGAGAATTTATCTGCAATAAAAAACGCTTTGACAAAAGGGGGGAATTTAAATGTAACCACAAAAGAATTCCCAAATCTAAATCATTTATTTCAAGAGTGTAAAACGGGTTCACCAAATGAATACGCAACTATTGAACAAACATTTTCACCAATTGTATTAGCAGAAATTACAAAGTGGATAAAAACACAGACGGAATAAGAACTTTTGCTAACAATTTATAAAACATAGGGAATTTGCGCTTAACCGAAAAATCTGTGTTTATTTACAAAGCCCGCTAAATATAAAATTCAGCGTGTACAGTAGAAAATATAAAACTAATATATATATTTATCTAAGTAATAAACCGAAACGGAAGTGCTAATAAACCGCCCTAATTTTCTTACACTAAACGTCAGGTAATATTCACTACGAAACACTATAGAGATCTGAAAATAGAATTTAACAATCAACAAGAATTGATTTCTCTAGTTACTGGATTAAAGAAATTAAAAATTAAAGATTGAAAAGGTGTTTTACCATGCGCAAATGAACGTTTAACAGCTTCGAGAATTCTGCAAATTATCTCAAAAAGGGAAAACGCTTTTAAAAACTACGATGGAAAACTGAACCGATCTGCAGGAGCCAATACCCAAATTTTGAACGTTTCACTAACCATTTCAGACTTGCTAAATATTACAGCTATTTCTCCAGATCATATTGCAGAAACAATTTAATATAGCCGATTAGACAGAGATCGTTGGTAAGGATAACTTGATATTTTGAAAAACAACAGTGTTTTAAATGCCCCTAAGTTTCTACACATTCTTTTCTTAAGTTCGGTGTACTGCAGTCTCTTTTGATTGCAAGCTGTTGTAAACAAGCTGAGATACTTTTAGTAAGGTATTTCTAAAAACTATTTTAACAAGAGCTGTGTTAACTTTGTATCCAATTCATTTATTTTAATGGCTAACTCTGATGTAAACTTTGGATATCGCTTTAAAAACACAAAAGATACTTTCCAAAAATAAGTAGCAGCTGCTATTGGAATATCAAGTGATGGCGACTGACCTGTTAATGCTGTGTCCCCTTTATCTGAGATCGTAAATCTTCTAATCAGCAAAGCATCATCGACCAAAGCAATTACAACATCACCCGCAAAAAGAGCATCAATATTTTTACTTTCTCCAATCACTACGTCATTAGGGAACAAACCTTCTTCATCAGACACCCGAAATAAATCCTTAACCATAAACGCTAAAAAATCTAAATCTCCCTCGACAGGCACTCTAATTGTTGGCAATGAATTGTAACTCTGAGACCTCTTAAAATTGTCTACAAAGAATGCACTGTTCAGCGAATTTACAAAAGGAATTTCTTTGAAGGAGGCCTTCACTATTTGGTTTATATCCGTGGTTATCCCCTCATTAAAACGCAGTAATTGGTTTACAGTAATTTCTTTTGTCAGGAAATCATCAATACTAATGCTAAAATAATTAGCAACTTTTATAAGGGTGTCAATCTTCGGCTCGCTTCTGCCCTCTTCATAAGCTCCTAACGTCGCTCTTTTCAACGAAAACAACTCTGCAAAGACCTGCTGACTAAGGCCCTTAATCACTCTTATTTTCTTAATATTTTTCCCAAAAAAGGACATAATTTGCTAATTTTATTTGCAATATAATAAATATTAACTATATTTGAAATATAAACATCGTAAAAGAAAAAAATCGAAGCGCGCATCGTTAAAACATTTCCAGTTAAAAACTAAAAATACATGAAAGAAGAATTTAAAACTATTAAAAATTACCTGATTGAATTAAATTATAATATTACCCACGAAAACGAAGAAGAAGGCGTACTGGTAATTCAAGATTATGACAAGGGAATCAGCAATTTAATCTTAGGAATTGCAAGTCCTATTTTAGTTATGGAACAATATATTTTTAAAATTTCTAATCCAAGTGAAACGATCTTTCAGCAGTTATTACAAAAAAATAGAGACATTGTTCACGGTGCATTTGTACTCGATGAATCTGGAGAAAAAGTAATCTTTAGAGACACTTTACAAATTGAAAACATTGATTTAAACGAGCTAGAGGGATCTATAAATTCTTTAAGTTTATTACTAAGTGAGTATTCTGAAAATATCATTCAATTTTCAAAATCATAAAAACAAAATAAAAACAAAACATCATGAGTATATTTAGAAGACTATTTAATGTAGGGAAATCTGAGGCACATTCTGCAATAGATAAAATGGAAGATCCAATAAAGATGACCGAACAAGGCATCCGAGACATGAAAAATGACTTGACAGACGCTTTAGAAGGGCTTGCGCAAGTAAAAGCAATGTTGATTCGTTCTCAAAACGATAAAACGCAATTTGATAACAAAGCAAAAGATTATCAAAATAAAGCAATGCTGATCCTACAAAAAACTCAAAAGAAAAGCATATCAGCAGAAGACGGAGATCGTTTGGCAAGAGAAGCTCTGGTAAAGAAAGAGGAAAACACAGAGCACTCAAAACGCTGTGGTGTGGAAATAGAAAAATTCTCTAAATCCGTTTCTCAATTAGAAACCAATGTAAACAGTTTAAAGAACAATGTTAGTAAGTGGGAAAATGAATTGAAAACGCTAAAAGCGCGTGTAAAAGTTTCTAACGCTACTAAGAATTTGAACAAGCAAATGGCAGCAATTGATAGCTCTAGCACGGTTAATATGCTAGAAAAAATGAGAGAAAAAGTGAGTCAAGAAGAAGCCCTCGCAGATGCCTATGGAAATATTGCCAACGAATCAAAAAGTGTTGATGAGGAACTTGACCGCGTTTTAGACAACACATCTGCAAGTGCAGAAAGTGACCTTGATGCACTCAAGAAACAAATGGGCATGTAATTCAAATGCACTTCAGCATCTTTACAATACCAAAAAGCGCTTCTTTAATAAAAGAAGCGCTTTCCTGCTACTAAAGAGTCACTGCAAATAATTTAGAAGAAGCATTCTTCCACAATAAAATCATAAAACTACACATGGGTATATTTGATATTTTTAAAAAAAAAGAAAAGGAAAGACACTTTGACCCTACTAATATTACCATTAGAGATTTAGGGAAAGGATATCTCTTTGAATATGCAATTGAAACATGGACCGTTTCGGCATTGTTCGAGTATGATTGGGGAGAGAATTATTTTACCAGGGAGTTTGTAATCAAAAATGGTGCAACTGAGAAGTTTTTAAACATTGAAGACGACGGTGGCTTGGTAGTTACTTTATCTGAAAAAGTAAAACTAAGAAAACTTGGGGAAGAGGTCTGTGACTATATTGATGCACACCAAAAACCTCCAAAAAAAATAAAATATGAGGGTGTAAAATATTACTTGGATGAAAAATCACCTGGCTATTGTAAAGAAATAGATGCAGCCAACTGGGAGGAATTAGTTTCCTTTGATTATTTGGATGAGGAAGAAGAAAAAACACTCTGTATCGAGCAGTATGGGGAAGAAGAGTTCGAAGTAACAAAAGGAATTATCATTGATGAACTTTCTATTTCTAATATATTACCGAAAGGAGACAATTATTAGTGCTAAAAACTTTAAATTTGACCTTAAATTCATATTCATGAAAATTTTCAAAACACTCCTTATTTTAAGTGCTCTCCTATTGCTAAACGCATGCGGTCAAGAACCTAGAAAATATATAAAGACTCCTTTAGATCAGATCGCCATGATGTATATGAATACACAAAATTATAGTGTTGTTCTCGCAGATATGGATTTCAATAAAGACACGAACAAGTATTTACACAAGTATAAAATTATCCTTGAAGAAAAAACAAATACAACTGCGTCTTTAGAGGATGATTTTACTATTAAACTAACAAACTGGGAAAATGTATCAGCCATCACTTTTGAAGAACACCAAAAGGATCTTGGAATGACCGTTTTATCGAAGAAAAATGGTGTTCTTGACAAAAAAGCAACGCCTGCAGGCTATAACAGTTATGTAGGAAACTCAAAGTATGGCAATTGGCAGCAACAAAGTAACGGTACTTCTTTTTGGGTGTATTACGTTCAATACCGCTTTATGAGTTCTCTTTTCTACGGTTCTAGCCATAGATACTATAGAAATGACTACAACTACTACAGAACAAACCACTACGGAAGAAGCAATTATTATGGAAGGACGAATACCTTTGGAACTTCCACCTATAAAAACTCCAATGCTAGTTGGAATTCAAAACCCCAAACCTTTAAAGACAATGTAAGAAGCAATGTCAAAAGAAGCTCTTCGGCATTAAAATCGCAAGGATATAGCTCTAGTAGAAGCTATAACAGTACAAGGCAGACTTCAAGAAATAGCAACAGGTACAGCAACTCAAGCTCTTCTCGCTCACGTAGTGGAGGATTTGGTAAATAACAAGCAGTAAACGCGCACAAAACATGGAAAAATATATAAATATTATAGATTTATCTCATTCTCTAGGATATACCGTAAGTGGTTTGATTATTTTTATTATTGGAAAATTTGCTTATAAATTGCTGCATCCAAAAATCAACGTTCAACAAGAATTAGTTGAAAAAGATAACTTTGCATTCATTCTTTCTTATGTCGGATACTTTACCGCTTTAATCATTGTTATTGGAGGAACAATTGTGGGTGAAAGCTATGATTTTGCGACAGATATCATGCTTATTTTTGTGTATGGAATCCTTGGAATTGCACTATTACTAATCGCAGCATGGATAAGCAATCAACTAATTCTAACAAAATTTGATTTAAAGAAAGAAATTATCACAGATAAAAATGAAGGGTCTGGCATTATAGAAGCTGCCATCTATATTGCAAATGGACTTATTTTATACGGTGCTTTAATCGGTGAATCAGCAACACTTTTAAATGGAATATCAACCTTCTTGATCTACTGGATCATTGGAAATTTTGTACTGATTATCGCTTCAAAAATCTTTACTTCTTGGATCCGTTATGATATTCATACCGAAATAGAAAATGACAATGTTGCAGCGGGAATCAGCTTTGCCGGCGCCATACTTGCCATTGGTATTATTACTATGAATGCCATTTTAGACCCTTTTGTAAACTGGACCACTACACTTGTAGACATCAGTATACAGACAGTATTAGGATGCATATTATTGCCGATAATACGCCTTTTTGCGGACAAGATCTTATTGCCTGGCAGAAAACTTACCGATGAAATTATAAACCAAGAGAAACCAAATGTTGGTGCTGGATTGATCGAGGCTTTTGCTTACGTTGCCGCCGCAATATTGATTACATGGAGTATTTAAAAAACAATTCATTTATTTTAAAATTGGCTATTTTTGCAACCGGCTTTGCAGGAATTGTGGCGGAGTACACCTTATCTACTTTAGCAACCTATTTTATTGGAAATTCAATTTTTCAATGGACGATGATTGTTTCCTTAATGTTGTTCTGCATGGGATTAGGGAGCAGACTGAGCAAATTAATTACAAAAAATTTAATTCAAAATTTTTTAATTTTAGAAACTACACTTTCATTAATTGTTGCCTTTTCTTCCGTTTTGGTATATACTTTAGCTTCTATAAGTGAATACTACGGCATTGTAATTTACTCTTTAAGTATGATTATTGGATTGCTAATAGGACTAGAAATTCCTTTAGTCGTTCGGATAAATAAGGAGTATGAAGACCTGAAAAGTAATATTTCTTCCATTTTAGAAAAAGATTATTACGGCAGTCTAATAGGTGGCGTATTTTTCGCCTTTATTGGATTGCCGATGCTCGGATTAGCATATACTCCCTTTGTATTGGGTATTATTAATTTTTTAGTAGCCTTAATTGTATTTTATCGCTTTAAAGATAAAATCAACAAACGCAGTACCCTTAAATTACAGGCTATATTGTTTGTAGTTTTTGCCGCTTTAATTACCGGGATTTCCTTTACAGAACCTATTATTGAATGGGGAGAACAAAAAAAATATAAGGACAAAGTGGTCTATTCAGAACAAACTGAATATCAAAAAATTGTATTGACCGAATGGAAAAACGAGCACTGGCTGTATTTGAACGGAAACTTACAATTTTGCTCTATTGATGAAAAAATGTATCATGAGCCACTAGTGCATCCGATCATGCAATTACATCCAAAACCACAACGCATACTAATTCTTGGGGGTGGTGATGGCTGTGCCGTAAGAGAACTTTTAAAATACCCGAGTGTTGAAAAAATAGACATGGTAGACCTCGATCCAAAAATGACAGATTTAGGCCGCAACCACCCTGTTTTAATTGACATTAATAAAGGAAGTATGCACAACGACAAACTAGAAATTTTTAATAAAGACGCATACATTCACCTCGAACAAAATAACAGTGAATTTTATGATATTATAATTGCCGATTTACCAGACCCCAGAAGCATTGAGTTGGGGAGACTTTATTCCCACGAATTCTATTCTCTCTGCAAGCGTAAATTAAGACCTAATGGACTAATAATTACGCAAGCAGGAAGCCCGTACTTTGCAACTAAAGCCTATAATTGTATCAATAAAACCATGCAATCTGCCGGTTTCAAAACAGTAAAGCTTCACAACCAAGTATTATCTATGGGCGAGTGGGGATGGATTATTGGCACTAAAAGCCAGGGTGTAAATGCACAGAAATTAAAATACAAATTACAAAAGATCGACTTTAAAAATATTGAAACCAAATGGATCAATACAGAGGCCATGCAATTGATGACCTCCTTTGGAAAAGAGTTCTATAAACCAGCCGATAGCCTTGAAATAAACAAAATTCACAACCCTGTTCTTTACCAGTATTATTTAGACGGCAATTGGGATTTATATTAATTATGAGCACTATTTATAAACATACAGAAGCACACATATACAGCCATAAATTTTGGACTGACTGCACGGAGCCACAAGAACTACGGGAGACTTTTGAACGTTTTTTAACAGAAGTTGACTTTACCATTGTACTTTTTAATGAGCACCATTTTACGGAACAAGGATATACCTGTTTTTGGCTTTTAGGCGAAAGTCATTTAGCAATTCACACCTTTCCTGAAAGTAGTAAAAGCTATGTAGAGCTTAGTAGCTGTAATAAAGCAAAACGAGACTTGTTTGTGCTTAAAGTAAACGCACAAAAGAATATAAGTATCGCATAAAACATACAGCATGAAAAAAAAAGTAAGGGTTTTTATCAATGATAACAAATATTTTATAAAATTTATTTACGCCCTTATTGTTTTAAATGTACTGACTTTAATTCTTGAATCATATAAAGAATTAAACGACAATTATGGTCTCTTCTTTTATTCCTTCGAAATCTTTTCAGTAGCCATCTTTACGATAGAATATCTCCTTCGAATTTGGGTTTCAGACAAAACGAAAGAAGACAAAAAAGAACGGCTAAATTTTGCCTTTTCTACTTTAGGAATTATTGATTTAATTGCAATTATTCCATTTTATCTGCCTTTTATTTTTCCTTTCGATTTGAGAATTGTCCGAATTCTTCGTTTATTTAGGCTACTTCGAATTTTCAAACTTAGTCGGTATTCCAAATCATTAAAAACAATACAATACATTTTTAGAGAAACAAAAGCGGAACTGTCTATCACCGTATTTGTAACTTTTGTATTGATGATCTTATCCTCTACCCTTATGTATTATATAGAACATGATGCACAACCAGAAAAATTTGCAAGTATCGGAGATGCGGTCTGGTGGGCGGTTGCAACTTTAACTACAGTAGGGTACGGAGATGTATATCCTGTGACCGCTTTGGGTAAAATTTTAAGTGGTATTATTGCTTTGATAGGAATTGGCTTTGTTGCACTTCCAACGGGAATCATTAGTTCCGCTTTCATTGAAAAAATTCAGGCTGAAAAGAAATCAAAAAAAGGTAAAAAAGTGAAAAACAAAGAATGTTGTCCAACCTGTGGAAAAAATCTTTAAAATATGATTCAACATAAATACATCCTTCAACTAGTAGTGCTACTCTATGCTGTTTATTTTATTGGCCTTTTTATTCCCATTGCAAAATTTGGAATTGTTCCTCGGACCACACATGGACTTATCGGCATTTTTACTGCACCTTTTTTACATAGTGGAATTCGCCACTTACTATCCAACACAGTTCCTTTAATTACACTGCTAATAATACTAAATACCGTTTACCCCACAAAAACAGTCGCTGTCTTTTTATTCATTACCATCACAGGCGGACTACTTGTTTGGATTTTTGGGAGAAATGCAAATCATATTGGTGCTAGCGGACTTATATATGGGCTTGTCGCTTTTCTCGTTGTGAATGGAATACTAGAGAAAAAATACATTCCAATTTTTATATCAATAGCTGTGGGCGCAGTCTATGGTGGCTTACTTTGGGGAATATTCCCATCTGTAAGAAGTTATATCTCCTGGGAAGGACATCTTTTTGGTGCAGTTGCCGGGGTTCTTATTGCTTTTTTATTAAAAAATGGCAAGACCAATATTCCGTTATAAGCGCAACCCTTCTGCGATACAACCAAGCATATCAAAACAACATTTGCAGTCTAAAATAGGACACGCTCTTTTTTAACACAACAGCTTATAAATTTTTCGTCTTAATTGTACTGCAGCATTTTACAGCTGCAAAGAACAACTACTTTACCACAGCAACAAATACGGTCCCAAAACCTTCGCTGCACGTTAAACATAGATCCCAACTTTAAATAAAGACCATCAAAAAGCCAACCACATAAAAGCACTTTCATTTTTTCCAATCGCACAAACCCTCAAAACCAAGAACTGTTTTTACAACAACATTGCACAAATAAATTCTTACCTTTGCAACAATGAAATCGTTCGCATTTATATTATCAATCTACATTTTTGCACTTAATTTAGCACCTTGTGTGGATTATGATGCGCATGATATTAATGTTAAAACTGAATTTTCACAAGATATCGGAGGCCAACATCAATGGTTAGATTTGTGTTCACCTTTTTGTATTTGCCAATGTTGCCATATTAGTGCTACCTATTTCCAATTCGAGGACACACAGCTTGCTATGTCCTATATTTCTACTGAAGATTTTTTCTATTTAATCGTTTCAGAAAAAAGCTTTTCTACTTCTATTTTACAACCTCCCAGAATATAACTCAATTTAAATTTTAGGATAATGCTATCCTATTGTGACCATTCACGGGTCCCTTATATCTGCGATTAGTCCCAAAAATTTGAGATATTTTCGCGACGTTTAATTGAATTAATACATTTTATATGATTGATAAAATCATTTCATTTTCCATAAAAAATAAATTTATTATTGGCCTATTTATTGTGGCGCTTATCGGCACAGGTGTCTACGCTATGGCCACTATAAAATTGGGTTCTGTGCCCGATATAACCAATAATCAAGTACAAGTAATTACGGTTGCCCCTAATTTAGGAACAGAAGATATTGAACAATTTGTAACCTATCCAGTGGAGCTAGCAATGGCAAATTTACCAGACGTTGTCGAGCTGCGTTCCGTTTCCCGTTTTGGGCTATCCGTAGTAACAATCGTTTTTAAAGATGCATCTGGAACCTATCTTCCGCGCCAGCTGGTACAAGAAAAACTTAGAGAAGTCAGCGAAGAAATTCCCCAAGGATTTGGCAAACCATTTATGGCCCCTATTACTACAGGATTGGGTGAAATTTATCAATACACGCTAAAAGTAAAGGAGGGCTATGGAGATAAATACGATGCAATGGAACTTCGTACAATACAAGATTGGTTGGTAAAACGCCAAATGGCTTTAGTACCTGGCGTTGTTGAAGTCAACGCATTTGGCGGATATGTGAAACAATACGAAGTAGCAATAAACCCTGACAAACTCAAAAGTTTTGGCATTACTATCAATCAGGTTTTTGAGGCTCTAAAAGTAAATAATGCGAATACTGGCGGTGCTTATATCGAAAAAAACCATCAAGCTAATTTTATAAGAGGCGAAGGACTGGCGCGCAGTTTAGAAGATTTGGAAAATATATGGGTAACATCGCAAAACGGAAGTCCCATATTAATTAGAGATGTGGCAGAAAAAGTAGGATATGCCAGTCAAGTACGGTATGGTGCTTTCACTCAAGATGGGCACGAATCCGTTGGGGGGCAAATATTAATGCTGAAAGGAGAAAGCCCAAGCGAAGTAATTAAGAATGTAGAAATACGCATCAAAGAAATTCAAAAGTCATTGCCGAAAGGCGTTTATATAGCACCCTTTTTAAGCCGAAGCGATCTCATTGACAGAACCACAAGTACCGTCGAGAAAAACCTTATTGAAGGGTCACTCATCGTAATTTTTGTGTTGGTACTTCTTTTAGGAAGTTTCCGTGGTGGCTTGATCACGGCCTCCGTAATCCCATTATCATTGCTATTTGCTTTTATTTTAATGAAACAATTTGGCGTTTGGGCAAACCTCATGTCCTTGGGTGCAATTGACTTTGGAATCATTGTAGATGGTGCGGTAATCATCGTGGAAGGAATGGTATTCCAGATTCATCAGCGGATGCGTAAAACCACATCAATAATTGACCAAGCGGAAATGGATGCAATCGCGTATGATGCCGCAAGTAAAATGATGAATTCTGCCTTTTTCGGACAATTGATCATTCTAATCGTTTTCACACCCATTCTTTTCTTGACAGGGATTGAAGGAAAAATGTTCCGCCCCATGGCGTTTACATTTGGTTTTGCCGTTTTAGGTGCTATTATCCTTTGCCTTACCTATGTCCCAATGATTTCGGCACTTTTTTTAAAACCCGCTAAAAACCAAAATAACTGGTTTGCCAAATTTGAAAATAAGATTGACAGATTCAGCGATAAAATTATGAGCGGCCTAAATCGTGCATATGTGCCGCTGTTAAATTTTGCACTTCGTTTTAAAGCAGCTGCCATTAGCAGTGCGGTAGCTTTATTACTGATTGCAAGTTTCATTTTTACCACAATGGGAGGCGAATTTATTCCAAAATTTGATGAAGGTGATATCGCAATGCAAGCTTTGATTAAACCAGGTAGTAGTCTTACCGAATCGATTGAGGCTTCCAAAAAACTACAGAACATCGTAAATCAATTTCCCGAGGTAAAAACAATGGTGTCAAGAATTGGTGTCGCTGAAATTCCAACAGACCCCATGCCGATGGATATTGCCGACAGCTATATAATTCTAGAAAAAGATAAAAGTAAATGGACTTCAGCAGATAGTAAGGAGGAACTCATCGAAAAAATTCAAGAGAAAATTTCTGTAATTTCAGGTGTCAATTTTGTGTTTACGCAACCCGTAGAACTTCGATTCAATGAATTATTAACCGGTGTTCGAGAAGATGTTGCCATAAAACTATATGGCGAGGATTTAGAAGTTCTGGCAAAAAAGATTCAAGAGATCGCTGATGTTATTAGAACTGTTCCAGGAGCTGCAGACCTCAATGTGGAAGCGACTCGTGGTTTGCCACAAATGACCGTGGTGTACAACCGTGCAAAAATGGCACAGTATGGCGTAACTGTTGACGAATTGAACCATTATGTAAGTGCAGCATTTGCAGGCGAAACGGCCAGTGTAATTTTTGAAGGTGAAAAACGGTTTGATGTAGTTATCCGTTTGGCCAAGGAATTTAGAACGGACATTAACAGCCTTAAAAACCTCTATATTGACCTGCCTAGTGGCAATCAAGTGCCTTTAAAAGAGGTGGCAGACATCAGCTATAAACCTGGCCCAATGCAAATTTCAAGGGACAATACGTACCGTCGTGTTTCTATAGGTGTCAATGTTCGTGGTCGGGATGTAAAAACGATGGTGGAAGAAATTCAACAAAAACTAGAAACCGAAGTTCAATTACCATCTGGCTATTACTTAACCTACGGCGGATCTTTTGAAAATTTACAACGAGCTACAGACCGTTTAATGATTGTAGTACCGATCGCGTTATTTTTAATCTTTATACTACTCTACTTTGCGTTGAGATCAATTTCACAATCCATCATGATTTATATGGCGGTACCATTGGCAGCTATTGGCGGCGTATTTGCACTCTGGATTCGCGGTATGCCTTTCAGTATTTCTGCTGGCGTTGGTTTTATCGTTTTATTTGGCGTTGCGGTATTGAACGGGCTAGTACTGATAAACAAATTCAACGAACTAAAAGAAAGTGGAATGACAAATTTAAAAAAACGCATCTACGAAGGTACGCACGAGCGTTTGCGTCCAATTTTGCTAACCGCCACTGCAGCCGTCATGGGCTTTATTCCAATGGCAATTTCTACCTCGGGAGGCGCTGAAGTACAACGACCATTGGCAACTGTGATCATTGGTGGCTTGCTTACAGCAACCTTTCTAACCTTGGTTGTTCTTCCGGTTCTTTATTATTGGCTCGAAGCACGAAAAAATAACAAAGGGAATGGTGGCGACGAAAACTACCTCAATAAAAATAATATAGTAATTACCATACTCTTGTTGTTCGGTGTTGCGTTTACCTCTACAAGTAGTTTTGCACAAGAAATAAATAAAGACAGGGCAATTCCAAATACCATTACGTTGGCAGATGCCATTGCAATGGCAAAGCAAAATTACCCGTCCCTTAAAGAAAGCCAAGCTTTTATAGCACGTGAAAGAGCTATGGAAGGCACAAGTTTCGACATGGGAAACACAAAGGTTTTTACAGGAAAAGATGAATATAGCAATAACATTCCTGGAGTGCAGACCACTGTTGGGGTGCAGCAAGGGAATATCGATTTGCTTTCAGGTTTTTCAAAATCTAAATTCTACAAACAACGAGTGGCTTTGGGTGAAAAATTCTATGCGGTGAATGCGCAGCAATTAGTGAGGAACGTGATGCTGGCCTATGAGCAAATAAATTACAACAAGGCGCAATTGCTTTTTGCAGAGCAACTAGATAATGTGTATGCAAATTTTAAAACAGCGGCACAGCTGCGATATAACACTGGAGAAACAGGCAAGTTAGAATTCATTTCCGCTTCTTCGGAATACCAAAAAGTTCAGGTGTTTCGACAACAAGCTTCTGATGATATTGAAATTGCCAAACGCGCCTTAACGCAATATTTAGGAACAGATGAACCCATTGAAACTGTTTCCGTTTTATACAAGCCGATGAATTTAAACAGATTGATGGATGCTACTTCTGTGGCAAATAATCCAATTCTACAATATTCCCTTCAAAGCGTAGCAGTCAGCAAAGCCAATGTGAGTGTCGAAAAATCGAAGTTTTTACCAAAATTCAGTCTCTCGTACGGACGGCAAGTGGTCGCTAATGTTTCAGGATTTAATAGCTATCAAGCAGGAATTCAAATTCCGTTATGGTTTTTCCCACAAAAATCAAGGGTAAAAGCCGCCAAAGCAAGTGTAATGATCGCAGAAAACCAATATTTAGAGCAAGAAGCAATTACAGAAAGTACTATTTCTCAACTACTCAAATCCCTTGAGAAAACGAAGAAGACATTAAAGTATTACGAAGAAGGGGCATTGCTTTTAGCGGAGGAACAAATAACCACCGCACAATTGGCATCTAAGGAAGGTGAAATAGATTATGTAAACTACATAACGATTCTCAACAGTGCCATCAGGATAAAGCAGACGCATTTACAATATATCAATCAATACAACCAACAGACCATTGAACTACAATATCAATTGGGCACTCTATAATCTTAAATAAAAAAGAAATGAAACACATCACTATAATAAGTCTGGTATCAATACCCTTTTTGCTTTTTGGCTGCAATCATAAAGTAGATTCCAATTCAGGCAATAATGAAAAAATTGAAACTTCTAAGAAAATGGAAGAAGGGGAACAAAGACAAGATGCAGGAAAAGTAGGCGTTGTTGAACTTACGAGAGAACAAGCTGAAACAATTGGTCTTGAAATAAATTCTTTGGAAAAAAAGAGTTTAGGCAATTCCATAAAAGTTACTGGTCAGTTGGAACTATTTCCGCAAGACAGAGCAAATATTAGCCCTTTTGTGGGTGGTAATGTGCGTTCTATTCACGTTATCGAAGGTGATAAGGTAAACAAAGACCAAATATTGGCGTATTTGGAACATCCAAATATCATAACCATGCAACAGGAATATCAGGAAAAAAACAACGCACTCATCTTTTTAAAACAAGACTTTGAGCGTAAAAAAACGCTGTATGATAAAGGCGTTTCTTCTGGAAAGGATTTTCAAATGGCACAATCTAAGTTTCGCGCTACCAGCGCTACTGTAAACGGTTTAAGGTCGAAATTAAAATTGTTAGGATTAAATATCAAAGCGGTTTTACAAGGACAAATTTTTTCAGCAATCCCAATTACAACGCCGATAAGCGGCTATGTAGACGAAGTTATGGTGAGCCTTGGCGATTACGTAGCTCCCCAGAACAAAATGTTCACGATAAGCGATAATTCGGAAATTCACGCAGATTTTAAAGTGTACGAAAAAGACATCCGAAAGGTGAAGGAAGGGCAAGAAATTTATTTTACGGTTGCAGCCAAACCAAACAAACTCTTAAAGGCAAAGATCCACGCGATTGGTAAAACCTTTGAAAATGCTCCAAAAGCGTTACATGTCCACGCTGATGTTCATAACGAGGATAAAGAATTGCTTCCCGGAATGTATGTGGAGGGAAGAATTGTTCAGGACCAAAAAATGGTATTTGCAGTTCCTGAGGATGCGATCATTAAAGACGGCGAACAATCTTTTATTTTCATATTAGACGAGGAGGGTAAAGAAGACAAAAATAAAATGAAGTTTAAAATGATACCCATAAATATCGGTATTACTGATTTAGGATTTATAGAAATCAGTCTTCCATTTAACATTACAAAGGATGTAAAAGTGGTGACAAAAGGCGCATATACCCTTTCATCAGAAATGTTAAAAGGCACAACAGAACACAGTCATTAATTTACAATAACGGTTTTAAAGCCGGGTTTGGCAACATCTTTAAGTTTATTAAATTTACAATCCGAGCTTGGTTTAAAAACTAAAATAAACAACAACAATCTAAAGAGTATATTAAGTGAGAAATAAAAGCATTCATAAAACCAAATAGCAAAAATAGAGTCATTGATTCTTTACCTAGGGTAGCTTTAAAAGAATGTCCCTTTCAAAATCAAAGGATGCGACTGCATTTAAAACAAAAGTGTCAAGCCTATTTTCGGATGTTCACGTAACAGAGAGCTCCTTAATTAAGTTGGAATTTGTCTATTAAAATAACGAGGTTCAAGTGGCTATTGCGCCAACAATTGCCAATAAAAAAAAGAAGAACCAAGACAGTATCCTTTATGGATCCTATAGAGAGAATGCGCTTAAAATAAAAACGAGTTCTTCGTTACAACAGCGGATCGTATCTTATCGGGATAGCATAGAAAAAATATTAGAGCGTAGTTCATTAAAAAAGAGTGACTTGTGGACGTTGCGCAATACATAAACAAACGCTGAATATTTAGCGGATAGTAGACCGCGAATTCAATACAATGGACCCCTTCTTTTTTATCGAATACCACTTGATACACGTTTCTATATCTCTTTGGATGTCTTAGATTCCCGCAGGTTCTCATAGAGCAACAAGTTGTTCTGTACACTGAAAAACGGTATTTACACTAAAAATTTAACAGATCCCTTTTATTATGCCCTACTTTTATAAAAACGATTCCAATTTTTCAACCATTTTTATACTTCCACAGTAAAAAGGACTGCGTTCATGAATCTCTAAAGGTTGCATATCCAAAACTCTTTGAAGTCCACTAATTGCTTTTCCACCAGCTTGTTCTGTAATAAAAGCAATTGGATTGCACTCGTATAACAACCGCAATTTTCCTTGATAGTTCGCATTGCAATTTGGATACATATAAATGCCACCTTTAATCATATTCCTATGAAAATCTGCAACCATGGACCCAATGTATCGAGCGGTATAAGCAACACCCGCTTTCACTTCCTGACAATATTTTAGATACTCTTTTATCCCTTGAGGAAAATGGTAATAATTGCCTTCATTCACTGAATATATATTTCCATTTGATGGAATTTTAATATCGGAATGTGAAAGGTAAAAGGAGCCGATCGCAGGATTTAAAGTAAACCCGTTTACACCATTTCCAGTCGTAAACACAAGCATTGTTGAAGTTCCATAAATAATATATCCCGCAGCTACCTGTTTGTTTCCTTTTTGTAAAAAGTCTTCTTTTTTAACAGGTGTTCCTATTGGGGTAACTCTTTTGTAGATTGAGAAAATTGTGCCAACCGGTACGTTTACATCAATATTAGAAGAGCCATCAAGAGGATCTATTAAAACAACATACTTATTGTGCAAAGCATTGTCATTTAAAATAATAAAATCGTCATTTTCTTCAGATACCACTCCGCAAACAACCTCTCTATTCGTAATGGCATTTATAAATACATCATTGGTATAAATGTCTAGTTTTTGCTGATCTTCCCCTTGAATATTCGTGCTTCCTGAATACCCAACGATATCGATTAAGCCCGCTTTATTAATTTTATGACTTACTATTTTTGCTGCTAATTTTATTGCACTTAACAATCGAGAAAACTCTCCAGATGTCGCTTGGTAGTGTTTCTGATTTTCAATTATAAATTCGCCTAAAGTTCTATTTTTATTCATTTAAATTTGTTTACTAGGGCAAACTTCCCAAAAAGTAATTGCACTTTACAAGATGATCTCTTTCTTTTTTTTTACTACTGAAACTTTAAAGTTGCACCCCTTGATCGCCTATACAGGTACTCATAAAAATTTGGAAGCTTTCAATTTGAATTATAATTTATTTATTTTTCTTCCGTAAAATCTCAAACTTCTGTTCTAAAAGAAGTGCACGCTTCGCATCACTTTGATAGATTTTACGTACTGATCTCAAACTAAATAACTGTTCACAGTTTCCTTAAAAAAGATGCGCAATTAATTGAACTCTTGCATATTTTACAGAAGGATTCCATAATGTATTTACAGAAAAAGGCAGGTTGTGATCCCCAAACTTAACGGTTTTAGAAAAAGTAAAACCAACGTTTACGAGATCAAAATTTTGGGTTCCGTCTCCATAAATATGAGTATCTCCGTTCAATGAGAGTCCTGCACCTACAAAACCACTTACAGTTACCTTTGACGCTGTTATCAACGGGTATGCTACTTGAACATAAGTGGAATACCGTTGTTCAAAATTCAAATGGGTGTATTGCCCATCAACACTTCCACGCAAGAACACATTTGCTTGCAGAGATAGCGGAAAACTATCTCCAAAATTATAGGAAGTTCTTAGATCTAATATATGCCCTGTAGTTTCTTTGTTATAATTCCAAACATCAGGGTTTTCATTGCCTCTGGTATTAAATAAATTCCAGAAGCCGATAGAAAAACCGTTATCTGCATACTGCAAATAATAATTTATTTCTTTGTATGATGTGCCATCACTCTCATTTGAAAAAGCCATCCCCCCCCAAAAACCAGTAGAAATACTGCCTGATTTATTTAATTTCAATTTTATAAAAACAGCGGCCATTGGTTTGTCTGAAATAATTAAACCTCTCCACAAATGACTTGTTTTTATCGCTACTGAAAAGTCAACGAAACCCTCTTTTAATTGCTTTTTTTGGGCAGAAGAAACCTGCGCCGCAAATGCAGCTAAAAGTATAAATAATACTTTTTTCATTTAATTTATTTTTAAATTTTATTGAAAATTATACAGACAAATACGTATATAAGAAGGCTGCTGCCAAGCATCCTATAATAGGTCCCGCGATAGGGATCCAGGCGTATCCCCAATTACTTTTTCCTTTTATTGGTAAAATAGCGTGCATAATTCTTGGTCCTAAATCTCTCACTGGATTTATGGCATACCCCGTTGTACCACCCAATGACAAACCGATTACCCAAACTAACAACGCTACCGGTACCGCACCGAGTGAGCCTAAACCTATTTTAGTCCCAGTAGAAATGCCTAAATCAATATTTGGTCCA
This sequence comes from Polaribacter irgensii 23-P, assembly GCF_000153225.1. Classification (GTDB taxonomy): domain Bacteria; phylum Bacteroidota; class Bacteroidia; order Flavobacteriales; family Flavobacteriaceae; genus Polaribacter; species Polaribacter irgensii. The sequence continues at coordinate 1,717,198 of NZ_CH724148.1, read as the reverse complement.
GCCAAATGAAATATCGTAAATACCAGTACAAATGTTCCAATAATTTCACTGATCAAATTTGAAGCTGTATTCCTAATGGCTGGTAAAGTGCAAAAGCAGGCTAGTTTTCCTACTTCATCCTCGGTTGCTTTAAAATGATCTTTGTAAAACAACCAGACTAAAAAGGCCCCTAACATGGCACCAATCAGCTCTCCAACAAGATACTCTGGTACTAAAGTCCAAGACAATTTTCCTGCTGTTGCAAGCGCGATGGTAACCGCTGGGTTTAAATGCGCTCCACTTGAAGGACCAGCAATTACAACTCCTACAAATACTGCTAAAGCCCAACCTGTTGTTATTACAATCCATCCAGAATTGTTTCCTTTTGTACCTTGTAAAACTACATTTGCAACCACTCCATTGCCCAATAGAATAAGCATCATTGTACCTAAGATTTCTGCGACTAAAATTGACATAATTATTTGTATTATTTAGTTAAACAAATTTAATCCTCATACCAGTTTTGTGAACATTTTACTGCTTTATGCCAATAATGCAACATCTCTTTAATTTTTGCTTCATCACCAGCAGGCTCGAAAACCTTGTCTACAGTCCATTGCGATTGAATATCATCGACACTGTCCCAAAATCCAACGGCCAAACCAGCCAAATAAGCAGCTCCTAAGACTGTTGTTTCTAACGTTTTTGGACGCAATATTTTAAAACCAAATAAATCTGATTGTATTTGCATTAGTAAATTACTTGCGGCGGCTCCCCCATCAACTCGTAATTCAATACTTTTTTCACCAGCATCGGCTTCCATTGCTTTTACAATGTCAAATACCTGAAATGCAATGCCTTCTAATGTCGCTCGAGCGATGTGCGCATCTGAAGTTCCCCTTGTAATACCAAGAATCGCACCACGAGCATAGGGATCCCAATAGGGCGCGCCTAAACCTGTTAATGCTGGCACGAAATACACACCACCATTATCACTTACTGTCTCTGCTAAATAACTTATGCCTGGCGCTGTTTTTACCATTTTTGCACCATCTCGCATCCATTGCACGGCAGAGCCTCCAACAAATACACTTCCCTCTAAAGCATAAGTCGTTTTCCCATTAATTTTCCAAGCAACCGTAGTCAATAAATTATTTTTAGAATACACCGCTTTTTCACCCGTATTCATCAACAAAAAACAACCTGTACCGTAAGTGTTTTTCACCATACCAGGTTTTGTACACATTTGCCCAAACAATGCTGCTTGCTGATCTCCAGCGATACCTGCAATAGGAATTTTTGTTGAAAATAAAGTTGTAGATGTGGTTCCATAAACCTCACTACTTTCTTTTACTTCAGGTAAAATAGCTCTAGGGATGTTGAATAATTGCAATAATTCTTCATCCCATTCTAACGTGTGTATGTTTAGAAGCATTGTACGGCTTGCGTTCGAAACATCGGTGATAAACATTCTACCTCGAGTTAACTTCCACACTAAAAATGTATCAACAGTGCCAAAGCATAATTTGCCTGCTTCAGCTTTTTCTCTTGCTCCCTCAACATTATCTAAAATCCACTTCAATTTAGTGGCTGAAAAATAAGCATCTAAAATAAGACCTGTCTTTCTTTTAATCATATCTCCATGACCTGCAGCTTTTAACGAATCACACAACTTTGCTGTTCTTCGATCTTGCCATACAATTGCATTGTACACCGCTTCACCAGTTTCACGATCCCAAACAATAGTGGTTTCTCTTTGGTTGGTGATACCAATTGCTGCAATATCTTCTCCTGTAATTCCCGCTTTCGCAATAACTTCAGCAGCTACAGATATTTGAGAAGACCATATTTCACTTGGATCGTGCTCTACCCACCCCGAAACCGGAAAAATTTGTTCAAAAGGCTTTTGAGAAACGCGTACAATTTCTCCACTGTGATTAAATAAAATTGCTCTTGAAGAGGTTGTGCCTTGATCTAAAGCTAAGATTAACTTGTCTTTCATTTTTTAGATAATTTTAGTTTTTAATTAGTTTTTATAAAATATACTTTAAAGTAACCTCCATATAATCTGCTACCTGTTTTTCTTGCCAATCTTGGTCTTTTCCCAATTCATTTGCCATTATTTTTGCTACCTGCGGTGCCATCTTTATGCTCTCCTGTGCATCCAGCAACTGACAACGCGTTCTTCGCGCTAAAAAATCTTCTATCGTGCGTGCCATCTCATATTTAACCGCCCAAACAACTTGCGCATTTATTACTTGAAGTGCTTCACTTATGTGTGTATCCATTCCCTCCTCTTTGGCTAAATTTAACAAACCCTCCTCGTCAGATCCATAAAAATATAACGGGTTTTCATAGACCACATGCTCTTTATAACCGTGAATTTTTAAATTTCTTGTTTTTGTTGAAATATGAGACCAACCTAGTTTTTTTTCTGCTTTATCAACCAAATCCTCACCCATTTTTCTATAAGTTGTCCATTTACCACCAATCATAGTAAGCAATCCCGAATCAGATTCGAATATTTTATGACTTCTAGAAATCTCTTTTGTCTTACTTCCGTTTCCTTTCGAAGCGGCTAAAGGTCTTAATCCTGCAAAAACACTTAACACGTCGGCTCTTAAAGGAGCTTTTGTTAAATACCTAGCGGCCGTCTTCAAAATAAATTCTATTTCTTCTTCTAAGGCAATCGGCTCTAAAGACTCTTTTGCAATAGGAGTATCTGTAGTTCCAACAACCACTCTGTTGTGCCAAGGCACCAAAAACAAAACTCTGCCATCATCTGTCTTTGGAATCATAATACCGTGACTCCCTGGTAAAAAGGATTTGTCTAAAACCAAATGAACGCCTTGACTTGGAGCAATTGTTTTTTCAGCACGAGGCGAATCCATTTTTAAAATATCATCTGCAAAAACTCCGGTTGCGTTTACAACTTGCTTTCCTTTTATTTCGTATTCTTTCGCTGTTTCTTGATCTATAAACTTGACACCAGTCACCTTTCCTGCACTATTTTTAACCAACCCTTTAACATCACAATAATTGAGAACAGTTGCTCCTAAGCCTACAGCGGTCTGCAGTGTATTTATTGCCAGTCTCGTATCATCAAATTGACCATCGTGATACTCAACTCCTGCTGATATTTTTTCTGGATTAATGGTAGAAATACGTTGTATCGTTTTTGATTTAGATAGCCATTTAGATTTACCTAAACTTAATTTACCTGCTAATAAATCATATAAAGTCAAACCAACAGTATACAAAACCTCATCATAAAAACCATGTGTAGGTATTATAAAAGATAAGTTTTTAACTAAATGAGGAGCGTTTTTAACCAGCAAACCTCTTTCTGTTAAAGCCTCTCTTACCAAACTAATGTTACCCTGTTCTAAATAGCGAACTCCCCCGTGTACCAACTTCGTACTCTTACTTGATGTAGATTTTGTAAAATCTGACTTTTCTAGCAACAACACAGAGTATCCTCTTGCAGACGCCTCTAGTGCAATGCCAATGCCTGTAGCCCCACCACCTATTACTACAAAATCATACTCTTTAGAATTATTATCGATTTCACCAATCATTTCATTTCTAATCATCCTCTTCTTATATTATATTTTGGTTAGTACTCTGATTGTAAATATATAATCAATATGAAACATAATGAAACTTTTTGAAAGTATTTTGAAATTATTTTTAATTTATTAGGTTTCATAAGGCTTCGAGAGAGGTGTTGAGGGGTCAATATAGCATAGAAAAGTGTTAAATTAGCGTAGTTTCCGTGTTTATTCGACCTTCACGAATGCGCAAACAGTCGTATAATCACCAAAAAAACATTTCATGTACACGAAAGCTGTGATCGCAAAAAAATTATAAGGTATATTTGCTTTGATAAAAATCCAAAAGAATGATTGTGAATATCGCTGAACGCCATGAACTTATTCTCAACAAATTAGAGGAAGAAGGTTTTGTAACCGTTTCAGAATTAAGTAAAGTGTTTAAAGTTTCTTCAGTAACAATCCGAAAAGACTTGACACTACTTGAAGAATTAAATTTATTATTTCGATCAAACGGAAAAGCAATACGGAAAAACCCATACATCCGTGAAAAAACTGTAAATGAAAAAGAGAAAATTCATCACGATGAGAAAAATAAAATAGCCATCAAAGCGGCTCAATTAATAAAACCTTTTGACAGTGTTATTCTTGCATCCGGAACAACCATTATTCAATTGGCACATCAAATAAAACCTGTAAAAGGAATGACTATTTTAACAGCATCCTTAAACGCTGCATTGATCGTTTCTAATTTGAATGATGTGAATGTTATCCAACTTGGCGGCATTGTTAGAAAAAGTTCTTCTTCAGTTATTGGTCCTTTGGGCGAACAGATGCTTTCGGAATTCAATTGCTCAAAATTATTTTTAGGTGTTGACGGCATTGACCTCAATTCTGGTCTAACCACAACCAGCTTAATGGAAGCCTCGATAAATAAATTAATGATAAAATCTGCGCAAAAAATAATCATTCTAGCAGACTCCTCGAAATTTGGAAGAAAAGGCTTCGGAAGAATCTGTGGTCTGGAAGATGTTGACCAAATAATTACAGATGACGGAATAGAAGACAGCTACAGGGACAAACTGATAGAATTGGGAATAGACGTTTTAGTCGTTTAATTTTTGTTTCGTTATTTATTACGAACAATACTTGTTTTACACAAAATAAGTCTACCACCACCAAAAAAAAGGGGCCAAACGCAGCAATAATCCATAAAAGCAACTGTATATGCAAATTTGATGTGACCCCACGAAAATAATATTTTTTAATACGTACAAACACAACAAACATTTATGCGTTGTTTTAACACTGTAACCCTTCATCCATTAAATAAACAATTACAGCCTTATACTTCTTGTTCTTATACAAATGGAAAGGATCTTTCTGTAGATAGTTTTCAGCAATGGCAAACTGAATTATTTTCTTTATTCTCTGGATGCTTCTATATACTGTTGCTTGCCTCAGTTTCAATTCAGTTTTAAAAAAGTAAGCCAAGTCTTTGATAAATTTTAAATCCAAATCTTTCAACCTCACATCTTTTCTTTTGTAAGACTTCGTAATAACCGAAGTCGCTTTCCTCCAGCGCTCCCCAAACCTACTCCAAAAAAGTTGATTACATTTAACTCCTATTCGCTTTTTAGTCTTTTAATTGTGCAACTCATACCCACCAAAGATGCTAATTTCCTTTTTAGAATCCTCTCCTTTATACTTTAGATACATATCGTCTACATCAAACTCATTAGGTAAGATTTGAAGCATTTAAAAAGCGGTATCTATTGTTGCTAGTTAAGACTTAATTTGATGTTTAAAAGTGCGTTTTCCTTACTTAGACCTCAAATTTTTTGTTTAAGACTGCTCCAATAATTTGAATTGGTGAAGATACCCTTTGAGAGCTCCTCTCTAATTTTGCTAATCTTATTTGACATTGTGCTTTTTTATTTATCCTAATTCTTTTAAAAAAAATGAGTATTATTAAATTATATATTTTGTTTTTTATAAAAAGAATACACCTCAAGAAAATTTGGTACACCTGACTGTGCAACTAAAAAGGTGTAATTTCATTTATAAATTACATTTGAAAATACTGCGAACCACTATATATCCTAGAAAGTTTAGAACAACAAAAAAGCCTCGCATTTCTGCGAAGCTTTATTCATAGTTTTCAAAATCCTAATACTATTTGAAGGCGCGCTTTAACGAATGTGACTTTAACTTACAAATAGTCACTACACCTATTTTGAACTGACACTTTTTACCTACTTATATGTCACAATACGGGGCTTGCTTTCTCTACAAACCTTTTCACTATAAATTCGTTTAACTACTGCTTACGAACAGCAGAGCGATGCACCTCTTGTTCCTTTTGTTTTGATTCTAAAGTGCTGTTTGCATTCGAATATTTGATATAAAATAATGTGATTAAAAATAGCACGCCAAAAAATAGTGCGGCAACTGCAAAAGCATACTCCTTTTGATCCTTATTTTTTTTTACACTTGAATTGGTATTACTTGTAAACATAACTTTTTTTTTAAATAAATTTATTAAATACAACGCGCACTATAAAATCAATAGAGAAGCCATAAAAACAACATTATCAATACTTACACCTTATTTTTAAGTGCGTATAACCTGCCTGAATCCAAGCAATATTCATGGAGACATCAAGTAAAAACAAAAAAGCCTCACATTTCTGTGAAGCTTTAAGTGAGCCCTGGAGGATTCGAACCTCCGACCGCCTCCTTAGAAGGGAGGTGCTCTATCCAGCTGAGCTAAGAGCCCGTAGTTTTAAAGTTGCTACGTACAACTGTGTCGGGGTGGCAGGATTCGAACCTGCGACCTCCTCGTCCCAAACGAGGCGCGATGACCGGGCTACGCTACACCCCGAAGACATTCCGCTACATATTGCTTTTAAAAATAGTAAAAACAATACTGGAGTTTCTTAAAATTTGCGGAGAGACAGGGACTCGAACCCTGGCGACAGTTACCCGTCGACAGATTAGCAATCTGCTCCATTACCGCTCTGGCACCTCTCCTTTTTATGAACTTGTTTGCAACTCTTTTAAATTGCGAGTGCAAATGTAATATTACATTTACAATTTAACAAGATGTTTTTTACTTTATTTTCTACTCGGGATATTCAACTCTCAAATGATACATATTTAAAAGTTTTTTCTTGATTACCTTTTTAATCGTTTCAATCTCTTTAAACGTGATATCTGAATTTAAAAACTGATTGTCTGCCATTTGCTTTTCAATGATTTTATCTATTAAAGCACTGATAGATTGCGCACTAGGTGTTTTCAAACTCTTAGAAGCAGCTTCTGCAGCATCACACATCATTAAAATTGCTGTTTCTTTTGAAAATGGATTTGGTCCATGATACTGAAATTTTTTAATGTCAACTTCTATACCTGGATTCATTTCTCTTTCTTTTATCAGAAAATAGTAAGTGGTACTAGTCCCGTGATGTGTTCTTATAAAATCGATAATTCGATCTGGTAACTTGTATTTTTTTGCAATCTCCACCCCCTTTATCACATGGTCCACGATTATTTTAGCACTGTCTCTTGGAGAAAGATCGTGGTGCGGATTTACACCGGTTGTTTGATTTTCAGTAAAATACATGGGATTCATCATTTTTCCAATATCGTGATACAAAGCTCCTGTTCTTACCAGCATGGAATTTGCACCGATTTCATTGGCTGCAGCTTCTGCCAAGTTTGCTACCTGCATGGAGTGCTGAAAAGTACCTGGTGCTTTCTCATTTAACTCTCGTAACAGTTTGGTGTTGGTATTTGACAACTCTAATAAAGTAACGTCAGAAACCAATCCAAATACTTTTTCATAGATATAAATCAAAATAATAGACAAAAAAGACAGCAGACCATTTAAGGCAAATAATATAAAGTATTGCAAGTTGATTTGCCCTGCGTTGCCCTCTTTAATAATAGAAAAAGCCAAATAGGTAAGCATATAAATTCCTGTGATCTGAGCGACAGAAATAAATAAGTTCGCTCTTTTGTAAAGCTCTGAAACTGTAAGAATCGTTACCATCCCTGCAATAATATGTAAGTATATAAACTCGAAACTATCGGGAACAATATAACCCAAGAGCAATACTGTTAACACATGTGTAAACAACCCTAAACGGGCATCAAAAAAGGCTTTTAAAACGATGGGAAGTACACTTAAAGGAACCACATAGAGGTAGTCTGAATTGTAATTAATAACCAATGTCTGTATGAAAATCATAGAAAAAACATTGAAGAATATAAAAGTAACCTTGTTGTTATTTTCATAAATCTCTACCCGATACTTTTTTAAAAATAACAAAAGCATCAGTAAAGCCAAAGAAACTAAAATACTATACCCTAAAATAATCCAATTGTAACTAGATTCTGTCCACACCTTAGATTCCGATTCACTTTTTAGAGAATTTAAAATTGCTAATTTTTTCCCTTCCACAATGTCTCCTTTGAGAATAATAAGCCCTCCAGATGAAACTTTGCCTTTTGTGTAGGAAATATTCTTATACTCGTTTGCAAGCACTTTGTTTGTAAACACCGCGTCATAACTTACATTGGGCTTGATCAACTCCGAAAGGACATTAAAAACTTGTGCGCTGGTATAATTGGCAAAATGACCTTCTAAATCCGCTGTAATCACTTTTAAAACTGTACTTGACATGTAAAAGTTTTTAAAAGGAATGTCTTGCACTACATTTTTTTTTCTAATGGCCACCAACACCTCTTTATCTTCTAGCTTTTCCTGAATACTCGCTTCCAAAAATCCAAACTCATATACTTTATCGATAGTGGTTAACCCAATTTCCTGAAAAACATTCTTCTCATCTAACGATAAAGAAGCATTCAAAAACAAAGCTGCCATTCTTTTTTTGAAAGTATTTTTAACGTTGACAACCATGGTATTGTCAGCAATAAAATACAGTTTCGAATTGGCCACTATTTGTGCTTTTTCATTCTTAATTTCTGCTTCAGATTTCTGAATAGCGAAATCAAAAGGAGCATATAAATTGTCGTATTTCCATAATTGACTGTTGCTAAAGTCGTACTTAAATTGCCCTCCTTTGGGAAATAAATAAACAATCGCCAGCGTAGTGATCAAAAATAAAATCACTTTGTAGATAATGGTATTCTTTTGATAGAGTTTATTTACGAAATTGCTCATGGATAGTGTCTTGTGATGACAAACTTACTGCAAAAAAGTGACGCTTAGAAATTCAGCAGAAACAAACGGATAAAATTGATTAAAAAATAGTAATTTAGCCTGCAATCTTATCTTAAAATAAACTCAAAATAGCATATGAAAGAAGTCGTAATTGTAGCTGTTGCAAGAACACCAATCGGAAGTTTTATGGGAAGTTTAGCTACAATCCCCGCAACCAAATTAGGAGCTATCGCCATCAAAGGAGCGCTGGAAAAAATCAATTTAGCACCGTCCATGGTTGAAGAAGTTTTTATGGGAAATGTCGTTTCCGCAGGCTTAGGTCAAGCGCCAGCAAGACAAGCGGCAATTTATGCCGGAATCCCGGATACTGTGCCGTGTACTACCGTAAATAAAGTGTGTGCTTCGGGCATGAAAGCCATCATGTTGGCTGCTCAAACTATTGCACTTGGAGATGCTGAAATTGTGGTTGCTGGTGGCATGGAAAACATGAGTTCGATTCCACATTATCAACATGCAAGAAATGGCATTAAGTTTGGAGGCATCACACTAGAAGATGGAATGCAAAGAGATGGCTTGGTAGATGCATATGATCAAGTGCCTATGGGAGTTTGTGCAGATGCTTGTGCTTCAAAATATAACTTCTCTAGGGAAGATCAAGATGCTTTTGCAATACAGTCTTATCAGCGTTCTGCACAAGCTTGGAGTGCAGGGAAATATGCAGATGAAATTGTACCTGTAACAATTCCACAGAGACGTGGAGATCCCATTATTTTTTCTGAAGATGAAGAGTATAAAAACGTAAAAATAGAAAAAATTCCAGCATTGCGCGCTGCTTTTACAAAAGACGGAACCGTTACTGCTGCAAATGCTTCTACAATCAACGATGGTGGCGCTGCCCTTGTTTTAATGTCTTTAGAAAAGGCTACTGAATTAAAGTTAAAACCACTTGCTAAAATCAAAAGCTATGCAGATGCAGCGCAGGCGCCTGAATGGTTTACAACCGCACCAGCAAAGGCATTACCAAAAGCACTCGCAAAAGCAAATATTGACATCGCTGATGTAGATTATTTTGAACTAAACGAAGCTTTTTCTGTGGTTGGTTTAGCAAATATGAAACTATTACAAATTACCGATGAAAAAGTAAACATCAATGGTGGAGCGGTCTCCCTAGGGCATCCTTTGGGTGTTTCTGGTGCTCGAATAGTCATTGCCTTAACAACGGTATTAAAACAAAATAATGCCAAAATTGGGGCCGCAGCCATCTGTAATGGTGGTGGTGGCGCAAGTGCAATGGTATTGGAAAGAATTTAATTTTATAATAACGGTTTGTAACTATGCTTTTTGGCATTTGTAATCTAAGTATTGTTCCTTTAAGGGCGCTAGAAAGTGATTCTTCTGAAATGAGGAGTCAGCTCCTATTTGGTGAACATTTTGAGATCATCGAAAAACAGAAAAATTGGAGTAAAATTCGCTTGGCTTTTGACCATTTTGAGGGCTATATTGACAACAAACAGTACTTGGAAATTTCTGCTGTTTTTTACAAGGCACTTTGCAAAGAAATACCCACTTACTCTGGTGAAATTTTAGATTTTGTAACCAATCAAAAGAACGAACTGACCACCATAGCCATGGGTGCACAACTGCCTTTCTTTATGAAAGGAAAGCTGCAATTAGAAAATTACGAATATGGGTATGAAAGTGCTATTTTTCACGGCATATTTCCTAAAAATGAGATTTTAAAAACAGCGTTTACCTATTTAAATACTCCATTTCTTTGGGGAGGAAAATCACCCTTTGGAATCGATGCTGCAGGCTTTACACAAATCGTGTACAAATTGTGTGGATATGCCTTACTAAGAAACGTAAAAGAGCAATCGAAACAAGGGGAAGTGCTTAGTTTCATCGAAGAGAGTGAGCCGGGAGATTTGGCTTTTTTTGATGATGAGTTTGGCGAAATAGTGCACGTTGGTATTATTCTTAATGATTATAACATCATTCATGCCCATGGTAAAGTACGAATTGACACCTTAGATCACAGCGGTATTTTCAATACAGATCTCCAAAAACACACCCATCAATTAAGAGTGATAAAAAAAATCATATAAAAAAATCCAAAACTTAAAAGTTTTGGATTTTTTTATAAACGAATTCTAATGTCTTTTTATCCTCTCAATTCTTTATAAATTGGTCTTAAAATAGCTGCTTCTTTTTCCATGCGCAACGTATCATAAATATTCAACAACGTTTTTACAGTCTGTAAAGATCTTTTGATGCTGTCTGCTTTCATTAAAAATGGCAAAGCGCTTTTGTACAATTCTTTTTGCTCTGCTTGCAGCGCATCGTACTTTTTAAAGTTAGACAAGTTTTTATTCATTTCCTCTACCAACGCTTTTTCTTTTCCTAGCATAGCAATTGCTAAATTCATATAGGCATCTCCATATTCTGGATCTAATTCAATTGCTTTCTTGTAATACCCAACAGCATCTTCTATCTTACCTTCATTTGAATTCACAACTCCTAGGTTGAAAAATAAAGTTGGATTTGTAGGATCTAATTTTACCGCTTCTTTCATAAGCTCAGCAAATTTATCCATCTTTTCTAACTTGATGTATAATTGTGCTTCATTTAAAATTAAATTCACGTCTTTTGGATTGGCCTTTCTCGCTTCCTGTAAGGCAATAACGGCTTCTTCTGTCTTTCCTTGATTCACTAAAATATACCCAATATTTTTTACGATTTCAGCCTGTTTAGATTCAGATACTTTATCTAGAGGAACAGTATAACCTCCCGACTTAATCATGATATCTCTCTGCCCTTTAGATCCAAATTCTTCTTCAATACCCGTTTCTTTATCGGTTGCAAAATACTGTGTGTTCACCCCTGTATATCCGATAGTTTTTAACTCTTTATAGAATTTTAAAGAAACATCATATTCTTTAGACAAAGAAGCGCTGATTGCAGCATTGTACAAGAAACTCGTATCTTTTGGGCTCAACTTATACGTTAAGTAAAAATTAACCTGAGCGCCCGCATAATCTTTTGCATTGTACTGCTCTATTGACTTCCCAGAAACTTTTTGTATCAAATCATTCAGCATTGGTTTTGCATCCTCGCTGTATTTATCTTCATCTATTTCTTTCTCGTACTCAAAAAGCTCCGTAAAAGCATTGGATGCCTCCTGGTATTTATTTTGACCCAAAAACACCTGAGCCTTTAAAAAGTAATATTTAGACTTGTATTTAGAATCCATACTCTCCAGCATGCCTTCTACCGAATTTACAGCTGCTAATGCCGAAGAAAACTCACTTTTTCTCAATGCCTTCTCTGCAACTTTTAATTCTTTCTTTTGACCAAAAGTGATCGCAGTTAACAAACCCAAAGAAAGTGCTAATACTTGATTTTTCATTTTAATACTTATTTAATTTATTATTATTCGTTATTTTCATTCCCGTCCTGCTCATCGGATTCATTTTCACTAGCGTCATTTTCAATTTCTGTGCCATCTTCAACTTGAGCATCTAAATCTTCTGGAACTTCCTCTTCATGGGCAACTTTTGCCACGGCAGCAATGCTGTCATTATCCTTGATGTTTATCAAACGAACTCCCTGAGTTGCTCGACCCATCACTCTTAAATCTTCTACCGCCATTCTAATGGTCAATCCAGATCTATTGATTATCATCAGATCGTTAGAGTCATCTACGTTTTTAATAGCGACTAAATTTCCTGTTTTTTCTGAGATATTTAGAGTTTTCACTCCTTTACCTCCTCTATTTGTAATACGATAATCTTCTAATTTCGAGCGCTTACCAAATCCTTTTTCCGAAACAACTAAAATATTACTTTCCATGTCATTGACAGCCACCATCCCGATAACTTCATCTTTGTCATGCTGCAATGTAATTCCTCTTACTCCCGAAGCAGTTCTTCCCATAGGACGGGTTTTCGCTTCTTCAAAACGAATGGATTTACCCGACTTTAAGGCCAACATTACTTGACTGTCTCCTGTGGTCAACTTCGCCTCTAACAACTCGTCGCCCTCTTTGATGGTAATGGCGTTAATACCGTTGGTTCTCGGTCTCGAATATTGTTCTAATGACGTCTTTTTAACCTGCCCTTTCTTCGTCGCCATGATTACATAATGGCTATTAATGTATGCTTCGTCTTTTAAATCTTGTGTTACTAAAAATGCTTTCACTTTATCATCTTGCTCTATGTTGATTAAGTTCTGCATTGCTCTTCCTTTTGTGTTTTTACCACCTTCGGGAATTTCATACACTCGCATCCAAAATACTTTTCCTTTTTGTGTAAAGAACATCATGTATTGATGGTTTGTTCCCACAAATAAATGTTCCAAGAAGTCTTCATTTCTTGTCGTTGCACCTTTCTGTCCTCGTCCTCCTCTATTTTGAACTTTGTACTCTTCAAGATTGGTTCGCTTTAAATACCCAGCATTAGAAATCGTTACCACCACTTTCGTGTCAGGAATCATATCTTCAATACTCATATCTCCTCCCGCATATTCGATCACAGATCTACGGTCGTCACCATATTTATCTTTGATGTGGGCAAGTTCACCTTTTATGATTTCATATCTTCGAGGCTCATTTGCTAAAATATCTTTTAGATCGACGATCGTTGTCATAATTGCATCAAATTCTGCACGCAACTTGTCTTGCTCCAAACCGGTCAACTGACGCAAACGCATCTCTACAATAGCTTTTGCTTGAATTTCTGTCAATTCGAAACGTGCTATTAATTTCTCCCGTGCCTCATCGGCATTTTGAGAAGCACGAATCGTTGCAATTACCTCATCTATATTGTCTGACGCAATGATTAATCCCTCTAAAATGTGTGCCCTCGCTTCTGCTTTTAAAAGATCAAATTTTGTTCTTCGGACCACAACTTCGTGCCGATGCTCTACAAAGTAATGAATCAGTTGTTTCAAGTTCAACTGCTCTGGTCTTCCTTTTACCAAAGCGATGTTGTTCACACTAAAAGAAGTTTGTAATTGCGTGTACTTGAATAATTTATTTAAGACAATATTCGGAATCGCATCTCTTTTTAAAACGTAGACAATTCGCATACCGTTTCTGTCAGACTCATCTCGAATATTAGAAATGCCTTCTATTTTCTTTTCGTTTACAAGTTCTGCAGTTTTCTTAATCATTTCTGCCTTGTTCACTTGGTACGGGATTTCTGAGACAATGATGCACTCGCGACCCTTTACCTCTTCAATTACAGATTTCGCACGCATTACAATACGTCCACGGCCTGTATGAAAAGCATCTTTAACACCATCATAACCATAAATGATTCCTCCTGTAGGAAAATCAGGTGCAGTAATGTATTGCATTAACTCATCAATGTCAATTTCTCGATTGTCAATATACGCAAGCGTTCCGTTAATTACCTCAGTTAAGTTGTGAGGCGCCATGTTTGTTGCCATTCCCACAGCAATACCTGAAGCTCCGTTTACTAATAAATTCGGAATGCGCGTTGGTAACACAACTGGTTCATGTAAAGTATCATCAAAGTTTAAACGCTGATCTACGGTATCTTTTTCAATATCAGCCAACATATCCTCTGATATTTTTTGCATTCTAACCTCTGTATAACGCATTGCTGCTGGACTATCTCCATCCACAGAACCAAAATTACCCTGGCCATCTACCATCATGTACCGCACACTCCAGCTTTGCGCCATTCTCACCATAGAATCATAAACAGAAGTATCCCCATGTGGGTGAAATTTTCCTAATACTTCTCCAACAATTCTTGCTGATTTTTTATAAGAACCGGTCGCCTTGATTCCCAACTCGTGCATACCAAACAACACCCTTCTGTGTACTGGCTTCAAACCATCTCTTACATCTGGCAATGCTCTTGAAACGATCACAGACATCGAGTAATCGATGTACGCTGATTTCATCTGCTCTTCTATGTTAATCGGAATCAACTTCTCTCCCTCAGTCATATATATATTGTATTATTATGTATCCTTTTTTTAAAACAGGGCAAGATAATATTTCTACATCTATATTCAAAGCGTATTTTCCTCCGAATTAAGACGAGTTATCAACATTATTTTATAGTTTTTACTCCTTTTTTATTTGGTTCCTTTTCGATAGTTTTCTAATTTTAACTGCTGGTCAACCTGTCAGTTTTACAGAATTGGCATATTTTTTGTATTTATTAAAAAAAAAAAGAATTAAATTTACACAAATAGATATAACTATATATATGGACGATAATTTTTCACCAAAAGTAAGAGATGTAATCGCATTTAGTAAAGAGGAAGCACTAAGGTTAGGGCACGAATTTATTGGAACAGAGCATTTGTTATTAGGTTTAATAAGAGAAGGAGAAGGAAAAGCAATGGATATTTTGTCTGCTCTTGACGTAGATACAAATCTGTTGCGCACAAAATTAGAACAATTAAATCCTGTAGACCTAACGTTTACAGAAACTTCGGATAAGAGAAGCTTACATTTGACAAGGCAAGCCGAAAAGGCACTTAAAACCACGTTTCTAGAAGCCAAGCTCTATCAAAGTGAATCTATTGACACCGCACATTTACTCTTGTGCATTCTGAGAAACGAGAATGACCCTACAACAAAGCTGATTCAGAAATACCGTGTGAATTATGACGAAGCGAAAGAATTGTACAAACAACTGCATGCAGACGATGCTGCAGGTTTGCCACAAAACCCAATAGCAGAGACGCCCTCAGACGATGAATTTGCCAGTGAAAAGTCAAACCCTTTCGAACAAACTCAAAAAGGTAAAAATGTAAAGAAAACAAAAACGCCTGTTTTAGATAATTTTGGAAGAGACTTGACAGATTTAGCCGAAAGAGGAAAGCTAGATCCTGTTGTTGGTCGACAGAAAGAAATCGAACGTGTGTCCCAGATTTTAAGTAGAAGAAAGAAAAACAACCCCATGTTAATTGGAGAACCTGGTGTTGGTAAATCTGCCATAGCAGAGGGTTTAGCACTTCGAATTATAGAGCGCAAAGTATCCCGAATATTATTTGACAAACGTGTTGTATCTCTAGATTTGGCAAGCTTAGTTGCCGGCACAAAATACAGAGGTCAATTTGAAGAGCGCATGAAAGCGCTTATGAATGAGCTTGAGAAAAATGAAGACATCATTCTTTTTATAGATGAAATTCACACGATTGTGGGTGCTGGAGGTGCCACGGGATCTCTAGACGCTTCCAACATGTTAAAGCCTGCGCTAGCGAGAGGAGAAATCCAATGTATTGGTGCTACAACTTTAAATGAATACAGAACCAATATTGAAAAAGACGGTGCTTTAGAACGTCGTTTTCAAAAAGTCATTGTAGAGCCAACTTCTGTTGAGGAAACCATACAAATTTTACAAAATATCAAAGGTAAATACGAAGAGCATCACCATGTAAATTACACAGATGCTGCTATTGATGCCTGCGTTAAATTAACCAATAGATATATGACGGATCGCTACCTGCCAGATAAAGCGATTGATGCTTTAGATGAAGCAGGTTCGAGAATTCACATCACAAATATTGTTGTTCCCAAACAAGTTTTAGAATTAGAAAATAAGCTAGAGCTTATTCGTGAAAATAAAACGAAAGCTGTAAACGGGCAGAAATATGAAGAAGCTGCGAAGCTGCGAGATGACGAAAAAAATATAGAATCGGCACTAGATTCTGCGCAACAGCAATGGGAAAACGACTCGAAACTGAATCGTGAAATGGTTACCGAAGACAATGTTGCAGAAGTGGTTTCAATGATGACCGGAATTCCTGTAAGCAGAGTTGCAGAAGCGGAAACAGAAAAACTATTCGAACTGCCAAACTTAATCAAAGGAAGAGTTGTCGGACAGGACATTGCCGTAGCGAAAGTTGTGAAAGCAATACAGAGAAATAGAGTGGGATTAAAAGATCCTAACAAACCAATTGGTTCTTTTATTTTCCTGGGACAAACAGGTGTTGGAAAAACACAATTAGCGAAAGTCTTAGCGAGTGAATTATTTGATTCTGCAGATTCTTTGATTCGGATTGACATGAGTGAATACATGGAGAAATTTGCTATTTCCCGTTTAATTGGAGCACCTCCTGGGTATGTAGGTTACGAAGAAGGCGGTCAATTGACGGAAAAAGTACGAAGAAAACCCTATGCTGTAGTCTTACTTGATGAAATAGAAAAAGCGCATCCCGATGTCTTTAATATTTTATTACAAATTCTTGATGATGGCTATATTACAGATAGTTTAGGAAGAAAAATTGACTTTAGAAATACCATTATTATCATGACTTCTAATATTGGTGCACGCCAAATAAAAGACTTTGGTGGCGGTGTAGGTTTTGGAACTTCTTCAAAAACAGCGCAAGCAGATGAATATGAGAAATCGGTAATCGAAGGGGCTTTAAAGAAATCATTTGCTCCTGAATTTTTGAATAGAATTGACGATGTTATCATTTTCAATGCATTGGAAAAAGAAGATTTACATGCGATTATAGACATAGAATTAGACAAGCTCTTAAAAAGAATTTCAGAGTTAGGATATACCTTAAAGCTAAGTGATAAAGCCAAAGATTATATTGCTGACAAAGGATTTGATAAAAAATATGGAGCAAGACCGTTGAATCGAGCGATACAGAAATACATTGAAGATGCCTTGGCAGAAGAAATTGTAAATTCTAAGCTCTCTGAAGGCGACACTATTTCCATGGATCTAGATGAGAAAGAAAACAAACTGACCATTAACATCAAAAAAGGTAAAAAAAAACCCGAAATTAACGCAGCTTCTTAAATAATTAAAATCCCAAACAAACGTTTGGGATTTTTTATTTCCTTTAAATCGCTTTTACTTTCATGTTAAAAATCTGATTAAATATTTATATTTGCGCCAAATAATTTATAAAAAAATGAAAAAAATAAGTTTTTTACTTTTGCTTGCCTTGACTATAAGCTCTTGCAAAACTGAACATTCTAAAGAATACTTTTCAATCCTAATAAAATTAGAGAATAACAAAGATTCTGTGCTCACCATAGCATCACAGAAAGGAATTATTAAAACGATAAAAATTCAAGAGAATGGCACTTTTAAAGACACATTAAGAGTCCCTACTGCTGGCGTATATACCCTAGAAACAAATCCAAAAAAAAGAGCACCCATCTTTTTAAAAAATGGTTTTGATCTTACCATTACCGGAGATTCAGAAAAATTCATGACCAGCTTTGAATTTGCCGGCACAGGTGCTGAAAACAATGCTTTCATACTTGCACAAATTTCAGAAAGTCAGCGTATTGGGAACCCTGCATTAATTTTAGCGCTGGAAAAAAACGAATTCAGAAATAAACTCATTAACTTAGAAAAAAGACAAGATAGTATTCTTGGTTCATATAAGAATATTGACAGTGTTTTAGTGGAAATGGCAAACCAGCAAATGGTTCAAATGATCAATTACTTTAACCAAGCGTATTCAAAAAATAAAACCATGGCGAAAGGTACCCCCTCACCTGAGTTCAAGATGTACACAAACTTTAAAGGTCCAAAAAAATCTTTGTCTTCTTTTGCAGGAAAATATGTGTACATCGATATTTGGGCTACTTGGTGTGGACCTTGTATACAGCAAATTCCATTTATAGCAAGCTTAGAAAAAGAATACCACAGTAAAAATATTGAATTCGTGAGTATTTCTACAGATGAATCTCGAAGAAACGGTGGTTCTTGGGAGGCTGCAGAGAATAAATGGAGAAGCTTTGTAAAGTCAGAAGAGTTGACAGGTACGCAATTATGGGCCGGAGAAGACATCTCTTTTCAGCAGGCCTATCAAATCAATTCAATTCCCAGGTTTATTTTAGTTGATCCAAAGGGAAACATTGTTGATGCAAATGCACCGAGACCCTCTGACCCTAAATTAAAAGAGCTATTCACCTCTTTGGGCATTTAATGAAGCTGTTGTAATCCGATAATTATTTTGTATTATTGACCTCATATAGAAAATGAAACCTTCTTTATAAAATTGGTATAATCACATTTAAATGTATTGTTTTCTCTTAAAGAAACACTTATCGCAACTAAATAAAAAAGCGCAATCATCACAAGAATTGCGCTTTTTTCATTTTATGATGTACAAAGATTACTCCTTATAGACGCCCATATTTGCGTATTTATTCATTCTCTTTGCTACTAAATCTTCCTCAGAAAGACCCTTCAATTCTTCAAAAGCAGCAACAATTTGATTCTGAACAGCTTTAAAAGCACCTGCCCTGTCTGTATGCGCTCCACCCACGGGCTCTTTGATAATACCATCAATTAACTTCATTTTCTTCATATCGGTACCCGTTAATTTTAGAGCGGCAGCTGCCTGCTCTTTGTACTCCCAGCTTCTCCATAATATTGAAGAACAAGATTCTGGAGAAATTACGGTATACCACGTATTTTCCATCATATAAACACGATCTCCAACACCAATTCCCAAAGCGCCACCAGAAGCTCCTTCACCAATGACTACAGTAATAATTGGAGTTTTCAAAATGGTCATTTCAAAAATATTTCTAGCAATTGCTTCCCCCTGCCCACGCTCCTCTGCTTCTAAACCAGGATATGCACCCGGTGTATCTAACAAGGTAACTACGGGGATTCCAAACTTCTCAGCCATTCTCATCAAACGCAGTGCCTTTCGATACCCTTCAGGATTTGCCATCCCAAAATTCCGGTACTGACGCGTTTTTGTATTGTATCCTTTTTGTTGGCCAATAAACATATAGGACTGATCTCCTATTTTACCTAAGCCTCCAATCATCGCTTTGTCATCACCAACACTGCGATCTCCGTGAAGTTCCATAAAGGTGTCTCCACAAATTGCTTTAATATAGTCTAAAGTATACGGTCTGTTTGGGTGTCTTGACAATTGAACACGCTGCCAAGGTGTCAAGTTTTTGTATATATTTTTTCTTGCTTCCGCTAATTTCTTATTAATTTTATTGCAAGTAGCACTCACGTCTACTTCGCTTTCTTTACCAATAATCTGACATTTTTGTAGTTGATCTTGAAGCTCTTTAATAGGCATTTCAAACTCTAAATACTCCATATTATAATGATTTGACTCTAATTATTTTGATTAGCAAACATACTATAAAATTTACTTTTTTCTACTTAATCTTTGAAGAAAATTCTCTTTTAAAGGCCCTTTATTCTTTATAATTCCATTCAACAAAACGACGAGCAACACCACAAAAGCACCAATATAAAAAGTGCTCCCCATCTGTTCTTCTTCGCCAAAAATTAGCAAAGCTAAAATGATCGCATAAATAGGTTCTAAATTAATGGTTAGCATTACGGTATACGGAGACAGGTATTTCATTATTTGCACAGAAGCAATAAAGGCATAGGCGGTACAAATACTGCTCAATACTACAAGATATATCCAATCCTGAAAGGACACTTGAAAGAACGCAAAAGAGAAGCTATCTGTAAGCAATAAATACATAGAAATAAAAACCATCCCAAAAAATAATTGATAAAATGAAATTGTATTTGCCGTATATTTTTTTATGAATACTCCATTTAAAACTGAAAATAATGCACCCAAGAAAGAGGCAATTAGTGCATACACAATTCCGAGCGTATACGTACTTTCGAAATTGAAAATAATGTATAAACCCCCAATAACCAGAAGCCCTAAAAAGATTTCTAAAGCATTGATCTTTCTGTTAAAAAAAACAGGCTCGATTAAAGACGTAAAAAAGGCTCCTGTACTCATCATAACTAAGGCTACAGAAACATTAGAAACCTTTATGGCTGTAAAAAAGAATACCCAATGCAATGCGATTATAATCCCTGTCAAAAAAAACTTTAATAATCCCATGCGGTCTACTTTAAAAGTTTTCTTTTTCCACAGAAAATAAATCGCAATAAAAACAACGGCCAACAGCATGCGATACCAAACTAAAGGAATCGCATCCATTGAAATTAAAGCACCTATAATTGCTGTAAAACCCCAAATAAAAACAATAAAATGAAGTAATAGGTAGTGTTTTATTTTATTTTCTCCCATTGAGGTAAAGATAAATAGCAACAACACCAAAAATTATATTTGGTATCCAAACATACGCTAAAGAATCAACACCGGCAACAGAGCCAAGAACCTCCCCAACTTTCATAAAGAAGACATAGAGAAACATAATTCCAACTCCGATTGCTAGGTTTACACCTGTTCCCCCTCTCTTCTTCCGAAAAGACAAACCAACTGCAATAATAGTAAGAATATAAGAAGCTATTGGCAAGCTCGTTCTTTTATAAAATTCAACCAAATAAGCGTTTAAGTTTTTTACCCCCCGCTTCTTAGAAATATTGATATATTTTAGGAGTTCTCCAGAAGGCATTTCTTGTGCAAATGCAGACTTATAAACAAGATCTTTAGTTGAAAAATTAAACACCGTATCTAATTTATTTCCGGAAAAAATGCGGTCTCTTTTTTCGTAAATCAAACGCTTTCTCCATCCCGTTAAAGTAAAAGTCGAGTCTTTTGGGTTGTACATAATATTATCAGAGGAAAGTTTAGAAATCAATTTTATACCGTCATAGGTTTCTGAATTAAAATCGTATCCCATGTTGTTCGCTGTATTAAAACTCCTTATAAAAATATACGTACTGTCTGTTAGTTGTAAGCTAAAATTTGAAACATACTTTAATGCGTTGGACTGTTTTGAACTGTTGATGTATTTTTTTTCAAACCCCTTGCGAATCTTACTACTTTTAGGCACCACGTAATGGTTCATTGCCAGCGAGAGTAAGGTGACCAAAGAAGCGCCAATAAAATAAGGATATAGAAAGCGTGTAAAGGAAACTTTTGCATTGGTTATGGCTATAATTTCAGTGTTACTAGAAAGTTTTGAGGTAAATAAAATAACCGCAATAAATAATGCCAAAGGCATAAAGGTATTGGAGTAATAGATAATGAAGTTTATATAATAGTCATTTAAAACTTCGCTAATACCCAAGTTTGGATGTTCTAAAAAATTATCTATTTTTTCAGAAACATCAATTGCAATGGCAATTGGAATCAAGATAAGTAAGGTAAACAAAAAGGTTACCAAAAATCTTTTTAATATGTACCAGTCAATTATTTTCAAAAGAATATCACGCTAATTATTACAACTACTAACCTACGCAGGCCTGCTAAAAAATTTACAATCTTTTGTCCATTTGCACTACCATTTTATCTTTCCACGCCCTAAAATCTCCTGCCAAAATATGTCTTCTTGCTTCCCGTGTTAACCAAACATAAAAACCAAGATTGTGAATAGAGGCAATTTGTTTTCCTAACATTTCTTTGGCCGCAAATAGATGGCGCAAATATGCTTTTGAATACATGGTATCTACTCCGGTAATTCCCATATCATCAATTGGAGAAAAATCATCTTCCCACTTTTTATTTTTTATATTGATGGTTCCATGCGCCGTAAATAACATTCCATTTCTGGCGTTTCTTGTGGGCATTACACAATCAAACATGTCTATTCCTAAAGCAATATTTTCTAGAATATTAATCGGTGTTCCAACGCCCATTAAATACCTCGGCTTATCTTCTGGTAAAATCTCTGTAACTACTTCTGTCATTGCATACATCTCATCTGCTGGCTCTCCTACTGAAAGACCTCCAATCGCATTTGCTTGTGCACCTGCATTTGCAATATACTCTGCAGACTGCCTTCTTAAATCTTTGTATGTACTTCCTTGAACTATGGGCATAAATGTTTGTTCAAATCCGTATTTGTAGGGCAGTTTTTCTAGATGATTGATGCATCGATCCAACCAGCGATGTGTCATGTGCATGGATCGCTTTGCATAATTATAATCACAGGGATATGGTGTACACTCATCAAAGGCCATAATGATGTCTGCTCCAATAGTTCGCTGAGTTTCCATGACATTTTCTGGTGTGAAAAAATGCATTGATCCATCGATATGACTTTTAAACTTTACGCCCTCCTCGTTAATTTTTCTTCTCCCTGAAAGAGAATATACTTGATAGCCTCCAGAATCTGTTAAAATAGGACGGTCCCAATTCATAAATTGATGCAAGCCTCCTGCTCTCTCTAAAATATCCATCCCTGGACGCAAAAATAAATGATACGTATTTGCTAAAATAATATCTGGATTTACCTGCTCTTTTAATTCTGTTTGGTGAACGCCTTTTACGGTACCTAGCGTTCCTACTGGCATAAATATAGGTGTCTCTATGGTTCCGTGATCTGTTGTGATTATTCCAGCTCTCGCTTTACTCTTAGGGTCTGTTAATTTTAAGTCAAATTTCATGGTGGGCAAATATACTATTATTTAAGAACTGAGCACAATGATAATACGTTATGCAGCGGGCACTTTTTTTATCACAAAAACTAGAAAAGCAAGCATTCAAAAGAGCGTTTAAAGATCTTGAAACTTGCAATCAAACATTAGGGGAAACAGCGTTATATAGATGCTTACCAGCGTTTTTTCTTCGCTGAAAAACTTGTATTACTTCTTTTGCTTTTTGGAGACGATTTTCTAAAAGAAGCACTTTTCTTATTGAAATCGTTTTTTGTAGGTGCCTTATTACGTTTCGGCCTTGCTTGCTTTGGCTTTTCCTCAATAGAAGAAGCCTCTTCTGTTTTTGAGGAGGTAGCGATCATTTTATTGATGTCTTTCATTTCTTCCTCTGTTAATTCCCGCCAATCTCCCGACTGCAAATAACCAAGGTCTACATTCATAATTCGTGTGCGCTTTAGCTTTGTCACTTCATAGTCCAAATATTCGCACATCCTGCGAATTTGACGATTCAAGCCTTGCGTGAGCACAATTTTAAATATTTTATCACTTACCTTTTCTACCTTACACCTTTTAGTCATGGTTCCTAAAATCGGAATTCCATTTCCCATACTCGTTATAAAATCGTTGGTAATAGACTTGTCTACAGAAACAAAGTATTCTTTTTCATGATTGTTTCCTGCGCGTAAAATTTTATTGACAATGTCACCGTCATTCGTTAAAAAAATTAAGCCCTCAGAGGGTTTATCTAAACGTCCAATAGGAAACAAGCGCTCTGGATAATTTACGTGTTTTACAATGTTATGTGGTTCTCTTTCATCTGTTGTAGAAACGATCCCTACAGGCTTATTTAATGCGATGTATAAAGTAACATTCTTTGGCTCTACCAGGCGTCCATCAAACTTAACCACGTCTTTTTTGCCAACCCTATTTCCCAATTGTGTTGCTTTACCATTGATGGTAATTCTTCCTTCTTTTATAAACTTCTCTGCCTCTCTTCTAGAGCAAACTCCTGAAGAACTGATATATTTATTAAGATTTATAGACTGTTGATTGTTGATTTCCAAAACGTAATATTTTCAGCAAAAGTAAGTATAAGATTATAATTCTACAGTTCTAAAAGTTAAATTAATTCTGGGAGTACTTACTTTTGTTGTCGGCGGCAATCGGTGTACCCAATTGGTTTGCGTTCCTTCTTTCATCACCAACAAGCTCCCATTTTCTAAAACCAGATCTATTCTTTGTTTGCTTTCTTTGTGTTTAAAAGAAAATTTTCGGGCCACTCCAAAAGACAGCGATGCTATTGCACCATTTTTCTTCAACATTTTTTCTCCATCGGAATGATATCCCATACCCTCTGCCCCTGAATGGTATAAATTCAACAAGCAGGAGTTATACGTCTCTCCGCTTTCTTTTTCAACAATTGCTTTTAATGCCAATAATTCTTTCGTGAAAATGATGGCGGTCTTTGTTATTTTAGAATATGTGTAAGCAAACTCAGCAGCACCGTACCAGGCAACCTTTCTTTTGGTGAGTATCTTTTTACCAAAAATAATAGCTTCATCATTTTTAAATTCAATGGTATCTATGAGTCGTTGGTAATAAAAATCACATTGTTTTGCATCGATCACAATGCCGTGATAATTTGTAACACCATCAAAAGGTAGTATGTTTGAAATGCTGTTCTGTTCAAATAAATCCATGTGCAAAAATAAAAAAAACAACGCTACAAATGCGCTAATTATGGGCTAATTTAAAAACAACTCTTCAAATGATAGCAACCTGAGAACACTGTGGAAATAAAAACGCCTCTTCTTTCTTAATGCGGTACTTTATCTTTTAATACTCCGTATAAATAAGTGCCAAAAACAGCTGCGATCAGCACGATTAAAATGGAGGCAAACCCCACCCCTATTAAAGTAAACATCGGACCGGGACATGCACCTACCAATGCCCAACCCAATCCAAAAATAATACCACCAAATAGATAGCGTCTGATGCCTTTTTCTTTTGGATGAAAGTTTATTTTTTCTCCGTAAAAAGACTTTATATTGAAGTGTTTTATTGCTTGTATTAAAAGCATGCCAATTGCCAATGCAGAACCGATAATTCCGTACATGTGAAATGCTTCAAATTTGAACATTTCGTAGATGCGAAACCAAGAAGCTGCTTCCGATTTAAACATGGTAATTCCAAAGAGGATGCCAATACATAAGTAGATCACTGTTCTCATAATTCAAAAATAAAAGGGAATAAAAAGTGCACCATGGTGAGACCACCAATAAAAAATCCAATAACCGCAACTAAGGAAGGTAGTTGTAAATTACTTAAACCCGAAATTGCATGCCCAGAAGTACATCCACCAGCATATCTCGCTCCAAAACCAACGAGTATACCACCAATAACAAGTATGAAAATATTCTGAATACTAAGCAGTGCACTGTTGTTGAAAAGTTCTGTTGGCAAATAGCTCGTTCCTGCACTTTTAAATCCCATTGCCTGTAAATTGGCAATCGTAGCTGGATTTATAGCCACTGCCATGTCTGTTGTTAGTAGATTTGCACCGATAAAACCGCCAATAATGGCTCCAAATACGACTACTAAATTCCATTTTTGAGATTTCCAGTCGAACTTAAAGAAAGTGACTTTATCTCCAGCACCGCACAAGGTGCAAATCGTTCTTAAATTTGCAGACATTCCAAAACTTTTATCCACCATCAACAGCAAAAACAGTACGAAAGCAATCATCGGGCCAGCGAAATACCATGGCCAAGGTTCATATATCCAATCCATCTTTTTATTTGTTCGGTTGTATTAAATTTTATTTTCTGTTTTAAATATGCCCAACAGCCCTGTCAATACTATAAAAAACTATTTTTCAAACCAAAGTCAACACGATACAAAAGCATTTATAAGGTTGACGGACAGACATACTGAGAAATTTCAATGTCTTCTTTTTTTAAAGCATCAAAACCACCCTGAATGTCTACAAAATTGTGTATTCCCCTACTTTTCAAGATCGATGCTGCAATCATAGATCTATAACCAGCAGCACAGTGCACATAAAAAGTTTCGTGCTCTGGAAATGTTGACAAATGGGCATTTAAATAATCCAAAGGAGTATTCTTTGCTTCGAGCACATGCTCCGATAAAAACTCTCTCCCTTTGCGCACGTCAAAAATAGGCACATCTTCTTTTTCTTTAATTTCTCTAAGTGCATTCGCTGTCATTGAGGCAACCGTGTCATATTCCTTCGCTGCTTTCTTCCATGCATTAAAGCCTCCTTTCAAATATCCTAAGGTTTGATCAAAGCCAACGCGAGACAAGCGCATAATTGTTTCTTCTTCCATGCCTATTTCCGTCACTAATAAGATAGGTTGTTGCACATCTGCTATTAAAGCACCCACCCAAGGCGCAAAACTACCCGCCAAACCGATAAAGATGGATCTTGGAATATGCCCCTTAGCAAATGCGTCTTGATGCCTTACATCTAAAATAATTGCTTCTGTCTCATTTGCAGTCGCTTCAAAAGCGTCTGGAAACAGCGCTTGTGCACTTCTTGCCAATACCTCTTGAAAATCGTCATAACCTTCTTTATTCATTTGAACGTTTAGTGGAAAGTATTGAGGAGGTGGCAATAAACCGTCTGTAACCTCATGTATAAATTCCTCTTTTGTCATGTCTAATCGGAGCGCATAATTTGTAGCTTTCTGGTTTCCTAAAGTATCTATCGTCTCCTTACTTAAATTCTTTCCACAAGAAGAACCTGCACCGTGGGCGGGATACACGATAACATCATCTGCTAACGGCATTACTTTAGTTCGTAAACTATCATATAAAAAACCTGCCAAATCCTTTTCTGTCAATTCCCCAATTTTTTGTGCTAAATCTGGACGTCCTACATCCCCCAAAAACAGGGTATCTCCACTAAAAATAGCATGGTCTTTTCCATTCTTATCTTTCAAGAGATACACTGAGCTTTCCATAGTATGTCCTGGAGTATGTAACACCGTAATAGTGACATCCCCTAACTTAAAAATCTGATTATCTCTTGCAACAATCGCATCAAAACGAGTAACTGCATTGGGACCAAAAATAATGGGAGCCCCTGTTTGTTTTGCCAAAGTTACGTGACCACTGACAAAATCCGCATGGAAATGCGTTTCAAAAATATATTTGATGCTAGCACCAGCCGCTGTTGCCCGATCAATATAAGGCTGTACTTCTCGCAAAGGATCTATAATAGCCACCTCTCCATTACTTTCAATATAATAAGCACCTTGCGCTAAACACCCGGTATATATTTGTTCGATTTTCATTTGTGTTATTTTGAAATATTACAAATTTATAAATTGTTTGGGAACATCGGAAACAAATAAAGCATCTCTTTTTAACAAAAAATAATTGCGCTGCACTTCTAGATTCCCAAAATCTGTAATACATTTTTACAAACGAGAAATAATTGCGCGATGAAAGCTGCAATCGTTGGAAATAAATTCGCAAACATATTGTTGAATAACCTCACCGATCTTCTAAATTACTACCGTAAAAAAATTCACAATCCTTCAAACAACTTTTAAAAGAAAGAAAGAAATAGCAAAGATTGAAAGGATCCTATTTAATCACGAACAAGAAATATCTAATAGCGCTTTCCTCAAACTCTTGCACTTCTCTAAACATTCTTTTAGCTTGTTATCAGTTTGCGAACAAACCCTTTATAACTCAAAATTTGAAAAGGTATTCACATCACACGTGTCGCAACACCTAAAATATTAAAACTTAAGATCACTTTACGCACAGCCAAGTACTTTGAAAGAGCTCACAAAATAGTTTTTCTTTGAAAGAAGAATGCCTTTTTTAAGGGAAGCATCGAAAAATATTTTTTTACTTCATTGACTACATTAAAATCAAAACCCATAGAAACACAGGTGCTATTTTTTAAAGCAACCTTATTTTTTTAGAATAAAGATGTATTGTGTGTTTCGTTTTCATCCTTGTATCAATATCTTTGCAAAGAAGCTTAAAATGAGGGGTACATGAAACCTGAGATGGCATCTTTGAAATGAAAATATTTTTTTTAGCAAGATAAAAATGTATTCTGCTTTTCTTGAATTCATACCTATAAAGCTCAAAAGTGTAAAAATAAATATTTCTGAATTTAGCAGTAGATGCAAATAAAATGCAGATAATTGTTGCTTCTATAGGGTTTAAAAAGATAATTTTATAAAAATAATAACATTGGATTACGCACAACTCCTTTTACAGATTTCCCTTTTAATAGATGTTGGTTTGGTCGTACTTATTTGGCTGGTGCAGCTTATCATATATCCTAGTTTTACCTATTACCAACCAGAAGCTCTTTTCGCCTGGCATCAAAAATATACTACGCGTCTCGCATTTGTTGTCATGCCCTTAATGCTCGGCCAGTTATTGTTAGCAATTGTTGCTGTATTCCATCATTTAAACTTTGTGAATGCCAGCTCCTTAACAATCGTTCTTTTTTTGTGGGTTTTCACATTCGTTTCTTTCGCGCCCATCCACTTTAAGATTTCTGAAGGAAATGCAAATCAAAGTTTACTAAAACTGTTAATTAAAAGAAATTGGTATCGAACTTTCCTCTGGTCTTTTTTATTTATTTTTCGCTTGATAGACTTTATTTACTTATCAGTATAACGGATGCTCATTAGGTGTATCGCCTTCAATTGCTTTTATTAATTTCTGTAAATTTTGGACTGGAAAGTTATTAAAAACAACATTACCTTCTAAAAATCGATTAAAGTTGAATCACCAATTATGCCCAAAAACATCAAACCCCCTAAAAAGAGAATAGAGCATCACGGCAAGAATGTTCGTATTTCTAGAACGGGAGGTATTTCTGCAACGAAAACAATTTCCAAAGGTGGGTATAGCACTACTATAAACACCAACCACGGTGTTCGACTTCATAAAAGATTGTTTAAAGGTGCTAGAATGGGATTTCAACGCGGTAACTTTCAATTTATAGGTAGGTTTAACAGTGGACCTTTTCAGTTCAATATTTCAAAAGGTGGTGTGAGTACCTCAATAAAAAATAACAGAGGTTCTTATAATTTATTCAAACCTCGTTCTTCAAGTTTCAAATTGGGTGGTATTCAAATACGAGGTAAAAACGCAGCGATACTTCAATTAACTTTTTTAGCATTCAGCCTTGTTCTAAATATTTTAAATTTTCTTTGGCATTTTTCAGTTACCATCTTATGGTTGTTTTTTTTATCTGTAAAATGGTTTGTAGATTTTTTAATTGGTTTTTATAAAGGATATAAGACCAAAGAACGTTAACCTGGTGCAACGCCTCACAAACATTTTTTTCTTTCATTTTTTTTGAATCCTTCAAAATATATTATTGTTGGTCATTGCATTTCTTTAAGGTGTAATTCTGTTTTATATTTGCAACTTCATTTAAATCAGTTTAAAGCAAATTGTCAAACCTACCCTCTTATTATTCCTTATCAAAAATACTAAATCGTGTAAAGACGATTATCGATGATAACATAGATGGCAAATATTTTTGGCTTAAAGTAGAAATTATAAATATTAATTTTCACAGGTCTGGCCATACGTATATTGAACTGGCAGAAAACATAAATGGCAAAACTGTTGCAAAATGTAAAGCAATAATTTGGAGTCAAAATATTTCTCAAATTCGTGAAGTACTAGGACAAGATTTTAGCAATATCCTTAAAAAAGGTAACGAAATCTTATGCTACACAAATATTCAATTCGATACCGCTCATGGTTTGAGCCTTTTAATTACAGCTATAAATTTAGAGTTTGCGGTTGGTCAAATCGAAAAGAAACGACAAGAAACTTTAGATAGACTTAAAAAAGAAGGCGTTATTGATTTAAATAAGCAAATTAAAGTACCCTTAGTAATCTCAAGTATAGCCGTTATAGCTTCAGAAAACACTTCTGGATACGAAGATTTTATTAAAAACATTCAAAACAACCATTACAATTACAAATATAATTTAGAAATATTTTCTTCTGCTGTTCAGGGTAATGGAGCTGAATTAGAAATTCTTAGAAAACTTAAAACAATCAATAAGCAAAAATACGATTGTATTGTAATTATTAGGGGCGGTGGTTCTAAGATGGATTTAGATGTTTTTAATTCTTATGAAATATCTAAACAAATCAGCAAAATGCAAAGTGCCGTGTTTTCCGGGATTGGTCACGAAACAGACATCACAGTAATAGATTTTGCCGCCAATCAAGCTTTTAAAACACCTACAGAAGTATCCAATTACATTGTAAACAAATCATACGACTTTGAGCAAAAGATACTGAGCACGTATGCTCTGATTTATGAAAAACAACAAAATTTACTAGAGAGAAAATTCGGGGAATTGGTATTACATACAGAAGGCATTACGCATGCCTCAAATGTTTTTACGCGTCTCAAAAGAGGAACTTTGCATACCCTTATGAATCGTTTAACTGCCAGAATTAGCAATCTCATTAATGAAGAAAACAACACCCTGTTATTAAGCAATCAAGAACAATTACAGCAAAGTAAAAGAATCATTGACAATAAAGAAAGGATCGTAAAAAAACAACTTGAAATGCTGGGATTGCTCGTAGACCATGTAATCAATACTAAAAAAACAGCACTCTCCAATTCTTTAATCCAAATAGCATCCAGTAGTCCGAAAACAATTCTTAAAAAGGGCTTTGCCATACCCCGTGTAAATGGAAATCTTTATAAAGGCGAACCCTTAGAAAAAGACAGCATAATTAAACTAGAATTTCAAGATGCAATAATCATCACAAAATACATAAAACAAGAGAATTAATGGAAAATAAACCGATTTCAAAATTAACGTATGAAGAAGCCTCCAAAGAACTTGAATTAATTTTGGAAAATTTAAGAAATGACGAAGTAAGTATTGATCAACTAGAAAAAGTAGTTACTAGAGCCGCTGCTTTATCTAAATTTTGCCAAGACAAATTAAGAAACACAGAACAGAAAGTACAGGGAATAATTGAAAAACTTGGTTTGTAATGTTCCTCAAAAATTTGGTCTGTTTTAACTAATTTTTTGCACTCCCCGCATAATTTTTTAAGACATCCTATTTACAGCTAAAACCATGAAGATACATTGCTTATTTTATTCCGCTACCATAATTTAAATAAATTGGTAGCATAAAAGAGGGATTACTCCTATTGTGTTTAAAAAGAGAATAGCCTTTTATTGCTTCATATTGGTGCTATTTATAGTGTTTACTTTTTATTTCTGTTTTAACGTTTTCTATTAGAAAGAGATAAACCCGGTAAGATGAAAAATAAAGAAGGAGGACAAAGGAAAGTCCGAATCCAATTTTTACGAATTAATCGCTGTAAGATATTTTGACTTGTATTTTTTTCAGAGATTTTAAAATGGAATGGTGCAAAACAAACAAAGGTAAGAGACCATAAAAATAGCACAAGAAGCAAGGAGCAGGTATGCAACATATTGAATGCACAAAAAATAGCAACAACTGCCAGAATTAATTGACTGCGCATTCAAAGGATTACTACAAATGCAAGACGGCTAGTATATTTCTGATGCCATTTAAATAAGTTCTCAGGTTGGTAATACGTAAAACTTGGATATATGATAAGTTGCACCAACCAAATAAGGACCACTAAACCGGCATCGATTAAAAATAAAATTTGTAATATGAGTGCCGTATAATCGAAAGCTCCTCTATTTTAGTGAAGTTTAATTTTTAAAACTACCTTTTAGTAACTCAATGTTGGTAAAAGTAATATTCATAATATATCAAGGATTTTTGAAAGTTTCAAAATAGATTTTATGCTACAAAAAACACCCCGAATTCTAAATACCTTCTTTTTACCTCAAGAAAGCCTCGCACCAATCGACTCCGAAAACGCGTCGATACAAGTATGAAAATTAAACACCCAAAGGCTGTTTATTTCGATCCTAAATTAGAGTTAATACACCGAAAAATGTACATACCAATTTTTAAAGGATGGTTTTTTTTTGTTGTTAGGAAAACGAGATAAATACAACGTAAAGATTTTATGTGTGCAATTTTAAAGCAAAATTCATCAGCAAAATGCAACGCACGATAGAAGTTTATAATAGTTGATTAGAATCTATACGTGTGGCTTTTAAAATAAAAGTATATTCCCACGCTGCAATTCCATCTTAAAAGAAGCATTGTAAGCAATGTCAGTGTATCGATTTTAAAACAGCGCTACCCTTCACGGATAGCGCTGTTCTTAGGAAATATTTGTTAAAGTATTTTTATTGGTATTTTATTTTCGTCGATAGCCACGAAAGTAAATTCTCCCGAAACTGCCTTTTCTCTAAATTCGGAGTACATTTCTTCTACAAAAATATCTACTCTAACTTTTAAACTTGTATTTCCAACGTAAGTAACATATCCCACTAGTTCGATGATGGTTCCTGCTGGAATCGGTTTCTTAAAATCAATTTTATCGCTACTTACGGTAACCATGCGTTGCCGACTAAATCTTGTTGCAGTTACAAATGCAGTTTCGTCCATTAAAAGCATCGCCGTTCCACCAAATAAGGTGTCATAGTGATTTGTAGTGTTTGGAAATACTGCTTTAAAGATCGTCGTTTTTGATATTTCAATTCTTTTCTCTCGATTCATATTTTTTTTCTATTGCTAAAAAGTAAATTTTATTTTGCTATTCATTCCTATTAATTTCATTTAATAAGCTCAACTTGATTTATTTTTCTTGTGATTCATCCTAATTTTTACATTTAGTTTTTAATCATTTCGCTTATTGTTCAGCATCCTTTTTATTTTTTCAAAATACTGATTTCCGTACAAAAGAATAAGTTTTTATAAACTGCACCTGCTACAGATTATCTTATTTTTTCTGTAAAATAGTCATGAATTCAAACAATTTTTCGTGACGCAGCGAGTCCTCTTAAAAAGGTCTGAACGATTTCTTAAAAGTACGACCTATTTCTCTTTTTTAGACAATGTTTGATCATTTTAAAAATACGTGCTATTATTTTAATTTTTAAGAATTTTTAGATCCTATTATTGAAAATTATTTCCAAAAATGCGCAGCCTAAATTTTGCTTTTTGCACTTTAATAAAAAGCTTTTTCTACGGTAATCTTGATAACGAAAAAAATACGTTTAAATAAAGAACCTCCTCCTTTTAGAAAGAATAATTTTGAGCGCACGCTATTTTTTAAACGTAAAAAGCACCGCACTTTGGGCCCTTTTAAAATATTCTGTGCGTTGGTCTCTGCGATTCGAATTTCTTTGAATAGCAGCAAGAATTTTACCCTTTTGAAACAGGTACTTGTAAAAAGAGTGTTTCAATCTATGACTTTATATGTACTGTTTTTTTGAGTGAAGGGAGTATGTTAAATATTGCTTTTCGTTATTAAGGAGTTTTTATATAGTATTTAGTGGAGTTTAGAAATAATAGTTCAATGCCCTTATTTTTCTATTGGATTTCAACAACACTAATTCCGTTGCTTTTTTTTGTAATTTGTATTTGCGTAGGAATGCGTTCTTTCAAATTTTCTACGTGGGATATTATTCCAATCATTTTTCCTTGTGACTGTAAAGTTTCTAGCGTAGAAATTACAGTTTCTAAGGTGTTGCTATCTAAAGTTCCAAAACCTTCATCAATAAAAAGAGAATCAATTTTTACGTTTTTACTCGCTAAATCAGAGAGTCCTAAAGCCAAAGCTAAACTGATGATAAATTTTTCACCACCACTTGAAGTGTCAACCAATCTCGCTTGGTCCGTTTGATAATGGTCAATTAAATTAAAATTAAGTTCTTCTTTAGGTTTATAAGTAGCCTCTATTTTTAATGAGTATCGCTTATTTAATTTGAATAAATGCACATTCGCAAGATCTAGTAAATGTTTTAAAGTTAAACGTTGCACATACACATTAAAAGCATCTTTAGAGTTTCCTATAATTTTAAATAATTCTTTCCAAACATTATATATTACTGCTTGCGCATCGATTTTTTTATAAATTTCTTGATTTCGATCTTTTATTTCTTGATCTTTTCTAAAGGCCTCCGCTATTTCACCTCTTTGGGTCAAAAAGTCTTTATTTGTGAGTTTCAGTTCCTCTAAAATTAGCTTGCTTTCCACTTCTAATATTTCAAAGTTTTTAGATTTATTTAATGCCTCTATTGCGTTTGAATTTGCTTCTTTTAGCGTTTTTAGTTTAAGTAGACTTTCTTTTATTCGCTCTTTATTTTGAGTATAAGTTTGCTTAATATCTTTTGGTAATAAGGCGTTTTCAATATCTTTTCGGTAATTAAAATCACTGTTTTTAAGAGCCACATTGAGAGATAATTGTAACGTATTCCATCCATCTTTTAAATCTTTTAGCTCTTTGCTATTTTCAACTTTTAAAGCTTCTTTTTCCCTTTTAGCGTCTAATAATTTTTGCTGATCTTTTTTGCTTACTTCCACTTTCTCAAGTAATTGTTTGCTTACTAATTGTAAGCTTGCTCTTTTCATTGCTACAGTAAGATCAAGAGGTAAAATGGCCACACGTTCAGTGCTCAATTGATGAATTTTAGTTTCACATGTAAGAATCTCTGCTCCACAAGTAGTTCGATCCTTCGCATTTGTGGCTAGTAAATTCTCAATATTTTGAAGTGTATTATTGTAAACCTTAACTTCTGATAAAAGCACATTTACATTATGTTGCATCTTATTGAATTTAAGTATCGCCGCCTCTATGGTTTCAATAAATCGAGTTGTGTTCTCAATTAAAGGTACTTTATAATTAAATTTAGATAATTTTATTTTTAATTCATTTTCTAAAACAACGCAGATGTTGGTTAAATTATCTACCGATTTTTGTTTGCCCGTAATTTCAGCTGTTGCATTTTTAATCGTTTCTTTAAGAGTAGCATCTTTGGTTTGCAAATTGCTCAGAAGCTGATTTTGTCCCTTATAATTCTCCGATAATTGATCTTTGTCAGTTTGTAATTTTTGTGCAGATGCTATGCCAACTTCGAGTGCCTTTAATTTCTCAGAAGACGCTTTTATCTCAATATCAATCTTGGCTGAATTGGTTAATTCACATTCAATATTTAATTGTTTTACTTTTGATAGCACTTCCTTTAAATCTTCGGCTAGCGCATTTATTTGCTGAGTTAGGCTCTCAATATTTGTAGAAAATTGAGTCTCTTTCTTATACAATTCTGTTTTTAAATCGTTCAAACTTTTTAACTGAACTCTTCGGCTGTTTAATTCTTGCTGCGCTTTTGATACCCCAATTGATAGTAGGTTTTTTGTAAATGGATGCTCGGTAGAACCGCACAAACCACAGGGTTTTCCTTTCATTAAGTTTTGACGATCCTCTTCATATTTAGAAATACTTTTTTCCAAATCTAAAATTTTTTCAGCATCAGTAACAGCAACTTC
The DNA here is from genome assembly GCF_000153225.1 of Polaribacter irgensii 23-P. Classification (GTDB taxonomy): domain Bacteria; phylum Bacteroidota; class Bacteroidia; order Flavobacteriales; family Flavobacteriaceae; genus Polaribacter; species Polaribacter irgensii. The sequence continues at coordinate 1,681,743 of NZ_CH724148.1, read as the reverse complement.
TTGCGTAATGATTTGTTTTTTGACCTCTTCAATTTGTTTCTCTAACTCGGTTAAATCAGCTGCAAATACTTTCTTTAGGTTCGATTTTCTTTCAATTTCTTTTTCCTCTTTCGTTATTTCTTCTGAAAAGTTTTTAAATTGTTTCCAGTTCGTTTCAGCGAAAATTAATGTCTTTTCTTTTGCTAATAAATCGGCAAGATTATTTTTAGATAATTGCTCATTAATAGCAAAGAGCTCTTTCTCAATTTTATCGATTGATACTGTTTTTTTTATGAGCAGCTCGTTGTTCTTCGTTAGTTCTGCGGAAGTGTTTTCTGTTTTCTTGTTTTTCTGAATAATAAATAAAGCATATTCATTCAACGTTTCTTTATTTCCTTTTAGGGTTGTTAAACCTGTTGTCCAATTTGAAATTTCTGAATCAACCTCTTTTAAAAATTTATTTTGATTTATAAATGTTTCATCAACCTCAATATTTGTCTTTGCACTGGTTAAATCCCTAGATACCTTTTCTTCTTCTTGCTGCAATGCTTTGCCTTGCAACATTAATTCTTCTAACCTCTCTTTTAATTTTTGTTTTTGCTCAGCTTCATTCCTTAAAACACCGTCTAGCCTTGTAATTAAATCAAATTTAGGCAACCAAGCTTCAAAGTTTTTTCCTGCGTTGTCTAGTTCAATTGCGTGTCTGTTAGAAAGTGTCGTCACGTGTTCAATCTTAGGTTTAAAAACAGTTAACACATCCTCTAGCGCTTTTAATTGATGCGTCTTTTCAGTACTATTTTTTTCATTTCTATTAAAATCCTGAATAAGCTCTTGGAAGGGTTCTGCTTTTTCGTTTAAATCTAATAATTGAAATTCAGTCTTATGGTTTTCAATTTGTATATTTATTTCTTTTGAATTTTGTGTAAACTTTTCAGATGCGCTCGTGAGTTCCTGTGACTTGAGATACCAATTCACAATAAGTTGGATAGATTCTATTTCTTTTTCTGCTTTTTCAACTTGAATATCGAGCTCTTTATCTTTTTGAATTAATTCAATTTTTCTCTCTGCTATTAAAATATCATCAGAATTAATTTTGGATCGCATCTCTTCCAATTTGCTACTTTCAGCTGCCTTTCTATCTAAAATACCTTGACCAATTTTCTTGTAAATCTCTTCTCCAGTAATTTGCTCTAACAACCTTCCTTTGTCGGGTCCTTTAGCCGTTAAAAAAGAAGCAAAATCCCCTTGAGCCAACATTACAGATCGTAAAAACTGATTGTAATCTAATTGAGTCACTTTTTCAACTTCTTCAATATATTTTCTTTTTTGATCCGCTAGCGTTTTCCCTGAAGATACATTTTTCAAACTTACTTTTTCGATCGGATTCTTTAAGGATACACCTGTTTTATTTGCCAAACGCATACCCCAAAATCCCTCATAAATAACTTCATTATTCTCAAAGGTAACGCAACAAAACGCCTCATCAGCACCAAAACTAATAACATCTAATAGTGTTCCTTTTGAACTCTTAAAGCGCGGCACACTGTGGTATAATGCAATTGTTATCGCATCTAAAATAGTCGTTTTTCCAGCACCTGTAGCCCCCGTAATAGCAAACAACCCAACATCTTTAAAATGGTTATTTTCAAAATCAATAACAATAGGAGTATCAGATTTTAATGAATTTATATTTTGCAATTCTATTTTTAAAATTTTCATTTTTCGCTACTTTTATTGACTTTTAACGGATTGTAAAATTTCATTGAAAGCATCCCAAATTTTTGGTTGTTCTTCTAAATCAAAGCCCATTTCTTTACATTTTAATCTAAAGACTTCTGTGGGTACCAATTCTTTGATAGATTTCGCATTTTCCAAAAGCTCTTCAATCCCTTTCGTTTTCCGTTGATTTTTAAAGGAAGTTTTTAATATTTCAAATGAGTGATTTTTGGCCATTTCTTTTAAAGAATCTGTATTTACGGAGCGGTCCTCATTCAATACAATTTCTACCCAGGGTGTTAATTGATACAAATTAGAAATAATATTAGGGAATTGATCTGTACATTCAACTACCGTTCCTGTTAGCCTGTAAAACTCTCTGAAACAAGGAATAACACCCTCTTTAATCGTAGTAATTGTGTTATTTTCTATCGTTAAAATAATGACCTTCTTATCATAATCAATTTCACTAAAACTTAATATATTTGGCGATCCAGAATATCTAACTTTAGCATTTCCTCCAATTATTTGGGGTCTGTGCAGATGACCTAAAGCGATATAATCAAAATAAGTTGGAAAATCCTCAGCGCCAATATGACCCAAAGTACCAACATAAATATTTTGTTCACTATCAGAAACAGAGCCACCAGTGGCAAATAAATGACCCATCGCAATAACAGGTGCTTTGCTTGTATTTATTTTTTCACATTGCTTTGCGGATGCATGATAATGATTGATTAATGCCGTTTTATACTTATCTGTTAATTCGTCAAAGGATTCTCCAGCTACTGCGCGCCTAATGTCGCCGTCACGTAAGTAAGGAACGGCGCCAACAATCACCTTCTCTCCAAGTACTTCAATTTCAAAAACTTCATCTTCAATTTTCTCAGTAGCTTTACCAACTACCTTTATAGACAACGCATCTAATAGCTGCTTGGGTGCATTTAAAGTTCCTGGAGAATCATGGTTACCACCGGTAATAACAACAGATTTACAAGTTGTTGCTTTTAACTGTACCAAAAAGTTGTAATACATTCCTAAACTTTGATGAGAAGGTGTGCCAGTATCAAATATATCTCCCGAAATTAAGAGCACATCAATATTATTTTCGATAATGTAACTTTCGATCCAACTTAAAAACAAAGTTTGTTCCTCTAACTGAGAATGTTCCAGCAATCGATGTCCTAAATGCCAATCGGCAGTATGAAGTATTTTCATTTCGTTTATTTTAAAAGTAATCTTTACGTGCAAAATTTTTTGAAATCAGTACAAATATAAAGATGACTATTTTTTTACTATAAACTGAATTAAGTGCAGGTTTTATACGGTACTATTTTATGGTATTTTAATCGACTATTAAGGTCCCTGAGTACAAGTAAAACTACAATCTGCTTTTGATTATAATTAGTTTAATTTTTAATTTTGACGTCAGGTGTTTTCTGTTTTTTTTTTCAAATGTACACACTTATATGGCTAGAATACCTTCTTGTGAGTTGAAATAAATAGTTGCTTTTGCAAAAGTTCGTTCCACAATACCGCTACAAATACCCCAATACCTCGCTTTCTATTCTTTGAATAGGTGCAGCAATAGAATAGTATTTTAGGATATTTTTTGGAAAACTATTATAATTATTTTACAACTATGAAAGAGCTGAAAAAGGGATAAAAAAGGGATAAAAAACAATTTAGAATTAATTTACTGTTGAGGTTACTCGGTTGTGAAAATATTTAAAGCGGCAACTTCGTTGATAGTTTTAAAACTTTTCATTCTATGATTTAAAAACACAAACGAGTTTGTTTTTTTAAAATAAGAAACCCACAACAATGTTGTGGGTTTCTGTTGCGGAGAAAGAGGGATTCGAACCCCCGGACCTGTTACAGTCAACAGTTTTCAAGACTGCCGCATTCGACCGCTCTGCCATTTCTCCAGAAGTCGTATCAGGTATGTCCTGATTGCGGGTGCAAATATAGAAAGGTTTTCTATTCTAAAAAACAAAAAAGTGATTATTTTTTTTTGTTTTTTGAATATAATTTAGAATCACAAGTATATTTCTATAAATCAAGATTTTACCAAGCGTAAAAAAATATGGAAATCAGTATATAAAAGAGATAATTAGAAATTACTTTTATTGACTTTAGTATCTTTGTATCTTATTTAAAAGCAAAAAAATCATGTCCTTTAATTCTTTTGGAAATTTATTAAAAGTAACCACCTATGGTGAATCTCACGGAACTGCTATTGGCGGTGTTATCGACGGTTTTCCTGCAGGTCTAAAAGTAGATTTTGAAGCAATTCAAGAAGAATTAAACAGACGCAAACCCGGACAGTCAAAGATTGTCACACAGCGCAAAGAACCCGATACAGTTGAATTCCTTTCGGGGCTTTTTGAAGGAAAAACTACTGGAACCTCTATTGGCTTTGTCATTAGAAATACCAATCAGAAATCAAAAGATTACAACAACAATACCAACGTATACAGACCATCCCATGCCGATTTTACCTACGACCAAAAATATGGTTTTAGAGATTTTCGAGGCGGCGGTAGAAGTTCTGCACGTGAGACTGCCAATTGGGTTGTTGCAGGTGCTTTGGCAAAACAATTGATCTCGTCGATTCAAATAAATGCATTCACCTCTTCTGTTGGCGAAATTTCTCTTGATATCCCCTACCAAGAGTTAGATTTTACGAAAACTGAAAGTAATATTGTAAGATGCCCAGACGATGCGTCTGCAGAAAGAATGATTACTAAAATAAAAGAAATCAGAAAAGCTGGAGATACGATTGGAGGTATCATCACTTGTGTTGCCCAAAATGTTCCTGTTGGCCTAGGAGAGCCTATTTTTCATAAATTGCATGCCGAATTAGGGAAGGCAATGCTGTCGATTAATGCAGTAAAAGGATTTGAATTTGGCAGTGGATTTAGTGGTTCAAAAATGAAAGGATCTGAACACAATGACGTTTTTAACGCTGATGGCTCAACACAATCAAATCTCTCTGGAGGAATCCAAGGGGGTATTAGCAACGGCATGGATATTTACTTTAAAGTTGCCTTCAAACCAGTTGCTACCATTATGAGCTCGCAGCAAACAATAAACTCTGAAAATGAACTGACAGAGATCACCGGAAAAGGAAGGCATGATCCTTGTGTTGTTCCTAGAGCGGTGCCAATTATAGAAGCAATGACTGCGCTGGTTTTAGCTGATTATTGGCTCTTGAATAAAACAAGGAAAATTTAAAATTAAAAAAGCGAAACCAACAAGTTTCGCTTTTTTTAAATACAAGTTATTTCAATACTTTATCTAAATCATAGAAGTAAAAATTTTTCTCTTCATTCATCGCTACAAACAAACCGCTTTTAAATTTTTCGTTCAAAGGAATTGTTACCACTTCGCACCCATCAGTTCCTAAAGTTGATAAATTCACTGCATTTATAAATTTATTTGTTGTCCTATCAAACACATTAAATTGACCTCTTTGCTGATCTGATACAATAAGATAACCAGCATTATCGTCAAATTTAGCAATCGCAATACCTTCAATATCGTTCTTAAAATATTCCGCTCCAAAACAACTAATTTCTTTATTTCCTTTTGAAGGTTCTGCATAGTATTTTCGAATACCGTGCCCCTCATCCGCATAATAGATAAAACCCATCTCCGCATCCACAGCAATCGCTTCTATTTCCTTTTTACCGCTAAAATCACCAAACTTTCGCACCAATTTAGCTTGAATACCGTTGGCTTCTCTCACCAATTTATATTGATACAAATAGCCTTGTTTTGGTCCAGATTTTCTACTAATAATTGCATAAAAACTAGTATCTATCGGTGATTTATAGATAGCAATTCCCATAGGAAGTTTATTTTCTGAGTTTTCTTCATCCTCAAAAACTTTAAAGCCACCAGCATCGATAGGTTTCATCTCTGGAACAGAAAATATGCGCAGCTGCATTTTTTCTCTTTCTGTAAACACAAGTATATCTGTAGTTGTGGTATCATTCATTTGAAAACCATAGGCTACATCTACATTGTTAGGTCTTTTAATATTTCTAATCGTCTTATCTTCGAGAACCTTACCTTCCAAATTAAAAGCGTAGATAGCGCCATTTGTTTCCTTGTCTGTTCCAAAAACAATACTTTGTGAGCGGTCTGTTGGATGCACCCAAATTGCAGGATCATCAGTATCATTCAATGTGCTTTCTGTAATTATATCTGGTTTAATGAGCGCAATTGTGTTTCTCACCTCACAATAAAATAATGTAAAAACAGCAAGGATATACATACTTTTCTGTGCTTTGTTTTTAAATTTAAAAATCATAATTAGTTATCTTTTAAATAAATCATATTTTAAACCGAAAGTGATTCTTCTTCCATAATATTCCAATTGCGCTGTTCTATTGCGAACCCCTTGGAAATAACGCAAAGGTTGATTTGTAATATTATTAATATCTGCGTACACTCTCAAATTCTTGTTGATGGTATACCCCGCATTAAAATCTAGGAAAAATTGTTTGTCATAATAACTGTCTTCAAATGAGTTTCCTCCAATTTCATCCACATAAGAATCTGAAAAATTAGCAGAAAGTCTTGCATTTAAACGCTTATCTGCATATCCTAAAGAAGCATTGAACATATTTGGTGTTGTATTTGGCAAATCTAAGTCTGTTCTTTCTTCTCCATCTTCATTCCGAATTCCGCTCGCATCCGAAGTTAAATACGTGTAGTTTGCATACAAACTAAAGTTCTTTAAAACCCCAGGTAAAAAATCTAACTTTTTTTGCAATGCTACTTCTACACCAAAAATTGACGCTTTGTCACCGTTTAAAGGTTGAAATACTTCAAATCCTGTAGTCTCAGGACCAAATGTATCTGCCGTCGTTTCCGATTGAAAAGTGTACACAAAATCATTGATATTCTTATAGAACAGACCTCCAGAAAGGATTCCTACATTACTAAAGTAAGTTTCTGCCATTACATCGAAATTCATTGAAGTTGTTGGTGCTAAATCAGGATTTCCTGTAAAGACTTCTTCATCACTAGCAACTATATCTAGCGTAGGTGTGATGTCCGCATAGTTTGGCCTAGCCAAAGTATTTGTCCAAGCAAATCGCAATACAGTGTTCTTAGAGGCATCATATTTAAAATGAACACCAGGCATTATGTTAGCATAGGAGCTTTTTTTTGTTAATGTGCCCGCTAGTGTGTCTTCATCTAAGATATTATTTCCAGTTGATGTTAAGTTTGTCTGCTCAAACCTCAACCCTACTAGCACACTTAACTGCTCTGAAAGTTTTTGATTCGTCATAAGATACGCAGCCCAAACATTTTCTTCCACATTATAATTTGCTCTTAGAAATTCGTCATCTACGGTATCTCCGTCAGTTAAACTTAAACTTCCTAACCAGGCTTCACTTGCAAAAACCCCGGACTCGTATTGACTTCCTGCTAAATAATCAGAATCACTATAATCTTTATTTGGAGCAGAAGCTAGCGTTGGGAATGCACTTTCTAAATCAAATTCAAAAAAATTATTATCTCTTAACTTTGTTTTGAAGCGACCTCGTGCACCGAACTTTACAAAACCTTCACCATATCCAAAGAAATCTGAAGGGAGCTCGAAATTGATAAATGCATTTACATCTTCCTCTTTTGTATATTTATTTTCCTCCGTTATCTCTCCAAATTCGAAATTTGATAGATTTGAAAAATCAGCAGAATTTACGGGCGTAAATAATGGGAGTCTAGCGTCTGAAATATCGTTGTTAATCTGATATTCCGATTTAAATTCTGCATAGCGCTCATTTAACCTTTCTTCAGAGGCTTTGGCAAATGAAGACATCCAATCAATTTTTAAGTTCCCTAAAATATGATTCCCTCCAAAACTATAATTTTGCATTTTTTGATCCTCCAAACGCGTATTCCTATTTCTGTTATTATCCAAACCTCCTTTAGTTTGTCTTTTTATTTCAACAGGAAATCTTGTTGGCGTATTGTCTGTGATTGTAAAGTCGCCAATGCCAATGTCTTCAGCGTCTAAAATTTCTTGCTCAAATCGATATCTATTCTCACGATCGTCTCTCCAATTGTACATCGTTTTTAAATAGATATTGTTATTTTCGTTCACTTGAAAATCAAAATTTGCAGAAAAACTTCTTCGAACTCTTTGCACTAAATACGTTCTTTGCTCAAAGACATTGGTATACGGATTCACAGCTACACCCACTTCATCTCTGCCGTCATTATAAGAAAATTCATCTGACCATTCTGCTTCTATATTGTCAGAGCCAAAATCATTGTCATTTGCAGATGCAGCAAGCATCCAACCGAATTTTCCGTTGTTAGACCGATTTCCCAATAAAAAAGAACCATTTAAAATCCTTTTATTTGTTATTGTGTTGACACCAGAACCTAGGGTAGATGACAATCTAAAACCTTGTGGTGCTGTTCTTGTAATTAAATTTACAGATCCTCCTAAAGCATCTGCGTCCATATCAGGCGTTACCGCCTTGTTTACTTGTATCGACTGAATCATATCTGCAGGAATTAAATCCATCTGTATATTTCTGTTATCGCCTTCAGCAGAAGGAATTCTACTTCCGTTTAAAGTTACCGAATTCAATTGAGGAGACAATCCTCTGATAATAATATTTCTTGCCTCACCTTGATCTATCTGCATCGTGATTCCTGGGATTCTCTTTACAGCATCCCCAATATTTGCGTCAGGAAATTTACCAATTTGATCTGTAGACACTACATTGGTAATATTTAAATTGTTTTTTTGAATATTTAATGCTTTGGACTGGCCACTTAAACTATAAGCCGTTATTTCAATACCTTCCAATGCAATACCTCCAGATTTTAATTCAAATTTCGTGGTTGTAGTTTCGTTTTCTTGCACCAAAACGTCTTTTTTAAGATCATCATATCCTAAATAAGAAATTCTTACGGTATGCTTTCCTACTGGCACTGATAAAATAATAAACGAACCGTCAAATTTAGAGATATCTCCTTTTCGCAAACCATCAATAGAAACACTTGCTCCAGGAACAGAAATACCATTACCATCAGCTATTAACCCACTTATATTTCCTGTTTGCGCAGATGTGTTCATACTTGTGAACGACATGCATATCGTTACACACAAAAACTGTAAAAAATTAAATTGTTTCATTTTAAATACTCAGTTTGGTTAATACAACCCCAAAAGTATTTATAACAGGAGGTTGTAATCGTTAACTAAATAAAAACAAAAAGCTAATTTTCACATCAATCGGAGCTGATATTAACGTTTAGTTAAAATTATATTTACACTAATAAAAACTGCGCTTCAACTAAAATTAATTGCAGTCTAAAAAAGAGTGAATACTTCAATATATTAAAATCAAAAAAAGCCAAAAACACCCATTAAGAACAAGAAGTAAATTGTTTAGAATTATTGTGGTTAAGCTTCTTTTTAATACCACTACCATCTCTGAAACAAATGAAATATCCATATTAACCTACCAATAGCAACAATACTTTAGAAAAACACATAAAATATAAACTTAAAATTAAATATAATATTATATTTAACGCAGAAAAAATACATGTGAATAAAGAAAGGTTATATTTTATAGATATTGTGCGTGCTTTCGCAATATTGATGATGCTACAAGGTCACTTTGTCGATACGCTGTTAGCAAGCACCTTCCGAAACCTAGATTCTCAAACCTACAGCCTTTGGTCTTTTTTTCGAGGAGTTACAGCGCCTACTTTTTTTACAATCTCGGGATTAATCTTTACCTTCCTGTTATTAAAAGCCAAAGAAAAAGGAATTGAGAACTCTCGAATGAAAAAAGGCATTCGCAGAGGATTGTACCTTATTGGTGTTGGTTATTTTTTAAGACTAAACCTCCTAAACCTATTCTCGTCAAGGTCAAACGCTTCCTTTTTAGCCGTTGATGTTTTGCACTGCATTGGCTTGAGCTTAATCATTACTGTACTTCTATATTTTCTATGCCGTAAAAACGTGTTGACTTTCTCATTTTTAACCTTATCCATAGGAATTCTAATCTTCGTTTTAGAACCGTTATACAGGGCCCTAAGTATCGAAGGCATTCCTGTTTTTATTCACAATTATATTTCTAGAAATAATGGAACTGTTTTTAGAATAATTCCCTGGTACGGCTATTCTTCAATAGGCGCATTTATAGCCACCTTATTTTATTGGAATGTCCATAAAAAATATTTCAAAATAAGCGCCGTCTCTTTATTTGTGTTTTTTGGATTGCTACTCATTCTAGGCTCCTCCGAAATACTACTGCAACTGTCAAACATTACGGACGTAAACGTGTTTAAAGACGCTGCGAATTACAATTATTTATTCTCTAAACTGGGATACGTATTGCTGTGTTTCGCGCTCTTTTACGGACTAGAGAAGTTTTTAAAATACCCACTACTTTTAACGATTGGAAAAAGTACACTCGCTATTTATATAATCCATTTTATCCTGTTGTACGGGAGCTTTATTGGTATCGGATTCAAAAATATAGGAAAGGTATTGTCTCCCATACAAGTAGGGATCGGAGCAGTACTGTTCCTACTTCTAATTGTATTTCTAAGCCTTCATTATACTCGGGCAACAGCACCTTTAAAACAGTATGCACAACAGGCATACGCGCTTTTAAAAAATAAGAGATGATCGCAAAAAAAAAGTGAAACTTTCGTTTCACTTTTTAAAATTAAGCCTTTCCTGTAGGCCCAAAACTCATGGGCATGGTAGGTTGCTCATAATCTTTAATCTCTCCATTTGCTTCCTCAAATTTTCGCACATTGTCTGCCAATGCTTTTGTCAAACGCTTTGCATGTTGTGGAGTTAAAATAATTCTGGATTTTACTTTTGCCTTTGGAACACCTGGCATAATGTTAATAAAATCGACAATAAATTCTGAGACCGAATGATTGATAATTGCCAAGTTAGAATAGGTTCCCTCTGCAATTTCTTGATCTAGTTCTATGTTTAATTGCCCGTCCTTATTTTGATTTTCTTCCATAATAATATAAATTGTGTTTCTTTAAAATTATCAGTATTGCGCTTTCTTTAAAAAAAAAGTTGAATTGAATACTGTAAACAAATTACAATATACAATCCAACTTTTAAACTCTAAAACGTATCAACGTTTTTATTTAGAAACTTTTTTCTATTTCGTCCTTTGGACCTACAAGAATCTTTTCATAAGATCTCATTCCTGTTCCTGCCGGTATTCTCTTACCTACAATTACATTCTCCTTCAATCCTTCTAAAGTATCTATTTTACCACTCACAGCAGCCTCATTTAATACTTTTGTAGTCTCTTGGAAAGAGGCTGCAGAAATAAATGATTTTGTTTGTAGTGATGCTCTTGTAATTCCTTGTAACACTTGCTCTGCCGTTGCTGGTTTCGCATCTCTTGCTTCTACTAAGTTTTGATCATTTCTTCTTAACAAAGAATTTTCATCTCTTAATTGACGTGCTGAAATGATCTGACCTGGTTTTAGGTTCTCAGAATCTCCAGCTTCCTCAACAACCTTCATTCCGAAAATAGCATCGTTATCTTCAATAAAATCAATTTTATGTATCAACTGGTTCTCTAAGAATAAAGTATCTCCAGAATCAATAATCTTAACTTTACGCATCATTTGACGCACTACAACTTCAAAATGTTTGTCGTTAATTTTCACACCTTGCAAACGATATACCTCTTGTATTTCATTCACTAAGTACTCTTGCACTGCGGCAGGGCCCTTAATTCTTAAAATATCTGAAGGCGTTGTTGCTCCGTCTGACAATGGCATTCCCGCTTTGATAAAGTCATTTTCCTGAACTAAAATCTGATTTGAAAGCTTTACTAAATACTTGCTAACATCTCCTGTTTTAGATTCTACGATAATTTCTCTATTACCACGTTTTATTTTTCCGAAAGAAACAACACCGTCGATCTCTGAAACTACAGATGGATTAGAAGGGTTACGCGCTTCAAATAATTCTGTTACACGTGGCAATCCTCCTGTAATATCTCCTGCTTTTCCAGATTTTCTTGGAATTTTAACCAATGTGTGACCTGCTTCAACCATGTCTCCATCGCTAATCATCAAGTGCGCACCTAAAGGCAAACTGTAAGAACGCAATGCATTCCCATCCTTATCCTCTATAATTAAAGAAGCAATGATTTTCTTATTCTTAGAATCAATCATTACCTTTTCCTGGAATCCTGTTTGTTCATCAATTTCCACAGAATAGTTAATTCCCTGTTGTAAATTATCAAACTTTACTTTTCCTTCAAATTCAGAAACAATTACACCGTTAAATGGATCCCATTGTACGATTGTATCTCCTTTTTTAATGGTTTTTCTTTCCTTATCAAAAATTACTGAACCATAAGGAAGGATATTTGTACTCTGTGTAATTCCAGTTTTCTTATCGATAATTTTCATTTCTGCTGTTCTAGAAATAACAATATCTATCGTAGTACCTTCTTTATCTTTACCTGTTACTGTTCTTAAGTCTTCAATACTTACAGTACCGTCAAATTTCGCGATTAACTTATTCTCTTGAGAAATGTTACCTGCAACTCCACCTACGTGGAATGTACGCAATGTTAACTGTGTACCAGGCTCTCCAATAGATTGCGCTGCAATTACACCCACTGCTTCACCAATTTGAACTTTGTTCAAAGTAGATAAACTTTGGCCGTAACATTTTGCACAAATACCTTTTGTAGATTCACATGACAAAGGAGATCTTACTTCAATACTATCAATTCCTGATTTTTCAACAGCAACTGCTAATTTATATGTAATTGGCTCATTTGCCGCAATAATCAACTCTTCCGTTATCGGGTGGTATACGTCATTCAAAGAAACACGCCCCTCAATTCTGTCTGCTATCGATTCTACGATTTCATCATTTTTCTTTAGTGGAGCAACTTCTACTCCTCTTAAAGTACCACAATCTTCTTCGTTTACAATAACGTCTTGCGAAACATCTACCAGTCTACGTGTTAGGTATCCTGCATCTGCCGTTTTTAAAGCGGTATCTGCCAATCCCTTACGTGCACCGTGTGTAGAAATAAAATACTCTAAAATTGACAATCCCTCTTTAAAGTTAGAAAGAATTGGATTCTCAATAATTTCTCCGCCACCAGCAGTAGACTTTTTAGGTTTTGCCATTAATCCACGCATTCCTGTCAACTGACGAATCTGTTCCTTAGAACCCCTCGCACCAGAATCAAGCATCATGTATACCGAGTTGAAACCCTGTTGATCTTCACGTAAACGCTTCATAGATAACTCAGTTAAATCGTTATTGGTTCTACCCCAAATGTCAATTACCTGATTGTAACGCTCTTTTTGCGTTAGCATACCCATGTTATAATTCCCAACAATTGCTTCTACCTCTTTATTGGCAGCGTCAATCATTCCTTGCTTTTCCTTAGGAATAATAATATCCCCTAATGAGAAAGATAAACCACCTTGGAAGGCAAACTTATATCCCATATTTTTTATTTCATCTAAGAATGCTCCCGTTGTAGGGATATCAGTAGCCTTTAAAATACCACCAATAATTCCACGTAAGTTTTTCTTAGTTAAAACTTCATTGATATAACCCGCCTTTGCAGGAACAACTTCATTAAATAAAACTCTACCAACAGTAGTTTTTATAATTTTACGAACCTGTTCTCCATCCTCGTCAACATCATACGTTCTTACTTTAATACCAGCGTTCAAGTCAACCATTTCTTCGTTAAAAGCAATCGTTACTTCTTCTGGTGAATAAAAAGTCAATCCTTCTCCTTTAATCTTCACCTCTGGAGTAGAAATTCTTTCTTTCGTCATGTAGTATAAACCAAGTACCATATCCTGAGAAGGAACTGTTACTGGAGCACCATTTGCAGGATTTAAAATATTATGAGAAGCCAACATTAATAATTGTGCTTCTAAAATAGCTTCTGGCCCTAATGGTAAATGCACTGCCATCTGATCTCCATCAAAATCGGCATTAAAGGCAGAACATGCAAGTGGATGCAATTGTATCGCTTTTCCTTCAATTAATTTTGGCTGAAATGCTTGAATACCAAGTCTGTGTAACGTCGGTGCTCTGTTTAACAAAACAGGATGTCCCTTGATTACATTTTCTAAAATATCCCATACTACAGGCTCTTTTCTATCTATAATTTTCTTAGCAGATTTTACTGTTTTTACGATACCTCTTTCAATTAATTTACGAATTACGAAAGGCTTGTAAAGTTCAGCTGCCATATCCTTTGGAATACCGCATTCTGATAATTTTAACTCTGGTCCTACAACAATTACAGAACGTGCAGAATAATCAACACGTTTTCCTAATAAATTCTGACGGAAACGTCCTTGTTTACCCTTTAATGAATCTGATAAAGATTTTAAAGGTCTGTTAGATTCTGTTTTTACTGCAGATGATTTACGCGTGTTGTCAAATAATGAATCTACTGATTCTTGCAACATACGCTTCTCATTACGCAAAATTACTTCAGGAGCTTTGATCTCAACCAACCTTTTAAGACGGTTGTTTCTGATAATAACTCTTCTGTATAAATCATTTAAATCTGACGTTGCAAAACGACCACCATCTAAGGGAACCAACGGTCTTAATTCTGGTGGAATTACCGGAATTGCCTTCATGATCATCCATTCTGGATTGTTCTCTCTGTTCTTTTGAGAATCTTTAAATGCCTCGACAACATTCAAACGCTTTAATGCTTCTGTCTTACGTTGCTTTGAAGTTTCGGTATTTGCTTTGTGTCTCAATTCAAAAGACAGCGATTCTAAATCAATACGCGCTAATAAATCGATCAAACACTCTGCTCCCATTTTAGCGATGAACTTGTTTGGGTCCGCGTCATCTAAATATTGGTTTTCTTGTGGAATTTCATCAACAATATCTAGGTACTCCTCCTCTGTTAAGAAGTCCATTTTCTGCAATGATTCTCCTTCAACATTCTTGGCAATACCTGGTTGAATTACTACATAACGTTCGTAGTAAATAATCATGTCTAACTTTTTAGAAGGCAAACCTAAAAGGTATCCCATTTTATTAGGCAATGATCTAAAGTACCAAATATGAGCTACTGGTACCACTAAATTAATGTGCCCAACTCGATCTCTACGTACTTTCTTTTCTGTTACTTCTACTCCACATCTATCACAAACAATTCCTTTGTAACGAATTCTTTTGTACTTTCCACAAGCACACTCATAATCCTTAACAGGACCAAAAATACGCTCACAAAACAACCCATCTCTTTCTGGCTTGTGTGTACGGTAATTTATAGTTTCTGGTTTTAAAACTTCACCTTTAGAAATTTCTAAAATTGCTTCTGGTGATGATAAACCAATTGAGATTTTGTTAAACTTTTTTACAGTGTACTTCTCTTGTTTTCTTGCCATCTTATTTCAAGTGTTCAGTTTATACAAGGGGTTTTACCCCCTTGCAAAGCCCTTTGTAAATAATTATTCTTCTAATCTAACGTCCAATCCTAAACCTTTCAGTTCGTGCATTAAGACATTAAATGACTCTGGTAAACCTGGTTCTGGCATCGCTTCACCTTTTACAATACTTTCGTATGTTTTAGCTCTACCCATCACATCATCAGATTTAACAGTTAAGATTTCTCTTAAGATACTAGAAGCACCATATGCTTCCAATGCCCAAACTTCCATCTCTCCAAAACGTTGACCACCAAACTGAGCTTTACCACCCAATGGTTGCTGTGTAATTAATGAATACGGTCCTATAGAACGCGCATGCATTTTGTCTTCAATCATGTGTCCTAACTTTATCATATAGATGATTCCAACCGTCGCAGGCTGATCGAAACGTTTTCCAGTTCCACCATCATATAAATACGTATGTCCAAATCTAGGAACACCAGCACTGTCTGTAATTACATTGATCTGGTCTAAAGATGCACCGTCAAAAATTGGTGTTGCATACTTTGTTCCTAACTTCTGACCTGCCCAACCAAGAACAGTTTCATAAATTTGACCAATATTCATACGAGAAGGTACTCCCAATGGATTTAACACGATGTCTACAGGAGTTCCATCTTCTAAGAAAGGCATGTCCTCTGCTCGTACAATACGGGCCACAATACCTTTATTACCATGACGTCCCGCCATTTTATCTCCTACCTTCAGTTTTCGCTTTTTAGCGATGTATACTTTCGCTAATTTTAAAATTCCTGCAGGCAATTCATCTCCAACAGAAATTGTAAACTTTTGGCGACGTAAAGAACCTTGTAAATCATTTACCTTGATTTTGTAATTGTGAACTAATTCACCTACCAAATCATTCAATTCTTTGTCCGTTGTCCAAGAACCCGTTAAATGCACATAATCATCTACAGAATTTAACATTTTAAGCGTATACTTTTTACCTTTTGGTAAAACTTCTTCACCTAAATCATTAAATACTCCTTGTGATGTTTTTCCGCTAATTAAAGTGAATAACTTTTCAATTAATTCATCTTTTAATCCTTCAAACTGTGAAACAAAAGAAGATTCTAAATTAGCAACTGCTTCTTTGTCTTGTAATCTTTTGTTCTTATCCTTAACGGCTCTTCTGAATAACTTTTTATCAATTACTACCCCTCTTAATGATGGTGAAGCTTTTAAAGAGGCATCTTTTACATCTCCTGCTTTATCTCCAAAAATTGCACGTAATAATTTTTCTTCAGGAGTTGGATCTGATTCTCCTTTCGGTGTGATCTTACCTATTAAGATGTCTCCAGGATTCACTTCTGCTCCAATTCTGATCATTCCATTTTCATCCAAATCTTTTGTAGCTTCTTCAGACACATTCGGGATATCATTAGTTAATTCTTCAATTCCTAATTTTGTATCTCGTACGTCTAAAGAATACTCATCAATATGAATGGATGTGAATATATCTTCTCGAACTACTCTTTCTGAAATTACAATTGCATCCTCAAAGTTATACCCTTTCCAAGGCATAAAGGCTACTTTCATATTTCTTCCTAAAGCTAATTCTCCTTTTTGTGTTGCATACCCCTCACAAAGAACTTGACCTTCAGTTACTCTGTCTCCTCTTACTACAATCGGCTTCAGATTAATTGACGTTCCTTGATTGGTTTTTCTAAATTTAATTAAGTTATATGATATTTCATCAGAATCAAAACTAACTAGTTTTTCTTCCTCAGTTCTGTCATACTTAATGGTAATCTTATTTGCATCTACATACTGCACTACACCCGCTCCTTCAGCATTGATTAAGATACGAGAATCTTTTGCAACTCTGCGCTCTAAACCAGTTCCAACAATTGGAGATTCTGGACGTAATAATGGCACTGCCTGACGCATCATGTTAGATCCCATTAATGCTCGGTTGGCATCATCATGCTCTAAAAACGGAATCAAAGACGCCGATATTGAAGCAATTTGGTTTGGGGCAACATCCATATAATTAATCTCATCTGGATTAACCACAGGGAAATCTCCTTCCTCACGCGCAATAACTCTATCTAGAGTAATGTTTCCTTCATTGCTAAGCTGTAAATTAGATTGGGCAATTTTCATACCTTCTTCCTCTTCTGCACTTAAGTAAATAGGCTCATCTGTAGTCACCACTCCATTCTCTACTTTTCTGTAAGGAGTTTCAATAAATCCTAAATTATTCACTTTTGCAAACACTGCAAGTGAAGAAATTAAACCAATATTTGGTCCTTCAGGAGTTTCTATTGGACACAAACGTCCGTAATGCGTATAATGCACATCACGCACCTCAAATCCTGCTCTTTCTCTTGATAAACCTCCAGGTCCAAGTGCAGACAACCTACGCTTGTGCGTAATTTCTGCTAATGGATTTGTTTGATCCATAAACTGAGACAACTGATTGGTACCAAAAAACGAGTTGATAACAGATGATAATGTTTTTGCATTGATCAAGTCAATCGGAGTAAACACTTCGTTGTCACGCACATTCATACGCTCGCGAATTGTTCTAGCCATACGCGCTAAACCAACACCAAACTGACCTGCTAATTGTTCTCCAACAGTTCGTACACGTCTATTCGATAAATGATCAATATCATCAACTTCAGCTTTGGAGTTGATCAATTCAATTAAGTATTTAATAATCGTTATAATGTCTAATTTCGTTAATACTTTTTGATCAATTGGTTCATTTAGTTGCAACTTGGTGTTCATTCTAAAACGACCAACTTCTCCTAAATTATATCTTTGCTCAGAAAAGAATAACTTATCAATAATACCTCTTGCAGTCTCCTCATCTGGCGGTTCTGCATTACGAAGTTGTCTATAGATATGCTCTACTGCTTCTTTCTCAGAATTCGTAGGATCCTTTTGTAAGGTATTGTGAATAATCGCGTAATCTGCCGTATCGTTATCTTCCTTGTGAAGTAAAACCGTTTTAGCACCCGCTTCTATTATTTCGTCTATGTGTTCTTTATCTAAAATAGTATCCCGATCAAAAATGATTTCATTTCTTTCGATTGAAACCACTTCACCTGTATCTTCATCTACAAAATCCTCGTGCCATGTTTTTAAAACTCTAGCAGCCAATTTACGTCCCAATACTTTCTTCAATCCCGCCTTAGAAACTTTCACTTCTTCTGCAAGATCAAAAATCTCTAGAATATCTTTATCTCTTTCAAAACCAATGGCTCTGAATAATGTCGTTACTGGTAATTTTTTCTTTCTATCAATATAAGCATACATTACTTGATTGATATCGGTAGCAAATTCTATCCAAGAACCTTTAAAAGGAATTACTCTTGCCGAATATAATTTTGTACCGTTTGCGTGGAAAGATTGCCCAAAAAATACTCCAGGAGACCTGTGTAATTGAGAGACTACTACACGCTCTGCACCGTTAATTACAAAAGCACCAGAATTTGTCATGTACGGAATTGTTCCAAGATATACATCCTGAACAATCGTTTCAAAATCCTCGTGTTCTGGATCCGTACAGTATAGCTTTAGACGTGCCTTTAATGGCACACTATGTGTCAATCCACGCTCAATACACTCTTGAATTGAGTATCTAGGTGGATCTACAAAATAATCTAAGAATTCTAATACAAAATGATTTCTTGTATCAGTAATAGGAAAGTTATCCATGAAGGTTTTGTACAAACCCTCTTCTCCTCTTTCTTCTGCTTTAGTCTGAAGTTGGAAAAAATCTTGAAAAGATTTTACCTGAATATCCAAGAAATCTGGATACTCCTTTATCATTTGAGAAGTTGCGAAGTTGATTCTTTCAGTTGTGTTTTTCGTTGCCAAAAGAGAATATTTTTTTAATTAAAATCTGAATTATAATAAAAAACGAATATATACACAAAATGGTTTAGGCCTAAAAACATGCATTTCTAGTACCTAAACCTAAATTTGTTTTCCCGTTAAGCCATAAGCTTCATCGGGTTAAAAAGCTTACTTAAGCTCTACTTCAGCTCCAGCCTCTTCTAATGATGCTTTCAATGCTGCTGCTTCATCCTTAGAAACACCTTCTTTTACTGCTGCTGGTGCGCTATCTACGATACCTTTAGCTTCTTTCAAACCTAAACCAGTTAATTCTTTAACTAATTTTACAACTGCAAGTTTAGAAGCACCTGCTGCTGTTAAAATAACGTCAAATTCAGTCTGCTCCTCTGCAGCCTCTTCACCACCTGCTGCTGGTCCTACTACTACTGCTGCTGCTGCTGCTGGCTCAATACCATACTCATCTTTTAAGATGGTAGCTAATTCATTAACTTCTTTTACTGTCAAGTTAACTAATTGCTCTGCGAAATCTTTTAATTCTGCCATTTTAATTGTTTTTAAAAATTTTGTTTATTATAGTTTATTTGTGCGCGTAATTATCTTTCAGATAAAGTTTTAAGAATTCCTGAAAGTTTTTGTCCACCTGACTGCAATGCTGAAATAACATTTTTAGCAGGAGACTGTAATAATCCAATGATTTCTCCAATTAGTTCTTCTTTCGACTTGATGTCTACCAAAGCATCTAACTGATCATCTCCAATATAAACAGATTCCTCTGCAAAGGCTCCCTTTAATAAAGGACGATCCTTGGATTTTCTTCTAAACT
Organism: Polaribacter irgensii 23-P; assembly: GCF_000153225.1. Taxonomy (GTDB): domain Bacteria; phylum Bacteroidota; class Bacteroidia; order Flavobacteriales; family Flavobacteriaceae; genus Polaribacter; species Polaribacter irgensii. The sequence continues at coordinate 1,661,933 of NZ_CH724148.1, read as the reverse complement.
CCTTGATCAGCCTCGCAGGTGCATTTGCAGCCTCTGAGATCATCATTGAAGTATTTCCTTTCAAAACGCCTGACAATTCTCCAAAATCTTTGTCTGAAGCCTCCATCGCTTTTGCAAGTAGTGTATTCTTAACAACGGATAGCTGGATGTCTGCTTTGTAACATGCTCTACGTAAATTTGTAGTTGTTTGTGCGTTTAATCCTGAAATATCTGCTAAGTATAATGTATTTGTTCCTGCTAATACTGCTGTTAAATCTTGTATTACCTGTGATTTCTCTTCTCTAGTCATGATTATAAGTTTTAACGTATTAAACAGCTTTCACCTCAACTTCAATACTAGGACTCATCGTACTAGACATAAAAACGCTTTTTACATACGTTCCCTTTGCAGTTGTTGGTTTCAATTTAATAATTGTTTGAATTAATTCATTGGCATTCTCTTCAATTTTCTTAGCATCGAAAGATACTTTACCAATTGCAGCATGAATGATACCTGTTTTATCGACTTTAAAATCAATTTTACCAGCTTTCACATCTTGCACAGCTTTTGCAACATCCATTGTTACCGTACCCGTCTTTGGGTTTGGCATCAAGCCTCTAGGTCCTAAAATTCTACCTAAGGGACCTAATTTTCCCATCACACTTGGCATGGTAATAATTACGTCTACATCTGTCCAGCCGCCTTTAATCTTTTGAAGATACTCATCTAATCCAACATAATCTGCGCCTGCTTCTAATGCTTCTGCTTCCTTATCTGGAGTTACCAATGCTAATACTTTTACATCTTTACCAGTACCGTGAGGTAAGGTTACAACACCACGTACCATTTGATTCGCTTTTCTAGGATCTACTCCTAAACGAATTGCTAAATCTACTGATGCATCAAACTTTACATTCGTAATGTCTTTGACTAGCGCTGAAGCTGCTGCTAAACCATACGATTTGGAGCTATCTAACTTTGCGTGAGCTTCTTTTTGCTTTTTTGTTAATTTTGCCATTTTACTACTTTTTATAAAGTTTATGCTGGTGCATTACCTTTTACTGTTAATCCCATAGAACGTGCTGTACCTGCAATCATACGCATTGCTGAAGAAATTTCAAAGGCATTTAAATCTACCATTTTATCTTCTGCAATAACTTGTATTTGATCCCAAGTAACTGATGCCACTTTTTTCCTGTTTGGTTCTCCTGAACCTTTTTTAATTTTGGCCACTTCTAGTAACTGGACTGCTGCAGGAGGAGTTTTGATAAGAAAATCAAATGATTTGTCTTTGAAAACAGTAATAACAACAGGAAGTACTTTTCCTTGTTTGTCTTGCGTTCTTGCATTAAACTGTTTACAGAACTCCATAATGTTAACACCAGCAGCACCTAAAGCGGGTCCAACCGGCGGCGATGGATTCGCTGCGCCTCCCTTAACTTGTAACTTAACTACTTTACTAACTTCTTTTGCCATTTTAAAAATGTTTAATGATTTGTTTTATTTTGGAAGCTAAAAACAAACCGCTCTATTATATATTTGTGTAACAATTATATCTTTTCTACTTGCATATAACTTAACTCTAAAGGTGTTTTTCTTCCGAATATTTTCACCATTACTTCAAGTTTACGCTTCTCTTCATTTACTTTTTCAATCGTTCCGTCGAATCCGTTAAACGGACCATCCACAACTTTTACTGTTTCGCCAATGTCAAAAGGAATTGCCACGTTTTCGTCCTGTATCGACAACTCGTCTACTTTTCCTAACATTCTGTTTACCTCTGCCTTACGCATCGGAACTGGTGCGCCTCCTTTGACCTCACCAAGAAACCCAATAACACCAGTAATTCCTTTTATTACGTGTGGCACTTCTCCTGAAAGATTTGCCTCTACCATAATATAACCAGGAAAATAAACTTTCTCTTTGTTTATTTTTTTTCCGTCTTTTATTTGAATTACTTTCTCTGTTGGAACAATTACCTGACTTACAAAATCTGATAAACCCAATCGCGCTATTTCAGTTTCTATATATGCTTTTACTTTGTTTTCTTGTCCCCCAATGGCTCTAACAACATACCATTTCATTACTGAATCAGTCGCCATTATTAGTTTGTTTTAAACATTGTGAAAAAATTATCAAGACCTGTTTGAAAAACATAATCTATACCTGCTACTGCCAACGCAAACAAAATAGTAAATACAGCAACTGTTACCGTTGTTTTTTGAGCGTCTTCTTTTGAGATCCAAGTCACATTGTTTCCTAACTCATCAAAAGAATCTTTAATATATTGTATAAACTTCATTCTAATTGTATGTTTTTGCACGGGCGGAGAGATTCGAACTCCCGACAGCTGGTTTTGGAGACCAGTGCTCTACCGCTGAACTACGCCCGTTTCTTATTCATTGATAAAGGCATCACGCTTATAGCGTGACGCCTTTTAAAAATATAAATAGTAAAATACTACTTTGTTTTAATCTAAAACCTCTGTTACTTGACCAGCTCCTACAGTTCTACCACCCTCACGAATTGCAAAACGTAAACCAATATTTAAAGCAATCGGTTGTAATAAATCTACCGTAATTGTCAAGTTATCTCCTGGCATTACCATTTCAACACCATCAGGTAAATTAATTGTACCTGTAACATCCGTAGTTCTTACATAAAATTGTGGGCGGTAGTTGTTATGAAATGGAGTATGACGTCCACCTTCTTCTTTTTTCAAAACATAAACCTCTGCTTTGAACTTTGCGTGTGGTGTTACAGAACCTGGCTTACAGATTACCATACCTCTTTTAATATCTTCTTTAGCAATACCTCTCAATAAGATTCCTGCATTATCTCCTGCCTCACCTCTGTTTAAAATTTGACGGAACATTTCAATACCAGTAACAGTAGAAGTCATTTTTTCAGCTCCCATACCGATAATATCTACAGTATCTCCTGTATTTGCAATTCCTGTTTCGATACGACCTGTTGCAACAGTTCCACGACCAGTAATTGAAAACACATCCTCAACAGGCATTAAGAAAGGCTTATCAACTTCTCTTAAAGGCTCTTCAATCCAAACATCTACAGCAGCCATTAATTCTAAAACAGTATCTACCCACTTCTGCTCACCGTTCAATGCTCCTAAAGCAGATCCAGCAATTACAGGCCCATTATCTCCGTCGTACTCATAGAAAGATAACAACTCTCTAATTTCCATATCTACTAATTCAATCAACTCTTCGTCATCTACCATATCCACTTTATTCATGAATACAACCATACGAGGAATTCCTACCTGACGTCCTAATAAAATATGTTCTCTTGTCTGTGGCATTGGTCCATCTGTTGCAGCAACTACTAGAATTGCTCCATCCATTTGAGCGGCACCAGTTACCATATTCTTCACATAATCCGCGTGACCTGGACAGTCAACGTGTGCATAGTGTCGATTAGCGGTTTGATACTCTACGTGAGACGTGTTTATTGTGATACCTCTTTCTTTTTCTTCTGGTGCGTTATCAATTTGATCAAATGATAAGGCTGCAGAAAATCCTGCATCAGCTAATACTTTCGTAATAGCGGCAGTTAATGTAGTTTTACCGTGATCTACGTGTCCGATAGTACCAATGTTTAAGTGTGGTTTCGAACGGTCAAAATTTGCTTTTGCCATGATTATTAATTTTAATTCTTAGTTTAAATATGTTTAGTGTCTAAATAATACGTACTCTGAGAGCCAGCGATGGGAGTTGAACCCACGACCTCATCCCTACCAAGGATGCGCTCTACCAACTGAGCTACACCGGCTTGTTGATAATCTTGAGCTAAAGAATGGTCTTACTTCGACTATAATCAACAATAACCACTCTTTTTTTTATTTTGACATAAAGTTAAAATACTTTTCTTCAAAACAAAACTCCTTGAGCGAAAGACCGGGTTCGAACCGGCGACATTCAGCTTGGAAGGCTGACGCTCTACCAACTGAGCTACTTTCGCAATATGTAAATTTGTGGGGAGAGCAGGATTCGAACCTGCGAAGACGTAGTCAACGGAGTTACAGTCCGTCCTCGTTGGCCGCTTGAGTATCTCCCCTTTAATTTACTATTTTAATGAACTTATAATTGCTTGCACAATTCTTTTGTTTTTTGAGCCGATGGAGGGACTCGAACCCACGACCTGCTGATTACAAATCAGCTGCTCTAGCCAGCTGAGCTACATCGGCTTTTGATACCAAAAACAAACCGCTATTTCTAACGGTCCGCAAATGTATAAAGTTTTTTTATATTTTAAAACATAAAATGATAAAAATTTTATTTTTTTATCATTTTAAGAGATTAAAGAATCTCGCTGTTTTTCTTTCGATCTTTTTAACTGTCTTTTTAAACTATCTACGGCAAGATTAATTCCCTCTTCAAAGGTTTTAGTATCTCGCTTCACGATCAACTCACTGCCGGGAATATTGAGCTTTACTTCCGTTATTTTGTTTTCCTTGCTGCTTGTCTTTTGAACTTTCAAAAAAACCTCTGCGTCTACAATTTTATCATGAAACTTTGTCAATGCTAAAACCTTCGCCTCTACAAGTTCAATTAATTCAATATCTGCATTAAAATTTACTGATTGTGTGAATACTTTCATTCGTCATTGTTTTTTATTGCTCCTAGGGTGCGCTTGTTTATATATATTTTTAATTGCATCCAAACTATTGTGCGTATAGACTTGGGTGGAGGCTAAAGAAGAATGCCCTAGCAATTCTTTAACCGAATTTAAATCTGCACCTTCATTTAAAAGATGTGTTGCAAAAGAATGCCTTAAAATATGTGGACTCTTTTTCACCTTTGAAGATATCTTACTAAAATAGGAATTTATAATCCTATAGACAAGTGTTTCATATAATTTATTTCCTTTCGAAGTAATTAAAAAAAAACCCGAACCTCCATCGATTGTTGCTTTTAAACCTTGGTACTCTTTTATTGTTTGCAACACGGATGACAATATGGGAACGTACCGCTCTTTATTTCTTTTTCCTACAACTTTAATTGTTTGGTCTGCACAATTGACGTCTACCTCCTGAATACTAATTAACTCTGCCCTTCGCATACCTGTAGAATATAATAACTCTACCAACAACCTATTGCGACAAGCTTCAAAATTTTGTCCTCCAGCCATGTTTTCTAATACTGCATTTATCTCTTTTGCGGTAAAAGGTACCTGCACCCTTTTTGCAACTTTAAGTGATTTGTGCTTTGAAAGTGGATTGTTTTCTATTTGTGATGATTTCTGAAGGAATTTATAGAAGGACTTTAAAGAACTTACTTTTCTATTGATCGTACTGTTGGAAATATCAGCTGCAACCAAGCTTACAATCCAACGTCTAACTTGCGCATACGCTACTACTGTTATGCTTTCTTGATCAAAATGGAGTGCACAAAAACTGCTAAAATCAATAAGATCTTTTCTATAAGCGATAATCGTATGCTTTGAATATCCCTTCTCTAAAAGAAGATACTCTAAAAATGATGTGATGTCGATGTTCTCGTTCCCCAAAAGATGCTCTTTATTTCAAAGTTACTAAAATTAAACGCAAAAAAAATCTCGTACCACTAAAATGTGGTACGAGATTGATACACTAAAATAAGTTATTATTAACCTACTTCTTCCTGCGTTCTTAATCCTTGGACATAAGACGCTTTAATTCTTTGCGCTCTATTTGCTACAGACGGCTTTGTAAAGTTCTTTCTTGCACGCAAGTTTTTCATCGTTTTTGTACGATCAAATTTTCTTTTGTAACGCTTTAAAGCTCTGTCGATATTCTCTCCCTCTTTAATTGGTATGATTAACATATGTTGGCACCTCCTTTCATAGTATCTTTATATTTTAGATAACGCTGTGCGCTATTGATTTAATTTTCAGTGTGCAAATGTAATTACAAATTTTGAAACGACAGACAATGCGCTTACTTATTTTTGAATCTCCATAAAATCACCTTGACAATGCTAAAATCAGCATTTAAAACTAAGTAGAGGGTGTATATTCTTTGTTATCAATCACTATTTTTGCGATAATTTCTTTTAAAATCTCTGAAGTTCCGCCACCAATAGGCCCTAACCTACTATCTCTTAACAAACGTGCCATCGGGTAATCTTCAATATATCCATACCCGCCTAACATCTGGAGGGCATCATAAATTACTTCATCTGCCATTTTTGTTGATAACAACTTCGAAATACTTGCTTCTTTAACAACGTAAGCCCCCGCATCCAATCGCTTCGTGATTGAATAATTATACTCCCGACACATATCTACTTTACTTGCCATTTCTGCAATCTTATGTCTCAATGCCTGAAATTGATCTAAAGACTTTCCAAAAGCCACTCTTTCCTGAATATAATCAACGGCATAATCTAAAGCAAATTCTGCTCTTGCATGTGCATTTACGCCCATTATTAAGCGTTCCAAAGCAAAATGTTGCATAATGTATGGAAATCCTTTACCTTCTTCTCCCAACCTGTTTTCTAATGGGATTTCTACATTGTCAAACGCAAGCTCTGCGGTATCTGATGCGCGCCATCCCAACTTATCTAGCTTCGTTGCAGACAATCCTTTCGAACTTCTATCTACTACAAAAAGGCTAATCCCTTTGTATTTATCTGAAGGATCTGTCTTTGCCGCAACAATTAAGTAATCCGAATAAACCCCATTTGTAATAAAGGTTTTTGAACCATTTAAAATATATTTATCTCCCTGTTTTGCAGCTGTAGAGCGCATCCCTGCAACATCTGAACCTCCAAAAGGTTCTGTAATACACAAACACCCAACCATTTCCCCTGCAACACTTGGTAACAAATATTTATTTTTAATAAAATCGTCACCTTCTTTGTTCAGATGCGTCATTGCTAAATATTCATGCGCCCAAATAGCCGCCGCAAAACCACCAGAATTAATTTTCTGTAACTCTTCAAGAAAAATTATTGTGTAAAATAAATCCAAACCCAGGCCTCCGTATTCCTCTGGCGTTGAAAGTCCGAAATATCCCATATCCCCAAACTTCTTCCAAATAAACCTTTCGATAGTACCCGTCTTTTCCCATTTATCGATAAAAGGAACTACTTCTTTGTGCAAAAAATCCTTAAAACTAGCGCGAAAAACTTCGTGCTCTTCTGTAAAATATAGACTACCCATTTAACATGAATTTTAGTGGTTTATTGAACCATCAAATATAAGACTATTCTATCATACAAATCCAATGGAAAACCTTGGATATTTGTTAATTCTGAAATGTTTTGAAGCTCTGCAACCGCATCTCTATATTCAAAAATTTTCTTGCACAATTCATAGTCTACGTAGGGTGTATTCAGTAATTCTTTGAATGTGACTGTATTTACGTTCAACTTTTGAATATTCGGTAATTTGTAAATATTGAAAGTAGTCCATATATCGTCCGCAATCTCTGGCTTTAAACCCCAGACTTCAAGTAGCTGCCGCTCCATAGAAAAACCTTGCAATTTAGAACGATACTTAATAATTCTTTTAGAAAGCACAACCCCAATTCCTTCAATCGTTTTTAAATCCTCTATGGTCGCCTTATTTAAATCTGTAGTTGTTCTTTTCGAAATTACATATTTAGTGAATTTTTTATCAAACGCATCCACTTTCTTTTTTCTCTGCTGGTTCTTTACCCAATCTGGGAATTTAAAAAAAGGACTTATTTTTTCTAGAAGCGTGTCTGAAATTCCTGTTACCTCTTGGAAAGCCTTTTTGGAATTGATAAATTTACCGGTTTTCCGAAAAGTGAGAAGTTTGTCTATAGCAACTAAAGACATCCCTAATTGAGCGCCTTTGTAATCTGTAATATAATTGGGATTAAATGGGTATAGCTTAAACTTTTTACTCTCCAAACGAAGTGCTTTTATGCGCTCTATCTGCGTATAAAAGGCATCCACTTCAGGAGTTTCTAAATCTTCTTTCTCAGCTATAGAAAAATCAACAAAAACAACAATTATTTGAAAAACTAGAATAAGTACCCCCAATAAGATAATCCCATTCCTTTGGCCTTTGTCATGCCAGAAATGGGATTTAAAAATGTTCATATATTTTTTTATGCTTTGTCTGCTTTTATAGCCTCCATATACCTTTTTAATTCTTCTTTTACTTTTGGTGCCAAAAGAATAAGACCAATCATGTTTGGAACCATCATGGCAAAAACCATTGCGTCTGCAAAACCAATTACAGAATCTAAACTTGCCGCTGCACCAATGATTACGAAGATACAAAAGATTACTTTGTACGTATATTCCATGTTTTTTGATCTACCAAATAGATAAGCCCAACCCTGAAAACCGTAGTAAGACCAGGATATCATAGAGCTAAATGCAAACAGAACCACTGCCACTGTTAACACGTATGGAAACCAAGAAATAGCTGATTCAAAAGCTCCTGAAGTGAGTAAAATTGCTTGCGCATCATTTAAAGAGGCATTCTCTGCCGTAACATTTCCAGTAATAATTAAAACCAAAGCGGTCATTGTACAAACCACAACGGTATCAATAAATGGTTCTAATAAAGCAACCATACCTTCACTTGCTGCATATTTTGTTTTTACTGCAGAGTGCGCAATAGATGCAGAACCAATACCTGCTTCATTTGAAAAAGCTGCCCTTCTAAATCCTTGCACTAAGACTCCAACGGTACCCCCTGCCATTCCCTCAGGACTAAATGCGCCATTATAAATTTGCAAGAATGCATTACCAATCATATCATAATTTGAAAGGATTACAAAAAGAGAGGCTACCACGTAAATTGCTACCATAAAAGGAACAATCTTATCGGTTACTTTTGCTATTTTTTTTATTCCTCCAATAATTACAATACCTACTAAAACAGCCATTATCAATCCAAATAACCATACTTTACCGTGTAAAATAGAAACCCCACCAACTGGCGTAGTAATATTTTCTACCAATTGAAAAGCTTGATTCACTTGAAACATATTTCCACCTCCAAAAGAACCTCCAATTACGAAGATTGCAAATAATGCTGCTAATATTTTTCCTAATGTTTTATTTTTTAATCCTTTGGTTAAATAATACATTGGACCCCCGAAAACAGTTCCATCCGCCTCAATATCTCTGTACTTGACACCTAAAGTACATTCTACAAATTTAGACGCCATTCCTAAAAAACCGGCAACAATCATCCATAAAGTAGCACCTGCACCACCGATTGACACCGCAATTGCAACACCTGCAATATTACCCAAACCTACCGTTGCAGATAGAGCTGCCGTTAATGCTTGAAAGTGTGTAACCTCTCCTTCATGCCCCTCTATTCTTATGGTATCTGGATTGTCTTCTTCATTTGTAAATGTAGATTTTTGTATCTCCACCTTGTGGTCTACTCTATTTTCTAACTCGTCATATTTACCTCTCACAATATTTATTGAAGTAAAAAAACCTCTAAAATTTATGAATTTAAAATAAAAAGTGAAGTATACTGCCCCAAAAATTAATGGGAATAATACCCAGTAAATACGAATAGCGTCAGAAAACGGTATCTGATAAAAAATAATCTCTACAAACCATCCTGTTGCATTTCCAAAAGCTTCATCAATCTGCTGATCTAAACCCTTGTCTTGCGCAAACGTAAAAAAGGGTGTTGCTAAAAATAACAACGAAAGAAGTTTTTTACTCATAATATATTTTGATTTTTTGCTGCGCAAGATCCTAAAAAAAAACCAAAAATGACAAAATTATATTAAAAAAATCCCGTTTCTATGATCTTTTACAGATCACAGAAACGGGATTTTAAAAATTTATCTTATTAAAAGCTATTCTTTTCTTTTATGATCAATCGCCTTTAAATAGCGCGCCAGCTCAACTTTTACCTTTGGAGCTAGTAATAACAGACCTATAATATTAGGAAAGACCATTGCAAAGATCATAGCGTCAGAAAACTCAATTACAGACCCTAAAGTAGAAGATGCACCGATTACAACAAATGCTAAAAACAATGCTTTGTACGTAATGTCTGATATCTTACCTTTTCCAAATAAGTATGTCCATCCTTGTATTCCGTAATACGACCAAGAAAGCATCGATGAAAAAGCGAATAAAATCACGGCTACTGTTAGCAGAATCGAAAAATTGGGAATTGCAGAATCAAAAGCAACAGATGTTAAATCCACACCGTTAATAGGTTCGTTGGTTGCATTTAATAATACATTACTTTTTGAATCTAAGTTACCATACGTAAACAAGTTACTTTTTAAATTGGTAACTACAATAACTAAAGCGGTCATAGAACAAATAATTACAGTATCTACAAACGGCCCAATGGACGCTACAATACCTTCACTCGCTGGAAATTTAGTTTTTACTGCAGCATGCGCAATAGATGCTGATCCAACACCTGCTTCATTTGAAAAAGCTGCTCTTTGAAAACCAACAATCATTACCCCTATTAAACCTCCCACGACAGAAGTTTGTTTAAAAGCGCCGTCCCAAATCTGACCCATGGCCTCTGGAATAATACTAAAATTCATTGCAAGTATAATTAGAGAAGCACCTACAAACATAATTGCCATAAAAGGCACTATTTTTTCTGTTACTCTTCCTATTCTTTTAATTCCGCCAATAATTACCACACCAACTAATACTGCCAATACAAGTCCAAATATGAACCCAGACTGAATATCAAAAAGTTGTTTAAATTGCGCTGCTGCCTGGTTCGCTTGAAACATATTTCCACCTCCAAAAGAACCTCCAACTACAAAGACAGCATATAATCCAGCTAACACTTTTCCTAATCCTGCTAGATTCTTTTCTTTTAAACCTTTTTTTAAGTAATACATTGGGCCTCCATATATTTTCCCATCAGGACCTACTTCTCTATACTTAACACCTAAGGTAGCCTCCACTAACTTGGTAGACATTCCTAAAAACCCGGCTAAAATCATCCATACTGTGGCACCTGGACCCCCAATTGCAATTGCAACTGCAACTCCTGCAATATTACCTAAGCCCACAGTTGCAGATAAGGCGGCTGTTAAAGCTTGAAAATGTGTAACCTCTCCAACGACTCCTTTAATTTTAACAACTTCATCACCATCACTTCCTGCAACATCTTCCTCAGAAATATCATCCTGTGAATTGTGATCAACCTCATCATATTTACCGTTGGTGGCTCTTATGGCAACACCTAACAAAGTAATGTTAGAAAACTTAAAGTACAATGTAAAAAAGAAAGCTCCAGATAATAAAAGAATAACTACAATTGGAACATCGATACCTGCAATTGAGATTGGATAAAAAACAACCGCACTAACGGCATCAGCAAAAGGTTTAAATTTTTCTTCTATTTGTTCATCTATTGTCAACTCTTGTGCCGAGATTAACATTGGAAATGCTAAAAGAAGCATTGAAATAAGTTTTTTGTACATACGATATTTGAATTGGTTAATATTTTGTGTTTTGCAAGATCCTAAAAAAAAAACTCATTTAACAATTTTTAACTGTTAAATATAATTTTGCTGCATCATTTCCTTAAACCTCTGCAAATCTTCTTTGAATGATTGCGAATACAATCTTAATTCTGTATTTATTTTTATCAGGTCGAAACCTGTTTTAGCAGGTCGCACAGCGGTCTGATTCAATACTGCTGTTGTTATTGGTTGTATTAAATTAATATCCAATTCAAAAACAAGTGCAACCTGTTATGCAATTTGATACATACTCAGTATTTCATTTGAACAAACATTAAAAATTCCAATGGCCTTGGTATCCATAGAAATCTTGCATGCTAAGGCTAGATCTTCTGCATAGGTGGGTGCTCTAAATTGATCAACTACCATGGTAACTGGTTACTTTTCTTCCAACATTTTTTTTACCCAAAGTACAATATTACTGTTGGTCACCTGTGGCACTTTTCCATATACTAGGGTTGTTCTCAAGATCGTGTTCTGAATCGCTGAAGCAGTCAAAATAGCTTCAAAGTTTAACTTACTCGCGCCGTAATAATTTACCGGATTTGGAATATCGGTTTCTTTATAGTTGCCTTTTTTTCCATCAAAAATAAAATCTGTAGAAATATGAATTACATGAATGTTGAGTTGTTCAGAAATTTCCGTCAACTATTTGACAACAGTAACATTTATTGGAAAACAAGCCTATTTTTGAGTTTCACAAGCATCAACATTTGTCATTGCTACGGTATTAATAATAAAATCTGGTTGAATTTCACTAATTTTATTTTTAAGCAGGCACTCCGCAGTCACATCAATTTCACAATAAGTAAAGTCTTTTCTACCAATCCTATTACCCCCTCTTGAAAAACCAAAGACCTGGTACTTAGTCTTCTCTTTTAACAAGAGTTGCAGTAAGGAATGTCCAAGTAAACCTTTACTTCCAGTAATAAGTACTTCTTTTATATATCTTTTGACTACATCTTCATAAAACGTGGAAAGCTTCTTTTCTTCTCAAATAAAACGATTGTTTTTCTCGCCTAACTTCGATTTTAAAAGACCTTTCTTAATTTAATAATTTGCTCAGGTCTTCCTAAAATAATTAATTGAGAATCTGCAACCAATACAATGTCCGCCTCAGGATTTATAATATAATTCTTATCGGGATTTTTAAAGCCAATAACCGTACATCCTGTTTTCCTTCTAATATCTAAATCTAAAATAGTCTTATTCAAATATTTTTCTGGGAGGTCATTTACCGCAACCTCTTCTAGATTTGCCGTAGTCTCTCCCTCGATGGTTAAACGGTCTACAAATTCAATTACATCGGGTGTTGCTACCAAAGAGGCCATGTGGTCTCCACCTAACTTATCGGGCATAATAACATTGCTCGCACCTGCAAATTTCAATTTTTTATAGGAAGATTCACTTGAAGCTCTGCTGATAATAACGCACTCTTTATTTAACTGACTCGCTGTTAAAACAACAAAAAGATTGTCTGCATCTGACGGCAGCGCAGTTATTAAAAAAGCGGCTTTCTCAATTCCTGCTCTTAGCAGCGTTTCATCCAAAGTGGCATCTCCCTCAATATTTAAAATTCCAGCGGTGTCTAGCCCTGCGATCTTTTCTTTATTCTTCTCAACAACCACAAACTTTCTTTTGTAATTACCAAGCTTTAAAATCGCTTGATTTCCGTTTCTACCATAACCACAAACAATGGTATGCCCATTTAAATATCCTATTTGCTTTTCCACACTCTTTTGTTTAAAATGTTCAAATAATTTACCACTTACCAAATATTCTGAAAATGCAGAAACTGCATATCCAAAAATGATAATACTTGTTGAAATTAAAAATATTGTAAAAATTTTTTCTTCTGGAGAAAAAGGCTGGAGTTCTCCAAAACCAACAGTGGTTACCGTAATTACGGTCATGTACAAAGCGTCTACAAAATTATATTCTGAGAGCCACATGTAACCAATCGTTCCAATAGCAATAATCAAAACTACCAACAATGCAATTTTGTCTATTTTCGACCTTAGAAGTATCATATTTTTATAAATCAAAAACGGAACTTCTTTTTGTATAAATCATATCTTTTAACTTGAGCACAAATGCCATCGTTAAATATACGCCAAAGGACAATCCAACGGTAAAAAATGTTACATAAATAAAAAATAGACGCACGTTTAAGGCTCTCATGCCAAGCCTATCTGCAAGTCTTGAGAAGACTCCAAAACCATTTCTTTCAAAAAAATGTCGCACGCTATCTATCATGGTGTATAAAATGTACTGCAAGATACCATTTAATGGTCTTTTTTGAAATAAAAAGTAAACTTCATTTAAAAAAATAATTGCTAAAAAACCAGAACAAAGGTTGTTATAAACCTTGTTAAATTAGAATAGGATTGATTAACTTTGCTTTTTTCTAAAAATAGGCAAATTTGAAAGACCAAGAATATCTAGAAGTTTACGGTGCAAGAGTTCATAATTTAAAAAATATTGACGTAAAAATTCCTCGTGAAAAACTAGTAGTAATTACCGGTCTTAGTGGAAGCGGCAAATCTTCTTTAGCCTTTGACACCATTTATGCAGAAGGACAGCGCCGCTATATTGAGACATTTTCTGCCTACGCAAGACAATTTTTAGGTGGCCTCGAAAGACCTGATGTTGATAAGATTGATGGTCTTTCTCCTGTAATTTCTATCGAACAGAAGACGACTAATAAAAGCCCGCGCTCTACCGTGGGAACCATCACAGAAATATACGATTTCTTGCGATTACTTTTTGCAAGAGCCTCAGACGCGTACTCTTACAATACGGATCAGCAAATGGTAAGCTATTCTGATGACCAAATTAAAGACCTTATTTTAAAAGATTTTAACAATAAAAAAATAGCTGTTTTAGCACCCTTAATTAAATCGAGAAAAGGACACTACAGAGAGCTTTTTGAGCAAATATCAAAACAAGGTTTTTTACGGGTCCGCGTAGATGGCAAGATTCAAGAAATTGAAAAAGGCATGAAGCTAGACCGCTATAAAATGCATGATATTGAAGTGGTTATAGATCGATTAGCCATCAATAAATCTGTAGAAAAACGTCTAGAAGAAACTATAAAAACAGCCTTGTATTCTGGGGATAATATTATGATGGTCATCGATGTAGATGACAACAACCCGAGATATTTTAGCAGGGAACTCATGTGCCCAACGACGGGCATTGCATATCCAAACCCAGAACCAAATACATTTTCTTTCAATTCCCCAAAAGGTGCGTGTACCGCTTGTAACGGTTTAGGAATTACCAATGAGATCAATTTAAAAAAAGTAATTCCAAACGAACTTATCTCAATTAAAAACGGAGGTATTGCGCCTTTAGGAGAACAAAAAAATAGCTGGATTTTCAAACAAATTGAACATATTTCTGAACGTTATCGGTTTAAATTATCAGATCCTGTAAAGGAGATTCCTAAAGAAGCCTTAGACATCATTCTAAATGGAGGAAACGAATCTTTTGAGATTGAGTCTAAATCTGTAGGAGTTCGAAGGAACTATAAAATAGATTTTGAAGGTATTGTTGCCTTTATAGACAACCAATATAACAACGCAGAGAGTACCTCCATAAAACGCTGGGCAAAGAGTTTTATGGACGAAGTTACTTGCTCATCTTGCGAAGGAAAAAGATTAAAAAAAGAAGCACTGCACTTTAAAATTACAGATAAAAACATCAGTGATTTGGTTCAAATGGACATCACTGAACTTGCAAAGTGGTTTGAAAATATTGAAAAACAATTGTCGAAAAAACAATTGATTATTGCCTCTGAAATTTTAAAGGAAATTCGAACCAGAATTCAATTTTTAAAAGATGTTGGTTTGGATTATCTCACTTTAGACAGAACTTCTAAATCCCTCTCTGGAGGAGAAGCACAGCGCATCCGTTTGGCAACACAAATTGGCTCGCAATTGGTGGGAGTCTTATACATTTTAGACGAACCTAGCATCGGATTACATCAAAGAGATAATGAAAAATTAATTGACTCTTTGGTAAAGCTCAGAGATCTTGGAAACTCGGTCATTGTAGTGGAACACGACCAAGATATGATTGAAAAAGCAGATTTTGTTTTTGACATCGGACCTGGTGCTGGAAAATATGGTGGAGAGATTGTTTCCGCAGGCACCTTTGCTGAACTTAAAAAACAGCGAACATTGACTGCCGATTATATCACAGGAAGAAAAAAAATAGAAATCCCCGCAAAGAGACGTGTCGGAAACGGAAAGACAATTACACTTAAAGGAGCCTCTGGAAACAATTTAAAAAATGTTTCGGTGGCATTTCCTCTGGGAAAAATGATTTGTGTTACCGGTGTTTCCGGTAGTGGAAAATCAACATTAATCAACGAAACTTTATATCCAATCTTAAACGCACACATATATCGAGGCGTGAAGAAACCAATGCCTTATAAGAAAGTTGAAGGTTTAGAACACGTAGACAAAGTAATTGATATTGACCAATCTCCAATTGGCCGAACTCCAAGATCAAACCCTGCTACATATACAAAAACATTTGATGAAATTAGAAGCTTGTTTGCAAAGACAGTAGAGGCCTCTATTCGTGGCTATAAACCAGGACGCTTTTCTTTTAACGTCAAAGGCGGACGCTGTGAAACTTGCCAAGGTGGCGGTGTTCGTGTAATCGAAATGAACTTTCTTCCTGATGTACAAGTAGAATGCGAAACCTGTCAAGGAAAACGTTTTAATAGAGAAACTTTAGAAATTCGCTACAAGGGAAAATCCATCTCTGACATTCTAGACATGACCATAGAAGATGCCACAGACTTCTTTGTTAAAATTCCTAAAATACATCGAAAAGTAAAAACCATAAAAGACGTTGGCTTGGGCTATATAACCCTTGGACAGCAATCGACCACACTTTCTGGCGGTGAAGCACAAAGAATAAAACTAGCAGCAGAACTCTCTAAAAGAGATACTGGGAATACTTTTTATATTCTTGATGAACCCACAACAGGACTTCATTTTGAAGACATCAGAGTTCTTATGGATGTTTTAAATAAACTTGCAGATAAAGGAAATACGGTCCTTATTATTGAGCACAACCTCGATGTTGTAAAATTAGCAGACTATGTAATCGACGTGGGAATGGAAGGTGGAAAAAAAGGAGGTAAGATTCTTGTTACCGGAACTCCAGAAGAAGTTGCAAAACACAAAACCAGTTACACTGCTAAATTTTTAAAGAAATTACTCTAAACTTATCAACGCGCATCTCGTCTTAGTTTAAACATTTATAGTGTATAATGATACACGATGAATTTTTTTATTTATTGAAATCCAATCGATTCTTTTAAAAAATTTCTTAAAAAAGAACTAATTTAGCAGGCTGCCCTCATAAAAAAAAACAAAAAACAGACGTACCATGGATAATAACGACAGAAAAATTAAAGAAAAGCTCCAACAAAAAACATGGAACGAAATAAAGACAAATGATTCTTGGGCCATCTTTAAAATTATGGCCGAATTTGTAGATGGATACGAAAAGCTAAGTAAAATTGGACCTTGCGTATCTATTTTTGGATCTGCAAGAACAAAAACTACAGACCCTTACTATGGTTTAGCAGAAGAAGTTGCCTTTAAACTTACACAGAACGGATATGGTGTAATTACGGGGGGAGGACCTGGAATTATGGAAGCTGGTAACAAAGGAGCGCATCGGGGAAAAGGAACTTCCGTAGGTTTGAATATTGAGTTGCCTTTCGAACAACATTACAATCCTTGGATAGACAAAGATAAAAATTTAGAGTTTCATTATTTCTTCGTGCGAAAGGTCATGTTTGTAAAATATTCACAGGGGTTTGTAGTAATGCCAGGGGGTTTTGGGACTATGGATGAACTTTTTGAAGCCATTACCCTGATACAAACGAATAAAATTGGCCGTTTTCCTATTGTATTGATAGGTACTAAATTTTGGAGTGGCCTTTTAGATTGGATAAAAAACACCCTTATAGAAGAAGGAAATATAAGTGAAAAAGACTTAAATCTGTTTAGAGTGGTAGATACAGCTGATGAAGCGATTGCCCACATCAACAAGTTTTACGCTAAATATAAATTTAAACCCAACTTTTAAGTCTTTAATAAAAACGTATTTTTTAAATGCTAATTATATTTCAATCAAATAAACAGAGCTAAAAAAAATAGCATTGTTTTTTCTATATTTGAAATTTCAAATGCTATAAATCTCTAAAATATTTAAAATTTAATTGGGAGCTCGTTTTTACTTATTTCCTATCTTACTACTATATAGTAGTCTCGCTTTTACACAGCAAAATGAGATCCATATAAAAGCGATTTTAAATTCTGAAAACAATCAACTCCTTATTGAACAAGAAATTGTGTTTTACAATAATTCAAAGGATACATTGTCCCAGATAGTACTCCACAATTGGCCAAATAGTTTCAAAAATAGAGAGACACCACTTTCTAAGCGATTTATTAATGATTTTAGGAAAGATTTATACTTTGCAAAAGAGGAAGACTTAGGCGCTACCACTATTAAAAACGTATCGATCGACTATGACAATGTCGTACATCAAGAATATGAAAATAAACCAGATATTCTTCAGGTTTTTTTGACAAAACCTTTAAAACCGCTAGAAAGCACAACATTAAAAATTTCCTATTTGGTAAAATTGCCAAGTGCTAAATTTACGAGCTATGGCGTTCATAAAAATGGGTACCGCTTGCGCTATTGGTATATTACACCCGCAATTTACAACGATGGTTGGCACTTAATGAGTAATTTAAATTTGGATGATTTATTTGAAGATTACACCACCTTTAAGATTGATCTCAAAATCCCGAAGGTATTTTCTTTGAGCAGTAATTTAAAACAGACTATACAAAGCGACACAACACACCACCACTATCAATTACTTGGAAAAAACGAAAAAGATATCATCTTAAATATCGAACGTAAAAACACCTTCAAACAGTTTAATGCAGACCACCACCAAATACAAACAAATATTTTAGATGCTGAATTTAATACGGCATTAGTAACAGATATTTTAAATAAAGAACTGAAATTCCTTACCCAATACTTAGGAGAGATATCCGTGAATAAAATATTCATTGACAAGGCAATGCAAGAGAAAAACCCAGTTTATGGTCTCAATCAACTGCCAGATTTCCTAAGTCCTTTTCCCCATGTTTTTAAATATGATTTGGAATTATTTAAGGTGCTTTCAAGAAGATATTTAAAACAGACGTTCTTTGTCAATCAAAGAGAGGACTACTGGTTGCTTGACGGTTTACAAAACTATTTGATGATCGAGTACGTAAATAAATTCTATCCTGAAATTAAACTTATTGGAAAAGTAGCCGATACTTGGTTCTTGAGAAATTTTAATATTTCAAAATTACAATTCAATCAAAAATATCCTTTCGTATATCAATTTACAGCACGAAAATTTTTAGACCAATCGCTGAATACTTCAGCGGATGCTCTTTCAAATTTTAATAGAAAAATAGTTAGCAAATACAAAGCAGGTCTTGGGCTCTATTATTTGAAAGGTTATTTAGGAAAAACTGTGTTAAATGAGAGCATTAAAGAATTTTATCAAAAAAACAAAGGTTTGGTCGTGAAAAGCGAAAATTTTCAAAATACCTTAGCAAAGCATACTCACAAAGATGTCCAGTGGTTTTTTAATGATTTTATCAAAACAAACAAGAAAATAGATTACACGATTAAAAAGGTTACGGAAACAAAAGACAGCTTAAAAGTAACTCTAAAAAACAAACGAAACATCACTGCTCCAATTGCATTTTATGGATTACAAAATGACAGCATTACCTACAAGAAATGGTTTGCAAGTATTAAAGACACGCTTACAATATCGATACCAAAAGGAAGGTTCGATCAGTTGGCTCTTAATTATGAAAACGTATATCCAGAATACAATACCTTGGACAATTATTACCGTACAGATAAAAAATTATTAAAAAAACCGTTAAAGCTTTCCTTAATAAAAGATGTAAAAGCTCCTAAATACAATCAACTATTTTATCAGCCAACGCTTGCCTATAATTATTATGATGGTTTTATCTTGGGTGTTAAACTGCACAACAAACCTTTAATAAAAAGGAATTTAGAGTTTAAAACCTCCCCTGGCTATGCTACTAAAAGCAATAAACTCAATGGTTCTTTTTCTGTTGTTTATAACCAATTTTTTGAAAAAACATCTCTTTATAAAATTTCTTATGGCATTATTGGCACTACCCTACAGTATGCACCCGACCTCTCTTACAGCGCCTTAATACCGTATGTAGACATTCAATTTAAAAGAGCCTCTTTAAGAGATGCAACTACAGAATTTATTCGCGCGAAAACAGTGCTGATACACAAAGAGATTTCGCCGTTGAGTGTAAAATCAGAACAGGATAGCTATCGCGTCTTTAGTTTGAGCTATGATTATATAAATCCTGATATTATTTCTGAAATACGCTTTAATGTCAAAACAGAAGTTGCAAAAAACTTTTCTAAAATATCGACAGATTTTCGCTACAGAAAACTTACATCCTCGGACACTCAAGTAGATTTTAGAGTTTTTGCAGGAGCATTTATCCACAACGACTCTAAAGGTGACTATTTTAGTTATGGACTTGACAGAGCGAATGATTATCTTTTTGAATTAAATTATTATGGTCGTTCAGAAGATTCAGGCCTTTTTAGTCAACAATATATTATAAATGAAGGTGGTTTTAAATCCGTGCTACCAACGCGGTTTGCAAATCAATACATGCTGTCTTTTAACTCCAGCATTGGTCTGTGGCGCTGGATTGAATACTACAATGATGTTGCCTTCTTAAAAAATAAAACAAAACCTATTTTCTTTGGGTATGAAAATGGAATTAGGTTTAACTTTGTACACAACATATTTGAAATATACCTTCCTCTCTACTCCAATAATGGCTGGGAAGTATCACAAAAAGCATATGCTGAAAAGATCAGATTTACCTTTACAGGAAATGTCAATAGAATCTATAATTTTTTCAGAAGAGGTTTCTTATAGAAAATTTATTCACTAAAAAGTAACCGAACTATTTTATTGCATTATCCTCAAACATAAAGGCAATTAAGGTGTAAACATTACATAATATTTAATAAATATTAAAATCTTTAAATATCAACTAAAAAAAACTATCTTTGTTTTAGTAAAAAATGTAAAAAAATGTCGCAAAAAACGCTTACTCAAGATAAAAAAGAACTTTCATTCAACGCTTTTAAAACAGAGGTTCTAGAGGACTATAAAATTGCTAAAATAAGTAGAGAATGCAGTTTGCTTGGAAGGAGAGAAGTGTTAACAGGAAAAGCAAAATTCGGTATTTTTGGCGATGGTAAAGAAGTGCCACAATTGGCAATGGCAAAAGCCTTTAAAAAAGGTGATTTTAGATCCGGATACTACCGTGATCAAACCTTCATGATGGCGATCGGAGAGCTTACTGCTCAGCAATTTTTTGCAGGTTTGTATGCACACACAAACATTGAAATTGAGCCGATGTCTGCAGGAAGACAAATGGGTGGTCATTTTGCTACCCACAGTTTACATGAAGATGGTAGTTGGAAAAACCTTACGGAGCAATACAACTCGAGTGCAGACATCTCGCCTACTGCAGGACAAATGCCTCGATTGTTAGGATTAGCGCAAGCCTCTAAAGTTTACAGAAATGAAAAGTCAGTGCAACACAAAACGAATTTCTCCAACAAAGGGAATGAAGTTGCTTGGGGCACCATAGGAAATGCCAGCACAAGTGAAGGATTATTTTTTGAAACTATAAATGCCGCTGGTGTTTTACAAGTTCCCATGGTTATGAGTGTTTGGGATGATGAATATGGAATCTCCGTGCATGCAAAACACCAAACTACAAAAGAAAGTATTTCTGAAATATTAAAAGGTTTTCAAAGAGATAAGGACTCCAATGGTTACGAAATATTTGTGGTCAATGGATGGGACTATGTTCAATTAGTTGATGTTTACAACAAGGCAGGACAAATTGCAAGAGAAGAGCATGTGCCGATCTTAATTCATGTAAATGAATTGACGCAACCACAGGGACACTCGACCTCAGGTTCTCACGAAAGATACAAGGGAAAAGAAAGACTTCAATGGGAGAAAGAGCATGATTGCCTAGAAAAAATGCGAAAATGGATACTTGATTTTGAGCTGGCTACAGACTCTGGAGAGATTTTACGCTTTGTAGACTCTGAAGAAGAAATAATCCTCTTAGAAAAAGAAGCAAAAAAAATAGTAATTACTGCAAAAAGAAATGCCTGGAACGCCTACAATAACGAGTTTACTGCAGAAGTTCAAGTAGCCTCTAAATTGCTGAGCAGGATCGCTAATAAAAGCAAAAATGGTGTTTTTATTACAAAATATAAAACCGATTTAGAAAAAACAGCTGACCCAATAACCAAAGATATTTTAATTGCTGTAAGAAAAACACTGCGCTATTTAAAAGAGGAGGAATTTCCAGAAAAAAAAGAACTCCAGGAATATATTAAAGCAATTCTCAAAGATGCTGCTCATAAATATTCTTCTTATCTATTGAGTGAAAGTGACTACAGCGCTGTTAAAATTGTAGAAAAAAAACCAATCTATGCGCAAAACAAAAACGTAGTAGATGCAAGAGTTGTCATGAGAGACAATTTTGATGCCCTGCTAAAAAAACACCCAGAAGTAATTATTTTTGGAGAAGACGCTGGGTTTATAGGAGATGTAAATCAAGGACTGGAAGGACTTCAAGAAAAATACGGTGATATTAGAGTTTCAGATACGGGAATTCGAGAGGCAACAATAATCGGTCAAGGGATAGGGCTTGCGATGCGCGGTCTTCGACCCATTGCGGAAATTCAATACTTAGACTACTTATTGTATGCACTTCAGATTATGAGTGATGATTTGGCAACACTTCATTATCGAAGTTTTGGAAAGCAGAAAGCCCCCTTAATTATAAGAACACGGGGTCATAGATTAGAGGGTATTTGGCACGCTGGCTCTCCAATGGGTGGCATCATAAATAATATTCGCGGAATGCATGTTTTAGTGCCAAGAAACATGAACAAAGCCGCAGGTTTTTATAATACCCTGCTAGAAGGAGATGAACCAGCTTTGGTTATCGAATGTTTAAACGGATATCGTTTAAAAGAGGAGCTACCAACAAATCTTGGTGAATTTAAAACCCCTATAGGTCTTGTAGAAACAGTAAGGGAAGGTACCGATATTACCATCGTTTCCTATGGATCTACCCTAAGAATCGTTGAGGAAACAGCCGCTGAACTTCAGCAAATTGGCATCAATATCGAAATAATAGATGCGCAGAGTTTATTGCCTTTTGATTTAAATAGCGATTGTGTCAAAAGCTTGCAAAAAACAAACAAACTCTTGGTCATCGATGAAGATGTTCCCGGTGGAGCTTCTGCTTATATTCTGCAGGAAATATTAGAAAAACAAAATGGCTACCAGTATTTAGACAGTAAGCCTGCAACCTTAACGGCCAAAGCACACCGCCCAGCATACGGAACAGATGGAGACTACTTTTCAAAACCCTCTGCTGAAGATATTTTTGAGAAAATCTACGAAATCATGCACGAATCAAATCCTGCACTGTTTAAAAGCTTGTATTAATCTCTTTAATATTTATTCAAAATAACTCTTCCTATTGCACATTCTAAACACCGTTTTGGTGTGCAATAGTTTTTTTTAAGTTCTAATAAAGATTGCGTATCCAGGGCATTATTAGCACTTATTTTCAATGCAGCGAATTTAGAAATAATATTATTTTTCTCAGGACTCATTTCTTTTAAAATCTTTAAAAAAGAGGAATCTATGTGCTCTCCGCGTGCTTTTTGATATAAAAATTTCATTGGTACAATCGTATTAATGATCAATAGATCTACAAATGATTTTGTAATACTCTTTCTCGCAGACTTAGAAATTGAAGTAAAACTATAATGTGTTTTCCAAAAAAAATGAGTCTCTAAAGAAAAGAAATCATAAAACTCTTGAACTGTTTGCAATGTTATTAACTGAGAGAATAAACTTTGGTACTTATAAAATAAAGAAACCAACTGCGCTATTCTAATCGTGGGAAAATTAGTAGGACGCATTCTAAAAAAAGAAAACTGGTTGTTTGCAATCGTTTGTAGGCCGTATTTATGTTTGAGATAAGCATACTCTTTTTGTAACTGATGATAATATACTTCCTCTACAGCGCCTTCGAGAAAACCTGCTTGGCCAAATAAAAGTGCTGCTATTTTATTTTCATTGTTGCGAACACTTTTAAAAACAGAAAAGTCGACGGACTGTGACAGTCTTAAAAAAGCATCACCATTTACTTTTAAACCGAAATTTTTTACCAACAACTGAAATAAAACAGCTTCAAAATTATTATTTTCTTTTTGGAGCAACCCCTCTATTTCCTTCGATTTATTTTCTAATCGTTCAAAATAAAGTCGTTCTTTCCAGTTTGAAAAGGTGAACAAATCTACAGTGCTGATAGAGTCTTGACAGGGAATCCAACTCTGTGCTTTGAAAAATAATCTTTGATAATTGGCAACAACTCGCACATCAACCACGTCCTTTAGTACAAATGTTGGAAGCGGCTTATTATTTTCCATATATATCGCAACGTCATCTTCCCAAACAACATGTA
Source organism: Polaribacter irgensii 23-P (assembly GCF_000153225.1). Lineage (GTDB taxonomy): Bacteria > Bacteroidota > Bacteroidia > Flavobacteriales > Flavobacteriaceae > Polaribacter > Polaribacter irgensii. The sequence continues at coordinate 1,637,791 of NZ_CH724148.1, read as the reverse complement.
AGATAACCGCATCATAATTCAAGTCTACCTCGTGGTTGTGCACATACCAATCTGACGATTTAAGATGAATTTCTACATTCCCTATCCAAGTTTGATTTTCAATTTTCAAATGCGCACTCAAAAAATCTGGACCTGTATTTTTGTTGTGTAAACCTGGCCGCACAATCATTAAGTCTTCATGACTTGTTGTTTTAAAATTAACCTTTGAAAATACTTTGTACTTCCAAACGTAATGGAGAAAATCTTCATTCATCCTTTTATTATCAAGGTACAAAAAAATTGATACCTCTATCAGAATATATAATTGACAACCCAACGTAAAACAAGAATAATCCCTTATTTTTGCACTCTAAAACTACTAAAATGAATATCATAGAAAATTTAAAATGGCGATATGCTGTTAAAAAATTTGACACCAATAAGACGCTTTCTACAGCACAAATTGAAATATTAAAAGAAGCCTTTAACCTCACTGCGACATCATATGGCCTGCAGCCTTTAAAGTTAATTATTATTAAGAATAAAGAGATTCAAGAAAAATTACTACCCTTTTCTTGGAATCAACAACAAATTGTGCAAGCCTCTCATCTGTTTGTAATTTGCATACAAGACCACTACACAAGTAAAGAGGTAGAAAATTACTTCCAATTGGTTCAAAAAATAAGAAATACACCAGATGATATCATCAATCCATTTAAAAAGTTTTTAACTGCAGAAATAGAGAAAAAAACCCAGGAAGAACTTTTTAACTCAAATAAAAATCAAGCATATATCGCTCTTGGAAACTTATTAACGGTTTGTGCCTCTCAAGAAATTGACTCGTGTCCAATGGAGGGTTTTTCTCCAGAAAAATACAATGAAGTATTAAATTTAAATACACACAACCTTACCGCAGTATTGGTCTTACCCGTAGGATTTAGAGCCACGGACGATTACATGAAAGATTTGCCTAAAGTAAGGAAAGAGCTAAATGAAAGTGTCCTTGAAATTAACTAAATTAAAAATTGGTCAAATTACATGACACGAATTTAGAATCACAATTGCCCAGATATATAATTAAACCAACACGATTAAAATTGCCACATACTTTTTCTAATACGAATAGAAAACTTTAGTTTTAACCCGAAAATAATATAATCAACATGAGTTTAGCAATAAGAAATTTAGCGCCGAAAGAAGTTTGGAATATGTTTGCAGATTTAAATGCCGTTCCCCGTCCTTCAAAAAAAGAAGAACGCGTAATCCAATTTATGGTTGATTTTGGGAAAAGCTTAAATTTAGAGACTTTTGTTGATACTGTAGGCAACGTCATTATTAAAAAACCAGCTACAAAAGGTTTTGAAAACAGAAAAACGGTGGTGATGCAAAGTCATTTAGATATGGTGCATCAAAAAAATGCAGAAACTATTTTCGATTTTGAAATAGAAGGTATTAAGATGCTTGTTGAAGGAGATTGGGTAACTGCTGATGGCACTACTTTAGGAGCGGATAATGGTTTAGGTGTTGCTTCCATTATGGCAGTATTGGCTTCCATAGAAATTGAACACCCAAACTTAGAGGCACTGTTCACCATCGATGAAGAAACGGGTATGACGGGAGCAAAAGGGTTAGAAGGCGGAATCTTAGAGGGTGAAATTCTTTTAAATCTAGACACCGAAGAAGATGATGAAATTGGCATGGGATGTGCAGGAGGTGTCGACATAACTGCAAATAGAACATATCGCGAAGAACAAAGTACCGACAGCGCTACTGGCTTCACTATTTCTGTAAAAGGACTGAATGGAGGACATTCTGGAATGGATATTATCAAGGGGTTGGGAAATGCTAATAAAATCATGAACCGAATTTTATTTGACGGTTTTACAAACTTTGGATTGCGAATATCTGAAATTAATGGTGGTAGTTTGCGCAATGCAATTCCTAGAGAGAGTTTTGCTATTATTTCTGTAGATAAAATTGCCGCAGACGCTTTTTTACTTGAAACCAACATATTAATTGATCACATAAAAGAAGAATTTTCAAACATAGAAAATAACTTAGTAATTGCTATTGAGAAAACACCTCTTCCTAAAAAAGTAATGGAAATAGGAGTTCAAGAAGGACTCACAAAGTCAATTTACGCAGCTTTAAATGGTGTTTACAGAATGACACCGGATATTGCAGATCTTGTTGAAACATCAAATAATATCGCAAGAGTTGTTGTAAAGAACGGTAAAATTGAAATCGGGTGTTTGACGAGATCCTCATCAGAAACAAATAAAATGGACTTGGCTAATTCATTAAAGTCTGCTTTTGAACTCTCTGGCTTTAATGTTGAATTATCCGCAGATTATCCCGGTTGGCAGCCCAATGTAAATTCAGCAATTCTAGATATTGTTGCCAATCTCTATGAAAAATTACATGGAGAAAAAGCAATCGTAGCCGCCTGCCATGCCGGTTTAGAATGTGGTCTTTTAGGACAACACTATCCAGAAATAGACATGGTTTCCTTTGGCCCCACTATAAGAGGAGCGCACTCTCCCGACGAACGGGCAAGTATCTCATCAACACAAAAGTTTTGGGCATTTCTAATTCAAATACTGAAGAACATTCCAAGCAAATAAGAAACGTTTAAAACACAACAAGATCTTTCATTTATCGCAACTTATTTTAAGGCATAAAATATAAACGACCAATAAAAACAGCAGAAACAAACACGTACTACCTCTTTATATTGTTTCTAAAATTTTATTCTTAGAACAAATAAAAAATGTAAATTTACCCTACTGATAATTTAATTTAATTCCATGGGCAAAATCATAGCGATAGCGAATCAAAAAGGCGGAGTTGGCAAAACAACTACAAGCATAAGCTTGGCAGCCTCTTTAGGTGTTTTAGAAAAGAAAATACTATTGATTGATGCAGATCCGCAAGCGAATGCTACCTCGGGCTTAGGACTCGACGTAAATGCTGTTGAAGGAGGAACATATCATGTTCTTGAACATACCCTCTCTGCAAGAAAGGCCATTGTAAAAACAGCTTCTCCAAATGTAGATATCATTCCAGCGCATATCGATTTAGTTGCCATTGAAATTGAGTTGGTCGACAAACAAGAGCGCGAATACATGCTTAAAAAAGCATTGGCCGAAGTGAAAGATGATTATGATTATATTTTAATCGACTGCGCTCCATCTTTAGGCTTAATTACCCTAAATTCCCTTGTAGCGGCAGATGCTGTAATTATTCCCATTCAATGTGAATATTTTGCCTTAGAAGGTCTGGGTAAGCTCTTAAATACCATCAAAAGTATTCAGAAAATTCACAACCCTACGCTAGAAATAGAAGGACTGCTACTCACAATGTTCGATTCTCGATTGCGTCTTTCCAATCAAGTTGTAGATGAAGTTAGAAAACATTTTTCCTCCATGGTATTTGACACGATTATAAGGAGAAACATTCGTTTAGGCGAAGCTCCAAGTTATGGAGAAAGTATAATTACTTATGATGCCACTAGTAAAGGTGCCGTAAATTATTTAAATTTAGCCCAAGAATTATTACAAAAGAATTCAAAAAATGGCAAAAGCAACTAGAAAACAAGCCTTAGGAAGAGGTTTATCTGCTTTATTGCAAGATGCACCGAACATCAATTCAGCTAGCGATGAACACGCAGATAAACTCGTCGGCAGTATTATCGAAATCGCTATGGACTTAATTGATGTAAATCCATTTCAACCGAGAACCTACTTCAATGAAGAAGCACTACAAGAACTTGGTAGTTCAATTAAAGAACTCGGTGTCATTCAACCAATAACAGTTCGGAAATTAGAAGGAAATAAATTTCAGTTGGTCTCTGGTGAGCGCCGGTATAGAGCCTCAAAACTAATTGGAAATACGACTATTCCTGCTTATATTAGATTGGCCAATGACCAAGAAATGCTAGAAATGGCCTTGGTTGAAAACATCCAACGCAAGAATTTAGACCCTATCGAAGTGGCCTTATCGTACCAGCGTTTAATTGATGAAATTCAGTTGACCCAAGAAGACCTTAGCACGAGGGTTGGCAAAAAAAGATCTACCGTTACGAATTATTTAAGATTGCTAAAATTAGACCCTATATTACAAACAGGTATGAGAGATGGTTTTATTTCTATGGGGCACGGTCGTGCAATGATTAGCGTAGAAAGTACATCAGATCAATTGGCTATTTATGAAAAGATAATACGAGAAAAACTATCTGTGAGGCAGACAGAGGATTTCGTAAAAAACCTTAAAAATGGCACTGACATAAAACCAATTAAAAAAGAAATTCCCTCCTACATAAAAAATAGTCTTACTGAAATTAGCACATATGTTGGTCATAAAATAGCAGTGACCGTAAACACCAATGGGAAGGGAAAAATATCCATTCCTTTTCATTCAGAAGAGGATTTTAATCGAATAAAAAACTTATTAAAATAAGTGTTATCAAAAAAGAGGATCGCAGCCATTTTAATTTTATTTTTTTCTTTTAATTTTTTTGGCCAACAAGATTCTACAACGGTAAAAGAAAAACTAGTTGTACAAGGTGGCGTATATAAACCTTTAGCACCCGCTAAAGCTGCCTTCTATTCTGCGATATTCCCCGGAATGGGACAAATTTACAATCGAAAATATTGGAAAGCACCCATTGTCTGGGCCGCACTAGCAACTCCCACCTACTTTTTCTTAGCGAATAATAGAGAATATAATCGTTTTCGAACTGCATATAAGTTAAGAAAAACTGGCTTCCAAGATGAATTTACAGATGACTTAGGTGTTGTTAGTGTTTCTCTTGAAACTCTTGAAAAAGCACAAGAGCAATTGCGAGAAAATAGAGATTTATCTTTAATGTGGGGTACAATACTGTACGTTTTACAGATAGTAGAAGCGAGTGTAAACGCACATTTGCTGCAATTTAACACGGATGACAATTTGTCTTTCCAACCTACTTTTATCCCAGACCCAATAATGTTCGACGCTCCAAAAATTGGATTTACCCTAAAATATACTTTTTAAAATGAAAATTGCACTATTAGGTTATGGAAGAATGGGAAAAGAAATTGAGAAAATTGCAATTTCTAGAGGCCACGAAATCATTATAAGAAAAGAACTAAATGATGTTATTGACATCACCTTGGCAGATGTGGCCATTGATTTCAGCGTTCCTGATGCGGCTTTTAATAACATTTCTGATTGCATAAAAAAGAACGTTCCCGTAATTTCTGGAACTACAGGTTGGTTAGCGCGCTATGCAGAGGCAACAGCGTTTTGTGAGCAAGAAAATGGAGCATTCATTTATGCTTCCAATTTTAGTTTAGGAGTCAATATTTTTTTCGAGTTGAACAAACAATTGGCCAAAATGATGAATAGTTTAGAGGATTATCGCATTTCGTTGGAAGAAATACATCACACGAAAAAACTAGACGCTCCGAGTGGTACAGCGATTACATTAGCAGAGGGAATTATTGCCAATTCTAAAAAGGAAAACTGGAATTTAGGTGAAGAAATATCGAACAAAAACATACCTATTATCGCAAAAAGAATCCCTGATGTTCCAGGAACACACACCGTTTGGTATGAATCTGAAGTTGATACTATTGAAATTAAGCATACCGCGAATAGCAGAAAAGGTTTTGCTTTGGGAGCTGTAGTTGCTGCAGAATGGATTCTAAATAAAACCGGTGTTTTTAGTATGAAAGATGTGTTAAATATCCGTTAAAAACCGTAACTTTTTGTTTATTTTGCGCCTTATTAAAAACAAAAAATAATTCCTAATTCAAAGGGTTTTAAATATAATAATTATGAATTTTACTGAATGGTTGCTTTTTTTTCTATTAATTCAAGTCTTACATTTTTTAGGAACTTGGAAGCTCTATATAAAAGCAGGTAGGAAATCCTGGGAGGCAGCGATCCCTGTTTACAATGGTCTTGTTCTACTACACATCATAAAAAGACCTAAATGGTGGATTCTCTTACTTTTTATTCCTGTTGTCAACCTTTTAATGTTTCCTGTACTTTGGATAGAGACCATTAGAACTTTTGGTTTTTTTAAGAAATTAGATTCACTATTAGTACTAACTACGTTAGGCTTGTATATTTTTTATATCAATTATACTAAGGAGTTAACTTACAATCCTAATAGAAGTTTAAAACCGAGATCAGAATTAGGGGAATGGGTAAGTTCTATTGCGTTTGCTATTATTGCAGCCACTTTAGTTCACACTTATTTCATGCAGCCGTTTACAATCCCAACATCCTCCTTAGAAAAATCCTTATTAGTAGGGGATTACCTCTTTGTTAGTAAGTTCCATTATGGAGCCAGAATCCCATCTTCGGTAATTTCATTACCGATGGTACATGATTCCATTCCTTTAACCAAGCTTCCCTCGTACTTAAAAAATCCCCAGCTACCCTATACTCGATTACCAGGATTACAAAAAATCAAAAATAACGATATTGTATGCTTTAATTGGCCTGCAGATTCTCTAGCGACTATGTGGGGAGACAACTCCGGAAAATTTACCTACAAGCCTGTTGACAAAAAAACCAATTATGTAAAGCGCAGTGTTGGTATTGCAGGAGATTCTCTAGAAATAAGAGACGGATACGTCTATCTCAACGGAAAAAAGAATGCGCTTCCGAGCAGGGCGAAAATTCAGTTTTATTACACATATGAAGCTAAATCTGCTATCAGTAGTAATACGTTTCCCCAATTTCTTATAGAGAAAGAGAGAATAGGGGTCTATAAAATACTTTCGGAATACTGGAACAATTCTAAGGTACAAGAAGCTATAAAACAGAATGGAAATTTATCCAAAATAGGTACTGACTCATTGTACACCGAAGTCGCTGGTGGCATCAATCCTGACTTTGCAAGACGCTTGAAAATGGAGACTGTTCCCAATAAAATAAATATAAATTTAACAGCCCGAGAAGTTCTTGAATTAGAAAAATACAGAGAAACAATCTCTGTGAAAAAATTAAACTTTAATGCTGACATCGCCATATTCCCTCATATCAAAAGTAATAATTGGAGTCAAGATAACTTTGGTCCCATTTATATTCCAAAGGCTGGAGTTACCGTTAAGCTAGACATTTCATCGCTACCATATTACAAACAAATTATAGAGAATTACGAAAATAATGACCTCTCTGTTGTTGAAAACACCATTTTTATTAACGGAACCGAGGCCAACTCGTACACATTTCAACAAGATTATTATTGGCTAATGGGAGATAATAGACACAACTCTTTGGATGCTCGTTATTGGGGCTATGTTCCATTTGACCATGTTTTAGGAAAACCCGTGATGATTTGGTTCAGCTGGAATGCAAATGCTGCATCCCTCGGCGAAAAAATAAAATCCATTCGTTGGGACAGAATGTTTACCACTGTGCACGGAGAAGGCACTCCAGTATCTTATAGATATTATGTTTTAGGCCTTCTTGTGCTATATTTTGGCTACAGCTTTTATAATGGGAAGAAAAAAAAGGCTAAAAAATAAACAATGGCTTTGTTTCTACCTACTTATTTTTCTCCAATCTCTCAGTATTCTGCAATTTTACAATCTGGAGAAACTTTGTTTGAGATGCACGACAACTATCAAAAGCAAAGCTATAGAAACCGATGTTATATTTTTAACACCAACGGAAAACAACTTTTAAATATTCCAGTAAAACACCCCATTTCTTCGAATCGAAAAAAAACGAAAGATACCCAAATAGAAAATATTGGTAACTGGCAAAAACAACATTTCAACTCCTTGAAAACAGCCTATCGCAATTCACCGTTTTTTGAATTTTATGTTGATGACATTGCTTTTATATTTGATAAAAAATACCAATATCTGCACGAGGTAAATATGGATACATTCTTGTTTATTTCCGATGCTCTGCAACTAGATTTGAATTATAAATTGACCAACACCTATGCGCCTATATCCGAAAAAGAAGATTTTCGAAATTTAGCAATCGCAAAGAAACAGCAAGAAAAACCGTGCAAACAATACATTCAAATGTTTGATGAAAAACACGGATTTATTCCAGATTTATCCATTTTAGACCTCCTTTTCATGGAAGGTCCGAATGCCATTAGTTTCTTGTGAATCTTAAGTTCATGGTCCATTACGGATGCCACTTCGTTCTCCCTCTCTTTATTTCAATTGTCTTTTTTAAAAAGAAATGGAAGCAGGTATTTCTTCTATTTGTATGCTCGATGCTTATAGATCTCGATCATTTATTGGCAAATCCAATTTTTGAAAACTCAAGATGTAGTATCAATTTTCATCCACTGCACTCGTATATTGCAATCGCTTGCTATGCTTTTGGATTGCTTTTTAAGAAAACAAGAATCCTGTGCATCGCTTTACTACTGCATATGATCACAGATTATATTGACTGTTATCTATAAAACCGCTGAAGTAAAACAGTAATTTCATTTGAAATCTTAAGCTTTAAAATCAAGTACACATAAAGGACCGAAATCAAAATACTTTTCAATGCTATGTTAAGAATTGGTGCGCTATTAAATTCGAAAATCAAAAGCTCAGGAAGAGAGAAGTCCCAGAAATAAAAGACAGCAAACAAAACCAAGATAATAGTAATCATTTTCCAGGACTTATCTGTAAATGGAGACATCGCAAATTTTCGATGCACAAACCACAATTTCACTGTGTTAAAAATAAATATTGTAATTAACGTTGCCAAGGCCAAACCATCGGTTCCGAATGCTATTTTATAGTAGAATAATTGATTCAAATAATACACACAAATAGACATCCCCAAAGCCAGTGGTAAAGTAATTTTGTAAAACTTAGAATTGTTAATAATTGCACCGTTACTGCCTAAAAACATCGTGTATAATTTTGCCAAAGAAATCATAAGAACCACGTATTCCCCTCCAGCATATTCTTTGTCTTCCATAAGCTTGAAAAGTTCGCTTACCCCACAGTTTACCAGTATAAAAAACAAACCTCCTACTAACAGCAGATTTATAGAACTCTTTTTATATAAGCTTTCCACCTCTTTGGTATTAAATTCATTCAACGACTTGGAGGTTAATGGTTGTAAAATTTGTGTCATTGCTCTACTCGGAGCCTCAATAAAAGAGCCAATAAATACCGCCACTGCGTAATAAGCAGCCTGTTCTATCGTGTCTTTTCCTGGTATCATAATTTTATCAATATCCAACAATATTGCCCCAGCACTTCCCGCCAAAATGATATATCCTGAATATTTAATGACCTCTACGTAATTATTTGGAAACTTAAAATAGAACTTCGGTAGATATATTTTAAAAGCATACAACATCATAATAACGGCTCTCAACACATAGGTTATCGCCAAATAAAAGATAAATTCTGATTTTGTAATCACTCCGAAAAAAACTGCTGACAGTAAAATCGTAACCACTACTCGGTTCCACAATTCTTTTAAAATATTACCAAAAACTGTCTGAAAGAGGACTTTTGACCATGAATAAAACAGCTCAAAATAAGCGCAAGAAACAGCGATAATGTAAATGTAAAAAGTATAATTTCCAATAATCTTATTCTCCTTTGTTACTCGCATCATAATCCACTCTTGAAAGTAATCCCAAAAAAAACCTATGGGGAATGCAATTAATAAAGGTAAAAAAATTACAGAGGATAAAAATTTATCTTTTTGCTCTTTGCTTTCGTACGAAGAGTAAAACTTCACAATTGTATATTGAATACCGAAGGCAGTAAGTGGCATAATTAAGTTAGAGGCGGACAAAAGAAACACCACCATCCCATAAAATTCTGATTCTAAAATTCTGGGATAAAAAACAATGGTATTCACACCGCCAATTAAAAAAGCAGTGTAGATAATAAGCGTGTTCCTGAAAGATTGTTTTAATACAATACCCATACTACGAAATTAAACTTTTTAAGACAAATACTAATTTTTTTGTAAGCTCCTTTCTATGATATTTTTCAATATTACTAGAGGCTATGAACAAAGTTTTTTCTTTATATACACGATACAAACGTTTGATCTCTAATTTTAACTTCTCATGATCATCAAACGCAAAAACTTCACCTGCATTTGTTTCTTCCAAAATGGTTGCTAAATCTCCATCCACTGGACCCAGTGCTAAAATGGGACGCTTTGCAGCCAAATACTCAAATAGTTTCCCAGTTACGATGCCTTTATTATTTTCTACATTTGGAATTAATAATAATAAAACCTGAGAACACTTCTGAAATAAAATTGCTCTCTTGTGGGAAACATACCCCAAAAACACTGTATTTAGTTCTAAATCATTGGCCTTTATAGCCGTTTTTACTTCCTCTGAAATATCTCCAACAAAATTGAGTTGTAGGTTTTTTCTAAATTCTATACTTTCATCACAAAGCTCTTTTAATACTTTGAATAAAATTATAGGATTGCTTTGTTTGGGCAGTAAACCAATATACGAGATAGAGAACATACCGTCCAGACGAATCTCTGGAATGGCAGACACTTCGTCATCAAAACCATTTGAAATTACTTCGACTCTTTTTGCACTTTCTAAAAAAACTTCTTTTAAACTACTGCTTACTGTAAGGATACAATCCGCACTTTTCAAAACAAGTGTTTCTAATTTTTTATTTCTATTTTGCGCAAATAAAAGCTGCTTGAATTCTTTGTTATAATACAAATCTGACCACGGATCTCTAAAGTCTGCAAGCCATTTTACATTGTTTTTCTGATGTAACTTCTGTGCAATTAAATGCATACTATGCGGCGGTCCTGTAGAAATAAGCACATCTACATGGTTCTTGTCGATATACTTTTGAAGGTAATTTACAGAGGGCTGTATCCAAAAAACTTTGGGATCTGGAATAAAAAAATTGCCACGAATAAAAGAGAGCAATCCACCTGCACTTACATTTGAGATTCCCTGCTCCTGCTGCTTCTTTTTTTTCCAAAACAACAAACATGTAGGATCCCAGATAGGCTGCCTTAAAATCGCTATATTTTGAGGCACCTCCTTTAAAAGGGAAGTGTCTTCTTTTAAATAACTTCCGTTATCCACAGTGTAAACTACGGGTTCTATGCCAAACTCTTGCAAATACTTTACAAACTTCAACCAGCGCTGCACACCAGAACCTCCTGCTGGTGGCCAATAATATGTAATAATTAGTACTTTCAATTTTTTATATTATCGTATAAATGTATTAGCTTTTTTGAAGTTTTCTCCCATGAAAATTGATTTTTTATAAACGCGCTTCCATTTTCACTAAACGCTTCTCTTAAGCTCTTATTATTGTAAAGATCTAAAACCTTGTTAGAAAAATCTTGAACATCTTTTTCTTGGTGAATTAAACCTGCATTGGATTTTTTAATTATACGCTCCTGCGCCGTTGCATTGCTTCCCAAAACAGGCCTTCCTAAACTCATATACTGAAAAATTTTATTGGCGTAGGTGGTGTCGTGGTGTAAATTTCGATGCAATGGAGAGATACAAATAGAGCTCGATAAAATGTACGACTGAAACAAATGCTGGTCTTTCCATCCTAAAAAGTCTATATATGCCTCCACCCCAAGGTCCTTTGCTAATTTTTTTAAAATCCAATCGGTTGTGTTTTTACCAACAATAACCAACTTAATATTCTCGATTTTATCCCGAAGTAAATTTATTGACCTTATAGCGGTTTCTAAGCCTCTTCGAAGTCCTGTATCTCCAATATAAAGCAAAACAAAACTTTTTGAATAGTGCTGAATAATTTCAGGATCTGCCTTTGGATTGAGATAAAAATTTTCTCTTACAGTGTTGGGTACAACAACAATCTTGTCAACATCCACAGCTATTCTTTTTGTTATTTCCACTCTGGATTCTGAAGTAACAACGATTACTTTGGTTGCTTTTCTAATAAATTTTTCTTCTTTACTTTTCCACTTTTTTGGAGAAATCAAATATTTACCTGGAAACTTTACTAAATGCGGATAAAAACGCATAATTTCAGGTCTATTCTCATGTAAATCAAGGACGATTGGCACACCATTCTTTTTATTGACACTAAAAACTGCGTCCGCAATTCGCATGTCGTGTACATGCAAAATTTCAATTTTATTTTCTTTAATAAATTGACAAATCTTGCGCTTCATTAAAAAAGTATACAAAGGAATTGTGTAGGCTAGCGCAGATAGTTTATACTCTAATCTATTGGAAAGATATCTTTTAACTTGAATTCCATGAATCACTTCCAATTTCTTTTGTTCACCATAGTGTAAGCAAAAAAGGAATACTTCATGACCCGCTTTTACTAAAGAAACTGCCTCGTTTTCTACACGCGGATCCGGAGGAAAAACAGCATCTAAAATCATTCCTATTCTCATACCCAATTTATTAATCCAAAAACGATACCATTAACACTCCAAAGCATTCTTAATTTAGCCCCGATATTTATAACATCCATCTCCACATCTGTCTTTTTGTTCACACCCGCGCTACAAAAATTGTTTCAGTTTCTAGCATTCGTTAGAAACGAAGGTCTACTTTTTTTTAGGAGTTTTTTAATGCTATTGACTTCTTTTTTTTATCATAGAAAAAACAAGCAATAGAAATCAATAATAAAAGCGCATAAGAAATAAGAGAAAAAACACGCCCCTGTTCAATTACTGCTGGCTCAAATTTAAAATGAATTGTATGATTTCCCGTAGGCACCTGCATGCCTCTTAGTACGTAATTTACGCGATAATGCGGTACCAGTTCACCGTCTAAATAGGCATTCCATCCTTCTTTGTAAAAAATTTCTGAAAATACCGCAAACTGTGTAGTTGCTACACTAGCTACATAGGTTAATAAGTTTAGTTTGTAATCTGTCAAAAGGATGGATGCCGTAGTGTCTTGTGCAATTGATACATTCACAGCATTTATAGTATCGGAAAGATTTAATTCTTTTTGATCTATGACGACTGCGCTCTTTGTATTTAAAGAATCCAATGCAGCTATTTCCTCATCTGCCGAGGCTACGACCTTTATTTTTTCTACAAACCAAGCATTCCCGTTTGCTGCTCTATTTTGCTGCGCTTCCACATTTCCCTCACGATCTGCAACAATAAAATACTTTGTATTTAACATGTTTAAAACTTGCATGTTATTCTTTGCTATCTGAAAATCAAACAATTCTTGATACCTTCCTAATTTAGCTGCGTGATACCCTCCAATAGACTGGTGAAAATAAGAAGTGCTGCCGTCATTCATTGGATCTACCGTGTAGTTTATGACCCTAAAATGCGCTTTATCTTTTAAGATGCTTTTGTCTGCCATGGATGCTTCAAAGGGCCGTTCAATTTTTTTCGCCAATTTAAAATCATCCGCATTTACATATCTTTTATTCACGGAAATTAAATCAAATAAAATGAGCGCTGTAATCCCTAAAATAGCCAAAAAAGATTTTAATTTATTTTTCAATAGCAGCCATAAAATGGAGCCCGAGATACCGGTCAATATCAAAGAACGTACAGAGTCAGAAAAAAGCATGTCTTTTCGATCCGCAATTACGGCCTCTAAAAACCCAGGAATCTCGCTATACTGTTGTGCGTCTCTCAACCCTTCAAATGCACCAAAGATATGTGCAAGTCCAAAACCAACAATAATTAAACCACCAAAGAACAACATTGCTTTCTTTAAAGCTTCCTGCTTTTCTGTTATCAATCGCTCCTTTGAGAAGAATTCTTTCAAGCCTAAAACACCTAAAATTGGCACACATAATTCTGCAATCACCTGTATTGACGAAACTGCTCTAAACTTATTATACAGCGGCACATAATCGATAAAAAAGTTTGTAACGCCTTCAAAATTCTTACCCCAACTTAAAAGTATTGAAAAAACAGTAGCTGCTACCAACCAGTATTTCAACCTTCCTTTTACTAAAAACACCCCTAAGAAGAAGAGAAAGAAAATAACAGCACCGATATATGCTGGCGCTTCTACTATTGGTTGGTCTCCCCAATATGTTAAGACTTGTTTTGAATACTCCAACGCTGCTTTTTTTCCTGCACGCGCTGCTATAAACTGATAAAAGTTAGAATCTGTTCCTAGTTCTTCTATTGTTCCACCACCCATAAAACGGGGAATAAACAAATTAAAAGTTTCTAATTTGGAATAACTATACTGCGTAATATATTCATAATTTAATCCGGATGTTAGTTCTTTTTTAGAACCGTTTAAATTTAGAGTCAATTCAGATTTTCCACGCGTACTGTGCTCTGAATATTCTTTCATTGCCAGTAAGCGAGGAGCGTTGGCTCCAATTCCTAAAAGAATAGCGCACAGGATAATGAATGCTTGTTTTGTAAACATCCTTAATTTTTTTTTCTTAATCGCGTTTACAAATTCTACAATTCCAAGAATTAATAAACAAAAACCAAGGTAATACGTCATTTGAATATGATTCGTATATACTTCCAACGCCATCGCGATTCCTGTAATTATAAAACCGATCAAAAATCTGCGTTGAAACACCAATAGCACCCCTGCTAAAACCAACGGCATGTATGCAATTGCATGGGCCTTTGCGTTGTGGCCGGCCCCAAAAATAATAATTAAATAGGTAGAAAAACCAAAGGCTAAAGAGCCTAATACTGCCAATTTCCAATCTACTTTTAAGGCCATCATTAACACAAAAAAGCTTAAAAAATATAAAAAAGTATAATCTGCGGGTCTGGGTAAAAATCGCAAGGCCTGATCTAGACTTCGTACAAAATCATTGGGATAATACGCGCTTATCGGATATGCCGGCATCCCGCTAAAAGAAGCGCCTGTCCAGTAAGGCTCTGCATTATTTTCGGTTCTGTAGTCACTAATTTCTTTTGCCATTCCTCTAAACTGAGTAATGTCTGATTGCAGTAGCTTTTTTCCGTTTAAAATTGGATGAAAATAAATAACCGATGCCAATACAAATAAACCAACTGCAACTATGTATGGAAATATTTTAGTAATTTTCACTGTGCTCATATTTATAGTTGATTCCCCTTGGCATTTAATTAATCAATTTCTTCAAAATCGACATAATCACCAACAGACTTTTTACTTTCTTGGGCACTACCCGGCTTCTTATCTATTATGGTTTCGCCCTCCTTAACAGCTTCCTCTTGCTGCCGTCTTTGCTGGCCGCCATATTGCTGTGCTGCCTTTTTCTTAATAGTATCCGTAGCTTTCTTTATTAAGAATGGCGCAAATAATCTTGCTAGGAACTTAAATCCGTAGTAAAAAAGTAGTAGATAAGAAATGGTTTTTAATAATCCCAGGAACATAGCTTTGTTTAAAAAAATCACTCAAAAATAACACTTTGAGCACAATTGCAACGTTGTGAAGCTATAAAATTTTCTTAAACCTAAAAAAGTCCTGTTTAAATAAATAAAATAGCTTTTTTGTCCTATGTTTGTGTCGCATGTTAAAATTAAAGTACCCCCCTTTTTCGAGACGATTTCATTTGAAAAAATTAGTATTGAGTACACTCCTATTTTTTTTAGGCACTCCCCTTTTTTTAGCCCAATACACAGAGGTGATAAATTCGAATCAACCTGGTTTTTCTGAGAGTCCCTATGGTGTAGGAAGCGGAATTTATCAATTTGAAAATAGCTTTTTTTTAAGAAGTATTCGCTTAGCTCCTAATTTTCCCATGGAACAATACGGCGGTGCAGACTTACGATTTAGGACTAGTTTTTTCTCAGAAAGATTAGAATTCAACGCACAAGTACAGTACCAAAAAGATCAGGTAATTTATAACGGTGGTTCTGATCAATTAACCATCGGCGCAAAATATTTAATACACCATCAAGAGTTCCAAGACAGAACTAAAGAAATCAGAAGTTGGAAAAAAAGAAATGCATTTGACAGCAAACGACTGATTCCGAGTGTTGGTGTCTCTCTGGGAATGAATACTGATGTCATCAATGAAATAAATGGATCCGGAAGTATTACCCCAAAAATAGGTGTTTTACTACAACACAATCTTTCCAGTAGTTTTACGATTATCAATAATTTTTATTGTGATAAGATTGGAACGAACGTCTCTGAGTTCATACATATCGTGACAATAACGCAGAGCTTTCAGCATAACTATTCCCTTTTTTTTGAAAATAAAACAGTCTTTCAAAAAAATCAAAATAATACAAACTTAGGATTGGGCTTGGCATACCTCTTCAACAAAAATCTTCAAATTTATACTGCTGGAAGGTTACTTTTTGAGGGAGAAGCTAGCGGTTTTTATTCAAGTTTAGGCCTGTCTTACAGAATTGATAGGCATCAGGACAACTACAAATAGGGCTCTACCAGCAGTATTTAAATAAAAAAAAAGATTTCTTTTGGCGAAGTAATCTGTTTTTAAACTCGATTTTTGGTATCCTCATAAAAATAGCCCTAATTAGAATTGACTTTTTAAGATGATTACACTAAAAGAAATGAAAACTAAAAAGGAGATGAAACAATTTGTTACTTTCCCTTTTTCATTATATAACAACCATAAGTATTGGGTACCCTCCATTATTCAAGATGAAATTGATAATTTTAATCCAAAGAAAAATCCGGTTTTTGAGGATGCGGATGCACAATTTTTTGTTGCCCTTAAAGCGGACAAAATTGTTGGCAGAATTGTTGCCATTATTAATTGGTTTGAAGTTGAAAAACAACAGATAAAAAAAATACGATTTGGATGGTTTGATAGTATTGATGACCTCGAAGTTACACGAATGCTGATAGAAAAAGTTAAAGAAATTGGCATCCAAAATAAGTTAGCTTACATCGAAGGCCCTGTTGGCTTTAACAACTTAGATAAAACAGGCGTTTTAATAGATGGTTTTGATCATATAGGGACCATGATTACATGGTATAATTATCCCTACTACCAAAAACATTTAGAACAACTAGGCTTTGTAAAAGAGAAAGAATATTCAGAAAATAAATTTAAGTTTAAAAATGTAGATGGTTTTTACTTTGACCGTGTAAGCAACGTTATTAAAAAACGTTTTGAACTGACTGCTTTAGATTTTACAAAAACAAAAGATATTTTACCCTATGTAGAAGAGATGTTTGAAGTATTTGATAAATCCTATTCAAAACTGTCCTCTTATGTTCCCATTTCCAAAGCCCAAATTGCTTTTTTTAAAAAAAAATACATCTCATTTATCAACCCTGAATATATAAAATTTGTAGTTGACAAAGAACAAAAATTAGTGGCCTTTGCTATTGTAATGCCTTCTTTTTCGGAGGCTTTACAAAAGGCAAAAGGAAAATTATTTCCATTTGGACTGTTCCACTTGCTAAAAGCCAGAAAACATGCTAAAGAAGTTACTTTCTATTTAATTGGCGTGACTCCCAAATATCAAAATAAAGGTGTGCATGCTATTATATTTGATCAATATACCAAAACGTTTGCGCCGTTGGGAATCGAGAATTGCATCCGAACACCTGAGTTGGAGGACAATGAAGCCATTAAAAAATTATGGGAGAAATTTGACCCTATCACACACAAAAGAAGAAGAACCTATCGCAAAAATATTGAGCATAACAGTTGCCAAGACCAAAAAACGACACGATAAAAAAATAAAACTCAGCTACATATGCAACTATTTTACAATTCAGAAATTGCGATAAACACAACAGAAATTACCTTCGATAAAATTGAGAGTAAACACATTGTGCGTGTATTGAGAAAAACCACGGGCGATATTCTTAAAATCACCAATGGAAAAGGTTATTTATTTGATGTTGAAATTTGTTTTGCAAATGACAAAAAATGCACTGCTAAAATTATCAAGGCAGAAGAGAAACCAAAACCGTGGAACTACTCTCTTCATATCGCAATTGCACCTACTAAAAACAATGACAGAATTGAATGGTTTTTAGAGAAAGCTACAGAAATTGGCATTGATGAAATTACTCCAATTATTTGTAGCAATTCAGAACGCAGGTATGTAAAAATAGACCGATTTGAAAAAATTATACAGGCTGCGATGAAGCAATCTTTAAAGTGTACGCTTCCAAAAATAAATGAGCCTATAAAATTTAACGATTTTATAAAACAAGATTTTGACGGAACCATTTGCATTGCGCATTGTGAAGACCAAGAAAAAAACTTCATAAAATCGGTAGTACAAACTTCTGAAAAAATTACCATTTTAATTGGACCAGAAGGTGATTTTTCTTTGGATGAGATTGCCAAAGCATTGGATAAAAAATTCAAACCGATCTCTTTAGGTAAAAGCAGACTCAGAACAGAAACGGCAGGAATAGTTGCTGTAAATATTGTTTCTTTTATCCATGAGTAATTCATTACTTTGCATTTATAAATAACGATGAAACCACTAGTATTTTTATTTTTTATTTTTTCCTTCGGCGCGACCAATGGACAAGATGTTGCTATTTTAAAATATAATGGCGGTGGAGACTGGTATGCCAACCCAACTGCCATCCCAAATTTAATTAACTTTGCAAACAAAAATCTAAACACAAGCATCTCTAAAAACCCACAGAGTATCGCCGTTAATAGCGTCGAAATTTTCAATTTTCCCTTAGTATTTATGACAGGACATGGCAACGTTGTATTCTCTGATGAAGAAGTAATAAACCTGAGAAAGTACTTAATTTCTGGTGGATTTTTGCACATCTCAGACAATTATGGTCTAAACCAATACATCCAAAGAGAACTTAAAAAAGTGTTTCCAGAATTGGAATTAACTGAAATACCCAGCACGCATCCCATCTACAATCAAACTTTTAAATTTTCTGATGGAATGCCTAAAATTCACGAACATGATAATAAAAAAGCACAGGGCTTTGGTCTCTTCTATGAAGGACGACTACTTGTTTTTTATGACTATGAGACAGATTTAAGTGATGGCTGGGAAGACCAAATAGTGCACAAAAACCCAAGAGAAGTTCGCGAAAAAGCATTAAAAATGGGTGCAAACATAATTGAATATGCTTTTACAAACTAACGCAACCATACCTATTGATGACATCAAAATAAACTTCGATGCAAATAGTTTATGGATTCTAAATATCGCAATTGCCGTCATTATGTTCGGGGTTTCTTTGGGAATTTCTGTCGATGATTTTAAACGGTTGTTAAAAAAGCCAAAAATACTTTTAGTTGGTGTTTTATCCCAATTTATTCTATTGCCCGCAGCTACGTTTATTGCCGTATTGGTGCTTGAACCCCATCCCAGTTTTGCGTTAGGAATGATCATGATTGCAGCGTGCCCGGGAGGAAATGTCTCTAATTATTTTAGTAAAATGGCTGGAGGAAATGCTGCTTTATCAGTGAGTTTGACCGCTTTCGCAACACTAATTTGCATTTTTATGACCCCGTTTAACTTACAGTTCTGGGGAAGTTTATATCCACCTACAAATGCAATTTTAGAAACAGTATCTCTAAACTGGATCTCCTTACTAAAACTCGTTTCCTTAATCTTAGGAGTCCCACTAGTTCTTGGTATGCTTCTAAAACACTACCATGCGAAAATTGCTCATAAAATAGAGAAAAAATTAAAACCACTCTCGATGTTGGTTTTTATTGTACTTATTGGAATCGCCTTCTCTCAAAATTTAAAAGTATTTGCAAATCACATTCACCATGTTATATTCTTAGTAATCTTCCATAATATTTTTGCTTTTGTACTCGGTTTTTATACTGCTAAAAGTTTCGGCCTGAACCATCAAGATACCCAAACAATTGCCATGGAAACCGGAATACAAAATGGTGGCTTGGGCTTATTACTCATTTTTGGTTTTTTTCAAGGTTTAGGGGGCATGGCCTTACTTGCAGCTTTTTGGGGGATTTGGGATGTGTTTTCTGGAATACTTCTAGCAAGCTACTGGAGAAGAACGCAAAACATAAAAATTTTAATTAAAAAAAATAATTGATGATTCAAAAAATTTGGTTCACACTTGTATGGAGTATCATAAAGTTGAGTTTATTTTTCTATTCTAAAAAAATAACCGTCGTAGGAAAGGAAAATATCCCAAAAAAAGGTGCTGTTATCTTTGTTGTAAATCACCCCAATGGTTTAATAGACCCATTGTATGTTACCACCACGAATAAGAGACAAAATCATTTTTTAGTACGTGCAGCTTCTTTCAAGCATCCCATTATAAAAAAAATATTATCCTCGCTGTATTTAATGCCTATTTTTAGAATTAGAGACGGCATACAGCAGCTTGCCAACAACCAAGAAATCTTTGAAAAATGTCATGCCATTTTGAAAAAAAAGGAAACCTTAATGATCTTTCCCGAGGGAAGTCACAGTAAAAGAAGAACCATTCGACTGTTAAATAAAGGATTTACTAGAATTGTTTTTGGCGCCTTAGAAAAACACAAAGACTTGGAGGTTTTAGTAATTCCAGTGGGGGTTACCTATCAGCATCTTTCTGACTTTCCTGCAAAAGTAAGCGTCCATTACGGGGTACCTATTGCCTCAAGAACGATCTATGAATCGCATCCGTTGCCAAAATCTGTACAACTATTAAAAGAGGAAGTATCTAAGCAACTAAAAACGCTCAGTGTACATATTCCCGATGACCATCAGTACGAAAGTACCTTACAGCAACTCAACAAGGCCCGTGTTGATTTTACGTCAGTAGCAGAAATTAATGAAATGATTAGAACGCAGAACTTCCCCCCTGAAAAAGCACCCCAAAGAAATGTATTAAAACCACTTCTTTACCTGATAAAACTGAATAGCATTGTGCCGTATCTTATTTGGAAAAAAGCACTGGGAAAAATTAAAGAGATCGAATTTATAGATACTTTTAGGTTTGGACTAAATTTAGTTTTATTTGGTTTCTCTTATGCTTTGCAAACTTGGATCATGTGCCATTTTTTAGGAAATATTGCGGGGTTCTTTTACCTAACCATCTCTGCCTTGTTAATTTTAATCTATGTAAAATGTACGCCTACAAACGCAAAAAAACACCGAGAATTGAATTGAGAAGATTACGAGCATTGAAAAATATTTAAAACTTCCCTAAAAGCTTATTCCTCTATAATAGCGTCCTGTATCACTTGTTGAATTTTGGTGCGCATGTTACGCGCAATCAATTCTCGATTCTCCGCATTTGGATACACCCTATTCGAAAGGAACACATAGACCAATCCACTCTTTGGATCTGCCCAAGTGTAAGTTCCAGTAAAACCAGAATGCCCGAAACTTTCATCAGAAACACATCCACAGGTAGCCATCACCTTAGGATCTAACTGTGGCTTATCAAACCCCAAACCTCTTCTCACCTTGTCGTCAGAAAAATACCTGTGATTGAATTTATCAATAGTCTCCGCTTTTAAATAACGTCTTCCACCATAAAAACCTTTCTGCAAATACAACTGCATTATTTTACCTACATCATTTGCATTGGCAAATATACCTGCATGACCACCAACTCCACCCAACATGGCAGCACCCATATCATGCACATCTCCCTGCAATAATTGATGTCTGTAATACGTGTCTTTTTCCGTAGGTACAATTTCCTGTTTATCAAATCGCTCTAAAGGTAAATACCCTATCCTGTGCGCCCCCAAAGGTTTATAAAACTTGACATCCACTAAAATATTCAATGCTTTTTTATAACTATTTTCTAAAGCTTGTTTAAAAAGATAGTATCCCAAGTCACTGTACTTGTAGCCTGCCTCTTCTCGCTGATCTGCCAAGGCTATCTGTTTATAAATACTATCTTTATAATTAGATTTTAAAAATAAATTTTCTGTTACTTTCGTACGAAACTCTTTGGATTTTTCAGTGCGATAATAGTTCGATAAGTTTTCGCCTGTGATGCTGTCTTGTGTGGCTTTATAGAAAGGAATCCAAGCTTTTAGTTTCGCAGTATGCGAGAGCATTTCTTTCACCGTAAGTTCTGCCTTATTCGTATTCTTGAAAAAAGGAAGTATGTCTGCCAACTGATCTGTTACCGAAATTCTGTGCTCTTCTTCTGCTTGCATTAATAGTGGCAATGTTGCTAAGATTTTAGTAAGTGAAGCTACATCATACAAATCTGTATTTCTGACTTTCTTTATTTTATCTTGGGTATGGTACCCAAAACTTTTTTGCAGGACTACTTTGCCATTTCTTGCCACTAAAATCTGAAAACCAGGAGCCATTCCTTCAGAAATAATAGTATCGGCTATTTTATCTAAAAGCGCTAACTTCTGAGTAGACATCCCAGCCGCTTCAGGAATTGTGTACTGAAACCTTTTCAAATCTGTACTTGTAATTCCAAATCCCTCTTTAAACGTTGCACCTATAGAAACAGGCAGTTTCCCTTTGGATTCAATTGCACCAAATAATAGCTGCGCTGAAAGTTCTTGTGCTAATTTGCTATTCTGATATGAAACAACAATTCCTTCAATATTCTTAAAATTCTTTATTTGCAACAAACTGTAAGGACTTGTAAATACTTCTAAAATAACCTTATTTTTTTTAGAAATCCCCTGCAACCAAGACAATTCTTCCTTTGTGAATTTATATGATTTCCAAGGATGTGCATTTGATTTGTGAAAGCCGATAACCACTAAATTATACGGTTTTAGCTTTTGGATAAGTCCTTTTAAATTGTCATCAGAAATCACTGTGATCTCAGCGTAATTTCGAAGCATGTTCACATGGGCGTCATTTTCTGCATCTCCCAATTTAACATACGCAATCTTTTGCTTGTCTAGGTTTCTGACAGGAAAAATAGCGCGTGTGTTTTTTATTAAGGTAAGTGAATTTTTTACTAATTCTCTGTGCAGTACCTCATCTTCTTTGCGATTTAAATCTTCAATAAGGTTTGCTAATATGATCGGCTGGTACTTCTGCAATCCTGCCCAATATTTTGCTTTTAAAATTTTTCGAACAGAAAAGTCTATCCTTTCTTGCGATAGCGATCCAGAATTCAAAGCCTCCTTTATTAGCGCAATAGAGGCTGGTATTTCTTGGGGAATTAATAGCAAATCGTTTCCTGCTATTATCGCTGCTAAATTGATTGCTGCAGAATTTGCGTAATTTGACGCCCCTTTCATATTCAGTCCATCTGTAATAATAAGTCCTCGAAACCCCAGCTGCTCTTGCAATAAATTGCTAACCACATTTTTAGACAACGATGTTGGTAAGTTCACGTCTGGCTCTAAACTTGGTATGTTTAAATGAGCGGTCATTACACTTGTTAAACCTGCTTCAAAAGTCTTCTTAAAAGGATATAATTCTATGGAATCTAAACGTGCTCGACTAAAATTCAATAAAGGCAACATGTGATGAGAATCTGCAGCAGTATCACCATGACCAGGAAAATGTTTTCCATTTGCAAGAACCCCTTCTCCTTGCATTCCCTTTATAAAAGCAATTGCTTTTTCGGTTACATTTACTTTATTCTCGCCAAAAGATCGATTTCCAATAATCGGGTTTTCGGGATTTACATTGATATCAATTACAGGAGCAAAATTGACATGAATTCCAATTCTTTTTGCATGCTGACCCAGATGGCGTCCAAACTTCTCGATGAGCGCATTGTTTTGAATAGCACCTAACGTCATGTTCCATGGAAATCGATACGTATTCTTTAATCGCATGTCTAAACCCCACTCACCGTCGAAACCTATGAGTAACGGTATTTTTGATATTGCCTGATACCCATTGTTCAAGAGGGCTTGTTTTTTTGGAGTTCCTTGCATAAAAATCACCCCCCCCACATGATATTTAGCAATCATTTCAGTAATAAACTCTTGGTGCTCACTTTCTAAATTAGAATAGGCCTGTACCATAAATAACTGTCCTATTTTTTCTTCTACAGACATCCTATTTGCAATACTATCGACCCAAATTTCTTGTGCTTGAAAATCCGCAGTTCTTAAAGGATCCTTTTTTTGCGCTACACTACTAAAAATAAAACTGCTCAAAAAGAGCCAACATAGGTTTTTCTTCATATTTTATTCTGCATATTTCTAGACATTATTTCAACCCTAGACCTCTCTTTTTCAATACTTGGTTTTACATTTTCCGCACGATCATTAAACTAAAAAGCGCTTGTGCCAACTTTCACTTGCGGGAACTTCCCAATTGGCA
Organism: Polaribacter irgensii 23-P; assembly: GCF_000153225.1. Taxonomy (GTDB): domain Bacteria; phylum Bacteroidota; class Bacteroidia; order Flavobacteriales; family Flavobacteriaceae; genus Polaribacter; species Polaribacter irgensii. Next base: position 1,613,746 of record NZ_CH724148.1, on the reverse strand, counting down.
TCTAACGCCGCTTTTGTCTGTACCATATTGTTGAAAACAATGGTATCTGCAGTTACTTTTTGTTCTTTTACAAACCTTTGAAAATCAATTAATTTTACAAGATTAATGCGCTCATTATCTTTAAAAGTAATGTTCATTTTATTCATTAAATCTAACTGAAGTTCCTTTTCTAATGCCTGTATAAAACGCACAGAACTGTCTATAGAGCAACCCGAAACGTTGTTAAAACTTTCGTCTACTGCTAGCACTAAAAACTGGTTGTATTTAATAGTAAAGGAACCTTTTAAATCGTCTCCGTGGCGTGTCCACTGATTGATAAAATCCTCTGCTTTTCTGGTTATAAATTCAAGATCTTCAGATGTAAAAGCACGGTCTGCTTGATAAATCCAAACACGAGAATTGCTAGGTAAATTTTTATATTGGGTAAACATATTTTATTTTTTATCTAATTAATACAGTTAAAAAGAAGCATTCTTTAAATAGCCGTAATGTTTATCTCAAGTTAAACTTCTGTTGCAGTGCTTGCAACTTTTCACTGTCTGACATCGTAGCTTTTGGCGCTGTCATTCTTTCTTTTATTCCTTTTAAAACTTTTTTTGTATACAGTGGAAAATCTGCATTTTGAATCCAATTGTGATATCCTGGGTTCTCATTAAATACCTCCTCAACTGTTCTCCCTTTATGTTTTCCAAAAGAAAAAATCTCTTGTTGCGCATCATTCATTAATATGAAGCCTGCAAAATCGGCGCGAACGCCGTGTGTAGAGAATTCACTTAAAGCAGCCACTGAATTTTCAAGATCAGCATAGGTGTCAAGTTGCGCTTTTAAAATTTCATAGGTTGCATTGGTATCTGCTGCAGCCCCATGTGCTCCTTCTAATTCTTTACCACAATAAAATTTATAACCAGCACCTAGCGTTCGTTGTTCTTTTTTGTGAAAAATAACTTGTACATCAATCGCTTTTCTACCTTTCATATCAAAATCAATTCCTGCCCTCATTAATTCTTCTGCCAACAACGGAATGTCAAAACGATTTGAATTAAAGCCTGCCAAATCACACCCTGCCATCAATTTACTTACTTCTTGTGCCAACATTTTAAATGTAGGCTCTGAGGCTACTTTTTCATTCGTAATCCCGTGTACATCAATAGATGCTTGCGGGATTTCCATTTCTGGATTTACCAACCACGTTTTACTCTCTTTGTTCCCATTGGGAAATACTTTTAAAACAGCAATCTCTACAATTCTATCCGTTGCTATATTTACCCCTGTAGTCTCTAAATCAAAAAATACAATAGGCTTTGATAAATTTAAGTTCATTTTTTTATTTTATATTATGGCTGCCATTTGAAAAACAGGGTTTGTTACAGCACTAAAAATTATTTGTTTCGATATACAACAGCAGTATGCGGAAGAATACTGCACTAAAAATCAATTCTACACTCCCGGAATGTGCAACATTTCTCCGCGAAATAAAAGAACATTTAAAGGTAAAAAAAATAAACTTCGCAGGCTTATTTTTGCAAATTGATTCACGGGTTTTTTTAAATCTAAAAAGATTTTAAAAAATAACAATAGAAAATATCCTAAAGCCTTTATCTTTGAATGTATAATTTAAAAATAAAAAGTATGAAAATCTTAAGAAAATTGGGAATTTTTGCATTCTCAGCAGTGCTTTTAAGTTCGTGCGCCGTAGCAGAGAAAAAAGCCGTTGCAAATATTGAAGCTAAAAGTGGAAGTACTGTTTCTGGAACCGTAACTTTTATAGAGAAAGAAGGAATTGTAACCATGAGTGCTGTACTTTCTGGGCTTTCAAAAGGAAACCATGCGATCCACATTCATGCCATTGGTGATTGCTCTGCTCCCGACGGAAAGTCTGCTGGTGGGCATTGGAATCCTACAGGTGAAAATCATGGAAAATGGATGGAAGCACCATTCCACATTGGTGACATTGGAAATTTAGTTGTTGCCGAAGATGGAACTGGAACCATAGAAAGAGAGACAACACTATGGTCTATTGGTGGAAAAGACATCAATAAAAACATAGTAGGACACGCCATCATAATTCATGAAGGCCCCGATGATTTTAGTTCCCAACCTTCAGGTGCTGCGGGACCGCGTATTGGATGTGGTGAGATTGTCCGAAAATAAGAAACTAACGGTCAATTTTTTAACATTACAATAGCACTTAATTCAATAAAAAATCTCAAATGATTATTTGGGGTTTTTTATTTTTTAAAAGACGTATTACCCTACTTTAATCGCATAGCAACTTGCTGTTTTTTACTTCCTCTGCTGCTAGATTGGAATCCACCTTCCAATCCATATCCGCAAAATCACAGTGCAGAAACCTCTCTAATTACAATTATAAATTATGTATTTAAAAACGTTTTTACTGTCGCTTCTAACGTTTCAAAATCAAAAGATTGCGCATAAATAGCCTGTTTCTCTTTATTGTTGATAAGAGTCGCAGGGGTTGCTGCAAACTAACTGCTGTCTATTGCCTAAATCCAAATATCTTGATGTATATCATCTAATAAAACTACGTTGGCCTGAATGCCCTTTTTACAAAAAAAGGAATTAACTTTTTCTGTTTTTGCTTTAGAAATCTAAACGCACCAAAAAAAACAGCCCCATTTTTTGACGCACACTTCCTATTTATTATCTCAAAGTAAAACCGTTATTTTACAAGCATGTATAGACTTTCTTTGGCTCTAAAAACAAAAAAATCTCAAAAAAAAAGTCTCATCAGTAAAAACTAATGAGACTTTTAAAACGAAACAGATATCCTTTAAGAAAAAATATCATTCAATATTTTAGCCAAACGAATTCCTCCTATTTGTAATTGATCTCTCACGATGTCAAAGTGATCATATGAATATCGATAACTGATACCTTTATTCGCATCCACAGAATTATATACCTTTTTAGTCACTTCATGAATTTCAGCTACCCAATCTAATAAAGTTCCTGCTTCAATTGCAGCAATTTGTTCTTTAGAAACCTTCTTCGCACTCTCTGCCAATTCTAAATAACTCATATTCCAACCTTCAATCATTTTTGTATCCCAAACCGCATGCAAATTACTCCTTTTTCCAAACCATTCGACTTTCACCGAATTACCGCCTTTGTCTTCTTTTCGACCGATATGCATCGGTTGGTGCAAATCTCCTACCAAATGAATGAGCATTTTTAAATGAAAAGACTTGTCTTCACTCGAACTACTTTTATCTTTTAAAACAGCAATGCACGTATTAATTCCTGTAATTAAATCGCCTTTTGTATTTTTAGCTGCCGTTGCATATGTTTCGTCTAAATTCATATTTACATAATGCCAAGAAGCATACTCGCTATACGCTTTATCCGATTTTATTTCATCTGCATACGTAGAAACAAAGGCTAGACTTTGACCGTTTAACAACTTATCGATTTTTCTTTTAGCCCTTTTGTTTAAGTGACTTTCAGCAATCTCTCCTGTTGCTCTATGCCCATTTTGTCCCCAAAAAAAAGCGTCCTCTGTTGCCGATTTTGTAAAGAAAAAAGTAGCAATTAATAAAAATAATTTAAGTTTCATCTCTAATTTTTTAAATATTTCACGCGAAGTTATAAAAAATAAGTATAGAAATATTTTCAAATCGATAAAATAAACCCGTGTTTGTGATATCAATTTAATATCAATATAAATTACAGCGATGTAATCAGAACAAATAATCAAACCGGCGAACGGTTACTAATGCTCGTAATTGTTTTACTACTGTTTTTTTAAAGCATCGCTTTTTCATTGCGCAAGAAAATGGCGCCTACCTTATAGCCACTGCACTTAGTTTTATAATTTTTTTTTTTTGGGTTTATATTGGTAAATCCCAATACTCCTAAAGTATTATTGCTGTTTTATAAATATGCAGGGCCCATTAAAGAGAATGGATTGTATTGCGCAAATCCTTTCTTTAGAAAAAAACAATCCCTTTAAGAGCGAGTAATTTTGATAGTGAGCGCTTAAAGGTAAATGACAAGCTTGGAAACCCAATTATGATTTCAACCATATTAGTCTGGAGAATGACAGATACCTACAAAGCTGCCTTTGATGTAGACAATTACGAAAATTTCGTGCGCGTTCAAACCGATGCTGCCGTAAGAAAGTTAGCAAGCATGTATTCGTATGATAATTTTGCCGACGAAGGACATGATGAAAATATTACTTTGCGCTCAAGTGTAAATGAAGTTTCCGAAGCACGGATTGGATATTTAGCCTATGCACAAGAAATTGCTTCTGCCATGTTAAAAAGACAGCAGGCAACCGCAATTGTGGCTGCCCGACATAAAATTGTACAAGTTGCTGTTGAAATGGTAGAAATGGCGCTGTCGGAATTAAGTAAAAGAAAAATTGTTGCATTAGATGACGAACGAAAAGCGGCTATGGTTAGCAATCTTCTTATTATTTTATGTGGTGACAAAGAAGCATCTCCCATTGTAAATACTGGAACACTAAGCCACTAAAAAGAGCACAGCTTTGATATATTAAAAATGAAAGAATATAAAATCGTACAATTAAAATTAGGCTTTAGAAATCGGGTTCAAAATTTTGAGGATTTATTAAATCAATATGCAAGAGAAGGCTGGGTTTACATAGAAGTACCTCCAGGCTGGAATTCTATGATTTTAGAAAGAGACAAAAACAGATAACAATGAAAGTTTTTAAAGAAGAACAGCGTTTTACGCAAACCTGGTTATTCGCTAATTTGAGTATTGGTATTGCAGTTTCGATAATTGTAATTGCAAGGAATACGCAAACACAACCAGGTCTGCTCAAGAACTAGCATTAACGGTTGCAGGTATTGCAATTTCTGCTGTCTTTGCTTTTTTCTTTCAATTAAAGACTTGCATTGATGAAAACGGCATTTACTATCAATTTCTACCTTTTGATTTAAAGATGAAACACATTCAATGGCAAGAAATTGAAACAGCGCATGTTAGAAACTATAACCCCATTGGAGAATATAGCGGATGGGGTATAAAAGGAGGACTACTTTGGAATAAAGAAAAAGGGAAATATGTAAATATTTCTGGAGCTATCGGTATTCAACTTGTATTAAAGAATGGAAAAAAATTATTAATTGGCACCCAAAAAAAAGAAGAGGTAAACAATGTTTTAAAAAATTATCAAAAAAAGATCTATGGCAGCTATTAAAAGCAACTACTTCTTGCATTTAGACCACACCTTAGTAACAGCAACTGAAACCCTATTAATTGTATCGTGGACGTATTTAATGCTATCGTCTAAAGCATTAACCACTAAAATTGCTGTTCATTTTGATTTGTTTGGAAAACCAAACGGCTACCGCTCAGAAAAAAATACCTGGCTTGTTTCAGCATTATGTACGTCAAATTCTGTTCGTTTTATTTTTGATAGCAAATATCGGGAAGTGAATTCGTTTCCAAAAAGAGATCAAAGTGCTAAAGAAAAAAAAACTGATTTAAAGGTGATGCTTATCTCGGCACCTTTACTTGCTTTGCTTTGCTTTGCTTTGCCAGATACTGCACACCTCAGACTCTTTTTGATTATAAATATAAATAATTGAAACTGTAATTTTGTGATTACCGTTTTCCGGTATTCCATGTTTTAAAGATTTAAAATAAATAATAACAACACAAAAAATAAACTTAACCTCTGCTTAATTGATAAGATAAAATATGTCGAAAAAGAAAGCTTTCGCCTTGCGAGTTAACGAAGATGCACTGAAATCCATCGAAAAATGGGCTGCCGACGAGTTTCGTTCTACCAATGGACAAATAGAATGGATCTTGATGCAAGCTTTAAAAGAAGCAAAACGCAGTCCTAAAGAAAAGGAACTATAAAATACGTAGCCTATGAAATGTCCAATAATAAAACATTGAATTCAAGTACTTAATATTGAAAAAAAAAATTTCACAAAAAACGCCCTCCTCCAAAAAAATGCCCAACCCACGTTTTTTAATCCTTCTTAACATCGTTCCTGAAATTTAAAAAATGCATTTTTTAACAAAAAATAATTCAATACTCCTCGCACAATCATTTTTAGCTCTTGTTAAAAAGCAGCAATAAATCAGATTATAATTGAAGTCCCAAAGAAATAAATTTTGAATACGAATAATAATTACATCTCAATTTACTGAATTCAATCACAAAATTTTTACAAACAAAACACAAGTGTTAAAAAAGGAATCAATTTAAATAGCCCGTTTTCTATTTTGTACCTTGTTCGCCATTATAAAAATTAAAAAAAGCTATTCAAATGAAAAAACTATTCACATTACTTTTATTAGGTACCACTTCCCTCTTTTTTTCTCAAGAGTTTTCCATGGATCTTTTAAAAAACATGACCCCCAGGAATATTGGCCCTGGAGGCATGTCTGGACGTATAACTTCGATTGACGTGGTGACCTCAGATCCAAAAATAATGTATGTAGGTACTGCTTCCGGTGGCATTTGGAAATCTAACTCTGGCGGAATAAAATGGGAACCAATTTTCGAAAAAGAACTTACGGCCTCTATTGGAGCAGTTGCCATTCAGCAATCCAACCCCAGTATAATTTGGGCGGGAACTGGAGAAGGAAATCCGAGAAATAGTTTGAATGGTGGTTTCGGAATCTACAAATCTTTAGATGCTGGAAAAACTTGGAAAGCAATGGGTTTAGAAAAAACCCGTCATATACATAGAGTTCTCATCGACCCTACAAACCCTGATATCGTATACGCTGGTGCCATTGGTTCTCCTTGGGGAGAGCACCAAGAGCGCGGTGTTTACAAAACAATTGACGGTGGAAAAAACTGGAAACAAATGCTGTTTACGAATAGTAGATCTGGCACAGCAGACTTGATCATGGATCCTAAAAATCCCAATAAAATAATTGCTTCTATGTGGGAGCACAAACGCGATCCTTGGTTTTTTAAATCTGGTGGAACAGGAAGTGGCCTATATATCACGCATGATGGTGGAGATAATTGGAAACAAGTTACAGAAAAAGAGGGTTTCCCTAAGGGTGAATTGGGTAGAATTGGTGTTGCAATAGCACCCAGCAATCCTGATATTATATATGCTTTGGTAGAAGCAAAGAAAAATGCGCTGTATAAAAGTGAAGATGGTGGATTTAAATGGAAGAAAATAAATGACAAACCAAGTATTGGAACACGTCCTTTTTATTATTCAGAAATTTATGTAGCTCCTCAGAATGAAAATAGATTGTATACTGTGTTTACGTATATAAATGTTTCGCAAGACGGAGGAAAGAGCTTTACAGAATTAATGCCTGCTTATGGAGTAGACAATGGAGTGCATCCAGATCATCACGCTTGGTGGATGCATCCAAACAATGGTGAATTCATGATTGATGGGAATGATGGTGGTCTAAACATTACAAAAGACGGTGGTAAATCTTGGCGTTTTATTGGAAATATTCCAGTAGCACAGTTTTATCATATCAATGTAGACAATGAATTTCCTTACAATGTATATGGCGGAATGCAAGACAATGGTTCTTGGAGAGGCCCTGCATATGTTTGGAAGTCTCAAGGAATCAGAAATTCATATTGGCAAGAACTTAGTTTTGGTGACGGTTTTGATGTTGTTCCAGACAAAGACGATTCGCGCTATGGTTTTTCGATGAGCCAGCAAGGATCTGTGGTAAGATATGATCATATTACAGGAAATAATTATTCTGTAAAGCCAACACACAAAGACGCAAATGTAAAATTGCGTTTCAATTGGAATGCTGCTATTAACATGGATCCTTTTGACAATAGTACACTGTACTTCGGAAGTCAGTTTGTACATAAATCTATCGATAAAGGGTTGACTTGGGAAGTTATTTCTCCTGATTTGTCTACCAATAATCCAGAAAAATTAAAACAAGCAGAAAGTGGTGGATTGACCATGGATGCCACGGGCGCAGAGAATCATTGTACAATTTTAGTAATAGAACCCACTCCGCTAGAAAAAGATGTTTTATGGGCCGCAACAGATGACGGTCAAGTACACATCACAAAAAATGGAGGTACCACTTGGTTAAATGTTGCTAAAAACTTAAAAGGGTTGCCAGAAAACAGCTGGATTACTCAGATAAAAGCATCCAACAAAAACAAAGGAGAAGCACTTTTAGTTGCAAATGATTACAGACGTTTTAATTACACTCCCTATGCATATCGCACAAAAAATTATGGGGATTCTTGGGAACGCATCGTCGATAAAAATGACGTACAAAGTTATGCCTTGTGTATTATTGAAGATCCAGAAAATGAAAACTTACTGTTTCTAGGCACTGATGACGGATTGTATGTTTCTGTAAATGCAGGAGATAAATGGATAAAATGGACCACAGGTTTTCCTACAGTTCCAGTAAAAGATTTGGTCATTCACCCAAGAGAACAAGATTTAATTATCGGAACTTTTGGACGTGCAGCTTGGGTTTTAGATGACATTAGACCATTAAGAGCTATTGCAAATAATAACAAGATCATTTCGAAAAAATTAGCGCTATTTACTCCACCAACTGCATACCAAGCAAAAAACCAGCAGCCTACCGGAAGTCGCTTTGGAGCAGATGCACTTTACCAAGGAGAAAATAGAAAATCTGGCGCACGTATTTCTTATTATATTCGGAAACCTGAAGAAGTTAAAAAAGAGACAACAGAGAAAAAAGAGGACGATATTGATATTAAAAAGGATACAAATAAGGTAAAATACGACTCTATTAAGTTAGAAATCTTTGATGGAACAAGACGCATTCGAACTTTAAAATTCAAAACTCCTAAAGAAAATGGTATTCATAAAACTACCTGGTATTTGAGAGAAAAAGGAGTTGCAAGAGCTTCTAGAAGTTTAAAGAAGTCAAAAAGAGAACCCAGTGGTGTTTCTGTAAAACCCGGGAACTATCAATTAAAAATGACTTTTGGAAAAGAGGTGGCTGAGCAAACAATTAACGTTGCATATGATCCAAGATTAGAAATGTCTGAACTGGCTATCAATCAGAAGTATGATGCAGGTAAAGTACTTGAATCCTATCAAGATAAAATTACAAACATAGTAAGACAATTGGTAACGAGTAAAAACACCGCAACCACCATCAAAGCGCAATTAACTAAAGAAGATGCTTCTGCCAGTGATACTTTAAAAAAATACAAAGCTGAAATTAAAGCGTCCACAACAATTATTAAGAAAATTGATACTTTAATCTCCAAATATTTAGGTACTATAGACAAAAGACAAGGAATCACTAGAAATCCTGAAATCACCGTTACACAGCGCTTTGGTGTCGCAAGTTCTTATATTCGTTCTCGTTTTGGTGAACAAACTACAACAGAAAAAGTGTTGATGAATCAATTTAAAGCAGAATTTAAAAAAGTAGTTTCTGAAACCAATGCGTTCTTTGCGAAAGATTGGACTGCGTACAAAGCAGCTACAGAAAATATTATAATTTCGCCCTTTAGAGAAACCAAAATTTACATTACGGACTAACGCTATTATATGAAGAAAGCCTTTTTAATTTTGTTCTTGAGTTTTATATGTGTTAAAACTCAAGGACAAAAAAATCCTGAAAATCAATTGGGAACTTGGTATATGTACAACGGATCTCATAAACTATCCGAAAAGTATGCACTTAAAACAATGGCTCATTTTCGCTATTTTGAGTTCGCTAGTGCATTTCAACAAGAGATTTACCGACTGGGCATTAATTATGCGTTTACACCGAAGACTAATATTACTTTAGGCGTTAGTTACGCGAGTGCAGACACCGCATACGACACTTCTTCTGCAAACTTATACGAATCTCGTTTTTATGAAGATCTAAATCTAAAATCAAATTGGAAAAAATTTACTGTAAAGCATCGTTTTAGATTTGAGCAACGTTTTATCTACAAGAATTTAACCAAAAACCAATTTCAAAATTGGTTGCGCTACAGCTTGAACATACGCTATCCAATTTCTAAACTTTGGAGCGCCTACCTTTTTAATGAAATTTTCCTAAACCTAAACAGTACGAAAAGATTTGATCAAAATTGGGCAGGTGCTGGATTCTTATATACATGGAATCAAAATATCCAATTAAAAATGGGCTATTTTCAAATAAAAAGTCCGACGCTTCTTCTAAATAGAATGCAATTGGGTATTATTATACATACAGACTTCACCAAAAAAAAGTAAAAGATGGGACCAATATTTACAAATGATGCAATTGTCTTTGGCCTTTTAATGGGCGCTTTAGGATTTGTTTTTTACACAGAGCAGCTCACTACAGGCTTCTGGCCTAAATTCTATAAAATTGTTCCTGGCCTATTTATGGCCTATTTTATTCCTGCACTTTTCACAACCTTTGGCGTGATCTCACCAGAATGGACAACGACAAGTGCGGCAGGAGAAATTGTTGCTAAATCTTCTGAACTATACTATGTTGCTAGTAGATTCTTATTGCCAGCAGCGCTGGTTTTGATGACCTTGAGTATTGACTTAAAAGCTATTTTCAATTTAGGATCGAAAGCTTTAATCATGTTTTTTACAGGAACAGTAGGCGTCGTAATTGGAGGACCCTTAGCTATTTTATTAATTTCTATCTTTTCTCCAGAAACGGTTGGCGGAGGAGATTTTGACGCTGTTTGGAGAGGGCTTTCTACACTTGCAGGTAGTTGGATTGGTGGTGGTGCAAATCAAACTGCGATGTTAGAAATCTATCAATACAATCCTGCTAAATATGGTGGAATGGTGATTGTAGATATCGTTGTAGCCAATGTTTGGATGGCGATATTACTGATCGGAATCGGAAAAAAAGATAAAATAAATAAATGGCTAAAAGCAGATACCACTGCCATTGAAAAGCTACAAGAGAAAGTCATTCATTTTACGCAAAAAATAAAGAAAAATCCAACCTTACCTGATTATATGGTAATGCTTGCAATTGCATTTTGCACTGTCGGTTTTGGTCACTTCTCAGCAAAATATTTGGGTGAATTCTTCACTGGTTTTGTCGCTAATATTACCTCACAAACTTGGAGGAATGTATTCTCTTTTTTAGGCTCTAGCTTTTTCTGGTTGATCAGCATATCTACGATTGTAGCCATTTTACTTTCTTACACAAAAGCAAAAAACTACGAAGGTGCCGGTGCAAGTAAATTAGGGAGTATTTTTATCTATATTTTAGTGGCTACTATTGGAATGAAAATGGATTTAAATCAAGCGCTAGACAATCCTGGCCTCATGGCAATAGGATTTGTTTGGATGGGCATCCATGCCACACTCTTAATTATTGTTGCAAAGATAATAAGAGCGCCCTACTTTTTCTTAGCTGTTGGCAGTCAAGCAAACGTTGGTGGTGCTGCTTCTGCACCAATTGTAGCGCAAGCTTTTCATCCCTCACTTGCCACTGTAGGTGTTTTATTAGCTGTTTTTGGATATGCAATTGGCACTGTTGGCGCAATTTTATGTACAGTTTTAATGGAATTAGCCTCAAAAATTTAAAAATTTAAAGCATATTTGTAATCCAAACTTTTAACAAATGAAGAAAATTATAGTTGTTTTTGCAGCATCCCTTTTAATACTTGCCTGTTCCTCTAAAAAGGAAGGAAATATGATTGTAGAGGGAACCATAAAGGGATTAAAAAAAGGAACTTTATATCTTCAAAAGATGAATGACACTGCAATGATTTCTGTAGACTCTATGCAAGTCTATGGTGATGGGAATTTTACGTTAACAGACAATGTAGACTCTCCTGTCATGTACTACCTTACCTTCAACGGAAACGCAATGGATAAAAGAATCCTGTTCTTTGGAAATAAAGGTACGATTACCATTAATGACGACATCGACACTTTTGGATTTAGTCCTGAAATTACTGGATCTAGCAATCAATTGGTTTTGAATGACTACATGAATATTAACAATCAATTTAGAAACCAACGCTTAGAATTTATCAAAAAGCAATTTGAAGCAGTGCAAGCGAAGGATACGGATCTAATCGAAAAAGTAAAAAAGGATTTCAATCGCATGGTGCGAAGAAAATATTTATACACTGCTAATTTTGCATTGAATAACGGTACTTCTGAAGCGGCTGCCTACATTGCCTTAACAGAACTCTTTGATGCCAACATTAAGCTGTTAGATACTGTAAACAAATCGCTGTCATCCGAAGTTAAAAAATCTATTTATGGCAAGCGTTTAGACGATTACATCAATGAAATTAAAGCACAAGAAAACAAATAGTTTACATATTTTTAGGCTCGGCTATTAAAAAGGTCTACTGGAAGCAGTGGATCTTTTTATTTTACCTTTAGACTCCACTCAAAACTAAAAGAAGAGACCAGAACACCTTCTTCATTTTTTCCTTCTGAAGTAAGCACCATTATCTGTCCTTCTTTTGTTTCTTTAGAAATCCGAATTGCTTCCTGAATTTCTTTTCCACCAGTGCACGTAAACACTATTTTTCCAGTACCCTTTTTAAAAAAGTTGGCTTCTTGATGTGTTACTAGCATCGACACTTTTTCTTTGGATTTTTCGATTGCTTTCAGCACTAAAACGCCACTGCTCATTTCTGCAGCCATCCCTTGAGCTGCCCAAAACATACTTTTAAAGGGATTTTGATTGATCCACCTGTGCCTAATTGCAACCACTACCTCTTCTTTTGACAACTGCTGAATGCGCACACCTGCGAGATAAGCCAATGGCAATTTAAAAAACATAAACACATTAATTCGCCGTGGGGTTATCTTCATAATACTATATATATACCGCAATTTAAAACATTTTTAAGCAATAGCAAAAAAGTACCAAATGTTAATAAAATGTTAATTATAGTACTATGCATTACATAATACCTTTTTATATATATATTTACCACATCAAACATTTTATAAGCTCTATCATGCAACAGAACAATCAAAATACCAATGCCTTTTTAATACACATCTCTGCTTTTTTGGGTTTTATATTTCCTTTTGGCCATATCATTGCTCCACTAATTGCTTGGCAAACTTTAAAAGATAAAAATCCTTTTTTAAACGAACAGGGAAAAGAGGCCGTAAACTTCAACTTAAGCTACACCTTATATTCTTTTGTTTTAACAGCTGCTTTTATTCCTTTGGCATTCAGTACCTTTTTTAAAAGTTTTATAAACTTTGAAAATGCCGAAAACTTTCATTTTAACTTCGACTTCAACCCTGCGATACTTTTTGGATTTATTGGAGTTGGTTTGCTTATTTGCTTTTTACATTTAGTAGGAATTGCTTTGGTAATTATAGCGTCCATAAAGGCAAAAAATAAAGAACATTACAAATACCCTTTTACGATAAAATTTATAAAATAACAGTAATTAAATGAAGATAGAAAACACAAAAGCACAAATGCGAAAAGGTGTTTTAGAATATTGCATATTATCCATTTTAAAAAATGGAGATGCGTATACTTCTGAAATTCTTTCCACTTTAAAAAGTGCTGAAATGATTGTGGTAGAAGGCACGATATACCCTTTGTTAACAAGACTGAAAAATGCAGGATTGCTGACATATCGCTGGGAAGAATCTACCAGTGGACCACCAAGAAAATACTATGTATTGACAGAAAATGGTGCCTTATTTATCAAAGAATTAGACAGAACCTGGAGCAATTTAATAAACGCAGTTCAACAAATAACAAGCACAAAAACAACAACAACAAATGAATAAAACAATCAATATTAACTTGGGGGGATTCTTCTTCCATATCGACGAAATTGCGTACGAAAAACTAAGACGCTACCTAAACTCAATTTCCTCTTCTTTAAGTGACGATTCACAGGGAAGAAATGAAATTATTTCAGATATCGAGGCACGAATTAGCGAACTGTTGTCTGAAAAAATTAAAGATTCGCGTCAAGTAGTAAGCGAAAGTGATATCGAAGACATCATTGTAATCATGGGACAACCCGAAGATTATTCTGAACCCGAAGCGTCCTATTCGGAGCCTAATTTTTCCCAATCTAAAAACAATGCTACTGGAAAAAAATTATTTAGAGATGGTGAAGACAAATTTTTAGGAGGGGTTGCTTCCGGAATTGCACATTATTTTAATATGGATACTATCTGGATTCGTTTAGGCCTGCTCGCATTGTTCTTTGGTGCGGGATTTGGAATACTGATTTATAGTATTCTTTGGATCTTGTTACCAGAGGCTAGAACGACTGCCGAAAAACTGCAGATGCATGGCGAAGCTGTAAACATTGACAATATTGAGAAAAAGATTCGAGAGGAATTTACCAACGTTTCAGATAGTGTAAGGAGCGCTGCACATCATGCCTCTGACAAAATAAAAGATGGCGCACACGAATTTTCGGAAAAAATAGGACAAACTTTTTCAGGAAAGAAAAAAAAAAATAATGGATTGCAAGACTTCATAAATACAATTGAAAAAATAATCCGAATTTTCTTTAAAATATTCGGAAAATTTATTGGCTTTCTTTTAGTATTTACAGCGGCTACTGTTATTTTATGTCTAATTATTGGAGGATTTTCTATTGGTAGTTTTGAGTTTTTAAATATCGAAAGCAATTTTATCAGCTATCCAGATTTTTTCTACGCTGCCACACTCCCGCGATGGATGTTAACAATATCGCTTCTTACTTTAATTGGAATTCCCTTTTTAATACTATTAGTACTGGGACTTCGAATCTTGTCTAGCAATCTAAAAAGGTTTAGTAAAACGGCTTCTTTAACACTCTTAGGAATCTGGTTTATTGCTTTACTAATTGTCATTTTTACTGCGGTAGAATTTGGAACGAACCATTCAAATTTCGGAAAATATGTTCAAAAATATCCATTAAAAATCGCCTCAAAGGATACCCTAGTTTTGAAAATTCGCAATGACGATGCAATCCATTATCAACACAATTTAAAAAGAAATTCTAAAAAACATGAAGTGGAGGTAAACGGAAACTTGTTAATTTATACAAATGACATCCACCTAAACATCAAAAGAAGCACCTCAAATGCGGCTTATCTCATTATTCAAAAGACCTCCTACGCTGCAAGTAGCGCAAAAGCACGAAAAAGTGCCGAAGAAATAAAATATGAATATACTATTGAGAAAAATAATTTAATTTTAAATGCCTTTTTCTTAACCGACTTAAAAAATGTTTTTAAAGATGAAGAAGTAGAGATCACGGTATATGTGCCTGAAAAAACAATTATTTATTTAGATAACTCGGTTAAAAAATTTCTAAGCGATGTGAAAAACAAAACAAATATGTACGATGGTGATATGGCAAACCATCACTTTAAAATGACGAATACCGTTTTAACATGCACAGATTGCAATTCAACAATCTTAGAAGAAGCAAGCTTGTAAATAAAAAAAACAACTACGATCTCTTAATTATATACCCATGCTCAAAAGAATGCGCTCTTAAAAAATAACATTATGAAAAAGAAAAACATCCAACTACTCGCTCTCATTTTTATTACTACGCTTTGCACATCTTGCAATATAGACCTTTTTAATAAAGTCATTGGCAACAGGAACATCGTAGTAAAAGAACGCAAACCACAAGCAAAATTTTCAGAAATAGAAGTAAGCAACGGTATTGACCTTTATATCCGCCAAGGAAATGCAAACGCAATTAGGGTTGAAGCAGACGAGAACTTGCATGCGCTTATTTATACCGAAGTATATGAAGGAGTCTTAAAAATCTATACCGAAAACAATATATGGAAGGCAAAATCAAAAAAAGTATATGTAACCATAAAAAACTTAACACTTTTAAAAGCAACAAGTGGAAGTGATGTCTACGGCGAAACCCTTATCAACGCAAAGGAAGCTATCATCACAAGCACCAGTGGTGCAAATATACGTCTTGAAATAAAAGCACAAAATTTAACAACAAAAACTTCAAGCGGCGCAGATCTCAAAATTTATGGTCGCAGCACATACCACGCTTCCAGTGCCACAAGTGGAAGTTCTATTGATGCTTCTAATTTAAAAAGCGAGCACGTAACTGCAAAAGCAACCAGTGGCGCGGACATACATATTTACGCGGAGTTAGAAATTGAAGCAAAAGCAACAAGCGGTGGATCCATTCAATTCAAAGGAAGTCCAACGATCATTAAAAAAACAACCACTTCTGGTGGAAATATTTCTAAAAAATAACAATCTCCGTATTGCTATTAACCAAGATAAGTTGCACAACAAAATAAATGTACGGGATTCAAAAACCTGTTGAACGCAATAAAACTTTTACAACGCTACCTATGCTCACTTTCTTAAAAATAATATTGACCACTACAATGCTCTTATTTGGATGTATTACTCACGAGACTGCCAGTGAAAACCAAAAGAACAGCAAGGCTTGTAAAGCGCATAAAAGCCATGAGACCGCGTCTTCTTTTCATTCTAAGATCACAAAGAAAATAGAATTGAAATGTTCGGAAAAACTAAAAGCAAAGGCTCCTATAGCAGGTATAAATTGATGGCAACTATTTTTCTTATGTTGGAAGCTTTTTACGTAAAGCACTTTCGCATTGAGAATACACGCTAAATTCTTTTGTAATCAATTAAGAGTTTTTGTATTTTTTCGTTTTCGTACACTGTAGGGTATAACTCACTTAGAATCATATGATATTCATAATCAATTCTCATTCCGTTGATCAAATGAGTGAAAGCGTATTCTTCTTTGTCTAACAAAAAAAACAGCCCAACAAATCTGTATTCCAATTCAGCAAAATGTTGATATGTTTTTTGCGCCTTCAACATTACTTTTAGTGCCTCGTTAAATTCTCCTAAAAAAGACAAAACGTCTGTCAAGCCCATGTAAATTTCTGGAGAAGTATCTCCCAGTTCCAAACAACTATTAAAGCCAATAACTGCCTTTTTAAAAAAACTAAGACGCAGGTTTATTTCCGCGTAACGTCTCCAATATAAGGCATTATCTTCGTCAATTTTTAGGGCTTTTGAAAGATAATAAGCCGCTTTTTGATAATTTTCTTGATCAAAATAAACGTTGGATAGCAAAATCCATGCTTTGTCTAATAAAGGATCTTCGTGCACCGCTTTTTTATAATACGAAACAGCAGCATCCAACTTCTCTAACTTCTCATAACACTCTCCAATTCTAAGATATGCAAAAGCGGTAGGATCGTCTAACTCCAGCGTAATTAAATAATTATCAATTGCCTCTTGATAGTTGTTTAATTGTTCTAAAGTTTTCGCTTTTTCTAAATATCCTCCCAAAAAAGACTCATCAATTAAAACAGCGTAATCAAAAGCTTTTAAAGCTTCCTTATAATTTTCTAATACAAATTGTTGACGACCTAACTGGTGCCAAGCGACTTCGCAATACGGGTTTATATCGATGTAAGAATTTAAATATTTTAGCGCCTCTTCGTGTTGCTTTTGCATATCAAAACAATAGACAATATTATACAACGCAGAGTAATCTTCATAATCCGCTTCAATACAATTGGTAAAATTTATTCGGGCATTTTTAAAATCTTCTAAATATAAATATTCCATCCCCATTAAAGACCAAATATCAATCTTGTCATCCGAATAAGAAAGTGCTTTTTGTAAATTTACAATGGCTTCTTCGTGCAATCCTTTTTTAGAATTAATAGTGGCCTTTTGAATGAAAACCTCTTCATTTTGAGGAGCTATTACCTCAATTTTTTTTAATAATTTAGATGCTTTTTCAATCTCATTTTCTACCAAATAGGTCTCTACCATTAGCAACTTCAAGTCAATAGATTGTGGATGTTGTTCCAACCCTAACTTTATTGCCTTTTTTGCCAAGGCTATTTTACCAGTATCTAAGTAGTGCACTATAATGTCTTCAAACTCCGACAAATCAAAAAAATAGATGTTGTTGGTTTTGAGCATGGATTCAAATTTTAATAGGGACATGACTAAGGGATTTGAATTATTTTACAAAGGTATTGCAACTGCTGAAATGCATTTAGATGCACTCTTATTTTTTTCAACAATTTAATTAACAAATGTACGTTTTACAAAACGACAAGTCTCAAAAACAATAAATAATTCATCAATAAAATCCCTTACAAAATTGTGCAATACACTTCGATTGTTCTCCTATACAATTGAAGTCTATCACACAATTCACGTCTTATTTCATAAAGAATAATTTTGTGTCTCCAAAAATTTAAGTTAATTTTGATTTTCAATAACCATTAAGCTAAATTGATGGCCTTCTAATGAGCAGAAAAACCTTATTGAACTCAAAAGATATTGAAATTATCCTACATCGATTGGCTTGCGAGTTAATTGAAAACCACAACGATTTTTCTAACACGGTATTGATCGGATTGCAACCTAGAGGTTCCTATCTCGCACAAAGATTAACGACGCTATTAAAAACAGATTACCATATTGAAAACTTAGAATTGGGACTGTTAGACATCACCTTTTATAGGGATGACTTTAGACGAAAAGAAACCACACTCGCCGCAGAAACCTCAAAAATGAATTTTCTTATTGAGGATAAAAAAGTAGTTATTATTGATGATGTTCTTTTCTCTGGAAGAAGCATTAGAGCAGCGTTGACAGCAATTCAATCGTATGGGCGACCAGAAAATATTGAATTACTAGTTTTAATAGACAGGAGATTTAGCCGACATCTGCCAATACAGCCAAATTATAAAGGCAGACAGGTAGATGCAATTAATGAAGAAAGGGTTTTAGTTACCTGGAAAGAAACGCATAAAAAAGACGCCGTTTTTATAGAACTCAAATAGCTGCCAAAAGGAATTTAAAAAGTGAGAATGAAGAAAAATAAAAAAATAGCGAACTTAAAACTTTTGATGTGTCAGAATTAAGCGTGGAGCATTTATTAGGTATTAAATACTTAAAACAAAATGATATTGATGTTATTTTTAAAACAGCCGATCATTTTAAAGAGGTAATTAACAGACCCATTAAAAAAGTACCTTCCTTAAGAGACATCACCATTGCCAATTTATTTTTTGAAAATAGCACCCGAACAAAACTAAGCTTTGAACTGGCCGAAAAAAGACTTTCCGCCGATGTCATTAACTTTTCCGCAAGTCAATCATCCGTAAAAAAAGGAGAGACATTAATAGATACCGTCAATAATATTTTAGCCATGAAAGTAGACATTGTGGTCATGCGGCATGGAAATGTAGGTGCTGGTGTTTTTCTTTCCAAGCATGTAAATGCAAAAATCATAAATGCTGGTGATGGCACTCACGAGCATCCTACTCAAGCTTTGTTAGACTCCTATTCTATAAGAGAAAAGCTCGGCAGTGTAAAGGGAAAAAAAATAGTAATTGTAGGAGATGTGTTGCACTCTAGGGTCGCACTTTCTAATATTTTCGCACTACAACTCCAAGGTGCAGAAGTAAAGGTTTGTGGCCCAACAACCTTAATACCCAAATATATAACAAGCTTAGGCGTACAGGTAGAAACGAACTTAAAAAAAGCTTTAGAATGGTGTGATGTTGCCAATGTTTTGCGCGTGCAACATGAAAGAATGGATATTAAGTACTTTCCTTCAACACGAGAATACACCCAGCTTTTCGGAATAAACCAAGATATTTTAGACAATCTCGGCAAAAAAATTGTGATCATGCACCCCGGGCCTATTAATCGTGGTGTAGAAATTACGAGTGCTGTTGCGGATTCTAATAATTCCATTATTTTAAATCAAGTAGAAAACGGTGTGGCAATTCGAATGGCGGTGATCTATTTATTAGCACAGCAAATAAAACGATAAGATGATAGTTGATAAAAAAGAAAAGTATTGCTTAATTTCTTCAGATGAACATTCCTTAAAAGCATTTCAAGATGCGTTTTTTGGAAAAGTAGCTGACTTTAAAACAGTACATGTCGTTCTTCAAATTTCTGAAGAAATTAACATTAAAAACGAAGAATTTTCATTATTTTTGAGTGTAGCCGTGCAAAAAAAGCAAGAAGGTACATCCTTTGTTATTGTAAACACAATTGTAAATATTGATATGTTTCCAGAGACAATAAATATTGTTCCCACTTTACAAGAAGCAGAAGATATTTTAGAAATGGAAGCTATTGAAAGATCTTTAGGATTTTAAATCGTAAAAAATGATTAAAAAAGTACTTTTTATTTTACTTTTAACGCTTTGTTTTAAAGGGTTTTCGCAAGAAAAACCAATAACAAATCTATCTACAGCTCCAAACCCATTTGCAAATGAAACTACCATTACTTTCAACACGTCATCCAATGCCACTGTAATTTTAACCGTGCGAAATATATTGGGAAAAACAGTCTTTGAAAAAGCATATGTTGCCAAAACTGGCATCAACACTATCCCTTTTTATAAAAATAATTTAATAGCAGGAATGTATCTCTACAGTATTCAAAACGAAAAAATATTAATTTCTAAACGGTTTGTTATTCAATGATCAACCTTACCATTTTGGGCTGTCATTCTGCAACTCCACGTGTAAATGCATTTCCAACTTCACAATATTTAGAAATAAACAACCATCACTTTTTAATTGATTGCGGTGAAGGCACACAGCGTCAAATGCGAAAATACAAAGTAGGGTTTTCTAAAATAAACCATATTTTCATTTCGCATCTCCATGGAGACCATTTTTATGGTCTGGTTGGCTTATTGTCTACCTACGGTATTCTGAGTAGAGAAAAAGAAATGCATATTTTTGGACCTAAAGGAATTAAAGCAGCCACTTTACAAATGCTCAAAATTTCTGAATCTCATGCCAAATTCGATATGATTTTCCATGAGCTGTCCTCTAAAGAAAGTGTGCTCATTTACGAAGATGACAAGGTTTGCGTGCATACCATACCTTTAACGCACCGCGTATATACCAACGGGTATTTATTTACAGAAAAAGAAAAACCTAGAAAACTGAACATGCTCAATATCAGCGGATATCCAGAAATTGACAAAGCAAATTATCTAAATATCAAAGCGGGAAGAAATGTTGAACTAGCTTCGGGAGAAATCATTCTAAATTCTGAGCTCACAGAAATGCCATCCAAAGCGCTAAGTTTTGCTTTTTGCAGTGATACAAGTTATAAGCCAGATATTGTTCCCATTATAAAAAATGTAGATCTGCTTTACCACGAGGCTACTTTTTTAGCCGATCGACAAGATTTAGCAAAAAAAACGAAGCACTCTACATCTCTTGAAGCGGCACAAATTGCAAAAGACGCAAATGTTGGACAATTGGTCATTGGACATTATTCTGGCAGGTATCCAGACACTTCTCTGTTTCAAAAAGAAGCCGAAACCGTTTTTAAAAATGTGGCTTTGGCAAAACCAGGAGCTATTTTTACGATCAACTAACAGATGCCGATGCCAGCATTAATATTGCCCTGTTGCTAAAAGAACCAAAGTACAAGCAACCTCACGGTCAATGTTATTTTCTTTTAATAATGCCACCAATGCTTCATTTTCAGTTCCTGGGTTGAACAGTACGCGCTTTGGATGCAAACTTAGAATATACGAATAATAGGTCTGTTGGTGCTGAGGACCAATATATAAAGTAATGGTGTGAATGTCTGGATAGGATAACTTTTCAGTTTCAATGAACACATCACCAATGTTCCCTTTTTTTAAACCGATGGCAACAACTGCTATATGATTGGCTCTTAATTTTTTAACCGCTTTATTAGCATAGCGGTCTTCTTTCACAGAAGCACCGAGCACTAGTGTCTTTTTTTGCATATTTGTATTTTTTTAAGAGGCAAGAAAACTTGATAAAACACATTTTTCATTAGATGCAATTAATTGTCCTTGGTCCCTTTTATTGCTGATGTTACGGCGATCGCACTATTAAATAGACAACAAATAAAGATAACAATGCCATTTGTTTTTTCATATTCAAAAATGATCATTCCTGAAAATATATTTAAAATAAAAAAAAACAGTCCAAGATTTGACAGCAGTAAAAGAAACTTGTATTTTTTTTTCATACTTCGATTTTTTAATTAAAAAAATTAACCTCTTCTTCCCATTCTGTTGCTTCTCATTTCTATCATTTTATTTCTAACTGTCTCGGCGTAGTTCTTTTTTGTAATATCTGTACCCCTCTCTGGTGCTTCAATAAGTACTTTATTTTCTTTATTAATTACAATTTCAGTGCATAACAAAGTGGTATTATCTACACTAACCTCAAGAATTAGTCCAGGCAAACCCCAAAACTCACCCGGTCCTTGAGCAAACGGAATTTGCGGTGCATACCAAGCTTCTACAACCACCATTTTTTCAGAGACTACTGCACTCTGATCTGCTTTCTTTTCACTTGTTCTTAAATCGCTCCAAGAAAAATCATACCAATTTAGTTCTATGTCAGGCACAAAAGCTTTGGCCTTATAACAGGTGTATTGTCCTATTTTTTTTGATTCCGTTCCCATCGTCCATTCTAGTTTATAAAGCGTGTCTTTTACTAAAAATCGTTTTCCGTAAAACTCTTGACTCTGCACCAATGTGCTCTCTTTTATATTTTTGTACTGATCTCCTCTTGAAAAATACCCTCCCCAAGAGTCAGTAGCTCCCGAAATAGCATCAATTTTTTCTTCTTCTAAAAAAGTAGATTCCTTACTATTAAAACGCAACACATACGTCTTTTCAAGTCGATTTTTAAGGCGGGCCGCAATTTGTTTTTTTCTAGCTTCACTCATTGTTGCTCCGTAACTGCCTAAATCCATTTTTGATTTAGAAACATAGGTAGCTTTCCCGTGAAAATTTTGAGCATTTGTGGTAAAAAAAAGACCAATACTACAGATATATAAGGGAAAATTTAAAATAATGAGCTTCATAATTGGCTTATTTTTTAAAGGTTAATTGTAAAAATAACCAATTAATTAACAAAGCCATTTTTTAGGTCAAAATTTAACAATACTTTAAAATTAACACAAACCTTTTGCAATGAACGCGTTTTTGCTTGATATTAAAATATGAAGAACCTAACAGTACCTGTAGAAAATTAATAATTGTCAATTGTACTTCAAAAAATGCTGTTCGACTTCCTCCCGTTTGATTGAACGATCATTTCTCTTTCCTACAATTTTGATACAAAAAGGTGCTCTTAAAATGAGCACCTTTTTGTATCCTTTTAGAACCATAAGAAACACCTGTCTTCTACCAGCGGATAATCACAGATCCCCAAGTAAATCCACTACCAAAAGCAGCGAGAACAACCAAATCGTTGTCTTTGATCTTTCCTTGCTCCCAGGCTTCTGTTAAAGCAATAATTATGGAGGCCGCTGTTGTATTGCCGTAGTTCATAATATTATTGAAAACCTGATCATCCGACAGTCTAAACTTTTTTTGTATGAACTGCGCAATGCGCAAGTTTGCCTGATGTGGAATTAGCATATCAATATCTTCTTTCGCTAGTTTGTTGGCTTGTAACCCTTCTTCAATCGCTTCAGAAAAACGAGTAATGGCGTGTTTAAAAACAAATTGGCCATTCATATGTGGGTAATAAGAAACATCATCTGGATCATTATTTTCAAGAATTTCTGGCACCCAACGCTGTGTTGAAGGTCCTTCTAAAACCAGCTCTTTTGCATGCTTTCCTTCCGAGTGTAAATGGGAAGAAAGAATTCCTTTCCCTGCTTCCTCACATCGCGATAAAACGGCAGCTCCTGCGCCGTCACCAAAAATGACAGTTACATTTCTACCTCTGGTCGAACGTTCTAAACCACCCGAATGATTTTCTGCACCAATCACCAAAATGTTTTTATACATTCCAGTCTTTATAAATTGATCCGCCACAGACATTGCATAGATGAAACCAGAACACTGGTTTCGAATATCCAAAGCCCCAATTGTAGGCATCTCTAAAAGATCCTGAACCAATACCCCACTTCCTGGAAAATACAAGTCTGGACTTAGAGTGGCAAACACAATAAAATCGATATCATCTTTTGTGAGCCCTGCTCGCTCCATGGCTATTTTAGATGCTTTTGCACCCATCACAGCTGTAGTATCTCCCGACCCTGGATCTATCCAACGTCTTTCTTTAATTCCAGTTCTCTCTTGGATCCATTCGTCTGAAGTTTCCATAAATTCCTTTAAATCGTCATTGGTAACAACATTCTCTGGAACATAAGATCCAAGTCCAGTAATTTTAGAATTGTACATATTTTAGTAGTTATTTATTTATTTGCTTGTAATGCTTTAAGAAGGGGATAGACCGATATACTTTGAAGAGATAGACTTATCTCACAAGCTAAAATCGTAAAATATAAAAAAGCAAAGTTACGAGATATTTAGTTCTTAGATATTTTATCTAAAGTATATTCTGAAATAAGAATACCGCTACAAATCATTTGGCTTTGATACTCAAATCCCGAATTGCCCTTGTCAACAAAACGAAAAAAAAACCTAAAACATAAACCAAACAATGAAAATCTATTATAGGACAACAATAAACTGCGTGCACGAAATGCCCGTAGCTTGTTTACAACTATTTTGAAGAAAACTTGCAGCAAAGCAAAAAGCGTCTGTAAAAAAGGCTGACTTTGCCATTTATTTTATTCGAATCAAATACCCAGTATTTTCATAAAAAAATTAATTATAGCGGGAAAGCACTGTAAAGCGTCCTTTTCTCTGTATTTTTTTTGCTTAAAATATTAAACCGATCACAGGGTTTAACAATTGGAATCTCCGCCAATCCACCAATTCTAGAAACAACACAGTACCAAATGCCCATTGCAATACTCTTTCTTTTAATTAGACAAGATCCTTTTTAGCAACTACCACCTTAGCTCCTTTTACAGACAGTCAAAAATCAAAATTTCGGGAGCGCACTGCGAATCGTTACCACTTCATATCTCTAACATGAATTTTTTAAAAAAAATTACTACAAAAAACAAAAATCAAACATGAAAAATATTTCTGTCATCTTGTCATAAAACACTCTTTGGTATTTTATTTGACTATAGCTATTCCTAATTAATAAAACAAAATAAAATGGCAAAAGGAAACATTAATGTATCGGTAGAAAATATTTTTCCTCTGATAAAAAAATTCTTGTATTCTGATCACGAAATATTTTTAAGAGAACTTATTTCTAACGGAACAGACGCAACTTCTAAACTAAAACATCTCATCGCAATTGGAGAGGCTGACACAGAGTTAGGAGACGCTAAAATTGAAGTAAGCATAGACAAAGAAGCCAAAACAATTACGATCAAAGATCAAGGTTTAGGAATGACTTCTGATGAGGTTGAAAAATACATTAATCAAATTGCATTTTCTGGTGCAGAAGAATTTTTAGACAAATACAAAGACAACGAGGCGGGAATTATTGGACATTTTGGCCTTGGTTTCTATTCTGCGTTTATGGTAGCTTCAAAAGTAGAATTGATTACAAAATCTTTTAAAGATGCACCTGCAGCTCATTGGACTTGTGATGGCTCTCCTGAATTTACACTGGTGGAAAGCGATAAGGCAGACAGAGGAACAGAAATCATCTTGCATATAGCGGAAGATTCTTTAGACTTTTTAGAAGAAAATAAAATCGGAGGCTTATTAGACAAATACAATCGTTTTAACCAAGTGCCCATAAAATTTGGAACGAAAGAAATTAACGATCCTGAATTTACACCTGCAACGACAAAAGATGCAGAAGGAAAAGAAACTACAGAAGCACACAAACAAATTACGGTTGATAACATCATCAACAATACTGCGCCCGCTTGGACAAAAATGCCTGCAGACTTAAAAGAGGAGGATTATGATAATTTCTACAGAGAATTGTATCCGATGCAATTTGAAGAGTCTTTATTTCACATTCACTTAAATGTTGATTATCCTTTTAACTTGACAGGAATTTTATTCTTTCCTAAGTTAAGTCCATCAATGGACATGCAAAAGGACAAAATCCAATTGTACCAAAATCAAGTTTTTGTAACGGACAACGTAGAGGGCATCGTTCCTGACTTTTTACAGATGTTAAAAGGTGTAATTGATTCTCCAGACATTCCTTTAAATGTCTCTCGTTCTGGACTACAAGCGGACGGTGCTGTCAAGAAAATTTCGGGATACATCACTAAAAAAGTAGGTGATAAATTAGTCTCTTTATTTAAGAAAGACAGAGCTGATTTCGAAAAGAAATGGAATGACATCAAAGTGATTATTGAATACGGAATGTTATCTGAAGACAAGTTCTTTGACAAAGCGAAAAAGTTTGCTTTGTATCCAACCGTAGCAAATTCTTATTTTACGTTTGACGAGTTACTCGAAAAAACAAAAGATTCTCAGACAGATAAAGACGGAAACCATGTTGTTCTATATGCTGCAAATAAAGATGCACAACACAGTTTTATCCAAGCTGCAACCGAAAAAGGGTATGAAGTACTAATTTTAGACTCTCCTATTATCTCGCACCTGATGCAGAAATTAGAGGGTTCTGCTGAAAAAGTGAAGTTTACGCGAGTGGACGCAGATCACATTGATAATTTAATAAAAAAAGAAGATAATGTAATTTCTAAATTGTCTGATGAAGAAACAACCACTTTAAAACCAATTATTGAGGCTGCAGTAAACTCAAAAACGTATACGGTTCAATTAGAAGCAATGGATTCTGCTGCTTCTCCTTTTATCATTACAGTTCCTGAGTTTATGCGCAGAATGAAAGAAATGCAAGCATCTGGAGGTGGCGGTGGCATGATGGGAATGGGTAATTTCCCTGACATGTACAATTTAGTGGTAAACACAAACAGTCCATTGGTCTCTGACATTTTAAATAATAAAGATGGCGAAGCACAAAAACATTTAATTTCTCAAGCTTTTGATTTGGCAAAATTATCTCAGAACCTTTTACATGGTGAAGAGTTGACAAACTTTATCAAACGTTCATATGCATTGATTAAATAAAAACGAGCCATTCATCAAAAAAACAATGAAGTAACCCATTGACTTGACTTTAAATTCAATGAATTCCTTGCTGTACTTTGACTGAAAGCGCAAACAATACGAAAGCCTCTTTGTGAAAATAAAGAGGCTTTTTAAATTGAAAAAAATAAAGATCAAACTTTAAAAAATGAAAAATAATCAGTAAATTTAAGGAAAGGTTCAAACTCTATTTTACAAGGTAATAGCACGCTAAGAATTGTAAACTACCGAAAACAAAAAAGTGTTGTTGAACCCTTCTTTTTAGTATGTAAATTTTAGATTTATCTTTAGTATATGTTATCCTTACTCAAAACCACGATTACCAAAGCGACCCAAGAAGACGCTGCTATGCTTTCTAAATTAAGCACTGCCGCTTTTTTACCAGCACATGGACACTCAGCTCCTAAAGAAATTATAGATGCCTATATTGCGGCTAATTTCAGTGAGGAAAATTTTAAAGCTGAACTTTCAAATCCAAAATTTCAGTACCATCTGTTGTATTATGAAGGTACAATCGCCGGATTTTCTAAAATTATCTTCAATACTGAGCATGCGCACATTAAAGCAAAAAACAGTACCAAAATGGAGCGCTTATACCTTTTGGAAGCCTTTTATAATTTAGGTCTTGGAAAAGAACTGATGGACTTTAATATTGCTTTGGCAAAACAACACCAACAAACAGGTATTTGGTTATTTGTATGGGTAGAAAACACAAAAGCAATTGCCTTTTATAAAAAAACAGGATTTAAAAATGTAGGTACACATGACTTTATATTGTCACCAACAAAAACAAATCCAAACCATGTCTTATCTTTGGAGTTTTAAAACCAACTAAAAACACGAATCTCTTTTAGTATCAAAAAAAAGTAATGATGAAATTATCAGAAATCAAAAAGCATTTAAAAAATTTAAAAGAAATCGGATTTCAACTACCAAATGGAAATCTTGTACAAGCTCACTTCCACGTTACTGAAGTTGGTAAAACAACCAAAAACTATATTGATTGTGGTGGTAAGATTAGGAATGAAGAAAAAATAAATTTCCAACTTTGGGAAGAAAAAGATTACGATCACAGATTGCATCCAGACCGCTTACTTCAAATCATAACCTTGTCTGAAAAAACGTTTCAGTTGGAAGATTTAGAAATTGAAGTAGAATACCAAGGAAAAGAAACAATTGGCACCTATCACTTAGACTTTGATGGCACCAACTTCCTATTACAATCAAAATTAACGGCCTGTTTGGCAGAAGACGCGTGTGGCATAACAACAGAAAAACCAAGAATTAAAATTTCTGACGCAGGTGCTTCGAATGCTTGTGATCCAAATTCTGGCTGCTGTTAAAAAAAGGTGTTTTTTAATAGACCGTGCGAACTATAAAGGGTAGGCTCAGAACGTGTAAAATTCGCTTTAAATTAACGCCTATTTTATTCCAAATCAATGTCCTTAGAGTTTTCTGAATACGTTCTCCACTTCTCTAAACAATTTGTAATATCCTGGGGAATCTCAGAATTAAACTGCATAAAAACACCCGTTTTTGGATGCGTGAACCCTAGTGTTTTTGCATGCAAAGCCTGCCTTGGCAATACTTTAAAGCAATTGTGTACAAATTGCTTGTATTTGGTAAACGTAGTTCCTTTTAAAACCCCATCTCCACCATAACGCTCGTCATTAAAAAGAGTGTGTCCAATGTGCTTAAAGTGCGCTCTAATTTGATGCGTTCTTCCCGTCTCCAACTTGCACTCTACTAAAGTAACATAGGTCAATCTTTCTAACACTTTATAATGGCTAACCGCATGCTTTCCAAAATCACCATCTGGAAAAACAGCCATTTGAAGACGGTTCTTCAAACTCCTACCGATATTTCCTTCAATACGACCTTCATCCTCAGCAACATTTCCCCAAACCAAGGCATAATACAGACGCTCAGTTGTTCTTTCAAAAAACTGGCGTGATAAATTTGCCATTGCAAATTCAGTCTTTGCCACCACTAACAAACCGCTGGTATCTTTATCAATTCGATGCACCAAACCAGGTCTTTCATTTGAATTTGTAGGCAAGTTCTCTATGTGATGAATTAATCCATTGACCAAAGTCCCCGAGTAATTTCCGTGTCCTGGATGCACCACCATTCCTGCGGGCTTATTCACCACAATTACAGTATCATCCTCATAAATAATGTCCAAAGGAATGTCCTCTGCAACCAATAAACTTTCTGCTGGTGGATATGCTAAAACAATCCGCACAACATCATTTGGCTTTACTTTATGATTCGATTTCACTGATATTTCATTCACCAATACGTTGCCTGCTTTTGCCGCTTGCTGCAACTTACTTCTGGTGGCATTCTCAATAAAGTTCATTAAAAACTTATCTACTCTTAAGGGCTCTTGCCCAGCACTTGCTACAAACTTATAATGCTCGTATAATTCTTCGTTTTCTAGATCTTGACTCTGATTTTCCTGCAAAATGATTCTTTTATTTTTTATAATTTAATTTAAAAACGCCTACCAAAACTAGGGTATTCAAAACGAAGCTAGTTTCCTTCACCATCCCCTAAAACTAAATTCAAAATAGAATTTAGCGGTACTTTATCTCCTTTATTAATACCTTTTCCTTTAAAACGGATTCCTCTTACAACATCCTTTCCGATATCATTTACAAAAGTAAATTTGGTCCCAACACGCAAACCCATTGCACGCAATTGCGAAGAGGCCTGTCTTTTTGTACGACCGTCTAAATTTGGAACGGTTACATCTCTGTATTTTGAGGGATTTAAAGTCAAATATATTTTACGTTTTTCCTTTACAAAATCTCCTACCTCTGGTGTTTGTTCAATGACAGATTTCGCGGGATAGGCAGGATTAAAGCTGGCACTATCTATAATTACAGCTGCCAAATCTAATGCGTCTAATTTCATAGAAACCTCCACTAAAGACAGTTTCTGTAAGTCTGGCACTTCTATCTTTTGATGGTGATTTGTAGTGACTTCGAGCCACGATTTTAAACCAAAAACAAATAACAATAAAGCCGCAATAGCAATTGCTATTTGAACAAAAAAAGTTTTACTTTTTAAAAAATGAAATACAGACATACCCTTTTTTTTAGTCCCACAAATATATAAAAACTAAACGTTGCTGATTCTATTTATATTTTGATAAATTTGTGTTACTATATTTCATATAATGAAGAAGAATATTGCCATTATAATGGGGGGTTACTCCTCTGAAGCAGACATTTCTATAAAGAGCGGAAATGTAGTCTATGACAACTTAGACAAAGAAAAATACACTGCTTATCGGGTACTAATTTCAACAGAAAAATGGGTCGCCCTAGATGCCGATGGCACTGCATATCCCATTGATAAAAACAACTTTTCATTTTTGTTGCAGGATGCTTCTATTCTCTTTGACTGCGTTTTTAACGCAATTCACGGTGCTCCTGGAGAAAACGGAGAACTGCTGGCTTATTTTAATCTTATCAACTTAAAACACACCTCCGCTTCCTTTTATCAAATGGCATTGACTTATAATAAAAGAGATACACTGTGCGTTGTAAAAGCCTATGGCATTCAAACAGCAACAGCAGTATACCTAAATAAAGGTGCTGCAATTGATCTTGATACTATTATTGCGAAAGTTGGACTGCCGTGTTTTATAAAGCCAAACAAAGCTGGATCCAGTTTCGGAATTTCAAAAGTATATAGCAGAGAAGCCATTTTACCCGCCATTGCACTTGCATATAAAGAAGATTCTGAAATTTTAATTGAATCTTTTTTAAAGGGTATTGAAGTATCTGTGGGTGTTATTTCTTATCAAGGAGTTACAACAGTATTGCCCATTACGGAAATTGTTTCCGAAAATGATTTCTTTGACTATGACGCCAAATACAACGGAAAATCAAAGGAAATTACGCCTGCAAGAATCACAAAAGAACAGCGAAAGAAAGTAGAAGAGGCCGCTAAAAATGTATATGAAATTTTAAATTTAACTGGCTTTTCAAGATCAGAATTTATTTTTGTCAACGAAGAACCGTATTTCTTAGAAATAAACATGGTCCCTGGATTGACAACTCAAAGTATTTTACCACAACAAGCACTGGCAGCAGGCATCTCTTTAGCAGATTTGTTTGACAATGCGATTGTCTCTGCTTTGCAATAAAAACTTTAGAAATGCCGCTATCAACAGTATATTTAAATACAATATAGATCTTAATATATAACAATGAAAAAAGCAATTTTCCCAGGATCTTTTGATCCCATCACTCTTGGTCATTATGACATCATTGAAAGAGGAGTAACCCTTTTCGACGAACTGATTATTGCGATTGGTATCAATGCCGATAAAAAAAACATGTTTTCTTTAGAAGAGCGCAAAAAGTTTATCGAAGGATGCTTTGGCAATCATCCCAAAATAAAAGTAGTCGCCTATGAAGGATTAACCGTTCATTTCTGTGAAGAAAATAAAGTCGATTTTATTCTACGGGGACTTCGAAATCCTGCAGATTTTGAATTTGAAAAAGCCATTGCACATACCAATAGAGATTTATCAAAAATAGAGACCGTGTTTTTATTAACAGCAGCAAGCACCTCTTATATTTCTTCCTCTATTGTAAGAGATGTAATTCGAAATCACGGCGATTACACGAAACTAGTTCCAAAATCTGTGCGTATTAAAGCATAAATACTATGAAAAACTGCATACTACTTGGCCTTCTTTTTTTTGCTTTTTCTTGTGGCAATCCCTCCAATAATAGCGCTGATTTTACAACGCAATTTGAAAAATCAGCCGGAACAGAAACACCCACATATCCCGAAATTATTGCCTACTACGAGCAACTCGCGGAAGCTTACACCCAAATATCTTTATTTTCATTCGGTCAAACAGATTCAGGAGCACCGCTACACCTTGTAGTTTATGCCGCTGAAGGAATTACGAATGTAGAAGAAATTACCAGCTCTAAGAAAAACAAAATTTTAATCAACAATGGAATCCATCCAGGAGAATCTGACGGAATTGATGCTGCGATGCTTTTACTAAGAGACATTGTTCAAAGTGATCGTCTTCAGCAGCGATACAAAAATTCTATAATTGCCGTTATTCCTGTCTATAATGTGGGAGGTGCTTTAGATAGAAATTCGCATTCCAGAACAAATCAAAATGGACCTGTATCCTATGGATTTAGAGGAAATGCGCGGAATTTTGATTTAAACAGAGATTTCATCAAACAAGACACGAAGAATACAGCAGCATTTTCTGAAATTTTCCACACTGTTAATCCCGCAGTGTTTATTGACAATCATGTGAGTAACGGAGCCAATTACCAATACGCATTGACACATTTATTTACACAACACAATAAATTAGGAGGTGCTTTAGGGACTTTTTTAGAAACTGAAATGCGGCCTCAAATTGAGGCATCCTTGAAAGCAAAAGAAATCATAATTACACCTTACGTCAATGTTTGGGGCACAACTCCAGAAGCTGGCTTCTCTCAGTTTTTTGATTCGCCAAGATATTCTACAGGATATACCTCTTTATTTCATACGTTGGGATTAATGGTAGAAACACACATGTTAAAACCCTACAAAACAAGAGTGACACAAACCTATGAATTACTACTTTCTGCACTTGATTTTACTGAAAAAAATTCAGAAAAAATAAAATTTTTACGCGCAAATGCCGCAGCAGCTATTTTAAAAAATAAAACATATACTATTGCCTACACTGTTGACAAAGAAAGTCCAACACATTTAAACTTCAAAGGATACGAAGCTAAAACAATCGCTAGCAAGGTAACCAATGGAGAACGCTTATTTTATGACAGTAGCATGCCTTTTACGAGGGAAGTAGACTACTATAACACTTTTCTACCTTCAAGAGAAGTGCACATACCAAAAGCATATATTTTAAAACAAGGATGGCATAAAATTGTGGACAGACTCACCTTGAATAATATTGCATTTACACGCTTTCAAAAGGACACCATCTTAAAAGTCGATGTACAGCAGATTGTCAATTACGACACAAGTGCAACTGCCTATGAAGGGCATTATTTGCACTCCAACACCACCGTATCTTCAACCCCACAAAAAATAGCATTTAGAGCAGGAGATCTTTATATTCCTACCCAACAAAATGGTGTTCGTTATGTGTTAGAAACTTTAGAAGCAGCAGCTACAGACTCTTTTTTTAACTGGAATTTTTTTGATACGATCTTGCAGCAGAAAGAAGGATATTCTTCGTACGTATTCGAAGATCTTGCGGAAGACTTTTTACTACAAAATCTAGATTTTAAACAACTGTTTGATACAAAAATGAAAAAGGACGCTTCTTTTGCTGAAAACTCGAAGGCGCAATTAGATTTTATCTATAATAACTCACCTCATTATGAAAAAGCACATTTACGATTGCCTATTTTTAAAGTTTTTTAAGACTGACCAATACATGAAATGGGTTCTTTTTTCATGTTTATTCTTTAATTTTATGAGTTGTATGAATACACCAGACATTCCCAAAAAAGGATTGAAAGAAATTGCAAAAGAGGTCATGACACAGGCCGAAAACGCAGCATTAATTACGGTAGACAGTGCAGGAATTGCACATGTACGCGCAATGGATCCTTTTGCACCAGAGGTAGACCTTACTGTTTGGATGGGCACCAATCCAAAAAGCTTGAAAGTTTCCCAAATACAAAAGAACAGCGCTGTATCACTCTACTATTTTAATAAAGAGAGTGCAAGCTATGTTACATTGCAAGGTGTTGCCAGTATTATAAATGCTAAAGATAAAAAAGAGCGCTATTGGAAAAAAGAGTGGAAAGGCTTCTATAAAAACAAAACTACCGACTACATACTGATCAAGTTTGTGCCCTATAAAGCAGTCATTATAAGTGAGAAGTACAAAATCCTAGGAGATTCAGTTACCTGGGAAGCACCGAAGTTAAAATTGTAGCAGAAACTTTTAATTTGGCTTTCTATTTATTCGTAACTTATCAAACTAAAAGAAGTACAAGTGATTATAAACTTATTAATTAACGGGAAATTGCATGCAATTGAAGCACCAGAAGAAATGCCTTTACTCTGGGCAATTAGAGATATCATAGGACTCACAGGTACAAAATTTGGTTGCGGTGTTAGTCAATGCGGCGCCTGCTCTGTCCTTTTAGACGGACAACTTATAAAGTCCTGTAGCCTTCCAGTTTCAGGCGCCGATGGAAAAGAAATTTTAACCATTGAAGGTAGTTCAGAAAATTTAGAGTTTTTAAGACAGGCCTGGTCTGATGGTAATGTACCTCAATGTGGATATTGTCAATCTGGACAATTAATTGCAGCCACCTCCTTGCTAGATACAACAGAAAATCCTACAGATAATGAAATTGATGCCGTTATGAGTGCGAATATCTGTAGATGTGGCACCTACACTCGCATTAAAAAAGCAATTCACAAAGCCGTTACTCTTAAAAACGAAGTGATATGAGTAAAATTCATAGAATAGACAGAAGAGATTTTGTGAAACTCTTGGGTTTGGCTACTGGCGGTATTGTTCTGGGATGTTCCATTGGCAGTGACAAAAAAGACTTTATTCCCACAATAGATGCAGAGGGGTTTCATCCGAACTTATTTATACACTTAGAAAAAAACGGAAATATTACAATCATCGCTTCCCGTTCCGAAATGGGACAGGGAATTAGAACCTCACTAGCTTCTGCCATTGCTGATGAATTAGAAGCAGACTGGAAATACATCACTGTCGAACAAGCAATAGGACATGAAAAATATGGCAACCAAAATACAGACGGCTCTAGAAGTGTAAGAACACAACTAACACCGATGCGTAAAATGGGCGCTAGTGCAAAAATGATGTTGCTTGCTGCAGCTGCAAAAAAATGGAATATTGCACCAAAAGATTGCAGCGCTAAAAATCATTTTGTGATTAATAAAATCACCAAAGAAACCCTGTTCTTTGGTGATTTGGTCGCCGAAGCTTCCCTGATATCTCTTCCCGAAGAAGACAGCATTCAACTAAAAAAAGTTGAAGATTTTAAGTTTATTGGAAAAACCTTAAAAAGTGTCGATTTAAAAGATTTTACACACGGAACCGCAGCTTATGGAATGGACATTCGCCTTCCAAATATGAAGTTTGCAGCCATTGCGCGATGCCCTGTTGCGTTTGGTACTGTAAAAAAGTTTAATAAGAAATATGCCGAAGAAGTGCAGGGTGTAGAAAGCGTTTTTGAACTCCCAAGATTGATTCCACCAACAGGTAAATTCTTTGGAATGTTCGGAGGAATGACCGTAATTGCAAATAATACGTGGGCTGCTTTTCAAGGAAAAGCGAATTTAAAGATTGAATGGGATGGCGGAGCAAACGCATCCTTTGATTCCGAAACCTTTAAAAAAACACTTACTTCAAGAGTGCACAAAACAGGAAAGTTGGTTCCTGGAGGAAAAGGCAACGTAAGGTCTGCTTTTAAAGCAGCAGTAAAAATAGTTGAAGCGACATATCACGTTCCCTTTTTAGCGCACACTCCGATGGAGGTCCCCAATGCCACTGCATGGTTTCAGGGAAATAACATAGAAGTTTGGGCACCAGTTCAAGACCCACAAACTGCCCGCAGCGAACTGTCACATTTCTTTGAGATTCCCGAAGAAAACATTACCGTGAACGTTACCTTTTTAGGAGGTGGATTTGGCCGCAAATCAAAATCAGACTTTGTGGTAGAGGCAGTTGCTATTTCTAAACAAATAAATGCGCCTGTACAAGTTGTATGGACCCGCGAAGATGATGTACAACACGATTTTTACCACGCTACCAGTGCACAATACCTAAAAGGTTCTCTGGATAGAAACGGAAATGTTTCCGGTTGGTTACAGCGCGTAGGCTTCCCCTCTATTGTGTCTTCTTTTACACCTTTTTCTGAATATGCCTCTGGATTTGAACTAAACCAAGGGTTTACCAACAACCCTTATATTTTAAAAAATTTTAGACTCGAGAATGTGCAAGCAGAAGCCAATATAAGAATTGGCTGGATGCGTTCAGTGGTGCATATTCACAGCGGTTTTGGCATCAATTCTTTTATAGACGAATTGGCCTTTGCTGCAAAAAAAGATCCGATACAGTTTCATTTAAACCTGCTTGGACCAGATCGAACTATTGCAGGGAGCGCTGGTTTTCCTTTTCACTCTAAACGTTTCAAAAATGTGCTCAACAAAACAGCTTCCATGGCAAATTGGGGAAAAAAATTACCAAAAAACCACGGTTTGGGAGTGGCCATTCATTACAGCTTTTACAGTTATGTTGCCACCATCGTAGAAGTTTCTGTAATTGACAAAAAAGTGAAAGTAGAAAATATTTGGACTAGCATTGATTGTGGATTGGCGTTGAATAAAGACAATGTTAAAAATCAGTTAGAGGGTGCTGCCATTTTCGGAATGTCTATTGCTTTATACGGTAAGATTTCTATTGAAGAGGGCGCTGTAGCTCAAAACAACTTTTATGACTACCAAATGACCCGAATGAAAGATGCACCAAACATTCACATAAATATCGTCGATGCCATGAATGAACCCCCAACAGGTGTTGGCGAGCCTGGAGTTCCCGTAATTGCCCCTGCCATTTGCAATGCTATTTTCAATGCCACCGGAGAACGTGTTCGCAGTCTGCCGCTAAGTGATTTGGGCATGGTCTAAAATCAAAAAATACAGGTGTACTTAAAGATGTTGTTTGCTCTAATTAAATGACCTATGAACGAAACGAAAAAACACAATTAGTACTAATTGTGCTTTACCGTTTCGTTCCTTTTTATCTTCTCTAAAACTTATACTCTCCTAAAGGTTTTGGAAATTTCTCTGGGTTCGCGGCCAAATGATATCTCGGATCATCAATACCCTCTTCAATAACGCCTTTAAAAATAGGAGACGCTTTATATAGTAAGACTTTACAATCTTCACTTAAGTGTTTTAATTTCACCTTTTTACCAACTGCTTGGTACTTCTCTACTAGTAGCGAAATTGCTTCTATCGCCGAATGATCTGATATCCGTGCTTCTACAAAATCAATTTCAACATTTTCAGGATCTGTTTTTACATCAAACTTTTCGTTAAATGCAGAAATACTTCCAAAAAATAAGGGGCCCCAAATTTCATAAATTTTAGTACCATCTTCTCTAAAACGTTTTCTCGCTCTAATTTTCTTTGCATTCTCCCAAGCAAAAGATAATGCAGAAATGATAACCCCTACAAAAACCGCAATTGCCAGGTCAAAAATTACAGTTACTGCAGAAACAACAATAAGCACAAAAGCATCTGATTTAGGTATTTTCTTTAATATTCTAAAGCTAGACCAAGCAAAGGTTTCGATAACCATCATAAACATTACCCCTATTAAAGCGGCAATAGGCACTTGCTCAATCAGTTTGTCTGTAAACAAGATAAAGGTCAATAGCGTCAAAGCCATCATGATCCCTGATAACCGTCCACGTCCTCCTGCATTGATATTGATAACTGTTTGACCAATCATTCCACAACCACCGGTTCCTCCAAAAAGCCCACTTAAAATATTTCCTGCGCCCTGTGCTACGCATTCCCGATTTCCATTTCCTCTGGTTTCTGTGAGTTCGTCTACCAAATTCATCGTCATTAAAGATTCGATCAACCCAACAGAGGCCGCTAAAAACGCAAATGGTAAGATAAATAACAACGTGTCTAAATTGAAAGGCAGGTTTTGCCAAAGGGCTGCGTTGGGTGTTGGAAATTCTCCTTTTAACCCAGTTCCACCGCCCTCTATAATATACGAGCCAACAGTAGAAACATCCAATCCCGAAAAAATAACAATAAAAGTGGTTATTAAGATGGCTGTCAAAGCTGCTGGTATTTTTTTTGTGACTTTAGGCAACAACCATATAATTGCCATGGTTAAAGCTACCAAACCTAACATTATATACAACTCTGTTCCTTGCATATACGTGCTTGCATAGGACTTTACGCCAGCTACAGAAACTTCTGGAGACTTGTGTGTAAACATTTTTACCTGTGCCCAAAAAATAACAATTGCCAATCCATTTACAAACCCCATCATTACCGAGTGCGGAATTAAACGTACAAACTTTCCTATTTTCAAAACACCTGCAAATACCTGAATTGTGCCCATCAAAATTACACAAGCTAGTAGATAAAAGTACCCCATATTGTCTATTGGAGTGTCAAATAACATTCCTTTCGTATGTCCTTCTGAAATCATCGAAACAAAAATAACTGCTACGGCACCCGCAGCACCAGAAATCAGCCCTGGTCTCCCTCCAAAAATAGCTGTAATCAAACCAATAATAAAAGCTCCAGAAAGTGCTACTAAAGGATCTATTTGTGCCACAAAAGCAAATGCCACAACTTCTGGAATCATTGCCAATGAAACCGTAATTCCTGCCAAAACATCATCTTTTGCGTTTGGAGTTATTTTTTTTATAAATTCAGTCATGTTATTTGCATCTTTTTAGAAGCTGGCAAAGATAGCAGGTTTTTCGAGAATATCACATTTTCAGGTAAGTATCATACACCCACTCAATATTTTTGTATGAGTTTTGAAGGGCTTCTGTGATCGCTTTTGGATTTTTAAAAATGGCTAGCGTTATGCCTTCTTCCAACTGTGGCGTTAATTCGCCTTGGTATTCTGAAGTCATTAAAAACCAAAACGTTTCCTTTAATTTTAACCCATCTTGGTAGTAGGTATGGTAGGTAGTAATCAGCGGCTTTACCAATTTTAAATTAGAAATACCACATTCTTCTTCTACTTCTCTAATGGCAGTTTCTTCTACGGATTCTCCAATTTCAATCCTACCTTTTGGCAAATCCCATTTTTCAGATCTGTAAATGAATAATACCTCTTTTTTTGCATTTAGCACCAAACCTCCTGCAGCAGAAACAGTATTAAAAGACTTTATAAAATTATTCCAACCGCTCTCTATATCAGGTGTGTATAGGTTTACGCCTCTAATATTTTTATTCTTCAGTTTATGAATAATTTCTTCTACAACACAATTCGCAAGAATATAAACAGGAAAGTTATTCTCTTTTTTTTGTGAAGATGTCACAATAATTGGTTTATCATTTACAAAAACTACATACATTTGCATTATGATTTTAAACAAAGATACAGCAAAAAAAACAGCTGAACTTTTACTAAAGGTAAAGGCAATAAAGTTAAATCCAAGCGCTCCCTTTCAATGGGCTTCCGGTTGGAAATCTCCGATTTATTGTGATAATAGAGTAACACTTTCATACCCACCAGTTCGTCTTTACTTAAAAGAAGAAATTGCAAAAATTGTAGAAAGAGAATATGGCAAACCCGATGTAATTGCAGGAGTTGCAACCGGTGCAATTGCAATTGGTATTTTAGTAGCACAAGAATTGGGTGTCCCTTTTGTATATGTGAGACCTGAACCAAAACAACACGGTAGAAAAAACCAAATTGAAGGCTATTTAGAAAGCGGTCAAAATGTAGTGGTTATAGAAGATTTAATTAGCACAGGCAGTAGCAGTCTGAATGCTGTCCATGCCCTTAAAGAAG
Source organism: Polaribacter irgensii 23-P (assembly GCF_000153225.1). GTDB lineage: Bacteria > Bacteroidota > Bacteroidia > Flavobacteriales > Flavobacteriaceae > Polaribacter > Polaribacter irgensii. The sequence continues at coordinate 1,574,311 of NZ_CH724148.1, read as the reverse complement.
CAGGCGCAGTAGTCAAAGGTATGGTGGCTATCTTTTCTTATGGATTTAATGTTGCTACCCAGAATTTTAAAGACAAAAATATTAATTTAATTACGCTTAGCAATTATGAGAATTTAATTGAGCAAGCTTTAGAAAGCAATTATATTACAGAAAAAGAACTCATTACCTTGCACGAATGGAGACGCGATCCGAGTACTTGGAAACAATAAAACAGGAACAAAAATGAATATTGAAGGAAATAAAATCCACTTAGAAAAGTCTCAAGAAGCACTGTTTAACTTTTTTAGTGACATCCAAAACTTTGAGAAAATTATGCCCGACAACATAAATAAGTTTGAAGTTGACGGAGATTCTTTTTTGTTCGGTTTGCCCGGAATGCCAGAAATAAGATTGGTTTTAAAAGAGAAAACACCCTTTTCAAATGTTACGCTTGGTGCTGCGAGTAGCAAATTTCCTTTTACTTTGAGCGCTAATATTGTAAAGAAAACAGCTGACGAAAGTGAAGTATCCCTGAACTTTGAGGGAGACTTTAATCCTATGATGGCAATGATGATTTCGAAACCATTAACGAAGTTTGTAACCACCTTGTCTGAAAATATTGCAAAACTCTAAAGAAAAGAAATTTCTTTAATCCCAAACTCCAGCACACGCTCATCTTCGAGCGCTACTTGCAGTTTGCCTTCTTTGGAGATGCCAACAACCATACCCATAAACAATGTATTCTTATGATCTTTAAACATTGTAGGAATGTTCTTCTTATATAACACATCTAGATAAGCAGCCTCTAAATTGTAAAATTCCTTTGCTTTTAAAAGTGCGATATTTCGTTTTAAATTGAACACTATCTTTTCTAGCAAAATATCGCGATCAAAGTTTTTACCACACAATAACTGTAAAGAACTTACTTTCGATATTGTCGCGGGGAAATCTATTTGATTTACGTTCAAACCAATTCCAATTACAGCGGAAGTAATTTCAGTTCCTTTTAAATTGTTTTCAATTAAAATACCACATATTTTTTTATTTCCTGACAAAATGTCGTTTGGCCATTTGATCGCAATGTTCGGTATTTTCTCTGCTAATAAAGTTTCATAAACCGCCAAAGAAACAGCAAAATTTAAATAGCTTTTTTCAGCGATCTCAAATGACTGAAATCTCAAAAACACACTAAACATTAAGTTCTTATTGGGCTCAGACTCCCAACTACTGCCCTGTTGTCCTCTGCCATTCAACTGACAATCTGTGGCAACAGTTGTGAAATTTTCAAGGGTGGAAGTTAGCGCCAAATCTTTTAAAAAAGAATTGGTGGAATCAATGGCACTAAGTTTGATTATTTTCAAGTGTTAAATAAACTGTAAAGTAGTTCAATAATACACAAAATACTCGCAAAAATAGAATAACTTTGCAATTAAATTAGAAAAGAATTAATGACTAAAAAGCAAGTAAGTGCAGACGATTTAATCGCTGTTATATTTCAAGGAATTGAAGAGGTTAAAGGAGAAAATATTCAGTTACTAGACTTACGAGATATCGAAAATACCGTTTGTGATTATTTTATAATCTGTTCTGGTAATTCAAATACACAGGTAAAAGCGATTTCGGGTTCTATTCAAAAAACAGTAAGTAAACAGATTAAAGACAAGCCTTGGCATATTGAAGGTGAAAATAATGCCGAATGGGTTTTAATGGACTACGTGCACGTTGTTGTGCATGTTTTTCAAAAACAGATAAGAGACTTTTATGATTTAGAAAGTCTATGGGGAGATGCAAAAATCACAGAAATAAAACCAGCTTAAATTTTTAGACACTACAAAAATGGACGATAACAAAAAAGAAAATAATAAAAATACACCCAAGTTTAAATTCAATACATATTGGATTTATGGTGCAGTAATCTTGCTGCTAATTAGCTTTCAAATTTTTAGTGGAGGCGACCTAGCGACACAAAGTATATCAAAAAATGAATTTAATGAAGTTTTAAAGCAAGATGATATTTCTAAAATCATTGTTGTAAATAACAATGTTGCACAAATATTTATTAAAGAAGAAGCACTTAGCAAAAGCAAGTATCAAAAGCTTACCAATTCCGCTTTTTATAGAAAAGGAGAGTCCTTATACGAGTATAACTTTGGAGACTTGCAAAATTTTGAAAATGATTTAGAAGAAGCGCGTACTGAAAGTCAATTAACTTTTGACTTAAAAAACGAAGGAAGAACAAGTATGGTAGATACTTTTCTTGGCTTTTTACCTTTCATTATATTAATTGGTGTTTGGTTATTTTTCATGAAAAGAATGTCTGGTGGCGGAGCAGGTTCTGGCGGTGGAGGACAAATTTTTAGCATCGGAAAATCCAAAGCGAAGTTGTTTGATAAAGATACGAAAGTAAAAACAACATTTGCCAATGTAGCAGGTTTGGAAGGAGCGAAAGAAGAAGTTCAGGAAATTGTAGACTTTTTAAAAAACCCGGAGAAATATACCTCTTTAGGAGGGAAAATACCAAAAGGAGCGCTTTTAGTAGGGCCTCCTGGAACTGGAAAAACATTATTAGCGAAAGCAGTAGCAGGAGAAGCAGAGGTTCCTTTTTTCTCACTTTCTGGTTCTGATTTTGTGGAAATGTTTGTAGGTGTTGGCGCGTCAAGAGTGCGAGATTTATTTAAACAAGCTGCACAAAAATCACCTTCAATTATTTTTATCGATGAGATTGATGCGGTGGGAAGAGCACGTGGAAAAAATAGTATGACTGGTGGAAATGACGAACGTGAAAACACCCTAAACCAGCTGTTAACAGAAATGGATGGTTTTGGAACAGATACGAACGTGATTGTAATTGCTGCCACCAACAGAGCAGATGTCTTAGATAGCGCACTATTGCGTGCAGGACGTTTTGATCGACAAATTTACGTAGACCTCCCAAACATTAACGAACGAAAAGAAATTTTTGAAGTACACATCAAACCTTTAAAACTGGGCAACGATGTAAAAATTGACTTTTTAGCACAGCAAACTCCAGGATTTTCTGGAGCAGACATTGCCAACATGTGTAATGAGTCCGCTTTAATTGCAGCAAGACATGGTAAAAAAGCTATTGAACATCAGGATTTTTTAGATGCCGTGGATCGAATAGTAGGAGGTTTAGAGAAAAAAAACAAAGTAATTACTCCAAAAGAAAAAGAAGTGATCGCTTTTCACGAAGCAGGACACGCTACTGTAAGTTGGATGCTAGAACATGCTGCACCTTTAGTAAAAGTAACCATTGTACCGAGAGGACAGTCACTAGGAGCAGCGTGGTACTTACCCGCTGAACGATTGATTGTACAGACCGAGCAAATGCTGGATGAAATGTGTGCTACATTAGGAGGTAGAGCAGCCGAAAAAATAATTTTCAACAAAATCTCCACAGGTGCATTAAGCGACTTAGAGAAGGTGACCAAACAAGCGAGAGCAATGGTAACTGTTTACGGATTGAATGAAGAAGTTGGTAATATTACTTACTACGATTCTTCAGGAAACGATTCTTTTGTAAAACCTTATAGTGAAGACACTGCAAGAACTATTGATAAAGAAATTTCTAAGATGATTGAGGCGCAATATCAACGCGCTATAGATCTTTTGAGTAACAATAAAGAAAAGCTTACAGTGCTCGCACAACTCTTATTAGAAAAAGAGGTTATTTTCAAAAATGACTTGCAAAAGATATTTGGAAAAAGACCTTTTGACGAATTAGAAGAAAAAGTTGAAGATGTAATTGAAGAAAAGATTGAAGAAAAAGAAAAGATTTCTCCTGTAGATACAACTACAGAGGAGTAATTTAAAATTCTACAGTTACATTTATGAATTTTTTTAAGAAAGTATTTAACAAAACATTCAAAGAGAATCTAGAGATAAAAGCACAAGAAGTTAATTTATCTCTAGACGATCTATTTGTTCATAATTTTATTAAAAAGGGAGGGAAATTTTTATATTGCTTAGAAAAAGAAGAAAGTATCTTGCACCTGAAGAGTATTTTATCTGAAAATAATTGGAAAAACATACTGGTAACCAACCCAGATTTACTCTCTTTTTTAGACCAAAAAGAAATTGCTGTAGACTTTGATTTTAAAAAGTCCACTCCTTTTTTTACCACCTGTGAGCATTTAATTGCTGACAAAGGCGATGTTCTCTTTTCTTCCAATCAATTGCGAAGCAAAAAGCTGTCTGAATTCTCCGAAAACTTTATTGTTTTTGCTACCACAAGTCAACTGGTAAAAAACACGGGACAAGGACTAACAGGCATCAAAACAAACGCTAAGCATGCAATACCCACAAATATTTCAGCTGTTAAAAATTACACGCTTAATAAAACTGAGGAAAATCTTCTAAACCACGGTATCAGTAACTCAAAAAACTTATATTTGCTCCTTTTAGAAGATTTATAATATGCGCAACCTTTTAAGAAGGAGTCTTTCCGGGATCATTTATGTATCAATTTTTGTGTCAGCTATTCTTTTTTCTAAAGAATCTTATATCTTATTAGTTGCCTTTTTTGCTATTATTGCCATTTATGAACTCTCTAAAATAACAAAATTTAAAAGTGTAATTGCTTATTTATTATTTGGGCTGACTCTCTTCTTAATGCATAAACGACCAGAAAGTTATGCTATAAAAATGATATTAGCAATCAACATCGCATCCTCTGTCTATTTGATATACCAGTTATTCGCAAAAAAAGAAATCACTTTTTCAACCGAGAGAGAAAAATTAGGACTCTCCATTCGTTATTTAATTTTCTCCTTTTGCTTTCTTACATTATTACCATTTTACAATCAAAACTATACTCCTTTCCTAATGATCTCTGTTTTGATTCTTATATGGGTAAATGATAGCTTTGCTTTTTTGGTGGGAAAAAACTTTGGAAAAACAAAATTATTTGTTTCTGTATCTCCTAAAAAAACCGTCGAAGGATTTATTGGGGGATTTTTTTTCACACTTATTGCAGCTTATCTTATTAGTATTAGTCTCTTCAGCTCAGATTTTTCTGTGCTGCATTGGTTCGCTGTTGCCTCCATCATCTCTGTCATAGGAACCATTGGTGATTTAATAGAGTCTAAATTAAAAAGACAAGCTAAAATAAAAGATAGTGGCACTATTATGCCAGGACATGGCGGAATTTTAGATCGCTTAGATAGCTTGTTATTTGCCGCTCCATTCGTATATTTGTATATTAATTTTATTATTTAAAAATGATTCGTTTTCATAAAGAAGGGTACAAGATTATTGTCATTGCATTTGTTTTATCTATTGCCGCTATTTTACTGGCAGAAAAACTTATTGAAACTACCTGGCTGGTAAAATCAATTCAAATTGTAGTCTTAGGCTTATTATTTACTGTATTGCAGTTTTTTAGAGATCCAAAAAGGGTAACTATTTTAGACGACAATGTAATCATCGCACCAGTGGACGGAAAAGTAGTGGTTATTGAAGAAGTAGAAGAACCAGAATACTTCAAAGACAAAAGGCTGCAAGTTTCCATTTTTATGTCACCAATCAATGTACATGTTACAAGGTCTGCAATGAGCGGCGCCATAAAATATAGCAAATACCATCCAGGAAAATACTTAGTTGCTTGGCATCCGAAAGCATCTACAGAAAACGAAAGAACCTCAGTAGTTATAGACAATACAAGTTTTGGAGAAGTATTATACCGTCAAATTGCAGGTGCACTGGCAAAAAGAATCGTGAACTATGCAAAAGAAGGAGATCTTGTAATTCAAGGCGCTGATGCCGGTTTTATTAAGTTCGGATCGCGAGTAGATTTATATCTTCCTATTGGTACTGAATTAACTGTAAAATTAGGAGACACTGTTAAAGGAGGAACTCAAGTGATTGCAAAAAAATAGATATGACTTCTGATTTAGACCTTGCGTTTAAAGAGGCTTTTAGTTCAATTTCAGAATTAAATGAGGCCGTAGCCCCAGATATTATGCTTAAGTTTTATGCATACTACAAACAAGCTACCTTTGGCAGCACCTTTCCATTTGACGTAAAGTTAGATGTTCGAAATGCCTTCAAAATTAATGCTTGGATGCAGTTGAAAAACATGTCTGCGAAGCAGGCTAAAAAAGAATATATAAAATTGGCAATGATTGTTTTAAAAGCAAAAATTAAATAAAGACAATTACAAATCACAACCTTATTGATATCAAAGCCATTCAGCACCTAATCGAACTCCTCTTTTCAGAATTCTAACCTCCAGATAAAAATAGCTATCATTCAAAGGCTGTTTACTTTTTAAAACGAAGAGTAAAATGGTGCATCATAAAGAAAATTACAAAAGACTTTTTAAAGCCAACTTCAAAGTACCGTATTTAAAAACAAACCCTTTCTTCCCAATTTTTTCAGAGGACAACCTACTTCCCTCCAATAGGATAATCGCCAACTCTCCAAAGACTAATTTTAATAAAAATCCAGGCACTGCTATCGGTACATATACCCTTTTCAAAACATTTGCCAATGTTTTTGAAAATGCTGTACTATTCGCATGCTCCGGAGCTACCGCATTGTAAATACCTACAATATTTTCTTCTACAGTCTTAATATAAAGGGCACACAAGTCGTCTATATGAATCCATGGCATAAACTGCTTTCCAGAACCTAATGGAGAAATTACAGGCGTCTTCATTTTCTCTAAAGCGCCACCTTTCTTAGAGAGCACAACCCCCGTTCTTAAGATTGTTACCGGAATGTCTAATTTTAGAAATTGATTTGCTGCTGCTTCCCATTGCTGACAAACAACACCTAGAAAATCGGTTCCCACAGGCGATGCTTCTTGGTGAATCCTGTCCGTAGTAGTCGCGCCATAATAATTACTTCCAGAAGAAGAAATAAATCCTTTCAAAACAATGTTTCTTTCTTTAATTTTTTGAAATAATAAATTTGCAGTCTTCACCCTACTGTCAATAAGTATTTTTTTTCTATCTTTTGTCCAACGCTTATCTGCGATTCCAGCACCTGCTAAATGAATAATATAATCCACATTTTCTAATGCTTCTTCAGCGATAAAGCCCTTTGAAACGTCCCACTTGAACTCATTTTCTAACGCAGGACTCCTACTTAAAACTCTTACTTTATGCTTTCGTTCTAGTAAGAGTCGAGTGAGTCTCGTTCCCACTAAACCCGTACCGCCAGTAATTAATATATTTGCCATGTTGTAAAGATAAAAACCCAAATCGAGAAGACTGCGTTTTGTTTAAAAAATATTTTATTTAAAAAAAGAACTGTTTTGTCATTCCACCGATCTCTATTTAAAGGCACGCGTTAAATTTTGTAATAAACTCAAATATAGCACCGAAAAAAGACGAACTAAAATTGTAAAAACAAATGGAAACACTTCGTTTAAATAGTTGTTTTACAACTTCTTTCACACCAATTATCGGTACTATTTATAATTTAGGACTTCTAAAAAAATGAGATTATCCTTTTTATTAATAAAAATTTGCGAATTATTCAAGTATCACATTTAACGATTGATGCATATACTAAAGCTATGTTAAAATATTTTTAGACACTCAAGAAAGGCGTATTTTTATAGTGATGAAAAATAACAAAAAAAGAAAAGGTTTTGTGTTCAAAACCTATGAAGCAGAAAATCAATCTCCCTTTGATAAATTATTCGAAATTTTCAAAGAATTGATAACTCATACTTCTGGTGATTTTGACGAAGCCATCGACTGGTTGCGTTCTTTAGATGTTGAATATAAATTAACCGATGCCGAATATACCATCGACGATTTTATTGAAGACTTAAAAAAGAAAGGCTACATTAAGGAAGAAGTTAAAGGAGAGGGTACTGGAGGAACAAAAATCACTCCAAAAACAGAACGCGCTATCCGACAACAGGCACTAAACCACATTTTTGGAAAAATCAAAAAAAGTGGTGCAGGAAACCATAAAAGTAAATCCCCCGGAATTGGAGATGAACATACCGGTGACGTGCGTGCATATCAATTTGGAGACGCTCTAGATAAAGTTTCCATTACCGAGAGTATTAAAAATGCTCAAATTAATAACGGAATCGATGATTTTAATTTAACCGAAAATGATTTGGTCGTCGAAGAGACGCTTCACAAAAGCCAAATGAGTACCGTTTTAATGATCGACATTAGCCATTCTATGATCTTGTATGGAGAAGACAGAATTACACCTGCAAAAAAGGTAGCAATGGCCTTGGCCGAATTGATTACCACACGCTATCCGAAAGACACCTTGGATATTATAGTTTTTGGAAATGATGCCTGGTCCATAAAAATTAAAGATTTGCCCTATTTACAAGTGGGACCGTATCACACCAACACTGTTGCTGGTTTAAATCTAGCAATGGACCTGTTGCGAAGAAAAAGAAACACCAACAAGCAAATTTTTATGATTACCGATGGAAAACCAAGCTGCTTGCGTTTGCCTGATGGCCAATATTACAAAAACAGTAATGGCTTAGACGAACACATTGTAAACAAATGTTACGCGATGGCGCAACAGGCGAGAAAATTACGCATTCCCATCACTACATTTATGATTGCCCAAGATCCCTACTTAATGCAATTTGTGAGGGCTTTTACAAAAGCAAATCAGGGCAAAGCGTTTTATACCGGTTTGAAAGGTTTGGGCGAAATGATTTTTGAAGATTACGAAACAAATAGGAAAAAAAATATCAAGGGATAACTGCATCCCCCTTAGCAGCAGACAAACAGAAAACTGAAAGACAAAGGAATAAAACAAACTAAATGAATATAAGTAAGATAAAAACATTAGGACAATTAGTAAAATCTGGATACACATCAAGAACCATAAAAGACGAATTACGTGAGAACCTCATCAGTAGAATAATGAGTAAAGAGACGGTGTTTAAAGGCGTTCATGGATATGAAAATACGGTAATACCAGAACTGGAAAGAGCCATCTTAAGCAAACACAATATCAACTTACTCGGTTTACGTGGACAAGCAAAAACACGTCTTGCTAGACTAATGGTCAACCTATTAGACGAATATATTCCGGTTGTTGAAGGCTCTGAAATAAACGATGATCCCTTAAACCCAATCTCAAGATTTGCCCAAGAAATAATTAAAGAAAAAGGAGACAAAACACCTATTTTCTGGATGCACAGAGAAGAGCGCTATGCAGAAAAATTAGCAACACCAGATGTTACTGTTGCCGATATTATTGGAGATGTAGATCCTATAAAAGCAGCGAACCTTAAATTAAGTTATGCCGATGACCGCGTAATTCATTACGGAATGATTCCAAGAGCGAATCGCTGTATTTTTGTGATCAACGAATTGCCTGATTTACAAGCTAGAATACAAGTAGCTTTATTCAACATATTACAGGAAGGCGACATTCAAATTAGAGGTTTTAAATTAAGACTTCCTTTAGACATGCAGTTTGTATTTACAGCAAACCCAGAAGATTATACAAGTAGAGGAAGTATTGTAACTCCTTTAAAAGACAGAATTGGATCACAAATCTTAACGCATTATCCTGCAGATATTGAAACTGCAAAAACAATTACGCAACAAGAAACTAGCAAAGCAAGCGCCCAAAAAGAATTTATTGCGGTGCCTGAGCTTGCAAAGGATCTTTTAGAACAAATTGTATTTGAAGCTAGAGAGAGTGAATATATAGACGCTAAAAGTGGTGTAAGTGCCCGTTTAAGTATTTCTGCTTTTGAAAATTTATTAAGTACTGCAGAGCGAAGAGCCTTGCTATCTGGTGATGCCGAGACGATGGTTCGTTTGAGTGATTTTGATGGAATCATACCTGCAATTACTGGTAAAGTAGAATTAGTATACGAAGGAGAGCAGGAAGGCGCTCATGTGGTGGCGGACCGTTTGATTAAAAAAGCGGTAACGACACTGTTTCCAAGCTATTTTCCTGAAATTAAAAAGTTAGAAAAACAAGAGGAAGAAACACCTTACGACGCGATAATTTCTTGGTTCTTTAACACAGAGGAAGATTTTGAATTGTTAGATGAACATTCTGAGGCACAATACAAAGCTGAGCTGGACAAAGTACAACCTTTGAGTGATTTTGTAACGAAATACCAGCCAAACATGAATGAAGCAGATACCTATTTTATGAAAGAGTTTGTGCTGTGGGCCTTGGTTGAGTTTAAAAAATTAAGCAAATATCGTTTTGCAGAAGGAACGCAATTTAAAGATCCTTATGGAAATTTTATAAGTGGATTGTAGTATTTACGGATATCCAATGCACTAAATTATGATGCTAAAAAACCGAATTATATATTTATAATTCGGTTTTTTTATACTTTTTTATTTTTCATTATTTTAAGTTTGGGAAAAACTCCTCAACGCAACACATTACAATCAATGTACTGTGTTTTATACGGGCTCTAAGTAAATAAAATGATTTCTAAACTAGTACATTCCATCCCTTTTGGCATTTATACTTCAAGACCTTAGAAATTCATCACAAATAAATTCAAACTATTTAAAAGTGTTTTGTCCAGTTCAGATTTATAAATTTTACTTAAATATGCATAGAGGTCTTTACCTATTTTAAATTCTACCTCATTTTTAAATTGATATGTAAATGTTAATTTATTGACATCTAACGTATAATTTTCGGAAAAATGGCTCGTTCTCCCCCTCTGAAAATCAACCCTACTTATATATTCTGCACACTCGATATTGTTGTCTTTTAAAATTTTCAAAACCACTTTGTCTACAAAAATGGTCTTCTTTTTAATTTGTTCTCCAACCATCATTTCTTCAGCTGCGATTTCCTTGTTCACGGCAAGCTCTAAATCCAGTAACTGCTTGTTGTTATTATAAAAAGGAAATTTACCCTCTGAATTATTTGTTGGCTTTATCGATTTTAAAAGCTTTAATTTTTCTAATCCTTGCAATCCAAAGAAATTAAAGGCATTCGTTTGCTGCTGCTTTTCTTCAACATGATTGTAGAATACTTTTTTTACAAAGGGTTTTGAATCTTTCTGTGAAAACGATAGGTTCACAATTAATAAACAGATAATTAAAATTATATTTTTCATAATCAGTAGTGTTATACTCAAATATAAGAGTAATACTTTTAATTACGAAATAATAACTATTGATTTATATTATAAATAAATAAGCAGCCCCTATTACAGGCTAAAAATAGAAAATAATCTAACTTTTATCTTAAAAGAAATTTTCCACACGGAGCACGGACGCATCTATTTTCTTTTAGAAGTTTAAAATAGGATGCAAAAAAAAAGAGTTTCTTATGCTGTTTGCACAAGAAACTCTCTTAAAAAAATTTAAAATCTTATCTTAAAATTCTATTTGGAAAAACCACAACACTTTCATGACCGTTTTCACCAATGGCAGCTACTCCAAAAAAGAAATTATCAATTACAATTCCTTCCAAGGTAAAAGCTGTAGTTTCTACATATCTCTCATGATCCCAAGTTGGAGATGTTGTATCCCTCCAATAGATCTTATATCCTTTTGCTCCTTCGACTTTACTCCAGCTCAACCTAGCATTTGCCTCTACAATACCACCAATAGCAACCTCTTCTGGAGCTGCTGGTGCCCATGCTAAATTGGCGAGACTAATAGCATTCACCGCAGTTAATTTTTTAGCGTATCCAAAATTCACATGCTCAAAGGTATCCCCATATTTTATTCCATCCTCAATTCTAATATCCTGATGCTGCTGTGTGTAATTTTCGTGTGCCTCCATAATTCGAATCCCCGCAAAGCCTGCATCATTAAATGGTCTGTGATGCCCCCCTCTTCCAAAGCGATCTAACCTGTAAATCATCATCGGATTCATTTCGGGCATATATATCCTTACACTTTTATGAATATACCGCGCCAATTGTCGCGAAATCCCATCGACTTCACCCCCATAAAAGCGTCTCATTTTTCGCTGGCGCTCAGTTTCATTTGCAGGCACTGGTTCACTAAATATTCTGAATGACCTGTTGTCAATAACGCCGTCTACTCCGGTAATATTTCCAATCATATCATTGTTTAAAATTCCAATAATATCCCAACCTTTTTCTTTGACATACTGCACCAATCCAGCACCACCAAAAAGTCCTTGCTCTTCTCCTGAGAGCCCGACATAAATAATACTACTTTCAAATTTGTAAGCACTCAAAACTCTTGCGGCTTCCAAAGTACCAGCCATTCCTGAAGCATTGTCATTGGCCCCCGGAGCATCTGTAGTGAAATCCATCGTATCACTAGCGCGTGAATCAATATCGCCACTCATAATTATGTATTTATTTGGATATTTTGTTCCTTTCTGAACGGCCACTACATTTACAACCCATGCGTCGTGTGGCACCCTGTTATTCCCTTTTTTGGTTACAAAATCCTTTTGATAAAACACCTCCATACACGAGTCGCATTCTGAAGAAATAACCTCAAATTGAGACTTTATCCAACGTCTTGCTGCTCCGATCCCCTGAGTATTAGAAATGGTATCTGAAAATGTGTTTCTAGTACCAAACTCTGTTAAAGTTTTTACATCTGCTTTAATTCGATCCGCAGAAACGTCTTTTATTATATCATATATTTTTGGATCTGTTTGACCCGATACTGCAACTGAAATTAATAAAAATAAAATGGAAATATTTTTCATGAAAATAAATTTTAATTCCAAAAATACAAAAGAAAAAAGAAAGCTGATTATCTACTTATGTTAAATAAGTATCCAATTGATAAACTAAAGAAACTTGTTGTTTTTAAATTTGCTTCTTGTAAAACTGCCTTGGGTAGATTTAAAATATAACCAACTTCAAAGTCCGTGGAGTACTTGCGAACCGATAGCGGAAGCCTTATTTGAGTATTTAATAAGTCGAAAATATCAAAAGAAAAACTTTTCAAAACTTTTTGATCGTCTAAAAAAACGTTTTTATCTACTGTTAACACTTGTTTTGAAATTATAAAATTAAACGCCAGTCGGAAGCGGACTGCAAAATTTCGAGTGCTCCTTAAAGTGAGATTTACATAGTTATTTGAAATTAATTTGTAAGACTTGTCTCTATAAAATAAGTAAGAAGCAGAAATTGTCGTACCAAAAGTTCGTTTTATGTTTTTAATACCTAAACTAACATCCAATGAATTTGTAAATCCCCCATACCCATCTATAAAAAAATATTTTGTTTATCCTCAAATAGATAAGACCTCATTACTGCGTCCGAATGTGTTGAAATATCCTAGAGAAAGAATACTCTTAGAATAGCTTTAACTTCATAATAGATGCTTATTATAATTCTTTCACGCTAATTCTTTATACGTCTTCTCTTCCAACTCTCTTTTGTGTTGTCCTTATTCCTCGCAACCCCTTTTAGCGCTCCTCTATCGAAAGTTTACAATGCTTTTATGAATCCTAATGAACGTATTTTGCAAAACATCTTTCGCATTTTCATGCGCAATCACCATTTTTTTTTGAATTTGCCGGTACAAATATTCCTGATCGCTGTCGAGCAACTGACTAAAAGCGCAATTCTTTAGCTTTGCATCCTTCAATCTTTTACTAAGTTCAATCCCTATACCCAAATAATAGTATTTCTTTATAATTTCTTAGCCCTTCAAAAAAATAAATAGTTTGCTAAATTCATAAAAAAAATAAAAATAATAGACAACACACATAGTTTTATCAATTATTTAGCAACCATTTACGGTCAGGATAGAAGAATCATTTGTATTTTTATAATCTTCAATACAAAATTTTATTTTTGAAACACAGCAAATGAAAATTATAATATCACCAGCAAAATCCTTAGATTTTGAGAGAAAAGCTCCCATTAATCTCCATACACAACCAGATTTTTTGAAACAATCTGAAAAATTAAACGAAAAATTAAAGACCTTTTCTGCGGGAGAACTTGGCACGCTAATGCACATTTCTGAAAGCCTATCTCAATTGAGCTACGAACGCAATCAGACTTGGCAAACACCATTTACTACTACAAATGCAAAACAGGCAATTTACTCCTTTACAGGAGAAGTATTTAGGGGCATTGATGTGCATTCTTTAGAAGAAGAACAAATACCTATATTGCAAAACCGTTTAAGAATTTTATCCGGTCTTTATGGTTTGTTAAAACCGTTGGATTTAATACAACCGTATCGCTTAGAAATGGGAACGAAATTACATGTTGGAACGACTGAAAATCTGTATAAATTTTGGGGAGAATCCGTGGCAAATTCATTAAATAGCGAATTAAAAGACGGAGAACTCTTGGTAAACTTAGCAAGTGCAGAATACTTTAAAGTACTTCCAAAAAACGTTTTAAAAGTTCCCATGATTACTCCAGTCTTTAAAGAGTTTAAAAACGGAGAATACAAAACAATCATGACCTTCGCTAAAAAGGCGCGTGGTTTGATGGTGCGCTATCTCCTAGATAACGATATTCAAACAGTAGCGGGTTTGAAAGGTTTTAATATCGACCGGTATCGTTTTTCTGAAGAAATGTCCTCGGGAAACGATTTGTTTTTTACACGTTAATTTTTCATTCTAAACATTACCCAAGCATGTGGTGCAGTGACCGCAAATAGAATGGCAAAAATGACCGTTGAAAATAATTCGATGTCCGAAACTATTTGGTATAAAATGAATAAACTTACAATACTTATACCCCAATAAAGAAGGGCTTTTTTAAAATAATATAGAACGTTTGCTTTGTTTAAATCCCCAGAAATGAATTCAATTTGATGCATTATAGAAGGAATGGAGTGCCACAAAATGAAATAAATAGCAAACCCTAAAATTAAAGAGGATGTTTTAAAGACAAGAAAAAGTAGCAACAAGTAAAAAGACTCCTTCACAAATACCCCCAAAGCAACTCTTTTGGACAAGAACAAATACACACTTCCCAAAAACAAAACACTCGCACTCGTTATTAATACAATCTCTATTTGTTTGACCGTAATAATAGTACCTGTTAGTTCTCTCATTACTTTATCTACATCTGGGATCGATTGATGCAGAAGTAAAGAGAATATAAACAAACCATAGGCTAGGAAATACGTAAAATCAAATGTCGCATTTACAGAAATTCTAACACCTAAGTGTTCCTCTCCGAAATGATACGCACTCAAGAAAACAAAAAGCAAAATAGCAACAAACGGATTAAAAATATAAATGATCAAACAAAAGCCTATAATTCCAATGTAAATAATTAGGTTTTTTATAAACGTACGCTTTCCTTTATCCTTTTTAGATAAAATAAGTAAGTCGTTTGCCCCGTGCAAAATACCTATAGATACGACCATAACATAGGCTATAAAATCCTCCACTACTTCTCCAAATTGGATGCTCACCCAAAGCAAGAAAAATGTAAAATAAAGCATGAAGCTTTCGTAATTCTTGTTATTTAATGTCTCCATTCTACAAATTTAATATTTTTTTATCTATCTTTGAGTAAGTGTTTAAGTTAAAACCTTAAACAATAAACAATTTTACTAACTTAATTTTTTTTAACATTATGAATTTATCTATGAATTTTCTTTCTGTGACCAAAATGGCGACAGATGATTACGTTGGATTTACATTTTTTGTGGGCTGTATGGCTATGTTGGCAGCATCAGTATTTTTCTTTTTATCAATGAGTAGTTTTGATAAGAAGTGGAGAACTTCTTTATTAGTATCTGGTTTAATTACCTTTATTGCAGCAGTACACTACTTCTACATGAGAGATTATTGGGCAGCTTTCGAAGAGTCTCCAACTTTCTTTAGATATATTGACTGGGTCTTAACAGTTCCATTAATGTGTGTTGAGTTTTATTTAATTCTAAAAGTTGCAGGAGCAAAGAAATCGCTAATGTGGCGTTTAATTTTCTTATCTGTAGTAATGTTAGTAACAGGTTATATTGGAGAAGCAATTGATCCAGCTAACGCTCAAATTTGGGGACTTGCTTCAGGTATCGCATACTTTGTAATTGTTTATGACATCTGGCTAGGAACTGCTAAGAAATTAGCTGTAGCAGCTGGTGGAGAAGTATTGAAAGCTCACAAAGCATTATGTTGGTTCGTATTAGTAGGTTGGGCAATTTACCCAATTGGATACATGGCTGGAACACCAGGATGGTACGATGGTATTTTTGGAGGATGGGATCTAAATATTATTTATAATATCGGAGATGCTATCAACAAAATTGGATTTGGACTAGTGGTATACAACCTTGCTGTTCAGAGCACTACTTCAGCTGCAAAAACAGCTTAATACAAGTAATCAAATTAGTTTTTTTTTAAGAAAGCTCAAAAGCATGAAAATGTTTTTGAGCTTTTTTTTTAACAATCGGCGAAACCAACATGCATCGCTAATCCACCCTCTGAAGTCTCTTTATAATTTTTATGCATGTCTTTTGCTGTCTCCCACATCGTGTCTATCACTTTGTCCAAAGGAACTTTCACTTCCTTTGGATCCGTTTCTAAAGCCATTTCTGCTGCATGAATGGCCTTTATTGCACCCATTGCATTTCTTTCTATACACGGTATTTGTACCAAACCTCCAATAGGATCGCAAGTTAAACCTAAATGATGTTCCATGGCAATTTCAGCAGCAACCAAGCATTGTGCGGCTGTGCCTCCTAATAATTCTGCTAAAGCAGCTGCCGCCATCGCTGAAGAAACACCAATTTCGGCCTGACAACCTCCCATAGCCGCAGATATAGTAGCATTCTTTTTGAAAAGACTGCCAATTTCGCCAGCTGTTAATAAAAATTTCTTAATGTCATCAAAATCAGCGTCGTGATTCTCTATAACTAAATAATACATTAAAACTGAAGGAATTACACCAGCACTGCCGTTCGTTGGTGCGGTTACTACTCTCCCTAAAGCAGCATTTACCTCATTTACTGACAATGCAAAACAACTTACCCATTTTAAAATTTCTCTAAATTTCACCTCCGTGCTTCGTATCGCCGTAACCCACTCATTTTTATCTGTATAGCTCGTATCTTTTATTAATTTCTGATGTGATGAAAAAGCCCTCCTTTTTACATTTAAGCCTCCAGGAAGTTTCCCTTCTGTATGACATCCGATGTACATACATTCAAGCATCGTATCCCAAATTCTGTTTAACTCTTGATCAATTTCGTCAGCAGTTCGCAATTCTAATTCGTTCTTTAAAACAATATCTGAAATCAATACACCCTCCTTTTCGCAAAACGCCTCCAATTGAAAAGCTCTGTTAATCGGAAAAGGAAAGTTCTTTTTTGTGATTTCTATTTCTTCTTCCAAATGATCATCCTCTTGGACAATAAAACCACCACCTATCGAATAATAAGTTTGTGTTGCAACTTCTTTGCCTTTGCAAAAGCCTCTGAAAATAATTCCATTGGCATGAAAAGGGAGAAACGATTTATTAAAAACAACATTCTCTATTGAAAAATTAATTTCTCTTTCCTTATTCAATTGTAATTTCTTTAGGATTTTAATATCGTTGATAATCGCATCCATATCGGAGATCGGAATGTACTCAGGGTCTGCACCACTTAAGCCTAACAATACGGCATAATCAGTGGCGTGTCCTTTTCCTGTAAGTGCTAAAGAACCAAATAAATCAATTCTAATTCCTTCAATATCATTAAAAATAGCGGCTGTCTTTAAAAACTGTATCCACTGCTCAGCAGCCCTCCAAGGACCTAATGTGTGTGAACTTGAGGGCCCAACCCCAATTTTAAGCATATCGAAAACACTAATAAATTGCGACATTCGTAAAAATAATTAAATTAAGTACTGTAAATGTAAAAAATATAGCGCAATACGCTGGTTTTTTTTATTTAATTTAACCATCCTTTCACACTTCGTAAGAGAATATCCCTTTAAAATATTTAGCATGTAGGAAAAGACCCCTTTAAATTAAGTATGGATACAGTCACTAAGCGGATTCATCGCATCTTGTAGAAAAGGACAGCTGCATTGCAACATCTGCAAACCTAGTGTCAAAATGGCACATAATTATTTCAAGTAGCAACCCAGAACTGACATTTATCATTAAAAAAGCAGTTGGCACACAGTTTGCCTATTGGTAATTGTAAAATTGAATTTATAACAATATCAAATAAGTATTATGGGTAAAATAATTGGAATAGATTTAGGAACAACAAACTCGTGTGTATCTGTAATGGAAGGAAATGAGCCTGTTGTAATTCCTAATTCAGAAGGAAAAAGAACAACACCATCGATCGTTGCGTTCATAGAAGGAGGAGAGCGTAAAGTTGGAGACCCTGCGAAGAGACAAGCGGTAACGAACCCAACAAAAACAGTGTATTCTATCAAACGTTTTATGGGTAACAAGTTTTCTGATTCTTCGAAAGAAGCAGGGAGAGTTCCTTACAAGGTGTTAAAAGGAGATAATGACACACCAAGAGTAGACATTGACGGACGTTTGTACACGCCACAAGAGATCTCTGCAATGGTATTGCAAAAGATGAAAAAAACAGCTGAAGATTACTTAGGAACAGAAGTAACTGAAGCAGTAATTACAGTGCCTGCGTATTTTAACGATGCACAGCGTCAAGCAACCAAAGAAGCTGGTGAAATTGCAGGACTACAAGTAAAAAGAATCATAAATGAACCAACTGCAGCGGCATTAGCTTATGGATTAGACAAATCTCATGACGACAAGAAAATTGTTGTTTTTGATTTTGGTGGAGGAACACATGATGTTTCTATCTTAGAATTAGGAGATGGAGTTTTTGAAGTATTGGCTACAGATGGAGATACGCATTTAGGTGGTGATGATGTTGATGAGAAAATCATTAATTGGTTGGCAGAAGAGTTTAATGCTGAAGAAGGAATGGATTTACGTAAAGATCCAATGTCTTTACAGCGTTTAAAAGAAGCTGCTGAAAAAGCAAAAATTGAATTATCAAGCACGACATCAACAGAAATTAACTTACCATATATAACGGCTACCGCAAGCGGACCAAAGCACTTGGTAAGAACCATGACTCGTTCTAAATTTGAGACTTTAATTGACGATTTAGTAAAAAGAACAATTGCTCCTTGTAAAAAAGCGTTAAAAAATGCTGATTTATCAATTAGTGACATTGATGAAATTGTACTGGTTGGTGGTTCTACAAGAATACCTGCTGTACAAGAAGCAGTAGAAAAGTTCTTTGGTAAGACGCCAAGTAAAGGAGTAAACCCTGATGAAGTTGTTGCTTTAGGAGCTGCCATTCAAGGTGGAGTTTTATCTGGAGATGTTAAAGATGTTTTGTTATTAGACGTAACGCCTTTATCATTAGGAATTGAAACAATGGGAAATGTTTTCACAAAATTAATTGATGCAAACACAACCATTCCAACAAAAAAATCACAAGTATTTTCTACGGCTGTAGACAACCAACCTTCTGTTGAAATTCACGTTTTACAGGGTGAAAGAGCAATGGCTGCAGATAATAATACAATCGGACGCTTTCATTTAGATGGTTTACCTCCAGCACAAAGAGGAGTTCCTCAGGTTGAAGTAACTTTTGATATTGATGCCAACGGTATTATCAAAGTTTCTGCTTTAGACAAAGGAACCAATAAATCTCATGAAATTAGAATTGAGGCTTCCTCAGGATTATCTGAAGAAGACATCGCTAAGATGAGACAAGAGGCTGAAGAAAATGCGGATGCCGATAAAGCTGCCAAAGAAACTGCAGAGAAGATTAACGAAGCAGATTCTATGATTTTTCAAACAGGAAAGCAATTAGCAGAATTTGGTGACAAGTTATCTGATGATAAAAAAGCACCCATTGAAGCTGCATTAGTAGAATTAACAGCTGCCCACGAATCTAAAGAAGGCGAATTAATCGATACCGCTATGGCAAAGATTAATGAAGCTTGGAAAGCTGCATCTGAAGAGATGTATGCTGCGGAGCAAGGTGCTGCAAGTGGAGACGCTGCTGCAGAACCAGAAGCTGCAGATGCTCAAGGTGACAATGTTGAAGATGTAGATTTCGAAGAAGTAAAGTAAGCCTTGAATTAATTGTACTTTTCAGTACGCTTTTGAAAAATGCTTATTCCTTTATTTCATAGGAGTTTTTACAAAGAAGTATAAATAAATTAAAACGCATCCATTCACTTGGGTGCGTTTTTTGTATTCTAGGAAACTGTATATTTACAAAAGGTACCTAAAAACACAAATGAAAAGAAGCACACTCCTTTTAACTTTTATGGTCTGTTTACTTTCATGTCAAAAGAATGTGGATACGTCTTTTAAAATCGGCATTATTGCGGATTGCCAGTACTGTGATTGTGCTGTCAAGTGGGATCGATATTACCGCGCAGCTCCCAAAAGATTGAAAGAAGCCATTGCTGTTTTAAATAAAGACTCTTTAAGTTATAGCATCCATTTAGGTGATTTTATTGACAAAGACTTTAAAAGTCTCGAACGTGTTCTACCGATGTGGAAAACGCTAAAATCTACTTCCTACCACGTACTGGGAAACCATGATTTTGAAGTGGAAGCTTCTTTAAAATCGAGTGTAATTCAGCGTTTAGGTCTTACCAATCGCTATTATAGTTTTATTGAAAAAGAGTGGCGTTTTATTGTTTTAGACGGAAATGACCTCAGTTTTCACGGTGCTTTGACCCCAAATAAAAAAAAACAGACAGATTCTATTTTTAATTTATTGGGCAACAAAGAATTGCCATATCTAAAAAAATGGAATGGCGGATTGAGCACAGTCCAATTAAATTGGATAAAAACAGAATTAGACCTTGCTATAAAAAACAATCAAAAAGTTGGCTTTTATTGTCATTTTCCCATTTTTCCAATTGACGAACATAACATCTGGAACAGAGATCAGTTTCTATCACTTATTAAGCCCTACGAAAATGTTAAACTATTTTTTAATGGTCATAATCATGCAGGTGCCTATCAAATGGAAAACAATGTGCATTATGTAACTTTCAAAGGAATGGTCGACACCGAGAACAGCTCTGCCTTCGCAAAAGTTAAATTTGACAGTGATACCATTTATATTGAGGGATTCGATCGGGAACTCTCAAGAAAATTAGTACTTAAATAATCACCTTTGAAAACCTACAACCAAACAAACTTTTTTAAACATACGTTTTGCGAATTTAAACAAGTTAACCACTTTGAGTTTACCCCAGACACCAATTATCAAAGCAAATCTGAAAGCCTTTATTTCTACACGAATGTTGGAGTTTACCGAAAATCAAATCATTGGGGAAGAGTTGCCAATTGTAGGTGGAAACTAGACTCTAATGAAAATTATAGAAACCAACAGATTGCAACGGGTTTTGCAAAATGGACAGATTTTCACCCAATACATGCCACAGAAAAACTCTTTTCTATACACGTAAACTTTGATACAAAAAAAGTAAAGCTACAATCCATAAAAACAGGTGCCGTCAATTACTTATTTACATTTTCTGAAGCACAAAAAAGAATAAAACAAATACATCACTTATTTGCAGATGACAAATGGACAAAACATTTTAATTTAGAAATTGAAGAATTATATTTCCAAGTTATTTCTCAATTTACAACTTCTAATTTAAGTTTGCGAGAAATCAAAAGCAACTATAAATAAGTACAGCACTGCAAAGACTGCAGATTGTCTCGTTGTTTTGCAATAGAACTCAAAAAATCATTTATATTTAAGCCTAAAGAAATAAAAATGTTTTTTACAAAAGAAGCACTACATAATATAAACACTATTGGTAGCATACAACCCGGCTCTAAATACTTAATAGAAAAATGCTTGAAAGATGTAGAGTTTAAAAGAGATCAAATCATTTTAGAATTTGGATCGGGGAACGGAAACTTTACAGCAGAGATTTTAAAAAGAATACCAAAAAGTACACAGCTTATTTCTTTTGAGACAAATAAAAAGTTTTTCGAACATTGCCTAGAAAAATTCAAAAGCCATGACAATTTTAAAATTCACAATTGCTCCGCAGAGAAATTCAACCAGCTGTCAGAAATCAAAGAAAAAAAGGTCGACTACGTGATCTCTAGCTTACCCCTAAGTCTTCTTAAAAAGGAACTTATCACTTCTATCGTCCAGAAAGTCAAATACCACCTAAAACCCAATGGTTGCTTTATTCAATACCAATATAGCTTTGGTAAATACCTTTTTTTAAGAAACAACTTTAACGATGTTAAATTAAACTTTGTCGTTAGAAACCTACCTCCTAGTTTTATTTATAAATGCTATAAATAAGTGCCACAAAACTTTAATTCAATTCAGCATCTTCACAGAAATTCAATTTACTTCTCATGATGTATTATATTTGTTTCATAACAAAAGTGAATCAAAGAAAACCATTTTACAATACGGAAAAAGAAAAATACTATGAAAAAAATAATTTTTACCCTATTCTTTAGCTGCGGTATGCTCTTTTCAACCAAAGCACAGCAAAATAAAGAGTGTACCCTAACGATAGCAATCTCTGGATTAAAATCCAACCGCGGCGTCTTGCTATTGGGTCTTTATAATCAAAAGGACACCTTCCTTAAAATACAGTTCAAAAGTGCGCTTGTAAAGATTAACAATCAGAAGGCAGTCCATACTTTTGAAAATTTACCCAAAGGCACCTACGCTGTCTCCTTTGTTCATGACGAAAACGAAAATAAAAAGATGGATACCAATTTATTTGGAATTCCGAAAGAAAGCTATGGGTGTTCTAACAATGCGAGAGGGCTGATGGGACCGCCCGCATATGATGATGCTAAATTTTCATTAACTGAAGATCAAAAAATTCAAATCACTCTTTAAAATAATAGATGCTTTCCACAAAGATCTTTTTCTAAAGTGATGCCATCATTAGAATACAACAAGCTGTTTTTTATCCTATAATTTTGGAAATCAAATCTTGTTTGGCATTTTCATCATCCCCAAATAACCAACGCAGTGTATTGTCTTCCCAAATTTGATCATACTGTTTTTGGTTAATAATGTCTCGATCTTTCGCTAAATCTAAAATTTTACCAGGATAAGAAGATTGCTTATCACTTTCCATTTCTCCTAATGGATACGGATCATCTAATCCCATTAAAACTTGATTAGAACCCTGTCTATCAATCATTAGCTTTAAAGAATCTGTATCGTGCACTAAGGTGTCAAAAAAGATGTTGGGATGTCCCACTGCCTTTCTAGGGTGTGTCTTCCCTTCAAATAAATCAGGTCTACCGTCAAAACCTTGTATTCTTCTTCCTAAATTCATTTGTGCCAATTGACCTCCATGTGCAAAACAAGTTCTAATATTTTTAAAACGCTCCTGCATCCCGTTTAATGTATAAAAATGATATGCATCTCCACATTGAGCTAGCATCCAAATTAAATGGAAACGCCAATTGGTATTTTCTAATTTTATCATTTTATCCCCGTCATAAGGATGTATTTCTATTGCAAGTTTGTATTTATTTGCCAACTCAAAAATTGCATCATTTTCTTCGTCAAAGACACAGCGCCATTGTCCAATAGAATCCATAAAATGTGTGGGCAAACACAATACTTTCAATCCCAACTCTTCTACGCAGCGCTTTATTTCATCCAATGCACCGTATATAAATCCGGGATGCACTACAAAACCACAGGTAAATTTATCTGGATGATTGCGTTGCACCTTGGCATTAAAGTCATTCTGAAAACGCAATGCTTTTTTCATCTCTTCTAAACGCAAACCGTTCCCATATAACTGAGAAAGATTTAAAACCACTGCGTGGTCTATTTTATTTTTCTCCATCCAAATGAGTTTTTCGTTTAAGAAAAAACTTGAATCTGTTACAGGTCTTTTCCATCCTTTCTGTAACATATGCTTCCGCTCGTCATCTACCCAAAAAATTTCTTTATCCTTCATAAATTGAGGAATTTCTTCTGGGTAAGGAAGTAAATGTGAATGTCCGTTGATGCGTAGTTTTTTGTTTGTCATGGCTACTGTAGTTGCTATAAATACTGCATTTAAATTTATACTTTCGTGAGATGCTTATAAACTCCTAAAAAAGGAATCAACAACTACCCAATTTTATTTGGTTTCTCCATCACCACCCCACAATTCCCACAAGTACATTTCATTGCATCTGAATAGTAGTTGTCAAAAATAATAGGCATGTCTGTTTCTATGTTTTCTAGCGTAAATTCCTCTCTGTATAATTGAGTTCCACAGCCTTCACAATACCATTCTAGCGCATCTGTCATTCCCTTAGAACGAGGGTATTCTATGACCAAACCAACCGTATTTTCTTTTCTTTGTGGAGAGTGCGGTACTTTTGACGGCAATAAATAAATATCGCCCTCATTGATGGCAACATCGATCATTTCTCCAGTGGCATCTATTATTTTCAAAATCATATCCCCTTCCAACTGATAAAAAAACTCAGGAGTCTCGTTGTAATGATAATCTTTTCTATTATTAGGTCCGCCGACAACCATTACAATATACTCCCCGTTGTCCCAAACTTGCTTGTTACCAACTGGTGGTTTCAATAGATGACGGTGTTCTTCAATCCATTTTTTAAAATTTAAAGGCTGTACTAGATTGCTCATATTTATTTGATATTTTAAACTCTAAATTTATATTCCTACTATTTTAAAGGTACTTAAAATAGTTTTGTCTCTAAAAACCCAACACAAATTACTTTTTACAGCGATTTTGTTCTTCCTCCGTCCACCGGAATATTTATTCCATTAATATAACCTGCTTTTTCACTCGCTAAAAACACAATTGCCGCAGCAACCTCTTCGGGCGCAGCAAAACGCTTTGCAGGAGACGCATTTTTCATCGCTTCTGAAACGGCATCAAATGATTTTCCTGTCTTTTTAGCTTTGTTCTTTATAATTTCTTCTAAACGTCCTGTACCTGTGGCTCCCGGCAATACATTGTTTACTGTAATTCCGAATGCTCCCAGCTCATTTGCTAACGTTTTAGACCAGCTTGCAACGGCTCCACGAATCGTGTTCGAAACACCCAAACCATCTAAAGGCTGTTTTACAGAAGTTGAAATGACATTTATAATTCTTCCATAACATTCCAATTTCATAAATGGAACTAGTGCTTGCACTAAAACATGATTGCATTTTAAGTGCTGGGTGAACGCAGTCTCAAACTCCTCGATCTTCGCATTAAATATGGGCCCTCCTGCAGGCCCTCCTGTATTATTTATCAACACATGAAACTGTAAAGCAGAAGCCTCTAAAACTGACTTTAATTCATTTGGTTTCGAAAAATCTGCAATTAAATACGCATGTTTTTGATCGTTATTTGGAAGTTCAGCAAGCACTTCTTTCAATTTCTCTTGATTTCGAGCTATTAAAGTAACATTTGCGCCTTCTTCCGCGAACAAAATAGCAGTTGCCTTTCCAATCCCTTGCGTACTTCCACAAACCAAAACATTTTTATTTTTTAAATTTAATTCCATATTTCTATCATTCCTGCGAAAACAGAAATCTATTTTTATTTTGTTGCCTATTTCATGAATTCCTGCCTGCGCAAAAGTGGCAACTCATTATTTGTTCTCTAAAATTATTCCTTTAATCTGCACTACTTTTTAAAAATGTTCCAATTGATTTTTTCCACCTGTCCTTTTGTCTCCTCCATTAACGAAAGTAAAAGATCCTTTTTATTCTTAAAAACACCTAAAAAGAAAATCAAAAATTTTTACCTAAATAAAAATTATATCATTGTGAGCTGGAACGATTTTTCATTGCCTCTTATCAATCATACTGAATGCATATGTTTTTTGATTCTGTAAAAAACCGCAGTGCTTCAATACCACCTTCTCTGCCAATACCAGAATCTTTTTGCCCTCCAAAAGGCGTCCTTAGATCTCTTAACATCCATGTATTTACCCAAACAATTCCTGTTTGTAATTGTTGAGAAAACTGCATTGTTCGCCTTAAATTGTTAGTCCATACGGTTGCTGACAATCCATATTTCACATCGTTAGCTAACTGTAAAACTTCTTTGTCTGTTTTAAAAGACATAATTGCAACCACAGGGCCAAAAACTTCTTCCTGATTTAACTTGCATTTATTGTCAGCAACTTCAATAATTGTTGGTTGTAAATAATATCCGTTCTCACTGCCCATTACTGCCACCTTATTTCCACCAAAAAGAAGCTTACCTCCTTCCGTAACAGCAACGTCAATATGACCTTTTACTTTTTCTAAATGCTCTTTAGAAACCAAAGCTCCAATTTTCGTAGTCTCTTCAGATGGATTCCCCACCTTTAGCTGCGCTACTTTTTTAATAAAATCACGCTTAAATTTCTCATAGATTTTTTCTTCTACAAAAATTCGACTTCCACAAAGACAGATTTGTCCCTGGTTCGCGAAAGAGGAGCGCACGGTAGTTGTTAGCATTTTATCATAATCACAATCGGCAAAAATAATATTCGGGTTTTTACCTCCCAACTCTAAAGAAAGTTTTTTAAACATAGGTGCGGCAATACTTGCGATGTGCGCGCCTGTTTTAGTACCTCCTGTAAACGAAATTGCTTTGATTTTTGGATGTGCGACAATTGCATTTCCAGCCTTTGCCCCAAGACCATGTACAATATTTAAAACGCCTTTTGGCAAACCTGCCGCTGTGCAAATTTCACCTAACAAAAATGCAGTCATAGGCGTTATTTCACTTGGTTTTGCAACCACGCAATTTCCTGCGGCGATTGCCGGTGCAATTTTCCAAGTAAATAAATACAAAGGCAAATTCCACGGAGAAATGCACCCCACAACCCCGATGGACTGGCGCAGTGTAAAATTCACAGCATTAAAACCAACACTTTCATGTGCTTCTGAAGAAAACTGTGTAATGGCGTTTGCAAAAAACTGAAAATTACTCGCGGCCCTTGGAATGTCAACTTCCTTTGCCAAACTAATGGGCTTTCCATTGTCTTTTGACTCTGCCGAGGCTAAACTGTCTAACCGCTCTATAATTAAGGCTGCTATTTTAGCCAAAACGGTACTTCTCTCCTCTAATGTAGTACTAGACCATTCCGGAAAGGCATTTGCTGCAGCTTCGTATGCTTTTTCTACATCTTTCTTTGTTGAGTCTGGAATTTGCCCACAGACTTCTCCATTCGATGGATTGTAATTAGGCATCCAATTGTCTTCTATTGGATTGACAAATTCTCCGTTGATGTAGTTTTTTATCTTCATATCCCGTTGCGAGCAACCCCTACTTATTTTAAAACAAGTAACAATTTAATAATTACCTTTTCTTAAATGCAGTTACCTTAATTTCTACCACCAAATCGGGATGTGGCAGCTGATGCACCGCTACCGTTGTTCTCGTAGGACCCGTTTCTTTGTCAAAAAATGCAGCATATGCTTTGTTATATCCTGCAAAATCATTCATATTTACTAAAAATGTAGAAACGTCTACAACATCCTTTAGACTTGACCCAACCGTTTGCAAATTCGCATCTATGTTTTTTAAAACTTCGCTTGTCTGTGTTTCAATATTGAGGAATTTCGTTCCCATATCGTCCATAAGATCGACTCCTGCAATGGTATTGTCTGCTCTCCTAGAACTTGTTCCTGACACAAATATAAAATCTCCAACTACTTTTACGTGGGGGTATACGCCTCTTGGTGTTACTTTTTTTTCTGACATATTACGTTTTTACAATACTCCTGTAAGAGCCTCTTTTAAAATCTCTTCCGTTTTTTGCTGCACTTTCTTTAACACTACTTTTAATTCTTCTTTCTCCATATCAGGCGCAGTAGAAATTGCGTTGGATGTAATTAAATTTAACAGCGCCTTGTCTTGCGCTCTTCCTCTAACCATGGCCTCATTGTACCCAATGTGCTCTTTAAAAGTCACCATTGAATACTTCGAAAAATACTCTGTTGGAAATGTTTTTTCTAAATTCATTTCTACAATTCTTTTTTCTTTAAAAATAGGATTGGCAACATGATTTCTCATTTCATGAAAGTTATCAATTGCCAAATCTGCAATTGCATCCGTATCTTTTTTTCTTGTATTTTGATAGGCTTTAAAAACAGCTTCCCAAGACCCTAAATTCTGATCTAAAATTTCATCTAAAACATAAACATCCTCAAATGAAGCATTCATTCCTTGACCGTAAAAAGGCACAATTGCATGGGAAGAATCTCCAATTAACAAAGTTTTATTTTGATAACTCCATGGAGCGCACTTAATGGTACCTAAAGGTCCCGTTGGATTGTTTATGAATTCTTCTTTTATATTAGGAATTAAAGCCAATGCGTCTGGAAATTCTTTCTCAAAAAATTCTGTAATTTTTTCTTCAGTTGTTAAATTTTCGAAATTAAACTCGCCTTCATTGTAGCTTAAAAATAAGGTAACTGTAAAACTACCATCCATATTTGGCAACGCAATTAACATAAAATCACCCCGTGGCCAAATGTGCAAGTGTGCGTTACTTATTTGATGCTTTCCTGAAACATCTGCTGGAATTTCAAGCTCTTTATAACCATGGTTTAGGTACGCCTGAGAATAACTAAATAAAAATGCGCGTTCTGCAACATAGCTTTTTCTTAACGAAGAACCTGCGCCATCACCACCAAAAATCACATCTGCATGAACCGAAAATTTTTCTTTGGTTTTATAATCAACAAAATGTGCAATATTGTTCTCAATATCTACCTTTTCACATTGCTTATTAAAATACAATGCTACGTTTTCGTGCGCTTCTGCAGCGTCTAACAAAATAGCGTTCAGCTCTCCTCTTGAAATTGAATTGATACACTCATTATCTCTACCTGAGTAATCTGAAGAAAATGTATTTCCCTCGGTATCGTGCATCAATCTGCCAAACATCGGAATACAAATCTCTTTTGCCTTCGCTTCCATTCCGCAAAGTCGCAGTGCTTTTAACCCCCTACCAGAAAGTGATAAATTAATAGATCTTCCAGCAGATATATCTGTAGTTCTCAAATCTGGCCTGCTTTCATATACGGTAACCATGAAGCCTCTTTGTGCTAGTCTTAATGCTAATAAACTCCCACACAATCCTGCACCAATAATTAATATTTTATCGTCTTTATTCATTTATAATAGATTTTTTAAAACTGATACCAATCGAAATACATCTTCAAAAGAAGTATAAAGTGGCACAGGCGCACATCTAATTACGCCTGGCTCTCGCCAGTCTGTAATGATGTGATGTGCTGTTAATTTTTCATGAAAACTCTTGTCTGCGTTCTTTACTTGAATCGACAACTGACATCCTCTTTCCTTCGGATTTTTAGGGGTTATAATATGAATATCATCAGAAGAAATCTGCTGAATTAAAAACTCGAAATACCCCGTTAATTTTTCTGACTTTTCAATTAAAGCATCCATCCCAACCGTATCAAACAAGTCTAAAGAGGCCTTAATAGCCGCCATTGATAAGATTGGTGGATTTGACAATTGCCACCCCTCGGCACCTTCCATTACATCGAAAGGCTGTCGCATGTTAAACCGAGTTTCCTTGTTGTGATTCCACCAGCCTGCAAAGCGAGGCAAATCTTTATCTTTTGAATGTTTTTCATGGACAAAAACTCCCCCCAAACTCCCTGGACCAGAATTTAAATATTTATAGGTACACCAAGCAGCAAAATCTACTCCAGAAGCATGCAAATGTGGCTGTATGTTTCCTGCACCGTGGGCCAAATCAATACCTACAATACAGTTCTTTGAATGTCCTATTTCTGCAATTCTTTTCAAGTCTAAAAACTGTCCTGTATAATAATTAACACCTCCAATTAACAAAAGCGTTATTGCATCACCCTGCTCCCTGACAATCGTTTCTAAATCTTCCGTCCTCAACAAATGCTCGCCCTTTCTTGGTCTCCATTCAATAACGTCTGTTTCAGAAAAACCGTGGAATTTTAATTGAGACTGCACCGCATATCGATCCGAGGGAAAGGCATCACTTTCAATGACAATCTTAAACTTCGTCTTTGTTGGCCTATAAAAAGAAACCATTAACAAATGCAAATTGGTTGTCAGCGTATTCATCACCACCACCTCAATCGGTTTTGCCCCTACAATCTTAGCCATCTTGTCGGTCAGCAACTCATGGTAATTTAACCAAGGATTTTTTGCCTCGAAATGCCCTTCTACTCCTAAATTTGCCCAATCCTCTAACTCTTGATTGATGTATGCCTTCGTCTCTTTCGGCTGCAAACCCAAAGAGTTCCCTGTAAAATAAAGCCAATCATTTCCTTCCGCATCTTTGGGAATATGAAACTGACTTTTATACGAAGCCAGAGGATCTAATTTGTCTTGTTCTTTTGCAAATGCTAAATTGTCTTGATACATCCTTTGTATTTATCTTTAAAAATTTGCTACTCTATTGGTTCCAAAAAGAAGAAGCCAAAAGATTAATCGTTTCACTATATGAAACGGTGTTTTATAAATATACAAAATTTTCTTATCTTAGCAAAATATTTAGATACAAAGATGACCAATGAAACATTTATTCTCAATCAATCTATTGTAAAAGCTTTTAACCTGTTAGAAGCCTTTACAAATGATAAAAAAGAGTGGGGAGTTCGAGAATTAGCAAATAAAACTGGCTATAATAAAAGCACTACATATCGCATTTTAAACACGCTTGTTGCTTTAAATGCACTGCAACAAAATGAAAATGAAAAATATATTTTAGGAAGTAAATTATTCGAATTGGGCAATCGCGTTTCACTGTACGAGTCTCTAATTAATACTGCCCGCGATTCTTTAAAAAAGATCGCAACTGACATAGAAGAAACTATCCTTTTTGCCGTTTTAAAAAAAAATAAAGTCTTTTACATCGATAAAATAGAGAGTCCACAGGGACTAAAAATTAGCACATCCGTAGGGTCCTTTCAACCTTTACATTCAACCGCTATAGGAAAAATATTACTCGCCTTTTCAACAGAAGAAAAACAAATAAATCTATTTCAAAGCATTGACTACAAAGCATATACCCAACACACCATCACCAACCAAACACAATTGAAAAGCCAATTAAAAATGGTCCATCGAGACCAATATGCCCTAGACTTAGAGGAGTTTGAACTCGGATTAATCTGTATTGCGCTTCCTGTTTTTAACAAAAATAATGAATTTATTGGAGCAATTAGCGCCTCTGGACCCTCTAGCAGATTTGAGCTAAAAAAAGTAAACCACTATGTTTCAATTATATCTAAAGGAATCAAGGAAATCATTTTTTAAAACAACAATAATCAGACATTTTTGTAATTTAGCCAAAAGCAATTGATATGAAATTTTCACAAATTATACCTCTTATTTTATTCTTGTTACTGCAATCTTGTAACAAAAACTCAAAATTCTTAATTGCCATAGAGACAAAAAGCAAAAGCATTCAAATGACCTATGCTCCCGACAAAAGGGTTGCGGTCTATGATGTTCGTTTTGCTTTGATTGATGACCAAATTATTGCCAAAGGAGCTACAGACTCAAAAAAGGCGTACAATGAATTGCTAGAATACATACATTCTTCAAATGTGATTTTTAAAAATGAGCTTCGCTTTTTACCAGATACTACTGTTGGGAACCAAAAATTTGCAGTGGCTAAAAACTCTGTAATCAACATCCGTTCACTCCCAAAACATTCCGCCGAACTTGGCACCCAAGCGCTGCTTGGAATGTCTTTGAAAATATTGGATAAAAAAGGTGACTTTTATAGGGTTCAAACTCCAGACAGCTACATTTCTTGGGTTGACAAAGGCGGAATTGAGAAAATGGATACAAAAAAATTTGATCTTTGGAACACTTCTGAAAAAATAATTTTTACTGAAATTACAGGATTTATATACACGACAGCCTCTGCGGAATCTGAAATTGTATCTGACATTACATTAGGTGGGTTGCTCCAGTATGTCAATGAAAACGAAGCCTTCTACGAAGTAAAATATCCAGATAATAGAACGGGCTTCGTGAAAAAAGAGGAAAGTGTACGGTACAACGCTTGGCTTCAAAACAAAACATATTCAGGAGAAAATATTGAAAAAACAGCAAAGAAAATGAACGGTTTTCCATACCTCTGGGGAGGCACTTCTACCAAAGGAATGGACTGCAGTGGATTTGTAAAAATGGCCTACTTAATGAATGGTTTTATAATTCCAAGAGATGCCTCTCAACAAATAAATGCTGGCAGAAAAGTAAATGTTGCTTTAGATTTTAAAGATTTAGAAAAGGGAGATTTATTATTTTTCGGAACAAAAGCCACAACTGAAAAAAGCCAACGCGTTGTGCATGTCGGTATTTGGTTGGGAAATGAAAAAATGGAGTTTATTCATGCCTCAGGAAATGTTCACATCAGTTCTATGGACGATTCCCAAATGAATTTCGACGACTTTAATAAAAATAGATACCTTGGCAGTAGACGTTATCTTGGCACTCCCGACAAGAAAATTGTTGCCTTAGGCCAAGCACTGCAGCTATAAAAATCGACGACTATCAACACCCAAATAGACAAAATATAAAAAAAGCCTTTCAATTACTTGAAAGGCTTTTTCTTGTCTCTTTTAGAAATATGGATCTAATACAATACTCGAAATTTGATGGTTCCTTCTATATTTCTTAACTTTTCAATTACCTCTTTATTGTATTCCTTGTCTAAATCAGTAATTACATATCCCACAGAAGAATCTGTAGATAAATATTGACCAATAATATTTAAATCGTACTTAGCCAAAATTTTGTTGATTTTAGCCATTACTCCTGGAACATTTTTATGAATGTGTAAAAATCGATGTGCTTTTGTCTGTCTCGGCAAACGAATGTTTGGAAAGTTTACAGCATCTACGGTATTTCCTGAGTTCATATATGCCATAATTTTGCTGGGAACGAAATCTGCAATATCTCTTTGCGCCTCTTCTGTGCTCCCACCAACATGAGGTGTTAAAATCACATTTGGCAATCCTTTTAAATCTGTGTAAAATTCGCCATTTTTACTTGGCTCCTCAGGATATACATCCACGGCTGCACCTGCTAATTTTCCGCTTTTTAAAGCTACGACTAATGCTGCAATATCCACAACAAACCCTCGCGCTAAATTTACCAAATAGGCACCCTCTTTCATTTCAGAGATTTGTTTTTCTCCAAATAAATTTTTATTCGCTGGATTGTCATCCACATGTAAAGTCACCACATCAGCAATTGCTAATAACTCGGACAACTCATTCATCTTTGTCGCATTTCCTATCGCCAATGTATCCTCGATGTCGTAATAATAAACATCCATTCCCAAAGCCTCTGCTAACACAGACAACTGCTTTCCAATATTGCCGTACCCTACAATTCCCAATTTTTTCCCACGAACTTCTCGCGACCCTGCAGCCGTTTTATTCCACTGACCGCTATGAAGCTCTGTACTTCTCTGAAAAACACTACGCATTAACATAATAATTTCTCCAATTGCCAATTCTACAACAGACCGTGTATTGCTATAAGGTGCATTAAAAACAACGATTCCTTTTTCTTTACAAGCCTCTAAATCAATTTGTGTCGTACCGATACAAAAGGCACTCACCACCATTAATTTTTCAGCAGCAGCAACCACCTTTTTAGTTACGTTTGTTTTGGAGCGAATTCCAAGCACGTGTACATCTTTTATTTTTTCAATTAATTCTGCTTCAGACAAACTTTTTGAAACCGTTTCTACAGTGAACCCATCTTTAGACAACTTGTTAAAAGCGTCTTGATGCACATTTTCTAGTAGTAATATTTTAATTCTATTCTTTGGATATGAAATGTTTCCTGGCAAACCGTTTATGTATAAAAATTCATCTAAATTCGGAGCAATGTGATCAGCATTCTCTGTTGTTTTTATTCTTGAAATATTTTCTGTGTATGCAAAAAATTTGTCTGCAACACCCGCTTCTCGGGTCACATAATCACTGTAACCATCTCCAATAACTTGTATTTCTCCTTCTAAATTCATGTTTTTTAAACACTGAATTTTACCATTGTGTTTCGACAATACATTGTCAACATCAAAACCAATAATTTTCCCATCGCCTGCAAATTCAAAAGTATTTGCAAACACTCGGTCAGCAGGTATCTTATATTCCGCTACAATGGGATCAATAAACTCTTTAAATCCGCAGGAAATTACGTAAATATCTTCTGCAAATTCTTCGAAAAAAGCCTTATTACTCTCAATAGATTTAGAAACCTGCTTTTTTAAAGCGCTCACTAAGCTACTTAAATCTGCCTTGTTAGCGTTTAATAACTGAATTCTTTTTTCTAAAGACTCTGTAAAAGAGATTTCGCCATCAATTCCCAAGTTGGTAATGTCTATAATTTCCTGAATTATAGCCTTCTTATTTGGGTTTTTTGCCAAAGTTATCTCTGCCAAGACATCCAGTGCTTCTACTCTCGTTAATGTGCTGTCAAAATCGAAAATATAATTTCTTTTATTAGGACTCATCTTAAAATCTCGGTTACTTAATAACTGGTAAAACTACAATTATAGCGGACTAATGGAAAGCAAAATTAAAGTTTTGTCATATTTATTATAATCCCTTAAATTATCCTTCAAGTTGATAAAAATAATCTTCAAAACTAATATAAATTACGAAATCCTAAAATAAGCAACCACCAGATTAAAGGCAACGATTCAATCCAAAAGGAACTGTAGTATTTTGACTGCTTTATTTTGGATCGCATTAAGAAAACTAAAACCATAAAAAAGAAAATCATAAATGTATTTTTAAGAGCGGCCTCTGCATTAATTGCATATTCAATTAACAAAGCAAAAACCATCAAACCCAAACCGACTCTTTTTGTTTTTTCAACTCCAATTTTTGTGGGGATTGTTTGCAGTGAAATAGCATCGTACTTCACGTCTCTTATATCGAAAGGAAAAATTAAAACAACCACAATTATAAAACGCTGCACGGATAAAAGTATCACGGAGAGAAGCATCTCTTTACCTGCTGCAATACAAGGTATTAAAACTGTAAATCCAGCCCAAACAAAAGCGACCACGATTCCTTTTAAATAACTTACCTGACGTAAATTTTTCTGGAATCCACTTAAAAAAGGAACTGCGTATAACAACGTTAATCCCGCGAAAGGAGTTGCAATAATTAAAATTTGCAAGGGCAATTGAACAGCAAAATAACACATGGCTACAAAACAAAAAAAAGAAAATATTTGAATTGCTTTTAAATTGCTCGTAAGACTTCGGTGATGCAGCCTTGCCACTCCCGCATATTTTACAAAATTATAACCGGTAATCGTACCAAAAAAAATGGTCCAACTTAAAGATACATTAAAAGGTGTCCCAAAATATTGCTCCGTAATTTTCACAAAAGCATAAACAGAAACCCCTACATGAATACTTGCATTGATATAAAAACTAAATAATAACTTGAAAAACTTCATGCCGCAAAAATAACGCTTCTGTTCATAACATTCCTTTTTAGTTAATAATTATCGCTATTTATTTCCAATTCGAAGCGCAAACAAATGATTAAATTCATATTTTTGTTATTCAAGAAATTTTACTTTTTTTGAGAGTCAAAAATCAATACTAAATCGATTGAGATCAATCGTTCATAAAATTTAATAAATGAATACAAATTCGTTTCAAAGAAGACATATTGGTCCAAGTACCACAGAACAAGAAAAAATGTTGACAACCATCAAAGCAGCGAGTCTCGCGCAGCTAATTGATGAAACTGTACCCGATAATATCCGCCTAAAAAGCCCTTTAGACTTGGCACCAGCAATGAGTGAATATCAGTATTTAGCTCATGTAAAAACACTTTCTGAAAAAAATAAGGTATTCAAAAGTTACATCGGTCTTGGGTACCATGAAGCAATTGTACCAAGTGTCATACAACGTAATATACTAGAAAATCCAGGCTGGTATACCGCATACACGCCCTATCAAGCAGAAATTGCGCAAGGAAGACTTGAAGCGTTGTTAAACTACCAAACCATGATTTGCGATTTAACGGGAATGGAGCTGGCAAATGCCTCTTTATTAGACGAAGCAACTGCCGCTGCAGAAGCAATGGCTTTGTTGTTTGACGTTAGAGAGCGCGCAAAGAAAAAAGCAAAAGCAAATAAGTTTTTTGTATCCCATGAGGTATTGCCGCAAACTGTCGCTCTTTTAGAAACCCGTGCTACTCCTATAGGAATTGAATTGGTTTTTGGAAATCATGAAGATTTTGATTTTGAAGCGGATTATTTTGGTGCCATTTTACAATATCCTGGAAAATTTGGGCAAATTTTTGACTACGAAAATTTTGTTAAAAAAGCGAATGAGAAAGATATCAAAGTGGCCCTCGCTGCTGACATCTTATCCTTAGTAAAGTTAAAAGCGCCAGGTACTTTTGGGGCTTCTGTTGTTGTAGGAACTACCCAGCGTTTTGGAATCCCATTGGGTTATGGTGGGCCACATGCGGCCTATTTTGCCACAAAAGAGGCATACAAAAGAAGTATTCCTGGGAGAATCATTGGCGTGACAAAAGACCTCAACGGCAAGCACGCGTTGCGAATGGCTTTGCAGACAAGAGAGCAACATATTAAACGCGAAAAAGCGACTTCTAATATTTGTACTGCACAAGTTTTATTAGCGGTAATGGCAGGAATGTACGCTGTTTATCACGGTAAAGAAGGTTTGCAATTTATAGCAGATGGCGTGCACCAGAAAACTATTACTCTGGCCAATACACTTACTGGACTGGGAATTGAACAAATTAATACTTCTTATTTTGATACAATTACCGTCAAGGTGGATGCTAAAAAAATAAAAATTCTTGCAGAAAAAAATGAAATCAACTTCAACTATATAGACAACGAAACCTTGTCTATCTCCATAAATGAAACTGTAGAATTAAGTGAATTAAATGCAATTGTAGCTATTTTCACTGAAACTTTGGGGCTCAGCCCCGTGGTCATTTCTTCCCTTTCTGAAGGCAACAAGATCCTAGAAAATGTAAAAAGAAACACTTCTTTTTTAAATCATAGCGTTTTTAATACGTATCATTCAGAGACAGATATGATGCGGTATATCAAAAAATTAGAACGCAAAGATTTGGCATTAAATCATTCCATGATTTCTTTAGGTTCATGCACGATGAAATTGAATGCAGCTTCTGAAATGTTGCCATTGAGTAACCCACAGTGGGGAAATATTCATCCATTTGTACCTTTGAATCAAGCTGAGGGGTACCATGAAGTTTTACGGAAATTAGAACATCAATTAAATATTGTTACTGGTTTTGCCGGTACTTCTTTGCAACCAAATTCTGGAGCTCAAGGAGAATTTGCTGGATTAATGACCATCAGAGCCTATCACCTTGCCAACAAGAATGTGCACCGAAATATCTGCATCATTCCAGCTTCTGCACACGGGACGAACCCCGCTTCAGCAGTCATGGCAGGAATGAAAGTTATTGTTACCAAAACTGCCGAAAACGGAAATATTGACATTGATGATTTACGTGAAAAAGTAGCTTTGCACTCAGAAAATCTTGCTGCTTTAATGGTTACCTACCCTTCTACACACGGCGTTTTTGAAAGTGAAATTCAAGATATTACCAAAATTATTCACGACAATGGCGGACAAGTTTATATGGATGGTGCAAATATGAACGCACAAGTTGGATTGACAAATCCTGCAACTATTGGTGCTGACGTTTGTCACTTAAATCTCCACAAGACCTTTGCCATACCGCATGGAGGTGGTGGTCCTGGAGTAGGCCCCATTTGTGTTGCACCTCAGTTGGTCCCTTTCTTGCCGTCAAACCCAATTATAGAAACAGGTGGTGAACACGCAATTTCTGCAATTTCTGCAGCTCCTTGGGGATCTGCTCTGGCTTGCTTAATCTCTTATGGATACATCACGATGTTGGGCTCAAAAGGATTGACAGACGCAACAAAAATGGCAATTTTAAATGCCAATTACATTAAAGAGCGCCTCAATGGCCATTATCCAACTTTGTATACCGGAGAAAAAGGACGAGCAGCCCATGAAATGATCATTGACTGTCGTGATTTTAAACAAAACGGAATCGAAGTTGTTGACATTGCAAAACGATTGATAGATTACGGTTTTCATGCACCTACCGTTTCTTTCCCCGTGGGTGGAACAATGATGATTGAACCAACAGAATCTGAAAGTATCGCAGAATTAGATCGTTTTTGTGACGCAATGATCTCAATACGTGAAGAAATCAGAAACACGTCTCTAGCGGACGATAATAATCCACTTAAGAATGCTCCACATACACAAGAAATGGTAACTGCAGACGATTGGCCGTTTCCATACACTAGAAAACAGGCAGCATTTCCACTGACATACATCGCAGAGAATAAATTTTGGCCAACCGTTAGAAGAGTAGACGATGCCTATGGTGATCGAAATTTAAATTGTTCTTGTAATCCTATTGAAGATTATATGTAAAAATAAATTTTAAATAGACAAAAAAACCGCCTCTTAAATAGGCGGTTTTTTTGTCTATTTAAAATCCTATTTCTGTTTTAAATACTTCTCAATATCTGCAATGTGGTATTGCAATGCTTGTGCGGAAATTTGTATTTCTTTAATTAGTAAAGCCAAAGAAATTATTAATAAAATCAATGCCAAACCAAAAATATAAACAGCAACCATCTGTTGACCTACATAAATTAAAAACATCGTTAACACGCAAAACAGTAAACTTGAAATTCCGAAAATCTGCATCCATCTTGTCAAATTTAATCGCAATTTTAAGTTTTTAATTTGCCTTAAGAGAGAGGTTTGCTTTTTTTCTAAATAAATATCATGCAAATTTCTAATCACGG
Organism: Polaribacter irgensii 23-P; assembly: GCF_000153225.1. Lineage (GTDB taxonomy): Bacteria > Bacteroidota > Bacteroidia > Flavobacteriales > Flavobacteriaceae > Polaribacter > Polaribacter irgensii. The sequence continues at coordinate 1,535,572 of NZ_CH724148.1, read as the reverse complement.
CTGCATATGCCAAAAATCGATTTGTATACGCGAGCATTATTAATGAAATGGCTGAAAATAAAAGTGCTGGTGTCGTTAAGGTAAGTTGTTCCATAATTGCGCCAAAAATAAATAATTATTTTTGTTTTGAACTCATAAATTATATTTTCTGTATTTTTGATTTGATGAAAAGTTTTATTCAAAGCCTATTCCTTGTTTGTGCTTGCAGCCTTATGAGCCAAAAACTGCCTGACGGTTTTGTATACTTGCACGAGGTCGCACCTTCTATACAAAAAGAGTTGCGCTACTTCTCTAAAAATAATTTTATTGGAAAACCCATAGACGGATATCAGAGAAATTACATCATTATTAGTTCCAAAGCTGCAAAAGCGTTAAAAAAAATACAGCAGTTATTTTTGAACGAAGGATACAGTCTTAAAATATTTGATGCCTATCGCCCTCAGCGAGCTGTAGCTCATTTTGTGCGCTGGGCGTATGTGCTAGAAGACACTTTAATGAAAAAACAGTATTACCCGGATATCTCTAAATCTGAGCTTTTTAAGCAAGGTTATATAGCTACAAAATCTGGACATTCAAGAGGAAGTACTGTGGACCTCACACTTATAAATACGATTACAAAAGCGGAATTAGATATGGGCAGTTGTTATGACTTCTTTGGAATTCAATCACACCCATTCCATAAAAATATTTCAGAAAAACAAATAGAAAATAGGATGTTTTTAAGAAAGATAATGACCTCCAACGGATTTACTCCGTTTGAAAATGAATGGTGGCATTTTACACTTCAAAAAGAACCTTTTGCACGCACCTATTTTAATTTCCCTATTTATTAAAAAGTTTTAACAAATTCTAAACAACAAAATTTCAAATCCTAGCTATCTTTGTAGTGTAAACTTGGAAAATTCTTCTAAATGACTCAAAAAAATAAAACTTTTATTTTCTTAATTTTTATTTTATCTACAACTAATTTTATCGCACAATTAGATAAAAATAAGGGTGCTGCAGATACCGGTGCAATCAAATCGATTGTTTTAAAAAACGCCAAAGTCACAGAAAAACCAACATCAATACTACTAAACGGAAATAACGGTTTTAAGGATGCTTATAACCAAGAACAGGAAACCTTAAAGAAACAACAAGATGAAGATGCCCTTAACAACAAAGGTATTATCTCACAAAAACAGGTGAGTGAAGCACGCTTTCTAAAAGCTTTTAAAAAAATAAATGGGCAATATATATATCCAGTTATAGATCAAGATTTAGGAAGTTTTAGAACAAATTCTGGTAGTGTAAATATTATTTGTCGCGACTTTCAATATCCCGATGGAGATCGAGTTACCATCTTGTTGAACAATATACCCGTTATTGTAAATATTGTTTTAGAAGAGCGGTATCAGAGTTTTACAATTCCTTTAGAAATTGGCATCAATAAAATAGCCTTTGTTGCGTTAAATCAAGGGACTTCAGGCCCAAACACTGCTGCCTTCAAAGTATATAATGATGCCGGCGCATTATTGTCGGCAAATGAATGGAATTTAGCGACGGACGCAAAAGCGACTATTATCATCGCTAAAGACAAGTAAATAGGCTACGAAAACGTTGGCGTTAAATACCTAAAATCATTTTTTGATATTCTATTTAAAACAGTTATTTTTGTACCTGTATTAGAGAGATATAGAATATAGCAAACACGAAGATAGAGAATGAAAAAAATTACTAAACAGACGTATTTAGATTGGTACAAAGACATGCTTTTTTGGCGTAAATTCGAAGATAAGCTAGCTGCCGTCTACATTCAACAAAAAGTAAGAGGTTTCTTGCACTTATACAACGGTCAAGAAGCTATTTTAGCAGGGGCTTTACATGCGATGGACTTGTCTAAGGACAGAATGATCACTGCATATAGAAATCACGTACAGCCTATCGGTATGGGTGAAGATCCTAAAAAAGTAATGGCAGAGTTATTTGGAAAAGTTACTGGAACTTCGAAAGGAATGGGAGGTTCTATGCATATCTTTTCTAAGGAATTTAGATTTTATGGAGGACACGGAATTGTAGGTGGACAAATACCATTAGGAGCAGGACTTGCATTTGCTGACAAATATAAAGGAAGCGATGCAGTTACCTTAACTTGTTTTGGTGATGGAGCTGCAAGACAAGGTTCATTACACGAAGCCTTTAACATGGCAATGCTCTGGAAGTTACCAGTGGTATTTATTGTTGAAAATAATGGATATGCGATGGGAACTTCAGTAGAAAGAACCGCAAATCACACCGATATTTGGAAGCTTGGTTTGGGCTATGAAATGCCTTGTGGTCCTGTGGACGCCATGAACCCAATTAAGGTAGCGGAAGCTGTTGATGAAGCTATACAGCGCGCAAGACGCGGAGATGGACCTACGTTTTTAGAAATGAAAACATATCGTTACAGAGGTCACTCAATGTCGGATGCCCAAAAATATAGAACAAAAGACGAAGTAGAAGAGTATAAGAAAATTGATCCTATAACACAAATATTAAATGTGATCAAAGAGAAAGAATATGCAACTGCAGAGGAAATCGCAATCATCGACAAAGATGTAAAAGCACGGGTAAAAGAATGTGAGAAGTTCGCAGAAGATTCTCCCTATCCAGAACCTCAGCAGATGTATGATATGGTATATGAACAAAAAGATTATCCTTTTATAAGTTAAAATATGGCTACAGTTATAAATATGCCGAGACTAAGCGACACCATGGAAGAAGGTGTTGTGGCAAAATGGTTGAAAAATGTTGGAGATAAAATTGAAGAAGGTGATATTTTAGCCGAAATTGAAACGGATAAAGCAACTATGGAATTTGAATCCTTCTACGAAGGAACCTTATTGCATATTGGCATACCCGAAGGTGGAAGTTCTCCTGTAGACGTTTTATTAGCAGTGATTGGTGAGGAAGGTGAAGACATTTCTGCCATTATTAATAGAACCGAAACCGATGCTCAAACAGAGGTGCCAGCAGAAACAGAGAAAGAAGACGCTAAAGAAGTGACAAGCTCTCCTGAAAGTGCAGGTACAATTCCAGAAGGAGTTGAAATAATTACAATGCCACGTTTAAGCGATACCATGACAGATGGTACAGTGGCAGCTTGGTTAAAAAAGGTTGGAGATGTTGTTGCAGAAGGTGATATACTTGCTGAAATTGAGACAGACAAAGCTACCATGGAATTTGAATGTTTTTATGAAGGTACCATCTTGTATATTGGTGTACAAGAAGGAGAGACGGCACCTGTAGACAGTTTATTAACGATCATAGGACCTGCTGGAACCGATGTAACTGCGATTGTTGCTAATGGTGGTGCAAGTACTAGTGCAGAAAAGACAACTGAGAAACCAACAGATACTGTTGATACAGTTAAAGAAGAGGAAGAAGTACCTGTTATCCATAATAACAATACACGTATTTTCGCATCGCCTTTAGCAAAGAAAATTGCTGCGGATAAAGGTATCAATTTAGCTGTAGTTAAAGGTTCAGGTGAAAACGGTAGGATTATTAAAAAAGACATTGAAAATTACACTCCTGCTGCTGCACCAATTGCAACTCCAGTAAAAGTACAGGCTCCAGTTGTTCCTGTGGAAGAAATTTCACAACCCGAACCAACAGAAGCTCCTGTGATGCGTTTTGTTGCTGCCGGTGAAGAAAAATCTGAAGAAATTAAAAATTCTCAAATGCGTAAAGCAATTGCAAAATCTTTAGGCGCTTCTAAATTTTCTGCTCCCGATTTCAGTTTAAATATTGAAGTTCACATGGACAGTGCCATGGAATCAAGAAAAACAATAAATTCAATACCAAATACCAAAGTATCTTTTAATGATATGGTTGTGAAAGCATGTGCAATGGCGCTGCAGAAACACCCACAAGTTAATACTTCTTGGACAGACAATAATACCATTTACCACAGCCATATTCACGTAGGTGTCGCAGTTGCTGTAGCAGATGGATTGCTTGTGCCCGTTGTGAAACACACCAACGAAATGAGTTTAACTCAAATTGGTGCTTCTGTTAGAGATTTAGCTGGAAAAGCAAGAAATAAGAAAATTAGTCCGGCAGAAATGCAAGGCAGTACTTTTACAGTTTCTAACCTAGGAATGTTTGGTATCGAAAACTTTACTTCGATCATTAATCAACCGAATTCAGCGATCTTATCCGTAGGTGCAATTGTTGAGAAACCAGTGGTTAAAAACGGACAAATTGTTGTTGGAAATACAATGAAATTAACCCTAACCTGTGACCACAGAACTGTTGATGGTGCTGTTGGAGCGCAATTTTTACAAACTTTAAAAACGTTTATAGAAAACCCAGTTACCATGCTCGCGTAGGTTTTTAAAAACAATACTTTACAAAAAGCTCGCAATTAGCGGGCTTTTTTTTATCTCTTTATTTCGTATGATCACAATAGCAGAAAAACTAAAAAATCCAGTTTGGCATTCCTTAAACGAAACGCATAATAAGTTTCTAGTACCCTTTGAAGGCGTGCAATTTTATGATCCCAAAATTTCTAATTTTGGTGCTTTTTTTGACACTACAAAAACGGCGGAAGCCTTAACAGCGTATGCTGAACTGACAGAAGACTTCTTTTTAATTTCGGAAAATTCTGTCCCGTTGATAGACGATAAGACCATACTTCTCGAAAAGAAAATTGAGGGATGTCAAATGGTCTTAGAAAATTTAACGGATATTAAAATAACAGAGAATATTGTTTTATTAACAGCACAATCTATTGACGAAATTTATGATTTAATTTGGTTAGTTATGCCTGGTTTTTATAGAAAACAGGGATTTAAAATGGGACATTATTTTGGAATCTATAAAGATGACAAGTTAGTAGCAATTACTGGACAGCGCATGCAAACTGACGACTTTATAGAAATAAGCGGTGTTGTTACCCATCCAAGTTATACAAGAAGGGGATTTGCCCAACAATTAATTGCCCATACTACTAAAGAAATTTTAAAAAAGAATAAACTTCCTATTTTGCATACAAATAAAGGAAACACTGCAATTCCACTTTATGAAAAACTTGGATATAAAATAACAAGAGATATGAATTGGTGGCATTATCGTAAAAAATAAACGCTCACTGTTTCTTTCCTTGTGTTCTTTTATAAATAAAAATGCCTTGAGAAAATCTCAAGGCATTTTTTTACATCATACAAACACAATTGCGCTTACATTTCTGTAGTCTTACTCTTCGTGTTTATAGTCATTTCTACACCATTTGCATTTAAAGACATTTCTATATTTGTAGTGTCTTGAATTCCCTTTTCAACATCAACAATTAAATCTCCTTTTAAAGCACCTTCTCCGATACCAGAAACAGTTCCTGTGATATCTATGTATACTTTTCCACTCTCAATTTTAGACACCGTATACGTCGTCTTAACCGCCATACCTTGCTGACTGGTCGAATCACTCCAAACAGAACCCACAGAAACTTTTTCTTTGGGAAATTTGATTCCTTTCGCTTGTGTTGTAAATTGATCCATTGCTGGGGTCGGTGGAGTAACAATCGTTTCCAATGTTTCTCCTTCAGCAGAAATTTTAGAAGAAATGGTCGCCAACATCATTGGGTCAAACTGTTGTTTCATCATTTTACCCATTTCATCCAAATCCGCAGCATCTTTTGAGGAATCGAAACTCATTACCATGCCTCCCTGCAACATATTCATATTTACAGATTTTATTTTAGAAGCTGTACTGAATACTGCTCCCTCTTTAGCTGTAATTGTCATGTCCATTTCAATCTTCATGTCCATGCCTCCTTGTGCACCCATATTTTGAGAAACGTTTTGTTCTACTAATAAAACATCTCCTACTTCATAATTAAGTCTCAATAAAACACTTTCTTGCGCAACAGCCATAAAGGTTGATACAAACATGCATACAAATAACAATTTTTTCATTTTTTAAATTTTTTAAATTTTTATTAATATTAATTCTTAAGCACTAAATTAGTTTTAAAAATCTATTACAGAAAATTCTGAAATGCTTTTTTTTGACGAAATAAAGGGAAATTTGACCATAAGATCAAATAGAAACAAAAATAACAAAAAAAACACCCAAAGAAATTGGGTGTTTTTTTTTATGTACTAATTTTATGAACTTAAAAATCCTGATTTAGGTCCCAAGCTTCTAAAATCTCCTTTAAAGTTTTAATAAACATTCCTCCTAAAGCACCGTTTACAACCCTGTGGTCGTATGAATGCGATACAAACATTTTTTGACGAATTCCAATAAAATCCCCTTCGACTGTTTCAATAACTGCGGGTACTTTTCGAATTGCACCTAAAGCTAAAATAGCAACTTGCGGTTGATTTATAATTGGCGTGCCCATTAAAGATCCAAAACTACCCACATTTGTAACGGTATAGGTTCCTCCTTGGATATCATCTGGTTTAAGTGCATTGTTTCTTGCTCTATTTGCCAAATCATTTACTGCCCTTGTCATCCCTACCAAGTTTAGCTGATCTGCATTTTTAATTACTGGAACAATCAAATTTCCATCAGGCAAAGAAGCGGCCATCCCTAAATTAATATTTTTCTTTTTAATAATATGAGTGCCGTCCATGGCAATATTAATCATCGGATATTTTCTTATTGTAGCAGCTACGGCATGCATTAATATAGGTGTAAAGGTCAACTTTTCCCCCTCCCTTGCATGAAAAGCGTCCTTAACTCGCGTTCTCCATTTTACAATATTAGTAACATCAATCTCTATAAAAGACTGCACATGTGCTGCTGTCTGAATCGAACTCACCATGTGTTTAGACACTAACTTACCCATCCGAGACATCTCAATTATTTCGTCTTCTCCGTTAATGGATACTGGTACTACTTTTTGCACTTCTTTTTGCACTTCTTTTTGTACTACTTTCTGAATGGGTGCAGCACTCTTCTCAACAGTATTAGACGCTTCTATATTTTTGGGAACTGGTCTTCCTTCCTTAATGTATTTTAAAATATCCTCCTTGGTTACCCTTCCCTCTTTGCCTGAGCCTACAATCGTTTCTAATTCTTCGAAAGCGATGCCCTCTGTTTGTGCAATGCTCCTTACCAAAGGTGAATAAAATTTACCTGCATCTGAAGTTTTAGAAACGGGTATCGCAGTCACTTCTAACCCCTTTTCAATTGTTTTTTCTATTTCCGCTACCTCTACACTTTCTTCAATACTTTCAGTTGCAACTGTTTCCTTTTCCGAGTCTTCTCCTTCCACCTCTATAATTGCAATGGTTTCTCCAACAGCGACGATGTCATCCTGTTGGTATAAAATTTCAAGCAGCGTTCCCGCGACTTCAGATGGCACCTCAGAGTCTACTTTATCTGTAGCAATTTCAACAACAGCCTCATCTAATTCAATGGTGTCGCCAACTTCTTTTAACCAAGAAGTTATGGTCGCCTCCGCCACACTTTCTCCCATCTTCGGTAACTTTAATTCAAATCTTGCCATTTTCTCTATTTTTACTGGGTGCAAAAGTACTAAAAATCGATGACTGCAAACTACTTTTTAATATTAAAAATAAAATTACAGGCTTTTATTATTTGTGTTATTCATAATAATACACATTAAATACCTTAATATTTACGTATAAGTATTCAATTCTAACTAAAATATAACAATACCATAATTTTTTAACTATATCCATTCTCTTGGATTTAGCAAAACATCTAAAAGTTTTGCTTCTTCAGAATTATTTTCTGGATGGTGATTGTATTTCCACTGCACAATTGGCGGCAAGCTCATTAAAATACTTTCTATTCTGCCATTTGTTTTTAAACCGAAAAGCGTTCCTCTATCATGCACTAGATTAAACTCGACATACCTTCCTCTCCTTACTTCCTGCCAATCCTTATGCATTTTCTTAAACTCTTTTCCCTTTCTTTTCTCTACAATTGGCACATAACTTTCAAGAAAACTATTCCCTATTTCTGTGACAAAATTAAAGCGATCTAAAATTGAGATATCATCCGTTTCTTTTAAGTAATCAAAAAACAAACCTCCAATACCCCTTGCTTCATTTCTATGAGCATTCCAAAAATATGCATCGCATGTTTTTTTAAACTTTGAATAAAATTCTGTGTTGTGGAGATCACAAGCTGATTTACAAACCGTATGAAAATGTACAGCATCTTCTTCAAATAGATAATACGGGGTTAAATCTTGACCACCTCCAAACCATTGTGTTACAATATTTCCTGCCCCGTCATACATTTCAAAATAACGCCAATTAGCATGCACAGTAGGTACAAATGGATTTATTGGATGCATCACCAAACTCAGTCCACAAGCAAAAAAATTTCCTTCCGCTACTTTAAACTGGTTTCTTAGAGCTTCTGGTAATTCCCCGTGAACAGCAGAAATATTCACACCACCTTTTTCAAAAACACCTCCATTTTCGATTACACGTGTTCTTCCACCTCCACCCTCTTCTCTTTCCCAGATGTCTTCCTCAAATTTTGCAAGCCCATCGACAGCTTCTAATTTGGATGTTATTTGATCTTGTAAGTTTTCTATGTACGCGTAAAATTTATTTTTCATACTTTTTGTTGGAAATGAAGTGCGTGAGCGATTGCAATAATCTCCTGTTATAAGAATCCAAATAAAAGAGACAAAGGGCAGCGCAACCTTTTGATAACGCCTAAGTTTTAAACTTTGTATTCCTTTACTGCATCTACAAATGCTTTTGCGTTTTCTACAGGAATGTTTGGTAAAATTCCATGACCAAGGTTTACAATATACCTGTCTTTCCCAAATTCATTAATCATCTGGTGTACCATTTTCTTAATTTCTGCTGGTGGAGATAACAATCTAGAAGGATCAAAATTACCTTGTAAAGTGATTTTACCTCCTGACAAATACCGTGCATTCCTAGCAGAACAAGTCCAATCTACACCCAAAGCAGCAGCACCTGATTTTGACATGTCGCCTAAGGCAAACCAACAGCCTTTTCCAAAGGCAATCACTTGCGTTTCATCTTTTAAAGCATCAATAATTTGCTGAATATACTGCCAAGAAAATTCTTTATAGTCTACTGGAGATAACATGCCTCCCCAAGAATCGAAAATTTGAACCGCATTTACGCCCGCTGCAACTTTTGCCTTTAAATATGCAATTGTGGTATCTGTTATTTTTTGCAATAAAGAATGTGCCATCACAGGATTTGTAAAACACAACTCTTTGGCTTTATCAAAATTCTTAGAACCTTGACCTTGAACACAATAACACATAATAGTCCAGGGTGAACCTGCAAAACCAATTAACGGAATATCATCATTTAGCTTCTCTTTGGTTGCCTTTATCGCTTCCATTACATACCCTAAAGAATGGTGCACATCAGGAACAATTACACGATCTAAATCTTTCTGCGTGCGAATTGGATTTGGCAGATAAGGCCCAAAATCTGGTTTCATTTGCACTTCAATATTCATTGCTTGCGGAATTACCAAAATATCTGAAAATAAGATAGCGGCATCCATTCCATATCTTCGTATCGGTTGTACGGTAATTTCTGAGGCTAATTCTGGAGTCTGACAGCGTGTAAAAAAATCGTATTTCTTTTTGATTACCTGAAACTCTGGCAAATATCTTCCTGCTTGACGCATCATCCAAACGGGCGGTCTGTCTACAGTTTCTCCTTTTAATGCTCTTAAAAATAAATCGTTCTTTATCATTTTGTCTGTTTAAACGTTGAATTTGCAAAGATTTTTTTATGCAAAGTGGCAAAGGTTCTTTAGACCCCACAGAGGTTCAAAATCTATGCAACCTGCTACTTTACATTTACATTTTTGAAACCGCCAACATTGCTTTGTCAACCGCTACTGCTATTTTTTTAATATCTCTTTTTGAGATTGCCGATGACAAAAACCAAGCTTCAAACTGACTTGGTGGTAAAAACACTCCATTTTTTATCATCGCCCAAAAGAAAATTGCGAACTTTTTTATGTCTGAAGTTTGGGCTTCCTCAAAATTAGTAACTTTTCCTTTTGTAAAAAAAGGATTCATCATAGAACCGAACCGGTTTACCACTAAATCTACATTGTATTTTTTTGCAGTTTCTAATAAAATAGTTTCTATGGTAGCCGCAGTGTCATTAAACTGATCATATGGATTCTGTCTCTTTAATTCTGTTAATGTAGAGATTCCTCCCGCCATTGCTATTGGATTTCCACTTAATGTACCAGCTTGGTACATGCCCCCTAAGGGTGCAACTTCTTCCATTATTTCATTTCTTGCTCCATAAGCTCCTACAGGAAAACCACCTCCAATTACTTTCCCCAAACAGGTAATATCCGCCTCCACTCCCAATAACTCCTGAGCTCCACCAAACTTAGAACGGAAACCTGTCATTACCTCATCGGCAATTAATAAGGCTCCTTTACTTTTTAAATATTCTTTTAATTCTACTAAAAACTTGTTCTGCGGAATTACAACACCCATATTACCACAAATCGGCTCAATAATTACACCGGCAATATCATCGTGTTCTTCAAAGTGTACTTTCACACTTTCCAAATCATTGTATGTAGCAATTAACGTATTTTTTACTGCGCCTTCCGGAACTCCTTTAGATCCTGGTAAACTTAATGTTGCCAAACCAGAACCTGCCGCGACTAATAAAGAGTCTTGATGCCCGTGGTAACAACCTGCAAATTTTATAATTTTATCTTTTCCTGTAAATGATCTGGCCAAACGAACTCCGCTTATAACAGCTTCTGTTCCTGAGTTTACAAAACGAACTTTATCCATTCCTGGAAAAGCATCGCAGACTATTTTCGCTAGTATAATTTCATTTTCTGTAGAAGCCCCAAAAGAATAACCACTTCGGAGTGCTTTTGCAACGCCTCTCCGCACTTTTCTATGGCGATGCCCTAGAATCATGGGTCCATAAGAAAGTACTAAATCAATGTACTCATTGCCGTCGACATCCGTGATTTTACTACCGTGTCCTTTTTTAATAAATAAAGGATTTCCGCCAACAGATGTAAAGGCTCGTACAGGTGAATTGACAGCTCCTACAAGATGTACCAATCCTTCTTTATATAGTTCTTCTGATCTCTTGAATTTCATAATTGTATTTTTTACCCTTTCAGTTCTAACACGCTTGTGTGGCTTTCACCAAATAAAAAGCATCTAGAACGTTTTATTATATCCTCTCAGCACATTTGATCCGTTCGTAAAAATTCTGTCGATATGACAGCAAACGCACCTATTTCTTCAACAATACCTTTGCCGCTTCCTTAGCAAAATAAGTTATAATAATATCTGCTCCTGCTCTTTTCATAGACAGTAAACTTTCCATCATTACTTTTTCACCGTTAATCCAGCCTTTCTCTGCAGCGGCTTTCACCATTGCGTATTCCCCACTTACATTATAACATGCGATGGGTCTGTCAAAATTATTTTTCAAATCTCTAATAATGTCTAAATAAGACAATGCTGGTTTTACCATTAAAATATCAGCTCCTTCTTGGTCATCAAAAGTTGCTTCTCGCAATGCTTCATCTCTATTAGAAGAATCCATTTGATAGGTTTTTCTATCTCCAAAACTTGGAGTCGAACCTGCAGCTTCTCTAAAAGGACCGTAAAAAGCAGATGCATATTTTACAGCGTACGCCATTATTGGCAAGTTCGCAAATCCTGTATTGTCTAAAGACTGCCTCACCATAGCAATCGTTCCATCCATCATGCCAGAAGGTGCAACCATGTCTGCCCCTGCTTTCGCGTGTGAAATTACTTGTTTTGCTATATTTACTAAAGTGGCGTCGTTGTCCACATCATTATCGTGTATAATTCCGCAATGTCCATGAGAAGTATACTCACAAAAGCAAACATCTGTAATTACATACAGGGAGGGATAATTTTTCTTGATAAAACGAATTGCTTGTTGCATAATTCCAAACTCATTCCAAGTTTCTGTTCCTTCGTCATCTTTGTTGGATGGAATTCCAAACAACAAAACAGCTGGAATATTTAAAGAAACAACCTCGTCTAATTCTTTCGAAATGCGATCTAATGAAAAACGCTTAATTCCTGGCATCGAAACAATTTCTGTTTCTATATTTTCTCCTTCCTCAATAAAAAGTGGATACACGAAATCGTCTACAGAAAGTCTCGTTTCTTTCACTAATCTTCTAATTCCCTCTGATTTCCTTAATCTTCTTGTTCTAAACATATACGTTCTTGTTTTCTCGGGGTTGAGTACTGTGAAAATAGTAGGAAATTGATATTCCTTTTTAAAATGAAATCCCTATTTCTTATAGCATATCGAGTACGCTATTCTTTGCGCTATTGTTCTCTACAGAAAGGATAAATAAGAACATTCCCTATTTTGAGTAATACGTATTTACCAATTCTAAGACACATTCCACATCTGGCATGTTTGCTACCTCTACTTTATCAAAATATTTTCTAGCCACCACAGCCGTAGTTTCTCCTATACAGAAGGCAACTTTATCTGTTGCATTTTCCTCGAGGTAACTTTCGATGCCTGAGGGGCTGAAGAATAAAACTCCAGAGACTGCTGCTTTTATTTTAATTGGATTTAACATTGTTTTATAAGCCTCAACTTCATGCACTGTCACTTCGTGTGCTTGCAAATAAGTTGGTAAAACATCCAATCTCACATCGCTACAAAAATAAGATACTTGTTTGATCGCTGTTTGTTTTGAAATGTACTCTGCCAATGCCAATGCACTCTTTGCTGCATGTGTCACCTTGCCGATTCTATTTTCAATTAATTTTTTCGTTCTTCTGCCAACACAGAAAATATTCTTGAACGTAATTTCCTCTTTTGCAAAAGAGTTTAAGATTGCTTCAACGCCATTCTGACTCGTAATGATTACGTTTTCGTGAACCTGCTTCATTACTTTTGCAGGAATTCTATTGAATCGCATTTTTATGAAATCACTATCTTCAATTCCGATTGCAGAAGATAAGGTTTCTTTTTGAAGCTCTGATAATTTTTTTGTTGAATACACAGCGGCTATTCTTGGATCCTTTGCGGAAACTTCGTCCGCTGCCATCATTTCTTTTCCTCCTCTATTAATTACATAATCTGCACAATCTTTTGCCAAGAACTTGTGACTTCCAAACTTCGCAGTTTTTGCAACTCTTATTTTCTTAGAACCGTCTTTTTTTAACAAAACGGCTTTAAAATTCACCTCATCTGTTCTCGCATCAACATACGCTAACGCTCCAATAGGTGCGGTACAACCGCCTTCTAACAAACGTAAAAACTCACGCTCTACCCCTACACAAACACTTGTTTCGTGGTGGTTTATTTGTTCACAAGCATCCAAAGTAAAGTCGTCCTTTTCTAAAGCGGCAATCATGATTGCTCCTTGCGCTGGTGCAGGCAACATCCATGGAAGATCTACAGTATCCTCAGGAGTAATTCCAAGTCTTTCCAAACCTGCTGCTGCAAAAACGGCACCGTTCCAAGTTTTACTCGTCTCTAATTTCTCTAAACGCGTTTGAACATTCCCTCTCAATGGAGCTACTTTGTGTGTTGGATATCTATCCAACCACATCGCTTTTCTTCGCAAACTACCCGTAGCAATCAATCCCTGCTCTTCACCGAAAAATTCCTCGGTCCCGTTTAACACCAGAACATCATTATAATTCCCACGCTTTAAAACAGCAGCCTGCACGATTCCTTTCGGCAATGCTGTTGGCACGTCTTTTAAAGAATGTACAGCAATGTCAATTTTTCCTTCTAGCAATGCAATGTCTAAGCTCTTCGTAAAAATCCCTGTAATCCCCATTTCATACAATGGAGTATCCAAATTTATATCTCCTGAAGATTTTATTGGAACCAGTACCGATTCATAACCTAATCCTGCTAATTCTTTGCGTACTTTGTTCGCTTGCCAAAGCGCTAATTGGCTGTCGCGAGTACCTATTCTTATTATTTTTTGCATGGAATTTTAATTATGATTGAAACACTTTCTGCATAACTTCTATGCTTTCTGAAACGGAGGTTTGTTCGTTTTTTAAATGTTTTACAAATTGTGTGGTAATTTTTTGAATGAATCTTGCGGTTAGTATTTCTGCCTGACTTTCGTCAAAATTTCTAATTTTCTTTTTTTGAAAATTAATTTCATCCTTTTTAATGATCTCTAAAGACTCCTTTAAAGCAGCGATCGCTGGTGTAAATCTTCGATGATTTAACCATTCGTTGAACTCTGCTCTGTGTATATCTATAATAGCTTCTGCAAAGGGTATTTCTTGTTCCCGTACCGCTAAAGTTTCATCTGTAATTTTAGACAACTCGTCTACATTCACGAGTGAAACACCGCGATAATCAGTTACTTCTTTTGCTACATTTGCCGGCATCGAAAGGTCTAATATTAAAATCTCTTTCGAGTCTGAAAGATGTTCTTTGGTAATTGTTGGGGTTTCTGAACCTGTAGAAACAATTAACACATCGGCATTTGCAACCTCTTCCTTCAAATTTTCTATCACAGACTTTCTTATAGAGGCGTGGTCTTTAATAAAATCAATCGCTTTTTCCTCAGTTCTATTAACCAAACACACTTGTTTATTTCCAGTGTATTCAGCTAAATTCTTACAGGTATGTTTTCCCATTTTACCCAAGCCAAAAACTAAAATATTTTTAGAATTGTAATCTGGTAAATTTTTAATTATATATTGAACTGCAGCATAAGAAACCGAAGTGGTTCCTGAGCTTAATTTCGTGTCGTTTTTCACACGCTTACTCGCTTGTAAAACACTGTTCACCAAGCGCTCGATATATGCATCCGTCGTTTTTAGCTTTTTCGCTAATTTAAAAGAATGTCTCAGCTGACCTACGATTTCATAGTCTCCTAAAATCTGGCTCTCTAATCCTGTACCGATTCGGAACAAGTGACTTATTGCATCGTGGTCTTTATGAATGTTACAAATTGTATTAAATTCATTTGCAGTACCCTCAGAAAACTCACACAACAACTCTATTAACAAACAAGGTCTGGGTGCAAAACCAAAAATTTCAGTTCGATTACAGGTCGAAATTATAAAAATAGAAGTAATTCCTTTCTCTATAGCTGCATTGAGAAGCGCCGTTTGGTTTTTCTTGGATACAGAAAATTTTCCACGCATCTCTGCATCTGCTTTTTTGTAACTTACACCAATATTGTAAAAATGTTCTTGTCCTATTTGTTTCATAAATCTCTGTAAGAAGCTACAAAAGTAAAACCTTCAAGAAGATAAAAATGTCGCTTAAAGAACTTTTAATAACGTTCTGTGTTTTTTCCTTATTTTTTTTTGATAAAAGCCTTGAAAACCCTTATTTTTGTATTGTAGTTCAGGTTTTCATTCCGTTTAATGTAGAATGATTCTAAATAGAAACAAGTTCGAAAATTAAGAGAGTTATGTTTAAAAATGTCGGTGGAAGTTCTTTAGATGAAATCACTTTAGAAAAAGGTTTTTATGTACTTCATTTTCAGAATGAAAGCGATCAGGTGCAAAGTTTTGAAAGGGCCATTGACAGTACCTTCATACAAATGCACTTTTGTATGCGTGGAAGTTCTAAGTTTCTGTTTAACACGGGTGATTATTCTTTCGACGTTTTAGACAACAGATCTATCCTATTATACAACCCTCAGAGAACCTTGCCAATTAATTTAGAAATTCAACCCAAAACAACGCTGGTTTCTTTATTGATTTCCATTGAAAAATTTCATTCTTTATTTTCTAAAGAATCGGGTTACATCCCATTCTTAAGCAATGAAAACAGCAATCGTAAATTTTATGACGATACAGAAATAAAACCGACCGTTTCCATTGTTTTACACCAAATAATGAACTCGAATACCAATAGCTCTATCCGAGAATTGTATGTAAAAGGAAAAATATACGAACTTTTGAGCCTTCACTTTCAGAAAGAAGAAAACACTGATAGTGAATACTGTCCTTTTTTGGTAGATGAGCAGAATGTTTTAAAAATCAGAAAAGCCAAAGACATTATTATCTCTAGGATGGCAGAGCCCCCAGGACTGCAAGAACTGGCGACAGAGATCGGTTTGAGTTTAAAGAAACTCAAAGAAGGTTTTAAACAAATATATGGTGATACCGTTTACAGCTTCCTATTCGATTACAAGATGGAACAGGCACGTAAACTTTTAGAAAGTAACCAATACAATGTCAATGAAGTAGGATTGCAAGTTGGATATAGCACTGCCAGCCATTTTATTGCTGCTTTTAGAAAGAGGTTTGGAACCACTCCAAAAAAATACGTAATGAGTTTAAACCAGTAGCACTCTAATTATAAGAAATAAGACTTTGAAACAACTAACCCATTCAGATATCAAGAACGAACAAACACAATTTCCAATAACGATTGTTTGCGATGCGATTAGAACGCCAGAAAATATTGGCATGTGTTTCCGGATTTCCGAAAGTTTTGGTGTGTCAAAAATATATTTTCACGAAGCCTCCCCTTCCACAGAAAATAAAATCGTAAAAAAAACAGCTAGAAATACAATCCATCAGACTGAACATGAAACCTACTCAAATTTTAAAGAGCTCATAACAACCCTGAGAGCGCAAGGAAATAAAATAATAGGTATAGAAATTACTGATAAAAGTATAAATATTCAAGATTTTGATTTTCAAAAAAATGAAAAAATCGTTTTACTTTTGGGCAGTGAAAGAAACGGAGTTGAGAACATAAACAGCGCAGACGAAACCATTGCGATTCCTATGTATGGGAAAAATTCATCGATGAATGTAATACACAGTTTGGCCATTACGCTCTACGAGGCAACAAGCCAGCTACTGAAAAAATAAAAATTAATTCTGAAAAGAGCTCAGAAAAACAAGCATATAAATAAATACTGAAATAATTCAGCAAAAAATGAAAGGAGTTTTACTAGTTAATTTAGGGTCACCAGCGAGCACATCCACAAAGGATGTTAGAAAATACTTAGACCAATTTTTAATGGATGAGCGTGTTATTGACGCACCATATTGGCTTCGAGCATTATTAGTTCGAGGAATCATTTTAAATACAAGACCAAAAAAATCTGCAAAAGCGTACAAAAAAATCTGGTGGGATGAAGGTTCCCCGTTAATTGTATTGTCAGAAAGATTGCATAAAAAAGTGCAAGAAAAAACAGAAATACCGGTTGCTTTGTCCATGCGTTATGGCGATCCATCGATGAAAACGGGTCTTCAAGAATTGCATGACCAAGGGGTTACAGAGGTGCTAATTGTTCCGCTATATCCACAACATGCGATGGCAACTACCGATACGATTTTAGTGTTAGCAGAACAATTGAGAAAAGAGTTTTTTCCTCAAATGACATTCACAGATATCCCTGCTTTTTATCACAAAAAAGAGTATATCAAAGTGTTAGCAGAAAGCATTAAGTCTTCTTTAGAAGGTAAAGAATGGGATAAAATTTTATTCTCTTATCACGGAATACCAGAAAGGCATGTTAGAAAATCTGATATCACAAAAAGCCATTGTAAACCGAACGATAGTGTCAATTTTGAATGCTGTAAAACAGCTTCTCCTGCACATGAATTTTGTTACAAGCATCAATGTTATGAAACGACCAGGCAAGTTGTAGCGTATTTAGGTATAGAACCGCATCAACACTTTGTTTCTTTTCAATCTAGATTAGCTGGTGACCCATGGTTACAGCCTTATACAGACAAAATGCTCGAAAAATACCCGAATGAAGGTGTGAAAAAATTAGCAGTTGTGACGCCTGCATTTGTGTCTGATTGTCTTGAGACTTTAGAAGAAATTGCGATGGAAGGTAAAGAAGAGTTTTTGAAGGCTGGTGGTGAAGAATTTCATGCAATTCCGTGTATTAATGACAATAATGAATGGGTAGATGTTTTAGTAAATTGGATTGAAGCTTAATTTTTTTGTTCACTACTGAAACTGCTGTTAATTAAAATACAGCAGTTTCAGTAGTTCAACACCAAAGTCATTAAAATTTATTACTTTGAAACCAAATTATAAATAAATGGATTACCTATACATTAAAGCATTACATATCATTTTTGTAGTTACTTGGTTTGCAGGTTTGTTTTATATTCCCAGGCTGTTTATTTATCAAACAGAAGCTGAAGATAAAGTGGAACCTGCAAAATCCATTTTACAGACACAGTTTAAATTAATGACCAAACGCTTGTGGTATATCATTACGTGGCCGTCTGCCATCCTAGCCAGTATTTTTGGGATTTGGTTGATCTATCTGAATCCGTTTTGGTTAGAGCAAACTTGGATGTTGGTAAAATTGGCCTTTGTTTTTGCCTTGTATTTTTACCATGGCTTTTGCCAGCATATTTACAACAAACTACAGAAAGATATTATAAAATATTCCACTTTTAAACTTCGAATTTTTAACGAAATATCTACGATCATTCTCTTTGCTGTTGTATTTTTAGTATCCGTAAAGAGCGCTATTAGCTGGGTTTGGGGAGTTGTTGGTATTTTACTTTTTGGAGTATTGATCATGTTAGGAGTCAAACTTTACAAAAGTATTAGAGAGAAAAAATCTTGGGATAAAGCAGAAAAAGAGATTGTAAACGAAGATTAAAAAAAGCTTTTCAGAAAGGACACAGAAAATCTTGCTAAATCTTCGAAAATACCAGTTGCCTTTCTAAAAAGTGCAACACAAAACAAAAAGACAGGCCGTAATTTTAGCTTCTTATACTTTGCTCAAAAGGAATTCTATTTACAATAGATCTACCCAAGGTAACCTCATCTGCATATTCTAATTCGTCTCCAACAGAAATTCCACGTGCAATCGTAGAAGTAATTATATTGAATTTCTCTATTTGCTTAAAAATATAGAAGTTCGTGGTGTCCCCCTCCATTGTTGAACTTAAAGCGAAGATAAGTTCTTTGATTTCTCCCTCTCCAATTTTATGCACTAAAGAATCTATTTTTAAATTCTGAGGGCCAATGCCTTCAATAGGAGATATTTTACCCCCCAAAACGTGATACAAGCCTTTAAACTGGGAAGTACTCTCTATCGCCATAACATCTCTAATATCTTCTACAACGCATACAAGCGCTGGATTTCTTCTAGGATTTTGACAAATATCACACAAAACAGTATCCGAAATATTATGGCACTTTTCACACGTTTTCACATCATTTCTCAAATGCAACAAAGCTTCTGACAAATACTTTGTATGTTCTACAGGTTGTTTTAACAAGTGCAACACCAAACGCAAAGCTGTTCGTTTTCCGATTCCTGGCAAACGAGAAACTTCATTTACCGCATTTTCTAAAAGTTTTGACGAAAAATCCATAGTTGGCGAATTTACAAATTTGTAATCAACTACAGATTAAAAAACACAGAATACAAGGCATAAAATGAAACTTAATTTCAGTATCTAAACATTTGGTATTTGAACACTTCCCTGCGGACTCTATTTGTAATATTACTTCTTTTTATGTTTCCCATTTCCTGTGCTCTAAAAAAATTATATATTCGTATTTGTAATATAACATGCATCCTTGCCCATGAAACCAGAATATATCATCCTTTTAATTGTTGCTTATTTTTCTGTTTTACTAGGCATCTCTTATCTTACGGGGAAGTCTGCAGATAATAAAACATTTTTTAAAGCCAACAATACATCTCCCTGGTATTTGGTTGCTTTTGGAATGATTGGTGCTTCGCTCTCTGGGGTTACCTTTATTTCCGTTCCAGGTTGGGTAGAAGGTCAAAACATGAGTTACTTTCAAATGGTCTTAGGCTATGTTGTTGGGTACGCAGTAATTGGTCTTGTGCTGCTCCCGCTGTATTACAAATTAAATTTAACTTCAATTTATACCTACTTAGAAGATCGATTTGGAACCAAAGCCTACAAGACAGGTGCCAGCTTCTTTTTATTATCTCGCACAATTGGTGCTGCCTTCCGGTTATTTTTGGTGGCTAATGTGTTACAAATTATAGTGTTTAATAGCTATGGAATCCCTTTTTGGGTAACCGTAACCATCACCATTTTATTGATATGGCTGTACACATTTAAAGGAGGTATCAAAACAATCGTGTGGACAGATACGTTGCAAACCTTGTTTATGCTAGTGGCCGTTGGTGTTTGCATATACGCCATTTCTGATGAAATGGAAATCTCTAATATTTTTACCTATGTTGCCGAGAATGAACTTTCTAAAACTTTCTTTTTTGAAGACGCAAATGCTGGAAATTATTTTTGGAAACGCTTTCTTGCAGGTGCTTTTGTTGCGATTGTAATGACGGGTTTAGATCAAGATATGATGCAGAAAAATCTTACCTGTAGAAATCTAAAAGATGCCCAAAAAAATATGTTTTGGTTTACGATCGTCTTAGTGATCGTTAATTTTTTCTTTCTTGCCTTAGGAGTATTGCTTACAGATTATGCTCAAAAAAATGGGATTGACGCACACAAAGATCAATTGTTCCCAATAATAGCGACAAAAGGAAATCTGGGCTTAGCAACCGCCATCTTCTTCCTATTGGGCTTGATTGCTGCTGCCTATTCGAGTGCAGACTCAGCATTGACCTCCTTAACAACAAGTTTTAGTATCGATATTTTAGAAATTGATAAAAAGAAAGATTTAAAAACTCAAGAAAATATTCGAAAGAGAGTACACATTTTATTCTCTTGCATCTTAATAGCAACTATTCTTATTTTTAAATACTTTATTAGCGACGAAAGTGTCATTGCCAAAATATTTACCTTTGCCAATTATACGTATGGGCCCTTATTAGGCCTCTATGCTTTTGGCTTGTTTACCAAGCTAAAAGTAAAAGACCCATTGGTTCCTTTTATTTGTTTGGCTTCTCCAATCTTAAGTTATGGTACAAATCTATTCGCTTTAGCAGCCTTTGGTTTTGATTTTGGATTTTCGCTCTTAATCTTAAACGGAGTCATTACATTTTTGGGCTTGTACCTGATTAAAAAACAAGACTGTTCTAAAATCAAATAAGCGCACACATAAAAAAAGGATATACTACAGGTAGTGCAGTATATCCTTTTAAGCTATAAACCATTAAAAATAAAGCTAGTATGCTACCGCTTATTTTGGTTTCATGTCTGTACTTTCGAAAATCTTATCCGCAGAACCCGTTACAAAACCAGAAAAGAGTGCTCCATTCGGCATTGGGTGACGAAAAGCAAACTCGTAATAACAAGAAGTTATTTCTTTTGTAAGCTCTTTAAAATCTACTGGAATTCTGTCTGCTAAAACACTAGATTGCTCTAAAAACTCTTCAGGAGAACCTTTAATTTCTCCTCCAGAAGTATTCATTTTGAAACCGTTGTCTTTCAAAAAATGGTTTACTTCTTGCAGAGATTTAAAGGTCTCTAATTTGTTTATATCTACCGTAAAGTGGTTTGAGCAAAAACCGTTGACATATAGCCAAGCAGCATATTCTGTCTCCGCTTGTAGTTTTTCATACACCTCAAAACTTGGCTGCTCCCAGAGTCTTCCTTTAAACACTAAATCATCAGAAGTCAATGCCTCTAGTGGTATTCCTGAAATCATCTTTTCTACTTCCTCTTGCAATTCCACAGAAAACTCAGCTATTTTTAACTGACTGATGAATACCCTTGGCAAGTTTTTATCAGTGGCATGCTCGTAGTGTTTTGCATATAATTTTTTTGCTTCAAAAGTATAATCTCCGTTTTCTACATACCCGGCTGCAAGAAAAGGTTTTGCCAACACCTCAATGTCTACTCGAGGATCGTCGAAAGTCCTAAAAGCTACATGATCGTTAAATATCTGATTTCCTTTCCCTATGAACAATTCGTTTATTTTCTGAGCTGACGGCGTTCTCTCCGAATATTCAGCCCATAATGTGTCAAAAATTTTAGTTGTCGTCATTTTTATATTTTATTAGTCTGGTAAAGCTAATTAATTTAATTCATAAGCAGCCAATAACTGAGTAAATTTACGATCTTGCTACTGTTTTCGAAAACGCCAAAGAAATGCTTTTATTTTTATGATATTTAAAAAAAACAAGGCTCCTTTTATTTGGCAAAACACAGATAGCAAAACCTGTGGCAGACAAAATTAAATTCATAATAAAACTAAAAAAATTCTTTTTTTAAAACCTTAAAAATTAGCGTGCAATAAAATGAAAAAAATAGTTTCTATTGTTGGAGGTGGAACGTCCTCTTTGTTATTGGCTGCATTTTTAAATACTGAAAAATATGAAGTTACTATTTATGAAAAAAATAAAACATGCGGTAGAAAGTTTTTAGTTGCTGGAAAGGGTGGTTTTAACCTTACACATTCAGAAGTTATTTCTGAATTAACCGCGCGGTATACGCCAAACGACTTTTTAAAAGAGGCCTTGTTACATTTTACAAATGATGCTTTTAGAAATTGGCTTCACACACTGCAAATCCCAACATATATCGGAACTAGTAAGAGAGTATATCCAAAAGAAGGCATCAAACCCATCAGTGTTTTAAAAACAATTTTAAGTCATTTAAAAGAAAAAGGAGTCCATTTCAAATACGAGCACAGCTTTTCAGGTTGGGATGATCAAAATGGTCTAATTATTAATTCAAAAAGCACGCACTCAGATTATACCATATTCGCTTTAGGAGGTGCCAGTTGGAAAATCACAGGTTCTGATGGTTCTTGGATAGAAAGATTTCAAGAAAAAGGAATCGCAACACTTCCTTTCGAAGCCTCCAACTGTGCCTTTAAAATTAGCTGGGGAAGTACTTTTCTTGCAAAGCACGGAGGAAGTCCTTTAAAAAACATTCGCATTTCGTGTTTGGACAAAAGTCAAAAAGGAGAAGCAGTAATCACCAATACGGGATTAGAGGGCAATGCAATTTACGGGTTGAGCCCACAAATTAGAAAGCAGCTAAAAAGCCACAAAAAAGCGGCTATTTTTATCGACTTTAAACCCACTTTAACTTTAAAAAATATTACCTCTAAAATAAGGGAATCAAACTTTAAAAACACAACACAGATCTTAAAAAAAGAACTCAAATTAACAAGTGCTCAAATCGACCTGCTAAAAGAAAAGCTTTCCAAAGAAAGTTATTTAAATGCGGAAATATTATCAGAAAATATTAAAAAATTTCCATTAGAAATTGCTGGATTGGGCCTCTTGGATGCAGCGATTTCCACTGCGGGAGGCGTCTCTTTGAAAGCGATAGATCGCAACTTTCAACTACATAAAATACCAAATCAGTTTTGCATTGGAGAGATGTTAAATTGGGATGCACCCACGGGCGGTTACTTAATACAGGCCTGTGCAAGTACTGGTGTTTATCTTTCAAAGTATCTGAATGAAATTCACTAAATACTCGGTTTATCTGTGTATGTACTCCTAAAATATTCTGTATTTTTACTGTTATAAAATCACTAAAATGTCAAAAGACTTATCCAATTATCGCAAATCTTACGAAAAGCAAGAACTCTTAGAGCAGCACTGTCCAAAAAACCCAATGGAACTATTTCAAACATGGTTTACTAGCGCAGATGAATCCGGCACTATAGAAGAAACAAATGCCATGAATATTTCTACAATCGGTGCAGATGGCTTTCCGAAAAATAGAATCGTTTTATTGAAGAAGTTTACCTCAGAAGGATTTATCTTCTACAGCAACTACGACTCAGAAAAAGGAAAAGCACTCGAAGAAAATAATCATATTTGTCTGTCTTTCTTTTGGCCCGCTTTAGAACAGCAAATCATTATCAAAGGAAAAGCCATAAAAGAAGCAACAGCAGCGTCAGATGCTTATTTTGAATCCAGACCCGACGGAAGTAAGCTAGGGGCTTGGGCTTCAAACCAGAGCACTGTAGTCAGTTCTAGAGAAGAATTAGAAGAAAGCTTGGCCTCTTTTGAGACAAAATTCAAAGAGAAAAAAATACAGCGACCACAGCATTGGGGAGGGTATTTAGTACATCCTGTTTCCATTGAATTTTGGCAAGGGAGACCAAACAGACTGCATGACAGAATTCGATATTCTCTACAAGAAGATTTTTCTTGGAAAATTGAAAGATTAGCACCTTAAATTTTTATATTTACCTCTCAGAACGAAAGATTAAATGAAAACACTTTATATTGTTAGACACGCAAAATCCTCATGGGAATACAGTGGTGTTGAAGATATTGACAGACCTTTAAAAAAGCGTGGAATTAAAGATGCCCATTTAATGTCTAAATTTCTATCTAAAAAGATCGGCAAACCAGACGTATTTGTCACCAGCAGTGCAAACAGAGCTTTACACACTGCCGTTATTTTTTGTGGCAACTTTAACGCCCCACATGCAAACTTGCAAATAAAGAGACAGCTGTACAGTTTTAGCGATGGATACCTTGTAAAAACGGTACATGCCTTAGATGACGGCTTTAATTCTGCCATTATTTTTAGTCACGATCATGGTATTAATTCGTTTGTAAATCAATTTGGAAACAAACCACTGGCACACGTGCCTACTTGTGGCATCGTTGCCATAGAATTTGAAGAAAAACACTGGAAAAATATAAAAAAAGGGAAAACTATTTTAGTAGAATTTCCTAAAAATCATACCTAAAAGATTTTGTTAGAAATAAAAAAATTTGCAGCAATTGATATCGGATCTAACGCCATTAGATTACTAATTTCGAACGTTATTATTTCACAAGACAGAGATCCACAGTTTAAGAAATCTTCACTTGTGCGCGTTCCCATAAGGCTGGGTGCTGACGTCTTTGTAAATGACGGTATGATTAGTGAGGCAAACATTGAACGAATGATTCATGCAATGGAGGCATTTAAGCTGTTAATGAACGTCCATAATATTGAAAAATACAAAGCATGTGCTACCTCTGCAATGCGAGAAGCCTCTAACGGAATTGAAGTTACTGAAAAAATATTATCTAAAACAGGTATAAAAATCGATATTATCGGCGGTAAAGAAGAAGCTCAAATTATCTCCTCTACAAATTTAAACGAGTTAATTGAAGGAGACAACACGTATCTATATGTAGATGTAGGAGGTGGTAGTACTGAATTTACGCTTTTTTCTAAAGGAAAAACAATCAGTTCTAAATCATTTGAAATGGGTACAGTGCGCCTTTTAAACAATAAAAAATCTGTAAATAAAGAAATCTTTTACAATGTAGAAAAATGGGTTAAAAAACATACCAAAGACTTGAAAAATATTTCTCTCATCGGTTCTGGTGGAAATATCAACAAGCTTTTTAAGATGTCGGGAAGAACAGAAGGAAAACCGATCTCATTTATTTATTTAAATGCGCAATATCAGTTTTTAAAGAACATGAGCTATGAGGACCGAATTTCTGAATTAAGTTTAAATCCCGACAGAGCAGATGTTATTATCCCAGCGACAAAAATTTACCTTTCTGCGATGAAATGGAGTGGCGCAAGAAAAATATATGTTCCTAAAATTGGACTTTCAGACGGAATTATAAAAACACTATTCTACAACAAATAATACATTCACAAACAAAAAAGTAACAGAATAAACAATCAAATCTTTACTCAAAATGGGATTGAAAGCAATTCTTTAGAATTTTGGAAAATAATTTATTCTAAAAGGAATGCCATTATTTTAAATAAGGTGTTATGTATTCCTCAAACGCTTGCCCCTCCTTATTTAAAAAAGAAGTTTCAATTGGCAAATAGGAAATTTCCGCTAAAACATCCACAAGTCGTACATAATCTTTTTCCGTAGTTAAAATCATTTTCGGTGCCTCCATTGCATTAAATTTTGTTTGAATAGACCGGATGTCTTTTTCGGAAAAATGATGATGATCCCCGTATTTCAAATGATCGAATTTCACTGCTAAACTCTCCAAGTACGCAGATAAGGGTATGGGATTTGCAATTCCGGTAATGAGTAGCACGTTAAAATCTTTTAGTGCTGATGTTGACATTGCTTTTGAGCCTAAAATTGCACTCGCATACGAAATACTAGTGAAAAATATCCTCTTTTGAAAACTACTTAATTTGAGACGAATCACCTCTTGCTGGCGGAGAGACAAGTCTTTTGGACATTTAGTGACTACGATGATATCTGCTCTGTTGGCGCCATATTGACTTTCTCTTAAGTTCCCGGAAGGCACCAAGTAATCATCAACAAATAAAGCATCCCATTTGGTCAATAAAATGACACAACTCCCCTGTACTTTTCGGTGCTGAAATGCGTCATCTAAGAGCAGCACTTCTGGCTTTACAGAATGCATCAATTTTGTAATGCCCGCTACCCGGTTTGCATCAACGGCAACGTGAATCTTTTTAAATTTCTTGTAATACTGTAAAGGTTCGTCCCCAACGTCTTGAGCAGAATGTCCTTCGTTTACTAAGATAAAGCCCTTGGTATTTCTTTTATAACCTCTACTAAGAATAGAGACTGCATATTTTTCTTGCAACATTCGCACTAAATACTCTATCTGTGGTGTTTTTCCCGTACCACCTAAACTCAAATTTCCAACAATCAATATTGGAATATCAAATGCCGTTCTTTTAAAAACCCCGGTGTCAAAAAAAAGATTCCTGACTCTCGTTACAAAGTCATACAAAATTGCAAGTGGAAAGAGTAAAAATCTAAATACTTTCATTGCGGTAAAAATACATTAAAATTGTTAACTTTGAATTCAAAAATAACCAAATGAATATAAGAGCGGTTGCCAACTACCTAGAAGAATTAGCTCCTTTGCACTATGCGGAAGATTTTGACAATGTTGGTTTGTTGGTAGGAAATCCCGACACGCTGGTTACCGGTATTTTAGTGACCCTGGATACTTTAGAGCAAACAGTGGAGGAAGCGATTGCAAAAAAATGCAATTTAATCATCAGCTTCCACCCTATTATTTTCGCTGGATTGAAGAAAATCAATGGAACTTCTTATGTCGAGAGAGTTGTTTTAAAAGCAATTCAAAATGACATCGCAATTTATGCGACGCATACCGCTTTAGACAATTCAAAAAATGGAGTATCTGCAAAAATATGTGAAGTCTTAGGGTTGGGTAATACACAAATTCTAATCCCCAAAAAAGGGATTATAAGAAAACTCACTACGTTTGTTCCGATTCAAAATGCAGCAGCACTCAGAACTGCCTTGTTTCGTTCTGGTGCAGGAAGCATTGGTAATTATGACCAATGTTCCTTCAATGTAGATGGCCAAGGCACCTTTCGAGGAAATGAAAATTCACAGCCAGTAATTGGTGAAAAAGGTAAAATTCATACGGAAAAAGAAACACAGATCAGTGTGATTTTAGAAAGTAAAAATGAAAAGGCCGTTATAAAAGCGTTGCAAAAGCACCACCCTTACGAAGAGGTGGCATATGACATCATCGCTACAGAAAACATTCATCAAAATATTGGAATGGGCATGATTGGAGAACTTCCCAAAGCAATGAATGAAAAAGAATTCTTACTGTTCTTAAAAGACACCATGCAAACAGAATGCATTCGCCATTCTGAGCTTCTCCACAAAGAAATAAAAAAAGTAGCAGTTCTAGGTGGTTCAGGAAGCTACGCGATTGAGAACGCAAAAAGAGCTGGAGCAGATGCCTATGTAAGTGCTGATTTTAAGTATCATGAGTTTTTTAAAGCTGAAAAAAACATTTTATTAGCAGATATCGGTCATTATGAGAGCGAACAGTTTACAAAAACTCTTTTGGTTGAGTATCTTAAGAAAAAAATCAGTAATTTCGCAGTCGTTTTATCAGAAAAAAGTACGAATCCAATTTATTACATATAAACATGGCAAAGAAGAAAGAAATTTCAGTAGAGCAAAAATTAAGAGCGTTGTATGACCTACAATTAATAGACTCTAGAATTGATGAAATTAGAAACGTTAGGGGTGAATTGCCTTTAGAAGTTGAAGATTTAGAAGATGAAGTTGCCGGATTAAATACCCGTATTTCTAATTTAGTAGAAGATGCCTCAAACTTAGAGACAGAAATCAACAATAAAAAACAAGCGATAGAAGATTCAAATGTTTTGATGAAAAAATACGACGAACAGCAAAAGAATGTTAGAAATAACAGAGAATTTGATTCGTTATCAAAAGAAGTTGAATTCCAAGATTTAGAAATTCAATTAGCAGAGAAAAGAATTAATGAATACAAAGCTAAAATTGCTCAAAAAAACGAGGTAATTGAAAACACCAAGGAAAAGCTAGCAAAACAAGATCTGCATTTAAGTCACAAAAAAGCTGAATTGGACGCGATCTTAAAAGAAACTGAAAAAGAGGAGAAACTTCTAGGAGAAAAGTCTGAAGAATTTGCAAAATCTCTAGACGATCATTTATACGCTGCTTATACAAGAATTAGAACCAAAGTCAAAAATGGTTTGGCTGTGGTTGCTATCGAGAGAGGTGCTTCTGGAGGGTCTTATTTTACAATTCCACCGCAGGTGCAGTTAGAAATAGCCAACAGAAAAAAAATAATTATCGATGAGCACAGTGGCCGTATTTTAGTAGATGCAACACTAGCCGAAGAAGAGAAATTAAAAATGGATAAATTATTTTCTTAAACTCCTTTTAAATATCAAAAAAAATCGAAGCAAATGCTTCGATTTTTTTTTGCTCACTATTAATTTCTTACTTAATAGTCTAATTTTCTTAAGTAACGCAACTTCTCTTTCCAAATTTCTAAGTCTTCTTTGAACTCCTGAACCCGGTTTTTCACATTCAACACCAAAGGGTTGTCGTCTTTTGCATTGGAGAAGAACCCTAAGTTATTTTCTAGCTGTTGCACTTCTTTGACCACTTCATCCATTTTCTTTCTAACCAATAGCTGCTCTGAATCTAACTTTCTAAAATCTTCCGTTGCAAATAAACCATCTACAACATTTACAAATTTCAACATTGACACCTCTTTTTTACCTAAAGATAAACCTTCTAACAACCGATCAATTTGCTTGTTGAATTTACCCTCTAAGTGTCTCACATCTCTTGGCAGTGGCCCCAATTCTTTCCAAGCGTCAATGGCCTCTAAAACAGTTTCCTTTGTATGTGTCTTCTCTTCTTTAATTGCTTCTAAGAAGACTTTTTTTGCGTCAACCACAGCTTGTTGTTCATTACTAATTGCATTTTTTTGTTCGTGATACCGATCAAAATAAGCATTACATGCCGCTTTGAATTTTGTCCAAATGTCATCCGAAAATTTTCTTGGTACATGTCCAATGTGCTTCCAATCAGACTGCACTTTCTTCATGGCTTCTGTTGCCGTATTCCAATCTTCACTTTCCTTTAAAGATTCTGCAATTTCGATTAATGACAACTTCTTTTTTAAATTATCTTGTTGCTCACTTTTCTCCTCTTTGTAAAAATTATTTTTAGCGCTGTTAAATTTCTTTGTAGCTGCTTTGAATTTTAACCAAACTTCTTCACTTTTTGCATAGGGAAGTTTGCCCACGTTAAAATACTCTTGCCTTAACTTTTCTACATCATCAATACTATTTCTCCACGCTTTATGGCTATTGTTTTTAGATGTATCATAACCATCTAAGTGCGCAACTATCGCCAATTTGTCATTTATAATCTCTTGATACTTCGACTTCATCTCCCGAAAGTGTTCGTGTCGTCTGTCGTGTATTTTTTTTGTTGCTGCACTAAATTTCTGCCAAACATCTTCTCTAACCTCTTTTGCAACGGGTCCAATATCCTCTTTCCATATTTTATGTAAATCCTGCAATTGCTTGAAAGCTTCATTGACATCTACCACCTCAACTAAAGCTTCTGCTGTTAGAATAATTTTTAATTTCTCTTCTAAATTATTTTTAAAATCTAAATCTCTAAAGTCATTGCTTAGGTGCAATAAATCATAAAAACGCTCTACATGGTGATGGTATGTTTTCCAGGTGTCATTGTACCGTGTTTTCGAGACTGCACCGATAGAACGCCATGTATCCTGCAAAACTTTAAAATCTTTATACATGGTATTTGCATCCCCGTTGTCAATTAGATCTTTCAACCCTTCAATAACCTGCATTCGCGTATCAAGGTTGTCATCCATCTGCTTTTCTATGGAATTGTAATGTGCATCTCTTTTCTTCTTATACTCCGAAAGTAAAGCATTGTACGCTCCCTTTACTGGAGTGGAATATTGAAAGTCAATGGCATTTCCACCCGCTTCTAGAAAAGCAGCTTTATTTTCTGCAAGTAGTACTCCAAACTTTTTGTTAAAAGCATTTTTAATAAGGTCTACGCGCTCTTTTATTTTATTTACTGGATTGTTAGACAATGTGTTTTGAAGCGCTTCAACCAACTCCTCTAGGGATAAAACAGCAAGTGCAACCTCAGGATCTGCTTCTTTTTCTATCTCCTTCTTAGTCACAGGAACATCTGCCACTGCTTCTACCACTTCCAAAGTTACTTCCTCGGATACTAAAACAACTCCTTCCTCCTTTTCTTTTACAATTTCCTTAGTTTCCTCCACAACAAGATCAGCAACAACGGCTACCTTGTCTTCAACAACCGCCACAGTTTCTTCCACAATTTCAATTACCCCATCGGCAACAACATCCCCCGCTTCAATAGTTTCGGGCTTTTCTTCTTTCTCTTTAGAAGTTTCTTTAGCAGTTGTCTCATTCTTGTTTACCGTTTTTTCAACGTTCTCTTCATTAGTATCTAACATATCTATAATGTTTAAGTTCAATTTGTAATTCTATTGTAATATTGTCTAAATATACTTACAACTTATAAGGTATACAAAATGTGAAGCTAATATCTATAATTTGGATTCATTCCAAATGCTCCAAGATTCTTCTGCTTGTAGCGCTAACATTTCATGTCCATTTTTAATAACCGCTCCGTTCTCTCTTCCCTTTGTTAAAAAATTGGTCACCTCAGGATTGTATATTAAATCAAATAACAAGTGACGTTCTGACAGAAAATGATACGGAATATCTGGGTATAAGTGCACATTTGGAGACGTCCCCAAAGGGGTGCAATTTACGATAACATGTGCTTTATTCATAATTTCTTCCGACAACTCTTGGTATGAAATTTCACCACTGCCTTTGGGAGTCCTAGAAACAAATTGGTACGCAATTTTATTCTTTTTGAGCGCGTAAGCTACTGCTTTAGACGCACCGCCAGTTCCTAATATCAAGGCATGCCTGTGGTGCTTTTTAAAATATGGAGCAATGGATTTCTCAAAACCCACCACATCGGTATTGTATCCCTTTAACCTCCCTTGCTTTGTAAATTTAATCGTATTGACTGCTCCAATTTCTTTAGCTGTTTGATCTAACTCATCTAAATAGGGCAGCACCTCTTCTTTATAAGGTATGGTCACGTTCATCCCTTTTAAAAATAACTCCTGCTCAATTAATTTTGGAAAGTCGGTAATCTTTTGCAAATCAAAATTTGTATACAAATGTTCTTGCAAGCCTAATTTTTCAAACTTTTTTGAAAAATACCCCCTTGAGAATGAATAGGAAATGTTTCTTCCTAAAAGACCAAAAACCTTATTTTTTTTTTCTTCCATAGAAATCAATTATTAAAATTAAAGAAAGTCCTAAAATAATATATAAAATAGCAATCCAGGTTTCTGAGTGTGAAAAATTCGGTATAAAACGTTGGTAATTCTCAATAATTTTGTGCCCGCTGTTGTCTAAAAGAAACACGCCCTTTTCAGTGGTAAAAAGAGCCTCTTTCCAGGGCCAAACTATTCCTAAAGACCCTGTAATAAAACCAATAATTACTGCAGTTACAATAGCGTTAAATCTTTTTAATACATATCCTAAAAGATGACTAATTGCTACCAAACCAAAAATAGAACCCGCAGTAAACACCAGTATTATTTTAAGATATCGAATCTCCTCAGGAACTGCTAAAACGTCAAAATTACCAACAAGTAATTCTGTAGCCACAAAAAATAAAGCATTGACTGAATCTACTAAAAGCAGCACATAATTGCCCATTAAAATTAGGATAAAAGAACCAGAAAGACCTGGAAGTGTCATTCCCGAAACCCCGATAATCCCACAAATAAAAACAAACCATAAATTATCATTTTCTCCTGCGGGAGTTAAAAAACTCACTCCTAACCCCACGGCAACCCCCAGCATTAGTGAAAAGATATTGCTGCGATTCCATTCTCCAAAACCCCTACCAATATAATAAATAGAGCCAATAATCATTCCAAAGAACCAACTCCAAACGTAGAGTTCATAATGTTCTAAAAAATAATCTAAAACGAGTGAAATGCTGAAATAACTAAAAATACTCCCTCCCATCACCAAGAGCAAAAACTGGCCATTTATGTAGGTATAAAAACTTTTAAATCGACCACTAATAATCAACTTAAAAGCGTTAATGTTTACTTTTTTAAAAGAATAGATCAGCTCTTCATAAAAGCCTAAAACAAAAGAAACCGTTCCTCCAGAAACGCCGGGAACTTTGTTTGCAGCACCCATTGCCAATCCTTTTAAAAAAAGATATAATTTCTGTGAAAAGAGTCTTTCTTTTTGCATTATTTTTTTTCTGCTAATTTTTCCATCAATAAGATTAATCCAAAACCAACAATTGCGAAAAACACCGCAAACATTAATTTAGAGTCACCATCAAAAGAGAAAGGCGAAACACTTTGCTCTACTAAAGCCTTTGTAGCACCGTGCCTGTCTACATAAGTCGAAATGGCTTCTTTCCATGGCCAAACTTTATTTAAAGAACCTAGCATGAGGCCAGTTAAAACGATTAACATTTGATTTTTAAAATTTAAAAAAAGCCATTTTAGCAACCTCGCAAAAGAAAGTAGTCCAATAACGACACCCAAAGCGATTGCTCCAATAATTTTATAATCCCTGATTGTAATCGCAGTCATTACCATAGCATATGCCCCTAATAACAATAAAATATAAGAGCCAGAAATGCCCGGTAAGATCATGGCACAAGAAGCGATAGCACCCGCAAAAACTAAAAATAAATAATTAATTTCGCCAACATTTGTTGGTGGAAGTATCGTAACTACATATCCAAATAAACTGCCTA
The DNA here is from genome assembly GCF_000153225.1 of Polaribacter irgensii 23-P. Lineage (GTDB taxonomy): Bacteria > Bacteroidota > Bacteroidia > Flavobacteriales > Flavobacteriaceae > Polaribacter > Polaribacter irgensii. Next base: position 1,502,606 of record NZ_CH724148.1, on the reverse strand, counting down.
AAATAAGTAGTATTATCATTTTAAAATTCCAAGTTTTCACCTGTTTTCCAATATAGATAATACTGGCTAACACCAATCCAAAGAAAAAAGACCACAATAAAACAGGTTCATTTTCTAACAACCACTTAATTGTTTTTGCCAAAGATAAAATACTGATAAAGATTCCACTAAAAAGAGACAGCAAAAAAGAACCATTTACTTGATGCCAAGCCGCTTTTATACCCTCTGATTTCAGTGTTTTTAAAAGCTTGAGATTCACATTGCTTATCGCTACCAACAGCTCTTCATAAATTCCAGAAATAAATGCAATGGTTCCGCCAGAAACTCCTGGAACAACATCTGCAGCTCCCATTGCCATTCCTTTTAGCCCAATCACTAAATATTCTTTAAAACTTCTTCCCATTATATTTTTCTTATTTTTGTAAAAAACGAAGATAATAGATTTTAAAGAAAAAATAGATCCGTTTATTCTATTTGTAATTTTTATTAATTGATACTAGATGCCAAAAAGAGGAAAAGCCAAAAACACGCTAAACAAGGCGAAACACACGAAGTTGATGCAGCGAAAAATCAACAAAGTAAAACTAGAAAAGCTGTTACACAAAGCGCGTCTAAAAAATATTATTAAAAAAGTAAATGAAGAAAAAAAACACGATCAATAAGCTAAAATACCTTGTAGGACTTATTCTTTCTTTACCACTGTTCCCCTTTTTATACTTTCAAGGAAAGGAAATTCGAAAAAAAGTACCGAAACTTCCCGAAGCCTTAAAACCAAAAGGAATTGCAAACGGACCCTCTGAGTCTCCACTGCAGTTACTCGTTCTTGGTGAAAGTACGATTGCTGGTGTGGGGGTAAAAGAACACAAGGACGGATTTACTGGAGCGCTAGCCAACACCCTCTCAAAGACTTTACGCTGTGCTATAAATTGGCGTGTCTATGCAAGAAGTGGCTATACCGCAAAACAACTTTGTACTAAAATAATTCCTAAAATAGAAGAAACTACTGCAGATCTAATCGTTATTGGAATTGGTGGGAATGACGCTTTTACACTAAATACTCCAAAAAAATGGAGCATTGATATTGAAAACCTGATCAATTTACTGCAAGACAAATTTCCAGAAACCCCCATTTTCTTCACAAACATGCCTCCAATAAAAGAATTCCCAGCATTTACAAAAGCTATCCAATTTGTCATCGGAAATTTGGTTGAAATTTTAGGGAAGCAGCTGCAAATAATAGCAGAAGAAAAAGCCAATGTTTATTACAATGCTGAAGTCATTACGCTGCAAGCATGGAGCAAAAGAAATAAAATATCCGAAAACAACTCTAAGATTTACTTCAGTGATGGCGTGCATCCGTCGAAATTAACCTATCAAGTTTGGGGAAAAGAGATGGGTACTTTTATTTTACTGCAAAATACTGCGACAACTAAATTTTCTATTCCAGTTTTATGAAAAAAAAAGTACTAATACTTGGTGCTGGACTTTCTGGCGTTTATTTGGGTTACAAACTAAAACAAGCCGGTTTTGAAGTCCAAATTTTAGAAGCAAGAAACCGCGTGGGTGGAAGAATATTAACCAATCATAAGAGCCATACAAAAGTGGAACTAGGTGCTGCTTGGCTTTGGAAATACAATGAAGAATTATTAAAGTTGTGTCGCGCACTCGAAATTTCTTTGTTTCCTCAAAACATGGAAGGAGATGCTTTATTCGAGGCATCACACAACAGTCGCATAGAGCGATTTCGCGTCCCTAAAAATCAAGAAATAAGTTATAGAATTTCGGGAGGCACTGCCCACCTTTTAAAGAAACTAACAATGAGTTTCTCGCCTGAAGAACTCCTATTAAGTCAAAAAGTAGCTCAAATCGCAACATGTGGAGCCTTTGTAAAAGTATTTACTGAAAAATTGACTTTTGTTGGTGATTTTGTTATCTCCACAATCCCTCCACAACTTTTAGTAAACACAGTTGCATTGCCAAGTGAAATTAGCCAAAAGCTACTTAAAATTGCAAATAATACGCATACATGGATGCAAGACTCTATTAAATTTGGAGTGGTCTATAAAACTCCTTTTTGGGAGGAGAAAAATCTATCTGGTGCTGGTTTTAGCAGTGAAGGAGCCTTCACAGAAATCTACGATCATACGGATGCCCAAAAGAAGCGTTTTGCGCTTATGGGTTTTGTAAACCAAACACTTGTAAATGCCACAAGTACTCATCGAGAGAAAGAAGTTCGCAAACAATTATTTCGGTTTTTTGGCAAAGACGGCGAAGACTATATTGCTTACCAAGAAAAAGCCTGGCCAGAAGATGCACTCGTGCATTTTAAAAATACTATTACTTTAAAACCACATGCAAACAACGGTCATCCTATATACCAAGAAGAATTTTTAGAAGGGAAATTATTTTTTGGAGGCTCGGAAACGTCTAAAAAATACGGTGGATATATGGAAGGAGCTATTTGTCGTGGAAATGAAATTGTGGACCACTTAAAAAATACCAGTAAATAAAAAAATCTCAAGGTTTCCCCTGAGATTTTATATTTCCAATACTGTTCTTTTTATTGATCGATAGATCCCAAAACGCGTTTCATAAACAAATTTAACGCCTCTTTCTTAGGAGTTCCTTCTTTGACCATTTTATGAACCTCTAACGCACCATACATATTAGAGATCAACTCTCCAATAACATCTAATTCCTCGTCTTTTAAAGACGGAACCTCTGTTAGCCCTTCAAGTGTTTCAATAGTCTCCAAAAGATAATCTTGATCGTTCTCTTCTATGAAACTCGTCAGGTGTTTAATTACTGGTAGCTTCATATTAAGACACTTCGTTTACAAGTTCCTTCAATACCTCAAACTTATTTGTTTGTGCTTGTCCTTTAAAACTCCCACCCTCAAAAGTTGCGAAGGTTGGCAAATTACTTACGTCCGCTAATTTTCTGCTCTCGGGAAATTTTTCAGCATCCACAATTACAAAAGTTATCGCTTCATTCTCTGAAGCTAACTTTTTAAATTTAGGTTTCATAATCCTACAATTTCCACACCATGTAGCCGTGTACTGCACAACAACTGTTTTGTTGCCGGCAATAATTTCTGATAAATTATCTTGATCTAACTCTTGAACCATATCTAATAATTAGTTTAAGTTGCTTGCTAAGTATGCAGCAGTTCCCTTCGCATTTGCTGACATCGCTGTTTTTCCTTCTTCCCAGTTTGCTGGACAAACTTCTCCATTTTTCTGTACGTGCGTATATGCATCAATTAAACGTAAAAATTCATTTACATTTCTTCCAACAGGCATGTGATTAACGCCCTCGTGAAAAACGATCCCTTCTTCATCAATTAAATATGTTGCTCTGTAAGTTACGTTATCTCCCTCTACTTGCACTGTTTGTGAAGCTTCATCGAAAGTTTCATTTGTAATGTCTAAAATACCTAATATTGATGATAAGTTTCTATTGCTATCTGCTAATATTGGGTATGTTATCCCTTCAATTCCTCCATTTTCTTTCGCAGTACTCAACCATGCGAAATGCACCTCAGGTGTATCGCAAGACGCTCCGATTACAATAGTATCTCTTTTCTCAAAATCTGCGATTGCTGCTTGAAAAGCGTGTAATTCTGTAGGGCAAACAAATGTAAAATCTTTTGGATACCAAAATAATAACACCTTCTTTTTATTTTTTACTGCTTCTTCTAATACATTCAATTTGAATGTATCTCCCATTTCATTCATTGCATCTACATTTAAATCTGGGAATTTTTTTCCAACTATTGTTGCCATATCTCTTTATTTTTTTTTGGTAAGGTTTTAAGTTGCAAATATACTGCCCACAAGGGCATTTATTACAAAAAAACTTATGGTAACTTTTTATGTGACCATCAACTTTACTTATAGGCCTAACATTTAAAATAAGCTCCCATTAAACTCATTTGATCGTTAAAAAAACGATACATTTAAGAACCGTCATTTAATAAGTTTTAACTATGATAAAATAAAAACTATAGATAATAATTATCCAACTAAATGCTGTACGTTTGTACCTCAGAAGTAAATACTATCAATCATGGAAAAAAATAGCGATATTAGTAAATGCCCTTTTATGGGAGGAACTCAAAAACAAACTGCGGGCAATGGCACTTCAGTGAGAGATTTTTGGCCAAATGAACTCAAATTAAATATTCTGCGTCAAAACGGACAAGCATCTAGCCCAATGGCTGAAAACTTTGACTACGCAGCAGCTTTTAACAGCATAGATTACGCAGCTTTGAAAGCCGATGTAATGCACTTCATGACCGATTCTCAAGATTGGTGGCCAGCAGATTACGGGAACTATGGTCCTTTTATGGTTCGTATGGCATGGCACAGTGCTGGTACTTACAGAGTGGGTGATGGACGTGGTGGAGCACGTTCAGGATCACAACGTTTTGCACCTATCAACAGTTGGCCAGACAATGGTAACTTAGATAAAGCGCGTTTATTGCTGTGGCCAATTAAAAAGAAATATGGAAATAAATTATCTTGGGCAGATTTAATGATCCTAGCAGGAACGTGTGCTATGGATTCAATGGGATTTAAAACCTTTGGTTTTGCTGGTGGACGTGAAGATGTTTGGGAACCAGAACAAGACATATACTGGGGTTCTGAAACGGTCTTTGGAGAAAATAAGGAACGGTATGCTGAAGGAGAGTTAGAAGATCCGCTAGGTGCCGTAATGATGGGTTGGATTTATGTAAATCCTGAGGGTCCTAATGGAGTTCCAGACCCAATGGGTTCTGCTAAAGATGTAAGAGAGACTTTTGGAAGAATGGCGATGAACGATGAAGAAACCGTTGCTCTTACCGCTGGAGGACACACATTTGGTAAATCACATGGCGCAGCAGACCCAGACAAATACGTTGGACCGTCGCCACATGGAGCTCCAATAGAAGAAATGAGCACGGGATGGAAAAACTCTTACAAATCTGGTGTTTTAGACGATACGATTACCAGTGGAATAGAAGGTGCTTGGACTCCAAACCCTACTACCTGGGATCATGACTATTTTGATGTCTTATTAAACTACGATTGGGAATTAACCAAAAGCCCCGCAGGTGCACATCAATGGAAACCCACAGCAGCGTCAAAAGCAAAAAGAGCACCCAAAGCTGGTGATGCTAGTAACACGCAAGATTTAATGATGACTACTGCAGACATCGCTTTAAAGGTAGATCCTGAGTACTTGAAGATTTCTAAACGTTTCCACAAAGACCACAAAGCTTTTGAAGACGCGTTTGCAAGAGCATGGTACAAATTAACACACAGAGACATGGGGCCAATTTCTAGATATTTAGGACCAGATACTCCTAAAGAAGAACTGCTTTGGCAAGATCCAATTCCACAAGGAACAGTGCTCTCTGAAACAGAAATTGCAACCTTAAAAGAAGCAATTTCAAATACTGATTTATCCGTTTCACAATTGGCAACTACTGCTTGGGCAGCGGCTTCAACGTTTAGAGGCTCAGACATGCGCGGTGGTGCAAATGGTGGAAGAATTCGTCTTGAACCACAAAAAAGTTGGGCCGTAAACAATCCTTATGAGTTGAATAAAGTGCTGATTGTTATAGAGGGCATTCAAAAAGATTTCAAAGGAGTTGTTTCTATCGCAGATTTAATTGTGCTCGGTGGTACTGTAGCGATTGAAAAAGGAGTAAAAAATGCAGGATACGACATTGTTGTTCCCTTTACTTCTGGAAGAGGAGATGCTTCTCAAGAACAAACGGATCTTGTTTCTTTTGGCTATTTAGAACCAAAAGCAGACGGTTTTAGAAATTTTATTAAAAAAGATTTAAAACTAGCAGCAGAAGAATTGTTGATTGACAAAGCACAATTGTTGACACTTAGTATTCCGGAAATGACAGTTTTAGTTGCGGGTATGCGCGCTTTAGGAACCAATTATGATGCTTCTAAGTATGGGCTATTTACAGATACAGTAGGTACACTTACAAATGATTTTTTAGTGAATATCTTAGATTTTAGTACCACTTGGAAGGCAACCTCTGAAGATGATACATTATTCGAAGGAAGCGATAGAAAATCAGGAGAAATTAAATATAGAGGCACAAGAGCTGATTTAATTTTTGGATCAAACACAGAACTAAGAGCGATTGCGGAAGTATATGCAGCTGATGATGCAAAAGAGCGTTTTGTGTGCGATTTTGTAGCCGCTTGGACCAAGGTAATGGAGCTTGATTTATTTGATATCAAAAAATAACCTGCACTGTATTTTATAAAAAAAAGGGAATCAAATTATTTTGATTCCCTTTTTTTTATATTTCTTTTGCTATTTCAAAAAATTATATTCACTAGCCAAAGCAGCTTTATCTCTTTCTTTTTAGATTCTTTCCTTTATTTCTTTGCTTCTTTCGTTGCCCATATCAATCTGAGCTCGTTTATTTACTAGCAAATAATTTTATATCGTTTACTGAGACTTCTTTTTCTCCAAGAATTATCAAACGCTCCACTACATTTCGTAACTCACGTATGTTTCCTGTCCAGTCATACTCCTGGAGCAAAGCGATCGCCTTTGGGGAAAATATTTTTTCTGGAGTCCCCTGCTCTTTAGAGATTTTACCTGCAAAAAAACGAATTAGCAAAGGAATATCTTCTCTTCTGTCATTCAATCCGGGGACTTTGATTAAAATAACTGCGAGTCTGTGGTATAAATCCTCTCGAAACCTACCTGCCGCAATTTCTTCTTGCAAGTTTTTATTGGTTGCTGCAATTACCCGAACATTTACCTTGATATCAGAGTCAGACCCTACCCTTGAAATGCTACTTTCTTGCAGTGCACGCAAAACTTTTGCTTGCGCAGACAAACTCATATCTCCAATCTCATCTAAGAAAATTGTCCCACCATTTGCAGCTTCAAACTTACCTGCTCTGTCTTTATTAGCTCCTGTAAAGGATCCTTTTACATGTCCAAATAATTCGCTTTCTATTAATTCTGATGGAATTGCAGCGCAGTTGACTTCAACCATGGGTGCTTTTACACGATCTGATTTTTCATGCAGCCAATGTGCTACTAATTCTTTACCCGTTCCATTCGGCCCTGTAATTAAGACTCTAGCATCGGTATTCGCTACCTTTTCTATCATCTCTTTAATCAGAGAAATAGCAGGACTTTCGCCCACCATTTGGTAACTTTTACTTATTTTTTTCTTCAACCTTTTATTTTCGACAACCAACACCTTGTTGTCCAATGCGTTTCTTACCGTGTTTAAGAGTCGGTTTAAATCTGGTGGTTTAGAGATATAATCAAAAGCACCTAAACGCATTGTATTTACGGCGGTATCTAAATCTCCGTGCCCCGAAATCATCACAATTGGTATTTCTGGCTTTATTTTTTTTGTCTTCTCTAATACCTCAACTCCATCCATTTTTGGCATCTTGATATCACATAAAATCAAATCGTAATCGTGGTCTTTTATCATTTCAATGCCCTGAAGTCCGTCTGCAGCCTCTTCTACGATATAAGCATCATTTTCTTCTGAAATTATTTTTTTCAAAACTCTTCTAATGGCTCCTTCGTCTTCAATAATTAAGATTCTACTCATTTGTTTTTTTGATTCAAAAATTAAACATCTAGAAGCGCAGTTCAAAAACTACTGTCCTGTATTCGTCTGCTTTATGATTTAGAGTGGTTGCTGAAAGACGTGCACATCTCTTTGAGGGAACGGAATGGTAATTCCATTTTCTCTAAATTTTTTATCGATCTCAAAACGCAAATCACTTTGCACAAAACGAGTTTCAAAACTATCATTTAAGGTAAAAATAATTTTAAAGTTTAAAGAACTATCAGCAAAATCTGTAAAAAGTACTTTCGGTATGGGTTTTTTTAAAATCTTATTGTGTTTGGCTGCAGCTACTAACAAAATAGACCTTACCAACTCCACATCACTTCCATAAGAGACCCCAACATTTACTGATTCCCTGGTTTGTGTTCCATTTTCTGTCCAATTAAAAAGAATATTCGTAAGGTATAAGTGATTCGGAATTACTAAAACTTTGTTATCAATGGTCACTGCTCTTGTTGTTCGCAGTCTGATGTCTAATACTCTGCCAACTTTCCCTTCTAATTCAATAATATCTCCAACATGCACTGACTGATCTACCAAAATAAAGATGCCCGAAATAATGTCTTGGAATAAAGTTTGAAGTGCCAAACCTACACCAATTAATAAGACTGCAGATGCCGCAAATATTGCAGTTACATTTACGCCAGAAGCATCCATGGCTACTAAAAAAATAGCAATAAAAACCACCCACCGAATGTAGCTGAAAACGCTGACAAACTTTACTTTATCATTTGGAGGAATTTTTCTAGTAATAAATTTCCGTAATAATTTTAGTACAAAAGCAGTTACAATTAAGGCAACCACAACAAATAGCAGTCCCCGGAAGGAAATACTTATGTCTTTGGTAAATGTGAAGGTATACTCTAAAATAGAATTTGCCTCTTCCAAAATGGTCTCCGCAACCTGTTCTAATTTATCTTGCATTCTTTTTTATAATTTATCTTTCAGCAGCTCGGTAACATCTATTTTGACCATTTTTAAAAACAGCAATACTACTTTTAAAATATTGATTCCTATTATTGAGACAAATATAACCAATAATAACTTTAATGAATCATATTCGGAACATGAGGTAGGCTACTTTACATTTATAAAAGCAAGCGCTACTAACTATTCTAAAATACTACAATAAATAATTTCCGTGAACTTTTTAAGATCGATTTGGTCATAATTAAATATTGACCCCCAAAAAACGGCTTCCTTGCGTCTAAAAGAAAGTATGCTGGGCATCTTTTACGCTAATTCCACAACCACTGCTACCCATGCCCTTCCAATTGTGTTAAAATATACTATGCACGCATAACTTTTTTGCGATTTACTATGCATGCATAATAAATTTGTATATATTTGACATAATGGAGAAGTATAAATCGATAGATCATCAACTAAGAGCAACCTGGCAGACGGTAGCAAAGATGTACAATGAACAGGCAGTGAAACACGACAGCACCATGGCAACCGCCTTTGTACTCTTAAATATTGACAAAGTAAAAGGAACACCGTCTACGGCGCTAGGTCCTCTAATGGGCATGGAACCTACAAGTCTTTCTAGAATACTAAAAAACATGGAAGACAAAGGTGCTATTTCTAGAGAAAAAAATCCTGAAGATGGCAGAAGTGTAATTATCAAATTAACAGCGTACGGAAAAGAAATGCGCGCCATTTCAAAAGGCCACGTAATCCAATTTAATGATACTGTAATGCACCATGTTACAGAAAAAGATTTAGAGGGATTTTTTAAAGTTACCTCTGCAATTAACAAATTAATTGCAACGAAAGAGATCTATAAAGAAATTAGTAAAAAAGCAGTTTAAATATCAAACGGATGACAAGAAGAATTAAAAAAGTAGCCATCGTTGGCTCTGGAATTATGGGAAGCGGAATCGCTTGTCATTTTGCAAACATTGGTGTTGAAGTACTATTGTTAGACATTGTGCCAAGAGAACTGAGCGAAATAGAAAAATCAAAGGGATTGACACTCGAAGACAAAGTAGTGCGCAATCGTTTGGTAAATGAAGCACTTACCTCTTCTTTAAAATCAAAACCCTCCCCTATTTACCATCAAAAATTTGCAAATAGAATTACTACAGGTAATTTAGAAGACGATATTTCCAAGATTGCTGATGCAGATTGGATTATGGAAGTCGTGGTTGAAAGACTTGATATTAAGAAAATAGTTTTTGAAAAAATTGAAAAATTCAGAACACCGGGAACGCTAATCACATCAAATACTTCGGGCATTCCTATTCAATTTATGAATGAAGGAAGAAGCGAAGATTTTCAAAAACATTTTGCAGTCACTCACTTTTTTAATCCCCCGAGATATTTAAAACTATTTGAGGTCGTTCCTGGACCCCGCTGTTCTCAACAGGTTACCGATTTCTTAATGATGTATGGAGATAAATTTTTAGGTAAAACTTCGGTACTAGCAAAGGATACTCCCGCATTTATTGGAAACAGAATTGGAATCTTCGGAATTATGAGTTTGTTTCATATCGTCCAAGAAATGGGATTGACAGTTGAAGAGGTTGATAAATTAACGGGACCTGTAATCGGTCGTCCAAAATCAGCTACCTTTAGAACTATTGATGTCGTTGGATTGGATACACTAGTCCACACTGCAAACGGAGTAAAAGACAATTGTCCAAATGATGAAATGAGCGATCAATTTGTTATTCCAGACTTTGTAAATAGCATGATGGAAAAGAAGTGGTTGGGCAGTAAAACCAAACAAGGTTTTTACAAAATGACGAAAGATGCTAAGGGTCAAAAGGAGATCCTGTCTTTAGATCTAAATACCCTAGAATACAGAGCTAAAAAATCTGCAAAATTTGCCACCTTAGAATTGACAAAAGGCATCGACAATGTTGCAGATAGGTTCAAAGTTTTAGTTTCAGGAAAAGACAAAGCCGGTGAATTCTACCGAAAAAGTTTTGCCGCAATGTTCGCGTATGTACAAAATAGAATCCCTGAAATTTCTGACGAGTTGTATCGCATTGATGACGGTTTAAGAGCTGGCTTTGGATGGGAACACGGTCCTTTTCAAATTTGGGATGCCATCGGTGTCGCTGCGGGAGTTGAAATCATGAAAGCGGAAGGAAAAGATCCTGCTGCATGGATCACTGAAATGCTAGCAAACGGTCAATCCTCCTTTTATTCAGTAAAAGAGGGTGCTTCTTATTACTATGACATTCCTTCAAAAACCCAGGTCAAAAAACCAGGCCAAGAATCATTTATCATACTCGATAACATTAGAAAATCAAATGAAGTTTGGAAGAACTCTGGTGTGGTGATCGAAGATATTGGCGATGGAATTTTAAACTTGGAATTCCAATCCAAAATGAATACCATTGGTGCGGATGTGCTCACAGGTATCAACAAAGCTATTGATCTCGCTGAAAAAGATTTTCAGGGACTTGTAGTTGGAAATCAAGCAGCAAACTTTTCTGTTGGTGCGAACATTGGAATGATTTTCATGATGGCTGTAGAACAAGAATATGACGAACTAAATTATGCTATTAAATATTTCCAAGACACCATGATGCGCATGCGATATTCTGCAATACCTACTATTTCTGCTCCCCATGGAATGGCTTTAGGCGGTGGATGTGAAATCTCTTTGCATGCAGATAAAGTTGTGGCAGCAGCAGAAACCTATATGGGATTAGTTGAATTTGGAGTGGGTGTAATTCCTGGAGGTGGTGGCTCTAAGGAGATGGCCATCAGAGCGTCCGATTCCTTTCAAAAAGGTGATGTTGAATTGAATATTCTACAAGAAAACTTTTTAACCATTGGAATGGCCAAGGTCTCTACTTCTGCATATGAAGCCTTTGACCTCGGATTACTTCAAAAAGGAAAAGATATTGTAGTTGTAAATAAAGAACGACAAATTGCAACGGCCAAAGCGCATGCAAAATTAATGGCGGAAAGTGGATACACACAACCCGTATTGAGAAAAGATATAAAGGTTTTGGGAAAACAAGCTTTGGGAATGTTCTTAGTAGGAACCGACGCTATGAAGGATTCTAAATATATTAGCGGACACGACATGAAAATTGCAAATAAACTCGCGCACGTAATGGCGGGAGGAGATTTATCTGAACCTACATTAGTGACGGAACAATACTTGTTAGATCTTGAAAGAGAAGCTTTCTTATCTCTTTGCTCAGAAAGAAAGACCTTAGAAAGAATTCAACACATGTTAAAAACAGGAAAACCTTTAAGAAATTAAAATTATGAAAACAGCATATATAGTAAAAGCGTATCGAACCGCAGTTGCAAAAGCTCCAAAAGGTGTTTTTCGTTTTAAACGTGCAGATGAATTGGGTGCAGAAACCATCCAATACATGATGAAGGAATTACCGAATTTAGACGTCAAACGCATCGATGATGTGATTGTTGGAAACGCAATGCCAGAAGGATCTCAAGGTCTAAATATGGCACGTTTTATTTCTTTAATCGGATTGAACTCTGTGGATGTTCCTGGAGTTACCGTAAATCGATTTTGTTCTTCAGGACTAGAAACGATTGCCATGGCTGCCGCAAAAATTCAAGCAGGAATGGCCAGTTGTATTATTGCGGGTGGAGCCGAAAGCATGAGCTCTGTCCCCATGACAGGATACAAACCCGAATTAAATTACAATACGATTAAAGACGGGCATGCAGACTACTATTGGGGAATGGGAAATACCGCAGAGGCAGTGGCGAATCAATTCAAAATTTCTAGGGAGGACCAGGACGAATTTGCCTATAATTCCCATATGAAAGCACTCAAAGCACAGGCAGAAAATCGCTTTCAAGATCAAATTGTTCCCATTGAAGTGGAAGAAACCTATTTAGATGAAAACAGCAAAAAAGCAGTGCGAAACTATACCGTTAATAAAGACGAAGGTCCGAGAAAAGGAACCTCAACTGAAATATTAAACAAACTACGTCCCGTTTTTGCAGCCAACGGAAGCGTTACGGCAGGAAATTCGTCGCAAATGAGTGATGGTGCTGCCTTTGTCATGGTTATGAGTGAAGAGATGGTAAAAGAATTGAACCTTGAACCGATTGCAAGAGTTGTAAATTACGCAGCGGCAGGAGTAGAACCAAGAATTATGGGCATTGGCCCGGTTGCTGCCATTCCAAAAGTTTTAAAGCAAGCAGGTTTAACGCAAAACGATATCGAATTGATTGAATTGAATGAGGCTTTTGCTTCTCAATCTTTAGCTGTAATGCGCGAGCTCAATTTAAACCAAGAAATCGTAAATGTAAATGGCGGTGCGATTGCTTTAGGACATCCATTAGGCTGTACCGGCGCAAAATTATCGGTACAATTGTTTGATGAAATGCGAAAGCGTGACATGAAAAATAAGTACGGATTGGTAACTATGTGCGTTGGAACCGGGCAGGGAGCTGCCGGTGTATTTGAGTTTTTATCCTAATTAAAAAGAATCTCGAATTTTAAGAAATTCAGATTCAATACTCGCATCATAAAAAAATTAAAAATCGGGAGCACCATTGACATTCAAAGTTAAAAGTCTTCCCCTCATAAGTCAATAGAAATATGGAAACAATAAAAAAAGAACTGTTAAGAGGTGGTCAATTTCTTGTAAAAGAAACAAATTGTGAAGATGTATTTACTCCAGAAGATTTTTCTGAGGAGCAAATCATGATGAAGGAGGCCGTTAAAGAATTTAATGAACGTGAAATTATCGCACACAGAGAGCGTTTTGAATCAAAAGATTACAAGCTCACTGAAGAAGTAATGAAAAAAGCTGGAGAACTCGGTTTTCTTGGAGTTGCCGTGCCTGAAGAATATGGCGGAATGGGAATGGGTTTCGTTTCTACCATGCTTACCTGTGAATATATTTCTAGTGGAAACGGTTCTTTAAGCACTGCTTTTGGAGCGCATACAGGCATTGGTACCATGCCAATCACGCTGTATGGAACCGTGGAACAAAAACAAAAATATGTTTCTAAATTAGCCACAGGAGAATGGATGGGTGCTTATTGTTTAACAGAGCCAGGTGCAGGATCTGACGCCAATTCAGGAAAAACTGCTGCAGTACTTTCTGCAGATGAAAAAACATATACGATTAACGGACAAAAAATGTGGATCTCGAACGCGGGCTTCTGTGATCTGATGATTGTTTTTGCAAGAATAGAAGACGATAAAAATATTACGGGTTTTATTGTTGAATATGATAGAGAAAAACCCAATGGAATTGTTCTAGGCGAAGAAGAGCACAAATTGGGAATACGTGCAAGCTCTACGCGCCAAGTATTTTTTAATGACACGGTGATACCAGCAGAAAACATGCTATCTGTTAGAGGAGGTGGATTTAAAATTGCTGTGAACGCGTTAAATGTCGGTCGTATTAAATTGGCTGCAGCTTGTATTGATTCTCAAAGAAGAATTACAGAAACGGCTTTGAAATATGCCACAGAACGAAAACAGTTTAAAACTTCCATTGCAGATTTTGGAGCGATCAAAGGAAAGCTTGCCGAAATGGCGACCAACGTCTATGCGGGCGAGTCTGCAAGTTATCGGGCTGCAAAGGATATTGAAGACCGCATTGCGTTGCGGTTGGAAGAAGGGAATTCACATTCAGAAGCAGAATTAAAAGGAGTTGAAGAATATGCAATTGAGTGCTCTATCTTAAAAGTAACTGTTTCAGAAGATGTGCAAGCTTGTGCAGACGAGGGAATTCAAATTTTTGGAGGGATGGGATTCTCTGAGGAAACTCCAATGGAGGCGGCTTGGAGAGATGCAAGAATTTCTAGAATATATGAGGGAACCAATGAAATTAACAGAATGCTTTCTGTTGGTATGTTAGTAAAAAAAGCAATGAAAGGACATGTTGATCTATTAGGACCTGCGACAGCTGTTGCTGAAGAGTTGATGGGAATACCTTCTTTTGACACCCCTGACTATTCCGAGCTTTTCGCTGAAGAAAAAGAAATGATTGCGAAACTAAAAAAAGTATTTTTAATGGTCGCAGGATCGGCAATTCAAAAGTTTGGACCCGAATTAGACAAACACCAACAATTGTTAATGGCTGCTGCCAATATTTTGAACGAAGTGTACATGGCTGAATCAACCTTATTAAGAGTCGAAAAAAATACCAATCGCTATGGTAAAGATGCTCAAGAAGGCCAAATAGCAATGGCACAATTATACCTTTACAATGCGGTAGAAATTATTAATAAAAATGGTAAAGAAGGAATTATTTCTTTTGCTGAAGGTGATGAGCAACGCATGTTGCTAATGGGCCTCAAAAGATTTACCAAATATGTTAAGTATCCAAATGTTATTGGGCTGCGAAATTTAATTGCAGAAAAATTAAAAGCAGAAAACAAATACTGCTTCTAAAATTATTTAAAATTTTCTTGAATCATTATGTGTTTAAGAATTTAGTTAGTTGTTGGAAAGACCCGCTTCACCGCGGGTCTTTTTCAATAAATAAATGTTAATTCCACGTCTAATTTTTTCGCGTTTTTATTTTATTGTAGCTTCGTGATATATAAAATTAATAAAGTATGAAAACCTATAGTTTTATCATTGCCAGCTTTTTATTTCTTTTTTGTACGATCAGCACCTCTAAAAAAGAAAGTATCACAAAAGAAAAAAACGAAAACACACCTGTAAAACATCCAAAATTTAATGACTATTGGTATACTGGAAAAGCAGAAATAACCGCTTACAAGTTAACACAGGCTAGGTACGGGGAAATTTATGAGGGCACTGCGGTGCATATTTTCGTAACTGAAGATTTTTTGCCAACAAAACAGGTAAAAGCAGACAATCGGAATGCACAAAATATTCCGATATTAAAACTGAACAGTACTAAAAAATTTGTTACGGGAATTTACCCATATGCTATAATGACAAGTACCTTCTCCCCTATTGCAAGGGACAAACAGGCCTTAAAAATTTCTTTCTCTGCCCAGGAATGGTGTGGCAACACATTTATACAATTAAATAACCGCAAAAAATTTGAAATCGATTTTCACTCTTATTTTCAAAGTGATGCTGACCGAAAACAGTCCCTTGAAAAAAAAATACTAGAAAACGAACTTTGGAATCAATTGCGGATATCTCCAGAAACCATGCCCACTGGTAACCTCAAAATAATTCCTTCTTTTGAGTTTTTAGCATTGCAGCACAAAGAAATAAAAAGCTATGCCGCAGTAGCTAGTTTTAAAGATGCTGGCAACTTTAAAATATACAGTCTAAACTATCCTGAATTAAACCGAATACTCGCAATCAAAATCAGCAAAGAGTTCCCTTATTATATCCAATCCTGGACAGAAACACTTACAAAAAGAGGGAAGACCACCACAACCCAAGGAGAAAAAATAAACACGATCCGCTCTGCATATTGGACTAAAAATGGGCTTAAAAACACTGCTGAAAGAAAAGAATTGGGCTTGTAACTCAACCGTTCTACCGGTGGAATATTGAAAAATAGGAGAAAGCCCTTTTAATATCGAGGCATCTTATTTTAGTTTTTTATAAAAAAATCAACATTAAAAGAGCTAATCTCTTTTTTATCAGTACTTTTGCACGCAATTTGAAAACACAAGGATGAAACGTATTAAAGAATATAAAAAACTGTTTAAGATAGAAGGACCTATCGTTTTAAAAGAATTAAAGACTGCTTACAGAGGATTGGTAAAGGAGTGGCATCCTGATAAATTTCAAGAGCAAGAAAAAAAGGATGAAGCAGATGTAATGAGTACTCAGATTATCGACGGATACCATTTTCTAGTAAGCATTGCTCCAGAAACAAAAGAAGCTAATTTAGAAGCTTACAAAAAAACAATAACAGAATTTCAGGTTTCAGATTGGCACCACAAAAGCATGCTTTTAGAAGTTACTTTTACCGATGGTAATAAATATGAATATTTTGGTGTTAGCAAAATTCTTTTTGGAAAATTTGTGAACGCAAAATCTATGAATAACTTTGGAAAAAGAAATATTTTCAACTCTTTTATTTATAGAAAATCAATGAAAGCTTCTGTAGAAGTTTAAAGAAAATTTTGATTCCTATTTACATAAAATTAGCCAAATAAAAAAAGAGATTACCTTGCGGTAATCTCTTTTTTTATTCAAGGACCATAAACTGCTTTATTTTAAAGCTCCTAAATAGCGCTCTGCATCTAAGGCTGCCATACAGCCAGTTCCTGCCGCCGTTACCGCTTGTCTATATTCTTTATCCTGAATGTCACCCGAAGCGAAAACTCCTGGAACATTTGTCTTGGTACTTTTCCCTTTTGTTACTAAATACCCAGTTTCGTCCATTTCTAAAACACCTTTAAACAAATCTGAGTTTGGCGTGTGTCCAATTGCAATGAAAACACCTGTAACATCGATGCGATGCGTTTCTTTTGTTTTGTTGTTAATGGCTCTTACCCCCTCAACGACCTTAGCGCCTAAAATCTCATCAATTTCTGTATTGTATAAAACTTCAATATTTTCGGTTTTATTTACCCTATGCTGCATCGCTTTTGAAGCTCTCATAAAGTCTTTTCGCACAAGCACTGTAACTTTTCGACAAATATTGGAGAGGTATGTTGCTTCTTCTGCTGCGGTATCTCCAGCTCCCACCACTACTACATCTTGTCCTTTATAGAAAAAGCCGTCACAAGTTGCACATGCAGAAACGCCTCCACCCATCAAACGTTGCTCACTTTCAATTCCTAAATATTTGGCACTTGCACCGGTAGAAATAATAATGGTCTCTGCTTCTATGTGATGGGTCTCATCTATAATCACTTTGTGAATTCCTCCAACCTGATCACTCATTTCAACTTTTGTGACCATTCCAAAACGCACATCCGTACCAAAACGCTCTGCTTGCTTCTTCATATCCTCCATCATCGCAGGTCCATCTGTACCGTCTGCATAGCCTGGGAAATTATCTACCTCTGTTGTTGTTGTTAACTGACCACCCATTTGCATTCCTGTATACATAATTGGCTTCATGTCTGCTCTGGCCGCATAAATTGCTGCCGTATAACCTGCTGGTCCTGAACCGATAATTAAACATTTAATTTTTTCTGTTGTATCTGACATAATTTGAAGTGTTCTTTTTAAGAATGGTAAAAATATAGCTTTTTGATCCTTGTAGCAGCGAATGTTTATAAGTTTTAATAATGCCGATATAATAAGATATAATGGCCCTTTTGTATGAAATATTAATTATTCATTTAATTGTTTAATTCCAAAAAGAGTGTATCTTTGCACTCCTTAAATGAGCAATCATTTTCGGGGTGTAGCGTAGCCCGGTCATCGCGCCTCGTTTGGGACGAGGAGGTCGCAGGTTCGAATCCTGCCACCCCGACTTAAACCATCCAATCAGCAATATGATTGGATGGTTTTTTTTTCACTTTTTTGTCGCGCGCATTTTCAAAAAATATTGGAATAACTACAAGAAATAAAAAAACTGTGCCCGAAAGCAAACGCAATCAAAATTTTTAGCGCTTTCAAAAGGGAATGCAAATTTTCTAATTAGCATCTATGGGCGGAAAGATGCAGAAACGAATCGCTATTACAAAATTTACAAAACAAAGAAACACCAATTTTATACCCAAGATAAATCTAAAAAAAAACAACGTTTACATTTAGGTCATGGTAATATCAATTGCAGCATTCGTATCTTCACGCTTGCGGCCTGAGACCGCTTGTAATTAACAAAAAATTATTGTTTAACCAAAGTGTAATTTTATTAAACATTCGTATCTTTACCTAAAATTTATCAATTATGGCACGCAAGAAAAACATTAGCAAAGAACACTTAATTTCTTGGTACATGGAGTTTGTACTAGAGCACAATCACCATCCTAAATCTGTTTTTAGCTTCGCAAAAGAAAATAATTTTGAAGAAGCAGAATTCTATAAATTCTTTGGTTCTTTTGAAGCACTTGAGCAGTCCATTTTTGGAGAATTTTTTAACAATACGTTAAAGTTATTGGCGAAAAGTGAAGAGTACCCAAATTATGACGCACGGAACAAGTTATTAAGTTTCTATTTTACATTTTTTGAATTGCTAACCGCAAATAGAAGTTATGTGGTGTATGCATTGCATGGAAATGAAAACGTACTAAAATTAACGTCTTTAAATCTTTTAAAGGATTTAAAGAAAGATTTCAAAACTTTTGCAAACAACATTGGTATTGAAAAAATAGACCTACAGCAGGAGCAACTTGTAAAAATTCAAGAGAGAACAACCCAAGAATCGTCATGGATTCAAATGGTGCTTACCTTAAAGTTTTGGTTAGATGATACCTCAGCATCTTTTGAAAAAACAGATATTTTTATCGAAAAATCGGTTAATTCACGTTTTGATTTACTAGATATCAAACCACTCAAGAGCCTTCTTGATTTTGGAAAATTCATTTTAAAAGAAAAAGTAAATTTCAATTAAAGAAATATATGAAAACAATCGATTCCATCCCCACCTCTAAAATACAACGGGCTTCAAAATTAGTAACCACTGGAGCGAAAATTGGTGTGAATTATTTAAAATATTACGGTAGTAAGCTTACCAAATCAGAAATTGAAGCGAAAGAAAAGCTGAACCAAAATAATGCAGAAGACATCTACAATGGATTGCAGCAACTAAAAGGGAGTGCTCTTAAAGTAGCGCAAATGTTGAGCATGGAAAAAAGTGTTTTGCCGAGAGCCTATGTTGAAAAGTTTTCACTTTCTCAGTTTTCTGTTCCTCCATTATCTCCTGCTTTAGTAGTAAAAACATTTAAAAATTACTTTGGAAAAGATCCAAGTGAAATTTATGATAAATTCAATACCGTTTCTGTAAATGCTGCAAGTATTGGACAGGTCCACAGAGCTGAAAAAGATGGAAAAAAATTAGCTGTAAAAATTCAATATCCTGGAATTGCAGCGAGTATTACTTCAGATTTATCGATGGTAAAGCCCATTGCTGTAAAAATGTTTAACATTAGGGGAAAGGATTCTGATCGCTATTTTAAAGAGGTAGAAGGTAAATTAGTAGAAGAGACAGATTACATTTTAGAAGTAGCGCAAAGTATCGCAATTGTTGAAGCTTGTAAGCACATTCCAAACCTAAATTTTCCAAACTACTATGCCGATTTGTCCTCTGACAGAATTATTACAATGGACTGGATGGAAGGTGTGCACTTGTCCGAATTTTCAACGGACGACCAAGAAATTTCAAACAAATTAGCGCAAGCCCTTTGGGACTTTTATATGTTTCAAATTCACACCCTAAAAAAGGTGCATGCAGATCCGCATCCTGGAAACTTCTTAGTTTCTCCTGATAATGAGTTAATTGCAATTGATTTTGGCTGTATGAAAACAATTCCATTAGAATTTTACACCCCTTACTTTGAATTGGCAAAACCTGCATGTATAAATGATCCAGTGCTTTTTGAAGAAAAGTTATTTGAATTAGAGATTTTAAGGGAAGATGATACGGAAAGTGAACTGGTATTTTTTAGAGCATTGTTCTACGAAATGCTAAGTTTGTTTACACAGCCCTTTCATCAAGAAGAATTTGATTTTTCTGATGATGGCTTTTTTGATAAAATCTCAGAGTTGGGCAGTAAGTATATGAAGAGTTCAGAGCTAAAGAGCATGAATGGAAACAGAGGATCGAAGCACTTTATTTACATCAATAGAACTTTCTTTGGTCTGTATAATTTAATGCACGACTTGCAAGGAAAAGACATCAAAATAAATAATTACAAAAATCTATAATGGCCTTTTTCAATTTTAATGACATTCAGAATTTAGAAAAAATTTACAAAATTAATTTAATCAATAGTTGTTCGGGATTTAAGTCTGCAAACTTATTGGGTTCTCTTTCAGAAGAAGGAATTGCCAATGTTGGTATTTTTAGTTCGGTTACACATTTAGGCTCTAAACCACCAACCTTGGGTTTTATTTTAAGACCCACAACTGTGCCTAGAGATACGTACAAAAACATAAAAGATTTAGGCTTTTTTACAATCAACCACATTCACGAGGGTATTATAGAGGATGCGCACCACACCTCCGCTAAATACCCAAAAGAAGTGTCGGAATTTGACATGACAAATCTAGAGGCAGAATATAAAGGCGCTTACAAAGCCCCTTTCGTAAAAGGTGCGCCTGTACAGATGAGTATGAAATTTATAGAAGAAGTGTATGTTCCTTCTAATGATGTAGTGCTGATTGTCTCTCAAATTCAAGAGTTGTATATTGATGACGAATTGTTACAGGAAGACGGATTGATTAATCTTTCTAAAGGAAACATTGCTACGATCAATGGTTTGGACACCTATGCGATTCCAAAATTTAAAACACAGCTGTCCTATCAGCGACCAAAAAAAAATAATTAAGCGTGTATGAAAATTCTTGTAACAGGAGCAACAGGGTATATCGGCAAAAGGTTAATACCTCTATTGCTAAACGATGGCCACACTGTTGTTTGCGCTGTTAGAGACAAGAAAAGAGCACAAAATTACTTCAGAGATCGAGAAAATGTGCTCTTGGTAGCTGCAGACTTTTTAGATGCAGAAAGCTTAGAAAATATTCCAAAAGACATTGATTTTGCGTATTACTTGATACACTCCATGTCTAATTCGGCCAAAGAGTTTCATATTTTAGAAGAGAAGTGTGCCTTTAACTTTAAGCGTTTTGCTGAAAAAACCAGCCTGAAACAAGTTATTTATTTAAGTGGAATTACCAATGACACCAAACTTTCAAAACATTTATTATCTCGCAAAAATGTTGAGAAAGCGTTGGCTTCTGACGTCTATGCACTCACTACTTTTAAAGCAGGTATCATCGTTGGTTCTGGCAGTTCTTCTTTTGAAATCATTAGAGATATCGTAGAAAAGCTACCTGCCATGATCGCTCCCAAATGGTTGAACACAAAAACCCAACCCTTGGGCATTAGAGATGTTCTGTCTTTTTTACACCGTGCATTGAATAAAAAGGAATTATTCAATACCTCCTATGATGTCTTTGGACCAGAAATATTAACATACAAAGAAATGCTACTAGAGTTCGCGGCAGTTAGAAAACTTAAAAGATGGATTTTAATTGTTCCCGTGATGACTCCAAAGCTCTCTTCTTATTGGTTGTATTTTGTCACCTCTACCTCGTACAAGCTGGCTACCTCTCTCGTAAATTCTATGGGCGTGGAAGTCATTGGAAATAAGAGTAATATCAATAAAATTTTAGATGTAAATCCGATGACCTATCGCGAGGCTGTTGAATTTGCTTTTGTTAAAATAAAGCAAAACAGTATTATCTCTAGTTGGAAAGATTCATACATCAGTAGTGGAAAGTTAAAAAGTTTTGTACACGAATTTATCAATGTTCCAAAACACGGTTGTTTTAAGGATTTTAAAAAAAGAAAAATAAACAATACTGAAAAACTGCTCAATAACATTTGGGCAATTGGCGGTGAGACCGGATGGTATTACGCGACCTTTCTATGGAAAATTCGCGGTATTGTAGATCAATTTTTTGGCGGCGCAGGCTTGCGAAGAGGAAGAAGACATCCCACAGAATTATTTGCTGGTGATGCTTTAGATTTTTGGCGTGTAATCTATGCAGATAAAGAAAATGGAAAGCTCCTGCTCTATGCCGAAATGATATTGCCCGGGGAGGCTTGGCTAGAATTTAAAATAGAAAAAGGAACGGTTTATCAGACAGCCACTTTTAGACCCCACGGTCTTGGGGGACGATTGTATTGGTATGCTGTCATGCCGTTTCACTGGTTTGTTTTTAATGGAATGATCAATAACTTAAATAAATAATTTTGAAGAAACAACATTTACCACAAAAGACCTGTTTGGTCTGCAACCTTCCTTTTACATGGAGAAAAAAATGGGAAAAAAACTGGGAAGATGTAAAATATTGTAGCGAAAAATGCAGAAGAAACAAGAAAACACAGGCGTAATTTGGTTCCGTAATAACTTACGGGTACAAGACAATCAATCTCTAACAAAAGCGATAGAAAATCATTCTAAGGTGATTGCTGTTTACTTTTTTGATCCAAAACTATTTAAAATAGACTCCTTTGGATTTCAAAAGACAGCATCATTTAGAACAAAATTTCTTATTGAAACGATTACAGATTTAAAAAAGAACTTAGCGGCACTAAACATCACTTTGCTTACCTACATGGAGAGTCCTGAAAACAAAATGCATACCTTATGTGATGAATTTTCAGTTGGTACCATTTACACGCAAAAAGAATGGACTCGTGAAGAGATTGCGACAGATAATTTCATCAAGAGCACGCTTCCAGAGACCGTGCGTTTTGTTGCAGATTATGACCAATTTCTGTACCATCCTGACGCGGTTTCCAGAGATTTTTCTAAGATCCCGGACGTATTCACTATTTTTAGAAAAAAAG
This sequence comes from Polaribacter irgensii 23-P, assembly GCF_000153225.1. GTDB lineage: Bacteria > Bacteroidota > Bacteroidia > Flavobacteriales > Flavobacteriaceae > Polaribacter > Polaribacter irgensii. The sequence continues at coordinate 1,479,608 of NZ_CH724148.1, read as the reverse complement.
TAGAAAAAACAGTAGCCGTTGAAAAAGAGTGTACGGTTACTAAACTTTCTGAACGAAACCTAATTGAGACAGAAACAGCAATCCCTTCAATGGAAAGTCTTGGTTTTTCTGACACAAAAACGCATGCAAAAACAGCTTTCCCTTTTAAAGGTGGAGAGACTGCCGCCTTGGAAAGGTTGCAATACTATTTTTTTGAATCCAAAAAGGTTTCCTTTTATAAAAATACGAGAAATGGTCTTGTTGGAACTGACTATAGCACAAAATTTTCCCCTTGGTTAGCCAACGGCAGCCTGTCTGCTAAAACAATTTATTGGAAGATTAAAGAATATGAAGCTGAATTTGGTTCCAACCAATCCACCTACTGGGTTATTTTTGAATTGATTTGGAGAGATTATTTTAAATACATTTCTTTAAAATACAATGCTAAAGTTTTCAGAATAGGTGGTATCTTAGAAAAAACATATGAATGGAACACGGATCAAAAAACGGTACAACAGTGGATTAATGGAGAGACCAAAGATGCTTTTGTAAATGCAAATATGATTGAACTCAAAGAAACGGGATTCATGAGCAATCGCGGGCGTCAAAATGTAGCTTCTTATTTTGCAAAAGATCTTTTGTTAGACTGGCGCATTGGCGCAGCGTATTTCGAATCCGTTTTATTAGATTACGACGTACACAGTAATTATGGAAATTGGATGTATGTAGCCGGCGTAGGAAATGACCCAAGAGATCGAAAGTTCAATACGAAAATGCAAGCTGATCGCTACGACCAAAATCACAAATACAGGAAACTTTGGTTAGAAAAAACACTGTTTTAAAATGAAAACACTACGCTTAATTTTAGGAGATCAACTCAATAGCCAACATTCTTGGTTTTCAGAAATACACGAAGAAGTTACCTATTGCCTATTTGAAATGCGACAAGAAACCGACTATGTAACACACCATATACAAAAAGTAGTAGGTTATTTTGCAGCCATGAGAAACTTCTCACAAGCATTGCAAGACGCGGGACATACTGTTGTTTATTTCAAAATAAATGACGCAAAAAACACCCAAAGTTTAACTGAAAATTTAGACCTTTTAATTGCAGAAAATACCATTGAAAAGTTTGAATATTTAGCCCCTGATGAGTACCGCTTGGATGCACAACTAGGCTCTTTTTGCGCTGCTCTAAAAATTGACGCTTCGGTCTATTCCACAGAACATTTTTACACAGAACGAGAAGATTTAACTGCTTTTTTCAAAGGTAAAAAGCAATTTTTGATGGAGCACTTTTATCGCAACATGCGCAAAAAGCATCAAATTTTAATGATAGACAAACAACCCGAAGGAGGAAAGTGGAATTACGATGCAAGCAATCGAAAAAAATGGAAAGGCGAAGCATTAATTCCGCCAGAAATTACTTTTGACACAGATGTAACAGCACTGTTCTCTGAGATTGAAAAAGCGGGCATTAAAACAATTGGAAAAATCAACCCTTCCTTCTTTGAATATCCCATTTCCAGGCTACAAGCAATGGAGCAGCTCGCTTATTTTTGTGACCATTTATTAGTGCACTTTGGAGATTACCAGGACGCAATGCACACGGACAAAATCTACTTATTTCACAGTAGAATCTCCTTTGCTATGAATTCTAAAATAATCGCTCCCAAAGAAGTAGTAGATGCGGTTCTAGAAACGTATAGAGAACAAGAAGATGCGATAGACATTTCTCAAGTAGAAGGTTTTATCCGACAAATTTTAGGATGGAGAGAATACATGAGAGGCATGTATTGGATGCTGATGCCGAACTATAAAAAAGAAAACTTTTTAGAAAATAAAAACAAATTACCAGCCTTCTTTTGGACGGGAGCAACCAAAATGAATTGTCTAAAAAATGCGATTCATAATTCTTTAGACAACGGGTATGCACACCATATTCAGCGCCTCATGATTACAGGTAATTTTGCACTCCTCACACAGATCCATCCCGATGCGATTGATGCCTGGTATTTGGGCATTTATGTAGACGCGATTGAATGGGTACAATTGCCAAATACACGTGGCATGAGCCAGTTTGCAGATGGAGGAAAAATAGCGACAAAACCCTATGTGTCTTCGGGAAGTTACATTGGAAAAATGAGCAATTATTGTGATGCCTGTGTGTATAACAAAGCAAAGAAATTTGAGGACGATGCCTGCCCTTTTAACACCCTTTACTGGAATTTTTTAGACGAAAAACAAGAAAAACTAAAAGGGAATTTTAGAATGAAAATGATGTACAGTGTTCTGAATAAAATGTCTAATGAAGACCGCATAAAAATCACAGAAAAAGCAACTCATATTATAGAAAATCTAGATGCATACTAACAAAGAGGAAATACATGTTGTGTGGTTTAAACGCGATTTGCGTTTGCAAGATAATGAAGCAATTCAAAATGCACTGGCATCAAACAAACGTGTGCTTTTTCTCTATGTCTTTGAAAACTCATTAATTGAGGATCCCCATTATGATACGCGACATTGGGATTTTATAAAACAATCTGTTGTTGCTTTAAATGCCGAACTAAAAAAATACGACACCAAAGTGCTTTGTGTGCAAACAGAAGTTGTAAATGCTTTCAATCAAATTTTTGATTCTTTTAAAGTGGACACCGTATTTTCGCATCAAGAAACAGGCTTATTAATTACCTACAACCGAGACAAAGAATTTACAAGATATTGTAGAAATAACTCTGTGACATGGAAAGAAAACAATAATAATGGCGTTTTAAGAGGCTTATTAAATAGGGCAGATTGGTTTGACAAGTGGGATGATTATATGTATGATACCCAAATCAAAAACACATTGAATGCTGAGAAATTTATTTCTATCGAAGAAATAGAGCAAATAGAGGCCTATTTCAACACCGTTGCTTTAGAAACACCTAAACATTCCTACTTTCAGCAGGGGGGCACAAAAATGGCTTGGAAATATGCCGATACTTTTTTTCAAACACGACATGAAAAATACATGTCTAATATCTCTAAACCAGCATTGGCTAGACAAAGCTGCAGCAGATTGTCTCCTTATCTTGCCTGGGGAAATGTATCGATACGTCAAATATTCCAAGAGGCGACAAAACGCAAAACAGATGCAAATAAGCGACATTTAGGTGCTTTTATATCTAGGTTGCGCTGGCAAGCACATTTCATTCAGAAATTTGAAATGGAACATACCATGGAAAATGCGAGTATTAATAAAGGCTATCAAAAATTAAAAAAAAGCATTTCTTTAGAATATCAAAAAGCTTGGGAAACTGGCACCACTGGTTTTCCATTAATTGACGCCTCGATGCGCTGTTTAAAAGAAACCGGCTATCTAAACTTTAGAATGCGTGCTATGGTAGTTTCTTTCTTTACACATATTCTATGGCAACCTTGGCAATCCTCTTCTCAGCACCTGTCGAAATTATTTTTAGACTTTGAACCTGGAATTCATTTTTCACAATTACAAATGAATGCCGGCGAAACAGGTATTAATACGTTAAGGATCTACAATCCAATAAAAAATAGTATTGAACACGATGAAGACGGTACCTTCATAAAAAAATGGGTACCTGAGTTGGCCAATTTATCTATTGCCTTCATACACGAACCCTACCTAATGACTCCTTTAGACCAGCAATTTAATAATTTTGAGCTTGGTATCAACTATCCCCATCCAATTGTGGATATTAAAATTGCTCGGAAAAAGGCAAGTGACACCCTTTGGGAGATGAAAAAAAATTCAGACGTCCAAAAAGAAAGCGAACGTATTTTGAAAAAACACATGCTATCTGATAGAAGTCGGATGCTGAAAACCGAGTAAATATTAGGTCTATCTAAACGATAATGTTCTGTTAATTTTTGTTTAAGCTATTTAATAAATGGTTAAACATTAATTATTTATTGTACATTTGAATCATGATATTCAATACAACTCTTAACAACAAAGATGCGGCGGCCAGCATTAACGAGATGTTAGGTACTTCCTATAGTTTTATCCAAGCCATCAAATTAGGTGGAGTCGGTTCTAAGCGCATGGTCATTGATGCCGTAAGCCCAGGGTTTGCAGATCTTATAAATGCAGTATCCGATATCAATTATGGTAATATTGAACTGCGAGAAAAAGGGATCCTAGTACACATCAATAAAGGACTCAAAAATTTTAGCTGGGCTATCCCCTATTATCAATTACACACTTACAAAACAGAAGGATTTAGTATTCATGCACAAGGAAACTTTGTGCGTTTTAAAAACAATAAGTTTTTGAAAGAAAACAAAAGCTTTATCCAAAAAATAGTCAATTTCAAGATAGAAAATGACAAAAAATACCAATACTACTAGATGGAAGAATTAGATAGTATCGCAATTGATCGTATTATAGAAATGGCCTGGGAAGACAGAACAACTTTCGAATCTATCGAGTTTCAGTTTGGATTAAAAGAGCAAGAGGTAATTGACCTAATGCGAAAAGAAATGAAGCTGAAAAGTTTTAAAAATTGGAGAAAAAGAGTGCAAGGAAGGAAAACAAAGCATGAAAAATTAAGAACTTTTGCCCAAGGTAGATTCAAATGTACACGACAACGGTCTATCTCAAACAACACTATATCAAAAAGATAAAAACCGTGCTTTGCTTTTAAGACAAGCGTACTTAGAGACAGCACATTAAAAAGATACTATGAGCAAAGAAAGAGATTTAAAAGAAAATAGAGAAATAGCAAAAGGTTTTATTCACGAAGACCGTGGAGATAAACATCTAAATACGAGTTTAAAAACACGAATGTAGGCAATAGCCTTTTTAACTCCGGACACGGGATAAGAGAAAAAATTACACATTTTTTTGAATAAATAAAAGATGTGATGGGACTTAGTTTAACTGATGATGCATTAAGAGAATTCCTAAAAGAATTGCAAATACATATCGACGAAATTTTTCAGTAAAAGTAATTAGTCTATCAAAGTTAAATAGGATTATACAATATTATGCAAAGAGACCGCAAAGTTCAAGAGCGGCTAACGAACCAAATTGCGGAAGAACTTAAAGCAATTTAAAACACCGAAGATGTTGCAGTGGTTATTGATGCAAAACATTTGGGCGTGTTCTCAAGGGGAATTAAAGATGATACCTCTACAACCGTCACCTCTTATTTTGGTGGAAAGTTTGATAGTCAAGAGAAAATAGCCGAATTACAAAACACCCTAAATTATTAATTATGGAGTTAATTGAAAAAGCACTAGAGTTTGAAACCAGAAAAAAAAGATTCCCTACCACCAGCGATAGAATTATGGCGGCAAGAGAAGCGAAGGATCTCATTTTAAGCATAAATGAAGTTTACAAGAAAAGCAAAGACGTAAAGCTCATGGATCTTATGAAAAGATTGACATTGATTAAACAAAGAATCGAAAGACGTCTTAAAGGAAAACCTTTAACTTCCTAATAAATTAATACACATTCATGTTGCTTTTCTAAGATTTATAATTATATTGACCCGATTATAAAAAATGAAAAGGCATCATGAATTTATTAGAAAGAGCTGAAGAATTTGAACACCGTAAGTTCTCATTTAAAACAACCAGCGATCGAATTGTAGCATCTAGAGAGGTAAAAGCACTGGTACTAGAGCTAAACGAAGTGTACAAAGCAGAACAAAGTCCTGAAATAATGGATCAAATGAAGCGCTTAACAGCTGTGAAACAGAAAATTGAAAAGCGTTTGAAAGGTAGACCTTAAAACATATGAAAAAAATAGTAATAGTAGGCGGAAGCAAAGGGATAGGACAAGCAATTGTAAATTCTTTGCAAAATGAAAATTTGGTTGTAAATATTAGTCGCTCAGCTCCTTTGCTACCACATGCGAATGTAACCCATTATAATTGCGACATTCTCACAGACGAATTACCAGACATTGATGCTGTAGACACACTTATATATTGTCCAGGAAGCATCAATTTAAAACCAATTTCAAGGTTAAAATTAGATGATTTTAGAGAGGATTTTGAAATCAATGTTATTGGAGCCGTCAAAGCGGTGCAAAAGTACCTTCCCAAATTAAAAAACGGGAATAATCCATCTATATTACTCTTTAGTACGGTTGCTGTAAAACTAGGAATGCCATATCACGCAAGTATTGCAGCGTCAAAAGCTGCAATTGAAGGTTTGGGGAAATCATTAGGTGCAGAATTGGCACCATCAATTCGTGTAAATGTAATCGCACCTACAGTCACTGAGACCGACCTCGCTGCAAAGCTTTTGAGAAACGAAAAAATGATAGAAAATATCACGGATCGTCACCCCTTAAAGAAATTCTTAAAACCTCAAGAGGTGGCAGACATGGCAACTTATCTAATCTCAGACAAAGCAACAGCTATTTCAGGTCAAGTATTCCAACTTGATTGTGGAATTGTGAGTTTCAAAATTTAAAAAATATGACAGACATTTATAAAATAGAAATCAATAGTTTACAAAATAAAGCTATTGACTTATCGGAATACAAAAATAAGTACCTGCTTTTTGTCAACGTAGCTTCAAAATGCGGATTCACTTCGCAGTACAAAGAGCTAGAGGAGTTGTACACGATGCACAAAGAAAATTTAATGATTATTGGTTCTCCTTGCAATCAGTTTGGAAGCCAAGAACCCGGATCTGCAGAAGACATTGAGGCATTTTGTAAAGTGAATTTTGGAGTTTCTTTTCTGATGACAGAAAAGTTAGACGTAAAAGGAAGCAAGCAACATCCACTGTACACATGGTTGACAGAAAAAAGTCTAAACGATGCGAAAAGTTCGTCAGTAAAATGGAATTTTCAAAAATATTTAGTTTCTCCTGAAGGCGGTCTGGTTGATTATTACTTTTCAATTACAAAGCCATCGAGTTCTAAAATTACTAAACATTTAATATAAAATATATGTTCGGAATATTTAAAAAAAAATCAGCAGCAGACAAACTTCAAGAAAAATATAAGAAAACAATGGAGGAAGCTTATAAACTGCAATCTATTAATAGAACAGATAGCGATTCAAAATACAAAGAGGCCGACGATATTTTAAAAGAAATTGAAGCTTTACCAGAAAACTCTTAGAGAATGAAACAACTGCGAACCACCCTACTTTTTTTAGTGGTCAACTTTGGTGGTTTGGCAGTTGGGAGTTGGCTTATGAATGGTGGTCCCAAATCTCTTTGGTATACTGCCCTCAACCAAGCCCCTTGGACTCCCCCAGGCTATGTTTTTGGCATCGCTTGGACGCTCATCATGGTGTTTTTCTCAATCTACTTGGGAAAATTATTTACTATTGCGAACACTACAAAAAATAGAAGACTCTTTTTTATTCAATTACTACTGAATGTAAGTTGGAACTATGTCTTTTTTAATCAACACCAAGTATTTTTCGCATTTATTCTTCTCCTTTTATTGACCACACTCCTTTTTATTTATTATTTTAGAGGGCAGAAAAATACGAAAAATTATAGATTACTGCTCATCCCCTACATCCTATGGCTTTGCATTGCAAGCTCTTTAAACCTTTATATTTTAGTCCAAAATTAAAAATGAAAATTTACACACTGCATAAAAAGCAACAACTGCCAATTTCTCTAGAAACTGCTTGGGAATTTCTATCAAATCCGAAAAACTTAAAGGTCATTACCCCCGACTATATGAGTTTTAATATTGTATCTACTATAGACCGACCATTGTACACTGGTCAAATTATACAGTACATTGTAACTCCATTATTGGGAATTAAAACAAAGTGGGTTTCTGAAATTACCCATATTGAAGAAAAGAAATACTTTGTAGATGAGCAAATGTATGGCCCCTATGCATTGTGGCACCACAAACACTTTGTCAAAGAAATCGAGGGTGGTGTAGAAATGGAAGATATTATTGATTATAAAGTTCCCTTGGGTATTTTAGGTCAAATCGTTCATCCCTTTATAGTAAAACCGAAATTGGAAGAAATTTTCAATTACAGACAACAAAAATTAGAAGAACTCTTTGGAAGCTATAAAAAATGAAAGACGCAGTAAATATTTTTTGGTTTCGAAGAGATTTAAGATTAGATGATAATGTTGGATTCTACAATGCACTAAAAAGTGAGCATCCCGTGCTTCCTATTTTTATTTTTGATGAAGATATTTTAGATAAACTTCAAAAAGAAGATGCGCGTCTTAATTTTATCTACGATACACTTCAGGACATGCGTGCTATTTTAGAAAAAAAACACGGCAGTAGTATTGCCATGCTTCATGGCAACCCGAGTGCTATCTTTGAAAAATTAATCTCCGAATACAGTATCCATACTGTATTTACAAACAGAGATTACGAACCGTATGCTACGGAGAGAGATAACAAAATACAAGCACTTTTATCCTCTAATGGCATCCATTTTGATACCTTTAAAGACCAAGTAATCTTTGAAAAAAATGAGGTTGTGAAAAAAGATGGATTGCCGTATAAAGTGTATACACCTTTCATGAAGGTATGGAAAGAGCAGTTTAAAACCTATAATTTAGATTTTTACTACACCAGCTCTTTCTTAGAAAACTTGATACAAAATACAGAACTACCAAACCTACATCTTTCAGATATTGGTTTTGAGGTCGCAAAACAAAAGATTAAAAAACATACGGTAACCCCCAAATTAATTCAAACGTATGAAGAAACCAGAAATTTTCCAGCTTTAGACTCCACCTCTAGATTGGGCCCTCATTTGCGTTTTGGTACTGTAAGCGTGCGTAAAATGATGGAAAAGGCGATTTCAGAAAAAAATGAAATTTTCTGGCAGGAACTAATCTGGCGTGAATTCTTCATGCAAATTCTTTGGCATTTCCCATACACTTCAAAAAATTCTTTTAAACCAAAATATGACCGCATTGAATGGCGCAACAATGAAGCTGAATTTAACAAGTGGTGTCAGGGAGAAACCGGATACCCTTTAGTAGATGCTGGCATGCGTCAACTTAATGAAACTGGCTTTATGCACAATAGAATCCGAATGCTAGTTGGCAGTTTCCTCTGCAAGCATCTGCTGATCGATTGGAGATGGGGAGAAGCTTATTTTGCTAAAAAACTACATGATTATGAAATGGCTAGTAACGTCGGTAATTGGCAATGGGTTGCAGGATCTGGAGTAGACGCCGCTCCTTATTTTAGAATTTTTAACCCCACAACTCAGATTAAAAAGTTCGACAAAGACTTGGCATATATAAAAAAATGGGTACCGAATTTTCAAGAGCTAACTTATGCGAAAGAAATGGTCGATCACAAAGAAGCACGAGAAAGATGCCTGTCTACGTATAAGGAAGCCTTACAATAAAAGTTTTCGTTCACCCCTTGCATACTCAAAACAAATATTAAAAATAAAATTGCAATAAAAAAAAACCTTCACAACAAGCTTCTATAATCCTTGCAACGAATGTAAAAAGTATCCGTTTTATCCTCACGATAGGCTACAGTACTTTTTATCATTTTTGAATGATACCAAATATTGTAAAAGTGACTGCTAATAGCTGGACCCTAACAAACTTCAGTCTCAATAATTTGTAAAAAGATATTTTCTTTTAAAACGAAAATAGGCACAGCTTTTATTCGTAGACAAATACGATTCTTTTCAGCGGCATTATATAAACAAAAAAAAGCATTTTTAGTTAGGCTATCTTCTAATTTTAGATTTAATTTGCCCACTGAAAAACAAAAGCCGATGTAGCTCAGCTGGCTAGAGCAGCTGATTTGTAATCAGCAGGTCGTGGGTTCGAGTCCCTCCATCGGCTCTATTTTATCTTCGCTTTGTTAAGACCAAAGTGTACTTAAAGCACATTCGATGAAATTCTATTTATCGGATCCAATTATTAAAAAGTTTCAAATTTATTTTGAAGCTTTTTAATTTTGCAAGCAATCTAAAAGAACCGCCGCATTCCTTTTTCCCAGCACCTAAAATGCTATAAAATAACACATTATGTTCACCTGCTTTGTAACATACCATAGCAGCGACCTCGGAATTTTAAAAAAAAGGCAGATAGTCTCTAAATTTACTTTTTTATAATATCTTTACTCGATTAAGTAATCTAGGTATTAAAATTATAATTTTCTATGCTCATTATTGGAATTGCAGGTGGAACAGGGAGTGGTAAAACCACCGTTGTAAATCAAATTATCAAACAATTACCAACAGATGAAGTCTGTGTAATTTCTCAGGATTCATACTATAATGAAACAGACAACCTACCTTATGAAGAGCGCGCTAAAATTAATTTTGACCATCCAAGAGCCATCGATTTTGATTTAATTATCAGACATCTAAAAGCACTAAGGGCAGGCAACAACATCAACCAGCCGGTATATTCTTTTGTAACTCACAACAGAACAAAAGACACGATAAAAACACATCCAAGAAAGGTGATTATTGTCGAGGGTATTTTGATTTTTAACAACAAAGAGTTACGGGATTTATTTGACATTAAGATCTTCGTACACGCAGAGACAGACGAGCGTTTGATCCGGAGATTAAAAAGAGATATTACCGAAAGAGGGCGAGATATTGACGAAGTATTGAGCCGATATCAAACCACATTAAAACCAATGCACCAACAATTTATCGAGCCCACTAAAAATTTTGCGGATTTAATTATTCCGAATGACCGCTTCAATACAGTCGCTATTGATATTGTAAGGACTGTTATAAATGAACGGCTCTAAATATGTCTTTTAAAAACATCAAAAATAAAAAGGCATTTAAAATTCTGACAAACACCTTTGTACTAATATTTATTCCGTTCTTCGTATGGATGTTGTTCTTTGACGAAAACTCGTATCTTACACACCGAAAATTCAATCTAGAAATTGAAGATTTAGAGCGTACGATCTCTTTCTACCAATCAAAGATAGCCTCCGACAAAGCAACCATTAAGAAATTAGGGGATTCCTTGCAACTAGAACGTTTTGCCAGAGAAACCTACTTAATGAAGAGAGCAAACGAAGACATTTATTTGATCGAATTTGACACCCTAAAAAAATAATGAGTGATTTCCTTTTTAGTGAATTTGAAGCTATCTCACCCGCTGCTTGGAAACAAAAAATTCAAGTAGACTTAAAAGGTGAAGATTACAATGAGACCTTACTTTGGAAAACAAATGAAGGCATTACTATAAAACCTTTTTACACGCAAGAAGATGCGAGCTACCAAAAAGAAATGGGGTCTAAAGAAGGTTTTAGAATTTGTCAGACAATTATTATTTCGAACGAGCAAGAACAGAACCTCTTACTTATAGATGCCATCAAAAGAGGCGCAACTGCCGTTCAGTTTATTGCAAAAAGAAAATTTAACCTCGCTGTATTATTGCAAGGAATTGATCTTACAGTGCTAAAAATATACATTAAACTTAACTTTTTAGATGCCACCTTTACTGCTGAAATCGCAAAATTCATTCCTAACAAATACTGCTATTTTCAAATAGATATTTTAGGAAGTCTTGCAGAAGACGGCAATTGGTTTGTAAATCTAAAAGAAGATTATCGTCAATTAGAACACATTGTTTCCACAGTAGACAACGCTCTTGTTGTTTCTGGAGATCTCTATCAAAATGCAGGTGCAAACATGGTGCAACAGCTTGCGTATTCCTTAGCGCACGCCAATGAATATTTAAATCATTTTGGCGCAGAAAACGCCCATAAAATCCATTTTCAATTTTCTGTTGCCGGTCATTATTTTCACGAAATTGCAAAACTCAGAGCCTTTCGCCTTTTGTGGGAAGCCCTCTTAAAAGAATATGGAGTTGACAATGCAACCGCACATATTTTTGTGCAACCAGCTACTAGAAATAAAACCTTGTATGATTACAATGTAAATATGTTGCGCACAACCTCAGAGTGTATGAGCGCTATTTTAGGAGGCGCAGATACCATTTCAAACCTTCCTTATGATCATATCTATGCAGAAAAAAACGACTTTGGGGAGCGTATTGCTAGAAATCAATTATTAATACTTCAGCAGGAAAGCGGCTTCCAAAAGTCACAAAATTTTGCTGAAGGCAGTTATTACATCACCTCACTAAGCACACAAATGGCAGAGAAAGCACTTACCATCTTTAAGCAAATAGAACAGGGTGGCGGTTTTCTAAAACAGCTTAAAGAAGGCAATATTCAACGAAAAATCAAAGAAAATGCCAGCAAAGAAGACACGCAGTTTCGGCAGAAAGAATTGGTTTTACTCGGTGCCAACCTCTACCCTAACAAAGAAAATTTGATGCATGGAAATCTCGCAGTAGCGCCCTTTGCAAAACAAAGAAATATCAAAACCTTATTCCCACCAATCACAAGAAAAAGGATTTCTGAAAATCTTGAAAAGCAAAGATTGCAACAAGAAATAGACAGTTTATAAAGGCGTATTCATTCCAAAAAACGCTTTTTAAATCAACTAAAAAAGAATCCCAACGGTCCCATAACGCCGTATAATACCCTTAGAAAATGAGCAGAACACCGATCGAAAACATATCGCTTTCTAACAAAAGTATCCCTAAAAAAGAAGCTTTTCAGCATGAGGGTTTTGTTGCGGGAATCGCCCCAAATTTAAGAGGTCCCTATTCCACCATGTTTGTGAGAAGACCGTGGACTATCAGACAGTATGCTGGATTCTCTACAGCGGAGGAAAGCAATGCCTTTTACAAAAGAAATTTGGAAGCGGGCCAGAAAGGGCTTTCTGTTGCTTTCGATTTGGCTACGCACAGAGGCTATGACTCCGACCACGAGAGGGTGCAAGGAGATGTGGGAAAAGCAGGAGTTGCCATTGATTCTGTAGAAGACATGAAAGTGTTGTTTGATCAAATTCCATTGGATAAAATGTCGGTATCTATGACTATGAATGGTGCGGTACTTCCCATTCTAGCCTTTTATATTGTGGCGGCCGAAGAACAAGGCGTTTCTTTAGAAGCACTCACAGGAACCATACAAAATGATATTTTAAAGGAATTCATGGTCCGCAATACCTATATCTATCCACCTGCACCTTCCATGAAAATTATTGCGGATATCTTTCAATATACCAGTCTTAAAATGCCGAAATTCAATTCAATTTCTATTTCAGGCTACCACATGCAAGAGGCAGGTGCTACTGCAGAAATTGAATTGGCATACACACTTGCTGATGGACTAGAATACATAAAAAAAGGAATTGCAGCGGGAATGGACATTGATTCTTTCGCGCCTAGATTGTCCTTTTTCTGGGCAATTGGCATGGATCATTTTACAGAAATTGCCAAATTAAGAGCCGCAAGAATGCTGTGGGCAAAAATAGTAAAGCAATTCAATCCTAAAAACCCCAAGTCGCTTGCACTGAGAACACATTGCCAAACCAGCGGTTGGAGTTTAACCCAACAAGACCCTTTTAATAATGTAGCTAGAACAACCATAGAAGCCATGGCTGCGGCTTTTGGTGGCACTCAAAGTTTGCACACAAATGCCTTGGACGAGGCCATTGCATTGCCTACAGATTTTTCTGCAAGAATTGCTAGAAATACCCAAATTTATTTGCAAGAGGAAACACACATAACAAAAACAGTAGATCCTTGGGCAGGGAGTCACGAGGTTGAAAAACGAACCGAACGCATAGCACAAAAAGCTTGGAAGTTAATGCAAGAGGTAGCTGCCTTAGGAGGCATGACAGCAGCCATTGAAAAGGGCATTCCAAAAATGAGAATTGAAGAAGCTGCTGCTAAAAAGCAAGCCAAAATTGATAGCGGACAAGATGTAATTGTCGGTGTTAATAAATATGAACTAGAACAAGAAGATCCTTTGCACATTTTAGAAGTTGACAATGAAGCGGTGCGAACTTCTCAAATTGAAAGACTCACGATCTTAAAAGCAGCCCGCAACAGTACCGCTGTTAAAAGTGCACTGGCTGCACTCACAGCCGCTGCAAGCTCAGAAAAAGAGAACTTACTAGAACTTGCCATCACAGCGGCAAGAAATAGAGCTACCTTAGGGGAAATTTCGGATGCTTTGGAACTTATTTTTGGAAGACACAAGGCAGTTCACCAAACCATATCAGGAGTGTATAGCAAAGAAATAAAAGAAGATCCTTTATTTAAAAAAGCCAAAGAAATGGCAAATACCTTTGCGGAATTAGAAGGCAGACGCCCTAGAATTATGATTGCGAAATTAGGACAAGATGGCCACGACAGGGGCGCAAAAGTAGTGGCCACCGGCTATGCTGATTTGGGTTTTGATGTAGACATAGGACCCCTTTTCCAAACCCCAAAAGAAGCCACCAAACAAGCGGTAGAAAACGATGCCCATATTTTAGGAATTTCCTCTTTAGCTGCAGGACACAAAACGCTGGTACCACAAGTAATCTCAGAATTGAAAGCCCACGGCAGAGAAGATATTATGGTGATTGTAGGCGGCGTCATTCCCGCGCAAGACTATCAATTTTTATTTGATGCAGGTGCCGTCGGAATTTTCGGCCCAGGCACAAAAATTGCGCAGGCAGCCATCGATATGCTTCGCATCTTAATTGATAGTGTCCCTGAATAAGCAGCCTATAATTACAAAATAAAGCAGGCCTTTTTATGAAAACTTTAATACATAAAAACAGCGGTATCTAGAAGAGAATTTGTGGTTTTATGCTTAAATTTGCAACTCTTATAAACCGCAATTCAAAAGGATGAAAAAATTTTTTAATTTTCTATATTCTACCCGACTAACAGCCTTTCTATTCATCTCATATGCAGCGGCCATGGCAGTTGCTACTTTTATAGAAAATGACTTTGGTACACAAACTTCAAAAGCACTCGTTTACAACTCTTGGTGGTTTGAAGCAATTATGGGTTTCTTTATTATTAATTTCTTCGGAAACATCTTTAGATATCGCTTATTAAGAAAAGAAAAATGGCCTGTTTTAATGTTCCATACTTCCTTCTTACTGATATTAATAGGCGCCGGGGTTACGCGTTATGTTGGTTATGAAGGTATCATGATTATTGAAGAGGGCGAAACAACCAGCGAGTTTTTAACGGAAACCACCTATTTAAATGCCGTGGTAGATAATGGGAACTCACAGAAACCAGAAATCAACACTCCCATCATGCTATCTGCTTGGGGAAGCAATTCTTGGTCCCATGCAGACACCTTTAAGTCCGCAGAAAAAAATACTCCCTTTACCTTTGAGTTGGTTTCCTATGTGCCCTGGGCGGAGAAAAAATTAATTGAAGACGAGCGCGGTATCGACCATTTATTTTTTGTGGAATCCTCAGACGGAACGCGACACGAGCATTGGATAGAAAAAGGAACGATACAAAACATCCATGGAATTTTAGTGGGTTTCGATGCGAAAGAAGACAATGCTTCCATCAACTTCACAGAAACGAACGGTGTTTTGCAAATGATTTCTAAAGACACCGGAGATTGGTTTCGAATGGCAGATCAAGAAAAAGGAAAGATTGTAAAAGACTCTTTACAAGACTTTCAATACTTGACACTTCACAATATTGGAGAGATGCAATTTGTAATTCCAAAACCTGCAGAAAAGGGGATTATGACCACAGTTAGTGGCCCTAAAAATGATAAAGTACTGGATGTTATTATTTTAGATATCATTACAGACACCGAGAAAAAGCGGGTAGAATTAACAGGAGGAAAATATAATACTGACGGTTCAAAAGAAGTAAAAGTCGGCGATCTAAACTTTCGACTGTTGTACGGAGCTAAAGTTTTAGAAACTCCATTTAGCATTAAACTAAACGATTTCCAATTAGACAAATACCCTGGATCTGAAAGTGCCGCTGCCTACGCAAGTGAGGTAACCGTTATAGACCCCAAAGAAACCTTTGATTATAAAATCTATATGAACCATATTTTAGACCATAAAGGCTACAAATTTTTTCAAGCAAGTTACGACCTATCAGATGGAAAGGAAGAAACACACCTTTCTGTAAACCATGACTTCCTTGGAACCTTTCTAACCTATGCAGGTTATTCTTTGCTGTATATCGGGATGATTACCATCCTATTTGCAAAACACACCCGTTTTGACGTATTAAAGAAAAGCCTACAGAAAATAAAGAAAAAGAAACTTACACTATCTGTTGTGTTTATGTTACTTCTATCTTCCTTTGCGTTTGCGCAAGAAGATGGCAATCATCAAAGTAAGAAAATCACCAATTATCAGATAGATTCGATTTTACAGGCCAATATGGTGGATGTAAAACACGCAGAAAACTTTAATACATTGGTCATTCAAGATGCAGGTGGCCGTATGAAACCGGCACACACATTTGCCTCTGAATTGGTTCGAAAAGTAAGTAAAACCGAAGAATTCAAGAATATGGAACCCAGTCAGGTTTTATTGTCTATCATCGAAAATCCGAGACTTTGGTTTGAAGTACCGATCATTTATTTAGAAGCAAAGAATACCGAGATCCGAGCCCTTATTGGCGTTTCAGACACTGCTAAGTACGCAGCATTATCCAATTTTATAACCCCTAGAGGTACTTATAAAATTAAGGACAACGTTGCGGAAGCACAGAAGAAAAAGGTGCAAAATAAGTTTGAAAAAGACCTTATTAAAATTGACAAGAGAGTTGGACTGTTGTACAGCGCCATCGGAGGAGGAATTTTAAAAATATATCCCGTTCCAGGTGATGAGAATAATACATGGGTATCACAGCCAGAAACCTCTACAGCTAATTTCAAAGGAACAGATTCCGTTTTTGTACGACAATCATTACCCGTTTATATCAATTTTCTTCAAAAGGCAAAAAAAACCAATGATTATACTGAGGCGAATAAAATCCTAGAGGGCATTAAAACCTTTCAACGAAAATTTGGATCCGAGGTGATTCCTACAGAAAAAGGAATTGCATTAGAAATTTCATATAATAAAATCCAACCTTTTCAGCGCCTCGCGAAATATTACGGATTTGCAAGTTTGTTTCTCATCATTTTTGTGATCTGGCAGATTTTTAATTCTAAAAAATGGATTAATAACACGGTAAAAGTACTGACTTTGATTGTACTTGGCCTTTTCGTGTTCCATACACTGGGCTTAATTTCTAGATGGTATATCAGTGGTAATGCGCCGTGGAGTAATGCTTATGAGTCCATTATTTATGTTGCATGGGCAACCATGCTATTCGGAATTTTCTTCGGAAGAAAATCAGCATTAACATTAACTGCGACCACGTTTTTGACTGCGATTATTTTAGCATTTGCGCATCAAAACTGGTTAGATCCTGCGATTGCAAACCTCCAACCTGTTTTAAACTCTTGGTGGCTTTTAGTCCATGTTTCTATTATTGTTGCCAGTTACGGTCCTTTCTCTTTGGGCATGATTCTCGGTATTTTCGCCCTCTTCTTAATGGCCTTTACCAATAAAAAGAATAAGGAAAAAATGGATTTGAATATCAAAGAAATTACCGTGATTAACGAAATGGCAATCACCATTGGATTGATTATGCTGACCATCGGAAACTTTCTAGGAGGCATGTGGGCTAATGAAAGTTGGGGCCGATATTGGGGCTGGGATCCCAAAGAAACCTGGGCACTTGTTTCTATTATGGTGTATGCTTTTGTATTGCACATGCGTTTGATTCCAGGATTGCGAGGACGGTACACCTTTAACCTGTGGTCTGTCCTTGCCTACGCTTCTATTATGATGACCTATTTTGGTGTGAACTTTTACCTATCTGGACTGCACTCCTATGCGAGTGGAGACCGCGTTATTACGCCTACCTCTATTTATTATTCCATAGGTTTTATCACCATTCTTGGAACCGTAGCCTTTTTTAAATATAAGAAATATTATAAAAATTAATTTTAAAGAGAAGTACAGTCATATTTTCAGAAGAAAATGTATTTTTGCCCGAGTAAATAAACAAATCTTGCTTGCGTAAAAGTCGGCATACAAAAGAAAAGAAGCTATGTTTCACAAAAATATAAAATTAATTTTAGCAGGTTTCATTGCTGTTTGGGCAGTCTATGAATTTAGTAAAGTACATATTATGAATGGAATTTCCATTCTGCTATTGGCAGGGCTATTTGTGTTGTTCTACTTTAAAAATGAATTCATTCTTTTGTCTTTTTTACAATTGCGAAAACAAAACTTCGCAGGAACTAAAAAATGGCTGGACTACATCAAAAATCCTGAAGCTGCACTTACGGTGAAACAACAAGGGTATTACAACTATTTACACGGAATTATGTTGAGCCAAACAAACATTACCCAAGCGGAGAAATACCTGCGTAAAGCAGTAAAACTCGGGTTGTCTATGGACCATGATATGGCCATGGTAAAGTTACAACTGGCGGGGATTTCCATGACCAAAAGACGAAAACGAGAAGCGACTAACTTAATGGCAGAAGCTAAAAAATTAGATAAAAACGGTATGCTGAAAGAACAAATACAGATGATGAAGCAGCAAATGAAAAAAATTTAATACCTCTATTCAATCAAAAAAAAAACCGATGCAACGAAGTGCATCGGTTTTTTTATGCTTAAAATTTCTGGTTATTTTATTCTTGTCAACGTCAGGTCTGGATTGTATTTTACGATAAACAAGCCCTTATTCTGTTTGTAATCAGCAGCCTTATCTGTGTAATCAAATTTGCTCTCTACGCGATACGAAGCGCCTTCTTTAAATGTTTTTTTTAGACTTTCTCCAGAAGCCAAACGCATTAAAACATCATAGGTAATATCAAAACCCCTTGTTGCATATGAAGAAGGCAATGCCCCATTCTTAGCTGCATACTTTTTATCAAAAGCAGTTGTTTTTAACGCTTCTAGGGTACCGTATTCTTCCGTCACAAAAGTAAAGCCTACTTGTGCAAGCCTCGTGTTGTCTATCTTGTTAATAGCACTGGCTTTATCAAAAGTAAAAACGGTTGCTGCCGTGTCTTTAGGCAAACTAATCAAACTATTGAAAGTACTCGCTACGATAACATCGTCATCTGTGGTTAGCACCACAACATTTTTAGCATTGGGCAGTGCAACTTCCATAAATTTTTCTTTTTTTATGTAACCTGCTTCGGGTGTAATCAGATGTACTCCAACAATGGAATCTTGCAAGGCCAGAACTTGTCTAATTTTCAATGAATTCTCCCGCGATGCCAATGAATTATCACCGACAATAATAATGTTGCCAGCAACAAAATTACCCTCGATATACCTGAGTAACTCCGCACGAAACAATGCTTTACTAGGTGTTGTTTTGATTACAATTCCAGCATTAAATGCTGCTTGTTTCTTAGAATATACGGGAAGAATAATAGGGGTATCTACCGCATCGGAAACTATTTGCACCTCCTCTGAATACAAGGGACCAATAATTATGTCCTGCGCATTTAAATCGTTCTTCGCAAGAATCTCCTGAATCTTAGTGCCATTTCTCTCGGTGTCAAATACAGTAAGTGCGATTGCAACACCCTGCTTTCTCAAAGAATCTATCGCAAACTCTGCTCCAAGATAAAGATCTGTCACAATATTTGCCAACTTACTATTACCAAAAATAGCATTGCTAGAAAGCGTGTCCAATTCTTGCGCTCTAAAAGGAAGCATAATTGCCACTTTCAGAAAAACATCCGCATCAATCACGTCTTTGTATAGCTTCTCATCTTTATCTAACTTAATAGCTACTCGCTTTATCTTTAACAGTTGTCCAAGCTTTAAGCCTGCTGCTACTGATGGATTTAAAGCGCGCAAAGCTGCTTCGGTAATTTTGTAATATCGAGACAAACTATAAATAGTTTCTCCTTTTAACACTTCGTGTATCTGAAATTCTTTCTCTAAAGTTTCAATTGTAGCAGCCCTGTTCTTTTCACTTTCAGATACTAAAAGCGTTTCGGCAGCATCCGCTTCAATAAATTCCTCTTTTGATTTTGACGCATCCCCTCTCGATGTAGCCCTATTGTTTTGTTTTTTGTTGGGAATTACGATGCGCGTGTCTGCTCCAGGATTACTGCCAACATCTGGATTTAGACGCAATAAATCTGCTGTTTTCATCGCTAATCTCTGGGCAATCAAACCCATAGTCTCTCCTTCTTTTAGCTGATACTGAACGTATTTTTTTTGTTGACCACAAGAAACTGTAAACGTTAGGATACAGAGAAAAACAATAGTTTTTAGGTACTTCATATCTTTTATTCCCATTCTATAGTTGCCGGTGGTTTTGAACTAATGTCATAGACAACTCTGTTCACACCTTTTACCTGATTAATTATTTTATTCGATACTTTTTGTAAAAATTCATAGGGCAAGTTTACCCAATCTGCTGTCATTCCATCTGTGCTTTCCACAGCTCTTAAGGCAACCACTTTTTCGTAAGTTCTTTCATCCCCCATTACTCCAACAGAATTTACAGGAAGTAACATCGCACCCGCCTGCCATACTTTGTCATACAAGCCATCTTCTTTCAATCCATTGATAAAAACCGCGTCTACTTCTTGCAAAATACGGACTTTTTCAGCTGTAATGTCTCCTAAAATGCGAATGCCTAAACCAGGCCCTGGAAAAGGATGACGTCCTAGCAACTCTGCATCAATGCCAAGAGAAGCACCTACCCTGCGCACTTCATCTTTAAAAATCATTCGCAAAGGCTCTACAATCTTTAATTTCATATAGTCTGGCAAGCCCCCTACGTTGTGGTGACTTTTTATGGTTGCTGATGGACCTCCGTTTACAGAAACCGATTCAATTACATCGGGATAAATAGTTCCTTGTGCCAACCAGCTTACACCTGTAATTTGAGTTGCCTCGGCATCAAAAACTTCGATAAACGAATTTCCTATTGCCTTTCTTTTCTTTTCAGGATCTGTCAACCCTACCAAGGCTGTTAAAAAACGTTCCGAAGCATCTACTCCTTTTACGTTCAAACCCATTCCTTCGTACTGTGCAAGGACACTTTCAAACTCGTTCTTTCGCAACAAACCGTTGTTTACAAAAATACAATACAGATTTTTCCCAATAGCTTTGTGCAACAGCACTGCAGCTACCGTAGAATCTACACCTCCAGAAAGGCCTAAAACAACCTTGTCACTCCCTACTTGTTTTTGAATTGCTGCCACGGTGCTCTCTACAAAAGAATCTGGTGTCCACGTCTGTGCGACTCCAGCAATTTTTACTAAAAAATTTTCTAAAAGCTGCTTTCCGTCTTTGGAATGATATACTTCTGGATGAAATTGAATTGCATACGTATCTTCCCCTTCAATTTTATAAGCTGCATTTTCTACATCTTTTGTGCTTGCCAATAACAGACCGTGAGTTGGTAATTCTTTTATGGTATCAGAGTGGCTCATCCACACTTGACTTCCCGCAGCGATATTTTCAAAGAACGGTTCCTTGTTTAGAACGAAAGATAAATTGGCGCGACCATACTCTCTGGTATTTGAAGCAGCCACCTCACCTCCTGCAAAATGCGCTAAGTATTGTGCACCATAACAAACGGCTAACATTGGCTTTTTACCCCGAATCTCTAACAAATCTGGATGCAATACATTTTCTCCTCTAACAGAGTTTGGGCTCCCCGATAAGATGACCGCTTTGAATTCCCCTAAATTTTTTGGTGGATGATTGTACGGATGAATTTCGCAATAAATATTTAATTCTCTAACCCTTCTCGCGATCAACTGTGTGTATTGAGACCCGAAATCTAATATAAGTACCTGGTGTTGTTCCATGCGCTAAAATAATATTTTGATTTTTAAAATAAGGATTCGCCCGAAGATTTTTTTTATTAAAAAAAGACCTGTTTTCGTTAAAAACAGCGGCTACTTTCACTGGCTTTCTTCTTAAAATCGATATACAATGGCATTGATATTCATTCCAGCACCTACAGAGGCAAAGAGCACTACCTCTCCTTCTTTTACGTCGTGATTTTCGATTTCTCCCTTTCGTACTAAATCTAATAAAGTAGGCACTGTTGCAACTGAACTATTCCCTAGCTTGTGAATACTCATGGGCATTACTTCTTTAGGAACGGGTGTATTAAACAGTCGATAGAAGCGCTTTATAATGGCTTCATCCATTTTTTCATTTGCCTGATGAATAAATATTTTTTTCACCTCTTCAATTGCAATTCCGCTTTTATCCAACGCTATTTTCATCGCTGTTGGCACATTGGTAATTGCAAATTCATATATTTTACGACCGTACATTTTTATGTACCGTACCTTTTCTTCTTCATTTTTATTATAGGACTTTCCAAAATGCAAAAAATAAGCCTCTTCTTTTGCAAACGTTTGTGAGGCGTGGCTGATAATTCCCACATTTTGATGTAAGGTCTCGGCAACAATACATGCCCCCGCACCATCACTATAAATCATAGAGTCTCTGTCATGCTTGTCCACAACACGCGACAAGGTTTCTGCACCAATGACCAAACATTTCTTCGCAATCCCTGCCTTGATAAAAGCGTGTGCTTGAATCACGCCCTCAATCCAACCTGGGCAACCAAAAAGAAGGTCGTAAGCAACACAGTTTGGATTTGAAATCCCCAAGCGATACTTTACTCGGGTTGCTAGGCTTGGCAGCATATCCCCTTGAACAGCACTATGGTGTATATCTCCAAAATTATGTGCAAAAATGATGTAGTCTAAAGTTTCTGGATCTATCTGAGCATCTTCGATTGCTTTTTGTGCCGCAAAAAAAGCAATGTCAGAGGTATTATGCGCTGCTTTGACGTAGCGGCGTTCTGAAATCCCAGTAATTTTTTGAAACTTATCAATGATTACCTCATTTGCTGCAGCCAATTCGCTCCCGTCATCATTTAAAAAATGAGATTGTAAAAAAGCGGAATTTTCTATTTTTATCCCCGGGATAAAACTCCCTGTTCCTATAATTTTTGATGAAATCATGCCGATATCGTGTTTTTGCAGTCTTAAGTTTTGTCTAATCTACAAAAATGCAAACTATAATCAAACCCGACGCGCTCTCAAGCAATGATATTCAAAAGGGCTCCAATCTAAAATTTCCATTGATTTCGATTGATTTCCATACAAAAACTCTTTTAAAAACAAATACAAAGGGGCACGTAGACCACAATCTCTTTTGTTTTCTGGAGAAAATGACCTTTTTAGCAAACAAAAAGAATGCGGCATAATTACGATGTTCAAACCCCAAAAGAACCTCTTAAGAAGTTACTCACTGCGCACCGCAGCTTTTTCAAAAACTTAAAAAAGCAGATTCAAAAAAATTACAAATACGAACTATCAAAAGAAAAAGGCAGCAACGACCCTAAAGAAGGTGTTTTTATCACCTCCCCAACTGCTCCCATAAAAAGAACAGGAAACGCCTTCTTTTGATTGACCTCAAATTCTGACAATGTCTGTCTGCATGCGCCACAAGGACCCACAGCTCTGTTGACTACTGTTTTTGTTGAGCTTGCTGAGATAGCCAATGCATCGATGTGCACGCCAGGAAACGTAGCACCTGCATTCCAAATAGCAACGCGCTCTGCACACATACCAGAAGGATATGCGGCACTCTCTTGATTGTTCCCAAGGACGATCTCTCCATTTGCTAGCAATAAAGCCGCACCAACGTGAAAATTCGAGTACGGTGCATAGGCATTTCCCCGCGCTATAATCGCCTTGTCCATCAGCATACGGTCGACTTCAGAGAGTTCACTAATATCCGTATACCGTATTGCGGAAGTCGCTATTTTAATTTCTTTCATCTGTATCTTTTTTTTTGAAACCTGTTATGCCCATTTATTATTTCTCACTATTGCGTCTCTGTTCTATGGATTGCACCTTGTGTACGCCGCCAAAAAAAGCAGCCGATACCGACTGCTTTCTGCAGATATAAAATTACTAAAAAAAAATGATTTTTTAATAATATTCAAAAATTTCACCTAAATCAAAAGACAGTGAAAACCGCAACGAATTTTCTAAAGGATTGTTGACATCCGATGCATTCACTAAATACGACAAGTCGATGTTCAATGCGTTGGTTTTAAAACCGCCACCCAATGTAAAATATTGACGGTTTCCTTTGTCTTCATGCTCGTGAAAATATCCTCCTCTCAATGCAAAGGCGTTGTTGTATAGATATTCTGCACCCAATGCATACGTGGTCTCTCTGAGTTCTTCGCTAAAACCTCCTGGGGCATCTCCAAAAGAACTGAACATGCCTTCAATAAAATTTTTATCAGAACGGTTTTCTGAGGGTACCAAAAGTTTTGTAAACTCTACGGTTGTAGTAATCGTATTGTAATCGTCGAGTATAAAATCAAATCCCCCTCCCAAATTTAAATTCGTCGGTATAAAATCATCTTG
The DNA here is from genome assembly GCF_000153225.1 of Polaribacter irgensii 23-P. Taxonomy (GTDB): domain Bacteria; phylum Bacteroidota; class Bacteroidia; order Flavobacteriales; family Flavobacteriaceae; genus Polaribacter; species Polaribacter irgensii. Next base: position 1,455,343 of record NZ_CH724148.1, on the reverse strand, counting down.
CTCTGGTGTATACGACACTTTAGGACCAATATTGGCAATATTAAATCCAATTCTGTAGCGACCGTCAAAATCGCCATAATTTTCTTCTAATGACTGGTAGTACCCAGAAACATCCACGGCAAAAGAATTGATGGACTGTATTGAACTACCTGGCACACCATTAAATGCCAAGTTCGAACGCAGGTATTTTAGGGAAACCCCCATCGCAAATGTTTCACTTAATCTCAAAGAATAAGATCCTGAAGCCACAAATTCATTGGGATTTATAGAACCGTTTCCATTCCCGCTGCGATCTGTTAAATCTATGGTCCCCAGAGAAAAATACCGAAATTCTGCACCCCAAGCAGCATTTTCACTGTACTTATTAATATAAGAACCACTTCCTACAAAAATATCATCTGTAAGATTCCGCAACCATGGAGAATAGGTGATTCCCGCATAAATTTGCCGCGCACCGAATGCTGTTTTTGCAGGGTTGTGAAATAGCGAAAAAGCATCTGCGCTGGTAGCAACACCCATGTCTCCCATTGCTCCTGCTCTTGCATCTGGTACGATTATTAAAAAAGGAGTTGCGGTGGTAATTCCGCCTGTTTGTGCTGAAAAATTCGCTGTAACCAAAACACTCACTGCTAAATAGATTCCTAATTTTCTCATTTCGTTATTTTGTTGTAGTCACAAATTACTTCCCACAGAATGTAAAAACTTTTTTTTATTGAAATATTACTAATTTTTCATATTTCTATGAAAACAAATTACTAACCCGTGAAAGTACGCGCATCTTGTATACATATGCGCCTTTTCCTCTTTTATTTCCAAAGTCATCCAAACCATTCCATGAAATACTCTGTGACAAACTTCCAGCCGTTTGCTACTCCTCATGAATGGTTTTTACCAATTTACCCGCAACTGTAAATATTTGCACCTGCACTTCCTGTTCGTTTGGCTTGTTGTGATGAAACCAAAACTAGGTATAATGTACAAAAGGATTGGGATAATTTAGTACATTTTATAAATTAAAAACACCGTCACTTACAACCATAAAACTTAACGTGGTAGTCGCAGAGTTATTGTAAGTATCCCATACTTTTGTTTCTAAGGTGTGGTCCCACTTCCAAGTTCTTTAATCTATAGGTCACCTTCCCGCTTGTAAAATCATTTTCGCCGTCTGATAAAAATCGTTTAGCAAAATTGGGTTTGAGATATCCGCATCTCAGAGGCCAATAATATCATGGTCTACGGAAGTGATAGAGGTGTTTATTCCAATCACATCTGAAAGCGCCACAATTAAATTTGGAGAGCCATTGGTATGGCGCCTTCTATAAAAGATTCATCATTCAAAAAGGCCTGTATTTCGGGTCCTACAGTGTCTTCATGTCGATATGCTATAATTCCTCCCACAACAACATCATTGGTATAGCCTGCTTTTCCAATGACCTCATTTTCTGCATAAAAACTTAATTTCCTTGGACCAAGTACGATTTTTACATCTTTTGGAACGATAAAATCAAATGCAAAAACCCCTTTGACCACGGCTGCTTTTCCTCGAAATAGTTTACTGTCTTCGGTATCAAAAGTCCTTCTATCTCCATTCCCATCATTTGCCAGGATTGTTTTATCCAGGTACTTGTCAAAAATAGTAGTGAACACCCTACCTGTGAAATCACTTAAAAAACCGTTGCTGCTGTCGTTATCACTATCGACAACCCCTTTAACAGTCACTTTGGAAAGCGCTTTTAGGACATTTGTGGGTGCATTGTCATTGTACACATCCAGTATTTCGGTTACCCGAATATTGGGCGCGGCAACTGCCAATTTCATTGCGGGGTCTGCGAAAGAATAAATAAAAAACTTTTGAAAGCTATAAAATTTATTTTAACCTCCATTAAAGTAGCTGCAATTGACAAATCTCTAGAAGTATCGTCAAAGTGTCATAGCATCGAGATAAATTCTTTATTAAAGCGCTGCCCTGTAGATATATAAATTTCTCGCGTTGTGGTGATCATGTATGCCGCACCGCCATTTTCATTCCATAGCGTGCATTCACCTGCCGTTATTCTACTTGGATTGTTAAAACGAGAAAAATCGCAGTTACTCGTAATGAGCAATGGCAATGTATTTGGGTTGTTAAAACTTTGAATTTGAGTTTTATCTAAAATGCGTTCTGCTGTAAAACCATCTTCTCCACCATGCCCAAAATAATCAAAAACCAAGGTTCCTTTTTCAATGGCATTTGTAATGGCGGTATTCACAGATGGATAGCGTTCACCAACTGCAGAGTTTTCTTGCACATAGGCGTCCATATAAATTTTATTGACATTGAACACAGGCTTCTTCTCTTTTATCGCATCTGCAATCACCTCCACACCGAGCCGAATAGATGCATCTATACCTGCATCGTCGATGTCATCTGCCACCAAGGTAATGGTGTTGCGCCAATCCCCTTTTGCACTGTTTTCATAATACCTTAGAAATTTAGCAACCACTGCTGCTGCTTGCCCACTTCTATTTACTGGAATTATACTAAAAACCAAATCGATCGTGTGCTTTGGCGACATGGTTCCCTCCATTAGCGCTAACATCACAGAAATCATCGCAAACCCAAGAAGTCGCTAGATTAGAACTGTCTTCCGATAACTTTATAGAAACCCTATTGTTATTACCTGGCAACCGGTCTTTATGAGCAAAGGAAGCATCTCCAAAAAAACACACATATCACAGTTTCTCTGCTTCGACGGCATCGGCTACACAAAGGTGCCTTATAAAATCTCGAGTTCTTATAATATCTTTAGAACCCCAAAAGAATTCATTGTAAATTAATTTTAAAAGCAACACTTTTGAACGCAGACCTGAATTATTTTGACGGTAATCGGCCAACTTCTGTGCCTGTGCAAAAAGTTCTGCCGTAGTGACTACTAAATAATTAATCGCTTTTAAGGTCCGTAAATTCTGATGCATAAATTTTGCATTTTCCACAATTTTTAGATTGTAAAAATCGCGCATGTTTAAAAGTACATATTCGCACAGCGTGCCTCCCTTTACTGTAAATACAAAATTTCCATCCGTTGCTTCATTGGAAATCAATTTGGGTGTTAAAAATTCTGAGACCTCCCAGATTTGAAAAATGTTTGTCGCATTTTGAATTTTATAGGTTACTGCCGTGGTAGCTTCTGACTGCAGAAAACTTCTAAAATAAAATTGATTGTTTTTACATACTAATAAATTTTTACCGATAATTTTTATAAAATCTAAATATGCATTGGCCGCGGGATTGCCACCGTTGTCAACCGCAATTTCAACAGTAATTGCCCCCGCACTATTGGAAATGAACGCACTCTTTACGGCAGTGCGTGCTTTTGTTTTATTATCTGTCACCCCTCCGAAAGGAATTACATACAGCGGACTCCCATTTACGTTTACAGCCATTGAAGAAGAAGATACGCCGTCACTGACCCCTCTTATTCTGACAAAATATCAGAATTCACCACTGCGGTTGAAAAAGGAATCTTAAAACGTTGTGTGTTTTCGATGTTAAAATTATCATTGAAGAACCACTGTGTTCCTACTACTAATAAATTTATTTCTTCTTTTTCCTAAAAAGTAAAATCGTCAAAAGATGAAATTTGTATGGATGCAGTATTGGTATTTGTTTCTTGCTGCGTGATTCTTTTTCCAGCAGTAGCGCCCACAGCTATAAAATAATACGCCTTGTCTGTATAAATATTCTAACGATGTTCTGGTGTTTTATCCCCTTCTTAAGATCCCAAGAATTTGGTCCTCTTGCACAAAAAAGAATGAAATCATTCGCATCGAAGTTCGCATCCGCTTCGCCAGAAATATAAATGGAATTTTCCTGCAGATCTTCATATCTAAAGGCTTCGTTTAACACTGATAAAAGATGCCCACCATTGCCAAAAATTTAAATATTTCTAGGATCTATACCCGACGTGTTGATCCCAATTTTCTGCAAAAGATTGCGATCAATTTTAAAGACACCCGTGGTATCGGCCGAAAACTTATACCAGTCTTGTGGCCAAAACCGGAGTATTTGTCTGAGAAACGACAACGTTTGCAAATACAATTAAAAAGAGTAGAAAAGAAAAATTTTTCATATCGGGAACTGAAATAATGTTGAATTATATAAAATATTTTTGATAAAGCGAATATGAGTTATACTAAATACAAAAAGCCTGCGTTCCTAAGAAAGTGTGCGTAAAGAGCCCCATTAAATTGAATGTTTTTCTTGCACTAAATTATATTTATTGTAAATTGCCTTTCTATTAAATTGCATAAAATTCTTTCATTGAAAAATAAAAATATCTTTAAAATCTGCCTTGTACTCGTATTATCTTTAGTACTATCGAGCTGCAACAGATCAATTTCAGGAAAATCTCGCTTGACCGGCTTGACTTTTAACGAACCCAACAGTGGAGGATATATTAGAAGCAACTCTTTTGTGAAGCATGAAGTACCCCTTGGAATGGTCACTATCGAAGGAGGCTCTTTTACAATGGGACAGGTGCAAGATGATGTGATGTTCGACTGGAATACCACACCAAATCAATTGCATGTACGTTCTTTTTTTATGGATGAAGCAGAAGTAACCAATTCTGAATACAATCTATATTTACAATATACGAAAGATGTTTTTCCACCTTCAGAAGAAAAATACAAGCATGTATATGCTGCTGCGCTGCCAGATACTTTGGTCTGGAGAAAAAGCTTAGGGAATAATGCCGTGTTGACAGAGAACTATTTCCTACATCCTGCCTTTGCAGACTACCCCGTGGTAGGTATTAGCTGGTTGCAAGCAAATGAATATTGTAAATGGAGAACAAACATTGTAAACCTCAAAAAATTAATTGACAAAGGTTATATTAAAAATATTTTTGCATCTGATTCCACCAGGAACTTTTTTGATTCTGAGCGTTTCTTATACGATTCTGACCGCCTTTTCGCAGAAGATTCTACCATTTACAAAAAAGGTGTGAATCAAAAAGTGGCACGAAAGCAAGGAGCTGAAAGACCGAGTAAAGATGCCTTCCGAGGAAGAAAAATTTCGAAAGCAGACGGTATTTTACAGACAAAATTCAGACTACCCACAGAAGCAGAGTGGGAATTTGCCGCAAAAGCAACTGCGGGGAATCGAGATTATAACATGATCAAAGGTAGAAAAAAATATCCTTGGGATGAAAAATATACACGTGCAAGCGACCGTAAAAATCGTGGAAACCAACTGGCAAACTTCAAGCAAGGAAAAGGAAATTATAGTGGCATATCAGGATGGACTTCTGATGGATCTGCCATTACGATAGAAATAAAATCCTATCCACCCAATGCTTACGGATTGTACGACATGGCAGGAAATGTTGCCGAATGGGTTGCAGATGTATACCGACCAATGATCGACAGTGAAGCCAACGATTTCAATTATTACCGAGGAAATATATTTACTAAAAAAATGATTGACGAAAATGGGAAAGTAGTCATTGCAGGAGAAGACATACCTACCGTTTACAAAACACTTCCCAATGGAAAAATAGTTCCTGAAGAAACACCGGGCACCATAAAATATATCCCCATTACAAAAACGGATGCTGTGTACAGAAGAAATTTCTCTGAGGCTAACAATGCCAATACCGGAGATGGCGATTTGAGTTCTTCCCGATTGTATGAAAGCAGTCCAGAAGCATTTGCAAACAATACAAACATGTACAATTCACCAAAAGAACCAGAAATCGTTCGCAATGACGCAGGGGAAGAAGTAAGTAAATTGGACACGAAAAAACGGACTACTTTAATTAGCAACGAGACGCGTGTTTATAAGGGAGGCTCTTGGGCTGACAGAGAATTCTGGTTAGATCCCGCACAGCGTAGGTATCTTCCAGAATACATGGCCACCAACTACATCGGTTTTCGATGTGTAGCCGATAAGCTAGGTCCAATGAGCAATAACAATTCAAGAACAACGAGAAACAGATAAATGCGTCATTGCAATAAATAAAAGCCTCTTTGTATTTTAACATAGAGGCTTTTTTTAGCTTTAAAATATGGAAATTGAAAAAATTTATACGCTGTATTCCAACTACTATCTCGCAGATACAGATACGAGAAGCATCCGAAAAAACACCGTATTTTTTGCTCTGAAAGGTGCTAATTTTAACGGAAATGCTTTCGCTGCAGAAGCCTTAGCACAGGGAGCAAGCCTCTCAATTATCGACGATGCCGCCTATTTCACAGGACCGAAAACCATACTCGTTGACAATGTTTTAGAAACCCTGCAAGCTTTGGCTCGCTACCACAGAAAACAACTAAAAATCCCCGTGCTTGCCTTAACGGGAAGCAATGGAAAAACCACAACCAAAGAGCTTATCAGTGCGGTGCTGTCAAAGAAATACCGCACCACAGCAACTCATGGAAACCTCAACAACCATATTGGCGTTCCCCTTACCCTGCTCTCTATGACGCCTAAAACCGAAATTGGCATTGTGGAAATGGGTGCGAACCATCAAAAAGAAATTGCATTTTTATGCAGTCTTGCAGCACCAGATTATGGGTATATTACCAATTTCGGAAAAGCACACCTCGAAGGATTTGGCGGCATGGAAGGCGTTGTAATGGGAAAAAGCGAACTCTACACTTTTTTACATACACATCAAAAAACGGCTTTTATAAATCCGAAAGATGCCTTACAAAAGGAAAAAACTACGGACATTGCGCATGTCTATTTCCCCGAAAGTATCACATTTAAAAGTGCAGCACCCTTTGTAAAAGTTGCTTTTGAAGATTTAGAAATCCAAAGTAATCTAGTAGGAGACTACAACTATGCAAACATTGCGGCAGCCATTGCCATTGGACTTTATTTTAAGATACCCAAGCAAGAGATAAAGACAGCAATTTCAGAATATGTTCCCAGCAACAACCGCTCCCAAATAATACACACTGCCAACAACCAACTTCTTCTAGATGCTTACAATGCCAACCCGTCGAGTATGAAAGCTGCCGTGTCTAATTTTGCAAACCTGAAAGCAGCATTTAAAACTGTTATTTTAGGAGACATGTTTGAATTGGGCACCACAGCTGCTGAGGAACACCAAGAAATGGTGGATTTTACAGATGCCTGCTGCTTTGAGAATACCTATTATGTAGGCGCACTCTTCTCTGGGACCACCACTAAAAACCCACAATTTAAAACCTTTGAGGCCTTGGAAAAGCATTTGCATGCACAACCACTGCGCAAAAATTCTATCCTTATCAAAGGTTCGAGAGGAATGCGGTTGGAACGACTACTAAATGTTTTGGGATAATTTGCAAGCTCTAAATGCTGCTCCATTTTCGATCTTCGCCTTTGAACTTAACTAAAAAACGTGTGGTTAAGAAAATTTGCTGTCCACTAAGTACGAGTCGCAATTCGATGGATAGGCAAATGTTTTTATACCTTAGTACTTATAAAACCCTTTTTATTCGATGTTATTTTTGTGGTAGGCCACCAAATTATCAATAGGACGCTGAATCACACCTGTAATTTTTAGGTTGTTTTTAGCCGCTACTTTCTCTAAAACATCTCTGAAATAATAAGCAATTGAGCCAATAAAATAGATCGGAGTCTCTTGGTTTTTCTCATATGGCAGCACACGAAATTTAAAAAATTCTTGAAATCCTTTTTTTATCAAGCGCTTTATGTATTTTTCTTCTTTAAAATCGAACATGAACTTAGCAAACGTGGCTAAAAACATGTTGGGATTTGCTTCTCGATAAATATTTTTCTTCAGATGATCGGCATCTATATTGAACTCTTTTTCAAACTTCAGTCGAATATCAACGGGCATTTTTTTATAAAAATAATCCACAATTAATTTTTTTCCAAAATAATTACCACTGGCTTCATCCATTAGAATATAACCCAAAGAGGGTGCGACCATTTGCAAGTCTTTCCCGTCAAAATAACAGCTATTAGAACCCGTTCCTAAAATGCAAACAATGGCAGGATCTTTTCCAGTAGCCGCATATACAGCAGCCAACATATCTTCTGCAACCAGCACTGTGGCGTTGACGAAAATAGTTTCTAAGATCTCTTTTAAAATTGCGGAAGGAATTGGGGTACCACAACCTGCACCGTAAAAAAATATTTTGGTCACCTCTGTTTTTATATGCATCAGTTGAAACATATTTACAATCCGATTCTCTAGTTCTTTTTTGGGAACCACCGCAGGATTCAGACCCAATGTACGCACTCTAAACGCTTCTTCTTTGTCCATATTGATCGCAATCCAATCTGCTTTTGTAGAACCTCCGTCTGCAATTAAAATCATAAAATTATATTTATATCAAATGTAATCTAACTAAAAACAATGAGCAACAGCCAATACAACTTCAATCGTTTTCGTAAAAAATTAGCGCACCTAATGCAAGTATTTTATAGACCTCCTAGAAGAAACAAATGCTTCCGCACTCTTTTTAACATTCCGAAAAGCCTTCTAAAAACTGCTTAAAAAAAGAAAAATAGCGCAGGATTTTCTCGATACTACCTCGATAGAAAATTGTATTTTTAAACAAAATTATCTCATGCGTTTCTTTAGGGTTTTAGATCATTTAGACTATTCAAAAAAGTATGTGCACAATTGCAGGAAGCCATAAAGAAGTTCGATATTCATAAAACGGACAAACGAATTTTAATAGTAAGTTGTGTGGTGTCCTAAAATGAGCTTTCTTTTGGCAATTACCGAACCGCCTTCATAAAGCCTCTGTATTATAAGATTTCTAATCGCATCTTATGCGTACTGTTGCATTGTAATTAATATTCACAGTGACTCCAAGACTCTGTCATCGGTATTCAATATTCGAAAAACGGGAAACTTTTGACGGTCCAGAAAGTGAGCATCTAAAACCGAACTATTTTATTTTTTGTTAGAATTCAATTTCTAAGAAACGGCAAGAATCCAAAGAGCTTGCGGTCTGGATTCGATCGTGAAATAGAACGTAGAAGTAGAAGAAAATAAAAGTATGTCTTGATTTTTTGAAAGCATCCTGAGCAGAGTCGAAGGGTTGATCAAGCAAAAAAGTATTAAAATTAAATAAAAGCAAGTACCTACTTGAATGAAAATACTAAAAATGATTTCTCATCTTTTATCTTGATATCAAAGAAGCAAAAGATCAAGATAATCCCTATGAAATTGCTTCGCAGCATTCTCTTTTGATATTTCATGCTTAGTGCTGCGCACCGCACTTCCATATCATCGTTCATTATTTCTTGGGATCACAAAAACTAATTTTAAAAGCACTTTTTTATTGAGAATTCTGTGCGGTATGATATATCCGATATGCAAAAAACGAGAAACGACTGAATAGTTATAAAATCAACATCTAAAACCGACATAAGATTTGCAAGCGAGTGTCAATAGTTTGAAGATGCCTTAAGAAGAAAAGCTGTTTGAACGCAATAAAATCGGAGATTCGTGAGTTCCTTTAAAAAGAAATAAGAACAATTCTTTTCTTTTAGGTATTAAAAACGCAATTAATCGCTGAAAATCTAAGTCTTGATTTTTTGAAAGCATCCTGAGCGGAGTCGAAGGGTTAATCAAGCAAAAAAGTATTGGAATTAAATAAAAGTGCCTCTTGATTTGTTAAAAGCATCCTGAGCAAAATGCCGAATAGCTGATCACACAAAAAGCACTGAAAGTAAATACAAATCCGAAAGCAGGTACCCACTTTAATCAAAACAGAAAAACAGATTGCCCCCTTTTGTCTTGGTGCATTCTAAATGCAAGCTCAGAACAAAAAAGATCGGGAGAATCCATCTTAAATTATTTCACTCGCAAAATATTTTTTCGTTTCGTCCTCGAGGTAACCCAGTACTGCAATCAAACACGCCTCAAGGCGAATACGATAAGAAGTTTAAACGTTTAAAATTACAATAAAGCGCTGGAAACACGTCATTAGCAGTACTTACTTTTACAACTGCATACGCGTCTGTCCCATAAAATTGTACCTTTTTATCTATTTGTAGCAAGTTTTTGTCTTCAAAAGAGACTGTCCAGCAAACTGTAGCAAAATTCAGTGTTTCTTTAGAATTAAATAAAATTTTGAATGCCTAGAGCACCTTATTTAGAAAGAGCTTATCTCAAGATGATTTTGTTCTGGCAACTACCAAATTGAATTTGTTAAACCTAAATACTCAAAATTTAGACAGTATGGAAATTCGCTTGTTTTGTGCCGCTTTATTGAAGGCAAAAACCGCAAGTATGTGTTTCATTCCCTATTTTTACAAGACTGATCGTTTTACCGGAGCCACACATCCAAATTGTTTTTGAATTCAAAAACATTTTATTTCGCATACATCTCTTTATAATAATTCTGATAGCTCCCGGATGTAACCCCTTCTAGCCAAGACTTATTATCAAGATACCATTGCACTGTTTTTTCGATTCCTTCTTCAAATTGTAGTGAGGGTTCCCAACCCAATTCCTCTTTTAATTTTGTAGAATCTATTGCGTATCTTAAGTCATGTCCTGCTCTATCTGTAACGTATGTAATTAGTTTTTCTGAACTGCCCTCTTCTCGCGCTAATAGCCGGTCCACTGTTTTAATCATAATTTTTATCAAGTCAATATTTTTCCATTCATTAAAACCACCAATATTATAAGTTTCTCCTATTTTTCCATTATGAAAAATAACATCTATCGCTCTTGCATGATCATCTACAAACAGCCAATCTCTCACATTCTCTCCTTTTCCATATACTGGTAGCGGTTTATTATTAACGATGTTATTTATGAATAGTGGAATCAGTTTTTCTGGAAATTGATACGACCCGTAGTTATTAGAACAATTGGAAATGACAATTGGCAAACTGTAGGTGTCTGCAAAAGCTCTTACAAAATGATCTGAGGATGCTTTTGATGCCGAATAGGGCGAATGTGGATCGTAATTTGTTTGCTCTGTAAAGTATCCTTCAGCACCTAAGGAACCGTATACCTCATCTGTAGACACATGATAAAATAGCTTCTCTTTAAAATCTTCGTTCCAATAGTCTTTTGCAGCCTGCAATAAACTTAGGGTACCCATCACATTTGTTTGCGCAAAAGAAAAAGGATCTTTAATAGATCTGTCTACATGCGTTTCTGCTGCTAAGTGAATCACACTGTAAATTTGATACTCCTCAAAAACGTTCTTCACTTTTTCTGAATCACAAATATCACATTTCACAAAAGTGTAATTGACTTTATCTTGAATGTCTTTTAAATTTTCAAGATTACCAGCATAGGTCAACACATCCATATTCACAATACGATACTCTGGATATTTGTTTACTAATAAGCGTACTACATGAGATCCTATAAAACCCGCACCTCCTGTAACTAGAATGTTTTTTTTCATATTTTTTTATGTAATTTTGAAATACAAGTAGCTAAAGAATCCCTCCAATATGGAATCTCAATTTCAAAATCTGTTTTAATTTTAGATTTATTCAAAACCGAAAAATGAGGTCTTTTTGCTGGAGTAGGATAGTCTTTTGTTTCAATTGGTTTTACTTTACAGTCTACATTACCCAATTTCATAATTGCAACTGCAAAATCATACCAAGAAGCTACTCCTTCATTTGAGAAATGATACATATTGCCTTTTGAATTGATGTTAGTTTCTTTATCATAAGAAAGAATATCAAGACATGTTTTTGCCAAATCACTTGCATTTGTCGGTGTTCCTACTTGATCAAAAATAACTCCTAATTCGTCTCTTTCATTTCCTAGTCTTAACATGGTTTTTACAAAATTGTTCCCGTATGCTGAGTACAACCAAGAAGTACGAATCACAATCCCATCAATATCAGAATTAAATACTGCCAATTCTCCGCTCCGTTTCGTATTGCCATAAACACCAATAGGATTTACTTTGTCTGATTCTTGATAGGGTAAAAAACCATTGCCATCAAAAACATAATCTGTAGAAATATGAATAAGTTTCCCACCTACTTTTGCTATTGCATTCACAAGGTTTTGCACCCCTTCTGAGTTCACTTTCTCAGCAACCTCAGCATCCTGCTCTGCCTTATCTACGGCTGTATATGCAGCACAGTTGATAACTGTATGTATATTATTTTCATTTATAAAAATATTTACTTGACTGCTATTGCAAATATCTAACTCCAGTGAACTTGTAAAAAAGAAATTAAAGTTTTTATAGTCTGCTGCGATGTCCTTTATTTCAGAACTCAACTGACCATTAGAACCTGTAACTAATATGTTCATGTATTTAAAAATTAAAAGGAGAATCTAAATTCTTAAAAAAGGGTAAATCTTTATCTTTTTCTGACAATTGAACTTCATTCTCGGCTAAACCCCAATCAATATTCAGGTCTTCATCATTATATCTAATTCCAAAATCATACTCTGGCGCATAGGTATTGTCTACTTTATACGCAAAAACAGCGGTTTCACTTAATACAGAAAATCCGTGTGCAAAACCTCTAGGCACAAATAATTGTTTTTTATTTTCTCCTGACAATTCTATAGCTACATGTTTTCCATAGGTAGGAGAACCTTTTCTAAGATCCACGGCAACATCCATTACCCTACCTACAATGCACCTTACCAACTTCGCTTGATCGAATGGGGTTTTTTGAAAGTGCAGCCCTCTTAAAACCCCTTTAGAGGACTTCGATTCGTTGTCTTGTAAAAATTTTATAGGATATATGTTTTCTTCAAACTTTTCTAAATTAAAAGACTCTAAAAAATACCCTCGTTCATCTCCAAAAATAGAGGGCTCGATAATATAAACATCTTGTATTTCGGTTTTGATAAATTTCATTTTATTCTTTTACTAATTTTAATAAATATTGACCATAACCGCTCTTCTTCAGCGGTTCTGCTAATTTATGCAACTGTTCTTTGTCTATGTATTTCATTCTGTAGGCAATTTCCTCTAAACAAGCTACTTTTAAACCCTGTCTCTTTTCAATCGTTTCTATAAACTGCCCTGCTTCCATTAAGGAGTCGTGTGTTCCTGTATCTAACCAAGCAAAGCCTCTGCCTAGGATTTGTACCTTTAAACTATCTCTTTTTAAATAGGTTTGATTTATAGCTGTAATCTCTAACTCCCCTCTATGTGAGGGCTTCAGAGTTTTGGCTATCTGTACCACATCATTGGTATAAAAATACAAACCAACTACTGCATAATTAGATTTTGGGTTTTCAGGTTTTTCTTCTATGGAGGTTACTGCTCCATTCTTGTCAAACGCAGCAACGCCGTATCTTTCTGGGTCATTCACATAATACCCAAAAACGGTAGATTTTCCATTTGCTACATTTTTTTTGGCATTACGTAGGGTTTCCGAAAAACCGTAGCCATAAAAAATATTATCTCCTAATACTAAACAAACATCATCTCCAGCAATAAAATATTCTCCAAGAATAAAGGCTTGGGCTAAACCATCTGGACTGGGTTGCACTTTATAAGAAAGCTTGATACCTAAATCTTCTCCTGTACCCAAGAGCTTTTCGAAATTAGGCAAATCTTCTAGAGTAGAAATAATTAAGACTTCTTTAATCCCTGCCAACATCAATACCGATAAAGGGTAATAAATCATTGGCTTGTCATACACTGGCAACAATTGTTTTGAAATACCTTTTGTAATGGGGTACAGTCTTGTTCCTGCGCCTCCTGCTAATATAATTCCTTTCATTTCTTTATACTAAAACAGATAAATGATTCAAAAAAAAGCCATTATCTAATTACTTCAAATGTAAATGAACTCAGAACAAAAAACAAACCCAATAAAACTAAAACCAAATGCATTAGTTTACTCTAAAGTATACGATTAAGGGTGCTCAAAAAAGTAGAAACAATTTATTGGATATAGAGTTTATAAAAAGAATGATTAATTTGAATAGAATAATCTAGGCAGAACGCTAAAGTTTAAATCAGACAAAACAAAAAAGAAGAAAAGTTGCCGATTGGTTAGAGCAAAACCTTAAAGTTTAAAACATTCAAAGCTTAAAGTCACTTTTTCAAATAACTTTTGGCAAGCATATTGAAATAAATCATACAGTTTGGTAAGTTCTTGATGTTGTTCATCGTCTTAACGATTACCCTAAACGAGAAAAAGACCTAAAGAAAGCTAAACCAAAGTATAAGCTTACGCCGCGCATATTATGAAAATTTATTTTGCTTTTGCGCATTCTGAGCGCACTAGTGCACTTTATTGTTTCATAATATTACCTCAAAAAAATGCGCTTTATACGAGCATTAACAAGAATCAGAAAAAAGAGTATTGGCCCATTTGTATAGTCAGGGTGAAAGGGTTGTGTGTTAATTTTACTATTTATACCAAACTGAATACCTTATTATTTATTCTAGTTTTTATCCGTCAATCTATTACCAACTTAACCCGATACTCTTTGTAAAGCATCGCTTAATAGAAAAAATTAAACTGTCTCTCATAAATAAATAGGTCTTAATTATTTTATAGTCTGGCTTGACTTTTCGACTATTGTAACTAACTTTTGAAAGCATCATAATAAGAGACTACATTTAGTGTTTTATTTTATTATTTACTATCTGCGATATTAGAACCTTTATAGCAGGAACCTAAATCTTGAGTCAAATACTGCAAGAAAGCTACTCGGTTTGAATTAGAATAAAATAAAGGAAATACAACAGCGCGTGCATACGTTTACCATAGCATGCTAATTGACTGTATCTGAACGTAGATACTATGAATTGCCTTTATGTTCTTAGCTTCTAAATAATACGTCAAACAGTTAACAATGAAAGATAGTGTTTTTATGTAAGTCAAAATTTAGTACAAGCTAACAGGTATTTTATCTAATTTTTCATATTCGGAATTATTAGAAATATACTCGGGTACAATTTCTTTAATAGAGGCTACGATAGTGTGATTTGTGAAATTTATATTTTCTTCTGTTAATTTTATAATCTCATTTTTCACTTTAAAACAATCTATCACGAGGGACTTCGCTATCATAATTTTTTCATGATAGGTTTTTATCGTATTCTCATCATTGGCTAGTAATTCTTCATATAACTTTTCACCAGGCCTTAAACCTGTTATTTTAATATCTATGTCGTCAGGATACACAAATCCTGAAAGAGAAATCATTCTTTTTGCCAAATCAAAAATCTTTATAGATTTCCCCATGTCAAAGATATAAATCTCACCTCCATCACCCATAGCACCAGCCTCTAAAACCAAACTACACGCTTCTGGTATGGTCATAAAATACCGAGTAATCTCTCTGTGTGTAAGCGTTAAAGGCCCTCCTTTTTCAATTTGTTTTTTAAATAGAGGTATTACAGAGCCATTGGAACCTAAAACATTGCCAAAACGCGTAATTGTAAACTTCGTGTTACTTTTTTCATTACTTAAGCAACTAACATACAATTCTGCCACTCTTTTGGTAGCGCCCATTACATTTGTTGGATTTACCGCCTTGTCTGAAGAAACCATTACAAAGCGTTTTACTTTGTATTTTAATGACAAATCTGCTATGACTTTGGTTCCAAAAACGTTAATTTTAATCGCTTCATACGGACTCTCTTCCATTAACGGAACATGCTTGTACGCAGCCGCGTGAAATACTTTTTGAGGTTTGTATTTGGCAAAAATAGCTTCCATACGTTTAAAGTCTCTAACGTCCGCAACGATTGCTTTAAAATTGCTTTCACCATTTTGAATAAGCTCTTGTTGTAGGTCATATAGCGGCGATTCTGCCTGATCTATTAAAATTAATAACTCTAAATTATAACTTGATAATTGTCTAGAAATTTCACTTCCTATGGAGCCAGCTGCACCTGTAACCAATACTACTTTATTAGCAACTTCTCTTTTTACAATCGGATTTTCAATAGAGATCTTATCGCGCCCTAACAAATCATCAATATTTATTTGTTTGATTTGATTTACCTGCAAATGGCCACCAATCCATTTAGATAGGGGTGGCACTATTTTTACTTGAACGCCTAAAGCTATAAATTCATCTGTAATTTCTAGCAACCGCGTTGGTTTAATATTTTGAACCGATATTATTATTTCATGAATATCATTCTTTTCTATAAACTCTTTATGTATTTTAGATGGATTGTGAATTTTAATTCTATCTATTTTTTTATTTATTTTGTTCCTATCGTCATCAATAAAACCTTGTATATCGTAATTAATGCCTCTTTCTCTGTTTAAAGCGCCGTAAGTAATAATGCCAGAATTCCCTGCACCATAAATTAGAACATTTTTAATTGTTTTTAACTCTGTTGAGATTATTTCATAAAATGCTTTAAAAGCATATCTACTTACAGTCAATACGAAAATAGCAACTAAATAGTGAATTAAAATAATTGATTTTGGAATGGTAAAACCTTTGTAAATTTCTAAAAATTGATTCACCAAAACAATAAAACCCATACATAAGGTACATAAACTTGCCCCGATAAAAACATTAAATATATCTTTAGTTCCTGTATGCCTAATAATACCCTTGTAAGAACCTACCAAAAGAAAACTAATTAAGGATGCACCTATAACAAGGAGCAGTTGTTCTTTGATACTTGTTGCATCGAAATTGAAACTAAGATTAAAGCGGATGGCATATGCAGTAATAAATGCGAAACAAACAAGAAGTATATCAAAACCTAAAACCACCCATTTGGAGGCATATTTATTAAGTGTTTTTAAAACTAATTTTCTTAGCATTATAATTTTTTGGTTAAGTTACAATAATTTCTGAATTCGTTATTCATTTTTTTTAATCGTGCATCCTAATTAAATTCTCTTTGCACCTTCATTTGTAACAGAACTACAAACGTAAAATGAACTAGCATTTCTTCTTTTTAATTAATGTTCAACAATTTCTATATCAAATTTCCAGTTCGCATCCAATTTTATTTCATTAAATTGAGTACAAATAGCAAAATCTGTTTTCGAACAAGATTCCCACTACATTTTTCGCTAACATAGTCACGATTATAAAAGCTAGTTTTAGGTATATAAATTTTCATAATGATTATCGAACTATACTATCTACCTATAAACTGACACGTAAGGCTCCTCTTGAAAACCTACTTTCATCTCATTTCTAATGTTTGTGATCAACTAATGATTTAAATAATGTTATTTTAAAGAATTCTTTAATCAGTAGAATCATTTGAGATACCAAATGATTTTTTCATAAAATTGAAATCTCTTTATGATAAAAATTAGATTTAACGTTAAGACATAATATATCAAGCCACAAAACTTATTTCCCGCGACGCTAACCAAAATATATCAAAGTTCATTGCAGGTGTCTCAGAGTCTAGGGCATCTGCATGCTTACGGTTGCCAAAATAGTTTTCTAATCATTCTTTAAGTACTGAAATATTACTTTTATCAGTATTTATAAGTGTTTCAAGGAATTCTGAAGTACATTTTTTTTTAAAAAAAATATTCAACCTAATTCTTTAGATCAATTTTTCACAATAACTTGAAACGTTTTTAAAACTACTACAAAATCTTTTAATAAATTTCTTTTTTTAAGGTATTTTAAATTAATGCTAAGTTTTTTCTGCATAATAACCTCAATGTAAAATTTATTAGGATCATCTTGTTCTCGTAATAAATCACTCTCATTTCTAAACTCTATAGATGCTAAATCTGTTATTCCAGGTCGAACATTTAAAACCTCCATTTGTTCTTCTGTATATAGGCTAACATAAGATCTAACTTCTGGTCTTGGCCCAACGAAGCTCATATCCCCTAAAACGACGTTTATAAGTTGAGATAATTCGTCTAATTTACTTTTTCTAAGGTAGTATCCAATTTTAGTAACTCTAGAATCTCTTCCTCCAATTGTTAGTAGACCTTTTTTGTCAGCATCAATAAACATTGTTCTAAACTTAAAAATTTTAAAATCATTATTATATCTAGCAACTCTTACTTGTCTGTAAAAAACGGGCCCTCTAGAATCCATTTTTATTAAAATAGCTACTATAATTAACATAGGAGAAAACACAATTAAACCAATTAACGCTATTGTACAATCTGCAAATCTTTTCATTTTTTAACTTTTTCAACTGCTTTAACTACTGCACTAACCACTTCTTTTACTTGATTCAATGTTAGAGAGAAATAAACTGGTAATGAAATTTCACACTCCCATAAAGAATTTGCAATCGGAAAATCTTTCATATTATATCCAAGACCTTTATAATAAGATAGCAGAGGTAAAGGTTTATAATGAACATTTACCGAAACATCCTGATTAAATATTTTTTGAATAATCAAATTTCTCTCTTCTAATGTTATGTCTTTAATACGTAACAAATACAAATGATATGAAGACTCTCTATTTTCATCTATAAAATGAGGTATAGTAGCCCAATCATATTTTTGTAATAAATCTGAATATTCTTTGAAAATACGTTTTCTAACTGGAAGTGTTTCAGTTTCGTATCTATTAAACTCAACCAAACCTATAGAAGCTAATATATCCGTCATATTGCATTTAAAACCTGCATCTATAACATCATATTCCCAACTTCCCTTTTGCGTTTTAGCTAAGGCATCTTTATTTTGACCGTGAAGTGACAATGTATTTAATTGTTTGTAAACTTCGGCATTATCAAAAGGTTTTGGTAAATTAATGCATATTGCGCCACCTTCAGCCGTCGTTAAGTTTTTTACTGCATGAAAAGAAAACACCGTAAAATCTACTTCCGAACCAACCTTCAAGCCTTTATACTTTGCCCCAAAAGAATGCGCCGCATCAGAAAGAATCATTATTCTTCCCAATTTTTGTTGATTTTCTGATTGTGAGTTAAACTTTTCTTTTATTGCTTTTTTATTAACAATTTCTTTTAATTCATCATAACAGATAGGCAGACCACCAACATCCACTGGAATAATTGCTTTTGTTTTTGAAGTAATGTGCTTTTCTACTTTAGAAATATCTATTCCAAAATCCGAAGTAACATCTACCATAATTACTTTCGCGCCCCTGTGAACAACAATATTAGCTGTTGCACAATAGGTGTAAACCGGAACTATTACCTCATCTCCTTCTTTTACTCCGAACCAATAAAGCAACAATTCAGCACCAGTTGTCCATGAATTAACAGCTAGTACATAAGAAACATTGCAGTAACTTGCAATTTTTTTTTCAAATAATTTTGTTTTTGGACCAGTTGTAATCCAACCAGATTTTAATGCATCAGTAACCTCGTTTATAATTTTATCATCTATTCTAGGTGGTGAAAATGGAATCATATATTTTTTATTAGTTTAAACATTTTTCTGTTTGGATATGTAGTAAATTGGCCATAGACTATATATCCCATCGATTTATAAAAACTTAAGACAGCATCATTACTATTGAAATCTGTTGTTAAGGATATTTTTTTCACACTTTCTTTACCACATTCTTTTTCAAATGCGATTATAAGTCCTTTGCCAATACCTTGGCCTTTTTTTTCTACTAAGACACCTATAGAAAGTAATTCTGAATAATCGCCGTCGTCTTCTAAGTTAGCATCTTTTTTTAAATTTGTTATAAGCCGTATTATTGCTTTTGGTTTAGAAAACAGAATACTTATAGCTTGAAAAGTAAATGGAAGAAGATTGCTCCAAATTAATTTTTTATGAAAACCTTTTGACAATAAAGATCCAAAACAAAAACCTATAATCCTATTATTTCCGTCTACCGCACATATAGATATTGCTTCTTTAGACTTTATACAAGAAGTATAATATGTTATTAAAAAAGATTTACCTAAAGAACTTAAGAAGAAATTTTTAAATGTTTTTAAATGAATCACTGCAATCTCTTCAGATTCAGTAATTGTTGGTGCTCGATATCTTATCATTTATAAAAGTGCATTTTTTATTATGTTTGTAACTTGCGATAAGTTATTTTTCTTCGAAAGGTTTTTCATTGCATACTCAAAGCCGTTTTCTCCTTTTTCTAATAGAGAACCTTTTGTGCTTTTAAAACTGAGTTTCATTTTATTAGCTAATTCTGCTACATTCTCTGCTTCAACCACCCAGCCACAATTAGATTCTACGATTACTTTTGCAGTAGCACTATCAATGTCTAAAGAACCTATTATAGGCTTTTTAGAAAACATATATGCAGGCAATTTAGACGGGATTGAGCTAGAAGCTGCCCCTTTTTTAATAGGCAATAACATTACATCAGCCGAACCTTGTATTTCAGGAACTTTACCATCTGGTACTTCTAAAAATTCAACGTTTACAATTTTTGATTTTACAACAAACGTTTTTAATTCTTCTTTTTTTGATCCAGAACCTGCTATAATTAATTTACTTTTTGGAATGCTTGCTTGCGCAAATGCTTCTATAATCAAATCGACTCCTGCAACTGGGCCAATATTACCTAAATACATATAAGTAAATATTCTTCTATCTTGATTTTCTTTTTGCTTGTATGATGTAAAAGACGCTTCGTTTTGCCAATTCTGAACAACTTCTATTTTACTTTCCGAAAGCGTTCTAGTTTTGGCTAGGTATGTTTTCATTTTATTAGAAATTGCAATTATCTTAAATGAGTTTTTTAACACAAATTTATCGATAGGCAAAAATACAAACCTTAAAATAAAACTAAGCCTTGGAATTTTATTAGATAAGGATTCTGGGTATACATCTTGAACATGTGTGACAACCTTTATTTTATACTTTTGAGCCGTTTTAACAATTAAATATTGAGAAAATATTGGCCACGAATTCATATAAATTAAATCTATATTTTTACGATTTTGGGAAATATACTTTTTACAAGCTAGACCAAAACTATAACTTTCCTTTAATCTACCTAATAATTTAGATTCAGGAAACACATACGAATCTAAATTTTGTAACCTATATATAGTTTGATTATTTTCATCTTTTTGTAAATCAAATCCAAAAGGTCTTGTTGGCTTTGGTGCAATAACTACAACTTGGTAATCTAAAGCTAATTCATTCGCGATGTCTTCTGACAATTTTGCTGACACCACTGGTTCCGGAGCAAAGACAGCAGAAATAATTAAAATTTTGGACATTTAATTTTTATTTTTCAGTAAATACACTCATCATTTCCTCACTAAATTCGTTATTTTCAAATAAGTGAATTTTATTTTTAATAATACTTTCAGACCAATTCCACCATTCACTATCAACTAAGTGTTTTACTTCTTTTTCATTAAATCTGTACCTAATAATCTTAGCAGGCACGCCTGCAGAAATAGCATAATTCGGAACATCCTTTGTGACAATCGCACCAGCTCCAATAATAGCACCGTGACCAACAGTAACGCCACTCATGATCATTGCTCCAGCTCCAACCCACACATCACTTCCGATGTACACTCTTTGATACTCATTAAATTGATTTTTATCGGAAAAAGTGGCACCCAAAGCATTATTCTTTGAATAAAACAAGGGAGAGGTAGATATTGATTTAATTTTATGCTGTCCCATTCCTATCTTCACATTATTTGCAATTGAACAGTAAGATCCAATATCGGCATGAACTATCGCACATTTTCGAGAAATGTAAGTGAAAGACCCTATTTTAGAATTAAATATTTGGCAGTATGAATAAATTTTAGAGTGACTCTTTATAATCGATATATTATCAATTAATATCATCTTTGATATTTTAAAATTAAAGAAATTAATTATAAAACCGTAAATATATTTTATCATAAAGGGATATCTAAAAATTTAGATTATTATTACTAGAATAATATTAATAAGCAAATATATAAATTATCAAAGTTATAAAATGTTTAACCTAAAAAAAAACCTGTATTTATTTAGAAACAAATTTTATTGCACTATACAGACCGTTTGCCATATCTTGCGGTTTATGACTATTATTATAATATTCTAATCCGTTTTTACCCATTTTTGCATATTTTTCTGAATTTTTAGTTATATCCAAAATAACCGATTTCAACTGATCTGTATTTTCTAAAAGAACACCGTTAAATCCATTTTTAATATTTAAACGTTCGCCGCCTGTTATTGAATTATTCATTGTAACAAACGCAACACCACAACCCATGCTTTCAAGAACAGATAACCCAGCTTGAACAGGTGATATACATGCAAAGGCTTTTTCAAAATAAAAATATTTTTCAACTATATTGAAAATTGAACCTCTAAGAAGAATTTTTTTATCCAAGTTATTCTCAACTATCCAATTATTAACTTTTTCAAATTCAATACCACCCCCAATTATGTTTAAAGGTAATATGTTCGGATTAACTTCGAATGCTGCTTTGTAATTCTCTAATAAAGTTAAAATACCTTTTTGCATATATAAGGTGCCGATAAATAAAATACTATCTTTAGTTTTTCCTTTTACCTCTAAACTTTTACAAACCTCTACGGTGTTTGGCGCTACAAATAGTTTTTCTTCAAGAAAACCACGGTTCAAATATTTTCTTATCGGATAATCTGTATAAAAAATAAGTGCATCTGCTTTTTTATAGAAAAAGTCCCTGATACGATCCCACCTTTTAACGGTATCAAATTTCTTATCATATGAAGCTGAAACACCTGGAGACCAATAGATAATTTTAAAACTCTTATTCTTATAAAGTGTTAATGTACTGAAACTTAACCAAGC
This sequence comes from Polaribacter irgensii 23-P, assembly GCF_000153225.1. Taxonomy (GTDB): domain Bacteria; phylum Bacteroidota; class Bacteroidia; order Flavobacteriales; family Flavobacteriaceae; genus Polaribacter; species Polaribacter irgensii. The sequence continues at coordinate 1,432,727 of NZ_CH724148.1, read as the reverse complement.
AATGTCACCATAAGCTATGACTACATCAAAATTCTCACATAATTTATAAATATTATCTTTATGCAAAACAAATCTATTAATTTTAATGATAGGTAACTGTATAATCTTAAATTTACAATCTTCATTCGTATTAGAACCAAGGGAAAATCCAACCGTTAAATCACATTTTTCTGCTAATAAATTAAAAATAGGAATTCTATAATGAAATAGATTATTATATAGAATAAGCACTTTTTTATTTTCAATCATATATAATAAACTTTGAATTATTATTGTTTAAACTGCTTTGCATTTAAAGTTCTATTTGATATTAATTATTTAATTCAGTTTCTTTGGAAGAAGCAAGACCAATATAATTGTACAATTAAGAATTGGATTGGAATAATAAGCTCCGGAACTGAGGGCAAGTAAAAAATACTGCATAAAAATTAACCCAACCCAATAATTCTCTCTAATATTTATATTGTTTATTAAACTTTTAAATGCCTTTATAACAACATAAGCAAAAACAATTAAACCGATTATTCCAAAACCTAATAATATATCTAATATAATACTATGCGAGTACCCTGGGTAATGACCATTACCCAGACGAGCAAACTTCGAACCTATTATCGGACTTTCAAAAATACGTTCTAAAAACCAAGCATATGATTCTTGTCTGTTTGCCATAGACAAATCTTCACCTGAAAGTGCCTGATTTATTCTTGTTGCTGTTAAGGGTGATAAAAAACCTAAAATTTCAATAATTAAAAACCTAAAAATAAATGTTATGAAAATAAAGAAAGAAAAAAACAAAGTACCCCTTCTCTTCGAATAAGCAAACCAGAAAAGTAAAATCAAGCAAAAACCAAGTATAGGTCCTCTACTCCCTGTTCTTAGAGCTAAGTAAAAACCTAAAACTGCTAAAGCTAAATTTAATCCAAATTTAAAAAAATTTGAAAACTTATAATTAACTGCCTTATAGATGCTTAACAAAGACATTGTTATGCCAATGGCTCCAAAACTAATAGTATCTAAAGCTTCGTTACCTTGTGCTCTTTGAGCTTCAGAAGCATTTGCTAGAGAATATAAAAAAGAAGGTATTAAAATAATAATACAAGCTATATATAATAATTTAAAACAATAATTAAAATCTATAATTTTTATACTTTTATACAATGAAATCATCGGTATAAAACAACCAGCTATAGCTATTAACCATACCTTTTGTTTATAAATACCTAAAACAAAATAGTCTGTTCTTACCTCTAAATCATAAAACATTCTTAGCAAAACAGCCACCCAAAATAAAAAAAACAGTTTTATAGGAGTAGATAATTTTACATTTGATTTTAAATTCAAAAAAAATACTGATAAAGATAAGATTAGTGATAAACCTCTATATGGCACCGTTACAATTCTAGAAGCTCCTTCTGCATCCCCTATCAATGGCATTATTAAAGAAACTGTAAATGTGTAACCTATAATAATATTTGCCACATTAAGGTTAGAAAGATAATAATTTATTTTAGAGCTAGATCTCATTAAGTTATTTTGCATTCATTAATTCACTAAATAAATTCAACCAGATTTTACCTATTTTCTCTAAAGAAAACTTAGTGGCACTTACCTGACATTCTTTTTACAACGAAGTACTTAATTTATTGTAATTAAAAATTAATTCTGATAGTTTAGTTATATAAGCATCTACATCAAAAGGTTTTGTTAGAAAACCGTTTTCACGATCACTAATTATATCCACTGCCGACAGAAAGCTATTGAATAAAACTGGTAACCTATATTCTAAAAAACAATTTGTTAAACTTATTACTTTTAATTTCGCCATAATGCATCCAATCTATTTTAAACGTTTAATAATTCTACCACAAGCCTTTCCATCGCCATAAGGATTTTGAGCTTTACTCATTTTATTATAATATGCTTTATTTTCTATAAGTTTTGAAACTTGAAATACGATCTTTTCAGTACTTGTTCCAACTAATTTTACCGTTCCTGCTTCTAAAGCTTCTGGTCTTTCTGTAGTATTACGCATTACTAATACTGGCTTACCTAAACCAGGTGCTTCTTCCTGTATACCTCCGCTATCTGTTAATACGATATCCGACTTAGTTAATAAATATACAAAAGGTAAATAGTCTAAAGGCTCTATAAAATAAACATTGTTTGGTGTTTCATCATTAAAGACTTCGTTAATAGGTTTACGTACATTTGGGTTTAAATGCATTGGGTATATAAAATCTACCTCTGGGTATTTTATAGATAATTCTTTAATAGCTTTGCAGATATTTAAAAAACCATCTCCAAAATTTTCACGTCTATGACCCGTAATTAGTACTTTTTTATTTTTCCCTGCTTCTAAGTTTGTGTACCCTGCACTTTCAATTAAATCTCCAACCTTCGTAGCTGTTTCCTTATCCTTATTCATTATATCGATTACATAATACAACGAATCTATAACCGTATTTCCAGTTACTAAAATGTTAGATTCTGAAACCCCTTCTTTTAGTAAATTAGCTTTACTTAGTTCTGTAGGAGCAAAATGAAAATTAGCAATTCTACCTGTTATCTGTCTGTTCATTTCTTCTGGCCAAGGACTATAAATATCATTAGTTCTTAAACCTGCTTCTATATGACCAACTTCTATTCTTTGGTAAAAAGCAGCCAAAGAAGTAGCTGTAGAAGTAGTTGTATCTCCATGTACTAAAACCAAATCTGGTACAGTTTTAGTAAGTATTTCTTTCATTCCTAACAGCACACGCGAAGTAATCTCATATAAATCTTGACCATGTTTCATTATATTTAAATCATAATCAGGTACAATTTTAAACAAACTTAATACTTGATCCAACATTTCTCTATGTTGCCCAGTGACACAAACAATTGTTTCAAATTGATTAGGATATTTTTGAAATTCTTTTACCAATGGAGCCATTTTTATTGCTTCCGGTCTGGTTCCGAATACTAACATTATTTTTTTCATATCTTTATTTTCTAACTCCGCAAAAATCTAACTCTATTTTGTTTTCTGTAATTGGCATCTCTAAAAACTCATTATGACTTACCAACCAAACTACAATATCAGCCTTATAATACGCTTTTTTGTAGGGTATTAAGTTAAAACTGCTATGACTTTCTATATTAGGCTCTACCACTAACACTTGAGCTCTTGCTTCTGAAATAATTCTTGCAGCAATGTATTTTGCCGGAGACTCTCTTAAATCATCTATGTTTGGTTTAAAAGCTAACCCCATACAAGCTACTACCGGATCTTTACCTTCTTTATTAGCAAAATATTGACAAGCTTCTATAACTTTATTAGCACACCAATCTGCTTTATAATCATTTGTTTCTCTAACTCTTTTAATAATCTGGGCCTGTTCTGGAAACTCAGAAACAATAAACCAAGGATCAACAGCAATACAATGTCCTCCAACACCACAACCTGGTTGTAATATATTTACCCTAGGGTGTTTATTAGCTAAAGAAATCAATTCCCAAACGTTAATCCCCGCAGTATCACAAATCATTGATAATTCGTTCGCAAACGCAATTTGTGCATCTCTAGAAGAATTTTCTGTTAATTTACACATCTCTGCTGTACGAGCATTGGTTTTGTGTAAGTCTCCATTTACAAATTGTTTATAAAATAGTATTGCTTTTTCTGAAGAAGCATCATTAATACCACCAATTACTCTGTCATTATTTTCTAATTCAAATAACACATTTCCTGGAAGTACTCTTTCCGGACAATAAGCGATGTATATTTTATCTTTTAACTCAGGTCGCTCTGTAAAAATTAATTCTGCCATTTTTTCAGTTGTCATAACCGGTGACGTTGATTCTATAACGTATAAATCACCTTCTTTTAAAAAAGGAATTACCATACGAGTTGCAGATTCTACATAGGAGATATCTGCTCTTTTATTTTGTTTAAAAGGAGTTGGTACCACAATAAAAAAAGCATCAGCTTCTTCTGGCATTAGAGATGCTTTTAACAAACCTTTTTCCACAACCTCTTTTACAACTTTGTCTAAATCAGGTTCTACAATATGAATTTTCCCTTTATTTATTGTGTCAACAACTTCGAGATTTACATCTACACCTATTACTTCTATTCCTTTACTTGCAGCAACTGCTGCTGTTGGTAAGCCTATATAGCCTAACCCCATAAAAACTGCTTTCATATTATTTTTTTTACTACCATCGTTGAATATACAATAGCTCTAATTAGTTTAATTATAATCTCTCTATTTTGATTTTAAATAAATTGTTTTTTATTCAACATTCATACAGAACAACATAGTTGTATATAAAACACAAACTGTTTCATGATCTATTACCTTTTAAGTCTTCAAATAAATTTAACCATTTATTGCCTATCCTATCAAGTGAAAACTTTTTGGCACTAATAGCACATTGTTCATTTAAAGAAGGACTTAAGTTATTGTAATCAGTCATCAATTTCCCAAGTTGAACTGCATAAGCATCTAAATCAAAAGGTTTTATCAAAAACCCATTTTTACCTTCTTTGATTATATCTGTTGCTGATGGAAAACTATCAAATAGAATTGGAATTACATTAAAGTTATGAGCTTCTGCTAATACTAAAGGTAAACCTTCAAAAGATGAAGTCATACATAGTATTTTTGCAGTCGTATAATATGGTGTTGGATCTTTATGGCCTAAAAAATGAATCCTTTCTAAATTCATTTTCTTAGACAAATGTTTAAGCGAAATTAACTCCTCTCCATCACCAACAATAGTTAATCTCCAATTAGGAAAAGACTTATGTGTTTTGTCCCAGATATCGAGTAATAAATCCACTCTTTTTTGACTCGTATTAATTCGTCCAACATACAGTAATTCATTTTCTTTATAAGCTAATTCAGTATCTAGAGGACTCTGAATAGTACAAGGATTAGCGATACTTATTACTTTATTTTTATCTGCCTTCTTTACAAAAAATTTTAATTCTTTAAAATAATTATCAGATAGCAACACCACTTTATCACTTAAATTATATAAATTAAGGTATTTCAATTTATATTTTAGTTTGTAAACACCTAGTAAAAATATCTTAAAAAAAACTGTGTCTAAAAGAAACGAAAATGCAGATAAGGGTACCTTATTAAAGATTTTTTTATTGGAAGTTGATAAATTCTCTACATTTCCTAATAAGGAATTATGTATTACAGAAATTATTTTTACGTTTCTAACCAGTTTTGCCTTATCGCAGAAAGAAGCCATATAACCACCTAAAGCAGCTTGATTGATAATAACATCTATCTCCTTATTTGATACTATGTTTTTTAAAAAATTAATATTTTCAATAGTACTTAAATTAGAGTCTGGCAAAAAATAATGGCTGCTTAATTCTTTTGAAGGTTTAGATTTTTTATGCTGTGATATATAAAAAACATTAATGCTTTGGGATTTAAAATAATCAGACAATACTTTAGTAACTCTCTGTACACCTCCCTCTTGAGGAATAATTTCCGATGTATATATAAATAATAAATTCATCTTATAGCTCATTTAACTCTGATTTTATCTGTTTATAAAAAAAAGAATTAGAGAATTTTTGTGCATTTAACAAAGCCTTCTTAGACATTTCTTTTCTTAGTGTTTCGTCTTCTATTAGCTTATCCATAAAATGGACAAGTTGAGACTTTAAATCCCCAGTAACATTTACTATAAAACCGCAGTCTTTATTGATCGTTTCTGACATTCCACCTACATCAGATACTATAACAGGTAAACCTGCAGCCTGCGATTCAATAGAAGTTAACCCAAACGCTTCTGTTTCAATAGATGGTAAAACTGCTACATTGGAAATTTTATAATAATGGTGCATATATTTATAATCTACAAAACCAGTAAAAAAAACATGTTCGGAAGCTAAAGATGATTCAACACGTCTTATAAGATTCTTAGTAACTTCATTTATTTTACTGTTATAATATACTGTACCTCCAACAAATAATAATTTTATGTTTTTGTGTTTTTTTAATAATGTTAAAAAAGACTCTAGTAAAAAAACAATTCCTTTGGACTCTTGCATTCTTCCTGAATAAATAAAAACAGTATCCTCTTTATTTAAATTGTATTTCTTTTTTAAATAACTTTCTAAAACTTCATTAAACAAAGTAAACCTATTTAAATCTATTCCATTATAAACATAACTTACTTTACAACTTTTAGGTGTTACTTTTAAAACGCTCTTTTTTATAAAATTACTAACTCCAATTACTTTATCAAAATAATTTAAAAGTCTAATTTTATCATCACCCTGATTTGCATTAATGTAATCATTGTGGAGGTGTAAATAAATAGGGCAACTAACAATTTCTTTTAAATGCTTCCCATAATATGGATTATTAGATATTAAAATTAAATCTGCATTTTTCAATTCCTTCTTATATTTAAGAACAGTGCTTAAAAACTGATTAGGGAAACGATTATTGAATTTTTTATTAAGTAAATATTTTACAATTTTATTTAACTTAAAAAAAAAAGAGTCTTCGTTAATAAAAACAAAATTAGTGTTCTTGAAAGCTAAAAATTCTTTAGATTTTATTTTATTTTTACCAATGCTGAAAACAGTAAAATCAAAATCATTAAAGTCTTCATTGATCTCTAATAAAACTTGAGTTAAGTTCTCTGCGGCTCCTCCAAAAATGGCAGGAACTGGCAAAGTACCGTTTGTGATTATAATAACTTTTTTTCTCATTTAAAAAAAATTATAATTCTAAAAGAATATCGTCCAAATTATGTCTTGTAGATACAGCAATATCCGTTTTATCATTCAAATTCCCTACCCCTATAAAAAACACAATATTATGAGACTCTTTAATGTTTATTACCTTTCTTAAATTAATATCTTTCTCCTTAGACTTACTCCAATTGAGTGACACAGAACCTAGCCCTTTGTATGTTAATGCATACAACAAACTCATAGCAAACAAACTAGCATCAATATAACCACTATATCTATCTCCAGAACCTTGGTATGCTTCAATATCGTATCCGATCATTAAAAGTTTATCAATTTTATGATCAAACCCTCTAGATCCTTCTTGTAATTTTAAGACCTGCATTATTTTAACTTTCTCACTAAAGAGGTACACTCTTGATGACTGCCTATTGCAAGTAGATGGTGAGTTTTGAGCTATCTTTATCGCATCATAAATAGTATCTAGAGATACTGATTCTTTACTGAAGTTTCTGATACTTTTTCTAATTGATACTAAATCCTCAAAATCACCTTTTGATTTTTCTTTAAATACCTCTTTTTTTAACTCAAAAGAACCTCCGCTAGCTTTCTCAAGCCGTGATTCGTTTTTCAAAAAAATTACAATATAATCTACATTAATCGTTGAATCCTTATGAATGTCGATATATGTTTGTAAAACTTTTAACGCAGAGTTATAATGCACACTTAGCCCACAACTGTATGATTCCTTATACTGTTTTAAAAGCGTAATCAAAAGTTCGATTCTATCTTTACCATACCCTAATCTTCTATCAGGCATAATTAAACCTTTTTCAATTACATGATATAAAGAGATTATTTTTGCAGTAAGCTGTGTATGCTTACTTGGATATGTATTCTTTATACTATACTTTGAAAACCGATGTAGGTCATAGTAAAAGCTAGGATAAAACGCTTTAAAAGCTCTAGAATATCTCAGAAATTTATCAAATACTGACGGAATGATTTTTTTAATCAAAATTATACTATTTTTAAAGATCTCTCTAAAAATGATTTAGAGTCACTAATTTTTTTATTCATTATTTTATTGGCAAAAGAATAATCAATCTCATTGTTCCAACAGTCAATTAAACTAGCGTTTATTACTTGGCCTTCTAATTTCAATTCTTTTAGAATCGTATTTACTTTTCTTTCGATCGTAAAATTCATTCTTACGGCAAACTTTTTGTTATACTTTATAGCAAATAAAGTTCCATGAAAAGTACTTGTAAAAACATAAGAAGCATTGCTGTAATATCCTAAAAACTCTAAAGGATCAAGTACCATTATGTTCTCGTCACTCCAGCTATATTTTTTATTAAAACCGATTGAAATAATTTTCAAAGAATTAGCCTTTGAAAATTTCACAATTTCTGATATGTCTTTTTCTGTATGCTCAAATGCATAAACAAGTATGTATTTATCTTCGATTTTAGGTATTATTTCAAACGCAGTATAGTCAAATATCAAACATGGGTCTAAAACTATTTCACTCTCAAATTTTACTTTTTTTAAAATCGTTGAAGAATTTTGATCTCTAACTGAAATACAAGAAAAAGTTTCTAATCCTTCCATAACGTATATAGGGATCTGTTTATTCACATCTGAATTCCCCATACTAGCAGCATAAGAAATTAAGTTTTTATCTTCTAAACCTTTACCAAAATAGATGGGATCGTGCCCTACAAAAGGTGTTGAGTAATTCCAAACGATATCTGCACCAACAATCACAATATCAAAATCAGATTTATCAAGGTTTCCAACTTTCGTTGTAAGCTTCTTCATCCCAAATCTTTTTTGAGCTTTTTTGAACTTAAAAAATCTTCTTATATTTATCGGAATATTACTCACATTTTTTTTGACAAAGAGAGCTTTATATTCATTCTTTAAATGAATTTCGTTTCTGTAATTAATAACCTCTACAGAATGCCCTTCATTTTGGAGATGTTTCCAAAGTGCAAAAACCTGTAAATATGCACCATGATTAACTACTGTTGGAAAGGTTAAAATCCCTATTTTTTTACACATATTAAGATGTTTTTTATTTTAAAAATCTAATTATAGTTTTTATTGATGAATAGCTATTTAAGTACTCAAAAATTATAAATACAAAAAACAGATTAACTACAAAAACAACTATACTATATCCTATGAAATCTAGATAATTTGAAAATTGTGCAGGTAAATAAAAAGTTAAAATGTAAGACGTGAATACTATTATAGCAAGTATTATAATATATATAAAAGTGTTTTTTTTGTTGATAAATTTGTATTTTTTACTAGTATATGTAAATATTAGAAAAATTCTTATTACTTGAGATATAATTAACCCTGATAACAACCCAAATAAACCATATATTTCAGTTAGAATTAGACAAAGAGCAATAGCGCTTATTATTTGTATAATCAAATGGTTTTTTGTTTTTTTAAACTGACCATCTGCTTGCATAATTGCACTTCGGGTTGATTTAATTAGATTTAAAATTCCTAATAATAAACATAATAAAATAATATCTGTCTTTATATAATTAGTATCTTCCATTGAGTTTGTGTACAACTTAAGAAATGGTTGAATTAATAAAGCTGTGCAGCTAAACGAAAATGTCAGTATCATAAAATAATAATATTCATACTTCTCGAACATTTTTTTTACTAATTTATTTTTATTTGCAGCTATGGTTTCTCCTAAATGAGGTACAATGTTATTTGATAAAACACTTATAAATGAAGATACTGCATTAATTAACAGTAAGTAAATAGACAGTACACTTACGGTTTTAAAATCTAAAAAAATTGAAGCAATAAAAATTGGTAAACCGAATATTAAACCTGTAATTATTTGATTCCACATTACATCATTTCTATTTCTAATGGAATCTAAAATCTCAGTCGACTTAAAATTATAGTCTGGGTAGATACTGTTAAATAAAATATACAGAATTATTAATTGAATAATTGTGGCCATAATTGCAAATAACTTAACTACAATTAGATCATATCCAACATTTGTCGATATTAAAATTATTAAAAAATTACAAATAACAAATATTATAGAAGTTAGCGATAGTATATATTCTTTTTTATCTGCTATCAATATTGTTCTATATTTAGATATATAAAACATTCTAATAAACATTGGAATCGATAATATTGTTATAAAAAATAATAAATCAATATTATTTAAACTAGATTTGTTTACCAGGTATGCGCTTAATAATATATATATTATTGTAAAAAAAAGGAATGTAAAACCTGCTTTGGTTAAATATGATTTTGATGTACCTAATAGTTTGTTAATACTAATTTTATCGTTGTCATAAAGTGGTTTGTATAATGCGTAGACGATACTTCCGCTAATCCCTCCTTCTACTAAAGCAAAATAATTAAGAATTTGGTTTATTGATAACATAAGGCCATTTAGTTCTGAACCAAAATTCAGTATAATAAATCTTGTCAAATAAAAACCTACTAATATTGTTATTAATTGAAAAATGCCCTGAGCACTATTATTATAAATAAGATTTTTAATTCTACTATTCATCGTGATACTATTAATGACTACTATAATTTTTGCTTAGATAACAAATTAGTTTATATTTTTTCATCAATGACCCATATAATTTAATAGCAAATATTTTTGTAACATTCTGTTTTTTTTCTTTTTTTATTGATAAATGTCCACCGTTAAAATGACTTAAACCTAGAAACCAATTACTCTTTATAATATTAAAATAAGTTGGATTTCTTCTATAAGAAAATAACATAATTAATTGATCATCGTCCATTAGACCAATACTATTTAGTATTTGCATAGATTCAAGATTCATATTATAAAATCTTTCAGTCATTTCGCTTGGCATTAATATTAGTGGTCCCATAATACAGTCTTCTAATCTTTTCACAATTTCAAAAATAGGTCTTTGATCAATCTTATCAAGATAATACATATTTATTTTCTTTACATTTGTTGGAGACCATTCAAAATCAAAATCATTTGGATTATTAAATACTTTACCTCCATGATTAAACCCATAGTCTATCCATGCCGTATTAGTTTCAGTCAAATTTCTAGAAACAGCATCTTGAATAAACCACGATTTCAATAACATTAAATAATTATACCTTCCTGAATTTGAAGTTGCATTGTCCTTTTCTCTAAAATTTTTAAAGTATTTATCATTCTCTATTTCGATTAATCTTTTATAGATATTAGGTTTAATATCAAAAATATTATCAATAATTATAATAGTTGTTTTTTCTTCTAAACCAAATTCAGATCTTATACTTTTAATTAGTTTATAATTAGTTTCATCGGTATAAATTATTAGGTTGTTTTTTAATCTCGCCCAAAATTTAAAATAATCATGGTATTTATCATTTGACCGAGGGATTTCTTTAAAATCTCTCCTACCAATATCAAAAAATGCTGTGATTAAAGTTGTTTTTTCCATGTAGTTTATTTTATTAAAGTTCTCAGACCAGTCTTTTTTTTCTTAAGGCCCCTCTTATTGTCATACTTTTATGTTTGTTTCCTAAACTACTTCATAATATATTTTATCGACTAGCTCGGGTATCTTTTTTCGCTAATACTAGTTTTTCTTTTATTCTATTAATTAAACTGCAAAAACATCGTTTTTTGCTTAACACCGCTAACACGACTCACAGTGATGATTTTAAAAATAATTACTCCGCCTGCCTCAATATTTCGTGACCCGCTTTTAACAAAATCACATCTTTTTTCGCGGTATCAACATCACCCCGCATCATGTCTTTGACCAAAGAGGCTAAATCATATTCGGGCACCCAGCCTAATTTGTTCTTTGCCTTTGAAGGATCCCCAATTAACAAATCAACCTCTGTTGGTCGAAAATAAGATGGATCCACAGACAATACTTCTTTCCCAATTTCTAATTGAAAATTTTTATGATTACACAATAAAACATATGCTTTCTCATCTACTCCTTCCCCTCTAAATTCTACCTCGATCCCTACTTCGATAAAAGCCAAACGCACAAAGTCACGAACTGTAGTTGTTACTCCTGTTGCAATTACCCAGTCTTCCGGTTCATCCGCTTGCAAGATCATCCACATCATTCGAACATAATCTTTCGCGTGACCCCAATCACGTTTCGCTTCTAAATTTCCTAAATAGAATTTATCTTGTAGTCCTAAAGATATCTTTGATACCGCACGAGTAATTTTCCGGGTTACAAAAGTCTCTCCTCTCCTTGGTGATTCGTGATTGAATAAAATACCATTACAAGCGAACATATTGTATGCTTCACGATAGTTTTTGGTAATCCAAAACCCGTATATTTTCGCAACTCCATAAGGAGAGCGTGGATAAAAAGGAGAAGATTCATCATAAAAACCACGCTCATTTTTATTTTCTGGCATCCCTCCATACAATTCTGAAGTGGAGGCTTGGTAAATTCTTGTTTTCTTTTCCAATCCCAAAATTCGCACTGCCTCTAATATTCGTAAAGTTCCTAATCCGTCAATATTACCTACATACTCAGGTGTATCAAAGGAAACCGCAACATGTGACATCGCTCCTAAGTTATAAATCTCATCGGGTTGAGTTTCTTGAATGATACGTGTTAGATTCATTGCATCGGATAAATCTCCATAATGCAGTTTTAACCGTTGATTTGGATCATGGGGGTCTTGATACAAATGATCAATTCTATTAGTGTTAAAAAGCGATGCTCTTCTTTTAATACCGTGCACCATATATCCTTTACCTAACAACAACTCTGCTAAATAAGAACCATCTTGTCCCGTAATCCCCGTGATTAAAGCTACTTTCATATTATTTTATTTCAGTTAAACTGTCTACAATAGACGAAATCACAATCTCACTTCCTTAATATCCTCTATATTCTCTAAAAACCATGCATAGGTTTTTTCAATTCCTTCTTTAAACGCTGTGCTATATTCCCAGCCAACATTTTTCATTTTAGAAACATCCATCAATTTTCTTGGTGTTCCGTCTGGTTTTGAGGAGTCCCATATAATTTCTCCTTGATGCCCTGTTACCTTTTGAATGGTTTTTGCCAATTCCTTAATGGTAATATCTTTACCTGAACCCACATTGTATAAATATTCTGGCAATTCATTTTCTAAAGCATATACAACTGCTTCTGCCATATCATCTACAAATAGAAACTCTCGCATGGGTTTTCCACTTCCCCATAAAACAACATCAGCATTATCATTTTGTTTTGCTTCATGAAATTTACGCAGCATCGCTGGCAATACATGTGATGTTTCTAAATCGAAATTATCAAAATAGCCAAACAAATTTGTCGGCATTAAGCTTACATAGTCTTTATTAAATTGTTTTCGAATCGCTTGACATGCTTTTACTCCAGTAATTTTTGCAATGGAATACCACTCATTAGTAGGTTCTAATGAATCTGTCAATAAATATTCTTCTTTTAGCGGCTGTTGAGCAAACTTCGGGTAGATACATGAACTTCCTAAAAAAATAAATTTATCAATACCTGCCGTATGAGCACCATCTATTAAATTATTTTGAATTTGCAGATTTTCCATTAAAAATTGATACGGAAAATTATTATTGGCAAGTATGCCCCCAACTTTTGCTGCCGCATCAATCACTACTTCTGGCTGTTCATGATTGTAAAAATCATTAACAGCCTGCTGATTTCTTAAATCTAATTGCTCACTTGTTTTACCTAACAAATTGGAGTACCCCTTCTGTTCTAAAGCTCTCCAAACAGCAGAGCCTACCATGCCTCTGTGTCCAGCTATATATATTTTAGTATATTTTGTAATCAATTTATTTTTTTTTCTAAGCTACTGACGGTAGTCTATTTTCTATTGTAAAAATATTCGTTTTTTTAATGAATTCGATATCACTGAACGCAGCAAAACTTTTTGCTGTTTATAAAAAACCCAGTCTCACCTTTTAATCTTTAAAGACAAATTATTTTGATTTTTGAATAACATAATACAACATTGCTTATTTCAAAGCCCACTCTGCTTTTAAACTCTTTAAATATTTCTTTCCTAAAATAGCACCTAAACTAATGACAAAACCTAAAAATAAATACACGATTAGAATTATCGCTCTTTTAGGCCCTGACTTTTCTGATGGAATGCTTACCGGTTTTAAGACTGTAAATAAAGGGGTGTCTTTTTTTACCTGCAATTGTTGCGTTTCTAATTTTTTCGCCAATTCAGAAAACACAGAGAAAGCAAGATCATAATCAGATTGTAATTGCAATAATTTTGTTCTACCCAGTGAAGTATTAATCCCGTTATTCTGGTCTTGAAAACGCGCGAGTGTAAATTTAACTGAATTGAACTCATCTTTTTTTTCTGCATAACGCTCCTTAATATAATTTAATTGAGCAATCGACTTCTGCGTCTTGAAATTTAAAGCATAGTCCTGCAAAGTAATTTGAGCTTTTAGTGCTAATTCTGCACTTGCTTTGGCTTCTGGTAAAGTTACTGAAATAGAGATATAACCCTCCTTCGCATTTACACTTAAACCTAGCTGTGCTTTTAAACTCTTAATTAAAACACTTTCTGTTTGACTAATAGAAATAATTTCATTTTCCTTATCAAGTGTATTTTTCTCAATGATTTCTGCATCAGATTTCAAAAATGAAATTAATAGACTTGGCAAGCCCAATGTATATTTTTTAATAATATGCAATACTCCTGGACTATATATGTTTTCGTAATAATATTGGTAAGATACAAGCTGCTCTTGCCCTTCAATAGTTAACTGCGTATTTAAAAGTTCTAACTGAAAAGGAATGCTGTTTACTATTAGTGGATACAATTCTGGTGAAATTTCGTCACTACTCCCACCTCCGCCTAGATTGATTCCTGCCAAAGATGCTAAACTCCCCAAACTTCCTCCAGAAGACTTTCCCTGTACCAAAGGCACAAAGGTAGTAGAAGCTGTGTACTCATTCTTTGAAAAAATTGCTACAAACAATCCCAAAAAAGCAAATACCAACGTTATTTTTAAAATTGATCTACGTGCATTCCAAAATTCTTTTAATAAAGCGATGATATCGATGCTGTCATCTCCAGTTAGTGGTATATTTTTATTTTCTTGTATCATCTGCTTTTAATTCTATTGGTATTCTAGTTGAACTGTCAAAAAACTATCTTAGCATGGTTTGAATTAGAATTCCTAAGGTCGCAATTGAACTTGTAATCCCCAAGATTTCCGCTGTAGACATCTTTGCTTTTTCTGGTTTGGCTGGCACAAAAATAGTTGCCCCTGGCGCCAATTTAGGGTACCGTTTGTAAAAAAAGAAATTGCGTACTGTTTTGATATCCCCATTTGCATAAGACACATAAATTTTTGATTTTTTTGCCGTTTCTCCAAAGCCCCCTGATTTTTCAATATAAGTTCTCAAAGACTGGCCTTCCTTAAACAAAACCAAAGAGGGTCTTAAAACAATTCCTAAAACCTCTACCGTTTGACTTTTGGCAGGAATCATCAAGACATCCCCTTCTCTTAAGAACATGTCAATTTCAGACCCTTTGTTGCTTAAAATGCTTACCAAATCAATTCCAATTTTAAATTCTGTAGCCGTCTCCTCCATTTCCTGCAAAGCCTCCACATCCAAATTATCTCCTTCGCTATTCGCAATATTCTTTAAAATCTCCTTGGTTTTTTTTTCCTTTATTTTACGGATTAGTGCAGCTCCTTTGATGTCTGCAAAATCGGTTAGACCTCCAGCCCTTTTTATTAGATCTGAAATGCGCTCGTTTTTACTCTCTAAAATATAATCTCCTTCATATTTAACCTCACCCTTTACAACAACACTTTCCTGTGCACGATATCCTTTTTCGTATCGAACATTTACAATGTCAAAGGGGGCTAAATAAAACGGATTTCCATTATTGAGCGACAAGTTTCTCTCTGAGGACACTGCAAATATTTGGCTTAAGGATGCAAAACTCCCGTCTTTAAGTCTTCTTGAAACACTGATCACTTCAGGATCTGCACCTTCTTGTAGACCTCCAGACATTGCAATCACATCTTCTATTTGTAATTTTTCAATAAAATCGATGGTTTGCGGGGTATTCACAGCGCCCGAAATTGAAATGGTTCTTTCTTCTCTTAGTTCCTTTTTATTGAAAATTCGAACCTGGTCTCGCGCGTTCAAAAGAATCTTGACTTCTCCTTTTAAAACCGCTTCAACGGAAAAGGCAATGTTCTCTTTATTCGCCCCCTTCTCTGTTCTTACCAACAGTCCTCTTGGTAAAAAAGCATCTGGTGTCACACCTTCAGCCTTCGTTAAAAGCATTTTTAAATCCATGTTGTTCGTCAATTCGTAATCACCCGCCCGAAAGACTTCACCTTCTAAAACAACTTTATTCTCAAAGGTGTCTAATATTTCTTGCACCACTAACTTATCTCCAGCCTGCATTTGAAAACTAGAAGCCTCTTTTAACACCACCTCTTTCACTTCTTTTCGAGTCCCATTTAAACGTTCTATAACCAATAAACTCGTGTATGCTTTTGGTGTAAAACCTCCAAAATACTTCACTAAATCAAAAAGTGTCTGCCCCTCCTTTAACTCGTACAAACCGGGTCTTTTAACAGCACCTTCCACAGAAACTAAATTTAGATAAGGCCCTACTAATAGTACATCCTGGTCTTGTAGTTTCAAGTTCCCCTCTTGCGTTCCAAACAACAAATAGCTATAGATGTCTAAAACCGCAACCACCTTGTTTGCACGCACCAATTTAACCGCTCTAAAAGTTCCCATTTTGGTAGGACCGCCAGCCACATACAAGGCATTTAGTACTGTAGACAAAGAATTTAACGCATAAGTTCCTGGCACTTTTACTTCCCCAATAATATTTACCTGCACGGTTCTAATTTTAGAAACGGTGATGTTGGTATTTATTTTATTATAACTGTTGCTGGGGGCTGCAATCCCTGCGTGTTTGCTCTTTAATTTCGATCTTATTTTTTTGCTTGCGTTTTCTAAGGTAAAGCCATTAATAAAGATAAAGCCAATGCCCTTAATTTGAATGCTACCCGCGTTATTTACCGTTGCATTATAGGTTATTTCTGAGGCTCCCCATAAATCAATCATAATTTCGTCTCCTGGACCTATTTGGTAATTTTCAGGAACTGCAATGTTGACGGCGGGTGCAAAGGAAATTTTAGCGTTGTTAAAGAAATCATAGCCAAAAAGCAATGGCTCAGGAGAATTTTCTTCAAAAAGCTCCCCTTCTTTCAAACCATAAGGTTCGTTTCCAAGTAACTCCTTTTCTCCCTCTTCTATAACTGCTGCCGCTATTGGTTTGTTAGACACCAAAGCATTTACTCTTCTTTTAAAATCTGCTAATTTTGATGCGGATACCCCTTGTGCTTTCCCCAAGACCTCTACCTGCTCCATGGTATAGCCTTTTTTCTGCACCCTTGACCAATAAGAGGCTATTTCTTCATCTGACAAAGCATTCACATCGATGTCTTTAATACTACTAATATCCTGTGAAAATACGATACTCGTAAAAAACACTAAAAGCACTAAAAGGTATGTTTGTCTGTTCTTTTTCATTTTTCTTTGTGATAAAAATTATTTTTCCTGATCGCTGCAAATATACTAATTTATGAAGCACAGTAAAATAAAATAGTTGAAATAACCGTAGCTGTAAATAAAAATATAAACTATTGATTTATAACGAAATGTATCTATACATCGCAAAAAAAACCTGTTTTCATTTGTAATTTTTCTACCAAAAAACAAAAAATTCTTCTTTAAAAAAAAGTTCTTTTAAGCAGCAATTCTGTTTAAAGACAGCTTACCATAATATTGCACTTTTACCTCTGTAAGACATTTGTATGCTTTGCCACTTTTTACCGCTGGTTGTTGTGCACAAACTACTCAAACACCGATGCTGCTATCGTACTTCTCACAAATTCAAGCTCCTTTCTTATAAAATTCCTAAAATACCTTTATTAGAGAAAGTTCTTTCCTAGGCAGTCGAAAAATACACAAACCACGCTAGGCACTAGAGTGTTATGTTGTCCCACTGCAAATGTGATGTATCATCTCCCTGTCTGGCAGTGCTCAAATACTTTGCTCTAAATGAGCCAGATTGTACTAGTTTCTAACACCTGTTTCCCCCAGTTAATACGCATTCTTTTTCTCCAAAACCCACCAGTCTTCGGACGCGAACATTTCACGCTGTCCTGCACGAGGTATCCTCGCATCTTTAAAGTTCCTTTTATTTTCCTATTTGATAATATTCAATTCCCTTTTTTTCTAACTGAAAAGCATTGTACTGATTCCTGCCATCAAAAATAATTGGTAATTTTAAGTGCATCTTAATTTCTTCAAAATCTGGAGAGCGGAACTCTTTCCATTCTGTTAAGAGAATAAGTGCCGTTGCCTCTTTTAACACATCGTATTTTACATCACAGTAGACCACTTCTGCAATGTCTTTTAAATAGTATTCTTTTGCTTCTCGCATGGCCTTAGGATCGTATGCTTTTATTGTCGCTCCCCGAGCAACCAGCGCTTTGATCGTATAAATTGCCGCAGCTTCCCGCATGTCGTCCGTTCCTGGCTTGAATGCCAATCCCCACACCCCAAAAGTAAGTCCTGTTAAATCTTCTCCAAATCTTTGAATAACTTTATTAGAAATTACGAATTTCTGGGCATCATTCACCGAAGCTACAGCTGCGATTAGATGCGCATTGTACCCCTGTTCTTGCGCCATCTGTTGCAGTGCTTGCACATCTTTTGGAAAGCAGGCACCTCCATATCCCGCACCTGGATAAATAAAACTGTACCCAATTCTGTTGTCAGAACCAATCCCAATGCGCACTTGATTGACATCTGCACCCACACGTTCACAAATATTCGCAATTTCATTCATAAACGAAATTTTAGTGGCCAACATGGCATTTGCTGCATATTTTGTCATTTCTGCGGATCGAATGTCCATGGTAATAAAACGATCATGCGTTCTAAAAAACGGCGAATACAATTGCTTCATCGCAGCAAAGGCCGCTTCTGATGCCGCACCAATCACTACCCGATCGGGCTTCATAAAATCTGCAATCGCATCTCCTTCTTTTAAAAACTCAGGATTTGAAACCACATCAAAGTCAATGGAAAGACCTCTTAGAGCAAGCGCTTGCTGAATGGTAGCTTTCACTTTGTCTGCGGTCCCCACAGGCACTGTAGACTTGTTTACCACCACCACTTTTTTTTCTAAGTTTTGACCAATGGCCTTGGCCACCGCCAAAACAAATTGTAAATCGGCAGCACCATCCGCATCCATCGGTGTACCCACAGCAATAAAAATAATGGATGCCAATTGCATCCCTACCGCTAAGTCTGTTGTAAAAAAAAGGGTTTTATTTTTGGTATTCTTCAAAACCATGGCTTCCAGACCTGGCTCAAAAATAGGCAAAATGCCCGCTTTTAAATTTTGAATTCTCTCGCTATCAATGTCTACACAGGTCACTGTATTTCCCATTTCTGAAAAACAAGCACCAGAGACCAGTCCTACATACCCAGAACCTACCACTGTAATATTCATTTATTTCTTTTTTAAACAGCCACTTGCCTTTCAAATGCAGTACTGACTCTATTCAAGATTTCTAGACTTTCTAGCGCAATTCAAATTACTTTTATCTGTTTAAATTTTCTTTCTCCTGCACTTCTTTTCGCAAACCACTGCTAGAAAATCGGTGCTCTCTCTTGTTAAAATACAAGTCGATTCCTTTTTCTTCACAATAAGCTCTTCCTGTAAAATTTTTAGTAGCGTACTCATCTCCTAAAATGCGCACGTCAATTCTAAAAGAGCGCAGCACGTCTTCTAAGTCCTGCTCTGTAGCATAAGGAACAATCTCATCTACATATTTACATCCTTTCAGCTGAATGTAGCGTTCTACAACAGACTGAACAGGGTTGTTTTTTTCTGGACGGTCTATAGTAGGATCTGTTTGTAAGGCACAAATCAAATAATCGCATTGCCTCTTTGCATCCTCTAGCATTTTTATATGTCCCGCATGCAAAAGATCAAAAGCACTAAAAGTAATTCCAATTTTCATATTTTTTTATTTTTTATCAAGCAACCAAGAGGAAGATTGTATTTTTCCTCCCAAACCATCAATGAGTTCAATTTTTAATTCGGAGCAAATAGGCGCTTCGGGTATCGAACTGTTATTTTGGTCACCTCCATTGGCAAAACCCAGCTGGTATTCTTCACCATAAGCGTCAAAAATAGCGCGAATAGAGGCACAAACTGTACGGTCTTGGTCAATAGAAATAATAGCCTCGTCTACTGCTTTTATATTTTGAACGATAAACAAGCGCTCTGCTTCTTTTTGAAACTCTTTGGATCCTTTTAAGACTCTTTGTGCGTCGTTATTCACGATTACAAAAAGTGCATCTGCCAGCGCTTTCGCGTGGTTAAAATACTCCAGATGCCCTTTATGTATTGGATTAAAATATCCCGAAACAATAATTGCCTTTTTCTTCATTTTTTCACACTTGATTGAAAGCAAATATAGACTATTTTTTTAGTTCAAAAATGGGTGTTTATACCCTTCGTTGCTTATCTCAGCATTCCGAATGTCGTGCACAATCTCAATAGAGGGACGCACCACTTCCAATCCAAAACCTTGGTGTTGTAATATTTTTTGATAACTAAGGGTGTGTAATTCGGTAAAGCCATCGCTAAATTCCAATTCCTGGCTGTCGATGGTAATGGCTCTGAAAGTTCTTTGTTGCTTTTCTTGCACTTCCTGCGGAAGATCTGCTGCGTCAATGGACAAAAACCAACGCACGCGCGCATTTTCAAACTCTAAATAACCTGCTGCTTTGTGTGGAGTTCTCAAATGCACTGCATTCTCTTGTACCCTTCCAAAAACCCAAGAAAGCATGTCGTAAAAATGCACTCCAATATTGGTGGCGATGCCTCCAGATTTTGATTCCTCTCCTTTCCAAGAAGCGTCATACCACTTCCCTCTGGGAGTAATGTACGTCAAATCAATCTCATATTTCCCCTTTTTCTCGGTGGCGTCTACCTTTTTTTTCAAATCGATAATTGCAGCGTGCAAACGCAATTGAAGAATGGTATTGATATTGCCCTGAGATTCCTTTTCGATCGCTGCCAAAGCATCAATATTCCAAGGATTTAATACAATTGGTTTTTCACAAATGGCATGTGCACCACTGCGTAAGGCCATTCTAATATGCGAATCGTGCAGGTAATTTGGAGTACAAATACTTACATAATCGAGGGGGACTCCTTCATTTCTCTTCAACTTTTCGATGTGACGGTCAAAACGCTCAAATTCCGTAAAAAAATTGGCGTTTGGAAAATAGCGGTCCATAATTCCCACAGAGTCGAACTTATCTAAGGCCGCAATTAGATGATTGTTGGTCTCTTTAATCGCTTTTAGGTGTTTGGGAGCAATATACCCTGCGGCGCCCATCAATGCAAAGTTCTTCATCTTTATAAGGTTTTGTGTACTTCTTTGGGATTGAAAAAGTTTTTTACATCATACACAACAGTATGCTCTTTTTTCAAGGCCTTTAAATCTATCTTTTCAAATTCTTTATGGGAAACGGTGAGCACAATGGCATCAAACTTCTTCTTTGGCACCGTTTTCTGAGAAACTAAATTGTATTCTTTTTTAAGTTCTTTGGGGTTTGCACAAGGGTCATAGATGGTTACTTTTGTCCCAAAGTCTGCCAGTTCATTTACCACATCTACGGCTTTGGTATTCCGCACATCCGAACAATTTTCTTTAAAAGTAATTCCCAAGACCAATACCTCCGCATCTCTAACTTCAATCGCATTCTTAATCATTAATTTTGCAACTTCAGCAGCAACAAAAGGCCCCATGCTGTCATTGACTCTTCTCCCCGCTAAAATAATTTCGGGGTGATAGCCATACTCCTTTGCTTTGTGTGCCAAATAATAGGGATCTACACCAATACAATGCCCTCCAACCAAACCCGGTTTAAAAGGCAAAAAATTCCATTTTGTCCCTGCCGCCGCTAGTACCTCATGGATGTTGATGTCCATTAAATTAAATATTTTTGCCAGCTCGTTTACAAACGCAATATTTATGTCGCGCTGGGAATTCTCAATCACCTTTGCGGCCTCTGCGACTTTAATGGAAGGCGCCAAATGTGTACCTGCTGTAATTACTGAGGCATAGAGGGCATCTACTTTTTTACCGATAGCAGGAGTTGATCCTGAGGTAATTTTTAAAATTTTATCGATGGTATTTATCTTGTCTCCGGGATTGATGCGTTCTGGCGAATAGCCTGCAAAAAAATCTGTATTGAAAACCAAACCAGAAACTGCTTCCAAAACAGGAATGCAGTCTTCCTCAGTGGCTCCGGGATATACCGTGGATTCGTAAATAACGATGTCTCCTTTTTGAAGCACTGCTCCCACCGTTTTACTCGCTTCTAGCAAATGCGTGAGCACAGGAATGTTGTTTTTGTCTACCGGGGTAGGCATGGTAATAATGTAATAATTACAATCTTTTATCGCTGCAATTTGTGCAGTACAAAACAATCCTTTGTCGGCATTAGGTTCTGCAACCAACACTGCTTTTAAAACCTCCGACGCTACTTCTAAAGTACTATCTGTGCCTGCCATCAACGCTGCGACTCTTTGTGTATTGATATCAAAACCAATAACGGCATATTTTGTTGCAAACAATCTTGCCAATGGCAAACCAACATATCCCAAACCGATAACGGCAATTTTTATCTCTTTCATTTCTTTATTTCTAGCAGCGAATACGTGCTGACTTTGGTAATTTTTGACGCTGCAAAAAGGAAAATCTCCACAGAGAACCCCTTTGCTATAAAGGCTGCACCTGCGCAAACAACACAGGTCTTAAAAATCATGTCAAAGCAAAGTTAATGGTTTCTTGCGTATTTGCAAGAACTTTTGCAGGAGATCCCCCGCTTTGCTATTTTGGGAATTTTAAAAGTGGATTGTAGCCTTTGCTTGCAGCCCATTTGTGTGCGCTGTGGTTTTGATGACATCCCTTTCCCGAGTACCGTATCTTGTGTATCGCTCTACAAAAAGGATAGAAAACGATAGGATACACTTCCTGCCTAAAAAGGCAGTCGTGCAGCCCTGAAAGACCGCTATTGCAACTGCAATTTTTACTTCTCCAACTGGAATTCTCTTTTTTTAGGATTTCTTTGATAAAGGAGGAAAAGTCTCAAAAATTTAGTCATTTAATATACAACATAAACTCATGGTTGATCAACTATAATATCGAAGTGTAAAAAATAGTAGGCCTTCCCTTTAATAATGTACACTGTTTTTAATTGTGGAATAACTTTCTCTTGAGAAACCCAAACTATTTGACCTATCTCTAATGCACTTACCGAACGTATAACTTCTACCTCAAAAGGAGTAAACAACTGCTTTAACAAATTGTTACAAGGAACTATATAAATCCATTCTGAATTGCTGTGTTCAAGAGGCTCTGCTCAGTCTTTATCCATCATATATTATCGTATACCGTTGGGTCTAGAAACCAATTCTGCTCTTGGTTTTGCATCGCATTCGCTATTCCAAAAATGAATTCAAAAGCATTGACATTACACTCTAAGTTTGAGTCTATATAACTCGGCTTGTTGGCATCCGTCATTAGGTTGTAAAAACTCCAAAGATTAATCTCTCGTTCATTACTTCTAGAGAAATTTTCATCCCATAATAGTTCTTTACTACCGTGCTAATTGGGTTATCCTTCATTAACAGTGCCAACTTGCCAACTTTTTCTGTCTTATTTAGGTATTAGGATAACTTCATTTTTCCTATTGTGTGCGCAAACTGCAACTCATTCAAATGAAACCTGTTCATACGCTCCATATTCCCTAAAAACCGATCTTTATCGAATGAAGATATTAGTTTGTGAATCTTCTGGTTTTAGTTCAGCAACACTAATTCCCTAATCTCTGCAATTAAACCATCAGTGCTGATACATAAATTGGTACACACAATATTCTTAAAACCGATAAAAACTTGGAATCGTTCTAAACCTCTGTTGCTAAATAAATTTTCTTTGTTTAATGCGCGAACTCCACCTACAACTTGGGATAGACTATTATTGTTCATCTTTTCTGTCAAAGTTGGCAATTCAATCATAAATGCAAGTCTTTGATAATATATTGACTTTTCCTCAGGGGTAAACTCTGTTATAGACTTTCCTATAGCAGCAGCCACCCTAACTTGCATCGTGTGAGAAATCTTAATATTTAGCTGAAAAACCTCTGTATTGGGAAATTTAGTATGGACTAATTCAGATGTAGCATTTATAAACTCAGCATGAGAAATGGATGGCATGTTGTCCGAATAAAAAGGGGTTAAGCATTCTGTTTTTAAATAATGTAAGTACACTTTTTGTGTATTAACTTCTATAAAGTTTCCACTTGACACCAAAACCGCTTCTTTTGAAATCAACTGATTTTCTATATGATTAACTGTTACTAATTCCATTATGGTTTATTTTAGATTGTTGAATGATTTGATTCTTTGGCAATACTTGGGAAGAAACTGTCTCCAACGTCTTCTTTCTTTCCGTTATTAATGGTTTTAACGCTTCCTGTCTATCGGGGTACTTCGCGTACACATGCCTTAACCCTTCTATACCAATACATTGTCCTATCTCCCTCTGAGTTTCTTCTCTATTCCTCCAATGAATTTCACCGCACCATGCTTTTATCTTTTTCCCTGTATTAGAACTAATTTTAAATTCTGGTGCGTTTACAAATACCCCAGTTCTATACTTGGTGACCTTAGCACTATCTGCTGTATCGATGTCAAATACAATCGTAAACTCGTAATCAAGGTCATTTCTTTGAATAGCTTTCAACCCCACCTTCTCAGGCACCATCTTGCCATTTTTTTGATTAAGTACGGAATCTTGTTTTACCCTCGTCGTTGCGATAATATGAGCATCTGAGCTTAGGGCTTTATTAATAAATGTATTTTGCATCGAAGTTATCTTTGCCCAATTAGCAAACGAATTCCCTGGCATATTAATACGAGTTTCTAACAAATAGTTCCAGATTTTCGAAATTCCATCCAGAATAATCACCTCCATTCCTGCGTTCTCTCGCAATCCAATAGCTTCTATACACCTTTCTAGTGAATATGGTTATTCCATTGAGACCACATTATAATCTCCCAGATGTGCGTATAAATCTGCTGACTTATTCTCAGTGTCTATTATAGCTATTTTAGTGTAGTCTCCTCCTGTTAATCCTTTTGCTGATAGAAGTGCAAAGTACGTCTTACCGCTTCCAGCACTAACTTAATTTTAGCTTGTTTCCTTTCAGATTTACGTATTTCCATAGGTATGTTTTAAATTGTTATTAAATAAGAAAAGGGCTTACACATCCATTGCATAAGCCCTTTATTCGAGACGACATCATGGTTAAAGTACTACCTCGCAATCAATTACTTGTTGTGTTACTTGAAATAAGCCAAAGTAGTCCTCAGCACTTGACCTATCTGCATTCATGAGATGAGACATGCTTAATTGTGATTCTCCGTCTTCAGTAAAACTCAGATTACATAGATAGTTTTTACCTACTTCAACACCATAACCATAATTTGAAGCATAACAGATTGCTGTTCGCTGAACATCTTCTCCATTTGGTAATTGAAACCCTTGCGTTACAATTTTGTAGTTTTGCCATTACTATTTTAAATTACATTCTTCTCTACCTCAAGCAAGGTTGCATTAAAAGAAAATTCACTTTCTCCAGTCTTTAAATTCTTAAATTTCTTGTACTTTGTCATACTTTTAAATTTTAAGTTATGAGATAAGTTCATCCTATCTCTCAAAATTTAAAAAGTGTACTAAAGTTAGATTCCTGAGCGGAGCGAAGTCAAAACCCCCGTAGACCCAATTTTAAAATTACGGGGGGTATAAAGTTGTATTTACCTCTCACTCAACACTGTTTTTTAAAAAAAATAAAAAAAATATTAATTTTATTTCAAATACTTGAATACCTGACTCTAAATATCCAGAAATTTGTAGTAAAAAACATCTCCATGAAGCACCTTCATGAAGTACCTCTCTTACACTTGATCTTTAACAAAACCTAAACCTCTTTTTAGGGTACAAGATTCTTAATTAGCGTTTTATAAATATTTTAAAGAAATAGGTAAGTAAATACATGTGAAAATATTCAAAATAAAAAAAGAAAAAAACATACTGACAAACAGCACATTAAAGGATTCACTATCCCTGAATTCAGAGGTAGAAGACCCTAAATTCAGGGATAGTAAATTTATACCATTTTCAGGGATTGACACGCACCCATTTATCTTTTAAATTTAATTGACAAACAGGTGCTAAAAATGATACGGTAAAAAGACTACCACTATAATCGAGATTTAGAAAAAATAGTTAAGTGAATTTAAATTTTAAAGATTAAAAGTTATTCTGATGCTATTTTATTTATTTAAAGGAAAACACTAATCGGGAACAAAAATTCCTCTTGTCCGGAGAAAATAGCCTGTAAACAGGAACTCTGTTCTCCATATAACACCTAATGAATAATTAGACCGAAGTTTAACCATATCCGAGAAAGTTCCCTACTTGGAAGAAAAAATAGAAAGAGGAAGATACGAGAATTTTACACAAAATACGTTTCTTAAAAAAGAAGGTAAAATTGCAAGTATTCAATACTCATAAAAAAAATGAATGCGTAAAATAGTAACACAAATTAAAATGAAAAATTTAAAAAAAATTTCTGCTTTTATAATTACATTAATTAGTTTAACATTATTTACAAACTGTGAAACTGAAAATTCTGAAATGACAGATAATAAGTTGGCTATGATAGACAACATCGGTTTAGAACATAATAAAGCTATGGATAAGATTCTATTAACAATAAAAAAAACAAAGCGTAGTTAGAAAAGTTTAAAACTAAAGGAAATAAATTCTTTGATAGAAAAAGGAATTAATAACTTTTACGAAGAAAGTTCTTTTCTAAATAAAGCTCCAATGTCTAAAATAGCTGTAACCTACTTTAATAATAATAAGCATGTAAACTATAAATATTTAAAATCTTCAAATGGACCTAATATATTTTCAGATGAGTTAAGTTTAGAACTAAATAAACTCGACGAACTATCTAACGAATATTTAAATGAAGAAAATAACAGAGGAATTGAACTTTATAGCTTAACTCAAGAATTAAAGAATAATATACCCGAAAGTCTAAAGGACGAAAAAAATAAAATCGCTTGGTTGGGTGCAGTTGACGTTATGGGACATTCTGCAAAATATTGGAGTACAAGCTACATAGACTGGTATGAAGCTGTAAACGAACAATATACAGGTAATAAGTCAAACGCATTATCAAGAAAAGGATGGTGCGGTAGATTTTGGAAATCAGTCAAAAAAGTAGTTATAGCTGATGCTAAAGGCGCGGCATCTGGTATTGTGTTGCACGCAATAACTGGAGGAGGTAGTGCTTTAGCGGGAGGATTAGGTGCATCTGCTGGTGCAGCTGTTGGAGAAATCTTAAAATAAAAATATTATGAAATGTATAAAAATTTTATTATTGTTAGTTATATGTTCTCCTGTTTTTGGGCAAAATAATACTTCGTTAAAAAATTCCACTTATATTTTAGATGATAAACAAGCTAAATTTATTGTTTTTGATAGCAATAATGACTCCGTTTTAAAAGGAGACTTTAAAAATGATAATTTCAAATCAAAAAAATATTTATTTGAGAGTGGAGTTATTTATTATAATAAAGATTCCATAGGTTATTATTCTGATAAAAAAATATATTTTGAAAACATGAAATTTAAGTTCAGAACTCCGTTATTTAAAAATAACCTAATTGAAAATATAGTGTCAAAAGAGAAAATATGCGAAGTAGAGGAAAATGATAATTTTGGAGTTGAAGTTTCTTATAAAATAAGTATCGAAAAAAATTCAACGTTAGTGGTTTTAACTTACTGGTCTAATATTATGAAAATAAATAAAATATTAAACAAAAGAAATAGTGATAATGACTTTATTTTAGGATTTGTTACTGGAGCTATTACTAATAATTAACTGCACACAACTACGTTTAAAAAAAATAGCAGTTGAGCGTAAACTAAAAGGTTTGTTCTTATCTGCTATTTTTCTTTTAAACCAAAAGTAATGGCATTTCAAACTGCTACCTTCCGTTTACACATAGGTTGTGTGTAATCACGAAAAAACATGAAAAAGAGAATCCTTCTAACTTTTCTACTAATTCCACATCTATCTAATAGGCAAAACTTCAAACAGATATTAAACAAATTAAATCAAGAAAATCAAAGATGTTTGGATAGAGACCATAATATGTATAATTGTTCTAAAAAATATTTAATCCAATCTGATAGTATTTTAAATATCGTTTTACACTTTGTTAGAAAAGAACTTTCTGAAAGCAAAAAAAATCGTTGAGAAAAGAGCAATTTATTTAGATTGAGAAAAAAGAAAAAAATTTTAAAGATATTGACAAACTAAATACTGATTTTGGAAGTGGTTTAGATGATTTAATGGTCAGAAATCAAAAAAAGTCAGATTTCATAAATAAAAGCTCAAAATATTTAATCGATTATTCACCAAATAAAGTCTCTAGTTCAGTTCATAAAAATATTACTGACTTAATACCTTTAAAGTTTAAACTATTTGAGAAAAAATATGATGATTTAAATAAAGATGGACTGCAGGATTGTGTGTTAATAGTAGAAGGTACAGATAAGAACAAAGTAGTTGATGTTGAATTTAGAAGAATTCTTGACAGAAATAGAAGAGGAATTATTGTTTAATAAATCAAGTTAAAGGAATTTACAAACCTTTTCTAAAAAATCATGAATGTTTCTCTTCTGAAAATGATCAAATAGGAGTGCACTTCCTGCCTGAAAAAAGCAGTCGTGCAGCCATCGAAGACCGCTACTGCAAATACAATCGGTATACGCGTTGCGCTTGGATTTTTATTCAGCACTAAAAATTATCGAATAGGGATGCACTTCCTGCTTAAAAATGTCGTTGTACAGCCCTCGAAGACCACTACTGCGACTACAATCCATATGCGTGTTGCACTTGAATTTTTGTTCAGTACTGAAAAGGATCAAACAGGGATGCACTTCCTGCCTGAAAAAAGCAGTCGTGCAGCCCTCGGAGACCGCTACTGCAAATACAATCTTTATACGCGTTGCGCTTGGATTTTTATTCAGTACTAAAAAGGATCAAACAGAAATGCATTTCCTACCTAAAAAGGCCCTTGTGCAGCCCTGAAAGACCGCTACTGAAACTGCAATCCTTCTGCACGTTGCGCTTGGATTTTTATTCAGCACTAAAAATGATCAAACAGAAATGCACTTCCTGCCTGAAAAGGCCCTTGTGCAGCCCTCGAAGACCGCTACTGCATCTGCAATCGGTATGCGCGTTGCGCTTGGATTTTTATTCAGCACTAAAAAGGATCAAATAGGGATGCACTTCCTGCCTGAAAAAAGCAGTCGTGCAGCCCTCGGAGACCGCTCCTGCAAATACAATCGGTATACGCGTTGCGCTTGGATTTTTATTCAGCACTAAAAATTATCGAATAGGGATGCACTTCCTGCTTAAAAATGCCGTTGTACAGCCCTCGAGGACCACTACTGCGACTACAATCCGTATGCGTGTTGCACTTGAATTTTTGTTCAGTACTGAAAAGGATCAAACAGGGATGCACTTCCTGCCTGAAAAAAGCAGTCGTGCAGCCCTCGGAGACCGCTACTGCAAATACAATCCTCATGAGCAGCGCTCATGTAGTCTTTTTTGTTTTAAAAAAAAATGACGAAGCAAGCTTCTCATCTTTTAAAACAAAAAAAATCCTGACGAAAAATCGTCAGGATTGTGATTGATGTGGGCAATGAGGGATTCGAACCCCCGACCCTCTCGGTGTAAACGAGATGCTCTGAACCAACTGAGCTAATTGCCCGTTATGTTTTAATTCCTAGCCGGAAGGAATACTTAGATCGTATTGATAGTTTCTCTAAGCGGTTGCAAATATAACACTGATTTTTAATTTACCAAACAAAAAATGAAGTTTTATTTAAATTATTTCAGCAACTACAAACGTACTTCCACCCACATAAATCATATCTTGCTGATTTGCATTTAATAAGGCCACTTCGAATGCTTTCTTAACAGAAGGATACACCGCTCCAAACAAACCAAATTCTATTGCTTTTTCTTGCAATATCGTTTCAGAAAGCCCCCTTGGAATGTCTGGCTTGCAAAAATAATACTGCGCATCGCTAGGAAAAAGTGGTAGTATGTCTTCTAACTTCTTATCTGAGACCACCCCTAATACAAAATGTAAGCGCTCATATTTTTCTTTTTGTAACTGCGCAAAAACCTCTACCAAACCTGCGGCATTGTGCGCAGTATCACAAAGTACCTTCGGTGCTTCTTGTAAAATTTGCCAGCGTCCTTTTAAATTTGTGTTTTTCACCACCCCCAACAAGCCTTTTTTTATAGCCTCCTCAGAAACCTCAAAGCCTTGCAACGCGCGAATGGCAGCAATCGCTGTTTTTACATTTTTCTTCTGATACGCTCCCAACAAATCTGTGGGATAACTTTCTTCTATATCTGACGCAAAATAAAGTGGTGCTCCCCCCGCAGACGCTTTTCCTAGAAAAACACTTTTTACCAACAACTGCTCCTCTCCAATAACAATGGGCGTGGTCTCTTTTATAACTCCTGCCTTTTCAAAGGCAATCTCTGGCATGGTTTCTCCTAAAAACTGCGTGTGATCCAATCCAATGTTGGTAATTACAGCAACTTCTGGCCGAATGATATTGGTAGAATCCAACCGTCCACCCATGCCCACTTCTACAATGGCAATATCCACTGCTTCTGCAGCGAAATAATCAAATGCAAGCCCTACAGACATCTCGAAAAAAGACAATTTTTGTGCTGTTAAAAAGTTCTTGTTCTTTTGTATGAAAACAGTCACCTTATCCTCAGAAATTTCCTGTCCATTGATACGGATTCTCTCCGTAAAATTTTTCAAGTGGGGTGAAGTATACAAACCCACCTTATACCCTGCCTCCTGTAGTATCGAAGCCAACATATGACTGGTAGATCCTTTTCCGTTCGTTCCCCCTACATGGATTGATTTGAACTTCTTTTCAGGAAAACCCAGTTCTTTAGAAAAAGCGAGAATATTTGTAAGATCCTTTTTAAAAGCAACCTTCCCTTCGCGTTGGAACATCGGCAGCTGCACGAACATCCAAGCAAGCGTTTCTTTGTACGTCATTAAAAATAAATTGATCGCTATCTTTCAAAATTGAAAGCGCATTTTAGGGCACAAAGATACGAGATTATTTAGATAAGCTAAACTTATAAATGATGGTTCCAGTTTGAATTGCAGGTGCTTCTGTATCTACATTCCAACGCGTGCTAAGTGCGGCTTCTTTTGCCGGTTTGGCCAAACAAGGCGCCGTATTTGTGGTGCCTTTGACCCCAGGAATTGCGCTGAGTACGTTTCCCTTTTTATCCACGGTAATTTGCACAACAACAATGCCTTCCTCTTGACAATTGGGCTGTTTCTTTGGAGTTTCTAAGACCTTCCTTCCCGCTAAATTGTAATTTCCGTTGGAAGCGATTCCCGTATTCCCATAGTACTTCGCAGTTTCTGCAACTCCCGTGTTCACTCCTTTTGTGCCAGCTACAGCATCTGGTCCAGCACCTTGTTCTGGCCGTTCTGCACGTGTGCCACTCAGTAATTTATCTAATGCTGCCTGATTTTCTTTGGAGGGTTTTCGTATTAGCTGCTTTTTTTCAGTGCGTACTTCTGGCACTGCTGTCTTTTTTATGGCTACTTTCTTCAAGACAGGAACCGCATCTGAAGCATCGCTAGTAAGAAGCGCCTCTGCAACCACCTCTTCTGAAACTTCCTGAATATTTTCTATTTCGGAAACACTGCTTTTTTTTTGCGAACTTTTTTTTGCTTCCACAGGAACACCGCTGCCAATCACCGCATCTCCATAGTTTATTGCCACACCATATTCTGCTGGTGGATCCAAGTAATCCAAACCAAGATTGAAAATCGCTAAAATTATAAGCAAAAGGATTCCAGCGGTAATTGCCGCTGACTGCTTTTTGTGCTTGCTATTTAATACTTTCATGCTTTTTTTTATATGCGCATTCGGTTGACTACCTTCGAAGGCGCTATTTGCCTTTCACAGCTAATATCATTTTTAACTTATTGCGATTCGCAATGTCTATAACTTGCATCACATTTTTATATGCCACTTCTTCATCTCCACGAATAATGACTGTTTTTTGCTTGTCACTTCCAACCGTGCGCACAACTACTGCTTCCAAATTGTCTGCATGTATCAATAACTTGTCAATATAAAAAAGACCCGCATTTGTAATTGTAACCGCTACAGCAGCACTATTTTCTGTTTTTCCACTTGCTTTTGGCAATAAAACATCAATTGCACTCACAGTGACTAAGGTTGACGTCAGCATAAAAAAGATGAGCAACAAAAATACAATGTCTGTCATAGACGACATGTTAAAAGTTGGATCTACCTTATTTCTTCCACGTAAGTTCATTGGTCTTAAAATATTTAAAAATTAAAAGCCGAGTGCTTAAAAGTTTGGTGCGCTGCCATTACAACACTGCTAATCATAGCAGCTGTTTATACAGGCTCGTTTAATAAATCTAAAAACTCGACAGATTTAGCCTCCATCTGGTACACCACTTTGTCTGTTTTTACCACCAAATGGTTGTAGGTCATATAGGCAATAATCCCCACAATTAAGCCCCCTACCGTGGTCGTCATCGCAGTATACAATCCATCGGAAAGCAACTTGATATCTATTTGACCCCCAGCATTTGCAATTTCGTGAATGGCAATAATCATTCCTATAACCGTTCCTAAAAAACCAATCATCGGCGCCACTCCCGAAATGGTTGCCAATACACTGACATTTTTTTCTAACTGATACACTTCGAGCTTACCAGCAGTTTCAATAGCTGTATTGATATCGTCTAAAGGTTTTCCGATCCTTGAAATTCCTTTTCCTATCAATCGCGCTGTAGGAGTATTTTTACTTTTACAAAGGGCATCTGCGGCATCCAATCTTCCGTTAGAAACATGGTCTCGAATCTGATTCATAAAATTCTCATCTATTTTGGACGCTGTTTTAATTGCAAAAAACCGTTCGAAATAAATATACAAAGCCACTGCTAACAATACAAACAAGAGAGAGAGAATCAAGCGTCCTCCAATACCTCCATCCATAATTAACTTGTAAATAGAGAGGGTTTTCTCTCCACCAGCAGCTTCTAAAAGTGCCGTATTTTCTTGAAAAAATGATATCATTTCCTTATAATTTTTATCTGTAAGCAGAACGTGCGTTCCTGTTATAAATTGTTTAAAAACAAAAAAAATGCCATTTTAAAACAAATCAAAATGACATTTTTACACTACTTTATATTCTTTAAACGAAGGATCGAATCACTACAAAAGCGACAGAACCTACTAAAAACCCGATCAATGCCAACCATGATATTTTCTTGAAATACCAAAAGAAGTCTATTTTCTCCATTCCCATTGCCACAACGCCTGCTGCCGAACCTATGATCAACATAGATCCCCCAGTACCTGCCGAAAATGCAATAAAATGCCATAGTGGATTGTCTAAAGGTTCTGAAAACATCCCTAAACTTGCAGCCACTAATGGTACATTATCGATAATTGCAGAACCAATTCCCAATAAAATAACAACAAAATCGGAAACCACCGTTCCATCCAACTCAGAACCGATTAAAGGAATGCTTTGCTTGAGACTGTCTGCAAAATTAAATAAAATCCCCAAAGACTCTAAAGCCGCAACTGCCATTAAAATTCCCAAGAAAAATAAGATACTTGGCATTTCTATTTTAGACAAAGAAGCGTGCACGGGACTGTGGTGTGCATTCTCATCTGACTCTGCACTGTCGATACTAGAAATTGAAAACTTTGAGCGACTGTATATTTCTGCAAACGTTGCAACCACTGCCAAAGACAACATCATTCCCACATACGGTGGCAAGTGTGTAATGGTTTTGAAAAAAGGCACAAATAAAATAGAACCCAATCCTAAGTACAACATGCGCGCACTGTATTTATTTTTTGGCTTTTCATCTTCCGTTTCATCCACCGCAATATCGCCTTTAAAAGCGGTTAAAAAAGTCGCAATAAAAGTAGGAACTACCATACACAATAACGATGGGATAAATAAGTAAGAAAATAATTTTCCCGTACTCACCTTGTCTCCAATCCAAAGCATCGTAGTCGTAACATCTCCAATAGGTGAAAAAGCGCCTCCTGCATTGGCAGCGATGATGATTAAACCTGCAAACCAAATTCGGTCATCTCTGTTCTTGACAATTTTCTGTAAAATTGAAATCAATACAATCGTTGCCGTTAAATTGTCTATGATCGCAGACAATATAAAAGCAAGCACGGCAAACATCCATAAAAGTTTCTTTTTACTTTTAAAATTTACATAGCTTTTAATCGTTGCGAATCCATCGAAATAGTCAATAATTTCAACAATGGTCATCGCCCCTAAAAGGAAGACTAAAATTTCTGATGTTTTGCCAAGATGGTGCAATAAGGTTTCTTCTACCAAATGCAATTTATCATCATGTGGCATCGTAGCAAAGCCTTCGACCAAGCCATGAGTGCTAGAGTCAAACCAATTAGAAAAACTATCAATCCCCAATGAAACAACCGCCCAACAGACAGCCATCATGATTAAGGCAGGAATTAACTTGTCTAATTTTATATTATGCTCTAGCGTAATGGCCAAATACCCCATTACAAATACAATGATAATGATTGCTTCCATATTTCTCTCTAATTTAAATTAACTGTTTCAATGCAATTTCAAAAGCAGTGGAACAAATTTTTGTTTTTGAAGCGCTTACAGCAAATGTTTTTTGCAACGCTTTTTTTATAATTTCTGAGGTGTCGTTAAAAATATCTTTGTCGCGCATTGGCAACGTTACCCTTGCCTCCATTAAGTACGCAAATACTCTTGCAATACCACAGTTGGAAATAAAATCTGGCAACAAGCTGACGTGGTTATCTGTATGCTCCATTATAGGACCGAAAAAAATTTCTTTGTCTGCAAAAGGAACATTTGCACCCGGAGAGATTACCTCTAACCCCGCAGTGATCATCTGCTGAACTTGTGTTCTCGAAACCAATCTAGAAGCGGCTGCAGGAACAAAAATTTCTGCTGGCAGACTCCATATCTTCTCATTGATGTCATCGAACGACAACATATTTTCGGCAACCAATTGATTTCCGTCTTTGGCTAAAAACAACTGCGTCATTTCTTCCATCGAAAATCCATCCTCTTTGAGAATCCCACCTTCTCTGTCAATAATACCGACTACTTTCGCGCCTAACTGGGTTAAATAATACGCAGCAGCTGAACCTACATTTCCAAATCCTTGAACAATGGCTCTTTTTCCCTTTATACTTCCACCATAAATATCGTAATAATGTTTCACCGCTTCAGAAACACCATACCCCGTTAACATGTCTGCAACCGTATATTTTCTTGACAAATCTGGAGAGAACTCTTTGTTCTCTAACACTTTGATAACTCCCAAACGCAGTTGCCCAATTCGATTGATTTTCTCTGCCTCTGTTGGTTTGAAGTGTCCGTTAAAAATACCTTCTTGTGGATGCCAAACACCACAATTCTCCGTAATCGGGATGACATCTTTATCGGCATCGACATTTAAATCGCCACCAGTACCGTAATAATGTTTCAACAACGGAGTGACTGCTTTATACCAGCGCTCTAAAACTTGTCTTTTTCTTGGATCGTTGGGATCAAAATTGATTCCCGATTTAGCACCTCCAATAGCAGGACCAGAAACCGTAAACTTGACTTCCATTGTCTTTGCTAATGAGAGTACCTCATTTTTATCT
Source organism: Polaribacter irgensii 23-P (assembly GCF_000153225.1). Lineage (GTDB taxonomy): Bacteria > Bacteroidota > Bacteroidia > Flavobacteriales > Flavobacteriaceae > Polaribacter > Polaribacter irgensii. The sequence goes on along the minus strand of NZ_CH724148.1, from coordinate 1,396,965 downwards.
AAACCTTTTCGCATGCGCGTTCCCCCACCAGCAGCACCGCCTCTTAGTGAATTGATAACCGTCCAGCCTTCAGCCTCTGTTTCTGGATCTTTCCAATGAAAAACGATTTCAGGTTGTTTGTTTTCGTATATTTTTAATAATTCTTTCATCCTATATAATTCTAAAATTCTAACTTATTTTCTAATTTTTATGCGCGATGTGTACGATACATATTCGTTTAGAGAAGTTAAAGCTGTTTCATTACTTGAGGGTCTTTTTAGATTTGTAAAAATGAGTACAATAATTAACAAACTTACTGTAAAAAAAACAATTCTGTAAACTTTTTAATCCAAAAACTATGGTAAAAAAATAACTCCTGAAGAGTGGTTTTTAATAGCCCCAGTCACACTCTTTAAGCAATTGATCTGATTGTCAATGCGCAACCTCCCTAAAAAAGCAAAAATCAATGCTTCCTTATAATGAATTACGGCATCAGAGGGTTGAATTACTTTACACTGCGATCGGTATTGGATTCTTTCCATTAAAAAAGTATTAAAAAAACCACCACCAGTAACCAAAACGGAATCTGAATTTTGAACAACCTTGGCTATTTGCATTGCAATGTGCTCGACAAAAGTTCTTAAAATAGAAGGAATATCTGTTTCGTGCCTTGCGATTACCGGCAGTATTTCCTTTTGAACCCATTCTAAACCCAAAGATTTTGGTGCTGCTAGGCTGTAAAACGCCAATGCATTTAAAGATGTTAGAAGGGGGAGATTTAAGACTCCTTCAGCTGCAATGGCTCCCGATGCATCATATTCAAGTCCTATTTTATTTGAAAATAAATTCAATACAATATTTACAGGACAGATATCAAAAGCCTTTCTTTCCCCCTCTTTTTCAAAAGAGACATTGGAAAAACCACCTAAATTCAAACAAAATTCATAGCTCGGAAATAACAAAGCGTCTCCAATAGGGACTAAAGGTGCACCCTGACCACCGAGTTGCACATCTTGCGTTCTAAAGTCGCAAACTACTTTCTGTTGGGTTATTTTCGCAATTGCTGCACCTGCACCTACCTGTAGCGTGCTGCCTTTTTGAGGTTCGTGCAAAATTGTGTGGCCATGTGATGCAATAAAATCGATGTTTTTAATTTGATAGTTGCCAATAAAACTTTGGAGAACCTGCCCCAAGTGCTTGCCATACGTTTGGTCTAATACCCTTAGTTCCTCCGCAGAGAAATGAATTGCCTTTTGCAGTTCTTGCTTCCATGCTGTCGCATACGCGATCGTATCAGCATGTACAATCTCAAAAAAAGAAAGGTCATTTTCAAGAAACTTCACATACACCAGATCAATGCCATCTAAAGAAGTTCCAGACATCAACCCAATAGCAAACAGGTGCTTTTCATTCATATCTGTAAAATTAACAAATGTCTGCTAACAATACGTCACGAAATCGATATCTTTGGCACTTACTCACAAGAAAATAATAAAAATAAACCATGGACTTTAGTTTAACAGAAGAACACATTATGATTCGTGATGCCGCAAGAGATTTTGCGCAAACCGAATTATTACCAGGAGTTATCGAAAGAGACAACAAGCAGGAATTTCCCCAAGAATTAGTGCGCAAAATGGGTGCTCTCGGTTTTATGGGCATTATGGTAGCCCCAGAATACGGGGGTAGCGGAATGGACACCATCTCGTATGTTTTGGCAATGGAAGAACTTTCTAAAATAGATGCTTCTGCTTCTGTCATTGTTTCTGTAAACAACTCCTTGGTTTGCTATGGCTTGCAAAGCTATGCTTCGGAAGCTCAGAAGCAAAAATATTTAACAAAATTAGCAACAGGAGAGTACGTAGGTGCCTTCTGTTTGAGCGAGCCCGAAGCGGGTTCTGACGCAACTTCACAAGCAACAACTGCAGAAGACAAGGGAGACCATTACCTTCTAAATGGCACAAAAAACTGGATTACCAGCGGTGGTCGTGCAGATGTATATTTGGTGATGGCCCAAACAGACAGAGAAAAAGGACACAAAGGCATCAATGCTTTTATTGTGGAAAAAGGCGCAGAAGGTTTTCATGTAGGCCCCAAAGAAGATAAATTGGGAATCCGAGGGTCAGACACCCATACTTTACAATTCAACGATGTAAAAGTACCTAAAGAGAATAGAATTGGTGCAGATGGGTTTGGATTTACATTTGCCATGAAAACGCTTTCTGGTGGTAGAATTGGTATTGCTGCGCAAGCTTTAGGAATTGCTGCGGGTGGCTATGAACTGGCGTTAAAATATTCTAAAGAGCGCAAAGCGTTTGGAACCGAAATCTGCAATCACCAAGCAATCGCATTCAAACTCGCAGACATGTATACCGAAATTGAAGCGGCAAGAATGTTGGTAATGAAAGCTGCTTGGGACAAAGACAATGGTCATAATTATGACATGTCATCTGCAATGGCAAAATTGTATGCAAGTAAAGTAGCCATGGAGCAAACTATAGAAGCGGTTCAGATTCACGGAGGAAATGGCTTTGTAAAAGACTACCACGTAGAACGCTTGATGCGCGATGCAAAAATTACTCAAATCTATGAGGGGACTTCAGAAATTCAAAAAATTGTAATTTCTAGAGGACTTATCCGAGGATAAAATGCAGCCTAAAATCTTAATACATCCTACAAGGTTTTTACAACCTTGTAGGATTTTTTTCTTTTGGCCCTATTTTATAAAAACCAAAAGTCCTAAAAAAACCGTTTTTAAATTACAATTGCAACTCAATATCATACAACTGCAAACCTGAAGAAGGTGCAATATTACGCATGAACTTTCGATCATTGTCTTCTTTTAAAGAAGCAATAATAAATGTGGCATCCAACGTTCCTTTGCCCACCTCAAATAAGGTCGCCATCATCAAACGTATCTGATACCTCAAAAACCCTTTTCCTTGCACCCTTAACATATACGACTTTTCAGGAAAGAAACTGGCAGTTAAAATCGTATTCTCCACAATCTCACAAACGTCAATAACTCTTTTAAAAACAGTTTGAGCCGAAGGCTTGGTACAATACTTATGAAAATAATGCTCGCCCTCAAACAACCTAGCAGCATCCATCATCTTTTTGAGATCAAGGTCTGCGGCCACATTTACCAAAAATGGTGCTGCGAACGGATGATTTTTAGCACCAAAAGAAAAATAATAATGGTATTCTTTACGTTTAGAAGCTTGGATCACATTGTAATCAGTCCCTACTTCTTGAACGGTAATTGCTCGAAAGTCCGGAGGAAAGTTCGAATTTAAAGACGCCAAAAAAGAAACTTCTTTAATTTCAGAATCTCTAAACAACTGAAAATAGTACGCATTTGCTGAAACTTTAGCATCTGTTCTTCCTACACCAATTGTTTTATAAGCGCTGTCCTCAAAAACAAAAGACAATGATTTGTCTACAATATCATGTACTGTTTTCGCATTCAGCTGCTTTTGCCATCCAGAGAAACGAAACCCTAAGAACTCAAGACGAATTAAATAAGAAAAGGTGTATTTCATAGCTGCAAAAGTACAAAAATTACATTTTTTTTACAAAACATGCATTTTTATGGATATAATAAAATTATTGGTTACTTTTTTGCAAACCCTATATTTTTTACCATTCAAAACTATAAAAATAAACAATTATTAATTTTACCCCTATTTTTTTGAGGGTATGTGTTAAAAATATGCTAATATTTTAAATACACCCCTTTTTTAATTTAAAATAAATATATACTTTTGGCCAAGATCAATTACTACAAATTCATAACACAACAAAAACAACTATTATGAAAAAAATTATTTTTACAGCATTACTAGCCGTGAGTTTCATTGCAACAGCGCAGGAAAAAGAAGAAAAAGGAACCTTCACTTTAAGCGGAACTGTAGACGTATATGGAACTGCTAATTTTGTCGATGGAGCGGGAACTCCTGGTATTTTAATCGCAAATCCAGAAAACGCCAATGGTTTTGGTTTGGGATCTGCAAATACTGTATTTGCATATGAAAAAGGAAAAGCAGGTGTGGTTGCCGATTTAGCTTTTGGACCAAGAGCAGATGATGCTAACTTAGCAGGTGCCATCAATCAATTATATGCCTACTACAAGGTAAGTGATCAACTTACAATCACCGCAGGACAATTTAATACCTTCCTAGGATATGAAGTTATTTCTCCAGCAGTTAATTTTAACTATACCGTATCCTATTTATTTAATGCAGGTCCGTTCTCACACACAGGTATCAAACTAAACTATGAGGTTTCTGATGACTTTTCCTATATGTTAGCACTTACAAATTCGCATGCAATCTCAAGTGCTGATGGAAATGTTGGTGGTGAAATGCAGCTTGGTGCGCAATTGGGATACAAAGGGCAATTCTTAAACTTTATTTATGGAGGTGTAGACGGAAGTGGAATTACAGACAATGTCTTTTTCGACTATACAGGAGGATTTGATCTCTCTGATTCTGTATTCTTAGGAATCAATGCTGCCTATTCAAACTCTTCAGATGCAGATGCAGGCTACCAAGGAGCTGCACTGTACCTGCAAAAAACACTTTCTGATAGCTTTGCTTTGGGTTTCAGACCTGAATTTTTTCAAGCAAATGGCGCTTCAGATGCAAGTGTAACTGCCTATACTTTAACTGCAAATGTTTCTTTAACAGACAACTTAAAACTAATTACAGATCTGAGACTAGACTCTTCTGAAGATGCTGCCATTGAAGTATTTGCGGGTCAAAAAAGTGTTTCTGCATTCACAATGGCCGCAGTATACTCGTTCTAATACACGCTCTGATAAAAAAATAAAGCAACTATAAAGGTGTGGAATTTTACAGGCTCTTAAATAAAACATTAATCAAAATCAATACACATGAGTTTATTATTAATAAGTACCCAAGATGCTACTGCGGCCTCAGCTGCAGATTTAGCGAAAGAAGTAGCTCAAATTAACGGAGACATGGGAATGCTATGGATGCTAATAGCAGGTATCTTAGTTTTCTTTATGCAAGCAGGTTTTACCTTGGTAGAATCTGGAATGACCCGCTCTAAAAATGCGGTCAACATTGCAATGAAAAACATTCTAGATATTTGTGTAGGATCCCTTACCTATTGGCTGGTAGGATACTCATTAATGTATGGTGAAACTTCAAATGGTTGGTTTTTCTGGAGTGGTTTATTCCAAGGTGAGGGAGCAGATTTATTCTTCCAAACCATGTTTGCTGCCACTGCAGCAACGATTGTATCAGGAGCCATTGCAGGAAGAACAAAATACAGCACGTACATTATCTTTTCCATTATAATGACCGCAGTTATTTATCCAATTTCAGGAGGATGGCAATGGCAAGGTAGTGGTTGGTTAACAAAATTAGGATTTATAGATTTTGCAGGTTCTTCTATTGTACACTCTGTTGGTGGATGGGCTGCATTAGTTGCCGCTTTCTTAGTAGGACCTCGAATTGGAAAATATGTGGATGGTAAAGTTTTACCAATACCCGGACACAATCAAATACTTGCCACCTTAGGAGTCTTTATCCTTTGGTTGGGTTGGTTTGGTTTTAACGGTGGATCTCAATTAGCCTGGGGCGGTGCAGATGCAATTGGCGCCTCTAATGTTGTGTTAATTACAAATTTAGCAGCAGCAGCGGGTGGACTTGGAGCCTTGATTACTACTTGGATCTGGTATGGTAAACCCAACTTAGCGCAAACCTTAAACGGTACATTGGCAGGATTGGTAAGTATTACTGCAGGATGTGGAAACATGTCTGCTGAAGGTGGTGTTCTTGCCGGTTTAATCGGTGGAATACTAGTCGTGTTCTCTATTGAATTTATAGAGAAAAAATTAAAAATTGACGATGCTATTGGAGCTGCTTCCGTGCACGGGGTAGCTGGTGCTTGGGGTACTTTGGTAATTGGTCTTTGGGGCATAGATGGTGACAAAGCTATTGGATTGTTCAATGGTGGTGGCGCTGCGCAACTTGGAATTCAAGGAATTGGAATATTGGCTTACGGCGTTTGGGCGGTTGCCTTGTCTTTTATTGTTCTTGGAACTTTAAAAGCTACTATCGGCTTGCGTGTGAGTAAGGAAGTAGAAATCGAAGGTTTGGATATTTCTGAACACGGATCTATTGCATATCCAGGAAAAAGACAAAGAGATTTAAAGAACGAATAACAACATTATGTTAGTTGATTGTAAAATCACACAAACCTAAAAATTGGTTTGTGTGATTTTTTTCAAGAAATGTACTTTTAGCTATTTTAAAAAAATGAATTCGTGCATCTTATTTTAAAGAGTTAAAATAAAAGGAACTATTAGAAAATCAAAATACACTACTACGAAAAATGCATCGCATAAAGTAAGTGTTCTTTTTTTGTACTGGGTGGAACCAAGTATTGGAAATGAAAAAAAAGATACGTGTATCAAGGCATCAGCCATAGCAAAAGTGCTATTCAAAGAAGACCTTTCGCAATTATTTTAAAAGACAATTTAAAGAAATTACTAAAATAACAAGCCTAATTGAACCGCAACTACAAAAAGCTTGCAGATTTTTCTGATAATTATGATTTTCTCATTTTAAAAAGATTTAATTATTGTAATTAAATTATTTATATGTAATTTTTGATTTCATCACAAAAATTACATATAATACTAAAATATGTTGAATTTTTCGCAATAAAATATATAATTTAGCGAGTATAATTCAACAGAAAATGGAAAAACAAGGCTTATATTTACCCGAATTTGAACACGAAAATTGCGGCGCAGGATTCATTTGTAATTTAAATGGTAAAAAAACGAATCAGATTATACACGACGCGCTAGAAATTCTAGTAAAGCTAGAACATAGAGGTGGTGTTAGCTCTGACGGAAAAACTGGAGATGGTGCAGGTATTTTAATCGACATTCCCCATGCCTATTTTAAACGCGTTTGTAATTTTCAAATTCCGGAACAAAGAGAATATGCCGCTGGAATGCTGTTTCTTCCAAAAGCAACCAATCAATATAATTTTTGCAAAGCAATTTTTGAAAAAGAATTAAAAGCGCAAGGACTTTCTATTTTAGGATGGAGACAAGTTCCTGTAGACTCCTCTTATTTAGGAGAAATTGCCTTGGCATCAGAACCCAATATAGAGCAACTTTTCGTGGGTAAAACCACTGAAATGGATGAGGCTTCCTTCAAAGCAAAGCTCTATGCTGCGCGTAAAATAGCGGAACACACAATCCGCAAGTCCAAAACTTCTGAAAGTGCTTATTTTTATGTTTCAAGCCTATCAATTACCACCATTATTTACAAGGGCATTATCATGCCTGAGGATATTGGTCCCTATTATAAGGACTTACAAGAAATAGATTTAGTAACGCGTCTGGCTCTAGTGCATCAACGTTTTTCGACGAACACCATGCCTACTTGGGAGCTTGCCCAGCCTTTTAGACACATGTGTCAAAATGGAGAAATTAATACGCTGCGAGGAAATGTAAGTAGAATGCGTGTGCGCGAGGAAATCATGAAAAGTGACGTTTTTGGCCCACAAATAGAACAACTTTTCCCAATAATTTTACCGGGAAAATCAGACTCCGCTTCAATGGATATGGTGGTAGAGCTCTTAACGCATACCGGTAGATCTTTGCCAGAAATTATGATGATGATGATTCCGGAAGCGTGGGAAAAACACAATACCATGTCTGCTGAGCGCAAAGCTTTTTATGAATACAATGGGTGTATTATGGAGCCTTGGGATGGTCCTGCATCGGTGCCTTTTACAGATGGAGATTACATTGGTGCCTTGTTAGATAGAAATGGGTTAAGACCTTCTCGATATACCATCACTAAAAGTGGTAAACTTATTATGTCTTCAGAAATTGGCGTTGTAGAAATCGCTCCAGAGGATGTAAAAGAACACGGAAGACTAGAGCCTGGAAAGATGTTTTTAGTAGACATGAATGAGGGTAGAATTATTCAGGATGAAGAAATAAAAAGTAAGATTGTTTCCGAAAGACCTTACCAAGAATGGCTAGACAAAACACGTTTGCATTTAAAAGACGTTCCAGAAACTACAGAAACCTGTCCGATTGAAACCATCGATATCAAGACCCGTCAGCGTTTATTTAACTACACATTTGAAGATATTCAGGAGGTAATCTCACCGATGGCGCAAAATGGGAAAGAAGCATTGACTTCCATGGGAATTGACACCCCGCTTGCTGTACTATCCGACAGGCCACAATTGATATCAAACTACTTTAAACAACTGTTTGCACAGGTAACCAATCCACCTTTAGACGGCATTCGTGAAGAAATTGTGACAGATATCAGTTTAAATTTAGGGAAAGACAGAAATATTTTTAGTATAACCGACAGACAGTGTCGAAAATTACGCATTCAAAACCCTGTAATTTCAAATAAAGATTTAGAACGTATTCGGAATATAAATGTTGAAAGTTTCAAAGCTGAAACGGTCGAAATCCTATATAAAAAGGCAGAAGGTTTAAATGGCCTCGAAAACGCATTGGATAATATTGTCATTCAAATAGAAAAAGCAATCGCAAATAAAAACAATATCATCATCCTTTCAGACAGGGGTGTTAACCAAGAATTTGCTCCAATTCCTGTGCTACTCGCCTGTTCTTTTGTAAATCATCAACTAAACCGTCTGAGAAAACGTTCTTTCTTCGATATTGTCATTGAATCTGCAGAACCGCGCGAACCACATCATTTTGCAACACTTTTTGGTTATGGTGCAAGTGCTATCAATCCCTACATGGTGAACGAGATTATACGCACACAGGTGAAAGAAGGTTTTATTACTGGCATGGATGCGCAAAAAGCCGTTGATAATTTTAATATGGCAATTGGAAAAGGACTTTTAAAAGTAATGAACAAAATAGGGATTTCTACTTTGCATTCTTACCGAGGTTCTCAAATTTTTGAAATCGTTGGTTTCAACTCACAATTTGTAGAAAAGTATTTTCCATATACTGCTTCAAGAATAGAAGGTATTGGATTGTACGAGATTGAGAAAGAAATTGACCAACGCTACAAGCAAGCATATCCAGACAATAAAATTGATAAAAACTTAGGATTAAATGTTGGTGGAGAATATCGCTGGAGAAGAAATGGGGAGCGACATTTACTAAACCCGACAACCGTTTCTAAATTGCAGCAAGCGGTGCGTTTGAGCGATCAAGCAAGTTATGATGTGTACGCAAAAGCCATCAACGAACAAGCAGAAAACTTGATGACCATTCGCGGTTTGTTTCAATTTGACAATCTAGATCCAATTCCTTTAGAGGAAGTAGAACCATGGACAGAAATAGTAAAGCGTTTTAAAACAGGTGCCATGTCATATGGATCGATCTCCCGTGAAGCTCACGAAAATTTAGCCATTGCTATGAACAGAATTGGCGGAAAATCAAATTCTGGTGAAGGTGGGGAAGACAGAGGACGTTTTCAAAAAGATATGAATGGTGACAACAGAAATTCTGCTATCAAACAAGTAGCATCTGGAAGATTTGGAGTCACCTCTCACTACCTTACAAATGCAAAAGAAATTCAAATAAAAATGGCCCAAGGGGCAAAACCTGGTGAAGGAGGGCAACTTCCAGGCTATAAAGTACTTCCTTGGATTGCGGCAGCCAGAAACTCCACTCCTTTTGTTGGATTGATTTCGCCTCCTCCACACCACGATATTTATTCGATTGAAGATTTGGCACAGTTGATTTACGATTTAAAAAACGCCAATCGCGAAGCGAGAATTAATGTGAAATTAGTTTCTGAAGTGGGTGTTGGAACCATTGCTGCAGGTGTTGCAAAAGCAAAAGCAGATGTTGTACTAATCTCTGGTTATGATGGCGGAACAGGAGCCTCTCCGCTTACCTCGCTAAAACATGCAGGCCTTCCTTGGGAACTTGGTCTGGCAGAAGCACAGCAAACACTCGTTTTAAATAATTTAAGAAGCCGGATTGTTGTAGAATGTGATGGCCAATTAAAAACAGGAAGAGATGTTGCCATCGCTGCGTTATTAGGTGCTGAAGAATTTGGATTTGCAACAGCGCCGCTTGTAGCATCAGGATGCATTATGATGCGAAAATGTCACTTAAACACCTGCCCTGTTGGAATTGCAACCCAAGACAAAGAATTGCGCAAAAACTTTAAAGGAACACCAGAACATGTCATTAACTTCTTTTTCTACATTGCAGAGGAACTTCGACAAATCATGTCTGAACTCGGATTTAGAACCTTAGATGAAATGGTTGGACAAACCCATAAGATCAATTCCAATAAAGCGATTAAACATTACAAGGCAAAAGGTTTAGACTTATCTAGTATCTTATACAGACCTGCAGCGTACCGAGAGATGATTGTTAAAAACACAGAACAGCAAGATCACAATTTAGAGGGTGTTTTAGATTTCACCATTTTGAAAGATTCCCACAGGGCGCTGTATCGAAAAGAACAAATGATTTTAGACTATCCAATAAAAAATACCAATCGTGCTGTTGGCGCGATTGTGAGCAATGAAATATCTAAAATATATGGACATTTAGGACTGCCCGAAGATACCTTAAATATCAATTTTACAGGTTCTGCTGGTCAAAGTTTTGGTGCGTTTAGCGCCCACGGATTGACGTTTATTTTAGAGGGCAATACAAATGATTACTTAGGAAAAGGATTATCTGGAGCAAAACTAATTATCAAGAAACCATCAAAAGCCGACTTTCTTGCCGAAAATAATGTTATTGTTGGAAATGTTTGTTTGTTTGGAGCCGTATCTGGTTCTGCGTACATCAATGGAATTGCTGGAGAGCGGTTTGCGGTTCGTAATTCAGGTGCCATTGCAGTAGTAGAAGGGGTTGGGGATCATTGTTGTGAATATATGACCGGTGGAAAAGTAGTTGTTCTTGGGAAAACAGGAAGAAATTTTGCCGCAGGAATGAGTGGAGGAATCGCTTATGTTTATGATCCAGAAAACCATTTTATAAATGGCCTTTGCAATACGGAGACCATTGACTTTGAAACGGTTACTGGCGACGATGCTGCAGATCTAAAAGCAAACATAGAAAAGCATGTCCTATATACCGGAAGTAAAAGAGGTTCTGACTTAGTAGCAGATTGGGAAACGAGCTTGCTAAACTTTGTGAAAGTAATGCCTACGGAGTACAAAAGTGCGCTAAAACGTTTAGCAACAGAAGAACCAATGTTTGAAGAATTAACAACAGCATAACATTATGGGAAAAACAACAGGATTTAAAGAATTTATAAGACAAGATGAAACCTACACCTCTGTATTAGATCGTGTAAAAAACTATAAAGAATTTACCATTCCACTTTCTGAAAAAGAAGTAAAAACACAAGGTTCTCGTTGCATGGACTGTGGTATTCCGTTTTGCCATAGTGGATGCCCACTGGGAAATTTAATTCCAGATTTCAATCATATGGTGCACCAAGGCGAATGGAAAAAGGCTTCTTGGATCCTACACTCCACGAACAACTTTCCAGAATTTACGGGGCGTTTGTGCCCCGCTCCCTGCGAGCAAGCTTGTGTGTTAGGCATTATAGAAGATCCGGTATCCATAGAAAACATAGAGAAAAATATTGTCGAACGCGCTTTTAAAGAGGGCTGGATAAAACCGCAACCTCCAAAGAGCAGAACAGGAAAAACCATCGCCGTTATTGGCTCTGGCCCTGCAGGTTTAGCAGCAGCACAACAGTTGAACCGGGCAGGACATGCCGTTACCGTATTTGAAAGAGATGATGCCGTAGGTGGTTTACTGCGTTATGGAATTCCGAATTTCAAAATGGAAAAAGGAATTATCGACAGACGTATTGCTATTTTGGAAGCAGAAGGAATCCTATTTAAAACCAACGTTAATATTGGTGTGAATTACGATGTAAAAGATTTAAAAATATTTGACAGTATCGTGTTGTGCGGTGGATCTACTGAACGACGGAGTTTACCCACTCCTGGAATTGACGCGGATGGCGTTGTTCAGGCAATGGATTTCCTAACACAACAGACCAAAGTATTGTATGGAAAAGAGGTGAAAGACCAAATTATGGCAACTGACAAAGATGTGATTGTTATTGGTGGTGGAGATACTGGTTCTGATTGTATTGGGACCTCCAACAGACACAAAGCAAAATCAGTCGTTAATTTTGAGATTATGCCAAAACCTCCAGGTGATCGTTCTCCAACCACGCCTTGGCCTTTTTGGCCTCTGCAACTAAAGACATCTTCATCACATCAAGAAGGAATAGAGCGCAATTGGTTGATCAACACAAAAGAGTTTGTAAAGGATGCTGCTGGCAAACTAATTGCACTAAAAACAGTAAATGTTGCTTGGCAGACGGTACCTGGGCAACGCCCAAAATTAGTAGAAATTGAGGGTACCGAAAAAACATGGCCTTGCGACTTGGCTTTATTAGCCCTTGGATTTACAGGACCCGAAAAAACGTTAGCAGACCAATTAGGAATACACATGGACGCAAGGTCAAACTACAAAGCCGAATACGGAAAATATCAAACCAATGTGCCTACTATTTTTACTGCTGGAGATATGCGACGTGGCCAATCTTTAATTGTTTGGGCTATTTCCGAAGGAAGAGAAGCAGCAAGACAAGTAGACATTTTTTTAATGGGGAAATCTTCGTTACCTTCTAAAGATATCGCAGGTGATCTGGTGCCTATGTAAATCTTCCTATTTAGAAAATTGAAAACTCGTGAATAACTATGCACGAGTTTTTTTTGGTGTGTACTTTACAACCATATAGTGCAGAGTGCAGCTGCTCTCTTCAAACCAATATTTTGATGAGTAAAACTCAAAAGACTTTTTACTGACAATTACTTAATATTCATTTCAATCATAATAGCTCGTGTACATAGCTACTACTTAAAATATTCCATTGCACCATTATCATCCTTTGCCTTTACTTATACGCTTATTGCACTACCTGCTCAATTTTTTAAAAAGGATACCGAATTGTAATAAAGATAACTTACTAAATGAAAAATTTCTGCAAATATCTTATACCAATAAAATATACGTTCCATATTTCATATGCTGTCTTTTCCTCTATTCCGTCTAGTAGAGAACTTTAACTGCAAACAAGAATAAACAATATCAAATTTTAATAAACATGATACGTACCACAAAACTTCTTGTTTAAAAGAGCATACTACTTACAGGATAATTAGATAAAAAAGCGCAGCCCACTGCGCTTCTTTTCTGTACCTTTTCTTAATTTTCTTCCACAAAAAAACCTTATATCTTTTGGATATAAGGTTTAGAGAACTGATTTTACTCAGTTTAAAGAAAGGCGGCGACCTACTCTCCCACATAAATGCAGTACCATCGGCGCAATTGGGCTTAACTTCTCTGTTCGAGATGGGAAGAGGTGAGCCCCAATGCTATAACCACCCTAAATCTTTCAGCTGAACTAGGTTCAACCGTATAAATTAACATATGGTAAAATAATATTGTAAGTAACGAATAAAAAAAGAGTGTCTCTCCCGTCTTGCGACGGGAGAAGTGTACATAAGTCTATGGGTTATTAGTATCACTTGGCTATGACATTACTGCCTTTACACCTATGACCTATCAACGTTGTAATCTCCAACGACCCTTTAAAGAAATCTCATCTTGTGGTGGGTTTCGCGCTTATATGCTTTCAGCGCTTATCCCTTCCCGACGTGGCTACCCTGCTATGCTTCTGGCGAAACAACAGGTACACTAGAGGTCAGTCCAACTCGGTCCTCTCGTACTAGAGTCAGATCCACGCAAATTTCTAACGCCCACAGCAGATAGAGACCGAACTGTCTCACGACGTTCTGAACCCAGCTCGCGTGCCACTTTAATGGGCGAACAGCCCAACCCTTGGGACCTTCTCCAGCCCCAGGATGTGACGAGCCGACATCGAGGTGCCAAACCCCCCCGTCGATATGAGCTCTTGGGGGAGATCAGCCTGTTATCCCCGGAGTACCTTTTATCCTTTGAGCGATGGCCCTTCCATGCGGAACCACCGGATCACTATGCTCTTGTTTCCAACCTGATCGACCTGTATGTCTCTCAGTCAAGCACCCTTATGCCATTGCACTCTACGCACGGTTACCAAGCGTGCTGAGGGT
>NZ_CH724148.1:1299537-1372740 GCF_000153225.1 Polaribacter irgensii 23-P | reverse complement strand
GTATCCAAAGGCAGTTCCATAGTTGAGCTATGGGATTTCACTCTGACTTAATAGACCGCTGCGGACCCTTTAAACCCAATGATTCCGGATAACGCTCGGACCATCCGTATTACCGCGGCTGCTGGCACGGAGTTAGCCGGTCCTTATTCTTACAGTACCGTCAAGCTGGTATACATACCAGTGTTTCTTCCTGTATAAAAGTAGTTTACAACCCATAGGGCATTCTTCCTACACGCGGCATGGCTGGATCAGAGTTGCCTCCATTGTCCAATATTCCTCACTGCTGCCTCCCGTAGGAGTCTGGTCCGTGTCTCAGTACCAGTGTGGGGGATCTCCCTCTCAGGACCCCTACCTATCGATGTCTTGGTAAGCCGTTACCTTACCAACTAACTAATAGGACGCATAGCCATCTTTTACCGATAAATCTTTAATTAAAACTTGATGCCAAGTCTCAATACTATGGGGCATTAATCTTCATTTCTAAAGGCTATTCCCCTGTAAAAGGTAGGTTCTATACGCGTTACGCACCCGTGCGCCGGTCGTCATCTGTGCAAGCACAATGTTACCCCTCGACTTGCATGTGTTAAGCCTGCCGCTAGCGTTCATCCTGAGCCAGGATCAAACTCTTCATTGTATATTTTAAATAATATGAATGAATAAGTTTCAAAAGAATTTACATTATAAATAATGTGGTTATTCTACTCTTTAATTACGCTGTCAATTTCAATATTTTCAATGAACTTTTAGAATCATAATCCCTCGCCTTGAAACAAGAAATATATACCCTAATTTGTAGAAATCCTAGAATCGAACTAGATGACCTTTGTACTAAAAATCAATGCCATTATCTCTGTGAACGTTTTGCTATATCTGTTAGCGGGTGCAAATATACAACACCTTTTTAATCTCACAAGTCTTTTTATTCACTAATTTATAATTATTTTTCAAGAACCAATCAATACCCTGAAAATAGGGGTGTTAAAAAACAACTTTTTAAAGCAAAAAAAAACACCCACCGACACCAAACAAAAAAAAACGACTTAAAATACATAAAAAGAGTTCTCTGATCCATAAGTATAGCCTCATAAAAAAACAAACCCCCTTAAACTTAGAATCGTTCTGCCCAAATTGAGAATTGTCTAAAATTAAAACCTCCATTATTTCAAATGCCTAAACACAGAAAGCGCTTGTAAAGATAAAAAAGCGCAACAGCATCTCCTCTGCTCTCAAACGTCTAATTCACACACAATTCAACGTGTTCAAAATCACTACACGCTTTAAAAGAACTTTAAAAGAAAGCTGAAGGTAATAAGTATCAATATATATTGTGTAAAATTTTGTTTTCCAATATCTTTGCGATCCTAATTTATATAGCTTACATGATTAAAATTACTTTACCTGACGGAACTATTAAGGAATTTGCTAAGAACAGCACTCCAATGGATATTGCAAAAAGCATCAGTGAAGGATTTGCCAGAAACGTAATTTCTGCAAATTTTAACAAAACCACCGTTGAAACATCGACCCCCTTAACTACAGATGGTTCGCTAATTTTATACACGTTTGAAGATACTAATGGAAAGAAAGCTTTTTGGCATTCCTCAGCACACGTTTTAGCAGAGGCTATTTTAAATTTTTATCCAAAAGCAAAGTTAACGATTGGACCTGCTATAGACAATGGTTTCTACTATGATGTGGATTTAGAAGAAGACATAATCTCTGACAAAGATTTCAAACAATTAGAAACTAAGTTTTTGGAGATTGCCCGCGGAAAACACGAGTTTTCTATCCGATCTGTTTCTAAAGCTGATGCTTTGTCTAAATATGCAGCAGAAGACAATCCCTATAAAGTTGAATTGATAGAGAACTTGACAGATGGTGATATTACCTTCTGTGATCACAGTGATTTCACAGATCTTTGTCGAGGAGGACACGTTCCAAATACCGGAATTATTAAAGCCATTAAAATAACAAGTGTTGCTGGAGCCTACTGGCGTGGCGACGAAAAAAACAAACAACTGACAAGAGTTTACGGAATTAGCTTTCCGAAACAAAAACTACTGACAGAATACTTGGCACTTCTTGAAGAAGCCAAACAAAGAGACCATAGAAAACTTGGAAGGGAATTAGAATTATTTACATTCTCTCAAAAAGTAGGTGCAGGACTGCCTTTGTGGCTTCCCAAAGGGGCTGCATTAAGAGGCCGCCTGGAAGACTTCTTAAAAAAAGCCCAGAAAAAAGCAGGGTATGAAATGGTCATGACACCCCATATTGGTCAGAAAGAATTGTATGTTACCTCTGGACATTACGAAAAATACGGTGCAGATAGTTTTCAATCGATAAAAACGCCTAAAATGGACGAGGAGTTTTTATTAAAGCCCATGAATTGCCCCCATCATTGTGAAGTGTATAATTTTAAACCTTACTCTTACAAGGATTTGCCAAAGCGTTTTGCCGAATTTGGTACTGTCTACAGATACGAACAAAGTGGCGAACTCCACGGATTGACGCGCGTAAGAGGATTTACACAAGACGATGCACATATCTTTTGTACTCCGGAACAATTAGACCAAGAATTTAAAGATGTAATTGACTTGGTCTTGTATGTATTTAGCTCTTTGGGTTTTGAAGATTTCACTGCACAGGTTTCTATCCGAGATAAAAACACACCAGAAAAATACATTGGTGATGTTGAAACTTGGGAAATTGCTGAAAATGCTATCATAAGCGCTGCAACAGATAAAGGCTTAAGCTTTGTTGTTGAAGAAGGTGAAGCTGCCTTTTACGGACCAAAATTAGACTTCATGGTAAAAGACGCTTTGGGCAGAAGTTGGCAGCTTGGAACCATTCAAGTGGACTATAATCTACCAAAACGTTTCGATTTAACCTATAAAGGAGCAGATAATCAACTGCACAGACCTGTTATGATTCACAGAGCACCTTTTGGTTCTATGGAGCGTTTTATCGCAGTATTGCTTGAACACACTGGTGGTAACTTCCCTCTTTGGCTGACTCCAGATCAAGTTATATTATTGCCAATCAGCGATAAATATCAAAAATATTCAGAAAAAGTTTTAGAATCGCTAGAAAATTCCGAAATTCGCGCCCTCGCAGACAACCGAAATGAGAAAACAGGACGGAAAATACGAGATGCAGAAGTTAGCAAAACTCCTTATATGGTGATTGTTGGCGAAAAAGAAGAACAAGAAGGTACCGTTTCAGTGCGAAAACACGGAGAAGGAGATATTGGAACCTTTACCATTGAAGAATTTATTTCTTTAATAAAAACAGAAGAAAGTAAGACATTGAAGAAATTTTAATTAATTTTGAATATCAATAAAAGCTAAAGGTCGTGAAAAAACCACAAGTTAAATTTAAAATCTATAGGTCATAGCAATACGTAGAAGCAGGTCGAGAAGACCGTTAAGAGTAATCAAAGAAGATCAACATAGGATTAATGAAAAAATAAGATATGTTGACGAAGTTCGTCTTGTGGGCGAAAATATCGAAGTGGGTGTCTATCCTTTAGAGAAAGCTAAAGAGATGGCCATAGCACAGGAACTAGATTTGGTAGAAATTTCTCCCAAAGCGAAACCCCCCGTTTGTAAAATAATTGACTACAAGAAATTCTTGTATGAGCAAAAAAAGCGTGAGAAGTCTTTAAAATCAAAAGCCACAAAGGTGATTGTAAAAGAAATCCGTTTTGGACCTCAAACAGATGAGCACGATTATGAGTTTAAAAAGAAGCATGCACTAAAGTTCTTACAAGAAGGAGCGAAGTTAAAAGCATTTGTATTTTTTAAAGGACGTTCTATTATCTTTAAAGAACAAGGGCAAATTTTATTATTAAAATTAGCGCAAGAGTTAGAGGAAGTTGGTAAAGTAGAACAATTGCCAAAATTAGAAGGGAAGCGCATGATTATGTTCATCGCTCCGAAAAAAATGAAATAAAAATTTCGAAACACCTGCAAAAACTTAAAAGTCAAGTAGGATAACAATCTTATAAGCAAGATAAAAACGAAGGAGAGATGCCTAAAATTAAAACCAAATCTAGCGCCAAGAAACGATTTAAAGTTACTGGCTCTGGGAAAATCAAAAGAAAGCACGCGTTTAAAAGCCACATCTTAACAAAGAAGTCGAAAAAACGTAAATTAAGGTTGACTCATGACACTTTAGTACACAAAGCGGATAAGTCTAACATTATGCAACAGTTAAACTTGAAATAAGTTTACACAGGGAATTTTATTATTAACCATGGAGATAGGCAAAAATTAAAAAGTATTCCTAAAAGAATCGCCTACTACAAAAAACATTGAAATTATGCCAAGATCAGTAAATTCAGTAGCCTCAAGAAAAAGAAGAAAAAAAATCTTGAAGGCAGCAAAAGGGTACTTTGGACGTAGAAAAAACGTTTACACAGTAGCAAAAAACGCAGTTGAAAAAGGAATGCTTTATGCATACCGTGACCGCAAAAACAATAAGAGAAACTTTCGTTCTTTATGGATTGTACGTATCAACGCTGCAGCTCGTTTACACGGAATGTCTTACTCTCAGTTTATGGGTAAAGTAAAAGCGCACAGCATCGAGCTAAACCGTAAGGTTTTAGCAGATCTCGCGATGAACAACCCACAAGCTTTTAAGGCAGTTGTAGAAAAAATCAAATAAATATAAATTACTTGCTTATAAAAAAACCCAAACGTTTTCGTTTGGGTTTTTTATTATCTTCATTATTTTAAAACTGCCTTTAAAAATTATAAAAATGAAATTAAATCCATTTACATTTGTAGCTTTACTAATAACATTTGTTTCCTTTGCTCAGGAACCTGCGCTAGAAGACACTTCCCTGAATGGTCAATTTAACGCACTTTATCGCGTTTCTAACACCTACCAGGCATATAAGATTATTGGTAAGGAGTCTTACATGCAACTGAAACAAAATGTATTAGACTCTTTAAAAACAGCAAAGAAAAAGCTCTCAGAAAAAAATAATTTATTGATCACAGCGCGCGCAAGTAGCGCTAAAAGCCAGGAGCTTCTTACTTCCCTTTCTTTAGATCTAGAGGCCTCTATAAAAAAAGAAAATGATATTTCTTTATTTGGTGTATCTATAAGAAAAACCAACTATAATCTTAGTTTATGGACTTTCATACTGACCTTAATCTTTGCACTACTGTTCTTTATATTTAAATTTACGACCAACCATACCCTTTCTAATAAAGCTCAAAATGATTTAAAAGATCTTGATTTTGAATTTGAGCAGTATAGAAGGAAATCAATCGAAAGAGAGCAAAAGCTAAGAAGAACACTACAAGATGAGATCAATAAACAGCGGAATTCATAAACAATCACCACATATTGCTGCAAAAGATACTTTATGTGTAGCAGATTTACAATAGCATTAAACTTATAGTAATAATTAAAATCTACGGTACTACTGGAAAAATATTTTGTAAATTGAGAAACTAACCACCTAATTACAAATATTGAAAATATTACATATCAGTGCAGAATGTTTTCCGATAGCTAAAGTTGGTGGACTTGCAGATGTTGTTGGTGCACTTCCAAAGTACCAAAAAGAATTAGGCCCTACCGCTAGCGTAGTGATGCCTTATTACAACAATACATTTACACAAAATAATAGCTTTGAAACTATTCACGAACACTACATCGCTCTAGGGCACGAATATTATCATTTCAAAATACTTAGGCTCACAAATAATCAACTTGGCTTCGACCTTTTCTGTGTTGACGTGCCCGATTTACTCTACACAGACTTTGTATACTCCGATGATGATACCCAACGTTTTTTAGCTTTTCAAATTGCCACTTTAGATTGGATTCTAACGCTGAAAGAGAAACCAGATGTTGTACATGTTCACGACCATCATACAGGATTGAT
The DNA here is from genome assembly GCF_000153225.1 of Polaribacter irgensii 23-P. Classification (GTDB taxonomy): domain Bacteria; phylum Bacteroidota; class Bacteroidia; order Flavobacteriales; family Flavobacteriaceae; genus Polaribacter; species Polaribacter irgensii. The sequence goes on along the minus strand of NZ_CH724148.1, from coordinate 1,366,841 downwards.
TCCTTTTATGCTGTCCTGTAGTTTTAAATATGAATTGCTGAAAAACATCCCCACCGTATTAACCATTCACAATGCACAGTATCAGGGATGGTTTCCACACGAGCAAGGTCATTTAATTCCCCCTTTTAACCACGAAAAAACTGGACTCTTAGACTGGGATGGCAGTATCAACTCCCTAGCAGCAGCTATCAAATGTGCTTGGCAGGTAACTACCGTTTCTCCCACCTACATGGAAGAACTAAAGCACAAGGCAAACGGACTAGAAGACTTGTTACTCCAAGAGAGTAACAAATGCAGTGGTATTTTAAATGGTATTGATTGGAATGTATGGAATCCTGAGACAGATGAAAGACTGTTAAAAAATTATTCAAAAAATACCGCCATCTCTGGTAAGAAAGCAAATAAAAAGTGGCTCTGCGAAACGTTTAATCTCGACGTCGAAAAACCGTTATTTACCTTTATTGGCCGATTGGTCGGTGAAAAAGGTGCAGAACTGTTCTCTGAAATTTTTAAAGAAGCACTTGCGAACAACAGCATCTCCATCCTTCTGCTTGGTTCAGGACATCCAGCTACAGAAGCTGAATTAGCAGCAATCCCAAAAGAAAATTTCAATACTTTTATTGGGTATGACGAAAAACTTGCCCATATCATGTATGCCGGTGCAGACTTCCTATTAATGCCCTCCCGCGTAGAGCCTTGCGGTTTGAATCAAATGTATTCTTTACGCTACGGAACAGTACCTATTGTCAACGCTGTTGGCGGCTTAAAAGACACCATTATCGATATTGAGAACGCCAATGGTTTCGGAATTGTACACCATGGGGTTACCGTAGAAAAAGTAACTTCTGCAATTGCAAAGGCGACAAATTACTACTCTAATAAGGAGTTTAAAAAAAATATAAAAAAAATAATGTCGATAGATCATTCTTGGAATACCTCTGCAGCGGCATATGTAAACGTATATAAATCTCTAAAATATTAAATTATGATAAATGACAAAGTACTTGGAATTATTTTAGGCGGTGGACAAGGATCAAGATTATACCCACTTACGAAAGACAGGTCAAAGCCCGCAGTACCCATTGCAGGGAAATATCGTTTGGTAGATATTCCAATCTCCAATTGTATTAATGCAAACATCAAAAGAATGTATGTCCTTACACAATTTAATTCTGCTTCTCTCAATAAGCATATTAAAAATACCTATCATTTTAGTTTTTTTAGTGACGCTTTTGTTGATGTTTTAGCTGCTGAGCAAACGATGCAAAGTGACAAGTGGTTTCAAGGCACGGCAGATGCAGTAAGACAAAGCATGCATCACTTTTTACAAAATGATTTTGAATATGCTTTAATTTTATCCGGAGACCAATTGTACAATATGGATTTTCAAGATATGATTGAAAAACATAAAAAAAGTAATGCTGAAATTACGATTGCCACCTACCCTGTCAATGCGAAAGATGCCACTTCTTTTGGTTTGCTAAAAACTAACAATGAGAGTATCGTTACTTCTTTTATTGAAAAACCAGCTGCAGACTTGCTTCCAGATTGGACCTCGCAAGTAAGTGAGGACATGAAAAAGGAAGACCGTAATTATCTTGCCTCCATGGGTATTTACATCTTTAACAGAGACTTGCTTATTACCTTAATGAACAATCCAAATACCATTGATTTTGGTAAAGAAATTATCCCACAATCCATAAAAAAACACAAAACACTCAGTTACCAATATGAGGGCTATTGGACGGATATAGGAAATATAGATTCTTTCTTTGAAGCAAATCTCGGACTGACAGATGACCTGCCTAAATTCAATCTCTACGATAAAAACAAGGTATATACAAGAGCGCGTATTCTTCCTACTTCAAAAATATCTAATACCATCTTAAACAAAACTATTATTGCAGAGGGCTGCATTATCAGTGCAGAAAAAATAGAAAAATCTGTGATTGGTATTCGTTCTAGAATTGGAAAAGAGACAATTGTCACCAACACCTATATGATGGGTAACGACATGTATGAATCTTTAGAAGACATTAAACTAATAGGCATCGAAAACCAATTAGGTATTGGAGACCGATGCTTCATAAACAACTGTATTATCGATAAAAATTGTAGAATTGGAGACGATACTAGAATTAATGGAGGCCTCCACTTGAAAGATACAGAAACGAATACTTACTTGGTAAAGGATGGCATCGTAGTTATTAAAAAGGGGGCAGTCCTTCCGAAAGGAACCGTTATTTAAGCGATTTTAATTATAATTTAAAAACAGCACATGTCTAAAGTTATCGCACATAGTTTATTTACTGATTTCGATATTAACCTCTTCAAATCTGGTACACACTATAAATTATACGAAAAATTCGGAGCACACATTATAACAAAAGAAGGTATCGAAGGCACCTATTTTGCCGTTTGGGCACCGAACGCTGCAGAAGTCTCTGTCGTTGGAGACTTTAACCATTGGAATGATCAAGAGCACCACTTAAACGTAAGATGGGATGCAAGTGGCATTTGGGAAGGTTTTATCCCATATGCTGGAAAAGGCAATACCTACAAATACAAAATCAAAAGCAGTAACAATAACCTTGTAACCGAAAAGGCAGACCCGTATGCCCGCAGGTGCGAGCATCCTCCAAAAACTGCCTCCATTATTTGGGAGGATACCTATGCTTGGAAGGACAAAAAATGGATGAAGGAACGCCAAAAGCACAATGCTTTAGACGCCCCGTATTCTGTATATGAAGTACATTTAGGATCTTGGAGAAAAAATGTGGCCGAAAATAGATTTCTCAGTTATATAGAATTGGCCGATGAACTTGTAGACTACGTATCTGACATGAATTTTACACATGTAGAGTTGATGCCCATTATGGAATTTCCTTATGATCCTAGTTGGGGCTATCAATTAACGGGGTACTTCGCTCCCACTTCTCGCTTTGGATATCCTGACGAATTTAAGTTTTTAGTGGATAAATTTCATGAGAAAGGAATCGGTGTGCTGCTAGATTGGGTTCCCTCACACTTTCCTTCCGATGCGCATGGATTGGGCAATTTTGATGGTTCTTGTTTGTATGAACATCCAGATCCTAGAAAAGGATATCACCAAGATTGGAAAAGCCTTATTTTTAACTATGGAAGAAATGAAGTAAAATCATTTTTAATTAGCAATGCACTCTTTTGGCTAGACCAATATCACGCAGATGGTTTGCGCGTAGACGCCGTTGCCTCAATGCTTTTCCTAGACTACTCTAGAAAAGAAGGTGAATGGGAGCCCAATGAATTTGGTGGAAGAGAAAATTTAGAGGCCATCTCATTTATCAAAGAAATGAATACCGCCGTTTATAAGAACTTCCCTGATGTCCAAACGATCGCAGAGGAGTCCACTTCATTTCCACAGGTTTCCAGTCCTGTTTTTTCTGGTGGATTGGGTTTTGGAATGAAGTGGATGATGGGATGGATGCACGACTCATTAGACTACTTTGCGAAAGAGACCGTTTACAGAAAACACCATCAAGACGAACTTACTTTTAGTTTAAATTATGCATTTACAGAAAACTTTATGCTCCCATTATCTCACGATGAAGTGGTGTACGGAAAAAAGGCAATCGTAGAAAAAATGCCTGGTGATGCGTGGCAAAAATTTGCAAATTTACGCTTGTTGTACTGCTTTATGTACATGCACCCTGGGAGCAAGTTGCTTTTTCAAGGCGCCGAATTTGGGCAAACTAGCGAATGGAATTTTAATGGCAGTTTAGATTGGCATTTATTAGACCACAAAGTGCACAAAGGAGTACAAACATTGGTAAAGCATTTAAATAAACTCTATACAATAGAACCTGCACTGCACGCGCAACAATTTTCTGCAGCAGGTTTTGAATGGATTGACCACGGAGATCATCAAAATTCAGTAATGACATTTCTTCGAAAAGGAAATGACCAAAAAGAAACGCTTGTCATTCTTTTAAACTTCACTGCTGTACCTCGAGAAAATTATAGAATTGGATTGCCCGCCCCTGGAGATTTAAAGGTAATTTTCAATAGTGATGGTGAAGAGTATAACGGCAGCGACAACTTCAAAAACACTGAACTAACCTCTGAAAACAAAGCATGGAATCACAGAGCACATTCTTTAGTCTTGACGTTACCTCCTTTGGCAATGTTGGCGCTGAAATACACGAAATAATCATGTAAAACCCACTTTTTCATCTCATTGTTTATTTGATAAAAAAAGGGAGTACTTATTTAAATATTCACAATAAAAGTATGCCTTTCTAAGACTTTAAAAAATCGCAATAAAATCTTGAAAAGAATTTATATTTCTCTTATTTTTAAATAAATAAGAAATAATTTAGGTCTTAAAGGGCGAATACGTTATCGTTAAAAAGAAATATTAGCGGTTCTTATTACCCAAACTTTCACGATTTTTGTGCTCGACAATAAACATCCAATACTATGATTGTTAGTACAGAATTAGAACAAAAAGGGAATTTATTTCCTTCTGAAATAATAAATTACAAGAAAGAAGTCGACACCTTACATTTTTTTACAAAAAATGGAGTTGTACTTCAGGTTACCGTAGTTCGAGACAGTGTAATCCGCTTCAGATACAGCACTACTGGAAAATTTGAAAATGATTTTTCGTATGGTGTTACCATCCATGCCAGCCGAGGATATAGTTTTTTAGATGTCACTGAAAATGCGACTCATTATATCCTTACTACTTCCAAATTAATTTGCAAAGTGGAAAAACTAAGTTTACAAGTAAGCCTATTTGACGCCCTAGATTTAAAACTAATTAATGAAGATGAAATTGGCTTTCATTGGGAAGAAAGCTACGAGTTCGGTGGTGATATTGTAAAGATGAGTAAAGCGTGTCAAAAAGCAGAAAGTTTTTATGGCCTTGGAGACAAACCTGTTGAGGTAAACTTAAAGGGAAAGCGTTTTGAAAACTGGGCTACAGATTCGTATGCTTTTGGCAAAGATACAGACCCTATATACAAAGCAATTCCCTTTTATACGGCAATTCAAGAAAACAAAGCCTACGGTATCTTTTTCGATAACACCTTTAAATCCCACTTTGACTTTGCACAAGAAAGACGAAATGTGACTAGCTTTTGGGCGCAAGGAGGGGAAATGAATTATTATTTCATGTACGGGCCTGCGATGGAAGATGTTGTTAAAAACTACACAGACTTAACTGGAAAGCCTCATACTTTGCCGCCATTATGGGCATTAGGTTTCCACCAATGCAAATGGAGTTATTATCCAGAAAGCAATGTGAAAGAAGTTACAAAAACGTTTAGAGATTTAAAAATACCCTGTGATGCCATCTATTTAGATATTGACTACATGGAAGGGTTCCGTTGTTTTACTTGGGATAAAAAACATTTTCCAGACCCTAAAAGAATGGTAAAAGAACTAGAAGATGACGGTTTTAAAACGGTTGTAATCATAGATCCAGGAATAAAAATTGATTTAGAATACGATGTCTTTAAAGAAGCATTGGATAAAGATTATTTTTGCAAACGTGCAGACGGTCCTTATATGAAAGGTAAAGTATGGCCAGGAGAATGCTATTTTCCTGACTATACCAAGCCAGAAGTTCGAGAATGGTGGTCTGGTTTATTTAAAGAATTGATCGAAGATATTGGTGTAAAAGGCGTTTGGAACGATATGAATGAGCCAGCAGTAATGGATGTTCCCAACAAATCATTCCCAGATGATGTACGTCATGATTACGATGGAAATCCTTGTTCCCATCGAAAAGCACACAATATCTATGGAACACAAATGGCACGAGCAACCTACCATGGTTTAAAGAAATATGCCTATCCTAAAAGACCCTTTGTAATTACAAGATCCGCCTATTCTGGTGCACAGCGGTATACCTCTACTTGGATGGGAGACAATGTGGCTACCTGGGAACACCTAGCCATTGCAAACAACCAAGCGCAGCGTATGGCGATGTCTGGGTTTTCATTTGCTGGAAGTGATATTGGTGGTTTTGCGGGCCAACCACAAGGAGAGTTGTTTGCCCGATGGATTCAGCTAGGTGTCTTCCATGCTTTTTGTAGAGTTCATTCTTCAGGAGATCATGGAAATCAAGAGCCTTGGGTTTTTGGAGATGAAGTTACAGATATTGTTAGAAAATTTGTTGAATTACGCTACCAATTGCTACCTTATTTGTATACTGCCTTTTGGCGCTATGTAAACGACGGAACTCCAATCTTAAAGTCCCTTGTTTTGTATGACCAAGAAGATACCGCAACCCACTACCGAAGTGATGAATTTGTCTACGGAGAACAAATTTTAATTTGTCCTATATTAGAACCAAATGCCAAAGGAAGAAGAATGTATATTCCAAGGGGAAAATGGTATAATTTCTGGACAAACGAATTGCTAGAAGGTGGAAAAGAGTACTGGGTGGATGCCAATATAGACAGCATGCCTATTTTCATAAAAGAAGGTGCTATCATCCCAAAATATCCGGTACAACAGTACGTCGGGGAAAAGAAATTTGATGAAATAACCTTAGAGGTATATTATAAAGAAGGAAAAGAAGCTTCGATATTATATGACGATGCACACGATGGATATGACTATAAAAAAGGTAGATTTAGCCTGCGTACCTTTCAAGTAACTGGGAAAAAAGAAGAATTAATTATCCAACAGCACAAACGTGGAGAATTTAACGCCGACTACAGTAAATATAAAATGGTGTTTCACAATTTACCCTTCACGATTACTGCAATTCAAATAGATAATGTTGCTATTAAATTAGAAGATTTAAACATCTCTGGAAGCCAAACAATCAGTATTAAAAAAGAATTTTCAGAATTGCATTTGTTCGGAAAATAAGAAGTACAAATATAAAAACCCCATATTCAGGGTCTTTGAAATTATACCATTTTCTGGGATTGTGAGGTTTCAATCAGCTTCTTATATTTGTACTGTTGATGAATTTATTTCCCCTTTATTATAAAGTTTATAATAACTCATTTGTTTGACAAAAAAAGCGATTTATAGTTTTCCCCAAAACTTGAATCGCTTTTACTTATTTACAAAAACCACATCGCTGCAATGCCATCAAACCGCAGCTCATTTCTAAATTTTCTATTTGGGCATAAAGCGATGCTGCCATTCTAATTTTATAAACTTGTTGTGACCAGACACAAAAAAACCTCAAGAATATTCTTGAGGCTCTGTATTCGCAAACAAAAAGTACACTATAAATCGTCATTCAAACTCTTTAACTTTTCTGTATTTTCCGCCAACATCAATTCGTCAATAACTCTTTGAATATCCCCATTCATAATATTTGGCAAATCATATAATGACAACCCAATTCTATGGTCCGTAACCCGTCCTTGCGCATAGTTGTAAGTTCTAATCTTCGCACTTCGATCTCCCGAAGAAACCATAGAGCCCCGTTTTAAGGCATCCTCAGCATTTTTCTTTGCCAACTCCATATCATACAAACGAGAACGCAATACTTTAAAAGCTTTCTCTTTATTTTTATGTTGTGACTTTTGATCTTGACACTGTGCCACCAATCCTGTTGGAACGTGTGTTAAACGCACTGCAGAATATGTTGTATTTACGGATTGCCCTCCAGGACCTGACGAACAGAAAAAATCAATTCTTACATCTTTTGGATTTATCTCTACGTCGAACTCTTCCGCTTCAGGAAAAACCATACAGGTTGCTGCAGAAGTATGCACACGTCCTTGTGTTTCTGTTTGTGGGACCCTTTGAACCCGGTGCACCCCTGCTTCAAATTTTAAAGTTCCATATACATCTGCACCATTTACTTCAAACTGGATTTCTTTAAACCCCCCGTTTGTACCCTCGGAATAATCTACGGTAGCCACTTTCCAACCTTTGCTTTCGCAATATTTAGAATACATTCTAAACAAATCTCCAGCAAAAATACTTGCTTCATCTCCTCCGGTTCCTGCTCGCAATTCTACCACTGCATTTTTAGAATCTTCGGGGTCTGTTGGGATTAGCAAAAATCGTATTTCTTCCTCTAGCTTTGGAATTCTTGAATTGGCCTCGTCAATCTCTGACTTCGCCATCTCATTCATTTCTGCATCCGATCCCTCTGCCAAAATTTCTTTTGCCTCCTCAATATTGTCTATCAGTGCTTGATATTCGTCTCCTTTTTCAACAACATTTCCTAAATCCTTATATTCTTTCATCAATTGCGCATACCGCTTCTGATCCATGATAGTTGCTGGCTGAATAATTAAATCCGAGACCTCATCGTAACGCTGCTTTACAATTCTTATTTTATCTAACATTTGAAACTCTTTTCTTGGATTGCGAAATTACACTTTTTATCGGAAAATTAAATGTTTCATTTTGAGTATATTTAAGGAAGTTCTATTGGGAAACTCTAAAGACTGTTTTATTTTCTCTATTTTTTATCGGTATCATCTTTCAAACGAAAACAAAAAATTTCTTTTCTTAAAAAGAACAAAAGCCCTTTTACGCCGCTACCTCTGCTGCGCAAAATACTACTGCTCCGTTTATACATCGCATAAGAATGGTACATATCAAAATTTTTAAAAAATATGCCGCATTACGAAAGAAATAGCTCTGAACTGCCTTTTACAAACACTCCTACTATTTTTGAAGCAGTTCCACTAATTAAAGACCAACATAATCCCTGATATAGAGAGTAAGGCCAGCACTATATTTTTCAAAACCAGCTCATTTATTTTTGCATATGCCTTTTTTCCCAAATAGACTGCCAATACAAAAAATGGCATGATATACATTGCATACTTCACTTGTTCTATATTCAAAATACCTGCAGAATATAGCGTGGGAATTCGAATCGCCGTTATCAAACCAAGAACACCAAACATCGTTGCCCTAAAACTTTTCATGGTAAGAGATGAATTCTTGACAATAATCACATATAATGGGCCACCTGTTGAAAATAATCCTGAGAAAAAACCACCTGCAAGTCCAAATATAAAGGTAAGTTTTGGCTGTTTAAAGACTTTATCTTTTGCATACATCGTATAGCTTACGTATAATAAAATGAAGACACCTAAAGCCTTCTTTAAAAACAATGGCTTTCCATATGCTAAAACCCAAATACCAAGACCCACTCCAATAATTGTGGCACCTGTTAATTTAAGAATAATCTTTCTATCTATGTGTCTCCATTCTTGCGCGATTAAATAAACACTCGAAAAAAAATAGAATATCGAAATGTACGCAATTGCATCTTTTAGGCCAAGAACGAGAAGTAAAATAGGCAGGGCAATTAAAGCTCCTGCAAAACCGATCAATGTTTGGATAAAAAAACCTAAAAAAATACCCAATCCGATAACCAACAAAATCGCTAAACTCATTCTTCCTTCTATTTTTGTGAAATTCCGAGTCAAAAATATCCATAGATTTTCAATTTGTAAAATTGATTCCATGCTATAAATGAATTTATTGCCGGGAAAAAATGTATTTTTGGATTTAAATCAATGAATTGAATGGTAAGTGATATCGACATCAAAATAATCAATGAATTGAAAAGAAATTCTAGAGCTTCTTTTGCGGATATTGGAAGAAAAATACACCTTTCTCCGTCTTCGGTAAGAGAACGCATTCAAAAATTAGAAGACGCTGAAATTATCAAAGCCTATTCCTTGCACGTAGATTACTCGAAACTCGGTTTTGGATTAGAAGTTATTATTATCCTAAAGTTGTTTAGTGGAAAAATTAAGTTATTTATCAACGATGTCAATCAGTTTTCAGAAATAAAAGAAGCGTATCGCATTACGGGCTCGCAAAATATACATATTCGCGCTGTTTTAAGAGATCAACTTCATTTACAACAGTTTATAGACGCCTTGATCAATTATGGAGATACCATGACCCATCTTATTTTGTCTGAAATAAAAAAAGACAAGAGCTTGTAAATCTATTTTTGAAGTAACGCATATTTGTATAGCAAGTAAGATGCTCGTATTCGCAGCTTAATACTCAAAAACCCCAAACGCACTCTTAATTGTCAATCTCTTTTCCTGTTGCCCATTGCCATCGAGCGCTTCTACCCTTCCTACAATTTTAGCGGCTACATTAAAAGACGCTGAGATTGCAATAATGTCATCTGCAATTTCTGGAGAAACGTATATTTCCATGCGATGCCCACAATTAAAAACTTGATACATCTCTTTCCAATCTGTATTTGATTGCTCTTGTATCAATTTAAATAAAGGAGGAATTGGAAACATATTGTCTTTCACAATATGGAGATTCTCTATAAAGTGTAATATTTTTGTTTGCGCACCGCCAGAGCAATGAATCATTCCATGCACTGTATCTGAATTGAACTTTGATAAAATTTCCTTAATAATAGGGGCATATGTTCTCGTTGGAGACAGTACTAATTTACCCGCATCAATTGGCACATTTTGAACTGTATCCGTCAGTTTTATATTTCCAGAATACACCAAGTCTTCTGGCACCGCAGCATCGAAGCTTTCTGGATATTTTTCTGCCAAGTACTTGTGAAAAACATCATGTCTTGCAGACGTTAATCCGTTCGATCCCATACCGCCATTGTACTCGGTTTCATAACTTGCCTGTCCAAAAGATTCCAATCCAACAATTACATCTCCCGCTTTTATATTTGCGTTGTCAATAACGTCTGTTCTTTTCATGCGGGCGGTTACGGTAGAATCTACAATAATAGTGCGCACCAAATCACCTACATCTGCCGTTTCACCTCCTGTTGAATGGATGGTTACTCCAAAACCTTTTAAATCCTCAATTAATTCCTCTGTTCCATTTATAATTGCTGATAAAACTTCCCCTGGTATCTTGCTCTTATTTCGACCTATTGTTGAAGACAACATGATATTATCCGTAGCTCCCACACATAATAAATCGTCAATATTCATAATTAACGCATCTTGTGCAATGCCTTTCCATACCGAAATATCACCCGTTTCTTTCCAATACATATACGCTAAAGAAGACTTTGTTCCCGCACCATCCGCGTGCATTATCAAGCAATAATCCGCATCATTTGTTAAATAATCTGGAACAATTTTACAAAATGCCTTTGGAAACAAACCTTTGTCTATATTCTTAATAGCATTGTGCACATCTTCTTTGGATGCAGAAACACCTCTTTGTGCGTATCTTTTAGAAACTTCTTGACTCATATGGTTGCGTTGTATGGTGCGAATTTAGTCTTTTAGATAAAAAATTCTATCCAAAAACAGAATGTTTTTATGATTACTTTGTGAACAATAATTCTCTGTATTTTGTGAGCGGCCACAAATTGTCATCTACCATCGTTTCTAATTTGTCGCAATGGTATCTAATTTGCTCAAAAAACGGTTTCACGCTGCCGCAATATTGTTCTGCAGATTTTAAGCCAATCTGCTTATTTGCTTCTGAGCGTGCAGCTTCCATTTGAATGACCTTGGCATTAATTTCTGTTATGTGTTTCGAAATTGTCATGATCAATTCTATTTGTTCTTTGGCAATATTTTTATACTCCCCACCAAATATTTCTTTCAAGTTCTTTGTATTTTCCAACAAGGTATTCTGATAAATAATTGCTGTTGGTACCACATGATTTCTAGAAATATCTCCTAGTACTCTACTTTCAATTTGCAGACGCTTGGTATATTCTGCTAACTTAATTTCGTAGCGTGCTTCAATTTCTATCTTGCTCATCACGTTCATCTCCTCATACAAATCAATGACATTTTTAGAAATCATTACTTTCAATGCGGCGGGCGTTGTCCCATTATTACTCAATCCTCGCTTTTTAGCTTCTTTTTCCCAAGCTTGCCCATATCCATCACCATCGAATCGAATCTTCTTAGATGCTTTAATATATTCTCTCAACACATTAAAAATAGCTTCGTCTTTTTTTAGATTCTTTGACTCTATCAATTGATCTACATCCTGCTTAAATTCTTTCAATTGCTTTGCAATAATGGTATTTAAAACGGTCATTGGACCCGCACAATTTGCAGAAGAACCCACCGCTCTAAACTCAAATTTATTTCCAGTAAATGCAAAAGGAGAGGTTCTGTTAATGTCTGTATTGTCTAATAATATCTCTGGTATTTTTCCAATAATATTTAGTTTTAGATCTGTTTTTTCTTTTGGAGATAATTTTCCTTTAGTTACATTTTCTAACTCGTCTAAAACTGCAGAAAGCTGTGCACCAATAAAAACAGATATGATTGCTGGAGGCGCTTCATTTGCTCCCAACCGGTGGTCATTACTCGCCGATACTACCGATGCTCTTAAAAGTTCTTCATTTTCAAACACTGCCTTTATCGTGTTTACAAAAAATGTTAAAAATTGCAAATTCTTCATGGGTGTTTTCCCTGGACTCAATAGGTTAGTGCCATTTTCTAGCGCCAAAGACCAATTGTTGTGTTTTGCAGAGCCATTGATACCTGCAAATGGTTTTTCGTGAAATAAGACTTTAAATTGGTGCCTGTCTGCTACCTTCTGCATTACATCCATGAGCAGACAATTGTGATCTACTGCCAGATTTACTTCTTCGAAAATAGGTGCCACTTCAAATTGATTTGGTGCTACTTCGTTGTGCCTCGTTTTTACAGGAATTCCTAAAAGCATACACTCCTCTTCTAAGTCTTGCATAAAACTCATAGCCCGTGCGGGAATTATTCCAAAATAATGATCGTCTAATTGTTGTCCTTTTGCGGATGAATGTCCTATTAAAGTTCTGCCTGTCAATTGAATGTCTGGCCGAGAGACTGCCAAGGCCGTATCGATTAAAAAAAACTCTTGTTCCCAACCAAGGGTTGCATTTACTTTATTAATATTTTTATCGAAATAGCGACAAACAGCAGTTGCATGGGTGTCTATTGCTTGCAAAGACTTTAATAAGGGCGTTTTATTATCTAGAGCTTCTCCGGTATATGCTACAAATATTGTTGGAATGCAAAGTGTTCTTTCATAAATAAATGCGGGTGATGTTGGATCCCAAGCAGTAAATCCACGTGCCTCAAAAGTATTTCTGATTCCTCCACTAGGAAAACTTGAGGCATCTGGTTCTTGCTGTACCAGTTGTTCTCCGTCAAATTTCTCCATTGCCAAGCTGCCATTTATGGACTCGAAAAAAGCATCGTGCTTTTCTGCTGTAGCTCCTGTCAGAGGCTGAAACCAATGCGTGTAATGTGTTGCTCCTTTAGACATTGCCCAATCTTTCATGCTAACCGCAACCTGATCTGCAATTTTACGATCGATGCGCGTACCATGCTCAATTGCATTCATAACACTTTCATAAGCGGCTCGCGTCAAGTATTGTTGCATGGCATATTTATTAAATACATTTTGCCCAAAAAGTGTCGATCTTTTTTCACTCTGATTCACCTGTACAGGCTTTCTATGCAATGTTTCTTTTAAAGCATTGAATCTGATAATTGACATATTACTATTTTTTTAAGATATTTTTATACTTATAAATAAACCACCCCTACTTATATTAGGGATAAAATTATTTTTATACAAATTTAAACATTTTACCCCTATATTTTTTGATATGTACGGAAAATATTTCATTTTTGTGGAATTAACAATATGCACTCAATTATTTATTATGGCAAGAATTAAATTAGAATATATTTGGTTAGATGGTTACACACCAACTCAAAACTTAAGAAGTAAAACCAAGGTTGAAGAGCACGAAAACTTTCAAGGGACCATAGAAGAGTTGAGCCTTTGGTCTTTTGATGGTTCTTCTACAAAACAAGCTTCAGGAGGAGCATCTGACTGTATTTTAAAGCCTGTTGCTATTTATCCAGATCCTAAAAGAATCAATGGTTATTTAGTAATGAATGAAGTAATGAATGCTGATGGCACTCCACATATTTCTAATGCACGCGCTACAATTGAAGATGATGACGAAGATTTTTGGTTTGGATTTGAGCAGGAGTATTTCATTATGAACACTGAAACTGACTTGCCGTTAGGATTTCCAAGAGGTGGTTACCCCGCTCCACAAGGCATGTATTATTGTTCTGTTGGTGGTAAAAACACCCACGGACGTTCTTTTGTTGAAGAGCATGCTGATTTGTGTATTGATGCTGGATTGAATTTTGAAGGAATCAATCAAGAAGTTGCCTCTGGACAATGGGAATATCAATTATTTGCAAAAGGAGCTAAAAAAGCAGGAGACGAAATTTGGGTGTCTCGATACTTATTAGATCGTTTAACAGAAGGCAAAGGAATGTATATTGAGTACCATCCAAAACCTTTAGGAAAAGATATGGATTGGAATGGATCTGGAATGCACGCAAACTTTTCTAATAGCATTCTAAGAACCTGTGGTTCAAAAGAGAAATATATTGAGATATGTGAAGCTTTCCGCCCAGTGGTAAAAGAGCACATTGCGGTGTATGGAGAACACAACGATCAACGTTTAACTGGTGATCACGAAACTGCATCTATCCACGATTTTTCATGGGGAGTTTCAGACAGAGGAGCATCCATTCGCATTCCAATTATCGTTGTAGAAAAAGGATATAAAGGTTGGCTAGAAGACCGTCGTCCATCTTCAAATGGAGATCCTTACAAAATTGCTTCAAGAATTATTAAAACAGTAAAGCCGGTTAAATAAGGGCGATATTTAAATACAAAAGCGCTTACCTTTTTTGGTAAGCGCTTTTATTATGCAGTCGTTTGAAAAACTAAATAGATAAAAAAAGCGTAGCCTAAGAATAAAAAAGCGCCTTTAAACCTTCCGATCATCAACTTTCTAGGAAAAAAAACTAAGGGTAATAATACTAGTGAGAAACCTAACATCCAAAAAATATCTCGTGATAAAATCTGAGCTTCTGTTACAGGAATCTCTTTAATCAGTGCCGTAAGCCCTAAAACGGAGGCAATGTTAAAGATATTGGATCCAATCAAGTTCCCCAAAGAAATTGCCTTCTCACCTTTTAGCGCTGCAATTACAGATGCAGCTAGTTCCGGTACACTCGTGCCAATAGCGATCATTGTAATCGAAATTACTCCCTCGCTCACACCACTCTTTGTAGCGATCTCTTTTGCACCATCCACTAAAAAATCAGAGCCAAAATAAAGCGCAAGTCCCCCAATACAGAACCAAAGCCCTATTTTAGCGAAGCCAGCCTCTGCAAGCGCTCCATCCACCACCTCTGAAGATACCAGCTCTTTTCTAGCATCCCGAATCAATATAAAAAGAAAAAGAACCAACCCTAACAACAAGAGCACTCCTTCCAGTTGGCTCAAAACGGAATCGTTGCTTAAAAAATAATACAACAGTACTGAGAAAAACATCATCCCAGGCCAATTTAGCTTGTAAAAACCTTTGTCTACTGCTATTGGACCGATCATCGCTGTAATGCCTAAAACAAGCGCAATGTTCGCGATGTTTGAGCCAATTACATTGTTTAATGCGATCGCAGGAGAGCCATCTAGTGCAGCTTGCAAACTCACTAATAATTCTGGTAATGAGGTTGCAAAAGACACCACGGTCATTCCAATGACCATTTTGGATATTTGCAGTTTCAGGGACAAGCTAATGGATGCTCTTACCAAAAACTCACCCCCTAAGACTAAAAGTAGTAGCCCTACAATTACATAAAAAATGCTCATATTCCTTGTTTTCGACAAAGATACATTTTATGCCTTTGTGCCGAAAGGAAAAAATATTCGCATCGGTTCGTATTCTTAGATAGGCCTTAAACAATTCCACTTTTAAAATAAAATTTAAACACTATAAACCAAAACTTTAAGCGCTTCGTTATTGCCTATCAACTAATCATCCTTGCAAACGAATAAGACGGTTCCTCTACTGTTTGTGTTTTTCACGAAAAACATAGCTCACTCCTTCATTTATTTTCATTAAATTTGAGTCAGAAATGAAACCAATGAAACTGCGATTTTTCAAACTGATTGCCAAAGTGAACAAAACTGTGCTGCCTTCTTTTACAAAAAAAGGACTTGATATTTCAAAAGCATCAAAAGCACAACTTGCGCTTATAGGATGGAGAGCATTTGTTACTCAAAACTCATTAGACTAAAAAAAGAAAAAACATGAATGAAACCTACACCAAAGTTTTTACAGACAATGCCATTTTAGTAAATAGATTATATAGCCTGCTAAGTGAAGCGGGAATTGATGCTAGAATATCTGATCGAGTAGAGTCCGCAAGACTCGGTGGTTTTGGTGTGCCCGTAAATTCTGTGGAACTATTTATCTTCAAAAAAGACGTAGAAAAAGCCGAACCGATCATTGCTGCCTATAAATTAGAAATTAATTCATAAAAAAATGCAATCCCCTTTCTATATTGGGAAAACTCTGCTATATTTGCACTCTTAAAAATCGGCCCTGTGGCGCAACTGGATAGCGCATCTGACTACGAATCAGAAGGTTACAAGTTCGAATCTTGTCTGGGTCACATTCAAAAAACGCAACTACTTAGTAAATAAGGGGTTGCGTTTTTTTGTACCACTACTTTTAAGAGATATTTCACCAAAAAGAAAAAAAAGGATCAAAATCTGCGATTTTTAATCATGTAACAGCATTTAAAAAAAGTTCATTGGTTGTTTCAAAATGATTGTTAACTTGCAAGTTAAAATTAGCACATTGCATTTACCTAAAAAAAGTAAAATTCTATTCTCAATATGCTTCCTTTTTTTAGCTGTATTGTTATTTATTTCAAACACATCGCACTCTAAGAATACGGAAGTGCATGTTAAAATTCCTCTAAAGGAAGATCCTAAAATAGCACCTCTAGAAATTCTCGCACGGTATCCAGAAAAAGAGACACAAAGAGTACATTTTAAATTAGATTCCTTGTTGAAGCGCATTCATAAAAGACACGATTTTAATGGAGCTATACTCGTTGCAAAAAATGATAAGATTGTCTACCAAAGTCAGGTAGGAACCGCAGACTTTAAAAAGAAGACACTGTTAAAAAAAGAATCTACCTTTCAATTAGCCTCTGTTAGTAAGCAATTTACAGCAGCGGCAATCATGCTGCTAAAAGAAAGAAACCTAATTAAACTTACAGACACCGTAAATACCTATTTTCCAAACTTCCCTTATGAAGGAGTAACGATTCAAAATCTATTAAACCACACCGCTGGCTTGCCCAAATACTTTTGGATTGCTGAGCACAAATGGCATCAAAAAAAAGCACCTACAAATACAGAAATGATCGCACTGCTAGCAAAAAGTAATGTGCAGCGATTTTTTAAGTCAGGCCGTAATTTTGATTATTCCAATACGGGCTATTTTGTATTGGCTTCAATTGTAGAAAAAGTCTCTGGCAGCTCTTTTAGTTCTTTTTTAGAAACAAATATTTTTGAACCACTACAAATGAAGAATTCATATGTGTACAGTTTTGAAAAAGACCCCCTGAAGAAAGGGCAACTAGCGGGGTATCGCTTATACAGAGGGTGGCGACATTTAAAAATACCAAGCACCGTGAACGATGCCATTGTGGGTGACAAAAATGTGTACACCAATACAGAGGATTTGTATAAATGGACTCTTGGGTTGAATACAGGAAAACTGCTTTCCAAAGAATCATTGGATCTAATGTACTCAAAAGGAAAGACAGTATACGGAAGAGAGGTTCCGTATGGATTTGGTTTTAGAATTGATACCAAGGTACAAAACAGTATTTATCATTACGGAAAATGGAATGGATTTAGCACGGCACTTATAAAGTACTTAGATGATGACCTCGTAGTCATTATATTAGAACATACCAGCTATACTGCCATAAAAGCACTCAACAAAAAAATAAAAAACATCGTGGCTGAAAGTTTTGGTATTTAACCTTACTAAGAACTACTTCAAAAACAAAAAGCCCCAGCTCTAAACGAATTGAAAACTTAGTATCTCAAAGCGAAATCGGAATATTTTTCAATGGCAACAATGCTGCAAATACTATTTTTAATGATACTTTGAAACAGTTCCCACAACTTTCGTGTGCATTCTTAATATCCATATCTTGCCCTGAAAAGCTACATTTACCACTGTATTTAATGCTTGACATATTCGAAGTAATGTTTGTGTAAAGAAACTCTTAAAGCCTGTTCATTTTAAGTTTTTTACGATCTTGCTGCTTATTGTCACCAATTAATTTTTTAATCATCTCTTAGAACTGTTGCTAAAATAAATTTTTAGCAGTCATTATTTTTCTAATCTTAATGCGCGCCCTTTTTTTAGATGCATTTGAAATTTCTAAAGGCACTGCTAAAAATAAAATAAATATTTTTGCTAGCTGCAAAATTATTTTTATCCTTTTCTCGATTGTTGTGATATGACTTTATGAATATTCTTTACAAAATGGCTTAGATAATTATAGAAATCGACTTCAGCAGTCCAAATATAGCCCATAAAAAGCGCGCTATTAACTTTACTGATGACAGCGCAATCCTTTCCTCTTTATTACGATCTCAATTTTCTAAAAAATCAGAAGTAAACACCTCTAAAACGCCAAAATATTTGATGGTTCAATACATATAGTCACCTTTTGAAAATGTCTTAAAAGGTGCTCCATTCTACTTCAATATTAAATTTACATCTCGTATCTAATTGGCCGAATCTTTGTTCACTTTAATTTTCTTTAGATTCATCTTCCCTATTCGCAGGATCTGAAATTATAAAAGCATTCCCAGCCTTGGGCTAACCTATAGACATCTCCCGTAATTTTCAATACATAGGATCCTACAGATATTTTTAAAAGCATGCATCTTT
Source organism: Polaribacter irgensii 23-P (assembly GCF_000153225.1). GTDB lineage: Bacteria > Bacteroidota > Bacteroidia > Flavobacteriales > Flavobacteriaceae > Polaribacter > Polaribacter irgensii. The sequence continues at coordinate 1,348,090 of NZ_CH724148.1, read as the reverse complement.
AGCGTTATAACTGCAACTATTTTGCATAACTTTACACTTAAGAATTTTTAAGCTATGGAATTAAATGTATTTGGAGACCCACTAATTTCTTGTTGCACAGCCCCAGCAACTGGTTACTTTAGAGATGGTCTGTGTAGAACAATTTCTCAGGATTCTGGTACACATACTGTTTGTGCGATTGTTACTCGAGAATTTTTAGAGTACTCAGCATCTCAAGGAAATGACTTGATGACACCCGTACCCTATTGGAAATTTCCTGGATTGGAACCAGGAGACCGCTGGTGCTTGTGTATCTCTAGATGGCTACAGGCAGAGAAAGCAGGAAAAGCACCCCCTATCATTTTGACAGCCACACACGAAAAATCTTTAAAATATACTACACTGGAAGTCTTACAGCGCTATGAGATCAAAGCGCCCTAATCTATTGTGTTTGGTTCTTCGAGCAATTTCAATAATCACTTTGAAACATCAGAAATTTAATCTAAATATTGCTTAATCGCAATTCGGTGGGCTGGATTACCTTTGTCATAATCGGTTACTAGCAATTCTAAGATAATCGCAGGATGTACACCAATCTCTTTATTATTATTATACTTTGAAACGTAGAGATTATACGTTGCCTCTTTTTTTTCAAAAATTAAAAAATGCGTGTCATTCAATGAAGAATAACTTATTTCGTTGTTGAAAAACATCCCCGAAGTATCCATAAAAAAATCTGAAAACTCATAATATTTAAATACATTATCCATGCTTATATCAATTCTGCAGACAAACCTAATTGCAACAACTTAGAGCACCTTGGCTCTAAATCTTTAAACTCTCCGGATTTTACGCTACATTTTCCTTTGTAATGGACCAGCATTGCACACTGTTCCGCCTGTTCTAATGTATGCTCACAAACATCCATAAGAGAATTTATCACATGATCAAACGTATTTACATCATCATTGTGCAATACAATCTCGTGTTGAAAAATCTCTTTTTCTAAAACATCAACTTCTTCCTGAATTTTTTCTTTTGTGCTCATGTATAAAAATAAAAAATATTTTTTAATTATTATATTTTAAGGCAACCCAATTGTTTCTTTCAATCGTTGTTTCTAGTTTCAAACCATACTTCGCAACAACTGCATCGATTGTAGGAATATCTTCTTTATAAAAACCACTTAAAAGCAACACCCCGTTTTCGTTCATACAATTGGCATATACCTCCATGTCCATCAATAAAATATTTCTATTGATATTGGCAATAATCACATCATACTTTTTATCTAATAGCAGTGCGGCATCTCCTTCGTATACTGTAATATTTTTACACTCATTGCGCTCCACGTTTTCAATTGCATTCTCGTAACACCAATTGTCAATATCAATGGCATCCAAAGGATTTGCTCCTTTCATTTCCGCAAAAATTGCTAAAATACCTGTTCCGCACCCCATGTCTAACACTTTTTTACCTTCCAGCTCTAATTGCAACAAATGTTGCACCATCATATGTGTTGTTTCATGATGTCCCGTTCCAAAACTCATTTTTGGCTCGATAACAATGTCATATTTTAAATTTGGATTTTCATGAAATGGAGCACGAATACTTACAAGATCATCTACTTGAATTGGATTAAAATTCTTCTCCCATTCTGAATTCCAGTTGGTCTGAGCAACCTCACTTTGGGTATATTTGATAGAAAACTCTCCAGAATCCAATACAAAAATAGCATCTAAAATATCAGTATTCCATGCATCTTTTTGAATATATGCAGTGACGCCATCTTCGTTTTCTACAAAACTCTCAAACCCCACACTTCCCAACTCTGCAATTAAAATTTCAGTAGTTGGCTCTTTTGGAGAAAGTATAAAATTGTACTCTATATAAATATTATCCATAATTAACAAATCAAAAAAAATGCATCAAGATGTTTAAATCCCAATGCAAATTTATTATAATTAAATCTAAATGTACTGTTTAAATGGCATTAATAATTCCAACAAAATCAGCGACACTTAAAGCTGCTCCTCCAATTAAACCACCGTCTACGTCTGGCTTCGAAAAAATCTCCTCCGCATTTGATGGCTTTACACTTCCTCCGTATAAAATTGATACAGCCTCTGCCACTGCTGTACTGTATTGCTTCTCAATAATACTTCTAATAAACGCATGCATTTCTTGCGCTTGGTCTGCACTTGCCGTTTCTCCTGTACCAATTGCCCATACCGGTTCGTATGCCAAAATGATACTTGACCAATCTTTTCCTTCTAAATGGAATAAAGCATTTTTTAATTGACTTTCTACCACTGCAAAATGATTGCCTGACTTACGATCTTCTAATACCTCTCCAAAACAAAAGATTGCCTCCATTTCTTTTTCTAGAACGGTATTCATCTTTTCTGCAAGTGCCGCATCTGTTTCATTAAAATACGTTCTTCTTTCTGAATGTCCCAGAATTACGGTTGCTACCCCAATTGCTTTTAACATGTCTGCAGAAACCTCGCCTGTATACGCGCCATTTATAGCTTGATGCATGTTTTGAGCAACGACTTCTATTTTCGATTTTTTCGCAGCTTTTACGGACGCTGATAAATTAACAAATGTGGGTGCAACGATTACACGCGTATCCTGTAATGGATTCTCTTGAATCGCTTTTTTTAATTCTTTAATTAAGCTTTTGCTTCCCTCTTTGTCTTTATTTAACTTCCAGTTCCCTGCAACAATCTTTGTTCTCATGTTTATAAATTTAAAGCCTTTCAAGCTGTTTTTAATGATAGTATGTATCGTAAAATTAAGGAATGCAGTGCTATTTTATCCTTAGAAATAGAAATAGTTACTAAAACGATTTATATGCACTATTTCAAAGCATTTCCAACAGCACTCTCTGAGGCACTTGTCGCATTAAAAAGTGTAATTTTTCCAAGTTCATCAATTACCAAATATCTCGGAATCCAACTTAAGCCAATAAAATCGACAAAAGCACCCGATTTCATTCCCTTAGGAAGCTGGTAATGCGCTCCTTTTATTTGAAATCGCTGAATTCCATTTTTCCAAGCATTTTTACTCTTGTCTACAGATAGAAACAAAAAAATCACGTTAGGGAAACTATTTTGAAGGTTTTTAACGGCAGGCAATCCTTTCACGCAATCTTTACACCAAGAAGCCCAAACGTCTATAAGTACTTTCTTTCCGCGATACTTTTTAAGTAGCTCTTTCAAAGAAACCGTACGGTTGTCAATAGTGTAAACCTTTGATTTTAGGACGATTTTAGAAAATTGAGTCGGCTCCTCTGCACTGCAACCTACCAGGAAAATTATAAAAATCAAAGCTATTTTTCTTAACATTCTGTTGGTATTGTCTTATGGTTCTTTCTTCTTTCCTTCAAAAACTTTCAAAGTAAAGTCAAATTTAAGTATTTTTGTCAAACTTTAAATAAATTATGACGACACAAACGCTTGTAGCAGAAATAAAAAAGAAAAAATCCTTTTTATGTATCGGATTGGATATAGATTTAGAAAAAATTCCGCCACATTTATTATCTGTGGAAGACCCTATTTTTGAGTTTAACAAGTCGATTATAGATGCTACCCATCATTTGTGTGTTGCTTATAAGCCCAACACTGCTTTCTACGAGGCTTACGGTTTAAAGGGGTGGAGCTCTTTAGAAAAAACCATCCGATATCTCAATAAAAATTATCCTGATATTTTCACGATTGCTGATGCGAAAAGGGGGGACATTGGCAACACTTCATCCATGTATGCCAAAGCATTTTTTGAAGATTTAAAGTTTGATGCGATTACGGTTGCCCCATACATGGGAAAAGATTCTGTAGAACCTTTTTTAGCATTTCAAAATAAACACACCATACTTCTTGCCTTAACTTCGAATGCAGGTGCTTTTGATTTTCAAACAAAAAAAATCAATGAAAAAGAGGTGTACAAACATGTTTTAGAGACGTCAAAATCCTGGAAAAACTCTGACAAATTAATGTATGTTGTAGGTGCTACAAAAGCTGAATACTTTAAGGAAATCAGAAAAATAGTTCCACATTCCTTTTTATTGGTTCCTGGAGTTGGCGCACAAGGCGGAAGTTTACAAGAAGTTTGTAAATATGGTTTGAATGAAAATATTGGTTTGCTCATAAATTCTTCGAGAGGAATTATTTACGCTTCTAAAAATAAAGATTTTGCAGAAAAAGCTGCATTCGCAGCAGGAGTATTGCAGCATGAAATGGAACCATTCATATAAAGAGACCAATTTATTGTTCATTAAAAAACCACCTTAAAAAGGTGGTTTTTTAATGAACAATAGGGACTTTTTCTAATTTTGATCTGCTTGAGTCAAATTGGGATTTGCATTTATTTCCGCTTGAGGAATTTTCCAAATCCAATCATTATTAATAGATGGTTTCGCTTGTATAAATCCGTCTTGATACAGCTCTAAAGAAGCCCCAGAATTTGTTAAGTCAATACCTTCATCCCAACGAATGTGGTCGTGCCAACTAAAACCTTCTCCATATAACTCGAGACGTCTTTGAAATTTAATATGCCCCATTAGTAATTCTTTGGTATTATAAATGGTAACGTCATATGCATTATCTCTTTCCTCTCCTAACGGTTTTAATGCATTTTGTGCACCTGCTATATCCTCCATCATTGCTTCAGCTTCCGCTTCTATTAAATACATTTCCGAGGCTCTCATATAAATAACATCATCAGGATCGATTGTTCCTGGATTTTTATTTCTAAACTTTACATGCATAAACGGGTGTGTATTATGTCTGCTCGTTACGCCCCATTCACTTATTATTGCTGCTTTAGCAGCATCGAAAGATGCCTCATCATCGTAATTAGGATCGGTTAAATAACTACCACCTTTACCATTAGATGCCGATCCATTTGTGTTCGGTGCCAAAGATAAAAACAAATCAGCTCTGTAATCTGAATTGGGAATTAAATTGTAAACTTCTGAACTTATCAATTTTGGATTGCCTCTATTTTGACTTCCTTGAAAAGTAGGAGAAATATAATAGAAATAAGAACGGAAGAAAGTAGTTTCAGATGGAATTACTCTTCCGCCCCAAATAACTTCAGATAGGTCAGTTGTATTGAAGCCAGATTTCCATGCTGCTTCGTTTATAAGCTCATACCCTGCGCGGGCCTTTACAGCTGCGTCTGCGGCAGCTGCCCAATTCCCTTCAGACAGCGCTACTCTTGCTTTAATTCCGTAAGCAGCATTCAAATTTAATTGTGATTTATCTTCTCTTGACGAAGCATTTTTAAAATATTCAATTGACTGCGCAAGATCCGCATTTACTTGATCATAAATTACTTGAACTGTAGATCTCGGCGCACTTGTATAAGGCGCTTCTGTTTCATACAATAATGGAACTCCAGCATCTGTAATAGGATTTCCAATAAGGTATCCTTTTGCATATGTTGAAACCAATGAATGGTATGCCCAAGCTCTATACGCATGTGCTTGTCCCAAGATATTATTCATATCTGCATCTTTTGTTAAGCCTTCATCCTCAACTTTATTAATAATAGCATTACAGCTTGCAATGAAATGATATCTCTGATACCATAACTGTTCAACGGTAGTGCTTGTCTCTAAAGTATGAGTATTCCATTGTAATTCAGCGGTCATCCATCCATTTGCTGGCGCAGAATGAATTAAATCACCGGATAATACATCGAACATCGGAATCCAATACTGCATTCCTGCTCTACTACTACTACCTCCTGGAATGATACTCGTCTGGGCATACATTAATCTGTGAAGACCATTTAAAACTAAAGCCATATTCGCTGGAGTTGACAAAGCATCAGCAGCAGCAATCGCATCGGTTGGTTTCGTTTCTAAAAAATCCTCGTTACAGGATGTCATCGTGATTGTCAAAACCACAAAGAGCAATAAACTTATTTTTTTTAACATGATTGTTATATTTTATTTTTATTAATTAAAAAGACACATTTAAACCAAAAGTTATAATTCTTGATGGATTATAATCATTCCCAGATCCAGTACCTGCTAAATTATATTGAGGATCTAAACCTGTTCTTTTACTTTTCAAGAATAAGTTTTCTCCTGCAACATAAAGTTTAAGCGTCTTTACGCCAAGTTTATCAGACACGGTTTCGTCAAACGTATACCCAATATTTGCATTTTTAAGAGCTAAAAAAGAAGCATCTGTTAAAAACCTTGTAGATTGTGTTTGCACTTGTTCCGTATTTCCAACCTCTAATCGAGGAACATCTGTGATGTCTCCTGGTTGTTTCCATGCATTTAATGCATTTGGATGATAAGAGTCACCGAAAGATCCTGAGTGCATCATTGCAGAATATCCATTATCTAAAAAGTCACCTCCAATACCGTAGGTAAACAATAAATCTAGCGTAAAGCCTTTATAACTAAAATTATTAGAAACAGAACCTAAAATATCAGGAATTGTACTTGCATCCGCATAAGCTCTCTCCGCATCCTGCCAGTCGTTCGTTGTTTCATGAACTCCTTCTGCATCTAAAACGGGCACTCTTTTACCATCTTCATTATCTTTATATTTGAAATATAAAGCATCACCGTTCGCTGGGTCTACACCGGCAGACTGAAAAATAAAGAAGTCATATCTAGATCTTCCTTCTTCCCATCTTTTTGAACCGCTAACAAAAGGATCTGGTAAATCTGTAATTTCATTTTTAAAAGTAGATCCCTGCAAAGTCAAGTCCCATTTAAAATCCTTATTATTAATTAAGTGACCTGTTAAACCAAGCTCCACTCCAGAGTTAAAAATATCCCCTGTATTAAATGGTGCTGTATTAATTCCGTTACTTAACGGAATAGGCAAATTATAGAGTAAATCCGTTGAATTTTTTTTGTAGTATTCTACAGAACCTTCTAAGAAATTATTAAATAAAGAAAACTCTAAAGCGACATCATAACTTCCTACAGTTTCCCAAGTTAATTCATTATTTCCAAGATTAGACAAGGCTAATGCTGGCGCTCCTGCATTCGAAGTTATTGTATATACTGGCTGAGAAATAAAGAAGTTGCCTAAGTTATCATTCCCAACTTGACCGTAAGAAGCTCTTAATTTAAGACGATTTACGAAAGGAACATTCTTTATGAAATCTTCTTGATCTAACCTCCAAGAAGCACCTACTGAATAAAAAGTACCCCACCTTGCGTCTGTACTAAAAACAGATGAAGCATCCCTTCTTGCAGAACCACTGATATAATATTTATTATCAAAATTATAATTTAACCTTCCAAAATACCCTTCTACTGTTTTTTTAGTACTGGAACCACCTACTCTTACTGGAATTGCAAAATTATCGAATTCGTAAATACCTGACGCTGTTTCTGTTGTTGACAAACCGTTATTGCTCGAAAAAGCTCTGTCATAGCTTTCATGTCCTAGGGTAAGATCAAAATTATGAACATCATTGAAAGACTTTGAATACGTTAAAACTTGAGAAATATTTTGTACGTCTCTTCTAAACCTTGTTTCTCCGTATCTTGCGGTTGGCTGTCCGTCTCCTACAATCGGGTTTTCATAGCTTTTATTAATTCCTTCATTAATATCTCTACCATAGTTCAATCTAAGATTCAAACCTTCCATAATTTCAAAAGCTGCGTAATATCTAAAACCGTACGTATTATCTCTATTCAATTCATCATTTAAAATAGCTTCCGCTATTGCATGACGTCCTGGGTTGTTAGGTCTTGAACCTTGGTTTAAGGAAAAATCCCCTTCACCTACATCATAAATAGGGTTTCCAGAAGCGTCTAGAATTAAGTTACCTTCCAAATCGTTCATGTAAACAGGATATATAGAACCCATATTCTTCGCAAATCCAAAAGGATTGGCAATACTTCCTCCTCTTGACGGTGGTCCTTTAGATTCTGAAATAGAGATGTTTGCACTTCCTCCCAGAGACAACCATTTATTCACATCAAAATCAGCATTTATACGAGTTGTAAGACGGTCAAATTTAGAGGTTATTACATATCCTTCCTCTTCTAAATAAGAGGTTGAAAAAAATACTTTATGATTATCTCCTCCAGAAGCAATACTCACCGAATGATTCGATCTTGCACCAACTTGATCCAAAGCATCATACCAGTCTAGGCTTTTATAAATAACTTTAGCATTCGGATTCAATTGACCATCTGTGCCTACAATTTGATCATTTGGTACATTGAACGGATTGTATCCTAAACGACTGTATATTCCTGCCGAAGCTTGCGCTGCCGTATCTGAGCCAGATAAAGAGTTCTTATAACCTTCCCACATTAATTCATAGTACTCCCCTGGGTTTACATAATCATATGCTGAAACCCCTCTAGTAACCATACCAAATTGACTGGAGATATTTACTCTTGTTTTCCCTTTTACTCCAGACTTAGTTGTAATAAGCACTACACCATTTGCTGCACGCGCACCATATAGTGAAGTAGAAGCACCTCCTTTTAAAATTGTTAAAGAAGCGATATCATTTTGATTTATTGTATTTAGTGCGCCCTCATATTGCATTCCATCAACAATGTACAAGGGATCAGATGAACCATTTAACGTACCCACACCTCTAATTATAATTCCTGGAGATGAACCTGGTTGACCCGAAGCGGACGTAAACTGCACTCCTGTTGCCTTTCCTTCAATTGCCGCAATAGGAGAAGTAACATTTCTTAACGCTAAATCTGCCGTGGTAATGACACTTGCTGAACCTGTAAAAGCTTCTTTAGTAGTTGTACCGTAGGCAATTACAATAACCTCGTCTAACGAATCAATCTTTTGTTCTAAAAGAACGTTCACAAGATTAGAATTACCTATTACCTTTTCAACCACTTTATATCCTAGATAACGAAAAATCAAAACATCTCCTTTTTTTGCAGATATTGAGTATTTTCCACTAAAATCAGTTTCTGAACCGACCTTGGTTCCCTTCACCAAAACACTCACACCAGGCAAAGATCCTGACGAATCTGAAATAGTACCGGTAACCGTTTTTTCTTGAGCAATCGCAAGCTGCACAATAAACGCTAAAAAGAGCGTTAACATTCCTTTCAATATTTTCCTCATTTTTAATTTATTTGAATTAGTTTTAACAAAAATGGTGATTAAACTTTAAAAGAAATAAAAAATTAACATTAAATTGTATTTCGAAAGTGATTTTATTGTTCGCTCACATACTAATAATATTTTATTAGTAAAGTATTTCTTTAAAAACATCAAAAAGCAAACTACAAAATAGTGGAAAGTATCCTTTAATTTTATAAATTGAAGAAACTAAAAACCAAATGAAAATCATCAATCACCTTGCATAAAAAAATGATTGTATTTTGTAAGAGCGATCATTTAAGCATCAATTTGTTTCTCTTTTAAAGCTTGCCCTTCGAGAACTAATAAAATAAAATTAAAGTCCTACCTCTTCAAATATAATCTTCGTATTTTTTTTTTAAAAGTGTGTGGTACTATAATTATAAAATTAGCATCGTACTTATTTGAAAGAGAAATTGGGTGGAAGGCAAAAAATTAAATTATTCTAACCTTCGTCTACACTCTTTTTAGCTTGAAAATTCTACATTACAAGTGATTAACCCAATGTGTGTTTTTTAAAGTGAAAAATATAAATAGTAGTAGTAGTAGTAGTAGTAGTAGTAGTGCCTAAAAGAATTTGCTCTTTACTGTTAAAATAAATTTATTTCATTGCCTTGAGAAAATTAACATTGCTGTTTTACTTTAGCTTCTGTAGCCCTCCTTAAAACCAATACGCCTCAACTTACTTAAATACCATTTCCTAATGTACATCTACCTTTTTCTACTCCTTGTAATTCTTCTTAAAGCAAAATTTACGCTTCTAAAAATAAAGATTTTGCAGAAAAAGCTGCATTTGCAGCAGGAAATGGCGTGTATTTTAGAGGAAATTTAGAATACTTTATATTATAAATTACAGCAAAGAATTACGATTCCTTTCTACTTTTAAAAGAGCATACTGTTAGATAAAATTAATACATCCTAAAAAATGCATATTTTACGATACACAGCTGATTTCCAATAACATCATCATGACGATAATAGTTCTGTTTTCCACCTAATCAATGCTTTTAAGCATATCTGTAGATTGTTTTATTTAAGAACCGGGATATACTTGCATTTAATTTAAACCAACTTTAAAAACTGGTAGCGTTGCTTTCTGGTATACTCGCACGTAATCTATCTCCATTGCACTTTCTGTAAATTCTGGAGTTATATTTGGAAGAATCGCAAGATTAAGTAACAGGTATTGGGGTGCATCATAGGGCCAATTTTCAATGTCTTTATTTTCAGGATTGTAGGTGTAATGCACAATTCCGTCAACACTAAAGATCATTTTATCCGCACTCCATTCCAAACTATACATATGAAATTCTGAAGATGCATTGCGAATCCCTCTACCTCCTTTATTCACAGTACTTCCAAAACTAGAACGGTTGTGCATGGCACTTTGTACAAAATCTTGGTTGTCTCCCCAGTGCTCAATCAGATCAATTTCTCCGCAGTCTGGCCACGCTGTGGTTCCGAAATCAGTATGCCAATACCCGCCAATTTCAGTAATATTTTGACCTAACAACCAGAGTGCAGGAAACGTTCCTACGCCAAAAGGCATTTTTGCTCGAATATCCACTTTACCGTACGTAAAAGCAAATTTTGAATTTAGTCTCGCCGAAGTGTATTCTTTTGTTACCTTATTGTCATCCGTATACCTTTCCTTCTTCGCTAAAATTTTTAAACTTCCATCACTTACATAAGAATTTGCTTGTCTTGCAGTATAGTGTTGAATCTCATCATTTGCCCAAATTTGCCCGTCTATTATAGGCCGTGTTTGCTGAAACCATTTCTCTGATGCAATGGCTCCATTCTCATTAAATTCATCTGACCAGACCAAAGTATCAAACACAGAACCGCTTATTAAGAACCCGCCATATAAAAAATCGTCGATATAAGCCAGCACCGCACTCTTATTATTTTCTCCATTAATCTGAAGCACGATTCTATTGAAATCTTTTCTTAAAATTGGATTTATTGAATGTGAATCTAAATTGACGTGCGTGTCGTTCTCAAAATCAAAGTGTATCGTTTGCCATTCGTCTAAAGTCACCGTTTTTATAATTTCACTTTGTTTACGCCAGGGAGCTGCATCGGTAGCATCTTGCAATTTCAAAGAAATCTGATTCGCTTCTTTCCCTGAAAGACCGTTTGAAGGGATGTACAGTTTCAATGTGAATATATGTTTCTCTGATAAATCAAAATTTACAGGAACATCAAATCTTATATTCGCATAATCACCTCCCGTATCTGCGTATTTTAATACGGTTTCAGAAGTATTAACAGCTGTTTTAAATTCGTTTGAAAAAGAAGTGTCTATACCACAATTGTCGCCAAACCAACTTGAAATGGTAGCGCTTCCCGTGGAGTTGTCGTCCATTGTTTGTGCGGCACAAAGCAAATTAATAAATAAAAAAAACGAACCTAAAAAAAATCTCATAATATTTAGCAATTTTATCCCTCAAATAAAGGCCCTTCAAGTTTAGCAAACAAAATAAACACCCATACTAAAGCTCTACAAAGGAAAAAAAACAATGCCATCAAATTTTCATAACTCGCTGTAAACCTGAATTTACCACTATAACCAAGCTAAGTCTGTTCGTCAATTATAAAAAGAACAAGCTCACAGGGCACTTTTCTCAAGATTACAAAAAATAAAAGGAGCATATTGCATACTTCTTCTTGAAGTTTTCATTTTAACAAATTTTCTTTATTTAAAAGTATCTGTCTTTTTATCGTAACCATAAGGACAGTGCTTGCATCCATTTTTACAACAATACCCTCTTCTTAAATGAAACTGGGCTGTAAAAACTCTGTACCCTTCTACAGTTTCGTAATAATCGCCTTCTAATAATGGTATTCTTTTATTGTGCATTGAACAAAAATAATATATTCGAGCATAAAAAAAGCGCTCAATAGAGCGCTTTTTAAAAATTTATTTATTTCTTCCCGGCGGAAATCTCGCAATAATTTCCTTTACAAATTCTTTGATTCGAACTTCTTTCTTTTCTCTATTTTGAACTTTCAAAGCCCCAGTTCCAACACCTTGCCAAACCAACTCTTTTTTCTCTTTGTCGATAAAGTCTATGAACAGTGTACCCTCTGTATATTGAGAAATATTTACATTGTTATTGTTTAGACCATTGAACATCCAAGGATTCCAGCCCCAACCATATCCGTAACCGAAATTATTATTTTGATTGACGTTTACTTTTTCTCTAGACTTTGTGAAAATACTGACCAATATGTCTGGATTCTCAGATTTCATAAACCCAAGAAGAAGAAGCTCTGACTCAATAGCTTTTAAAATTCTTTTTTTATCTAAGTCAGAAATTACTGCCTTATCAATTCCTGTTTTATAAAAAGCAAAGGTTTTGTATACTGTAAAGTCGACTTTATTGTCATAATCTGTGGACACTTTGATCGCACTGCAAGAAGAAAGAGTAATGGACAGTAGTAATAAAACTAGTTTTATATTTTTCATTATAATGGATTTAGTAATATATATTAAAGATACCAACAATTATGCCGTCCTCAAAACAGAATAAAACAAAACGGGTGATTTTCTTCTAATTTTTAAAATGACAAATAATTGGATATATTTTTATGATTTTCGTAAGTTGCAGTTCTAAAATCAAACTTTTATTACGAATGGAACAAGTAAAATCTTATAAACCCACCTATAAAGTGCGCATTGTAACTGCCGCAGCACTATTTGACGGCCACGATGCTGCTATCAATATTATGCGTAGAATCATTCAGTCTACCGGTGTGGAAGTTATTCATTTGGGACATGATAGAAGTGTAGAAGCGGTGGTCAATTGCGCCATTCAGGAGGATGTAAATGCGATTGCCATTACCTCTTACCAAGGAGGACACCTTGAATACTTTAAATATATGTACGATTTACTGCAAGAAAAAGGTGCTGGACACATAAAGATTTTTGGTGGTGGCGGTGGCGTTATTCTTCCAGAAGAGATAAAAGAGCTGATGACCTACGGCGTTACCAGAATCTATGCCCCTGACGACGGCCGAGAATTGGGCTTGCAAGGAATGATCAACGATTTGGTTCAGATCTCAGACTTTCCTCTAGGAGACACTTTAAATGTTTCTATGAAGCAATTAGCAAATCAAGATGCTGGGAGCATTGCCAGAGTTATTTCCTCAGCAGAAAATTTTCCCGAAGTTGCCAAAGCCACTTTGGCTAAAATTCATAAAAAAAATAAAAACTCTAAAACACCAGTTTTGGGAATTACGGGCACTGGTGGTTCTGGAAAATCTTCATTGGTAGATGAATTGGTGCGTCGGTTTCTAAGTGACTTCCCTAACAAAACCGTGGGTTTAATTTCTGTAGACCCTTCAAAAAGAAAAACTGGAGGTGCCCTATTAGGAGATCGAATTCGCATGAACGCTATTAATAATTCTCGTGTGTACATGCGCTCTCTAGCTACCCGCCAATCAAACTTGGCCCTGTCTAAATATGTAAATGAAGCCGTGCAGGTATTAAAGGCCGCCGAATTTGATTTGATTATTTTAGAAACTTCCGGAATCGGACAGTCGGATACAGAAATTATCGAGCACTCTGACACTTCTTTGTATGTGATGACACCTGAATTTGGAGCCGCCACCCAATTAGAGAAAATTGACATGCTCGATTTTGCAGATTTGGTAGCCGTAAATAAATTTGACAAAAGAGGTGCTTTAGATGCGGTTCGAGATGTTAAAAAACAATACATGCGCAATAATAATTTGTGGCACATTCATCAAGACGATTTGCCAGTTTTTGGCACGATTGCCTCCCAATTTAATGATCCTGGAATGAATACTTTGTACAAAAGTATCATGGATACATTAGTAGAAAAAACAGGAGCTGCTTTAATTTCTACCTTGGAAATAACGCAAGAAATGTCTGAAAAAATATTTGTAATTCCACCTGCAAGAGTGCGATATCTTTCTGAAATTGCAGAGAGCAACAGGGCCTATGACAAAACTGTTGAAGCCCAAGTTGTGGTTGCACAAACCTTGTACGGCATTCAGCAAACCATTTTATCCTTGGGAGATCCTGCATGGTCTAATACTGTCGAAAACTCCTTATTAACAAAAACTGGCCTAGATGAAAAAGAGATTCTTCACCATGCCATAAAAGACACGTTGCCTTTAAATCCTGCAGCAGGAGCGGAAGATGACGCAGCATCTCAGCTCTTCTTCGTCAAATTATTGCTCGCACAATTTGAAAAAGTAAAATTAAATTTAGACCCCTATAATTGGGCACTTATTTTAAACTGGAAAGAAAAGGCACAACGATACAAAGATCCAACATATACCTTTAAAGTTCGAGATAAAGAGATTCATATTGAAACACATAGCACCTCCTTATCACAATCTCAAATACCCAAAATCAGTTTACCAAAGTATACCGCTTGGGGCGATTTGTTACGTTGGAATTTACAGGAAAATGTTCCAGGAGAGTTTCCATATGCAGCTGGACTCTATCCCTTTAAAAGAACCGGAGAAGATCCCACAAGAATGTTTGCTGGAGAAGGCGGACCAGAAAGAACAAATCGCAGGTTTCACTATGTAAGTCTCGGAATGGATGCAAAACGTCTTTCAACAGCCTTTGACTCGGTGACTTTGTATGGAAATGATCCTGGACGCCGACCTGACGTTTATGGTAAAATAGGAAATGCAGGAGTTTCTATTTGCTGTTTAGACGATGCTAAAAAATTATACTCGGGTTTTGACTTAAGTCATCATATGACCTCTGTCTCTATGACAATTAACGGGCCTGCACCGATGTTGTTAGGATTCTTCATGAATGCTGCCATTGATCAGAACTGCGAAAAATACATTTTAAAAAATAAATTAGAAAAACAAGTTGAAGCAAAGTTTAAAGAAATCTATGATTCAAAAGGACTCGAAAGACCCGTATATCAGGGAGACCTACCAGAGGGAAACAATGGCTTGGGATTGCTATTACTAGGTCTTACAGGAGATTTAATTTTACCTTTTGAAATCTATCAACAAATAAAAAAAGATACGTTGGCACAAGTGAGGGGAACGGTACAAGCAGACATCTTAAAAGAAGACCAGGCACAAAATACCTGTATTTTCTCCACTGAATTTGCCTTGCGATTGATGGGAGATGTGCAAGAGTATTTTATTGAAAAGCAGGTACGAAACTTTTATTCTGTTTCCATTTCTGGATATCATATTGCAGAGGCGGGTGCAAATCCAATTACACAACTGGCCTTGACACTCTCTAATGGATTTACTTATGTAGAATACTATTTAAGTCGTGGAATGGATATTAATAAATTTGGGCCCAACTTATCATTCTTCTTTTCAAACGGAATTGACCCAGAATACGCTGTAATTGGGCGTGTTGCACGTAAGATTTGGGCAAAAGCAATGAAGCATAAATACGGTGCCAATGCGAGAGCACAAATGTTAAAATATCACATCCAAACTTCTGGACGTTCACTGCATGCACAAGAAATTGATTTTAATGATATCCGAACAACCTTGCAAGCCTTATATGCTATTAATGACAATTGTAATTCTCTGCATACAAATGCCTACGACGAAGCAATTACAACTCCTACCGAAGAATCTGTAAGAAGGGCTATGGCCATTCAATTAATTATCAACAAAGAGTTGGGATTGACAAAAAACGAAAACCCAATTCAGGGTGCTTTTATTATCGAAGAATTGACAGATCTCGTTGAAGAAGCTGTCTTGTTAGAATTCGATCGAATTACAGAACGTGGCGGGGTTTTAGGCGCCATGGAAACCATGTATCAGCGTTCTAAAATTCAGGAAGAAAGTTTGTATTACGAAACTCTCAAACACAACGGTGAATTTCCCATTATTGGGGTAAATACGTTTTTAAGTTCTAAAGGATCCCCAACGGTGCAACCTGCAGAGGTTATTCGCGCAACGGAAAAAGAAAAACAATTCCAGATTCAAACAAAAGAGAACCTCAACAAGGCAGACCCTGAAAAAGTAGCACAGCAAATTGCAATTTTACAAGAAGCTGCAGTGCAAAATGAAAACTTATTTGACAAACTAATGGAAGCTACTAAGGTGTGTTCTTTGGGACAAATTACCGAAGGGTTGTTTAAAGTTGGCGGACAATATCGCAGAAATATGTAAGCTAAAAACTGCTCGTATCTTTGATCGCAGTCTCTAAAAATCCGCATGAATAGTGCGGATTTTTTATCTTAAATTAAGCCATTATAATTGCGAGTGTAATTTTATTCTATGTGTGTAGTGCATTCTCCAAGTCTGTCAATAGATCGGCAATGTCCTCAATACCAACACTCAAGCGAATTAAAGAAGCTGTAATTCCTATTTTTAGGCGCGCTGCTTCTGGAATGGAAGCATGCGACATGGTTACCGGGTGATTTACCAGACTTTCGACACCTCCCAAGGACTCTGCTAATGTAAAGAGTTTGGTTCCTTTTAGAAATTTAAAAGTAGCTTCTTCAGACGCGTCTTTTAGACGAAAAGAGACCATTCCACCAAAATCTTTCATTTGCTTTTTTGCAATACCATGACTTGGATGGTCTTCTAATCCCGGATAAAAGACAGCCTCCACTTTGGAATGATTTTTCAAAAAAGCAGCAACGGCCCTTCCGTTCTCACAGTGACGTTGCATTCTAATATGTAATGTTTTTATGCCTCTTAATGCTAAAAAAGAATCCATAGGTCCCGCAATAGCGCCCGCAGCGAACTGGATAAAATGCAGTTCCTTTGCTAATTTTGCATCCTTGACCATGAGAGCACCCATGACAATATCTGAATGTCCCCCCAAATATTTAGTAGCAGAATGCATTACAATATCAGCCCCCAAAGTTAAAGGTTGTTGTAGATAAGGTGTTGCAAAAGTATTGTCTACAGCAATTAAGATGGCTGGATTAACCTCTTTTACCGCGGTACAAATAACTTCAATATCTGCAATTTTCATCAGAGGATTGGTTGGTGTTTCCAACCAAACTAATTTTGTTCTTTTCGTAATTGCTGCTGCAACACGCACTTCTTTGCTCACATCTACAAAAATAAATTCCAGCCCATATTTCTGAAATAATTTTGTAAACATTCTATGAGTACCTCCATACAAGTCGTCTCCTGCGATAATCTCGTCCCCTGGACTCAATGTTCTCAAAACACAATCAATTGCCGCCATCCCAGAAGAAAACGCAAAACCATGAGTTCCGTTTTCTATCGCTGCAAAACTATTTTCCAAAGCGGTCCTTGTTGGATTGCCTCCGCGAGAATACTCGAATTCTTGTGGCTCACCAGGCGCTGTATGCGCATACGTAGAAGTCATAAACACAGGAGGCATTACTGCCCCTGTTATCGGTTCTGGCTTTTGGCCTCCGTGAATTGTTTTTGTGTTGAATTTCATTTATTACACCTTTTATTTAAGGCAATCGTACAACATAAAACGCCTTAAAATTAAAACACCACTCTCCTTATATTTGCGATAATCGTTAAAGAAACTTCTTAATCGATCGTATGATTCCGTAATGCATGCCTTCGTGCAAATTATTAAATACAATGGCAGTTTCGATGCTGTCTAAAACCAAACCTGTACTTGTTTGATATGTGGTATAATTTTGAAAGATTCCTGCTTCAAAATCTTCTTGTAAAGTATCTGGTAAACCCATAAACAAATCTTTCACCTCTTCAAATTCTTCGGCAGTAAAAGTTTTTTTAGGAGCCGTTCCTTTTCTGTATTCTTCGATTAACTCGTCGGGACATAAACAATCTAAACCTGTCGCTTTGTAATGCAGTAATTGTTGTGTTACCACTAAATGCGCCATATTCCAAGCAATATTATTTTTAAAACCTTTCGGTATTTTATGAATCTGGTCTAAAGTTAGCCCTTCTAATTCTTTTAAAATGATATTTCGAGCGATTCTTAAAACTTCGAACTGTGTCTTCATATTTATGTTTATTTTTGTTGAAACAAATATAATTGATTAAAATGAGGAAAGTCTATTTTTTAAAAACTTGTGATACCTGCCAACGAATTTTAAAAGAAGTACCAATTGCTTCTTTTGAGCTACAAGAAATAAAATCTACACCTGTAAACACGGCACAATTGGAAGAAATGCACCAACTTTCTGGAAGTTATGAGGCGCTGTTTAATAAGCGTGCGAGACTGTGTAAAACATTAGATTTAAAAAATAGACACGTCTCTGAAAATGAGTACAAACAGTATCTTTTAGACGAGTATACCTTTTTAAAACGCCCAGTTTTTATTGTAAACGAGGAAATTTTTATTGGAAATAGTAAAGATATTTTGGAAAAACTACAGATCAAAATTGGATGATTTTTCACTAGTTTATAAATAAAAGTTCATTGGACTTAAGTTCAATTTTCAATCATTCTTAAACAAATAGCTGACAAAACTATTCTTAAAACTGAGCAAAATAAATACCCTTTGTTGCCTTCGCCACCTCTTCTTTTAGTGCCCTAGTTTTCACGAATTCTTTTCTTTAATGACGCACTACAATAAATGTTGTTTTTTGTTTTTAAAACAAAACATCTAAAATTTATTTTTGTAATTTTACACCACAAATGTATATTAGATGTTTTCTAAAAAAGCCAACGCCATCTTCAAAGATGCAATTAACACTTACAAAAGCAAAGAAGAAGTTGAACAAAAATGCAGCAATCCTTTTAATAAAAAAGAAGATTTAATCAGTTTTATTTTGTTTGAAAAATGTTGGATAGATGCTACCCAATGGGCGTATGAAGACATTATTAGAAATCCTACTATTAATGCTGAAGATGCTTTGGTTTTAAAAAGAAAAATTGATACTTCAAACCAAGTTAGAACAAATACTGTAGAACATGTAGATCGCTATTTTTTAAATAAATACAAGGATATTTCTGTCTCGAAAGAAGCAAAAATAAACTCAGAAAGTCCTGCTTGGGCAATTGACAGATTGTCTATTTTAGCTTTAAAAATTTATCATATGCACTTAGAAACGGTGCGAGAAGATGCTTCTAAAACGCACAAAGAAAATTGTTCCCAAAAATTAACTATATTACTAGATCAACGCACAGACTTATCTGCTGCAATTGATGATTTACTGCAAGACATAGCATTAGGAAAAAAATACATGAAGGTATACAAACAAATGAAAATGTATAATGACGCTGAATTAAACCCTGTTTTAAGAGCGTCTAAGCAATAATTTTGTCTCATTTAAAAAGTCACATACTCGTGATACGTCTTTCTGCAATGGGAGATGTTGCTATTTTAATTCCTGTATTAAAAGCTCTGTTGACCCAAAATAAAGACCTTAAAATCACGGTCTTAACACAAAAGTTTTTAGCACCTTTATTTAAAGATTTAAAAAATGTTTCTGTCTATTTTATTGATACTAAAATAAAACACAAAGGTTTTTTAGGATTATTTAAATTATATAAAGAGCTTAAAAAGAAAAAAATTACGGCCGTTGCCGACGTACATAATGTACTTAGAAGTAATATATTAAAAGCTTTATTTTTAGGAAAAAATGTTGTCCAAATTAATAAGGGCAGGGCAGAGAAGAGGAAATTAGTTTTAAAGAAAAACTTTATTCAACTCAAAACGTCTCATGAAAGATATGCAGATGTTTTTAGAAAATTAGGCTTTACAATACATTTATCAAGCGATAGTATTCTAGAAAAAGGAAAAGTACCATCTAAAATTGAAACCTTCTTTAGTACTGCAGAAAACAAGAAGGTTATTGGTATTGCTCCTTTTGCAGCTCACAAAAGCAAAATGTATCCGCTAGAAAAAATGAAAATTGTAATTGCACAACTTTCTGAAGACTATCTTATTTTATTATTTGGCAGCATAAATGACAGCATTGCTCTAAGTTCTTTTGAGGTAAATTCCAATACAATGTCCATTGCTGGCAAACTGAATTTTTCTGAAGAATTAGACACCATTTCTAATTTAGACTGTATGATTTCTATGGATTCTGGGAATGCACATTTGGCTGCTATTTATGGAATAAAAGTAGTCACTATTTGGGGAGTTACGCATCCTTTTGCAGGTTTTGCTCCATTCAACCAACCAAAAGAATATGCGATCCTTCCAGATTTAGAAAAATTCCCAAAAATACCTACATCGGTTTATGGAAATAAATATCCTAAAACTTATTTGAATGCAGCTGCCAGTATTTCTCCAGAAGAAATTGTAACTAAAATCAAAGATATTCTTTAGGCGAACTTGCGTTCAACAATAGCTACAAAATGATTTTCTAAGGCTTCATGATTTGCCCAATTACAGTCTGGTTTTATCATTTTATTAATAAATTTTTTAGCCTCTTTCTCCGTTTTAAAACTATTTAACAGTGAGACCACTCTGTTAAAATCTTCTTGACTGCCGTCAAATAAATTCTTCACAAAAACAATTCTATCATTTAAAGACTTCGAATTTAAAGGTTAAAAAGGTCTGTAATTAAGTTTCCAGAAATAAGATCTTCTAACCCCTCTTCTAGGTTGGATTGCCTCCACGAGAATACTCGAATTCTTTTGGCTCACCAGGCGCTGTGCACGAATACATAGCGTTCATAAACACAGGAGGCATTACAGCCCCTGTTATCGGTTCTAGCTTTTGGCCTCCGTGAATTGTTTTTGTATTGAATTTCAATTATTACACCTTTTATTTAAGGCAATCGTACAACATAAAACCCCTTAAAATTAAAACACCACTCTCTTTATATTTGCGATAATCGTTAAAGAAACTTCTTAATCGATCGTATGATTCCGCAATGCATGCCTTCATGCAAATTGTTAAATACAATGGCAGTTTCGATGCTGTCTAAAACCAAACCTGTACTTGTTTGATATGTGGTATCATTTTGAAAGATTCCTGCTTCAAAATCTTCTTGTAAAGTATCTAGTGAACCCGTGAATAAATCTTTTACCTCTTCAAATTCTTAGGCAGTAAAAGTTTTTTTAGGAACTGTTCCTTTTCTATATTCTTCGATTAACTCGTAGGGGCATAGACAATCTAAACCTGCCGTTTTGTAATGCGGCAATTGTTGTGTTACCACTAAATGCAACATATTTCAAGCAATATTATTTTTAAAACCTTTCGGTATTTCATGAATCTGGTCTAAAGTTAGCCCTTCTAATTCTTTTAAAATGATATTCCGGACGATTCTTAAAACTTCGAACTGTGTCTTCATGTTTATGTTCAAACAAAATATAATTAATTAAAATGAGGAAAGTCTATTTTTTAAAAACTTGTGATATCTGCCAACGAATTTTAAAAGAAGTCCCTATTGCTTCTTTTGAGCTACAAGAAATAAAATATACACCTATAAACACGGCACAATTGGAAGAAATGCACCCACTTTATGGAAGTTATGAAGCGCTGTTTAATAAGCGTGCAAGACAATATAAAACATTAGATTTAAAAAATAGACACGTCTCTGAAAATGAATACAAACAGTATCATTTAGACGAGTATACCTTTTTAAAACGCCCAGTGTTTATTGTAGATGAGGAAATTTTTATTGGAAACAGCGCAAAAGTAATTGAAGCCTTAAAAATTGCACTTTCCTAATTATTTTGTGACCATGTATTTGTTCTCAATTCCGCATTTTCTCTAATATCTTGCCAAAATAAATTGATGTCACCTACGTGATAATTCCTGATAAAAGACATAAAAATACGCAAGGGGAACCGTGGGTTTGTGCTCCATACCAACCCATCCGTAATTTCTATTTTTAACGCCTTTTTGTATAAATTCTTATTGGTATATAAAAAACCTTTGTGCTGGGATAGCGTCGTTGTTTTTGCAGCATCCCAAGTAATCGGGTTTGTAGTTACACTCCCTTTAAAAGCGTCCTTTTTATCTGGATAATGTCCTTTTTTGTAAGTATTCCAACCCACAAACCCACCAGTTTCTTTTGGACTTGTCATTGGCTGTATCGTCTTAAATAAATCAGGTTTCATAACGGTACCTACAATATAGGCAGCAATTAACTTGTCCTGTAAAGGTTGGTCATCAAAAAAATCTCTTAATAAAAACTTCGCATGTGTAGCACCTTGGCTGTGACTTGCAATGATAATTGGCCTTCCTTTATTGTACTTTCTTAGGTATACTTCAAACGCTTTTTTAACGTCTGAATACGCGATTAACAGTGCTTTTTCACCACCTTGGTCAAGCCTACTGTAAGATCTTAAATGTGCCTGTCTGTAATAGGGAACGTATAATTTACCCGCAGTAGTAAAAGCGGAGGCTTGAAATAAAACTACTTTATTCAACACTTTATTCTGTTGTATTCTATCTGCTATAGGCACATTCCAACGAATATCCTCCGTTTCTATGTTTAGTGTGGGATAGATATAAAAAACATCTGCCTTTAAGGTATCCATTTCCTGAGAAGCAAACTCCTTTAAACCTTCTGAATAGGTATTTGGTAAAACAGCCCAGTTTCTTTCGCTCTCATAATTTGGCGCAACAGGAATGTCTTTTTTTTGAAATGTGGATACTGTATGTACCGATTTACAACTGGCTAGAACCATTAAAAAAACACAACAGCTTATTTTTCTGATCATGAAGTGTATACTTTTATTAAATTTTGAGCCTCAATTTCTGCACTCCAATTTTCAATAACTTCCGTTCTTGCCTGCTCTCCTAAATGTGGTAATTCATTTTTGATAGTGGCTAAAAGTAGTTTTTTCAACTCCTCAATATTACCTGCCGCTACTAAATATCCATTTTTAGTGTGGGAAATTAAAGAAGAATGAACCCCTACATTTTTTGTAGCAATTACTTGGCAACCACAAGACATGGCCTCTGCTGTAACCAAAGAAAAGCCTTCAGAAAAACTAGGCACCACGACAATACCAGATGCCTGGTAATAGGAAATAATATTTAGGGTTTCGTTCACAAAGTAAACCTGATCTTTTATCTCGTGCTTTTCCACAATCGCTTTTAATTCTGCTAAAAATGCAGGTTTGTCTATTTTACCAACGATTACTAAGGCCCAATTTTTGTATTTTCTTAAGACTTGCGCAGCCTCTAATAACACTGCTTGTCCTTTCGCCTTTCGCACTCTTCCTGCGCATAAAATAATATGCTCTTGGGTGCAATCTTTTAACCTTATTTTTTCTTTTGGAGCAAATACATCAATGTCCACTCCATGACCAACAATCGTATTTGCTATTCCTAATTTTTCACTCATACTTTTGATCAACGTCACAACCTTGTCTGTCCTTTTTAGAAGACTCATCGTCAATGCAGAGGGAACAGTCTCTGCATGTCTTGTTGCAATCAATTTAAATTTCGCACCTAGAAAACGAAAAAATAACAAGCGTATGATTTCATTATTCCGATGACAATGCACCACCACTGCTCTCTTAGAAAATAAAATTTTCAATAGTTTTATTGTAGCAATATACCTTCCTTTTGCACCGTAACCGTAGAGGTAAGTATCGTATTTTAGCTCAAAAAAAGGCAAGACATTTTCTATACTTCTAGTAACACCAGTGCTGCGTTTGTGAAAATGTGTGTGAATTAAAACAGGTTTCAAAAGAATTTATTTTAAGCGAATCGGCGTTCAACAATAGCTAGAAAACGATTTTCTAAGGCTTCATGATTCACCCAATTATAGTCTGGTTTTACCATTTTATTAATAAATTTTTTAGCCTCTTTTTCCGTTTTAAAACTATTTAACTGTGAGACCACTCTGTTAAAATCTTCTTGACTGCCGTCAAATAAATTCTTCACAAAAACAATTCTATCATTTAAATCAATCTGGATATTTGCTTGTAATTTATCATTTAAAGACTTCGGTTTTAAAGGTTCAAAAAGGTCGGCAATTAAGTCTACAGAAATAACATCCTCTAATTCCTCCTCTAAAGTTAAAGCAGGTGCTTTCAAAACTTCAGGAACCTCCGCTTCAACATCTGTTGCCGTGGTGTCTTCAAAGATAAGATTTTCTAAAGCATCAAATGGCTGCTCCATGACGGTCTCTGTCTCTTCTGCTTTAGACTCGTTCAATGCTACCTCCTTCTCTTGCTCGTGTATTTCTTCTTGTGAGTAGACTGCTTCCACCTCAGCATCTAGAACTGTTATTTTGTCTGGCTCGGGAGCTACTGGCACCTGTGCAATGGTAGTTTCGATCTCCTCCGTTGCGGTGTGTCCATCTAAAATCCGGTTTTTATTTTCATATCCTGCTTCCACAACCGCAGTTAACCCTTTCTTTGTTTCTTTTAAATTTGGGGTCCCATTTACATATTCCTCAACGAAAGCTAAAACTGACAGTTTTTCATAAATCTCTTGTGCCTTTTGCTTTAACAAGAACACATTTTCCCTATTTTTCATCTGTAAAATGCTGTGTGCTAAACTCATTAAATCAGTTTCCAATTTTTTGTGCATAAGTTGTAAGTTGAAGTTATTTTTTACCCGTAAATTGTAATAAATTTGTATGTCAGCAAAGTAAAACAAAATTTAAAATTTTAAAGCCTAAAACTACAAAATGTTTCTTGAAAATACAGTAAATCACACAGAACAATTTGGTTGGATTGAAGTAATCTGTGGCTCGATGTTTTCTGGTAAAACAGAAGAGTTAATTAGGCGTTTAAAGCGCGCGCAGTTTGCAAAACAGCGTGTAGAAATTTTTAAACCATCTTTAGATACTCGGTACGATGCGGATGCTGTTGTCTCTCACAATGACAATAAAATTCGTTCTACACCCGTTCCCGTTTCCTCTAATATTCGCCTGTTGGTAAATGATGTCGATGTTGTTGGAATTGATGAGGCACAGTTTTTTGACGATGAAATTGTTGCCGTTTGCAATGATTTGGCAAACAGCGGAATTCGCGTTATTGTTGCTGGTTTAGACATGGACTTCAAAGGCAATCCTTTTGGCCCGATGCCCGCTTTAATGGCCACTGCAGAATACGTAACCAAGGTACATGCGGTTTGCACACATACTGGAAATTTAGCCCATTACAGTTTTAGAAAGGCTCAAAACGACAAAATCGTCATGCTAGGAGAAACAGAAGAATATGAGCCTTTGAGCCGGGCGGCCTATTACAAAGCCCTACAAAAGCAAAAAAAAGTGATACTGCCCATTGAAGGCTTAGATAATGATATAAACGATCCCGAATAACTGCTCGCTACAAATGAATACGCACGTTACTATTTTAGAAATTGATGGAAAAGCTTTGGTACACAACCTCGACTATTTCAAAGAAAAGTTACAAACAACAACCAAGATACTGGCGGTTGTAAAAGCTTTTGGATATGGGAGCGACGGCGCTCAGGTTGCTAAATTTTTAGAGCACAAGGTGGATTATTTTGCCGTTGCCTATACCCATGAGGGAGTCGCTTTGCGTGAAGCAGGAGTTCAAACTCCCATTTTAGTATTGCACCCGCATCTTCAAAATTTAGAGGTAATTATTGATTTTAAGCTAGAGCCTGGCTTGTATAATTTTAAGATTTTTAATGCTTTTTTAAAAGTAGCCAAAGAAAAAGGAAGTGCTCAGTACCCCATTCATTTAAAATTTAACACGGGATTAAATCGATTGGGCTTTTCAGCCACCGAAATTCCAACAATTCTGACACAGTTACACGCAAGTACTGCGGTGAAGGTACAATCGCTATTTTCACATTTGGCTGCCAGTGAAGACTTAGAAGAAAAAGCGTTTACTACCGGTCAAATTGAGCAGTTCACAGCAATCAAAGAAGAACTTTTTGCCGGTTTAAAATACACACCAATGCTCCACCTTTTAAACACCTCTGGCGTTGTAAATTACCCGAAAGCACAGTTCGATATGGTTCGCATTGGGATTGGCTTGTATGGATTTGGAAACGATGCAAAAGAAACAGTGCACTTAAAAAATACGCACAATTTAAAGTCAATTATTTCGCAAATCCATACGATTGCAGCAGGCGAAACAGTTGGTTACAACAGAGCTTTTGCTGCAAAAGCAACTACAAAAACAGCTACCATTCCTATTGGACACGCAGATGGTTTGTCGCGACGCTTGGGAAATACAAAAGGGTTTGTTCGCATCAACCAACAAAATGCACCCATTATTGGAAATGTCTGTATGGATATGATCATGGTAGACGTTACCCATATTGATTGCTCTGAAGGGGATGAGGTAATTGTTTTCAATACCCAAGAAATGATCCAACACATTGCAACTACTTCTGGAACCATTGTGTACGAAACACTAACGGCGATTTCACCACGGGTGCATAAAACATTAACTCCTTAATTTTTTAAATTTCTAGCTCTATTTTTTAACTTACATACTAGCAATTCTGCAAAGAGCAAGATATTTATGAATGTTCAGCTTTCAAAAGAATTTCTTTTGGCAAGAGAAAGGCACCGCGTTCTATTTCCCAGACTTTAGAAACCTGAGCGATATTCAATGGAGCATATAAGTGTGGAAACGGACTGTTGCGAGTGTCTTTTGGAGATGGTGCTTCAAAGATTAAAGTCTCTTTAAATTCCTGCTGTTTTAGCTCTAGCAAAATAAGTGTTTCACAGTCCTCGAAAAAGAAAGACAAGGTAGCCGCTAACTGCGTTGCTGTTGAAAGATGAATAAAACCATCCTTTTCATCTAGAGGAACTTTGACCTGCCCGGTTTCTTGCGCCTTTTCCCATTGTTCTATTGTCAGTATTTTATAAATATCTAAAAGCATCTTATCTCTATGTTTGTTCGCGTAAAAATAAGGCTAAAAATAAAGACAAGAACAAGTTGTTCCTTCTATATCGTTTCTTGTTCCAAATAAAGAATCAGAAGACCGCTAACAACAGTAAATATAAAGGACAATAATAACAGTACACAGGATTTACGGTTGCTTAATTGAATACTGCTACATGTATTTTTTTAAAGAACAGCAGCTGAAAGTGACAAATAACGTACTCGAGATCAAAGGACACAGGCTAAAACAGCAAATACATTCTGTATTCTTTTAATAGTTTTTTGATAGCAATTTTATAAAGACTACTAATAGCAAGAAGAACTGTTGTTACAAAAGCCAAGATTGGGTTAAAGCCAAAGGCTACAAAAGATACTCTTTCTAATGCTAGGAAAACTGTATCATTAATTGTAGCTGATGTCTGGCAAAATAAAAGCACCTACCAAATTTTGTAAGTGCTTTTATCTATAATTCTAAGATGGCTTTAGCGCCTTTATGTTAATATTAGTTCAGACAACTCCTCGACGAAATCAAGGTAGGCTGCTTTTCTATTTTCTTCAAATAAGTGGCGGTCAACTGAAAACTTTTCTCTCACCAGTGTTTGTGCCGTATCCAAAGCCGTTTTATCCACGGTATTGATAGAGAACATGTACATTTCCATTATGATAGGTAAAACTAAAAGACCTGCACTTGTTGCTATGTAGCGTGTGCTTTTTTTAGTTCCTGTTGGATCTAATTTTCTCAGCAGACCTTCCTCAAGGAGGAACTTCAATCTACTTGCTAAAATATTGGTTGCTATTTTCTCTCTAGAGCCTTTAAACTCTTTAAATCTACATTTTTTATAGAGAATAACATCTCTCATAATTAACAAAGACCACTTGTCACCCAAGACCCGTATAGACTCGGCTATCGCACACGAACGATGCGGTTTTACACTTTTTGTTTGTAAACTATTAGGATCCATAATTTCTGGGGATTTTTGGTTATTCCATAAATATATACGAATAAAATAACAAGTTGCAGTGTTGAAGTAAAATCTTCTTACTGATTCGCGCAAAAGAGTCTACTTTTGAAAAAAAAAGCTCATAAATACATAAATATGCATATTTTAAGTTAAAAATCACAAATAAGTATATTTATACAACTAATTTATGATTTTATTTGCATAAAACTCATTTCTAATAATTTACAACGAAAAAAACTTTTGTTAAGTAAATCACAAATAAATATGCTATTACAAGTAATTTGTGATTTTATTTGCGCAAAGTTCATTTTTAATAATTTGTAACAAAAAAAGACGATTGTTCAGAACACCTTAAATAAATACATTTTTACAACTAATTTAAGATTTTATTTACATAAAATGCATTTCAATAATGTGCATAAAAAAAGTTTTGTAAAAACAATTTTTTTCGATTTTTTCACTGCAACCTAAACTGTTGTAAAAAACCTTTTTTTTAGCCGAACGAGATATTGTAGTTCCAAGTTGCTCAAAATCACGTTTGAGGTAGGCAATACAATTTAAAAAACAATGATAAAAAATCTACTTCTCTCTGAATGCAAAAGGTGCTTATACGAGTGCTTTTTTAAGGGCCTCTAATTCTACCCCTAACTCTGTGAACATATTGATAATACTACTTAACTTCAATTCGTGCTCTTCATATTCTTGCGTATTGATGCTGCAAGTAAATTTCCATAATTCTAATACCTCTACCACAGGAACCTCATAAGATTGATAGCTAGTATTGTCTGGCTTTAATAAAAAAGACTGCTTCTCTTCTACCTGGTTTTCTAATCTTTTATAAGTCATTCCATCGTCTTTTGTAACCACAATATAAGAACAGCCACTTTTTGCTGCTTTGATGTCCTCCACAAATTCTGCGACCACATAAGAACCATCTTTCATGGGCAGCATCGAATCTCCTTTTATAGGAAAAGCCCGATGTTTTCCTTTTGGTAAAAAAGGCAATTTGATTTTCTCTAATTGCTCGATGTATTCGGGATCATCATATCCTAACAAATACCCTGCAGATGCTTTTGCAGGAATCACCTCGATAAGGTTCTCATTGTCCTGATCTACAGCAATCGGAAACAAGACTCTTTTGTTCCCAACATCAATAAAAGAGACGTCTTTTGCTTTTGACAAATCGTTTTTAATGATAATGTCTATAGGAATTCTGAAGTAGGCAGAAAAATCAATTAAAAAATCGATGGTAGGCGAAGACCGGTTCTCTTCATAAGAACTAATTCTAGACCTTGTTACCGAAAGCTCCTCTGCCAAAGACTCCTGTGTTAACTTCTTTAAAGTTCTTAAGTGTTTTATATTTTTTGATAAATTATTCATAATGCTACAATATTGAGCAACAAATGTACGAATTTGTAGCTAATTTTACAAAGTGAAAAAAAATATAATACACCTCGATTTAGATACTTTTTTTGTTTCCTGTGAGCGACTGATTGACAGTAGATTACAAAATAAACCCCTGTTAGTTGGCGGTACTGGAGACCGCGGTGTCGTAGCTGCCTGTAGTTATGAAACCCGAAGATTTGGCGTACATTCTGGCATGTCTATGAAGATTGCCAAAAGACTGTGTCCAGAAGCAATTACCATCCGAGGAGACACTGGCACCTATTCTAAATATTCGAATTTAGTTACAGACATCATCAAAGAGAAGGTGCCTGTTTTTGAGAAGGCAAGTATTGACGAGTTCTATGCAGATCTCTCTGGCATGGATGCTTTTTTTGGCAGCTATAAATATGCATCTGAACTGCGGCAACAAATTATCAAAGAAACTGGACTCCCTATTTCTTTTGGCATGTCACAAAATAAAATAGTTTCTAAAGTTGCCACAGGAGAAGCAAAGCCAAACAATCAATTGTTAATTGATCCCGGTTTTGAAAAATCGTTCTTGGCACCTTTGTCGATTCGGAAAATTCCTTCCGTAGGAAATAAAACCTATCAAATTCTTCGGAATCTTGGTGTAGATACTGTCAAAGTAATACAAGAAATGCCTTTAGAAATGATGGTGAGTGTTTTGGGCGCCAATGGAAAAACAATTTGGAAACGCGCGAACGGTATTGACAACCCTCCGATTGTTGCTTTTCACGAACGCAAATCGTTATCCACAGAAAGAACTTACAACAAAGACACCACAGACATGGTAAAGTTGAAAGCCACCATTTTTGCCATGGCAGAAAACCTGGCGTACCAACTTCGAAAGGGAGATAAGTTGGCAGCGACTATTAGCGTAAAAATTAGATATTCTGATTTTAACACCTACAGCAAGCAAGTAAAAATTCCATACACCAGTGCAGACCACATTATTATTCCTGCCGTTTTAGAATTGTTTAAAAAACTATACCAACGGCGCTTACTCATCCGCTTGGTAGGCGTTAAAGTATCTGACATTGTAAGTGGCAATTATCAGATAAATCTTTTTGACGATACGGAGCAATTATTAGATCTCTACAGTGCAATGGACACCGTTCGAAATAAATATGGTGAGCTGAGTATTATGAGAGCTGCTGCCATGGGTGCAAAATCTATTGGACGGTTTAGCAACCCTTTTAATGGAGAACCGCCGCTGGTTTTAGCACATAGAAAACAATAACATTATGTACCTCAACTGTCACTCTTACTACTCCTTGCGCTATGGCACCTTCTCTGAAGTTGCACTGTTAGAGCTTGCTGTTGCCAACAATATTAATGCGCTAGCACTTACAGACATCAACAACACTTCTGCCTGTATGAACTTTATACAGCAGGCAAAAAAATATGACATCCATCCTGTTGTGGGCGTAGATTTTAGGAATGGTACTTCCCAGCAGTTTGTGGCACTTGCAGAAAACAATACTGGATTTCAGAATATTAACCGGTATCTATCTTCCTTTTTAACTTCAAAGACTGCCATTCCGAGCACTCCGACTCCTTTGGAAAACGTGTTTATTGTCTATCCTTTTGAAAAGGTTTTGGAGCTGCATCTTACCTCTTTTGCTGAAAATGAATTTATCGGTATTTCAATTGCTGAAATTAACAAATTGCGTTTCTCCTATTTAAAAAAGTACGAAGACAAAATTGTCATACAGCAACAGGTAACCATCCGCAGTAAAAACGATTTTAATGCACACCGATTGCTGCGTGCCATAGACAACAATACACTTTTGAGCAAGCTGCCCACCACAGAAGAATGTTTGGAAACTGAGCGCATGCACACTGCTACTGCATTGGAGGATTCTTTTAAAGAATTTCCGTTTATTCTCGATAATACCAAGGCATTGTTAAAAAAGTGCCGTGTCCATTTTGGCTATGACACGGCACGTACAAATCAGAATTTAAATGTGTACCGCGGGAGTTTTGAAGAGGATTGTACCCTACTATTGCAATTGTGTGCAGACAAGCTTCACAAGCGCTATCCTGCTCCGAGTCTAAAAGTACATGCGCGGCTTAAAAAAGAGCTAAAGGTGATTGTAGAGCTAAAATTTGTTTCCTTTTTTTTAATCAATTATGACATTATCTGTTATGCGAAAAAAAACAATTTTTTCCATGTAGGTCGAGGAAGTGGTGCCAATAGCATTGTTGCCTATATCCTTGGCATTACAGATGTAGATCCTGTAGAACTGGATTTGTATTTCGAGCGATTTATCAATCCGTTTAGAGCCTCACCACCAGACTTTGACATTGATTTTTCTTGGAAGGACAGAGCGACCATGACGCAGTATATTTTTGACCGTTTTGATCATGTGGCGTTGCTGGCTACTTACAACACCTTTAAATACAGGGCTGTTATTCGAGAGTTGGGCAAGGTCTTTGGTCTGCCAAAAGAAGAAATTGACAAATTGAGTCGTGGAGCACGCGAACCTAAAGTAGACGGCATTGCTAACTTGGTTTTAAAGTACGGAAAACTCATTGAGGGATTTCCAAATTATGTAAGTGTACATTCTGCAGGCGTTTTAATTTTGAACAAACCCATTCATTATTATTCGGCCACCAGCATGCCCCCAAAAGGGTTTCCTACCGTACAATTTGACATGTATATTGCCGACGATGTAGGTGTTTTTAAGTTTGATATTTTAGGGCAACGAGGATTGGCAAAAATTAAAGATGCGCTGCAAATTATCAAAGAGAATCACCCTGGTGCCCCTGAAATAGACATTACAGCTATTGAGGCCTTTAAGAAAGATAAAAACATCAATATGCTTTTAAAGAATGGCGGTGCCATTGGTGCCTATTATGTAGAATCTCCTGCCATGCGCGGTCTCATGCAGAAACTACAAACCCAAGACTATTTGGGGTTGGTTGCTGCCAGTTCTATTATAAGGCCTGGTGTTTCTGGTTCTGGCATGAAGGAAGAATATATAAAAAGACATCGGTTCCCTGAGAAAAGAAAAGAGGCGCATCCTATTTTATTACAGATTATGCCAGAGACCTATGGCGTGATGGTATATCAAGAAGATGTGATGAAAGTTGCCAATCAGTTTGCAGACCTCAGCTTGGGAGAGGCAGACGTTTTACGAAGAGGAATGAGCGGCAAATACCGTTCTATTGAAGAGTTTAAGGCTGTAGAAGCTAAATTTATCTCGAATTGCAGGAAAAAAGGACATGCAGACCCCTTAATTTTTGAAGTTTGGAATCAGATAAAAAGCTTTGCTGGATACGCTTTTGCCAAAGGACATTCTGCTTCCTATGCCGTAGAAAGCTACCAAAGTTTATTTCTAAAGTGCTATTACCCGATTGAGTTTATGACAGCTGTTTTAAATAACGGTGGTGGCTTTTATACTGCCGCACACTATATTCATGAGGCTAAAATGTGTGGTGCTACCATTGCGCTGCCCTGCATTAATACTAGCGATCATGCAAATATTGTAAGAGGCAAAACAATCTATTTGGGCTTTGGATATCTTAAAAACCTAGAACATTTACTGATACAGCGTTTTTTAACGGAACGGCAATTGCATGGCTGCTTTCTTTCTATGGAAGATTTTATTGCACGCATTGCCGTCTCTATAGAACAACTTACAGTTTTAATTCGCATTGATGCTTTCCGATTTACCAACAAACCAAAAACGACCCTGTTATGGGAAGCTACTTTTAAATTGAACGCACGCACCTCGAAAGAAGTACAAACACAAGAAAAGTTATTCCGAACACCCCATCAGAATTTTGAAATTCCGAAACTTCACACGCATTGGTTGGAGGATGTATATGACGAGATGGAACTGCTAGGATTTACTATTCACGATTATTTTTCACTGGTTACAGATCAATTTCATCCACATATAAAAGCAAAACAAATGGCGGAATTTGCGGACAAAAAAGTGGTCTTGTACGGCCAGTTGGTTGCCACTCGCTTTAACAAGACCTCCCAGGGAAAGCTGATGCGTTTGACTACTTTTATTGACGCAGACGGAAACTATTTTGATGCGGTACACTTTACCGATGTTGTACAGCAGTATCCCATCAATGGCATGGGCATTTACGGCTGCTATGGCAAAATTACCAACCGCTTTGGTTTCTGCAGCATGAATGTTCTGAAATCTAAGAAAATGAGTATTTATGGAGACCCTAGGCACTGATTATCAATTAAAAAGCTTAAATTTATATCATACACTGTATGAAAAAAATAACTTTAAGTACCGCTAAACATCGGACTAAAAACGTGCTTTCTATTCGGTTTTCGTATGATGATGAGATCAAAAACCATCTTCAAAACCTTGACAACGTTTCTTGGAGTCGCACCTTGCGTTGTTTTTATATGGAGCTCTCTTTAGAAAATATCGCCCTTATTTTTACCCATTTTAAAAAACCGAACTGGACTGTTGTCTCTTTAGAGTTGCAACCTTTTATTAATAAAAGCAGCATCGCAGAAAAAAGAAATTCGCATTTAATAGCTGAAATACCAGAATTATATATGACTGATGTACGCAAATTTAAAAAATGGCTGTTTCAAAAAAGATTGAGTAAAAACACAGTGCATACCTATGTTACTGTCACGGCTACCTATATTCGGTATGCTCTCTTAAAAAAAGCGGATTTGTTCTCGATGAAAACAGTAGCAGCTTTTAACTATGATTCTATTTTCGTACCCAACAAGTCTATTTCCTATCAAAATCAGTTTATCGGTGGCATACAAAAGTTTTTTGCCTATAAAGGATATGCCTACGAAGAAATCCCGATTGAAAGACCTCGAAAAGAAAAGAAATTACCCATTATATTAAGTGGTGCTGAAATAAAAGCCATTTTTAGTACAATTACCAACTTAAAACACAAAGCTCTTTTAAGCCTGTTGTATTCTGCTGGCTTGCGGATTGGTGAGGCGATTACTTTAGAAGTAACTGATATTGACTGTCAGAGAATGCTCATTTATGGTCGGCAAGCGAAAGGAAAAAAAGACAGATATACCCTTTTGTCTCCAGTTTTTCTAAAAATTTTAAGGGATTATTACGTTGCTTACAGACCGAAGAACTCTCTATTTGAAGGAGCAAACGGAAGCACCTATAGCGATGCAAGTGCACAAAAAGTATTAAAAAACGCTTTGTTTAAAGCAGGTATTCGCAAGAAAGCAACGTTGCATTCTTTACGGCACAGTTTTGCCACTCATCTGTTAGAAAAGGGGACCGACATTCGATATATTCAAGAGCTCTTGGGCCACAGTAGCCCCAAAACCACGATGATCTATACCCATGTTACACAAACAAGTTTAAAAAAAATTAAAAATCCGTTTAATGATTTGTTTTAATCCCCTATTTTTATGCAAAAACAAAAGCATACTATAAACACTAAACTTCCGCATATCCCCCCAATATGGAGTCTTATGCGGATAAAAGGTAAGCCTATATACAAGTTGGCAATAATATAACAGACAAACAGAAAACATGAACAAATTGAATAAAACCGAAGTTCTAGCGAATCTATTATGGACAGTATTTGGAATATTTGGCGGAATAAGTTATTACTCAAAAGCGGAATATTGGTTTTGCGGAGCTATGTTTTTACTCGGAATTTTATATTGTTATAAATTGATTAAATCAATTATGAGAAACCGAACTGACTCTTGAAAAAAGTGTTGCGGAATTCCCAATAATGAGAAATGAATCAAATTACAAAAAACTGAATTGAACTCCAAAAATTATGGCGAAATTATCATTCAATCGGAATTGAACAAGTTTATGAAAATAAGTAAATTACGAAAAAATTAAAGTTGAATAAAAGTTTTTAAATTTTAAAAAGTCACGCAAAATTAGAGTTTTAGAAAAGAAAGGGAAATCGGAAAATAAAAATACTGTTGCCAACAATGTATAAAATTAATTGCTGGTTTTAGCTTATTTACGAAAGTCCTTGCGGTCTTTCTTGGTTTGTGTTTTATTTACTAACTATAGTGCTTGAAACACGCAAATAACCTTATAGAAAGACGTTATGTGCAACCTAACAAAAAATGAGAAAAAGAACAAAAGTTGGAAAATGTAAACTATGCCTAGAAACAAAAGAATTGAATTTCGAGCATATTCCACCACGTTCAGCATTTAATAAAGAAACAAAATACTACATTTTAGAACAGACTGAATATTATAAAAAAGCGAAAGAATATACTTTTGAAAATCTTAAACCTAAAACAAGAAAAGAACAGGGTGGAATTGGAGAATATAGTTTTTGTATTGATTGTAATGGATATCTCGGCTCAAAGTATGTTAGGACTTACAAAGATTTCGCACATATAGCAATGAATATAATTCAATCAAATGATAAAAATATTAAAGCCTTTCAATTCGATATTTCTGACATAAATCTTCTTAAATTTCTGAAACAAATAACGGCAATTTTCATTGCTTCAAATAATTTTGTTTTTACCGAATGTTATCCTGAACTTTTGGAATTTGTTAAGAATGAAAAATTAATGGAGTTATCTGAAAAATATAGATTTTATATGTATTTGAATAATGAGGGTCAAAACAGAAACGGAACCATTCATTATACGAACTTACATGGAGCAATATGCGAATTTACTTTCAGCCCTTTTGGTTTTGTCTTGAGTTTAGATAATCCTAATCAATTAATGAAATTAACGGAAATAACTAGTTTTAAAGATTATGACAAAAATAAAGAAATGAAAAATTCGATGATTATTTTGAATAAATACCCAACATATTATCCTTTTCCAATGGACTATAGAAGTGAAAAAGAGTTAAAAGGCAGCACATAACACCTTACAAAATTAATTGCTTTATATTGGCTTATTTAGGAAAGTCCTCGCGGACTTTCTATTCAGTTATTATTTATTAACTTAAGTGCTTAAACACAGCAACTAATCTTGTACAAACACGTTGCCATTCATTGACGGAACGCACTCAAATATTTGAAACATGAACAAAAAAACTAAAGTTATTATTTTAAGATATTTAATATCATTTATTATTTTTCTAATCGTTTGGATAATTTTACACTTTTCTTTCGAAAATTTAGAAAATCCTTATAAAGCAATGATTAGTGCTGGAATTATGGCAATTTTATCACCAAGAATAAAAGAATATGAAACTCAATCAGAAAAAAAAATGCAAGTGATGTGGATTTTTTTAAGAAAACCCATTTCCATATAAAAACTGAAGTTTTAGTTTGTTGTCAGAATCTAAATTGAAAAACTAAAAACCAATTTGTATGCGGAATTTAGAAAGTCTCGGAACTTTTCACTCAATCGGAATTAAAAAAGTTTGAGAAAGAATACGCTGAATACATTTACTCTAACGATTAAAATAAAAAAAATGAAAAATTTATTTATCTACTATTTAACAATCTTATTGCCACTTGGAATATTAAACTGGCTAAGTAAAACAGACTTGATGAACCCAACATTGTTCGTTTTGCTTTTATTTTTTTATGCTTTAATATTCAGAACTTATGTGGACGGGAAAAGACTTGCAGATAAAAACATAATCCAAAAACAAGATATTTGGAAAATGATAATCCCTGGCAAACGTTTTAAGTATTTCAGTGAATTATATTTAAAAAAAAAATTAAAAAGGAAATAAAAACGGAATTGAAACAACGAAATGGCAACACCGTGTAAATTTAATTGCTCGATCCTAGCCTACTTACGAAAGTCCTCGCAGACCCTCTGTTTGTCGTTTATGTACTAATTTCACTTCTCAAAGCCGCAACTAAACTTACACAAACACGTTGGCAGTAAGCCGAAAAATGAAAACTAACCCAATTGACGACATACTCCCATTGAATCGAGATGAATATTTGATTAAAATTCAAAATCATTTCTCGAAACTAGTTGCTGAAATTGTGAATTTCGGAACACATATTTTAAAATGGGATGTTGAAGTAAAAAGGGAAGGAAAAGATAATAATATCCCGACCTTGTTTTTCAGAAATATATTAGAACTTAGTGATTCCATTTCAATCTTAATTAAAGAATCATCAATTGACCCTTCAAAAATAATCTTAAGAACTTTAATAGAAAATATCCTTCAGTTAATTTATATGTTGGAGGAAAAGGAAAGACAAAGGGTATTATCTTATATGGTTGCAAAAGCCAATAAAGACATCAAATATTATAATAAATTTATCAAGACAGAAAATAGTTCATCACAATTTAAAATTCAAATTGAAAAAGATGAATTGAATTTGAATTTTGACAAATTTATGGATCATCCCGAAATTATTAAAACTAAAGAATCCAAAAAGAGTTTGTTGGAGAAGCCCGAATTTTCAGAAGTTCAAAAAGAATATTTAAGAACATCTAAAAAGAGGAAAAATCCAAATTGGTATTCTTTATATAATGGTCCTGACAATTTGGAGCAATTAGCACAAAAGTTAAAGAAGAATATACGTTACGAATTTTTCTACAGAAAATATTCCGAAAATGTTCACGGACTTAATTTGACAAAGGGAATGGTTTATGTCGGTAACGACAGCGCTCAAATTATTCAAATTCGAGATTTCGAGCATACTCAAAATGTGACTTTTAATACCGCATCTTTACTACTTGAAATTTATAATATATTTATTAGAAAAAGAGTGCCAGAAAAACTTGATGAATACCGAAAATGGTATTTGACAATTAGAAACGACTATTTAGATTTAAATAAAAGAAATTATATTAACTATAAAAAATAAGGCCAACTGCCAACAATGGCTATAATTAATACGGGTTTTGGTGCTTAACCTAAAGTTTTGGTACATTTACTAAGTCCGCCAAATCTTTTGATTTGGCTTTAAAATGAAAAGATAAAACAAAATAAAAAGTTTTGGCTAAGTTCCAGTTCGAAAGTTCACTACTCTCCTACTCCCGCACTAACCATAGCCGAGACGTTGGCTGTCATTAAAAAAAATGAAAATAAAAGGAAAAACAGACAATTTTATAGAACTGAAAGAACTTGGAATTCTGGATTGTGGTATTTTCGATAATCCAGAAGCAAAAATTTTAACAGTACTATGGTTTCAAACAGGTAACAATGAGTTTATAATTGATGGCAAAAACTATCACTTTGCTAAAAATCAAATTATTTTTCTTACCGAATTTCATAAAGTAAAAGTGATTAAAAAGGGTGAGATTAAGTTTTTAAGATTTAACAGACCTTTTTTTTGTATCATAGATCACGATATTGAAGTAAGTTGTAAAGGAATTTTATTTTTTGGTGCATCTCAAGTACCAATTATTACTATTCCAAATAAAGGAATAGAACATTTTCAAATTCTCTGGAAAATGTTTTCAATAGAAATGCAATCTAAAGACAACTTACAAATAGGTATGTTGCAAATGATGTTAAAACGATACCTGATATTATGTACACAATTATATAAGGAGCAACACCAATTTTCGAAAATTAAAAAGGAAAGCGATATTATTAGAGAATTTAATTTTTTAGTAGAGCAGCATTTTAACACAAAACATACTGTAGCCGAATATGCAGATTTATTGTATAAATCCCCTAAAACAATTTCCAATATTTTTTCAAAAAAAGGAACAAAAACACCATTAAGTTATATCCAAGACCGTAAAATGCTTGAAGCAAAACGGTTGCTATTTTATTCTGACATACAAATTCAAGAAATCGCTTTTAAAATTGGCTATGATGACATTCAGTCATTTAGTCGATTTTTTAAGAAACAAGAAGGTCTTTCTCCTTCAAAATATCGAGAAAAATC
The DNA here is from genome assembly GCF_000153225.1 of Polaribacter irgensii 23-P. Lineage (GTDB taxonomy): Bacteria > Bacteroidota > Bacteroidia > Flavobacteriales > Flavobacteriaceae > Polaribacter > Polaribacter irgensii. The sequence continues at coordinate 1,309,185 of NZ_CH724148.1, read as the reverse complement.
TCTTTTGGGATAAATTGCCAACATTAAGGGAAAACCTACCTAATAAAACATTGTATTCTGTTCGCATCTTTGCACTATAAATAATGATAAACAAATTTAAAAACAGAATATTATGACAAATTTTAATGTACCAACAAGAGAAGAGGTCTCTTCAAAAAATCAAGAAATTTTTGAAGACTTAAAAAAGCAGTAGGTTTTGTACCTAACCTTTATGCAACGATTGCATATTCTGATACTGCTTTAGGAAATTATTTACAATTTCAAAATGCTAAAACGTCTCTTTCTAAAAAAGAAAAGGAAGTTGTGAACTTAATAGTTAGCCAAGTAAACGGGTGTAACTATTGCTTATCTGCCCATACCGTATTTGGTAAAATTAATGGTTTTACAGATGAACAAATTTTAGAATTAAGACAAGGTTATTTTTCCACTAACGAAAAATTTGATGCCCTTGTTAAAGTAGCAAAAGCTATTACCATCAACAAAGGAAAATTTGATGACACAATACTAGAAGACTTTTTTAACGTTGGCTATTCAAAAGAAACTTTAGTTGATGTTATTTTAGCAGTAGGTGACAAAGTTGTAATGAACTACCTACACAAATTAACTCAAATCGATATTGATTTTCCAGTAGCTCAAGAATTAGAATTAATCAAATCATAAAAAAAGTGATGAGGTATTCAAAGATATAATACATCACTAAATAATTAATTTTTAAAATGAAACTAAAATGAAAAAATTATCAGTAACATTAGTATTAGTAGTAGCATGTGTAACAAGTATGTTTGCTCAATTACCAGATCCAGGATTTACAGTAGATGAAAATACTGCAATTGTAATTACAGATCCTCAAAACGATTTTTTAAGTCCAGATGGAGTAACTTGGGGAGTTGTGGGACAAAGCGTAACAGACAACAATACCGTAGACAATATCGAAGCACTTTTTAAAGTAGCAAAAGAAAAAGGTATCACTGTATTTGTATCACCACATTATTATTACAAACACGACCATTCTTGGCAAATTGAAGGTGCATTAGAAGTATTAATGCACAAGATTGGAATGTTTGACAGAACAGATGCTTTATCGACAGAAGGTTTTGAGGGGTCTGGAGCAGATTGGTTAGATAAATACAAGAAATATATTGATGGAGATAATGTAATTGTTACAAGCCCTCATAAAGTGTATGGTCCAGAGTCTAACGATTTAGCCTTGCAATTACGTAAACACGGATTTAGTAAAGTAGTTTTAGCAGGAATGTCGGCTAATCTTTGTACAGAATCACATATGAGAGACTTAGTAGAATCTGGTTTTGATGTTTCTGTTGTAAAAGATGCAACCGCAGCAGCAATTTTACCAGGACTAAACGGTTATGAAGCAGCTCTTGTAAATTTCAGAATGATTGCTAGCCACGTTTTTACCACTAAAGAAGCAGTAAAAGAATTGAAAAAATACAATAAAAAATAAAATTGAATAAAGTTTATTTTAATGAAAGTGAGGGTTTATAACTCTCACTTTTGTTTTTGTTTTTGTTTTTGTTTTTATCTATCACAATCGCTAGGAAAATATAACGAACAGCCAACAATGGCTATAATTAATACGGGTTTTGGTGCTCATCTAAAAGGTCAGTGCATTTTACAAAAACCGCAAAATCTTTGGATTTGGCTTTAAAATTGAAAAGATAAAACAAAATAAAAAAGTTTTGGCTAAGTGCTTAATCGAAAGTTTATTACTTTTAATTCCCTTACTAACCACAGCCTAGACGTTAGCTTTAATGCGTGAGAAAGTTTGTGAAAACTGAATTTAAATAGAAAAAATGTATAAAAAAGATAAAAAAACATCTATTATCCTTCTTCTTTCGAATATTGGTTTAATAGTTTTAGGTTTGAATCAAATATTTGAATTTTTTGAATTTTCAAACCCAAAAATTTCCTCAATATTGACTATTATTTTCTCTTTATTGAATTTGATTTTTATTTTCAAGTTGATAAAACCAAAAGAAGTTTAATAATAAAATTCAAACTCTGAATTATATTACCTCTGTCTTTTAATTAGTTTTTGGAATTGAAAAATGAATTTAAAACTCGAAATCTCGCACAATCGGAATTTAAAAATTCACGGAATTAATTACGCAAACCTGAATTAAAAACTAAACGGAAATTAGCAGGTTTGCGGAATGAAAAACAAGTAAAAAAAAATGTTAGGTTAAATGCCATGGAATTATAAGAACCTAACAAAGTTGGCTTAAAGCTAAACAAAAAAAAAGTTACTGAATGGTAAATTATGAATAAAAAGAAGCACTAAAAGCTAACACCGTATAAAATTAATTGTTGGTTTTAGCTTATTTACGAAAGTCCAAACGGACTTTCTATCTGTGATTTATTTATTAACTTTCGTGCTTAAAATACGCAACTAACATTATACAAACACGTTGGCTACAATTTAAAGAATGAGTGCAAAAATCACATTAGGAAAATAATTGAGACAAAAAAAATTGTTCATATTTCAAAAGTTGAAAATGGACTGAAATGTAATTGCAAATGTATTGAATGTGGAGAAAAGTTAATTGCTATTAATAATAAAAATAACAAAAGGGAAATACATTTTAGACACGAAATTGAATCTGATTGTAAGGGCGGAATTGAAACGGCTCTTCACCTTTTAGCAAAACAAATAGTAGCAGAAAACAATTCAATAAAATTATCTGAAAATAAATATTTTGACTACACAAAATCGGAAATTGAAGTTTCTCTTTCTGACTTTAGTCCCGATGTAATAATTGAAAATTCTGACTCAAATCAAAAATGGTTAATAGAATTAGCAGTTACAAGTTTCGTTGGAGCTGAAAAATTAGAAAAAATAAAAAGAGACAATTTAAACTGTTTAGAAATTGACTTAAAAAAAGTTGACAGAAAAATTAATCCGAGTGAATTGAAAGAATTAGTTATAAATAATCTTGAGGTTAGAACTATTTTAAATCAAGAAAAAACCGAAACTGAAAAAGAAGAAAGTGACAGAAATTATTTGATGTATATAATAGGAATTGTAATTTTGTTTTTTGGATTCAGAAGATTATTTAAAAGAAAAAAACTGTAGCCAACACCGTGTTTAATTAATTGCTGGTTTTAGCTTATTTACGAAAGTCTAAACGGACTTTCTTGGTTTATGTTTTATTTACTAAATTAGTCTCTTAAAACGCGCAAAAAACCATACACAAACACGTTGTGCTTCATTATAACAAACGGATAATCAATGATAAAATTTTTTAGAAAAATACGATATAACCTCATGGAGAAAAATAAAACTGGAAAGTATTTTAAATATGCAATCGGAGAAATTGTACTTGTGGTTATTGGTATTTTGATCGCTTTATCTATTAATAATTGGAATGAGAATCGAAAACTTCATAATGTAGAGTTAAGTCTTTTACTTGAAGTAAAATCAAATTTAGAAGACACATTAAATAGTTTTAAAAATGATACCCTTATAAATCGAAATTCAATCCTTCAGTTTAGAAAAATAGAACATTACATTGATGAAGATTTACCATATAATACTGAATTAAATACCGCATTTGGATGGATTGGAGATTGGCAAAGCCCATATCCTATTACAACGGCTTATACCACATTAAAAACTAAAGGTTTGGACATCATATCAAATTTACCTTTAAGAAACAAAATTGTAAGTATGTATGAGTTTGAACTTATTATACTAATCAATGATTATGACAAAGGAGAATGGTCAAATTTACAGGCGTTTAACCCTTTTATATATAAACATATAAGTAGTAGAAACTCTAAACAAGCTGCTGCTCCAAATGATTTCGAAAGCTTGAAGATTAACAAACAGTTTAGTAATATATTAGGAAGGATTATTTCTCAAAGAGAAGCAGGTTTATTTTTTTACAAAGAGGCTATGATATCTATTGAAGAATTAATTAAACATTTAGATAAAGAATTGATTTTTAGAAAATAGAAATAACGAAAGCACAACACCGTGTATAATTAATTGCTGGCTTTTAGCTTATTTATGAAAGTCCAAACGGACTTTCTTGGTTCTCGTTTTATTTAGTAAATTAGTCTCTTAAAACACGCAACTAACCATACACAAACACGTTGCCCACAATATGAGAAAAACCCTACTAATATTAATAATCTTAGTGATTAACAAGTCCTTTAGTCAAAATAGACTTAATGGAATTATAGTTGATTCAGACACTAAAAACCCTATTGAATATGTGGATATATACAATAGTACTAATTTCACTTCGACAAACTCTGAAGGTAAATTCTTATTTGTTTCAGAAAAAGATTCTGTTAAAATTAGACTAATTGGTTATAAGTCTATTTATTCAACTTTTGAAAAAATAAGAAAAGACACAATCTTTTTAGAAAGTAAGTTTGAAGCATTAGACGAAATTATTTTAGGAAATTCAAACTCAATAACAAATGTTTACAAAGAGTTACATAACAACTACCCTTTTAAGCCTTATTCTGAGTCATTCTTTTTAAGATGCTTTTTAAGAAAAGACGGAGTCATAATAAAATTACAAGATTTGAACGGTTCGGTTAATAGAAAAACACTTTTTTCTACTTCAAAAAAGCCAATGCCTAAAAGAAATTACGAAATAGAAGTTTTGAATATGCGTAAAGCTGGAATTAAAGAAAAAGCTGTTTATTTCTCAATGTTCAGTTTTAAGCAAATACTTGATTTTACTGCTTCCATAGGAATTAATACTAAATTATATGATTTCAATGAGTCAAAATCTGAAAATGATGAATATACCAAACATCATTTTTCACCAAAATCAGAAGAAAAATCAAAAAATGAAGGTTATTATTTAATTAACAATAAAGATAAAGCTATTGTAGAGTTTAAATCAAAAAACATTATCACAAAAGAAATATTTCAGGAAAAACGAGGAGTTAAATTTAGAACAACTTCTTTTGAATATTTGGTATACTTTAAAAAAAATATTGAAGAAAATATATACTTTTTAGATAAAGCTAAAATAATAGCTCAAGTCGAAGTTATCGCAGAAGAAGAAAAAACAATATACGATGTAGAATATTCTTGGATAGCATTAGGTAAAACAAAAAAAGAACTTAATAAAAACATATCTGTTAAGAAAGATCTTTTTGAGCTAAAAAAGTCTTTCAATCCAGAATTTTGGAACAAACAAGAATATTTATTATTAACTAATGAAATGTCGGAATTTCTAAAAAAACTGGAAAACTCTCAAAAGGAATTTAAAACCCTTACGAATATAAAAAAGAAATAAATACTGTGGGCAACACCCTATAAAATTAATTGCTAAGTTCTCGCCTACTTACGAAAGTCCAAACGGACTTTCTTGGTCGGTAATTATTTACTAAATTAGTTGCTTGAAACACGCAACAAACCATATACATCAACGTTGTGCTTAATGCCGAAGATACACTCTATTCAACGTATTCTAAAATATCGCCAGGTTGACAGTCTAATGCCAAGCAAATTGCATCTAAGGTGGTGAAACGAATTGCTTTAACTTTTCCTTGCTTTAAAATTGATAAATTTACTGTTGACACACCAACTTTTTCAGAAAGTTCTTTTAACTTTAATTTACGTTTAGCTAACATCACATCTAAATTTACTATTATAGGCATACACTTATAAATTTAAACTATTAATGAACTTTCGATTTCATTTAATAAATTATCATAATTTTTTTCATTTTTCCCCCAAGAATACATTTGGAATAGTGTTGACGAACAAAATTTCATTATTGTTTCATTTCCTTTAGTTTCAAAATTAATGTATAAATTTTCGCCCCAAGATTTAAATGTAATTTTTGAAATCGCTAGAATTTCAAATTTATTTTCATCTGTTTCAACCAATTTAAAATCTGAATGATTAATTACCTCTATGATTTTTTCAAACATCAATTCCTTTGGTATATCATATGACTTTTCCGTCCGAACCTTTGTTGTAAATAGATTATACCGACTTGTAAAGTAACTCTTGAATGAAAGTGATTTTCTAAGAATCAAATTGAAGAAAAAAAACCCTACTATTAAAAATAAAAAAGTCATCATTATAGGGTTATTAGGTTTTAAATAGTAAGAACTTAAACCTGAAATAAGCATAATTAAGAATGCTACTGAAATATGTTTTAATGTTTTCATTAAATTAAAAGTTTTAATATTAATGCAAATTAAAGGTAAAAAAAAATGACAAACAAATATTTATTAATGTTTATCATTAATTTTATTATGCTATACATTGCCATTTAAAAATACTAAGCACAACAATGTATAAAAAACATAGGGCTTTTGTGTTAACTCCAAAGTTCTGTGTTCATTTATAAAGTCCGCTAAATATAAAATTTGGCATTTAAGACAAAAATAAAAGCAAAATATTTATATTTAGCTCAGTAATAAACTGAAACAATAGTGCTTATTTATTGCCCTACGTTTCTTATACTAAACGTTGTAATGCATATGAAAAAAATTACGATAAGTAGACCAAAAGAGAGTTTTAATAAAAACTGTTCATATGAAATATTCCTTGGAAAAAAATATCTGACTGAATTAAAAAACGGAGAGAAAAAAACTATTGAAATTCCTAATGATTTAAAGAATGAATCTTTGAAAGCCAAAATTCAATGGTGTGGAAGTAAAAAAATGGAATTGCGGAATACAGACGACCATGAAAAAATAATTGTTAACGGAAATAAATTCATGAATAAAAAAATGCCTTTATTTGGAGCAATGTTTCCACTAATTGGACTTATGTTTTTTAATCTGAAAATGGTGCCAAAAAATATTGGAATTGGCATTTTTATAATTTTTTTAATTGGAATTGTTGGAACAATAACTATTTGGAGAAATAAATGGCTGAATATTAAAACGGAATAAAAATACGCATTACAACACCGTACAAAATTAATTGCTTTGTTTCTGTTTAGCTTACGAAAGTCCTCGCGGACTTTCTATCTGTGTTTATTTACTAACTATAGTGCTTAAAATACGCAACTAATCTTATACAAATACGTTGTAAGCAATAGCGAAAAATCACTCAAACCTAATAACATTTAAATTAAAGGTTCTCTTAATTATAGCTTTATGACAAAAAAAAGAACTAAAAGAATAACCCAAAGAAATCAAAAAATTGGTGCTGCATTAATATTAATTGGTACTGTATTTAAACTTCAACATTGGCCTTACAGTAAAATTATTTTGATTTTTGGGATTATTTTAGGAGGAATCTCTCTGCTTTATGAGAAGTTTATAATGAAAGATTAAACATAAAATTTAAATTTGAATTTCTAAAATTTGAAAAAATAGAAAAAGACTAAATCCGGAGTTAACTCTCAAAATCAAAAGAGGAAAACAGGAAACTTCCAAAATTGTAGAATTTAATAAAATGTAAACTATTGGTATTAAATTTATGAAAAATACTAAAGAAAAATAATATGAAAATATAAACAGTAAAAAAACTACTACTTACAACACCGTACAAAATTAATTGCTTTGTTTCCGTTTAGCTTACGAAAGTCCTCGCGGACTTTCTAGTCAGTTATTATTTATTAACTTTATTGCTTAACCACAGCAACTAATCTTGTACAAACACGTTAGGAATAATACAGTTCAGAACTAACGAACTACAATTGGGTAGATCATATTATTCTATAAAGAATTATTATTGGATGTTTGACCCTAATTAATAATACCTTGATAAATGAGTAGACCAATAAGTTGGAAAAGAATAATAATATTTCTATTAATTTCAATATTAATATCAAACATTTTCAGATTTGATATTTTCGAAATTAAACCTGAATTGGAAAAATTACCAACTTGGATTTTTATTTTAACTTCTGTTCTTTTAGAAGGTAGTGGAGTTATAATTGGTGCTTTAATAATTCTTCCATTATTAAAAAAACAACGAAAAACAGAAATTTCCCTGTTTGGTACTTCAAAGACAAAAAGTCTCATAATGATGTTTATTCCAATAGCACTTCTAATAATAATTGGAGTGAAAAATGACTTTGAAATGAACTATCATATTTATGGATTCATTGCTTCTATTGGCACTTTTCTTTATTGTATAATGGAGGAATATGGATGGAGAGGATACTTGCAGGAGGAATTGAAACGATTAAAGTCTTGGGAAAAGTATTTAATAATTGGATTTCTTTGGTATTTATGGCATTTGACATTTTTAACAAAGGCAAGTCTTGGCGACAATCTTTTCTTTTTAGGAATGATGATTCTTGGAAGTTGGGGAATTGGACAAGTGGCTGAATCGACAAAATCTATTATTGCAAGTGCTTGTTTTCATATGATTATCCAAATTATGATGTTTAATGCCCTAATCAAAGACGGAATTAACGGAACTGAAAAAATCATAATTTTAGGTATTTCAGTTGTAATTTGGTTTCTGATTATAAAGAAATGGGAAAAAGAAAGTACTATTACTAACACCGTATAAAATTAATTGCTGGCAAATCGCTTACTTACGAAAGTCCAAACGGACTTTCTTGGTTCTTGTTTTATTTAGTAAATTAGTCTCTTAAAACACGCAACTAACCATACACAAACACGTTGTAGGTAATGAAAAAAATGATTGAATATTTTAACATATCTTCCGGAAATTGGTATTTCCAATTAGTAATTGTAATCTTATTATATTTAATAATTAATTGGATAGTTGGAAAATTTATTAGAAAAGGAATTTCGAAAACTATCGTAACTATTGCTTCTTCAGTCATTTTAACACCAATAGTTTATTCAATATTTGTTGCAATTTTCTTTTCATTTATATTTTATGAATATCATCCTGAATTAAAATTTAACTCAATAGAATGGAGTGAAAACAAAAAAGACCGCCATCATATGAGAAAAGACCTAATTGAAAGTAAATTATTAATTGGAAAAACCAAAAATGAGATTGTTGGAATTCTTGGAAAACCCGAGAATAATTTCAAGATAGAAATGGACACTTTAAAAAGCTGGAATTATTCTATGGGAAGCGAAGGTCATGGAATGGGTTGGAAGTTTCACAATCTCGACCTTTATTTTAAGAATGGAAAAATAGATTCAATTAATAAAACAGAATTTATTGACTAAAAAAACACAACCTACAACACCGTGTATAATTAATAGCTAGTTCTACTCTACTTACGAAAATCCTCGCGAATTTTCTAGTTGGTTTTGTATTTACTAAATTAGTATCTTAAAATGCGCAATTAAACTCATACCAAAACGTTAGCGATAATTAACCTAAATATGAAAATAGTAAAACGAATTTTTAAATTCATCGTTATAATTATTGGAGTTTTACTACTATCTGTTGCGGTATTGCTTTTAGTAGACAACCAAAACACCAACTACTTGAAAATTAATAATATTAACTCTGCTGATAATAATTCTTTTCTTATTACCAATGTCAATATAATTCCAATGAATAAAGACACTATTTTAGTTGACAAAATGGTGCACATAAAAGATGGAATAATTCAAAAAGTTGCAGATAGGATTGAAATTAACGGGATTGAAACTCTTGATGCAAAAAACAAGTATTTAACACCAGGTCTTATAGATATGCATGTTCATGTATGGGATAGATATGAACTTGGGCTATATCTATCTAATGGTGTTACAGCAGTT
>NZ_CH724148.1:314639-1299437 GCF_000153225.1 Polaribacter irgensii 23-P | reverse complement strand
TAAAGAAGATGTAAACAATGACGAAATTATTTCACCAATATTTTTTACAACAGGACCTAAACTAACAGGTCCAGAATTTATCGGAGATGATAATTTACAATTAACAAGTCCTAACGATGCCAAAGAAAAAGTAATTTCACACAAAAAAAGAGGTTACGATTTTATTAAAACTTACTATGGTTTAACTGAAGATATTTTCGATGCTGTAGTTGAACAAGCAATTATTTCTGATATGGATATTGTAGCACATCCTTCTCAAAAAGTACCCTATTCATATCATTTTAATCCGCAGATAAAATCAATAGAACATGCAGAGGACATTATTCAACAACCCTTAAATTACAACTTGTCAGATACACTAAAGTTAAAAGAAGTAATTAACGATTTCTCTAAATCAAAACATACTTGTTTTAGTCCAACTTTAACAGTTTACAACAACATCTATCAAATGCTTATTGATGATAATATTTTAGAATCAGAACAGTTGCAATTCATCAATCCTCTTATTAAAAAGGTCGATAGTAAAGCACAGTTTGACAGGTGGTACAACACTAAAAGAAGAGATTCTTCCATTGTAAAGGCTATAAAGGATCAGCATAATTTGCACATAAAAATCATTAAAGAATTACATAAAGAGGGTGTTACTTTAATTTGCGGAACAGATGCTGGAATAGGCGTAACTATTCCTGGATCTTCAATTCATCAAGAACTTGCATTCTATAAAGAAGCAGGACTTTCCAATTATGAAGTGCTTAAAACAGCTACAATAAATGCTTCCAAAACGCATTCGATTATGAACAATATGGGAACCATTGACGTTGGTAAAATTGCAAACTTACTATTAGTAGATAACAATCCTTTATTGGACTTATCTGCATTGCAAAACCCAACAACTGTTTTTATAAAGGGTAGAAAATTGAACAAAGATTCTCTTAATAATTTTGATGAAAAGGCAAGGAATCGTAAAAACTTAATAGCATCTGCCGTTAGATACTTAGAAAACTTGATATTTGAAAAATAAATAATGGCAACACCGTGTATAATTAATTGCTGATTTTAGCCAATTAACGAAAGTCCATACGGACTCTCTAGGGGTTGTTTTATTTATTAAGTTAGTGCTTTAAAACGCGCAACTAATCTTATACAAACACGTTAGCAAAAAGCAAAAAAACACTCGTAATGAAAATAAAATTTAAGAAAAAAAGACTTTATGTAAATTTAATACTCGGATTTGTTTGGATTGGACTTGGTATTTTCAGTCTATTAGAAGATGAAAGTTTAAGATGGACTGATTATGGCTATTTGCTTGCAGGGTTTTTATATCTTGGACATTATTTATATGATTTAAACAATCAGTATCTGACAATTGAAAACGGAACGATTCGAAAAAATGCATTATACGGATTTAGAAAAAAAATTGAATTAAACGACATAAATTCTATTAAAAAATTCGCTGGAGATTATACTCTAAAAACAGAAACAAAAGAATTGAAAATTAATACGGAATTGATTGACGAAAAATCACTTGTGGAATTAAATAGAATACTAGCGGAATTAAATTTATCATCTGAAAAAAATACCATTTGCGAACATCGTGTATAATTAATTGCTGGTTCTCGCTTACTCACGAAAATCCTCGCGGATTTTTTAGTTGGTTTTGTATTTACTAAATTAGTTGCTTAAAACACTTAACTAATCTTATACCAAACGTTGCCTTTAATTGTAAAAAACAGAAAGAAGAATAAAAATTGAATAAAAAAGAAAAAGATTTATGAAAAAAACCTACTTCAGCTTAACCGGGTTTATTATTTTAATATCAATAAACTATATTTTAAGTAATTATACAAAACAAGATATAACAGGAAGTCTAAATAATATTGATTTTTATAAGATTATTAAGCAAAGTTTACAACCACAATTAGTCTTTCTATTAATTATATTTTTCTCCAGAGAAAACATCAAAGCTCCTATTTTTTCTATGTTCATGTTTGGATATATAATTATTGAACTTATTTTAAGGTATTTCAATGGAAAAGAAATAATTGAATATAATTATGCAATTGGAATGGCATTAGGAATAATACTAGTGTTCGTAATTGAATCATTAAAAGAAAAATTTATTATCAAAGGAAAACAAATAAAGAATGATAATTAACAGGTGGAATTGAAAATTAAAACGTTGAATAAAGAATAAGCCAAAAACAACTAAAAGGCAACACCGTATAAAATTAATTGCTAGTTATCGCCTATCTACGAAAGTCCTCACGGACTTTCTTGGTTACTATTTTATTTGCTAAATTAGTTGCTAAATTAGTTGCTAAATTAGTTGCTTAAAGCACGCAAATAACCTTATACAAACAAGTTGTGTGTAATTTGACGCAACTAAATCGGAATTTGAACATCTATTAAAAAAATAAAATCATGAAAAATTTGATTTACTTATTTATTCTGACTTTAGGAATTATTTCTTGTAGTTCCGATAATACAACTGAAATTAATAATTCAGACTTGATTGGAGAGTGGAGTTGGACAAATACTGATGGAGGAATTGCAGCACATATTCATGAAACACCAGAAACTACTGGAAAAATAATTCATCTGAATTTAATCGGAAACTATGAATATTCAGTAACCGAAAACGGAACTAAAATATCAAGTGGGATTTATAAATTGATTATGAAAAAATCTATTTATTCTGGAGAAATGGAAAGATTTATTCAATTACCTGAAAACCAACAATACATAGGGATTGTTACAAGAGGAATAATTAAGACTTACGAAATTAATAAACTTGATATTTCTGACAATAATCACGACGGAATTGGTAGTGGTTTTGAAAAAATAGAATAAAAACTATACACAACACCGTGTATAATTCATTGCTTGCTTCTAGCCTACTTAAGAAAGTCCTCGCGGACTTTTTATCTGTAATTTATTTACTAACTATAGTACTTAAAACACGCCACTAATCTTATACAAACACATTGTAAATCATATAAGAAACCACAAACAAAAAGAATTAAGATTTGATCACATTTCATTTTGAAAAAGAAAAATATGGATTTGAACTTCTAATGGATTTGCATAAATTCGAAACAAATCCTACTGTATTTATTGAAAATTCCTTTCATACTAATGACTTTTTTGAAATTTTCATTTTTGAAAAAGCAAAAGGTTATCTTGAGTTAAATGGAGATAGATTAAATATTGGAGAACACTCCCTATTTTTTATTTCACCACACCAAAAAAAAAGCTATGAAATAGACCTTTCAGATATTAAGGGCTTTCATCTTGTTTTTCAAAATGATTTTTTATCTGATTTTTTTGACGACAAACTCTTTGTGTATAGACTTCAATACTTTTACAATTCAAAATACCCGCAATACTTAAAGCTACCAAAGAGGGAATATGATAAAATTCAATTTATATTAAATGAAATCATCTCTGAAATAAATGATTTTCAAAACAATAGCATTCATATTATTAGATCTCTTTTATATTTCCATCTATCAAAAATAAACAGGCTACTCTCAAAACATTACAATCTTTCACCAGAAACCCAGGGAAGTTGAACTGCTTACAGGTTAAAAGAAAAATTAGAATTACATATCCGGCAATTTCATTCTGTAGCTGCGTATTGTAAAATTCTGAACACCTCCAGACAGCAATTAAATAAGATTACAAAAGCGTACTTTGGATACACTGCTAAAGAAATTATCCATTTTAGATTACTGCAGGAAATTAAAATGGAATTAAGTTATTCTAATAAAACTATTTCTGAAATTGCAGACGTCCTAAATTTTTGTGAAGCCAATAATCTTACACGCTTTTTCAATAGGCTCTAGGATACTACCCCAAGTATGTATCGTAAATTACCAAAATGATCGTCATTTATTATAAAATGATATGTTCTTTGCAAGTACGAAGAGCAACCTTTGCAAATATTAAAAAATCGAAAATACTATGAAATACTTATTCTGCTTCAATTTTTTTATCACCCTACTTAGCTTGCAATTATCATCTGCACAAAATAACGCCACTGATATTCCTATGAATTCTTCAAACTGGAAAATACACAAAGGAACTTCTACTTTTGAAACATTTGACAATAGAGAAACACTTCTTCTAAATGGCAAAGCTTTTGTGAAAAACAAAAAATTCTCAAATGGAACGATAGAGGTTGATGTATTCGCCAATAAAAATAGGAGTTTTGCAGGTATCATTTTTAGAAAACAACAAGACACTATGGAAGAAGTCTATATGAGGCTTCATAAATCTAACCAAGCTGATGCAATACAATACTCGCCAAGTTATGATGATGAGCTTACTTGGCAATTATATAAAGAATACCAAGCCAATGTTACTTTTAAAAATAAAGGTTGGAATAACTTACGTATTGAAGTAAACAATAATACTACTGAGGTTTTTATTAATGATGCAAAGGTGCTTACGGTAGAGAATCTTAGAACGGCAGACAATAACGGAGAAATTGGCTTATTTGCGCTATTTAATAATAGGTTTTCGAATTTTAGATTTACGAGTAACGAGGTTGCTAGCAAAACGAATAAAGAAACTAAAAATAAGAAAGAATCTAACATTATATCACAATGGAATATTACAAAAGCATTTCCATTTAGTGAAGATGAATTACGTTTCAATAGTTTTTCAAAAGAGAAATTCGCAACTGTTACAACTGAAAGTTCAGGTTTACTTCCATTCTCAAAATTTATTAAAAAGCGGTCATCAGGTAATTTCGAAAAAAACAAAGAAGTCTATGCTGTGGCTTCAACTAGTATTGAATCAAATAACAATCAAGTAAGGCTATTTTCATACGATTATAGTGATAAAATAATAGTCTATTTAAATGGGGTAGCACTTTTTAGAGGTAACAACGCATTTCGATCTAAAGGCTTACAATACCAAGGACACATAGATATTAATGCTAACAAATTATATTTGAATTTAAAAAAAGGTAAAAATACACTTCATTGTGCTGTTATCGACAAAGCAAATGGTTGGGGCTTAATTGGGAAGCTGGAATAATACCCTTTACACCATTTATAATTTATTGCTAGTTCGAGCTTGCTTACGAAAATCCTCGTTGATTTTCTGCTCAGTTTTTATTTATTAAATTAGCTGCTTAGCTACTCAAAAAACCAAATACAAACACTTTGTGCGCGAGTCAAATCAACCAACAAACAATTGAAGTACATGAAAAATACCACACTACTATCATTTTTAATTCCTGTTTTTTTTATTACAAACATTACGTATGCTAATTCATTTGGTAAAGACCAAGAATTACTCGAAGGAATGAAACTTAAAAAAATATTGTCAGCATCGGAAGAACATATTTATACAGTAAGTTTGGAAAATGGGATGTCAATATTAGCTCAAATTAATCAAATGGGAATTGATCTTGTTATTGATATTCGCAGCCCTAACGGTAGACTTATAAATCAACTTGACAGCCCCAATGGAGAAAATGGCATTGAAGTCATTGATTTTACAGCTACCATATCGGGGAAATTTAAACTTGTAGTACGCACTCTTAACAAAAAAGCCAAGAAAGGAAACTATGTTATACAAGTGGATAAGATTTTATCATTAGAAAATAATGCTAAACGTGTTGCTAAAAAGGAACTTCCAACTGAAACTTTATATGCTTTATGGGAGTCCTCATTAAACGATAAAAATGCAATTGATAATTTCATTAATAAACAAGCAGAAAAACACATTATCGAGCCAATTAAAGGGAACGATTCGGATATGCTAATTACATTTTTTTGCGTGCCTGACGGAGATACCGAATATGCCATGCAAAGTGGAGGTCGGGATTTTTTAGGGTTAAGATTTCGAAGGTTAGGAAAAACAAAACTCTTTTTTGTTACACAAATGGTTGCAAACGATGCCCGGTTTAATTACGGTTTCAATTTTTTTAAACTATATAAAGCAGGACCAAATGGAGAAATTGAAATGCGTCATGTAGTGCATTCTTATGATGGCTTAGTTGTTATGCCAAACGCACCTAAACAACCTTATATTATTGAAAAAGAGGGGGTTTCTAAAGGTAAGGTTTCAGAAATTTCTCTCAAAAGTACATTCTTGAATGAAAAACGAAAAATTACAGTGCACACACCTGCCAATTATAATGAAAAACTACCTCATAATTTATTAATTGTTTTTGATGGAGAATCTTATGGTGGAAGAGTTGGAAGAAGGGCAAGAATACCAACACCAACTATTCTTGACAATTTAACAGCCGAAAATAAAATCACACCAACAGTTTCAATTTTAGTTTGGAATATGGGTAAAAGAGAAAAGGACTTGCTAAGTGACCGTTTTTCTGACTTTATTGCAAAAGAACTGATTCCTTGGACTCGCTCAAATTATAATATCCATCCAAAATCAAATAAGGTTATTGTTGCAGGTTCAAGTAGAGGTGGTTTCGCTGCAAGTTATATTGCTCTCAATAATTCTGATATTATTGGAAATGTCCTTTCGCAATCTGGTTCATACTGGATAAAAGGAACCAAAAATGAAAACCATTGGACATATCCAAAAGACGAAGGAAAATTGATTAAAGAGTTTAAAAAAAGTCAACGATTACCTATAAAATTTTATATGGATGTTGGACTTTATGACGCAGGCGCATCGATGCTTGGAATGAATAGAGAATTACGAGATATTTTAAAAATAAAAGGATATGAAGTAGATTATAACGAATTTAATGGAGGACATAGTCACGTAAACTGGAGAGGAACGTTTTCAAACGGACTAATATCATTAATCGGAAAAAAATAAAACCTTTACATAACACTGTTTAAAAATAATAGTGGTTTCAGAACTAAATTTAAAGTGAGTTTTTTTTATAAAGTTTAGTGATAAATTGAAGAACCAGTACCTTAAAATGTACTACTATTTTTATACCAAACGGCTGGCAGTAATGAATGAAAAAACATTCAATTTAATTCATATAATTGAATCAAAATATTTTCTTCACGAATTAGGAATAATACTATATCCAAAAAGTATATTTATCATTACTTCAAACATTGTTACTGAAGTAAAAGGAGCATTAATTATGAACCAAGTTAAAACGGAGTCTCATAAAAGCGAATTCAAAGAATATTTAGATAAATTAGTTTAGGTAACACCGTATATAATTAATTGCTGGTTTTAGCCAATTTCCGAAAGTCCAAACGGACTTTCTTGATTTGTGTTTTATTTAGTAAATTCACAGCTTAAAACACGCAGCTAACCTAACACATAAACGTTGCACAACATATGACCAAAATTGATAATTTAAACTAATAATTTGAAAAAGTATATAAAACATTTGATTTCCTTCCTTCTGATTTTCCTTCTGACGGTTAACGAGTGTTCTATATATTTTCAGGTAAATTCTTCGAAATATCACCAAATCGCACAAACTAATATCCGAAAAGAATTTAGCCCTAAATATTCGAAATTGTATGTTTATGGAAAACAGCTTCTTTCAGAACAAATATTGGTTACGCTCATTTCATATCTCGACCTCCGAGAGGTTCATAGTATTCAAATTATAGGAGTTTTAAAATTACAAATTGAGAGATTTCAAAAAATAAGTTCATTAATAGCACGATACGTATTCTTGAATAAAAAATTCGTAACCAGCAATCAGTATCC
This sequence comes from Polaribacter irgensii 23-P, assembly GCF_000153225.1. Taxonomy (GTDB): domain Bacteria; phylum Bacteroidota; class Bacteroidia; order Flavobacteriales; family Flavobacteriaceae; genus Polaribacter; species Polaribacter irgensii. The sequence continues at coordinate 1,291,769 of NZ_CH724148.1, read as the reverse complement.
AAGTTTATACATAGCATAGATTTTTCTCTATGTGAATATGCACTTTGTTGCATAAATGATAAGAAAATGTCAAACCATCTATCATTATTAAAATGTATAAACAAAAGAATAAAACCAGTTTAGAGAAATCCAATCATATTGGTCATTGGATAAAAAGAAAAATTATATTAATCGTTACTGCATTTATGCTTGGAATGTCAAATGCCATGTATGATGAAGATAAAATGAGTAATGGAAATCAATATCATACCGAACAAAAAGATAAAAAAGATTAAACAAATAATAGATAAAAACGTTGCACAACACCGTATGTAACTCATTTACGTATTATTGACTATTTACAAGAGTCCTTGTGGACTTTCTATTCAGTTATTATTTATTATCCTCATTACTTAACGACCGCAGCTAATCAAAGACATTCGCTAGAAATTAACAGAGACTATGAAGCACCCAGGAGAATTGTTAGAAAAAACTATCAGCTTGATCCAACAAAACCTTTTGAGCTCTTTTCATTAAAAATATTTAATTCTCAATCAAAACTCGAAATAACGCTAGATTTTGTTGTTGCCGCTTGTCCTTGGGAACGCGCAAAAAATTTACTTTATAATCTTTAAAACAATACTATTCCACCACGTAGACGTAAAATTGAGCAATAGTTTAGGGTTGTAATAGCACAATCTTTCCGTACAAACGATTCTTAAAGCACTGCAGTATTTAAACCTAAAATATTTAGGATAGGTTGACTTAGACGTACCTTTTAAGGATATTACCTTTAAAAAAAATGTGTGTTTTACATTAGACACGTCAATTTTTTTTCATTTCCGCTCCATCTCTGGCTCTAAAACAATTTGAAAACTCTCTGCATTCGCAATTAGCCGTTCCACTGCTGCACTTAAAATAGTTTCTTTTTGACACGTAGTCTACGTTTTGTAATGCCGTACTACAATTATTTAAATAAGATTCATTCTAAAAGATTAGGGTCTAACCAAGAATTGAGTCCAAAAAGTCACAAGCAAAACATAGATTGTTGCAAGATTTTTACTCTATTAAAAATTGGTTTTAGCTGAGAAACCTTAACTAATTTTTCTATTATATAGAGCTCCAGGATCAAGATAAAAGCACCACCCTTTATCAAGAATTGCATTTCGTGCATCTAAAAAACGTTTTGACGAAATCCAAATCGTTACATCTTCTTTATAAGTTTATAGCTCAGAATTAATTTAACCTTAAAATAAAACACTGAAAAAGAGATTTTTACATTAATGTAAACACGAAAGTTGCGTGCACAAAAAAACAGACTATTCTCAACAATTCCTTCTTGCTTTTAGTATTTACCTAGTCGCGGGAATTGGATTCTTTGCTGCACTTCATTTCGGAAAGGGCAAAGAAAAGAAAAAGCAAAAAATGCTTTCAGGTATTTTTTATCCTTCCTTAAAAATTAAAAACCATTATAGTTTCTACAAACACAAAAAAACCTCTTGATTTCTCAAGAGGCCTTATTAGTAGCGGGAACTGGACTCGAACCAGTGACCTTCGGGTTATGAGCCCGACGAGCTACCTACTGCTCTATCCCGCGATATACTTCAAAAACAAGAACTTAGCTTTAAACTTTCGACTCATAAAATCGATATCCTGTTTGAGACTGCAAATATACAACTTAACTAAACAATAGACCAAACTTTTTTTTACTATTTTATTAATAATTTTTAATGCCCTAAATTCTAATCAACTACAAAAAGGAATTACCTTTGCCCCATGACACATAAAGCTGGTTTTGTAAATATAATAGGAAATCCTAACGTAGGAAAATCCACATTAATGAATGCTTTGGTAGGTGAAAAACTATCAATCATTACCGCGAAAGCGCAAACAACAAGACATCGCATCTTGGGAATTGTTAATGAAGAAGACTATCAAATTGTGTTCTCTGATACACCAGGAATTATAAAACCTGCCTACGAATTGCAATCTTCAATGATGGATTTTGTAAAATCTGCATTTGAAGACGCAGACATTCTAATTTATATGGTAGAAGTTGGCGAGAAAGAACTAAAAAATGAAGCTTTTTTTCACCGCATTTTACATAGTGAAATTCCAGTGATTTTACTTTTAAATAAAATAGACAAGTCTTCCCAAGAGGAAGTAGAAGAAAAGATTGAATACTGGAGAGATAAAGTTCCCAATGCAGATGTTTTTGTGATTTCTGCCCTAGAAAAATTTAATGTTCCCGCTGTCTTCGATAAGATCAAAGAATTGTTACCAGAAGGGCCTGCATTTTATCCAAAAGATCAATTAACAGATAAGTCAGAACGTTTTTTCGTCAATGAAAAAATCAGGGAAAAGATTCTAATACACTACAAGAAAGAGATTCCGTATTCTGTAGAAGTGGAAACAGAAGAGTTTACAGAAGAAGAAACAATTGTTCGCATTCGATCAATTATTATGGTAGAAAGAGAAACTCAAAAAGGAATCATCATTGGACACAAAGGAGCTGCGCTGAAAAGGGTTGGTGCCGAAGCAAGAAAAGATTTAGAAAAATTCTTTGAGAAAAAAGTATTTATCGAGTTGTATGTAAAGGTCAATAAAAACTGGCGTAGTGACAAAATTCAGCTAAAACGTTTTGGATACAATCAAAAGTAAACTCCAGTACTCTTAATAAAACCATGTTTTGTTTTTAGTCTAATTAAAGAGTCAAATACCACCACAAACTGCTGTTTTTTAAAGACTTCATTTTTAGGCTCTTTCTTACAAGCTTAAATTGTACCTTTGCAAAAAATTTCAATTCAGATGAATAGTATTGTTGCCATTGTAGGAAGACCAAATGTAGGAAAGTCCACCCTTTTTAATAGATTGGTACAGAGAAGAGATGCGATCGTAGATTCTGTTAGTGGCGTTACAAGGGACCGACATTATGGGAAGTCTGACTGGAATGGAAAAGAGTTTTCTGTTATTGACACCGGAGGATACAGCATTGGTTCAGATGATATTTTTGAAGAAGAAATAAGAAAACAGGTTACGTTAGCAATCGAAGAGGCAGACATCATTGTATTTGTTGTGGATGTTGAAGAGGGTATTACACCTATGGATGCTGAAGTCGCAAAAATTTTACGAAAAATAAAAAAGCCAATTTTTGTTACGGTTAATAAGGTAGACAATGCAATGCGAGATGCCAATGCTGTTGAGTTTTATAATTTAGGATTGGGTGGCTATCACACAATTTCTTCTATAAACGGAAGTGGAACTGGAGATTTATTAGATGCGATTGCAGCAAAAATGCCAGCGCCAGAAGCAGTAGACCTGGAACAAGTAGAATTACCGAGATTTGCTGTTGTTGGAAGACCAAATGCAGGAAAATCGTCGTTTATCAATGCTTTAATTGGTAAAGATAGAAATATCGTAACCAATATTGCTGGAACTACTAGAGACTCTATAGATACAAAATACAATCGTTTTGGATTTGACTTTAACTTAGTAGATACTGCTGGAATTAGAAAAAAATCAAAAGTAAAGGAAGATTTAGAATTTTACTCCGTAATGCGTGCAGTGCGTTCTATAGAATATGCAGATGTTATAATCTTAGTAGTAGATGCCACTCGTGGTTTTGAAGGTCAAGATCAAAGCATTTTCTGGCTCGCTGAAAAAAACAGAAAAGGAGTCATCATCTTAATAAACAAGTGGGATTTAGTAGAGAAAGAGACCAACACCATGCGTGATTTTGAAGCAATGGTTAGAAAACAAGTAGCCCCTTTTACAGACATACCCATTATCTTCACTTCCGTATTAACGAAACAACGTATCTACAAAGCTATTGAAAGTGCTGTTGAGGTTTTCGAAAGAAGAAAATTTAAAATAGCTACGAGTAAATTAAATGACGTTATGTTAGACGTCATAAAAAGCTATCCACCACCAGCAATAAAAGGAAAATTTGTAAAAATAAAATACTGTATGCAATTGCCTACACTAACGCCACAATTTGCATTTTTCTGTAATCTCCCTCAATACGTAAGAGAGCCGTACAAACGATTCTTAGAAAATAAACTAAGAGATCTTTACGATTTTTGTGGAGTACCAATTACGATCTATTTTAGACAGAAATAAACTTCGTCCATTTTCATTTGTCGCTTTAACCTTAAAGGCACAAATGATGCCTGTAATATTTTTGTACACAGCACCTTCAGAAAAAAGCTACTGCAATGGTGCGGCATTTCTATCGTTTAAAAAATTCAGGAATTCATCCGCATCTTTTGAACGGCGAAATCTTTAAATAAGCTTCAATATTTATGATTCAAAAAAGCAGGTCTGTTCTTTCTTTAATTATAATGGAATCTGAGATACTGTTAAAGAAAGACTAACACTTCGCAATGGTTTCTTTTTAATTGGATTTTTTCGTAATTTTAATCTCGATTATAGTGTTGGAGAAAGAGCGCATATTTTGTAATTTCAAAAGTCTTTTCACGACATATAAATCAAGAATTGAGAACCTATAAATAAGATAAGATGCTTACTTGGAAAGAAATTATTAGTTTTACCGCAAATAAAAATCCAACTCCAGAAAAAAGAGTTGAAAAATCAGAATCAGAATGGAAAACCATTCTAACACCTGAACAATATCGAGTTACCAGACAAAAAGGAACAGAAAGTCCACATACCGGAGCCTTGTGTTCTATCTATGACGAAGGGCAATACAACTGTGTTTGCTGCAATGCTCCATTATTTGATTCTACCATAAAATTTGATTCTAGCTCTGGTTGGCCAAGCTTCACACAACCCATTCAAAAAAATGCGATTAAATATCATAAAGATGTTTCTTTCGGTATGGTACGCGTTGAAGCAATGTGCAATAGTTGCGACGCACATTTAGGACATATTTTTCCTGATGGTCCCGCACCAAGTGGTTTGCGATATTGTGTGAATTCAGAAGCAATGAAATTAGAAAAAGACATCTCTTAAAATGAATAAAAATTTACAAGTTGCCACTATTGGCGGTGGTTGTTTTTGGTGTACAGAGGCGGTATTTCAAGAAGTTAAAGGAGTAGAAAAAGTAATTTCTGGCTATGCCGGTGGAAATGTTCCTGGTGAACCAACATACCGAGAAATTTGCTCTGGATTAACAGGGCATGCCGAAGTGATTGAAGTGACGTATGATGAGAGTATTATATCCTATGAGGACATTTTAGTCATTTTCATGACCACACATGATCCTACAACCTTAAACCAACAGGGTGCAGATAGAGGCACCCAGTACAGATCTGTCATCTACCACCACAATGAAATACAAGAACGAATTTCAAAAGAAGTGGTGCATCAAATTCAAGGCTACTATGAAGGTAAAATAGTAACCGAAATAAGTGCAGCACCTGTTTTTTATAAAGCAACACAAGAGCACCAAGACTTTTACAAGAACAATAATGGACAAGGATATTGTACCTATGTAATTGAACCAAAGTTGGCAAAGCTGCGCCAATTGCATGCCGACAAATTAAAATAATATAAAGCCACTCCAAGACCGTATATTTAAAATCCTTAAAAAATTAGGAGTGTAAAAAAACAAGACCGTTTACCTGGATTTTCAAAGACAAGAGGCTCCTAAGGCTTCTTTAACCACTAAAAACGATATTTTGAAACTACATATTAAAAATACATTTATAGAAGAAAATCCAGCAGATCCTGTGGAAGAAAATACGAGAAGACAAGTTGAAAAAGCTGCCTTTTCATATGTATTACCAAAGAAAACTTCCAACCCTAAAGTGCTGCATGTTTCAGAAGAAATGGCGAAGGAACTGCATATTTCCTCGGAAGAAACTGCTTCAGAATTTTTTCAGGATATTGTTACCGGAAACCAAATATATCCAGATACCAAACCCTACGCCATGTGCTACGCCGGCCACCAATTTGGCAATTGGGCAGGGCAGTTAGGCGATGGGCGGGCAATTAATTTATTTGAAGTGGAACACCAAAATAGAAATTGGAAAGTACAGCTCAAAGGTGCCGGTGAGACACCCTATTCTAGAACTGCAGACGGCCTCGCTGTTTTGCGTTCTTCTGTAAGGGAATACTTGTGCAGTGAAGCGATGTTTCATTTAGGCGTTCCCACAACTCGGGCCTTGTCTTTAAGTTTGTCTGGCGATTCTGTGCTGCGCGACATGCTGTATGACGGGCACCCAGCTTACGAAAAAGGAGCCATTGTCTCCAGAGCAGCGCCGTCTTTTTTGCGATTTGGAAGTTTTGAGATTTTTACAGCAAGAGAGGATACTAAAAATTTAAAAAACCTTGTTGATTACACCATAAAACACCATTTTCCACACTTAAACGCTACTTCAAAAGAAAACTATATTCAGTTTTTTAAAGAAGTCACAGAACGCACTTTGGGAATGATTATTCACTGGCAACGTATTGGTTTTGTCCATGGTGTAATGAACACAGACAACATGTCTATTTTAGGATTGACCATCGATTTTGGTCCTTATGGCTGGTTAGAAGGTTTTGACTTTGGCTGGACTCCAAACACTACAGACAACCAACACAAACGCTATAGATACGGAAATCAACCAAATATTGGTTTGTGGAATCTGTACCAACTTGCAAATGCTTTGTATCCTATTATCGAAGAGGTAGCTCCTTTAGAAGCGGTTCTAAATCAGTACAAGACGGACTTTGAAAGCAAATCACTGCAGATGATGCAATCAAAATTAGGATTTTTTAGCTCTGATAAAAAAGACATCGATTTAATTCAAAATCTAGAAGACCTCTTGCAATTGACAGAAACAGACATGACCATTTTCTTTCGGAATTTAAGCAAGTTCACAGAGGAATCGTCTGGTTTAAAGTTGATAGAAGACGCATTTTATGATCTAAAAAACATTTCTATAGAAATCAAAAGTAGCTGGAATTTGTGGTTTGAAAAATATGCAGAGCGTCTGCAAAAAGAGCCGCTCTCTCCGAAAGAAAGGACCGCGAAAATGAATGCTGTAAATCCAAAATATGTACTGAGAAATTACATGTCTCAAATGGCGATTGACGCTGCAGACGAGGGCGACTATGCTTTAATTGACGAATTATTTCAACTCCTGAAACAACCGTATTCCGAGCAACCTGATAAAGAAAAATGGTTTGCAAAAAGACCAGAATGGGCCAGAGATAAGGCCGGATGTTCGATGTTGTCTTGTAGCTCTTAAAAAAAACATACTATGAAATTAGGACTGGGCACCGCAGCCTTAGGAAGACCACAGTATATTAATGTGCGCACAGAAAATATTCAAAAAACAAACTTGGCTTCTTTTAGAGCCCAAAGTTTTTCTGTCTTAGAAGAGGCGTATTCTTTAGGTGTGCGTTATTTCGACACTGCTCCTGGATATGGCTTAGCAGAAGAGCTCGTATTAGAATGGCTGCAAACAAAAAATGATCCAACCATAGAAATTGCTACAAAATGGGGCTATACCTACACAGCCAACTTTGATGAAGATGCTACTGTACACGAAATAAAAGAGCACAGTCTGGCAAAATTAAACGAACAATGGAGCTTCTCTAAGCAACTGTTGCCCAATCTAAAAGTATATCAAATACACTCAGCAACAATGGCAACTGGCGTATTAAAAAACCAAGCGGTCTTAGCGAAACTCGCTACTTTAAAAAAAGAACACGGTATCAAAATTGCCCTCACCACAACAGGAGTAAATCAGGTGGAAGTGCTAAAAAAAGCGTTGGACATCCAAATCAACGGAAACCAACTTTTTGATCTATTCCAGGTCACTTATAATTTTTTAGAACAAAGTCTACAAGAATATGCACAAGAACTCATTCAGCAAAAAAAGACAATTGTAATTAAAGAAGCACTGGCAAATGGCCGTGTTTTTAAAAATAAAAACTACCAACAATACCATTTACTTTACAAAGTTTTGGCCACTTTATCTCAAAAACACCAAGTAGGTATCGATGCCATTTCTTTGAGATACTGCGCTCAAAAAATTCCTGAAAGCACTATTTTAAGTGGAGCAAGCAATCTCGTACAATTACAAGAAAATTTAAAAGCACATACCTTTGCGTTGAGTAGCGAAGATCTTTTGCTCTTAGACAGCTTCAAAATATCTTCGCCGCACTATTGGTCTGAGAGAGAAAAACTAACGTGGAACTAAACCACCCCGTCTCTGATAAAAAAATTGCATCCCTTACAAAATTGTATAGCACACTATTATTTAAAAGTTAGAGAAACACGCTTGTAAGTGTGTAGTTCCTTTTAAAGTTTTATCTTAGTAACGTAACTAAAAATGTTGCATTTATACATGTTGTACGAACTTAAAGAAATCATTCAAAAAGCCGCTATAAATCAAAAAAAAGGACTTAAAAACGTGCTAGTAACTGTGGTTGACCTCAAGGGTTCTTCCTATAGAAAACCAGGAGTCCGCATGCTAATTTCAAGTGACAATTCGTATACGGGTGCAGTAAGTGGCGGATGTGTAGAAAAGGAAATTATCAAAAGAGCGCAAACGGTGTTTACCGATTGTACCGCGAAAGTAATCACTTATGATGGTCGATACCGCTTGGGTTGCGAAGGGATTTTATATATTTTAATTGAGCCATTAATACTCTCTAAATCCTTTCTAAATGCGTTTATGACCGCACTGGAAAACAGAGAAACTTTACAAATTATCACTTATTATAAAAAACAAGATGAAGCTATTGGAAACTATGGTTCTGTACTTCGCTTAAAAAATGGAAACCAATTTATCTTATCAGCATCCTTAACCTTAAAAAGTTTAGATGCGCCAAAAATCTATACACAAGAACTAACACCTTTATTTCAACTAATTATCATTGGTGGAGAACACGACGCCATAAAACTATGCAGAATAGCAGCAAACTTAGGTTGGCAGGTAACAGTCATCACAGGCGCAAAAGATTCTAAGTCAATAGCTGATTTCCCCGGAGTAGACACCCTAATTGGAGCAACACCAGAAACCTTTCAATTTTCAAATATTGAGAAGAATACTGCAATTGTGTTAATGAACCACAGTTATGTACAAGATTTAAAGTATCTCGTACATTTGACAAAACATCAACCAAAATACATTGGTATTTTAGGAGCTCCCAACAGAAGAGAAAAACTTTTCAATGAACTTTTTGAGTTTGCCCCAGATACCACAGAAGAATTTTTAGATTGCATCTATACGCCGGCAGGCTTAAATATTGGTGCCAAAACACCAGAAGAAATCGCAATCGCTATCATCGCTGAAATCTTAGCGGTGCTAAGAGAAAAAAACGGAGCATCATTGCGAAATCTGAACGGAAAAATTTACAATTAAACGATGAAAAATATTGCTGTTTTAGTCTTGGCTGCGGGTACATCTTCCCGAATGAAACGTCCAAAACAATTGGTTAAAATTGGAAACAACTTTCTGTTAGAAATGGTTTTATCAAAAGCTAAATCGCTCAATGCTAAAGACGTGTACTGTGTCCTTGGAGCAAATAGTACAAGGATTAGAAAGGAAATTTCATCTCCTAATATTCACTTCTTAACACACCTCAAATACAAAAAAGGACTCAGTGCTAGCATTGCTTTTGGCATTTCCCAAATAGCGCTTAAAAATCAAAACTATGATGCGGTTCTCATCCTTTTAGGAGATCAACCTGCAATAGAAAAAGACTATTTAAATGCTATGATTACTTTATTTTGCGAAGACACAGCCATCGTTATAGCGTCCAACTATGGTAATAAATTAGGCGTTCCAGCACTATTTCCACAAAGTTACTTTTCAATATTGCAGGAACTATCGGGAGATTTTGGTGCAAAAAATATTCTAAATGGAAATGACAAAGTACACGCTTTCAGCAAAAAAACCAACTTTACAGACATTGATACTGAAGACGACCTCCACGCATTTAAAAAAACACTTTTAAGATAATACTTTCTTCTTGGCCCTCGAGCATTGTATGTCGGAGTAATTGAAAACAATAATGATGTAGAAACAATTTTATTTCTATTTACCACCTTCCTCCCGCACCTCCGCGACTAAAACCACCGCCGTCAAAACCACTAGCTCCAGAAGAGTTGCCACCAAAACCACCCCTTCTGCGACCAACGTTACTTCAAATTACAGCTGTAAATATGGTATCTGTAAGGAAACCACCTTGAAAACCTCTGCCCCCACTTTTGTTCTTTTTGTTTACAAAAAACATAAGAACAAAAAAAAATCATCCGAACGATAAAAAATATAGCTTTTGCATTAGCACGGGATGCTGCTTATTTTCGAACGCTTTTGTATGCTCCATTCAACAGTTGATAAACAGTACCTACACCTTTGTCTAAACCAGCATGAAAATCCCTTTTCTTATATTCTAGAACAAGCACATTTTGAGTGATTTCTTCGATAATACCCGCGGTTAAAATCGGTTCCACTCCATATCCTAAAGCAATCCATATTTCTCGATCATTTTAAGCTAAAGGCATCGAGATACCATTGTCTTATATCCCTTGTCCTATTCCCCAATTCTCTGCCCTCCTTGGCGCATTGCAATTCCAACCTATTAATGAAAAATAACTGTACCCTCTTTATAATATGCAAGAGTAGCGTTTATTCCTTTAAAATACGAATACAATTATCCGTCTCAAAACTGCTTAACAGCATCTATAAAAAGATTCAAAAATTCCATATCTTGCTCCTAAAAACGTGCTCCTGGTAATACATCTTCTAATCGGTGAATGTCATAAAGAAGGTACTTTAGCATTTCTAGGCGTACGTATTTTTTTCAAAATGAAATGGGTTTTTATAGCTGGTTTTTAATCTTCACCAATTCGGCCTTTACAGCTTCTAACTTCGAAATAATATCGTGATGATATATCGTTGCGTCTGGATTCTTTTTTAGTTTTTGTTTTGCACCTTCTAAAGTAAAACCTCTTTCCTTTACCAAATTATAGATCAACTTGAGGTTTACAATATCTTCTGCAGTAAAAAGACGATTGCCCTTTGCATTTTTTTTTGGCTTTATAATATCAAATTCCTTTTCCCAAAAACGAATTAAGGATGTATTTACACTAAAAGCTCTTGCTACTTCACCAATCTTATAATACCTTTTTTCCGGCAAATCTATATGCATGTTCTCTAATCTTCAGGGGTTCTTTTTAAAAAAATGGAAAGTATTTTATAACTTAATCATAAGACTGCCCTTCCTCTTCAGACGCTTTCTGCATTGCTGCAAACTCTTCTGGTGTTAAATCTCCATAATAAAAATTAATAGGATTCAAAGGCCTACCATTTTTGTGTATCTCATAATGCAAATGCGCCGAAACAGATCTACCAGTATTCCCAACATAGCCAATTAAATCACCTCGTTTTACGGTCTGCCCGTTTACTGCTTTAATTTTGCTCATATGTGCATAGATCGTTTTATAACCGTAACCGTGCTCTATATACACAACTCTCCCAAAGGTTGCACTTCTTCCAGAACGCGTCACAGTGCCATTTCCGGAAGCATAAATTGGCGTGCCTATCGGAGCTGTAAAGTCCATTCCTTTGTGGAATTTTCTAATTTTTAAAATAGGGTGCATCCTCCATTTATAACCAGAAGCCATTCTTGTCAAGTCTACTAATTTAACAGGCAAAATAGCCGGAATTGATGCCAACATTTTCTCTTTTTCTTTTGCTAAAGTTACAATTTCATCCAAAGATTTAGACTGTACGACCAATTGTTTGGACAAAATATCTACATCCATGGTCAACTGCTTAATCATTTTAGAGTTGTCATAGCCTTCTAATCCCTTATACCGGTTTACCCCGCCAAAACCTGCTTTCCTTTGTTCGTCAGGTATTGGATTGGCCTCAAAATACATTCGATAGATATTATTGTCTCTTTCCTGCAACTCGTTTAAAATAGCAGAACTCTCACCAATTCGTTTGGATAATAAATCCAAATTAAGCTGTAAATTTTCATTTTCCCGGTTTACTGCTCTCTCGTTTGGCGACATAATTAGCTGACTAAAAACAATAAAACCAAAAAAGGCAATTAATAAAATGGCTAAAAAGCCAAAAATAGATTTCTTATAGTAATCGCTTTTCTTTACAGCAATTTTTCTGTAAGAAAGTGTATCTGCATCGTAATAATATTTTACTTTTGCCATAATGGTAAATATACTATATTAGTTTTTTAAAAATAAGATTTAAAGAAATCTCATTTTTAATAACTTGCTAATTTACAAAATGTTTTACAACTGCTTTTTAAAAGCATATTTTTAGAAAATATTAACACAACCCTCAACGCTGGAAACTTTTTTATGAAATCACAAGACATTCGTGCTACGTTTTTAAATTTTTTTAAAGAAAAATCACATTTAATTGTGCCTTCTGCTCCTATGGTCACCAAAGATGACCCTACCTTAATGTTTATAAACTCGGGGATGGCTCCTTTTAAAGAATATTTTTTAGGAAATGCAATTCCAAAAAATAATAGGATTTCAGATTCACAAAAATGTTTGCGCGTTTCTGGAAAACACAATGACTTGGAAGAGGTTGGTTATGATACCTACCACCACACCTTATTCGAAATGCTAGGAAACTGGTCTTTTGGAGATTATTTTAAGAAAGAGGCTATTGCTTGGGCTTGGGAGCTCTTAACTGAAGTTTACAAAATAGACAAAGATATTTTATATGTAACTGTTTTCGAAGGCACTGAGGACGCAGATGCGTTAGAAATGGATACAGAGGCCTATGATCTTTGGAAAAAACATATTCCTGAAGACCGCATTTTAAAAGGAAATAAAAAAGATAACTTTTGGGAAATGGGCGCTCAAGGCCCCTGTGGACCTTGCTCAGAAATTCACGTAGACATTCGCTCTGCAGAAGAGAAAGAAAAAGTAGATGCCAAAACCTTAATCAATGGAGACCACCCGCACGTAGTAGAAATATGGAACCTTGTGTTTATGCAATTCAATAGGAAAGCAGATGGATCTTTAGAAGATCTACCAAATAAACATATCGACACAGGAATGGGGTTTGAACGCTTGTGTATGGTTCTACAGAATGTTCAGTCTAATTACGATACCGATATTTTTAAGCCAATTATAAGTGAAATTGGGACGATTACCAACACAAAATATGGTAGCAACCAGCAGCAAGACATTGCAACCCGCGTAATTTCAGATCATCTTAGAGCGGTTGCTTTTTCTATTGCAGACGGTCAATTACCAAGTAATACTGGTGCTGGCTATGTTATTAGAAGAATTTTAAGAAGAGCCATTCGCTATGGGTTTACTTTTTTAGATAAAAAAGAACCCTTTATTTATAAGCTTGTCGATGTACTAAGCAAAAAAATGGGCACTGCTTTTCCAGAATTAATAGACCAAAAACAACTTATTGAAAATGTCATTAGAGAAGAAGAAGCTTCCTTCTTAAAAACCTTAGATAAAGGACTGCTCTTATTGGATGTTCTTATATCTTCTACAGATTCAAAAGAAATTTCCGGTGAAAAAGTATTTGAGCTGTATGATACTTTTGGATTTCCTGTCGATTTAACTGCACTTATTTTAGCTGAAAAAGGCTATACTTTAGACGAAAAAGGCTTTCAAGAAGAACTTCAAAAACAAAAAAAGAGGTCAAGGGCGGCAAGTGAATCGGCTACTGAAGATTGGACTGTCTTAGTAGAAGATGCGGTAGCGGAATTTGTCGGATATGATACATTAAAAACAAGTGTAAAAATAACCCGATATCGAAAGGTAACCTCTGTAAAAGACGGTGAAATGTATCAATTGGTGTTTAATTTAACGCCATTTTATCCTGAAGGTGGTGGACAAGTTGGAGACAAAGGATCCTTAGAAGATATACATGGAAATGTTGTGTATATTCTAGACACTAAGAAAGAGAACAATGTTATTATTCACTTTACAAAAAATCTTCCAAAACATATCCTTGAGGGTTTTATAGCGGTTGTAGAAGAAAAACAACGCTACCGAACTGCTTGTAACCACACGGCAACACATTTACTGCATCAAGCTTTAAGAAAGGTTTTAGGAACCCATGTTACCCAAAAAGGTTCAGCCGTTCATTCTAAATATTTACGTTTTGACTTCTCTCATTTCTCTAAATTAACGACAGACGAACTTTTTGAAGTGGAAAACTTTGTCAACGCCCGAATTTCAGGAAAACTTCCTTTAGAGGAGCAAAGAAATGTACCAATGCAAGACGCAATTGATCAAGGTGCAATGGCATTGTTTGGTGAAAAATACGGAGATACAGTGCGGGCAATTAAATTTGGTGCTTCTGTTGAGCTCTGTGGAGGAACACATGTAAAAAACACAAGTGATCTCTGGCACTTCAAAATAAAATCTGAGGTTGGAGTTGCTTCAGGAATTAGAAGAATTGAAGCGATAACAAATGACGCCGTAAAAGATTTTTACGCCAAAAACAACAAAATCTTATCTGAAATAAAAGAGACTTTAAACAACACCAAAGAGCCTACAAAAGCAGTTTTAAAATTACAAGAAGAAAATAATTTTTTACAAAAACAAATCGAGCAACTTTTAAGAGAGAAAGCACAACATTTATCTGGCGAACTTAAAAGTCAATTAATAGATATGAATGGGGTCTCCTTTCTTGCCGCCAAAGTAGATCTAGATGCAAACGGAATTAAAAATCTAGCATTTGATTTAGGGAAGGATGCTACAAATTTATTCCTCTTGTTTGCCAATGCACCTTCTAAAGATAAAGCAATGCTCACCTGTTATATTTCTAAAGAATTGGCCAACGAACGCGGTTATGACGCAGGTAAAGTGGTTCGAGAATTAGGGAAGTTAATTCACGGTGGCGGTGGTGGCCAAAACTTCTTTGCAACTGCTGGCGGGAAAAACCCAGGAGGGATCTCTAAAGCTTTAGAAAAAGCAAAAGAATATGTGATATAAAATGAAGCTTCAAACCAATTTATACCTCAAAAAACAAACGAACAACCCAATAGACTATGCCTCTAAAATATTCTTATTGGGTTCTTGTTTTTCAGAAAATATTGGCGACAAACTTTCATATTACAAGTTTCAGTCCAAACAAAATCCATTTGGCATTCTCTTTCATCCAAAAGCAATTGAGCTCCTAATAATAAACGCCGTTCGGCAGCACAAGTACACAGAAAAAGATCTAATTTTTCAGAATGAACGCTGGCATTGTTTTGCAGCGCATTCCAGCCTAAGTTCGACTGATAAAAACGAAGTTTTAACAAATTTAAATGCTGCTTTAGCTGAAACAAAAAAACAACTAGAAGAGGCTTCACATCTTGTTATTACTCTGGGCACCTCATGGGTCTATAGATATTTAAAAGAAGGCACCATCGTTGCAAACTGCCACAAGGTTCCGCAAAAAGAATTCTCAAAAGAATTACTCTCTAGTGCCGAAGTTTCAGAAATATTAAGCAATATTACAACGCTCTTAAAAACAGTGAATTCAAAAGCAGTAATCGTGTTTACAATCTCTCCTGTACGCCACTTAAAAGATGGTTTTGTTGAGAACATGCGCAGCAAAGCGCACCTTATCGCAGGAGTACATGAAACCATTGCATCAGAAGCAAAGTCATTTTATTTTCCTTCCTACGAAATTGTAATGGACGAGTTAAGAGACTATCGTTTTTATGATGCAGATTTAGTGCATCCGAATAAAACAGGCATCCATTATATTTGGGAGAAATTTACTGATAGCTGGTTCTGTGAAGCTTCAAGAACCACCATGCGAGAAGTGGAAAGTATTCAAAAAGGACTTTCTCATAAGTCTTTTAACGAGATGTCTGACCAACATCAGCAGTTTTTAAAAAACTTGGAAAAAAAGAAAAAAGAAATTACAGCAAAACACCCCTTTATTTCCTTCTAGAAAAGGCGAAACTACAGCTTTCATTGCCTTTCATTAAAGAGAAAAAAGCTTCAATATAAGAAACGACTTCGCAGCGTCTGTTATTCTAGGACTGCCGCAACATTCTGCCAAGGACCGCCATTCACTGCGTCAATGCCATTCTGATTTAAAAATTGCGCCGCTTGACCACTTCTAGCACCACTTCTACACACTGTAATAATTGGTTTTTTCCAAGACTTAATTTCCGCTATTTCTGCTGGAATTAAATTTAAAATGATGTGTTTCGCACTTTCGATGTGATCCTCTTCCCATTCCTCAATGGTTCTAACATCTAAAATAATTGCCTCTTTTTCTAAATATTCTTTTATCTCTGCGCTCATATCTTTATTATTTTACTTGTCAAACGAACCCTAGTTTCGCTCAAACTATTTGGTTACGAGTAAATTTAATCCGTTTTCTATTAGTTTGTGATATGCTGTATTCTCCTGCAAAACAATCAAATAAGCATGTATTTCTTTTTGAATACACATATCCTCTTGCAAAGCTACTTCATATAGTTCTAAACTCAACAACCAATCTTTAGAAAATTCGGTTTTCAATTGTCTAAAAATACGTATTACTTCTTCTTCCAAAACTGAATTTCCTTCCCGCATACTTCTCACTTTTTTGTACAAAGAATACAATTCCTTCTCTTTGTCAGTGTATTTTATTTTATGTGTTTTTGTCTTAGAGACCATACCCTGATCTTCGAAAGAATTAACATCCGCCGCATCTGCATAAGCAGAGACTACACTCTCACCAACAGCCATATTGTAAACACCTAATTCTGGTGTAAATAGCACTGACTGATAATGTGTAACGGTACAGTTTTCAAAAGAGATTAATAATATTTTTCCACGTAAATCTCGCGTTCCAGTAATCACATCTCCTGATACTGTAATACCACCTTCAAATTCTAAAGAAATATTTTTTCCTTCAGAAATCTGATATGCATCTAAATCTCTAGGGCTCATGTTTTCAATAGCAATATTAATTCCTTTTAACTTACCGATAGGGCTTCCAAAACCACTGGTATGCTTTTCAATACCATGACCTATTAACTCTTTGTCTCTGTTTGATAGCGCCGTACAACCCGTGGTTTGAAAATATATAGGATTGCTATTTTCATCTTCAATTACAGCGGTAAAAATACCAGAAATCTGAATTCCTGTGCTCAACTCTATGGTACCTATATTCTGAGAAGCAATCAATTTTTGTATGCCTTTTAACCCTCCCTTTCGAATGGCCATTTTATTTGCAAACTGTTCTAAAACCAAACTTAAATGTGCAAAATCTGGAATAACAAATAATTGTGGTTGGGGCTTCGTAATATCAAAATTGATGTCAGCTGCAGCAATTGAATAGGCTATTTTCTTTACCTCTGGTTGCATGCACCCAGCACTTTCACCAATTGAAGATAACAATCCTGCTCCATAAATTTTAGGATCTTCTAAAGATCCTATCAAACCGTATTCAACGGTCCACCAATGTAAATTTCGTATTTGCGCCATTTCAGAAAGTGCCCCCATATTGTCCTGCAAATAACCGACGTGTTCTTCAGCAGCCTCTCTTTCTCTCTCGGAAGCGTTTGGGTTTTCTTTTAAGATCGACAAAAGACGAATGGCTTCGTACATTTCATAATCCTTCGCAGAAGAAATTGCTTTGCATCCTATTTCACCAAAACGCCTGAGATACTCCGCATATTCTGGATTTGCAATAATCGGTGCATGCCCGGCAGCCTCGTGGATAATGTCTGGAGCTGGCGTATATTCAATATGATTTATTGTTCTCATATCGGATGCAATGACCAACACATTATACGCCTGAAACTCCATAAATGCATTTGGGGGAATAAAGCCGTCTACAGACACTGCTGCCCAACCAATTTCCTTTAAAATTCGGTTCATCCCTGCCATCTGAGGAATATCTTCCGTAGAAATTCCTGTTTTTGAAAGTCCTGCAATGTATGATGTATGTGCAACTGTACTCAAATAATCCACATTAATACGCATCACATACCTCCACACAGCTTGATTTTGAGGAGTATACTCGTCATAAGGTTGCTGAACAACAAACTTGTGAAGGTGCTTTGGTAACTTTTTTGTGACATCATTCAAAGGGAAGTGCATAGGGGTTTTTTTATTGAATTATTCCCACAAAATTACGCATTAAAATAATGATTCTTTAATGATAGCTCACGAAAACTACTATTTGTTTTCCTCTTAATAAATGGAAAATGCACAAACGACGCTGAAAACCAAAAAATATGATTAAAATCAATCAAATCGTCATCGATATTCGCCTTTAAATTTAAAAATAGCTCCTTTGTTTACGCTATCGGTTTCGTTGAATATTAAAAAAAAGACAAAAAACTTTCCTACTTTTACAACTCAAAATAAGCCCATGAACAAGAAAGTAATCTTAATGATTTTAGATGGTTGGGGAATTACTCAAGACCCAAAAGTCTCTGCTATTTACAATGCAAAAACACCTTTTATAAATGGTTTATATGACCGCTATCCAAATGCATCATTAAGAACTGACGGTTTGCATGTTGGTTTACCAGAAGGCCAAATGGGGAATTCCGAGGTTGGACATATGAATTTGGGTGCAGGAAGAATTGTATATCAAAATTTAGCGCGCATCAATAAGGCGGTAAAAGAAAAAACGTTGGGGAAAGAGAAGGTAGTTTTAGATACTTTTAAATACGCAAAAGAAAATAAGAAGACTGTTCATTTGTTAGGTTTGGTTTCGAACGGTGGAATCCATGCACATATTGACCATTTAAAAGGAATTTTAGATGTTGCCAAAGCGCACGAAGTTGACAATGTATATCTACATGCCTTTACGGATGGCAGAGATTGTGACCCCAAATCAGGTACCTTTTTTATAAATGACATTCAAGAATATATGAAAGAAAGTACGGGAGAATTGGCTTCTGTGACGGGACGTTATTATGCAATGGATAGAGACAATCGCTGGGAACGGGTAAAAGAAGCCTATGATGGTCTTGTACATGGTATTGGAACAAAGACTTCGGATGTACTGGCAAATATGAATGCAAATTATGAAGCTGGGACGACAGATGAATTTCACAAACCACTTATTGCAACTGATGCCAATGGTGTACCAAAAGCGCAAATAAAAGAAGGTGATGTCGTTTTGTTTTTCAACTACAGAACAGACAGGGGAAGGGAATTGACAAATGCATTATCTCAAAATGATTTTCCAGAATTTGGTATGAAAAAACTAGACTTGTATTTTACTACAATCACTTTATACGACGAAAGCTTCACAGGAATCAATGTAATTTACAACAGTGACAATATAAAGAATACGCTTGGAGAAGTGCTTGCTAAAGCAGGAAAAAAACAAGTCAGAATTGCGGAAACAGAGAAATACCCACATGTAACTTTTTTCTTTTCTGGTGGTCAAGAAGCGCCTTTTGAAGGGGAATCTCGAATCTTAAGGAACTCTCCAAAAGTAGCAACCTACGATCTCAAACCAGAAATGAGTGCCTACGAACTCACAGAAGCACTTTGTGAAGATCTTGAAAAGGGAGAGACAGATTTTGTTTGTTTAAACTTTGCAAATGGAGATATGGTTGGCCATACGGGAATAATGGAAGCAGCAATTAAAGCATGCGAAACCGTTGATAATTGTGTTAAAATGGTTGTTGAAACCGGCTTAAAAAACGGATATACAACTTTGCTAATCGCAGATCACGGAAATTGTGAAACGATGATGAACCCTGATGGTTCTCCAAATACAGCCCATACGACCAATCCTGTTCCTTTTATTTTAATTGACACGGAAATAAAAGCAATCAATAGTGGTGTTTTAGGAAATATTGCACCCACTATTTTAGATTTAATGGGAGTTGCACAACCCGAAGAAATGACACAACATTCATTGTTATAAACTCAAAATATGAAAAGCATGAAATATATACTTTTAGTACTCTTTACACTCACATTCAGCGCCTGTAATTCACAACAAAAAATAACCACCAAAAAAAATAACAGTGGTGATTTGATAGGATTCGCTAATAAAGCATCCTTTAATCAAGCTCCGTATGATACGTGGTTTACTGAAAACTTTGATACATACAACCCGAATGAAACAGTAATTCTAGAACTGAGAGAAGCCCTGAAAAATGTAACAATAAAAGGTTTTATAGGAACTTGGTGTGGAGATAGTAAACGAGAAACTCCACATTTTTATAAAATTTTAGAACGGGCTAATTTCAACTTTGAAAACTTAACATTAGTGACCGTCAATCGTGCAAAAAAAACACCAGACAATCTCCAGCAGGGATTAGATATTGAGAGAGTTCCTACATTTATTTTCTTCAAAAATGGAAAAGAGATGGGACGCTATGTAGAGTATGCCATTACTTCTCTTGAGGAGGATATGTTGAAAATTGTGACAGATCAAGTCTACAAGCACGCTTACGACAAGAGCAAATAATTAACCAATCTCAATCCATAAAAACTTTTTTTGTTCTTATAGTTTTGACGGTATTTATTACAGAATTTTTAAAAGAGAATATTGCTTTAAGAAAAAGTGCTCTTTTCTCTAATTGCAAATGTCCATTTTAGAGCACTATCTCCTTAAATTATGCTAACTTTGTGGCTCAATTTTTTTATATGATTCAAATTAAGACTTCAGAAGAGATAGAAATGATGCGCGAGAGTGCATTGATCGTGTCGAAAACATTAGGAATGCTTGCGAAAGAGGTCAAACCAGGCGTTTCCACTCTTTATCTAGACAAATTGGCCGAAGACTTTATTCGATCTGAAGGGGCTATCCCTGGTTTTTTGGGTTTATATGATTTTCCAAATACCCTTTGTATGAGTCCAAATGCTCAGGTAGTTCACGGAATTCCCAATAAAAACCTTTTGATAGAAGGAGATATCATTTCTATAGACTGTGGTGCTAAGAAAAATGGATTTTATGGCGACCACGCGTACACATTTGCAGTAGGTGAAATAGCCACAGCAACTAAAAAATTATTGGACGTTACTCGGGCGAGTTTGTATGTTGGTATTCGAGAGTTCAAAGCAGGGAATAGGGTCGGCGATGTTGGCTATGCCATTCAAAAATTTACAGAAGATCACGGTTATGGGGTCGTTCGAGAATTAGTTGGACATGGACTGGGCAGAGAAATGCATGAAGATCCTGAGATGCCAAATTATGGTAAAAGAGGAAAAGGTAAAAAGTTTGTCGAAGGAATGGTGGTTGCAATAGAGCCAATGACAAACTTGGGAACACATAAGATAAAGCAGCATTCTGATGGCTGGACGATTACTACATTAGACAACCAACCCTCCGCTCATTTTGAACACGATATTGCAATTTTAAATGGAAAACCAGAATTACTTTCTACCTTCAAATATGTGCATGACGCCCTGGGAATTGTAACCAATGAAGAAGATGAATTTCGACAGTAATTATTAATACCGTTCTGTGTCAAATAAATTCTTTAAATCAGCTCTAAATACAATACCAAGACCTTGGCTCATAAAAGCGAGTTATTTGGTAAGACCCGTCATCGCAAGGTATTTGAAAGGAACTACTTTTACAGATCCTATAGACGGCAAAAGTTTTCGAAAATTTCTTCCTTATGGTTACGGTAAACAAAGAGAAAACGCCCTTTCCCCATCCACGCTATCCCTTGAAAGACATCGATTACTGTGGCTTTATTTACAAGATAAAACTACTTTTTTTTCATCGACAAGAAAATTAAAAGTATTGCATATTGCACCTGAGCAATGCTTTTTAGACCTTTTTAGAAAACAAAAAAATCTCGATTATATTACAACAGACCTCTACTCTCCCCTTGCCGACGTAAAAGCCGATATCTGCGATTTGCCTTTTAAAGGGAGTGAATTTGATGTTGTTTTTTGCAACCATGTTTTAGAGCATATTCCTGACGATTTCAAGGCAATGCAAGAGCTGTACAGAGTTTTAAAACCTGGCGGATTTGGTGTCTTTCAAATACCCCAAGATCTCACTCGCGCAATCACCTTTGAAGACGATACAATTACCAATGAAGAAGAACGTGCAAAAATATTTGGACAATATGATCATGTGCGCATTTATGGACGTGATTACTTTGATAAACTGCGTGCGATTGGTTTTAAAGTTGACGCCGTTGATTACACCAAAAACATTTCCAAAGAGAAACAAGTTCGTTACTGCTTAATGAAAGGAGAGCTACTCCCAATTTGTTATAAATTGTAACCCGCAACAAAACCCTATTATTTACTTTTGTAATTTGTATACTCTTCCAAATCTCCAGTGCTATTTGCGTACAGCAAAATCACTTCTAATTTTGGGTTATTATCGAGAAAGGCCTTTGTACTCTCTAAGCCCATAGCCATGAAAGCAGTTGCATATGCATCTACATCGGCACAGTCCATTGCTGCAATTACAGAAACACTTAACAATGTACTTTCTATAGCATATCCTGTTTTAGGGTTTATCGTATGCACATACTTCTTGCCAGTATCTGTAATTCTATATTTTCTATAATTTCCTGAGGTTGCCATTGATTTATTTGATAGATTAATCTTCTTATAGCCCGAATTAAATTCCGATGCGATTGGATCCACTAATTTAATGATCCAAGGTTGTTGCAAGTCCTTGAAACCATTGGTTCTTATTTCACCGCCAATTTCCACTAAGTAGCTCGTTATATTTTTACTTTCTAAAAAACGCGCGACTACGTCAATACCGAACCCCTTTGCAATCGAATTAAAATCTAAATAAATTTCTGGATATGCTTTTACAATACGCCCCTCCAAAGAATGCACTTTATCCAAACCTACAAACTGCATTTGACGCGCAACCTGAACAGCTGTTAAATCAAATTTTTCATTTTTTGGTCCAAAGCCCCACGCATTTACCAAGTTGCCCACGGTAGGATCAAAAAAACCATCCGTCTCTTTGAATATACGTTTCGACTTTTCAAAGACTTCCATAAAATAAGCGTCGACAACTATGGCTGATTCTCCATTGTTTATTTTAGAGATATCCGAAGTAGGAATGTAGGTTGATAAGGATGCATTCATCTTTAAAAACAAACTATCAATACTTTTTTGGTAATTTGTTGCTCCTTTTAAATACACAATTTTGTATGTAGTTCCAAAGACTGCTCCTTTTAGTGTATAGTCCTGCAAAACCTGTTCTTTTTCACAAGCGGAGATGACAAATAGAACACCTAAAAACGATAAAAATGATAAAAATGATAAAAAAAAAGAAGAATAAGAGTATTTCATAGCGAATTATTAGAGAAAACAAAAATAGCACATATATTTCTCACAAATTATTGTTAATCGTTCTTTTTGTTCATCCAATTTGTTAGCTTTGTTCTCTATAATAAACTTAAATCAAAAAATAATGAAGAAGTTATCTTTAATTTTATTCTCTGTAATTCTGGTAAGCTCGTGTGTTTCTAAAAAAGAATTTGTTGCATTACAGGCAGATAAAACTAAAACACAGGAAGAGTTAGTAGCCGTAAAATCGAACTTACAAAAATGTATCATCGACAAGGAAAAAGAAGTTCTTAGTTTAGAGGAACGCGTAAAATATCTACAAGACGATAAAAAAAATGCATTAAAGCAAGTTGAGAACTTAACCGTTTTAACGCAATCTTCTTCGGATAATATTAAAACTGTAATTGCACAGTTAAGTGAAAAAGACAAATACATAAATGGTGTACGAGAAGCAATGACTCAAAAAGATTCAATAAACCTCGCTATAAAATACCACCTTACTAAAAACCTAACAGAAGGTATTCAAGACAAAGACATCGAAGTAAATGTTGAAAAAACAGTTGTGTTCATCTCTATTTCTGATAAATTATTATTCAAAAGTGGAAGTTACAATGTAACCGATGGTGCTTATGTTGTTTTGGAAAAGATTGCGAAAGTAATCAATGATCAACCTGAAATGGAAGTTATGATTGAGGGTCACACTGATTCTTCTCCAATCAAAAGAGAGATTATCCAAGATAACTGGGATTTATCAGCTTTAAGAGCAACCGCAATTACACGAATTTTACAATACAAGTTTGGTGTACAACCAAACCGTTTAATTGCAGCAGCAAGAAGCCAGTACGTTCCATTAGCCCCTAATGATACTGCAGAAAACAAATCTAAAAACAGAAGAACTAAAATTATAATCATGCCAAGATTAAGTCAGTTTTTTGATCTTTTAGAGCAAGATGCTAAGTAAATTTTAGTTTCTACTCATCATTAAAAAGCCACTGTATTAAAGTGGCTTTTTTTTGTTCTACAAAATAAAAACAACTACTTTAATATGTTGTAAAAAAACAACTAACTTAGCGTGCCTTATACAAACTTTAAAAAGTTATATACAACTTACAGAGAGAAGGCCTAATTAAATAATAGCTGTCTAATTTCGTTAAAACAAGGTCCCGACTTCGTATTAACCCATAGCGCACAAAACTATGAATTCGTCTTCTAACAAAAAGTTTAAAAAATTTCTAAAACTATTAGGTGTTCTTGAAACAGGATCTTCCCACAATCTTCACTACTATAGTTTCTTTGACTCTATGTCTAATAGTTTAGAAATTATAGAACTCATCTATGATGACCATGGCCGAGCTGTCGATTACTATATTAGAGATGTAAACCAAGCTTTTGCAAAGGTTTTTAATAAATCTAAGGAAGCGTTAATTGGCCAAAAAATCTCATCTCTTGTTGAGGTTCTAGAAGACCAGTACTTAGCCCTCTATGCTGCTGTTAATGTAACAGGAGCGTCTACTAGTTTTAAGCGTTACGGGGCTCAATTTGATGAATATTATTTTGTGACTGTCTGGAAAATTGCTGAAAACAGAATCGGAGTCTCTTTTACTATTGTTCCTAAAAGTAATACCACTGAAGTTGCCTTAGAAAACAAATTAGAAGCGGAAAAATTAAAAGTTTACACAACAATAAATGATTTAAACAGGGCCAACGTGCAACTTGCACTTCAAAATAAAGAGAAAGACAAACGCGCGGATGAGCTAATCCTCGCAAA
The DNA here is from genome assembly GCF_000153225.1 of Polaribacter irgensii 23-P. Lineage (GTDB taxonomy): Bacteria > Bacteroidota > Bacteroidia > Flavobacteriales > Flavobacteriaceae > Polaribacter > Polaribacter irgensii. Next base: position 1,266,867 of record NZ_CH724148.1, on the reverse strand, counting down.
TAAAGAAAAAGACAAACTAGCCAAAGAATTTGCCATTGTAAAAGAGTTAAAACAATTTATCGAAACCTCAAACACCCCTGTTTTTGGGATCAACGCTCTTGGTTTCGTCAACGAATGGAATCAGGCCTCTGAAAAAATTACTGGATATAAAAAAGAAGAAGTATTTGGAAAAGATTGGATCACTTTAATTCCTTTAAAATGTGAAAAAAATGCGGTCCAGATAATTCAATTTGCACTAAATGGCAAACAGACCTCGAGCTTTGAATTCTTAACGCGCTCAAAAGAAAACAAAGAAATAATACTTTTGGTAAATTCTAGTACTCGAAGAGATTCTAAAGGAAATATTACTGGTATGTTAGCTGTAGGACAGGATATAACCGAACTAGTAGGATATCGGAATACGTTAGAATTAAAAGTGGAGGAAAGGACGCTCAAATTAAATCAAGCCTTAGAAAAACAAAAGGAATTAAATGCATTAAAAACAAGCTTTGTTTCAACGGCCTCGCACGAATTTCGGACTCCCCTATCCGCAATAAACTTTGCCGCCGGATCTCTCAAAAAATACTGGAATAAAATGGAATCTCCCATAATTGAAAAAAAATTACATAAAATAGAAGATCAGGTTTTACATATGACCCGCTTATTAGATGATATTTTGCTTGTAGGTCAGACAACAGCTGGAAAACTAAAAAACAATCCTATACCCATGCATCTTGGAGAATTTATTGAAGAAATTATTGAAGAAGTCTATCTTTCACATAATAAATCCCACCAAATAACGCTAATTGATACAGAGGGTTTAAAAAATAGTTTTATTTCGATTGACGAAAAATTAGGCCGAAATGTTTTTACCAACCTTATTAGTAATGCTATAAAGTATTCACCAAACTGCGAAAAAATCTCAGTTGAATTCTCCTCTGAAAAAAACGATACAATCATCACAGTGACCGATTTTGGAATCGGTATTTCCCCTTCGGAACTTGAAACCATATTTACCCCTTTTTCCCGAGGACAAAATGTGGCGCTAATACAAGGAACAGGCCTGGGCTTAACGATAGTAAAAGAAGCAATAGAAATTATGAAAGCAAGTATTACGGTAAAAAGTAGTTTTAAAAATGGAACTTCTTTTATTGTAAAAATTCGAAAAGAAAATGCAGAAAATGTTTAAAATATTAGTGGTAGAAGACACTTTAGTCATCAGAGAAGAACTAACCGATATTCTCTCATTGGAAGGATACCAGGTTTTTGAGGCCGATAACGGTAACATTGGATTTGATGTAGCGCTAAAAGAAGCTCCAAACTTAATTATATCCGACATTCTAATGCCAGAACTTGACGGCTTTGGAATGTACAAAAAATTACAAACCCATAACAAAACAAGAATCATTCCATTGATTTTTCTCTCGGCAAAAGCAGAAACAGAAGATATTACAACTGGCTTGAATTTAGGTGCTAAAAATTACCTGACAAAACCGATTAACATCAATATTCTATTAAACACAATTAAAACTGAAGAATATTGATTTAGATAAAACAACAACAAGTGCTACTTCTCTTTAAAACTTAGAATAATAAAACAAATATCTCACTCTAATTTAAAACAGCTAAAAGATTTCTGTTAGGGATGTTTGAGAACCAATAACCTAAACTAAATACACGATATCCCAAAAAATATTAAATTAAATTGCAGAACTTCCAAAAGTTGCAATCTCTGTCCAGCAAAAACATACACATTGAAATAAGTTCAAAAAAACATGAATTTTAAAACCAATGGTCTCACTTCAGCTACTCTAAAATCTTAATAAAATCATCAAAAGCTACATAATATGGTTGGTCTTTAAAAACAGGGTTTTCTACACTTTCTGAATTTGCAATTCCCACGCCGGCGAACCATACTTTTGCATTCTGTTTTTTTGCATGATTTTTAAAAGTCTCCATCCACAATACATCGTAATCATTTGGACTTTGCATGTTGTTAGAGGCTTTTACCAAGACAAAAATAGTAGGTGATCCTTTTTTAAATAAAACAAATTGCGGATGTCTTTTTAGAGTACTATTAATTGCCTGAAACTCATAACCCATTTTTTTAAGCTTCTCTCCTACAATATTCATTGCTAGGTTGTGCAATTCCTGAGCTGTTAAAATCTGCATTACTTCTTCTTTTTCTTATTGTGTTTGTTGTAATTTTTATCTCCTTTTGTTTTTGGCTTCTTGTATTTTATAGCAATCTCTCTTCGATAAGATCCACCTCTATTTACTTGACTATTTTTCTCACTTTTATCGTGAAAAGCTGGGCCAGGAACATACTCTAGAGACGTTCTGTTCTTAGAAATACCCTGATCTTCTCTGGGCCGCTCATCTTCCGTTAACATGGTAGAGACTTCAACCTCTTCAGGAAGTTCTAAAAGCGGAATTTCGTAATTCATCAATACTTCAATACCTCCTTTTGCTTCTTGCTCTTTCGGTGTTGAAAATAAAATTGTTTTTCCTGCTTTTTCTGCACGTCCCGTTCTACCGATCCGATGCATGTAATTTTCAGGAAAGTCTGGAGTGTCAAAATTAATTACATGAGAAACCTTATCAAAATCCAAACCACGAGCCATTACATCCGTTGCCAATAAAATTCGATTCTTCCCTTCATCAAATTGTCGGATAGACCGTATTCGATAGTTTTGAGTCTTGTTAGAATGAATTACACATATTTCATCATTAAAAGCTTCTTCTAAATGCTTAAACAACAAATCTGCAGTTCTTTTAAAACCTACAAAGATTAATACTTTGTGAAAAGTTTCCCGATCTTTTAACAGCGTGTGTAACAAATTTACTTTCGTAAAAAAGTTAGGAGTTGCGTAAGAAACTTGTTCGATATTGTCTAAAGGTGTTCCACTAACAGCAACAGAGATCTTCTCTGGATTTTTAAAGAAATCGTAAATTAAAGCATCTACGTCTTCAGTCATGGTTGCAGAAAAAAGTATGTTTTGCCTTTTCTCTGGTATGACATCAAAAATATTCATCAACTGAAATCTAAACCCAAGGTCTAACATGACATCGACTTCATCAATAACTAATTTATGAATGGACTTCATCTTTAGAGAATTACTGATTGCTAAATCATACAGCCTTCCTGGAGTGGCCACAATAATATCTTGCCCTTGTTGTATGGCTTGCCTTTGCGTATTGATATTTGCACCTCCATACACCCCTAAAACACGGGTATTAATATATTTTGACAGTTGCGTTATCTGCTCAACTACCTGCAGCACTAACTCTCTTGTTGGCACCAATATTAAAACTCTTGGGTGTTGTTGCTTAGAAAATGGTAAATCTCTAAGAATCGGTAGCATATAGGCAAACGTTTTTCCCGTTCCTGTTTGCGCAATTCCCACCACATCTTTACCAGATCGGACTACAGAAAATGCCTGTTCTTGAATTGGTGTTGGCCTCTCAAAACCCAAGTCGTCAATTGCATACTGTAGTTGATTTGATAAATCTAAATCTTCAAAAGTCATCTTATAAAATTTTACGCAAAGGTACGTTTTATAAAATGTTTTACAACACGTCTTGAAGCTCAGATTAATTTGTAATTTTGCTAAAAATGATCCTAGCTTCAAATGATTACAGATACACACACACATTTATATTCTACTGAGTTTAATGAAGATCAAAAAGAGATGATACAACGTGCAAAAGATGCTGGCGTTTCTCGATTTTTTATTCCTGCAATCGATTCTTCGTACACAAAAAGCATGCTCAAATTAGAAGAAGATTTTCCTTCAGACGTTTATTTAATGATGGGGTTACATCCTACTTCCGTGAAAAAAGATTATCTAGAAGAATTAGCACATGTAAAAGAATGGATTGACAAAAAAGATTTTTGTGCACTTGGAGAAATTGGAATTGATTTATTTTGGGATACCTCTTTTCTAAAAGCGCAACAAGAAGCTTTTAAAACTCAAATTAAATGGGCAAAAGAGAAAAAGCTTCCGATAATAATTCACTGCAGAGCTGCATTTGACGAAGTTTTTGAAATTTTAGAAGCTGAAAAAGGAGAAGATTTAAGAGGCATTTTTCATTGCTTTACCGGAACAAAAGAACAAGCTTTAACAGCAATTTCGTATAATATGAAGCTGGGAATCGGTGGTGTTGCCACTTTTAAAAACGGTAAAATTGACACTTTTTTAAAAGAAATAGATTTACAACACATTGTTCTAGAAACAGACGCCCCCTATTTAGCGCCTGTACCCTATCGCGGTAAAAGAAATGAAAGTGCATTTATTACCAAGGTTGTTGAAAAACTAATTGCTATTTATGGACTTTCGTTTGAAGAAATATCGAACATTACTACACAAAACTCAAAGGATGTGTTTGGTATTTAAGAAAGTTATAAAAAGTACTATTTTGTTATTTTATTCGCAAAAAGTATGACCTCTAAAAAACAACAATATCAAAAAACATTGCAGAGGTCGCACGTATACGGACCACGCTTTCCAGGAAAAAACACCAACAAAAGAACATCTTACCTTTTTTCTATATTTATATATAAAAAAAATGACAAGCGTGAATTTTCACAAAAGGATCCTTTCCAATGCGCATAAAGACACTTCTTTCTCTTTTATTCCACAAATATTAAAATAAGATATCAATCATATTGGCATTGCACATCGTATTGAAGGACGCTTTTTATCAAAAAAAAATAATTTGACTTTGCCCACTAGTTGCTACAAAATACCTTTTGGAATTGCAAGAATTACTGGAAATCCTAATAGAATTCAATCGATACACTTTTTACAAGAAGACAATACTTCGTCGGAATTAATGAAAAGGACACCCCCTTTGTATCTCCAGCCATGTGTTGTGCAATTGGAAGCATATTTTCAAGGACAAAGAAAGCATTTCAATCTTACAGTAAACCTAAAAGAATCTGATTTTCAGGTAAAAGTTTGGAAAAGCATGTTGAAAATATTTTTTGGAAAAAGCAAAAGTTACCGCATGCAAAGCGAGGCCCTAGAATATATAAAGACCATTCGCACAGTCGCCACTGCGATTGGCGAAAATCTCTTATGGATTGTCATTCCACGTCATAGCGTTCTTAGCTCTCACAAATCACATATTAGATATGCCGGTGGTCTTTGGCAAAACAATGGCTATTAATGTATAAGAATCCAATAAAACAGTTTTCTTTATTTTAAAACATTTACATATTAAAAAAACTATTTTTACGTTGCCTAGGTACCGCTTGCAAATGTTTAAAAAAAAATCTTATTTCTGTTCTTGATTCTTGGATTTTCAGTCCATTCTCAAACCGTATCCACAGAATTTAGATCACAGAAACTATACATCCAAAAGGATACAGTTCAATTTGACTCTGTTGCAATTAACCCCAGCTACTTTAAAGTATTAGACAGTCTGTTAAAACCCATCAAGAAAACTGCCTACCATGTAAACTTTAATAGGGCAACCCTGTATCTACAAAAAGAAAAACATATAGAAATCACCATAGAATACTTTCGTCTTCCAGAATTTCTTACCAAGACTTATACCTCTTACGACGAGAACCTTATTTTACCTAATGGCACAAATACCGGTAAAATGTACAGTTTAACTACCAATAAAAAACCTTCGGACATAAAACTATTCAAAGACTTACAAACCAAAGGATTTATTTCTAGAGGAATTACGTCTGGTACAAATCAAAATGCGGTTACCAACGCCGCACTCGATATAGAAATTTCTGGAAAGCTCTCTGACAAAGTTACGTTAAGCGCTAATATTTGGGATACAAACATACACATTCAAGAGAACGGATACCCCAAAATCTAAATGATTTTGATCGTATTTTTATTGAAATAAATTCAGATAATTGGCGGGTTAAAGCTGGAGACTTGTCTCTAAAAAATCAGGAGAGTTATTTTGCTCCTTTTACAAGGCAAGCCTCAGGACTAGAAGTCGCAGCAAAAATAAATGAGCATTTACAAGTAAGTGCTGCGGGTGCCATTGTGAGGGGGAAATTTAGCACCTTTACCATTGTTGGCAAATAGGGCAACCACAGACCTTATAAAATTGTTGGTTCCAATAACGAACCTAATATTATAATTATTGCCGGAAGCGAACAGGTATATATCAATGGAATCTTAATTGAAAAAGGAGAAAGCAAACAATATACCATTGATTATAATTTAGGTGAAATCTCCTTTAACACCACCTTTCCAATCACAAATGATATGCGAATTTGGATTGATTTTCAATATTCAGATAGAAACTATACTCGTTTTGTCACCTACGAATCTGCAACTTACAAAACGGAAAAACTAAATATAAGCAGCTTTTTTTTCAATGAAAATGATGCTAAAAATCAACCTTTACAACAAGCGGTAACTACGCAACAAATAGCAGTTTTAGCAAATGCTGGAAACAACACCGATTTAATGTTCGCTGAGAATACTTTTGAAGCTTCTTCTGATGAAAACAAAATTCTTTATAAAAAAACAACAAATGGAGCTGCTGAAAATTTCGAATATTCAATAAATCCAACGGATACATTATTCGCGGTAACCTTCGCAAACGTAGGTGCAAAGACCGGCGATTATACGTTGGATGTCAATAACAGTAGCGCAATTGGCAATGTATACAGGTATATAGGCATAAATCAAGGTAGTTATGCACCGATAACAAGATTAATTCTGCCCACGAAATCTCAAGCTTTTGTTATTAAATCTGAGTATGAAACCAACAAGAAAACGAAGCTGTCCTCTGAAATTGCGATTGGCAATACAGATGCAAATTTATTTTCTTCTTTAGACAACCGTCTGAATACAGGCCTTGCCACAAAGGTAGGATGACAGCAAGTACTACTTGACAAAAAATGGCAATTGTGAAGTAACATCCAATACTAATACGTACAAAAAAACTATAAAACTGAGCAACGATGGGAACCTGTAGAGTTTAATAGAGACTGGAACTTATTAACCAACAACGCAACAAAAAACTATTTTCAATCAGAATTAAGTCTCACGAATAAAAGAAAAGACTTTTTATTATATCGCTACAATCGCCTAGACTACGAGGATCTCTGTGCTGGAAACACCCACGAAATCCAATCAAAAATAAAACTGAAGAAAACCACTTTTTCCACCGATGCTAGCTTCTTAACAAATACATCTGCATTAAAAGACAACTTTTTTTTAAGAGCAAAAGCTACGGTAGTGCACTTTTTTAATAAAAACTGGCTCAGTAGATTTACAAATTTAGAAACAAATAGCAGAAAAATAATGTCTCCAAAAACTATAGAACTACAAGTCACCGGTTTCAAGAGTTCGAAACCTATTTTGGCATTGGGGACACGGCAAAAGTATTTGCTAAATTTGGTTTTAACTACCGCAATAACGACAGCATACGATCAAATAAATTTAAAGAGATTAATAATAGACCGTCTTTTTGCATTGATAAAAGTTTGATTAATAACCAAGTAACTAACTTACAAGTTTATGGAAATTACAGACGTATAGAAAACAACTTCTCTAAAAACGAAGAATCATTAAATTCAAGGATCATTTTCAATCAGAAAATATTTAATAATTTCGTCAATTTAAAAACGCACTATGAAACCTCTTCGGGTACCGTTGCAAGTCAGGAATACCTCTATATAAAAACGGCTCCCGGAATGGGGTATTACACTTGGATCGGTTACAATACAGATGGTATTCAAGATTTTGATGAATTCGAAGTCGCCGAGTTTCAGGACCAAGCAAATTATTTGCGCGTTCCCAAACCCAACGACCGCTTTATAGCAACACAACGTGCAAAATTAAGACAAGGTGTTAAACTGGACTTTAAGCAATGGACAGATAAAAAAGGAACGAACCAACCACTTTCTCATTTCAGCAATGAAAGCTTCTTAAATATTTCAAATGAGTAATCTTGAATTGAAAATTCGTTTCATTTTAACCCTTTCGATTTTAGCGAGGACAAATTAATTAGTTTAAATTTTAGCCTTCGGAATAGCTTCTACTTTAATCGAAATTTACAAAAATACAGCACTACTTTCACTTTTGGAAAACTACGGAATAAACAGCAATATTTTATCGGTAAAGAAGCCAACAACACCAAAACGAATCAACTCGATTTCACACATAAATTTGCTGATTTTTGGCTGTTTGATTTCATGGAAAAAGTAACACAAAGTGAATTAAAGACAGAAAACTTCAACAACAGGAATTATATAATTAATGCAAAGGAACTACATCCAAAAATTAGTTTTCTATACAATCCAAGCAATAGGCTTACTGCTTTTTATCATTACAAAAACAAGGCGAATCATTTGTCTGAATTCCAAGAGCTAAAGCAGCAAAAATTCGGATTGGAATACTTTTATTTAAAGGGTGATACTCATCAAATTTCTGGGAGTATCAATGTCTTTATAAATGATTTTGTAGGCGATACAAACACCCCTGTTGCTTATCAGATGCTAGAAGGTTTACAGGCTGGTAAAAATTATACTTGGAATCTTTTATTCAGCAAAAAACTCAGTTCATTTTTAAATTTAAATCTAAACTACTTAGGAAGAAAAAGTGAACGCTCGAATACAATACATACTGGAAGTATACAACTACGTGCCCTTTTTTAAGCTTTGTTGCATCCGTTTTTAATATATTTGCATCTCTTAAAACCAAATTTCTGATGAAAAAAATCACATTATTGCTATTATTAGTCTTTGTAAGTCTACAATTTGTAGCACAAGAAAATGAAGGAAATCTATACCCACAAGATTTTGATAAAAAATATGAAGTAAAGGTCAACGTCCTAACCTTGCTTGCAGCAAAATGGTTAGATGTTTCGTATGAAAGATTATTAGACGAAGAGTCTTCCTTTGGTGCCTCAGCAACGATAAATACAGATAGCGACGAGACTGATTTAAATTATGCAATAACACCTTATTATAGGCGCTATTTTTCAGGGAAATTCGCGCGTGGTTTTTTTGTGGAAGGTTTTGGTATGTTATTTTCAGCAAAGGATGATGGAGTTTTTGATTACAATGATGAAGAAATAACAGGGTTTGCACTCGGAGTTTCTGTGGGAGGTAAATTTGTTTCTGCCAAAGGTTTTTCAACTGAACTTTTATTAGGTTTTGGTAGAAATTTTTTAGAAAGCAAGAATAATGAAGCTGTTGCTAGAATAGGTGTTTCTGTAGGATATCGCTTTTAGCAAGAAAAATTAATCTATTTGTAGTAGCTGTCAAAAGCGAGAAAGCCGTATTCAATAAAATTAAAATCTATGAAAAAATTAGTATTAATATTCAGTCTTTTAATAAATTTAATTGGGTTTTCGCAACAAGAAGTTAAAATAGATATTGCAGACGCCTTAGTCATCCGAAGTTTAGAGTTTTCTTATGAGAGTTATTTTAATCCAAAAAGTTCCGTTGGTATTTCCTTACTTTTTAACCTCGAAGACCAAGATGTGAAGTTTAGATATAATGAGAATATAATGATTACTCCCTACTTTCGAAATTACTTTACCTCAGATACGCGATGGAATTTATTTGGGGAAGCTTTTTTAAGCATAAATTCGGGGGAAATAGCTACTGGAGAAGCTGATAATGATGTACTTCAAAAATATACAGATACTGCTTTAGGAATTGCTGTAGGATCCAAATACGTTGCTGAAAGTGGTTTGGTAGTTGGTATTTACGTAGGTGCAGGAAGAAATCTTTTTGGCTCTATTGGACCGGTAGTAGTGCCGAGAGCGGGCTTAAATATTGGTTGGAGGTTTTAATCTTTCGAACTTCTTACCAATATAAAAAAAAGCCAGCTTAAGCTGGCTTTTTTTTATATTGGTACTTTTATGATACCACAGTTACTTCTTTTCTAATTGGAATGTTCTGTATCAAATCGATGTACAAATTTATTTGCTTTTTTAAATTTTTACGTTCATAAATAGCATCTAAAAAACCATGCTCTAAAACGAATTCAGATTTCTGAAATCCTTCTGGCAAATCTTTTCCAGTGGTATCTTTTACTACCCTGGGTCCAGCAAATGCAATTAATGCATTGGGCTCAGCAATATTGATATCGCCTAACATTGCATACGAAGCTGTTGTACCTCCTGTCGTTGGATCTGTACATAAAGAGATGTATGGAATTTTAGCACCTGCTAATTGGGCTAACTTTGATGATGTTTTTACCAATTGCATTAAAGAAAGCGATGCTTCCATCATTCTAGCACCTCCAGATTTAGAAACCATTAAAAATGGAATCTTATTTTTTATTGAATAATCAATAGCTCTGGCAATTTTCTCTCCAACCACAGAACCCATAGAGCCTCCAATAAAAGCAAAATCCATTGCTGCAATGACCAACTCTTTTCCTAACGATTCTCCTACCGCAGTTCTAACAGCATCTTTTAATTTTGTCTTCTCCTGCGCTGCTTTTAATCTTTCTGGATATTTTTTAGTGTCTTCAAAATTCAGAGGATCTTTAGAAGTAAGTGATTCGTTTAGTTCTGTAAACTTATTGTTATCAAAAAACAACTCGAAATACTCTTTGCTTCCTATTCTCACATGGTAGCCGTCTTCTGGACTTACATATAAGTTTCTCTTTAACTCTTCAGTATCTATGACTTTTCCACTTGGGGTTTTATACCACAAACCTTTGGGAGTGTCTTTTTTATCTTCTGTAGAAGTTTGAATTCCTTTATCTGTTCTTTTAAACCAAGCCATGTTAAGTGTTTGTTTTATTGTATGTCTTTAAAATATAACGTACTTCTGAATAAAGTACTGGCTACAAATGTAAAAGATTTTTTCCAATTCTACTTTCTTCTTTAAATGATTCTTTTCAAGTAAAAAAGTATTTATTTTTACAAAAAAAAACATTTTGAAAAATTTCAAAATGCTTTTTTTTTAATTTTAAGAAAAAATCCTATAACGTATCTACGTTGTTCAAATCTTGAAATGCTTTCTTTAAACGACTTATGAAAGTCGCTTCTCCCTCACGCAACCATTTTCTTGGGTCATAGTATTTTTTATTCGGTTGCTCAGCTCCATCAGGATTTCCGATTTGATTTGCCAAATATGCGGCATTTCCTTGCATATAATCCCGAATTCCTTCTGTAAAAGCAAACTGTAAATCGGTATCAATATTCATTTTGATCACTCCATATCCAATAGACTCTCTAATTTCCTCTAAGGTCGAACCAGAACCACCATGAAACACAAAATCGATGTGATTGTGCGCTACTTTATACTTTTCTGAAACATACTCTTGAGAATTCTTTAAAATTTTTGGAGTTAACTTTACATTTCCTGGCTTGTAAACACCGTGCACATTTCCAAATGCCGCTGCGATTGTAAATTGTGGAGATACTTTTAGCAATTCTTCATATGCATACGCAACCTCTTCTGGTTGTGTATACAATTTAGACACATCCACATCAGAATTATCTACACCATCTTCTTCTCCTCCTGTAATTCCTAATTCAATCTCTAAGGTCATTCCCATTTTGCTCATTCGTTCTAAATAAGTCTTACAAATTGCAATGTTCTCTTCTATAGGTTCTTCAGATAAATCTATCATATGAGAACTATACAAAGGCTTTCCTGTCTCTTTAAAATGCTTTTCAGAGGCATCTAATAAACCATCAATCCAAGGTAATAACTTCTTTGAACAGTGATCTGTATGTAAAATTACAGGAACACCATATGCGACTGCCAATTCATGCACGTGTTTCGCACCGGCAACACCTCCAGCAATTGCTGCTTTTTCATCAACATTAGATAAACCTTTACCCGCATTAAATTGAGCCCCACCATTAGAAAACTGTATAATAACTGGTGCATTCAAATCTCTTGCAGTCTCCAAAACACCGTTTATTGTACTAGAGCCAACAACATTTACCGCAGGCAGTGCAAATCCTTTTTCTTTTGCAAGTTTAAAAATTTCTTGCACTTCTTTTCCTGTTGCTACTCCAGGTTTGATGTTATGACTCATATGTTTATATTTTAATTAATAAATTCTTGATTTAGTTCAAAAATAGTGAAAATAGGTGCTTTTTGGTTTGAAGAAGGTATAAAATAACGAAAACGTTATAGACCTCTTAAGACACAAATCAAAAAGGATAGTTAATTCCAATGTTAGGAACTGCGCTCGCAAAATTGTAGTTTTTAAACCATTTACCTCCGCTTAAATAAGGCTCATAGGTTTTAAAACCAATATCAAATCTCAAAACGAAAAAACTTAAATCATAGCGCAATCCAAACCCAGAACCAATTGCAATTTCTTTTAAGGAAGATAAGCCACTAAATTTAGCATCTTCTTCAACAAATTGAGAACCTGAAATATCCCAAATATTTCCTGCATCCATGAAAAAAGCTCCTTTTAAACTTCCAATCAAATCAAAACGATATTCTGCACTTGTTAAAAACTTAAAACTTCCAACGTTGTACTCTAAACCACTATTTCTGCTCCCTGGTCCTAACCCATAGGTTTGCCAAGCGCGGATATCATTTGAACCTCCGGCAAAATAACTTCTTGTAAAGGGTATCGATGAGTTGTCATATGTAATAATTGCTCCTAAAAAAGATCTAATTCCAAAAACAGCGTTTGCTCCAATATCCCAAAACTGCTTGTACTCAATATCCGTTTTAAAATATTGCGCCAAAGGAATTCGAAAGAGTGTTTTTTTGCCATTTTCATTGTAGGTATCGGACAAAAAACCTAAAAAATTTCCTGAATTTGATATTCTTGCTTTAAAAAAAGAAAAATTATTATCTTTAAAATTTACCTGACTGTTGTACGTATACGCAAATGCCAAAGTCGGTATTAAAAAATCTGAGGTGACAATGTTGTACCTATTTTGAATGTTTAACACGGTATTGTAATCTCGTGAGTTCGAGCTTTTAAAATCTCTATTCCTAGCTACAGCGTCTATAAAACGCACAGAAGTTGCAGTTTGTGTCTCTAAATTTGTCGATAAAGGGTAAAAAGAAGTATTGTTAGCGATATCGTAGGTCTCGGCAACTGAATTTAGGTTTCTAAACTCAGAAGCATAAATATCAAAAAACCGGTTTGTATTCAAGTTCTGAATATACTGCGTATTGAACAGTTCTAATTGAATGGTTTTTTTTCTATTGTATTGCCATCTATAATCTGAGAGAAACGTAAATGTTTGCCTATCTAAACCGATATTTTTCTGGAAACTAGATCCCAAAGAAAAAAGTGTTCTTGGAGACATTCTTTTAGGAACCAACTTGCTCAAGCCAAAAGGGGCTACAAGACGAGGAATCTCCAAAGATGCGTCTGCTCCGATTTCCCAACCAGGGCCCGTATTGGCATTAAAATAGGACCCCAAAAAAGAAAATTTCAATAATTCTGCTCCTCTAAAAGCATTTCTATCTGTCAAAGAAAACTTCGCAGAAGAACCAATGTTTCTAATGTTAGAATGGGTCAATTCGGTTTCAAAGCCAAGGGTGTATTTTTCATTCGGTGCTAAAAACAAATCCATTCTTAATTCGTCATCAGAATCTTTTACCGGAGTAAATGTAATATTTGTGGATTTAAAGTTTTTAAGTGATTTTAAGTAATTTCTTGTTAAGTTCCTAAGCGTGTCTTTATAAATATCTCCAACATTAAAAAAGATAGATTGAGCAAGGTACTTCGGATTGTATTTTAGTTTATTGTATGCTAAGAAGTTAATTCCTTGATATCTCGTTTTTTCCTTGTAAGCTGCTGCTTTTTGAGTATATGTATAATCTGTAATTACATTAATTTCTGTAATCTTTTGAACTTTATACGGTTTCTTTGTATAATTTCCTCCCACTTCTTCAAAACGATCCTTCGCAATTAAAAGTTCTACATTTGTTTTATAATCTGTTCTTGTAGAATCTACATAAAAACCGATAGCAGCCTCAGAAAAATGAAAAATTCCATTGTTCCTAAAAAGTTTAATAAGGGTATTCGCTTCTTTTCTAAAAGTGACATCCTTAAATCGATCTCCTTTCATCAATAAAGATTGTGTACCCGTATCTTTATAAATAGTTTCTAAAACTGGAGAAGCTATTTTTATTTGAATCGTATCTAATAAAGTGGGACTACCTTTCTCAATATAGTAGGCTACCGATGCTTTTTTGTGAATGCTATCAAGTGTAACCTTTGAGCTGACTTTAGACTCAAAATAACCCTGCGTTTTGTAATATGACCATAAGTTATCTGAAGTTCTTTTTACTTTGTTGTCACTGATAACAACAGGCATGTCGTAGCTTAACAACCATTTATTTGCCTTTATAAATGCATTTGCGTAGGCAATACTCTGTTTCTCTGAAAATATAAACTTGATAAATTTATATTTCTTTGGGTTTTTCAAACCCCACTCTAAAGGTGTTTTTGGATTTTCGTGATTCCCTAAATTATGAAAAAATAAACCAATTGGCTTTGGATTGGGCTTTTGAAGAACATACTTTTCCAATGCTGCACTTTTATCGCGAATACTATCTACGTAAATATAATTTTGCTCAAGCAAGTGGGCTCCCTCAGCAATATGTTTAGTTGCATTGCACCCTACCAAAAAGAAGATAAGTAAAAAGCAAAAAAGAAGTTTTTTCATTACTTTCGCAATACGTTTAAAATCAAAAATAGTATATTTCATCGGTTTATTTCCAATTAGACACATTTAATGAGCATCTCAAAAAGTCAACTCAAACTAATCACAAGTTTATCGCAAAAAAAGTATCGACAAAAGCATAATTTATTTATTGCTGAGGGGATAAAGGTAGTCAATGAACTACTACAATCCGATTTTGAAGTTGCCTTAATTTTCTGCACAAATGAATTTAAAACGTCGCTTCCTAAAGCTAAAATAGTTCGAGTTTCAGAAACTGAATTAAATAAGATAAGCAGTTTAAAATCTCCCAATAAAGTGCTAAGTTTATTTAAAATCCCAGAAGACAAACCCATTCAAAATTCTGGTTTAATACTTGCCCTAGATGCCATCAATGATCCCGGGAACTTGGGTACTATTATTCGTTTGTGCGACTGGTTTGGTATTTCTCAACTCATCTGTTCAAAAGACACTGTAGACTGCTATAATCAAAAAGTGGTACAAGCCTCTATGGGATCTTTAACTCGGATTTCAATTCAGTATCTAGATTTAAAAAACTACTTAGACAAAAGCCCGTTACCTACCTTTATTGCAGACATGAATGGTGAAAATATTTATAAAACGAATGTACCTAAAGAAGGCATTCTTGTGATGGGAAATGAAGCTAATGGAGTGTCCGAAGAAATCAAGAATCAAGTTCAGCATAAAATTTCAATACCAAGGTTTGGAGAAACTCAGAAAACCGAAAGTCTTAATGTCGCGATGGCAACTGCCATTTTAATTAGTGAATTTAAACGCGATATGTAGTAGAGAGAAAAAAGACTTATTCAAAAGCGAAATTCAAAAATACCCCACGCGTTCCTAAAAAATTAATAGGGTCTGTCCATGTACTTGGTCCATTTGCAGGATCGTCATATTTAATTTCATTATTGATGGCAAAAACCCCTCGTATTGAAGGCGAAAACTTAAAGTAATACAAGTAGAAATCAATACCGATTCCAACTTCGTACATCATGTTATGGGTTTTCGTTCTAAATTGACCTGAGTGATTGTCCTTACCCCTTTCATTACTAGAAAAATTATAGTCGTAAGAAACCCCTCCTAAGAGGTATGGCCGGATATTTTTATACCTATCTGTACTGAATTTAAAAAGTAAAGGAATGTGTAAATAGGTAGAAGCTACCTCACGAATACGGTCTCTTGGAGTACCTAAATGATTGAAAAAGATTCTTTTAGAATTACTTACCAAACCGGGTTCTAATCTCAAGTTTAGGTTTTTATGCAACCTCAAATCAACGACCAATCCTACGTTAAAACCCGTTGTTGGTGCTACTGTAATATCAGTAGGAACACTACCATCTTTTAAGTTTAGTTTAAAGTCATTTTGATTCAAGCCCAAATAAAAACCAAAATGTAGCAGTTTATCATCAAAAGTTGGCAAGTACGCTATGCGCTCTCTTTGCGCAAAAAAAGACAAAGAGAAGAATAGGAAAAAAAACAAAACTCTTTTACTCTTCATTATTTACGTGCTATATAAATGGTAGCAACTCCAAAAGTTACGGGAGTGTATTTTGTATTGGTAAACCCGTTTTTTTGTAAAATATTGTTGAAGGCTTCCCCGAAAGGAAAAGAATTTGCAGATTCTGACAAATATGAATAGGCCACTTTATCTTTGGAGAAAAGTCTCCCTACGATTGGTAAAAACAAATTTGTATACAATTTATACCCCTGCTTGAAAGGAAATCTTGTAGGGTTAGAGGTTTCTAAAATAACCAACACTCCTGTTGGTTTTAAAACCCTTGCTATTTCTCTAATTCCCTTGTCTAAGTTCGCGAAATTTCGCACCCCAAAAGAAACCGTAATTGCGTCAAAAGTATCATTGTCAAAAGGCATTTCCTCAGAATCACCTACAATCATTTCTATTTTATCGGCAAGGTTTGCTTTGGCTATTTTTTGCTTTCCCACTTCCAACATTCCTGCTGAAATATCTAGGCCTATAATTTTATCCGTTTTTAGTTTCGACATCATCATGACCAGATCTCCTGTTCCAGTGGCAATATCTAAAATCTGCTTTGGATGCTCTCTTCCTATAATTTCAATTACTTTTTTACGCCACTTTATGTCAACTCCTAAAGAAATAATACGGTTTAAATCATCGTAATTACCGGAAATATTGTCGAACATTTGTGCAACTTGCTCTTTTTTTCCTAGTTCTGAATCTTTGTATGGTTTTATTATTTCTGACATATTATATCGCTTTGGGCTTTTGCAATTTGCTTGTACCAAATTTATTATCCATTAATTGCTACAACTTCATTAATTTGATCTGGCAGCATTTCTTTGAGCAAGTTCTCTATTCCATTTTTCAAAGTTGCCGTAGAAGAAGGACAACCACTGCAGGCACCTTGTAAAATAACACGCACTACTTTTGTTTGCTCATCATACGAACGAAAAGCAATATTACCACCGTCACTTGCAACAGCAGGCTTAATATACTCATCTAAGATATCCACAATTTGAGCTGAAATACCTTCTAATACCACTTCAGGCTCTTGTGCTTTGTTAGCAGTCTCAACAACTTCTTCTTTTGGTAATTCCTTAATAATTGTTTTTCCATCTGCCAAATATTCTCTAATAAACGTTCTCACTTCACCGTAAACCTCATTCCATTCTACCATATCGTATTTAGTAACAGAAATATAATTGTCCGAAATAAAAACTTGCTGTACAAATGGGAAATTAAAAATAGCCTGTGCAAGTGGAGATGACGCACTGGCTTCATCGATATTTTTAAATTCAACATCTGTTTGCGTCAATGCTTTGTTTGTTCCAAACTTCATTACTGCGGGGTTTGGAGTAACTTCAGCATATACTTCAATCGCTTCTTTTTTAGAAGTTTTTTGTTCATTTACAACAATATTTCCATCATTTAGAAATGCCTCTATTTGCTCTTTCACTTCTTCTTGGACATCTATCCATTCTAAAATATCAAAACGCTGGATTGCTATAAAGTTGGCGGTAATAAAAACCTTTTTTACAAAAGGTAAGTAAAATAGCTCTTGGGCTAACGGTGAGTTTTTAGCCTCATCTATATTGTTAAATTCGTAACTACCCCCATTAATTAAAATCGTGTTGCTGTTGTATTTTATTATGGTATTGTTGGTAGTCTCTTGTATGGTAATTTTAGTGTCTAACATGATTCAAAAATTGAAATGCAAAATTAAGGGAAAAAAGATAGATAGGCATATTTTAGAGCAATAAAAAGTCAAAACTCTTATAGAATTAACTCTTTACAACCGCAAGAAAATCAAAGTAATGGCTGCCTTTTGATAAAAACTACAAGCCAATTGTTAAGGTTGTTGTGAAAATACGATTGTCTGTTTGCAGTTCTATAGAATTTATCGAAGGGAACTGCGGATATGCATTGTAGAAAGAAGTTCTATTATTATTGCTATATGCAACATCTAATTTAAATTTTCCAAAATTATAGCCACCTCCAAAAGAATATCCTCGTAAACTATCGGAGTCTAATGCAACTGCTATTGGTGCTTGCGCAAAATTATAACCTCCTCGAACGCTAAAACTTTCAAAACGCCACTCAGTACCAATATTGAGAGCATGCGTATTTCTTAAACCATTCTGAAAAAATTGATTTTCGGCAGAGAAATCTGAGTTTGATAATCTAATATTTTGATATCTTTTATTGATATAATCTAGACTCAACAAACCTCGTTTACCAAAAATAAATGCAGCACTGGCAGTTAATTCACTTGGAGTTTTCAAGCTGTACATGAATCTTTGCGACGGAAAGAAGTTGTCCCCATATTCGTCGATATTGTTAGAATATGTAAATTCTGAGTCTTCGCTTGCAAAAATTTCGGTGTCTCCCATATGTCCATCATTATCTACAATGTTGGTTTCTTCTAACACTTCGGCAAACACTGTTGGCGTCTGATATGACAAACCAAATCTAAAATTCTTGTGTGCTTTGTATATAAAACCAACATTCAAAGAAAAACCTCCTCCTGTAGTGCTATTTTGCTGATATAAAGATGCATCCAATTCATTCCCGTCAGCATCGTTGTTAAACTCCACCAAAGTTGATTTTTGACCAAAGTTCAAATCATAGAAATTCAAACTAGCACCTACGTATAATTTCTCTTTATGAATGGAAGAAAAAGCAATATTTATTTCCGTTTTATCTCCTGAATACTCATTTGTAAAACGCTGCCCTTGCGCTTCATTGTAATTTAATACCGTTTCGTTGGTGTCCAGGGGATATTTTGTGAAAGTGGCGAATCCACTGTTACCACTAGCATTAAAACTATTTGTAAAATCTTTCGTAACCTGATAATTAATTCCCAAAACAAATTTACTCCAATCAGAGGCATACGCGCTCTTAAATACTAAGACTGCTCCAGCTTGCGCTATGTTAAAAAACTGATTTTCATTATTTGCAGAATTGCCATAATAATTAGATTCAATCGCAGTATTTCTTGAATTAAAAGAACCTGAAAA
Organism: Polaribacter irgensii 23-P; assembly: GCF_000153225.1. Classification (GTDB taxonomy): domain Bacteria; phylum Bacteroidota; class Bacteroidia; order Flavobacteriales; family Flavobacteriaceae; genus Polaribacter; species Polaribacter irgensii. The sequence goes on along the minus strand of NZ_CH724148.1, from coordinate 1,247,766 downwards.
ATAGCTGTTATTGTAAAAAGCTAACCCTGCAGGATTTATATTCATTACAGAGATATCTCCTCCCAATGCACCAAATGCACCGCTCATTGCAGCTACTCTCGCTGTGGTATTCGCATTGTCCTCAGAAAATAACAACGCTAGATTTTGATACCCTAAAGACTGCGCATACGAAATTGTGGTTAGCACCAAAAAGGCTGCTAATATGATAATTTTTCTCATTTTATGTTTTTGTAATTATAATTTAATTTCCTCCTCTTCTACCTGACGATGACGATGATGAACTTCTTCTGGATGACGAACTTCCGCGAGAACTACTTCTGGATGAAGAACTTCCTCGCGAACTACTTCTGGATGACGAACTACTTGATGGACTTCTCGTTGAAGAAGAACTCCTTTTTGCGGATGTGCCACTAGATGTACCTCTTGATGAAGACGAACTTCTTCTTATCGCACTTTGAATTGGACTGCTTCTTCTTGAGTTGGAAAAACTATTGTTCCTATTAGAGGTTCTTCCATTCGCAGTGTTTCTGAACGTTGAAGTCCTTCTTCTTACATTTGAACTTTCGTTTGCATTTTTTGAACTGAACCTTCTAATTGCGCTATCTGTAGCGGAACTCCGTCTACTGCTAGACCCCGCAATTGCATTCCTTGAATTTGCACTGACTCTTCTAGAATTGCTGTTATAAGCTGGCCTTCTTTGATTTCTTCTATTGTTGTAGTAGCTGTTATTAAAATGCTGATTATTGCCATGCGAATTTCCAAAATTTCCGTAGTAAGAGTTGTTAAAACCCCATCCAAAGCCCATATTATTTTGAAACGGGTACCAATAAGGATTATAACCCCAATTATTAAAACCATTGTTTCCTCCCCATCTATTTCCGAAACCCCAATTATTAAAACCGTTGTTTCCTCCCCATCTATTTCCGTAACCCCAGTTGTTAAAACCATTGTTATTCCATCCATAATTATTCCAACCGAAATTATTGAAACCTGGACCGAAGTTATTCCAATATGGGTCATTCATTAAATTTACATTGACAACAACATTGTTATTATCGTTTCTACCCCAAGAAGGATTTGTATTGTAATTTAAATCATCCTCTTGATACGTAGCATCTTGAGAATTATAACCGTCTACATCGGTGAAAATAACGGTCTCGTTAACATAATCAAGACGCTCTAATTCCTTTGTAAAATATTCAGTATCGTTATTTTCAACTGATTTTTCAGTTACCACAATAATTTGCTTGTTTTGTTGAAAGCCAGCATCGCTGTTATAAATTCCATCCTCGCTATAAACACTTTGATAGGTTCCACAAGAAACTAAAAACAAATTAGCAATTGCACATAGTATAAATGGATACGAAATTCTTATTTTAGGAGCGTTTTTCATACGTATAGATTTTAGCGTTCACATTAGTTTATCGTGTGATTGTTCAGCAAAAAAAACTAAAGATTATTAGGTAACTAACCTTTTTGTAGTAGTTTTGTAATGTTTCTTAAAACTTGAACATTCTTTTAATATATTTCACTATAAAGGTACCAATATTTGTGCCAAACTTTTTTTTATGAGTAAACATTTAACAAAACGAGCAGACGATTATTCGAAGTGGTATAACGAATTAGTTGTAAAAGCTGATTTAGCAGAAAACTCCGCAGTCAGAGGCTGTATGGTGATAAAACCTTATGGTTTTGCTATCTGGGAAAAAATGCAAGCAGAGCTAGACAGAATGTTTAAAGAAACAGGGCATCAAAATGCCTACTTTCCTCTTTTTGTCCCTAAAAGTCTCTTTGAAGCAGAAGAAAAAAATGCAGAAGGATTTGCAAAAGAATGTGCAGTGGTTACACATTATCGTTTGCAAAATGATCCTGATAATCCAGGAAAACTTCGCGTGGATCCAGACGCAAAATTAGAAGAAGAATTGGTTGTAAGACCCACCTCTGAAGCTATAATTTGGAGCACCTATAAAGGGTGGATTCAATCTTACAGAGATTTGCCTTTATTAATAAATCAATGGGCAAATGTAGTCCGTTGGGAAATGCGTACGCGCTTATTTTTAAGAACCGCAGAATTTTTATGGCAAGAAGGGCACACAGCACACACCACAAGGGCAGAAGCAATTACAGAAGCGCAACAAATGCAAGATATATATGCCACTTTTGCTGAAGATTTTATGGCCATGCCCGTAGTAAAGGGTGCTAAATCTGACAGCGAACGTTTTGCAGGAGCAGAAGACACCCTGACCATTGAGGCATTAATGCAAGATGGAAAAGCGCTACAGGCGGGTACTAGTCATTTTTTAGGTCAGAATTTCGCAAAAGCTTTTGATGTTAAATTCACTTCTAAAGAAGGGAAAAAAGAATATGTATGGGCAACTTCATGGGGGGTCTCTACCCGATTAATCGGAGGGTTAATTATGACGCATTCTGATGATAGCGGACTTGTTCTACCTCCAAAATTAGCTCCAATACAAGTTGTAATTGTGCCCATCTATAAAGATGAAACGCAGTTACAGGCTATTTCCGATAAAGTAGCGATGTTTGTAAAAGAATTGCGTGCAAAAGGAGCCTCTGTAAAGTTTGACGATAGAGACACGTATAGACCAGGTGCAAAATTCGCTGAATACGAATTAAAAGGTGTTCCAGTAAGGATTGCCATAGGCAGTAGAGACTTAGAGAACGGTACTGTTGAAGTTGCAAGGAGAGATACTTTTGAAAAACAAACAGTAGCTCAAGACGAAGTTGTTTCTTTTGTATTAGATCTTTTAGAAAAAATTCAGCAGAACTTGTTCAATAAAGCTCTTAATTTTAGAGCTGACAATACTACCGCTGTAAATAGTTTTGAAGATTTTAAAACCATTATAAAAAATAAAGGCGGGTTTGTATCTGCGCATTGGGATGGTACAGCAGAAACTGAAGATAAAATAAAAGAGCAAACCAAAGCGACAATTAGGTGTATTCCTAACGATGCAATTGAAGAAATTGGGGTTTGTGTTTTTAGTGGAAAGCCCTCTTCGAAAAGAGTGCTTTTTGCGAAGGCGTATTAATTTAAAAAAAAAAGCATTTTTTTTTAAATAATTATTGCACAATTTAAAAAACGTTGTATATTTGCACCCGCAATTAGGGCATACTTAATTGTTCTGGTCCGTTCGTCTAGGGGTTAGGACGCATGGTTTTCATCCATGTAACACGGGTTCGATTCCCGTACGGACTACAAAGTTTTAATAAAAAAACGAAACAAAGGTTATGGCAAATCACAAGTCAGCATTAAAAAGAATTAGAAGTAACGAAGCTAAAAAGTTACGTAACAAATACCAGCACAAGACCACAAGAAATGCGGTAAGAAATCTACGTACTTTAGAAGACAAAACAGAAGCAGAACAGAAATTAAATGCTGTCATTTCTATGCTAGACAAATTAGCTAAGAAAAATATTATTCACAAGAATAAGGCTGCCAACATCAAATCAAAATTAACGAAGCACGTAGCTGCTCTCTAAATTTTTATTTCTTTAAAATCAAAAACCTAAATATTTTATTTAGGTTTTTTTTTGTTTCTAACAATATACGAAATAGCTCTTTTAACAGATAGCGTCCTCTGTTTGTAATTTCAGGACTAAAGCTTTCGTATTTTTCTACCCCGCATAGCAATGGCTATCAATGAAACAGAAAGGTACTCCCCTTCAGTGTATTCTCTAAGATAAGCGGCACTACAACATCATTATTAAGCTGATTACGATCGATACAACTACTATCTACGAGGAGACGATAAACGCTGTATTTGCCCGTTGTTATAAATCATGATTTTTATGAGCATCCAATCTAACAAAAATAAAAAGTAAGATTGTAAAGCCCCACAAAGAAGAGCCTCCGTAGCTAAAGAAAGGCAAAGGAATGCCAACAGTTGGAAGTAAACCGATGACCATTCCTACATTCACAATAACATGAAAGAATAAAATTGACGCCAAGCTATATCCGTAAATCCGACCAAATTTATTTGTATGTGTTTCCGCTAAGTACACAATGCGATACAACAAAATCATAAACAAAATAATCACAAAAGAACTCCCTACAAAACCCCACTCTTCACCGATTACGCTAAAAATATAGTCTGTGTGCTGCTCTGGAACGAAATCACCCTGAGTTAAGTCTCCTTTTAAAAATCCTTTGCCATTAAACCCTCCTGAACTTATCGTCAATTCCGATTGATATGAGTTGTACCCAATACCTTGATTGTCTTTTTTTAACCCAAGTAAAATTTCAAAGCGATCTCTGTGGTGCTGCTTAAAAACAGTAGTATAGGCATATCCCGATCCAATAATTAAAATAGCAACTACCACGTATAATGCTATAATTTTATACCAATTAAAACGCAAAAAACGCTTCCCACCTCTATAAATTGCATAAGCGCTAAGAATGCTGATCAGTATAAAGAAACCGAATAAGACCCACGAAACGCCAAATAAAATAGTTAATATAAATAAGACAATCACAAGAACTCCCGAAATGATATAATTTAGCGTTAGGCCCTCTCTGTGAAATACCAAGAAAAAAGATAAGTAAATAAGCGCAGAACCAACATCTGGTTGTAATGTGATTAAAAAAGCGGGTATGAATACAACAACAAAAGCTTTAATTTGATTTTTAACTAACTTAAAACTATACTGCCGATCACTTATTAGTTTCGCCACTGCTAATGCCGTAAATGCCTTTACAAACTCCGAAGGCTGTAGACCCAATACTCCAAAACTATACCAAGAAGTAGCTCCGTTAATTGTTTTCCCAAAAAGAAACAATCCAGCAAGCGTTGCTAAAGAAACAATATAAAAAATTCCTGAAAACTTCTCATAGAACTCAGAATTAAAAAAAAGAATTGTGATAATTAAAGGAATTGTTAGAAAGATAAAGATAAGCTGCTTCCCGTATTCAGTTGAAAAACTCAGCAATTCTAGGTCTTCCTCTGTTTTTGAGGCTGAATAAATATTGAACCAACCAAAGCTGACCAAAACTATAAAAATAAGCACCAAAAGCCAGTCAATACCGGCAAAAATATTATTTCGTTCCCTCCTCAATTTCTACCTTTTTTTTGGGGATTAGTTTGTCATATTCTGCTTGCAGACTAATCTTCATCATGTTCGTCTCTCGATACTTCGTTGCTTCAGAAATTTTACCGTTTAAATACTGCTCTATCAAAAGGCTAGAAATAGGGGCTGCAATTGCAGAACCATAACCACCATTTTCCACAAAAATAGCAAGCGCAATTTTTGGATTGTCTTTTGGTGCAAAAGCGACCAAAATAGAATGATCTTCCAACTTTATTCTTTCTCCGTTCACTACCGCATAATTCTCTGAAGTTCCTGTTTTCCCACAAATTTCAATTCCTTTCACTTGACTCCACCTACCTGTTCCTGTATTAAAAACTTCGTACATCGCTTCTATAACTGGCGTAAAATGTTCTCTATCAATCGTTGTTTGTTTTTTCTTCGTGAAATCCAAAAAATCTATTGGAGTATTGTTAACTTCTTTTAAAATATGTGGCGTGTAAAAAAAACCCTTATTTGCAATTGCAGCAGTAAAATTAGCCAACTGAATCGGAGTCGTCTGCACTTCTCCTTGTCCAATAGCATTTGAGATATTTGTAGAGGCACTCCAAGCATATCTATACATGTCGTCATAATACTTTCCTGTAGGAATTAAACCGGGACTCCCCTGTGGTAAATCGTACCCTAAATAATTTCCCAACCCAAAACTTTTCACGTGTTCACTCCAAGCATCTAAACCCTCAGAAGGCTTGTTATTTTTTTGAATAATTCTCTTATAAATATTTGAAAAATAACTATTACAAGACTTCGCAATAGCCGTTTTTAATTGAATCGGTTGTCCATAGATTCCACAGTGGCAACCCATAAAATCACTCGCCCGCCCCCCATACTGGTAACCATGATAACAATAAAAAGAAGTTTTTTGCGTAATCACACCTTCTTGTAACCCAATTAAAGCATTCATCATTTTAAAAGGTGAACCAGGCGGATAAGAAGCTTTTAATCCTCTATCATATGTTGGCTTTGCCAAATTTTCTGGATCCATTAAGATTACCGAATTTTTAGATCGTTTTCTACCAACCAACATGTTTGGATCGTAAGAAGGAGCAGTAACTAAAGCTAAAATTTCTCCAGTACTCGGCTCTATGGCAACAATACCTCCTCTTTTACCCTTCATTAACTTTTGAGCGTATTCCTGAAGTTGAATGTCTAATGTTAACTTTAAATCTTTACCATTTTTTGCCAATGTATCTTTATCTCCATTCTTAAAGGAACCTGTAACCTTATTAAAATTATTCCTGTTAAAATATTTTTTTCCTTTCCTACCTCTTAAAAAATCTTCGTATTGTTTTTCAATACCATCTTTGCCAATCAACTCACCGGCTTGATAGTAACTGTTTGTTTTTGCAAGTTGTTCATTTACCTCGCCTATATACCCCAAAACATTTGCTGCGGCATTTATAGGATACTCTCTAATAATTCTTTTCTGGATAAAAAATCCACGATACTTGTGAAGCTTCTCTTGAAGAAATGCAAAGTCTTCTTTTGCTAACTGTTTTAAAAAAACTGAAGGGAGGTAAGAAGCGAACGCATCTGCTTTCTGGTATCTCCTTAAAAAATCTTTTTTAGTTATTTTTAGTAGCTTGCAAAATTCTAATGTATCTAAAGCGACTACTTGATTTGGCTGCATCATAACATCATAAGAAATTTGGTTTGCAACCAACAACACCCCATTTCTGTCATAAATATATCCTCTTTCTGGATAATCATATTCTGTCTTTACTGCAGCATTGTGAATTGGATCATATTTTTCACCCCTAATTATTTGGAGTTGAAATAAACGACCTATAAAAACTACACCTACAAGCGTAATTAAAAAATAAAGTAAAAAACTTTTTTGCATTATTGTTTTTTAGAAAAAATGTAAACCACCAAGAAATAAAGTACCAATGTAAAAAAACTTGAATAGAGTGTATTCAATACCACTTGAGAAAAATTCTCAAAACTAAAGTTAGCGAAAGAAAATAAGATAAAATGATGGACCAATGTTAAGGTGGTAACATAGTTAAGCTTCTTCCCAAAAGGTTCTAAATCCAAATTAAAAAAAGGATAATCTACTTCATATTTTCTAAAAAAAACGCTCACAAAAAATAATCTCAAATACGCAATTGTCAGCGTTGAAAAAGCGTGAATCCCACTAGAGTCAGAAAAAAAATCCACACTTAACCCCAATAAAAAGGCAACGAATAAAAAGCCAAATCTATTTTTTTTCAAGGGAAATAAGAAAATGAAAATAATATATAAATAAGGGTTTACATGCCCTAAAAATAAAATGTTATTTAAGACGAAGACTTGCAGTAAGACTACAAATAGAAAAAGAATTCCGAAGGAGATTGTCTTACTCATTGATCGTATTTTCTAACTCTTTAATTTCATATTTATGTAAGTTCTTGATAATATATACTGGCCCAACACTACTCATATCATTAAATAACCTCACATCAATCGCGTTGTCTGCCGCATTGTTATTATCTACCCCAACTACGATTCCAATCAAAATACCCTCTGGAAAAATAGTAGATTTCCCGTCAGTTTCTATAGTATCTCCAATTTTCACTACCGCTTGCCTCGGAATGTCTGTTAACTGAAGAATTCTATAATCTTGCCCATCCCATTTTAAAGAACCAAAATATCCGCTATTTTTCAACCTCGCATTTAATTTGGAATTTTTGTTAAGCACTGATTGAACTCTTGTGTAGTTGAGAGAAACTGTTTCCGTAATTCCAATGATTCCTTTCCCGTTCACAACTGCCATTTCTTTGCGGATACTATCATGTATCCCTTTGTTAAGAGTAAGATAGTTGAATGCCTTCGTAAAGTTATTATTAATAATACGCGCATTTGAAAAAGTGTATTTTTGAAAGTATTTTATCGTATCTATTAGAGTGGAGTCTGTAAGAAAAGTCGTTTTTTGTTTTTGTTCTAAGCGATTTCTCAGGAGGGTATTCTCCACTAGTAATTCATGATTCGTCTTCTTCAAACTAAAATACTCCGAAATACTAAAGGTATAATTGTAGAAACTACCAGTCACGGCGTTTGCAGAAGTAACATACTTACTTTTGTGAAAATTTAGATTGGTGAAAATGAGTGTTAAAGCGATACATTGCAACAATAAAAAGAATAAAAAATATTTAAACTTTCGAAAAAAGTAAATCAGTTGTTGCATTTTTTTTAACGAGTCTAAAAGCTTATTTCATCAATACGCTTTTGTATTTATCTAATTCTTTTAAAGCAATTCCAGTTCCACGAACTACCGCTCTTAGTGGATCTTCCGCAACATACACAGGCAAGTCTGTTTTCCTTGAGAGTCTTTTATCTAAACCTCTTAACATAGAGCCTCCTCCAGCTAAATAAATGCCGCTGTTATAAATATCCGCAGCTAATTCTGGAGGTGTTTTTGACAGCGTTTCCATTACGGCATCTTCTATTCTTAAAATAGATTTATCTAGTGCTTTTGCAATCTCTCGATAAGAAACCTGCACCTGTTTTGGCTTACCACTTAACAAATCTCTTCCTTGCACTAACATGTCTTCTGGCGGAGTTTCTAAATCTTCTGTGGCTGCACCAATTGTGATTTTCACTTTTTCTGCAGTCGTTTCGCCTACATGTAAATTGTGCTGCGTGCGCATGTAATACATAATATCATTTGTAAAGAGATCCCCTGCAACTTTCACCGATTGATCACAAACAATACCTGCTAAGGCGATTACTGCAATTTCTGTTGTTCCTCCCCCAATGTCAATAATCATGTTCCCTTTTGGCTCCATAATGTCAATACCAACACCTATTGCTGCTGCCATCGGTTCGTAAATTAAATAGATTTCTTTGGCATTCATATGTTTTGCAGAATCTCTAACGGCTCTCTTTTCTACCTCTGTAATTCCGGACGGAATACAAATTACCATGCGCAATGCTGGCGGAAATAATTTCTTTTTGATCGACGGAATCTGTTTTACAAATTCTTTAATCATTTCTTCAGAGGCCTGAAAATCTGCAATAACACCATCCTTTAAAGGGCGAATTGTCTTTATATTTTCATGGGTTTTCCCTTGCATTAAATTGGCTTCTTTTCCAATTGCAATGATTTTACCAGTAGTTCTATCTCTTGCAACAATAGAAGGGCTGTCAATAACCACTTTTCCTTTGTGGATTATTAAAGTATTTGCGGTTCCTAAATCAATCGCAATATCTTCCGTCATAAAATCAAAGAAACCCATAAAATATTTTTATTATATTGTTATAACTACCATTCCTATTCTCACAAATTTACTAAATTTCTTATTGCAAACAACCTATAAATAATTAATGTTTAAAATGTCTAATTCCAGTCATAACCATAGACACATTGTTCTTGTTACAGTACTCAATACTCAATTGATCTTTAATAGAACCACCAGGCTGAATTACACTTTTTATACCTGCTTTGTCTGCGATTTCTACACAGTCGGGGAAAGGAAAGAAGGCATCACTTGCCATTACACTGCCATTTAAATCAAATTTAAAAGAACGCGCTTTTTCGATTGCTTGGTTTAAAGCATCTACTCTACTTGTCTGTCCTGTTCCTCCTGCTAACAATTGCTTATTTTTTACTAAGATAATTGTATTTGACTTTGTGTTTTTACAAAGCTTAGAAGCAAATAACAAATCTTCTAACTCACTTTCTGAAGGCTTCGTATCGGTTGCGTATTTCAGATCTTTAAGGGTGTCTGTAATGCTGTCTTTATCCTGCACTAAATTTCCATTTAAACACGTTCTAATCGAAGTTGTTGGCAACGCAACCTCTTTCTGAATTAGAATAATTCTATTCTTCTTTCCTTTCAAAATTGAAAGTGCCTCTGTTTGATAACTTGGCGCAATTACGACTTCGCAGAATAGTCCGTGAATTTCAGTTGCAGTAGCTGCATCTATTTCTGTATTTGATATTAAAACTCCACCAAAAGCAGAGACTGGATCTCCTGCTAAGGCGTCTACATATGCTTGTTTAATGGTTTCCCTTTGTGCAAAACCACAGGCGTTATTATGCTTTAAAATAGCAAAAGTAGGTGCCTCTCCTGTAAATTCAGCTATTAAATTTACGGCAGCATCTACATCTAATAAGTTGTTATAACTCAATTCTTTCCCGTGTAGCTTGTCAAAAATCGCTTCTAAATCTCCAAAGAAATATCCCTTTTGATGCGGATTCTCACCATACCTAAGTACTTGTGCTTTTGTTTCACTAACTTTTAACACCGGTGTTTCACCCGCGTTGAAATAGTTAAAAATTGCGGTGTCGTAATGTGAAGAAATATTAAAAGATTTTGCTGCAAACATCTTTCTCTGCTCCATGGAAGTTGCTCCCATGTCTGCTGTTAAGATTTCTAAAAAGGCAGCATACTGATCCATCGAAGAAATGGTAAAAGTATCCTTGAAATTTTTTGCAGAAGCTCGAATCAAAGAAATCCCACCAATATCAATTTTTTCTACAATGTCCGCTTCAAGAGCTCCCGAGGAAACTGTTTTTTCAAATGGATATAAATCTACAATAACTAAGTCAATTTGAGGAATATCAAACTCTTCTAACTGCGCAATATCTCCTTCGTGATCTTGTCTGTTTAAAATCCCACCAAAAACTTTTGGATGCAATGTTTTTACTCTTCCTCCTAAAATCGAAGGGTATGAAGTTACTTCTTCAACAGGAACCACAGGAATCCCCAATTCTTTAATAAATTTTTCTGTACCACCTGTAGAATAAATGGTAACATTTAATTGATTTAATTTTCTCACAATAGGTTCTAAACCGTCTTTGTGAAAAACGGAAATTAATGCAGATTTAATTGTTTTTGAAGTGCTCATTTTGTTGTGTTGTTAAGCACACAAAATTAAGAAAACTATAAGGTTACTACAATAGTAATTTTATAAAAAAAATACAGCTTGTTTTTATTCGTATTTAGCACATAATTATATTAATAAAAAATTATGTACGCCACACAAAAAATATCTTTGGTTGACGTTATTTACGAAGAAAAGACCACAAAGTTGTTGCTTTTTAAAATTTATAAGCTCCTCCGGAAAAATACGTAACATTTTGTCATGCATGCTAAACCTTGAAAAAACAAAAAAGATTTTTACTTGAATCCTGAGAGCATTCCTTGAATAATACAAAAATAAAATTTATTCACTATTTTCTAAAAAATCTCGGAACCATTCTATGAATTTTTCTTTAAAATTTTTTGGTTTTTTTTGTCTTTCTGCTGCAAAAGAAAAGGTGCTTTCTCCTTTGGAAATTGATTCTGAATGCCGCCCTTTCATTATTTAGGGGAGCTTAATGATTAGAAATTTTCTTTAAAAACTTATAATCAAACACATGACAAAAAAAGAAGTTTGGCAATCCCTGAAATCAGTGTTTTTCACTCCACCGCTTGTGAACGAATCTCATAAAATTTCTGCCACTTTTTTACAAACAAATTCCAATAATTCCTCATCATCTGCAGTAAAAACGTTTGCTGTATGGGAATCGATATCTATTTGACCTACATTTTCATCATTCACAAAAATCGGAATTACAATCTCAGACTTTACTTTCCAACCACAAGAAATATAATTCTCTTGTGCAGAAACATCTTGCACCACGAAATTTTTATTGCTTACTGCCACTTGACCACAGATCCCCTTTCCAAAAGGAATGATCGTATGCTCAGTTTCCTCACCTGTGTATTGCGCTAATTTTAGTTCATTTTTATCTCCATTTTTAAAATAAAATCCAACCCAATCATAATGCAGAATTTCACGCTCCAACAAATCACAAATTGCCTGCAACCTATCCATTGTTTGCCCATTTAGAGAAAGGGCCTTCTCTACTTTACTTTTTAATATATCTATTTTCATTTGGTTTTGTTTTGACATGGCGAACGTAAATAAATTCCAGTTATTTGCCGAACAAAAATAAGCTGAATAATACCAAATACAAATGATTTGAACCCTTTTGTGAGTAATAGTCACATTATCAAACAATTTAACAAAAGATTTACATTTGTTATTGTAAATTTGTACCCCGTATGAAAAGTAGTTGCCTTAAAATATTTTCCACCTTTTTAGCCTTTCTAGTGCTATTCTCAACCCTGTCTTTCACTGTTGAAAGCCATTATTGTGGAGATTTTTTAGTAAACACTTCATTTACTGGACATGCAACTAATTGTGGTATGAAAATGTCACAAAAAACAGCAACAAATCAGAAATCCTGCTGCACAGATGTAATCATTAAGACAAAGGGACAAGATGAACTGCACCAATTACCTTTTCAACAAATAGATTTTGAAAAAGCACAATTCTTACCCATCTTCCTTTTTTCTTATGAAGTTTTGTTCCACGACAACCCTCCTAAAGAGCAAATTTACAAACAAGCTCCCCCCACAAACATCCCCATAAACTATCAGATACTATATCAATCTTTTTTAATTTAATTTTATTCTAATTTCAAATAAAAACTTCTATCGAGGAGTACTTTTTTAATTATTATAAAATATATATCAATGAAAAAATACGCTATCAGTAGCTTCTTGCTACTATTACCAGCGCTAATTCTTGCCCAAACAAACCTTAAGGGCATGATAATGGATGCACAAAATCCAAAAAATAATCTCGGCGTTTCTGGCGCAACCGTAAATTGGTTGGGGACAAATATTGGAGCAATTACCAACAAGAAAGGCTGGTTCACCATTCCATATAACATCCAAAATAAAAAATTAATTGTAAGTTATATTGGGTACAAAACGGATACCATATCCATTTCTAATACAACCCCCGTTCACCATTTCATCACTTTAGCTGGTGAACTGAGTGAAATCACTATTCGAAGTAAGCGAAAAGCAATTCAAAAATCTCTATTTGCAACCGCAAATACTTTTACTGTGAACAATGATGAATTGTTAAAAGCTGCCTGTTGTAATTTAGCCGAAAGTTTTGAAACCAACCCGTCTATAGACGTCAGTTTTTCTGACGCGCTTACTGGAACACGTCAAATACAAATGCTCGGACTTAAAAGCCCTTATTTACAAATTATGCAAGAAAATATTCCGTCTATTCGGGGTGCTGCTCAAGCATTTGGATTAACATTTACACCAGGAACTTGGGTAGAAAGCATCCAAATTACAAAAGGAGCAGGATCTGTTGTAAACGGTTTTGAAAGCATCTCAGGACAGATAAATGCCGAATTGGTAAAACCTTTTTCCGATGCTAAATTCTTTTTAAATGCATACAGCTCATTGAACGGAAGGTTCGAATTGAACACACACTTAAACAAGAGGGTTTCAAAAAAATGGCAAACAGGACTTTATATTCATGGAAATTATAGAGGTGAAAAATTTGACAAAAATAAAGATGGTTTTTTAGATGCACCGCTAGCCAACCAAATAAATGTAATGAATCGCTGGCAATACACAGACGCACAAAATGGTTGGGTCAGCTTTATAACTGCTCGATTTTTAAATGATGAAAAACAAACAGGTGAACTTAATTTTAATTCTGAAACAGACAAAGTATACCCAAATTCGATACGAAACTCTGACGACGTGTGGGGTAGCGAAATTGATACAAAGCGTTTTGAAACTTCAGCAAAATTAGGATATGTTTTCCCAGAATTACCTTACCAGAGCCTGGGGCTGCAATTGGCGTATAGCATGCACGTACAAGACTCTTATTTTGGATTAAACGTCTATGATGCACAACACGAAAGTTTATATTCTAATTTTCTTTTCAACTCGATCATCAATGACACTAGAAATAAATTTAAAACAGGTATCAGCTTTACATATGATAAATATGATGAACTTGTGAATGAAACAAACTACAAAAGAAAAGAAAGTTCACTCGGTGCTTTTTTCGAATATGCTTTTGACAATTTAGACGATTTTAGTCTAACGGCTGGTCTTCGAATAGATACTCACAACCTACTCGGAACCTTTATCACCCCAAGAGTCCATTTGAGATACGCTCCTTGGGAAAAAGGAGTTTTTAGAGCTTCTGCTGGAAGAGGAAAAAGAAGTGCCAATATTTTTGCTGAAAATCAACAACTATTTGCGAGTTCGAGAGGAACGCAAGGAAATATTAATATTGATGATACCGACGGAAATATCTATGGACTAAACCCAGAAGTTGCTTGGAACTTCGGAGTTTCCTACCTACAAAGATTCAATTTATTTGATAATAAAGGAGATATTGTATTTGATTTTTATAGAACAGATTTTAGCAACCAAGTAGTAGTTGATTGGGAAAACCCCCAAGAAATTTCTTTTTATAATCTAGACGGAAAAAGTATTGCAGACAGTTTTCAGTTAGAAGTAAATTATGAATTGATAGACAACTTAAGCCTAAGGACTGCCTTCAAATATTTTGACATATCAACAGACTATAAGAGTGGAAAATTACAAAAACCACTGCAGCCAAACAAACGATTTTTTGCAAACCTCTCCTATGAAACAAAATTAAATGACAAGAACGCGCAATGGAAAATTGATCTTACTTTTAATAACATTGGCCGACAGAGATTACCAAACACCGCCTCCAATCCGATCGCATATCAATTGGCAACGCACTCGAAAAGCTACAGCTTGCTAAATTCTCAAATTACCAAAGTGTTCTCAAATACTTTTGAAATTTATTTTGGAGGAGAAAACATTACTAATGTGCAGCAAGAAAATCCTATTTTAGCAAGTGAAGCTCCTTTTGGACCTAACTTTGATACAACTATTGTATATGCACCTATTTTTGGCCGCGCAATCTATGCAGGACTTCGTTTCAAAATCAAATAAGCTTTCAGAAAAATTAAGTGCTCTCGTAAAATTAAAAATAAATCATAAAATAAAAAAGATGAGAAAATTAGTATTTATATTCAGTGTGTTTTTGATGGGCTTCTCCACTCAAGGACAAAAAGTAGAAAGGAAAAAAAACGCTAAGATTGCCTTTGAGGTAGATGGTATCTGCGGCATGTGCAAGAAACGTATCGAGACTGCCGCCTTAAAAACCAAGGGCATAAAATTTGCTATTTGGGATGTAAAAACACATCAATTAAACGTGATTTTAAACGAACAAAAAACAAGTTTAACAACGCTAAAAACAAACATCGCCGCTGCTGGTCACGATATAAAAAACTTTAAAGCAACTGAGGAGGCATACGCTTCCGTGCACCCATGTTGTATGTATAGAGATAGTAAAATTGTAATAGACCACGAAGGAGAACTAAAGAAACAAAATAATTAGAAAATTTAAAAGCCTCATAATAACTATTATGAGGCTTTTTTTTTGTCTGGTTTATCTGTAAATTCTAATTATGTAAAATACTCTAAACTATACTTACAAACGTTTATTAGTACCTGTAATGCTCTGGCTTGAATGGCCCTTTTGGAGTCACACCGATATACTCAGCTTGATCTACACGCAATTCTGTTAGCTCTACACCTATTTTAGCTAGGTGTAAGAATGCTACTTTCTCATCCAAGTGCTTTGGCAACATAAAGACATCGTTTCCGTAAGCAGCAGAATTTTTCCAAAGCTCAATTTGTGCTAGCGTTTGATTTGTAAATGAATTAGACATTACAAAACTTGGATGCCCAGTTGCACAACCTAAATTCACTAAACGTCCTTCTGCGAGTAAAATAATATCTTTTCCATTGACATTGTATTTATCTACTTGTGGCTTGATAGTATCTTTCGTGTGACCATGATTTTTATTCAACCAAGCCATATCAATTTCATTGTCAAAATGCCCAATATTACATACAATCACTTTGTCTTTCATTGCTTCAAAGTGATGCGCTTGTATGATATCTTTGTTCCCTGTCGTAGTGATTACAATATCTGAATTTGCAACTACAGTCTCTAATCTTTTAACTTCAAAACCATCCATTGCTGCTTGTAAAGCACAGATGGGGTCAATTTCAGTAACTGTTACAATAGAACCCGCTCCCTTAAAAGAAGCTGCTGTTCCTTTACCTACATCTCCATATCCACAAACGGTTACGCGCTTTCCTGCTAACATTGTATCCGTTGCTCTTCGAATTGCATCTACTGCAGATTCTTTACAACCGTATTTGTTATCAAATTTAGACTTGGTAACAGAATCATTTACATTAATTGCTGGCATTGGTAAAGTTCCATTTTTCACTCTTTCATACAACCTGTGAACTCCTGTTGTAGTCTCTTCTGACAATCCATTAATTCCAGCAGCTAATTCTGGATATCTGTCCAGAACCATGTTTGTTAAATCCCCTCCATCATCTAAAATCATATTCAACGGTTGCTTGTCTTCACCAAAAAACAAAGTCTGTTCAATACACCAATCGAATTCCTCTTCAGTCATATCTTTCCAAGCGTAGACAGAAGTTCCTGCGTCTGCCATTGCAGCTGCAGCTTGATCTTGTGTAGAAAAAATATTACAAGAACTCCAAGTTACTTCCGCACCTAAAGCTTGTAATGTTTCAATTAAAACCGCTGTTTGAATTGTCATGTGCAAACAACCCGCAATTCTTGCCCCTTTTAAAGGTTGCTCATTTTTATACTCTTCTCTCAAAGACATTAGTCCTGGCATTTCTGCCTCTGCCAAATGAATTTCTTTTCTACCCCAATCCGCTAAAGAAATATCTTTTACTTTAAAAGGTACGTACGTGGCTGTTTTAGTGCTCATATTTTGTATATTTATGTTCTAATTTTCGAACTGCAAAGTTACGACATCCATTTCAAAAAAGTATGCCTCTTTACAAAAGTTTAACGGTTGATTCTAAGACGAAAGTACTCATCTGGAATATTAAGGAGTATATTAACGATTTAAAAACAAACGTTTTATTGACAGAAAAAAGTCAAGTGCGTTTAAATAGCATGAAATCAGAACTGCATCAACGCGGGTTCTTGAGCGTGCGCCACCTCTTAAAAGAAGTGGGATACTGCGATGCCGATTTATTTTATGACCACTACGGAAAACCCCATCTAAAAGATGGAAAACACATTTCAATTACCCATTCCTATACATTTTCGGGAATTATCATTTCAGACGAAGTCCCGGTAGGTATTGACATTGAAAAGCAACGAGATAAAATATTAAAAATAGCTCATAAATTTACACCTATTGAAGAGTATAAAACAATTGCAAATCACGAAGCCTTAATTCGTAAACTTACTATTGTTTGGGGTGCCAAAGAAAGTTTGTATAAAATCTATGGTAAAAAAAGCTTGCTTTTTTTACACCATATTTTTATTGACGACTTTAATTTTATAAATAAAAAAACAATGGGATCCATTCGATATGAAGGACAGACAGCTCCCTATGGCATACATTTTTTAGAGTTTGAAGGCTTTACCTGCGTATATGCGCTGTAAGTTTTGTTTTCTTTGAATATAAACAAGCTCGATAAAGGAAAATCCTTAAATTTGTAAGCGCAACAATAATAAATGTTAGAACTATTTAATGTCCTTTTTGAACAATACAAAACCTACGAAACCGTGGATATTGTGTTGGAAATTATTGCAGTAATTTTTGGTTTTTTATCCGTTTGGTTTTCGAAACAAAATAAAATATGGGTTTTTCCAACGGGAATCATCAGCACCATTATATTTGTATATCTATTGCTAAAATGGGGACTTTTAGGGGACATGATGATCAATGCTTATTATTTTGTTATGAGCATCTATGGATGGTATCTTTGGACTCGTAAAAATGACAACATCCATTTTACACCAATTACTAAAATGACTTCTAAAGAAAATAAAATAGCAATACTTCTCTTCATAGCAGCATTGCTCTTTGTTTTTATTATTTATAATATTTTTGATAAATGGACCCACTGGACTGCATATATAGATACCATTACTACCGCAATTTTCTTTGTAGGTATGTGGTTAATGGCAAAACGTAAAATAGAGAATTGGATTTTTTGGATTGTCGGAGACCTCATTTCTATACCTTTGTACATTTATAAAGGTTTTGCATTTACAAGCTTTCAATATTTCGGATTTACTTTTATTGCCATTTTTGGTTATTTAGCATGGAAAAAAAACTTACACAAGACCCAATTAACCTCGTAAAAGTTGTTTTATTTGGTCCTGAATCTTCAGGAAAAACGACCCTTTCTGGGCACTTAGCACGGTATTATAATACGGTTTGGGCACCAGAGTTTGCGCGTGAATATCTTCAAAGAAAATGGAATAATGAGCGTAAAACATGTCAGCAAGAAGACATTGTTCCAATTGCCATTGGCCAAATGAACTTAGAAAATAAATTGGCTAAAAGAGCCGACAAAGTACTCATTTGCGATACTGATCTTTTGGAAACAAAAGTATATTCTGAAGAATTTTATGGAGGTTTTGTCGATGCTAAACTAAATGAAGCAGCAAATACAAATGAATATGACCTCTATTTGTTAACTTACATAGATACTCCTTGGGAAGCAGACGATTTGCGTGACAGACCAAAACAACGTTTAGAAATGTTCAAGGCTTTCGAAAATGCATTAAAAAAACATAAAAAAAATTATATCATACTAAAAGGTGATAAGGAGACGCGGTTAAAAAATGCGGTTGAAGCGATTGATAAAATCATCGCGAACAAGAAGGATTTACATTCATTCTCAACCTCTTTATTTAATTTGGATATTCCATTTAAGCATCAAAAGAATAATTATAGAAATTCTTTTGACTAAATAAAGATCAAAAAAACTAGTGAAACAAGAATAAGGTGCAATTGATTTCAATAAAATAACAGCCTCAATGAATACCGAAAACATCTTAAAAGAACTTGGATTTAAAGCAACAAGAAGTTCTGGGGCGGGAGGACAGCACGTGAATAAAACGTCTTCCAAAGTGGAACTATCCTTTAATCTCGAAAACTCTCTTGCGCTCTCAGAAAACGAAAAAGAACTTTTGAAGAGCAAACTTTCATCAAAACTAACCAAGGAAAATATTTTGCTTCTTTTTTGCGAAGAAACACGCTCACAACACAGAAATAAAGAAATTGTTATCAAGCGTTTTGTATCTGTTCTGAAAGCAGGTTTAATAATTCCCAAAAAAAGACGAAAAACAAAACCAAGCTATGGCGCTTTAAAAAGAGGGCTTGAAAGTAAAAAACGTGCTTCAGCAAAAAAAGACCTTCGCAAAAAACCAAAATTAGATTAAAATAATTCACTTTTCTGTTTCACAATCAATTTTTCCTACTTAATTTTGCCGCGTTCTCATAAAGGGGTGCCAATTTTTGTTCTTGATTTTTAGTTTTTAGTCCTTACAGATTCCTAAACTATTCGCATTTGAACCTTAAAAAGCTGAGATCATACCCATTGAACCTAGAACAGGTAATGCTGTTTAGGAAGCGAATGTTCAGCAAAGATCTTATGGATCTTTACTGGCGAATGCAAAAATGAAGCCTAGCTTCACACTTAATTATTCAATATTAATCACAAGAATAATTACCTCTTTTTATTCGTTTTAAAATTTTTAAAATGAAAAAAATTACTTTTTTTTTATTCTTGTTTGCAAGTGCGCTTGTAAACGCCCAGTCATTTACGCTCAAAGGGAAAGTTGTAGATACAAACAATGCATATTTACCTGGAGCCACTATTTTAGTCAAAGAAACAAAACAAGGAACCTCGAGCGATTTTGAGGGAAACTTTCGTTTCAATCTTGAAAAAGGAACCTATACCGTTCAGGTTTCATTCATTGGTTATAAAACAGTTTCAGAAAAAGTTTCAATAACTGAAAACAGTCAAATCAAATTTTTATTAGTTCCGGACTCCACCGTCTTGGAAGAAGTCTTAGTAGCTGCAGTGCGCGTGAGTACTGCCGTTCCTGTCTCTTTTTCTAATTTATCAAAAAAGGAAATTGCCACACGTAATTTAGGACAAGACATTCCTATTTTACTAAACTATCTACCTTCTGTAGTCTCATCTTCGGATGCTGGGGCGGGAGTTGGATATAGCTATATGAGTGTGCGTGGATCAAATGGAGAACGGATTAATGTTACCGTAAACGGAATTCCATACAACGATCCTGAAAGTCATGGTACTTTTTGGGTAAATTTAAGTGATTTTGCTTCCTCCACAGAGAATCTACAATTACAGCGTGGAGTTGGAACGTCTACCAATGGCTCTGGCGCTTTTGGAGCAAGTTTAAACATCTTAACAGATGCAGCCTCTAATGACGCATTCGCAGAAATTTCTAATTCTTTTGGCTCTTTTAATACCCGAAAGCACACGGTGAAATTTAGTACAGGAAAGATTAATAAACACATAGAAATCGCAGGACGTTTGTCTAATATTTATTCAGATGGTTATGTAGATAGAGCGTTTGCTGACTTGAAATCATATTACCTACAAGGAAGTTATACCGATGAAAATACGCTGATAAAAGCAGTAACCTTTGGTGGAAAAGAAAAAACATACCAAGCATGGAATGGTTTGACCGCTAGCGAATTAGAAGAGGACAGAAGACAAAACCCGTACACATATGACAATGAAACCGATAATTATGAACAAAATCATTATCAGTTGCATTGGAATGAACGACTAAATGCCCAATGGTCTACCAATTTAGCTCTAAACTACACGAAAGGAGCAGGATACTTCGAGCAATTTAAAGAAGGTGAAGATGCTGTCGATTTTAACAATCTAATTGCAGATGGTAGTGATGTAATTGTAAGACGTTGGTTAGACAATGATTTTTATGTTGTAAACTTGAATGCCAATTATAAAACAGACAACCTAAATTTTATCTCAGGAATTTCGTATTCTGATTACAGTGGAGACCACTATGGAGAAGTAATTTGGGGCTCTGATCTATCTGAGGGGGTGAATATTAGAGATCGTTATTATTTTTCAGATGCAAAGAAAACTGATCTTTCGGTATTTGCGAAAGCGACCTTTGATATTACAGAGAAGTTAATTGGATACTTAGACGTACAAGGAAGATTTGTCAATTACCAAACACAAGGAATTACCAATGACATTGTACCCATTAATATAGATGCTAATTTTAAATTCTTCAATCCTAAATTTGGATTTACCTATAAAATCAATGAAAACAGCAGTCTATATACTTCATTTGCCGTTGCAAATAGAGAGCCAAATAGAAATGATTTTGAAAATGGTGTAGCTACACCTGAAACTTTAAATGATTATGAATTAGGCTGGCGTTTTAAGAGTGACAACGTTAAACTAACGATTAATAGTTACTTCATGGACTACAAGAATCAATTGGTATTAACAGGTGCCTTAAATGATGTAGGTGCACCCATTAGAGCAACCTCGGGAAGCAGCTATCGATTGGGTACAGAAATAGATGCAGACATCACAATTTCTGATAAATTTTCTATTAGACCAAATGCTACTTTTAGTGCGAATAAAAACAGGGACTTCTTCATTACTAAAGACGGTAATGCAACACCACAGTCTTTGGGAAATACCGATTTATCATTTTCACCAGACGTAATCGTTGGAAATATTTTCACCTATATGCCAGCAAAAAACGTACAACTCTCCCTCTTATCGAAATATGTTGGTTCGCAGTTTATGAGTAATTTCAGCAGTGAAGTTTCTACAAACGATGTTTTAGACAGCTACTTTACCTCTGATCTAAATCTTGTATACACACTAAAGACAAATAACATCTTTAAATCTGTTGTTTTTACCGCATTGGTAACCAATCTTTTTGATGCAGAATATGTAGATAGAGGGTATTATTTTACCTTCGATGATGATTACTCTAACCCAGGGACCGTAACTACTGTCGATGGAGCAGGATATTATCCACAAGCGACTAGAAATTTTCTATTAGGTGCGACTTTTAGATTTTAACTAAATTCTCTTTTTTTAAGTCATAATCGACTAAAACTTGTTAAAATAGACCCAAAGCGAGTGATTTTTAGTAGAAAATCGCTCGTTTTTCGTATATTGTAGGTTCATGAATTATACCATCCGCATTTTAAGAAAATCCACTCGAATTGGCCTTATTGTTAGCAATCGACTGGTTCAGTTCAAACTTCCCGCATTTTAAACCTCTCGGTATAAAAATGCTTACTTACTGCGTTTACAAGAGGTAGCCCTTTTTTAAAAGACCCCCTACTACCATCCACTATTAAAATCACAACCATATACCATGAGACAACTTAAAATTGTAAAACAAGTCACCAATCGCGATGCCGAATCTTTAGATAAATATTTCCAAGAAATTAGTAAAATTGGCCTCATCACTGCCGATGAAGAAGTTGAACTTGCACTAAAAATTAAAGTTGGAGATTCGAAGGCTTTAGATGCACTTGTAAGTGCCAACTTAAGATTTGTAGTTTCGGTTGCCAAACAATATCAAGGGCAAGGTTTAAAGCTATCTGACCTGATCAACGAAGGAAACTTAGGCTTGGTAAAAGCAGCAAAAAGGTTTGACGAAACCAGAGGATTTAAATTCATTTCGTATGCTGTTTGGTGGATTCGCCAATCGATCATGCAAGCCTTAGCAGAACAATCTAGGATTGTGCGCTTGCCTTTAAATAAAATAGGAAGTATCAATAAAATAAAAAAAATATATGCACGTCTTGAACAAAATGAGCAGCGCATGCCCACTCATAAAGAAATTGCAAAACAACTAGACATGACGGAAGCTGAAGTAGAACAGTCTTTAAAAAACTCTGGAAGGCATGTTTCTATGGATGCTCCTTTTAAAGAAGGGGAAGATTCTAATCTCTACAATGTATTGCAGTCAGGAGACTCCCCAAGACCAGACAGCCAGTTGATGGCACAATCCTTAAAAATTGAAATCGAAAGGGCGCTGGGTACACTTACTTATAAAGAGGCAAAAGTCATAAAAATGTATTATGGCATTGGAAACGAAGCCATGGCGAGTCTGGAAGAAATTGGTGAGAAATTCGACCTTACAAGGGAACGTGTTCGCCAAGTAAAACAAAAGGCGATTCGGAGATTGCAATCAGGCTCCAAGACACAGATGTTGAGAACTTATTTGGGTTAAAAAATACGAGCTTTAAGCTCGTATTTTTTTTGCAAAAAAAATTCATATGTGCCTCCCCACAATACCTATTTAAAGGATTGTTTTTCTTCTAAAATCCACTGCTGGTAGCCTCCGAGAACATTGACGACTTCAAAGCCTGCTTTTTTCAAAATTTTACCCGCTTTTGTGCTTCTCGATCCACTTCTACAATACAGGTAAACAGGTCTTAACTTATTCAATTTAGCTGTTACTACTTTCTCAAAACCAACATCAAAGTAATTCACAAAAAGTGCTGTTTTTATAGCTCCTCCTTTGATTTCTTCCGGCGTTCTAACATCCACTAGTTGAATTTCTCCTTTTTCAAGCAGTAACTTTAGCTCTTTCGTAGAAATTGAATTGAGTGCTTCCTGTCCACTGAAATTAAAAAAAAAGAAACTCATTAATAAAAAATACTTGCTCTTTTTCATTCTGATTTAAATTATTTCAATGTTTAAATGATCTATTTTAATCTTATCGGGACCACTTTCAAACGAATTTTACAAGCTCTCTAAAAGAAAGTTTTAACACATCTCTTTAAGTATTCGATTGCTGAATATATTTAGCATATTTTTCTTGAACTGCTGTATCTCCAGTTCTATAAAATTTCACTGCCTGATGAATGCCCATATAAAAATGCTGTCCATCAATTATTTCTAAAAAACCGCTTCTAAAAAATGCATCCCGAACAGGTCCTTTTACCCCAGCGAAATAAAATAAAAGCTGTTTTTTTTGAAAGAAACGAATCCGTTCTTTCAACATCTCAACTCCAGTACTATCTACTCTATTTATACTTTCTGCATCTAAAATAATCAATTTTAAAGCAGCACCCTTTTTTAGTGTTAAGTCATCCAATTTGTCCCGAAAATAGCTTGAATTTGCATAAAATAGCTGCGCGTCAAATCTTAATATTAGAATATCTTCATCTACAATAACTTCCTCAAATCGTTCTATATTTCTATAAAAATTAGAATTGGGTACTCTCCCTAATTCGGCAATGTGTGGCCGAGAGGTCCTAAAAACTAAAACAACTAAAGACAAACTTACACCCGCGCTTATGCCATACTCTATTCCTAAAAATAAAGTTGCTAAAAAAGTAACAAGCAGTAACCAAAAATCTAATTGGTTTGCCTTCCAAAGAAACTTTGCCTCTGTAAAATTAACCAATCCTAAAACTGCCACAATTATTATTGCTGCCAATATCGTTTTTGGTAGATAATAAAATAAAGGGGTCAAAAACAGTAAGGTGATCGCCACCATAAGTACAGAAATTAACGCTGCCATTCCTGTCTTTGCACCACTTTCTTCATTAATAGCAGACCGTGAAAAACTTGAGGCACTGGGATATGCTTTAAATAAAGAACCGAACATATTACTAAGTCCCAATGCTATTAATTCTTGGTTTGGTCTTATTCTATAAACGTCTTGTTTGGCTTCTAATAATTTACCAATAGAAATGGTTTCTAAATAACCAACCATTACTAAAGTCAATGCAATAGGTAATAATTCTCTTATTCGCTCAATATTAAATTCGGGCATACTAAAAGAGGGCAACCCAGACGGAATCTCTTTTACGATGGAAACATCTGACAAAACCGCTCCAAAATATTTCATAATTAAGATGCCCAGAACCACCACAATTAATGCATTTGGGATTCTCTTATCTATTTTTTTAGAGAGCATAATTAAGAAGATGGCGCACATCCCAATACTTGCTGTATTCACGCTAAAATCCCCTATTTGCAACCAGATATCTACAAGAATCGTATGCAACTGATCACTCTGGACAAAAGGAACTCCCAATAAATTTTTTAACTGATTTAAACCAATAATTATAGCGATCGCTGAAGTAAAACCTGTGATGACCGGTTTGGACAGGAAGTTTACAATAAAACCTAAATTAAAAACTCCCATAATAAATTGAATCGCCCCTACCATCAGAGCCAATAAAATAGCAATTGCAATATAATTATCAGATCCAACTACTGCCAAAGTTGAGACACCTGTTGCTACAATTAAAGAATCCATCGCTACCGGCCCAATTGCTACTTGCCGAGAAGAACCAAAAATAGCATATATAAGTTGTGGTATCAAAGCACAATACAACCCATAGATAGGAGGCAAACCTGCAATCAGCGCATATGCAATACCCTGTGGTATTAATACAATTCCTACGGTAACACCAGCCACTAAATCTCCTTTAAAAAGAACCTTATTGTACTTTGGCAGCCATTCTAAAATCGGCAGTATCTCTTTAATCTTCATACAGTCTTTTTAAGTTTTCCGGAAGCAACAAGATGTATCCTTAATTCATATGCCCTTTGTGTTAAAACTAAAAAAGCTCTCCGTGATTTTTCCCTTTTACTCTCCCTAAATGTTTGTATGCCAATTCCGTTACTTCCCTTCCTCTTGGTGTTCGCATAATAAAACCTTGCTGAATTAAAAAAGGTTCATATACTTCCTCAATGGTCTCTGTATTTTCACTTACAGCCGTTGCAATCGTAGACAGCCCTACTGGACCTCCTTTAAATTTATCTATAATGGTAACTAAAATCTTGTTATCCATTTCATCCAAACCGTGTGCATCTACATTTAATGCTTTTAACGCATATTTTGCGATTTCAATTGAGATAGTACCATTCCCTTTTATTTGCGCGAAATCACGCACCCTGCGCAATAATGCATTCGCTATTCTTGGTGTTCCTCTACTTCTGCCTGCAATTTCAATTGCCGACTCCATTGAAATAGGTACGTTTAAAATTTGGGCACTTCTTTGGATGATGGTGGTCAGCAAATCAGTTTTATAGTAATGCAACCTACTGCTGATTCCGAATCGAGCTCTCATCGGAGCCGTCAGAAGACCAGAACGTGTAGTCGCACCAATTAATGTGAAGGGCTCTAAATTGATTTGCACCGTTCTAGCATTCGGTCCGGACTCAATCATAATGTCTATCTTATAATCCTCCATAGCTGAATACAGATACTCCTCTACTATTGGACTTAACCGGTGTATTTCGTCTATAAATAAAACGTCACGTTCTTCTAAGTTGGTAAGCAATCCAGCCAGGTCTCCAGGTTTATCTAAAACCGGACCTGAAGTTACCTTAATACCTACCTGAAGCTCATTTGCTAAAATATGGGCCAATGTCGTTTTACCCAAACCCGGAGGACCGTGAAACAACGTGTGGTCTAGCGCCTCATTTCTTTGATTTGCAGCTTCTACAAAAATCTTAAGATTATCAATCGCTTGATCTTGCCCCGTAAAATCATCAAAAGAAAGGGGACGTAATTTTTTTTCTACATCTAAATCTTCGTTGGAAAGATTCGAATTTTCCGGATTTAAGTTTTCATTCATGAAGCAAAGATAATAGAATTAAAGAGGAAAAAACAAACTTGTTACAAAGCAAAAAGCCTCTCCATATTGGAGAGGCTTTTACTTTTACTTTATCGCTTTAAGAAGGAATTTCTCCTTCAAGCATTGGTGTTGTTTGCAATACAAAGTCTTCACCGTGTAGAAAACCACTTGCATCGTCATTTGCATCTATTCGCTTACTATAATCATATGCCCATCGGTGCACCTCTGGCAAACGCCCAGGCCAATTACCATGCACATGCTCCACAGGAGTTGTCCACTCTAAGGTATTCGACCTCCAAGGATTTTGCGTAGCTTTTTCCCCTCTGTACATCGAAATAAAGAAATTTGATAAGAAGAACAATTGTGCTGCTCCCCCAACTAAAGCAAATAACGTAATTACAACGTTTATATCTGCTAAATCATCAAACATTGGAAAATTTGTGTTGGTATAGTACCGTCTCGGTAATCCTGCCAAACCAATAAAGTGCATTGGCCAAAACACTCCGTAAGCACATACTATTGTAATCCAGAAATGCCAATATCCTAATGTTTTGTTCATCATTCTACCATACATCTTAGGAAACCAGTGATAGATACCTGCATACATTCCAAAAATTGCTGATACTCCCATTACCAAGTGGAAATGCGCAACGACGAAATACGTATCGTGAATATTAATATCTAAAGCAGAATCTCCAAGAACTAAACCTGTTAAACCTCCTGTTACAAAAGTTGATACCAAACCAATTGAAAACAACATTGCTGGATTTAATTGCAGATTTCCTTTCCAAAGTGTTGTGATATAGTTAAATGTCTTCACTGCTGAAGGTATCGCAATTAACAATGTTGTAAAGGTAAATACGGACCCTAAAAATGGATTCATTCCTGTAACAAACATATGGTGTCCCCAAACTACGGTAGATAGAAACGCAATTGCCAATATAGAACCAATCATCGCTCTATATCCAAAAATTGGTTTTCTAGCATTGGTAGATATAATTTCTGAGGTAATCCCCAAAGCAGGCAATAAAACAATGTACACCTCTGGGTGCCCTAAGAACCAAAATAAATGCTCAAATAATACGGGCGAGCCTCCTTGATAATGCAAAACCTCTCCTGATATAAAAATATCTGAAAGATAAAATGATGTCCCAAAACTTCTGTCAAAAATTAGTAGAAGCGCTGCTGAAAGTAAAACTGGAAAAGAAACGACACCAATGATGGCGGTCACAAAAAATGCCCAAATTGTCAAAGGCAACCTGGTCATTTTCATTCCCTTTGTCCGTAAATTTAAAACGGTTACAATATAATTCAATGCTCCAATTAAGGAAGATGCCACAAAAATAGCCATTGAAACCAACCATAAAGTCATTCCCATTCCTGATCCCGGAATTGCCTGTGGCAAAGCACTTAAAGGGGGATAAATTGTCCATCCTGATGCTGCAGGCCCCGCTTCAACAAATAAGGATATCACCATTATAACACTTGAAACAAAAAATAACCAATAGGAAACCATGTTTAAAAAACCTGACGCCATATCTCTTGCACCAATCTGCAAGGGAATTAGTAAATTCGAAAATGTACCACTTAAACCCGCAGTCAATACAAAGAAAATCATGATCGTTCCGTGTATTGTAACCAATGCTAAATAAATATCTGGATCCATGATCCCGTCTGTTTGATGAGAACCTAGAAAAGCCTCCACTAATGAAAATGAAGTTTCTGGCCAAGCCAATTGTAAACGAAATAACATTGACATTAATACAGCTATGATTCCCATGAACATCCCGGTTACCAAAAACTGCTTAGAGATCATTTTATGATCCTGACTGAAAATATATTTTGTTACAAATGTTTCTTTATGATGATGCTCTGACATAATATCTTACGTATTTGTGCTGTTTTTTTTCTAAAAATAAATTATTTAATCACTTCTGATAAGGTAAGCTGCTCTCCGATCCATTCATCGAACTCGTCCTGCTCTACCACCGTAATTTTCATTTGCATGTTGTAGTGGGATGCTCCACAAATCTTATTACATAACAATAAATAATCAAAAATATAAGGATCCTCTCCCTTTGCTCTTCTTATTTTATTAATCCCTATAGACTTCTCGATAACTTCCGACTGATTTCTCATTTCTGCCGTAGTAAATTTTGGTGTAAAACCAAATTGAGTCACCATTCCTGGAACACAATTCATCTGTGCTCTAAAATGCGGCATATACGCCGAATGCAATACATCTTGAGATCTAAACTTGAAGTGTATTTTCCTTCCCTTTGGCAAATACAACTCAGTTACCTGTTTGTCATCTGCAGCATTTACATCTGTCATATCCACACCCATTGTGTTCATGCCTTTGATAAAGTTTACATTCCCAAAACCTAAAGTGTTGTCTGCTCCTGCATACCTGGCTTTCCAATTAAACTGTTGCGAATACACTTCGATCACAATGGGATCTTCCAAATCAGACAAGTCCATAATGCTGTTCCACTGCCACAGACCGTAACTTACCAGACCGACCAATACAATTGATGGCGTTACCGTCCAAATAAACTCTAATTTATGACTGTCTGCATAAAACTTGGCTTTATTATTTTTGTTACCTCTGTACTTAAAAGTAAAGTAAAAAATCAAAAACTGCATCCCAAATTGCACGATACCGATTAACCAGAATGTAATTTTAAATAAATTGTCATCATGTTCGCCCTCAATAGAAGCCGACTCAGGCAACATTATCACGTTCATGAATATCAGGCAATAAATCATCATTGCGTATAAAAAAGCCATAAAAACAATGGCATATTTACCTTGAGCATCGTTGTCCTTATCATTGGCTATAGACCCCCTAAAATTCATGATTCTAGTAATCTGCCAAAAACTTACCCCGATCGCAACACCTATAAAAATATAAAATAGAGCTAGCATATGTATCTTTTCTTAATTTAATTCAACTATTTATTAATGATCAGCTGATCCTTCTCCTGTGTGTTCGATATTATAATAATGGAAATGCTCACTTTCTTTCAAGAAAGGATTTCCTTTTGGAATTGCATTCGCTTTTGAAAATGCATTTAACGTTGTATAAATTAACAAGCCAATAAAGAAACACAACGCACTCAACTCTGGTATTCCAAAGAACCATTGTGCACCAACTGTTGATGGCATTATCATAATAAATACATCAATATAATGTCCTGCTAAGATAACCACTCCTCCAATGACAACAAACCAAGGTTTGCTTTTAAAATCACTATTTAACAAAAGTAATATTGGAAAAACAAAGTTCATCACTACCATGCCTAAAAATGGCAACTTATACTCTGTAAACCTCATTACAAAATACGTAGTCTCTTCCGGGATGTCTGCGTACCAAATTAACATAAACTGCGAAAACCATAAGTAGGTCCAAAAGACTGAAAACCCAAACATAAACTTCGCTAAATCGTGAATGTGACTGTCATTAATACCTGGTATCGCCCCTTGTTCACGCAAATAGATAGTAAAAAACGCAATCACTGTTAGCGCACTAACCAATAAGGTGGACAATACGTACCATCCGAATAACGTTGAAAACCAATGCGGATCTAATCCCATGATCCAATCCCATGACATCATAGATTCTGTGATCATGAAAATAAATAAAAATATTACGGAAGCATTGAAGTTTTTCTTGTAAGTCTTGTTGCCGTCGTTAGCAGTATCTTCTTTGATTGAACTTTTTCTGATAAAAAATCGATATACATTCCATGCGACTAGGTAAAGAATACTTCGCACCATAAAACCAGTAGAATTCATCCACCACGATTTACCATCTACAATGGCATCATAATTTTCACTTGCAGGGTCTACAGTACCGTCTGCCATCCATGGAAACAAGTGATTCATGTGCATCACTGATGCTGCAAGCAACAAAATCATGAGAATAGATGTTGGCAATAAATTTGCCGAGATTGCTTCCATCACTCTTAAAATGACAACGGACCAACCTACTTGAGCAACTCTCTGTATTGCATAGAAAGCTAAAACTAATAATGTAATTCCCAAAGAGAAAAATAAGGCCACATAAAAAGCTGACCACGGTCTGTTCTGTAATTGATGTAAAACATGTTCTTCGTGCTCTTGAACATCGGAAACACTGTGTTCTTCTTCTACAGATTGGTTCTCATTTGTATGTTTTTCAGTGTGCCCCTCTACAGCTTCATGTGAACCCGCAACGTTGTGCTCTTCTTTTGAAGAGTAACTTTTGGTTCCATTTTCTTCCGAATGCGAATCTCCATGTTCATCCGCAGCGTGTGCCTCAATTTCTGAAGCATGCTCCCCTTCACCATCTCCTTCTGCGTGTACTGCTGCTGCTCCATGTGACTCTCCATGGCCACTACTGTGAGATGCAGCGATTACCTGCTTTGCATCTTCTATGGTCTTTTGAGAACCATTATAAAAACTGAAGACAGTTCCTATTAGACCAATAATTATTAGTGCTAATGAAAATGTTTTTAACTTACCTGAGAATTGATACATATCTTTCGTATTCTTTCTTATTGTGCTTTATTTTAACAAATCTGCTCTTAATACTTCTACGTATTGAATGATTTGCCACCGTTCATTGTATGTCAACTGCGAAGAATGCGAACCCATTAAATTGATTCCATGCATTAAAATGTGGTATACACTTCCTTCTGTAATATCTCTATCCTTATAATTCGGAATTCCTAAAAACTTTTCTGAAGTTGACAAATATCCGTTTCCATCCCCTTTTTTACCGTGGCATGAAATACAATAGATCGTATACATTTTCTTACCGTTTTCAAGATTTTTCTCGTTCTTATCCAGCGGAGATTTCAAGCTTAATTTTGCTTCCGCATACCCCTCTGCAGTATCTGCAATATCGTATGCCGGCGTTCCTCCTCGCGTCAATGTTTTGAGCACTGGTTTGCTATTTACTGGCTTTCCTCCAAGACCTTTTGCTCCATCTGCTTTGTAAGGAATAGATTCATACATGTCTGGCATGTACTGTGCTTGCCTTGTTTTATTGTCATTACAAGACAGTATGCTTGTAAGAACTACTAACCCGATAATTAATTTAAAATTCTTCATTATCTCTATATTAGTGCTTATCTACTATATTAATTTCTACAGCTCCTGTTTTCGCTAATAAAGAAACCAAAGCTTCCTCATTATTGTTTACTGGGATTTCCATTAAAAAATGATCATCTGTAGTTCTTGGATCTGGATTCTCTGCATCTTTAAAAGGCCATATTCTACTTCTCATATAAAAAGTAATCACCATTAAGTGTGCCGCAAAAAATACGGTCAACTCAAATATAATTGGAACAAACGAAGGCATGTTTTCTATCCATGAAAAACTTGGTTTTCCACCAATGTCCATCGGCCAATCTTCAATCATAATATAATTTGTCATCCAAATAGCAAAGGCCAAACCAGTAATCCCGTAAAAAAATGCGGTAATGGCAATTCTTGTAGGTGCCAATCCCATTGCTTTGTCCAGACCATGGACTGGAAAAGGACAAAAGACCTCTTCAATATGGTGATGCGCAGCTTTCACCTCTTTTACTGCATCTAACAACACTTCGTCGTCTGTATAAAATGCATGAATAACTTTTGATGCTTCCATAATTATCCGTTTAAATTGTTATCAGAACGACCGTTAATTGCTGAACTATCAGTTGCGATAATTGCAGGTTTTGTAGGAATTCCTTGTGCTCTTCTCTTCTTGTAAAATTCTCCAGAAGATTTTAATATTGTTTTCACCTCTGCTTGGGCAATTACGGGGAATGTTCTTGCATATAATAAAAACAATACAAAGAAAAATCCAATAGTACCTATAAAAATCCCGACATCTACAAAGGTAGGCTCAAAACGCCACCATGTAGACGGTAAATGACCTTTACTTAATACAATTGCAATAATATCAAAACGCTCAAACCACATTCCTATGTTTATCGCTATCGAAATAATAAAAGTGATGATAAAACTTCTTCTAAATTTTTTAATCCACAACAACTGAGGTATTAATATATTAAAAGTAATCAGTGACCAAAATGCCCAAGCATAAGGACCTGTTGCCGCTCCTACAGAAAGATAAGTATAATTTTCATAAGGTGAACCAGTATACCAAGCGATGAAAAATTCGGTACCGTATGCTACCGCTACAATTCCACCGGTTAAAATAATTACCATGTTCATGTACTCTACGTGCATCCTTGTAATGTAATCTTCCAAATTTGTTACTTTTCTCATAATTCCTAACAAGGTTTGTACCATCGCAAATCCTGAAAAGATTGCTCCTGCAACAAAATAAGGAGGAAATATTGTTGAGTGCCATCCTGGATTGATAGAGGTAGCGAAATCCATCGATACAATTGTATGCACCGACAATACCAAAGGAGTAGCTAAACCTGCAAGTACCAGAGATACTTCTTCAAAACGCTGCCAATCTTTTGCTCTTCCTGACCATCCAAAAGAGAGTAAGGCATATATCTTTTTTTGAAAAGGCTTTACTGCGCGATCTCTTATCATTGCAAAATCTGGAAGTAAACCTGTCCACCAGAAAACCAATGACACTGATAAATACGTTGAAATAGCAAAAACATCCCATAACAAAGGAGAGTT
Organism: Polaribacter irgensii 23-P; assembly: GCF_000153225.1. Taxonomy (GTDB): domain Bacteria; phylum Bacteroidota; class Bacteroidia; order Flavobacteriales; family Flavobacteriaceae; genus Polaribacter; species Polaribacter irgensii. The sequence continues at coordinate 1,214,693 of NZ_CH724148.1, read as the reverse complement.
AAAATTTACCCATAAAGATCCGAACTGATTCGGAAGTGGTAACACCCAATAGGCATTCCATGGACGACCCATGTGAATAATTGGAAACAATCCTGCTTGAAAAACAGCAAAAATTGTCATTGCTTCAGCAGATCGGTTAATTGCCATTCTCCATTTTTGACGAAATAATAAAAGCACTGCTGATATCAATGTACCTGCGTGACCAATACCAACCCACCAAACGAAGTTTGTAATATCCCAAGCCCAACCAATGTTCTTGTTCAATCCCCAAACTCCAATACCAGTTCCTACGGTATAAAAGATACATCCAAATCCCCAAAGCATTGCTGCTAAAGAAATATAAAATGCAATGTACCAATTCTTATTTGCTGCGCCTTCTATGGGCTTTGCAATGTCCTCAGTGATATCGTGATAACTTTTATCACCTAATACTAAAGGTTCTCTAATGGATGCTTCGTAATGAGACATATTTTTATATCTTAAATTTAAATTACGCTTCGTTTGTATTCACGACTTTTACTTGATATACTACATTTGGCTTCGTTTGAAGATAATCCAAAACGTGGTATGCTCTTTTATCTTCCGCTAGCGCTGTAACTTCGTCTTCTTTATTATTTACATCTCCAAAAACCATAGCCCCTGCAGTACATGCAGCCGAACAAGCTGTTTCAAACTCATCTGTATTGACTGGTCTTCCTTCTTTCTTAGCTGTTAAAATAGTCGCTTGTGTTTTTTGAATACACATAGAACATTTTTCCATTACTCCTCTTGCACGTACTACAACATCTGGGTTTAATACCATCTTGCCATATTCATTGTTCATGTTAAAGTCGAACTCATTATTATCCGCATACTTAAACCAGTTAAATCTTCGAACTCTATAAGGACAGTTGTTTGCACAATATCTTGTACCTACACATCTGTTATACGTCATTTGATTCTGACCTTGACGACCGTGGGTTGTAGCTGCTACTGGACAAACCGTCTCACATGGAGCATGGTTACAGTGCTGGCACATCATTGGCTGGAAGGTAACCTCAGGATTTTCTGCTTCCGTTTCCAACGCTTGATACGTAGCTGCTGTGCTCAAACCTAATTCTTTAGCATCTTCTCTTGTTTCTACTTCCGAAGAATAGTATCTGTCAATACGCAACCAATGCATATCTCTACCCACTCTTACCTCATCTTTCCCTACAACAGGTACATTGTTTTCAGCATGACAAGCTACCACACATGCTCCACAACCTGTACACGAAGTTAAATCAATTGATAAATTGAAATGATGCCCCATGTCTCGATTGTGCTCCTCCCATAAATCTATGGTTTTTGCTTCCACCTCTTTGTGATCATAAGAAACATACGCTGGCTTGTTCCAACCATTTTTATGATCTTTAGGAGCAACCGTATTGTAATCTTTTAAAGAAACTACTTTTAGAATATCATGACGACCCGCAATTGTTTTTTGCACTTGTGTACAAGCAAACTTATGCGTCCCCGCTACTTTGTCTATTGTAACGTTGTATTGAATGTTCTGCCCTCCTGAATATAAAGGATATGCATTTACACCTACCTTCATTTCCTCTTTTAAACCAAATGTTTTTCCAAAACCTAATGCTAAACCTACAGACCCTTTAGCCTGACCAGGTTGTACCATCACGGGAACAACTGCAGATACGCCATTTACCGATACCTTCGCATAATCTCCGTTAATTGCACCATTGTCCTTTACAGGATTTGAAAAACCCAATTCTCTAGCATCTGCCATAGACATGGTTAAGTAATTATCCCAAGAGGTTCTAGTAATTGGATCTGGAAACTCTTGCAACCATGGATTGTTTGCTTGTTTTCCGTCTCCTAAACCAGTTTTAGTATATAGATTCAACTCCATTGCTGAAGTTTTAATACTTTCTTTTAATGCACTCACTACTGTTGAAATAGCAATGGAAGTACTTTTTAAATTCCCAGAAGCATTGATATTCTTAGTATAGAAACCATTGTGCAAGGCTTTATTCCACGAAGACCCATCTAAGATATTTGTCGTCCAAAAGGACTTTAAATAATCATAATAATCTTCTGTACTCCCAGACCACTTTAATAAAACGTCTTGTAACTGACGTGTTTTAAATAAGGGTTGGATCGTTGGTTGAACTAAACCGTAACCTGATTCAGTAAACTGGGTGTCCCCCCAAGATTCTAAGAAATGTGTTGTTGGCAATGCATACTCCATTGCATTCACAGTTTCATTGTTTTCTACTGACAAAGCCACTTTTAAATCAACCTTTGACAAGGCCTCTGTAAACTCGGCAGCATTTGGCAGGGTGTAAGATGGATCGGTATTTATTGTCAATATCCCTCCTACTTTTCCAGCCTTCATGTCTGAAACCACCTCTTGAACTTTCTCAAAACTACCTTGACGAATATTCAATGTATTGCTCGTGTCTAGTATTTCGCTTCCTAAAAGAGTATTAATTTCTAATGCAATTAACTGTGCATTTTTATCGTTTATCCCAGTCATCACAACTCCTTTCGAACCTGCCTTTCTGAGTGCTTTTGCTAACTTTTTAATTTCTGCGTCAATCGGCGTAGCTTGTAAAGAAACCGATTTTCCTGAAAGCTCCTGATACAAGTTTAACAAAGAAAAAACAACATCCGACGGTTTAGCTATCAAGCGCTTATCGGCATTTGCTCCTGTAAGAGACATGTTGCTTTCTACCTGAACATGGTAAGACATCTTTCCTGTTTCTGGCTTTCTGCCTGCTACATATGCTTTTTCAAAACCACCGTGAAAATCGCCTAAAAAATCTGCGCCAAAGGAAACAATTGTCTCCGCATTTTGTAAACTGTAATTTGGCAATGCTCTTCTTCCATACACAGCTTCAAATGCATCAACAGCGGCGTCTTCAGAAATAGCATCGTAAATAACGTGCTTTGCATTGGGATAGGCAGCAATAAAGTCTTCAACAACTTTCGATGTTGATGGACTAGCCATGGTTCCAGAAAGTAAAACAACCTGTGTGTTTGCTTCCTTTAAAGAATTTAATTTCTCTAAAATCTCTTTATCCGCATCTACCCAAGAAATGGCAGCACCCTTCTTCGTTGGCTCTTTTAGGCGCAATTGCTCGTCATAGAGAGAAAGCACTACTGCTTGCACTCTTGCGCTCGTTGTTCCGCCTGCTTCTTTATTGGGCATTATTTGGATAGGTCTGCCTTCACGTGTTTTGATTAAAACATTTGCAAAATCAAAACCATCTGCAACAGAAGTAGCATACCAATCCGCTATTCCAGGCATGATATCATTGGGCTTTACTACGTAAGGAATCGATTTAACCACCGGTCCCTCACACGCTGCTAATGAAGCTGCTGCCGTTGTAAAGCCAACATACTTTAAGAAATCTCTACGTGTAGTAGAAGAAGTCTCTAAGGTTTCTTTATCTCCTAAAAAATCTTCTGTAGGAATGTCCGATACAAACTCGTTTTTAGTAAGCGTTTCAACAACAGAACTTCCTTTAAGTTCTTCAACACTTTTCCAGTATTTTTTGTTTAAAGCCATTTATACTTTTTTATTTAATGATTGAAAGATGTAAGAGGCTGAAACAGCATTCTATATCTTTTAATTTTTGAGTCTTTTACTTTTTTAATAATGACATTTACCACATTCTAAACCACCCAACTGTGCGATAGTAACTTTTTCTACCCCGTATTTAGTCGCTAATTCATCATGTATTTTTGCGTAATAATCATTTCCTTTTAAATCAACATTTGTTTCTCTGTGGCAATTGATACACCAACCCATTGTCAAAGGAGAATACTGATACATTTCATTCATCTCTTCCACAGGACCATGACATTTCTGACACTCTATCCCTCCAACAGTAACGTGCTGTGCGTGGTTGTAATACACGAGGTCTGGTAAATTGTGAATACGTATCCATTTGATTGGCTTCTCTACTCCGGTATACACCCGCTCTTCAGGATCCCAACCTGCAGCATCATATACTTTTGCAATTTCGTTGTCCAATCGCTCCTTTCCATAAATCTCTCCGTTCCACTCCAATTCTGTTCCCTCTGCTACTTCTGCAATTGCTTTGTGACAGTTCATACAAACATTTACGGAAGGTATTCCTGAATGCTTACTGTGCTTCGCAGATGAGTGACAATATTGACAATCTATTTTGTTTTCTCCTGAATGTATTTTATGTGAAAAAGCAATAGGCTGAATTGGTTGATATCCTTGATCGATACCAATCGTCATCAAACTTCCAAAAAAGAGATAGATGCCCATCAAAACTAGAAATATAACAAGCAATATTTTCAGGAATGTATTTTTCTTGACACCCGCCCAAAGTTCTTGTAAGTCTCTCTTTAGATTTGATTTGGAATCCGCCTTTTTCTTTCCTTTTAACTCATTCACTTGTTTCAGCAAGCTCGCAATCATTAAAAACGCAACAATAATCGCAGCTGCTAAGAAATAGATAACCCACGAAGGAGCTCCGCCATCTACAACTACATTCCCTCCGATGGTTGTTTCGCCAGCCGCAGGTACCTTTTTAATTTCACCTACTGTTGTGTAATATAAGATATCGTCTATGTTGGTATCTGTTAGCTGTGGAAAAGCATTCATAGCAGATGTACTATACAATGCCGCCTGCGCTGCTTCTGCATTTACCTTTTGAAATTCTGCATTATTTTTGATCCACGACTTTAACCAAGAATTCTCCCTACGCTCCTCCACACCACCTAAAGCGGGACCTACTAATTTCTTGTCTAATTTATGACAAGAAGCACACAAGGATCTAAATAATGTACGTCCTTCTTTATGACGAGCTTCATCTATATCTTGGGAAAAAGACGAGATACTGAACGCAAAAAACAAAAGCAATGTAAGCCCTTTTAAAAGTACCGAAGTTCGTTTATTCTGCAATGCTACACTTTTCATATTTACAAACTATAATTTTACTATTGTGTATAAAATCGTCCAGAAAATACAACTGCTGAACACTCCTACAAAAGTAATACATATTGCTAAATTTTGAAAAGCTAATAGAATCTTAAATATCAATTTATAACCGTTCTAAATAGCTAAAGAAATCAATGTATTCTTTGATAAATGCGTATTTTTAAGGTCAAGTTTTAACCCATGAAAAATAGATTATTTATAAAGATATTTGCATGTTGCGCATTTGCCAGTGGACCAATTTTACACGCTCAGGATGCCGTAAATAATGCAAAAAAAATTTCTAATTTATTAGAAAAAAAACGAAGTTACAACATCTCAAAAGGAAATGGATATTGCATTCAAATCTATTACGGAAATGAATTAGCTGCAAAAAAAAAGAGTGCTGCATTTAATGCTTTATTTCCTGAAGCACCTGCCACACTTGTTTATAACGATCCAGAATGGAAAGTACAGGTAGGTACTTATAAAACAAAGCTTGAGGCAGATAGGATAAATTTAATTTACCAAAAGGAATTCTCTGCCACCATCGTAGTTCCTCTCGGAAAATAACATTATCAGCTTCTTTTGTTCGAAAACGAACCTTTGTCCTTTGACAATAAGGCTAATCCGTGTAAATTTCATAAAACAGTGCATAAAAAAGCCGGAATTCAAATGAATTCCGGCTTTTACTTTTAATTGTAACTCTTTATTTTAACTTTTTCTTAACGGCTACTTCTTTGTATGCTTCTATTAAATCTCCTTCTACAATATCATTGTAGTTCTTAACTTGTACTCCACAATCATACCCCTTAGCTACCTCTCTTACATCGTCTTTAAAGCGTTTTAAAGCAGTAAGCGTTCCATCATGAACCACGATGCCATCTCGAATGATTCGGATCTGGGAATCTCTGAAAATCTTACCTGACATTACCATACAACCCGCAATATTTCCAACTTTAGAAATTTTATAAACTTCTCTAATCTCAACATTACCAGTAACCTCTTCTTTCATGACAGGAGATAACATTCCTTCCATAGCATCTTTCAGATCGTTTATTGCGTCATAAATAATAGAATATGTTCTAATATCTACTTCCTCTCTATCTGCTATTAATCTTGCATTTCCTTGCGGTCTCACATTAAATCCTACAATAATTGCATCCGAAGCAGTGGCTAATAATACATCACTTTCTGTAATCGCTCCAACACCTTTGTGTAGTATATTTACTTGAATTTCTTCGGTTGATAGTTTCTGGAAAGAATCTGTTAACGCCTCTACTGAACCATCTACATCTCCTTTTAAAATAATATTCAACTCTTTAAAGTCACCCAATGCAATTCTACGTCCAATTTCATCTAAAGTTAAGGTCTTCTGAGTTCTCACGGATTGCTCGCGCTGTAATTGAGATCTTTTTGAAGCAATCTGTTTCGCCTCTCTTTCATCATCAAAAACAACAAACTTATCTCCTGCTTGTGGTGCACCATCCAGACCTAATATCGATACTGGTGTTGATGGACCTGCAACTTTTAAATTGGTTCCTTGATCATCAAACATGGCTCTTACCTTACCACTGTGTTTACCTGCTAGCAAATAATCTCCAATCTTTAAAGTTCCCGCTTGCACTAAAATTGTAGAAACATATCCTCTACCTTTGTCTAACAAGGCCTCTACTACTGCTCCAAGCGCATTTTTATTTGGATTGGCTTTTAACTCTAAAATTTCCGCTTCTAACAAAACCTTTTCTAACAACTCAGGAATACCTTCTCCTGTTTTTGCTGAAATATCTTGCGACTGAATGCTTCCTCCCCATTCTTCAATTAATAGATTCATTGAAGATAATTGTGTTTTCACGTTGTCTGGATTCGCATTTGGTTTGTCAATCTTATTGATTGCAAAAATAATTGGAACTCCTGCTGCCTGCGCATGAGAAATTGCTTCCTTTGTTTGCGGCATCACATCATCATCTGCTGCAACTACAATAATTACTAAATCCGTTACTTGTGCTCCACGGGCACGCATTGCGGTAAACGCCTCGTGACCAGGAGTATCTAAAAATGCTATTTTTTGCTCTCCCACACGAACTGAGTACGCACCAATGTGCTGTGTAATTCCTCCGCTTTCCCCATCAATAACATTCGCCTTTCTAATATAATCTAACAATGAAGTTTTTCCGTGATCTACGTGACCCATTACTGTAATAATTGGCGCACGTGTTAATAAATCTTCCGGCTTGTCTATTACCTCTTCAATAGATTCCTCAACCTCTGCTCCTACAAACTCAACTTTGTGATTAAATTCTTCTGCAACAATAACTAATGTCTCCGCATCTAATCGCTGATTCATTGTTACCATCATTCCTAAAGACATACAAGCCGAAATAATATTCGTTACTGGCACTTCCATCATCGTTGCAACCTCACTTACGGTAACAAATTCTGTTACTTTAAGAATTCTATTGCCCAATGCTTCTGCCTCTAACTCTGCGTCTGAGTGTTCTCTTCGCGCATCTCTCTTATTTCTTCTATATTTTGCACCTTTTCCTTTGGAAGATTTTCCCTGAAGTTTTTCTAAGGTCTCCCTTACTTGCTTCTGAATATCTGCCTCTGTAGGCTCTTCTTTTTTAACGTTCGCAGCTGGCCTTACGTTTGCTCTCGATTTGTTGTATGGACCTCTCCCGTTTCCTGCTCTGCTTGGTACTGCACCTCTAGCTGCACTTCTACTTCCCGGCGCACCAATTTTAGTAACAATACGCTTTCGCTTCTTACGAGGATCTAAAGCGGCTTCTTTTTTAACTTCTGGCTTCTTCTTTTTGGGCTTCTCAAATTGTTTTAAATCAATCTTCGCTCCTGTAAAGTTTGGACCATTTAGTTTTTTGTATTGCGTTTTAATCGCTTCTGCATTTTCTGCAGTAATCTCCTGAACTTTCTCTTCTGCTTTCGCGGTATCTTTTTTAACTTCAACCTTCTTCAAAGCCTCTTTTTCCACTCCTGAAACAGGTCTAACAATCTTAACTTCCTTCAATTCGGCAGCTTCCTTAACTACTGGTGCTTTTGCTACTGGTGCTTTTGCTACATCTTTTGGAGCCTCGACAGCTTTCACCTCTGGAATTGCTGCAACTTCTGGAATTTCTGGAGTAACCACAACTTCTTTTTTAGGAGCTCGTTTCCCAAGATTGTCGATATCTATTTTACCTACCGTCTTTACCTCTAATTTTTGAGCTTTTGCCTTCAGAACTTCTTCTTTCTTCGCATCTTCTGCTCTCTTTTCCTCCTGCTTCGCTTCTAACGCTGCACGAATTGCTTCTTTTTCCTTTCGCTTTTCTACACCAACTTCCTTAGAAGCGGCCTTTTTGCTAGCATCTGTTTGGAAACCATCCAGCAGGACTTGATAGACTTCACCAGAAATTTTAGTAGTAGGTCTAGATTCAATTTCATGACCTTTATCTGCTAAATATTCTACCGCTCTATCTAGAGAAATATTTAAATCTCTTAAAACCTTATTAAGCCTCGTTGTTTTGCCTTCAGACATATATTATATTTTAACCTTTAATTTTGTAAAAAAAACACTCTCTTACGTTTACTCTTTACTCAGAAACTATTGCTCAAACTCCTCTTTCAAAATTCTTTGAACATCTAAAATAGTCTCTTCTTCTAAGTCGGTTCTTTTTACCAATTCTTCGACACTAGCTTCCAATACACTTCTTGCTGTATCTAAACCGATATTTTTAAACTCCTTAATAACCCAAGCTTCAATTTCATCACCAAATTCTGTTAATTCAACGTCTTCTTCTTCAAGTCCTTCTCTCTTAACGTCTATTTCATAACCCGTTAATTCACTTGCCAAACGAATGTTAACACCACCTCTACCGATTGCTTTAGAAACCTCTTCTGGCCTTAAAAGAACACTTACACGCCCTTTTTTGCCATTTCTCTCTTCCTCATACATTTCAATTTCCATTGAAGTCACTTTTGCAGGACTCAATGCTCTTGAAATGAATAATTGTTCGTTTTTGGTGTAATTAATAACATCAATGTTTTCATTACCCAACTCACGAACGATTCCATGAATTCTTGACCCTTTTACACCTACACAGGCTCCTACGGGATCGATTCTATCATCATAAGAATCTACGGCAACTTTCGCTTTTTCTCCCGGTATTCTTGCAACTCTTTCTACTGTTATTAAACCATCGAATACTTCTGGAATTTCTTGTTCAAAAAGCTTGTTTAAAAATGCAGGAGCAGTTCTTGATAAAATAATAGCAGGTTTATTACCTCTTAATTCTACTGTTTTTATAACCCCCCTAACTGAATCTCCTTTTCGAAAGAAGTCTGAGCGAATTTGTTCACTTTTTGGCAACACGATTTCATTTCCATCATCATCTAGTAAAATGATAGCATTGTGACGGATATGGTGTACCTCTGCGCTGTATAATTCTCCCTCTAATTCTTTGAAATGCTTAAATATATTTGTGCTATCGTGTTCGTATATTTTTGAAATTAAGTTTTGACGAAGCGCTAATATAGCTCTTCTTCCCAAGTCAATTAATTTAACTTCTTCAGAAACATCTTCACCTATTTCAAAATCTGGCTCGATTAAACGCGCTTCTGCTAATTCAATTTCCTCGTTATCATCCTCTGAAAAACCATCTGCAACCACGACTCTATTTCTCCAAATCTCTAAATCTCCTTTATCAGGATTGATGATGATATCAAAATTATCATCCGAACCAAACTTTCGTTTTAGCGTCGCTCTAAAAACCTCTTCTAAAATAGACATCAATGTTACTCTGTCTATGCTCTTGTTGTCTTTGAATTCTGAAAACGAATCAATTAATGCTATATTCTCCATTACGTTTTTTCTTAAAATACGATTTTCACTCTTGCTTCTATAATATCTGTATGCGCTATGGTTATTGTTTTTAAAACCGTAACTTTTCCCTTACCTATTTCTTTGGGCTCTCTCGCTTTCCATTGTAGGATTATTTTATCTTCGTCTGCAGCGGTTAAAGTTCCTTCAAACTCCTCTGCTGCTGTTTTCACCTTGAGAATTCGATTCAAATTCTTAAGGTATTGCCTCTTTACCTTTAATGGGTGTGCAATATCTGGAGTGGTAACTTCTAAAGAAAAATCCTCAGACTCTCGATCCAAATTAGCATCTATATTTTTGCTGATGCGAATACATTCGCTTAAAGGCACCCCATTATCGCCGTCTACGACAACTTTAATTTTGTCATTTACAGAGATTGATAATTCGATTAAATACAACGAGTCATTAAGTGCTAATGCTTCGTCAACTAAGTCTTTTATTGCTGTTTGATTCATACTAAACCTTAAAATGAAGTATAAAAAGAGGGGACTTTTGAGTCCCCTTCCTGCGTCCTTCACTGTAAATTTCGGTGCAAATATACAAATTGTTTGTGATTTACCAAAGCTCTAGAATTCATTATTTTTTTGTAACTTCAACTTAAGCAACTTTTAATCTTAAAACACCGACTTATGAAAAAGATTCTAGTCCCAGTAGACTTTTCTAAACCGTCTGAATATGCTGCAAGAATGGCCGCTAAAATTGCAAACAAAACTCAAGCTACAGTATATTTAATACATTTTATTGAACTTCCTTCTGGAGTTATGGATATTGGGGTTAGTAGTCGTTTTAGCATTCCTGAAAGCATGCTGTATCTGCGGAAGACAAAAGACAAGATGATCGCATTTCAACAAACTTTTTTCAGTGAGAAAATTGCGGTAGAATACTTCATAAAAATAGGCCATCCATTTGAAGGCATCAAAAAATATGTACAAAAAATTAATGCTGATTTAATTATTATGGGCTCTAAAGGACATTCAAAGTTTGATGATATTCTCATTGGCTCGAACACAGAGAAAATAGTGCGAAGCTCAAAAACGCCCGTTATCATAGTAAAAAGAAACCCTAAAAAGTTCAAATTAAAAAACGTGGTCTTTGCTTCTAATTTTAAAAAAGAAAATAAGGAAGTTTTTAGTAAGTTTTTAAACTTTGCGAATGCCTTTAACAGCAAAATTCATCTCTTACAGATCAATACACCTTCAAAATTTGAAAGTACTGCAAATTCAAAACATAAAATTAAAAATTTTATTAAAGAACACCATCTTCTAAAATTTTCTATAAATATTTATAACGACAGCTCGGTAGAAAAAGGAATCCTAAACTTTTCTAGGGAGAAAAAAGCAGACCTGATTGCTTTAAGTACGCACGGTAGGAGCGGAATATCCCATTTATTTGCAGGGAGTATTGCTAAAAACCTATCTAAAAAAGCACTTAAACCAATGTTTACTGTAAAAGTTTAAATACCAAAAAAAACCTCCTTTTCATATTTATAAAAGGAGGTTTTTAACTCAGAAAATAGAAATCTTACTATAAAATATAATCTGTATTAATAAAATTAGAATTCTTTTTATCTAATAATTCTTGCAAGATTGCATTGTTGTATTCCGTATCTTTAGCTGCTAAAAAAGTTCTAATTGAAAAAGAACGCAAAGCATCATGCACACTTAAGGTTGCCACAGCAGAATCTTTCCTTCCTGTAAAAGGATATACATCAGGACCTCGCTGTGCCGCACTATTTAGGTTTACCCTACATACTAAATTTACCAGTGTATCAATTAAGGGCGCTAAGGTTTTTACTTCACTCCCAAACACACTTACTTGCTGTCCATAATTTGAAGCGGCCATATCATCTAAAGGCTCTTGAATATTTTTAAATGAAACCACAGGAATCACCGGACCAAATTGCTCTTCTTCAAAAACTCTAGAATCTTTAGATACTGGATATAAAACTGCAGGGAAAATATAATTCTCAGTAGTTTCTCCTCCTTTTTTATTGATTATTTTCGCTCCTTTTGAAACAGCATCATCAATTAGCTCTTGGATATATGCTGGTTTTCCAGGCTCTGGTAACGGTGTTAATTTCGCATCGTCCTCCCAAGGATTTGCAAATTTCAAACTGTCTACTTTTGCTGCAAATCGCTTGTTAAATTCAGCTACAATATCTTCGTGAACGTATAATATTTTCAAAGCGGTACAACGTTGACCGTTAAAAGAGGTTGCTCCTGAAATACACTCGCTGATTGCCAAATCTAAATCTGCATCTGGCAACACAATTCCTGGGTTCTTAGCTTCTAAACCCAAGACCAAACGCAACCTGTTTTTCTGCGGATGGTTCGCTTGAATTGCATTTGCCGAAGTACTGTTTCCTATCAATGCTAAAACATCGACAAGACCTGTTTTCATAATTGGAGTTGCTAAAGTCCTTCCCCTACCGTATATCACGTTCACAACACCTGCAGGAAAACTTGTTTGAAACGCTTCTAATAAAGGAGACAATAACAAGACTCCGTGTTTTGCTGGCTTGAAGACTGCTGTATTTCCCATAATCAAAGCAGGAATTAACAAGGCAAAAGTTTCATTTAAAGGATAGTTATAAGGCCCTAAGCAAAGTACAACTCCTAAAGGACCTCTTCTTATGTGTGCATGGACGCCACTGTTTTTTTGAAACTTTGCGGAATCTCTATCCATTTGTTTATAATCTTCAATGGTATCATAAATATATTCTACCGTTCTATCAAATTCCTTTTCTGAATCTGGTAAGGTTTTACCAATTTCCCACATCAGTAATTTTACAATAGCAGCTCTTTTGGTTTTCATTTGAACCACAAATTTCTCCATGGCAGCTATTCGCCCTTCTACCTTCATTGTTGGCCACAAACCCTGACCTCTTCCGTACGCTTTCGAAGCTGCGTGTAACGCCTCAAGCGCCTCATCTCCAGTTAAATCTGGAACCGACCCCAACAAGGTAGGTTGGTATACCTCTGTTGACGAAATTGTTGAGTGTACCTCTGCCATAGCACCATTCCATACTTTCAGCACCCCATCCACTAAATAGGTGTTTTGGTTAACCAATGACGTAATTTTATATTCGTTCGGGATTTCTTTAAATATATTCTTCATAAATTGAGTTTTGTAAAAAAGCGAAGTTCTTTGATTAAAAAATAATAAATTATAGATAAAATGATTCTGAATCTACATTATCATCAAAATTAACGAAAAAAAAACATAAAATATATAAATTCCTTTTTAAAAAGCGAAAAGCATTTCGAACTTTATCAAGGCGGTAAAAAGACTAAAGTAAAAACTGTAACAAATCTGGTTTATCGTTTAAATAGTCTCCAAAAAAGCCTTTTTCCTTCATTCTTTGCATCAACGGTGCTAAATCTTTTGCTGATTTTAGCTCTAAACCAACTACTGCAGATCCATTTTCTCTATTTGTTTTTTTAGTATATTCAAAGTGAGTAATATCATCTTGCGGACCTAAAACTTCTGCAACAAAATCTTTTAAGGCTCCAGCCCTTTGTGGAAACCTAACTATAAAATAATGTTTTAAATTCGAAAATAGCATGGCACGTTCTTTAATTTCTGCAGTTCTCGTGATGTCATTATTACTTCCACTAACAATACAAACAACGCGTTTTCCCTTTATTTCGTCCGCAAAAGAATCCAAAGCCGCAATACTTAAAGCACCTGCCGGCTCTACAACAATAGCATCCTTATTATACAAGTCTAAAATTATCTGACATACTTTTCCTTCGGGAATTGTCACCATATCGTGCAAATTTTGCTGACAGATTGCAAAATTTAAATCACCCACTCTTTTAACAGCAGCGCCATCTACAAAAGAGTCAATTTTTTCTAAAGCAGTAATTTTTTTGTTTTTTAGAGAAGCAACCATCGAAGGGGCACCCTCTGGCTCTACACCAATAATTTTTGTTTCTGGAGATAAATACTTAAACACTGACGAAAGCCCAGACGACAAACCTCCACCGCCAACAGCCACAAAAACATAATCAATTGTCTTCGTTGTTTGTGTTAAGATTTCCAGACCAACGGTAGCTTGTCCTTCAATTACTTTTTCATCATTAAAAGGATGGATAAACGTTTTATTCTGCGCCTTGCAAATTGTATTTGCAACGTTGAATGCGTCGTCAAAGGTATCTCCTTCAATAACCACTTCAATAAAATCCTCACCAAACATTTTTACTTGATTTATTTTTTGATTCGGCGTTGGGGAAGGCATGAATATGGTTCCTTTTACCTTCAAAAGCTTGCACGACAAAGCAACACCTTGCGCATGATTTCCAGCACTTGCACATACAATTCCACGTTTCTTTTCATCTGCATTCAAAGAAGACATTTTATTATAGGCACCTCTAATTTTATAAGAACGAACCACTTGTAGATCCTCTCTTTTAAATAAAATAGTTGCATCAAACTGCTTCGAAAGATTGCTGTTTTTATTTAATGGTGTTTTATATGCAACTCCTTCTAAATTTTTAGCCGCAGCCTTTACGTTCTCGAGACTCGGAAAATAAACTTGTTTTATTTGCATTGTATTGAATTTATGATCAAAGCCTGTCAGAATTTAAACGCTGACAGGCTTTGATAAAATTTAAAATCTTAAGGGTCTCTTTATACCGATTTTATAACTTTCATTGCTGTCATAGAAGCTCTTAATTTTGCTCCTACAATTTCTACTGGGTGGTTTCTAATAATCCCATTAATTCGAATCAGCTCTTTGTTATCAATATCATTTACATCTGTAAATTTTTTACCAATAAGATCTGTGCCAACTGTTTTCATGAAGTTCGTTAACAACGGTTTACAAGCGTGATCAAATAAATAACAGCCATATTCTGCAGTGTCAGAAATTACCCGGTTCATTTCAGCCAATTTCATTCTTGCAATTGTATTTGCTATTAATGGGGTTTCGTGCAAAGATTCGTAATACGCAGATGCCTCTATAATTCCAGAGTCTGTCATTGCTTCAAAAGAAAGCTCTACTCCAGCCCTTACAAAAGCTACTAATAAAGTTCCGTGATCAAAATACTCTTGTTCAGAAATCTCTTTTGTTGTAAGTACCTGTTTTTCAAAAGCTGTTTCCCCTGTTGCTGCCCTCCAAATTAACAAGTTTTTATCGTCATTCGACCAATCTTCCATCATGGTTTCAGAAAAATGACCTGTCATAATATCATCCATATGTTTTTGAAACAACGGACGCATGATCTCTTTTAATTCCTCAGAGATTTCAAATGCTTTTACTTTGGCAGGATTCGACAAGCGATCCATCATATTTGTAATTCCACCGTGCTTCAAGGCCTCTGTTACTGTTTCCCAACCATATTGAATTAATTTAGCGGCATAACCTGGCTCAATTCCTTCGGCTACCATTTTATCAAAAGATAAAATAGCTCCTGTCTGCAACAACCCACATAGAATGGTTTGCTCTCCCATTAAATCGGATTTTACTTCTGCCACAAAAGAAGACTCTAAAACACCTGCTCTGTGACCACCAGTTCCAACAGCATATGCTTTTGCTTGCGCCCATCCTTTATTTTCTGGATCATTTTCTGGATGCACCGCAATTAATGTTGGCACTCCAAATCCTCTTTTATACTCCTCTCTCACTTCAGATCCAGGGCATTTAGGAGCCACCATAATTACCGTTAAATCTTTTCGAATCTGTGTTCCTTCTTCGACGATATTAAAACCGTGAGAATAGGACAAAGTTGCTCCTTTCTTCATCAAAGGCATCACCGTATTTACAACGTTTGTATGTTGCTTGTCTGGCGTTAAGTTTAGCACTAAGTCTGCAGTAGGAATTAATTCCTGATAGGTTCCCACCGTAAATCCATTTGAATTGGCATTCACAAAAGAAGCTCTCTTTTGGTCGATAGCCTCCTGTCTTAAAGCATAAGAAATATCCAAACCAGAATCTCTCATGTTTAAACCTTGATTCAAGCCTTGTGCACCGCAGCCCACAATAACAATTTTCTTTCCTTTCAACGCCGCTACGCCTTCTTCAAATTCTGAAGCATCCATAAAGCGACATTTTCCTAATTGTTCTAATTTTTCTCTTAATGTTAATGTGTTAAAATAATTTGACATTTTAATGTATTTTAATTGTTATTGTAGGTTTCCAACAATGCTGAAATTTTCATTTCTTCTTTGGTAATGGCCACGCGACCCGATCGTGTATACTGCATGATTCCAAAGACACTCAATTGATCGTATAATGCTACTACCTCTTCTTTTTTACCCGATTTTTCTAAAACAAAAAATTCTTTGTTTACCGTAACGATTCGCGCGTTGCTTTCTTTGATGATATTCTGGATCTGAGGCTCTTCAAACAAAAGCTCAGATTTTATTTTAAACAAGCCTGAAATCTGATAAATGGTTTCGTCATCATTGTGATAATATGCCTTAATAACTTCTACCTGCTTCTCTATCTGCCCAATAATTTTCTTTACATTTTCCACTGTCATATTTACCACAATCGTAAATTTAGCAATGCCTTCAATTTCTGATGGAGAAATATTTAAACTTTCAATATTGATATGTCTTCTTTGGAAAATTGCTGAAATCCGATTCAGCAGTCCAATATTATTTTCAGTGTATACTGAAATCGTAAATAATTGCTTTTCTGTACTCATATCTTTTTAAAAAGATTTTGGAAGTAAGTTCATAGAAATCTTATAAAACTCCCTCTTTATTCCTTGTTTTTTTTAAAGTTTACTCCAATCTAATTTGTGAAACGCTTGCTCCAGTGGGTACCATTGGAAATACGTTTCCTTCTTTTTCTACAAGCACTTCTAAAAAATAAGCATCTTTACTCGCCATCATTTCTGCAACCGCCTCTTTTAAATCCTCTCTTTTAACTACTTTCCGAGCTTTGATGTAATAGCCCTCTACAATTGCCACAAAATTTGGATTTACCATTTCTGTAGAAGCATAGCGTTTTTCAAAAAACAACTGCTGCCACTGTCTAACCATCCCTAAAAACTCATTGTTTAAAACCACCATTTTAAGGGCTACTTTCTGTTGAAAAATGGTTCCCAATTCTTGGATGGTCATTTGAAAACCTCCATCTCCAGAAATTGAAACAACTTCCCGCTCAGGAGCTGCCATTTTAGCACCAATTGCTGCAGGCAGACCAAAACCCATGGTGCCCAATCCACCAGAAGTAATATTACTTTTCGTCTGATTAAATTCCGCATATCTGCACGCAATCATCTGGTGCTGTCCCACGTCTGTAACAATTGCTGCCTCTCCTTTACTTTGAATATTAATTTCTTTGATTACCTCGCCCATTGTCAATCCCTCTTTTGTTGGGTGAATATCTCCTTTAATTACTTTCTCATATTCAATTTCATACAAGTCTTTAAACTGCTGATGCCAAGCTTCATGCGTGTTTTCATTAATTAAAGGTAAAATAGCTTCTAAAGTTGCTTTTGCATCTCCTAAAACTGCCACATCTGTTTTTATATTCTTATCTACTTCTGCTGGATCAATTTCAAAATGAATCACTTTTGCCTGGGTAGCATACTCGTCTAACTTCCCCGTAACTCGGTCATCAAAACGCATTCCAATGGCGATTAAAAGATCACATTCATTGGTTAATTTATTGGGAGCATAATTACCATGCATGCCCAACATACCCACATTTAGAGGATGTGAAGTTGGCAACGCCGAAGCACCTAAAATTGTCCACGCAGCCGGAATTCCAGCTTTTTCTACAAACGCTTTAAACTGGGCTTCTGCAACACTTAAAACAACCCCTTGCCCCCATATGATTAAAGGTTTTTTAGCAGCATTAATTAATTTAGCCGCTGCCTCTAAAGTCCCTGCCACTGTTTTTGGAATTGGCACATAACTTCTTATTTTAGTACATTTTTCATAGGAGAAATCAAATTCTTCAAACTGTGCATCTTTTGTGATGTCTACTAAAACGGGACCTGGCCTTCCACTTCTTGCAATGTAAAAAGCTTTTGCCAAAGCTATTGGAATGTCAGCAGCCCTGGTCACTTGACAATTCCACTTTGTTACTG
This sequence comes from Polaribacter irgensii 23-P, assembly GCF_000153225.1. Taxonomy (GTDB): domain Bacteria; phylum Bacteroidota; class Bacteroidia; order Flavobacteriales; family Flavobacteriaceae; genus Polaribacter; species Polaribacter irgensii. Next base: position 1,196,839 of record NZ_CH724148.1, on the reverse strand, counting down.
GTGTTGAAATCCCTACAATATCTGTTTCCTGAAAGGCATCACTTCCCAACAAATGTGAAGGAACCTGCCCTGTAATGCAGACCATTGGCGTAGAGTCTATCTGCGCATCCGCAATACCTGTAACTAGATTGGTTGCTCCAGGACCAGAAGTTGCAATTGCCACTCCTACTTGCCCCGAAATTCTTGCAAAACCTTGGGCAGCATGTGCTGCTCCTTGCTCGTGACGCGCTAAAACATGGTGAATTTTATCTTGATATTTATACAACTCGTCATATACTGGCATAATGGCCCCTCCAGGGTATCCATAAATTATTTTTACGTCTTCTGCAATTAAGCACCTTACGATTGCCTCGCTACCAGAAATTCTTTCGGTAACCTTTGCTGTTATGTCTTTATCTACTATGGTTTGCGTTTCCATATTCTTTTAGTTTAGGTGCTGCTTGTGCAGGAGCACGATTTTTATAAGTCTGTTACACATCCTTTAGATGCGGATGCTACTGTTTTTGCATATTTATACAAAATTCCTTTTGTATGCTTTAGTGCGGGTGCAACCCATTTTACTTTTCTTGCTGCAATTTCATCCTCAGAAATTAAAACATTAATAGAATTATCTTCTGCACTAATTCTAATTGTATCGCCAGTTTTTAAAATCCCAATGGTTCCTCCCGATTGTGCTTCTGGTGTAATGTGTCCAACAACAAAGCCATGTGTTCCTCCAGAAAATCTTCCATCTGTAATTAATGCTACAGACTTTCCTAAACCTGCACCCATAATTAAGGACGTAGGTTTCAGCATTTCTGGCATTCCTGGACCTCCTCGAGGACCCACGTATCTAATAACGACGACATCTCCTCTTTCTACCTCTCCATTTGTAATCCCTGTATTTGCAGCTTGCTCACCATCATACACGACAGCTTTTCCTTCAAAAAGTAGCCCTTCGTTTCCAGATATTTTTGCTACTGCTCCTTCAGTTGCTAGGTTTCCATAAATTATTTGAATATTTCCTGATGATTTTAATGCGTTCTCTTTTGGGTAAATCACATCTTGCTCTTCAAATTCCATCGCCTTAACATTTGCTAAATTCTCAGCCAATGTTTTTCCTGTAACCGTCAAACAATCCCCGTGCAAATAGTCATTTTCTAATAAATATTTCATGATCGCAGGTGTGCCTCCAATATTATGCACATCTTCCATAAGATATTTTCCTGATGGTTTCAAATCTGCAATTAATGGTGTTCTGTCACTCACTCTTTGAAAATCCTCTAAAGTAAACTCAATATCTGCAGCGTGCGCAATTGCTAAGAAATGCAAGACGGCATTTGTTGACCCTCCTAACGCATTTACAAGGGTAATGGCATTTTCTAAAGATTTCTTAGAAATAATATCTAAAGGTTTTAAATCTAATTCTAGTAAGTTTTTAATCGCCAAGGCAGTTCTTTCCGCTTCAGACAATTTATTCGGATTTTCTGCCGGAATTGAAGAATTATAAGGCAATGAGAACCCCATACATTCAATCGCAGAAGCCATTGTATTTGCAGTGTACATACCACCACACGCTCCAGCGCCTGGAATGGCCCTCTTAATTATTTCTCGATACTCTTCTTCTTCAATTTCTCCAGACATCTTTTGACCTAAAGCCTCAAAAGCGGAAACAATATTTAACTTTTTTCCTTTGTAATTTCCCGATGCAGTCGAGCCGCCATACATCATTATCGCAGGGCGATTTAAACGCAGCATGGCAATCACTGATCCTGGCATATTTTTATCACAACCCACAATAGCAATTACTGCATCGTAACTTTGTGCATTCATAACCGTTTCGATAGAGTCTGCTATGATATCTCTTGAAACTAAAGAATAATTCATGCCTGAAGTTCCCATAGAAATTCCATCTGACACCCCAATTGTATTGAACCCTAAACCGACTAAACCCGCAATATTACACTCTACTTTAACCTCTTCTTTTAGATGATTTAAATGCATATTACAAGGATTTCCGTCATATCCAGTACTTGCAATACCAATTTGCGCCTTCTGCATGTCCTCATCTGTTAAACCTACAGCGTACAACATTGCTTGTGATGCCGGTTGAGATTCATCTTGTGTTAATCTTTTGCTATGTTTGTTTAATTCCATTTATTGTTTTCTTCAATTGTTTGACTAAATTACGGTGTTTCTCTAATTTCAATGCATATTATTCAATACCGAAACCTAAATTCAGGTATTAAAAAAATTATATAAAACACTAAAAACTAGTATTTTGTATAATTTTTATTATGATACTCAATGGGTGAAATAAAATCATAAAAAAAACCTCCATTTTACAAGAAGGTTTATTTCATAGAATAGGATAGACTATTGTTTAAGTTTTGAGAATATTTCCCATAAAAGAGACTCTAATAAGCTGAATTATTTGAGCGATGCATCTGTAAAATTATTTATACTTTTCGCACAGTTAAAATCAAACAATAGAAAGAAAATCGTTTTTACTTTGCTGTGAAGCTTATTTCTTAGAATTTTAAAGGCTCTTGTCATATGGCCTTCAATTGTTTTTATAGAGATGTTTAAGTGTTCAGATATTTCGATGTGTGTTAATCCTTCTTTTTTATTAAGTAAAAATATTTCTCTACATTTTGGTGGTAAATCACGAATCTCTTTGTCCACTAATTGCAGCAGTTGGTCTAAATTTTCATCCGAATTTTCGACCACTAGATCTACAGATTCTAAATATTTTTTTTCTAAAAAAAACACGGGTTTATTCTTTCTGTATTGGTTAATAAACTCATTATAAACCGATTTATATAAATAACTTTTTATAGAAAATGACGTATTTATATTCTTCTTATTTGACCAAACTTTTACAAATACATTTTGAACAATATCTTGAGCCGCTGCATGATCGTGAGATAATGTATATGCATAGCCGCATAATTTTTGATAAAAAGAATGCATCAAGAAATCGTAGGCTTTCGCATTGCCTAGTTTCATTTGTTCTGCTAAAAATAAATTATCGTTAAAATCCAAAAAAGTCTAATTTTAAAAACAAATCTATACAAATAAAATTGAATATGAGAAAAACGCATTAAATTGATGAAAAAAAAATAATCTAATAAAAATAGAGGGGTGTTATTAAACAATACGTAATAAAGATATAGAACAAAAACAATAAGTGTAATTTAAGTTGAAATGAAGGATCTAGAAATAGAAAAAATAATTATCAAATACATCCAGCAAGAAGCAAATTACAGTGAATTAAAAAAGCTTGATTTATGGCTTAAGGATAAGACTAATAACGAACTTTTTAATCATTTTGTGAAAACCGAATATTTAATTGCAATTAATTTAGGAAACTACAATTTACAAAAAGGGAAAAAGGCTATTAGAAAGAAACTTGATTTGCAAAGAAGAAAAAGAAAAGTTGCTATTATAAAAAAAATGTCTCTTGCTGCTTCCATCGTTATTGTTTTAAGTTGCTCTATTTCGCTACTGATAGGAGATAATAGCTCATTAAAAAACAGTCTTATTGAGACGCCTATTGAAATAAAAGTCAATAAGGCAATTCTTACTTTAAATAACGGAGAAAAAATAAATTTAGATTCCAATAAAAAATACAGTGCAAACAACGCAGCAGGAAATGACAAAGAACTTTTGTATTTGCCAAAAAATGAAACAGAGAAGACCGTTGAAAAATTAGCCTATAATTACTTGACAATCCCTAGAGGTAGCGATTTTTTTGTTCAACTTTCTGACGGGACAAAAATATTCTTAAACTCAGATTCAAAAATAAAATACCCAGTAACTTTTAATGAAGGAAAAACCAGAAAAGTTGAGCTGCTTTACGGAGAAGCTTATTTTGAAGTATCACCAAGCTCTAAACACAACGGAGATTCATTTACAGTACTTACAAAAAACCAAGAAGTGCTTGTTTTAGGAACTCACTTTAACGTGAAAGCATACAAAGAAGACCGCCTAGTGTACACCACCCTAATAGAAGGAACGGTGAAGGTAAATAGCGGTTTAAATGCTATTTTGTTAGCACCAAATCAACAATCTAGAGTTTCTAATGATACAAAATTTATAGAAGTTTTAAATGTAGATGTGTCTCACGAAGTTGCTTGGGTTAAAGGACTCTTCTCTTTTAACAATGCGCCTCTTAAAGAAATTATGAAAACGCTATCTAGACATTATAATGTCGAAGTAATTTTTGAATCGGAAAAAATAAAAAAATACAAATTCACAGGAATCTTAGAAAGTAAAACAGCACTCAAAGAAATTTTAAAATTCTTTGAATCGATAAGCGATGAAAATATAAAGTACAGTTTAAATGATAATAAAATAAGAATAAAATAAAAAAGGAAATGGCCTCACCTTGGACAGTATCAGCCATTTTCCAATCGACTTTAATTAAAAAGATGTTTAACTAAATCAAATGCAAATTTATGAATTTTAAATTTACTAAAAACAGCGTTCACCCTTATCGTGGACTCCTAAGAACAATTATGAAAAGTTTTCTTTTTCTCTTTTGTACACTATCTTTTGCTTTAGGACCTAAAAAGGGGTTCTCGCAGGATGCAAAAATAACTATTGAAAAAGATATGGAAATAGGAATTGGTGCAGTCTTTAAACTTATTAATGAACAAACAGACTACACGTTTGTATATCGAAATGATGTATTAAAAGAGGCTTCCAAATTACAGCTAAAAAAAGGCATCATAAAGGCAAGTGTTTTATTAAAGCAATGTTTGTCTCCGAACAACTTAACCTATGAATTTACAAAAAACAAAACAATTCTTGTAAAAAAGAGCGAAGCCAACAACATTCAAAAAGAATCCAAAAAAGCACAAGCAACCTTAAAAATTACAGGGGTTATAACTGACAAGGCTGGTGGGCCTTTGCCTGGTGCAAGTGTCTTAGAAAAAGGAACCACCAATGGAGTTAGTACAGATTTTGATGGCAATTACACAATAGCCGTTACTGATAGAAATGCAGTATTAGTTGTTGCCTTCATTGGGTATGCTTCTAAAGAGGTTCCCGTGTTAGAGAATACTGAGATTAATATTATCTTACAAGAAGATGCTGCAAATTTAGATGAAATTGTAATTATTGGATATGGTTCTGTAGCTAAAAAAGACTTGACAGGCTCTGTTGGTGTTGTAAGTAATATTGGAGAAAGACCAGTTACCAGTACTGCCGCAGGTCTGCAAGGTAGTGTGTCTGGTGTTACGATATCTAACACTGGTGGAGATCCTACGGCACAACCTAATGTACAAATTAGAGGGTTAGGAACCGTAAATAACGAATCTCCTTTATACGTTGTAGACGGTGTTCCTTATTTTGGAGGACCTATTAATCCTTTTGATATTGCTTCAATCAGCATTCTAAAAGATGCTTCTTCACAAGCTATTTACGGAGTAAGAGCCGCTGGTGGAGTCATTTTAATAACTACCAAGAAGGGGAAAAACGGAAAACTATCTTTCGATTTTAATAGTTTTAGTTCTATGGTATCTGCAAAAAAACCAAAGGCCTTGAGCGCAGCTGACCGGGTTACTTATTTAACGCAAGCTGGTTTTGACACCAGCTCTAATCCTGTTGAATATAGCACGGTTACCAGAACTGATTGGGTAGATGAAATTTTTAGAACAGGCGTTGTTCAAAACTATGACATTGGTGTAAGAGGTGGTAATGAAAAAAATACATTTGCATCTTCTATTGGTTATAATACCACAGAGGGAACTTTAATAAATACAAATGCAGAACGATTAACTTTTAGATTAAGTTCTTCCTTTAAAGTAAATGACAAACTAAAAATTGGAGAAAATATTTACTACACTAGGACAAGTGGTAACTCCGTATTTACAGGAACTACCGATGAAAATGGTGGGCAGAGTTATAACGGAATTATAGCACAGGCTATTAAAGCAAATCCAGGTGTCGCTGTTTTTGATGAACGTGGAAATTATTCAGATTTACTATCAGTAAGTACGATTAATCCAGTTTCTACATTAGAAAGGTTAGATATTGAGGATGTGAATCAAGATTTTTTCGCAAACTTGTATTTTGATTATAAAATTTTAGACAATTTAAAATTAAAGTCGAGTTTCGGTATCAATTCTAAAACAAGAAATTTTCAACAATTTAAGCCTAAAAGTCCAGAAGTTTCTAAAACTAGAACGGATCAAAATAGCCTAGATTATTTAACCGGTGAACAGCAAGATTGGTCTTTAGAGACCACGCTTACATATAACGAAACTTTTAAAGATGTTCATAATTTAACACTGTTAGCGGGTAATACCTTACAGCGTTTTGAAAGTAGTATTTTTAGCATAACAGGTAGAGATTTTTCTTCAGAGCTCCCGAATCTTAGACAACTTGTAAACGCTACTTCATGGACAAAACCTCTTACTAGCTATAATTCGAACTCTTTAGTTTCTTATTTTGGTAGAGCTATTTATGCCTATGATCAGAAATATATTCTTACGACCAGTTTAAGAGCAGACGGAACTTCAAAATTACCGAGTTCCGCCTCGGAAAACACGTGGGGTACGTTTCCATCAGTAGCAGTTGCATGGAGAATGTCCAATGAAAATTTTTTAAAAGAGAATAAAACGATTAGCAATTTAAAGTTAAGAACTAGTTGGGGTATTATTGGAAACATCAATTCTTTAGACAACTACCCTACAGATATTCGATTGGCTACCGTAAATACCGTTCTGGGTGCAGATGACAACAATTACCTTTCAGGCCTTGCTTTAGACGGAAGATCAAATTCAAATATTAAATGGGAGCTCACAAAGTCTCTTAATTTTGGTGTAGACCTTAGCCTATTTAATAATGCATGGTCTGTAACAGGAGATTATTTTATTAAAACTACAGATGATATGCTCCTTAGATTACAAGGAAGTACACTTGAAGGAATTGGTGAGTTTCCTTTCGTAAATGGAGGATCTGTTGAAAATAAAGGATTTGAATTAAGCCTAAATTATCAAAAAAACCAAGGTGACTTTACCTATAAATTTTCTGGTAATTTATCTAAAATTGATAATACGCTAACATCAGTTTCAAACGATTCTTCGATACCACATATTATAGGGTATAATGTTGCTAGTCATACACCGCTCTTAACTGAAATTGGTGAATCTTTATTTTCTTATTATGTTTTAGAAACAGCTGGTGTTTTTCAAACAGATGCGGAAGCAACTGCTTATGCAGTGCAACCAAATGCAGTTGCAGGAGATTTAAAATTTGTTGACCACAATGGTGATGGCAAAATTACTGATGATGACCGCGTTACAAGGGGTAGTGCATTCCCAGACATTACCTATGCTTTTAATGCCGATTTTAATTATAAAAACTTCGATATGCGCGTTTTCTTGCAAGGAGTGAGTGGTTCCAGTGCCTATAATGGCTTTAAATTAACCACAGTATATCCAAATCAAACATCAGTTGGCCCAGAAGCAAATTTATCTGCTGACGCTATGGATACATGGAGCCCAAACAATACGGGATCCTCTAACTTCAGATTAGGCGGAGCTGGAGACAATTTAAGACCCTCTGATTTTTGGATTGAAGACACCAGTTACTTAAGACTAAAAAACATAACTATTGGATATACATTTCCTGCAATAAAAGGAATCAGCAGGCTAAGAGTTTATGCAGCAGGTGAAAATTTATTTACGCTTACAAACTATTCGGGATTAGATCCAGAGGTTGGGAATAGAGGTTTAGATGGTGGACAATATCCGCTTGCGACTACCTTCACAATCGGACTAAATGTGGGCTTTTAATTTACAGCAAATCAATTAATAATATAAATTTCAAAAACAATGAAAAAATATATATCAGTACTAATATTAGCGCTATTTGGACTAACAGGTTGCGAAAATTTTTTAGAAGAACAACCCAAAGGAGAGCCTACCAACGCTAATTTTTGGAAAACAGAAGCAGATGTGATTTCTGCCACAACTGCTCTCTACATCTTTAATGATTACCAAGGAATATACGGAAGAGGAATGAACCTTTATTCTTTGGTGCCAAGTGACGATTTTGTCGTTGGAAAACCAAAGTCTCAAATTGAAGAAATTAAGGACTTTATAACCTCTGGGAATGGTTCTTATACAAGAGATATTTGGCCGATGCATTTTATCGTTATCAAAAGAGCGAACGATATCATACGCAATGTAACCGATTTAGATATTAATGCCGAAGTAAAAAACTTTGCTTTAGGAGAAGCTTATTTTATGAGAGGTTTGGCCTATTTTCAATTATCCCTCTTATATGGAGATGACAACTCTGGAGGAATTCCGATTATTGATGAAACAGTTGCTGAAGATTTTTTTATTGAAAGACCTGCTTCAGTCAGCATAAGTTACGCGTTTGCTGCAGCAAGTTTTGAAAAAGCAGCAGAATTGTTACCTTATTTTAATGCAGCTGACAGTGAGCGTTTTGGAAGACCCCATAAAAATGCAGCGCTTGGTTATTTAGCAAGAACACACTTACACAACGCAGAATATAACGCTGCTTCTTGGGATATTGTAATTACCGCATGTGACCAAGTTATAAATTCTAATAAAAATGCTTTAGAAACTAATTTTAAAGATGCGTTTAAAATTGCGAGTAACTGGGGGCCCGAATATCTTTGGTCTGTACCAAGTAATACAGTAGGTGGTAGTATGTTCGCTGGAGCATCACTAGAAAATAGGGCTTGGGGTAAGTATAATGGCTGGGGATATTTTGCGCCAACCAAGGAGTTGTACGATTCTTACGAAACTGGCGACGAAAGAAGAGATGCCACCTTGTTAGCATTTGGAGACGAATTTGAATTTTTTGGGAGTACTAGGAAATATGCCTCTGCAAATAATTTAACAGGTTTTCAATTAAAAAAATTCTTAGAGCCTTATGGCTATGCTAGCCCAATTCATCTAAATCCGAACGGAGACCATCCTTCGACAGACTTAAATTTACCATTATTAAGATATTCGCATATTTTATTGATGAAAGCAGAAGCTTTGATTGTAAAAAATGGCGCGGGATCAGGAGATACCGAAATTAATTTAGTTCGAGCACGTGCAGGATTAGCTGCAAAAACAGGCGCAACTTTAGAAGACTTAAAGTCAGAGAGAAGAGCGGAATTTGCGGGAGAGCTACTTGGGCGCTACGAAGATTTGTGCCGTTGGGGTGATGTTGCTAAAATTAAGGGAGCTTTGCATGGAAAAAGACATTTAGGTGTTGTGTTTGACACCTCTGAAGGAGAGAATAAAGGTTTTCCTGTAAATTCTACAGACTTTACGCAAAACTTTCCAACCACAGAAGTTTGGAAAGAAAGAAGCAACTTTATCTTATCAACCCATCGTATTTGGCCCATTCCTGCCAATGCAATAGATACAAGTAGAGAGACATTATCACAAAATAAAGGCTGGTAATCATCCTATTTATCGGTATATAAGTTTGGATTATTTGTAAATGACAAGTATGTTTTTATTGCATACTTGTCATTTTTTAGCTCATTTTCTGCCGTTTCCCGTGCATACAAATACAAGATATTAGTATTTCAATCTATCTGTTTCTAACAACTTCTTAGGGATCTTATAATTTAACACCCAAAATCTTATGAAGCTTAAAATTAAAGTATATGTTTAAAATAAAAATTCCTTCCTTCAAACAAATACCACCATCCGAAGACAAAACTCCAGCGGAATTAGTACCTAAAAAATTTAAATACTGGCGCTGGCGGATGTTTATTGGCATGTATTTGGGATATACTATATTTTACTTTACACGAAAAAACATTTCTCCTGCGTTGCCGCTAATTAGTGATAAATTAGAGATTGATATTATCCAATTGGGCATATTAAGTAGTGTATTCTATATTGTTTACGGCATTGGTAAATTTATTAGTGGAATGTTTGCGGATAGAGCAAATATTAGAATGTTTATGGCGATTGGACTTTTTTTAGCCTCAATAATCCATTTATTTATCGGTTTTTTAGATAGTTTGTATTTAATCGTTTTCTTTTGGGGACTGAATGGCGCTTTTCAATCGATGGGATTTCCCCCAATAGCTAAAGGATTAGTGCACTGGTTCTCGCCAAAAGAAAGAGCTACAAAATGGACCCTTCTTTCTTCTTCACATACAGCAGGAACCTTTGGAGTGGGTTTGCTAGTGGCAGGTATTATTAACTTATACAATAAAGGCCTTGTTGGTTGGGAAGCTGTTTTCTATATTCCCGGCATCATCGGGTGTCTTACCGCTATCTTTCTGTTTATAACGCTAAGAGATAGACCTGTATCTTTAGGATTGCCAGAGATTGAAGATTTCAAAAAAGACAGTGCTTTGTTAGTCTTATCTAAAAACACAAAATCCCATTGGGAAATTTTAAAAAAATACATATTTACAAATAAATATATTTGGATTTTAAGTTTGGCAAATATGTTTATTTACATCATCAGATTTGGCACTTTAGATTGGGCAACTATATTTCTATATGATGTAAAGGGAATAGACCAAGTAAGTGTGGCTATCTTTTGGACCCTAATGCCTTTGGCAGGAATTCCTGGAGGAATCGTTGCTGGTTATTTAGCAGATCGTTTTTGGAATGGGCGTTGTGCACCTATTAATGTTATTTATTTAATACTCTTAACGTTTAGTATTTTAGGTTTTTATTTTTACTCTGGACCTAATAATATTGTTATTACAGGAGTGTCTCTATTGCTGATTGGTTTTTTAATTGATGGACCACAGAATTTAATTAGTGGCGTTCAAACATCTCGGGTAACTGTAAAAGAAGCGATTTCTGCAGCCTGCGGTATGACTGGGTTTTTTGGATATGTAGGCGCTACATTTTCTGGAATAGGCTTAGCATACATTACAGAATCTTTTGGTTGGCTTGGAATGTATCTAACCTGCGCCTCCTCTGCAATTTTCTGCATCATTTTAGTTTTAATGACTTGGAAAAAAGAGAAAACAAATGCTATTAATACTATATAATAGTACTTTGACCCGCATGAATATTCATAAAGTTCAGGTTACTATCCTCCTGATTTAAAATGTAATCAGCAATAAAATCTCCAACATTAGAAGTAGAAGCTGGATATTTATTTTTTCCTTTAATATCCTGTGTCATAATCCCTAAAATTAGAGATTTTTCCACGGCACGCTCTATCGCGCCAGCTTCTTCATGCAAACCTAAATACTCTAAAAGCATTCCTGCAGATAAAATAGATCCTATTGGGTTTGCAGTGTCCTTCCCTTTGGCTGTTGAAAAAGAGCCGTGTATGGGTTCAAATAATGCGTTTTCTGGTCCTATTGAGGAAGATGCTAGTAAACCTATGGAACCACTGATGACACTTGCTTCATCCGAAATGATATCTCCAAATAAATTTTCTGTAAGAATTATATCAAACTGTTTTGGATTTATAATTAGTTGCCTTGCTGCATGCTCTATGTATAGATATTCCAACACAACATCTTTGTATTGTTTTGCAATTTCGGTAACCGTCTTTCTCCACAAGCGAGAAGTTTCTAAAACATTCGCTTTGTCAATTAAAGTTACTTTTTTCCTTCTGCTCTGGGACGCTTTAAAAGCAATATGTGTTATTCTTGAAATTTCTTCCACCGTATAAGATGAAATATCAAAAGCAGTCAGACCATCCGTACTTGTTTCTTTTTTTCCTGAGTAAATACCTCCAGTTAGCTCCCTATAAATAATAATATCAGTTCCAATAATTATTTCTCTCTTTAAAGGAGAGTTTTTAATAAGACTATCAAAAGCTTTTACGGGCCTTGTATTACAAAATAAACCAAGCGCCTGTCTCAGTTGCAGAAGGCCTTGTTCTGGGCGCACTTTTGCCCCGGGATCACTGTCGTATTTAGGGTCTCCAATAGCACCAAATAAAATTGCGTCTGCTCCCTTGCAAATCGCAATAGTTTCTTCAGGCAAAGGCTTTCCAAAACGCTCGATTGCACACGCACCCATTTGAGCTTCTTGATATAAGAAAACGTGGTCATACATTTCTGCAACTGCATCCAGCGCTTTTTTTGCTTGATTAACAACTTCTGGCCCAATGCCATCTCCAGGAATTACCGCGATTGTATATTTCATTTATAGGCTTATTTCAAGATTTTATGCAACTGCTATTTTAGAAACTTTGTTCACTTTTTTCATAACTTCATGAATCCCTTCGTCTCTTACTTCTTTTTGCTTATCTGCAATAATTAAAAACGCATCATAGGCAATGTCTAATTGAATCTTTGTCAATTCATACCCAATTTTCTTTGCTCTGTATGCCAAAGCAGCTCTTCCACTTCGCGCTGTTAAAACAATAGCACTTTCGGTAACTCCAACATCTTCCGGATCCATAATCTCATAGGTTTCTCTATTTTTTATGACCCCATCCTGATGAATTCCAGAACTGTGAGCAAATGCATTTGCGCCCACAATTGCCTTGTTTGGCTGCACGGGCATCCCCATACTTTCACGCACTAAAATGCTCGTGTCGTATAAAAGTTTTGTGTTGATACTGGTTTCTAAATTTAGATAAGGGTGCTGTTTTAACACCATTACAACTTCCTCTAAGGCTGTATTTCCTGCACGTTCTCCAATTCCGTTTATTGTGCATTCAATTTGACGCGCACCTTGAATCACTCCAGCAATAGAATTTGCAGTGGCCATTCCCAAATCGTTATGACAATGACAAGAAAGTATAACATTTTCGATACCCCTTACATTTTCGCGTAAATACTTTATTTTCGCGCCGTATTCTTCTGGGAGGCAATACCCTGTAGTATCAGGGATGTTAAGAACAGTTGCCCCTGCTTTTATAACTGCTTCACAAACTTTGGCTAAAAAAGCATTGTCTGTTCTTCCAGCATCTTCAGCATAGAACTCCACATCTTCTACAAAAGTCTTTGAAAAAGAAACTGCTTTTACAGCTCTCTCGATCACTTGCTCTCTCGTTGAGTTAAATTTAAATTTTATATGAGAATCGCTTGTTCCAATTCCTGTATGAATCCTAGGAAACTTCGCATATTTTAAGGCTGCTGCAGCAACTTTTATATCGTTCTCTACAGCTCTTGTCAAAGCACAAACACTTGCATTTTTTATAATTTTTGAAATTTCAGAAACGGACGTAAAGTCTCCCGGACTAGATACTGGAAAACCGGCCTCTATCACGTTTACACCTAATAAATCTAGGCGCTCAGCTATTACTAGTTTTTGCGCTGTATCCAACTTACAACCCGGAACTTGCTCTCCATCTCTAAGTGTTGTATCGAAAATTTGTACTTGGTTGTCTTGCATAATTTCTGAAAAGATTGTAATTATTATAAATCAAATATATACCTTGCTTACTTATTCGCATTTACGCTGCAAGATACCATACGATTTCTAAAGCATGTCAACCATATTCAAAAACTTGAACCTCAATATTTTATGAGCAAAATCATTACATCCGCCAGTCAGCAAAATGATGCTCTTTTTGTACTAATTAAGTCCTTAACCAAGTCCGAAAAGCGACAATTCAATCTGTATGTTGGAAGATTGGGAGGAAATATTGACGCTAAATTTTTCTCTTTATTTAAATTTTTAGAAAAGTTAAAAATATATGATGAGAAAGTAATTATTGGAAGTGGTATTGTTTCGAAACAACAACTTTCTAACTTAAAAGCACATTTATACAAACAAATATTAATCAGTCTACGTTTGAATCCTGCCCATAAAAATGTAAGGATTCAAATTAGAGAGCAGCTAGATTTTGCAACCGTTCTCTACCAAAAAGGGTTGTATAAACAAAGTTTAAAACTATTAGAAAAAGCCAAGAATATGGCTTTGGATAATGAAGAAAAAAATATCGCTTATGAAATTGTAGAGCTAGAAAAGGTTATCGAAACGCAGTACATAACTCGAAGTTTAAGCAACAGAGCTGACCAACTTTCTGTGCAAGCAAAAGAGTTAAGTCAGCAAAATGTAATTGCCAGTAAACTCTCTAATTTATCGCTACAGCTATATAGCCACCTCTTACAAAACGGCTATGTAAAAAACGAAAAAGAAGTGGCATTTCTCGAGGTGTATTTTAATAAAAAAATGCCAAAATATGACTATCGGTCTTTAGGCTTTAGAGAAAAGCTGTGGCTTTACAAAGCCAACTTATGGTATAGTTTTCTGATTCAAGATTTTTTATTGAGTTATAAGTATGCAAGAAAATGTGTCGATTTATTCAACAGTTCAAAACTCATCCACTTACATCCTGTCTTTTATTTAAAATCAAAAAACTATCTTCTAGAAGCATCTTTTTTAGTAAAAAAAACATCTACTTTTAAAAAAGAGTTAGCAGCTTTTGAAACGGAAATTGAGAACAAAGAAATTCCGTTAAATACAAATACAGAATTATTGATTTTCATGTACTTATATTCTAACAAATTGCATTTGCATTTTTTAGAGGGTTCTTTTAAAAGTGGAGAATATTTGGTCGCTGTGATTAACGCTAAAATTGAAAAATATCAAAATAGATTAGACAATCATTATGTTGTTTTATTGAATTATAAAATTGCTTGTTTATACTTCGGTATGGGTGAGAACAGAAGCTGTATTGCTTACCTACAGAAAATAATTCGTTCTAAAAATTTAAGCTCTGCAGAAGATTTACAGTGCTTTGCGCGCATCTTAAATTTAATAGCACATTACGAGTGCGGATTAGATTACGACCTAGAACGCCAATTTGTAGATACCTATAAATTCTTGCTTAAAATGGAGAATTTACAGGAAGTTCAAAAGGTTTTCTTAGCCTCTATTAGAGACCTAAGTGATGTATTTCCGCATGAAATTAAAAATGAATTCAAAAAAATTCATGCCAAATTAAAAAAATTCGAAAATCACCCCTACGAGAAAAGAGCCTTCTTGTATTTAGATATTTTATCATGGTTAGAAAGTAAAATTCAAAATAAATCCATCGCTACGATTATTAAGGAAAAAGCAAATCTATCTGCGAAGTAACTTTTAATTTTAAATTTTAAGCTCTTAATTTTATCAAAATCACATTAATGCGGTTATTTTTTAAAATAATTCACATTCCATAATTGCAAATTAAATATAAAGAATACTTTTGCTTTGTGCGTCCAACAATATTCAACATAAAAAACATTCAAACTATTTCTATGGTTCGTATTTCTATGGCTAAGAATACGCGTACTTCTTCTACAACCATTACCCTTTAAGGGTTTTATATATTTATATTAATTTAGGTCATACAACGTTTCGAAACATCTCGAAATAAATTCAACAACAAATAAGTTCCATTAATTACACAGTACCAATGAAAGTATTAAAATTTGGCGGCTCTTCGGTCGCAAACTCAGAAAACATAAAAAAAGTCTTAACTATTGTTGCTCACGCGTCTCAAAAGAATAAAGTGGTCGTTATTGTGTCTGCGTTTGGCAAAACTACCGACAAACTTTTAGCTACCGCGAATAGTGCATTACAAGACATCAGCATTTCAAAATCAATTTTAGAAACCATTAGAGCGCTTCACAACCAAATTATAAATGATTTGGTTGTTGTCCATAAAAAAGAGGTTTCAAAAGAAGTTACTTATTTATTTAATCGCTTGACCTCTATCTGCGAAGGAATTTTTCTACTTCAAGAATTATCTGACAAAACACTTGCCAAAGTATGTAGCTTTGGAGAGCGACTTTCTTCACTTATTATCGCAAATGCGGCAAAAGAATTATTTGACGCTGCACATAAAGAAAGTAGAGATTTGATTCTTACGAATGACGACTATCTAAACGCGCAGGTAAATTTTAAACTTACAAATGAAAACATCGGCTCTTTTTTTCAAGAGAATAAAAATCGTGTTGTAATGTTAGGAGGCTTTATATCTTCTAATATTTCTGGCAATACGACTACCTTAGGAAGAGGAGGTTCTGATTTTTCTGCTTCCATTTATGCCGCGGCCTTAAACGCAGAGGAACTTCAAATATGGACCGACGTGAGTGGAATGTACACTGCAAACCCCAGCGTTGTGAAAGAGGCATATCCAATCTCAGAAATTTCCTACGAAGAAGCAATGGAGCTCTCTCATTTTGGAGCAAAAGTTCTATATCCCCCAACAATACAACCCGCTTTAAGAAAAGAAATTCCAATTCGAATTAAAAATACTTTTAACCCCGAAAGTATTGGAACTCTAATTTGCAAACACCCTAAAAACAAGAATGAAGTAAAAGGAATTTCACACATCGAAAACATTAGCTTAATTACTTTAGAAGGCGGTGGGATGATCGGAATCCCAGGTTTTTCCAAACGACTATTTGAAACATTATCACTGGAAAAAATTAATGTTATTTTTATCACACAAGCGTCTTCTGAGCACTCTATTTGTGTAGGTGTTTATGAAAATGATGCTTCAAAAGCAAAAGAGCTTTTAGATGAAACTTTTAGCACAGCCATCGAAAGAAAAAAAATAAAGCCTATAATTATTGAAAGTGACTTAGCAATTATTGCGGTCGTCGGAGAAAGCATGAAAAACCATCAGGGCTTAAGTGGACAAATGTTTAGTGCATTGGGGAGAAATAATGTAAATATTAGAGCGATCGCTCAAGGTTCCTCAGAAAAAAACATTTCTGCTGTCATCAATAAAAAAAACGCAAAAAAAGCTTTAAATATTTTACATGAGCAGTTTTTTGAAGAAAAAACAAAACAATTAAACCTTTTTATAACAGGTGTTGGAAATGTTGGAGAACGCTTTCTAGCGCAACTACAGCAACAAAACAAATTTTTACTGGAAAATTTAAAATTAAATATACGGGTAATAGGAATTTCAAATTCTCGTAAAATGTATTTTAAGAATACTGGTATCGACCTTAACACCTGGAAAGAAAACTTAGAAAACGGCACGCCAACCAGCTTAGAGCTCTTTCGTGAAAAAGTAAAAAAAGCAAATCAAAGAAATAGTGTTTTTATAGACAATACCGCAAACCAGCAGGTATCTGAAGTCTATGAAAAATACCTTCGTGAAAGTATTTCTATTGTTACCTGTAATAAAATTGCCTGCGCTTCTAGTTTTGAAAATTACAAAAACTTAAAAGCACTTTCCAGAAAATACAACGCATCATTTTTATTTGAAACTAATGTTGGTGCAGGATTGCCGATCATAGACACGCTGAAAAATTTAATTAATTCGGGGGATCGAGTTCATAAAATCCAAGCAGTGTTGTCGGGAAGTTTAAATTTTGTCTTTAATAACTTTAATGAAGACACAAGCTTTCACGATGTGGTGGCAGCAGCTCAAAAAGAGGGCTACACAGAACCAGATCCAAAAATCGACTTGAGTGGTGTTGATGTTGCTCGAAAAATTCTAATTTTAGCGCGCGAAAGTGGGTATAAACTAGAATTAGAAGATATTTCAAACAACTCTTTTTTACCCACAGAGAGCTTGAGTACTTCAAGCAATGCCTCATTTTATGCGGCGTTAACTAAAAATGAAAAACATTTCCAAAACCTCTATAAAGATTCCAACGACCGGGGGAATCGCTTGAAATATGTAGCAGAATTTAGTGATGGAAAGGCAAATGTAGGATTGCAGCACATCGCTTCAACACATCCCTTCTATAATTTAGATGGAAGTGATAATATTGTCTTATTTTTCACGGACAGATATCCTGAAAATCCCTTAATTATAAAAGGTGCTGGCGCAGGTGCAGATGTAACTGCTTCAGGTCTTTTTGCGGATGTCATTAGAATTGCGAATAAATAAGTCTTCAGTTCAAAATAAGCAGTAAAATGTTTGCGAAATACTGAATACAGAACACTAAAATAAATGGATTATTTAAAAATATTTTCCCCTGCAACCGTCGCTAATGTCTCTTGCGGATTCGACTCTCTCGGTTTTGCTGTGGATGCCGTTGGAGATGAGATGACCTTTACAAAAACAGCTGAAAAAGGTGTAAGGATACTGCAGATTACCGGTGCTGAACTCACCTATAATGTTGATGAAAATGCGGCAAGTGCGGTTGTCAAAAAAATGTTAAATGAGGCCAATGCTAATTTCGGAGTGGCGCTTACCATACATAAAGGGTTTTCTCCAGGAAGTGGCTTAGGTAGCTCTGCTGCCAGCGCCGCTGGAGCTGCCTTTGGTGCAAATCAACTTTTAGGAGCTATGTACTCTAAATTAGAACTGACAAAGTTTGCCATGTTTGGAGAGCAAGTTGCTTGCGGTACAGCCATCGCAGACAATGTAGCTGCTGCCATATACGGCGGGTTTGTTTTAGTCCGAAGTTACCAACCATTAGACATTATAAAATTACCCGTCCCTAAGAAATTGAGAGTTGTTGCAATCCATCCTCAAATACAAATAAAAACAAAAGATGCTAGAGCAGTTCTACCAACAAAAATCCCATTAAAAAATGCCGTTATCCAATGGGCGAATCTTGGTGGCTTAGTGAGCGGTTTGTACACGGAAAATTATCAACTAATTAGCAATTCCTTAGTGGATGTAGTTGCAGAACCTGCCCGTAAACGTCTAATCCCATTTTTTGACGCTGTTCAAAATGCCGCTAGAAAAGCAGGTGCCTTAGGTGCTGGAATCAGTGGCTCTGGACCCACCATTTTTGCACTCTGTAAAGGAGATAAAATTGCTGAGGTAGTTCATAAAAGTATTGAAGAATCTTATTCAAATAAAGGAATTGATTTTGAGATGTTTATTTCGAAAGTAAACCAAATAGGAATCAAAATAATAAAAAGCACATAAAAACAGCGCGATACAAATTTAATATAAGACGAAATTCACCGCACAGGAAAGCATATTTGTCTGTGCCAGTGATTTTTTAGGAATAAAAAAAAAGTATTGAGCACCCAAAACTAATATAAAATGAACTACTACAGTCTGCACCACACATCTCCGAATACAACTTTTAAAAATGCTGTTGTACAAGGTCTAGCAAAAGATAGAGGCATCTATTTTCCAGAGAATACAACACCCCTTTCCAAAGATTTTATTGAAAATATTACCGATTATTCAAACCATGAAATTGCATTTGAAGCAATTAAACAATTTGTGGGAGACGAAATTCCCGCTAAAAAATTAAAAGCAATTATTGCAGCAACTGTTTCTTTCGATTTCCCTTTGATAAAAATAGACGATAACATTGCCTCTCTAGAGTTGTTTCATGGTCCCACAATGGCTTTTAAAGATGTTGGAGCAAAGTTTATGGCGCAATGCTTGGAGTACTTTAACAAAGATCATAAAGAAGAGATCACTGTTTTAGTTGCCACTTCTGGAGATACTGGTGGCGCAGTTGCAAACGGTTTCTTAGGAGCAAAGGGAGTTAATGTTGTCATTCTGTATCCTTCAGGAAAAGTAAGTGATGTGCAAGAAAAACAACTAACTACACTGGGCCAGAACATAACCGCCTTAGAAGTAGATGGTGTTTTTGATGACTGCCAAGAAATGGTGAAAACTGCTTTTTTAGATACCGATATTACTAAAAAATTAACGTCTGCAAACTCTATTAATGTTGCGCGCTGGTTGCCACAAATGTTTTATTTTTTCTTTGCCTACAAAGCATTAAAAAAAATAAATAAAGAGCTTGTTTTTTCAGTACCAAGTGGAAATTTTGGAAATATATGTGCCGGAATTATGGCAAAAAAATTAGGCTTACCGATTCAACATTTTATTGCTGCAACCAATATAAATGATACCGTTCCCAATTATCTAATAGACGGCATTTACAATCCCAAACCATCAAAAACAACTATTTCAAACGCGATGGATGTTGGAAACCCGAGCAACTTTATAAGAATTCGAGAATTGTTTAACAATGATCTCGAATTGCTTAAAAACACTTTTTCCTCTTATAGTTTCTCTGATATCGAGACACGAACTACCATGAAAGACATATACTACAATACAGGTTATGTTGCAGAGCCCCACGGAGCTATTGGATATCTAGGTTTAAAGAAATACGGATTGAAAGAAAATGAATATGGTGTTTTTCTAGAAACAGCGCATCCCGTTAAATTTTTAGATGTTGTTGAAGAAACCCTGCCTGTTCAAATTGAAATTCCCGAACAGATTCAGAAAGTAATCAATAATAAAAAAGTGGCGATACCAATTTCTAACTACGAAGGCTTAAAATCGTTTTTATTAAAATAAAGCAACCTCAACCTCTTTTATATTTAGAAATTAAAAACTCTTTTTTTTACGGAATAAACAATGTAGTTTTAGCGGTGTTAAATCAAAACATACAGCATGCAAGAAAAAAAGAATACCACCGCAATAATTATAATTGCAAGTTTATTTTTCATTTTTGGTTTTGTAACTTGGATAAATGGCGCTTTAATTCCATTTATGAAAACAATCAACGAGCTTACCGATGCACAATCGTACTTAGTAGCCTCTGCATCCTACATTTCGTTTGTAGTAATGGCACTACCCGCGTCTTACATTTTAAATAAAATTGGCTACAAAAAAAGCATGTCTTTAGGGCTCATAATTATGGCCGTTGGAGCGTTGATTTTTATTCCCGCAGCCTCTGCAAGAACCTATTGGATTTTCCTAACAGGTATTTTCATTCAAGGAGTTGGAATGACAATTTTACAAACAGCAGCAAATCCATATATTACAATTTTAGGACCTCTTGAGAGTGGTGCAAAACGCATTGCAATCATGGGAATTGCGAATAAAACTGCAGGTGCGTTAGGCGCTCTGATTTTTGGAGCTTTGTTATTATCAGGAATTGACGAAACAAAAGCAAAATTGAGCAGCGCAACAATAGCAGAAAAAAACACCCTGCTAGATGCCATGGCAGACAGCGTTTTTATACCCTACTTAATTATGGCTATCGTGCTTTTTGTACTAGGTGTTTTAATAAGAAAGGCACCTTTGCCACCTGTTGAGGCAGATACAACAGAAGAAATAATACCAGGAACCACTGCAAAAACAAATATTTTCCAATTCCCAAATTTATGGCTGGGTGTTTTAGCATTGTTTGTTTACGTAGGTGCAGAAGTACTTGCTGGAGACACAATTATTGCATACGGAATTTCACTTGGTTTTACAGGAGAAGAGGCGAAGTTTTTTACAACATACACTTTAATGGCAATGGTTGCAACCTATGCCGTTGGAGTCTTTTTAATTCCAAAATATGTACAGCAAAAAACGGCCTTGATTGCAAGTGCTATTTTAGGAATTGTTTTAAGTTGCTGTATTATAAATACCACAGGATTTATTTCTATTATGCTTGTGGCGGCACTTGGCATTGCGAATGCTTTAGTTTGGCCCGCAATTTGGCCACTAACCTTAGAAGGTCTCGGTAGGTTTACAAAAACAGCCTCTGCACTTTTAATAATGGCGATCTCCGGTGGAGCTATTATTCCTCCTTTATATGGCCGGATTGTAGATGCAAACAAGGTACACCTAATTACCAATGGAATAGGGGAAACAGAAGCCTTGGCAGCTGCCTCTACTAGTAGTTATTGGATTTTAATTCCGTGCTATACGCTCATCTTATTTTTTGCTATTTGGGGACATAAAATGAAAAAATGGACTGCTACTATATCTCGATAAAAAAAATAACTGACTTACTTTTAGACAATAAAGAACACACTTTAAACAACACGGTGTGCTACACAATAAAAAATCCTAACAAATTATATTTGTTAGGATTTCTATGTTGGCCTACAAGGACTCGAACCTTGAATGTCGGTACCAAAAACCGGTGTGTTACCAATTACACCATAGGCCAATGCTGCTTAGCGGATGCAAATTTAGTCTATTCTTTCAATTTCACAAACATTTTTTTAGGAATTTTTTATTTAACAAAGTTTTATATCCCTTTACCCCCGTAATTCAAGCCTTTAAGAAGCAATTTATTCATATTTATTGTTAAATTCGCCTGACCAATATTTTGTAGTTCTTATGACAATAGCAAACTTTAAAAAATGGAATATCATCTTAGGGTGGATTACATTTATACTAGCACTAATCACATATTCATTAACAATTGAGCCTACCGTTAGTGCTTGGGATGTTGGAGAGTATATCGCAACCTCTGTAAAACTTGAAGTTGGTCATCCGCCAGGTGCACCCTTGTTCCAGATGCTAGGTGCATTCTTTGCGATGTTTTCTTCTGAGAGTTCAGAAATTGCTAAAATGGTAAATTTCATGTCGGCCTTGGCAAGTGCATTTACCATATTATTTATGTTTTGGACCATTACCAACTTATCCGAAAAATTAGCCTTAAAAGCAGGTAAAATTACTTCAGGTAGCTACGTTGCTATTTTAGGAAGCAGTATTGTTGGTTCTTTAGCGTATACATTTTCAGACAGCTTTTGGTTTAGTGCAGTCGAAGGGGAAGTATATGCAATGTCTTCTTTTTTAATGGCTCTTTTATTTTGGTTGGGGCTAAAGTGGGAAAGTGAACTGCAAACTCCAAGAGGAAATAAATGGTTGGTATTAATCAGTTTTATAGTTGGCTTGTCTTTTGGTGTTCACATTTTATCGCTGTTGGTAATTCCGGCAATTGTGTTGTTATACTTCTTTAAAACCTATAAGAATATCAATTTAAAAACAACCGCTATTGCAACAATCCTATCAGTATTGGTCTTGGCTTTTGTCTTCAAGTTCTTGTTTCCGTTCACACTAAAGTTTTTTAGTAGCGCTGAGCTCTTTTTTATAAACACGATTGGAATGCCCTACAATTCAGGAAGCATTATTGCTGCCCTAATTTTAATTGCCCTTTTCTTTTTCGGTCTGAAGTACACCCGAAAAAACGAAAAAGTACACGCCAATACTTTAATTTTATCTGTACTTTTTATTATGATTGGTTTTTCTTCTTGGATGATGCTTCCAATAAGAGCAAATGCAAATACGACAATTAATGAAAACAATCCTTCTAGTGCCCGCGAACTACTAGCGTATTATGAACGTGAACAATACGGTGATGCCAATGTTTTTTATGATACCTATTACTCCAATAGCTTTGAACGAACGCAGGACACAAAAAAACCATTCAAAGACGACAAACCGAAGTATGAAAAGAAAAATGGAAAATATATTATTGTAAATAAATACAAAAATATAATACCAAATTATGCAGATACGCACAAGGGTTTCATCCCCCGAATGGTGAACCCTGCAGCGGAAGAAATGTACAAAAGTATCGCTGGAATTCCAGCAAACAGCAAAAGAAGACCCACTTTTGGAGAAAACCTAAAATTCATGTTTAGCTATCAATTTGGATATATGTACGGTCGCTATTTTATGTGGAATTTTGCAGGAAGACAAAACGATGCTCAAGGGAGATTAGACCTATTTAATGGAAATTGGATTAGTGGCATTGATGCAATAGATGAAGTAAGACTGGGTTCTCAGAAACAACTTCCCTCACAGGCTTTAGAAAACAAAGGACGGAATAGATACTACTTTTTACCGCTAATACTAGGACTTATCGGTGTGTTTTTTCAGCTGAAATGGGATAAGAAAAACTTCTTCACTCTCTTTTTATTCTTTGCGTTTACCGGATTTGCTATTATCTTTTATACCAATCCAAAACCTTTTGAGCCAAGAGAGCGCGATTACGCTGTTGTTGGTAGTTTTTATATTTTTGCCATTTGGATTGGTTTTGGAGTCTTGGCACTTTACGAATATTTAAAGAACGTTGCCAATAAGAAAGCCGTTGCTTTCGCGGTTTCTATCATTTCGCTGCTAGCAGTTCCGACACTAATGGCCTCAGAGAACTGGGATGACCACGACAGATCTAATCGCTACACCACACGCCTAAATGCACAAGCATACCTAGAAAGCTGTGATGAAAATGCCATTATGTTTACCATCGGTGACAACGATACTTTTCCCTTATGGTACATGCAAGAAGTAGAAGGCATTAGAACCGATTTAAAACTCGTAAACACCAGTTTATTTGCAACCGATTGGTACATCGATCAAATGAAACGGGCCACCTATAAATCACCTCCAATCCCATCACAACTTACACATAATCAATATAAATATGGAAGTTTAGACATTGCTTATCACATAGAACATCCAAGATTTAAAGACTCTATTATCGGAATTAAGGACTTAATGCGTTGGATTTCCTCGGATAGTGATGCCACCTATTATATCGATGAAGAGAATGACATTAAAGAAAAGTTTTACCCTACAAATCGAATTCGAATTCCTGTAAACAAGGCGAATGTTTTAAAAAATGGTCTTGTTGCTCAAAAAGATGCCGATAAAATTTTAGATTTTATAGACATTACCATCGATGATAGGGGGATTACTAAAAATCGTATTTTAATGCTTGATATTTTAGCAAATAACGACTGGGAACGTCCGATTTACTTTACTGGTGGTGCAAACGCAGATGAAGAATATATTTGGTTGAAAGATTATTTACAGTTAGATGGATTGGCTTTTAAATTAGTGCCCATAAAAACAGCCACAAACTACGTGGATAGTACTGGGCAAAATCGTGAAATAAGTTTATTTAATATTGGCAGAATCGATACTGAAAAGATGTACACCAACATTCAAAAATTAGAATGGAAAAACATAAATAATGGTGAAATATACTTAGATGAACAAACGAAAAGAAATGCGATTTCTTTAAGAAACAGTTTAATGCGTCTATCTGATGCTTTCGCAAAAGAAGGCAACACTGCAAAAGCAGTGACTGTATTAGATCTGTCTTTAAACAAGCTACCAATAGAAGATTTTGACCATTATAGCCTGTCCCTAGGATATCCTGAAATGTATTTTAAATTAGGTGAACAGGAAAAAGCAAAACAGGTTACAAACACTTTAGTGCGGCTCATTACCGAGCAACTAACCTGGTTAAGCACTTTTGACAAGAAAGACAGTGCTCTTATTTTTGATGAAATTGATCGATCCTTGTATATGTTTAAAAACTTAATTGATCAAGTTGAAAGCGGAAGTACTGAAAAAGATTTTGTTTCTAAAATCCAAAAAGACTTTATGAACACCGTAAATCTTTTTGAGTATTTAATGCCAGATGGAGAAAATGCAGAT
Organism: Polaribacter irgensii 23-P; assembly: GCF_000153225.1. Taxonomy (GTDB): domain Bacteria; phylum Bacteroidota; class Bacteroidia; order Flavobacteriales; family Flavobacteriaceae; genus Polaribacter; species Polaribacter irgensii. The sequence goes on along the minus strand of NZ_CH724148.1, from coordinate 1,171,819 downwards.
TAATATATTTAAATTTTATACCTAAAAAATATTGAACTTTTACCTCCCTAAAACGCCAAATGTAATAATGAGACTTCTCTCTCGCTATGTTTGGCGTTTTTCTTCCAGTAAAAAAGAAATCTACCTCACCTTTGACGACGGACCTACTGAAGAGATTACCGATTTTGTATTGAAAGAACTTCATAAATACGATGCAAAAGCAACTTTTTTTTGTTTGGGAAAAAACATACAAGCGCATCCCGAAATTTTTAAAAAAATAAAAAACAATGGTCATCGTGTTGGAAATCACACACAACAGCACCTGAATGGCTGGAAGACCAATAAAGAGGACTATCTTGAAAACATCCTGAAGTGTGAGCAGATTATAGATACTTCAGAGGGGCATCACAAAACAGGATCCACGCGTCAAGAACAAAAATTGTTTCGACCTCCTTATGGAAAAATAAAGAAAAGTCAGACCACAGCACTTCTTAAAAAGGACTATAAAATAGTGCTATGGGATGTACTTTCTGCTGACTTTGACAAAAATATCTCCAAAGAAAAATGCTTAAAAAATGTTTTGGAAAATGTTCAAAACGGTAGTATTGTTGTTTTCCACGATAGTATAAAGGCACGTGCAAAAGTACAATTTACCTTGCCTATTGTACTTGCAGAATTGACTTCTCAAGGGTATATTTTTAAAGCTATTTAATGCTGGAAGACACCCTGATTTGCAAAAGAATGTACTTAAAGTAACCGTAAGCTTTAGAGTACCCATCTTTTGAACATAACAAAAGATACTTTTTCTAGGCAACTCTAATCTTTTAACACTACGGCAGTCGTTAAAAACGATGTAAAAGCTTGGTAGCTGACAGCACCTTAATAAAACTAAACGTATTGTTGCACTAAACCAATTAGCGTATTGGCATCTTGAAACCCCGTTTGACGCCATTTCATTTCACCATTTTTATAGATCATAAAGGTCGGATTTCCTTTCACCCGCAATGCATCTGCCAGTATTTTATTTTTACTAATGTCTATCTTAATTACCTTTGCACTATCTCCTAGAGTAGCCACTACGCTTCTCAATATCTCTAATGTGTTTTCAGCATCATTAGCATCTGTATAAAAGTCGATTAATACAGGTCTTTCAACATTAATTAACTCACCAAATTTCGCCATATTGTAAATGTTTAAAGGAGGTAAAACGTAAAACCGTTGTTTCTTTAGATATAAAGATAATGCAAAAGCATCTAAATGTTTTGATTATCAGCCTTTTTTAAGCTCTATGACAGTAATTTCTGGCCAAATACCCACACGTCCTGGAAATGCATGGTAACCAAAACCACGATTTACATTTATAAAACGCCCCCCTTCTTCGTACAATCCTGCCCATTGCTTATACACATATTGAGAAGGACTCCATTTGAACCAACCCGGAATTTCAATACCCATTTGCAAGCCATGTGTATGTCCACTTAAAGTGAGCTGATAATTTAAAGGATCCTTTTTCACCTTCTCTTCCCAGTGACTGGGATCGTGAGACATTAAAATTTTAAAATCTTCTTTGTGAATTCCAGCAGCAGCGCGTTGCAAATCTCCTGCTTGATTGAATCCTTTTCCCCAATTCTCCACTCCAAGAAGTGCTATTTTTTGCCCATCTCTCTCTAAATATCGATGTTCGTCAAGTAAGAGATCAAAACCTATTTTTTCGTGAATATCTTTTACTTTTTGAAAGTTGTCTATTTTGTCCTGTGGATTTTCCCAATCCATATAATCGCCATAATCATGGTTCCCTAGAATTGAATATTTACCTTCTTTTGCTGATAATTTATCAAAAACATCCATCCAATTATCCATCTCATCTGCTTTATTATTTACAATATCCCCAGTAAATAAAAGCATATCAGAATTTTGTTGGTTGATTAAGTCTACGCCATATTGAATTTTTTCTTTGTTGGTAAAACTCCCAGAGTGAATGTCTGAAATCTGTGTAATGGTGAACCCATCAAAAGCAGCGGGTAAATCTTTAAAAGTCAATTGATATTTTAGTACTTTATAGTTGTATTTCCCTTGAACAATTCCGTAAATAAAAGAAACAAAAGGGATTGCTGCCAAACCCAATGCTATTTGGGAAATAAATTTTCTTCTACCTGCCAAAGATTCTGTTTCACCGGAAGAAATTGCGGAAATTAATTTTAAAACCCCACGATACAGATCTTCACCGAAAAGAACAAATATGACCACTAATTTTGGAATTGATGCAGTCAGTAGCAATCCCATGGCCATCTGAAACTCTGGAGTCTGTCCATTGCTCCTATCATATGTAATAAGTACAATAAAAGAATAAATATAAATTCCAATGCTCGCCGTTAAAAAAAAGAAACGAAGTAATTTGTTTTTAGAAACCGTTTTAACTGCTTGAAATGTATAAATTTCAACTACAATTATTAAAATAGTAAGAATAAGAAGTGGAAGCAACCAACGAGACATAGAAGATGTTTAAAAATTTTTGTCAAAGATAACAGTTATAATACCGAATGAATTTTAATAGGATGTTAAAGTTTTGTAGCTTTACTGCAGGTACTTTGGATACAATTAATTGGACGCTACTTAAAAAAAATCATCCACAAATAGGTTACAAAACGAATATGTCAGATCAAAAAAGAGTTTTTTTAGTAGATGCTTTTGCATTAATTTTTAGAGGATATTATGCATTTATCAAGAATCCACAAATTAATTCTAAAGGATTAGATACCTCTGCTATTATGGGTTTTATGAATTCTCTTTTAGATGTAATCAAACGAGAAAAGCCCGATCACTTAGCCGTCTGCTTTGACAAGGGCGGAAGTGTGGATCGTGTGGAAATGTTTGAAGCGTATAAAGCAAACAGAGACGAAACGCCAGAAGCGATTAAAATTGCAGTGCCTTACATCCAAGAAATTCTAAAAGCAATGCACATCCCTATTATGGTAAAGGCAGGTTTTGAGGCAGATGACGTTATTGGAACCCTTTCTAAACAGGCAGAAAAAGAAGGCTATAAAACTTTTATGGTAACCCCAGACAAAGATTTTGCACAGCTAGTTTCTGATAATATTTTTATGTACAAACCGCGTTTTGGAGGTGGGTACGATATTTGGGGCGTTCCCGAAGTACAAGAAAAATTTGGTGTTACTGATCCCTTACAAGTGATTGATTTCTTGGGAATGATGGGCGATTCTGCCGATAATATTCCTGGTTTACCAGGGGTTGGTGAAAAAACTGCAAAAAAGTTTTTAACTACTTATGGCACGATGGAAAACCTCTTAGCAAACACACATGAACTCAAAGGAAAGATGAGAGAGAAAGTAGAAGCGGCGAAAGATTTAGGCCTACTCTCTAAAAAATTAGCTACCATCATGTTAGATGTCCCCGTTACTTTTAATGCCAAAGATTTTGAACTTGACCAACCAGACATGCCAAAAGTTACTGAACTTTTTAACGAATTAGAGTTCAGAAACTTATTGAAAAATTTCACAAAAACATTCGCCATTGATACTGCAGAAGAAACAGGTGCCTCTAAAAATGGTTCAGAAGAAAAAATAAAAGCAACTCCAAAAAAGGAAACTCTTATCCCTGAGGGCCAATTCGATTTATTTGCAGCTCCCGGAACCGGAAGTGTTTCTGAAGAAGAGATTGCCTCTGGTTTTAAAACCATTTCAACCACAAATCATTTTTACCAACATATAGATTCTCCTTTCGCAAGAACCTTATTACTTCGAAATTTAATGAAACAAACTGCGGTTTGTTTTGACACTGAAACTACCGGTTTAAAAGCCCTAGAAGTTGAGTTAATTGGCATTGCTTTTTCCTATGAAACCGGAAAGGGGTATTATGTGTCTTTTCCTGAAGACCAAGCAGAAACTCAACGTATATTAGAAGATTTTAGACCCTTTTTCGAGTCGGAAATTGAAAAAATTGGACACAACTTAAAATATGATATCAAAGTACTGTCTACCTATAAGATGCCTGTAAAAGGTAAATTATTTGATACGATGATTGCGCATTATTTAATCAATCCAGACATGCGGCACAACATGGATGTCTTGGCGGAGACCTATTTAAATTACCAACCTATCTCCATTGCGGAGCTTATCGGGAAAAAAGGAAAGAACCAGCTTTCTATGCGCAGTGTGCCTCTAAAAGAGCAAACGGAATATGCTGTAGAAGATGCAGACATCACCTTTCAACTGAAACAGCTTTTTACCGGAGAATTAGAAAACGGAAATGTTACGAAACTCTTCAATGATATTGAATTGCCTTTGGTCTCTGTTTTAACAGCTATGGAAATTGAAGGGATCAATGTCAATACAGACTTCTTAAAAGAACTTTCTGTTGCCTTAACTGCAGATATCGACCGCTTAGAAAAAAGCATTTATGAGCAAGCAGGTGAAGAATTTAACATCGCCTCTCCGAAACAATTAGGAATTGTTTTGTTTGAAAAAATGGAATTGGTAAAAAAACCTAAAAAAACGAAGACCGGTCAATATGCTACAGGTGAAGACATTTTATCTTACTTGGCAAAAGAGCATGATATTATTAAAGACATTCAAGAATATAGGCAGTATAAAAAACTACAAAGCACCTATGTAGATGCCTTGCCAAATGAAGTAAATCCAAAAACAGGAAGAATTCACACGCAATACATGCAGGCTGTTGCGGCTACAGGTCGTTTGAGTTCTAACAATCCTAATTTACAAAATATCCCCATTAGAACAGCACGCGGAAGAGAAGTTCGAAAAGCATTTGTCCCAAGAGATGAAAATCATGTGTTGTTAGCCGCAGATTATTCTCAAATAGAATTGCGAATTATTGCTGCTTTAAGTGAAGAAGAAAACATGATAAATGCGTTTAAAAACGGAGAAGACATACACGCGTCCACCGCTGCTAAAGTTTTTAATGTTCCTCTAAACGAAGTTACACGCGATCAACGTAGCAACGCAAAAACAGTGAATTTCGGAATTGTCTATGGAGTCTCTGCCTTCGGATTGAGCAATCAAACGGATCTATCAAGAAGCGAAGCCAAAGAACTAATTGACACGTATTACGAAACGTATCCAAAGTTGAAAGCATACATGTCTGCACAGGTAGATTTTGCCAGAGAGCACGGTTATGTCGAAACCGTGTTAAACAGACGTCGCTATTTGAAAGACATCAACTCTAGAAACGCAGTGGTGAGGAACGGTGCTGAAAGAAATGCGGTAAATGCGCCCATTCAAGGTTCAGCTGCAGATATTATAAAGTTGGCAATGATCAACATTCAAAAGCGTTTTGAAAAAGAAGGTTTTCGGTCGAGAATGTTATTACAAGTCCATGACGAATTGGTTTTTGACACCCACAAAGATGAATTAGAAATTATTAAGCCAATTATAAAATACGAAATGGAACATGCTTTTAAAATGAGTGTACCATTAGATGTTGAAGTTGGTATTGGAGAGAATTGGTTGGAAGCGCATTAAAATAAAAATTTCCCAATCTTTTTATTGACTAAATTTGATCTTTGTACCGCTAAAAAACATGGATACCATTCGTTTTATTTTTGTGGCAATACTGTCCACAACTAGCGTAACTGCTCAATACTGCTCGCAGGCAGGTAGATATAATACTGCTGAATTTTTCTCTAAAACTAAAACTGACTCTTTAAAAAATAGCAGGTATGGGACTGCAATGGGCGTCCGTGGTACACCCCAAGAGCTATTCATAGATCTTTTCTTTCGAAAGAGCACTGCACGATCAATTACCGCATTAATGACAGCCTATGGAAGTCAGGAAAAGTGGAATAAATTTATTCCAACGCTAGGAGCAAAACTCGAACTTTTGGATGCGTCAGGAAACTCTTTTACTCATACTTTTTCAATTACAGCCCTTTTTAACAATTGGGGAGCTGTTTCTCTTATCGCGATAAAACCAGAAGAACTACTTCCAATGATTTCTTTTCATGGCGAACTTGACAAGATCCTGTCGATTGACATCAGTCCATATACTGACTTTAATTCTAAAAAATTTACAACATGTTAAATGAACAGCACATTTGCAACGATTTCACCATTGATCCAAAAGGAGATCGTGCCGTTTCTGGCAACAAAAAAGGCGCTATTTTGAGAGTGAACCGAGCAGCATGTTTCTTTAAAAGTTTGTTTTTCGGCACCTACTCCAACTTCCTTTCAAAAATCATGGTTTCTGCCAATTGCTCCGATTAACAGCCGCTAAAAATTCTGCAAATACCTCCACAACCAATAAACACCACTAATCAAAATAAACATGAAAATTCCATTTATACTTTTGCTATCTCTTTTCATTCACGCAACTGCCTCTTTTAGCCAATGTGAATCTCTTACAATTGAAAACATCAGCAATTACACACCATTGACATTCGGTTCCTTAAAAGAATCTGATGGACTTCGAAATGGACCAGATTATGCCGGTGCTACCTTATATTTTCCTTTGAATGCAAATAGCCTTTTGAAAAGCATTGTTTTAGTTCCTGGTTACAGAGCTACTCAAACATCCATTGAAGGCTGGGCAAAATATTTAGCTTCACGCGGATTTTTATGCATGACAATTGGTACAAATTCTATCTATGACCTCCCAAAAGTAAGAGCCAATGCGTTAATCGATGCAATGGTTACATTGCGACAAGAGAATCAAAGAATAGCTTCTCCTTTATACCAAAAAATTGACACCAATAGCATTGCGGTTGGTGGGTGGTCAATGGGTGGTGGCGGCGCTCAATTAGCTGCTCAAATAAATCCTACAATAAAAGCAGTGCTCGCAATCGCCCCCTGGTTGTTGGAAAGCACCTTGACTACTTCAAGCCTAGACCATAAAGTACCTGTACTCATTATTAGTGGCCAATTAGACGAGGTGGCTCCTACAAATAAGCATGCAGATGTACATTATAATTATACCCCAACCACTACCAGTAAATTACTTCTTGAAATTGCTGGAGGCAACCACGCTACTCCTTTAAATCCGTTAACAGGAAACGAAGATATTGGGAATATTGCGATTGCATGGCTACAGCTGTTCTTAGAAGACAGCACTTGCTATTGCAAGATGCTAAAGGTTCAAACCTTAATTCAAAATTCAACTACCTCTAAATATATAACAAACCTACACTGCTCAACGCCATCAAAAGAGAAATTAAAAACACGCCCTTAAAAGTTTAAATATTTCTAAGTCTTTAGAGAGTAACGTCCAGACTTTACGCTAAAAAATAATTGCATTCTCTTCTTTACAATGTATTTAGATGAAAAATCATAAGATGCTGAAAGAATAAAATGGTACATGATCCTTCAAAAACCGAACTTTTATAGCAAAGAAACTTGCAGATATCCCTTTAGAAAATAGCATCAAAATAACTCGATAAAAATTTAAACTACCAAATGCAGCGAAGTGCATTTTTAAGACTAAAAAAATATCTTTTAAAAAAAACACAATTGCCCCCAAAAAAGTTTAACAAATTGAAAATTCATGTAATTTAATTATCTTTACACTTGCATAAGTGTACTTGTGTTGTTTACTTCAAAAATAATTAATGAACAGGTTGTTTAAAAATTAGGGATATGATTAAAATAAAGAACATAGTACCATTTATCTTCGAAAAACTGCTCTCTGACAAAACGCGAGGAAAAGCGGAGAATATCATTCTTAAATTAGCAATCCTTAGTTTTTTTATTCATTTAGCTATTATTTACTTTTTAAAATTAGACTTTGTAGATTTCCCTTCAAATTCTGAACTGCTTAAAAATCCAATATCAGCAGCATACACGCCCTTTTCTTTTATCCTTGTGTATGAGGTATACTTATTGATTTACTATTTACCAAAATCTTTTACAACCTACATTACCAAACAATACGAAATTATAACACTAATTATTATCCGTAAATTATTTAAAGATTTGTCAGCATTAGAACTGACTGCAGATTGGTTTGAAATCAAAGGAGATTTGCAATTTACCTATGATTTAGTGGCTTCTCTCGTACTATTTTATCTCATCTATCTTTTTCAAAAACAAGGAAAACGTAAAGCATCTCAAGAAACCATTACCAAACCCATAATTGAAAAATTTGTTCAAAAGAAAAAGCTAATTGCTATTATATTAGTGCCCTTATTTTTTGTTATTGGACTGTATACTTTTATTGATTGGTCTGCAGGAATCTCCGCACCCTCCACAAAACTACCTTCTTTCGAAAGTATTAACAACCTGTTTTTTGATCAATTTTTTACGGTATTGATTCTCGTCGATGTAATACTTCTTTTAATTTCTTTTTTTTACACTGATCAATTTCATAAAATCATCAGGAACTCAGGATTTGTTATTTCCACGATTCTAATCCGGATGTCATTTGGAGTTAGCGGATTGATTAGCACCGTCTTAATTGTTGCTGCTGTGCTTTTTGGGTTGGCAATAATTACAATTCATAACAAATATGAAATGGACTCGTTTACAGACAAAAAATTAAACTAAAATAAGCTCTTTTTCTTTGGACTATAATGGAGACCTGTAAAGATTTCTATTAAAAAATGAAAATCCAAAACCAAAAGAAACGCTATCCAACCGATTATTTTCAAATCCGACACTTCTTTTCCGATGGAAATCTATTCTAAAAATAGTATTCCATCGTTCTTCGCCAGCCACTTGAATTCCCAATCCAATACCGAAGTAATTTCCATCGGAATAAATAGAGGATGGCGTCCACATTTTACCTACCCTAATTTCAACAAAATGAGTGTTGTCCTCTTTTTCTATAATGTTATATTTTAAACTGCCACATGTAGGGAAAGCCTTGACGTTATAATTCCAATGGAGATCATATCCTGAATTAAAAGCAATCGCTATTTTTCTTTTGAACTCATAACCAAAACCAACTCTAAAAAATAAAGCCGAAGGCACAATTAAAGGACCGCTTTCGTCCTCAGAACCTATTTGATAATTCTCGTTAATTCCGAGGGTGAAATTTGCATCTCCTAAGAAAAAGACGCGCCCTGGCTTTTCTTGTGATATTGAAAATTGAAAAAATAAAATTAAGACTGAAACGAGAAGCTGTCTTTTCATTAGTTGCGTTTGAATAAGTTGCAAGAACAATAACTATTCCATTCTTCCTATTTGCTACTAAAACAGTTTACATTTATATGAAACGTTTTAAGGGATACGTTCCTTGTCAACCCATAAAACGACGCATAAGTCTGAATTTATATTCGGAATTTTAAAAACAATTATTTGCGTAGAAATTATTAATTTTTATGTGTAGTTTTGCGATAGTTATGAGTATTATTTCTACAGATATCGAAAAGGCAGTGCAATTATTAACAGACGCGCAATTAGTAGCAATACCTACTGAAACCGTCTATGGCCTCGCGGGAAACATTTACAGCGAAAAAGCGATTCATCGCATTTTCTCAACAAAGAAACGGCCCTTTTTTAATCCTTTAATTGTACACATCCCTTCCATCGCTTCTTTAGAGAGTATTGTTACCCATATTCCTGAAAAAGCAAAATTATTGGCTGCTGCATTTTGGCCGGGTTCTTTGACTTTAGTCTTAAAAAAGAACCGGAGTATACCTGACCTTATTACTGCAGGCAAAGACACGGTCGCGGTGAGAGTGCCAAATCACCCTGTAACTTTAGCTTTGCTTCAACAATTACCTTTTCCACTGGCTGCACCAAGTGCAAATCCTTTTGGAAGCATAAGCCCTACAAAGGCTGCGCACGTAGAAGCCTATTTTAAAAATGATATTCAAATGATTTTAGACGGAGGTTCTTGTGCAAACGGCATTGAATCCACCATCATTGGATTTGAAAATGACACCCCGATTATTTATCGATTGGGTGCGCTGGCATTAGAAGATATTGAGGCAGTTGTTGGTAAAATCACAATCAAAAATAAAGAAGAAGAACATCCAGAAGCTCCAGGAATGTTAGCAAGGCACTACGCTCCTAATACCAATACTTTTTTAGTAAACGATGTAGCCGCTGAAATTCAAAAGTACACCAATAAAAAAATTGGTGTGCTCGTATTTAAAACTTCTTTGAATGCTCCAAATATCTCTGAGATAATTTTATCAAAAACTGGATCTATGCAAGAAGCAGCGGCGAACTTATACGCCGCGATGCATGCCTTAGACGCCCAAGAGCTAGACCTAATTATCGCAGAAAAATTTCCTGAAGTTGGATTGGGGAAATCTATAAATGACCGCTTACAACGCGCAACTTTTAAATAATTTAACGCACAAAACGATAGGTTGCTTTAATTAAAAAAGTATCATTAGCAGGGACGTCAAAAACCTGATTTTGAACGCTACTAGTCAATGAATTGTTAAAATCTTGTGAGCCGCTAGAGCCTCTTGCCCAAACAAAGAATAATTCTGAACCTGGAATGTATTCCCATCTTACCACTAAATTTGTTTGCAACTGCACAAAGGAAAAGTCTGGCTTTTTAAAAGAATAATCTGTTATATTATCTGAATTTTCATCTACTAAAAACGCAGCGGCCCCCTTCGCATTGGCACCAAATGAAATCTGCTCTTGGTTGTATAAACGCACGCGTTGGTTGAAAGAACTTGCCGTCGGATTGTCTACAAAACTAAAGTCAGAATATCTTCCTCTAGAAATGAAAGGCTGTCCATAGAATTGCACAGAAAAATTCGGGTTTAAACTGTAGTTTAAACGCAAAGTTGTAGACCAATTTTGATTGTTTATTTTTCCTAAAATATATCTTTTCTCAGAACCAAAATCCTTTGTAGCAACGTATTGTGTTTTATCTATCGATTTCACTAATTCTGTATTTAAAGACATACTAAAAGCATCAAAAGGCTGATAATTCATTCTAAAAACATATTTGCTTAAATTATTTAAATTCTCTTCTGTTTTACGGTTAACGTATCCCAGCGTAAAGCTCAGCTTCTTGGTACTGTCTGAATTAAGGTAAAGGTATATGAAGTCTTTATCCGCAAAGCGCCAACGTGGACCACCTCTTAAATAGGCATTTTCGTAGGTTAACGGGTTGTGACCAAGTCCCAGATTTGTTGACCAGTTGTTTATCCAATTTACTCTTCCCTCTAACCTGTACTCCATTTTATTCTGATTTCCCTGAAAATCAAAATTTGAAACCTGTTCTAAACTTACTCGAATATCTCTGTACGTGTTTGTGGGCACCTGCCATAAATAATTTATCTCTGCAAACTGAATCACCTCGTCTGTTTGCCTTAAAAAACCAACATCATTTAATTCTAGTTCTGGAGAACGCCAAAAAAGACCTGCATTGTATCGCCAATTCCCTCCACCTTGTTTTCCAATATTAATTTTCCCTCCAGTTCCCGTTAAAGAGGTCCTTCTTGCGTTAACATTTACATGATCTGCATCTGTTCTTTGAAACAATCTGGTAATAGAGCGTTGTGTGTTTTCTATTGCTCTTTCACTTCCCATTACATGGCTCATAATTGTATTTCCTTCTAAATAAAAATCCCTTTTATGCCAAGTATGCCTAAAATCGACTCCACCCGTATATGCTGCTTTGTGTAATTCAGAAAAATTACCGCTTAAATTTCTATTCGTTGCTGTAAAGATTCCACCAATATAAGAATTTCGTTCATTAAAATCTTTTTGCGCTCTAGCCACAAAATAATTTGTTAGCGGCTCTACAATTTCTTCCCTTTTACTACCGTCCGTTTGTTTAATTTCAGCAAACTCATTGGAGGTAACACTTTCTAAGACACCAACAGACCATCCATTTTTGGTTTTTCCTGAAAATTTTGCAGCTCCTAATATTGTTGAATTTTTGGGAACATCTGCAAATTCGCCATCTGTTAAATTTGGATTTCTGTGCGGATTGCGACCGATTCTTCTGCTGTAAAAAAGATTGTCTCTTCCATTTGCAAATTCAAAATCAAAAATATTTTTATTTTCCACAAAAAAAGGTCTTTGCTCTCTAAAGAAAATTTGGAAACCGTCTAGTGCAATGGTTCCTGGATCTGCTTCTACTTGGCCAAAATCTGGGTTAATTGTCAAATCTAACGTCAGATCATTGGTAATTCCTATTTTCGCATCCAATCCAGCATTGACCTTAAAATCATTTCCATCTCTGTACGGATTTTTGCCTTCCTTAGGATATGAATCATATTGTAAAACTACAAAAGGTTGAATTTCCAACTGCTTTTGTGATGTTAAATTCACCAAACCATGCAATTCTCCCGCTTCGCTTATAAACCCTGCCTGGGCGTTTGGTATTCTCTGCCAAAGAGAACGTTCATTTGTTCTAAAAAGATTTCGAATTACATTAAATCCCCAGATTTGTTCTTTTGAATTTCCAAAGCGCAATTGACTAAAAGGTATTTTCATTTCTGCGGTCCAACCTTTCTCATCTACATTTGCGGCGGTATACCATACTGGATTCCAACTTTCATCAAAATTATCTCCATTTCCTGTCGCAATTTCTTCGCCCTTTACTCCTGCTGCTGTTGTTGTAAAAACAAAAGCGGTTCTTTTATCATGGTAACTGTCTATCACTACATTAATCCGATCTCCCGCAAATCCATCTCTTCTGCTCAATCTTTTTTCAATTAATTCCGGATTGTCATCAAAAGCTCTCAACGCAATGTATAAATACTTTTCATCGTACATTACTTTGAATTTTGTTTGAAAAGTGGGTGCAGTTCCTTCATCTGGAGCTTTTTCTACAAAACTTGAAGACCAAGAAACAACATCCCAAGCATCTTCAACAATACTACCGTCTATAATTGGTACTTTTACTAGCTTCTTTGTGGAGTATACTCTTTTAGAAATTTTCTCCGAAGAAAGCTTTTGCGCACAAAGTTTAGTGGTACAAAAACAAAGAGATAGGAGAATTAACGTATAAAATTTCATCGCTTTTGGGGTTGAATTAATCTAGTGAAAATTATTTTGTAGTAGTGGCAACACATAATCACAAAAGTAACTTTCTATTTTCTTAAGGTTTTCATAAGGTTGTGTTAATTTTAAAACGCGAATTTTAACCGAAAAAAAGCTTAAAAAATATCCTAAAACATTATTTAGAAAAAAATAAATAGTATTACCTTTAAACCTCTTTTAAAAGTAATTGCATTTTGTGTTATCTAAAACACTGCAGTTGTCTCATTTAATTGCTCCAATTTTACTGAAGGCATGAATAAAGTTTTAAAATATTTAGTTTTGTCAGGTTTTTTATGTGTGTGGAATATTTCACATATTGACACCTTACAAAAAAGCAAGATTAGCAAACTTTCAGAAACTGGTATTAAAACTACATTAAGTAAACCATATCAAAATTTAAATTCATTTTTTTCTCCTCTTGATAACGCGCACAGAAACGCACTTTCTGTCAGGTTTATTGATCTAAAAGACCTAGAAGAAAATGAAGAAAGAGTATCAAATAAAGATAAAGTTCGTAATTTTTCAGATCATTTATTAGCTGTTTTTTACATCCATATTTCAAATAAAACTTCTCAAAAAAAGTACGTAAATTCTTTTGCGCACTATTCTTATACTCGCCAAAAACCCTTCAGACTACACGCGAAGTATCAGGTTTTTATAATTTGATTTTTTACCAATTAAATAGGCTTTTTACGGCCTAATTTAATTGCATCCACACTTCCATTAGAAAAAAAACAGAACACATATTTATACCTGTTTTCAACACCAATCAATTTATAAAATTAATTTTTTTTAAGATAGTACTACTATGAAAAAAATAAGCATTTTCATTGTCTTGTCTGTATTGTTTATATACACAAGTTGCCAAACAAAGAAAGAAGAAAAAGAAGAAATTGTTGCCTTTGAGGTAACCAACCCAGTAAAAAAAGACACCGCACTTACAAAAGATTACGTAAGTCAAATACACGCTATTAGACACATCGAACTAAGAGCCCTAGAAAAAGGATATTTAGAAAACATATCTGTAGACGAAGGGCAATATGTAAAAAAGGGACAAGCGATGTTTCAAATAATGCCCAACATCTATCAAGCTGAATTACAAAAAGCGAAAGCAGAATCTCGAACTGCTGAAATAGAATTAGCGAATACACAACTTTTAGCAGACGGTAATGTTGTTTCTAAAAACGAATTGGCTTTAGCAAAAGCAAATTTAGACAAAGTAAATGCAGCAGTAACACTTGCACAAACCCATCTTAATTTCACGCAAATTAAAGCTCCTTTTGATGGAATTATGGATCATCTTGAAGTACGGGAGGGAAGTCTTTTAGGTGAAGGTGAACTACTAACTAAATTATCGGACAACAGTAAAATGTGGGTCTATTTTAACGTTCCAGAAGCTGAATATTTAGATTATATCACGAGTGCTAGCAAAGATTCTAAACAAAAAGTAGAACTTTTAATGGCTAACAACCAACGTTTTAATCAAACCGGCATTGTTGAAACTATTGGAGGTGAATTTAACAGTGAAACTGGTAACATTGCTTTTAGAGCTACCTTTCCAAACCCTAATCAAATTTTAAGACACGGAGAAACTGGAAGTATATTAATGACGGTTCCTTTTAAGAATGCAATTTTAATTCCTCAAAAGGCAACTTTTCAAATTTTAGACAAAACCTATGTTTTTGTAATTGATAAAAACAATGTTGCAAAGCAACGTGAAATAAAGGTAGCTGCAGAATTACCGAATCTTTTTATCATCGATAGAGGGCTTTCTGAAAATGATACCATTTTACTTGAAGGTGTTAGAATGGTGAAAAACAACCAAAAAATACGCACCAAGTTCTTAGAACCAACCAAAGTGATGTCTGAATTAGACTTATACGCTGAATAATTTTAGAATTTAATCTACAAAAGACATGTTTAAACAATTTATAAAAAGACCCGTTCTGGCTATTGTCATTTCGGTAATTATCTTATTTATAGGTGGACTTGCCATAAAGCAACTCCCTATATCTCAGTTTCCACAAATAGCACCAACTACTGTAAATATTTTTATAGCATACCCAGGCTCTAGTGCAGAAGTACTCGTTAATTCAACACTCATTCCGCTAGAAACAGCAATTAATGGCGTACAAGATATGCGTTACATCGCTTCAGATGCGACCAGTGCAGGTGAAGCAACTATTCGTGTTATTTTTGAACCAGGCACAGACCCGAATGAAGCTGTAGTTCGAGTTAAAACGCGTGTAGATCAAGTGCTGCCACTGCTGCCAGAATTAGTACAAAGAGAGGGTGTTATTATAACACCGGTTCAACCTAGTATGTTGATGTATGTAAACCTTTCTAGCACTGATAAAAACAATGATGAAAAATTTCTATACAACTATGCATACACTATAGTTATTCCAGAAATACAGCGCATCAAGGGAATCGCAAGTGCTCAAATACTAGGAAGTAGAAAATATGCTATGAGAGTTTGGCTAAAACCAGACAGAATGAGAGCGTATAATATTTCTGCAGAAGAAGTTTTAAAAGCAATGGAAGCACAAAGTATTCTTGCGAGACCCGGACGTCTCGGCCGAAGTTCTGGTATGACTTCTCAATCTTTAGAGTATGTTTTAACCTATGAAAACAGGTATAACGAGCCAGAGCAGTATGAAGAAATCATTATTCGTGCCAATAAAAAAGGGGAAATTATTCAATTAAAAGACATTGCAAACGTACGATTAGGAAGTGAGTTTTTTGATATCTATTCTAATTTAGATGGTAAACCTTCCGCCTCTATCGTTTTAAAACAAACTTTAGGGACCAATGGAAGCGATGTTATCAAAGAAGTAAAAGCAAAATTAGCGGAATTAGAAGTGGATTTACCGCCCGATGTTGACTTTCAAATTAGTTATGATGTATCTAACTTTTTAGACGCTTCTATAGAGCAAGTATTGCACACGCTAAGAGATGCATTTATTCTAGTTGCTATTGTGGTATTCTTGTTTTTAGGAGATTGGCGTTCTACATTAATTCCAATTATAGCGGTACCTGTCTCGTTAATTGGGGCCTTTTTTGTAATGCAATTATTTGGATTGTCTATAAACTTGATAACACTTTTTGCATTGGTCTTAGCCATTGGTATTGTCGTAGATAATGCGATCGTAGTGGTAGAAGCGGTGCATGTCAAAATGGAAGAAGAGAAACTCACGCCTTACAAAGCATCCTACGAAGTTTTAGGTGAAATTGGAGGCGCAATTATTGCGATTACTTTAGTCATGGTTTCTGTATTTATTCCAATTTGTTTTATGACAGGTCCTGTTGGAGTTTTCTACCGCCAGTTTTCAATAACGATGGCAGGCTCTATTGTTATTTCGGCAATTGTTGCTTTAACATTAACCCCTGTTTTGTGCGCAATGTTGCTTAAAAATAATCATGGAAAAGCGAAGAAATCACCGATAGATAAATTTATTTTCTGGTTTAACAAAGGCTTTGAAAGGCTAACAGGAAAATATGTCGTAATTCTTAATAAAATTGTAGCAAGACGTATTGTTACTTTCGGAATACTCGCTGCTTTCTGTATAGGAATTTATTTTACAAATAAAGTATTACCCGCTGGATTCATTCCAAATGAGGATCAAGGAATGATTTATGCTATTATTCAGACACCTCCTGGAGCAACACTTGAACGCACGAATGAAGTTGCAAAAAAACTTCAAAAAATTTGTGAAGAGACTGAAGGAGTAGAATCTGTATCTTCCTTAGCTGGTTATGAAATTATGACAGAAGGTCGTGGTTCGAATGCCGGTACCTGTTTAATTAACTTAAAACCCTGGTCAAAACGAGAGCATTCCGTGCATGAAATTATGGAAGAACTTGAAAAAGAGACAAAAGACTTGGGTGCTATTATAGAATATTTTGAACCACCTGCAGTTCCTGGATTTGGATCTTCTGGAGGATTTGCAATGCGTCTGTTAGACAAGACCAACTCAACAGATTATCATCATTTTGAAAGCATCAATAACGAGTTTATGGATGCTTTGTCTAAACGCAAAGAAATAACAGGGTTGTTCACATTCTATTCGGCAAATTATCCACAATATGAATTAAAAATAAACACTAAAATTGCAATGCAAAAAGGGGTTACTGTAAGCAATGCAATGGAAAACCTAAACATTTTAATCGGTAGTACCTATGAACAAGGATTTATTCGTTTTGGTAGATTCTTTAAAGTGTACACACAAGCTGCACCAGAATACAGACGTTTACCTTCTGATCTTAAAAAGCTTTTCGTGAAAAATGAAGAAGGGGAAATGGTGCCTTACTCTGCTTTTATGACTATTAAAAAGAAATTAGGTCCTAATGAAATTACGCGGTACAACCTTTATAATTCGGCTTCCATAAGAGGTTTGCCTGCTCCTGGATTTACCAGTGGAGATGCCATAAACGCCATTAAAGAGGTTGCTGCTAAAGAATTACCGAAAGGATATGATATTGCTTGGGAGGGTTTGTCTTATGACGAAGCAAGCAGAGGTAATGAATCTACCTATATCTTTATTGTGGTATTAATCTTTGTTTATTTTGTTTTGGCAGCACAATACGAAAGCTTTCTTTTACCCTTTGCCGTTATACTATCACTTCCTGTAGGTGTCTTTGGATCGTTTTTCTTATTAAAAGTTATGGGATTAGCGAACGATGTATATGCACAAATTGGAGTAATTATGCTAGTAGGTCTGCTCGGTAAAAATGCCGTATTAATTGTAGAATTGTCAGTTCAAAAACAAAAGCAAGGTGCTACCGTTTTAGAAGCAGCTATTGAAGGATCAAGAGCAAGATTTAGACCAATATTAATGACCTCTTTTGCTTTTATAGCAGGCTTAATTCCTTTGGTCATGGCAACAGGCGCCGGTGCTATTGGAAACAGAACTATTGGCGGTTCCTCTTTAGGAGGAATGCTTATCGGAACTCTTGGTGGTGTATTAATAATCCCAGGTTTGTATTACATTTTTGCAAAAATGGCAGAAGGAAAGAGTCTTATTAAAGATGAAACTCACGAACCTTTGTCTGAAGAATTCATTCGAAGTATTGAAAACTCGGGAAAACAGTCAGCAGAAAATACAACACAAATTAGCAAATTAAGAGGACTTTTAAAAAAATTAATTAAAAAAAATAAAAATGAATAAGTCTTTAAAAATTTTAAATACGAGAAAATATTCTGTTCTTTTTGTTAGCATTCTGACAATTTTATATTCGTGCGTTCCTGGTAAAGCAATAATTAGAGCTGAAAGTAAAATAGTACCTGAGCAATACAAAGGACAAATAATAGACACGGTAAACGATGTAACGGTTAAATGGAAAGACTTCTTTAAGGATTCTAATTTAGAGGGGTTGATACATACTGCCCTTACAAATAACCAAGAGTTGAACATTATGTTGCAACACATGAACATTGCTCAAAATGAAATTCAGGCTAAAAAAGGAGAATATGTACCTTATGTAAATATTTATCTAGGCGCAGAGGTTGAAAAGGTTGGTGAATATACCAGAAATGGTGCTATAGAAAAAAATCTAAATATTCGCGAAGGCAGAGCATTTCCCGAACCTTTAAAAAACTTTACTGGAGGACTTTCTGCTAGTTGGGAAATTGATATTTGGAAAAAACTTCGAAATGGTAAAAAAGCAGCTGTTCTAGAATATCTCGCGTCTGTTGAGGGAATTCAGTTTATGAAAACACAATTAATTGCAGAGATAGCAAGTGTTTATTATGAACTCATTACTTTAGATAATCAACTAGAGATTATAGACCAGAATTTAAGCATTCAACAAAATGCTTTAAGAATGGTGAAACTTCAAAAAGAGGCAGCAAGAACAACACAACTTGCTGTAAGGCGTTTTGAAGCAGAAGTTCTCAAGAACCAAAGCAATAAGTACCAAGTTCGCCAAAAAATTGTAGAGAATGAAAATAAGATTAACTTTCTTGTAGGAAGGTATCCACAAGCGGTTCTGAGGAATTCTAATGATTTTATCACAAAAGCGATTGACTCGGTAGCTGCTGGAATTCCTCTTCAATTATTAGAAAATCGTCCAGACATTAGAAGAGCAGAGTTAGAATTGTCTGCCTCAAAATTGAATGTAAAAATAGCAAAAGCTAATTTTTACCCAACAATAGATATAAAGGCAAACATGGGTTTAGAAGCGTTTAAAACAACATTTCTAAAAAATACTCCAGAATCCTTGTTATATGCATTAGCTGGTGATGTTGTTTCTCCTCTCATTAACAGAAATGGCATAAAGGCGGCATATAAAAATGCCAATTCAAAACAATTGCAAGCAGTATTTGAGTATGAAAAAACCATACTAACTGCTTATTTGGAAGTTTCGAACCAACTTTCTAATATTAAGAACCTACAGAAAAGCTTTGAATTAAAAGAAAAGCAAGTGCAAGCTCTTAAAGAATCTATCGATCTTTCGATTCAACTTTTCAAATCTGCAAAAGCAGAATATACCGAAGTTTTGTTAACACAAAGAGAGGTTTTAGACGCTAGATTAGAAATTATAGAAACGAAGAGAGACCAGTTACTCGCCAATGTCAAATTGTATCAATCTTTAGGCGGTGGATGGCGTTAAAAAAATAATTTATGTAAAGTAGATTTTATTTTTCTACTCTCTAAGAGAGGCTGCTTTAGAGCAGTCTTTCTTGTTTCACAGTAACTGCTGCAAAATAATCAAAACACAATTTGTCAATCGAATAAATAGCATTACATTTGCACTCCTTTTTTAAGGAAAATAACTATTATTAATTGACAAAAACTAAAAGTGTAATTATGAACACATTAAGTTACAAAACAGTATCAGCAAACAGCGCTACCGTAAACAAGGAGTGGGTTTTAGTTGATGCGGACGGGCAAACGTTGGGTCGTCTTTCTTCTATTATAGCGAAGCTAATTAGAGGTAAGTACAAACCAAACTTTACTCCTCACGTAGATTGTGGAGACAACGTGGTTGTCATCAACGCAGAAAAAATTGTATTATCTGGAAACAAATGGAAAGAGAAATCTTACATCCGTCACACGGGGTATCCAGGTGGACAAAGATCATTAACTGCAACAGAAATGTTTGAGAAGGATCCTACAAGATTGGTCGAAAAAGCAGTAAAAGGAATGTTGCCAAAAAATATTTTGGGAGCAGCTTTATTCAGAAACTTGTATGTATATGCAGGAACAGAGCACAAACAAGCAGGTCAAGAACCTAAAGCTATTAACCTTAACGATCTTATATAATGGAGACAGTTCACAAAATAGGTAGAAGAAAAACAGCAGTTGCTCGTATTTATCTTACAGAAGGTAAAGGTGACATCACTGTAAATAAAAAAGATTACAAAAGCTACTTTACCACCGGTACTTTACAGTATAAAGTGCAACAGCCTTTGATGTTAACAGAAAACTTAGAATCGTATGATATCAAAGTGAATGTGTACGGAGGAGGAATCACTGGTCAAGCAGAGGCAATTCGTTTAGCAATCACAAGAGCACTTGTTCACATTGATGCTGATCACCGAATTATCCTAAAACCAGAAGGATTATTAACACGGGATCCTAGAATGGTTGAACGTAAGAAATTTGGTCAGAAGAAAGCACGTAAAAAATTCCAATTCTCGAAACGTTAATACAGCATGCAGCTTAAATGCTGTGCTCTATTATATCGAGAACTGTTATTATTATAAAAAATTAATAGTAAACAGTTTAGCATCTAAATATACCCGACTCTTAAACGACTACTTGTATATTGATTTCAAAACAGAACGTAAACACATTTAAAATGGCAAAAGTAAACATTCAAGAATTATTGGACAACGGTGTACATTTCGGACACCTTACTAGAAAATGGAACCCAAACATGGCTCCGTACATTTATACAGAAAGAAATGGTGTGCACATCATTGATTTGTATAAAACTGCAGCAAAAATAGAAGAAACTTCAGAAGCTTTAAATAAAATTGCAAATTCTGGACGTAAAATTTTATTTGTTGCAACTAAAAAACAAGCAAAAGACATCGTTGCTGAAAAAGCAAAAGCAATCAACATGCCATACATTACAGAAAGATGGCCTGGTGGAATGCTAACAAACTTTGTTACGATCAGAAAAGCTGTTAAGAAAATGGCTTTAATTGATAGAATGAAGACGGATGGTTCTTTTGATGCATTGTCTAAAAGAGAAAAACTACAAATCAATCGTCAAAGAGAAAAGTTAGAAAAGAATTTAGGTTCTATTTCCGACATGACTCGTTTACCTGGTGCGTTGTTTATTGTTGATATCAAAAAAGAACACATTGCAGTAGCTGAAGCTCAGAAATTAAATATTCCAATTTTTGCCATGGTTGATACCAACTCTGACCCAAGACAAGTGGACTATGTAATTCCTGCAAATGATGATGCTTCTAAATCTATTGACAAAGTATTATCTTTTGTTACAGATGCGATTGCAGAAGGCTTATCAGACAGAAAGGCGGACAAAGAAAAAGTGAAGGACACCAAAGAAGTTGCTGCTCCAGAAACGGAAGAAGTAGCTCCAAAAGCTGAAACTCCAAAAGTAGAAGAAGCTAAAGTTGAAGAAACAAAGGCTGAAGATACGAATGCGTCTGCTGAAGAAAAAAAATAAATTAATAACTCCTAAGAGACTTTGGTTTCTTAACAAAAAATAAGTGACATGGTAAAAGTAAGTGCTGCTGATGTTAAAAATTTAAGAGAAGCAACTGGTGCTGGAATGATGGACTGTAAAAATGCATTGGTAGAAGCGGAAAACAACTTCGACGAAGCCATTAGTATTTTACGTAAAAAAGGTCAGAAAATTGCAGCGAAAAGAGCAGATAGAGAATCTACAGAAGGAGTTGCAGTAACAAGAATCAACGATGCGAAAACTGCAGGTGTAGCAATCGTATTGGCATGTGAAACTGACTTTGTTGGTAAAAATGATTCTTTTGTAGCTTTAGGCGGACAATTTGCAGACATTGCATTACATACAGCTGATAAGGAAGCTTTCTTAGCTGCCGATTTTGACGGTATGACGGTTGCTGAAAAGCTAATAGAACAAACTGGAGTTATTGGAGAAAAGATAGAAATCACTGCTTTTGATAAAATCGAAGCTGCCTATGTTGGTGGTTACACTCACATTGGAAAAATTGCTGCAATTGTTGGTTTATCTGCGGTAGTAGAAAATGCAGAAACACTCGCAAAAGATATTGCTATGCAAATAGCATCCATGGGAGCATCTACCTTATCGTACAAAGATTTTGATCCTGCATTCGTAGCAGCAGAGACAGAAGCTAGAATTGCAGTTATAGAAAAAGATAATATTGAATTGGGAAGATTAGGGAAAACTTTAAAGAACGTTCCAGAATTCATTTCAATGTCACAATTATCTGAAACTATCTTAACAAAAGCGGAAGAAGCTGCCAAAGCTGAATTAAAAGCGGAAGGCAAACCAGAGCAAATTTGGGATCGAATTTTACCCGGTAAAATGGAGCGATTTATTTCTGACAACACGACTTTAGACCTAGAGCAATGTCTTTTAGACCAATCTTTTATTAAAGATGATAAGAAAAATGTTGCCCAGTATGTGCAGACCTACGGAGATGTTGTTGTAACTGGCTTTAAAAGAGTGACTTTAGGATAAGTATTCATCTTAAAAACATATACTAAGACCTCGTTTTCAAACTGTTTGAAAACGAGGTTTTTTTTTGTTCAAAAAAAAGAAACTCAAAAAAAAAACGTAATTTTGCACAACTCTTAAAAAAAACTATGGAATACAAAAGAATTCTTTTAAAATTAAGCGGAGAAGCACTGATGGGCGAAAGGCAGTATGGAATTGACCCAAAGCGTCTCTCTGAATATGCAAAAGAAATTAAAGAAGTAGTGCAAAAAGGGATACAAGTAGCGATTGTAATTGGTGGTGGAAACATCTTTAGAGGTGTCGCTGGTGCTGCAAACGGAATGGATCGAGTACAAGGCGATCACATGGGTATGTTAGCCACTTGTATAAATGGATTAGCGCTGCAAAGTGCCCTAGAAGATCAAGATGTAAATACACGTTTGCAAACAGCCTTAGAAATTAAAGAAGTTGCAGAACCCTATATAAAAAGAAAAGCGATTCGTCATTTAGAAAAAGGACGTGTTGTTATTTTCGGAGCAGGAACTGGAAACCCCTACTTTACAACAGATACTGCGGCCGTTCTAAGAGCAATCGAAATAGATGCGGACGCCATATTAAAAGGAACCCGTGTTGCTGGAATATTTGATGTAGATCCAGAAAAAAATAAAAATGCCGTAAAATACGAAACAATTACTTTTAAAGAAGTCATTGCAAAAGGTCTAAAAGTAATGGATATGACTGCATTTACGCTAAGTGAGGAAAATAAACTACCAATAACGGTATTTGATATGAATACCAACGGAAACTTGCTAAAACTAGTGTCTGGGGAGAAAATTGGAACTATTGTAACAAATTAATAAAATCTTTAAACGACTAAGGAGATGAGTGAAGAAGTTGAATTTATAATAGACACTACGAAAGAAGCAATGGGCGATGCAATTGCTCATTTAGAAAAAGAATTAAGAGCAATACGCGCAGGTAAAGCCACTCCCGCAATGCTGGCAAATGTCATGGTCGATTATTACGGATCTCAGACACCTTTAAGTCAGGTTGCAAATGTAAACACACCCGATCCCAGAACCATCGCAATACAACCCTGGGAAAAAAGTATGTTACAGCCAATTGAAAAGGCTATTATGGCCGCAAATCTTGGATTCAACCCTATGAATAATGGTGATATTATTATGATCAATGTGCCACCACTAACAGAAGAAAGAAGAATTGGCTTAGCCAAACAAGCAAAAGCTGAAGCTGAACACGCTAAAGTGGGTATACGAAATGCTCGTAAAGATGCAAACAATGACATTAAAAAGACTGACATTTCTGATGACCTCAAAAAAGATTCGGAGCTAGATATTCAAAATTTGACAGATTCTTTCGTAAAAGTTATAGAAGAAAAGCTTGCGGTGAAAGAAAGAGAAATTATGACCGTCTAATACCTGTTGAAATAAAAAAGATCTTTTTTAAGATTTCATTTTCACACTTTACAAGTCTCTAAATAATTCATTTATATCTAAAAACAAATACATGAACTTTTGGCCAAAAGCCGCAGGGCTTATATTAAGAAACCGCTATGTGGTTTTATTAATTATTGCATTGATTACAGCTTTCTTAGCGTCCCAAACAAAGTATATGAAATTTTCATATACCGAAGCAAATCTATTGCCAGAAGATCATCAAGCAAATCTAGAGTACAACAAGTTTTTAGAAATTTTCGGAGAAGAGGGGAATTTAGTTATTCTAGGAGTAAAAGACACTACCGTGTTCACTCCTGAAAAATTTAACGCTTGGAATGCCTTAGTTGCAAAGTTTGATCAAAAAGAAGCCGTAGACTTTACCATTTCCATTGCGGATGTTCAGAAATTAAAAGCGGACAGAGAACAAAAGAAATTTGTAGTTGCACCTTTATTTGAAAAAAAACCAACAACGAAGAAACAGGTAGAAGCCATTAAAAAAGACCTCTTTGAAAATCTCCCTTTTTATGACAATCTGTTATATAACAAAGAAACAGGAACATTACAAACTGCAATTTATATAAAAAAGGAACTCATCAACACTCCGAAACGTAGAGACTTTATATTTGATGACTTAATTCCTGAAATAGAAAAATTTGAAAAAGAAAATAATCTAGATGTTCGCGTATCAGGGATGCCCTACATTCGTACGCTAAACGCGCAAAATATTCAAGACGAAATTCTACTTTTTGTACTTGGTGCTCTCGGTATTACCGCCTTAATATTCTTTTTCTTCTTTCGCTCGTTCAGAGCAACTTTCATCACGCTACTCGTAGTAATTATTGGCGTAATTTGGGCTTTTGGTTTCATTGGATTATTCCGCTACGAAATTACCGTACTTTCTGCGCTGATTCCGCCATTAATCATTGTAATAGGAGTCCCAAACGCAGTCTTTCTCATCAACAAATACCAACAAGAAATAAAAAAGCATGGCCAACAGGCCAAAGCACTTCAGCGGGTCATCTCTAAAATTGGAAATGCCACTTTGATGACCAATATTACAACCGCCTCTGGTTTTGCGACTTTTGTATTTGTAAAAAGTGATTTATTGCGCGAATTTGGAATATTAGCTTCGGTTAACATCATTAGTATTTTCATATTAGCGCTATTAATCATTCCGATTATTTACAGCTTTATGCCCATTCCTAAGAAAAAGCACTTGAGCCATTTAGAAACAAAATGGATTGAAAATGTGGTCAATTGGATGGAGAAAATGGTAAAAAACCAAAGAATAACTATTTATTTTGCAACGGTATTAGTTATTGTTTTAAGCATCATTGGTGTGTACAAAATAACTGTTTCGGGCAGCTTAATAGAGGACATGCCTAAAAACACAGACTTTTACAAAGACATAAAATTCTTTGAAAAAGAGTTTGGTGGTATCATGCCCTTAGAAATTTTAATAGACACCAGGAAAGAAAACGGCGTCATGAAACTTTCCATTTTAAAAAAGATGGAAAAGCTAAATGACATCATCGAAACATTTCCAGAGTTATCAAAACCAATTTCTGTGGTGAACCTTGTAAAGTTTTCCAAACAAGCATATTACAACGGAAACCCCAAGTACTATCAATTACCTACAAATCAAGAACAAAGTTATATTTTTTCGTACGCTAAAAATTCGAACAGTGATACAGGAATGCTAAAAACATTTGTAGATACAACAGGCCGCTATGCACGAATTACAACGTTCATGAAGGACATCGGTACCGATAAAATGGATGTTATTCAAGAAAGAATAAAAACAGTCATTGCCAAAGAGTTTCCTGCAGATAAATACACCGTTTCGCTCACGGGAAAAGCCTTAGTCTTTATAAAAGGAACTAATTATCTAATTAAGAACTTGGTTATTTCTTTGTCGCTTGCAATTTTACTGATCGCCGTCTTTATGGCGTGGATGTTTCGCTCTCCGCAAATGATTCTCATTTCTTTAGTTCCTAACATGCTGCCACTTTTAATTACTGCAGGATTGATGGGCTTTTTAAATATTCCTATAAAACCATCAACCATTTTGGTGTTCAGTATTGCCTTCGGAATATCCGTTGACGATACCATCCATTTTTTAGCAAAATACAGACAAGAACTGATTGCAAATAAATGGAAAGTGAAACCTTCAGTGTATGCTGCGTTAAGAGAAACAGGTGTTAGTATGTTTTATACTTCTATTGTGCTGTTCTTTGGGTTTTTAGTCTTTACACTTTCAAGTTTTGGTGGAACGATCGCACTAGGAGGCCTTGTGTCAGTCACCCTGCTATTAGCAATGGTATCCAACTTATTATTGTTACCTTCCCTGCTCTTAACCTTTGAAAAGAAAATTGCGAATAAAAAAGTATTTAAAGAACCTAAAATGAGGATTTTTCCTCCGGCTGAAGACCCACAGGACAATTAAGAAAAGTTTACAAAACCTCTATTCATTGCTTATTTTACAATGATAAAGATCCTTTACACAATAAGAAAATTGCTTTCTTACAAATTATACTCACACAATGATAAAAAATACAGTAAAAGAATTATTAATTTCTGGACAAATATTGCAAGAGGTGGTTCTCAAGGGATGGGTTAGAACCTTTAGAAGTAATCGTTTTATTGCTCTAAATGATGGTTCAACTATTCACAACATACAATGTGTAATTGACTTTGAAAACACTTCAGAAGAAACCTTAAAAAGAATCACAACCGGAGCTGCAGTTTGCGTAAAAGGAACTCTGTTAGAAAGTCAAGGAAAAGGACAGTCTTTAGAGCTACAGGTTCTTGAAATAGAAATTTTAGGAGATTCTAATCCTGACGAATATCCGATTCAACCCAAGAAACATAGTTTTGAATTCTTAAGAGAAAATGCGCACTTGCGCATTCGTACAAACACTTTTAGTGCTGTAATGAGAGTGCGCTCTAAGCTCTCTTTTGCAGTGCACAAATACTTTCAAGACAATGGTTTTAATTACGTAAACACACCTATTGTTACAGGCTCTGATGCGGAGGGTGCTGGAGAAATGTTTAGAGTTACTTCTTTCGAAGATAACAAAGCACCAGTTACAGAAGATGGGAAAATAGATTATACCAAAGACTTTTTTGGAAAAGAAACCAATCTTACCGTTTCAGGACAACTAGAAGCAGAAGCCTATGCCATGGCTCTCGGAAAGGTATACACTTTTGGCCCTACTTTTAGAGCGGAAAACTCAAATACTACGCGGCATTTAGCAGAATTTTGGATGATAGAGCCCGAAGTTGCCTTTATGGACTTGGATGGTAACATGGACTTAGCTGAAGATTTCATAAAATCAGTTTTAACATATGTTTTAGAACACTGTAAAGACGATTTAGCCTTTTTAGATGAACGTTTTGTGCAAGAAGAAAAAGCAAAGCCACAACTGCAAAGAAGCGAGATGAGTCTATTAGAAAAACTAAAATTTGTTGCCGACAATAATTTTAAAAGGGTCTCTTACACAGAAGCAATAGACATTCTGAGAAACTCGAAGCCAAATAAAAAGAAAAAATTTCAATACCCTATTAACGCATGGGGAGCAGATTTACAATCTGAACATGAGCGTTTTTTAGTTGAAAAACACTTTAAATGTCCAGTGATACTCTTTGACTACCCAGCCGATATTAAAGCATTTTATATGCGTTTAAATGAAGATGGAAAAACAGTTAGAGCCATGGACGTTTTATTTCCTGGAATTGGAGAAATGGTTGGTGGTGCACAACGTGAGGAACGCTATGATGTATTAATAGCAAAAATGAAAGCGATGCATATTGACGAGAAAGAGCTTTGGTGGTATTTAGATTTGAGAAAATTTGGAACAGCCGTGCATTCTGGATTTGGACTAGGATTTGAAAGATTGGTTCAATTTACCACAGGGATGGGAAACATAAGAGATGTTATACCCTTTCCGAGAACACCACAAAATGCAGATTTTTAATCAGATTTTTGTATCTTTAAAACATGCTTAAACAAGGCTTACAATATAAACTTTTACAAAAATTATCTCCTCAACAAATTCAATTGATGAAGTTAATTCAATTGCCTACACAAGCATTCGAGGAGCGCTTAAAATTAGAAATTGAAGAAAACCCCGCTCTAGACACTGGAAAAGAAGCTTCTAATGAATTAGATGATGATTTATCAAATGAATTTGACGACGATCGAACTGAAAAAAAAGAAAGTGAAGATCTCAATATTGAAGATTATTTAAGTGATGACGAGATTCCTAATTACAAAACACAAGCAAACAACTATTCTGCAGATGATGAAGAAAAAAACATTCCGTATGCCGCGGGCACTAGTTTTCACCAATCCTTAGAAAGTCAGTTAAATACATTTCGATTAAACGACGAAGAATATGCGATCGCAGAGTTTTTATTGGGAAGTATAGATGACAGTGGCTACATACGAAGAGCACTTATAGATATCGTTGATGATTTGGCTTTTACCGAAAATATTTTTACAACAGAAACGGTTGTAATCAGTATTCTTAAAAAGGTAATTCAAACATTAGATCCTATTGGAGTTGGTGCCAGAAACTTAAGAGAATGTTTAATTATACAGCTCAAAGCAAAAGATAAAACAAAGTTTAGAAGCATCGCTATTGAAGTTTTAGAGGATGCCTTTGACCATTTTGTAAAAAAGCATTATCAAAAGCTGCAAGAGAAATTTACAGTATCGGAAGCTGAATTAAAAGAAGTTATTCAGGAAATTTCTAAGTTAAACCCAAAGCCAGGAAGTTCTTATGCTGGTAACAATAAAATTGCAGAACAGATTGTTCCAGACTTTTCTATAAAACTTTTAGACGGTGAGTTAGACTTAGTTCTAAACTCAAGAAATGCACCAGAATTGCATATTTCAAGGGAATACAACAACATGCTAAAAGGATACCAAGAATCAACTATAAAATCTAAGTCACAAAAGGATGCCGTGTTTTTCATCAAACAGAAGCTAGATGCTGCAAAATGGTTTATCGACGCCATACGTCAACGTCAACAGACACTTTTAGTAACGATGAACACGATCATGGTCTATCAATATGACTACTTTCTAACCGGCGATGAGCGCAAGTTAAGACCAATGATTTTAAAAGATATTGCTGATAGAATCAATATGGATATTTCCACAGTATCCCGAGTTGCAAATAGTAAATATGTTTCCACACCTTATGGAACCAAACTGATCAAAGAATTCTTTTCTGAATCCATGAAAAATGACCAGGGAGAAGACGTTTCTACAAAAGAAATTAAAAAAATATTAGAAACTGTAATTGCGGAAGAGAATAAAAAGAAACCCCTCACAGATGAACGACTGGCTGTTCTATTAAAAGAAAAAGGCTATCCCATCGCGCGTAGAACCGTTGCCAAATATCGAGAACAATTGGACCTATCTGTTGCAAGATTGCGTAAAGAAATATAGAAACTATTGCTAATCAAAAGCAAAACGCAATATCGATATAAATGTCAACAGTGTATTCGCACTCACATTTTAGCTAGATAGCTTTATAAGATATAAAAAATTAAGCCAAATTTTATAATTTTCGAATCCACGACCTCTTCGTTTATCGCAGCCTTCTCAAATAATGGTGTTATTCCATAGAATAAATGCACATTAAAGGCATCATAACCGGCGGACATGGTCAGTCCATATTGCCATCTGTTATAAGCCGATACGTTCTCATACTGATACGACGTCGCGTTTGCATCTATGTATTCAAAATTATTCTTTAAGTTGTACAATGCCTTTACCCCTGCATATACTCTCCAAAAACTGTACTTCAAGGCTGTTGAACTTCTCCACCTAAACTCAAATGGTAGCTCCAAATTATGAGAAGTAAAAATATTTTTAGAAATCGAATTCGCACTATCAAAAACAGTATTTTCAGCAACCTCATCTACCCTTAATTCGTGATTAAAGAAATCATACCCGTAACCAACCCCAGCTGCAACAGCGATTGTACCCTTTTTATTTAAAGACACATCTTTTATAAAACCCCCTGAAAAACCATATGAAAAACCACTTTTTGTAATCCTAGAAGGCTGTCCAATTAACTGATTATAAGAGACCGATATATACACCTGATCCTCGGCATATGCATCTCCCAAGCGCAAGGTATTTTTCTGCCCAAATGCCAGCATCGGAATTGTCAATAAAATTATTAAGATAATACGACCTCTCATAAAAATACGATTGAAGGATAAAGATACACTAATTCCTTTTTTATAAAAAAGCAAAAAAAAAAGGATAATTCGAAAGAATTATCCTTTTTAAAAACTATAGTTCAAATTAATTATCAACTGCTTTTGAAGCTGAATAACTAATTTTCAAAGCGTTTGCATCTCTTAATTTTAATCGAATATCTATAATCGTACCCACGTTAGACTCTTTATCTGCCTTTATTGATGTTGTCATAAATGGCACTTCCGCTTCTGATACTTTAGATCTAGAATTAATAATAAAAGCAGGTACATCTGCTGCAGTTGCAATCTTGTCGTTTAATTGTATTCTATTGAACCCCACTCCATGTCTGGCTGGATCCTTAGATTTACCAACATAGATTGTACTTACCAAACTTTTATGCTCTAGCTTTTGTACTTCTGTAGCACTTGGTAATTTTGGATTCTCTAATTTTAAATCAGTCTCTCTCATAGTAGTAGTTACCATAAAGAAAAACAACAACATAAAAACGATGTCTGGCAAAGAAGCTGTATTTACCGCTGGCATACCCTTTTTCTTTTTTCTAAATTTAGACATATTATTTTATTTTAAAAATTAATTTGATGTTGGTTCCGCATCCGAAATAATTTCAGGATAACTATTCTTAATATCCTCTACTTTCTTCTTCAACTCTAAATTATTCCGATCCTCTTTATAAGACTCTTCTAATTCTACAAACGAAATTCCGTACCGTTGCTTAGAAAGTCTATCCCGAAGAACAGAATATGCCTTTATCAGTTCGTCTTGAACTTTTAAATAGGTTCCATATTCTGTACCTCTGTCACTTTGAACCGAAATAATTGCTTTGTTCGGATGATCTGAAGAACTAATGCTCCTCTCCCCTTGACAATATGTACAAGGACCCGTTACAACTCCTTCATCTATTTTACCTTCACCACCACCATTGTCTATAAAAGCCATTGCAGTAATTTTAAGATCCTTAATATCCATTCGCTCTCCCTCTACAAGAAGATCATTATTTCTATTAATATTTACCTCAAAAATATTCTTTTCCTTTATAATTGGTGGTACGTAATCTTCTGGTGGTTTTTCAGATAACTTTTTAGAAACACCCGAATCTACATTCATCGTTGTTGTTACTAAAAAGAATATTAATAACAAGAAGGCAATGTCTGCCATAGAACCTGCATTAATTTCTGGATTCTCTCTTCTTGCCATAAATTTATGATTTTATTAAACCTTTCACTAAATCGAATACAAAAAAACCAAAACCAATTAAGCCTAATATAACGCTAAACCAAATTCCTGTTCCTGTCAATTGATTGATCGTTGCACCTGCTTCTCCTCCTTCTAATACCTTGTCTGCATTGTCTAGCACAACATTACTATCTGCTAAAAAATAAGCAATTACAAATAAAACACCCAAAGCTAACAAACTAAATAAAGTTTTCTTTAAGTTT
Source organism: Polaribacter irgensii 23-P (assembly GCF_000153225.1). GTDB lineage: Bacteria > Bacteroidota > Bacteroidia > Flavobacteriales > Flavobacteriaceae > Polaribacter > Polaribacter irgensii. The sequence continues at coordinate 1,140,144 of NZ_CH724148.1, read as the reverse complement.
TCTGGATTTTTAAACAAGCCCCACATGGACAAAACAATTGTTACGAGTACTACCCCGTAAAATAAGTACTGAGAAAAAGAAACCAATGGGCTCACAACATTATTCTGAACCAACACGTCATTTTTCACAGCATCTTCTCCCGCCATTAGCACCCTTCCCAATAGGATAATACCAATTAAAGCGAGTCCCGTCACAACATATGTGATAATTTTTGAAAATTTATTATCTGTCATAATAAAATTATTTTTTAAATTTTACTAGCATGTCTATCAACTGAATAGACGCATCTTCCATATTATTTACAATACTGTCAATTTTAGACACAATGTAATTATAAAAAACTTGCAAAATAATTGCAACTACCAAACCAAATACGGTTGTTAACAAGGCAACTTTAATACCTACGGCAACTACAGAAGGAGAAATGTCATTTGCTTGTGCAATTGCATCAAAGGCTCCAATCATACCAATTACTGTACCCATAAAACCTAACATAGGAGCTAAAGCAATAAATAAAGACAACCAAGAAACATTCTTCTCTAAAAGTCCCATTTGAACTCCACCGTAAGAAACTACTGCTTTTTCTGCACTTTCCACGCCTTCATCTGCTCTGTCTAAACCCTGGTAAAAGATAGATGCAACAGGCCCTTTTGTATTTCTACAAACCTCTTTTGCCGCTTCTACACCTCCGGAGCTTAAAGCCTCATCAACATCTGCTACTAGCTTTTTAGTGTTTGTTGTTGCTAAGTTTAAATAAATAATTCTTTCAATTGCAATTGCCAAACCTAAAATTAAGGCGACTAGTACAATTCCCATAAATACGGGACCACCTTCTATAAAACGTAGTTTTAATTCTTGGTGAAAAGTTCTTGACTCTGCTGTTGCATCTTGTGCAAAAGTTGATTGAATAGCTCCAAAAAACATGAATCCTGTTACAGATAGGACATTTACTACTTTTTTCATCTTTGTTATAATTAATTTAATAGTTAACGGGTTAAAGATATAAATTTTTCATTTCACACAAATAGAATATATATACTTTTTACAACTAATAATAATATATTTGTCTTGAATAGAACGGCAAGTAACAAAAAAATTGTTGCTCCTCAAAAATAAATCCATCTAATTTGTGTAAAAATAATATTTTTATTTCAGTTGCATAATTTGACCAAAATATTTATTTCTCACTTATCTCACCTCTTAAAGATTTCTGAAAATATAGTTTAAAAGCTTCTGCATCCAAATCTTCGCTCAGTAAATACATTAATTTAGCAATTGCGGACTCCGTTGTAATATCTATTCCTCCGATCACTCCAATCGATTTTAAACCAAGACTAGTGTCATAATGACCTAGAATTACACTCCCTCCTGAACACTGTGTTACATTGATAATTTTTATACCATTTTGTATGGCTTTCTCAATAAGGTCTAAAAACCAAGGTTTGTTCGGTGCATTTCCAGCTCCGTAGGTTTCTAACACAACCCCTTTTAAGTGCTGTATAGATAAAATTGCTTTCACCACCTCTGCAGTAATTCCTGGAAACAATTTTAAAATAACAACATCTGTTACCAATTTCTTCCGAATAACAAGCGCGCTCTTGGCGCGTATTGGTTGCGATAATAAGTGCTCATTGAAGTTTAAATGAACACCACTTTCTGCCAAGGCAGGATAATTCTTTGATGCAAACGCCTCAAACTGTTCTGCACTTATTTTTGTAGTTCTATTTGCTCTATATAGTTTGTATTCAAAATACAAACAGACTTCAGAAATTATGGGTACATCCTTTTTTCTTGAAGCGGCAATTTCGATAGAGGTAATTAAGTTTTCTTTAGCGTCTGTTCTTAAGTCTCCAATAGGCAATTGGGACCCAGTAAAAATAATAGGCTTTTGTAAATTCTCTATCATAAAACTAATTGCAGAAGAAGTGTAAGACATTGTGTCTGAACCTGTAAGTATTACAAAACCATCAACCCTGCTATAATTTGTTTCAATAATCTCAAGAATATCAACATAGTATGTTGTATTCATGTTGGATGAATCTATTGGTTCCTTAAAAGAAACACTTTCTATTTCACAATCTAACTGCTCTAATTCTGGAATTTTATCTATGATACGACTAAAATCAAATGCTCGCAAAGCCTTTGTTTGGTAATCTTTTACCATTCCAATAGTCCCTCCAGTATATACAATAAGAATCTTGGGTTTGTTTGTCATTTTGTCATTTTAATACACCAAATTATAAATTGGAATACTTTATGTTGTAAATTTATTAAACTAAAACCAAATACAATTTTAAAACAATATAAATTATGATGCAGTTCTATATTCTAATTGGCCTAATCTCCTTGGTAAGCTGGTGGATAAGCAATAAACTTAAGAGTAAGTTTGAAAAATATTCGTTGGTTCAGCTTCGCAACGGAATGAGTGGTGCCGAAATTGCAGAAAAAATGCTAGCTGATAACGGTATTTTTAATGTCAAAGTAATCTCAACACCAGGTAGATTAACGGATCATTACAACCCGAAAGACAAAACGGTTAACCTAAGTGAATCTGTTTACAATCAGAGAAATATCGCTGCTGCGGCTGTTGCTGCGCATGAAGTAGGGCATGCAGTGCAACACGAAAAAGCGTATAGCTATCTGACAATGCGATCTAAATTAGTCCCTATTGTCAGTCTCACTTCTAAATTTTCGCAATGGCTCGTTATTGGTGGTCTTATTTTAGGTGCTGCTTCTGAAGCAACTGGAATTGGATTCTACATTGCTGTAACTGGTCTAATTTTTATGGGATTTGCAACTGTTTTTAGTTTTATAACATTGCCTGTTGAATATGACGCAAGCAACAGAGCTTTGGCTTGGCTACAGAGCAAAAATATGGTTTCACAGCAAGAATTGGTGGGTGCTAAAGATGCGCTCAAGTGGGCTGCAAGAACTTATTTAGTTGCTGCATTGGGTTCTCTTGCGATGCTTCTATATTGGGGAATGAGCATCTTAGGAGGTAGAGACTAAAATGCTTATACTGTTTGGTTTCTCAATCAACTTCTTACAATGAAAAAAGCTTCGGTTTATCGAAGCTTTTTTCATTGCAAGAAGATAGTTCTTTTAGATTGTACCTAAAATTAAAACCAAGAATGCCTAAAAAAAATCAAAAAACACCTTCTTTATTTTTTAAAAAAGAGCGTTTTTTTTATATTTAAACAGCAGCACTTCTTTTCTTCAATCTGATTGGCATTGCCTCAAAAATAACATCCCTAACAATAGCAACTATAATGACCAAAAAAATATTTGAAAGGGATACAAATAAACTTACTATTGCCGCATTGACAAATGCAATGAAAAAGACAAATATTTGAATTTAATCATGCTCGTTTTAGTCATTCAATTTTAGAACGGCCATAAATGCCTCTTGTGGGATTTCTACATTCCCCACTTGACGCATTCTCTTCTTCCCTTTTTTCTGCTTTTCCAGCAACTTTCGCTTTCTAGAGATATCTCCTCCATAACATTTTGCAGTTACATCTTTACGAAGTGCTTTTGTAGTTTCCCTTGCAATAATTTTTGCACCAATTGCTGCTTGAATAGGAATATCAAACTGTTGTCTCGGCAACAACTCTTTCAGCTTCTCAACAATTCTCTTCCCAATTGAATACGCATTATCCGCGTGTAAAAGAGCTGAAAGAGCGTCTACCGGCGTACCGTTTAATAAAAGATCTACCCTTACTAATTTTGACTCTCGCATTCCAATGGGCGAATAATCAAAAGATGCATATCCTTTAGAAACTGTTTTTAAACGATCATAAAAATCAAATACAATTTCTGCCAAAGGCATGTCAAAAGTTAGTTCTACTCTCTCAGTTGTTAAGTATGTTTGGTTGGTAATTTCCCCACGTTTTTCAATACACAGACTCATTACTTGACCCACAAAATCTGACTTCGTAATAATACTTGCTTTTATAAAGGGTTCCTCTACTCTGTCTAATCTGGATGGATCTGGTAAATCGGTAGGATTGTTTAAGAGCAATATCTCATTTGGATTTTTCTTGGTATACGCATGGTAAGATACATTGGGCACTGTGGTAATCACCGTCATATTAAATTCACGCTCTAGACGTTCTTGAATGATTTCCATGTGCAGCATTCCTAAGAATCCGCAACGAAATCCAAAACCTAAAGCAGCGGAACTTTCCGGCACAAACACCAAAGAAGCATCATTCAATTGCAACTTTTCCATAGAATACCGCAACTCTTCATAATCTTCTGTATCCACAGGATATATTCCTGCAAAAACCATTGGCTTCACATTTTCAAAACCAACAATACTTTCTTTTGTTGGATTGGCAGCATCTGTAATAGTGTCTCCTACTTTGACCTCTTTTGCAGTTTTAATTCCTGTAACTAAATACCCTACATCACCAGTTTTTACTGATTTTTTGACTACCTGCTCTAACTTTAAAGTTCCTACTTCGTCAGCGATATATTCTTTATTCGTTGCAATGAATTTGATCCGTTGCCCTTTTTTAATTTCTCCATTGAAAACACGAAAATACGTTTCGATTCCTCTGTACGAATTGTATACGGAATCAAATATTAAAGCTTGTAACGGAGCATCTGGGTCTCCCTTAGGAGCTGGTATTCTTGCGATAATTGCTTCTAAAATATTTTCAACCCCAAAACCAGTCTTTCCACTTGCATGAATTACATCTTCCGGTGCACACCCTAAAAGATCTACAATATCATCGGTTACTTCTTCTGGATTTGCAGAAGGCAAATCTACTTTGTTTAAAATAGGAATAATTTCCAAATCGTTTTCTAATGCGAGGTATAAATTAGAAATTGTTTGTGCCTGTATACTTTGCGCTGCATCTACAATTAATAAAGCGCCTTCACAAGCAGCAATAGAACGCGAAACTTCGTAGGAAAAATCAACGTGCCCTGGAGTATCTATTAAGTTTAAAATATACTGCTCTCCATTGTGTGTGTAGTCCATTTGGATGGCATGAGATTTTATGGTAATTCCGCGTTCGCGTTCTAAATCCATACTATCTAATAGCTGATCTTTCTTTTCCCGATCTGTTATTGTGCCTGTAAATTCTAATAATCTATCCGCTAATGTACTTTTACCGTGATCGATATGTGCAATAATGCAAAAGTTTCTAATGTTCTTCATAGGTCGTTGTCTATCTACTTTCAGTGCGCAAAGATATGATAATTACACCCTTTGACAAATAAAAAAAATAGATTGAAGTTCACTGAACTTCAGGTTCCAAGTATCTTCAATTGTGCTTTTGCTTCATACTCATAAATTTCTTTTTTAAACTCCTCCCAATTTATAGTCTCATCGCTTGAAATATCGCATCCTTTTAGCAATGCGTTACCCACACCAGCACTTATAAAATCATTTATGACCCCTGCCCTCAACATTTTTTTTAACTCATGCTTTTTCAATCTTCCCTCATTCTCAGAATCAAAGAAACAAAGGGCCTCTTCAGGAGAATCAAACTGATTGGTAATTAAAATTCTTACTTTTCGTAAAACCGTTTCTTTAACTTCCATACTTCTAGCCTTTTTGTTTCACCTAAAGATACCTGTTTAAATTTAAAACAGGAAACCTTCGCGTTTTCCATGTCTTTTACATCTCATTAATAGAGCATGTATTTTCTTTTGAATTGCTGAAGACACTCAAGCATTGGAAACGTATCATTTTAAGAGCACATCCATCACTATCTGGTTTTATCTTAAAAAACTTTTTTTTACTCAAAATAAACACCCTTTTTAGAGCAATACCTCAGAACGTACCCACAACTTTCTTTAGGATCCTTCAGAATTTGGGTTCTCACCAATAAAAACACTAGTTTTGCAAAAAAATAAAGTATTTTGGTAAAAATAGGCAACATAGAACTCCCTGAATTTCCGCTATTATTAGCACCTATGGAAGACGTATCAGATCCCCCGTTTAGAGCATTGTGCAAAGAAAATGGTGCAGACGTTGTATATACAGAATTTATTTCTTCGGAAGGCTTAATTCGCGATGCGGCGAAAAGCTTGATGAAATTAGATATCTACGAGAAAGAGCGACCTGTAGGAATCCAGATTTTTGGAGCGAACTTAGAATCTATGTTGCGAACGATTGAGATTGTCGAAAAATCGAATCCTGATATTATCGATATTAATTTTGGTTGTCCTGTTAAAAAAGTAGTTTCTAAAGGAGCTGGCGCGGGGATATTAAAAGACATTGACTTAATGGTTTCCCTAACCGAAGCAATGGTAAAACACACCAATCTCCCCATAACAGTAAAAACACGTTTGGGCTGGGATCACGATTCTATTCGTATCGTGGAAGTTGCAGAACGCTTGCAAGATGTTGGCTGCGCTGCAATTTCTATTCATGGTAGAACCCGCGCACAAATGTATAAAGGAGAGGCAGATTGGAAACCAATTGCGGCTGTAAAAAACAACCAAAGAATGCACATTCCTGTCTTTGGGAATGGAGACGTTACTACGCCCGAAAAGGCAATGGAAATGAGAGATTCTTATGGCTTAGACGGTGCAATGATTGGGCGGGCTGCAATCGGCTACCCTTGGTTCTTTAATGAAGTAAAACACTATTTTAAAACAGGTGAACACCTAGGACAACCTACTATTGCGCAACGCGTAGAGATGGCCCGAAGACATTTACAGATGGCTATTGATTGGAAAGGTCCATTGTTAGGGGTTTTTGAAACAAGGCGACATTACACCAATTATTTTAAAGGAATTCCTCACTTTAAGGAACACCGGATGAAAATGGTTACTTCTGACGATGCAGAAAATGTTTTTAATGCATTTGACGAAGTGGAAGCAAAGTTTGGAAACCTAATTATTCCTGAAGCTATATAAATTTACTTTTCTATAAAAGATACAGAAATTCTACTGCTTGCTATTTTAGCGGCAATAAAGCCCAATATTGTAATTGTGAAAAACACAATTAGCAGATTTGAAAAGCTAAATTCTACCGGATATGCTAAATTTGGCACAATCATAAACAGCTCAAATTTCTTTTGAATAAAGACCAACACAGTCCCCAATAACAAACCCGTAGACATTCCAAAAAAAGTCAATAAGAATCCCTGAAAAATAAATATTTTTTTAATTTCTTTGAGTGTTGCTCCTAAATTAAGTAGAGTTTTTAAATTTTTCTTTTTGTCAATTATCATCATAATTATAGCCCCTATTACATTGAATAATGCAATGATCACAATCAATGTGAAAATTAAATAGGAAACGAAATTTTCGGTATTTATTACCTTATAAAACACTGCATTCAATTGGGCTTTCGTTTGTACTTTAAACATTTTACCTAAACGCATTCTTAAAAGATCAGCAACCGCGTCTGCATCTTGAGAGTCCGTTAACTTTAGCGCCAATGCTGTCACTTGATTTTCCTTAAAGTGCAATAAACTGCGAGCCTGACCAATCGATGTAAATACAAATTTACTTTCGAACTCTTCCGTGCCCTCATAAATACCTACAATTTGTGTTTCTATTTTATAAAAAGGGTTTCTAGGATTGATAAATCCTGTCCCTGGTTTTGGAACCATTATTTTTAAGGGAGCTCCATAATTTAAAATGCCAAGAGAAAGTTTATTTGAAATTCCTCTACCAACAACTGCAGTATTACTATAGTCTGTTTGAAGCCAAGTCCCTGTAGTCAAAGCAGCGTCTATTTTGGAAATTTTTGTGTAATTTTCCTCCACACCTTTGATGTAGGCAATTTCAGTTTTATCGTTGTACTCTAAAAAAACGCGCTCTTCAATAATGCTTGACGTTTCTTTGATTGAAGCATTATTTTGCAAGTCTTCTAACAAACTACGCACCACTAGAAAAGATTTGCCTTTTGTAGCTGTGATTTTTATATCTGGATCGGAAACATCTAACAAGTTGTAACTAAATGTTCTCAGTCCAGAGAAACCTGATAGAATTACAAACAATGCCAAAGAACTGACAATGACACCGAAAGACGCAATAATAGTAATAATGTTAATCGCATTATTACCAGTCTTAGAAAATAAATATCTTTTAGCTATGTAGTAGGAAAAACTCAAAGAACGTATTTTATTTTTTTCGACGTCTTTCTAGTACATCTGGATTCTTTATAGGATCCACATCATTTCCTTTTAACGACTTGTCAATTTCTTCAATATAATCTAACGTATCATCCCCGAAAAATAATAATTCTGGCATCCTTCGCAATTGATTGCGCGTTCTCTTTGCCATTTCATGACGAATCAAAGGCGTATTAGACTGAACTCCTTTTACTATTTCATCTCTATTTTCTGAAGGAAAAATACTTAAATACACTTTTGCAACTCCTAAGTCTGCTGTAACATGAACTTTAGAAACAGAGATTATGACTCCTTTCATACCATCTTGTGCTGCTTTTTGTAACACATCTACCAAATCTTTCTGTAAAACTCCTGCAATTTTACGCTGTCTGTTCGTTTCTTCCATGGCACAAAGCTACAATATTTTTATGAAGTATATCTGTTATTTTTAAAAGCACACATCACAAAACATTACAAATACTATCACAACTATTTTATAAATAATACAGAATTAACACCGCAAAATCCACTCTGCAAACACTATTTTTTGCGCATAAAAAAACCTCAAAACAAAAATGCTGTGAGGTCTATTTTTTTACTTGCTGAGGCACCTAATCCGCTAAAATAATCGCTTTATTCTCACTTAATTCTAACGTTCCAGATTTAATTTTTAAAATTAAAACGTTATCATCATCTGCGTGCACTTCTAACTTCCCATGCAAATCATCTAAAACTAAATGTTTTTGACTGTGTACATGAATTTTTATTTCGCCCTCTTTTAAAATAGCGACTATTGGTGCGTGATTGTTTAATATCTGAAACTCTCCATCGTTTCCTGGAGCTGAAAATAGATCAACTTCCGAAGAAAATAATATGGCCTCTGGTGTTACAATTTCTAAAAACATAATTTTCTATTTTTTTGTAGTTTGTTCTTAGTTGATTGCTAAAGCATATCTACTAAAAAATAACAACTGTTTATGCTTCAGCTAACATTTTTTCACCAGAATCTATAGCATCTTGAATTGACCCTCTTAAATTGAAGGCAGCTTCAGGATATTTATCTAACTCTCCGTCCATAATCATGTTAAACCCTTTGATCGTGTCTTTAATGTCTACTAAAACACCAGGAATCCCTGTAAATTGTTCAGCAACATGAAAAGGTTGCGACAAGAAACGCTGTACACGTCTTGCTCTGTGTACGACTAACTTATCCTCTTCAGACAATTCTTCCATCCCTAAAATAGCAATGATATCCTGTAATTCTTTATATCGCTGTAAAATTTCTTTTACTGCAGTTGCCGTATTATAATGCTCTTCTCCTAAGATGGCTGCTGATAAAATTCTAGAGGTAGAATCCAATGGATCTACTGCCGGATATATACCTAATTCTGCAATTTTACGAGACAACACTGTTGTTGCATCTAAATGCGCAAAAGTAGTTGCTGGCGCAGGATCTGTTAAATCATCTGCAGGCACATAAACCGCCTGTACTGAAGTAATAGAACCCTTTTTTGTAGACGTAATACGTTCTTGCATTGCCCCCATTTCTGTTGCTAAAGTTGGTTGATAACCTACCGCAGAAGGCATACGCCCTAACAGTGCAGAAACTTCAGAACCTGCTTGTGTGAAACGAAAAATATTATCTACGAAAAACAACACATCTTTTCCTTGACTTTCGCCAGCACCATCTCTAAAATATTCAGCAATTGTTAAACCAGACAAGGCGACACGCGCACGTGCTCCAGGTGGCTCATTCATCTGTCCAAAAACAAATGTTGCTTTCGATTCTCTCATACCAGGCTTATCTACTTTTGATAAATCCCATCCACCTTCTTCCATGGAATGCATAAAATCGTCTCCATATTTTATAATTCCTGACTCTAACATTTCGCGAAGTAAATCGTTCCCTTCACGTGTTCTTTCTCCAACTCCTGCAAAAACGGATAAACCACCGTGTCCTTTTGCAATGTTATTTATTAATTCTTGAATTAAAACAGTTTTACCTACTCCTGCTCCTCCAAACAATCCGATCTTACCTCCTTTTGCATAGGGTTCGATTAAATCAATAACCTTAATTCCTGTAAATAAAACTTCTGTTGATACAGATAAATCTTCAAACTTAGGTGCTGACCTGTGAATTGAAACACCGTCTTTGCCTTCTTTCTTTAAATTTCCTAAACCATCGATAGCATCTCCGGTTACATTGAATAAACGACCGTAAATATCTTTTCCAATTGGCATTTGAATTGGATTTCCTGTAGCCAACACTTCTGTTCCTCTACTTAATCCATCAGTAGCATCCATCGCAATGGTTCTTACTGTATCTTCACCTATATGCTGTTGTACTTCCAGTACTAAAATAGAACCATCCGCTTTTTTAATTTCTAACGAATCGTAAATTTTAGGAAGTTCAGAATTTTCTGTATTGAACTCAACATCAATTACGGGGCCAATAATTTGAGAAACTTTTCCTGTTGTCGTGGACATCTGTATCTAATTATAATTATTATTTATATATTGAGAATTGCACTCCCAATTTTAGGTTGCAAAGGTACTTTTTTGCGGGGAATAAAAAAAGGTTTTAAAAAAAAAAGGTCTCATCTGTTATGATGAAACCTTTTTGGTATTTTATGGCAATAACTAGTTGGTTACCTTCACTTCTACTCTTCTATTCTGAATTCTACCTGCTCTTGTTTTGTTTGAAGCGGTTGGACTTTCTTGACCAAAACCAGCAACAGTTAATCTTGCAGCATCTATTCCGTTTTTAACTAAATAATCTTTTACCGCATTTGCTCTTGAGTTCGATAATTTCAAATTTCCAGAAACACTTCCAGAAACATCTGTATACCCTCTAATTGCAAAATTAGCCTGCGGAAATTCATTAATAATAGCTAACATACCGTCTAAATCTTTCCTTACTCCTCTTTGAAAGTTTGCACTTTCTAAAGTAAACAAGATCGCCTCTGCAAACGTATCCATTCCCATTTTAGCTTCATTAGTAATTACTTCTGGACAACCTCCCTCTGAGGCAATACCTGCAACTGTTGGACATTTGTCATCTTTATCTAAAATACTATCTCCATCTGTATCTGGCCAAGGACATCCTGCATTTGCAGTTGGTCCTGCAACATCAGAACACTTGTCATCTTTATCAAAAGTTCCGTCACCATCCGTGTCGGGGCAGCCTTTATTTCCTTTTGTACCTTTTTCATCAGGACACATATCGTCTTTATCTGCAATACCGTCACCGTCAGCGTCAGGACAGCCGTTCATAGCTACTAAACCAGCTACCTCTGGACATGCATCGTCAGAATCCTTTACTCCATCACCATCCGCATCAGGACATCCATTAAACTGCTCTAAACCAACAACCTCAGGACATGCATCGAATTTATCATATACACCATCTCCGTCTGTATCAGTACCTCCAAATTTAATAACTAAACCTATAGAGTGCTGCACATGCGTTGCTACATTCTGAGAAAATCCTTTCTTAACTCCTGTTTGAAAATTTAAACCCAAATTGTCATTAAACCAAGTATTGAAACCCAATCCTACATTCAACATCCCCTCTCCTTGATCGTCAACAGCCACATAACCTCCACCGATAAATACATAAGGATCAAACCAAGCAGTTTCACCTACTAAAGTATTTAAATCATACTTTACATTTGCATCCAGCGCATAGTACAGGAAATCTGAATCTCCTTCAACCATTAAGGTTTCAATTTTATTAAGAGCACCTGCGACTTGTAATGTAAAACCTTTTTCTAAATATTTCTCAACTGAAATTCTTGAAACTGAAGGTATTGTATTCCAATCTTTAATCTCTGTAAGGTCTTTAAACTGTGACTTAAAATCGCTATTAGTATTAAAATCTACCGCATTTATTCCAAAACCTACAACCCAAGGATTGTTAGCGTCTTGTGCATTTACATTACTGGTTAATGCGAATACAAATAAGGCGATTGCAACTGTTTTTAATGTTTTCATTGTCGAATTTTTAAAATTAATATCTCTATTTTCAAAAACAAAAATAGGCTCTTAATACGAATTAACAAAATAAATTGAAAAAATATTCATATTACGCTATTTTTTTAGTTTTTTTTTAAATAACCTTTAATTCCTTACCTACTGCAATAAAAGAGGCTATTGCTTTGTCTAAATGTTCTTTTGTGTGGGCAGCTGACAATTGCACTCTTATTCTTGCTTTTCCTTTCGGTACTACCGGGAAAAAAAATCCAATTACATAGATGCCTTTTTCTAGAAGCTTATCTGCCATTATTTGGGATAATTTTGCATCATAAAGCATCACTGGCACGATAGCCGCATCTGCACCTACCAAATCAAATCCTGCATTTCCCATTTCTTCTCTGAAATAGTTTGTGTTCCATTCTAACTGATCTCGCAATGAAGTATCTTCAGAAATTAATTCGAAAACCTTTAAAGTTGCTCCTACAATAGCGGGTGCTAAGGAATTTGAAAACAAATAAGGTCTCGAGCGTTGTCTTAGGATTTCAATAATTTCTTTTTTACCTGTAGTATATCCGCCCATTGCGCCACCCAAAGCTTTCCCCAAAGTTCCTGTAACAATATCTACTCTGTCCAATACATTTTTTAGTTCTACAGTTCCACGACCCGTTTTTCCGATAAAACCAGTAGCATGACATTCATCTACCATTACCAGCGCGTCATATTTGTCTGCTAAATCACATATTTTGTCCAGTTTCGCAACAATCCCGTCCATAGAGAAAACACCATCGGTGACAATCAATTTAAAACGATGGTTCTCTTTATTCGCTTTAATCAATTGCTCCTCTAAAGACTGCATGTCATTGTTATCGTACCGGTAGCGCGCTGCTTTACACAAGCGAACCCCATCAATAACCGATGCATGGTTTAAACTATCTGAAATAATAGCATCCTCTTTTGTTAATAATGGTTCAAAAACTCCTCCATTTGCGTCAAAACAAGCAGCATATAAAATAGTTTCTTCTGTCGTGTAGAAATCTGCTATTTTCTTTTCTAATTTTTTATGAATATCTTGAGTACCACAAATAAACCGTACTGAAGAAACTCCAAAACCATGCGTATCCATAGTGTCTTTTGCAGCTTGTACCACTGCTGGATGATTGGACAAGCCTAAATAATTGTTTGAACAAAAATTTAGCACCTTTTCTCCTGTCGAAATTGTAATGACTGCGTCTTGCGCAGAAGTTATAATTCTTTCTGTTTTATACAAACCTGCTTCCTTAATTTCTTGAAGCTCTTTTCTTAAAGTATCCTTAATTTTTCCGTACATTTTTTATTGATTTAAAAAAGACAAAGTTACAAAGTTTATTTTTTTGCTGATACCTCAACGACATCAATTTTTTCATTCCTGTAAATAAGTATTTTTTTATCGATAATAAAATGCATCGATTTCAAAACTCTTTCATACTTAAGCAGCTGCTGTTTATGGTCGTTAGTGGGATTTCCCGTCTTATAATCGATGATTGTAACTTCATTTTTACGATTAAAAACCAATCTGTCTGGAATGATTACTTGATTGTCTACGTCTACAATTTCTCGTTCATTAAAAACCACAACATCCGCTGCATAATAAGGAGTTAATTTTGGATGATTTACAATAGCATAAATCTTCGATTTTATTTCAACTAACTGATAATCATTTATAAGCCCTCTCTGGTGGTACTGATTTAACACAGACGAAACGTCCTTAACTGTAATAATTTTTGACAATATTTCATGAAATAAATTTCCAAAGTCAATTGCATCTCCTTGGGCTGTATCCCATAATTTTGAAGAACTCGCCAATAACACAATATTGTGTTCTTGCCAAGGTGTTGAAATAAACTTCTCATGCACCGTAGTTAAAGAAACTTGTTTTTCTTTATTTTGAACCCTGAGATCTTCACCAAAACGATACTCTAAACAGTCCTCTTGCCAAAGATTTTGCTCTTTTAAGTAGTTTAGAAAAATACCTGAATAATAGTTTGTGTTTTCAAGTCCTTTTGCCGAAATTTTATTTTCAGTAATAATATGTAACTGTTCTGAAGCCCTTGTTAATGCTACATATAATAAGTTAAAATTATCTAATTCCAAAGCCTCTCTTTGTGCATTATAAATTTCGATCCCTCGTGCACTAATCAAACTCAAATCCTTCTTATAATCTATCAAAAGCTCTTTAAAATTGTAGTCTTTTGGCAAATCATCAAACCAAACTTTAGGTTTAATTTGTCCATGAATTTCTACATCACAAGGAAAAATTACTACCGGAAATTCCAATCCCTTAGACTTGTGAATGGTCATTACTTGCACCGCATCCAAATTTTCTGAGGCAATAATACTTAAAGAGTCTTTCTTGCGTTCCCAGAATTCTAAAAAATCACCAATATCTGTCGCCTTTCGCTGTTGCTCTAACACAATATCTAAAAAAAACTGCACGTACGCATTTGAAGAAGTGACCAAATTGAATCCTCGAATAATCTCCTCAATTTTTTCGTAGAAGGGCACTTGCTGAAACGCTGTAAAATTAAATACAACCCCAAAAGACTTTAAATCTTCAAAAATTAAATCATTTGTTGATTTCACGTATTTTTCAAAGAAAGCGTGTTTCGGTATTTTTACCTGCAAATGCTCATACAAGAAATATAAAAACTCAAATCTCCTCTCTTCATCATTTGCATTCTGAAAACTGTGTAAAATATTAATGATAAAATTGATCTTAGCATTACTTTTTAATAATAGTGTTTCCGAAGAAACAATAGCAATCCCATTTTCTGAAAGGTAATCCGCAACTGCGATACCATCTTTTTTTGTTCTTGTCAGTACGCAAATCTCATTTAGATAAAAATCTTTTTCCAACTGCTTAATTTTCTCTAAAACTTTTTTTGGATACTTTATTTTCTCTGCATCCTTGTGGTCTTCTTTGTTTAAAAAAGACAGGGAAACAAAACCTCCTTTTTTTAAATTCTCCAATTGCTTATTTCCCTCATAAAAAAGTTTCTTATAGGATTCGTTCTGGAGAAAATTAACGGTGTGTTGGAAAAAAGAATTATTAAAACTGATGATTTCTGAATAGCTTCTATAATTCGTTGCTAAATCTTTCACCTCTTTATGAACGTTAAAAGGATTTTCTTCCTTCGAGCCTAAAGCTATAAATTGTTCTGCTTTCCCTCCACGCCATCTATAAATAGCTTGTTTACCGTCACCAACCAACAACAGATTACTGTTCTCTTGCGCCAATGCATTTTCTATTAAGGGGATTAAATTTTCCCACTGCAACACCGAAGTATCTTGCATCTCGTCAATAAAATAGTGCTGAAAACGCTGTCCAATTCTTTCATATATAAAGGGCGCAGGCTGGTCTTTAATATTGTCTGAAATCAGTTGATTAAATTCTGCATTTAAACGAATATTATTATCCTCTTTTATGGTATTTAGCTCTGTATTAATATTATTTAAAACAGCTAATGGTATAATACTTTTTAGCGTAATTTTATTGAGTAGATAGTCAGAAAATGTGGCATTATAGACTTCTTTAGACTCCAAATAATACTGCCTTAATCGGTCTGAAATTTCTTCGATAGCTTGTTTTGTCGCTGGAGATGCTTTTGCTGCAAAAAGATTTTTACATCCTTTAATAGTCGCATCTAATCTGCCGTCAAACTTCAGATCTTCACTTTTTAAAAAGCGCAAATTTCTTAACTTTTTAAAGTGCTTTACAAGCTCACCGGTTTGCGCAAAATCTGTACTTGAGATTCCACTACTCTCAATAAAGGATAAAACTTCGTTTCCAAGCTTGCTATATGTTGTCTCTATTTCTTTATTTGCGCCCTGTAATTTCTTTTTAAGTTCAAAAAAGTCATCCAACTCTTTGTCTGCAAGTTTTCTGAAGTGTTTTACATCATCTTCATTCAAAAGCACTCGGGCAAAATCATTTAAATCTTTAGAAATATCCCAGGATTTATCGTCATCTGCTTTGTCTAAAGAATAATCGATTAAAAGCTGCGTAAGCTTTTTATGGGTTCCAATCTTAGAAACTAGAACGTCTACAGCCTCATTCAACAAAGAAATGGCATCCATCTCTACTTCAAAGTTGCCTGACAAGCCCAAATCATGCGCAAAGCTTTTAATGATTTTATGAGTAAAACTATCGATCGTAGTGATTGAAAAAGCAGCGTAATTTTTTAGAATAGCATCTAAAATATTTTTACTTCGCTCTTGAACTGTCCTTTGATTTATATTTGTTTCTTCAAGAATCATTTTTAATAAATCATTCGTATTTCCCTCCGAAAAGCCCTCTAAACTCGACAAAACTCGCTCCTTCATTTCACCCGCAGCTTTGTTCGTAAATGTAATTGCCAATACTTTCTGGAACATAAAAAGATCCTCTGAAGTCAGGAGCACTTTTAGGTACTGTTTTACTAAGGTGAACGTTTTTCCGCTTCCCGCAGAAGCGTTATATACTTGAAAAGAAGAAGATTGATGCACAGCGTTATTTTAACTGCAAAATACAAAATATAGAGATTGTTATCCCCGAAATAAAAAGAAATCCTCTTTTATTGATTCTATTTTAGAATGATCATTGGTAATAATGTAGTCAATCGCTTTATCAGTAAAATCTTTTCCTTTCTCCGTTAAAGAAATAATACTTTTATCGATGACAATCATGTTGTTTTTTGTGGCTAAATCTAATACTGATTTTGATTTTACACGCCGCCAATTAATGTGTTCATTTAAATGATTTATATGGCGTTCACTTATTTCTTGATGATTGTTTAAATGCAATAAAAAAGTCAATAGAGAGACCTCTATTTGCTGCTGTCTATTTCTATACAATACAGAAATCAAACCTCTTTTTGGCGCAAATAAATAAACAATTAAGAATACGATTCCTAAAATTGTGGTCATAGAACCAGAAATAGAAGCATCTAACCAATGCGCCAACCAATAGCCCGCAATCGCTGCAAAAACACCAAACACAACAGACAAGCCTAACATTTTCTTTAAATTATCCGTTAATAGATAGGCAGTGGCTGCTGGCGCAATCATTAAAGCGACTACTAAAATAGCTCCAACGGCATCAAAAGAGCCTACAACAGTAATGGATGCAACGCTCATTAGCCCATAATGAATTACAACTGGCGAAAAACCTAAAGCTGTTGCCAAACCTGCATCAAACGTGCTAATTTTTAATTCTTTAAAAAAAGCAAATAATAAACTTATGGTTATTAGTAAAATGGTTCCTATGATCCAGAGAGATTTTGGCCCGAGATCAGACCCATTGAGTAAAAACCGATCAAAAGGAGCAAAAGCCAATTCTCCCAATAAAATGGCATCTGTATCTAAATGTACATCATTGGCGTTTTTTGCGATCATAATAACACCAATGCTAAAGAGCACGGGGAAAACCAAACCAATTGCAGTATCTTCTTTTACCAATTGTGTCTTCTGAATAAATTCTACTAACACCACGGTAACTACCCCAGATAAAGCGGCCGTAATAATTAACAAAGGAGAATTTAAATCGTGTGTGATAAAAAAACCCAACACCAATCCCGGTAGGATAGAATGGCTGATTGCATCACTAATTAACGCCATCTTTCTCAATACTAAAAAGGTACCCGGAATTGCGCATGCAATTGCCACAATACTGGCAATTAATTGTATTTCTATTTGAGCACTACTCATTTTCGTTTCCTTGTTGATTGTATAAATTTGCTGCAAAATGATATCCTTTTGGGGTCATAGACCACATAGAACCCGATACATTTATATATTCTTTTCGCTCTAATTTCCCAAGCGACTTCCTCGTATACCCGTGGAAATTATTTAAAATTTTTACGGCATGTGGGTGCGATATATTCTCGTGACTTTTCACGATCTCGAACATAAAGGCCAACGTTTTATGCAACTCTAAATCTTTTCTATTCTGGATAAATCTAATTTGTCTGAACAACAAACCCCTGGATGGAGAAAAAATAAAAGAGAAGCCCACAAAAACAGCTGCCACTAAAACAATAACGGGTCCTGTTGATAGATTGTTCTGACTTGCACTAATTGCTGTACCTATAACCCCAGAACTAGCTCCAAAAAATGCAGCTAGCACCACCATAATGCCTAGACTATTGGTCCATTGCCTAGCAGCTGCAGCCGGTGCTAATAACATCGCGCTCATCAATACAACACCCACTGTCTGCAAACCTAAAACAATTGCAATGACAATAAATGAAGTGATTAAAATATCAATCAGTTGAATATTAAAGCCTAAAGTCTTCGCATAATCAGCATCAAACAATAAAATTTTAAACTCTTTCCAAAACAACAGTAGAACGACCAAACAGACAAAGGTTACAGACGCCATAAACCAAACATCTCTTGCCAATAATGTCGCTGCTTGTCCAAATAAAAATTTATCCAAGCCGGATTGATTTGCATTTGGCAACTTTTGGATATAGGTTAGCAACAACATTCCAAACCCAAAAAAAATAGATAAAATTAAACCCAAAGCAGTATCTGATTTTAAATGTGTTCTTTTAGTAATACCTCGAATCCAAAATGCACCTAACAAGCCACTTACCAAAGCGCCTATTAGTAATACATTGGTTTCTTTTGTTCCTGTAATTAGAAAAGCGATTGCAATTCCTGGCAATGCTGCGTGTGAAATAGCATCGCCCAATAAACTTTGTTTTCGCAGTACAGCAAAACTACCAAGCATCCCGCAAATTGAGCCCAATATTGCCGTGCCCAAGGTTATGGTCCGAAGGGTATAATCTGTAAAAACGAGCTTTATGTATTCTGAAAAATCGATGGTTTAAGTTTTAGAGGTTTATTGTTTGCTATTCGTTGTTTAAAAGTATCTATTTATGCTTGTGAATTGGTGAAAAAACCTACATATTTCATAAATCACTTTCTAACATTTGTTTCTTATTTTTTACTTCTCTTAAAAACTATTTTTGGACACTTACCTTATAATTTATGCCATATGTTTTGGTCAGATTATCGTCATTAAAAATCTCTTTCACAGGTCCGGTTGCTATCTTTTTAACATTTAAAAATGTTACCCAATCAAAATATTCCGGCACTGTTTGTAAGTCGTGATGGACTACAACCACTGTTTTTCCTGCTTTCCGCAATTCTTTCAAAATATTAATAATGGTAATTTCTGTGGTAGCATCTACTCCTTGAAAAGGTTCATCCATAAAATAAATATCCGCATCTTGCGCTAGTGCTCTCGCCAAAAAAACGCGCTGCTGTTGTCCACCTGATAGCTGATTTATTTGTCGGTCTTTAAAAGAAAGCATTCCTACTTTTTCTAAGGACTCCAATGCTGTTTTTCGTTCGCTTTTACCTGGTCTTTTAATCCAACCTAACTTTCCGTAAGTTCCCATCATCACCACATCTAAAGCTGTGGTTGGAAAATCCCAATCTACACTTCCTTTTTGTGGAACATATCCTACTAATTTTCGCTGTTTATCATACGGCTTTCCGTAAATAGAAACACTTCCTGCTATGGGCTCAATAATTCCTAAAATAGATTTTATCAAAGTTGATTTTCCTGCACCATTCGGACCTACAATTGCCATTAAAACACCTTCTGGGATTGCGAGATCAATGTCCCACAAAACGGGTTTGTAGTTGTATGCAACCGTTAAATCGTCTACAGCAATCGCTATTTTTTGTGACTCCATTTATTCTATTTTAAAGAGCTTACAATAATTTTTACATTGTGTTTGTACATTCCAACATAAGTGGCTTCAGCAGTTCCTGCACTGCCTAATGCATCCGAATATAAAGTGCCGCCGATCACGACTTCTTTACCTTTTGCTCTCACGGCCTCCTGCAAAGCTTCCACTGTCCTTTTCGGTACTGAACTTTCTATGAAAATTGCTTTCACATTTTTTTCTTCAATAAAACTTGCCAATCGCTGTACATCTTTTACTCCTGCTTCTGTTGCTGTAGAAAGTCCTTGCAAGCCCACCACATTAAATTGAAATTCATTTCCGAAATAATTAAAAGCATCATGCGCTGTTACTAAAATTCTCCTTGCTACTGGTAAAGAATTTACTTGTTCGGTAATGGCTAATTTTAAAGAGGCTAATGTTTTTAAATAGTCTGCTCCATTTGTTTTATATGTTTCTGAATTCTCGGCATCCAACTCACAAAATTTATCTGTAATGTATTGCGTAATGAGTTCCCAGTTAGTTATGTCAAACCAAATATGTGGATCGTAATTAGACGCAAAATATTCTGAGCCAATTAATATAGCGGGATCAAGAGCATCAGAAGCTGCGATGGTTTTCTTATTCTGTTGACGCATTTTTTCAAATACATCCTCTAATTTCCCCTCTAAATGCAATCCATTATAGACAATTACATCCGCGTTAAATAATTTACCTACATCCCCTTCACTTGCTTTGTACAAATGCGGATCGACGCCAGCACCCATCAAACCCTGCACGTCTATTTTGTCTCCACCAATATTTTTTACCAAATCGGTAATCATTGTTGTGGTGGTCACTACCTTTAACTTTCCGTTCTTCTTCCCCACTTTTTTACAAGAAAAAATGGATATTAAGCATACTAAAATTATATATTTCTTCATTTAACCTACTTCTTTATGTATAAATTACTAGCTATTTTCTTTGAAATTGATAGTTTCTCTCCATCAATTTCGATAAACAATGAGTCGTCAAAATCTTCTTTTTCGAGAACAATGATTTTTTTTCCAAGCGTGATTTTCTTTTTGTCTAAAAAACGTAAAAATTCTGATGAAGAATCATTCACCCCAACACAAACACCACTTTCGTTTTTATTTAAAGTTGATAAAAGAATTTTATCAAGAGTATTTACATTCCCGTCTTTATCAGGAATTGGATCCCCATGAGGATCATGAGTAGGAAAACCCAAAAGAGCATCTAACTGATTGATTAATTTTGGTGATTTAATATGCTCTAATTGCTCTGCAACCTCGTGTACCTCATCCCAAGAAAAATTCAAGCGCTCGACTAAAAAAACTTCCCACAACCGATGCTTTCTCACAATATTTGCTGCCGTTTTTTTCCCAAACGCTGTTAAAGTTACTCCTTGGTACTTTTTGTAGAGGACCACTTTTTTCTCAGACAATTTTTTAACCATATCTGTCACTGAAGAGGCTTTTGTTTCTAAGCTTTTTGCAATGGCATTTGTACTTATTCCCTTTTTCGAATCTGATTCTAAATGATAAATCGCCTTTAAATAATTCTCTTCAGAAAGTGTAAACATTATACGTATTTAGTGGCACAAAGATATACTTTTTATTTTTATTCCAATTAATTTTTAGACAAGTCTAAAAATAATGTTACATTTGCCAAAAATTAAATTATTTTAAAATGAAAAATATAATATTTATAGGTTTATTACTGATATCCACCTGCATGTCAGGCCAGACAGTTAGCGGAAAAGTAACTGCCGAAAATGGCGATGAACTGCCGTATGCAAATGTGTATTTAAAGAAAACTAAAATTGGTACTTCTTCGGATGATTCCGGTTTTTATGAATTAAACAAGATACCCAAAGACAACTATACCTTAATAATTAGTAGCATTGGATACAAAACAAAAGCGATCCAAATTTCGATTACAGCGGATAAAAAAATAACAAGAGATGTTATTTTAATGGAAGATGACTCTTTAGATGAAATTGTAGTTTCTGGAACCTTAAGACCCGTATCGAAAACAAACAGCCCTGTTCCTGTCGAAGTGTATAGCGAAACTTTTTTTAGAAAAAATCCTACGCCTTCAATCTTTGAGTCTTTACAGAACGTAAATGGTGTTCGTCCGCAATTGAATTGTAGTGTTTGTAATACGGGAGATATTCACATCAATGGTTTAGAAGGACCTTATACCTTTGTATTAATTGACGGAATGCCACTTGTAAGTGGACTTTCTACTGTATACGGGTTAACGGGAATTCCACAGGCACTTATAGAGAGAGTAGAAATTGTTAAAGGGCCAGCTTCTACGCTGTATGGTTCTGAAGCTGTGGGTGGTATTATAAATGTTATCACCAAAAAAGCTGCAAATGCACCTATTTTAGCTACAGATGTTATGGCGAGTTCTTGGGGAGAAGTGAACACAGATATTAGCATGAGCTACAAAGCATCAGATAAGGTACAAGGTTTGTTAGGTATTAATTATTTCAATTATCAAAATAGAATTGACAACAACAATGACAATTTTACCGATATGACCTTACAGAATAGAATCTCCATCTTTAACAAAGTAAACATCGAAAGAAAAAGCAATAAAGTATTTACGATTGCTGGTCGTTATGTATACGAAGATCGTTGGGGAGGAGAAATGGATTGGGAAAAAGAATTTAGAGGAGGCAACCAAATTTATGGAGAAAGTATCTATACAAATAGATGGGAAACTTTTGGAACTTACGAATTGCCGACTTCAGAAAATTTAAGTTTCCAATTTAGCGCAAACGGCCATTATCAAGATTCTTATTATGGAGAAACTTCATATGATGCAGAGCAGTTAGTTGGTTTTGGTCAGTTAATTTACAGCAAACAATTGGGTAAAAAACATGATTTATTACTAGGTGCAGCGTATCGTTATACTTTTTATGACGATAATACTTTTGCAACTTTAAATGAAAATGGCATTGAAAATAATCCCTCGATAATCCACTTACCTGGTGTTTTTGCGCAGGATGAAATTAGTTTGAGTGATCGAAAAAAATTACTTCTAGGTGTTCGATGGGATCACAATAGCCTGCATGGGAATATCTTTTCTCCAAGAGTAAATTACAAATGGAATTCTAGAGATAAATCAAATATTGTGAGACTAAGTGCTGGAAATGGATTTAGGGTTGCAAATGTTTTTACAGAAGATCACGCCGCTTTAACTGGTGCAAGAACCGTAGAGTTTGAGGGTGAGTTAAATCCAGAAACCTCTTGGAATACCAACATTAATTATGTGAAAAAAATAAATACTGAAAATTCTTTTATCACTTTAGATGCAAGTGCTTTTTACACCTATTTCAACAATAGAATTTTGCCCGACTATGAAAGCGATCCCAATAAGATTATATATGCCAATTTAGAAGGTTCTTCCGTTTCACAAGGAGTTTCGCTAAATGCAGATTTATTATTTACAAATGGTTTAGCAATAAATGCAGGAGCTACTTTAATGGAGGTTTCTGTAACAGAAAACGGCGTAAAAAGAAAACAGTTACTAACGGAAAGTTTTAGCGGAGTTTGGTCTATATCTTACAAGTTCAGTAATGATTTTAGCATTGATTATACCGGAAATCTATACGGTCCTATGCGTTTGCCTTTATTAGGTGAGAATGATCCAAGAGATGAATACTCTCCGTGGTTTAGCATTCAAAATATTCAGTTGACAAAGAAATTCACAAATAGCTGGGAACTGTACGGCGGTGTTAAAAATTTACTAAACTTTACGCCTGCTGCCAATAGTATTAACAACGCAGGCAATCCATTTGATATTAACGTAAACACAGAATTAAACCCAGAAAGAGCTTTTGATCCGAGTTATGTATACACATCTAACCAAGGAATTAGAGCTTTTGCAGGAGTGCGTTACACCCTTTTTTAATATATTGCGAAGCTAATTATGCATTGTACAAAAAAACTTCTTTTTCTCTTTCTTCTCCTTGGTTGTTTTACGATCTGCGGACAAGAAAGTAAGGAAAAAGAAGTTTTAAATATTGTCACTTTCGAAGAAGTTGAAAATTTGCAGCAAAAAAAACCAAAACCACTGCTTATTCTTCTTTACACAGATTGGTGTAAAATATGCCATGGAATGAAAAAAACTACTTTTGAGAATAGAAAAGTAATTCAACTTTTAAATAAAAATTTTTATGTTCTCCTTTTAAATGGAGAAGAAAAAAGAGCCATTCCTTTTTTAGGAAAAACGTTCCAATATAAACCTACTGGAACAAATACTGGCATTCACGAACTAGCTCAAGAACTGGGAACAATTAAAAAAAGAATTGCCTACCCAACCACCACAATTTTAAACGCAAAATTTGAAATAGACTTGCAACTAGTAGGTTTTTTAAACAGTGAAAAAATGACTACTATTTTAACAAACTATAAATAGATAACTTCCTTTTTATAAAAACACAACCTACTCACTTGCTGATCAGCCTATGAAGGACATTAGGTCGAGAAAAAAAGGTAAGAAAACGAAATACTTCAGAGGTTCTTACTAATTTACAGCTTACATTTGCACAAAACTTCACAGGTTGAGTACGCAGAATATTGTAAACCAATACCAACAATCTTCGAATATTTCGCAGATTATACAGGCTTTTAAACAAGACAAAAACCATTTCCAAATCACTAATTTGGTGGGATCTTCATTGTCTTTTGTCATTTCAGAAACTTTCAAAACCTCAGAAAGACCCTATCTTTTAGTCCTTAACGACAAAGAAGAGGCTGCCTATTATCTAAATGATTTAGAACAACTTTTAGGAGAAAAAAATGTCCTTTTTTATCCAGGATCTTACAGAAGACCTTATCAAATTGAAGAAGTAGACAATGCCAATGTGCTCTTGCGCTCTGAAGTTCTAAATAGGATAAATTCTCAAAAAAAATCAGCTATCATCGTAACCTATCCTGATGCACTTTTTGAAAAAGTTGTGACCAAAAAAGAATTGGATAAAAACACACTAAAAGTCACCGTTGGCGAAAACCTATCCTTAGACTTTGTAAACGAACTGCTCTTTGAATATAAATTTAAACGCGTAGATTTTGTAACTGAGCCTGGAGACTTTTCTGTTCGTGGGGGAATCGTAGATGTATTTTCATTTTCCAATGATGAACCCTACAGGATTGAATTTTTTGGTGATGAAATAGAAAGTATTCGTTCCTTTGATGTAGAAACGCAACTCTCAAAAGAAAAATTAAAAAAAGTATCCATCATCCCCAATATTGAAAACAAAACGCTACAAGAACACCGCCAAAGTTTCTTAAAATATATTTCTTCGAATACCATCATCTTTACAAAAAACACGGGATTATTATTTGGAAGTTTAGACAGCCTCTTCCTAAAATCAGAAAATGCTTTTAACGATTTGTCCAAAGAAATAAAGCACGCCAAACCAAGTGAATTGTTTTGCGACGGCGCCTTTATAAAAAAGCAATTGCAAGAATTCTCTTTAGTTGATATTGGGCAACAAGACAAGCCCTTTGACGCTATTGTAAAAGAAAACATTACATTCAACACCCTACCACAACCCTCTTTTAACAAACAATTCAATTTATTAATTGACAACTTAACAGAATACCACAAAGGAGGATTTAAAAATTATATTTTCTGTGCAAATGAGCAACAAGCAAAACGCTTTCAGGATATTTTTGACGATTCGGAACAAGAAGTACACTATGAAACCGTTGTCTTTCCATTATATCAGGGTTTTATAGATGTAGACAACAGACTGGTTTGTTATACAGATCACCAAATATTTGAACGCTATCACAAGTTCAGACTGAAAAATGGATATGCAAAAAAACAAGCCATAACCATCCTAGAGTTGAACAAACTTGAAATTGGAGATTATGTAACCCATATGGACCACGGAATTGGAAAATTTGGAGGCTTACAAAAAATTGATGTTCAAGGAAATAAACAAGAAGCTATTAAATTAGTGTATGGCGAACGAGATATTCTATATGTGAGTATTCATTCGCTCCACAAAATTTCTAAATTCAGTGGTAAAGACGGGAAAGCTCCAAAAATCTACAAATTAGGTTCTGGTGCTTGGAAGAAAATCAAACAAAAAACAAAGGCACGAGTTAAACATATCGCTTTTAATTTAATTCAATTGTACGCAAAAAGAAAGCTTGAAAAAGGGTTTTCATTTGGTCCAGACTCCCACATTCAACACGAGTTAGAAGGAAGTTTTATCTATGAAGATACTCCAGATCAATTTACCGCCACACAAGATGTAAAAAAGGACATGGAAAAAGCGCAACCTATGGATCGCTTAGTCTGTGGAGATGTTGGTTTTGGAAAAACAGAAGTAGCTATTAGGGCTGCTTTCAAAGCAGTAGACAATGGCAAGCAAGTCGCTATTTTAGTACCTACAACAATTCTTGCTTTTCAACATTACAAGACTTTTACAGAACGTCTTAAAGATTTTCCCTTAAAAATTGATTACTTAAATAGGTTTCGAACTGCAAAAGAAAAAACGGCCGCAATAGAAGGTGTAAATAATGGTTCTGTAGATATTATTATTGGTACTCACCAGCTTACAAACCAACGCATAAAATTTAAAAATTTAGGCCTGTTAATTATTGATGAAGAACAGAAATTTGGGGTTGCTGTAAAGGACAAACTGAAAACTTTAAAGGAAAATATTGATACTTTGACCCTTACCGCTACACCCATCCCAAGAACCTTGCAATTCAGCTTAATGGCAGCAAGAGATTTATCGATTATTAAAACAGCACCCCCGAACAGACATCCCATAGACACAAATGTCATTCGGTTTTCTGAGGAAACCATTCGCGATGCGATTTCTTACGAGATTTCTAGAGGTGGACAGATTTTCTTTATTCACAATAGAATTGAAAATATAAAAGAAGTTGCTGGCTTACTCCAAAGGCTCGTTCCCTCGGCAAAAATTGGTATTGGACACGGACAAATGGAAGGTAAAAAATTGGAGGGACTAATGCTTAGTTTCATGAACAATGAATTTGATGTTTTAGTCTCTACAACCATTATAGAAAGCGGTTTAGATGTACCAAATGCAAATACTATTTTTATCAATAATGCCAATAATTTTGGACTTTCAGACTTGCATCAAATGCGTGGTAGAGTTGGTCGCTCAAATAAAAAAGCATTCTGTTATTTCATAACACCTCCCTACCATGTAATGACTGACGATGCTCGAAAACGCATAGAGGCCTTAGTTTTATTTTCTGATTTAGGAAGTGGAATTAATATTGCTATGAAAGATTTAGAAATTCGAGGTGCAGGAGATTTGTTAGGAGGAGAACAAAGTGGATTTATCAATGATATTGGATTTGACACCTACCAAAAAATCTTACAAGAGGCAATTGAAGAATTGAAAGAAAATGAGTTCAAAGACTTATATCCAACAGATGAAACAAAGCCCAAAGAGTTTGTAAAAGAAGTGCAAATAGATACTGACTTTGAAATTTTGTTTCCCGATAATTATGTAAATTCAGTAACGGAAAGACTCAGTTTATACAACAAACTCTCTGACTTAAAAAATGAAGAAGAAATTCAAGTATTTGAAACTGAAATTGTTGACCGCTTTGGAGAAATCCCAAATGAAGTTTTAGATCTTTTAGACTCGATACGAATAAAATGGCTGGCTAAAACGTTGGGATTGGACAAGATTATTCTGAAGCAAAAAAGAATGATTGGTTATTTTGTTGCAAACCAACAGAGTGATTTTTACCAAACTACAGCGTTTTCTAACATGCTAAAGTATGTGCAACAAAATAGCAAGAGTTGTGTTATGAAAGAAAAAGAAACCAAAAATGGTTTGCGTTTACTCGTCACTTTCATTCGCGTAGACGCGGTAAAAACAGCCTTGAATATTCTAAAGAAAATTTAATGAATAAAGGTCCTATCAAAAATTTATTGCTACTCCTTTTAGCAACTCTTTTTATAAGCACCTCTGGTGTTTTAGGTAAATACATCGCAATGCCTGTAGAAGTCATTATTTGGTTTAGAGCTTCTTTAGCAATGGTCTTTTTATTTGTCTACGGGAAATTCAAAAAAATAGATTTTTCGATAAAATCAACCAAAGACTACAAACCTTTTTTTATTAGTGGTGTTTTAATGACGGTGCATTGGATCACCTATTTTTATGCTTTAAAACTCTCTAATGTAGCTTTAGGCGTTTTATCTTTATACACTTTTCCCATTATGGTAGCACTGCTAGAACCCCTATTTTTAAAAGTGAAATTTAGTCCAATATACATTCTGTTAGGGCTCATGGTTTTAGCAGGGTTGTATGTTTTAACTCCAGAATTTAATATTGAAAGTGCACAAGCCAAAGGAATTCTTTTCGGAGTTTTTTCTGCATTTTGTTATGCGATACGAATTCTAATTTTAAAGCAATACGTTGCTAGGTATAATGGCACCACATTAATGCTGTACCAGACAATAATCATCACAGTTTTACTGCTTCCAACCTTATTTTTTATGGACCTATCGGGCTTAAAAAGTCAATTTGCGTATTTGATTTTGCTCGCTCTTCTTACCACAGCCATTGGACACAGCTTGATGCTGCACTCTTTGAAGTTCTTTTCTGCAACCACCACTAGTATTATTAGCAGCTTACAACCTGTTTTCGGAATCTGCATTGCCTATTTTCTCGTCAACGAAATACCGAGCCTTAAAACCTATATTGGTGGCGGATTAATTATATTAACGGTTGTTATAGAAAGTATCCGAAGTAAAAAAAGCAGCCCTTCTTAAAAGATGTTAGCAATCATAATTAAGCCATCTCATCAACATAAACTGAGGAGTGCTAAAACAATTCATTATTACTAATATCTATGTAATTACGTTTTACAAAAGCTAAGATCGTCTCTAAAATCTCTCCCATATTATTACACTCTCTAAATTTCACATCTCCCACATATTTGATGAGTTGCTTCTTTAGCAACGCGACATTTTCCGGAAAAGAGATCGTATCTGCTTTCATACATTTAATCAAACGTGCACTTCGTCTTGGCGTATTTAACATTCTTTTTGCCATGAAAGAGCGCTCTTCTATTTTATACTGCAAAATAGAATCGTTTTGTAGTTTCTTGCCAACCATCTCTATCATTTTAAAATTCTCTTTCATAAACTGTAGGTTGTACACCTTTAAGTTTCCTTCAAAAGATTGCTGATCAAAGTCAATGGCCCTAATTTTATAAATAATATGATCAAAATCGTGTGTTGGTGTAATGACATAATTATAAGAACGCATGTCTCCCAACAAACGAATCAGACATCGTTCTTTAAACTTTACAAACTCTTTGGCTATCTGTGATTTTTCTAATTCAGTGCAATTTGGAAGGATATCTCTGATAAAATCGTCTCCAGGAATTCCGGCAATGTGCTCTTCTATTAAGGTATCTTTATGCACCAAAAAATTCATGTTGTGCGGAGATAAAATATGCTCCAACTCCAAACCATAAATACGAGAAGCATCTGCTTTCTTCACGTAGAAATAGGTGAAATTATCATTTAAAATATTTCTAATTTTTATTCTAAAAGGTTTGGAATTTCCAAAGGTGCAATAGTCAATAGCATCTACATTTAGAAAGGGAATGGTACTATCATTACCATCCGAATGCAATATTGTATATACTTTTTTTAAACTTCTGTCGATCTCTTCTCTATCAAACTCAGAATAATACGTGCGCACCCAAAGGGTATCTTCATCATCCTTGTCATACACTACAACAGAACCTTGAAATCGCAACAAATCATCATAGAAAATAGAGATCTTAGTATTTCTATTGTAATTTTTCAGATAAGCATTTAACATTTCGTTTACGGGAAATGTAGGCTTCTTTTTGGACATCAATTTTTTCTCTACCGCCATCTTTTCGTGTGATTTCCTC
This sequence comes from Polaribacter irgensii 23-P, assembly GCF_000153225.1. Classification (GTDB taxonomy): domain Bacteria; phylum Bacteroidota; class Bacteroidia; order Flavobacteriales; family Flavobacteriaceae; genus Polaribacter; species Polaribacter irgensii. Next base: position 1,110,447 of record NZ_CH724148.1, on the reverse strand, counting down.
AAAAATAAGTATTTTATATCAATTCAAACATCTTTCCAGGCAAAGGTTTTGAGACCCCTTTTAGCTCCATCTGTAATAAAATTGACGCCAACTTATACATGGGGATATTGCATTCTAAAGAAATTACATCCAGTATTTGTTTCCCCTTGTCATGCAAAAAATCATGAATTTTTTGCTCATTTTCATTTAAATCTAAAAACAACTGTTTTTGTATAATTTTTGGGGTCGCTTTTAAGTCCCAATTCAACATATTGACAATTTCTTTGGCAGAATTTAAAAGAAATGCACTGTTGTTTTTAATCAAGTTATTACAGCCTTTACTGTATAAATCTGTTGTTCTTCCCGGAACGGCAAACACATCTTTATCATAAGAATTTGCAATATCTGCAGTTACCAAAGAACCTCCCTTTTCGGCCGACTCAATTATAATGGTCGCATTAGAAATGCCTGCAACAATTCTGTTTCTCTTTAAAAAATTTTCTCTTAAGGGCATTTCATTGTGCCAAAATTCAGTTAAAAACCCTCCATTTTCATTTACTTGCTGCATGTATTTCTTGTGTACTTTCGGATAGATTTGCTCAAACCCGTGCGCTAAAACTGCAATGGTTTGTAAATTGTTTTGCACTGCCACTTTGTGCGCACAAATATCGACTCCATAAGCAAAACCACTCACTATAATTGGATTGTGTGGCGCTAAATCTGTAATCAACTTTGTACAAAAATCACGCCCATAAGAACTCATGTTTCGCGTGCCTACGATAGAGATAATTTTCTTATTAGAAAAATCAATTGCGCCGTCTTCAAATAACAAAATAGGGCTGTCTACACAATGTTGTAAATTCTGAGGATACTTGTCTTCCAAAAAATAAGAATATGAGATTGCATTGTCCTGTATGTACCTTAATTCTTGCTGTGCGAGCGTAATATTCTCTTTGGTAAAAAGATGTTTTAAAACATGCTTACCAATGCCATTTATTTTTGACAAATGACTTGTTTTTTCTCTAAATATCTGCACCACATCACCCACATGAACAATGAGCTTCTTCGCCAGAATATCGCCGACAGCTTTACACTTTTGCAATCTTAAAATAGCAAGGATTTTTTCTTCATTCAACACAGAACAATTTGATACCTAATATATAAAAAATTTGTTAATAATTATTATTGAAGCTTCTTGAAAGAGGTCTTAAAAATTATATATTTGAAACTATGAATTTAGCCAAGCACATCAACGATTTATTATACAGATACGATTGCGTAATAGTCCCGAATTTTGGGGGATTTGTAACCCATCAAGTTGGTGCAAAACTAAATAATGCTGCGCAAACATTTTATCCGCCAACAAAACAGATTGCTTTTAACGGTCATTTAAAACACAATGATGGTTTGTTAGCGAACTATGTGACCTCTGTTGAACACCTGTCTTTTGAACAAGCTTCTAATGCCATTTCTTTGATTGTTGGAAAATGGCAAGATCAATTAAAAACAAGCGAACTATCCCTAGATAAGTTGGGTGTTCTTTCTTTAAATACACAACAACAAATAGTCTTTGAACCAAAAAAAGAGATCAATTTCCTGACCACCTCTTTTGGTCTAAGTGCTGTTGTAAGTCCGGTTATGAATAACCCCAAGACTAGTATAAACAACCCAATACCGATCGTTAAAACAGCTTCTAGAGAAGTAATTCCTACTTTTATAAAATATGCCGCAACCGCTGCAATTTTATTAACCTTAAGTTTTGCTGGCTACTCAAGTTATGAGCAAAATGAACAAAAAGAAATGCTTGCAAGCCAACAAAAAGCATTAGAAAAAAAGATACAATCTGCTACCTTCGTAATTTCCAATCCACTACCCACTTTAAAATTAAATGTAGTCAGAGAGGTTTCAAAACAGTACCACGTAATTGCTGGTGCTTTCCAATTTGCAAAAAATGCGGACCGAAAGGTAAAGCAGTTAATTGCAGATGGATTTAATTCTAAAATTATTGGTCTGAATAAGTGGGGCTTAACGCAAGTTAGCTTTGATAGCTTTGCAGAAAAAAATGATGCGATCAATCATTTAAACAAAATTAGACAAACCGTATCAAAAGAGGCTTGGCTCTTGGTTCAAACCAATAAATAATTTCACCTTTCTGTTCTCAGCAGTATTTATGGATACATGATTGTTTACCTTTGCAAAAAAATTACTTTTTAATGGAAGCGAAAACATCCACAGCATCTTTAACCATATTAACAGATTTGGTTTTACCTGGAGAAACCAACTACTTAGACAATCTTTTTGGAGGAGAATTATTAGCTAGAATGGATAGAGCTTGCAGTATTGCTGCTAGAAGGCACTCTCGAAGAATCGTGGTAACCGCTTCTGTAAATCATGTTGCATTTAATAAATCCGTGCCCGTTGGTAGTGTTGTTACCGTGGAGGCAAAAGTTTCTAGAGCCTTTAACTCCTCTATGGAAATCTATGTAGATGTTTGGATTGAAGACAGACAATCGAGACACCGAACAAAAGTAAATGAGGGTATTTATACATTTGTTGCCGTAGATGAAACTGGCAAACCTGTGAAAATTCCAGAATTAATACCAGAAACACCTCTAGAAAAAGAGCGGTTTGAAGGAGCTTTAAGAAGAAAGCAACTAAGTTTGGTTTTGGCTGGTAAATTAAAACCAAATGAAGCTACTGAACTAAAAGCATTATTTAATTAAAAATAAAAAAAGTAGAATTTTTAAATCACTAGAAGCTCCTTACACCTTTAATTTTCTTTTTGTTTTATTTTTAAATTCGATTTGTGATTACAAAATCACTTTGCAAAATTAAAAAAAATTTAAGTTTCGAGTTCTTATAATTCTGGTGACAAATAAAATAATTAGTGTTTTTGTCTATATTACGGTACTAGTTGTAATCGCACTTATTTGGGGAGTGGTTGAAGAACAATTATTAATTTATAGTGCTTAGTAATTGACAATACTAGGCATCGCTTTTTTTTGCACAATGATCTGTTCTCTCAAGTATAACGACAGCCATTGTCTTATTTATCAACTTACCCTATAAAAATCATAGAAGCAATTACGTTTTTATAAAAGGACAACCCCCGCAGTATTACTAGAGCGATTAAAAATATTAGCGTTTTTTTCACTGCCTAAAAACAGCTGATATTAATTTAATTACATTGCCTAATTGAACTATCCTTCAAAATAACATCAGGTACACACTAAAATAAAGTGGCTTTAATTATCTTGTTAAAATCCAACTAGCAGGGTTCAATTTCGTCGTATTCTTATACAGAACAAAAATTAGAGTGGTTTTTCCCGAAACTTTGTCTGTAAATATCTGCCCTATCTTTTCTCCTGTTTTTACAACATCGCCAGTTCTTACATACAATTTATCTAAATTATTATAAGAGGTAATATAGTTTCCGTGTTGAATTAGCACATTTTTTCTACCCTCTGGTGATACTTGTATGTTCAATATTTTTCCGTCAAAAATAGCTGCTGCACTTTTACCTCTTCGAGTAACCATATGCAAGCCTGTACTGTTAATTGAAATTCCAGGAAATGTAGGGTGCGGCTGTATTCCAAAACGTCTTGTAATCAATCCTTCTTCGATGGGCCAAGGCAACTTTCCTTTATTCAACTCGAATTTTACTGCCAATGCTTTCGCCTCAGGACTTAAAACAAATTCATTTTTACTCACACTTTGGCCACTATTTTTAACTTTATTTCGCGCTATTCTATTCGCTTTCGCAATTTCGTCACGGATAATGTTTTCTATTTTCTCCGCAACTCTCTTTTCAGCTTTAATTTTGTTCTGTATTTCTTTTCGATACTTACTTTCTTTATTTTTTATCGTGGCAATTAATTTTTCTTTGTCCTTTTTATCCAACTCAATCATTTCTTTTTGATCTTTTTCAAAAAGCATTAAGGTATTTTTTAATTGCTTTTGAACAAGTAAAGAATCATTCATTTTCTTCACCACATCTGTTTGAACTCCAATTGCAACTCCTTGTTTTTTTCTAAAGGAGGTATATTGTTTCATATATTCCAAACGTTTATAGGCTTGCTGAAAATTTTGAGATGATAAAATAAACATCATTCTACTCTGCTGAGATTTACTTTTGTACGATTTTAAAATCATACCTGCGTAGTCTGCCTTTAAAGCTGCAAGTTCTTTTTCTAACTTTGCAATTTTCTTTTTGTTTTTGCCAATTACTTTCGTCAAAAGGTTTCCTTCTGCATTCATAACTGTAATCAACTTCAATCGCACAGCTATCTTTTGGTTGAGGTCTTTTAAATCTTCCAGCACATTCTTTTCTTTCTTTTGCTCGTTAAAAAGCAAAGAATTTACCTGCGAAATTTCTTTTTTCAGTTCTTTTCGCTGCTGTTCTAATTGTCTTTTTGTTTGACTAAAAGAAGACAAACCACTGAAAAAGAAGATGAAAAATGCTATGTAAAATCGTATTTTTATCACTACCTGTAAATGCGTTTATATCCTTTAGGAATAGAAAAAGAAGTATTTATTTTCGTGTTGATCTCAATTGTTTTTAGCGTAAAATCTATAGTTGTTTGCTCTATTCCTCGTTTTATATAAATCTTTATTTCTTGCGGAAACATTTCCTTTGCAACCTTTTTATAGGAAGGATAGTTTATTTCTAAGCGCTGTAATTTGTTTGCATCTATTATAGATTGATAGGCTAATTTAAAATTTTCTGCGTTCACCGCAAAAAGAATTTCAAATAAATTAGAGGGAGTCTGTGGAGACAAAACGTAGTTACTCTCCACAAACGCAACTTCATATTTTTCTTTCTTAAGAGCTACCATTGCCTGCCCTAAAAATAAATTTTGCAGTTGTTGGAAATTTATTTCTGTTCCCAATATTTTTTTTAACATCGAAAAATCCCCCTCAAAATAGGTCTTTTCTAAAGGAGAATAGAAGCGTACTTTATCTGGAGTTATTTTTGCTTTAAAAATATTGATAAATTTTGTTCCTTTCAGCCAAATTATCTCATCCTTTTTAATTTTTAGATCTACAGAAATACTTTGTTTCATATTTCTGTCTTTGTAATTTACTTTAAATTTAGCCTCCAAAGTATTTTTGGTAAAGTCCGCTGCAAGGTGTTTTTTCACGATCCTTTTAGCGGATATTTCTTTTGCGGATGCTGCAATGTCTGTGACCTGTTTTTTTATTTTACAAGAGGTAAAAAACAGACTTACCAGCAATAAATATTTTAAAGTTCGCATTTTAATTTTTAATTTTTTTAGACTTCTGTCTGTATTTTTCTGCTGCTATATCATCCCCTAAACCTTGGTAAGAAATCGCAAGTTCAGCATAAAAAGCTCTCTCGTCAGATGCTTCGTAAACAAAATCTAAACCGTCCTTTAACGTCGTTGTAGCTTTCTTGTGTTCTTTGTTTAAGTTGAGTGCCTTCCCATACATTAAATACACAAAAGGTTGCGCAGGAAACAATAAAACTCCTTCTGCCCCATACTTTAAAAGCTCTGCAGTATTTTCCTGAACGCGTTTCAGCACCTTTTTTAAAGCTGCGTATGATCGCGTTGTTTCAAAGGCCTTAAAAACATCTGCTGTCGCTTCAGTTTTATTCGTGTTTGCATTCCCTACTACTTCTAAGCGCTCCTTTACATCTGCAACACTTCCTTTTTGCGGATTATTTACAACGCCTGAATGCTGCTTTTCTATTCTTAAAATATTTGCTAAATGCGTTTGCATCCAACTATTTGTAGCATCCTTTTGGAGCGCTCGCTCAATGTATTCTTTTGACAAAAGAATGTCGTCTAATGCCAAATAATTTTTAGAAAATTCAAAAAAAACAGCGACATCATTCGGACTTATTTGATTGCAACTTTCTAAATTCTCTAATGCTTTCTGATGATTTCCAATTGCCTTTTCAGAAAGTGCTTTAAAGAAAAAGTGTTGGAAATCCAACTCCATTTCTTCTGTTAAATCAAATACCATTGGAATACTATCTTGGCAAAATCCTTGCAAAGAGATCAAAAAAAAGAGCACAGAAAAAAAAGGTCTCTTAAAATAAACCAATCCCCGCTGTATTCTACACTCTTTTTTTTTTCTGCTCAAGATTATGAAGTTAACTCTGTATAATCCCCAATACTAACAGACGTAAAATTACCATCGTATTTTACATGATTTCCAATCATCGCATTGTCTAATTTTGCATTGGAAATCACCACATTGGTTTGTATTAAAGAATTTATAATGGTAGTATTTTCTACAACGCTATTTTCACCGATAGAAACATAAGGTCCAATTTTTGCGTTTTTTAGCAAAACGTTTTTTCCAACATAACAAGGTTGTATAATCTCTGAATTCTCAAGAACAACATCTGCAGATACCAAGTTGTTTCCCGCTTTAAATTCAAATTCTAAAACCTGCTTATTGGTATCTACTGTTGGGTCTTTCTTCCCACAATCCATCCAAGTAGCCACTGTTCCGGGGACAAACTTCGCACCGTCTCTTTTTAAGGTTTCGAGAACATTGGTTAACTGGTATTCATTGTTCTCTCGTAAATTATTGTCGATTAAATATTGAATTTCATCTCGAACCTTATCTCCATCTTTAAAATAGTAGATGCCTATAATTGCCAAATCTGAAACAAAATCTTTTGGTTTTTCTATAAAGTCTTTGATAACACCGTTTTCCAACTTTACAACACCGAAAGCACTAGGATCTGCTACTTTTTTTACCCAAATAGCTCCGTCTGCCTTCGTATCTAACTTGAAATCTGCTTTAAACAAAGTGTCGGCATACGCCACAACACAAGGACCACTTAAGGAGTCTTTTGCACAATAAAGTGCATGCGCTGTGCCTAACGCTTCGTCTTGGATATATACCGTTCCCTTTGCACCTAATTCATCTGCGATTTGCAATAAACGTGCCGATGTATCTGCAGGAAATCCTTTTTTGGCAGGACCTATAATAAAGGCTATTTCATCTATCTTTTCGTCAATAACAGCAGCAATATCTTCTACTAATCTTTGAACAATTGGTTTTCCTGCAATTACTGTTAATGGCTTTGGGACGGTTAAGGTATGGGGTCTCAAACGAGAACCTATTCCTGCCATAGGTACAATTATTTTCATATGCTCTTTTTCAGTATTAATGGTGCAAGATACTATTATTAAAAAGACTTTAAAATATTTGAAGTAGCTAAAAACATCCGCGGAATTAAGGCTCTTAACGCAGTATTTGAAATTTTATTTCCACAAAATAATCGCAGCTAAATAAAGGTTTATAATCATTTTTCATAAAATAAATACTGCATTCAGTAGTATCAAAAATACACTGGTTTCAGGGATTGAATGGCTCCTTATTTAGACCTATCTTCGTCAACATTAAAAAATTTTAGTTCGTACCCCAATGCGATCTTTCTAAATTAAATGATCTAAAAACCCAAGCCTTTGTTTGGGTTTTTTGTTTCTTTGTAAAAAAATACAAATAGTGAATTATTTATCAATAGAAAATATATCTAAAGCCTACGGAGAGCGGGTTTTATTTGAAGACATCTCTTTCGGAATTAACAAGGATCAAAAGGTGGCGTTCATCGCAAAAAACGGAAGTGGAAAAACATCTATTTTAAATATTATAGCAAACTTAGATGTTCCTGATACTGGACAAGTAGTCAGTAGGAAAGGTATTTCTATTGCCTATTTAGCTCAAAAAGACGACATCAATCCAAATTTAACCATTGAAGAAACTATTTTTGCTACTGACAATAAAATTCTCTCAATTGTAAATCAATACGAAAAAGCCCTCAAAAACCTTGATGATGGTGACGCCTATCAAGCTGCATTTGACTTAATGGACCAACACAACGCTTGGGATTTTGAAACACAATACCGCCAAATACTATCCAAGTTAAAATTAGAAGACCTCACTTTAAAAGTAAGTGCGCTTTCCGGTGGACAAAGAAAACGTCTTTCTCTGGCCATTGTTCTTATAAATAAACCCGATTTATTAATTTTAGATGAACCTACCAATCATTTGGATTTGGAAATGATTGAGTGGTTGGAAGCCTTCTTTGCAAAAGAAAAAATAACCCTTTTTATGGTAACGCATGATCGGTATTTCTTAGAACGCGTTTGCAATGAAATCTTAGAATTAGACGAAGGAAAAATTTACAAATACAAAGGAAATTACTCCTATTATCTACAAAATAAAGAGGAGCGCTTGGCACTAGAAGCAACCAACTTAGGAAAAGCGAAGAGTTTGTTCAAAAAGGAACTGGAATGGATGCGAAAGCAACCAAAAGCGAGAACGACAAAATCCAAGTCTCGGACAGATGATTTCAATCAAATCAAAGAAAGTGCACACCAACGAAGAACAGATCATCAGGTGCAATTAGAAATTAATATGGAACGTCTAGGAAGTAAAGTCTTAGAACTTCATAAAGTATACAAGTCTTTTGGAGATAAAAAAATTCTTGATGGATTTGATTATATTTTTAAACGCGGAGAAAGAATTGGAATCATTGGTAAAAATGGAACCGGAAAATCCTCTTTCCTAAATATAATAACAGAAAAAGCAGAATTAGATAGTGGAAAAGTAGTTTTAGGTGAAACTGTGAAATACGGTTACTACACGCAAGCGGGAATTACTATAAAACCGGGACAAAAAGTAATTGAAGTTGTAAAAGAATTTGGAGAATTTATCCCACTTTCTAAAGGAAGAAAGATATCTGCTTCTCAACTATTAGAACGTTTTTTATTCGACAAAAAGAAACAGTACGACTTTGTAGAAAAACTTTCGGGTGGTGAGCAAAAACGACTGTATTTATGTGCGGTGTTAATTCAGAATCCCAATTTTTTAATTCTAGATGAGCCCACGAACGATTTAGATGTCGTAACTCTAAATATTTTGGAAAACTTCTTATTAGACTACCCTGGAAATTTACTTGTGGTATCTCACGACCGGTATTTTATGGATAAAATTGTAGATGCTCTTTTTGTTTTCAGAGGAGAGGGAGTTGTAGAAAATTTCCCAGGTAATTACTCCGATTTCAGGGCCTATGATGGTTCTGCTCCAAAAGAAATTGCAGAGAAGCCAGCAGAAAAAAAAGTCGAAAAAAAAGAAAATAAAAATGCATTGAGTTTTCAAGAAAAGAGAGAGTTTGGCACGTTAGAAGGAGATATTGAAAGACTTCAAAAAAAGAAAGCGAACATCGAAAAGCAATTTCTAGACGTTGCTATTGAAACCGATGCTATTGCTGCAAAATCTGAAGAACTTCAAGAAACAGTTGAGCAACTTGCACAAAAAGAAGAACGCTGGTTAGAACTTTCGATGAAGTTAGAAGACTAATCCAGTAATCACCAATGAAGCAGGACACCGCAATTGCTTATGGCATCTTACGCCCTAAGAATTGCGGAATCCTTTAACAAGTCTTGGTTGTTGAATCTTAATAAAACTTGTGCAACCGCAAGCGTATCTTTTTCGCAATAGTCTACAATTCTATCCATATTTTTTTCTCGATAGTATACCTCTGCAACTTCGCTACCATCGATATCCTCTTTTGGCGATGGAATGCCTAAAATAGAAGTTAATAATTTTAAAGAAGTGTACTGTTTATAGTCCCCAAATTTCCACAATTCTAAAGTATCTAAATGCTTCACTTCCCAAGGTTTCTTGCCAAATAAATTTAATTTCTCTGGAAGTGCTATCTGGTGCACAATCATTCTTCTTGCGATAAAAGGAAAATCAAACTCCTTGCCGTTGTGCGCGCATAGAAGTTTACTTTTTTCTGCAAAATGACTCACTAGTAAAGCCTTAAAGTCAGTTAAAATAGCGTGTTCATCGTCGCCATAAAAAGAAGTCAATCGGAATTGTTTTCGCTCTAAAGATGTAATAAAGTAGCCTACCGAAATACAAACTATTTTCCCAAACTCCGCCCAAATCCCCGCGCGACCATAGAAAGCTTCAGCAGTGAATTCTTCTTTTCGCTGATACCTTGTTTTCTTTTCATAAAGAGCTTGTGTCTCCTTAGAGAGTTGTTGCCACTTTTCTTTTTGAGGAACGGTTTCAATATCCAAAAAAAGCACATCTTTTAGATTGACAGATAAATTCATAGCAGTATATTTTTCTTTTTCTCAAGGTAAGATAGTAAAATAAAAACCTCTGAAATAAATGCAGTGCTTCTAAAAAGTATAAAAATGAATTTCACCCTTTAATCCTTCGGTTTTTTAATCTCTACTTTTCTGAACGGATTGCCACCGTGCGCCTTTCTAATTGTTCTTCTTAGAAACCTACTGACATTATTTTTATTCCTGATAACTCAACTACCGATGCTCTCTTTTTTTATCTAAAAATTAGGAATTCAATACCCATTAATCTATGATTAGGATAAAAAAATAGTAAAAACTGAGAATTACCATCTTTTTTATAATTGCATCAGTACTTCTTAAAACTTTCAGAAGCTAAACTAAAATTCTATCGCTATTCAATAAAAAAGGGCTGTTTTTAAAATGTTAGATCGAAAAATTTAACGAACTAAACTATAAGTATGGTTAACAAAATCTAATAAATTTTAAAAGGCAACTTTAAGGATGACCAGAGCTTTTCTTTTGTAAAGAGCACAAGAGAATTAAAGTAAAAAAATATGTTTTAAAATTCGTTTTCAACTCTTTTGACTCTTTTTAGAGCTTTAATTTTAGAATTTTTACATTTTCGCAATTTGTTACCGAATCATTAAACAATTGTAAACTAAATAAATCTGTGTATCATTCCATTATCTCTTTCAGTTTAAATTGCTATTTTTACTTTAAAATTTAACCTAGTTTCATGAATAAAAGCGAGATTAAAATTCTATTGGTAGATGACGAACCAGATATCATAGAAATTGTTGGATACAATCTTAGAAATGAAGGATACCAAATTTTCACGGCTACCAATGGCCAAGAAGCCATAAAATCTGCTAAAAAAAACATCCCTCATTTAATTTTACTGGATATTATGATGCCAGAAATGGATGGAATTGAAGCTTGTGAAAAAATTAGAAAAATAAGCTCTTTAGAAAATGTGCTTATTGCTTTTTTAACAGCAAGAGGAGAAGACTACTCGCAAGTAGCTGGTTTTGAAGCTGGCGCTGATGATTACATTACAAAACCTATAAAGCCAAAAGTTTTGGTTAGCAAAGTAAAGTCTTTGCTCCGAAGATTGAAATCTGAAAAGCAAAATGAAGAAACCGTTACCATTGGTGATATTGTAATCGATAGAGAAGAATATGTTGTTTTCAAGGCAGGGAAAAGAATTTCATTACCAAGAAAAGAATTTGAACTCTTCTCCCTGTTAACTTCAAAGCCAGGAAAAGTATTTAAAAGAGAAGTTATCTTAGACACTGTCTGGGGAAATGAAGTGGTCGTTGGCGGCAGAACCATTGATGTCCATATCCGAAAATTGCGTGAAAAAATTGGAGATGATCACTTCAAAACAGTCAAAGGAGTGGGATATAAGTTTGTATTGCTAGAAGCAGATAAATAAGACGCTCTTAATGAAAATTAAAAAAACTTATTCATATGCTCTTTGGTCCGCTATTTATTTAACACTTTTAGCGGTTGTAATCGCAACCATATCCTACATTTTTATTGCTAAAGACTTGGGAACCGGTCCTGTATTGATTTGTGTCTTAGTCCTCTTTATAATTTCATTCACCGTCATACAATACAGAGCAGAGCATTTTATTTATAGAAGATTAAAGAAAATTTATGAAGACGTCTCCATTTTAGACGTGAATGATCTCAGAAGAGAGTCGGTAACCACTGATATTGATAAGCTTTCTAAGCGCATGCAAACCTATGTAGAAGGAAAGGGCTTAGAAATAAAAAGTTTGACCGAAAGAGATTCTTTTCGAAGGGATTTTTTAGGGAATGTTGCACACGAATTAAAAACCCCTCTTTTTACAGTACAGGGCTACATACTAACCTTACTTGAAGGTGCTGTAAATGATAAAAATATTCGACTAAAATATTTGGAGCGCGCTAACAAAGGAGTTGAACGCTTGGTTGCAGTAACCAAAGACTTAGACATGATTGCCAAGTTGGAAACGGACGGGTTAAAACTAAATATGGCGGTTTCTAACATTTTGGAAATCATTCAAAATGTAATTGATTTGCTTGAAATGAAAGCAAAAAAAAGAAATATTATTTTAAAATTTGACCGAATTTACGAATTTCCAGTTTTTGTATTAGGAGACGTTGAAAAAATAGAACAAGTGCTCATCAACCTTGTGGTAAACGCAATTAAATATGGAAAACCAAATGGAACGACCATCCTTGCTGTAGATGACTACAATTCAAAGAAAATTCTAATTAGAGTCATTGATAATGGAGAAGGCATTAAGCCAGTGCATGTCCCAAGATTGTTTGAACGCTTCTACCGAGCAGACCAAAGCAGGTCTCGGGAACAAGGAGGTTCTGGATTAGGATTGTCGATTGTGAAGCATATTATAGAAGCCCATCACCAAAAAGTTTTACTGAAGAGTGTTTTTGGCGAGGGATCAGAATTTTCATTTACGATGGAAAAAGCAACCTAAGTGTACATGAAATTGTACTACTTTACATAAAACAAATTCGTTTCGCTATTTGATAACTAACATACGAGATCAAAACCGATATCCTTTCTGTAGTTCATTTGATCAAAATGAATTTTATTGACATTTCTATAACTTTTTTCTAACGCCTCTTCTATCGTATCTCCTAGTGCGGTTATTGCCATTACCCTGCCTCCATTTGTAACTACCTTACCTTCGAATATTGAGGTACCAGCGTGATAGACAATGGCATCATTCATATTTTCAAAACCTGTAATTTCTTTGTTTTTTTCGTAAGCTCCAGGATACCCACCAGCAACCAGCATTATAGTGGTGGCTATTTTGTCTACAACCTCGAAAGACTTTTCATGTAAATTCTGATGCGCAACACCCTCAAATAATTCAAATAGATCTGAAGTTATTCTTGGCAAAACTACCTCTGTTTCAGGATCTCCCATTCTTACATTGTACTCTACCACTGACGGGTTTCCATTGTGATTCATTAGTCCAATAAAGAGAAACCCTCTGAAATCAATTCCCTCTTTCTGTAAACCACTAATTGTGGGTTTTACTACCAACTCTTCTACTTTAGACAAAAAAACGCTGTCTGCAAATGGTACTGGAGAAATAGCACCCATCCCTCCTGTATTTAAACCAAGGTCACCCTCTCCAATTCTTTTATAATCTTTTGCTGAAGGCAATATTTTATAGCTTTTACCGTCTGTTAAAACAAAAACAGACAATTCTATACCTTTCAAAAACTCTTCGATAACGACGGTTGTAGAGGCCTTCCCAAACTTCTCATGAGAAACCATCTCTTCCAATTCGGTTTTTGCTTCCGCTAAGTCGTTTAAAATTAACACTCCTTTTCCACCAGCCAATCCATCTGCTTTTAATACATAAGGAGCTTCTAAAGTTTCTAAAAAAGCAATGCCGTCTTGTAAGCTTTCTTTTGTAAAAGACTGATATCGTGCCGTAGGTACCCCATGCTTTTGCATGAATTGTTTTGAAAAATCTTTACTGCCTTCTAACAATGCGCCGTCTTTCTTAGGTCCTATCACAGAAACCCCTTTTAAAGCCACATCCGCTAAAAAATAATCATGAATTCCCGCGACTAAGGGTCCCTCAGGACCTACCACGACCATTTTAATAGCATGTTCTAAAACGATATTCTTTACTGCTTCAAAATCCGAAATATCAATATTAATATTGGTTGCTATCGCTGCTGTTCCCGCATTGCCAGGAGCTACAAAAAGCTGTTGTACTTTGATACTTTCAGACAATTTTAATGCAAAAGCATGCTCTCTACCTCCAGCACCTAAAATAAGAATATTCATATGTAATGAGTTGTGATGTATTATTCGTGCAAATATATTTTAAATTCTTTTTTAGCCTCTTATAGCATTACCCGCACAGAAGCTTTGCAAAAAATTCGTATGCTTTAAATTATCCCGAAGAATAATATCCATTCTATTTAAATTTTATTATTTAAATCCTAAACGCTCATAAAATATTCATTTTAACCAACTGAAGCTTAAATTACTTGCTCTAGTTTATCAAAAACATTATTTTTTTCAGTAACCACGCGTATTTTATGTTGCGACTAGTTTAAACCTATAAGAGACAGACTAAAATCCTTAAAAGTATAATTTTAAAGCGCTAAAATGTCAACAGAAATCACAAATTTATTGTGTTAATTTGTAAGTTCACTTGCATTCTTTACCGTTACAATTGTAAGTTCTTTTATAAAAGCCTACAATTAAACCTATCAACATAGCGAAACCAATTTTTATACTGTTCTCTTTTAAAAAAAGCACACTGATAATTAAATGAAAAAGCCCTTTAAGTATCGTCCCTTTAAAATTAAAAAAATTAGAGATACCCTTCCTATAATTGCGAATAAAGAACCTACATCGACCTCCTCATGGTAATCGTGGTAATTCTTATCTGTATTTACTAGCTGGTTCTTGATTGACACGTATGTGTACGGTTTATTAATAATTTAATTCTTAAAAATCTGGGCTAATATTTTTTGTGTAATTGCGTATGTTGGGGTTACCCCAGTCATGCCCAATCCACCGGAAGCCAAAGTTGCCCCAGTTTCTAAAGGATTATCCGATGCGTAATACGCATATCGAACCTGCACATCTTCCGAAATATTTCCTCTAATTCTTGACGCAGCTTGTATTGCTTTTTGATAATGTGCCCCCTCCATTTCTAACCCAATTACATTCCAGGTGGAATCGTGAAAAAACTTCAATAAATCTTTATTTTGCAAAGAGGTTCCTAAAACAGAAATCATCGCGCCATCAAAAACCTCAATTCCAAAACCTTCCAAATCTTCTTTGGACAGTTCATTCTTAAAAGGGTAATTATCTGCGGTACCCTCAAAGATATGAGCTGAAGGAATCATAATATCTCCCTTCCCTCCCTCTAAAATTCCGGCTTTCCCCATTATTGAAACGGACTTCACGTCCAAGTGCGTTTTTATGTTTTTTTCGCAGATATACGGCTTTAACAACTCGTCCATTGTTTCATAAGCTTGCTCTCCAAAAGCATAATCCATTACAATAAGTACTGGATATTCCTCTAAATTTTGTTTTTTTGATATCTCGGAAACATCAAAATTTATTTTTGCAGTATCTATCACTTGCACATTGATATTGGTGCCAGAAGTATCTTTTATGTATACAAGACCATTTATAGAAGCAAAATCCTTTACTTTTTTTTGTAAAGGTTTGCTATCTGAATTGCTTAAAAGTTGATAAATTTCAAATCCTTTTAATCCCGTATTCTCTTTTGGCAGCGCATCTTTTGCATACATAGAGTTTAAGACACTGTGCATATTGGCACTAATAATATGAATCGGTCTTTTTAATAACTGATTTTCTTCTAAAACTTTTTTAATATTATTGGCCCAAATTTCTCCATAAATATGATGTCCAATTTCATCTATCAAAACAGAACTAAACGTGACCGTTCTTTTTTGATTTTCTAACACTTCATTAATCGCTAATTTCCCAAGCCAATAAACCAATTGAAAGAATCGATCTGGATTTGCATCCGAAGAGAACGAATTGTAAACCTCTAAAACCTCGTCGAAAGTTCTTCCTAAAATATTTCCAAGATGCGCAATAGTGACCTCTCGCTCTTCATCTGAAATTTTCTT
The DNA here is from genome assembly GCF_000153225.1 of Polaribacter irgensii 23-P. GTDB lineage: Bacteria > Bacteroidota > Bacteroidia > Flavobacteriales > Flavobacteriaceae > Polaribacter > Polaribacter irgensii. The sequence goes on along the minus strand of NZ_CH724148.1, from coordinate 1,094,731 downwards.
TTGAAAAAGCACAATAGCTTCTAAATGTTTCCATTCTCTGGTGAAATCTTCACCATCGTTGAGGGTAACTCTCTCTTGAATTTTATGGGACTCTATAAAAAGGAACGTAAGATGGGTGAGAATATCGTAAATTTCAGACCTTCCTCTGGTAATCTCAATATTCATTTGATCTTTGTCTATCCGGTAACAATTTCTCCTCCTTTTTGGTGGAATGATAGATTTGAAGTGAGAATTTTTATACCCTTCATCTGCAGTTAAATTTATAAATTGACATTCTTCAATTCCTTCCGGAAGCCTCTCAATTACATAGGTTAATCCGCTTAACTCTATTCTTTCTTCTGCAATAGAACCATAAATTTCTGGTCTTAGCAACAAAAGAGATTTTCGCAGTGTTTCTCCTGAAATACCCATGGGCTTATAGAAACCTCTGCTAAATAAATGACGCATAGAGATATATAACTTCTCTATGGCATTTGTAGACTCTTGTGCTCTTGTTCTTGCTATTTTTTTAGTTTCTGACATGTTCTATGTTATTTCGCAAATATAAAGTTAATTTTTTAACAAAACATTGCTATAAATATCTTTATTCTCTAGTAGAGCGAACGCATCAGAAATCATTCTATCATTTTTTAAACGAAACTTATAAGCCCCTTCCGAATAAAAAAAACGCGTCATAATTTCTGACTTTATTCGTACCAAAATCAGTTCTTTATTTTTTGATATTGCCATAATTTTAGCCTCACATAAATGCTCTTTTATTTTAGGATATGCTTTTAAGATATCGGCAATTTTAGAAGTTGAAAAAGCTTTTTCAAATAAAGATTCCTGCACTGTTACAAAAGTAGTATCTCTTTTTAAATAGTTCGTAAACTTGTAAAAATTCAAATTTTTAAAATTAAAATCTACAAGACTGCTCGTTGTTAGGTTTTCATAAAAATAATGGGTTGCGAAATTAAAAATAGCTTTTGTTTTTAACAGGGCACTAGTGCTTGCATTCGCCACTGATGTTTTTGTCTCTATGTCTGGCATAATACCTCCACCGTCATAAACAGTCCTGCCGTTTTCTGTTTTAAAGGCATGGATTCCTGTATCAGAAAACTTAGGAACTTCTCCTGTTCTAACATTCCTATTCTCATAATCTAACTCCTGTATACAACGTCCACTTGGCGTGTAATATTTCGAAATCGTGAGCTTTAACTGCGTTCCATAAGTAAGTTCTCTATAGCGCTGCACCAAGCCTTTTCCAAAAGAGCGTTTTCCCATAATTACAGCCCGATCATAATCTTGCAGAGCACCAGCAACAATTTCAGATGCCGAAGCAGAGCGCTCATTGATTAAAACTACTATTGGAATTTCTAGATCTAAAGGGGTGTTTTTACTTTTGTAAAGGTTGCTCCATTTTTTAATTTTTGCCTTTGTACTCACTATTTTTTTTCCTTTCGGCAAAAAGAAATTAGAAATCCGAATCGACTCTAATAATGAACCTCCAGGGTTATCACGCAAATCAAAAATTAGTTTTGTCATGCCCTCCTTTTTCAACTTTTTGTACGCCTTTTTTACTTGTAAAGACGCCTTATCATTAAATTGAGTGAGCACAATATAACCTGTTTCCTCATCAATCATTTCCGCAAATGGCACGGCATTTACAACAATCTTACTCAGCGTTACCTCCTTTTTCAAAAGTACTCCTTGCCGGTCTAGCTCCAGTAGAATTTTACTGCCCGGAACACCTTTTAAGAACAGAGATAGCTGTGCACTTTCCATATTTTTCAAAGACTGGTTCTCTACAGAAACAATAATATCTCCGATTCTTATACCCGCTTTGTCAGCAGCCAACCCTTTTTGAATACTACTAATTTCAATTCCACTTTTTATATAATACACCGAAACTCCGATGCCAACGTAAGATCCTTCTCTATTTATTTTAGCACTTTCTACCTCCTGTTCATTGTAGAAATTTGTATATGGATCTAGCTCCTTAAGTGTGTTTCTAATTGCTTTGTTTGTAAATTCTGCAGGATTAATTTCAGAAATATAGTACATGTTTAACTCTTTAAACAATGTCGTATAGATTTCTATTTGCTTGGCAACCTCAAAAAAATTAGATTTGAACGAAAACGTCGCAAAAAGTATTCCCACCAATACTAAAATAAGTATGCTATTTTTAAGCTTGACTTTTTTCATCTGTTGTCTTCTTTATCGCGGCTATAAATATATTTAACAATTTCTCCATCTTTAAATACAGTTCCTCATATTTAATTTCTTCCCTCCCAATATACGAAATCATAAAAACATAAGGTTCTTCTAAATTATTGTAGACAATTTCTTTCTGTAAGCGATACGTTTCTCTCATTAAACGCTTCAATCTATTTCGATCTACTGCTAATTTATAATTTCTTTTTGCTACAGAAACACCTATTTGACAAGGAAATTTAGAAGTATGCGTTGTTTGAATAAACATCATGCGCAGCGGAAAACTTTTCACTGAACTTCCCTCAGCATAGAGTTTTTCTATTAATTTTTTACTCTTTAAACGCTCCAGTTTTCCTAAGGTATTTTTCATTGATACAAACTTAACAGAAAACAACAACTTTTTAACAATTTGCAATCGCTATCTTTAAAAAAGAACTGCTTTTAAAATACTTGTATTCTTCTCCTTTTCTTAAATTATTGTTTAAATTTAAACTATAATTAAAAACTTTGTTTAAAAAATACAAATAGAAGACATGAAACCTGATTTATTTCAAGCACCTGACTATTATCAAGTAGACGACTTACTATCCGAAGAACACAAACTTGTAAGAAATACCGCACGCGCCTGGGTAAAACGAGACGTTTCTCCTATAATTGAGGAATGTGCTCAGCAAGCAAAATTCCCCAAGACAATTATTAAAGGTCTTGCTAAAATCGGAGCCTTTGGGCCTGACCTGCCTCTAGAATACGGTGGCGCAGGATTAGATCAAATTTCTTATGGATTGATTATGCAGGAAATAGAACGCGGCGATTCTGGTATCCGTTCCACAGCTTCTGTACAATCTTCTTTAGTTATGTATCCTATTTTTACATACGGAAATGAAACACAGCGCAAAAAATATTTACCAAAACTAGCTTCTGGAGAATGGATGGGTTGTTTCGGACTTACAGAACCAAATCATGGCTCTAATCCTGCTGGAATGGAAACTAGTTTCGTGGACAAAGGGGATCATTATTTGTTAAATGGTGCAAAAATGTGGATTTCTAATGCACCTTTCGCACACGTTGCTGTTGTTTGGGCAAAAAATGAAGAAGGCAGAATTCATGGTTTATTAGTAGAAAGAGGAATGGAAGGTTTTTCTACACCTGAAACCCACAATAAATGGTCGCTTCGAGCCTCTGCAACAGGAGAACTAATCTTTAATAATGTGAAAGTGCCTAAAGAAAATATTCTGCCAAACAAATCAGGACTTGGAGCTCCTTTGGGCTGTTTAGATTCTGCACGATTTGGAATTGCATGGGGTGCAATTGGCGCTGCTATGGATTGTTATGATACCGCTTTGCGCTACTCTAAAGAGCGCGAACAATTTGGCAGACCTATTGGTCAATTTCAGTTACAGCAAAAGAAATTAGCAGAAATGATTACAGAAATTACCAAAGCACAGTTACTTGCTTGGAGATTAGGCACTTTAAAAAATGAGGGGAATGCATCCTCTGCACAAATTTCCATGGCGAAACGAAACAACGTAGAGATGGCTGTAAAAATTGCAAGAGCAGCGAGACAAATGCTCGGTGGAATGGGAATTACTGGCGAATATTCTATCATGCGCCATATGATGAATCTCGAAAGTGTGCTTACGTACGAAGGTACCCACGACATTCATCTTTTAATTACTGGTTTTGATATCACAGGATTAAATGCATTTTCATAACTAGTACGAACTAAAAACTCAGACTTTAGCACCCTATTATTACACAAAAGAATCGCTAAAAAAAGAATTTTTTATGCATCTATAAAAGGGATACTGATCTCCTGTTTTTCACAAAATAACACGTTTGCATGCTGAATGGCAGTATCATTTACTCCGAAGTATAACAAACAATTCTCTGCCTTTTCTATTCCCAAAAGAATTGTAACAAGCTTCCATTTTTTTAATAATAAAAAATGGTTTGAAATACTCTAAATATTCTGATTTATCACCTCCAAAAGGAGGCTTATTGGTATTGAGAGGAACGTTAAATAATACCCCAACTAATTTGCCTTTTGATTTCAAAAGATGATGCATTTTAGTCGTATAATCGGCTCTTAAATTTGGATTTATTGCACAAAAAAAAGTTTGTTCAATAATGAGATCAAAGACATCATCCATGTTAAAAAAATCACCCTGAATTAATTGGGAAGGGGGGAATTCTGGTATTCGTTTCTGAATATTTCCAATAGCAGTCTCAGAAAGGTCTACAACCCAAATATTTTTAAATCCATTTTCAAAGAGATATGCTGCTTCATGGGAATTTCCACCCCCTGGAATTAGGATTTTAATCTCTTTATTCTCTAATTGATCAAAATACGCCTTTAAAGGGGATGATACCTCTCCTAAATCCCAAGCAATGTCATTGTTTGTGTATCTTTCGTCCCAAGCATCTGCTGATAAATTCATTTTCTATAAAATTTTAAAGAGTAAAAATACCAATAAAATTCACTGAAACATTCTTTAAACACTCATTTTACGTCTCAACAAGACAAAATACGATGCACATGGCCTGTTGAAATATTAAAATATACAGACACACAACACCCTATAAAAGTATGAAAAATGTATTTTATTATTTCGAAAACTCGTAAAAACTGACCTGTTAAATAAAAGTTATAATTGAATCTTCCGAAGTGGAAACTAGTAAAATAAAATATCTTTATATTTTTGCCAAAATCTTATTAAGCTTGTCAAAGGCAAAACACAAGTTCCTCTTTTCGAAACAGGAACCTTAAAAAATTATCTTCTTCTTGAAGAGAAGGTTGAGTTTAAAATTAAAGTATCACCACAGAAGAAAATAATGCAAAATAAGAATACATTTTCAAAAAAAACATCTAATCATCAAACTATATTTACTAATTAAATGCCTTTTAAACAAACAAATACGGCCTTATTTTTCTCTACAATAGATGCAATTCCACAAAAAATTTGGGAAGATTTATCCTGTTCAAAAAATATTTATTTCCATCCACACTTTTTAAAAGCGATCGAAAAGAATCATCCGAATATACTCTTTCATTACATCGTCTTACTCGATGATAAAAATTGTGCAACAGCTTTTGCCAGTTTAAAAATCATCAACTTTCAATTAAAGACAATTAAAAATGATTTTGGCTTTCTCAAAAAAATAAGTGTCAAGCTCGGAGTTCTTTCAGAGAAAAAAGAGCTTAAACTTTTAATTTGTGGGAATACTTTTGTCAGTGGAGAGCACGGGATTTTCGTAAAAGAACATCAAAATAAAAAAGGTATCGTAAAAGAGCTCGCTGAAAGTATTGTTCGTTTTGTAGAGGCGAATCAGAAATTAAATAAGCAAATTGACGCCTATCTATTAAAAGACTTTGTAAAAGAATCGATCGCCATTACCTATGTATTAAAAGAATTCAATTATAACAGCTTTTCTGTCGAACCCAATATGCAACTTCAACTTCAAGAAAATTGGCATCATTTTGACGATTACCTAGCTTCTATCAAAACCAAGTTTCGCGTAAAAGCAAGAAAAGCATTTGCACTTAGCACAAACATCCGAATTGAAGAGGTTACTTTAGAAAACTTGTCTCAAAATTTACCAAAAATGACAATACTCTATAAAAAAGTTGCTGAAAATGCGACCTTTAATTTAGGCGTATTTAACCTTGAAACGTATCACAACTTAAAAGAGGCATTTGGCACCAATTACATTCTAAAAACCTACTGGTTAGAAAAAGAAATTGTAGGCTTTATGTCTGGTATTGTTAATGGAAACACTCTAGATGCACACTTTGTAGGCATCGATTATCAACGGAACAAAACACATGCCATTTACCAAAGAATGTTGTACGACTATATAGAAACTGGCATTCACAGAAAGCTAAAAAAAATAAATTTTGGAAGAACAGCGAGTGAAATAAAAAGTGGTGTCGGAGCTGTTCCCCAAGACTTAACCATCTATATTCGTCACAAGAAAACCATCAAAAACAAAATTTTAAAGTTATTTTTACAAAGGATAAAACCCACGCCATTTGATCAAAAATTTCCTTTTAAAAAATAAAATACATGCAAACTAGCAAAGATTTAATCGCACTACTAACTCTAAAAGAATTAGGAGACCACTCTTTTAGTGGCGATAGTTATACCATTGGGAGTCCACATGTTTTTGGTGGCCAAGTACTAGCACAAAGTGTACATGCAGCCTACAGAACCATTCCTGAAAATCGCTTTTTACACTCGTTGCATGGCTATTTTTTAGAAGCAGGAAATCTAACAATTCCCATTCACTATAAAGTAGAAGAGATGCGGAATGGTGGTAGTTTCTCTACAAGAAGAGTGACCGCAAAACAACAAGACCAAACTATTTTTATTTTAGCAGCCTCTTTTCATAAAAAAGAAGAGGGCTTTGAACATCAAGTAAATTTTGATACAACAATAAAGCAACCAGAAGAGCTGTTAAGTTGGGATGACATGTTTGTGAAGTTTGGTAACTTTTTACCAAAACCAATGAAAGAATTTTTAAGTGTTGACAGGCCAATAACGTTTAAACCTGTTCGGGTTCCAAATCTGTTAGAATCTAAAAATATGCCTCCTAATGAGCAAGTCTGGTTTCGTTTGAAAGGAGAAAAACAAGCATTAGATTATCGAACAAAACAAGAAATTCTAACCTATATTTCAGATTACAACATTTTAAACGCAGCCTTCAATCCGAATGCGGCCACTCATAATTTTGGAAATACACAAACAGCAAGTTTAGACCATTCTATGTGGTTTTTTAGAGATTTTGACTTCGATGATTGGATGCTATTCTCCGCTGAATCTCCAAATGCTTATGGAGCAAGAGGGCTCGCGAAAGGAAATATATTTACAAGAGATGGCAAGCTCATCGCTTCTTTTGCGCAAGAAGGTCTTCTAAGACCTAAAAAGTAACTGTAGTAAACTTTAAAAAAATAAAATTATGAATGATGCACTTTTTTATGTTTTTACCACAAACGGATTGTTATTTTTAATAAGTATTATTTTCTGGAAATTTCCCCCAAAAAAAATAAATAGTATTTATGGATATAGAACACCAAAAGCGACTCAAAATCAAGAAATATGGAGTTTTGCAAATCATACTTTTAATCAAAGTTTGTTAATCTATGCTGGCATTTCTTTTCTTGCCGGTTTGGCCTTTGTAACACTCTTAGGTGCTGAACTTACCTGGCAACCCATGGCTTTTATTTTTATAACAATCATCGTCAGTATTGTAAAAACTGAAAAGGCACTAAATGCTAATTTTACCGATGCCGGAAAAAAGAGATAAATTAAAAGTTAGCTCTGAGAGAAAGCGATAAATTCCTTCCTGGGGAAGCCACTCCAGAAGCAAATTCGATAAAATGTTGGTCTAATAAATTATCCAACCTCGCTTGAATAGAAATGATATCGCTTACTGCATAGTTTGCGTTTAAACCCAATGTAATCCAACTTGGCGTTCCGTAATATTTGACAAACTCATCCACCGCATTTTTAACTACAATTGGCGTCAAATCGTGATTGTCAATGCCTTCTGTAATATTAAAATTAGTGATTTCTTTCTTTGCGTTAAAACGAATCACAGAACCAATTTCAATTTCAGCGATTGTATAACTCATTTCAAACTGTCCAAATATAGGCGGAATAGAAGACATTGGCTCTTGAGTATCATAGGTTCGTCCTTTGGTATAGGTTACAAAACCAGAAGTTTTCCAAACAGCTGAAATCCTCCCTAAATAACTTGCTGTAATCCCAGTAATATAGGCCGTATTTTTATTTTGATTTGAAACTGCATTTCCAAATTCACCATCAAAAGCTACTTGGACAATACTATCATCTGCATTGTAAACAAAATCTCTTTGAATATAATTATTCAACAAGGTATAATAGATATTAGCTCCCAAGCGGAACTTCTTTTCATTAAAATATTTCTGAACCCCTATTTCGGCACTGTATGCAAACTCAGGTGTTACCGTTATATTTGGCACCGTAACGTTTCCTGCTTTCTCTCGAACCCTTCCCACATCGTCCACATTAGGAGCTCTAAATCCTGAGGAAACTACACTGTTGATTTGCCAATTTTTATTAGGTTTGTAAACATAGCCTAATGTTGCGGTTACTGCAGAATGATTCAACTGAATATTTGCATCCGACAATTGAATAAATGTCTGATCAACCCACGTCGCTGTTAAATTTGTATTTGTAAAACGAATCCCTGAATTTAAAGTGGATTTACTATTAATATCTTGTCGATAGTCAATATAAACAGCAGAGCTTAGATAAGAACTACCACCGTCAGGATACCGAGATTGTACTTTAAAGCTTTTTGAAAAACCTTCAATTTCTCCGGCTACAATATTTAACTCTTTACCGTATGCATTCGAATTGACATCATTATAAGCGAATTCAAAGCCATAGGAAAATGCCTGGGTTTTGTCTGCCGTAAGCGAGACAGAAAAATCTCCATTCAAACTATAAACGGCAACACGCTCCTCTCTATAAGAACGGTCTAAACTTCCAAATTTTCTTTGAATTCTGCTTTCTTGTACATTTTGATAAGCAGCGGTAATGACCCCGCTTTCCATTCCTTTTGTATTCGGATTCAGGAGCACTTGTGCGGAAGCTAAAAATCTTTTTTGAGGGCCGTAAAACCACTCTGCAAATTTTAATTGTTCATTTTTTAACTCCATTAACCGGTCAAATCTCGGAATGTTAGAAGAGGTAGAATATTGAAAATTTAACTTTATATCTGTGTTTTTAGTTATCGGAATAAAAAACTTCTGAAGAATGTCTGTTTGATTGTATCCCGTATTTCGCTGTAAGTTAGGGTCTAAGTTTACCGTTGGATTTTCCTTATAATTTCCATTGCTGTTCTCTGAATAAAAGAAAACTTTCCCCCAATCTTCAAAGCCGTGTGTGCGCTTTTTACCTGCCTTTAAATCGCCGAAATCACTGTACGAAACACTTGTTAAAGAGGCCCATTTTTGACTTCTAACTTCTACAGAAATATTGGTTGTGATTTCGTTATTAATTGAAGAAAATCTAGAAAACAACTGACTTTCAACCTCCTCTTCTTCAGATAATTTTGGTGTTTTTGTATAATAATGAATTACACCACCCAAAGCATCTGAACCGTATATTACCGAAGAGGGGCCAAAAACAACCTCTGTTTTCTCCAACATATTCGGAGTGACGGTAATGGCACTTTGCAAATGTCCTTTCCTATAAATTGCATTGTTCATGCGCACGCCATCTACTACCAATAAAACACGATTAGACTCCATTCCACGAATTACAGGGCTTCCACCTCCAAATTGGGACTTTTGAACTTTTATCCCAGGAATTGTTGCCAATAAATCTGCAGATGTTTGCGCAGAAACTCTTTGAATTTCTTTCGAATTTAAAACTGCGACCTGCTCTGCAATTCTATTGGTTTTCTCTTCCCTTTTAAAAAGCGAAACAACCACTTCGTCTAACTGCTCAGACTCCTTTGTCAAATAAACAATATAATTTTTAGATTTTAATACAGCCTTTCTAACTCTTGAGACTGCATAAGAAAGATGGGAGAAAATGACAACCTCCATAGCATCAAACTCTGAAATATCTGCAAAACCGTCTTCGTCCGTTGTTATGCTGATGGTTTCTTTAACATTAAAAATAGTTACATTTTTAATTATTTTACCTGTCTGTTTATTTAAAACCTTTACTTTCTGAGTAAACGCACAAAGGCTATTTAAAAAAATGATGAAAAGAAAAAAATACTTCATTAATTAAAAACTGTTTCTAAAATTTGTAAAGACTTAGGTTTTCTAAAGCCGTCCAAATGTAATTCAAAATATCTGATTATTATTTGCAATACCAATTGCCGCTCCTTTTTACTAAAAGAAGCATTTTCAATAGTATCAAAATTTATGCCTAAAAGCTTTTTGAATTGAAATAACTCATTTCCAGAAATAATATTTCTGTTCCCTGTTGCTTCTGAAAAGCTTCCATTTAACAAATCAAACCCAGACCTTTCAATTTCTGAAATATCTGGATAAAAACCTAAAAAACGAGAGGCATTCAATAAAAAAAGCAAGTGAAAGTTTGATATTTTGTCGTGGGCGTCAAGCCATATAAGTGCCGCTTCTAAGTAGTTATAAAAATCAGTATTTTTTTCTTCTTCTTGAATGCTGTTGGAAAGTACTTCAGATATAAATAAAACTACAGATTGTTTCACGATATCTCTGAAAATTGTTTTGTAAGGATTTAAAATCTGAACTTCTTTCAAAGTATGAAGTGAACTCTTAGTACTGTGATTTGCTACTAAATTTAGTTGCGTAAGCGGCTGAAAATACGCTGCTTTAATACCTCCTTTTTTAGCTTTTAAAACGCCTTTTATAATGTACGCCTTCAGCCCCTCCTCCGCTGTATAACATTTTACTATTAAACTAGTATCACTGTATTTTAGGCTGTTTAATACAATTGCCTTGGTTGTTATTACGGCCATCTAATTTACGATTGCAATTTTTGTTACTGAGGTTTCAGAAGCATCCTCATTGGATAATAAAACAATATAAATACCAGAAGCGACCCTCCTACCTGCCAAATTTCTTTTGTCCCAAATAACTTTACCCCCTTTTAATTGCTGCCCTTCAACAACATTGGTCTCATAAACTAAATTCCCTGCAATGTCAATAATTTTAACGTTCGTCCCTTTGGGTAAATGTGTGCCATTCCTGCCGTCTATCGTAATAAATTCGTGATGTCTTAACGCTGGATTTGGATACGCATACACTGCTCCTAATCTTTCTCCAAAAGGAGCGACTTTACTGTTGTAGGCAACAATTCCTTTAGAGGTTGCAAAATAAACTTTACCGGAAGTATTATCTGTTTTAATTTTTAAAATCCTATTGGAAGGCAGAGGTGAATTTTGCTTACTAAAATTCGCCATTGTAATCTGTCCACTTGGATTTGTATATATTACACCACCGTTGTCGGTGCCAAACCATTTATTATCTGCCCCGTCTATGGCAATAGAATTAATCGTTTGATCTCCCAAGAGTCGCTCCCCAAAGCCATTTTCATCACCGTTAATCACAATACTACTTGCATTTGGAGTTTTGTCATCAAAAATCCCGGAGGCATTGCCATAGACCACCAAACCGGACTGCGTGCCTATCCAAACACTATTATTTGCATCAATCGCAATTGTCCTTGCATTTAAATCTGGCAGATTCCCTCCGTTTGGCGCTGTGGTTAGTGCCTTTTTTCTGTTTCCATTTTCATTGTAAACATAAACACCATTTCTTCGAGAACCAATCCAAATGCTATTATTTCTATCTGCAAGAATTTCAGTAAGTCCTGGAGCGGAAGTAGATTGAATACTTTTCAAGGAAACACTACTCCACTGACCACTCTCTGAAAACTTTATCAGCTCTTCTGCTGTCTCATAATTTGTCGACCAAAGATTTCCATTGCTATCAAAAACAGCACCACTAACTCTAATATTAATTGCTGGTAATGAAACCACAATAGGACTAAAAGAACTGTTTAAATGATTGTAAGTTTCTACAAGTACGTTCTCTTCAACCACTAGTAAACCTCCGGTTGGTTTTGTCCTTACGTCATTACTTTGGCCCAAAGCACTAATATAAACCTTGTTTTCATCTTTAGGATCAATGGTAATGTCTACTAAGTCATGCGATAAATCTGAATTAAACTTCGTGTTTGTCCACTTTTTTCCATCAAAACAGCTGTATCCTTTTTTAATATTCCTGGGTGTAAATGTTCCATCATACCCCCCATAAACTGCCCAAAGCTTATTGTTTTGTGCTGTAATAGAAAAAACATCATTAGACATTGGTCCATCTGGGTGCACCTCAATAAGCGCTCCTGATGGGTCTGAATTTCCTGTTAAAATTCCGTTTTCTTTCGTCCCTAAAAAAACGCTGTTGCCCTCAAAAAAAGAAGTATTTAACCTAAAATTAAATTCAGAGTTTGGCAAAAATTCAAACGCCTGTTGCATTTCTAGATTCAAAATAATTGCGGAAGAACTAAAAGTAATTGCCATTTGGGCGCTTGAAGATTTCATATCTAAAATGGATTCCGTAAAACTCCTGGGTTCTAGTAAATCATCTCCTACAAACCGATACATCTTAGCTCCTTCAGCTACAAATAATCCTCCATTAAATAGTGTGATTTTCGTGAAATTTCGTCCAAAGAAGTACGCCTCCCAAAGGTTAAAATCAATCAATAAATCGCTATCTATTGCTGCTACAAAAATGCCAGTTTCTGTAACAGCATAAATAGAATCGTCATGAATGATCGTCTCGTTTATTTTTATGGCTGCAGAGTTCTCACCAATAAAATAGGTATCTCCAAATTCTAGCTTTTGAATATCATAAACAACCACCGCAAATGGTGTTGACAAATACAGTTTATTATTGTGTTCTAAGATGTGATTGATGCTTTTCTCGCCAGACTGATTGAAATTAATGATATCAGCGGAAATTGTAATGCTTCCATCCCCATCGATAACCTCTATCAATCCATTTTCATAGCCGATAACTAATCTTTTGCTACTTTCGCTATAATGTATCGCGGTAGTAGTTTCTCCCGACAGCCCTTGAACAGAAGAAATTTTATGAATTTCGCCACTTTCAATGTTGTAAGTAAAAACAGCATTGTCTGACAGTGCATAAACCACTGCATCTACCAAAACAAAATCCTTTACGTTATTGTATGAATAAAAATCTTCCCAAGAGTCGCTGTAATCTGTTTGAGCCGAAATTAGCACTGAAAAAAATAAAAGATAAAACAGAAATAATTTTTTCATCCGTAAATTTTGGTACCCAAAGATATTTATTAATTGTTGAAATAACGAGAAAACACGTACTTTAGTCACAAATTGAAAGGATTTAATGAATATTGAAATAGAACGGAAATTTTTAGTAAAAAGTCTGGATTTTAAAACAGAAAGCTTTGATAAAAAACACATTAAACAAGGCTATTTAAATTCTGATAAAAATAGAACAGTCAGAATTCGAGTCGCTGATACTCGCGCTTTTATAACAATTAAAGGCAAATCAAATAAAAATGGTACCAGTAGGTTTGAATGGGAAAAGGAAATTCATGTTTCTGAAGCAGAAGCACTACTCCTTTTATGCGAACCCAATATCATAGAGAAAACACGCTTTTTAATACAGGTGGGAAAACATGTTTTTGAAGTTGACGAGTTTGCTGGAAATAACCAAGGCCTCGTTGTTGCCGAAATTGAATTGAGTTCTGAGGAAGAAGGCTTTGAAAAGCCAAATTGGCTGTCAAAAGAAGTAACTGGTGATCTAAAATATTACAACTCTAACATTAGTAAACTTCCCTTTACAAGCTGGAAATAATAGTAGCATTAAAATCCACAAAAATGTGAACAACGGCTCCTATAACATATAATAAATACCTAAAAAGTGACTGAAACTGCCCAAAAGAACAAAAACATGAAATATTGCATGGTTGTATGGTAATTTCCGAAGCATATAAAAAGCAGCACCTACACTATAAAAAACACCCCCAAGAACTAGTAAACGCAAACTAAAAGAAGAAAGATTTTCCATAAGTGGTTTCGCAAAGAAAACTACTTGCCATCCCATTAACAAGTACATCGCCGTTGATAGCTTGTCATATTTGCCGGTAAAAAATAGCTTTAAGACAATTCCAATCAAGGCAAAAAGCCACACAAAAATGAACATATAAGAACCAAAATCACCCGCCAACCCCACAAGGCAAAAAGGAGAATAACTGCCCGCTATAAGCACATAAATTGCCGAATGATCAAAAACATTTAATTTTCTTCTCCTTTTTGGATCCGTTGCTGCATGGTAAAAGGTAGATGCCGCATAAAGTATAATAAGGCTAAGGCCATAAACTATAAAACTTGCAGGCTTCCAAAACCCTTCAAAATTAGAACTCTGTAGGACTAAAAAAGGAAAGGCAATAACACTCAGTCCCAAGCCAAAAGCATGCGTCCAAACGTTTAATTTCTCTTCGAAAATAGTGTAGGTATGATTTAATTTTTCACTCATATTTTCCTGTTGGTATCTTTCATATATTTCACGTCGTTTTGCAAGTCTTTTTGCAGTAGTTCAAAAGTTTTATCCATTAATTTCTGCGTGTCCTGCTGAACGTTCATCCCCTTTGTATCTATTAAAGCATGCTGATGGACTCTTAGCGTTCCCAAACTCCCTTTAAAAACATCCCAAGAAAAAAAACGTTTGCAATCATAATAAACTTGAGGCACAATTGGAATTTGAAATTCGATGGCCAAACTAAAAGCACCTTTCTTAAATGGTGCTAAAACAACCTCTTCTGAAGGGACCAAACCTTCAGGAAAAATAGCCATGCTCAGACCATTCTGCAATCGCTTTTTTGCTATTTCAAAAACGCGCTTTCTGCTCATTTCGCAAGACCTATCTACCATAATTACAGTACGCTTGTAAAAAAAGCCAAAGATAGGAATCCTTGCGAATTCTTTTTTACCCACAAATACTATCGGACTTTTACTTAGTGCAATTAATACAAAAGGATCCAACAAAGATCCATGGTTTGGACAATACATATAACTTTTATTTGGGTCTATGTTTTGATCTGCGTTCAAATTTAATCGAAACCCCATTCCATAAATTAATATTCTAGAAAGTATTCTTACAAACCTCCAAAAAACATGATATTGTTTTTCATGGAAAGAAAAAATCAATAAAAAAGGAAAAAAAAGCAGCAAAAAAGCAAATATCAAAATATAAAACCAGAGGCGCCAAATTAATAATAAAGGGATTTTGTGAATTTTCATAAAAGACAAAAATACTAATATTCTTTTTGTGTATTGATCTTACTTATCAAAACCTTATTTTTACGATCGCAAACGATTTTTGTAACTCACGCGCTCTTTAATTTGTAACCACAAAGATGCCTTTGAAACATTTATTCTAATTTTAAAAATTAAAAAATACAATGTCAAGAATTTTAACAGGCGTGCAAAGTACTGGAACGCCGCACTTAGGCAACTTACTAGGCGCTATTTTGCCCGCAATAGCAATGGCCAACGACCCAGAAAATGAAGCCTATCTATTTATTGCAGACATGCACTCTTTGACCCAGATTAAGGATGGAAAAGAATTAAAAGAAAATACTTACAGCACTGCAGCAACTTGGCTTGCCTGCGGATTAGATATTCATAAAACTGTTTTTTACAGACAAAGCGACATCCCGCAAACAGCAGAACTAACTTGGTATTTAAGTTGTTATTTTCCCTTTCAAAGACTGACATTAGCACATAGCTTTAAAGACAAAGCAGACCGGCTAGAAGACGTAAACGCGGGGCTATTTACATATCCTATGTTAATGGCTGCAGATATCTTGTTATATGACGCAGAAATTGTTCCTGTTGGAAAAGATCAATTACAACATTTAGAAATCACAAGAGACGTTGCAAATAGAATAAACAATTTACTGGGGGAAACTTTTGTTTTACCACAAGCAAAGATTCAAGAGCACACAAAATTAGTTCCAGGAACGGATGGTGAAAAAATGAGTAAGTCTAGAGAAAATACGATCAATATTTTTCTTAATGACAAAAAATTACGCAAACAAATTATGGGTATTAAAACCGATAGTTTGGCTTTAGAAGACCCAAAAAATCCGGAGACCGACACTATTTTTTCTTTATATAAATTACTAGCTTCCGCTACTCAGGTTGCAGCAATGAGTGCAAATTATAAAGGGGGAAATTATGGCTATGGTCATGCAAAACAAGCGTTATATGAACTTATTATTACAGAGTTTAAAACAGTTAGAGAGCGCTACCACCATTTTATGGAAAACAAACATGAAATAGACACCGCATTAAATCTGGGTGCAGAAAAAGCAAGAATTACTGCAAATTCGGTGATGAAAAGAATTCGAGGAAAAATAGGATACTAAAAAGATTTAAAACAAAAAAACCACCTATTTAAGGTGGTGTTTTTGTTTTAAAGAGGATTCTATTTATTGAATCTTCATTGATTTCGCAATTGCTTCCAACTCGAAAAGAGAGGCCCTTTTATTTACAGACGGTGCATAGGTAAATCCCTCAAAAACAACAATTCTATTATGCTTCTTGTCCACAACAAAATAGCTTACAAACGGACCTGCCATAAAATCATTCTTTACCTCCCATTTCCCCCTTGTTTCAAAAGCTTTTTTACCATCTACAACTGTTTCCAATGTTTGCGGTGTATATGCTTCTTCCGTAGTCATATACATTGTTTCTGCATCAGATCCAGGAATGTGTTTCTTACCAATCGCATTTCTAATCGGTATAATATTTTCTGACACTTTGGACTCCTCTTCTAACGGAATTGAATACACGAGAATGTTATTACTTCCTGTTTTTGCGATACCACTTGTCAAATGCTGTCTTAGCCATAAAAAATCTCCAGTATCCTTTACCGTCTTAAATTCTTCTGGAATGGTAAAAGAGACCCCTATTTCCTCTAATGTTTTCAATTGAGACAGCGCTAATTGCTTCGCTTTAAAAATATTCTGAGTCATTAAAATATCTGAAGAAATATAAGCTGATATAATTTCATTTTTATATTCATTAAAAACCTTTATAATACTTGCGTCATCTGTACCGTAGACATAGATGATCGTTTGAGGCTTTGCATACACGTTTTTTTTGATATAAAAATCTTCTTTCTCGCCCTCACCAATGATTAGAATATTTCTCGAAATGTTGGTCATACTTCCAAAAGCATTGGGTGCAATTTGTGAAACAGACAACGTAGGTTCTGGTTGTGGCAAACCAACAACCAATTCACCAAAAGCACTTCTAATTGCAGTTCCTAAGTCTCCAGTCCAATCACTTGCCTTTGTAACTACCATGACTTTGTTTAGTTTGCCTAGAGAGGTTCTCAGCACAAATTTATCTGTTCCAACACAAGAATTAAATAGGAACGCGATACCAAATATTGCTATTATTTTTTTCATGATTTGTTTTTTTATAGGATCTAGTACTCCAAATATTATTCCACTTTTAATTTTAAAGCAACGTTTCTAAAATAAAATCAACTTATTGTTAGTGATAAGAAGGTACTCAAAATTTCTTTGGATAAATACTCAAACGCTGGCCAATTTTTAACCGATTCGATTTCATTCTATTCCATCTCTTAATATCACGCACCCTTACCCCATACTTATTTGCAATTTTTCCAAGAAAGTCGCCACTTCTTACCTTGTAACGAATCCGCTTATCCATCTCAAAATACTTCGGTAAAGGCTTTTCTCTTTTCGCAGCTTCTTCTCGCGCTAACTCATAAATAGCAGTTTCGTTTTCTAAAAAAGCGAAAGAATTATTTCTCGGCAAGCGAATGGTGTACTTTTTTCCCGCAACAAAGGGAATGATCGCTAATTTATATGCAGGGTTTAAAAATTCTATTAATGCAGTACTTATTCCTGTTTTTTCAGAAACCTGATCAAAACTTATTGTCTTTTTTACCTGAATGGTATCCGTTTCAAAAAAACGAATTTGTGGAGCCTCTGGAATCAAATTATGCGCTTCTTGGTATTCAAACAAGTACATCGTTGCATAGAACGCAGGAACATAACTTGCCGTTTCTCTCGGTAAAAAAGGTCGAATATTCCAATAATTTCGATACCCACCAGAACGTTTTATCGCCTTTGCAACATTTCCAGGACCTGAATTATAGGCCGCTAAAGCCAAATCCCAATCTCCGAAAATGGTGTAGAGATTCAACAAGTACTTGCATGCAGCGATGGTTGCCTTTACAGGGTCTTGTCGCTCATCTACATACGAACTCACTTTTAATTTGTATTGCACCCCAGTAGGATACATAAACTGCCACAATCCGGTTGCGCCTGCGCCAGATTTTGCAGTTGGATTTAAGCCAGACTCAACAATTGCGAGATATTTCATTTCCAAAGGAATATCATACTGATCTAAATATTTTTCAAATAGTGGAAAATAATAGACCGCCCTTGCCATCAATGCAGGGTAATATTTTTTCTGATGCTTTAAATACGACTTTATAACACGCTCTAATATTGGATTGTAGGCAATATTAAATGGAGTTTTTGTATTTATCTTTTGCAACCTTTCCTTTAAAAGTTCTGTTGACAATGCAACATTGACAGCACCCTTTTCCTCTGAATCCTGTACTACATAACTTCTGGTTTTATAGAGGGGAGATCTGTACTTTGTGTCTAATAACAAACTATCTATTAATGCAATGTCATAGTCTGAAAATAGTGCTGCTTGTACTGCTTTTTTTTCGGGCAGCTCCTCTGGAACTTGCCCAAAAATAGGCCCTGCAAAAAATAGTAATAAAATTATTTTTTTCAAATTGTTTTAATTTTTAATACTAAAAAAAGATATTTTCTAAAGTACTGACATTTTTATAGCTCCTACTTCTTATAGGTTCAATTCTACTACAATTGGGCAATGGTCTGAATGTTTTGCTTCTGATAAAATATAAGCTCTCGAAATATGCGCTTTCAATGCTGATGAAACCATTGCATAATCAAGACGCCAACCTTTATTATTAGCCCTCGCATTGGCTCTATAACTCCACCACGAATATGCTTGTACATCTTGGTTTAAATACCGAAAACTATCCACAAATCCGCTTTTAATGAAATCGCTCATCCACGTTCTTTCTTCCGGTAAAAAACCAGAAACACCTTTCATTTTAGGATTGTGTATGTCCATTTCTTCATGGCAAATATTATAATCACCGCAAACCACTAAATTCGGAATTTCTTTTTTCAAATTGTTGATGTACTCCTGAATTTCATCCATATAATTCAATTTAAAATTAAGCCTGTCTAAATTTGTTCCCGAGGGAAGATACATACTCATCACGGAAACTGCATCAAAGTCAACGCGTAGATTTCGACCTTCAAAATCCATCGTTTCTATTCCAGTACCATATTCCACGTGGTTTGGTTTTTCCTTACAAAGCACTGCAACAGAAGCGTAGCCTTTTTTTTGAGCAGAGAACCAGTAATGATAGGGATATCCAGCATTTTCAAACTCAGACAAGTCTAACTGATCTTTATGCGCTTTAGTTTCTTGAATGCAAAGTACATCTGGATTCGCTACCTGCAACCAATCTAAAAATCCTTTTTTTAATGCTGCTCTAATTCCGTTTACATTGTATGATATTATTTTCATTGTATTCTCTTTTACTTATTTCTACATGGCAAACATGCTATATTTATACTTTATTGTCAATCACTTTTTTAAAAAACAACCCTCTTATCTGCCCCTGTTCTCCACTATTCTTATCAATTATTTTTACTTTTGGAGACAAAATATAGGCCAAAATTGTTGTTATAACTAGCTGTAGAGATACGCTATTAAAAACATTAACGCTTTTAAAAAACAGAAAAAAGCTAGCAAATAGGATTGGATACATTAAAAAGTATATTTTCTTAAATAACTTCATGCTACTTCACGCTCTTTTTTAAAAATAACCAAGTAACCTGCGTTTCAGTTCTATGTTGTTTTTTAATTTTGGTGAGCCGTGGCGAAAAAAGATAAGCTGCGCCAATGTTCACCGAAATTGTATAAAAATTGGGGTCATAGTCTAAAATTTTATAGATAACTAAACCAAAAAAAAGAATGAATACTGGAAATAAAAAAGGAATAAACGGTTTTATTCTCATCACACTAAAGGGTCATTTCAGGAATTTCACCCTTTACAATTAAGGTGGCTTCTGTTGCTTCTTGAATCTCTTGAACAGAAACTCCAGGAGCTCTTTCTATTAAGTGAAACTGATGGTCTTTAACTTCTAAAACAGCTAAATTTGTAACCACCTTTGTAACGCAGCCTACACCAGTTAAAGGCAACGAACATCTTTTTAAAATCTTAGAATCACCATGTTTATTCGTATGCATCATTGCCACAATAATATTTTCTGCAGACGCTACTAAATCCATTGCACCCCCCATCCCTTTCACCATTTTTCCAGGTATTTTCCAATTGGCAATATCTCCATTTTCTGCAACTTCCATGGCACCAAGTATGGTTAAATCTACATGTTTCCCGCGAATCATCGCAAAACTCATTGCCGAATCAAAAAAACTGGCACCTGGCAATGTCGTAATTGTTTGTTTTCCTGCATTTATAATATCCGCATCTTCTTCTCCATCAAAAGGAAAAGGTCCCATTCCTAACACCCCGTTTTCAGACTGAAACTCTACTTCAATATCATCTCTTACATAGTTTGCTACTAGCGTTGGAATTCCGATTCCTAAATTTACGTAAAAGCCATCTTGAACCTCTTGAGCAATTCTTTTTGCAATGCCAATTTTATCTAAAGCCATACCTATTTTTTTTGTCTTACCGTTCGTTGTTCAATTCTTTTCTCATACCCTTCGCCTTGAAAAATACGTTGTACAAATATTCCTGGAACATGAACATTGTCAGGGTCCAAAACACCAACAGCGACCATTTCCTCTACCTCTGCAACTGTAATTGTAGCTGCACCACACATATTTGGATTGAAATTTCTTGAAGTCCCTTTAAAAATTAAATTTCCTGCAGCATCTCCTTTCCATGCTTTTATAAAAGCAAAATCGGCTTTATAAGCAGCCTCTAAAACGTACATTTTACCGTCAAACTCCCTTGTTTCTTTTCCCTCCGCTACTTCTGTTCCATATCCTGCTGGAGTATAAAAAGCTGGAAACCCTGCTTGTGCTGCTCTGCATTTTTCTGCCAAAGTTCCCTGTGGTGTCAATTCTACCTCTAATTCTCCTGACAGCATTTGTCTTTCAAATTCGTCATTTTCACCAACATAAGAAGAAATCATTTTTTTGACTTGTTTGTTTTGTAATAATAATCCCAATCCAAAATTATCAACCCCCGCATTATTAGAAATGCAAGTAATTTCTCTCACGTTTAGTTTCACTAACTCTGAAATTGCATTTTCTGGAATTCCACACAGACCGAAACCACCGAGCATAAAAGTCATTTCACTTTGAACGCCAACTAAGGCCTCTTCCACGTTGTTTACTTTTTTGTTAATCATCTTATTTTTTTTATGACTTGAATTATACTTCAGTTTACGACTAAAAAAATTCTAATAACTGTTAAAAATCTGTATCCTCTTTTGGAAGTAATTTTTTAATCTTTTCTCCCTCTTCGTCCTCTAAAACTGTTTTCTCATCGCAATTTATATTGATAGACAAATTTTCTGGCTTTATAAAATCTTCCTCACTAATTTTAAGCGTTTTATCGGCATAACATTTTTTCATATATAGTGCCCAAGAGGGCAAAGACATCGTCGCCCCTTGTCCTTTTCCAATTCCTTCAAAATGGGTTGCTCTGTCTTCTCCACCCGTCCACACTCCCGTGGCTAGATTAGGTACCATTCCCATAAACCAACCATCAGATTGATTTTGACTGGTTCCTGTTTTACCGGCTATTGCGTTTTTAAATTCATAGGGATATCCAGTAACATAGCCCGGTTTTTCCCAAGGTAAACGCAAACGAATCCCGGAGCCAGATTGTGTAACACCTTCTAATAAATTTAAAATTACATAAGCTATTTCTTCACTCAAAACCTCTTCTGTCCTTGGTATGAATTCTTCTAAAATCGTTCCGTTCTTATCTTCAATTCTAGTAATAATCATAGGCGCTACACGCAAACCCCTATTGGCAAAAGTAGAATATGCACTCACCATTTCTAAAAGAGATAATTCTACTGCTCCTAAAGCAATTGAAGGGTTTGCAGGAATATAACTCTCTATCCCTGCCGCTTTCGCCAATCGGACTACATTTTCTGGAGACACCATATCTATCAATCTTGCAGACATTGTATTTACAGAACCGGCCAATCCTTCTTTTAAGGTCAACATTCCTCCATACTTTTCCCCAGAATTCTTGGGCATCCATTCTTCTGGAATTCCGTATTTCCCTTTGGGTATCGTATACGGGATATTGGGAAAGGTTTGACAAGGAGATAACTTTAACTGGTTAATCGCTGTTGCATATACAAAGGGCTTAAAAGTAGAGCCTACCTGTCTTTTTTGCTGCGCAACTGCATCGAATTTAAAACTTTGATAATCAATACCGCCCACCCATGCTTTAATATGTCCTGTTTGTGGCTCTAAAGAAAGTAAACCAGAACGTAAGAAGTATTTATAATATCGAATAGAATCATTTGGCGACATGATGGTATCTAAATCTCCTTTATAAGAAAAGACGGTCATTTTTGTCTTCTTTTTAAAGACGGCATCTATATATTTATTTGATTTTCCAGCATTTTTTAAACGCTTGTATCTGTCAGAATTTTTCTTAGCTCTTTCTATAATTCTAGAAATCTCACTTTTATCAAGGTCATAAAAAGGAGCTGTTTTGTTGCCTTTTTGTTCTTCAAAGAAATACTGTTGCAAATTAGACATGTGTTCATCTATAGCCTCTTCTGCATATTTTTGCATTCTAGAATCTATGGTTACATAAATTTTCAAACCGTCTTTAAAAATATTATATTGTTCTCCGTTTGGTTTTGGATGTTCTTCTACCCAAGTCCGCATCAACTTTTGCAGATGCCCTCTAAAGTAAGTTGCAGAACCGTCTTTATGACTTTCTTGATTAATATTTAAACCTAGATCTAGTTTTTGTATCGAATCTTTTTCAGCAACTGTAATAAAATTGTTACGTGCCATTTGTTTTAACACCACATTTCTTCGCTGTTTTACTTTTGCCTCTCTTCTTAAAGGATTAAAATAAGAAGCGTTTTTTAACATTCCCACCAGCATCGCCGCTTGTTCTATGTCCAACTCTTTCGGCTCTTTCCCAAAATAAATCCGTGCCGCAGAACGAATTCCTACAGCCCTATTTATAAAGTCGTATTTATTTAAATACATGGCAATAATTTCGTCTTTGGTGTATTGCTTTTCTAGCTTTGTGGCTACAACCCATTCTTTTAATTTTTGAAGAACCCTTGGTCCAAAGCTTCTAGCTGCCCGCCCTGTGAATAAATTTTTGGCTAATTGCTGCGTTATTGTGCTTGCACCACCACTTCCTGGTTTTAAAATTGCTCTTGCGGTTCCTTTAAAATCAATGCCAGAATGTTCATAAAAACGTTCATCTTCTGTGGCAACAACAGCATTTACCAAGTTGATCGGTAATTCTTTAAATTTTATAGGTGTTCTGTTTTCTGTCGCATACGTGCCAATCGTTTTTCCGTCGATAGAAATAACTTCTGTGGCTAAGTTGGTTTGCGGGTTTTCTAATTCTTCAAAAGAGGGCAATACCTCAAAAGGGTCCCAGGCGGTGTAGAGAAATAACACTAAAACAAGTGTAAAACCTCCTAAAATAATTCCCCAAAACCATTGTATGTATTTTTTAAAATCTGGTTTTTTTTTCGTTGCCATTATTCGTTTATTTTTTCAATACTAAAACCAACCTCTTGCACTCCTTTTAAAAACTCCATCGCATAAACGTTGCCATTTCTTCTCATGGCATGTCTTATCTCTAAAGAATATGTACCTAACAAAGGGAAAATATTGTGCTCTTTATAAAACAGTTTATTTTCTTTTACTTCTGAAAAACCCGCCCCTAAAAATTTTCCTAAAGCGTCTGCCATTTCATACTGTAGAGTATCAATCACAACGCTATTATCAGGGCGTTTTAATGCCGTTATCAAGAACAAGTTACTAAACTCATACGCACTATTATTTCTAATATTGATAAATAAGTCTTTCGGAACGATAGTATCCTTTACTTTAAAACTGAAGACCAAGCGATCTTCAGTTTTCCAAGCACTATTTTCTAATGTTTTATATTCATTAAATTCAGAATGATCACCGCAAGAAATCATCAAACTCGAAATCAAAAAAAAGACGAGCCACTTATTTTTCTGAATCGCTTCCATTTTTTGGAGTGTTGTTATTTCGATTTCTATTGTTATTTCTTCTCGGTTTGTTTGGTTTTTTTTCTTCTCCTGAAGCCTTACTTGCTCCAGAATCTGCATTTGGCTTCGGCCTTGATTTTGGTCGACTTTGCTGTTGAGACCTACTTTGTTGGCTCGCTTGTATCGGTTTTCTAGCGTGTGACTTTTGCCCCCCTCCACTGGCATCTGCGCTTACCGATTTATTCTTGTTGTTATTTTTATTCCTTCTTCGTTTGTTTGTTTTTGGCGCATCAAAACGAGTTAAACTGTCTTGCCCAACGGCATCTTCAAAATCTACCTTAACTGGCACTTCAACATCAGACTCATACTCTTCTAAGGATGCAGATTTTTCATTATTTTTATTGAGTTCTACAATTTCTAAAACCTGTGACAATGTCAAACGAAACCACTTAAAACGCTCTTCTTTATAGGTATACCACAAATGATTTTTAAAGATATCCATCTTTATAAAAACAGCTTCTCCTTTTTCTGTCTTTAAAACTAAATCTTGCTTTGGAAAAGACTTTAAAGCATCCAAATACGTATCTAACTCAAAATTTAGACAGCATTTCAACTTGCCACACTGGCCCGCTAATTTTAAAGGATTTAATGAGAGCTGCTGATAGCGCGCAGCCGACGTTGTTACTTTCCTAAAATCTGTCAACCATGTAGAACAACACAATTCTCTTCCACAAGAACCTACACCCCCTAATCGGGCCGCTTCTTGTCTTGCTCCTACTTGTTTCATTTCAATACGAATAGAAAATGCACTTGCAAAATCTCTAATTAATTGCCTAAAGTCTACTCTTGTTTCTGCCGTATAGTAAAAAATTGCTTTGTTCCCGTCTCCTTGATACTCCACATCTGACAGTTTCATTTGTAAGCCCAAGCGGCCTAATATTTCCCTACCTCTTTTTTGAGTTTCCTCTTCTTTAGCTCTCGATTGTTGCCAAATATCAATGTCTCTTTGTGATGCCTTTCTATAAATTTTCTTTACATCTTCGTGGTCTTCAGTAATTTTGCGTTTTTTCATTTGCACTCTTACCAACTCTCCCGCTAAAGAAACAGTTCCAATATCATGTCCAGGAGAACCCTCTACCGCTACAATATCTCCCATTGTAATCGTTAAATTTTCTGGGTTTTTATAAAAATGTTTCCGCCCGTTTTTAAAACGGACTTCAAAAATATTGAATCGTTCTTGACCGCTTGGCAATGTCATATTTGACAACCAATCAAAAACCGCCAGTTTATTACTACCACTCCCGCAGGAACCTGACCCACAATTACCGTTACTTTTACAACCTTTTGGTACGCCATTTTCTGTTGTACCACAACTTCCACATGCCATATAATTATATTTTAATATAGTCGATTGGTCGCTGTTTGTAATTAGTGCATTGCAACTAAAAGCGAACAACTTATAACTAATCGCTATTTTGGGTTCATAATTTATTTGTGGAGTCGCTACAAAAAAGCAACTTCACAAAGTCTAATCAGCGAATATATGAAATCCGAGTGAGAAGTAAAAGGGATTTTTTAAACAAAAACCAGCTTAAAAATGAGAAATTTTATTTTTAATTTTAGGAGAACTTCTTCTTAAACTTTAAAACTGCACTTCGCCCTTTCTTGAAAGTTTCGCCTGTAATTTCTTTACCTCTTCGCAATTCTTTTTGCACTTCAGAAGATAATTGAATTACATCCTGGCATTCTTCAGAGCAAGTATTATTTTTCGCCTCAGAACATTCGTCGCACTGAATAAATAACAAATGACAACCGTCGTTTGCACAATTAGTATGCGTATCACAAGGCACACCGCATTGATGACAGCTAGCAACTACATCTTCTGTAATTTTCTCTGCTCTTCGTTGGTCGAATACAAAGTTTTTACCAATAAACTTATTTTCGATTCCTTCTGCTTGCACTTGTCGTGTATATTCAATGATCCCACCTTCCAATTGAAAAACATTCTTAAATCCTTTATGCTTATAATATGCCGAGGCTTTTTCACAACGAATACCACCTGTACAGTACATCAATAAATTCTTATCCTCTTTGTTATTTTTCAAATCTTGCTCAATAACATCTAAAGAATCTCTAAACGTATCAACATCCGGTGTTACTGCTCCTTCAAAATAACCAATTTCACTTTCATAATGGTTTCTCATGTCCACACAAACCGTATCAGGATGTGCCAACATCGCATTGAATTCCGTTGCATTTAAATGCACTCCTCTATTGGTGACATCAAAAGTTTCATCTTTCAAACCATCTGCAACAATTTTATTTTTTACTTTAATCTTCAGCTTTAAGAACGATTTATTATCATGCGCTAGCGCAACATTCAATCGGATATCTCTTAAAAAAGAAATACTATCTAACTGATTTTTTAAAGCATGTAAGTTTTCAGAAGGCACTGATAATTGTGCATTTATACCTTCAAAAGAAACATAAATTCTTCCTAAAATATCTAAAGCGTTCCACTCTAAAAATAATTTATCTCTAAATAATTGTGGAGTCTCTATCTTAAAGTACTGATAGAAGGATACTGTAATGCGATCTTTACCAGCTTCATCTATTAAAGCAGCGCGCTCAAAGCCGCTTAACTTATTGTATAGTTGCATGCGATACCTATTGGTTTTAACTAAAAATTTTTCAAAGGTAAACAAAAAATTAAAAAAGAATCCTTAGAATATCGTTTTAGAAACATTTAAGATACAAAGAAGAACCCTGCTCTTAGTGCTGATATACCTGTGTATTCTTTTAAAAATTCAAGCCCCATATTCATACATAAATTTTAAAAACACGAAAACACGAGATTAAAACCTACACTCCCTATTGCGCTACCTTCATTCTGTCTAACTTTTATCTTAACAAATAGGAAAGTGCAATTGCTTGTCTAAAATCGGTCCTTTTAAAACAGACCTGAAGCGATACCATTTCGTTTAATTTTAAACACCAGAATTTTATGCATGTGAATTTTAAACTTTGCGAGATTTAGAGCACTTTAAAAAAGGCACTTCTTTCTTTTTTTTAGCATCTTTGTAGTATAAAATAAAAAAATGAAAATAGCTGTAATTGGGGTAACTGGAATGGTTGGAACGGTCATGTTGAGAGTTTTAGAAGAGCGTAATTTACCGATAACGGTGCTTATCCCTGTTGCTTCTGAAAGGTCTGCGGGTAAAAAGTTAGCGTACAAAGGAAAAGAATATACTGTTGTTACGCTCGCAGATGCTTTGGAAATGAAGCCGGATATTGCGCTGTTTTCTGCAGGGGGAGACACTTCTTTAGAATGGGCACCAAAATTTGCTGCAGTGGGCACCACAGTAATCGATAATTCTTCTGCTTGGAGAATGGACCCGACAAAAAAATTAGTAGTTCCCGAAATTAATGGAGATGTCTTAACCAAAGCGGATAAAATTATTGCAAATCCAAATTGCTCTACCATACAATTGGTAATGGCCTTAGCTCCGTTGCATCTAAAATATAAAATGAAACGTGTTGTTATTTCTACGTACCAATCTGTCTCTGGAACCGGTGTAAAAGCAATTAAGCAACTAGATAATGAAGAAGCAGGTATTGACGGAGAAATGGCATATCCATATAAAATTGGAAGAAATGCCTTACCCCACTGTGATGTTTTCTTAGAAAACGGATACACCAAAGAAGAAATGAAATTGGTAAAAGAACCGAAGAAAATTTTGCGTGATTCCTCTTTTTCTGTGACCGCCACTGCCGTAAGAATTCCTACTGCTGGAGGCCACTCTGAGGCTGTTAACGTACAGTTTGAAAATGACTTTGACCTCAAAGAAATACGTCAAATTCTAACGGATACTCCTGGAATAATTGTCCAAGATGATTTGGCAAATAACCTGTATCCAATGCCAATTACTGCATTTGACAAAGATGAAGTGTTCGTTGGTCGAATTAGAAGGGATGAATCTCAAGAAAATACCTTAAATTTGTGGATAGTTGCAGACAACCTAAGAAAAGGCGCTGCAACCAACACCGTTCAAATAGCTGAATATTTGATCGCTAACAATTTAGTCTAATTATATTCATGGCAGAATTTTATAAAGTACACATACAAGAAATAAAACAAGAGGCCGCAGATGCGGTTTCTGTAGTATTTAACATTCCTGAAAGCTTAAAAGCAACATTTAACTTCATTTCTGGGCAATATATTACATTGCAGCAAAAAATAAATGATGAAATGGTTAGAAGAGCCTATTCTATTTGCTCGACACCAGAAAGCGGTGAGCTTAGAGTTGCGATTAAAAAAGTAGAAAAAGGCATTTTCTCTAGTTATGTAGTCTCCGAATTAAAAGTAGGAGATACCATAGAAATTGCAGCTCCAGCAGGGCGTTTTTTATTACAACCTGAAGCACATAAAAACTATATAGGTTTTGCTGCTGGTTCTGGAATTACTCCAATTTTATCGATGTTGAAAACGACATTAAATACAGATACCACTGCTACATTTACCCTAGTGTATGGTAACAAATCAGTTCCAGATACTATCTTTTTTGAAGAATTAAACAATTTAAAAGAAACGTATTCTGAACGTTTTAAACTACATTACATCTACAGCCGATCGGAAGTTATTAACAGTTTACGCGGAAGAATCGATGGGAACGTGACCAACTATTTCGTAAAAAACATGTATAAAGAGACCTCTTTTGAAGCTGCCTTTTTATGTGGTCCAGAAGAAATGATCAAAAATGTTTCTAAGGCTTTAGAAAGTAATAAAATCCCAAAAGAAAAGATTCATTTTGAGTTATTTACAGCAACTGTAGACACCGATAAGGTTGCCCAAGTAAAAGAGGGAACTACTGAAGTTACCGTGCTACTAGATGACGAAGTCCATACTTTTACAATGGAGCAAACAGACGATATATTAGCAGCAAACTTGCGGAATAATATTGATGCTCCGTATTCTTGTCAAGGCGGTGTTTGTAGCTCTTGTTTGGCAAAAGTTACAGAAGGAAAAGCAGTCATGGTCAAAAATTCTATTTTGACAGATAGTGAGATTGAAGATGGTCTTATCTTAACCTGCCAAGCACACCCAATAACTGCTAAACTCACAATTGATTTTGATGACGTATAAATTTCCGTATTTTTGCGACTATGGATATTTATGATTTTAAAAATGCATTTTTAATTGGCTTTTTCATGGCTTTCATGATTGGGCCCGTTTTTTTTATGCTCATACAAACTAGTATTTTAAAAGGAGCAAGGGCGGCAATTGTGTTCGATTTGGGT
The DNA here is from genome assembly GCF_000153225.1 of Polaribacter irgensii 23-P. Taxonomy (GTDB): domain Bacteria; phylum Bacteroidota; class Bacteroidia; order Flavobacteriales; family Flavobacteriaceae; genus Polaribacter; species Polaribacter irgensii. The sequence goes on along the minus strand of NZ_CH724148.1, from coordinate 1,065,338 downwards.
GTTCTTTTAGGGGACTTATCTTTTATTTTAATTGCGTACTACGGCAGTCGGTCTTTGTTAGAAAAAATCAAAGACGATCCTCGCTTATATTTTATAGGAGGGCTCGTTTTAATTATATATGGACTGATCACCTACCTAGAAAAAGAAAACAAAAAGGAAGCATTGGCTTCTGCTCGAAGCATTGAGGTTCCTTTAAAAAATAATTATTTAAAACTTTTTTTTAAAGGATTCTTTTTAAATTTTATAAATGTGGGGGTCTTGGCTTTTTGGCTTGGAACAGTATTGGTCATTGGCCCCACTTTAAAAATGAATCAAAGTGCTATTTTCTGGTATTTTGGAGTTGTTTTATTAAGCTATTTCATCACAGATCTCGGGAAAATTTTTCTTGCAAAGCAGCTTAAAAATAAATTAACAGCCCCTGTAATCCATAGAGTAAAAAAAATCATGGGCGTCATTTTGATTGTCTGTGGAGTTTTCTTGATGTTAAAAGGTTTTATACCGAACGAACGCATAGAATCGCTTATTCAATAAATACAAAGCACAAAAAAAACCACAGATGTCAAATTTGTGGTTTTTTTTGTTGATAAAAAATTACTTTACCTCTAAACGATTATTCTCACTATTGATATCTGCCATTAAATTGCTTTTATCTATTGTTACAGACTGTACTAACTTTGCAGCCGTAAAAGAATAAATAGGATATGCCCAGCCCCAATCTTCAATAATAGTTGCAGATGTTGGCTTATTACCTCTCATCATTCGCAGCGGAATATTAAAGTTTTCTATAGAACCATCGGTATAGGTTACCTCCAAGTCTATAGGCATGGGCATTGCCCCAACTCTTTCGATGGTAATTTCTTTTCCTTCCACCGATTTAACTCCGTAGTCTATTGTATGGGTTGTCTGTGTCCACTCGTTCAAGTACCAATCCAAATGAATTCCAGACACTTTTTCCATAGACCGTTTGATGTCATTTGGTGTGGGATGCTTAAAACTAAAATCTGTAAAATACTTTTTAAGTCCCTTTGCAACGTTCTGCGCACCGATAACATATTCTAATTGTGACAAGAAAATATTTCCTTTCGAATAGCTCGCGATGCTGTATGCCGTGTTCGTTTTATAACGATCTGCGTGTGTTGTAAGCGGCTCTTCCATGTTGTTCTTTACTACATAATTATACCCTTTGTAAGAACCTGCATGTGGGTTTTCTCTTCCTTCCTCCAAAATTAAATTTTCTGCTTTGTTCGAAATATAAGAAGTAAAGCCTTCATCCATCCAGGGATGTTTGCTTTCATTAGAAGCTAGTAAAAACTGAAACCACGTATGCGCCATTTCATGGGCTGTTACGCCAAAGAGACTCCCAAACTTTCGTTCACCAGTAATTAAAGTAGCCATTGCATATTCCATTCCGCCATCTCCTCCCTGAATTACAGAGTATTGCTTATATGGATACGCTCCAACATGCGCTGAATAGTAGGTCATTAAATCTGCTGTTTTAGATTGTAAATCTTTCCAATTCTGTAAAAATTTTACTGCTAGATCTTTCTTATATAAAAAATGTAAATCAATTCCAGTTGCTGTTGTTAAAATATCATGCTGATAATTAGGATCCGCTGCCCACATAAAATCGTGCACGTTGGGTGCTTTAAAATACCAAGTTAGCTTTTCTGTATTTGGAATGTTTAGCGCTTTTGAAACGTCTTCGTAACCATGTCCTATTTCTTGCGGGTTTTGCAAATACCCTGTACCTCCGAGAACATACTCTTTATCAATTGAAATTTTTACGTCAAAATCACCCCACACTCCATGGAACTCTCTTGCGATATAAGGAGGTGTATGCCAACCCTCAAAATCATATTCTGCCATTTTAGGATACCATTGTGCCATCGACAAGGCAACACCTTCTTTATTATCTCTTCCTGATCTTCTAATTTGCAACGGAATTTGCGCGTCAAAAAGCATATCAAAAGTCACACTTTCACCCGCTTTAACCGGTGTATTCAAGGTAACTTCTAAAATAGTCCCTACGGTTTCGTAAAAGACTGCAGCACCGTTTTGTTTTAGTGAATTTACCTTTATATACCCTATTTCATCCGCATTTAACTTGCTAATTCTATCCCGAACTCTGGCATCTGGATCGATAATATTTAAAGATCTTACATCCATTTGAGAACCTGGCTGGAAGGCATTAAAATACAAATGATAGTATACTTTTGTCAACTCATCTGGCGAATTATTTGTGTATACTACTTGCTGTGTTCCCTTGTATTGGTGCTTTTCTACAGCAACATCGATATCCATTGCATAGGAAATGTGCTGCTGCCAATATGTAGTGTTAGTAGCCACATTTGTTTGCCGAGCGGCAGCTTCCTTTACCTGAACGCAAGAAGTTGTCAATGCAATTGTAAAAATAAAAATTAAGAGTTTTTTCATAGTGTTTGTTGATTAAAATTTAAATTTGAGAATCCCCTAGGGATTGTAACCTATTATTTTTTTCCAGCTACAATTCTATCTGCCATTTTCAAAGCATTGTAGGCATTCACAACTCTACCTGAAACGGATAGGTCTGAAAAAGGAACGCGCGCTTCTTCAGTTCCGGGTTTGAGAACCTCAAAATTAACTTTCATCCCAGAATTCATAAGTATGTGTTTTACTTGACTTGCTGAAAGCATCGGATAATACGAACGCACTAAAGCTGCCACTCCTGCAGTAGAAGGCGCTGCCATTGATGTTCCACTAATAGATGCATATGCGTTGTTTGGGTACGATGCATAAATAGCTACGCCCGGAGCAAATACATCTACATTTACTTTTCCATAATTAGAAAAAGTTGCAGGCAATTGTTCATCGTAATGCAAACTCATCGCTCCAATAGTCAAAACATTGTCAGAAATTTCATGCATTGAATCTTCAGAATCATTTGGAAATGTTCTTTCTACATCAATATCTTTCCCATCGTTTCCTGCCGCATTTACGATCAGTACGTCTTTTTTTGCTGCATATATAATTGCATCATACACCCACTTTTTATTTGGGGAATATGCTTTTCCAAAACTAGTATTGATCACCTTTGCACCGTTATCCACCGCGTATCGTATCCCTAGAGCAACATCCTTATCGTGTTCATCTCCGTCAGGCACTACTCTTACCGCCATAATTTTTACATGATCTGCAACACCATTTACCCCTTTACCATTATTTCTAGACGCCGCAACAATTCCGGCGACATGTGTTCCATGACTCTCTAAATCACGATCCCCAATTATATTATTGTTTCCATAAATCTTATCTGTAATATCAGATAAGTCATCTCCTAAAGATTGGCGTGCATTGAATTCTAAATCATAACTTTTAGAAGCTTTTTTAGCACCCATATAGGTCATTAGTTCCTTCTTATAGTCAATAATAGCTACTTCTGTCATTCCCTTGCTAAGCATGTTCACAACATCTGCAATTTTAGCGGCTAGCAACGCACTTTCTGGACGTGCACTTTTTAAAGCTTCCTCTGTGATCTCGGCATCCCCAAGAAACACTTTTACATCTTTAAAATTCTCTTCAATTTGAGTAATTCTCGCTACTGTTTTTTGAAGATTCTCTAATTCTGTTGTGTGTGCGTTGACTGATTTTGTATATTTTTCTTTTAACTTTACAAACGCTTCATATGGCACTCTGTTCGCCTCAGAAATTTCTGCTGCTTTTTTGTCTCCAAATTGAAGCATTCCCTGCTTTACAATTCGCGTCATTTCTAATTGATCTGCATGTACCATAACTCCTGCTTTATTTCCTAAGAAATTCCAACCGCGCACATCATCTACATACCCATTATTATCATCATCCTTGTTATTTTCTGCAATTTCTCCTGGATTTTCCCAAGCCACACCAATTAAATCTTCGTGCTCTAAATCAACACCAGAATCTGCAATTGCTACAATAACGGTCACTCCCTTTTTCCCTTCTAAGAATTGATATGCCTTTGCAATACTCATCCCAGGAATAGAATCTGTTTCTAAATCCATATGGCTCCAAGTCTGCAACTCAAGCGCTGTTAATATTCCTTTTTTTGCAGGAATATTCAGGACATTATTGCTTCCATTTGGGACTGGAATCGTATTTATAGCTACACTACAACCTGTCAAAATAATACCAGCAAATGCTGTATAAACTATTGTTTTTAATCCGTTCATTTCTATTTTCTTAATTAAATATGTCTGTAAATCTATGAGTATCTTTTAGTCGAACGCCTTTTTCTGTATGCATTACAGTACAAATTTCGTTGTGTGCGTCGTGTTCTAAAAAGAGGTAATAATTATGGGTGGCGGCTTCCGCTAAAAAAGAAGCTTTTTCTTTAATTGTTAAAAGTGGTCTCGTATCGTACCCCATGACATAAGGTAAAGGAATGTGGCCCACCGTTGGTAATAAATCTGCCATAAAAACAAGTGTTTTGCCTTGATACTTTAACTTTGGTAGCATTTGTTTTTCTGTGTGACCGTCCATAAATAACACGTCAAAACCAACTTGGTCCATTGCCTCCGTTTGAATAAAGTGCAACTGTCCACTTTCTTTTATAGGGTTGATATTCTCTTTCAAGAAGGATGCCTTTTCTCTAGGATTTGGAATTGTTGCCCATTCCCAATGCGCTTCATTAGACCAAAATTTTGCATTTTTAAAAGCGGGCTGTAAAACTGTTTTTTGCACATTCCATTCGATAACCCCTCCACAATGATCAAAGTGAAGATGCGTTAAAAAAACATCTGTAATATCTTCTCTGTGAAAGCCCAATTTTGCAAGTGAGTTGTCCAGCGAAAAATTTCCAAACAAATGGTAGTAACCAAAAAACTTTTCTGATTGTTTGGCCCCCAAACCCGTGTCTATTAAAAGTAAACGCTCTCCGTCTTCTATAAGCATGCATCGCATACTCATGTCTATTAGATTGTTGGAATCTGCAGGGTTTGTTTTTTGCCAAATTGTCTTCGGCACCACACCAAACATTGCACCCCCATCTAACTTAAAGTTCCCCGTTTCTATTGGATAAATTTTCATCGAGACAAATATGCAGAAAAAAGGACACTTTTTTGTTAATAAAAGTCTAAACATTCTCTTTTAACATCTGGTGTTTATCAGAACTTAATATTTTAAAAGTCGCAAGAGGACTGCTCTTTTTTGGAGCTCTCAAATCTGAATAAAAAAAACCTCAATCTTTTCGATTGAGGTTTTTGGAGGTGTCTAGCGGATTCGAACCGCTGTACATGGTTTTGCAAACCATTGCCTAGCCACTCGGCCAAGACACCTTTTGTATTTTAAATAACATACTGCTGTTGTTGCATGTTATTTAAAGATTGCAAATTTAGACAAATTTACAAGTATACCAAGTGTTTTTTACGCTTATCGCTTTTTTGTAAGAATAATAACCACTTCTTCTACATTTCCACCAATGGGTGGATTTATTTTTGATACGGCAACTTTGGCCCTTTTTACTTTTCTTATTTCCTTAAAAACCCGATTTAATATACGCTGTGCAACTTCTTCTAATAATTTAGATCGAATGGCCATTTCTTCTTTAACAATGTGATTTAGATGCACATAATCGACAGTATCTGCCAACTCATCACTCTTTGCTGATTTTCTTAGATCCGCTTTTACCTCCACATCAACCCGATATTCACTTCCTATTTTGGCCTCTTCATCTAGGCATCCATGAAATGCATACAGCTTGATATTATTTACTTGAATTATCCCCATCTATTCTTCTTTATTTGAAAGCTCCTCAATTTTTTCCCACATTTTGTCAGAATTTAATCTAAAAGACCCTCTATGCTCTAAATTCCATTGATCTGGATCAATAATGGACAAGAATAATTCTTCCTTTTTATTTATATACAAATGATAGGTTTCTCCGATAATGGGTTCAAACCCAAACTTGGCATTGTAGAGCATGTCGTTGTACTGAAATTTTTCCATCAGCATTTCATACTCTTTCTTTACCTCGTCAAACTTTCCTTTCAAAATTTTATTCACCCTTCTCACACCATCACCTGTCCAAGTAGCTGTGTTTGTTGGCTTAATTACAGGAGAACTTGCAGACGTCCCGTAAGGTTTTAACGCCGCGTCATAACGCTGTGTTTCTTCATTAAAAACGACTAAATCTGGTTTTTTTTCTTGCTCTTCCATACTTTGCAAAAATACGATAAAAAATAAGTATCACAGAAGCTTTTAGAAAATTTTAACGCCTATAAATAGTTCTAAAAACAACTACTCCTTCTTTAATAATCGTTTTGAAATGCGCATTTATATCAGATACATGCGTATCCTTTTCGCGGGATTGTAGCCCTTAAAATTGAGAGACAACTTCTACTTTTTTAAACGGAAACCTACTACCCCGTAAAAAAATCAAAAACATTGCTAATTGCACTCGTTTTCGTTTTATAAAACTCGGTGTACTTACAGCGCTCACAAGTTACACTCGTAAACTTCTGATTTTGAATATCAAAAATTTTTGACAAGGTTCCGCCAGTAGCCCGCATCTCCCCCAACTTATAGGTTTTGGAATCACATTTAGGGCAACTATAATTTCTAATTTGATCACTCATCGTAAAACGTATTTATTTGTTAGAAGTTGAATTTACAATTTTGTTACAAAACGCTCAATGACAATCAAGTATTTTATGTAATTTTGTTTCTTAATTTTTCGTAGAAAATGATGTCTGAAGAGAAAAAAACGCTCAATTTTTTAGAGCATATTATTGAAGAGGATTTGACAAATGGAATGCCGAAAGAAAGTTTACGCTTTCGCTTTCCACCAGAGCCAAACGGATATTTACACATTGGCCATACCAAAGCTATTGGAATTAGTTTTGGCTTAGGAGAAACATACAATGCACCCGTAAACCTGCGTTTTGACGATACAAACCCTGCAAAAGAAGAGCAAGAATACGTAGATGCCATTAAAAAGGATATTTCTTGGTTGGGATATTCTTGGGCAAATGAATGTTATTCTTCGGACTATTTTCAACAGCTATTCGATTGGGCCGTATTGCTGATTAAAAATGGAAAAGCCTATGTAGATTCTCAATCATCGGAAGAAATGAGAACGCAAAAAGGAACGCCTACTTCTTTGGGAACAAACAGCCCATTTAGAAATCGGTCTGTGGAAGAAAACTTGGAATTATTTCAAGGAATGAAGGATGGAAATTTCAAAGAAGGCAGTCATACATTGCGCGCAAAAATTGACATGGAAAATCCAAATATGTTACTGCGAGATCCGTTGATGTACAGAATTCTGTTTAAATCTCATCATAGAACTGGCAATGATTGGTGCATTTACCCAATGTATGATTGGACACACGGTGAAAGTGATTATATCGAACAAGTCTCACATTCTTTGTGTTCTTTAGAATTTAAACCGCACAGAGAATTATACGATTGGTTCCGAGACCATGTCTTTGAGTATGGTAAATCTGAATATCCAAATCCACCCAAGCAAAGAGAATTTTCTCGGTTGAATTTGAGTTATACCATTATGAGTAAACGCAAGCTATTAACACTTGTTGAAAACGGCGTTGTTTCGGGATGGGACGATCCGAGAATGCCAACAATTTCTGGCTTGCGAAGAAGGGGTTACACCCCAAATTCGATAAAAAGTTTTGTAGAAACTGTGGGAGTTTCTAGGCGTGAAAACGTGATTGACGTCGCCCTTTTAGAATTTAAAATTCGTGAAGATTTAAATAAAACAGCCAACAGAGTTATGGCAGTTTTAGATCCTGTAAAAGTGGTAATTACAAATTATCCAGAAGGAAAAGAAGAATTTTTAACCGCAGAAAACAATCAAGAAGATGCCGCTGCTGGATTTAGAGAAGTTCCTTTTTCTAGAGAAATTTACATCGAAAAAGAAGATTTCAGAGAAGAAGCAAATAAGAAGTTCTTTCGTTTAAAGATAGGAAAAGAAGTGCGTTTAAAAAGTGCCTATATCATCAAAGCAGAAAGCTGTACAAAAGACGAAAACGGAAACGTAATCGAAATTCAATGCACCTATGACGCACTGAGCAAGTCTGGAAGCGGCTCTGAAGAAAGCTTGCGAAAAGTAAAAGGAACTCTTCACTGGGTTTCTGTAAAACACGCAGTAAAAGCAGAAATTAGAGCGTATGACAGGCTCTTTTTAGAGGAAGCACCTGATTCGCACAAAGACAAAGACTATATGGATTTTGTAAACCCCAATTCTTTAGAAGTAATTCATGCTTTTTTAGAACCAAGTTTGCAATTGGCGGAAATAGGGGAACGTTTTCAATTTCAGCGATTAGGGTATTTTAATGTTGATGATGACGCGACTGCTGACAAACTAGTATTCAATAAAATTGTTGGATTGCGAGATTCTTGGGGAGGTGATAAAAGTTAAATAAACAAATTAAAATAATAAAATTAACGCTATTCAATAGGATGAAAAAATTACTTTTCGCAACGCTTTTCAGCATTACTTTTTCCTGCTCAAACAGGAAAGAAGTACCTCAAATTGTAGAAATTGCTTGTGGACAATGCCAATTTTCATTAAACAGTGAGCAGGGTTGCAACTTAGCAGTCCGTATTGATCATAAAGCCTATTTTGTAGATGGCTTTGACATTGATGCCTTTGGAGATGCGCACGACGAGCACACAGGCTTCTGTGAAGTCATTCGGAAAGCGGAAGTTTCTGGAAGTGTTCAAAAAGACCGTTTCAAAGCCAGTGCGATGCGATTGATAGAAAATGTAGAGTAAAGAAATAAAGGTCGAAAGATAAAAAAAATCCGAAGTATAAGTATACTTCGGATTTTTTTATGGCCTCATTTATAAGCTCCTTCGAGACTAAGTGCTCCTTTAAGGAGCAGGATTCGGTATTGCAGCGTGCACTGCCTCTATTTCTTTCAGAGTGTCTTCTGATAAATCGATGTGGATGCTCCCAATGTTTTCTTTTAATTGACTCATTTTTGTTGCCCCTATAATATTGCTAGTAACAAAAGGCAATTGATTCACAAACGCCAAAGCAAGCTCCGTTAATGTAATCCCATTTTTCTTGGCAATAGCGTCATATCTTTTCACGGCTTCTAAAGAAGAATCGCCCATATACCGTGCAATAAAACGTGGAAATAAATCTCCTCTTGAGCCTTCGGGTGAATTTCCGTCTAAATACTTTCCAGACAACACACCTTGCGCCAAGGGCGAATATGCCAACAAACCAATGTCTTCTCGCAGCGAAACTTCCGACATGCCATACTCATATCCTCTGTGCACCATCGAATAGGAATTCTGAATGGTAATTGGACGTGCTAAATTATGAATTTTAGCAGTTTCTAAATATTGCATAGTACCCCAAGGTGTTTCATTTGAAAGTCCAATGGCTTTAAGCGTTCCCTTTTTTACAAACTCATCTAATGTGGCTAAGATTTCTAGATGATTTTCTGCTTCCTTACTCGCTGTTTTATAGGGATAATCCCGCACTCCAAAAGCATTTACACCCCGCTCTGGCCAATGCAACTGAAACAAGTCTAAATAATCTGTTTGTAGACGCTTTAAACTGCCCTCCACCGCTTCTGTAATATTTTTCCGATTGAATTTACCCGTTCTAATATGTTTTGTATAGTCACCACCTCCGGCAATTTTAGTTGCTAAAATTACCTTTGCTCTGTTCCCAGTTTTCTGAAACCAATTTCCAATAATTCTTTCTGTGTCTGCATAAGTTTCTGGACTTGCAGGAACGGGATATAGTTCTGCGGTGTCAAAAAAGTTAACTCCTTGTGAGAGCGCATAATCCATTTGCTCAAAAGCCTCTTCTTGCGTATTTTGATTTCCCCAAGTCATCGTTCCCAAACATATTTTGGAAACTTCAATATTCGTATTTGGTAATTTTGTGTATTTCATTGCTCCTTATTAATTCGTGTATTTGTATGCGTGCACACTTGCTAAAAATCCAACCACGAAATTAGAACTTATATTCTATTAAAAAAAGAAGCATATAATTTTAACAATTATACGCTTCCTTAAAATTTTATTTAAAAAAATAGCATTTAAAAATTTAAGCTAAAAAACATATAATTATAGAACCTTATTTTAAAATTGCTTCAATACCAGGCAACGTTTTTCCTTCTAACATTTCTAACATAGCACCACCGCCTGTTGAAACGTAACTCACCTTTTCTGCAAAACCAAACTGTTTCACTGCAGCAACAGAATCTCCACCACCTACGAGAGAAAATGCTCCATTTTTGGTTGCAGTATCAATCGCATGACCTAAGGCAATTGTTCCTCCGGCAAAAGATTCCATTTCAAAAACACCCAAAGGCCCATTCCATAAAATTGTCTTACACTTATTTACCACCGCGTCAAAAATTGCGATAGATTTAGGCCCAGCATCTACACCTTCCCAACCGTCAGGTATTGCAGAAATATCACAAATTTGTGTGTTTGCATCGTTTGAAAAATCATCCGCAGCAATAACATCCACAGGAATGTGAATTTGCACGTTTTTAGCCTTGGCTTGCTTTAAAATTTCCAATGCCAATTCCATTTTATCGTCTTCACAGATCGAATTTCCGATGTTCCCACCTTGTGCTTTGACAAAAGTAAAACTCATACCACCTCCAATAATTAAGTGATCTACTTTGTCTAATATATTTTCAATAACTGTAATTTTCGAAGATACTTTGGCACCTCCTAAAATTGCCAATACTGGCTTTTCAGAATTATTTAAAACCTTATCTATGCTTTCTATTTCTCTCGCTAATAAATTACCAAAACATTTGTTATCCTTAAAAAACTGAGCAATAATCGTAGTAGATGCGTGCGCCCTGTGCGCAGTTCCGAACGCATCGTTTACATAAATATCTCCAAATTTGGATAATTTTTCTGCAAAAGCAAGCTCTCCTTTTTCCTCCTCTTCATAAAAACGAAGGTTTTCTAATAACAAGATTTCTCCTGCTTCTAAATTTGCCACAGCATCTGCGACCTTATCACCAATACAATCGTCGATAAACTTTACGGTATAACCAATAATAGATTCAATAGATTTCACAATATGTTTCAATGAAAACTCTTCTTGAAAACCTTTTGGGCGCCCTAAGTGAGACATTAAAACGCAGCTTCCACCCTGCTCTAATATTTCTATAATTGTTGGCTTTGCAGCCTGAATTCTAGTAGCATCAGTTACCTCAAAAGCACCATTCAAAGGCACATTAAAATCTACGCGAACAATCGCTTTTTTATTTTTGAAATTAAAATCTTTTACTATTTTCATGGTGTATCGTTTTGGGCAAAAATACCTAATTCTTTAGATGTATCGAATTTCAAACCTCAAAATTTAATATATCGTTTGCGTGGCATTTATATTTTAAAGGAGTATTAGGTGATAGCTCAGGGTTTGCTACTAAAACTAAAACAAAGATTGCTTTCTAAAATTGATGCATGTGTGCAGAACAAATTTTATATTTGTAGATGCTTTTCAACCAAATTATAGGTCAAGAACATATAAAAAACCATTTGCAAGTTTCTGCAGAAAATGGGAGAATACCGCATGCACAACTATTTGTTGGCAAAGAGGGGAGTGGCACCTTGCCTATGGCAATTGCATATGCACAATTTTTATTGTGTAATTCTTCTGAAAACCCAGAAGCATGCGCCGTAAAATGCAATAAATTGCAGCACCCCGATTTACATTTTGCATTTCCTGTGACCACAAACGATGTCGTAAAAAAACACGCAGTAAGTAACTTATTTCTTGAAAATTGGCGCAATTTTATTGCAAGTGATCCCTACGGTGGCCTTTTTAACTGGTTGCAATTTATTGGTGTTGAAAACAAACAAGGAAACATTGGTGTTGATGAAGCCGAAGCTGTAGTAAAGAAACTACAATTAAAATCTTTTGAAGGTGGTTTTAAAGTGATGATTATTTGGATGGCAGAAAAAATGAATATTGCTGCTGCTAATAAATTATTAAAGCTCATTGAAGAACCCCCAAATAAAACTGTTTTCATTTTAATTACAGAAAATGAAGAGCAGATTATAAGTACCATAAAATCCCGTTGTCAAGCCCTGCATTTTCCTGTTTTAAGTGAAAATGATATTTCAAGTGCGTTGATGGAAAGAGAAAAGTGCAGCCTACCAGAGGCTTCTAAAATTGCACAGCAAGCAGCCGGCAACTATAACAACGCCCTGCATTTATTGCGCAACGATGGAAATGATTTGGTTTTTGAAGAATGGTTTGTAGCCTGGATTAGGACCGCTTTTAAAGCAAAAGGAAATGCTGCTGTTGTCCAACAATTAATTGAATGGTCTGAGACAATTGCGAGAACAGGAAGAGAAACTCAAAAACAATTTTTAGAATATTGTTTGCAATTTTTTAGAAATGCTTTGCTGTTAAATTACAAGAGCGATCAGCTGGTTTTCATGGAAACCCAAACAGGTTTTGATCTTTCAAAATTTGCACCTTTTGTGCATGCTGGAAATATTATGGACATCGAGAAAGAACTAAATGATGCCCTATATCACATCGAAAGAAACGGGAGTGCCAAAATTATATTATTGGATCTTTCCATGAAGTTAACTCGATTTTTGCATAAAAAAGAGGAAGCCGTTTAATTATTTTCACCCTACTATCCAATTGCATAGATTTATTAGAGACCAATGTATTTGAATTGAAAATTTCAATTTTTAGCAATACAACTTCTCGATATAATTCTTGGTTCCATTTCACTATTTCAGAAAACACGCGAATAGTTCGCAAGGATTATAGCCCTTTATATACCTGATATCACACTGAATAATTTCGGTATTCAAATTCCTACAAAAATAGAAATTACAAATAAGTCCATTCAAACAAGTACGCTAAAAACTACGCGCCCGTATCCACTCTTTTTGCTAGATATAAATCGGCAATTGTTGGATTTTCTAAGCAGCTTTTAATTTGCACAAACACGTCACCAACGGTTACTTTTCCTGGTTGGATCACTTTAAAATAAACGCCACAAAAAGTAGTATTCCAAAATTGCTTTATAATTTTCATGTCGTTAAACCGAACCCCTAATTTCAGACAAGGATCTCTCTGAAGTGTTGCCTCTATAATCGCATTTCCAACTTTAAAAGTGTCTCCGACATGAATTTTTGTCTCGTCTAAATCATCCATCGTCAAATTTTCACCAAACATCCCAAGTTGCCATTCTAAATTTGGATATAAAGGTTTAAAGTGATCGTAATGTTTTACTGAATAGACGTAAGTTGCTTGTAGGATTCCTCCATGATTTTCACGGTCGGAAATCTCGTCTCCTTTCACATCTTCAAAGTCTAGGAAAATAGGAGTGTCGACAGGAAATTTAAAAATCCCCGTGGTAATCAGCGTCCCTTTCCAGTCGATTTCTTTTCGCGCACCAATGTTTGTAGAAATTATTTTCATGCCGTTACTTTTTAAATTTTAAAAGTGCTGTTTTCGTAAATTCAGACAATACTAATTTCCCAGAAATAGCAGTTCTTTCTGACAACAACGCATTCCATTCTTCTGTTCCTCTCCAAAAAACCTTTTTCATTTCTGCCAAAGCTGCGGGATTGTATGAAGCTAGCTTTGCAGTGAAAATAGATACCTCATTGTCCAAGTCGTGAATGGAATCAAATACCTTTGCGTATAGCCCCTTCTCCTTTGCCCAGTAAGCACTTTTCCAATCGGTTGCATCCATAGTAAGTGCAGCCATTTCAGCAACTCCTATTTTTCGAGAAACTGCGGGCTCAATAACAAAAGGACCAATACCTATTGTAAGTTCAGAAAGTTTTATGGCGGCGTGCTCCGACGCCAAAACATAATCACAGGCTGCTACCAAACCAACACCACCACCCACGGCCTTTCCTTGAACTCTTCCAATAATTAACTTTCCACAAGTTCGCATGGCATTGATTACATTGGCAAAACCTGAGAAAAAGAGTGCTCCTTCCTCCAAATTTGAAATCGCTACCAACTCATCAAAAGAAGCCCCTGCACAAAAGGCTTTTTCTCCTTCTGATTTCAATACAATTATTAAAACCTCCGGATTGTTTCCCAAAGAAATAAACTCCTTAGAGAGTCTGTCTAACAACTCACTAGGAAAGCAATTGCTTGAAGGGTGCCCAAAGGCGATTGTAGCAATCTTATTTTGAATATCTGTATATAAACTTCCGTTCTCTTTTGTTTTACTCATAGAAATTGATTTGAGGTAAAAGTATGATTTTATTCTTAAAAGCGCTCAAATCCCTTTTTTCAATCTTATAAAAAAAACCAAGATTTCATTTTAATTCTCTTTTACAAGGGGTAAGAAAGTACTTCTAAATTTGAGAATTAATGGCAAACCTCTGGCTACAATCCAACAGGTAAAAGCGATCCAAATGGCGATCAACTTAAAACCAAAATAATCAAAAATCAACAATGTTGGAATAAAAACAATACCCGTTGATAAAAGTAATAAATTTCTCAAATACTTCATTTCTCCCATCCCCTTAAAAATCCCGTCATAAATAAAAGTAACTGCGTTTATGGGTTGCGTGACTAGTACGATCCAAAAAATAGAATAGAACTGCTCTAAAACAAGGGGTTCTTTTGTAAATATTCTTCCAATAGAATTGTAAAAGAGGGCGCCGACTCCCGCAACAATAATTCCAATTACAATTCCGTATCTAAAGAGTTTCGAACTTAAGCTTAACAGCGATTTATAATCTTTTGCACCTAATAATTTTCCTGATAAAATATTCCCTGCACTGGAGTACCCGTCAATCATAAAGGCACCTAACAACCAAATATTTAAACTAATAGTATATGCTGCAATATATTCTTTCCCGTAAGCTGTAGCATACGAAGTGGCTAAGTACAAAGCTGTATTTAAGGCAATTGTTCTAATGAAAAGATTGCCTATCATATTTAATAACCTCGGAATTTCTGGATGGAGTTGAAAACTTATTTTTAACGAGATGGGTGTTTTCTTTATCAATAAAAACAAGGAAATTCCCGCCATTGTAATTTGTGCTATTAAACTTGCATATGCAGCACCTTCGATGTTCATCGCTGGAATATAGCCTTCAATTCCGTACACCAGAATAATATCTAAGACAATATTTAAGGAGGCTCCAATAATTGCAATAATCATGGGGTAAAAAGTATTTTGTAGACCTCTAAATGTTCCAAACACCGCAAAGACAAACAGTGCAAAAGGAAAGCCGAAAATTCGAATATTAAAGTAGGCGATGCAGTATTCTAAAATCTGATCCGAAGCATTATAGAATTCAAAAATTTGCCGAGAGAAAGGATAGGAAATTGCCAATACGGCCAAACTTCCAATTACAACAATCGCTATTGCTTGCGCAGGAAGTTCTTTCACTTCGTTTATTTTATTAGCTCCAACATATTGTGAGATAATAGATGAAATCGCGCTTCTTATTTGGCCAAACACCCAAATTAACATCGAGATAAAAGCACCTACAATACCAACCGCTGCTAAACTCTCTGTGGCATTACCGTCGATATTCCCGACAATAGCAGTATCTGTAATAGACAAAACAGGTTCTGCAATACCAGCGATTAAAGCGGGAATTGCCAATTTATTTATGCGCTTAAAGCCAATATTTATATCCAAAAAAAATATTTTTGCAAAGATACATATCTAAAAAATAGAAAATCAGCGGATTCCCTTAAAATTAACTAGCTTTGCATCCTTATCTCTAAGCACTATGAAACACATTTTAGTACCAATAGGATCTACGGAAAATGCTCAAAAAACACTGCAATATGCAATTGATTTTGCTGCTGCAATCAACGCAAAAATATTTGTATTTAGAGCATACAGTTCACTCACAAAAGCAGGGACTATGATAAACGTAGATACCATCATCACTAGGGAAACAAACTTATACCTAAGAGCTATGGTAAATTCTTGTGTTCTTAAAAATGTGGATATCAAGCTAATTTCAGCCAAAGGAAGCGTTGTAGACAGTGTTGCTGCGATCGACCAAGAGCTGGGAATCGACTTGGTAATTGTAGGGGCAAAAAGCAACTCTATTAAGGAAAACCTTTTTCTTGGAAGAACAGCAGGGAGCTTAGTAAAACGATCAAATGTAGCGGTATTGACGATTCCAGAAGGATACATTTACAAGCCCGTTTCTACTATTTTAATGGCGTTTAAATCGGGAATAATAAAAAGTAAAACAATCTTAAAACCATTGCAATTTGTCGTTGAAGAATTTAAAGCAGACGTAAATTTACTTTTGGTGAAAACCCCAAATTATACGGAAGAGGATTTAATACTACACCCGCATTTAAAGGCATTACAAAGCACATTAACAGTCACCGAAAATGCAACTACCTTTCAAGGTGTTTTAGAACATATTAAAATTCAAAATCCTGATATGGTTTGTGTTTTAAGACGAAAAAGAGGATTCTTTCAAAAACTTTGGGAAAAAAATACAATCCTTAAAGAAGAGTTTTACTCAAATGTTCCATTACTAGTTTTAAAGGGATAATAAACGCTAATATCTTAAATCTGACGGCTCAATAAAGCCTGTTGTAGGCGTAAATATCTCTAATATACATTTTTTAAGCTCTTCTATAAAAGCGTCTAGTTTTTCGGAGGTAATATTTGTATCCGGTGCCTTGCGTGCTGGTGCAAAATCAATCGCTAAAAATCCACTGTGTAAGTTTTTAAAAGAATAAATACCCGCTTCGAGAGGTTGAGAAAAATCATGCTTTTTGTTTTTTGTAAACAAATACGCATACAGCAAAACCTGAATTGCTTTCAAATGCTTTTCATCTCGTACATTCTCAAATTCTGGTACTCGTAAATTAGTTGCAGCCACCATTCCTGTTTTGTAATCTATAATTCGCAAGACTCCATTTAATTCATCCACGCGGTCTACTTGACCGTGCAATTTTATTGGAAAATCAATCCCTTCAATTGTTATTTCTGTAGCCAAATTTTCCTCTGTGGCAATAATTTTCAATTGGTTCTTTTCATCTTGAAGTAGGTCTATTTCTTTTGATAAAAAGTTAGCGACAAACCGATTGGCTACCTCAAAAATTAATCTATTTTTTCCAGTTTTTAAATCTCCATTTTTAAATTGAAGTTTAAAATGTTTTATGACTAAATCTTTCGCTATTTTTTGCATGTTGACAACATTTGTCAACGACAAAAATTTTCCAACAAAAGGCCTATATAGTTCATCTAAGGCCTCATGAACTACAGTCCCTAAAGTATTAAAAGCAACCGTTTCTTCCACCTCATCAAACTCCTTAATCTTTAACACTTTTTGCTTGTAGAATGAAATTGGGTTGTGTAGATAATTGGTGAGCGCAGAGGGTGATATTCCTTTGGTTGCCAACTCTTTTAAGCGCTCTAAAGTCGCCTCATTTTTAGAGACTTCTTTTAATTCTGTTTTACTAGGAATTACTTTTGGTGCAATATTTTTTTGAATAATGTCTGGCCTCATCATTTCCAACTGTGTGACAAACCGACTTTTTTCTCCGCTTCCAAAGGCATCGTGCTCCGTATTGTACAAAATAAAAATATTTTTTGCTCTTTGAATTAACCTAAAAAAGTGATACGAAAAAATAGCATCTTTCTCTCTGTAAGTAGGCAACCCAAAAGCGAGTTTCACATCAAAGGGAATGAAAGAATTTTGCTGAGAACCTGCGGGCAACACGCCTTCATTGGTGGACGTTAAAATAATGTTTTCAAAATCTAAAACCCGTGTCTCTAACATCCCCATTAGCTGTAAACCTCGCAAAGGTTCTCCCTGAAAAGACAGTGTCTCTGAAGCAATTAGTTGCTTAAAAAACAAAGTCAATGTTTTTAGGTCTGTAAAATATTCATACTCTTTCTGTAGCGTTTTTAGCTGCGTAAAAACCGTATAAAATCGAAATAAATATTCTTTTTCTAAACCTGTAACCTCCTCTTTTAGAAAACGGATAAGGTTTAAAATTCTCTCTAAAAAATCGTTGATCGAAGTATAGGGGCTAAAAATTGAAGAAATTAATTCTCTTACTTCTGCACTTTCTTTTATTACTGCAACTTCCAACTGTTTCTTCCGAATAAAGATATAGTTCTCCTCTCCTATTTCAGTGATAAAGGAAGTGACAAAAGATTGGGTATTTTTTGAGAATAATGGATGCATCGATTGATGCTTTAAAAATCGAACCACATCTTTGTGATAAAACTCATTCACTGCTGTTTTCTGCAATTTTTCTTGAGATACAAACAATTGAAATATTGAAAAAAACAAACTTGTTGTAGGGATATCTTTCAAAGGATATCCCATTGTAATATTAATAGCGTTGATGTTTTTTGGCAAAGAGTTTAAGGTAATCGGTAATAAGGTCTCGTCTGCTAAAATTAATGCCGTGTTTTTAAAATCTGTAAAATTTTCTAAAATTTCCCCAGCATATTTTAATTGTGTTGTGTTTTTAGAAGCCCCTATGACTTCAATTTTTTTTGGCTGAGAAAAAGAATTGCTCAACGTTTTCAAAGCATTTCTCTGATAGTACTTCCACTCCTTTGTATACTTTCTGATAAAGGTTCCTGCTTGGTGGTTTGAGTTGAAAAAAGCAGCATCTAAATCCCAGTAAATATCAGCGTTATTAGTGTCCAAGACTTTTTGAAACAAAAATTCCTCTGCTTTATTTAACGCGTTAAAACCGATAAAGAAAAACTTTTTACGCTTATTTTTCTCCAAATACTCATCAACCTTCTTGCATGCCTCTCGGTACATTAGTCCCTGATACCCAATTTTTTTTTCTATCAAAAAGGCATACAGTGGCGGATAAAAATGATTTAATTTTTCTAAAAAAGAATAATGATCTTTCATGAGTTCTGTTTCCGTAAAAGTGCCACTTACAGACCATTTCTTTAAGCGTTGGATGTCTCTTAAATATATAAAAATCTCTTTTGTCTTTAATAAGTTTTGATCGATTTCATTAAAATCCTGCAAAACAGTGAATGCCCAAGAAGAAAAAGTATCAAAAGAATCTGGGTCTTTTTCTAAGCTTTTGTAAATCGTATAGAAATGAAATAACAACTGTATACTGTCTGCTTTTTCTAGCTCCGATACTTGCTGCACGAACTGCTCTATATTGAGCGTCTCGGGCAAAAAACCAACTGAAATTTTATCTTTTAACGTTTGTTTTAAAAACACTTTGGCTCTTTGGGAAGGCAGTATAAAAACAGCGTTTTCAAAAGATGTTGTTGTTTTTAGAATGGAATCGAGCGTTTCTGAAATAAAGGACTGCATGTTATTTTACGGTGTTCAATTGGGATTCTAAATTACAAAAACTTACTTTTATACTTGTTACATCTTTAAATTTATTTAAGTGAAAAACGAATTGAAAATAATAGGACTACAAGCCGAACTTATTTGGCACAATTCCGAACAAAATATACAGCACTTTGAGCAGCAGATAGACCAATTAGAATCTTCAGTAGACCTCATTGTACTTCCAGAAATGTTTACCAGTGGTTTTACAATGCATCCAGAACAGGTTGCCGAACAGATGGATGGTTTTACGGTCTCTTGGATGCAAAAGATTGCCAAAGAAAAGGAAGCTGCCATCTGCGGAAGTATTGTGATTTGTGAACCCGTGAATGTCCCTACTATTGCAGAAAAAGGAAAAACACATCCGTCTAAAAATTATTACAATCGTTTTATTTTTGTGCACCCCTCTGGAGAAATACATTGCTATGATAAAAGACATTGTTTTACCCTTGCAGGTGAAGACAAAGTATACATCGCTGGGAATCAAAAAACCCTCATCCCGTATAAAGGATGGAAAATTTGCCCACTGATATGCTATGACTTGCGTTTCCCTGCTTGGTCTAGAAACCAAGAGGAATACGATCTTTTAATCTATGTTGCCAATTGGCCCATTGCTAGGATTAAAGCCTGGGAAAGTCTCTTAAAAGCCCGTGCTATTGAAAATATGAGTTACGTCATTGGCGTAAATAGAATTGGCACAGACCAAAACAACTACGCATATTCGGGCAACTCTTTGATCCTTAATTATTTTGGAGAAATATTGTCTGATGTAGAGAAAGACACTAATGGAGTTGTAAATGCCACCATTCATCGGAAAGAACAAGCTGCTATAAGAACACAACTTGGATTTTTAAAGGATATGGACTCTTTTAAAATTTAACAATAGGTTTTTAACATTCTAAACCTCTTAACGCTTCCAACCCTAAAAATGAAACTGCATTTCAAAAACGAGCTATAGATTGCAAAATAAATTTAACCATCGATTCTTTTAAACCACTATTATGACGATTAAAAATAGTTCCATTTCTGATATTGATGCAATTTTTAAACAATATCAGCTTGCCTCAAAATATCAAAAATCGAAAAAAAAAGTAATTGTGTGGCCCGATTTCGATAGAAAAATGATTGAAGATGAAATTGTAGAAAAAAGACAGTTTCAACTTTTAAGAAACAATGAAATTGCTTGTATTTGGGCCATTACTTTTTCTGACCCAGATATCTGGGAAGAAAGAAATACAGATAGCGCAGTCTATATTCATAGAATTGCAACAAATCCTGAGTATCGAGGAAATAATTTTATCAGCGTTATTGTGCAATGGGCGAAAGCACTTGCGCGCAAAGAAGGTTTTCAGTTTATTCGATTAGATACCCTAGGTGAGAATAAAAAACTCATCACACATTACAAAAATGTAGGGTTTGATTTTCTTGGATTGTTTCCTTTAAAAAATCCCACAAATTTACCTGAACATTATAAGAAAGCTCCAGTTTCTCTTTTTGAAATTAATATGTTCAAAAAATAAAAAACCCTTCGGAATTTGAAATCCAAAGGGTTTATACTCTTTATTTTTGATAAGAAATTGTCACAGGAAGCACAAAAAACTTCCCTAAAACAATCACCACTGCGCACCTAATATTTTAAGCGGGCAACATCCATTTAAAATCAAACTTTGTATCTGGAATTACAATACGTTCTGAAATGCGATACATTCTATCTGGAAGTTTCATTAAATAATCTCTCGCTTTCTCTGCTTCTGGTGTTAGATTTGTAATTTTATCAATCTCCCACATGGTATTTAATTTCCTTAAGATATCCACGTAATCAAAACCTGTATACACTCCTATTCTTTGAGCTACTGCTGAAAAATCATCAAATGCCGTTCCTTTAGCTCCAAAAGATTCTCTTAAGTGCAGTGCTGGCATTACAATTTTATATTTCATCATGTCCCGAAAAGCCAACATCATTTCACTTGGGTCTATCTTGAAAATTTCCTTTACAAAATGTGAATATGCTTGGTGATGACGCATTTCGTCTCCTGCAATGATTTTAGACATCTTTGCCAATACTTTATGACCCTTTTTACGCGCTATCTTAGCAACATTGTTGTGAGACACGTACGTGGCTAATTCCTGAAATGTAGTGTATACAAAGTTTTTATACGGATCTGTAGACGTCCCAATATCAAAACCATCTGCAATCAAATGCTGTGTAGAAATTTCTACTTCTCTCATGTTTACACGCCCTGATAAATACAAGTATTTGTTTAAAACATCTCCGTGCCTATTTTCTTCTGAAGTCCAGGTCCTTACCCATTTTGCCCATCCATTGTCTGGATCTTGGTTCACACCGTCTAGATCTAACAACCAAGACTCGTAGGTTGGTAGTGCCTCTTCTGTAATCGTATCACCCACTAAAACTACCCAAAAATCGTCATGTAATTCTTTAGAGATCTCTCTAATTTCCTCCACTTCAGAGATAAAAGAATCTTTTTGAGAATTGGGTAAAAAATCTGTCGGCTGCCAAATTTTTTCTGCAGGAATTAAATACCTATCCATAAAGCTTTGCATGCTTTTTTCTAAGTTTAACATCACTTCTTTTCTAACGTTGTATATAGACATATTTCTAATTTATGTGTTTTTTAATAATTGTTTCTGTTTTTTCAAATAACTCTTCAAACGGCAAAGAGCCAATTTTCATGGGGGTATGAACTGTAATTGTTATTGGACTTCCCATTCCGAAGGGAAACTTACCATACTTAAAGACTTTCCAAGAATTGTTTATTGTTAAAGGTACGACATAGCTCTCTTTATTATACTTTGTAATTATTTTTACCCCATTGGACGCAAATGACTTTGGAACTCCATTTCTACTTCTTGTTCCCTCTGGAAAAATAACTGCTGACCAGGTGTTGTCTTGTATTCTTTTTGAAAAATTAACCAACGCACCAATTGCTTGTTTTGGATCATTTCGGTCAATTAAAACGGCTCCTCCGTGACGTAAATTATAGGAAATACTCGGTATTCCCCTTCCTAGTTCTGTCTTTGATACGAATTTTGGATGGTATTTTCGAAACGCCCAAATTATTGGAGGAATGTCAAAAAGACCCTGGTGGTTTGAAACGAAAACGAGCGGTACACCATTTGGCAACTCCTCTTCATTCTTGACGGTAACGGTAACCCCTATAATCAACAACGATTTTACCAACAGAAAATTCATCGTATCAACGATAAACTTGTGCCCTTTGTAACCAAACCCGTGCAATCCAATCCACTGCAAAGGATGGAAGACGATTAGTACTAAAAAAAACACCAGCATAAATATTGGTGATACCAAAAAACTTAAAATTTTCATACCTCAAACTTTAAACACTTAAGCTAATTTTATCTGCTCACCTTTTAGACAAATGTATTATTTGCCAAGATTCTATTTAAAATAATTAAGAAAACCAGTTGCTCCAAGGAATCTTGGAAAGCATTAATAGCAAACCGACTCCGTAAAAAATCGAAAATATTTTAAACTTTTCAATTGCAATAGTCTTCTTCTTGTGCTTCGACCAGCCTACTGTAATAATTGCAATGGCTATGATCATTGTAATCGGATGTTCTACTGCCAATAACCGCACTGACTTCTCTTTCATCACTGCACCTGCATCACTTATTAATGCAGCAAACCAAGGTGACATAAAATACCATACCAAGCCAATTAACAATTGAATATGGCACACGATTAAACCAAACAATCCAATGCGCAAATCTTTGTCTGTAAATTCCTTTTTCTTAATAAAACCAATGCTTGCGTTTACTACTGCATATATCAGAACAATTAACACTACATATGCCCAATAAGAATGAATATTTTTCATGCTATCTTTTTTACATTGATGTGCAAAGTTACTCATTTTTAAAACAAAAAAACCACCTCATTTGAGGTGGTTTTTTTCTAATCTATCATCTTAAAATACCATGTAATTTAAATCCCGATTGCTACGATCTCTTGTATACCGAAATTTGCACTATTGGGCTTTTTAGAATGAGTACTTAACACCAATTTGTAGTCTCCAAGTTTGGTTAAAGTTATAGTTGTAATCAAATGTCTCAGTAGGATATTCACCAGAAACTTTCGCGAATGAATAGCTTGGTTCATTTTCACTGTCTTTACCTTCATATTTTAGAATGTCTCCACGATTTGATACCGAAGTACTTTGTGTAACACCCCATTTAGAATTTAGGAGGTTTCCAACATTTAAAATATCACAACTAAACTGCAAAGTATGCTCACTTTCACCTGCATTGATATAATACTCACGTAATATTCTCAAGTCAAAATTATGCACCCAAGGAGCTAATGCTGCATTTGCTTCAGCATATTTACCCTTATTCGCTTTTAAGTAACTGTCTTGTTCCATAAAGTTGAAAAAAGCGTCCTCGTCAGCAGGTGTTATGAAATTAACATCACCTCTTTCTTTAGGAATATAAATTAAATCCGATGCAATCCCATCGTTATTCATGTCATTTGAATACGTATAGCTATATCCATAAGCTGAAGAGCCTGAATAAAACAAATTGATTAGAGTAGCTGCCTTTAGTTTATCATTGGCCCAAGGAAGTTTATACCCAACAGAAGCAATTACTTTGCTTGGTACCACATATTGTGACCGTTGTAGTTCTGGTAAATGTGGTCCGTTCACTCCAACAAGTCCATCATATGCAGAACGTGCATTACTACCTGGCATCCCTGAAATTTCTTGTGACTCAGTATACGTGAAAGCCGCCATTAATTTTAAATCTTCAACAGGTTCTGAATTCACCGTAATGTTTCCAATAGCTCCCCATCCTTCATTATTATTTGAAAGTATGTAGGCTGCTTTTGAAGTATACGTAAGATCTGCTTTCGCTGGATAAATATACCTGTCATCTGCACCAGAAAAACGTTCCCAAGTTGCATCTGGTTGTTTTAGATTCTTGTTTTTAAGCATAACACCATTAATATTTTTTGTAACAATACCTTCTACTGTAACAAATAATGGAAAAGAAACTGGAACTTGATAATCCAAAGCTAAAGAAGTTTTCCAAACTTGTGGCATTTTGAAATTAGGATCTACTCCATTTACATCCCGTGGCAACACGCCGTCTTCAGGAGTAATTGTATTTGGCAAACCTAATCTGCTAATCATTTCATCTACATCAGTGATCATCGGACCTGCGAGACCTGCTAAAGCAGGATCTGCCGCTTTTACTGAACCATCTGCATTATACGTAGTAGTAGCTGAATAACTTCCCTGCACCATTCCTGCATTGGTTGGCATATTCGTAAAGAACACTAAAGGTAATCTTCCTGTAAAGATTCCTGTTCCACCACGTAATTTCATGGATTGGTTTCCCTTTATGTCCCATGCAAAACCTACTCTTGGTGAAAACAAAACATTTGCGTCTGGAAATTTACCAGTATCAATTGAAGTACCCCCAAAATCAAGGTCATAAATTGCGTTATTTCTAATTAGGTTATCGTCATATCTTAAATAATCTGCACGAATTCCAGAAGAAAGTTTAAAATTAGGATTGATATCCCAATCATCTTGAACATAAATTCCTAATTGGTTGAATGCAACCTCAGCAGAAGGATTTGATTCACCGTCGTATCCATACGTTAAAGCGAAATCTCTAGGAGCTGCTTGGGTAAGGAAGTCATTCATACTTGCATATCTGTAGTAACCAGTACCATTACGCATGTATGAATTATTTGCCAATTGGCGCTCAAAACTTACACCTCCAGTAATTTTATGGTTGTCTAAATAGTACGTTAAGTTATTTGTAACGGTTAACGTGTTATTATTTACTGCATTATTCCAAGTAAAAAGCTCATAACCTGCTGACATGTAAGGCTCTAAAATTTGATTTCCTTCAGGTGTTAAACCATTCATGATATCGATAAAAGGAAAGGGTGAAGAGTTAGAACCTCGAGCATCTTGAATTTTTGAATATGTCGCAAGAAGCTGATTTGAAAGCTTGTCTGAAATTCGACTATTTAAATCAAATGAAACTGTATTTACTACGTTATCAGCTGAATAAATAGAATTTGAAAAAGCCATAGAATTTTGTGAAATACGATTCATATTTCTATTTCGGTAACCACCGTCATTTGAATTACCATTCGTAGCGTTCCAACCTTGATTTTTTGCATGGTTGTATCGCACACTTAATTTATTTGCATCGTTGATATTCCAATCAAGACGAACAAGTAGTTTTTTATTCGTTTCATCTGCAGGAAAGTCTTCGTAAGATCCCGTGTCATAACCATAGTTAGAACTTAAATGTTGTCTTACACTTTCCATGTCCGCTAAACTGGTGCGCGAAGTCATCAAATCTAAATTTGCCACTCCATTTTCAGAAGCTCTCCAATTCACAACTTGTCCTGGACGCACTATAGACTCTGCATTTACGAAAAAGAATAATTTATTTTTAATAATCGGACCTCCAAAAGTCACACCCCTAATTGTTGTAGAGGACTCAGGTCGCTCTCCAAAATCAACATCACCAATTTTATTACCTCGCATTTCTTGGTTGTTGTAATAAGCGTAAGCAGACCCTTTAAATTTATTATTTCCTGACTTAGTAATCGCATTAATTCCACCACCAATAAAATTTGTTTGACGGACATCAAAAGGAGCTATTACTACCTGCACTTCCTCAATCGCGTCTAAAGAGATTGGACTCCCACCACCGGGAAGACTAGAACTCAAACCAAAATTATTATTAAAATTAGCACCATCTACAGTGAAGTTTGTAGAACGCCCATCCCCTCCTGCTATACTCATGCCATTTGCATATGGAGACATCTTAGCAATATCAGCAATACTTCTGTTGATCGTTGGCATAATTGTCAACTGCTGATTAGAAATATTGGTAGTCGCTCCTGTTTTTTCTGCTGCAAATTTGGATCTTTTAGCAGTAATAACAATTTGACTTAGTGAAACATTATCTTCTGTTAAAACAACATTGTGAACATAAGCCGCACCTAAACTAGTAATAATACCGCTCGTCTTGTTTGTTCCGTATCCAAGATAAGAAACTTCTACACTGAATGGCCCACCTACACGCAAACCGGGTAAGTTGTAACGCCCTTCACTGTTTGTCGAAGTACCGTACTTTGTTCCAGAAGGTGTGTGCGTAGCAACAACCGAAGCGCCAATAATAACTCCTAGTTCATCTGTAACTCGACCGTTCATACTGGAAGAGGTTACCTGAGACATTGCCACAGTAGCGAGCAACAAAGCGAAAGGTACCAATAAAAATTGAGTAATTCTTTTCATGATAAATTCTTGATTTAATATTATTTAATTTCTGCAAAAATCCTCCTTTTGTAACTGTAACATGTTAACTTAATGTTAAATTTCAACCAAAAATTAAGATACTCAAAAGTAAAAATAAATTGTTTTTTACTGAATTTAAAAGAAATTATATATCAACAACCTTATGAACACGAAAGTTGGACTCTACTACAATGTTGTTATTGAGTGATTCAACTGCAAACCTACTGTGCTGTTAGAAACTTTTTAGCGAGCTCTTTTCCCAACTCTACACCAAATTGATCATAACTATAAATGTTCCACAGAATTCCTTGTGTAAAAATTTTATGTTCATACATCGCGACTAACTTCCCTAAAGAATGTGGTGTTAATTTATCAAAAACGATGGCGTTGCTTGGTCTATTTCCCTCAAACACTTTAAAGGGCAACAATTTTTCAATTTTCTCTTGATCTCCAGAAAATTTCAACTCTAAATGCACCGCTTCTTTTGTTTTACCATAAGCTAACGCCTCTATCTGACCATAATAATTTGCCATTAAACTCTTATGATGCTCTGTTAAACCATACAAAGACTCTTTATAACCGATAAAATCAGCGGGGATCAACTTGGTCCCTTGATGCACCAACTGCATAAAAGCGTGTTGCATATTTGTACCCGTGCTTCCCCAAACAATAGTTCCAGTTTGATAGTCTACAACGTCTCCATTTCTATCCACACCTTTTCCATTACTTTCCATAATCGCCTGCTGCAAGTAATCCGGTAGCTTTTTTAAATATTGAGAATACGGAAGTACTGCCTCTGTTTCTGCACCATAAAAATTATTATACCAAATGCTTAACAATGCTAAAATTACGGGTATGTTTTTCTCAAAAGGGGTGTTCCTATAATGCAAATCCATCTCCTCTGCACCGTCTAACAACGCTCTATAATTGTCATATCCAATAGACAGACTGATTGACAAACCCACTCCAGACCATAAAGAAAAACGACCACCTACCCAATTCCACATCGTGAAAACGTTTGATTTATCAATTCCAAAATTATCTACAGCTTCTAGGTTGGTAGATACTGCCACAAAGTGTTTTGGGATGTCAAAAATTGTTGCGGACTTTAAAAACCAATTTTTTAAAGTTTCTGCATTTGTAATGGTCTCCTGCGTTGTAAATGTTTTAGAAACAATTACAAACAAAGTTGTTTCTGGGTTTAATTTTTTCATTACCTCAGAAACATGATCTCCATCTATGTTAGAGACGAAATGCGTGGTCAATTGGTTTTTATAGTATTGTAGGGATTCTACAACCATGTCTGGCCCAAGATCAGACCCTCCAATACCAATATTTACAATATCTGTTATTGATTTACCCGTATACCCTTTCCATTTTCCAGAGACTACCTTATTGCTAAAGCTTTTGATCTTCCTTAAAGCCGTTTGAATTTGAGGCTTTATATTTTTTCCCGCAACATAAACAGGATCCTCAGAAGTACTTCTTAAGGCCGTATGAAGCACCTCTCGTCCTTCTGTTACATTAATAATTTCACCATTGAATTGTTTTTCTATCGCATCTCTTAAACCTACCTCTTCTGCCAAAGCTACTAGCAACGAGATGGTCTCTTTATCGATCCTGTTTTTTGAGAAATCTACTGACAAGTCCCCTAGTACAACAGAAAAATCTTCTTTTCTCATAGGATCTTTACAAAGATCTTTGATCGTTTTATTTTTGTTTTCACCAAAGTGAGCGGTCAGTTTTCCCCAAGCTGAGGTTTTCGTTGGGTTGATATTTTTTAATGCCATACTGTTATTTTTGAGCAATTACTTTAGTGGATACTGAAGATGCGATTGTTTGTGGTTGGTATTGATTTAGCTGTCCCTTTAAAGACTTGATAAAGGCAAAAAAGCTAGGTTTTATATTTTCTTTCATCGGTTTTGCAGCGGGAAGCTTTTCTCTTAGAGGATCTACCTGCTTTCCATATTTCCAAAAACGATAACACACATGGGGACCTCCAGTATTTCCAGTCATACCTACAGTTCCAATTACATCGCCCTGTTTTACATATTGTCCTTTTCTAACTTTGCGCTTATTCATATGCAGATACTGCGTAGCGTAGGTGTTGTTGTGTTTTATTTTTACATAATTACCATTGCCTCCTCTTTTTTCGGATTCGGATACAGTACCGCTAGCTGTGGCTATAATTGGTGTGCCCACTTTGGCTGCAAAATCGGTTCCTTTGTGGGGCTTTATTTTGTTTCCATAATACGCGATTCTTCTCCTTAAATTGTATCGTGAAGAAATCCGGTATTGAAACTTTATCGGTGCTTTTAAAAACTGACTGCGCAGCATTTTTGCATTTTCATCATAGTATTCATGAATGTTCATAATAGAATCTGCAAGGAATCTAAAAGCGTAAAAATCCTGACCTACATGATTAAATACAGCGGACTTTACCTCTCCATAGCCTCCGAAAATACTGTCATTAATTATTTTCTCTTCAAACACAAACTTGAAAGAATCGCCTTTCTGCAGTTTTCCAAAGTCCAAAGTCCAAGCATAAATATCTGCAATTCTCCAGGTTAAATTCGGAAGCAAATGCAAGCTATCCATCGCATTAGACAAGTTTGAATAAATTTCTCCTTGTACAATTTTCTCTACAGTTTTTATAGGCTGAAAGTAGGGGTATGCCTGAATAATAGAATCTTGGAAATCTACAACCGTTGCTCTAATCTCGTCATTCTTATAGATAAAAACTTTTGCTTGCTCCGTAGAATCCTTGCTAGACAAAATCATGTAAGGCTTCCCTGCCCTAACTCTTCTCACATCAAAAACATCTTTAATGGAAGTGGCAATTTCATTAATTTTTGGATACTCGACGTGGTGCCTGTCTAGAATTACGCCAAAACTCTCACCACTTCTAATTGTATCTAAAACAATTTTATAATCTTTTATTCTGTAACCGTACTCATAGATGGGCTTTGGAACGAGTTTGAGAACAGACTCTTTCTTTTTTTCTTCGTTTTTACACGCCGAAAATGCAAAAAAGATACAGAAAAGGAAGCTTATTTTTTTCAAGAGCGAAGGTGTTTAATTTCAAGTTTCAAAAGTACAATTAAATTTGATTTCTCCGATACCTGTTTTGGGAAGTTCCAATAAAGGTTTCGTTAAATTTTAATGTGGTCCAAAAGTGTCTCATTACTGTTTATTGAAAGCATTCGCCAAACCTTTATAATTTTCTAACTCTGCTCTTAGCGACCCTACCGCTAAATCTGCTTGCATCTTAATTGGTATTTTATTGGCATCGTCCGTAATCCAAATAGTCACACTTTCTTGTGCTTTAAATGTTCTACCAGATTGCACCAAGGGTCTAATTACCAAACAATTTACTTTTCCGAATTTTGTATTTAACACCTCTTTTCCTAAAAACAGTAGTTTAAATGGATAAACTTGAGAATCGATAAACAGATCAATAGATATTTCATCTCCTTTTTTAAACCCTTTTACATTTTGATTTCTTAAATAATAAAAAGAAGAAAGTATATCTTGCACTTTAGAAAAAACCATCGTAGTATCTGTCTGGTTCTTAATATCTTGAATGTATACTTTATTAGAAGCATAATCAAACTTTGTTACCCGGTGTTTTTTATACCCACCTTCATCTATTTTTCTTTTGAATAAGTAAGGTTTAATCGTGTCTTTATCAAAATAGCTTTCGTACACATCATCTACTTTAAAAAACCATTTTATCATACCAGAAGTCCAACCTGTGCCTATGGTATGAAAAACTTTTTTACCACCTAAACTTGTCTCTTCAATCTTTAGTATTGCCGTTCCAGCTCTTAAAAAACCACTGTAATTCATTTTGTATCTCAACCATTCCCCCCCCTTAAAGGCAGATTTTTCTTTCTGTGAAAAACTTGTAAAAGACAAAAAAAGAAGAAGGACTACTGCTAGCTGTTTTTTCATAAAAATCAAACTTATAAAAAAGTATTGACAAAACCCATTCCAAAAAAGAAAAAGTCATTCACAAGTTGATTGTAAATGACTTTTTAACCTTTCTTTTTGATTTTATAAGGTGCCCCAATTTTTTAACTCTTCGGCACTCCACAAATCTGGATAAAATATTCTTCGTTGGTACTTCGGATGCATGTACTTTCTCCAGCTACTTCCACCAGTTGCTTCTAAATCTTTTTCTTTACCTCCTAAATATTTCCCTGCAGCATCATAATGAGCCAACACCCACTTTACATTCACTGTGTAATCATAATGGCGCATTGCGTTGATAAGCGCTTTGTCTTCTTGCACTTCTAATGGAAGTGCTTTGAATTTTTTAGAGAGGTTAATCTCATTATAGTCTTCCATAAAATCGATAAACTCTCCTAAATATTTTTCCTCAAAAAGATTTAGCAAAGTCGATTTTTGACCAGTTGTATAGTTTTTTCCTGCTGCCTGCCAATACAAGTGATTGTACGCATTTTTTAAAGAAGAATCTTGGTCTATGGTATCCCTAAAACGTGCGTCGATTAAATTAATTAATTCTGTGGAAGCAAATTCAATTTTGCGATATTGCGAACTTTGAAAACCGCTTGCGGGCGTAAGTGTCGTTCTAAATTTAAGATATTGTTCTCTCTCCATACCGTCTGCCATCACAGAAAAGGAGGTACATAGCATGTCGAAATATCTGCTAATTCTGTTGAGATGTAGCGAAAATTTATCTGCGGAAACAGTTGCTGTTTTCGCCACTTGATCAATTTCCCACAAAATCATTTTAAACAACAATTCATTGACCTGATGGTACATGATAAAAACCATTTCGTCTGGCTGTGTTGTTCTTGGGATTTGCAAGCCCAAAAGCGCATCTGTTTGTATATAATCCCAGTATGTAATTGGCGTGCTCCATAACAAACCTTCTAACATCGCGTCTACTGGAACTCCTAATTTTTCGTACTTTTCTTCTATTGCTTTTAAAATTTCTTCTCTTTCCATTTTCCTTCTGAAATTAACAATCTTTTGAGCTTTTTATTTTTACTGCAATTTACTACTAAAATGGAGATTTATATCATTTTAAAGGCACGGAATGTCACATAATCTTTAGTGTATATTGGAGCTAAATACAAAAAGAATTAAAAACCAGGAGGAACTCTTGCTTCTTAATTCTTTTGCCAAAACGCTTCTTAAAGGGTTCCTCTTTTCGCTTGCTCTCTTTCGATAGATTCAAACAATGCTTTAAAATTTCCCGCACCAAAACCTCTCGCACCCATTCTCTGGATAACCTCAAAAAATAAGGTAGGTCTGTCTTCAATTGGCTTCGTGAAAATTTGCAACAAATACCCTTCTTCGTCGGCATCAATCATAATCCCCAAATCCATTAGCTTTTCAATATCCTCTCGTAATTCATGGCTAAACTCCTGCAATCTTCCAGGAACTGATTTGTAATAGGCAGCTGGTGGTGTCGATAAAAATTCAACCCCGTTGGCTTTTAATTGAGACACTGTTTTTATAATATCATCTGTTGCAACTGCAATATGCTGCACCCCTGCACCCTCATAAAAATCTAAATACTCTTCAATTTGAGAACGTTTTGCTGCTTTTGCTGGCTCGTTGATTGGAAATTTAATTCTTCCATTTCCATTCGACATTACCTTACTCATTAATGCAGAATACTCTGTGTGAATTTGCTTGTCATCGAAAGATAAAAAGTTTTCAAAACCCATCACATCTTCATACCATTTTACCCAAATATCCATTTGATTCCAACCTACATTCCCAACCATGTGATCTATGTATTTTAATCCTGCACTAGGTGGATTGTAATCGGACTCCCATGCATCAAAACCGGGTAAAAAAGTACCTGTATAATTTTTACGCTCTATAAAGAGATGCACTGTCTCGCCGTAGGTATAAATTCCTGCACTTATAACTTCTCCGTTCTCATCGGAAGTTACAGTGGGCTCCAGATACGCTTTTGCTCCTCTTGCAGTCGTTTCTTCAAATGCTTTCCGCGCATCTTCAACCCACAATGCAATCACTTTCACACCATCACCATGTTTTACAATATGATCGTTTATAGGAGATTTGCTATGTAGCGGAGTGGTTAGTACTAATTTAATTTTGTCTTGTGTTAACACATAACTCACAGAATCTTTAGAACCCGTCTCTAAACCACGATATGCATGTGACTGAAAACCAAACGCTGTTTTATAAAAATGCGCTGCCTGTTTTGCATTCCCTACATAAAACTCTATGTAGTCTGTTCCTAGCAATGGAAGAAAATCCTGTGCTCCTTCAAATATTTTTTCTAAACCGTAGTCAACTGATTTTATTTCTTTTTTGCTCATGTTTCTGTTTTAAAGAGAGGCGAATTTAAATATGAAGAAAAAAAGATTGCGACTTGTTTCAAAAAATTCCCAACCAGTTTTAAAATTCATGCATTTTAGATTCAAACTGTATTAATTGCTAATTTAAAAGATTTCACTCGTTTTTAAAACCTTTGAAATCTTATCTTATTAATTCTAAGATTCTTTCAGAAGGCTAATTGCATATTTACAAGTTGAGCCCTGATTGAAGTGACATCTTTTTTGCTTTTCCAAAAAGATATAGCGGAAAGCAGGAAATAGCTACCCACACTAATTTTACTCCAACCAAGATTTATAGTAGTTTTCGTCTGCAATTTTCATCGCCTCTTCGGTCACCTGTAAAGGCTTGAAAGTATCTACCATCACTGCTAATTCTTCCGTTTTTGTATGCCCGATACTGCGCTCTGTAGCTCCAGGGTGCGGCCCATGAGGTATTCCAGACGGATGCAGACTAATCTGCCCCTGAGCCACGTCATTTCTACTCATAAAATCACCATCTACGTAATACAATACCTCATCTGAATCAATATTGCTGTGATTGTATGGCGCTGGAATTGAATTGGGGTGGTAATCATATAAACGGGGTACAAAGCTGCAAATTACAAAGGCGTTTGTTTCAAAAGTCTGATGCACTGGTGGTGGTTGATGAATTCTACCTGTAATCGGTTCAAAATCATGAATTGAAAATGCATAGGGAAAATTATACCCGTCATATCCCACTACGTCAAAAGGATGTGAAGCATAGATCATTTCTATAATTTCGCCTTGTTTTTTTACTTTGATTAAAAAGTCTCCTAAAACATCATGGGTTTCTAACTCATAAGGCCTCCTGATATCTCGCTCACAAAAAGGGGAATGCTCTTGTAATTGACCAAAATGATTTCGATATTTCTTTGGCGTATAAATAGGCGAATAAGATTCTACAATAAACAAGCGATTGTTTTCATCGTCAAAATCTAACGTATAGATAACTCCTCTTGGAATCACTAAATAATCACCATATTTGAAGTCAATATTCCCTAAGTGAGTTCTTAATTTCCCAGAACCTTTGTGAATAAAAATCACCTCATCCGCATCTGTATTTTTATAAAAATAGGCATCAGTAGACTGTTTTGGAGCTGCTAAAATAATATTACAATCTGTATTTGTTAACACAATCTTTCTGCTTTCTAAATAATCGTCTTCCGGCGGTACTTGAAATCCTTTAAAGCGGTAACTCTGAATGTTATTTGCTTTTGCAATTTTTGGTTTTACCGAGTACTGCTTTCCAATTTCTTTGACCATTGTCGGTCTGTGCTCGTGGTAGGAATTGGTAGACATTCCGTCAAAACCGATGGTACCAAAAAGCTGCTCATAATAGAGACTTCCATCTTTTTTGCGAAACTGCGTGTGTCTTTTCGGTGGAATTTCTCCTAATTTGTGATAAAAAGGCATGATGCTAATATTAATGAATTAATAAATAAAAGGTAAACGTTTGTCTTTGGCTATAAACTTTTAAATGTACACAATAAAAAAAGGTGTGTTCAATCTTTATTCTAGATTGCACTTTCTTAAAAATTTTTAATCTCTTTGCAATTGTGTAAACATTTCAATCGATTTCGTTGTACGGCAAATGTACAAAAAGTCTGTTAAAAATTTTCTTTTAAGTGAAGTATCCTGTACTAAAGGTCTAAAAGCTGACTGCTAATTTTTGGAATCTCACAGTGAAGAACTGCGAAAATAAAGCCGAAGATTTTGGTCTTCACGAGTTTCAAAAACTTGTGAAGACCTTTATTTATTATTCAATCTTTTTAACCACTGCTTTGGGTGCCTCTTTTCTTGTGCCGTCAAAACCATCTACACCTCCAACGGTGGTGTATTTCATCACATATTTTTTATCGGGAAAAATACGTTTGTAAACACTTTGACACATTAAAGTTGCTTCGTGGAAACCACAAAGAATTAGTTTCAACTTTCCTGGGTAGGTATTTACATCTCCAATGGCATAAATTCCTGGAATGTTGGTTTGATAATCGAGGGCATTGTTTACTTTAATCGCATTTTTTTCGATTTCTAATCCCCAATTTGCAATCGGGCCTAGTTTTGGAGACAATCCAAAAAGCGGAATAAAATGGTCTGTTACAATGGTAAATTCTTCGCCTCCATCTCGAATCACAGCAACTCCGGTTACTTTATCAGTACCCAAAATTCCCTTTACTTCTGCTGGTGTTATCATAATAATTTTACCAGCATCTTTTAATTCTTGTACTTTATCTACAGAGTCTAAAGCCCCTCTAAACTCATTTCTTCTGTGAATTAAAGTTACTTCTGCAGCCACATCTGTTAAAAATATTGCCCAATCTAAAGCAGAATCTCCTCCTCCAGAAATCACCACTTTTTTATTTCTATACAACTCTGGATCCCGAATAATATACTCTACTCCCTTGTCTTCAAAATCTGAAATGTTGAGAATCGGAGGTTTTCGAGGTTCAAAAGACCCTAATCCTCCAGCAATTGCTACTGTTTTGGCGTGGTGTTTTGTCCCTTTATTCGTCGTCACTACAAAAGTTTCATCTGCTTGCTTTTCTATGGTCTCTGCACGCTCTCCTAAAGTGAAACCGGGTTCAAATTGTTTAATTTGTTCCATGAGCTTGAGCGTTAAGTCTCCTGCAAGAATCTCTGGATACGCAGGGATGTCATAGATTGGTTTTTTGGGATAGATTTCAGAACATTGTCCACCAGCTTGTGGCAGTGCATCTATTAAATGACAGCGCATTTTTAACAAGCCTGCTTCAAAAACGGTAAACAGTCCTGTAGGCCCTGCCCCAATAATTAAGATATCTGTTGTAATCATTCTTTTTCTTTTCAAAACCCCACAAAGTAGTATCCTTGTGAGGTCTTTTTTATATGGTTAATGGCGCTAGCGCCCTTGCTTATTCGTTTGTATTCCTCCACTGGCTTAAGCCACGTTTATAACTTCTACAATCTGTGGTGCATACTTTTTAATGGTTGCTTCCACACCGTTCTTTAAGGTCATTTGATTTACAGAGCAACCTGTACAAGCGCCCTCTAACTGAACTTTTACAACACCGTCTTCTATCGACAGTAGTTTAATATTACCTCCATCACTCATTAAAAATGGGCGAATTTCTTCCAAGGCTTTTTCTACATTTTCTAGTGTTTCTTCTGTTGTCATAATTTATTTTTTTACGGCACTACAACCACTC
Organism: Polaribacter irgensii 23-P; assembly: GCF_000153225.1. GTDB lineage: Bacteria > Bacteroidota > Bacteroidia > Flavobacteriales > Flavobacteriaceae > Polaribacter > Polaribacter irgensii. The sequence continues at coordinate 1,029,212 of NZ_CH724148.1, read as the reverse complement.
ATTGTTGTAATTCTCACAACTTCTGTCGGTGGCAAACTCTCGTTTCTTTTTAACAGTTCTGCAACCATTTCTTTTGTGATCTCTTTAAACGCATTTTCTAATGCAGTCCCCTCTTGCAAGGCTACTGGGCGTCCAACATCGCCAGATTCACGGATGCTTTGTACTAAAGGAATCTCGCCTAAAAACCTAGTTTTAATGTCTTCTGCTAAATTCTTTGCTCCATCTTTTCCAAAGATATAGTACTTATTGTTTGGCAATTCTTCTGGTGTAAAATAAGACATATTCTCTATGATTCCTAATACGGGCACATTGATGTTCTCTTGTTGAAACATGGCAACACCCTTTCGAGCATCTGCCAAAGCTATGTTTTGCGGAGTGCTTACCACTACCGCTCCACTAATTGGCAATGCCTGTACAATTGACAAATGCACATCACCTGTTCCCGGTGGCAAATCGATTAACAAAAAATCCAATTCACCCCAATCTGCATCAAAAATCAATTGATTTAAGGCCTTAGAAGCCATTGGCCCCCGCCAGATTACTGCCTGTCCTGGATCTGTAAAAAAACCTAAAGACAATAACTTTACACCGTAATTCTCTACAGGTTTCATTTTTGAACGTCCTTCTACATTTACCGAAAGTGGCTTTTTACGTTCAACATCAAACATTATATGTTGCGATGGACCGTAGACATCCGCATCTAAGACACCAACATTAAAGCCCATTTTAGCTAAAGATATCGCGGTATTTGCCGTAATTGTAGATTTTCCTACACCTCCTTTGCCAGACGCAATCGCAATAATATTTTTGATGTTTGGTATTTCTTTTCCACGAATCTTATTCGGATTCTCCTTTGAAGCTGTCTTTTCCACAGTTAAATTGATCTTTACAACAATTTTCTCTGAGACTTTTGCATGAATCACCTTAGTAATCTCCCCTTCAATTTTCTTTTTTGCCTGTAACGTAGGATTCCCAATCGTTACATCGATCTCTACCTCGTCTCCAAACGCAACAACATTTGTTATATTTTTGTTTTCCACCAAACTCTTTCCTTCTCCAGGAGCCGTTATAGTGTCTAATGCTTTATATACGTCCTCTTTTTTAAAACTCACGTCTTGTGTTGATTTAATCTTGTTTACAAAGGTACGCCTTACTGTTCAGAAAATAAAGCTTGTAGATTGTGATTCTTTATGGTTTAATAGCTGGAAATTATGCAAATCGCTTTCTATAAGTTCTATCCAACTTTTTTCTTTCAAATAGTGCCTGCTTTTTGTAAAATTCAAAACAGCAAAGACCACTATTCTATAGGATTCCAAAAAACGCGTTCAAAATCTTGAATTTGATTTTCAACGACCACAATTCCCTCGCTTTCTAGCAATTGCTGCATTAAATTAGTCCCTTCAAAATGATGTTTCCCCGTAAGCAAACCCTTTCTATTGACGACTCTGTGGGCAGGTACCGATGTTGGTTGATGGTGAGAGTTATTCATCGCCCAACCCACCATTCTTGCTGATTTTGCAGCACCAAGATAACTTGCAATAGCACCGTAACTAGTAACTCGACCAAAGGGAATTAAACGTGCAATTTCGTATACTTTATCAAAAAAATTATCTGTGTCTTTCAAGATGTGAAGGTAAGAAGTTTTGTGAAATAATTATTTCACAGTACCCCTACATAACATTAATACTTCAGTCGAAATTTAATATATGTAATGGGCTTTCCAACTTCTAAATACTGGTTTTCATAAAAAGTCTGGATCTCTGTCACCTCTTTGGGAGCACCCTCATTTTTATACACCGTATGATTTGCATACAGCACCTCATGCCCAGCACCTTGCAACAACCCAAGTGTATAACCATGCATAAACTCACTGTCTGTCTTTAAATTCACAATCCCATCTTCATTTAAAATATGATGGTACTTTTTCATGAAAGAACTGTTGGTCATTCGATGTTTTGTACGTTGGTATTTTATTTGAGGATCTGGAAAGGTAATCCAGATTTCAGCAACTTCATTTTCAGCAAAAACACAAGCTACCAATTCTATTTGAGTTCTTACAAAAGCAACATTTGGTAAGTTTTCTTCAATTGCTGTTTTTGCGCCACGCCAAAATCGTGCACCTTTGATATCGATTCCAACATAGTTTCTATTTGGATTTTTTCTAGCCAGCGCAATGGTGTATTCACCCTTACCGCAACCCAGTTCCACAACAATAGGATTGTTGTTTCCAAAAAAAGAATGCCATTTGCCTTGCTGAGAAAAATTTGTAACTACTTCCTCTCTTGTCGGCTGAATGACATTTTTAAACATTTCATTTTCTTTGAAACGTTTCAGTTTGTTTTTACTTCCCAAATTATAGAATTAAGCTTTATCTTCTGTTCCCTCTTTTGCAAAGCGACGCGATTCTTTCATCCAATATGCAAACAGAACTAAAAGAATTAATAAGAAAAACCAATTTACTGCATTCGATATCCACCAACCTAAATCTCCTTTTGCAACTGTTGTGCGTAACCAATTAAAGGGAAGAAATAATAGATCTGTAAATAAACTACCAATCCACTTAAAAATATTGCCTGCTATCATAACTTATTTATCTTTACCCTGCAAAAATAACAAAAGAATCAATGCGAGCCAATTTTTTAGGGAAATCTAAGCCAATCAATTTTATAATTCTTCTCAGCTTGTTTACTGGCTCGTTTTTATTTGCCTCTTTTTCACGCTTCCCTTCCCAAAATTTTAACTTTAACAACCTGTTCGAAACCGCAGGGTTTCTCGGATTCTACTACAGTATTTTTTTTTTTTATAACTTTATTGTTTCTAAAAATAATTTAACCTTCGACAATTCTTATGCTTTTTTTATTTTTACGATATTACTCAGTGATTTCCTACCGACAATAAGCAACTTTAAAACGTTAACTATCCTATTGTTATACACTCTTTTCCTCAGAAAAACATACAGCTTAAAATCGCACAAAAACGTCTTAAAAAAACTTTTTGACAGTGGCTTTTGGCTCGGTGTTTTATTTCTTATAGATCCTTTTACTGCCGTCTTTTCAATACTGATATACAGCGCTATTCTTCTTCATCAAGAATTGACAATCAACAACTTATTCACGCCGATAATTGGCTTTTTAACTCCTGCCCTTTTATACTTTACGCACTGTTTCTGGTTTGATCAATTGTATCTTTTTACCAATCTTTTTTATTTTGAGATTCCTGCTTCTTTTAATTTCTATGCAGTGCGCCCTTTTTACTGGCTCACCATTGCCGTTCTAAGCCTTTCTTTTCTTTCAATGCTCGTGAAATCTCCAAAAACCTTCTCTATTAACAACTCTTTTAAAAAAAGTTGGATTCTTCTCATCCTAAATGTATTTCTTGGGGTTTTGTTTGCATTATTGATTTCTAATAAAAATGGTTCGGAGCTTTTATTTTTAGTCTTCCCTGCTGCAATAATTATTGCAAACGGAGCAGAAACAATTCCTACTGTGTTTTTGAGAAATCTATTTTTTATAGTCCTGTTTATAAGTGCTGTCTCTTTTCCTTTTTTATTATAATTTACTTCCAAAAGCAAGGTCTCCAGCATCACCCAAGCCAGGAATAATATACCCTTTGTCACTTAGATCGTTGTCTATTGCTGCAATCCATAAATGCGTGTTTTCAGGAAAATGTTCTTTCACGAAGGCAATGCCTTCTTTTGCAGCGATCACAACAACAATATGCAATTCTTTTGGTGCACCGTATTTCTGAATAGCGTCATACACTGCAACTAAACTTTGACCAGTAGCCAGCATCGGGTCTGCCAATAGTAATGTTTTCCCTTTTATTGAGGGTGCTGCAAAATATTCGACAACAATCTCGAAATCGGCATCGTTGTTTGGATGCCGTCTGTAAGCAGAAATAAAAGCATTTTCAGCAGCATCAAAATAATTTAACAACCCTTGATGTAGCGGCAAACCTGCCCTTAAAATGGAACACAACACGACATCATTCACGGGTTCATTTATTAATTTTGTACCCAAAGGAGTCACAACCTCAACGCTTTTGTAAGAAAGGTTTTTACTCAACTCGTAGCCTAAAACCTCCCCAATTCTCTCTATATTTCTCCGAAAACGCAAAGAATCCTTCTGAATAGTAACGTCTCTAATTTCTGCTATAAATTTATTTAAAATGGAATTACTCTCTGAGATGTGGTGTATTTGCATTCTGTGAAGATAAGTAAACAAATTCACTGCAAATCGCAAAATCGTCTCTCTTCAGAAGTGCCTTGTACAATGGCGATTTTAAGCTGCAGAATTTTAAAAAGTGTTTCCCCTTTTTTTAGAGATACATTTAAAATTTATACGCATCTTCGCAGGCTTTATAGGAATCAAAATACTTCCAAATGAACAAAAGAATACTTGCTTTAATTGCGGTGTCTATTGCTACCCTAATTTACGGAATCACTTTCACAGTTGCCAAAGAAGTCATGCCACTATATATAAAGCCCTATGCTTTTATTTTATTAAGAGTTTCTGGGGGTACCCTGGTGTTTTGGACCTTAGGCTTGTTCTTAAAACAGCAAAAAATAGAAAAATCTGACTATCAAAAAATAGGCGTTGCTTCTTTTTTTGGCATCGCACTAAACATGCTTACTTTTTTCAAAGGATTGAGCATCACCACTCCAATTAGCGCCGCTGTCATGATGGTTATGGCGCCTATTATGGTGCTTCTTTTTTCCAGTATTTTAATTAAAAAAGCCATCGGAAAACAACGCATTGTCGGAGTCTTTGTCGGTTTAATCGGAGCCCTGTTATTGATCACTTTCGGCAGCGCTTCTGAACAGAGTAGCACCAATAATAATTGGGGAAACTTTTTAGTTTTTGTAAACGCGGCCTCTTATGGTTTGTACCTTGTACTCGCAAAACAATTGCTCGTAAAATACCACCCCGTAGTGTTTGTAAAATGGTTGTATTTGTTCGGGTTACTTTTTGTAATCCCTTTTGGATATGCGGAATTCATAGAGATTGCTTGGAGCGGAATTCCAAAAAATAGCTACTGGAATATTGCTTTTATAGTGCTGTTAACTTCTTGTGTAACCTATCTTTTTAACCTCTACGGATTGTCAAAATTAAAACCCACAACAGTGGGTGTTTTTATCTATTTACAACCTGTAATTGCTGCTATTTACGCTCTAATTGTTGGCAGTGATTCTTTAAATTTAGTAAAGATTAGCGCAACATTACTCATCTTTTTAGGTGTATATTTAGTAACCAAACAAGTAGAAAAATAGGGGAATTAAAAGTATATTTGCGACTCATTTAAAATAACGATTTTATGATTCAATCGATGACAGGTTACGGAAAAGCAGTTTTACAATTGCCTACAAAAAAAGTAACCATAGAAATTAAATCTTTAAACAGTAAAAGTTTGGATTTAAATGTTCGCATTCCTTCCCACTACAAAGAAAAGGAATTGACTGTTCGTAAAAAATTAGCAAGCGCTTTAGTTCGCGGAAAAGTAGATTTTTCAATCTACATAGAAATGACGTCAGACGAAACTTCTACCACTGTAAATCTTGGAGTGGTACAAGCGTACATGCAACAATTAAAGAATGTGTTTCCACAGGGCGATGGCAATGATGTTGAATTGCTTAAAATGGCAGTAAGAATGCCAGATGCATTAAAGACAGACCGTGAGGAATTAGATGACAATGAATGGCAACTTATCGATGACAGCATCACCACAGCCATTAGAGAAATTGTACAATATAGAACAGACGAAGCGGCTTCTTTAGAAATTGATTTTAAAGAAAGAATAAAAAACATACAAACCTATCTAGAGGAAGTAAAGGCATTGGATGGCGATCGCGTTGAAAATGTAAAAATCCGTTTAAAAAAGGCTATCGACGATTTAAAAGTAGACCTCGATGAAAATCGTTTTGAACAAGAATTGATTTACTATCTTGAAAAATTAGACATCAACGAAGAAAAAGTTCGCTTGGCAAACCATTTAGACTATTTCCTACAAACCTTGGCTTCAGAAGATTCTAATGGTAAAAAATTAGGGTTTATTGTTCAGGAAATGGGCAGGGAAATTAATACCACTGGATCTAAAGCTAATTTTGCTCCAATGCAAAAAGCAGTGATTCAGATGAAAAATGAGTTGGAACAAATAAAAGAACAAATATTAAACGTTTTGTAAACACGTTATTTTCGAAAAAAACGTTTCACTGCGCTCAAGGAAGTCTCCTTATGACAACGTAAAAACCAGATTATGAGTAAGCATTTTAAAGGAAAGTTATTTGTATTTTCGGCACCTTCAGGCTCAGGGAAAACAACCATCGTGCGTCATTTGTTAAAACAAGAGCGGTTCAATTTGGCCTTTTCTGTTTCTGCAACTTCAAGAGATCCAAGGGGCTTTGAAAAAAATGGAGAAGATTATTACTTTATCGACTTAAAAGATTTTAAAAGTAAGATTAAAGGTGATGAATTTCTAGAATGGGAAGAGGTCTATCGAGATAATTTTTATGGAACTTTAAAAACAGAAATTACACGCATCTGGGCATTAGAAAAACACGTTATTTTTGACATTGATGTTGTTGGTGGATTGCGCATTAAAAAGAAATACCCTTTAGAGACATTGGCGGTTTTTGTAAAACCACCAAGTGTAGACGAATTGAAGATTCGCTTAAAAAAGCGCAAAACAGAAAGCGAAGAAAAAATCAATATGCGCATTGCAAAAGCTTCCGTAGAACTGGCAACAGCACCACAATTTGATAAAATCATTAAAAATTATGATTTAGAGGTTGCTTTCAAAGAAGCCGAAGATTTAATTGGTGCTTATTTAGGATTGTAACAACACTAAAAAAAGAGAGCGCGATTTCATCATATTTTAAAATGTATTTTGACCTACTGATCTCTTTAATCTGCAAAGAACATGAGTAAAATTGGATTGTATTTCGGCACTTTTAACCCCATTCACGTAGGGCATTTAATCATTGCCAATCACATGGTTGAAAATTCAGATTTAGATGAAATTTGGATGGTTGTTACCCCACACAATCCTTTTAAAAAGAAAAGTTCTCTGCTCGAAAATCATCACCGCTTCGAACTGGTATACAAAGCGACAGAAAATTATCCTAAAATTAAGGCTTCTGATATTGAATTCAAATTACCACAACCCAATTATACTGCACATACCCTAGCACACATCTCCGATCGCTATAGCGACAAAGAATTTTGTTTGATTATGGGTGAAGACAATCTCAAAAGCTTTCATAAATGGAAAAATTTTGAAACAATCTTAGAGCACCATCAATTGTATGTATACCCAAGAATTTCTGACGGAGTTCTAGAGACCACACTTGATAGTCATCCAAAAATTCAAAAGGTGGAAGCTCCCATCATACAAATTTCTGCTACCATGATCCGAAATGGAATTAAAGAAGGTAAAAACATACGGCCAATGCTGACAAAAGAAGTTTGGAATTATATCGATGAAATGAATTTTTATAGAAAATAATTTTCTTAATTTTATGCCCTTGACAAATTGAAGTCAGCCCACAAGTTTTCATTGTATATTTGTAATTATTCAAAACAAAATATTGGCTAAGAAGAACAAAAAAAAAGGAAGATTCAAACAAAAACTAACTGACAAATACCGGTTGGTTGTTTTAAACGATGAAACTTTTGAAGAGCGTTTTTCACTAAAACTATCCCGCTTAAATGTGTTTGTACTAGGAGGTCTTTTTTCTATTGTACTCATTGCTGTTACGTCAGTTATCATCGCATTCACCCCTATTAAAGAATACATTCCTGGATATGCCTCTTCAAAATTAAAGGCAAAAGCCATCAAATTAACCTTTGATGCCGACTCTCTAAAACAGAAGTTAGCAATTCTAGAAAATTATACCAAAGCCTTGAAGCCAATCCTAACAGGGGAAATTAGCTCAGAAGAAATCGATTCTCTACAAGTGCAGGCAAAACAAATAACTATTGATGAAAGTGAATTAGATGCCTCAAAAGAAGACTCTTTGTTTAGAGAAAAAATAGATAGGGAAACACGTTTTTCAATTTTAAACAATTCTAAAAGTAATGTCAAAATTGTATTCTTTGCTCCTTTAACAGGAACTATTTCGCAAGGCTTTGAAGCAACTTCAAAACATTTTGCCATCGATATTGTTGCAAAAACAGGTACCCCGGTACAAGCTGTGGCAGATGGAACTGTTATTTTTTCTGGATGGAGTGCAGAAACTGGATATGTCCTTCTTCTAAAGCATGACAATGACTATATCTCTGTATACAAACACAATGGAGACTTATTGAAACAGCAAGGAGATTTTGTGAAATCTGGCGAAGTAATTGCAAGTGTTGGTTCTACAGGTGAACTTTCGACAGGACCTCATTTACATTTTGAACTTTGGAAAGGTGGATATGCCATGAATCCAAAAAACTTTATAGACTTTAAATAATGAGTATTAAATCTTTTTTTGCGATTCCATATGCTAAAATTGCCACGAGAAATGTCTACAAATGGGCAAACCAACCGCATGTAACTCAAGAAAAAGTTTTTAAAAACTTAATTTCTAAAGGTGGTAAAACTGCCTTTGGAAAAGATCATAATTTTGATACGATTTCTAATTATAACGATTTCAAAAAAGCGGTACCAGTTACAGATTACGAGGGATTAAGACCTTATGTAGACCGCATGGTGGCTGGAGAATCGGATGTTTTATGGATCGGGAAACCGCTCTATTTTGCCAAAACGTCTGGCACTACCTCAGGTGCAAAATACATTCCTATTACCAAAGAATCAATGCCTACACATATCAAAGCTGCAAAAAATGCTTTGTTGTTTTACATCATCGCAAAAAAAGATGCAAGTTTCGTAGATGGTAAAATGATCTTCCTACAAGGAAGCCCAGTTTTACAAGAGAAGAACGGTGTAAAACTTGGTAGATTAAGTGGTATTGTGGCGCACTACATTCCGCAATACTTGTTAAAAAACAGGCTGCCAAGCTGGAAAACCAACTGTATAGAAGATTGGGACGCCAAAGTAAATGCCATTGTAGAAGAAACCGTCTGTGAAGACATGTCTGTGATCAGCGGCATTCCTTCCTGGGTGCAAATGTATTTTGAAAAACTAATTGAAAAAACAGGAAAGCCGATTTCTGAAATCTTTCCAAACTTTAATTTCTTTATCTATGGCGGTGTGAATTTTGAACCTTACAAAAATAAGTTCGAGAGTCTCATTGGTAAAAAGATAGATTACATCGAATTATATCCAGCCTCAGAAGGATTTATTGCCTACCAAGATTCGCAGACAGAAAAAGGAATGCTCCTACAGTTAGATTCTGGTATTTTTTACGAATTTATTCCCGCAGACAACTTCTTTGAAGAAAATCCGCCAAGACTCTGCTTAAAGGAGGTAGTAATTGGGGTTAATTATGCCATTATTTTAAATACTACTGCAGGCCTTTGGGGTTATAATATTGGAGATACTGTAGAATTTATATCTACAAAACCCTACCGAATTAAAGTAACTGGGCGCATAAAACACTTTATTTCTGCATTTGGTGAACACGTGATAGGGAAGGAAGTAGAAACCGCTTTGAACGAGGCTATCCAGGGAACTGCGATAAACATTAGTGAGTTTACTGTTGCTCCCCAAGTAAACCCACTAAAGGGATTGCCATATCACGAGTGGTTTATCGAGTTTGACAATGCTCCTGAAGATGTAGATACCTTTAGCGCGAAAATAGATGCTGCCATGCAAACTCAAAATATCTATTATTATGATTTAATCAAGGGACAAATTTTGCGTCCATTGATTATCCGGAAAATAAAAAAAGGCGGCTTTCACGCCTATATGAAATCTATTGGGAAATTCGGAGGACAAAATAAAATTCCACAATTATCTGACAACCGAAAAATTGCAGATGTACTCGAAAATTTTTTAATTGAAAATAATAAAATATAAACAAAATGGGCGATTATTTATTTTTTGTATTGGCAATCGGATTGGTTATTGTGTACTTTTACAACAAGTACAGAAACAAACGTCGCTAACGCTATTTCCAAAGCAAAAACACACACACTATAACTTCGATACGTACGCACTTTAGTGCCGTTTTGAAAACACCAATAAAATTAAAATGAGCACAATTAGAATTACAAAAAAATTTAATTTTGAAACAGGACATGCATTGTACGGATACGATGGAAAATGCAAAAATGTTCACGGGCACTCTTACAAACTTTCTGTAACCGTTTCAGGGAAACCCATTACAGACAACACCAATCCAAAATTTGGGATGGTAATTGATTTTACAGACTTAAAAAAGATTGTAAATGAAGAAATTGTCGATGTATTTGACCATGCAACTGTCTTCAACCAAAACACACCGCATGTAGAGCTTGCAAAAGAATTAATGGCAAGAGATCACCACGTGCTATTGGTAGATTACCAGCCCACCAGTGAGATGATGGTTATAGACTTTGCTCAAAAAATTAGAAGTAGATTGCCAGAAAATATAAAATTACACGCTATAAAACTGCAAGAAACAGAATCTAGCTTTGCGGAGTGGTTTGCTAGTGAAAACTAAGATTTTGCAGACGCAATAAAGCGCAGCAGTTAGTACTACTGTTATTTTCCGTTGAAAATATTCATGGTATTTGCCAAGCCATCAGTGCCAAAAGAGGTAATTGCATTGGACGAAGTAGGAAGGCGCTCAATTAATTGACTCGTTTCTTCTTTGTCCCATTCCCCAAGCACAAAATCGACTTGCCGACCTCTGGCAAAGTTTGCCCCCACACCAAATCTAAAACGGGAATATTCTTGTGTATTTAGTTTCTCTTGAATGTCTCTTAGTCCATTGTGACCACCAGCGGTCCCTTTGGCCTTGATCCGTATCGTACCAAAATCTATGTGTACATCATCGGTTACTATTAAAATATTTTCAATGGCTATGTTTTCTTTGTCCATCCAATATTTTACTGCTTTACCACTTAAATTCATATATGTACTCGGTTTTAAGAGGGTAAAACTTTTCCCTTTAAAACCAAAGCTTGCGATGTCTCCTAACTTCTCTGTTTCAAAAGTTACCGCATGCGCAGCTGCAACGGCATCTAAAATTTTAAAACCAATATTGTGACGGGTATTTTTATAGGCATCTCCAATATTTCCCAAACCTACAATTAAAAATTTTTTCATTACGTCTTCTTTTGTTTGCAAATTCTTACTAAAAAAATATTTTAAAAATGCTGCAAGCTTCCTACTTTAAAAATACTAAGAAATTAAATTGGAACCACCAGCAACACGTTTAAAGCAAAAAAAAGCGTTACAAATTTGTAACGCTTTCGTATACTTAAAGAGCTTACCGATTTATTCTGCTGCTGCTTCTGATTCTTCTTCTCCTTCAATGTCGTCTTCTGCAGTCGCATTACGAGAAGTTCTTACTTGTACTACCACAGTATTGTCTGGGTGCATAAAAGTGTAACCATCTGTTGTTAATGAAGCGACTGTTAATTTACCACCAATTCTCAATGCTGAAATATTGGCGTTTACAAAATCTGGTAAATTAGCGGGTAACGCTTTCACTTTTAACTTTCGGTTTGTAAAACGCAAAGAACCTCCATTTAAAACTCCTGGTGAAGTTCCTGTTAAGTTCACAGGAATTCTCATGGTAATTTCTTTATCCTCAAACAACTGATAAAAATCTGCATGTATAATGCGATCTGTTACAGGATGAAATTGGATGTCTTTTAAAATTGTTTGTATTGATTGTCCATCAACAATAATTGTAGCGGTATAAACATTGGGAGTGTATACCAATTTTTTAAATGCTAATTCTTCTGCTGAAAAATGCACTAGCTTACCTCCTCCGTATATAACGCAAGGAACCATACCAGCATTACGTAAGGCTTTTGTTGCTACTTTGCCCACGCTTTCTCTTTTTGATCCTTTAATTGTAATTGATTTCATTACTTTTTTTATTAATTTGTTTACATTAAAAATTGCCCACTAATTGACGTGTTATCTTGAACTTTGCCCATAACATCAGCAAATAATGGGGCGCAAGATACAACTTTTATTTTAGAAGTCTCTTTTCGTAATGGAATAGTATCTGAAACAATGAGCTCTGTTAAACCCGAATTTTCTATTTTTTCATAGGCATCTCCTGAAAGAATTGGATGTGTACAAATTGCACGAACACTTAAGGCACCTCTTTCCATCATTAAATTTGCAGCATGTGCTAAAGTACCTCCTGTATCAATCATATCGTCTACGAGAATTACATTTTTTCCTTCCACATCTCCAATCAACTCCATACTCGAAATTTCATTGGCTTTCTTGCGTTGCTTGTAACAAATAACAACATCAGAATGCAAATGTTTTGAATAAGCATAGGCACGTTTAGAACCTCCCATATCTGGAGAAGCTATTGTTAAGTTGTCTAATTTTAAACTCTTTATGTAGGGCATAAAAATAGTAGAGGCATATAAATGATCCACTGGCTTTTCAAAAAATCCTTGAATCTGATCTGCATGTAAATCCATTGTAACAATTCTAGTTGCCCCTGCAGATTGCAAAAGGTTTGCAACTAATTTTGCGCCAATTGCGACCCTTGGCTGGTCTTTTCTATCTTGTCTCGCCCAACCAAAATAAGGCATAACTGCTGTAATATGTCTCGCTGATGCTCTTTTAGCCGCATCTAACATTAAAAGCATTTCCATTAAATTGTCTGCATTTGGAAATGTAGAACCAATAATAAAAACACGCCTTCCTCGAACAGATTCTTGAAAAGCAGGTTGAAACTCTCCATCACTAAAGTGTGTTGTTTTTACTTTTCCTAAAGTAGTGTTGTACTCTTTGGCAATATTTTCTGCCAAAATAATACTTTGTCTGCAGGCGAAAAGTTTTGGCATTAATTGATTTGTAGGCATTTAGTTGTTGTTTAAGTGCTGTTATTGTGTGCAAACAAAAGTAAAAATATTTATTGAGTTTGAAATTAATTTATGGACTTTAAAATAAAATAATTTTATACATTTGCATTGCTATTAAAAAAAGCTCAAGTGGCGGAATTGGTAGACGCGCTGGATTCAAAATCCAGTTTTTTCGGAAGTGCGGGTTCGATTCCCGCCTTGAGTACTAAAAGCCCTTTAAAAATATTTTAAAGGGCTTTTTAATTGATTCCTTACAAATTTCCCCGATCTTTTTACTACCGATAATTATTCTCTATAATCAAAAATAAAAGCGAAAAAGTTAAACGAACTCTTTCAGTCGTTGTGCCGCTATTTCTGGAGTAATGTCTCTTTGCGGAGAACCGAACAGCTCATAACCAACCATAAATTTTTTTACTGTTGCACTTCTCAATAGTGGGGGATAAAAGCTCATATGCCAGTGCCAATACTCGTTTTTATCTCCATTTGTTGGTGCTTGATGAATTCCGCTAGTATACGGAAAAGAGGTTTGAAACAATTGATCGTAGGCCCTGGTAACAACCGCTATTGCTTCTGCAAAGTTATTCGCCTCAGAAGCCTTCATTTCTGAAATATCCCTTTGTGCTTTTTTAGGTGCAATCATCACCTCAAATGGCCAAATCGCCCAAAAAGGAGTCAAAACTAAAAAATCTTCATTTTCAAAAATCACTCTTTCCTTTGCAGCAATCTCCTGAGCTAGGTAGTCTACTAACAAGCTACTGTTGTGGTTTTTAAAATAGTTTCGCTGCTCCCTATCTTTCTTTTCAACTTCATTTGGCAAAGAAGATTGACTCCATATTTGTCCGTGTGGATGTGGATTGCTGCAACCCATCACTGCTCCCTTATTTTCGAAAATCTGCACGTAATTAATTTCTTCGTTTTGTCCTAAAGAAAGGTATTCTCTTTGCCAAACATGCACTACTTTTTGAATGTCTTCCACCTCCATATCTGCTAAACTTTGAGAGTGATCTGGACTGAAACAAATAACTTTACAGATCCCTGTTTCACTTTTTGCTTTGAACAAGCCCTCTTCCACTTCAAAAGACGGAGATTCTTTTTGAAGAGCTGCAAAATCATTTGTAAAGACAAATACATCTGTATAAGCTGGATTTATTTCTCCATTAATTCTTGTATTTGTAGCACACAAGTAGCAATTTTCGTCGTAGGAGGGTCGTTTTTCTTTAGAGACCTCCTCGTGCTGACCTTGCCAAGGCCTTTTTGCCCTATGTGGAGAAACCAACACCCACTCTCCTGTTAGCATATTCAACCTTTTGTGCGAGTACTCTTGTAAATTTGTAGCCATTTTTATTTTTTTATAACCCTGGTTCCTTTGGATAGTTTTACGTGATAGCTTGTGCATTCTTTTCGGAACTCCTGCTTGAATTTTTTTGAAATTTCTTTTTTAAACTCCGCAACTGCCGATTTCTTTATCAAATTAATCGTGCATCCTCCAAAGCCCCCACCCATCATTCTTGCGCCTAATATATTTTTATTTTCTTTGGTTTGGGCGACTAAAAAATCAAGTTCTTTACAGCTAACTTTATACTGATCTCGCAAACCTGTGTGCGATTTATAAAGTAGTTTTCCCAATTTTTTTAATTCGTTGTTCCTAATCGCTTTGGCAAACAATTTTACGCGGTGATTTTCTTGAATTACATACAATGCCTTTTCATAATCCGCTGCAGAAATTTCATCTTTTATTTTTGCTAACTCTTTTTTAGTTGCGTCTCTTAAAGCAGCTACTTTTAATATTTTTGCCACTCTTTCACAAACTTCCCTTTTCTCATTATAAGCACTTTCTGATAAATCGTGCTTTACATTGCTATTAATCAAAAGCAATTGGTATTTTTTTAAATTTATTTTAAAGGATTTGGCTTTAATCGTTCTACAATCCAAAAGCAATGCACTGTTCTTCTTTCCAAACATACTTACAAATTGATCCATAATTCCGCATTTTACGCCTACAAAATTATGTTCCGCTTTTTGTGAAATCAAAATCATCTCACTCTTTTTTAAAGAAAATTGGAACAACTCATTCAAGGCAAAAACGACACTATTTTCTAAAGCTGCCGAAGAAGACATGCCTGCACCCCCAGGAATATCTCCTGCAAAAACCATATTAAAGTTGGGTACTGTAATTCCTAAATTCTGAACCTCTGCAACCACGCCAACAATATAGTTTCTCCAACTACCTGCCTCTAAAGGCACAATACTCCGGACATCAAAAGAATACATCTCTTCTTTATTCAATGCGTATACATGACTTTCATTCTCCTTATTTTCTTGAATCGCCAATAGAATTCCCTTGTCAATCGCTGCCGGAAACACAAAGCCTTCATTATAATCTGTATGCTCCCCTATTAAGTTTATTCTTCCTGGAGAAAAAACCAATATCGGTTTCTTACCAAAATGAGACTCAAAACTCTTTCGAACGTTTTTTACTAATTTCTTATTCATTCTTGCTGCCTTTTTTAATAAAATGAACATCCCATTGTGCCCTATACCCCGCGTTGGAATCTAATATTTGCAATCCTTTTTTATTATTAAAACTATCTGAAATTCCACTCATAGGTTCAAGAGCGGTTACCTGCTTATCTTTTGGTGTATAGACTTGTAAATAATTTTCTTTCGCATCACTATTTAACAAAATACTGTGCGTGGGGGTGCTGAACTCGACAGAACCCTCTCTTAATACATAACAATCATCGAACCCCTTGTTTTTAATTTGACACGGATTTTCCGCTTCGAATTCAATAATTGTATCCGTAATTAAATTGGCGTCGAATTGCACTTTTTGCTGACTTTTAAAAGACAAAAAACTATGGTAAAGGTCTGTGGAAACAAAATAAGGGTGCCAACCTAGCGTGAATGGAAAAGAAGTAATATCTGTATTTTTTACCTGCACAGCAATCGAAATATGCTCCTCTTTTAAAATATATTTTAAAGTCATATCGTACAAAAAAGGAAATCCTATTGACCTTTCTTTTTCTTGATAAAAGAGTGTAACAGAACAAAGGTTCATTTGTATTTGTTGATCAATTACCAAAAACTGTTTATTATAAACCAATCCGTGCAGTGCGTTGTTATTTCCTTTTTCATTGCATTCAAACTGATACACGGTGTTGTTAAAAGAATAGTTGCTATTCTTAATTCTGTTTGCAAATGGAAATAAAATAGCAGCAGCAAAAGAGTCCTCGTACTTTTGTCCAATGGGTTCTTTCACTACGTCAATTGCGTCAAATTGCAATGCCTGTAATCTACCGCCTTCCGTCAAAGAAACAACAGCTTTTGTTGCATTATTTGCACTTTTTAATTCGATATAAGATTTTTTGTTTTCTTTTATTATGGGTGAGATGACAAACATACTTATAAAGATTTTCGTAAAATAAAACTACTCGTATTGGCAATTTTCTCCTGCTGTTTGTGCAGCACCATATTCGCTAACCGCGCTCCCATCAGATTAAAATCTGTTGAAATTGTAGTAATCCCCCCAGCTACAATTTCTTTAAGCATGGTCTCATTGTAAGAGATAATGCCGATATCCTGCGCTAAAATTAATTGTTCTTGTTTTATTTTTTTGACAACCCTAATAAGATCTTTGTCGTCTAGAAGGATGTATAAAGCTCCTTTTTGCAAGGTTCTATCTTCAAGAGAATCAATGACGGCACTCTTTAAATTGTTGTCTTTACAAAATAAATTAAATCCGGCTAACAATCCCTGTGGTTGTTTTTCTTTAGAAAACAATAAAATTAATTTTGTATACTTTTTTATCTGTGAAAGTCCCTTTTGCAAACCATGATAAAGGTCTTTTTCAAAATTTTGAAAAATTCCGGAATATTCCGATAGCTCTTTGTGCATCTGGTCTAAGATATACACTTTTTCTCTCGGTAAATTTTGGAGCACCTCTCCAGTTCCTACTAAATTTGCCGGCATGATTACATATCTGCTATAGTTGCCTACATTATCATGAATTAACTTTGTAAAAACAGCCATATTAAAGTGATGGAAAAAAATATCAACTTGAACATTTGCTCCTAAATTTTGTACAAAAGAGGTATATAAATCCTCTTTAAAAGAATTGAACTCGTCAAATAATAAGAATATTTTTTGCACAACATCAATTTCTTCCGTAGAAACATAATACCCTTTCCCAACTACAGAATGAATAATCCCTCTGTTTTTTAAAGCGTTGAATGCATTTAAAACAGTATCTCTAGACAGCTTGTGCTCATTTTTAATTGTATTTAATGAAGGCAATTTGTCTCCTTTTCTTAGCAACCTATTCATAATCGCATCTTCTACAGCCTGCACTATTTGCTTGTATTTAGGTGTTCCAGGTGTTTTTTCTAAGGACAATGTTTTCATACAACAAAGATAAAATAATATTTATAAAAACTACTGGTACGAACTGGTAGTTTTTAAATTTATTTTATTATTTTTGAAAACGATATCCGATACAGAAATGAAAAATAAGATTATTGTTACTGGGGGGTGCGGCTACATTGGCGCTCACACCGTAATTGAATTAATTACACACAATTTTGAGGTGTTAATTTTAGATAATTTATCAAATGCTACTGAAAAAACATTGGAACGGATTCAAAAAATTACTGGAATAAAACCACGCTTCACAGAAATTGATTTAAAAGATGCCGTAAAAACCAATGCTATTTTTTCGAAGCACCAAGATGCCATAGCAGTCATTCATTTTGCAGCACACAAAGCGGTAGGAGAATCGGTTGACAATCCAATAAAATACTATAAAAACAATCTGTACTCTTTATTAAATACCTTGAGTGCACAGAGAAAAAACGGGATTCAAAATTTTATTTTTTCTTCGTCTGCCACGGTTTATGGGACTCCAAAAACATTGTCAATTACCGAAGAAAATGAAACGCAACGACCTTTTTCTGCATACGGAAATACTAAAAAAATAGCCAAAGAAATCTTAGAAGACCTCATCAGCACAGACAAAACATTCTCGGCGATTTCATTGCGTTATTTCAACCCAATTGGAGCGCATGATTCTGGCTTGATTGGAGAATTGCCTAGCGGGATACCCAACAACTTAATGCCCTATATCACACAAACTGCTGCTGGTATTCGTGAAAAACTAATGGTCTACGGCATGGATTACCCTACAAAAGACGGCACGCCCGTTCGAGATTATATACATGTAGTTGATTTGGCAAAAGCACATGTCGCCGTTACAAGACTCCTTGAAAAAAAACAAGAAAAAGCGTTTGAAGTTTATAATTTAGGCACCGGTGTGGGTTTTTCAGTTTTAAAAATTATCAAATCTTTTGAAGCCGTTTCAGGCATCGCACTAAATTACGAAATTACAGACAGGAGGCCTGGAGATGTTCCCCAGCTATTTGCATCCACAGCACTTGTAAAAGAAAAACTAGGATGGTCGGCAGAAAAAAATTTAGATGCAATGATTCGTTCTTCATGGGAATGGGAACAAAACGTAAGATCCATTAAAAATTTGTAAATTTTACCTACTTTGTGCCCGTAAAAATCGACTGCTAAAACATAAACTAAAGAACCAATATTAATTACAATGATGCAAATTTTAACCTTTTTAGGATTCACAATACTGGTTGCGGTCATCTCTTATTTCGCAACAAGAAACACAGAAGAAGCATCTTCAGATGGCTACTTTTTAGGAGGAAGAAGTTTAACTGCGGGTGTAATCGCAGGTTCCTTGCTACTCACAAACTTGTCAACAGAACAAATTGTTGGCCTAAACGGTGCCTCTTATCAAAGTGGGTTATCTGTAATGGTTTGGGAAACTTTAGCAGCAATTGCCATGGTGGTTACCGCCCTCTTTTTATTACCGCGATACCTAAAAGGAGGTCTAACAACCGTCCCTGGATTCTTGGCAAAAAGATTTGATACGACCACAAAAACCTTGACCTCTGTTTTATTTCTCTCTGGGTATGCAATTGTGCTACTCCCTGTCATTTTGTACTCTGGATCCCTTGCCATAAGCGGTATGTTTAAGATCCCCGAATTATTAAACGTTACACACACGCAGTCTATTTGGATTTGTGTGTGGGGAATTGGAATTATTGGCGCTATTTATGCCGTTTTTGGGGGGCTAAAGGCGGTAGCAGTGTCAGATTCCATCAATGCAATTGGCCTCTTAGCAGGCGGTATTTTAATCCCTATTTTTGGCTTGCTGCTTATTGGGAACGGAAATATTTTAGAGGGATTAAATAGCATAACTACCGCACATCCAGAGAAGTTCAAATCGATGGGTGGACCAACAGATCCAGTTCCTTTTTACACCATATTTACAGGAATGATGTTGGTACAATTATTCTATTGGGGAACAAATCAACAAATTATACAGCGCGCTTTGGGCGCAAAAAACTTAGAAGAAGGTCAGAAAGGACTGTTGCTAGGTTCTTTTGTAAAAATATTAGGACCGTTAATTGTAGTATTGCCAGGTATTATTGCGTTTCATCTTTTTGAAGGAAAGCTAGAAAATGCAGACAGTGCGTATCCAATGTTGGTAAACAAAGTACTCCCAGATGCCTTTGTCGGTTTTTTTGCAGCAGTCCTTTTTGGAGCCATTTTAAGCTCATTTAACAGTGTCTTAAACAGTTCTGTTACCTTGTTTGGTATTGATGTGTACAAAGAGCATATCAACAAAGAGGCCACAGAAAATACAATTGTCAAATACGGAAAAATATTTGGAGTAATTTTGGCGATTGTCGCCATGTTTATTGCGCCTTTAATTGCAAATGCAGGAAGTCTATTTGACTATTTACAAGAAATTAATGGTATTTATAGCATTCCTATTTTAACCATTATAGTGGTTGGATATTTGACAAAACGCGTTCCTGCAATCGCTGCTAAAATAGGGTTGGTTTCGGGATGTCTTTTGTACATTATAAGTCAGTTTTTTATGCAACCTTACTTTGTTGTCACGGCACTAGAAAAAGCTTCGGAACGTGGGATCACAGATGCTGCAGCACTGGCCTTAATCGAAGTACAAGCCTACCCTCACTTTTTAGATGTCATGGCTATTTTATTTGTACTGAATATCGCAATCATGTTGCTGATTGGAAAGATAAAGCCAAGAGCTACCGATTTTATTCAAGAATATACACAGCAAGTAGATATCAAACCTTGGAAGCATGTAAAAGTTGCAGGTCTTGGAATTTGTTTTATAGTCATAGGAATCTATGTCTATTTTGCTTAAAAAAAATACTAAAGAAGAGAGCTGCATTCCATTGAATGCATCCCTCTTTTTTCACTGAGAATTTTTGAGAACTTAAAAAAAATAAGGACACAAAAAAAGAGAATACTTTAAAGTATTCTCTTTTTTTATTACTTGTATTACCACCTTATCTACTATTTCATCACAAAATCTTCCATAAATTTTGTCGTATAATTTCCTGAAATATAATCTGGATGGTCCATGAGTTGCCTGTGAAAAGGAATGGTTGTTTTTACGCCCTCTATTACAAATTCGTCTAAAGCCCGCTTCATCTTGTTAATCGCCTCTTCTCTGGTTTGAGCAGTGGTGATTAATTTTGCGATCATAGAATCGTAATTTGGTGGAATCATGTACCCTGCATACACGTGAGTATCAATGCGAATTCCATGGCCTCCTGGCGCGTGAAAAGTAGTAATTTTTCCCGGTGCTGGTCTAAAATTGGCGTAGGGATCTTCTGCATTAATTCTACATTCTATCGCATGCATTTTCGGATAGTAATTCTTACCAGAAATTGGCACCCCTGCAGCAACTAATATTTGTTCTCTAATTAAATCATAATTTACAACTTCCTCTGTAATGGGATGTTCTACTTGAATCCGCGTATTCATCTCCATAAAGAAGAAGTTTCGATGCTTGTCTACCAAAAACTCTACCGTTCCTGCACCCTCATATTTTATGAATTCTGCCGCCAAAACAGCTGCATTTCCCATTTTTTCTCTCAACACATCTGTCATGAAGGGAGAAGGTGTTTCTTCTGTTAATTTTTGATGACGCCTTTGCACAGAACAATCTCTTTCAGATAAGTGACATGCTTTCCCAAAAGAGTCTCCAATCACCTGAATTTCAATATGTCTTGGCTCTTCAATGAGTTTCTCCATATACATATCGTCATTGCCAAAAGCCGCTTTTGATTCTTGTCTTGCAGAATCCCAAGCATCTTTTAAATCTTCTGCTTTCCAAACGGCACGCATTCCTTTACCACCACCACCAGCAGACGCTTTTAGCATCACGGGATATCCGGTCTCTAAAGCCACCTTAATACAGTCTTTAAAGTCAAGAATAATGCCCTCACTACCGGGAACACATGGCACACCTGCAGCTTTCATGGTTGCTTTCGCATTTGCTTTGTCACCCATTTTATCGATCATCTCACCAGTAGCTCCAATGAACTTGATATGGTGCTCTTCGCACAATTTAGAAAACTTAGCGTTCTCTGATAGAAAACCGTACCCTGGATGGATTGCATCGGCATTTGTAATTTCCGCCGCAGAAATAATATTTGACATCTTTAAGTAAGATTCTGAACTTTGTGGAGGACCGATACAAACTGCTTCATCCGCAAAACGAACATGCAAACTTTCTGCATCGGCTGTAGAATAAACAGCAACTGTTTTAATACCCATTTCTCTACAGGTTCTAATAACGCGCAGCGCAATTTCTCCCCTATTGGCAATCAATATTTTTTTAAACATACCTATAAAAAATTATGAATTATGACCTACAAATTCTAAATTTAGAATTCGAACTTCATAATTATTAAGATGGATCTACCAAAAACAAGGGTTGGTCAAATTCTACTGGAGAAGAATCGTCCACAAGAATTTTAACAATTTTCCCTGAAATTTCAGACTCTATCTCGTTAAATAATTTCATTGCTTCAATCACACAAACTGTATCTCCAATTCTTACCTCGGTACCCACCTCTGCAAAATTTGGTTTGTCTGGCGATGGTTTTCTGTAAAAAGTACCAATAATTGGCGACTTGATAGTAATGTACTTCGCGTCTTCATTCTCAGAAACCACGGCTGCAACCGCACCAGGAACCGCAGCAATCGGCGCAGCACTTTGCGGAATCCCTTGCATTGGCGGAGCTTGAACAATTGTTGTTTCTGTAGCACCTGAACCTGTTTTAATTGTAATTTTCACATCTTTTATTTCTAACTTTACCTCGCTAGCGCCAGATTTAGCTACAAATTTTATAAGATTTTGAATTTCCTTAATATCCATTTTTCTTATTGTTTAATTATTGTATTTATGAATTGTATGCCCATTTTAAGTAGGCAGCTCCCCATGTGAAACCTCCACCAAATGCAGCAAAAATTAAATTATCCCCTTTTTTTAATTGCGTTTCATAATCTGCGAGTAACAAAGGCAATGTAGCCGATGTGGTATTCCCATATCTATGAATGTTCATCATTACTTTTTCTGGAGAAACCCCTACCCTTTTCGCAGTTGCCTCTATGATTCTTTTGTTTGCTTGATGTGCTACTAACCATTGAATGTCTGGCTCTGTCAGATTGTTTCGAGAAAGCATCCTTCCAGCAACATCAGCCATGTTTGAAACGGCATATTTAAAAACAGTTTTCCCTTCTTGATAAACATAGTGTTTTTTACCGGCTACCGTTTCTTTTGTGGTGGGCATCAAAGAACCTCCAGCTTCAATTCTTAAAAAATCTCTACCAACACCGTCACTTCTTAGATACTCGTCTTGCAATCCCAAACCTTCATGATTGGGCTCAAATAAAGCTGCTCCAGCGCCATCACCAAAAATAATACAGGTTGCTCTGTCTGAATAATCGATGATAGAAGACATTTTATCTGCTCCTATTAACAACACTTTTTTATACATCCCAGAAGCAATGTATGCTGCTGCCGTAGACATGCCATATAAAAAACTAGAACATGCCGCTTGTAAATCATAGCCAAAAGCATTGATAGCACCTATCTCACTGGCTACATAAGCAGCTGTAGAGGCGATTGGTAAATCGGGTGTAGCAGTAGCAACAATTACGAGGTCGATCTCTTTGGGATCAATATTTCCTTTTTTAAATAAATCTTCAGAAGCTTTTATAGCCATGTAAGAGGTTCCTAAGCCCTCTCCTTTTAAAATTCTTCTTTCCTTGATTCCAGTTCTAGAAGTAATCCATTCATCGTTGGTCTCTACGTAAGATTCCAACTCTTTATTTGTTAAAACATATTCGGGAACGTATTTCCCAACTGCGGATATTGCTGCAGTAATTTTTGTCATAATTGTTGTTTATTGTCCCAATCTTAAGGGGGATCAAAGAAATGAAATTTATTTTAATTTTTGACCTAAAACTTGTCAAAAACGCGTGAATTTCGAATAAAAGCACAAAAAAACCCTCCAAATAGAGGGTTTTTTGTACAAAATAAAATTTATTTATACCTCTGCAGTTGCAGATTCTAAAACAATTTGGCCTCTGTAATAAAGTTTCCCTTCATGCCAATGTGCTCTATGATATAAGTGTGCTTCACCCGTTGTAGGATCTGTAGCAATTTGCTGATCAGATGCCTTGTAATGTGTTCTCCTTTTATCTCTTCTTGTTTTGGATATTTTTCTCTTAGGATGTGCCATTTTATGTCTTTTTTTCTGTTATTAAATTCTTTAATTTATCCCACCTTGGGTCTGTTATTTCAACAGTTTTCTCTTCTTCTTTTTCTACTCCTTCTAAATGCTGCGTTTCATCGGTCTCCTCATCTTCTAAAATTACATCTGGATGTATTCTTTTCGAGGGAACTCCCAACACAATCATCTCGTAAATAAACTGTGCAACGCTAAATTGATATACTTCGTGTGGCAAGATTAAAATCTCTTCATTTTCGTCATTGTACTCTGGTCCAAACTTAACAACTAACGGTAACGTGGCTGTTATTTCCTGGTCAAAATATTCATTTGTAAGGTCACAGGGAACGTGTACGGTTCCTGTAGCCGTGAAATTAAGCTCAAACAACGTGCTTTTTTTCACAAACTCTAAAGTAACTTTTACTGACGCTTTTCCAAACTCACGATAGTTATATATCTCAAAGAACGTAGTATCAATATGATACTCAAATACATGTTTGCCTTCCTTTAATCCTACAAACGGAATGTCGAATTGTTTCAAGTCTTTCATTATCAAACATCATTTAAGCGTGCAAAGATATAAAAAATAGTTTTTCTACACTCTTTTCTTAGAAAAAAATAATTTTATTTTTAACGCTTTACAAAAAGCGGGTTCTTCGTAAGTTCTTTGTAT
The DNA here is from genome assembly GCF_000153225.1 of Polaribacter irgensii 23-P. GTDB lineage: Bacteria > Bacteroidota > Bacteroidia > Flavobacteriales > Flavobacteriaceae > Polaribacter > Polaribacter irgensii. Next base: position 1,004,985 of record NZ_CH724148.1, on the reverse strand, counting down.
TCTTTTCTTGTTTTATAAATTTCAATTGCCGCAAACAAAGCTTCTTTAAAAGAGGTGGCATTTGCCTTATTCTTCCCTGCAATATCAAAGCCTGTTCCGTGATCTGGCGAAGTTCTAATCGCATTCAATCCTGCTGTAAAATTAACACCGCTTCCAAAAGACAAGGCTTTAAAGGGTGCTAAACCCTGATCGTGATATGTTGCCAGCACGCCATCAAATTGCTTGTACGTTTCAGAACCAAAGAACCCATCTGCTGCATAGGGACCAAAAACCAATACTCCTGTTTCTGCAATAGCCGCTAAGGTTGGCCTTATAATTTCATCGTCCTCTTTGCCAATAACTCCTTTATCTCCACAATGTGGATTCAACGCCAAGACAGCAATCTTCGGTTTCGAAATACCAAAATCTTCTTTCAAAGAAGCATGCATGGTCTTTACTTTTTCTCTGATGAGCGCAGGTGTAATCGCGTCTGAAACCTTAGAAATTGGAATGTGCCCTGTGATCAGACCAATTCTTAATTGTGAGGTCATGAGCATCATTAAACCCTTGCCTTCTAAATTTGCTGCTAAATATTCTGTATGGCCAGGAAAATTAAAACTTTCTGATTGAATGGTTTCTTTGTTAATGGGTGCGGTTAGCAAAACATCTATGCTGTGTTCCTTTAAGTGTTTTACGGCCTCTTCTAGCGACTTTGCAGCATATTTTCCAGAAATTTTAGTCGCCTGCCCCAAGGCAACAGCTACATCTTCTTTCCAAATATTTAAAACATTTATTTTGGAATGGTTTATCTGATTGATTGCTGCAATTCCGTGCAAAGGAACATCTAACTCCAACACATTTTTATGGTGCGAAATTACCTTTACAGACCCAAACAACACAGGAGTACAAAAGTCTAACATCCTCTTGTCTTCAAATGTTTTCAAAATAACCTCTATCCCGATTCCATTTAAATCTCCAATCGAGATTCCCACAATAATTTTATCCGTTTTATCCACCATAATTCCTGTAAAGTTCTTAATTTTGTTCTTCTACAAAAGTAACTAAAATTTAAAGAAATGTTTACGGGAATTATTGAAACACTCGGTGAGATTACAAACCTAGTTAAAGACCAACAAAATCTTCACATTACAGTAAAAACAGCCATTGCAAATGAGCTAAAAGTAGACCAAAGTGTGGCGCACAACGGCGTCTGTTTAACCGTTGTAAAAGTGCAAGAAGACACGTATACAGTAACGGCTATCAAAGAAACTTTAAGCAAAACAAATATTGGTGATTTGGTGCTGTCTCAGAAAGTAAACCTAGAGCGCGGTATGAAACTTGGAGATCGCCTTGATGGTCATATTGTGCAAGGCCACGTTGACGAAACTGGTGTTTGTACCCATATTGAAAATCAAAGCGGAAGTACTGTTTTTAGTTTTACATACCAATCTGTACAAAATAACATTACCATCGAAAAAGGCTCTGTTACCGTAAATGGCGTAAGTTTGACTGTCATAAACTCTACAGACAGCTCTTTTAGCGTAGCGATTATACCCTACACAAAAGACAACACTTCTTTTAGAAGTTTAAAAGTGCATGACAAAGTAAATTTAGAATTTGACGTGATTGGTAAATACGTGAGCAGATTGACACAAAACAAATAACTTCACTTAAAAAGTGAAGTTATTTGTTACAAAGTCTTTTCTATTGGATTACTCTACTACAAACTTTCCTTTCATCAATGCGTAATGCGCAGGAAAACTGCAGATATAATCATAGATTCCCGCCTCTGGCGCAGTAAACTCAACGGTTGTTGTTTCGCCTCCACCAATCATCTTGGTATGCGCAATCACCTCAGTGGTTCCTGCTGGGATGAAATCATTGTCGCGAGACGCAGCGGCTTTTGAAGCAAAAGAAGACAGGCGTGTTCCTTTTTTTAAAATAACTACATTGTGTCCCATGATCCGCTTGTCTAATCTTCCAGAATGCGTTAATGTAAGTTTCACTTTCTGACCCGCTTTTACAACGATCTTTTTTACGTCGAATTTCATGCTGTCATCGCTGCGTATTTCGATATGTACAACCCCATCTGCTGCCATACTTGCGCTTTCTTCTGCACTAGAAGTGACCACTTTCTGAACGGTTTTTATTTCTTTCTTCTGATCTGATGTGCCTTTTTTGTCTTTTCCACAGCCAACGATAAAAAAGAGGCCAATGATTGCAATTAAAATAGATTTCATTTTTTTGTGTTGTTTTTAGAAGCTCTAAAATACTGCTTTCTTCGCTGTAAGCCAAATGAAAAACGTATTAGAAACAATTAAAATAACCAAAACCAACCCACAATTTCAACCCCTTGCACCGCCAGAGAAAACATTAAAAAATAAAAACACCATACCACTCCACAAGACCAAGACGCATTGGTCTCAAAATACAACATACAAACGCTGCCTATTTTCTACAAAACTTATTGGTAAACAAACATACAAGGCCTCTTTAAAAGTCCTAAGCAAAAAGAAAATTATTATCTTTAACATTTATAACCTCTCATAAAAACAATCCTACATGAGGCGCCTGCAATAAAAAAAAGTAGCGCAACTAAAATAAGGACTACAACCTGTTGTCTTTAAAAAATAGGAAGGTGTGTAAGAAATTGATTAGAGACACTAATTTTGATTGCGATGTAATTTTAACAGTGCACTTTTTATTAGACCAAAAGAACACCGTTTTGAAACCCAACAAACCAAATAAAAATACAGCCGATATGAAAACAAGAGATAAGCAATGTGAAGCGTGCAAAACAGCATTTCCCACCATGTATAGAATACAGTATACAACACCTAAGATGTGGGTCTTTGTTTGTGAGCAGTGTCTGCTGCGCTTAAAAAAAGACAATCCTGCTTATACATACGGAGGGACTTGGAAGCTGTGATTTTGTCTTTTACTTTTTTCACACCAAAGCAGCTTTCGGAATTTAGAAACAATAGAGAAAAAACAACTCTTGTGCCCTCAACAATTACAATACAAATGCAGAACTATATATCATTCAACTACTTTGTAAACTTTAGAAATTAGAGGGATAAAAGATTTATATTTGATGCTAAAAGGCTCAAAGAACTACCTTCGTAAAAAAGAGTTAATGATTTAAAAAATCACAACGACATCTGAAAGTTGCAAAAATATGGAGATTGAGCCCCACTAATAAATTCACAAAACACAATTTAGCCGAACAATAACGATACCCCCTTTACTTTAAGCTTGTTTCCAAAAAAGCCTCACATTTCTGTAAGGCTTTGATTTTAAAAGTGGTCCCACTTGGGCTCGAACCAAGGACCCTCTGATTATGAGTCATTCCCATTAACTTTTCAGATAGCTCTATTTTATTTCAATAGACTCATTTTTAAACAATTAGAAACAATAAATATTTCTCTTGTTTCTAATTTTTATCAAAATAGACAGTAAATGTTTAACCTATGTTTAACCCAAGGGTATTTTTTAATCTAATTGAACTTTAGTCAAAATTTGTAAATTACGCTCTTTTGAATCCTCTTGTTCATAGAAATCTTGTATTGATAATTCTTTTTCTCTAATATAATTTATTTTACATTTATCAGTGCACTTAAAATTAAAATCATCATTCTCAATTAACATCATATTTTCATTAATATGAAATACACCAGCATGTTTATTACAATTTTCCTTCCATGTAATATTAACCATATTATTTTCTAAAAAACTATACTTAAAATAATCATTCTCCCATTCTCCAAGAATATCATTTTTAATTTTATTGTTCATTGGAAGAGTCATCATTTTATCAAACTCAATATTAGCATCTATGTAATCATCCATTTCCTTTATTAATTCTGGTCTAATTCTCATAAATCCATTTTGCATTGCCTCGTGCATTTTATCATGGTCTTCTGCATACATAGTTTTAACTCTTACAAAAGACTTAACTCCATCAACTTCCTTCTAATAAATTGTAAAGTCATCTACAAAATCTATTCTTTGATTATGATTTTCAGGTAAAACAAACTCAACTAACTCTTCTTTGTATATTGGAATCCTGTCACTATCATCTCCTGGGAACATTTTTTCAGTATAATTGTAACCCTCTATTACATTATGTTTAACTATTAAATTATTGCCAACAATTATAACCTTAGCGTAAGCAAATAAATCGTATTCAAAACAAATTTCCTTAATACACATTTTTATTCTATTTTAAATACTTATCAATTTATCTTAATAATCTAGACCAGAATTTTAACCTTATAGCAAATATTGAAGTCAAGATACTTCATCTTAACTTCAATAACAATCATTATCAGATAAACTATAAAATTCATCTTTAGTAATAATTAAATGGTCTAGTAATTTAATGTCTAATAATTCTCCACTCTTTTTAATTCTTTTAGTTAATTCTAAATCACTCCTACTAGGTTTTAAATTAGAAGATGGATGATTATGTGCAATAATTATTCCTGTAGCATTAGATTTTAATGCAATAACAAAAAGTAATTTTAAATCTACAACAGTTCCTCTAGTACTTCCTTTGGATAAAGCGTGTATTCCTAATACTTCATTTGCATTGTTAAGTAGTAGTATTTTAAATTCTTCTTGAAGCTCAATTAAATCCATATCCCAACTTTGGGTAAATGACTTAAATGCATCTGAACTTTTATTAATTTTGATTCTGAACTTTTTTAAAGTCTTATTTGAATAACTGATTTTGACCTCAGATATATTGGATTCTAACATAATTATTGGATTTAGCTATATTATTTAATGACTAGTAGTGGTTGGTGATTTGTAACCCTGTTTTTAGTAGGTGCATTGGCTAAGCTTGAATAAAAAAGGATGCCTTATTAAATTAATAATAAGACATCCTTTTTAACATTTTCGGTGATACTTGCCTACATAGCCAAATATCAATTTAAGCTTGAGCCATTATAGATTTTCCATTTAAGGAGAATGGTGTAAACTCTGACCTTAAAGCTTGTTCTACAACTTGCTTTTCCGCTTCCAAATACTCATAAGTGTGAGATAAGGTTATCATCTCTCCTGTCTCTTTGTTCAAATATTCATAAGATTCACACTCAACTTTCACCACTTGACCAGGAAGTTCTTTACCTATTAATGAACTACAAGTCATTTCATTAAATGTCGTAGGAATGCTTGTGGTCCTAGCAGTAATATAGGAATTCCCATTTACTGATTTTACAATTTCTACTCCTCCTTGGATAGTTAATGTGAAAAATTCTCTGCCATCATCTGACTTTCTTTGATTAAATTCCGTTACTGTTACCATAATTTTAATTGTTTTTGAGTTGTACATTTATTGATTTTTCATCAGAGATAAAAACCTCAGCTATCAACTTGATTTATTTTATCTGCCCTGAATTTTTCTTTCAAATAGAAAGATGGTGGGGGTGTTTTCCCTCCTGAAATTAGTGGGGGTATTGAACTAGGGAAGCTTATAAAAACATACGTGACAAGAATTTTTTTTATACTTTTTTTTATAGCAAATTTTAACTATCTAAAACCAATTTAGATTTTGGGAGTTATAAAACAAGAAGTAAAAGAAATTTAAGGTAAGAATATGAAAAAAAAGTTAAATATGTGATTAAAAGGTAATCAGGAGTGGTGAATTTTTTGATAATCATTTTTTTGTATATTTAAAAAAAAATGAGGTTGGAACGTATGTTCCTTTTATCCAGATCTCCATATAGCTAAGAAATAAGTTTATCTCCTTTGCAACTATATATGTAACACTTTAATGATTCTTTTTAACTAAAAAAAGCTATGAACAAGAATACCAGCGTAAAATGTCCTAATTGTAAAGAAGTTTTTAAAGTAGATGACAGTGTATATACAGATATTATAAAACAGGTTAGAGATAAAGAATTTGCAAACGAAATAAAAAGCAAGTTAGCATCGGCTGATAAAGAAAAAGAGTCAGCTTTAAAACTTAAAGAATCAGAATTAAAAAGTGCTTTCAATCAGCAATTAATACAAAAGGAAAGAGAAATTGATGCTCTAACATACAAAAGTAAAACTGAATTATTAGATGAGGTTTCAAAAAAAGAAGAGCAAATTAGAGAATTAAAATCTAAACTAGGTAATGCTGATACCCAAAAACAACTAGCTCTTTCTGACGCTGTAAGAGAGATTGAAAAAGAAAGAGATCAATTGGCTAACGATTTGAAGAATAAAGATATTGAAAAAGAATTGTCAGAAAAATCGTTAAAAGAAAAATTTTCTGGAGAACTAAAGACAAAAGATGACATCATTAAGCTGAGGGAAGAAGAAATTACTCTTCGAAAGGATATGAAACTTAAACTTTCAACCAAAATGATTGGCGAAACACTTGAACAACATTGTGAAGCCGAATTCAATAAACTTCGTTCAACTGGTTTTCAAAATGCTTATTTTGAAAAAGATAATGATTCAAGATATGGAAGTAAAGGTGATTTCATCTATCGGGAAAAAGATGACGCAGGAAATGAAATTATATCAATCATGTTTGAAATGAAAAATGAGGGGGATGAAACAGCTACAAAAAAAAGAAATGAAGATTTTTTTAAAGAACTAGACAAAGACCGTATTGAAAAGAAATGTGAATACGCGGTTCTTGTTTCATTGCTAGAAGCGGATAGCGAACTCTATAATGCTGGAATTGTTGATGTATCCCACAAATCCCTCAAAATGTATGTAATCCGCCCTCAATTTTTTATCCCGATTATAACACTTCTTCGCAATGCAGCTATGAATTCTATGAAGTATAAGGCAGAGCTAACTTTAATAAGAAATCAAAATAATGATATTACAGATTTTGAAGATAATGTAAACACATTTAAAGTTGGATTTGCGAAAAATTATGAATTAGCTAGTCGTAAGTTTAAAACCGCTATTCTTGAAATAGATAAAACCATTGATCACCTTCAAAAAACTAAAGAAGCATTGTTATCCTCAGAAAACAATCTACGCTTAGCTAATAATAAAGCAGATGATTTAACTATCAAAAAATTAACAAAAGGAAATCCAACAATGTCAGCAAAATTTGAAGCGCTTTCATATAAGGCTAAATAATATTACAAAAGATCATTATGATAAAGACTACAAAAAAAATTGTTTTTATAGACATGGATGGTGTCTTAGTAGATTTTAAAGATGCTATTGAAAATGCTTACCGCATCAATCCTAAGTATAAAGAAAAATTTAAGAACAACCCTGATGAAATCAAAGGTATTTTTAAAAACCCTAAACCCATAGACGGTGCCATTGATGCGGTTATAAAACTTGCAAACAGTGGGAGGTACAATTTATTTATAGCCACTACAACACCCTGGGAAAACCCTAAAGCTGCGATGCATAAACGACTGTGGATTGAAAAACATTTCGGTGACTTGTTCCTGAAAAAAATGTTTATCACCCATCGTAAAGATTTATTGATTGGAGATTATTTAATAGATGATAGATTAAAGAATGGAGCTTCAGAGTTTAGGGGAGAATTACTTTCGTTTGGTTGGGCTTATGAACAAAACCAATGGAATGAATATAAAACTTGGGGTGATATCTTAAAAAAATTATTATAGAAAATTTTCTAATACAACAAAATTATGAAACAATTTTTAAAGAAAATTGAATGGAAGACCCGGCATTGGAATTTTGAGTTTGCTCTTTTTAACATATACTTTCCTACAGAATTTAGAGTTTGGGGTTTTGAACTATTTAAAATACGGTGTCATCTAAAAGATTTTTCTTTATTAAAATTGCAATGGAGACTCCCTAATGGAGCAGAACGAACTCAAGTACAGTTTTTCTGGGATTTATTTTTTACGCAGAATTACCTAGAGAAAAGAGCTATAGAAAAGGCTGAAGCGAAATTATGGAGCAACAAAAAATAAAACACAAACTTAAGACGAATAAAAAAATGATGAAAAAAACCAAGCTTATATGGATGATTTGTTTTGTACTTATAATAATTATTACTCTTGCCCTTAATTGGTGCTTTTTCTATAACGATATTAATAGAGGTACTTTTGGAGACATGTTTGGAGCTGCAAATGCTCTTTTCTCAGGTTTAGCATTTGCAGGTATAATATATACGATTTTGTTACAAAGAGAAGATTTAAAGAGCACAAAAGAAGAATTTAAAATACAGCAATTTGAAACAAATTTATATAATCTGATTAATTCACATCTGAAAATAGTTGAACAATTAGGTGTTAAAGGAGATAACGGTATTTATATTAAAGGTAGAGAAGTATTCCGAATTATTTACGAAACAAAACCACAGAATAAGACTAGTAAGGAATCATTTGATGAACTAGATGATTTAGGTCATTACTTCAGAAATATTTATAGAATTCTTAAAATCATTTCCAGGGAGGAGTTTAAGGGAACTGAAGATGAAGTGAAAACAAGGAAGTATCGTTATTCAAATCTCTTGAGGTCCCTTTTATCAAATTATGAACTAAAGTCCATATTATTTTGGTGTATTCAAGAGGACGGAAAGGGACTTATAAAATACATTAATGAATATACTTTATTTAAAGACTTATCGAAGGATTTAAAGGACGTTTCACTCCATACCAAATTAGAAAAAGAGGCCTTTGAGACTCCAGAGCGTTTTAGACATAAATTAGAATCATAGTATAATGAAAAAGAAAACCCGTTACCTCACAAAATCAAGATTCAAACTAGCACTAGAATGTCCAACAAAACTTTTTTATACAGGTAAAGACGAATACCCAAGTACCAAGACCGATGACACCTTTTTAGTAGCCTTAGCAGAAGGTGGCTTTCAGGTTGGAGAATTGGCTAAGTGTTATTTTCCTGGCGGGCATGATATCGTTGAAAGAAGCAATGAGCTGTCATTGAGCAAAACAAATGAATTACTCAAACAAGAAAATGTCATTATTTATGAGGCGGCAATTCGGTATGAAAATTTATTTATTCGAGTTGATGTATTAAAAAAACAAGGAAATAATATTGAGTTAATAGAAGTCAAAGCCAAATCTTCCGATGGCTCTAATTATGATGATTTCCTAGGTAAAAAAGGTCAAATAACGAGCTCTTGGAAACCCTATTTACACGATGTAGCTTTTCAAAAGTATGTCGTGAATAAGGCCTTCCCAAATTGGCAGGTAAAAGGCTTTTTAATGCTGGCTAATAAAAGTGCTGTAGCAACCATTGATGGTTTAAACCAAAAGTTTCAACTCACAAAAACAGACGACGACAAAACATATGTAAAAATCACGGGAGATGTATCTCCAAATGCACTAGGTAAACAACTATTGAGTCAAATAAATGTTGATGAACTTATTCTTAGGATTTGGAGTACAGCATACTTTGGTCAAAATGAGGAGTATTCTTTTGAGGATTATATTCATTTTCTGGCAAATCACTATGATAAGGGCAAGAAAATAATTACGCCAATTAGTAATGTTTGTAAAGGGTGTGAATTTAATGCTTCCGAAGAGAAAGAAAAACCAGGACAGAAATCCGGGTTTAAAGAATGCTGGAAACAGCAATTAAACTGGAGTGATAATCAGTTTAAAAAACCATTTGTTTTTGATGTTTGGAATTTAAGAACACCTAAACTACTAGAACAAGGTATTTATCATATTGAAGATGTAGAAAAGGAGCATATTGGAGATATTAGTCCAGAGATTGATGGTTCACTTTCCAGTAAAGAAAGACAATGGTTGCAAATTGAAAAGATTAAAAATAAAGACAAAAAATTTTATGTCGATAAATATGGCTTAAGAGATGTAATGAATTCATATACATATCCACTTCATTTTATTGATTTTGAAACCTCTATGGTGGCTATCCCTTTTTATAAAGGAAGAAGACCTTATGAACAGACCGCTTTCCAATTTTCACATCATATAGCTTATGAAAATGGTGCTATTGAACATAAGGGGCAATATTTATGCACTGAGAAAGGGAAGTTTCCAAATTTTGACTTTGTAAGAGCCTTAAAAAAAGAACTTGAAAATGATGAAGGAACTATTTTTAGATATGCACCTCACGAAAACACAGTACTCAATCAAATAATGGTGCAATTGCAAGACACTGATGTTTCTGATAAAGAAGAATTGATAACATTTATTAAATCTATTACACATGGAGCAAACCACAATAGCGAAAGAGATATGGTTGATATGCTCATGTTGGTGAAAAAATATTATTACCATCCTTCAATGGGAGGATCCAACTCAATTAAAGCTGTTTTGCCTGCCGTATTAAATGCCTCAGTATTTATTAAGGGAAAATATTCCAAGCCGGTTTACGGAAAGACTTCAGAGGTAAAGAGCTTGAATTTTGATGATGGGTGGATATGGATAGAATATGATGAAAAAGGAAAAGTGACAAGTCCTTATAAATTACTTCCAAATCTTCACGAGGGTATAGATAATGATATCGTAGATAAATTTATATACGGAGATAAACTTGCAGATGGAGGGGCAGCAATGACAGGGTATGCTAAAATGCAGTTTATGAATATCTCTGAAGAAGAACACCAAGCCATCTCTGTAGGGTTGTTAAAATACTGTGAACTGGACACACTTGCGATGGTAATGATTTGGGAACATTTTAAGGAATTGACAGGTAACTAAAAACCTGCATAATAAATATTTAATTCGGTTATTTAAAGATAAATTAATAAACTTAAATGATATGGCACAAATATGGTTTGGAGATCTCGATATGAGTATTGACTCTAAATCCGAAATAAACATTTCGGAATTGAAAATTGCATTAAACACTCTTTATAAAATTTATGAAGAAAAGGATGCTGTTTTCTTTAAAGATTTTAGACCAGTAATTATATCCGAAGAAAAGAATGAAATATCTTTTGACAAACCTTTTTTTAAAGATTGGCAAATAAATAAATATTTAATACCCTTTGTCATACAGGGCGGAAATTTTAAAGAAAGAAATATTGGTTGGGGGTGGAAAACGGAAGAACATTTTGACAATAAATTGGTACAGGAATTTACAAACGATTTAATGAAATTAATAGGTGAAGGTTCTAAAATGAATTTTAGTTTTGATGTAAATGCGGATAATGTGTATGAAGAATACCAAATTGATATTAGTACAAATTTTAAGTCTAAAATTCCTAAAACTAAGTTTCATGCTTATTTTCACTCAGAAGAAGATGATAAGGATGAGGATGAGGATGAGGGTTGGTAATATGTTTAAAAAAAAAAGGATTTAAAAATATTTAAAAGAACAGGTTCTCTAACCAAGTTACAAAAAGCAATGGGACATTCATCTATAATTGTAAGTTTAACCTATTTAAGAGGGTTAGAGCTCCCTGAATTAAAATAAGAGGATATGCCTCTGGTTTAGTTATTAGGAAGTGACGGGGTGATTATACACAGTACAATAAACATTATAGGTACGCTTTAGTAGACCTACATACCGCCAACAATTATAACACAATTGCAAGAACGATAGATAATAAAACCAATGCTCCAATAGGTATTCCAACAATTAATCCACCGGTTTTTAATAATGAAAATTCTCTAACTTTAATATTGTAAACTTCTTCCATAGGAATTGTTCCTTGGCCATTTTTTGTTTGTAAAATTATTGTTTTTTCGTTTTTAGAAACTAACCGACCTTTCATACTTGTTTTATTAAGCCTCAAAACCTCAAGTTGAAGTTTTTTGTCGATTTCTATCGTACTATAATCTATTGATTTGTAACTGTAACAACTTTGAAATAAAATTGAAAATGATAATAAAAATAAAAGTTTCTTCATAATAATATTTTTTCAAATGTACGTATTCTGTATAAAATACTTTTATAAATATTGTATCGTTTTATATATATAATTAATAATATTACCTATTTGATTGATATACAAAACCTTACTATTATTAGGTGTAGAACTCCTTGAATTAAAGGAGGAAAATATGCCTATTTTTTAGGACCTTTATTAACTACAGTATTTTTATTTCTTCAAGTAATAATCTGCAATCTTTAGTTTGTGGGTTTTCATTCCTTAAGTTAAATCTAACGTTTATGTACATGGCTTGTTGCGTGTTTCAAGCAACTAATTTAGTAAATACAAAACCAACTAAAAAATCTGCGAGGATTTTCGTAAGTAAACGAGAACCAGCAATTAATTATACACGATGTTCGCAAATGGCATTTTTTTCAGATGATAAATTTAACTCCGCTAGTATGCTATTTAATTCCACAAGTGATTTTTCGTCAATCAATTCCGTATTAATTTTCAATTCTTTTGTTTCTGTTTTTAGAGTATAATCTCCAGCGAATTCTTTAATAGAATTTATGTCGTTTAATTCAATTTTTTTTCTAAATCCGTATAATGCATTTTTTCGAATCGTTCCGTTTTCAATTGTCAAATACTGATTGTTTAAATCATATAAATAATGTCCAAGATATAAAAACCCTGCAAGCAAATATCCATAATCAGTCCATCTTAAACTTTCATCTTCTAATAGACTGAAAATACCAAGTCCAATCCAAACAAGTCCGAGTATTAAATTTATATAAAGTCTTTTTTTCTTAAATTTTATTTTCATTACGAGTGTTTTTTTGCTTTTTTCTAACGTGTTTGTATATGGTTTGTTGCGTATTTTAAGCAAGTAATTTAGTAAATAATTACTGACCAAGAAAGTCCGCGAGGACTTTCGTAAGTAGGCGAGAAGCCAGCAATAAATTATATACGGTGTTGTAACACGTTTTTTTTATTCAACTTTTTCATAAATTGTTGTTCCACAATCTTCGCAAGGACTTTTTCCAGGTTTTAAAGTTAATAGTCCATTTGTTTTAATATTAACAATATAAATTCCTTTCTTTTCAAACTCTATTATTGGAAGTCTAAAATAAGTTCTTGAAAGTTTATATTTTTCTTTTGAGATTAACTTTCCTTCCTTGAAAAAATACGCAAATTTATTTTTTTTAAATTGTATCTGCTCGTTTTTTTTATCATTAAATGGAAGAAAAGTATTAATTAATGCTTTCCATCTCTATTTTCCAACAATCTGATTTAATTTTACAATTCGTTGATTTACTTCGATATTTTTAATTCTATCTATTGAATACATTGAGAAGTATGATTTTGGAAATTTTTTAGCGAAATCGACGTATTCTTTCACAAGTATTGAATCAGATGTTTTCAATTCATTGTCTTGTGTTGGTAAAATATATTCAGTTTTAGATTTATTTCTCAAAGAATCTAAAGAGGTATCTTTAGATATTATTTTTTCAAATTGAACGCTTGGTAAATTTCTCAAAGAATCTAATTTAGAATTGAGCGAATTTATTTTATTATTCAATTTAATGTTTTCCGATTTTAATTTTTCAGATGTATTTGAACAAGATAAAAAAAAAGCTATTATTATAAATGTTACGATGTTTTTCATAGTATGGTCAAATGTGTTACAACTTGTTTATAAACTTACTTTTTGTCCGTGTATCCACCCATATTGGCAGGATAAGCAGATGTTTGGTGTTTGTATAGCTTTCTGTTTTTTATAAAAAAAAATGATCCAAAACCAATTCCTAATATACAGACATCTTCATTAAGAAATGTGGATTTCCATAAATATTTAGTTATTGAATTCATATTAAAAGATGAGTAATCCATTCGATTTTAGTATTATTTCTCAAAGTTGATATACCGATTTCAAGCAAAAAGATATTTGACTATTAAATGAAATTATTTAATCGTTGAACTACATTACCGTAGAAGAGGATTTACCCTCTAAACACCTATTTTACGACTATATAAATTAAACGTTTTAAGCCACTAAAGTATATAATTATAGAGATACCCTAAACAAGTAAGGAAAGGTATGCGAGCGTCAAAAGCAATCTTCACTAAGGTTTCATATAATGATTAATACCTTTGTATTAAATATAACTCCTCTATTATATTAGGGCTAATAGAAAGTATAAAAAAGGTTTAACTTAAACACTATGTCTAAATTGATTTACATTTAATTACATAATAATTGTAACAGTATAAGTATATATAATTAATAGGGATTAACCATTTTACTAATTTATAAACGCCCACTATCATTAGATTTAGAAGAGGTGTTTTCATCTAAAAAATCACTTACCCATTTTACTAATTTTTAAGCACCTTTCTTTTTATTTGTATTATATTCCTTTTGCTTTCTTTGCTCTGTAGTTCCTGAGTATTCTTTAATTTTTTGATATATTTTGTTGAGTTCCGAACGCTTACTTAAATAGTTTTTAATCGTTGAAATAGATAAATTAGTAGCATTCTTTAAAATGATTTTATTCATCTTCTTTTGACTCAAATCATAGTCAATTAATGTTTTTTTAATCAACTCGTAATTTACCTCTGAAATCCCTCTATTAATTGCACCGTTAAGATGAGCTCTATTAATCTCTTTTCTTTTTTCAAAATCTACTTTCTACCAAACAAAATATGGATTCTTTAAATACCTTATTGTAGCGTTAGGTAAAACATCTGTTACATCTTTTAATTCTATTACTTTGTCAACAATATACTCATAACCAGAATTAGAAATCATACCTCTTTAGATATATTACGCATCCGTTTTGCAGCATCAGTTAACATATCTTTTACTGAATCTTCTGGAAACTGTTTATGAGCAGCTGCTATCTGATTCAAGAGCTTTTCAGTCTTATTCATTACTACATAACTCTCCCAAGTAGATTTGTTCGATATAAACCATTTAAAAATGGGTAGATCTCTTCCTAAATCTATCATTATAAACTCATTTCTATTATCCAACAATAACTTATTGTGCTTTCTAATTAAACTTGATTCTGTTTCTACAAATAAACGATCTCCTACATTCATGATTATGATGAATTAAAGAGTCAATCACTATGATTGACCTCTAAAGAGATAATCACTAAATAGAAATTTTTTTTTACTCAATACAATCGTATTAATGATGTTCGCCAATACGCACAAAGATTTATATTAAAACCAGAAACACTCTATTTATATACCTATTTACACCTATAAATATCTCAAAATAATTAAAAAAATTATTTAATAGTATTGAGAAGTGTTACCTACCGTTATTAAATTATGAGGTAAAAACTTGTGTAAAGTGCGGCAATAAGAAATTCTATACTACCACAACTAATTTTGAGAAGACTTGTACCAAATGTAAAACCAAATATAAAACTACCTATAATACAAGGTTTCATAATGTTCGATTTGGTCTGTTAAAAGCATTTCATATTTACATTGATGTTGTTTATGAAGAACCTCAGCCCACAGCATCTGAATTAGCAAAAAGATACAACTTAACATATAAGCCTACTTATAACTTTAAACAAAAAGTAATAATGAGCTTTGGCTTTATGAACTTAGAAAGTTATTTGAAAAAGAGAAAACTATCTGATGATAAAAAACTATAACGATACTTTAGAGAAATAAATTAATAGTTGATTTCTATTGATTAATCAAAGTAAGTGAAAATTAGATAAAGTACATTTCCAATTCATAAGGTTACATAGCTAACGAATGTTGGTTACAACTTCGTTTGAAAACACTTCAATTTTTCCAAGTGTGCCAAATGTGTGCCAAATACATCTAATATTTACTATATTCGGTTACCTCTTTGAAAGGTGTTGTAAGAGGATAAATAGTTCTAATTGAATTGTTAAATAGTGGTTTAAAGCCTATGTATAAACAGAAGAGGGTTAACAAAAAAAAGCCTCACATTTCTGTAAGGCTTTGATTTTAAAAGTGGTCCCACTTGGGCTCGAACCAAGGACCCTCTGATTATGAGTCAGATGCTCTAACCAGCTGAGCTATGGGACCAAAAATATTGGCTGCAAATGTACTCTTTATTTTAAAAGCATACAATAAAAAACAAGAATCTTAAACAGCTCTATTCATCAACCACAAACCAAAATCTTTGAGGCGTTTTTTATCTTCTTCTATCAAATCCATTTTCGTTAAAGTAGCAAATGCTTTCTCTGTGTAACTTTCTATTTCTTGCTTTATTAAATAAGGAATATCGTTCATTTCGAAAATTCTTCTTACCGCTCCGATCTTTACTGCATTTTCTTTTAGTTTCTTTTTGTAAAAATGCCGAAGCTTCCCGATATCCTCCTTTCCTGAGACCTCTAATGCCTTCAGATATAAATACGTTTTTTTATTTTCTATGATATCTCCTCCCACCTGTTTTCCAAATGTTTTTGGATCTCCAAACGTGTCTAAATAATCATCTTGCAGTTGAAAAGCCAATCCTAAATTTAGACCAAAATCATAAATTAACTGTGCATTTTCATCACTGGTTTCTGCTACAATTGCACCCATTTTTAAGGCTGCTGCCACTAACACAGAAGTTTTCAAGCGTATCATATTAATGTACTCTGGAATGGTCACGTTACTTCGCGTCTCAAAATCAACATCTAATTGCTGCCCGTCACAAACTTCCAGTGCTGTCTTGCTAAAAAGCTTTGCTAATTTTAGAAAAACGATGGAGTCATAATTCTCGAAATACTGGTAGGCCAAAATTAACATGGCATCTCCCGAGAGAATTCCTCTGTTCGTGTCCCATTTTTCGTGCACTGTTGGCTTTCCCCTTCTCAAAGGAGCAGCATCCATAATATCGTCATGCACCAGCGTAAAGTTATGAAAAACCTCTACTGCCAAAGCAGCAGGTAATGCTTTCTTAAAATCCCCAGAGAAAATGTCTGAAACCATTAAAGTCAACACAGGCCGAATTCTTTTTCCACCTAATTTTAAAATATAATCAATAGGCTCATACAAATTCTTAGGCTCGTGAATCCAATTTTTTGATTCTAGATAAGTGAGAAACTCTTTTTGATAATGTGCAATGTCCAAACTTCTAATTTTTTTTGTAAAAATAATATAAAGAAATGCTGCTTTTAGCATAAACGCTAAAAAATTAATAAAACTTTGGAAACTATTTTGGTTTCTAAAGTTTCCCTTTGTACCTTTGCACTCGATATGAAGGCTGAAATTTTAGAGAAATCAAACAAACTTTTTTTAAACCTGGGGTTTAAAAGTGTCACAATGGACGAAATTGCCAGTTCTCTCGGCGTTTCAAAGAAAACAATCTACAAATATTTTAAAAATAAAACACAACTCGTAGATGCGGTAACAGAGTATATCTTCGACACCATTTGCGAGGGTATTGATCGAATTTGTGCTTTAAACATGAATCCCATCGATGAATTGTTTTCGATAAAAAGACTCATTAGCGAGCATTTAAAAGATGAAAAGTCGTCACCACAATACCAACTCCAAAAATATTACCCGAAAATTTACGCTTCTCTAAAACAAAAACAGTTTCAAATAATGCAGACTTGTGTGATAGACAATCTTAAAAAAGGAATGGTAACAGGAATGTATCGCGCAGACATCGATGTGCAATTTATTTCTCGCATCTATTTTAATGGCATGTTGGGAATTAAAGACAAAGATCTTTTTCCCTTGAATATGTACGCGATACAAACGTTGATGAATTATTATCTAGAATATCATTTACGTGCGATTAGCACAGAAAAAGGGTTAAAACAATTAGAGAACCAATTAAAATTGAAATAAAAAATAATATGAAAAAATTAATCCTGGCATGCATTGGTACCTGTTTTTTTGCTACTATTTCAGCGCAAGAAAAAATACAACAGCTCTCTCTGAAAGAAGCCATCAGTTTTGCTTTAGAGCATAGTTACAACTCAAAAACTGCTAAAAACGACATTAATTCCGCAAAGGAAAAAGTTTGGGAAACCACAACGATTGGCTTACCTCAGATCAATGCGCAAGTAAATTATCAAAATTTTCTGAGACAACCCGTTTCTTTATTACCCGCCGCAGCTTTTGACAACACTACTTCTGTTGTAGAAACGGTAGAAGACTTTTTCGATTTAACGCCAAACAGCACGCCCACACCGGCAGACGGATTTATCCCTGTAGTATTCGGAACGAAACAAAATATAAATGCTTCAGTTACATTGACCCAACTTTTATTTGATGGTTCTTATTTAGTGGGATTACAAGCGTCTAAAACTTTCTTAAAAATATCTAAACAGGCAGAAGAGAAGACAGAATTACTTACCAGAGAGGCTGTAATTAATGCATACGGAAATGTTTTAGTCACAGAAAAAAGCATGGAAATTCTAGCGGGAAATGTCAGCATTTTAAAGAAAAATTTTCATGATGCGCAACAAATTTATGAAAATGGATTGAATGAAGAAGAAGATGTAGAGCAATTAGAAATCACTTTAGGAAACCTAAAAAATCAACTAAATAGTGTCACCCGGATGAAAGCAATCGCATATCAAATGCTAAACCTTTCTTTAGGCAATCCAATAACTACAAAATTAATTTTAACCGACTCTTTAGACGGGTTAGCAGAGGACAATATCAATCTAGAATTAATTGGAACGGCTTTTGATTTGACAAATCACATCGATTTTAAAATTTCTGAAAACGATAGAGAAACCAAACGTTTGATGATGAAATATGAACAAAGCAAAGCGTTGCCCAGTTTAAGTGCATTTGTAAATTATGGAAGTCAGGCTTTTTCAGACTCTTTTTCATTTTTCGAAACCAATCAACCCTGGTTCAACTCCTCTCTTTTAGGAGTGAGTTTAAACGTTCCTATTTTTAGTAGTTTTGCAAGAAAATCGAGAACTGCGCAGGCAAAAATAGCATTAGAAAATGCGGATGTAAGATTGGAAGAAATCAAGCAAAAACTCTCTTTACAAGCACAAACAGCAAAAAACGACTATCAATTGAGCATTGAAAATTATCAAACTTCCAAAAAAAATGTGGGACTGGCAGAAAGAATAGAAAAGAAACAACGCGTAAAGTTTTTTGAAGGAATTTCTTCAAGTTTTGATTTATTACAAGCGCAGAACCAATTGTATGCACAACAACAAAATTACATTCAATCTATGCTCGCTGTGATTGCCAACAAAGCAACTTTAGAAAACGCCTTAAACATTCCTATTAAATAAAAAATTATGAAAAATATATTTATTACACTTTTAACAGCACTCGCACTAAGCTCTTGTGCAGAAAAAACAGAAGTTTCCTTGGAAACCCTCTTAGCAACCAATGATGTAGCTCAAATAAAAACTAGAAAAGCAGCCATGGACGCCGAGCAACAACTGTTGTCTACAAGTCTAAAAGCAATTAATGATAAATTAGATGCCCTCGTAGAGAATAAAAACATCCCATTAATAACCGCGTTAACGGTAAAAGAAACCGTTTTTACGCACTATATAGAATTGCAAGGGAATGTTCAAACAAAACAAAACATTCTCATCTACCCAGAACTTCCTGGAATTATAAAAACCATGTTCGTAAAAGAAGGGCAACAAGTAGTTAAAGGACAGGTTTTAGCAAACATTGAAGATGGTGGCATGTCTGCGCAGTTAGCACAAATAGAAGCAAACGCACAATTGGCAAAAACTACCTATACACGTCAGAAAAGGCTGTGGGATCAAAAAATAGGTTCGGAAATACAATTCTTACAAGCACAAACCGCCTATGAAGCTCAAAAAAGTGCGGTAAATCAATTGAAAAGCCAATTGGAAAAAGCCACTATTATCGCACCCTTTTCAGGTACTATTGATGCTATTTTTCAAGAAAAAGGAACCGTGGTAGTGCCCGGACAAGGAGTTCCTGTTTTTAGAATTATAAACCTGTCTCATATGTATATCGAAACAGAAGTTCCAGAAACCTATTTGGTAAGCATTACTAAAAACAAAGCGGTAGAAGTTAATTTCCCCGTGTTAGGAACTACATTGCAAACGAAAGTGAGACAAGTAGGTAATTATATCAATCCTAGTAACCGCTCTTTTAAGATAGAAATTGACGTACCAAATAATGCGGGTGCTATCAAACCAAATTTAACCGCAAGACTGAAAATAAACGATTATACAAATGCCAAAGCTATTTTAATACCGCAAAGTATCATCTCAGAAAACGCTAAAGGTGAACAATTTGTATACATCCTTAAAGACAAGAAAAAGAACAACGAAGCTACTGCTGAGAGGTTGGTAATCGCAACTGGAAAAACACAGGGAGATTTCATCGAAATAACAGCACATCTTTCTCCAGGTTCGGAAATAATTATGGAAGGTGCAAGAAGTGTAAATAATGGTCAGATCGTAAGAGTGATCAACAACTAGCAGAAAAAAAATGAAAAAAAACAAACAAGTGGACAAAGAGTTTAAACTCTCTTCTTGGGCCATAAATAATAAGACAACCATCTATGCATTGATGGCCGTGATTCTTTTTTTAGGAGTTTCTGCCTATTTTACAATGCCAAGAGAAAATTTTCCAGAAATAAACGAAACTAAAATTTATATCAGTTCTGTATACCCTGGAAATACCGCAGAAGATATTGAGAAATTAATAACAAACCCGCTAGAGGAGAAACTAAAGTCTGTTAGCAATGTTGTAGAAATCACCTCTACTTCGCAAGAAGATTACTCTATAATTACCGTGGAATTTGACGAGAGTATTTCTGTAGACAAAGCCAAGCAACAGGTAAAAGATGAAATAGACCAAGAAACTGCAGGTGAGGACTGGCCAACATTTAACGGTGCAAAAGTAACGCCAAATGTATTTGAGCTGAGCATGTCTGAGGAGGTGCCCATTTTAAACATTAACATTTCTGGAAACTACCCGGTTTCTAAGTTGAAAGAATTCGGAGAATACCTACAAGACGAAATTGAAGATCTTACTGAAATTAAAAAAGTAGCCATCCGTGGTGCACAAGATAAAGAAGTAGAAGTAGCCGTTGATATTTATAAAATGATGGCTGCTAAGGTTAGTTTTGATGACATTACAAATGCTATAAACCGTGGAAATATAACCATGTCTGCAGGAAATTTTATTACAAGTCAGCAAAGAAGAACCGTGCGTATTATTGGAGAAATTGACCGCCCTTCAGACTTGGGGAATTTTGTTATCAAAGCAGAAAAAGGCAACCCTATTTACTTAAAAGATGTTGCAGAAATAGCCTTTAAAGACAAAGATAAGACTACCTATGCAAGAGAAAATGGCGCGACTGTTGTCATGTTAGATGTTAAAAAAAGAGCTGGGCAAAATATGGTGACCGCCGCAGATAAAATTGGCGTCATTGTAAAAAATGCCAAAGAAAATTTTTTCCCGAAAGATTTAAACGTGAGCATTACAAATGATCAATCACCTAAAACAATTGGGCAGGTTGATGATCTTGTAAACAACATCATTTTTGGTGTTATTTTAGTAGTCATTGTATTGATGTTTTTCCTTGGTTTTAAAAATGCTCTTTTTGTTGGCTTTGCCATCCCAATGTCTATGTTTATGTCTTTGATGATTTTAGGAGCCTTGGGATATACCTTAAATACCATGGTTCTTTTTGGACTCATCATGGGACTTGGAATGCTAGTCGATAACGGAATTGTAGTGGTTGAAAACGTCTATCGCCTTATGGATGAAGAAGGCATGTCTAGAACCGAAGCTGCCAAAAAAGGAATTGGAGAAATTGCTTTTCCTATTATTATTTCTACCGCAACCACCGTAGCTGCTTTCATTCCTTTGGGTCTTTGGCCAGGAATTATGGGACAATTTATGGTAATTCTGCCGATTACTTTATCCATTGTATTAGGTTCTTCTTTATTTGTTGCTATTTTCTTTAACTCGGTATTGGTCTCTCAATTTATGACCACAGAAGACAAGGACATGCCACTTAAAAGTATTGTTAGACTCACCAGTATTATGACCGTTATAGGCTTGCTCATATTCTTCTTTGGAGGTGCGTACAAAGCGCTGGGAACTCTGATCGTATTCACGGCAATTATGTTGTGGGTATATCGATTAGTTCTCAGAAAAGCGGCAAATTCTTTTCAAAAGAACACCTTGGTTTCTTTAGAAAACTGGTACGAACGACAATTAAAGAAAGCACTTACTACCTGGAGACCCTATGTATTAGTAGCAGGAACTTTTGTATTGCTTTTTATCGCTTTTGCCGGTTTTGGATGGTCTTTAGGTGAACAAAGAACTAAAGTTGAGTTTTTTCCAGACAACAAACCAAATCAAATTATTGTGTACATTGAATATCCTGAGGGAACGGATATCGAAAAAACAAATAAAATTACCAAAGAGATTGAGCAAAAAGTATCAGGGGTTTTAAATCAAGACAGCTATACAGACGACGGCTACAATTTTATGGTAGAAAGTACCGTATCTCAAGTAGGTGCAGGTGCAGGAAACCCACAAACAGATGGCGGTTCTTCTGCAGAAATGCCCCACAAAGGAAAAATCACAGCTTCCATGCGGGAGTATAAATACCGAAGAGGAAAAGACAGTGAAGTGCTTCGACAAAAAGTACAAGCCGCTTTGGTTGGAATCTATCCTGGTGTCTTAATTTCGGTAGAAAAAGATGCCAATGGCCCCCCTACAGGTGCACCCATCAATATTGAGTTGAATGGTGAAGATTACGAAGAACTAATTTTTACTGCAGAGCGCATGCGTGACTATTTAAATACCCAAAGTATTTTAGGAGTCGATGAGTTAAAAATTGATGTAAATAAATCTAAACCAGGAATGCAAGTGCTAGTAGACCGAAAAAAAGCAGGTGAATTAGGTGTTTCTACAGGGCAGGTTGGACAACAATTAAGGGCTTCTATTTTTGGAAACAAAGCGGGCGTTTATAAAGAGAACGGTGAAGATTACGATATTTACGTGCGTTTTAACAAGGAAGATCGCTACAATAAAAGCGCCGTCTTCAATCAAAAAATAACCTTTAGAGATCAAGCAACTGGTAAAATTAAAGAAATACCCGTCTCTGCGGTTGCCGAGCAAACTAACAGCTCTGGCTTTAGCGCCATCAAACACAAAGATGTTAAAAGAGTGGTTACCGTATACTCTGCGCTATCTCCGGGAGAAACAGATGCAGGCGCCGTGGTTGCAAAAATTCAAAATTCCATGAAGAATTTTAAGAATTTACCACAAGAAATTCACATCGACTATACAGGTCAAATTGAAGAACAAAACAAGCAAATGACATTTTTGGTAGGTGCCTTCTTTACCGGTTTGATGCTCATTTTCTTTATTCTTATTTTTCAATTTAATTCGGTTTCAAAACCAGGAATTATAATGTTGGCGATCTTTTTGAGTTTTATTGGTGTCTTTGGAGGCTTGGTGATCACCGGTGCCCCTTTTGTAATCATGATGACCATGGTGGGAATTATTTCCTTGGCAGGAATTGTAGTGAACAATGGTGTGGTGCTGTTGGATTATGCAGAGCTGTTAATTGACCGAAGAAAGTTAGAAGATGGCATCTCCAAATCGGCATATTTGCCATTGGAAAGCTTGTATGAGACTGTTGTAAAAGCTGGAAAAGCGCGTTTAAGACCCGTCTTACTAACAGCCATCACAACTATTTTAGGACTTATTCCACTAGCCATTGGACTGAACATCAACTTCTTTACTTTATTTAGTGAGTTTGATGCCAACGTTTATATGGGAGGTGATAACGTTGTCTTCTGGGGTCCTTTGGCCAAAACCGTTATTTATGGACTTTTGATTGCGACCTTTTTAACCTTAATTGTAGTTCCCATTTTATTCTTTTTAATCACGAAATTTAAAATGAGAATAAAAGGATTGTTGAAAGAGGAAAGTGCAACGATACAAGTAGAAAATTAAGTAGCACCCTAATTTATATTTAAAAGAGGATGAAATTATTTCGAATTCATCCTCTTTTTGTATTTTCGATGCGATGTTTGAAAAAAAGAAAAAAGCTTTTACCGTTACTGAAATTAAACGAAAATTAGAGAATTACTGCGTCTACCAAGATCGATGTCACAAAGAAGTGGAACAGAAAATGCGAGAATACAGCGTAATCCCTGAAGCACGAGAACTCATTCTTTTGAGTTTAATGAAAGACAACTTTTTAAACGAGGAACGCTTTGCTAAGAGCTATGCGCGTGGGAAATTTAGAATTAAAAGCTGGGGAAAACAGCGCATTATTAGAGAGCTAAAATTTAGAGATATTTCTGCATACAATCTAAAAACAGCCCTCAAAGAGATTGACGAAACCGAATACATTGCTACCATTTACAGAATTACTGAAAACAGAAACGAAGTACTATCAGAAACAGACCTCTACAAAAGAAAAAAGAAATTGATTGATTTTTTAATGCGCAAAGGCTTTGAAAATGAGCTAATCTATAAAGTTGTTGCAGAAGTTACCTCCTAATTCCTTTCTCAAAAGGTACAAACAAACAACTCCAAGCAGCACTTCAAAATGATTGTGTGCTTCTGTGTTTTCTGTTCCTTAAAAATTATGGTTTTTACCAGAGCACAGTTTCTGTTCTGTTCTTAAAAACACTTGCTGCTACTCCAGAGCTTTAAAAACTATTCTAGATACTTTTTTAAAAACAGCGAATCCTTTTTCTTTTTTATGGCAATGACCGCTTGAATGTCTTCATTTGGAATTGGAATTGACAATACATATTGTTTTATTCTCCAAACACCTCCTGTTTTCTTTAATACTCCAGCACCTCTACAAGTGCCCATCCAGGTCTCTAGAAGTTCATCAAACCAAACAAAGTCTACGGTATCATCGACGTGTACATTGCGTTCTAACGTCTTAAAAGACCAAGCTTTACCCTTGTCGAAATAAGGTTTGCTAAATGCTTGAAACTGTGTTTTTGTCCAAACCTCCTCTGCGGCAGTTCCTATGAAAACAGAAAGGCTATCCATTGCAGCAAAATAATTTTCAAAGTTTGCGTCTGTAGCTGCTTGATGCCAAGCTCCTAAAAAGGTATGCACTTCTTTTCTGACCTGCGCTTTGTCTACTTTTACAGCATTACAGGAAGCGCAAAAATGCAGAGTGATGCATATGATAATTAATCTCTTCATGTTTATTGGTCACTAGCGGCAGTAGGCTTGTCTGCTTTCTTCGTTTGAAATGGCGTTTCTTTTTTCCCCTCCTTTGTCTCCACATCTTGAAATTTAGAAAGCGGTTCCTTTTTAATGAAAATACTCTTATCTTTTTTATTCAATCCCGCAGAGTTTTCTTTCGTGTTCTTTGATGTTTCTCGTTTTATATACACTTCTTTTCTAGAAACAGCTTCTAATCGACTGGTATCTAAACCAATAAAATCTACTTTTATATCAATCTCGTCTTCAAAATTCAACTTTGCAACAACTGTATTTATTTTAATGTTTACACTTGAAAATGCCAACATGGTTTTAGACACTTGTGTGTTTACTTCATTTGGTTTTACTGCAGCGATCTCTGTTAAATCTACCAATCGCAAAACCTCATTGTAGAGAATGTTCACACGGGCATTAAAAGCAGGAGTCTTGAAATGCTCTGGCTGCACACTGTCGATAAGATGTTTTATCAAATCTTTTAACTCAACGGCATTGCTCAATGCCTCGTTGGGTGTAATGTTTCGATACCTCACAAAAAAAGAATCTATTGCCTTGAGCTCTTTCCAGTCTTTTATCGCTGCTGCATATCGTGGATTTACATTTTCTGTAGCCTTGTGCTTCTGCACAACACCCATTAAAGGTTTCGGTTTTTTTGCCTTCTCAGTCTCCTTATTGTCCCCACAAGAAATCACAAAAAGTAAGCATGCTAAGAAGTATATATATTTTGCCATTGCGTTTAAAATGGTAAAAATACACAAATTATCAGCAACAGATAACACTTTCAAAAAACCTAAAAAACCTTCAAAAAAAAGCCAAAAATTATGCAATAATAATTTTATTAAAATATAATTACGAATACTTAAATTAATTACCTTTGTTTTTGATTTTAATTTAACTTCAGCAATGAGTGAAATAATTCTAATTATAGGTGCTAGTGGACAGATTGGCAACGAGCTCACGCAAGAGCTGCGCACAATCTACGGAAACAGTAATGTGATTGCTTCTGATATCAAAGAAGGAAGTGAAGAAATGATGAGTTCTGGGCCTTTCGAAATGATGGATGCAACGGACAAAGAAGGGATTTTAGGTATTGTAAAAAAACACAATGTTACACAGGTATACTTGTTAGCAGCAATGTTGTCTGTCACGGCAGAAAAACATCCTAAAAAAGCGTGGGATTTAAATATGAATTCTCTTTTAGGCGTGCTGGATTTGGCAAAAGAAAAACATATAAAACAGGTATTCTGGCCGAGCTCTATTGCTGTTTTTGGTTCTACGACTCCCAAAGACAACACCCCACAAAAAACCATTATGGAACCTAGCACTGTTTACGGAATTAGCAAACTTTCAGGTGAATTTTGGTGCAATTATTACCATGAAAAGTATGGAGTAGATGTGCGTAGTATCCGATATCCTGGCATTATTTCTTGGAAGACAAAACCAGGAGGTGGCACCACAGACTATGCGATCGATATTTATTTTAAAGCACTAAAAGAGGGTGCTTATGAATGTTTCCTATCCGAAAATACACGTTTGCCAATGATGTATATGAATGACGCTGTAGCGGCAACCATACAGCTTATGCAGGCAAAGCACATAGATGTGAAACTTAGAACTGGATACAACTTAGGAGCCATCGATTTTACACCAAACGAAATGGCCCTAGAAATTAAAAAACACCTTCCCGATTTTAAAATCTCATATCACCCTGACTTCAGACAAGAAATAGCAGCAAGCTGGCCTTCCTCAATCGACGACTCAGCGGCTAGAACAGATTGGAACTGGCAACATAAATTTGATTTGTCTGCCATTACAACAGAAATGCTTAAAAATATAAAAACCGAAAGCATCGTGTAAGTTTCGTAAAACCTTACGTCTACCTGTGTATGAAAGAAATTATAGAAAATAGTTTGAAAAATACGCTTTCGTATGAAGGTTATAAAACTTTAGTACGCAATTTATTAGCGGATGGTAAAGCTACCGGAACAGAACAATCGGAAGCGCTGACAGACTATAGTTTATTGAACGATAGAAGAATGAAGCGCTTGGATAAAACGCTAAAACTTTCCGAGGTAACACTGCAAGAGTTTAAAAAAATTACGATTCCACAAACATGGTTAGTACTCACCGAAGGTTGGTGTGGAGATGCTGCACAAAACTTGCCTGTTCTCAATAAAATCGCTGCCACATCTGATAAAATTGATCTTAAAATAATTTTAAGAGATGACAATCTCCCACTAATGGATTTGTTTCTGACAAATGGAGGACGCAGTATTCCAAAATTAATTGCGCTAGACAAAGATAATAACGTGCTCAACTCTTGGGGACCTAGACCTGATACTGCTGCAAAAATGGTGGCAGATTACAAAGAAAAAAAAGGAATATTGGATTCACGGTTTAAAGAAGAATTGCAAGTTTGGTACAATAAAGACAAAGGGCAAAGTGTACAAGAAGATTTAATACGTTTGGTAACAAAATTTCCTGTGTAATATAAATACGCTTTTAAAAATAATAAAAAACCGCAAACTGAAAATCAGTTTGCGGTTTTTCTTTTGGTTATCTTTGTACTTTAAATAAATACAAATGTTTGTAAATTTTGACGAAATTCCCGAGGATGCTAAAGTATGGGTATACCCTTCGAGTAGAAAGTTTTATCCAAATGAAATCCCGGAAATAGAAGAAAAAATAAAGACTTTTATTGCGGAATGGAAAGCAGATGATGCAAGTTTTAAGGCTTCCTATCAATTTTTATACAATCGGTTTCTTGTAATTACAGCTGATGACATCACCACTCCCCTAAAAAACAGTGATATCGACGACTCTGTTGCTTTTATTTTAAGCTTGCAAGAGACATACGAGGTCGCTCTTTTAGATCGCATGAACATTTGTTTTAAACAGGGAGAATTTGTGCAATACAAAGATTTAAAAGACTTTAAAAAGTTATTAAAAAATAAAGCTTTGACTGGAAAATCTATTATTTTTGATAATCTGATTACCACAAAACAAGATTTTGAAAATTTATGGGAAATACCAATTGAAGAAAGTTGGTACAGTCGTTTTTTAAAATAGACCGTATCAAAGGAAACGATTCCCGTTCTCTAATTCACTAAAAAAAGCAGGCATACAAGTATGAAATACGATTTTATTATAGCAGGTTCAGGATGTGCAGGATTAAGTTTACTGTATCACTTGTTACAAGAGCCTGCACTGCAAAATAAATCGATATTGGTTCTTGACAAAGAGCAAAAGAACAGCAATGACAGAACCTGGTGTTTCTGGGAAAAAAAACCAGGACCCTTTGAAGCGATTGTGCATGCAAAATGGAATACACTAGAATTTCTATCGACAAACTACAAAGCGCAATTAGATTTAGCGGCCTACACTTACAAAATGATTCAGGGAATTGACTTCTATGAATACGTACTAAAACTCGCCAAAGAATTTCCTAATGTGTCCTTTTTAAAAGAGCCAATTCTTTCCATAACGACTGCTAAAAACTCAGCAATTGTAACCACGGAAGAAAATACATATACCGGAACTTACGTCTTTAACTCCACCGCTATTTTTAACCCAAAAATAACGGAAGAAAACTCACTACTACAGCACTTTAAAGGATGGATCATCGAAACAAAAGAACCTGTTTTTGATCCTGAAATTGGAAGACTTATGGATTTTAGCGTTTCACAGGACAATGGTACCACTTTTATGTATGTTTTGCCAACGAGTAAAACAACGGCATTGATTGAGTATACCCTTTTTAGTAAAAAGATATTAGCGAAAGAAAAATACACCTCCGCCATTGAGAAATATATCAAAGAGGATTTAAATATTAACGATTATACAATTTCCCACGAAGAGTTTGGAGTGATTCCGATGTCTTTGGCGAAATTCCGGAAAAATCCGATAAAAAATGTAATCAATATTGGCACTGCAGGTGGTTTTACAAAAGCCAGTACTGGATATACCTTTCAATTCATTCAAAAGGATGTCGCTGAAATCGTAAAAAATTTAAAGGCGGGAAATAATATAAATACAGAAAGTGCTCTAAAAAAACAACGGTACGCTTGGTATGATCGGACTTTAATCGACGTGTTAATGACTGGAAAACTACCGGGAAGACAAGTTTTTTCGATGATTTTTAACAAAAATGAACCGGAGAAAATCTTGGCTTTTCTTGCCAATGAGAGCAAGTTTATAGACGATATTGCCATTATGAGCAGTCTTCCGATTGCGGCGTTTCTAACCTCTGGCATCAAACAACTTCTCGTTAAAAATTGAAACAAGTACATCTTTTTAAAACCAACATCTCTGGAATATCTCTTCCTGTAAAATTTACATTTCCTTTTTATTACAAACCCCACCTACTTGCAGAGATTGCCGCAAAAGAATTGCAAGATTACTTAGAACATCAGACAGACTTTGTACATAATTTTGGCTTAGAAGAAAGCTCAGACATACCAGCCGTAGGAAAAATGTTTGGCGTTCTTATTGTCAAAGATGCGCAGCACAACATCGGTTATATTGCGGCCTTTTCCGGAAAATTAGCCGATAAAAGTTTGCCTGAAAAGTTTGTTCCTCCCGTTTTTAATATGCGAACAGAAGGAAGTTTCTATCTCAAAGGAGAACTTGAAATTGACACTATAAATAGGCAATTAAGCAGCTTAAAGAACGATGCGAAATACCAAACCTTAAAAAAATCAGTTAAAGAAAACACCAAACTCATCGCAGATGACTTGGCATTTCAGCGAAAAAGACTGGTAATTTTTAAAAAAAACAGAAAAGCTGAAAAAAAGAAGGCAAGCACTACTTTAAATGATTCTGAGTTTGAAAAACTAACCCAAAAATTAACTCAACAGAGTTACAACGACCAATTTTTTCTTAAAGAATTACAAGTCTATTATCAAGAGAAAATTGAAGATATCAGCAAAGAGTGCGCACATATTTCTGGGAACATTGAAATGCTAAAAAAAGAACGGAAAGAAAAATCGAACTACTTACAGCAGACCTTATTTAGTAAATATGCCTTTTTAAATTCTAAAAAAGAATTGAAAAACTTACTCGACATTTTTAAGAATACTGCGATCCAACCTCCTGCTGGCTCTGGAGAGTGTGCCGCACCGAAACTCTTACAGTATGCATTTCAAAACAACCTGATGCCAATTACCATGGCAGAATTTTGGTGGGGAACCTCGCCAAACATGACTGTTCGGCAACACAAAAACTTCTATCCTGCTTGCCAAGGTAGGTGCAAACCCATCTTAACACACATGTTAGAAGACCTTCCAATGGATGCTAATTTGTTGTTGGAGAACTTATCTAAAGACAAAGAACTTGAAGTCATTTATGAGGATGCTGCCATGATTGTAGTGCACAAGCCCACCGAGCTGCTATCTGTTCCTGGCAAAGAAATTAAAGATGCTGTTTATACTCGGATGAAAGAAAAATACCCAAACGCAACAGGACCGCTAATCGTACACCGCTTAGACATGTCTACCTCTGGAATTTTACTCCTTACAAAGACAAAAGAAGCAAATAAAATATTACAAAGCCAATTTGTAAACAGAACGATTAAAAAACGCTATGTTGCGCTGTTAGACGGAAATTTATCTGAAGATAGCGGTACCATAAAATTACCACTGCGTGTAGATTTAGATGACCGCCCAAAGCAATTGGTAGACTTTAGCTATGGAAAAGCTGCCGAAACCACCTGGGAAGTTCTCGGTAGAGAAAACGGAAAAACACGTGTGTATTTTTATCCAGTTACTGGAAGAACACATCAATTAAGAGTGCATGCAGCGCACAAGAAAGGACTAAATACTCCTATTGTAGGTGACGACCTTTACGGAACCAAAGAAAATCGCCTCCATTTACACGCTGAATTCATCGAATTTCTGCACCCTACGACAAACAAAAAAATGAGTTTTACAGTTCCTCCTACGTTTTAGTTCCTTCTGAATTTTCTTTTAGTTTTTCAATAAAACCTTCTACTGACAATGCGTCATTTACAGAGAAATTACCAATTTTTGTTCTTCTTAAAGAAGATAAATATGCACCAGAATGCACTGCTTTTCCGAAATCAAAAGCCATCGATCGAATGTAAGTGCCTTTGCTGCAAATAATTCTAAAAGCTACCTCTGGCAAATCTATATTTGTGATTTCAAATTTAGAAACAGTCACTGTTCTTTCTTTAATTTCTGTAGTCTCTCCTTTTCTTGCCAACTCGTACAAGCGTTTTCCGTCTTTTTTAATTGCAGAAAAAATAGGCGGCTTTTGCTGAATTTCTCCCAGAAACTGTTGGGTCGTATCCCATATTAATTTTTCAGTAATATGTGCCGTAGGAAACGTGTTGTCAATTTCAGTTTCTAGATCGTAACTTGGCGTGGTTGCTCCCAACGTAAAAGTCCCAGTATATTCTTTCACCTGACCTTGGTAACTCTCTATTTGTTTGGTTTGTTTTCCGGTACAAATAATAAGTAAACCTGTTGCCAAAGGATCTAAAGTTCCGGCATGACCTACTTTAATTTTTTTAATATTGAAGTGCTGTCGTATTTCCCAACGTAATTTATTCACCACTTGAAAAGAGGACCAAGTAAGTGGTTTGTCGATCAGTAAAACTTGCCCATTTTTATATGCTTCTTCCGTCATTTGTCGCGAATTTTAGATGGTTTTAATGCAGAAGTCCGTACCCAATTGCAATACTTCCGATCACGGCGCAATAGATTGAAAAGTAGGAAAGCTTGCTTTTTTTAACGAGAGAAATCATCCATTTACAAGCTAACAAACCCGATAAGAAAGCGGCTATAAAACCAGCAGCAATGGGTGCTATTTCAGAAGATTGAAAATTTAAATCACCACTTAAAAGATCTTTCCCAATTTTTCCAAAAATTAAAGGAACTACCATTAAAAATGAAAATTTTGCAGCCCTTGTTCTGTCGACTCCCAATAAAACGGAAGTAGAAATAGTTGCTCCTGATCTTGAGATCCCTGGCAACATTGCAATTGCTTGTGAGATTCCGATGAGCACGGCATTTGGAAATGAAACTTCTTTTTTTGTGTTTTTTGCCTTGTCAGCCAGCAGCAATAATAAAGCCGTTAGCAATAACATCGTGCCTACTAGCAATATTTTTCCTCCAAAGAAAGATTCTAATTCTTTTTCAAAGAGCAACCCTATAACCACTGCAGGAAGCATAGAAATCATAATTTTTAGTGAAAACTTCGATTCGTCATTCCATTTGAACTGAAACAGTCCTTTAAAAATTTCTATAATTTCTTTTCTAAAAATTACCAGAGTACTTAATGCCGTTGCAAAGTGCAAAACTACGGTAAATGTAAGGCTCTCTTCGGGTAGCGAAGTGTCTCCTAAAATCACCTTTGCCAATTCTAAATGTCCACTAGATGAGACCGGTAAAAACTCTGTCAACCCCTGAATTACTCCGAGAATGATCGCTTCTAAAATATCCATACTTATTTTTTAGGACTGGTTAAAATTGCGTAGATTTCAATTCCAAAACCAATAATCACCAAGGTAGGTGCCAAACGAATGCGCTGCCAATTGTAAATTTCTTCGTTAAAAACAGCGGGATTATCACTACCTCCACCAGCCATAAAAATAAAACCCAACGCAATAAAAACAATGCCTATCGTCATAAAAATATAGTTCCGTTTTCCAAAAATAAATGCTGGTTTTTGACTCTTTTCTTCTTTCATATCCTTAATAATAAAGTTCGTCTGTTCGTAAATTTAAAAACCGTTGTGTGGCAAAGAATGTGCTCAACAAAGTGATGACAAAAGCTGCAAATAAAATGCCCACAACTAAATACGCCAATACCATATAGTCTTTTAACAGTCCGAGACTCGGTGCAAAAAAGTCCAAGTAATACACAACAACACTCATACCAACTAAAGCTAAAAAAGCTCCTATAAGACCTAGTTTCACACCTTGCCAAATAAATGGTTTGCGGATAAAGCTCTTTGTAGCACCTACCATTTGCATGGTTTTTATATTAAATCGTTTTGAATAAATGGTTAGCCTAATCGCACTGTTGATCAAAATAATTGCAACCAAAGCGAGGAATCCACTTAAAACAAATAACCAAAATCCAATTCTTTGTATGTGCTCTGTAATTAAATTAATTAAAGGTTTGTCGTAAGAGACATCGGCCACAAAAGCATTTTTAAGAAATCGTGTTTCCAATGCCTCCATTTTTTCTGGAGTTACAAAGTCTGCTTTCAAATAGATATCAATGCCATTTTTCAGAGGATTTTCTCCGAGGAAAGTTAAAAAATCTTCACCAATTTCTTTGCTGTAATTTTTTGCTGCCTGTGCTTTCGAAGTGTATACAACTCTCCGTGTAAAATCTTCTTTTGCCAAAGCGTCTTTAAACGTATTTATTTGCTTTGTGCTCACCTTGTCTTTTAAAAATAGGGTTACCGCTATTTTCTCTTTTACTCTGTTTGAAACCGTGGTTGACTTTAAAAGAACCAAGCCTAAAATTCCCAACATAAAAAGCACTAAGGCAATGCTAATTACGACCGAGATATAAGAAGATGCCAAGCGTCTTTTTTGATAAGATTCAAATTTTGAAGACATGTACTATAGTTTCAATTTGACGGCAAGATAATAATTAGTACTCATTTTACCCACACTGTTTACAGTATTTAATACCGGCCTTTTTTCACGTTTATACGGGATACAAAAAAGCATGCTTTTCTGCGTAAAATTACAAAGTAGGCGTGTGGCTCACGATCTCTTGACACAATTCTATCAACACTCCATTTGTTGTTTTTGGATGTAAAAAAGCGACCCATTTGTTGTCTGCTCCTTTTTTAGGTTGGTCATTTAAAACAACAAAACCAGCTTTTTTAAGCCTTGTGATCTCCGCTTTGATATCCGCCACAGCAAAGGCAATGTGATGCACACCTTCTCCTTTTTTAGCAATAAACTTGGCAATGGGACTTTCTGGGTTTGTAGCCTGTAACAATTCTATTTTATTAGGACCCTTTTTAAAAAAAGATGTTTTTACGCCTTCTGATGCCACTTCTTCTTCTTTATAGTGCACCGCGTCAAATAAAGAAGCAAACAGTTTGTTTGACACTTCTAAATCTTTTACAGCAATCCCTATGTGTTCTATTTTCTCCATACCTCTTCTAGTTACTTTGCAATGATAGTGATATTATCCAATTCATACGTGCCATCAAAATAAACATTACCACTTCCCCTGTATCTGAAAGCAATAAAACCAGTTCCAGTATAGGCAGATAAATTTACAAAAGTAGAATGCACCCAATTTTTATACCCTTCGCCATTAGCGACAATCTTAGCAGGTAAAACGTTCCATGCTGCCCTACTAACCGTTGCAACAGTGCCTTCCCAGTCTGTAGAAATTAAAACTTGTAAATCACTTCCATTCGCAAAACTATTGGAAGTTTCAAAAGATAAAAATTCTTCTGCTGTGCCGTCTAGATAAATGCCTTTTGTAAGCAGCCAAGTACTTGTATGTGCATCTCCAGAGTTTTTTGAACCGATTCTTGCTGCCTTGCTTTGTGAGTACGTATCAGAATAGGAACGCCAAGATTTAGTCCCTTCTTCTCTGTAGTTTATCCAATCTGTGATGTTTACTTCTCCCGAAGCGGTCTCAAAATCTTCCGACAGCAATGTCATTGGGAAATCGCTTTCAGAACGTGTGGTGCACCTTTCATCAGTCATCTTGACATCTTCAGAGGTATTTAAAACCAAAACTAAGAAATGCCCGTTGTAATCTTTAGCGACTACCGCATAGATCGAACCACCTCCCATTGGCAAGGATTTATTTGCAAAACTTGCGAAGGAACTCGTTTCTAGTAATAAATTTGCATACCCCACGCTCTGACAGGTCTGTATTTTGCGCTGCGTATCAAAATCTTCTGTAGGATCTGCATACGCTTTCCCCTCTAAAACGATTGGAAAAACAAGCCCTTTTACACAGACAAATGTTCCAATATCTGAAGCGTTTAAACCTGCTAAAGAAACTTCTTTCGGAACAATAATCGTGGTTTCATCAGATCGAAAAAAATGGTTCTTCATCTGATTTAAGGCAACACTTTCTATTTCCTTTTCGTCTGTAGTACTTACTTTCCCTCCAATAGTGCATACGCCATCACCTGTATTTATTTCTCCGAGATACAAGTTTTTCAAGCGAATATAAAGTACTCTACCCACATTGAATTTATTATAACTATTGGTTAAATTAATTGCAATCCTAATTCCTGCTGTGGGATTTTCGGGAGCATCTTGCATGTAAAATTCTCTAAAATAATTTCCCTTTGCATCCGAAGAAATAACATAGCCCTTGACCACAATATTGGAAACTATTTTAACAGGCTCTTTCCCCGAAACACAGAGCCTTTTTAAATCTTTTATTGATTTTAATTCTAACTGATTGTTTTGAATGCTATCTAACATTCCCGCTAATTTTAAATTTTCTTCAGCACCTAAATTTTGAGGCACGGCGTACTCCCCGTCTTGAACACAGGCATTAAAAAATAGACTTGTTACCAAAACTAGAATCCATGGGGTTGTTTTATTTATTTCCATTTTGATTGGGTTTACTTTTTTAAAAACTAACACTTGCATTTAAAAAGTAGGTAGTCCCACGTCCATACCAATACTTATTGCCAAATACTGGTTTCTTTAAGGCCTTATCTTCTTTTAACTGCGTGTAATTTGCATTTCTCCCTTGTTCAAATCCACCAGACTTATAGGCTGTATTTAACAAGTTGTTTATGGTTCCAAAAAAACTAATGTAATATCCTCTGATCTTCCAAGATTTTCCACCCACCATATTCACCACTTTATAGGCATCAAATTTTTCTTGTTGTACGAGTTCTCTCGCCAGATCTAAATCGTAATTTGGAAATGTTAAACCGTCTTCTGCAGTATAAAAATTGCTTGATCTTGTCAAAGGTGCAATGTCTACAAACGTATTGCTAAAGAAGTTTAAAGTACTGCCAACCCACCAATAGTTTGGATCTCTGTATCCAAAACCCACAGAATATGCATTGTGAGGTCCTGCAGCAATTTTATAATTTTTTAAGTTGGAAACATAGTCTCCTGATCGCCCATTTTCGTCAAAAACACCCTCATTTGTGCGGTCTGAAGTAAGATATAGATTGGGGTCATTTGCATATGTAAAACTGCCCACAGCAGCAGCTGCTTTTAATTTTATTGTTGCGGTCACCTGTGCTTCTATGCCTATTTCTAAACCCATATGTTTCTTTTCAATACCCGTCAGTATCTCTTGAACGAAGGCCGTATTATCTCCACCAACGCCATCTCCAAAATAAAAGGAAATTTCTGTTGCTTCCCGTATTTTTGCATAGTATCCCGTTACGCGAGCCGTTATTATTGGACTTCTTCTAATGTAACTGAGGTCTATAGAAAGTGCTTTTTCACGCTGTAAATTCTCTACAATATTGTTGTTTTCTCGCGAATTAGAAAAAGAGTTTCTTAGCAATGGCGCCTGTGTCAAATACCCTGCTTTTACGTTGATCAAATTGCGCCCGTTCAGTTTATAAGTAGCACCAGCTTTAATCCCATAGTCTGTGAAACTCAACACTTCTGAAGGACCTAAAGAGCTGTTCTCAAAACGTCCATTTTGATACAAACCTGTTCTTTGATTTGTTGTCTTAGAAAACTTGGCCGCTAAAAAAAAGTCTGTTTTATGGTATTTAAACTGTGCTTGTACAAATGTCTTTATTAAAACTGAGCTTAAATCAAAGTTGTACTTAAAAGCATCACCAACTGCCACAACTCTATTGGGGTTTGCAACATCATTTTGCATTTGAGCCGCTGTTTTTGCAAAATTATTGATATCCAGATAACCAACTCCTCCTAACAGGTCAATGACCTCTGCAAAATTATGAGAATTTAATTGCTTGTATTCTATTGCCGCGTTGAGTGCGATATTGTTATTTATAGCGGTATTGTAAATCGTATTTATAGTCAGTTGTTTGTCGTCATTTCTATCCTCATATAAAATATATGCGCTGTTTAACGCGGCAGTGGCATTGGTGCTGTTCGCATCAAAAATTCGCCACCAATCTATCTGCCCGTTGTCCATGAAATTTTCTTGCGCAGTATAGGCTTCAGATAGCTTGTTATTTCTTAAAAAATAACTGGGTAATTTTTGATAATAGGTAGGACTGGGACTTGCACCTCCGTTAAAATCTAAGCGACTGTTTCCAATTTTACCAAACTGATAGGCAATGTTTGTTTGCAGGCTCGTTTTTTTTGAAATATCCCAATAATGGCTGAGCATAAGTAGGGGCTCTGCAACCTCTTTAATTCTAGAGTTTACTTTACGCCCATGTAAACCACCCCAATATTCATTGTACGCAATGCCCTTTAAATCAAATACCTCTTGTGTGTTTGGAGATGACTTTCCCCTTCTATTTGGAGTAAAAATTCCAGTAAAATTAAGACGATGCCGGTCATTTATTTTCTTTCCTATAGCGGCAAAAAACCCAGATGCGTTGTAAGTCGTTGCTTCATTAAAACCCTCTTTCCCCGTCCTTCTGCTTCCCGAGAACGTAAAGACCCAACCCTTTTTTGAAATGCCCGTTGTATGGGTTACCATGACCCTATGCACATAACTCCTATTAGATGAAGAATAAGAAACCCTAGTTCCAGGACGCTGTTTGGATGCTTGAGTGTTCATATTCATCGCCCCCAAAAGACCTCCAAAAGTAAAATCGGAAACCGCCAAACCATTGCTAAATTCTTGATTTCTCAAAACATCGTTTAGACCTCCCCAATTTCCCCATTGTGCTCTGCCATCGTATATTTTATTCATTTCGACCCCATTCATTAACACCTTTCCATTCCGAGAATCTAAGCCTCTTATTCTAAAAAAAGAAGCGCTAAACTCAAAAGCCGCAGTTCTTAAAAAAACATCTTTAGTAGCTTGTAACAACCCTGAAATATTATCTGCTGCATTAGAATCCGCATTTAACTCATCGTCTGTAATTGTGATAATACTCAAATCTTGTACTTGCAAATACTCCTCAAATAATAAAATAGTTCCCAGATTTACCACGCCTGTAGAAAATACAATTTTAAAATTCTGAGTTTCAAATTCAGGATCACTAATTTCCACCATATAAGTACCCTCTTTGAGAACTTCAAGAACAAATCTTCCATGGGTATCCGTTCTCGTTGTCATGGTTGTATTTTTAATCCGCACGAGCACATTGGAAATCGGATTTTCAGAGACACTACTTAGTACTGTGCCTTTTAGTAAATTTTGTGAGTTCAGGGATCCTAAGCATGCTACAAATAGCACAATTAGCGCAGTCTTTTTTTTCATAACACACTCTTTTTCATAATTATAGCGTTCTAAAGCTAGTCTTTTAAAAACGAAAAAAGCTACTATTTTCGCTATTTTATTTTTAATAGTGCTTAATATTTTTTAAATTTATACGACAAAAACAAGCAAAATGAGGAAGAAAATTGCGCTATCCCTGCTTCTAATAACAAGTCTATGTGCTGCGTACGGTCAAGAAAAAAAGTATGCCATCCGCACCGTTGCATTTTACAATTTAGAAAACTTATTTGACACGATCAATGATCCAACAATGAACGACGAAGCAAGCCCGATGATGGAATTAAAGTTCAACAGATCTGCGGTGTATTGGGATAAGATTGAAAAACTAGCCAGCACCATTGCACAAATAGGATTGGAAAAATCAAAAACAAGTCCTGCAATTATTGGGGTTGCAGAAGTTGAAAACCGGAGTGTTTTAGAAGACTTAATAAAATCAAAATACCTGATAAAAAACAATTACGGGATCATACACTACGACTCTCCCGATAAAAGAGGTATTGATGTAGCATTGTTATATCAAAAGAAATATTTTAATCCTGTGTTTCACGAAGTTTTTAATCCCAATATGTATCGCGAAAACAAAAAAGTATTTACGCGAGACCAGTTATTGGTTTCTGGTTATTTGGACAACGAATTCATTCATCTAATTGTTAATCATTGGCCTTCACGAAGCGGTGGAGAAGCAAAAAGTAGGCCCTTACGAGAAAAAGCAGCCTATCAAAACCTAAAAATAATTGAAAAAATTAGAACGAAAGATGACTGTGCTAAAATCATACTTATGGGCGATTTTAACGACGACCCAATAAATTCTAGTTTTAAAAAAGTGCTCAAAACAAAACGAAAAAAGAAAAACGTCGGGAGAAATGATCTTTACAATCCATATGAAAATATGCATCGGAAAGGATTGAACACTTTGGCATATCGCGACAATCTAAACCTTTTTGATATGATTTTAATTTCGTCTCCTTTCTTAGACCACGGAGAAAAAAATTTTTCCAGTTACAAAATGTATCAGGCAATGATTTTTAACAAACGGTTTTTAAGCGATACCAAAGGGAAGTACAAAGGCTACCCTTTTCGCAGTTTTTCGAATGGAGGCTACACAGGTGGATACTCAGACCATTACCCGGTATATATCTATTTAATCAAAGAACAATATCGGTAACTATGAGACTGCCCTTTGGAATGCTGTGACCAATACACCACATTTAAAACTTGGTGGATGTTCATTTTTTTATTATTTTTAGAGCAGTAAGGATGGTAAATAATTATTTACAAACTGTCTTTTTATCTACTGAGCGCGCACAGCCCCTATCATTAATAAAACAAAAAGTATCTGATAAAAATGAAAACTACCCGCCAAAAACAATTGAGAATACGCACATTCGCAAGTTTGGTTTGTTGCTTGATTCCCTTTTTAATCTGGGTTTTATGGGTTTCTATTTTTAATTTAGAAACAAACCAAGCAAAAAGGATTGCTATTTTTAAAAGTTACTTTCCAGATTTTCTGAATGGAAGGTGGACTGTAACTTTGATTGGTCTCTTTTTTTGCGTTTTAGCCATTGGTCTCAGCAGTACTTGTTTGCATAAAACAAACAAAAACTGGAAAGTAGTTCCTATCTTAATACTCCTATTTAGCAGTCTATTATTAGTATTGAATTTATTTTCAATGCTATAATTTTATGGTTTCACAAGCTCTAAAAAAAAACAGTGGTCTGTGAAAAAGCTTAAACGTATCCCTTTTCACAAATAAGCAGCAATAAAAGGATGCAAGAATACTTAGATGTTTGTATTCTTTACACTAAAAAAGACCATTCAAACTTTCGTTCAAACAGCCTTTTTCTACTAATCCTCATTCAAATAATTTTATTCTAATTTATTGTCTCCAGTGTTTGGGTTATAGACATAATTAAAGGAATAATATCTACCGTTTTCTGCTTTGGAAGCATCATTATCTTTGTAATAACTTATAATTTCTATTTTTGCATAGTGCCCATCGTTTGTTTTCACCACAATTACTTTTCCCGCGATTGGGCTAATTTGATTTGTTTGTCGATTGTACGTGTACCACCCATTTCCACTTCCTTTCGTCAATGCATAAGTATCCGTAGCGTCTTGTTTAAAGGCTGTTGACATTGGGGCTTCTACAATACTTCCAAAAGTCCCTGTTTCTAATGCTAAGGCCCCATTTCCTGTTCTCATTGGCTCATCTGTTAAACCAATTTCCGATCCCCCATTTACAATGATTGAAGTTCCTCTGAACGCAATGTCCCAAAGATCATTAGACACTACTGTTCCCAATCGCAAACTAAATTTTGTAAAATCTCCAGACTCTGACGGCGGATTTACACTGTAATCTGTGGTTAGTGGCGCATGAATATTTATTACTGATTTAAGCGCTACGGGCTCTAAAACTATCTCCTCATTATTGTTGCAAGCACCTGCTAATAAACCTATAAATGCGATTCCTATAATTGATTTTAAATTTCTCATTGTTTTAAATTAAATTGATTTATGTATTAATTGTTGATTATAAATTGAAACGTACGCTCGTATAAAAACTCCTTCCTAAAAATAAAACAGCGTCTGTATTTTGAAACTTATTTTTATTTTTTAAACCTTTTTCATTGCCGATGTTATCGATGCCAAACTGCAAGTTCATGATCCCGAAAAAAGTCTTTTGAATTGAAACATTTACTTGTGTATTTCCCGCAACAAAATCATCATATCGGTCTATAATATTTTGACTGTTATTGGTATCAAATAAGGCATATTTACTTCTGTAGATAGCTCTAATATTTGCAGAAAAATTGTGCTTTAAATTGGTATAAAATAGTTTTGCATTCGCCGTATGTTTAGACCTATTAGAGAGGCCAAAATATGCCTCTTTTTTCAAAATTTCTGATGGCGAATTTGGCGTTCTTCTTAAAAAAATAGTGCCCGCTTCAATTTTTCGAATGTCCTCTTTATCTTTCGCTTCTAAATATTGATACCCGCCGGTAAACCGAACATTCTCTGAAAACTTATAATTGATATCAAACTCAATTCCTTGCGTAAAAACCTGATCTCTATTTTCGTAATAAAAAACAGCCGTCGTTGGTCCTAAATCTGCTACCCCTCCAGGAAGCGCAACTGTATTTATCAAATCTTTGATATCGTTTCTAAAAATATTGGTGTGTATTTTCAAATTAGCAATGGGTTTTATCTCCAACCCAAAATTATAACCAATCGCATTCTCTGGTTTTAAATCTTTTGAAGTTGCTTGCACATTTGGCGCGCTTCCATATAAATTGTGCAAAGTTTGAGTTCCTAAAACTACGTAACCACCAGCAGCGTTATTGAAATTGAAAAATAACTGTCTAAAATCGGGGGCTTTAAACCCATATCCTACAGATGCTTTCGCCTGTATCCAGTCGTTTATTTTATACGTAGATGCAATTTTAGGACTGAAAGCAGATTTGTATTTATTATGACTGTCAAATCTTGCACCCACAACAACATTCATTCTTTCTATTGGATGAAAATCAAATTGAGAAAAAATGTATTTTGAATTGAAAGTTTCTTTCTTTCCAAAAAAGGTTCTGCCTAACGCATCAAAATTTATTCCGATTCCACTGATCACAGTGCTGTTTTTAAAATTT
Source organism: Polaribacter irgensii 23-P (assembly GCF_000153225.1). GTDB lineage: Bacteria > Bacteroidota > Bacteroidia > Flavobacteriales > Flavobacteriaceae > Polaribacter > Polaribacter irgensii. The sequence goes on along the minus strand of NZ_CH724148.1, from coordinate 963,079 downwards.
GCGGTTGCTCTAATTTCTGGTCGTGTTAAGGTTTGATTAAAAACGGCTACTTCGCTATTAAACTGACTTTCAGTTTTAAACTTCGTCGTGTAAAAAGTATACTCAAAATCCCAGATATTGTTCATTTTGTGCCGCAATTCAATATTGGAATTCCAATCCCTTTGAAAATTGCGTTCTGCTTGCTCTTCGTAAAAGTATCTTTGAGAGGCGACCAGGGTTAATTTCTTAGAAAAATCATAAGAGACCTTTAAATTACCTGTGTAATTTTGATAAGCTTCTGTAGTTTTAACAACTGTTTCTGGACTTAAGTCAAATCCACCACTTGAATTAAGATTGATTCCTGCAACCAAACTCAGCTTGTCTTTTCTAAATAAGAAATTTGTATTCAAGTCTAATTCATTTCTTGAGCCAACTCTTGTAAAATATCGAATATCTCCTTTTGAAGTGTCTTTTTCCAAGTGCTCTGTAATAATATTGATCACACCCCCCAGCGCTTCCGAGCCGTATAGAGAAGAGGTAGGTCCTTTTACAACTTCTATTTGTTTGATGTTATTTACCGTGATTCTATTCAAATCTAAATTTCCAGAACTCCTTCCTATTACCGGGACTCCGTCAATCATAACCATCACATATTCAGAGGACAAACCTTGCATTTGCACGCCAGTAAATCCACTTTGATCCGTTGCAAAGTTGATTCCTGTCTGTTCCAATAGGATTTCTTTTAATCTTGTTGTTCCCGTATTTTGAATCTGTTTTTTTGAAATTAAAATAACAGGCATTGGTACCGTAGATAATTGCCGCATTGTCCTGGTCGCAGTCACCACAATTTCATCCAAAGTATGCAGGGTTAGCGTATCTTTTATGACCGCTGTATTTTGGGAGAAACAGGTGAAAGTAGTTACTGAGAAAAGTAGGGCTGCAATCCTATTAAGAAACATTCTTGGTAATTTTCAACAAATATATTACCTTATTCTTATTCAATCTAAATAAATACTATATTTTTGTAAAAAACTTGTACTCTCAAAAAATTAGAAAATGAAAATAATAGCAAAACTTTTACTCCTTACAATCGCTTTCTCTGTAAATGCACAAAGTAAGAAGACACAAGATAGAAATGCCATTAAAGAAATGTGTGGTTGTTTTGAAGTCACTTATAATTTTATCGAAACATTTAATTATACCGATGATGCTTCTTACAAACCCTCTGAAACGAAACTTAGCAGAGGTTTAGAATGGGCAGGCTTAATTACGGATGAAAATAACAAAGTTTCCATTCAGCATATTTTACAAGTTGGTAATCCTGAAAGTCCAATGACTGTAAAACACTGGAGACAAGATTGGTTGTATCAAAATACAGACTTTTATATGTACAACGGAACGAATCATTGGGTGTTCGAACAAAAGGAAAAGAAGGACGTTCGAAAACAATGGACTCAAAAAGTATATCAAGTTGACGATAGTCCACGATATGAAGGTTCTGCAACCTGGGTTCATGTAGATGGAAAAAGTTATTGGGAAAATACAACTACCGCACCTTTACCAAGACGAGAGTATACCAAAAGAAACGATTATAACATCACACTAAGAGGAAACCGACATGAAATTACAAGTAGTGGCTGGGTACACGATCAAGACAATCGGAAACTACTTCGTGAGGCAGGAAAAGAAGATGTAATTATAGCAAATGAAAAAGGATACAATACCTACAAAAAAGTGCCTGAAGAAAGATGTAAGGTTGCAAAAGAATGGTGGACTGCAAACAATTCCAAATGGGAAATGGTTCGCAATAAATGGAATGAAATCTATACCAGAAACACCGATTTATCGTTAAAAATAAATGTTGATAACAAGCCCTTATACAAACATTTATTCTCTGAAAAAATAACAGAAAAAGAAGAAATGTATACCATTATAGAATCTTTTGTTCAAAAATAAAATATGAAAAAAACAGTAATACTATTTCTTTTATCCACTCTTTTCGGCAGCGCAAGCTTTGCTCAAAAACCAAATATTTTTCACAGTAGCGATTTTTGGAAAACCAATCCTTCAGTAGTGGAAATTGAAGAACAAATTGCAAAAGGAAATGCTATTTCCGCACTCAATGAGAATGCTTTTGATGGCCTTGTATATGCCATTCTAGAAGACGTGGATGCGAGTACAATCCAATATTTACTTTCAAAAAAAGGCAATCCTGTTCATAAAAAGACACATGATGGGAGAACGTATATTTTTTGGGCAGCCTATAAAAATAACTTAAAACTTATAAAATATTTAGTTGCTAAAGGTGCAAAAACAAATCTTATCGATAGCCACGGGTATACTGTTTTAAATTTTGCTGCATCCGCAGGTCAAACCAATATAGAAATGTATGATTATTTAATTAAAATGGGAGCGAACATTCACACGGACAAAAACCACAAAGGAGCCAATGCACTTTTACTTGTTGCGCCCCATTTAGAAAACTTCAATTTAGTGAAGTATTTCTTAGCGCAAGGAGCCTCTTTAAAAGATACAGATACAAATGGTGCAGGCCTTTTTGAATACGCTGCCAAAGGCGGTCACATTTCTTTTCTGAAAAAATTAATCGAGGAAGGAATTGATACTGGTGCGCATGCCATGATTTTTGCTAGCCAAGGTCTAAGAAGAAAAAAAAACAACTTAGAAACTTACAAGTTTCTTGAAAGCGTTGGTGTACAACCCAATACTGTTGATGCATCTATTAAGAATCCGTTACATGCCATTGCCTACAACAATACAGATTTAGAGACCTACCGCTATTTTATTTCAAAAGGAGTTGATGTGAATTTACAAGATCATGAAGGAAATTCTCCCTTTTTAAATGCTGCAAATAGCAATACTTTAGAAGTTGTCGTATTCCTATCAAAAACAGTTAAAGATATTAATTTAAAAGATGTGAACGGTCGCAGTCCCTTGGCAAAGGCGGTACAAAGGAACAGTACAGATGTAATTCAATTTTTATTAGAACAGAACGCTAATATTACCGCTGTTGATGCCAAAGGAAATTCACTTTCCTATTATCTAATTCAAACTTTTAATGCCGATGACCCTGCCAATTTTGAGGAAAAACTAGCACTTCTGCAAAAAAATGGACTGGTTCTTAACAGCCCACAAAATTCTGGAAACACTCTTTTACACCTGGCAACAGAAAAAAATAATCTCGCACTCTTAAAAAGAGTAAGCTCTTTTAACATCGATGTAAATAAACAGAATGAGGAGGGTCTATCTGCTTTGCAAATAGCCGCAATGACCTCTAAAAACCTCGATATTATGACCTACTTAATAGGTATCGGTGCTCATAAAAATATAAAAACGGCTTTTGATGAATCCATTTATGATTTGGCTTCAGAAAATGAAGCACTACAGAAAAACAATCTTGATCTGCAATTTTTAAAATAAGTAACCACCATGAAAACACGTAAATTACTAGCAATTCTACCCGTATTTCTTTTTCTTTTAACCGCTTTATTCAGCTTTAAAAAAAATACCCCAACAACCGCATACAAATGCCTAATTCAAATGAAGAATTATAGTGGCGAAGGAGCGTATGTAGTCATTTCTTTGCTAAATGAAAAGGGCGCTTATGAAGAAACTTTATTTGTACAAGGAACGGACGATGAATGGTACTTTGACATTAGAGAATGGTGGGATTTTTACGGAAAAAAACGCTCGGACATAGACGCAATCACTGGCGCAACTATTAGTGGAGGAGCGCGCGCAATTAATAGTATTGCCATTCCTAACGATGCCTTAAATAAAGGATATAAAATCCGTTTTGAAACTGCTGTTGAAGATCAAACATACTATAAAGATGACGTAGAATTTGAATTGACCTCAGAAAATATGAGCGCAAAAATTGAAGGCAAAGGTTTTATCAGATACATAAGAATGATGCCGCAATAAAACCAAAAAAATGACTATTTCTATATGGAGATATAGCCATCTCACCTTGGCTATTTCTTCTGCTTTATTTATCACAATCGCTGCACTTACAGGAATTATTTTAGCTTTTGAACCCATTTCAAATAAACTAAAACCCTACGCACCAGAAGCTTTAAATACTATTTATATTGCTGAAACTATTGGGGTTCTACAAGCAAAATATAAGGAAATTGTGACCATAGAAGTTGACGAGAATGAATTTGTTTCAGCATCCGTCATAACAAAGAAGGGAGAAAGTAAAACTTTTTATATCAATCCAAAAACAGGAGAGAACATCGGAAGCACCATAGAGAAATTAGGTGTTTTTAAATTTGCTACCACCCTACATCGTTCTTTATTCTTAAAATCTACAGGGAGAATTGTAATTGGATTTATTTCTTTTTTACTTTTTTTAATTGCTAGTACTGGGCTGCTTTTAATTGCTAAAAGCCAAGGAGGTATTCGCAAAATATTCTCTAAAATTGTAAAAGAAAATTTTCATCAATATTATCACATAATATTGGGTAGACTTTTTTTAATTCCAATCGTGATAATCACATTAACAGGAGTCTATTTGTCCTTTGGAAAATTTTTATTGCCAAACGAAAACACAAATAACATTCAAGAGTTAACCCATACAAAAAGAGCCAATATCGCAAATATCACAGATTTTGAATTTTTTAAAACTAAAAAACTAAAAGACATTCAGAAAATTGAATTTCCCTTCTCCAAAGACCAGGAAGACTATTTCTTTGTTAAAACAATTCAAAATAAATACCAGATTCACCAATTTAACGGACAAATAGTCCGTCAAACAAAACGCGGATTTGCTCACTTAGTAGCGTATTACAGCTTAGTTTTACATACAGGGAAAGGCGCTATTGTCTGGGCCTTCGCTTTATTAATGTCGTGTTTTGCACTCTTATATTTTATATTCTCCGGATTTTCAATGCTCCTAAAAAGAATGAAAATAAAAACAAAAATATTAAATAATACAACCAAAGATGAAGCTGAAATCATTGTTTTAGTCGGTTCTGAAACGGGGTCCACCTTCCCATTTGCACAGGCTTTTGAAAAAGCGCTTTCAATGGCAAATAAAAAAGTATTTGTTGCTACCTTAAATGAGTATTCAACTTACGAAAAAGCCAAAAACCTCGTTGTTTTTACAGCTACTTACGGTGCTGGAGAAGCCCCTTCAAATGCTTCTAAATTTTTAAAACTACTCGAACGGATACCACAAAAAAATGAGTTGAAATATACTGTAGTTGGTTTTGGCTCAAAAAAATATCCGGGCTTTTGTACGTTCGCAGTTTTAGTACATGCCTCTTTACAAATTCAACAAAAATATACCCCTGAAATGCCCCTATTTAAAATAGATAATCAAAAAATAAACTCTTTTAAAAACTGGGTAAATGAATGGAGTACTCTACACGATCTTAATTTAAAAATCGATGAAAAGAATGTTTTAGAAAAAAATAAAGAGGCTTCTTTTAATGTTGCTAATCGCACTAAAATAAATATTGATAGCACTTTTTTGATTTCATTAAAGCCAGATACTAAAATGCAGTTTACCTCTGGAGACTTGTTAGCAATTACTCCCAACGGAGACAACAATTCGCGGCTCTATTCGATTGCTAAAATTGACAATAAAATACTGTTGAGTGTTAAAAAACACGAATTTGGAGGATGTTCTAGCTACCTGAACGCACTCCGAAAAAATGACTGCCTACCGGGGCGCGTTCAGCAGAACGAAAATTTTCATTTCCCAAAGAAAGTAAAAGACGTACTCTTAATTGCGAATGGTACAGGAATTGCCCCCTTTTTGGGGATGATTCAAGAAAACAACGCTGTAAACATTCATTTATTTTGGGGAGGACGCACCATAGAATCGTTCGCTATTTATCGCGAATACATTGTTGCTGCCTTAAAAAACAAAACACTTACTTCTTTTCACGCAGCGTATTCAAAGGATCAAAAAAAATATGTGCAAGATCTGTTAGAAGATCAAACAGCCCTCATTGTCAGTACCCTAAAAGAAGAGGGAGTTGTGCTCATTTGCGGTTCTCTAAAAATGCAGTTCGCAGCAGAAAAAATACTGCATAAAATTGCTTTAAAAGAAGTAAATATCAATATCGAAGAATTAAAAGAAAAGAAACAAATAAGAACAGACTGTTATTAAAAATCTACATATGTGTCAAAAATCAAAAATAATCTCGAGTGTGAAAAATGGTGAATTATCTATGTGCACAGGTTGCCATAATTACAGCCTTATGTTTAACAATGTAATTTTTCAATTTGACAAAAATCAACTGCTTAAATTTAGAGAATACGTCTCTAATATAAATATTGACTATTGGTTACAATATGGGTCTTGCACAACGCAAAGAAGAAAAATTCCAATACAAACCTTCCATGAAAATTTAGTTTTAGTTTTCGATCTTTTTGAAATTAATGAATTGAAAAAATTATTGGGTATTTATAAGTTAGACAAAAATGACATTCTATCACCAGAAGATATCGATTATACTTTGGTGTTGAATTAAAATTTTGTCTCCTTTTTATCAAGTTTAAAAAGATGAAACGCACTAAATTGATTGTAGCTGCGTATTCGAGCGCAAAATAAAAATGCGTAAAGTCTGTAGGTACAAGATCTAAGAATCTAAGACCAGCTTAAGCTCACATTTCTAAATATAAATAAACTGCTAAAATGTAGCACCGTAGTGCCATAATTTAAATAGATAAAAGCTCACAGAAATAAAGTTCAAATTATCACACTAGTTGAGCCGAAGTGCATTTTCTCCGGTGATTTGCGAGCTTCGAAAGATGCACCTTTTTAGAATTAGTAAAGCTGTAATATTTAATAAAGAGAATATCCTAAAATAGAAAAACCCGAAACTTTTAAAGTTTCGGGTTTTTTTGATAAAAAATTATTGCCTTTTACAAAATAGAAATTAATCTCTAGGAGATTTAAATCGATAATGTAAGTATGTGTAAGCATCTCTAGGTATAATTGTGATCCACTTTTTATGTTTTAAATACCATTTAAAACGAATAGAATTTACGCCTTTTAATAAATAAGCAGCAATAAAAGGATGCAAGTGTAATTGGATCTTTTTATTCTTTGGATTAGAAATAAATTTTTCTAAATCTGCTTCTATCTTGTCTAATAAGACAATTGGCGCTTCTACTTCTCCATTTTTATTTGGATTGGCTTCGGTAGTTTTTATACTCAACTCTGGGCGCACCCTTTGTCTTGTAATTTGTACCAAACCAAATTTACTTGGAGGTAATATTTTGTGTTTTGTTCTATCAAAAGCCATTTGCTCTTTCAGATGCTGAAACAGTTTATTTCTGTTTTCAACTTTGTGCATGTCAATAAAATCTACAACGATAATACCGCCCATATCACGCAATTGTAATTGTCGTGCTACTTCAGTCGCTGAAATTAGATTTACTTCCAATGCGGTATCTTCTTGAGATCCTGCTTTGTTAGATCGGTTTCCGCTATTGACATCAATAACGTGTAAAGCTTCTGTGTGCTCTATTACTAGATATGCACCTTTGCTCATAGAAACTGTTTTCCCAAACGATGTTTTTATTTGTCTTTCAATTCCGTACTTTTCAAAAATTGGAACTTCAGACGTGTGCAACTTTACTATTTCTTCCTTTTCAGGATAAATTTCCTGTAGATATTCTTTAATTTCTACTTTCAAAGTTTCATCATTTGTTACAATACTTGTAAAAGATTCATTCATAACATCTCTTAATATTGAAGATGCCCTATTTAATTCGCTCAAAATTTTTGTTGGAGTATTTGTATTTGCAATGCTTTTACACATTGTTTTCCAACGATCTAATGAGTTTTGCAAATCTTTGTCTAATTCTGCTACCTTTTTTCCTTGGGCTACAGTTCTTAGAATCACACCAAACCCTTTTGGTTTTATGCTTTTTGCCAATCTTTTTAAGCGTTCTTTCTCTTTGGGATCTTCAATTTTTTGAGAAACTGAAACTCTGTTCGAAAAAGGAACTAAGACCAAAAATCTCCCTGCTATCGAAAGCTCTGAGCTTAATCGAGGTCCTTTGGTTGAAATTGGTTCTTTTACAATTTGCACTAACAGGTTTTGCCCTGTTTTAAGTGTATCGTTAATACTACCGTTTTTGTTAATGTCTTCCTCAAATCGGAAGTTCTTTAAAGTGAATTCTTTATACTTACCTGTGCTTACTTTCTTAATGAATGCGTTTAATGAGTTTACCTGCGCACCTAAATCGTGATAATGTAAAAATCCGTCTTTTGGATACCCTACATTTACAAAGGCTGCATTTAAACCTGTTAACACCTTTCCTATCTTGGCTAAAAAAATATCGCCAACAGAAAATTTGTTTCCAGTTGTTTCATTATTTAATTCAATAAGTTTCCCATCTCTTAATAAGGCAAAATCAATATCAGATGAATTTGAACGAATTATTAATTCTGTTTTCATACTGAATTTGGTTTTAACACTGCACTTTGTTGTGCAGATGGATTAATACTGTCAGGTATTTGTAAATACCGTGAGAAGATTTACTGCTTTACACCGCAAGCAAATCTTCGAATGTCAATGAACTTTTTTTGTTAAATTGATTTTTTTCGCTATTTAATAAACGAAAAAGTAAGCGGGTGCTTACTTTTTCTTGTGTCTATTTGCTCTAGCTCTTTTCTTTCTTTTGTGTGTAGAGATTTTTGCTCTCTTTCTTTTTTTACCGCTTGGCATAATGTTTCGATTTTTTTAAAATCCGTTAGGATTTAGATTATTACTGTTTTATTTAACAGCCACTTTACTTTTTACACCTTCTGTAAAAGTTTTGGCTGGTTTAAATGCTGGAATATTATGAGAAGGAATCTTGATAGTTGTATTCTTAGAAATATTTCTACCAGTCTTCTCTGCTCTTGTCTTGATAATAAAACTACCAAAACCTCTTAAATATACGTTGTCGCCATTTTCTAATGCACCTTTTACTTCAGTCATAAACGCTTCTACAGTTGCCAAAACATCTGTTTTTTCGATTCCTGATTTGTCTGAAATTTTAGATACGATATCTGCTTTCGTCATGTCTCTATTTTTACTGTTTTTTAATTAAATTACCCCTAAAAATGCGGAGGCAAATATATGATAATTAATCAATTCCAAAAAGATAAAGGCTTAAAATTATGTGAATTTTAAAATGTAATATTGCAAATCTATATTTTATTGATGAAATTTTCTAATACATTAGTTTACTGGTACTTACAAAACAATAGAGAACTGCCTTGGCGTAAAAGCAAAAATCCCTATTTTATTTGGCTAAGTGAAATCATGTTGCAGCAAACAAGAGTTGCGCAAGGTTTGGGATATTATTTAAAATTTACAAGCACATTTCCAACTGTTTTCGACCTTGCAAAAGCAGAAGAAAGTACCGTTCTAAAAATGTGGCAAGGTTTGGGGTATTATTCGCGTGCGAGAAACTTACACTTCTCCGCAAAACACATCGCACAAGAACTAAATGGCGAATTCCCAACATCGTACGCAGAAATTATCAAACTAAAAGGCATTGGAGATTATACAGCCTCTGCCATTGCATCGATCTGTTTTAACGAACCTACGGCAGTTGTAGATGGAAACGTTTACAGAGTGCTTTCTCGCTATTTTGGCATTAAAACAGCCACGAACTCAGCTTCCGGAATTAAAGAGTTTAAAACACTTGCACAAACGTTGATTGACCCTTCACAGCCCGGAACCTACAACCAAGCACTTATGGATTTTGGTGCACTGCACTGTAAGCCACAGAATCCGCTTTGTGTAAGCTGCCCGTTTTCTGACAGCTGCGTGGCCTTAGAAAAAAAACTAACAAAAGAACTGCCCGTAAAAGACAAAAAAATAAAAGTAAAAAAACGTTATTTTAACTTTTTAGTGATCAAAACAGCAAACAATAAAACAATCTTAACCGAACGAACAGGGAAGGGAATTTGGCAAGGACTGTATCAATTTCCTTTAATTGAATGCGAAAAAACTGTCAATCAAAAAGAAATTATTGATTCAGAAGAATTTGCGAATTTGTTTCCTGACGAGACCACGCTATCACTTTTCAATTCAAAAGAAATTGTACATAAATTATCGCATCAACACTTGTACACTCAATTTTGGATTGTAGAAACCAAAACCCTTAAAAATGCTGATATTCTTTGGGAAAATATTCAAGATTTCCCTGTCCCCGTTTTAATTGCGAACTTTTTAAAGGCTTTTGAAATCGTAAAGTAATTTATTTTACAGACGAATAACTCCCATTTTTATACTTTAAATTTGTACTTTTAAGAAAGACAGTTTGTATCGCATCTCTTTTCGCAACCGTCGAAAACTATTTTAGCAGACCTTACAAAATCTAAGAACTCCAAGAAAACTGAAAATAAAATGGCAGCAAACTATGTAATTGATTGTGCTGGGAATAAAGTACTCTCAGGGGATGCCCTTTTTTCATCAAAATGTTGGGTTGGTAATAGCAGCGATTATCTCGAAGTAAATAATAAATTTATAATTTCTGAAGCCGTCAATTGGCTCCACATTCCAAAAGTAGCTATTTTAATACCAATTTATCGCTCAGGTACCGATTTTTTAGGCACCCTGAAGACGCTTAGTGCTCAAAACTGGTCACAGCCACAAAACGTGGAGATTATACTTTCCATAAATCAACCTCTCGGACCTATTGATGCGTTAACTAAAGCCAGTTTAAAGGCAGCCAAAACATATATCAAAGCAAATAATTTAAGGAGCAACACACCTCAAGTTCGGCTTATTTTTGAGAGATTGGCGGGTGGTTTAGCGGAAGTTTATCAAAGAAGTTTCTCAACATTAGTAGCCCGCATTCGCAATAGTGTAAATGCTCGTAAACTTAAAACCAAACAAGAAAATGCCTTGGCAATAGGCGCCCTAATGGAGTCTACTATTTTCGCAATCATAGACGACGACCAAATCTTAGTAAATAACAATTCTTTACCCGCGGCTTTAGAGAAACTACAAGCTGGTACATCCGTTATAATGGGTCAAGTAAAAATCACAAAAGTAACTACCTCTTTTCCAGAATGGGATGCTATTATTGCCGATATTATGAACCTGTTTTTTAAATTTAAATACGAACACGGCACTGCAATTCTCACTCCTCGTGCTTTGATGGTTTCCGATCTATTTCACCAACCCACCCTAAAAATTGGCGAAGCGTATGCCGATCAAATTTGGTTTGCCGCAGCCGCAGCTAAAAAAGAGCGACTGTTGGTAAAGGTAACCACTACTTTAGAGCACGAAGTATATCCTAGTAACGCAAATATGGCAGCGAATCTCGCTAAATTCTTAGCGTCTGGAACCCCTAAAAATGCTATAGATATTTTCAAAAAGATACGAACAGCTTACAAACAATCCGCAGAAAAACTAGTGTATTCAGTGCATGACATCGAAAAACTAATTGCTTCACTTGAAACCCGCAACAAAAAAAATATTGAAAATTTAGTTCAACAAATGCTTCAAAGATAAAAATAACAAAAAGGGATATAAACAATATTTAAAAAAGTAAAAAGGCTCATTGCGATTAAACGTGCTTACTAATTGGAACTTTTTTTTGCAAGAAATCTTCTTGTTTTAAGCATTATGTATCAAAGGACACAGCTACAAAACATACAAAATATTGCTAGATGGCTTATCGCTTGATTACAGCAATTTTTTAGCAACGAAATACCTACACATCAAGAGCATAAACTCTACAAATGGGAGAACCCATTCGTTCCACACAAAATGAAGCAATTCTTAAAACCTTCTTCTAAATACCCAAACCTTTAGAAGCTCGCAACCTTCTTGGGTATTGTTTTATTTCGTAAATTAGCTTTTTTAAATAGGCAACAGAATTATACGACAATTTTATGGCAGGATCAGTAAACAAAGTAATACTCATTGGCAATTTAGGAGATGCTGTAAAAATGCATTATTTCGATGATAAAAACAGTGTTGGTCGCTTCCCAATAGCAACTTCAGAAAGCTATACCAACAAACAAACAGGAGAAAAAGTAACCACGACCGATTGGCACAATATTGTCGTGCGAAATAAATTAGCTGAAATTTGTGATAAATACCTATCGAAAGGAGATAAGGTGTACCTCGAAGGAAAACTAAAAAACAAACAATGGGAACAAGACGGCGTAAAGCGCTATGCGACAGAAGTTATTGTCACAGAGATTACCATGCTAAGTACTCAAAAAAGCTCAGAGCATAACGCAACTCCTGCGCAACAAAACACCCCGATTTCGGCAGCAGCAAAAACAGCGGCTCCCGATGACAACAACGACATCCCCTTTTAACCTTTATAAAACTTTAACCTTGGACCCAGACCCCGAACCTTTATTTTCTTTGCTCGCTTCTTTCGATATAATGATTGCTTTAAATGCAATTGTTTTAATTCTATTACTCATTAGCTCCGCATTAATTTCTGGCTCTGAAATTGCTTTCTTCTCTCTAAACCAAACCAATATTAATGAACTTTCCAACAATGGAAAAGAAGAAAATATTGTGGTTAGTTTGCTAAAAAAGCCTCGGAAATTATTAGCAACAATTCTGATCACCAACAATTTTATCAATATTTTAATTGTGCTGCTTTTTACCTCGTTTGCAGAAACGTTATTTGGCAGTTTTAACGTGAACTTAAACTTTTACTTCTTTGAGGTACCCGTTCGGTTTCTTCTTGAAATCATCCTAATTACCTTTTTAATACTTTTGTTTGGAGAAGTTTTACCCAAAGTATATGCATCTCGAAACGCCTTGCGTTTTGCCAAAACAATGTCTAAGTTTATACACTTTGTAAGTGTTCTATTGTCCCCTTTTAGCATGCCTCTAATTGCAATTACCAAGTGGATTGAAAAGAAATTTGGCAATAAAGCAAGTAATTTCTCGGTAGAAACCTTGTCTCAAGCATTGGAACTCACATCACAGAGCGCCACCAGCAAAGACGAGCAGAAAATACTACAAGGAATTGTGAATTTTGGAAACACAGAAACCGTGCAAATAATGAAGCCGAGGATTGATATTTTTGCGCTATCAGACAATGAGTCTTACGAAGATGTGCTGCGTAAAATTTTAACAAACGGCTATTCTCGAAATCCTGTTTACAAAGAAAACATTGATACAATTATTGGAGTCTTATATGCAAAAGATCTCTTAGCGCATTTGAATAAAAAAACATTCGATTGGCAAACCTTACTAAGGGAACCCTTTTTTGTGCCAGAAAACAAAAAGCTGGACGACTTATTAGGTGATTTTAGAGCGAAAAAAAACCATTTAGCAATTGTAGTTGATGAATATGGTGGGACCAGTGGATTGGTTACCTTAGATGACGTTATAGAAGAAATTGTTGGAGACATCAATGATGAATTTGATGAAGATGACTTATCCTATTCTAAAATAGATGACAAAAATTATATTTTTGAAGGAAAAACCTCGATCAAAGACTTCTGTAGAATTCTAGATGACGAGGACGAAACTATTTTTGAGGAAGAGAAAGGAGAAAGTGAAACCTTGGCTGGTTTCATCTTAGAAGTTTCGGGAAAGTTTCCAAAAAAAGGCGAAAAAATCACCTTTAAAAATTATACTTTTACCATCGAAGCACTTGATAAAAAACGCATCATCCAAGTAAAAGCGACCAAAAATGCGTAATTTTCTTCTTCTCATTTTACTCTTCTTATTTTACGCTTGTAAAGAAGTTGTTTTACCAAAACCTAAGGCCTACTTAAGCCTTTCATATCCTGAAAAAACATATGAAGACTTAAAATTAAAAAGACCCTACAACTTTCAGGTTTTAAAAAACACAACAATCATTGACATCCAAAACAATTGGCTCACCATTAAATACCCAACACAAAACGCCTCGATTGATATCACCTACAGACCCGTAAAAAAAAACCTGAGAGAATTGCTTCTTGAAGCAGAAAAACTTGTTTATAAACACACTTCAAAAGCAGACCAAATCATGCCAAAAGACTTTGTAAATAAAGAAAAAAAGGTCTTTGGAAGCTTGTATCAAATTACAGGAAATGCTGCTTCCCAAATCCAATTCCACCTAACAGACAGCACCCACCACTTCTTGAAAGGTTCTTTATATTTTTACGCAAAACCAAATTACGATTCTATTTTACCCGCTGTAAACTATATCCAAAAAGATATTCTACACTTGATAGAGACTTTCTCATGGGAAAAAGAATCCCACTAATCCACCCAGAAAAAACACAACGCTGTACCTCAGAAACGATTTAAGTTACCTGCGCGCGTCACTGCAAAATCAAGCTTGTTGCAACTATATAATCTCCATTTTCTTTAACAAAAAAGAGGCGTTCATATTTTCACAGATGCCCTTTTTTAAAGTGTAATCAAAATGCAACTCGTCATTGTTAACTTCTGCATCAAAATAATAATTCTTGATTGCTGCATCCTCTTTTTCCAATTCACATAAGCTCACATCATGAGTTGCAATAATTCCAGTAGATTTGGATTTTGATAACTTTTCTATGAACTTCTTCGATCCAATAGCCTTGTCTTTACTATTAGTTCCCTTTAATATTTCATCTAAAATAATGAAGTAATCTGTCTCTTTAATTGCCTCCACAATATACTTTAACCGTTTTAATTCTGAATAAAAATAAGATTCATCTTCCGCTAAAGAGTCTGAGGTTCGCATGCTGGTAATGAGCTTTATTGGAGCGTATTTAAAAGAGGTTGCACAGACAGGTAAACCACAATTTGCCATTACTATCGACAAAGAGATCGTTCTTAAAAAAGTGCTTTTCCCTGCCATATTTGCCCCTGTAACAATAAAAAATTCTTCTTTATTTATTTTGAAATCATTATCGATTCGCTTTTCTGTTTTTAATAAAGGATGTCCTAAAGCAACCCCACTTATAACATCTTTCTCTGCGGTAATCTCGGGAAAAATAAATTTTGGATGGTTGAAATGAAAATTTGCTAACGAGTTTTGAGTGTCAAAAAAAGCGACGACTTCAAACCACTTTTCAACAGTGTGTTTATACGTAGCAATCCACTTCTCTGTTTTGCAAACATTGTATACTTCACTTAGAAAAAGACCGTTTCCAAAAACTGCAATTACAATATTATTTCGCTGATCATATGTATCTAAAATTCGCGCAAATTCCTTGAAAATAGCGGATGCCTTTTTTGACTCTGAGTTTATAATTTCTTGTTTTTCTTTTAATCTTTTTGAGCTAAAAGAAGTGCGCTCAATCTCATTCAATAAAGGATGGTATTGTCGAAATGTTTCTCTTACGGTATTGGCCTCGACATATAAGTTATTCGTCTTTTTCACAAATCTGGTGGTTATAAAAAGTCCAATAAAAAACCATATTGTAAGGTATGTAAAGGAAATAACACCAAAAGAAACCAAACCAATTAAAAGCAAAGAGCATACTGAAAACCCCAATTGGATGGTAGCTAAATATTTTGGAAAAACAGATACATAATTAGAAATCCAAGTCACAATTGCTTTTGAACTGTCTTTCACAGCAACCGCACTTGCCAATGCAGCAAAATGCTGTCTCCAAATTACCTTTTCAGACAATTCTTTTAATGCCTTTTGTTTTCCTACAATATCTGCTATTTTATTTTCGGTTAACACCCCCGCCAACGCTACTTTTCCTTCATTTGTTGTGGTTCTATTTAAATATTGAAAAAAAGAGCCTTTTCCAAATAAATCGATATCATTACTGTAATAATGTGCAGGATTTATAAATGCCGCACCGGTCTCTAAATGATGGAAATCGCGATTTAGAACTTGAATTTCTGTGCTATTTATTTTAATTTTGGCATCGACAATACTTCTTTTAGTTTTAAGATTGATGTGTTTTACCACTAAAAAACCAAACAACAACACCCCTAAAAAAGCAATGACAAAAACCGCTAGATAGCTGCCGAAAGTGATATATATTAGAAAGCAAATCCCAAAAAAAAGGGCGAACCGAATTATACTTAAATATAAAGATTTAGTTTTTAAAATAGCAGCTTCTTGTTCTAGTGCTTTTATTTGTTGCGCGTAAAATGCAAAAGGATTTTTCATTGATTTTATTTGTAGCTGGAAATTCCGCCAGTTAAACTTAGAACTTTTAAATTTGGATACTTTGCTTTTAAACGCACTGTGGCGCTGTAACTATTCAATCCCCTTTGACAAACAAATACATAGGTTTTTTTTTCATCAATCACTATTTCCTCTGCATTAAAATCGGCTATCGGGATCACTTGTTGCACCACAAAAGGGCACTTTACCTCTTTTAAAACAGCAATAATTTCTAAGCTCCTTGCCGACACCTCAGATAATAGCTGCTCTTTTAATTCTAGTGGAGAAATCTGAAAAGCTGGATTTTGCCCTGCAAAATCTGCGTTTGAATACGTTTCTAGCGCAAATAATTTTATAATTTCTTCTTTTAAAAATCGCGGTTTTAATTGTATTTTCAACTGATTATTTTGAAGTACATTGTATATTAATAATTCATTTACTAAAGGGCTTCCAACTCCTGTAACCAGCTTTAAAACCTCGTTCACCTGCTGTGTCGCAATCATTCCTGCAATAGCATTTAATGTGCCCGCCTCTTCGCAGTTAGCCACCTCTGTGGCCATTTCTGGAAAAGCATCTCTTAAATTTGACGAATACGTTCCATCCTCCTGCGCCACATTAAATGTAGCAACATAGCCATCGAACTTATACAAAGAACCGTACACCAATGGTTTCTGTTTAAGAACACAAGCGTCATTTAATAAATATTTAGTTGGTAAAGAATCTGTTCCGTCAATAACGATATCCACCGCATCTATGCACTCCAAAACATTGTCCTTGGTAATTGCTTCGCTAGTAAAACGAATGTCTGTAAAAGGTGCTCTTTTTGTAATAAACGTATATAAAACCTCGGCTTTTGGTTTTCCAATATCATCTAAAGAAAAGAAAACTTGACGATGTAAATTAGAAATTGCCACGGTGTCAAAATCTACCAAATGGATTTTTCCAATTCCGCTAGCAGCAAGATACACTGCAATCGGACTTCCCAAACCACCACAACCTACAACCAATACAGAAGCGTTTTGTATTTTTTGTTGCCCAACTTCCCCAATTTCTTGTAAAGTTATTTGACGTTTAAAAAGTTGATTTTTTGTGGGCACCATTATCTTTTTTGAATCTCTTTTTTAGCTGCTTCAAACTCCTCTGCTGTATTTATATTTCTTATCAGATCGTCATCAATTTCTACAATTTCCACGTCAGAATTAATTAACATTTTTCGCGGGCAGGAATACCCTTGCGCTAAATACTGTAGCAAGATAGGATATGCTTTTGGTTCGTAAATTGTGATCAAAGGCTCTGGAAAATCTTTTCCTTTTCCTTTAATTGCGGTAGCTACTTTACTGGGATTTCTTTTCTCTAAGACCCGGTTTATCAATTCATCATTGACAAAAGGAAGATCTGTTGCCAAGACAAACCAAGCGGCATTTGGGTCTTTCTGAAAAGCCGAACAAATACCTCCAAAAGGACCTAAATTTAGAAATGTATCTTGAATTTCTTTCGAAATTGCTACCTCTTTTTCTGAGAATTTTTGAACAGCGTAGAAGGTTTCCACATTCCTGTTTTCCAACAATTCTTTGGCCACTTCTTTTTGAGCTTTTCCAAAATAATTCAATTCAGATTTGTCACGCCCCATTCTTGTGCTTTTCCCTCCCACTAAAACCAATCCTTTTACTGGCGCTATTTTTTTTTGAATTAGGCTATTGACATGCTTTGCAATGGCGTCAATTTCATCAATAGTATAAGAAATTATATTTTTTATCTGTGGATATTTCTCCTCTAAAAAAGAAAAATACGCAGTATCCTTGGTTAATTTTATTACGAACTCAATGTTTTCTAGCTGCGCGACTCTTTTTAAAACAGAGGCTTCTTTCGCTGGATCTAAAATTAAAATTTGTTTCGTCCCTGGATAATGATTTCCATTAATAAATACGCAATCAAATTGCGCAAAATCTAAACGCTGTTGAAACTTGTTAATAATACCAGTAGTTGTTATTTGTAAATTCCCTTGGTGATGAAATACAAACTCAGACAAGGCGTTTCCTTCAGTATTTTTTGCATGAGAGGCATCAAAATACGCCAATTTGTATCCCGTCAATTTTTGAGATACCTTAGAAACTAAATCAGAAATAGTATTGCAATTTGTACCCAAAATCGAAATTTCGTTGGGTGCAAAATTGTCATTATTTCTTCTTTCTAAATTGGTGTGTTTTGTGTGATTACCCATTTTTAATTTCAGATTTTCCTCCTGTTTTGGCTACTAACCTCACTTCTTTAATTACCATCTTTTGATTGATGCTTTTACACATGTCATAAATGGTTAAACAGGTAATGTTTACACCTGTTAGCGCTTCCATTTCTACACCTGTTTTTCCTTCGATGGTTACTTCGCAAAACACTTCTATATTTTCAGAATCGACAATTTGTATGTCGATATCGATACCATTAATTAATAATGGATGACACATCGGAATTAATTCCGAGGTCTTTTTCACCCCTTGAATTCCAGCAATTATTGCCGTTTGGAAAACAGGTCCTTTTTTGGTGATGAACTCCTCATTTTTAAAATTAGAAATTATTTCTGTTCCTAAGAACATCATTGCCTTTGCAATGGCCGTCCTTTTGGTTATTTTCTTTTCAAAAACATTGACCATTTTAGGGATTCCCTTTTTGTTGATGTGCGTAAAATTTGTCATTACTTATTTTTAATTGCGCTTCAGACAGTTTCGCCTAAAAGCGAAAACACTCAAATTAACAGCAACTCATATTTCTATTTATAAAAACAAGGTTGCTTAGAGTGAATTTTATTTTTTGTAAATTTTGCATCGAAAAACACTTTTTAAGGCTTAAAATACGTACTTAAAATTCTTCTTCGCTAAATTAGGAAGTTTTTCAGACTCCTTATTCATTAAAGCCTCTTTTTTCGTCTTAACCCACATTTTTATTTGCTTTTCAACCTCAATTGCAAAACCTAAATCAGAAAATTCTGGATAAAAAACCAATTTTAAAGACCTTTTGTAATGGATATAACTTCCTTTATATTTTCCTTCTTGATGTTTAAAAAACAGTTCTTCAAAATTTGAAGTAAATCCTACATAATCGATTTAATCAAAACATTTTGAAATATAAACCTAGCAAATTTTCACTGTATTCGCTGCGCAGTACTCGATACAAGTTTTTCGTTTCTCAAAATGCACTCGAACTGATAAAAAGCTACTTATTGATGCTCTTTTAGTGCACTCATCTAAAACGATTCCGACCGATAATATGTTATTTTCTATCTGAAAAAATTTAACTTTACGCAGTCTTAAACTAAAATTTACGGTATCTAATTATCTTAAAAATTTCTCCTTTTTTCAACTCGCTTTTATCGTCTGGAAATTGAATAAACGCATCTGTATTTACCAGACTCGCCAAGTCTCCGGAACCATTTCCTGAAATTGGAGAAGCCACAATACGACCCTTTTTATTTTCTAATTTTACTTGTAAAAAATAGGTTAAATTTGGTCTAAAATGCACGTCCTCTCCTAAAACAGCCGTTTCTTCCTCAACTTCGAATCCTACGGATTTTTGATACCAAGGATAAAAATATACCAAACAGTTTACAAATGTAGAAATGGGATTCCCAGGGAATCCGAACACGCTACACGTATTCGTCTGTCCATAGAAAAAAGGTTTTCCTGGCCTCTGTGCGACTTTGTGAAATAATTTTTCAACACCTAATTCTTCAAAAACCTCTGGCAAAAAATCATATTTACCTTTACTCACTGCACCACTAAAAAGCAACACATCATATGCTTTTAAATAGCTTTTTATTTTAGACTTTAAAATTGATTTGTCATCTGTAATATGGGCGGTTTTGGACGAAATATGGAGTCTCTCTAACAAAGAAACCAAGGTGAACACATTGCTCCGTCTAATTTGATGCTCTAACGGAATTTCAGCAACCCCCACCAATTCATCTCCAGTAGAAACAATCATTACTTTGGGTTGCTTAGCCACTTTTACAAACGATTTTCCAACCGTTGCTAAAACACCAATTTCGGCTGCAGATAATACTGTGTTTTTATGTATTAATAAATCTCCACACCTCCCATCTTTTGATCTTGCATGCACGTTCTGCCCTTCCACGATAGCCTCAATAGTTATCGTTGCTATTCCGTTTTCAAGCATTACATCTTCATATCTAATGACTGTATTCGTGTTGTTAGGAAGCACGGCACCCGTCATAACTTCCATGCAGCCTAGAGGATTTTGAAGCGTAATTTGCACACTTCCTGCAGCTTGAATTCCTGCGATCGTGAATGCTCTTTGCCCCTTCTTAAATTGAAAAAAATCAATTGCAATTCCGTCCATAGCAACCCTGTTAAATGGTGGGAAATCTCTATCTGCAAGAACCTCTTCTTTTAAAACCCTGCCTACAGATTTTAGAAACGGAATCTCTTCAACACCGAAACGTTGGGTTGAATTTAATACTATTTGCAAAGCTTTTTCTACTGAAATCATTCAACGAATTTATTTTTAATTTTTTGAATTTGAACATCTCTGTCATTTACTAGAAAAGAATACTGCTTCCCTTCTTTCGTTGTTATTTTTATTCCATTGTCAACAATTTTAATTGTTTTTCTTTTTTCAATATTCTGAATTTGAATGTACTCAATGTTCGTTTGACCTTTCTGAAAATTCAAAGAATGAGTTTTAAAAATTAATCTTTGGTTCGTGAAAAATATTTTACCTCCAACTACTTCTACTTTTCGAAATAAACTCGCAAGAATTTCCGCTTCTACTTTTTCGTTTTCAAGAAGTTTTGGAACTATATTATCAATACGTTTTCCAAGCAGTTTTTTCATAAACCAAGGAAATAATAGAACAAAAAACAGATTAAATAAAACGCCCCAAATTATAGCTTGAAAAGCGATGGTCTTTACACTTTCATCAGAACCCATTAAATACACAATTAAACCATAGGTAGCGGTTGAAAAAATTACAAGAAAAGTTATTTGTTTCCAACTAAATTCTATTTTAAACCCTTCCTTCATATTTGATTCTTCTGTTATTTAATTTTCTAAAAATAAATAGTCCTGCGCTGAAAAGAAAATAATGTTTCCTGAGGGAGGTAAAATTGAGATAAAATTTAGCCTCCAATAGTACTCATACTTTCAGAAGCACCGCCATCTTGACGGTTTGCTTCTGCGATAAAACCATTCTCTGGCTTCTCTTTTACTAAAGACAAAAAGAGTTCTTTTAAATCGTCGTTAGAAGCGCCTTTTCTAATAAAATCACGCAAATTAAAAACACCGTCATCAAACAGACAATTCTTAAAAGTTCCTGTGCTTGTGATTCTAATGCGATTGCAATTGTTGCAAATAGTCCTTGTAAACGCCGGAATAATTCCAACGGTTCCTAGATGGTTGTCAATTGCATAATTTCTTGAAGTGGAAGATTTTTCTGAGATGATGTCTTTGACATCAAATTCGGTTTTAATCTCGTTTAAAATTTTGTTAAACGTCCAATTTTCTTCCATTTTACGTTGTCCTTTTCCGTTAAAAGGCATTTCCTCTATAAAGCGTACAGCCAGTTTTTTGTCTTTCGTAAATCGAACGAAATCGACGATCTCATCCGTATTAATACCAGATTGC
Organism: Polaribacter irgensii 23-P; assembly: GCF_000153225.1. Taxonomy (GTDB): domain Bacteria; phylum Bacteroidota; class Bacteroidia; order Flavobacteriales; family Flavobacteriaceae; genus Polaribacter; species Polaribacter irgensii. The sequence goes on along the minus strand of NZ_CH724148.1, from coordinate 941,399 downwards.
ACGACGACATTTAATTTTAAATTTAAACTACTTTGTTCAAGCAATTCCAATGTTTTGTACACTTCAGCAAAAGCATCTCTTCTCGTAATTTTGGCAAATTTCTCTCTGTTTAAACTGTCAATACTCAAGTTGATATCTTTTACTTTTCCCAGTTTTTCAATCCGATCAATGTGCTGAGAAATCAAAGCACCGTTTGTTGTAATATTGATGGCTTCTAGCAAATCATTATGAGACAACATTTCTAAGAACCCAACAAAATCTTTCCGCACAAAAGGCTCCCCGCCAGTTAACCGTACTTTCTGAACACCCAGCTCGGTTAAAACACGAATTAAACGATACATTTCTTTAAAAGTTAACAGCTCTTGTCTTGGTACAATATCGATTCCTTGTGCAGGCATACAGTATTGACAACGCAGGTTACAACGATCTGTAACTGCTAAACGGACATATTCCATTTGTCTCCCAAAATTATCTTTTAATTTATGCATTCAGTAGGGTGATTTTAAGGTTTTACGATTTCTAAACTGTCCTTAGTTTACAACCGTTCTTATATAGTTCATTACTAATTTTGTCGCTCCGAGATGGGCTTCGATATATCTCTTATTGATGACTCCTGTTTGATTTCTAAAATGGATATCTTCTCTTAAATGAAGAAAGCTCTCCGTAAATTCATCTTGATTTTTTACAGAAATACAACCTCCTATTTTTACTAAATCCACTGCTTCTTTGAATTTGTCAAATGTATGCCCAATAACTACAGGAATCCCAAAAGTTGCGGGCTCTAGAATGTTGTGCAATCCGGTTTTTAGAGCTCCACCAACATATGCCACATCTGCAGCAGCATAAATTTTGGTTAAAAGACCAATTGTATCTATAATAAAAACTTGGTAACTCTTCAAGTCACCCACAAATTGAGCCTGCTTAAATTCTGAATATAAAATTGTCTTTGTATCAATCTGAGCACGCAAGTCTGCAATGCCGTCACTTTTAATATTGTGAGGTGCTATGATAAATTTTTCTGCTGCTGTTGCTTGGGAATTGATGTAGTGTATAAAGAATGCCTCGTCCTCTTTCCAAGTGCTTCCAGCGACAGTTGTATACCTATTATCTTTAAACTCCTGAATGAAATCCAAAAAATTGTCTTGTTTTAAAATCTCAGACACGCGATCAAATCGCGTATCTCCAGCGACGGTTACATTTTTAAATCCAATAGACTTTAACAGCGTTTTAGAAGTACTGTCTTGGACAAAGAAGTGATCAAAGGCCGTTAAAGACTTCCTCATAAAAGCACCATAACTTTTAAAGAATAAATGTTCTTTTCGCAAAATACCGGAAACCAAAATGGTTTTAATTTCTTTCTTTTTAAGCTCTTTTAAAAGGTTTGGCCAAAACTCGTATTTTATAAACACAGCCAAGTCGGGATTCACTTCTTTAATAAATTTTCTCGCATTATTACGCGCATCTAAAGGAAGATAGCAAACCACGTCTGCCAATGGATAATTCTTCCTCACTTCATAACCAGAAGGGGAGAAAAAAGTAACTAAAATTTTATGTTTTTTGTAGTGGTGTTTTAATTCCTCGATAATCGGTCTTGCCTGCTCAAACTCACCTAAAGAAGCAGCATGAAACCAAATTGTTTTTTGGTTTTTAAGTACTGCTATTTTAGTAAAAGTCTCCCTTCTTCCCGCAACAAAAAATTTAATTTTTTTACTGAACAAAGCTATTAGGGGCAAAGTGGTTGCTGCTAAAAAAACCACGAAATTATAGACAATTTTCATACGAGTAAAAGTACAAAACGGAAAGTTCTAAACGAAAAAAAGCACTGACAAATAAATGTTAGTGCTTTTTAATATTTTATAAAACTTAAATTACTAAGCTTCAAAAGGGGTGATAGAAACATAAGACCTGTTGTCTTTTTTCTTTCTAAACTCAACTAATCCATCAACTCTTGCATGTAAAGTGTGATCTTTACCCATGTAAACGTTTTCTCCTGGGTTGTGTGTTGTACCTCTTTGACGAACAATGATATTCCCTGCAATTGCAGCTTGTCCTCCAAATATTTTTACTCCTAGTCGTTTCGATTCTGATTCTCTACCATTCTTCGAACTTCCTACTCCTTTTTTATGTGCCATGATGTTATGGTTTTAAAATTTGTAAATTCTTATTTAGTTAAAGCGTCTATTAACTCGGCTTTCTTTAAAGAAGTATATCCCGCGATACCTTGTTCTTTAGCTAAAGCTTTTAACTCAGATACAGTCATTGCACTAAAATCGCTAGATGCTGCTGGTGCTGCCACCTTCACTTCTACTTTTTCTGAAGCTACTGCTTTCGAAGCCGTTTTTTTAGAGCCTGAAGCTGCAATAGATTCGATTAGAATCTCTGTTAGAGCTTGCCTATGACCATTTTTCTTAATGTACCCTTTTCTTCTTTTCTTTTTGAAAACAATTACCTTGTTTCCTTTCAGATGACTTAAAATTTGAGCTGATACTGATGCTCCTTCTATAGCTGGGGCGCCAACAGACACATTTCCATTGTCATCCAATAAGAAAACATTATCAAAAGTAACTTTTGATCCTGCCTCTCCTGGTAAACGATGAACGTATACTTTTTGGTCTTTTGCAACTTTAAACTGCTGCCCTGCTATCTCTACGATTGCGTACATACTATTTGTTTTGCTTATTATTACTAGTTATACCATTTTCTCTACTGAAAATGAGAATGCAAATATACATCTTTTTTAGAAAGCCACAACACGGTCAACAAAAACAAGTAAACAAGACTCCTATTAAAAAAAAGGCTTTCTATTATTACTTTCATTAGATTCTCACTATTTTTGGTTTGACCCTTTTTGTTAAACCTTGTAACAAATTCTATTCTAAAGCGTCAAATAAAAAATTGAATATTAATTAAAAAAATGAAAAAATGAAAAAAAGTATTTTAACACTTGCTTCAGCACTATTTGTTGCATTTTATTCTAATGCCCAAAAAGTTGATTTTCAAGAGTATGATTTAGACAACGGCATGCACGTTATTTTACACAAAGATACGGCTGCCCCGGTAGTGGTAACCTCTGTAATGTACCATGTAGGTGCAAAAGATGAACAACCAGGAAGAACAGGAATGGCACATTTCTTTGAACATTTATTGTTTGAGGGCACAAAAAACATTGGAAAAGGCGAATGGTTCAAATTGGTTTCATCGAACGGTGGAAAAAATAACGCCAATACTACAGATGATAGAACCTACTATTATGAAATATTTCCGTCGAATAAACTAGAACTAGGCCTCTGGATGGAATCTGAGCGTTTGTTGCACCCGATTATTGGACAAGATGGTGTGGATACACAAAATGAAGTTGTCAAAGAAGAAAAAAGATTGCGTGTAGACAACCAGCCTTATTCTCGTTTTTTAGAGTTTGTAAAAGAAAACATCTTTAAAAAACACCCATACAAAGGAACTACTATTGGTAAAATGGCAGATTTAGATGCCGCTACTTTAGAAGAGTTTCTTGCTTTTAACAAAAAATTCTACGTCCCAAATAATGCAACACTTGTAGTTGCGGGCGACATTGACATTGCTTCTGCAAAAATAATGATTGAAGACTATTTTGGTCCGATCCCAAGAGGTGCTGAAATCGAAAAGAGTTTTCCTCAAGAAGAGCCTATTACCGAAACAATGAATGCCAAAGGATATGATCCAAACATTCAAATTCCAGCAATCATGGCTGCCTACAGAACTCCTTCAATGAAAACAAAGGACTCCCGTGTTTTAGATATGATTTCCTCTTATTTAAGTACAGGTAAAAGTTCTGTACTTTATAAAAAACTAGTCGATACTAAAAAAATGGCAATTCAGGCAGGTGCAATCAACGCAAGCCAGGAAGACTACGGAACGTATATTTTATACGGCCTACCTCAAGGAGAAACAAAACTAGACGACCTGATCAAAGAAATTGACGAAGAGATTGGAATCATGCAAACAGAATTAATTTCTGAGCGGTCTTATCAAAAATTACAGAATCAGTTTGAAAATAATTATGTCAACTCCAATTCAAGTGTAGAAGGTGTTGCAAATTCTTTAGCGCGTTACCATGTGCTATATGGCGATACAAATTTAATTAATTCAGAAATTGACATCTACAGATCTATCACAAGAGAAGAAATTCAAGCGGTAGCAAAAAAATATCTAAATCCTAATCAGCGATTGATCTTAGAATATTTACCTGAAAAAAAATAATATAATTAAACCGTTGAAGGATTTTTTAAAATAAGATACAAATTATGAAAACAAAAATTTTAGCATTCATTGTACTTTTTGTAGCAACAATTAGTTCAAATGCACAGATCGATAGAAGTACAATACCAAAGGCAGGTCCAGATCCAGTTATAAAACTAGGAGTGCCTGTAAAGTTCAACATGTCTAATGGCTTAAAAGTAATTTTGGTAGAAAACCACAAATTACCAAGAGTTTCCGCAAACTTGTCCATTGACAATACTCCTTATTTTGAAGGTGAAATTGCAGGAGTTTCAGGTATGATGGGAAGTCTACTAGGACGCGGTACCGCGAACATAACCAAAGACGAATTCAATGAAAAAGTTGATTTTTTAGGAGCAAATATCAGTTTCTATAGCGCTGGAGGTTTTGCTTCTTCTTTAGAAAAATATTTTCCTGAAATTCTTAGTCTTATGGCAGACGGAATCAAAAATGCAACATTTACCCAAGAAGAATTTGACAAAGAGGTGCAACTTTCTTTGGATGGATTAAAATCTAACGAAAAGAGTGTTACCAGTGTTGCAAGAAGAGTAGAAAATGTTTTAACCTATGGTAGAAATCACCCTTTTGGCGAATTTACTTCAAAAGAGAGTGTGAAAAAAATCACCTTAGCTGATGTAGAAAATAATTACAATACTTACTTAAAACCGAACAACGCAATTTTAGTAGTCGAAGGAGACATCGATATTAAAGAAACAAAAAAACTTGTAAAAAGCTTGTTTGCAGATTGGAAAGCTGGAGAAATTCCTTCGTATACCATGCCTGAGATTACAACGATCGCAACTGCAGAAATTGACTTTATAAATATGGATAATGCTGTGCAGTCTGAAATTGCAATTATCAATACAGTAGACATAACTTTAGGAGATGCCGATTATTATGCTGCTTTGTTAGCTAATAAAATTTTAGGTGGCGGTGGAACAGCACGTTTGTTTATGAATCTTAGAGAAGACAAAGGATATACTTATGGGTCTTACTCTAGTCTTAGCCAAAGTAAATATGTAGGAACCTTTAGAGCAAGTGCTAGCGTTCGAAATATGGTAACAGATAGTTCTGTTGTAGAATTACAAAAAGAAATTAATAAAATTAGGTACCAAACAGTAAGTGCAGAGGAACTTGAAAACGCCAAAGAATCTTATATTGGTAGTTTTGTAATGGATGTTCAAAAGCCGAGAACCGTTGCTAATTTTGCTTTGAATATTGAACGGTATAATTTACCAGCAAACTTTTACGAAAGCTACATCCAAAAGATTAAAGCAGTCACCTTAGAAGAAGTTCAAAATGCTGCTATTACTTATTTTACAAGCGATAAAGCTCGAATTATTATTACTGGAAAAGGAATTGATGTACTTGCCAATCTAGAGAAAACAGATTATGTAATTAATTATTTTGATGTAGAAGGAAACCCAACGCAAAAGCCAGCAATGACATTGCCAATTCCAGAGGGAATGACGGCATCCTCTATTGTTGATAAATACATCGCTGCTATTGGAGGTAAGGATAAGGTGATGGCAGTTAAAACTACCATCATGACAGCAAATGCTACCATTCAAGGGACTCCTTTAGTAATGACCATGAAAGCTGCTGCGCCGAACAAAACTTCGCAAGAGATTTCTGTGATGGGTAATAGTATGCAAAAAACTGTTTTTAATGGATCTATAGGATACACCAATGCAAGAGGTCAGAAGAAAGACATGACTGAAGCGCAGGTGAACGAAGCAAAATCGGGAAATGCGATTTTCAATGACCTAGAATACAGCTCTGGAGAATTGCTCCGAATTGAACCTCTAGAAGGAAAGAATGCTATTGTTTTAAAATTTAATGATACCGAGGTGTATTATGACATGACTTCTGGGCTAAAAGTGAAAGAAGTGAAAACCGAAAAAACACCAGACGGCCAAGAAGTAAAAATACCCACTGTATTCTCAAATTATAAAGAAGTCGATGGGGTTAAGTTTCCTTACTCCATCGGTATAAAATCAGGTCCGATGAACTTAGATTTCGTTGTCAAAGAAATTAAAGTGAATGAAGGAGTTTCTGATGCAGATTTTGAATAATTAAAATAAAAATACTTTTTTAAAGTCAAGGGTCAAGACAGTACGTTTTGACCCTTTTTTTTGTTGCAATAAATTTGAATAAGAATACCACGGCTTACGAATGCTCTACTAGACGCGCTGTTTCATTCATGTAAAAAACTCGATCGGAACGATACACCATAGGGTATGTTTTAACGGTTGAAGATTCCCCGAACTACTGAAAACGAAGCACGAAAAATAGGTCATTGCTTTTACTTCTTTTTCTTATTCACCAAGTAAACACCAAGGAGAATAATAAGACCTCCAATTATTTGAAGCAGACTTAGTTTTTCACCATCTAGAACTCCCCAAAACACAGCCACTAATGGAATTACATAGGTTACAGAAGATGAAAAAACAGGATCTGAAATATGTACTAATTTATTATAAATGGTCTTTGCAATGCTGGTACCAACAATCGATAAAATTGCAATGTATCCCAAAGATTGCACAAATACCTCATTTTTTAAGTCGAAAGTACTAAAGAAATCTGTGCAACTTAGAACAATAATTGCAGGAACCAACAACAATAGAAAATTACCCGTTACAATAGAAAGCGCATTTAAATCGTTTAAATATTTTTTAATCATGTTTGCATTAAGCGCATACCCAACAGACCCTATAATTATAAACACAGCATACCAATAGTTCTGATTTGGATTTAAATCTGCACCTTTTAAGATGAGTAGTAAAGTTCCAACCAAACCAACTAATATACCGTATAACTGTCTTCTTTTAAAAGCAAATCCAAAAATTAACGCACCAAAAATCAAGGTATTAAAAGGTGTCAGTGAGTTGAGTATCGCCACAATAGAGCTGTCGATATTGGTAATGGCAAAAGCAAATAAAAACCCTGGAATAAAAGTCCCAGAAATCGCAGTGTAACAAATATATTTATAATGTTTCTTTTTAATTTTCTTTAACGAGGGAAATGCCACTAAGAGTAAAAAAACAGCAGTAAATATCATTCTTAGCGCACCTAATTGAATCGGGGTCACGCCCAATAAAGCCTTTTTCATTAAAATAAAAGAACTCCCCCAAACAAGGCAGAGTATCGTAAAATAGAGCCATTTTTCCTGCTGATCTTTCATAGATATTAATTCGAATTGCAAAAGTCTTCTATTTATTGAAATATCAACGCGATTATTAATAAATTTGTACAATCATTTAATCGTTCAAAATTATGACACTTAAAAAAATATTTTTATCAGTCGCAATTGCCTGTTTCGTCTTAACAGGTTGCAAAGAAAATAAAGTACCAAAAAAAGAAAAAGTTTCCCTAGCTATTTCGGGCATGACTTGCGAGATTGGCTGTGCAAAAACAATTCAAGCGAAACTCTCTAAAAAAGAAGGTGTTTTAGATGCAAAAGTGGTTTTTAAAGACAGCATTGCCACTATTGATTTTGATGCAAACACCACCTCTAAAAAAGAATTAATTGGATACATAAATGGAATTGCTGGCGGTGCTTTATACAAAGCAACTGAAAACCAATTGAAATAATAGCATTTCGATCTGTAGTTATTTTGTAGTACTTGTAAAATAAAACCGATTTTAAAGAGAATACAAAAGTAAAAAGCAGGCGTATCGCCTGCTTTTTACTTTTTCCTACTCAATGATGAGTGCTGTTATAAACCTGCACTTTTCCAAGTCCAAGCTGCAACAGCAACTTTAGTTCCTGTTTTATATTCTGCAGTTGTAGAAGCAGCAACACCGTCTATAATTACATTTTCTAAAGGACCTCCGTCTTTCATATCGATGTTCTTTTCATACCCTTCCAACCATATATTTGTAATGGTTGCACCTGAAGTCTTTTTAAACTGCAAGCCAGTACCACCTGCTGTAGAAATAGCTGTTAAGTTTATAAATTTTGGATTCCCATTATTCTTGTCCCCCTCAAAAGCAGTAGAAAAACCAGAAACTGTGTGAGAAATATAAGTATTCGTTACTGTTCCATTCCATCCTTCGGTCCAATCCACAGCATCATCTTCGTTATTTTCTAAATAGATATTTGTTGCAGAAACCGTGCCTCCAAAAAATTCTATACCGTCGTCAGCACCATTAATTACCGAGATATTTTCTATGGTAGTTCCAGATCCAACCCCGTATAACGAAATTCCGTTGTACTGAGAATCCGCATTAATTTGTGCGCCTGTTCCTTTAATCACTAAATAAGTAACAGATCCAGAATTGTCCGCATCATTGGTTCCTCCGTAGATAAAACCACCAACCTCTGCTACTGCATCTTCACCTGCAGTTGTTGTTGCATCTCCACAGATTGTTAGACCTCCCCAATCTCCAGAAATAGCTGAAGCCGAGGAAATTACAACAGGATTATTTTCGGTCCCTTGAATGTCAATTTTTCCACCTTTTAAAACCGCGATGAATACACCGGTGCCTCCATCTCTCGCCTCAATTTTTGTTCCTGCAGGAATGACTAATTCACCTCCAGCTTCCACAATATAAGAAGAATTCAAATTGTATTTAACAGCAGCATCTAAAGTAACTTTTCCAGTAATTGCGCCCTGTAATACCGATGTTGGAATCGCTGTACTTGAATTTACCCACATAAAATCTGCGGCACTCACTGTTTGTGCATTTGTGTAAGACAATAAAGGATTCGCAGCAGCACCGTCAATAAGAACGTTCGCTAAAGCTCCATCATCTTTCATGTCGATAGATATATCATAACCTGTCAAAGACAACCCTGTTATTGTAGCACCAGATTGTTTTTTAAACTGTAGCGCTGTACCTCCAACAGTTGACACTGCAGTAACATTGTCAAACTTGGGATTTCCATTTGCTTTATCTCCTTCAAAAACTGTTGAAAATCCTGAATTTGTGTGCGTAATGTATGTATTTGTTATGGTTCCGTTCCAGCCTTCTGTCCAATCTACAGAATCATCTTCATTATTTTCTAAGAATAAATTTGTTGCGGATACCGTTCCTCCAAAAAATTCAACACCGTCATCTGAACCGTTAATTACAGCAATGTTGCTAATTGTCGTTCCAGAACCAACTCCGTAAAAAGAAATACCATTGTACTGTGATTCTGAATTTATTTGTGCTCCTGTTCCTTTAATTATTAAATAATTAATAGCTCCAGAATTGTCTGCATCATTTGAACCTCCATAAATGAATCCACCAACTTCTGCTTCTGCATTTGCGCCTGCAGTTGTTGATGCGTCTCCACAAATGGTTAACCCTCCCCAATCTCCTGAATCTCCCGCAGCAGATGACATATTTACCGGACGAGATTCGGTTCCTTCTATGTTAATTTTAGCTCCCTTGAGAACTGCGATATAAACACTTGTTCCTCCGTTAAGAGCTTGAATTGTTGTTCCCGCAGGGATTGTTAACGTAGCTCCTGACTCCACAATAAAAGAACCATTTAAATTATAAATTTGGTTTGAATTTAATGTATAATCTTCATCGAGATTTCCATTCATAATTCCAGAATTTAAATTCCCTATTACTTCCGAAGCAGGCTCTTCTATAATAATAGAAGGCTCTTCACTACCACAATTTGTGAATGATACAATAGCTAAAGAAAAAGCTACAATGTTTAAAATTTTAGAAACTGATTTTTTCATTTTAGTTTAGTATGATTATTAATTTCAAGCAAAGTTGCTATCTTATTGTTGAATCTTCTTTATCTAAATATTAATAGTATGTTAGGTTTCAGCAACTTTACCCTCTTTTGTTAAGTAATCGTTAATTCCCTAGAATGTATATTTAATACTAAATGTCAATTGGCTTCCTTTATGATAAGCAGAAACTGTCTCGTTGGTTTCTATGTTTGTAATTAGATTTCTTACTTTTTGAGTTTGTCTTATTTCTGGGTTCAAAAGGTTTCTACCTACAAACTTTAACAATATGTTTTCTGATAGTTTTTTACGAACCACAAAATCTAAGGATACAAATCCTTTTTCTATAATCTCATCATTATACAAAGCAGCACTATTTGCAAAATCTTCGGGAGACCCTAACGCAAAAATTTTGTCTGACGAATAATTTCCCGTTACAGTTGCTGTCAACTCTTTTTGTTTTTGATTGGAATAACTTAAAGAAGTATTTGCAATAAAATCAGAAGCTCCCTGCAAGCTCGATTTTGTAATGTCTTTGTATTGAAAATCTGCTAATAAATCCTGCTCAAGCCACATCTTGGTTATATTCCCCGTAATATTAAAAATACTTTCATCTTCTGAATTTTTTAATAAATCGGTTTTTGCTTCGAACTCAACTCCATATACATTTGCTTTTTCTCCAGTATTTGAATAGATAAAATATCCCGAAGAACCCCTTGTCTGAGATAAGTTAATGGGATCATTAATTTGCTTGTAAAAACCTGCTAGAGAAAAAAGTTGTCCTCTCTGAGGAAAAAGCTCGTATTTTAAATCAAAATTATAAATTTCTGATTTTTGTAAATCTGGATTTCCTTTGGTAACACGCCCTGTTGGAGACACATATTCAAAAGGTGCTAATTCCTTAAACTCTGGCAATGTCTGCGTAATACTCGCTGCAAATCGCAAATAATTATTCTGCGCCAATTCGTATTTTAAATTTACACTCGGATAGAGACTTTCATAGGTTCTATTTAAAGTACCCAATCTCCCTACAAAATTAGCAACATCCCAGACAACATTTATTTCATCTCTCTCAAAACGAAATCCTAAAGTACCCGAAAATTTGTCCTTTATTTGGAAATCAAAATTGATAAAACTGGCCATAATATCTAATGTCGCTTCATATCTATCTGCCTCTCTCAACCTTAAAGTAAGCCCATTGTTGAAATTTGTTGCTGTAAATGTTGATGACAATTCATCTACGGAAGCTGCTCTGTAATCTTTTGACTTTACACCTACAAATAACGATTTAAACGTTCTCTCTTTATGTCTGTAGTTAACTCCATAATTTAAGGAGAACGGCTTCTCATCATTCTCGTTTTTTGCACCAAGTGCCCATTTATTTTCGAACGTAGCGTTGTATTCTGTATCCTGAATTTTCTGGCTAGATTTTCGTTGCTGAAAATCACCTACATGTGCATATTGAATTTCTGGAGCCGTAGCAACTTCTAAAATATTTACTTCATTTCTAATTCTATTTGGCTCTTCTGCCAAAACGAAATTAAAGCCTCCTGCCCAGTTTGCTGTGTTGTTTTCACTCCACTTGTGTTCTCCTAAAAGTTGATTGACAAACAAAGTTGTTTGTCTAAAATTTTGATCTCGCACAAAAGCTCCAGTCTCTTGAGGGTCTTGATCAAAAACGTATCCCAAACCGTTTCTACCTTGCTCATATAAATTATCGACACCCGTATTTACAAAAAGCGTATTGTATTTGATGTTATTAGAGTCGTTTAGCTTTAGGCGAACATTGATATACCCTGTGGTATTTGCATTGGATGCATATTGTTCTACATCTGTAAACTCCCTATCCAATACATTAGACCGATAGGCTCTAAAAACTCCTTTTTGGTACTCAAAAGTTTTAGCGTGAGAACCTGCAAAAAAAACAGCAACCTCTTTGCCAAAAAATTCAAATTTCTTTGCCGCTGAGAAAGACCCATTAAAATTTATTGGTGTTGCTAGGGTTTCCGTATCCCAACCTTGTAAAGTGATTAGATTTTGCAGTGCAAATTGTTTTTGGTGAAAACCAATCGTAACATCTTGATTTGTAATGGTTGTTCTAAAATCATCAGAAAGACCAGCAACATTTGTATTTGCTCCTCCTGACATGGAGATTGAAACTCCTTTTTTTGAATACTCTTTAGAATTTATGTTTACTTTACCCGAAGCTTGATCGGCATACCCTCCTGTGCTATACGTCTTACTAATTCCTACATTTTCTATGATGTTGGTTGAAAATAAATTTAAATTGATATTTTTATTCTCAACATCATCAGAGGGAATTGGAAGACCATTCATCGTGGTTGCTAAATAGCGGTCTCCTAAGCCCCTTATATAGATGCTCCCTGAACCTTCACTTTTGGTAACGCCCGCAATTTTAGTGGTCGCATTTGCTGCATTTGAAACCCCTACTTTTGCCAATGTTTGCGCTCCAATACTCTCAATGATAACAGATGCTTTCTTTTGCTCTAATAAAAGTGCATTTGCAGACTCCTTTCCTATCGATGTCTTTATTACAATCTCATCTAAAGCAACGCCTTCTTCAGCAGACATTATTTGATTCAGAATTATTGTTTGTCCTGAAGCGATGGTAAATGTTTTTTCAACTGTTTTGTATCCTAAAAAACTAAATGAAACTATATGGGTACCCTCGGGAACTTGAAAAGAATAATTTCCGTCAAAGTCTGTAGTTGCTCCTATATTAGTCCCTTTCACAAACACATTCGCAAAGGGCAAGGTCTCATTATTTGCTTCCTTATCAGTTAACAATCCTTTCAAGATTCCTTTATCCTGACTGATAGCTATTTGACTGAATATAATAAAAATTATAAATAAAAATTTCTTCATTATTGTTGATTATTTTCTAGTGCAAAAGTCTTGTGTTATTGTTAATTCTGTGTTAGGAGTAAATTATGATTGTATTACAGAAACATTAACTTAAGGTTAAATTGAAGAAACTGTTAACCTTTTATTAATTTAAATTCAACAAAAAAACGATAGAATACTTTCATCTTTGTAGTAATCTTTAAAGAGATAGCGTCATTATAAAAATATTAGTTTTTGTCAACTATTTTATAGGGCATTCTGCCTTCGGCCAAGGCAGTTTTTTGTTTTTTAATGTTCTCATACCGTTTATCTGACATTATTGTTATTTATTTGCTGCGACAAAAGCTAATAATAATAATGAAACCAACTACACTGCAAAAAGCAGCAGTACTGCTGTGTATTTGTGCTTTTCTAAGTGCAAACGCTCAAAAAACCAACACTCAAAAATTTGGTAAGGGGCTTTTCAATCTCATCGGAAAAGACAGCACATGGTCAATGAAAATAGGGCTGCGCTTCCAAACACTTGCAACTAGTAATTGGGAAATACACCACGGACTCTCAAATCCAGCGTCCTCTATGATGATTCGACGTTCTCGTTTGAAATTTGATGGATTTGCATATTCTCCAAAACTAAAATACAAAGTAGAACTTGGCTTGTCTAATAGAGATTTGTCCGGAGCTTCAAAATACACAGGAAATGCCCCAAGGTATATTTTAGATGCCGTTTTAAAATGGAATTTCTCTGGTAACTTTGTTGTGTGGTTTGGACAAACCAAACTTCCAGGAAATCGAGAACGAGTAATCTCATCTGCCAACTTACAACAAGTAGACCGCTCTTTATTAAACAGTCGGTTTACAATTGATAGAGATATGGGGGTGCAACTAAGACATCATTTCAAACTTACAAATCGTTTTTTGGTAAAAGAAGTATTTTCGATCTCCCAAGGTGAAGGAAGAAATATCACCACTGGAAATATTGGAGGCCATCAATATACCACAAGAATAGAACTTTTCCCTTTCGGTGACTTTGCAAATAAAGGAGACTACAAAGGAAGTGACCTAAAGTTTGAGCCTTCCCCAAAATTATCCTTAGGCTTTGTGTATGACTTCAATAACAATGCCTCTAAAACAAGAAGCAACCAAGGTTCTTATATGACCAATGACACGGGATTTTATGTAACGAACATCGCTACTTTGTTTATAGATGCCATGTACAAGCACAATGGCTTTTCTTTGATGGCAGAATTTGCAAATAGAACTGCTGGAGATGCTTTTGCAAAAAATGCTGATGGCTCTTTAACCGGAGATGTCGTGCAAGTTGGAAATGGTTTAAATCTACAAACAGGGTATTTATTATCTAAAACGCTCGAAATCTCTGGGCGGTACACAAATATTTCTTTAGACAAAGTAATTACTGGAAAAGGCGCCGAAAATCAATATACTTTAGGATTGTCTAAGTATATTTCAGGACATCAATTAAAAGTTCAAACAGATCTAAGCTATACAGACATTGGTTTTAAAACGAATCAACTGCTCTATAGATTGCAAGTAGATATTCATTTTTAGTACTAAGAAATATAACATAAACATAACATTCACCTCTAATGGTGTTTGTAGATTTGCGCAACTTAATTTAATCAACTGAAATGGGAGATCCATATATTTTAATGTTAGTCGCTTTAGCAATATTAGCTATTGTAGATTTAGTCGTAGGAGTGAGTAACGATGCTGTAAACTTTTTAAATTCAGCAATTGGCTCTAAGGCAATTTCTGTAAGAAATATTATGATCATTGCTAGTTTAGGAGTGTTCTTTGGAGCAATTACCTCTAGCGGAATGATGGAAGTTGCGCGAAAAGGGATTTTTAACCCTAGAATGTTCATGTTCCAAGACATCATGATTATTTTTATGGCAGTAATGATTACAGACATTCTTTTATTAGACATCTTTAACTCTCTAGGAATGCCGACCTCCACAACGGTCTCCATTGTATTTGAATTGTTAGGCGCTGCTGTATGTATTTCTTTGTTAAAAATATCTGCAAATGATTCGCAATCTTTTTCTGAAATCTGGAACTATATCAATCATAAAAAAGCAGTTGAAATTATAAACGGAATATTGCTATCTGTAGTCGTCGCATTTTCGGTTGGTGCAATTGTTCAGTTTGCATCTAGGATAATTTACTCATTTAATTTTGAAAAAAGAGCCGTTTATATCAACGCGCTATTTGGTGGTTTTGCAATTACTGCAATTACATATTTCATCATTATAAAAGGAATGAAAGGAACTCCTTTCTATACAGATATTAAGCACTTAATTGAAGGAAAAGCACTTTTAATTATTGCAGGAAGTTTTGTAGCTTGGAGTATCATATCGCAGGTATTGATAAAATATTTTAAAGTAAATGTTTTAAAATTAATTATTGGAATTGGTACCTTTTCTTTAGCCATGGCATTTTCAGGAAACGACCTGGTAAACTTTGTTGGTGTGCCTATCGCCGCTTGGAATTCTTATGAAGCTTGGAATGTTTCTGGGGTGAATGCAGATGCGTTCTCTATGGAGATTTTAGCCGAAAAAGTACCTTCTAATGTTTGGTTATTGTTAATCGCTGGTGCGGTAATGGTAGTGACCTTGTGGACTTCTAGTAAAGCTAAAAACGTAATTAAAACAGGGATCGACTTGTCTAGACAAGGAGATGGACATGAGAAATTTAAACCAAATCCGCTGTCTAGAGTTACCGTAAGGGCTGCAATGACCATAAACACTGGAATTCGGTTTTTAGTACCAGCGCCTACTTTAGCATACATAGATTCTAAATTTACCAAACCAGTAATTTCATTACCAAAAGACAAAACATATGAACTGCCCGCTTTTGATTTAGTAAGAGCAGCGGTAAATTTAATAGTTGCTGGTATCTTAATTTCTATTGCAACATCAATGAAACTACCACTATCTACGACCTATGTAACATTTATGGTTGCCATGGGAACTTCTTTAGCAGATAGAGCTTGGGGAAGAGAAAGTGCTGTATACAGAGTCGCTGGTGTTTTAAATGTAATTGGAGGTTGGTTTCTTACGGCTATTACCGCATTTTTAGCTGCCGCTCTGGTTGCATACTTAATTAGTTGGGACATGGTTATGATTCCTATTCTTCTCGCAGTAGTTGCTTTTTTAATCGGTAGAAATACTTTAATTCACAGAAGAAAAACAAAAGAAGAGAAAAAGCAAGTGTATATAGAAAGAGCCGAGTTGATTACTATTAACGGTGTTATTGAAGAAAGTGCTGACCATATTTCTGGAGTTGCAAATAGAGTAAACAAATTGTACACCAATGTGGTAGATGATTTGGCAAAACACGATCTGAACAAACTGCGCAAAACGGACAAACATGTTGGTAAATTAAATGATGAAATTGACTCTTTAAAAGATGGTGTTTTTTACTTTATTAAATCTTTGGATGAAACATCTGTACAAGCAAGTAGGTTCTATGTAATGGTGTTAGGACATTTACAAGATGTAGCACAATCTATTAGTTATATTTCCAGAGCAAGCTACAAACATGTAAATAACAATCATAAAAATCTAAAAAAAGGCCAATTAAATGACCTAAAACAAATAGATGAAGAATTGTCTGATCTGTTATTGAAGGTTGCGGATGTTTTTGAAAAGAGATCTTTTGATACGTTAAGTGAAATTCTAGTTGAAAAGCAAGAATTGTTGAAAAACGTCTCTCTATCTATAGAAAATCAAGTCTCAAGAATTAGAACAGATGAAACAAGTCCAAAAAATACCACGCTTTATTTTAGCTTACTGCTAGAGACCAAAGATTTAATTTCTGCTTTAATGAGTCTTTTAAATACGTATGAAGAGTTCTATCTCAGTACAAAACAAAACAATTAAAAATTTAAAGCCACACACTTTTAAAAAAAACCATGGACAACTTCATGGTTTTTTTATGCTTAAAACCAAAAGCCTAAATTGAACAACCAAAAACCTTTTTTATTATCGGGTGTCCAACTATATTTTAACTCTATAGGCCCAATAAAAGAGTTGTAACTATAACCTACCGCATACCCAGACTTTATATTGTCAAATAGCTGTAAGTCTTCAAAGACGTTGTTTTCTAACCGCGCATAGTTTGCAATGAATGAAAAATAGTGTGCAGTGCCCAACTTATATCTCAAATCAAATTGCGACTTTATAAAAGAGCTGTTAGACAATTCCGCAAACTCATATCCATAAAAAGATACAAAAGTGTTTATATAGTTCTGATTGTATCCACCGAGATAAAAATCAAATAGATTAGACGCTGGATTTTCAATAGTAAAACCTATCTCATTCGTGTTTTGAAACGTAAGCCTGTCCACGAAAGTAGTTGCAAAACCAAGCGTCCCTCGCACCTGAGAAAACATCTTAAACCTGTTATTATTCTGAGAAGATGCAGTATACCACTTAAAATTAAAATCGGCAAAATACCCTTTTGTGGGAAAATACTTTTTATCATAGGTGTCTAATTTCAAATACCCAAAAGCACTCCAATAATTATTTTCGTCTATAATTGTTACAGGTGCCGTTGTAGCGGCTAAAGTAGCGGTAGAAGCTCTAATCCATTTATGTTCTATCCCAATACCCAAAGCAAATTTCCTGCTATAGGTCGTCTGGAAAAAAGCTTGATTGGTAATGTCTGAATACCCAAGGTTGATGCTATTTACCTTTGGCAAATCAGAGACTTGATTGAACTTAGAGTTGGTTCTAAAGTGATTGTATCTCGATCTAAAGCCATAGCTGATATAAAAACCGTTGTCTACAAAATAATTTAAATTGTATCTTATATTGTCACCTAAAATCATATCTACAGATAACAAATCATTTTTTTTAAAGAGGTGTTTCTGACTGTAAGTTGCCAAAATACTAGATTTATACAATAAATCATAGCGCACTCCCAATTTCAAGTTTGCACTCTCATTGGCTTCTTTTACCTTGAAATCTAATCGGTAACTTCCATGTACGTTTTCACTTAAATAGTATTCGATACGGTTGTAGTTCCTTGTTGCGGACAGCGAATGTATTTTTGCCGTTATCTCTTTCCTAGAAAGACGATCTCCTACTTTCATTTTAAGCTTTCCTAGAATATACGCCCGCGTGTAATTTTGAATGCCTTGGACACCAATTTCAGATATCAATAATTTTTTAATGGGAAATATCTTCATTTTACGGCGCTTTTTTTCAACTTGCCGCATGGCAATTTCTTCAAAAACGGCGGTAAATTTTTTTGCTGCAACCACCCCTTTCTCTAAAATTTGAGCTTTCTTATCAAAATCGACTACTGTATACTTGTATATTTCTGGATGAATATAAACATCTAATTTTTTTATTTCCTCGTCTGTATTGCGATACATTGGATAGCTCATAATTTGATTGAGCACTGACACAACAGAATTTAATTTTTCTTTTTGAAATAACTTTCCTTCTACATTCACCCCGATTACAATATCCACCCCTTTGTCTTTCATGACACTTGCAGGTAAATTATTGGCAATTCCGCCATCTGTTAGTAGTTTGCCATCAATGGCTACTGGATTTAAAAGTGATGGAAATGACCCACTTGCCCTTAGTGCCAGAGGCAAAGAACCTTCTTCTAAGAGCACAGGAGCACCGTTTTCTAAATCAGTGGCAATACAAAAAAAAGGAATTGGAAGTTTCGAAAAGTCTTGGTAAGCTTCTGTAGTGTCAAATAATTCTAACAAAAAGTTCAATACGTTTTGTCCTGTAGAAATGGCCCTTGGAAGTCCAATTTTACCCTTATCTACCGGCAGTGTAAAAAACGTTTTCTCTCCGTACTCTTTCTCAAAAAAAGTTTCTGCTTTTCTTGGCAATTTATCCCGTAACAAAGCTAAAAAGTTGGTATTTAGCATTATCTCTTCTATCTGGTTTCCAGAATACCCGACAGCATAGAGTCCGCCAATGATAGCCCCCATGCTCGTACCT
Organism: Polaribacter irgensii 23-P; assembly: GCF_000153225.1. Classification (GTDB taxonomy): domain Bacteria; phylum Bacteroidota; class Bacteroidia; order Flavobacteriales; family Flavobacteriaceae; genus Polaribacter; species Polaribacter irgensii. The sequence continues at coordinate 922,615 of NZ_CH724148.1, read as the reverse complement.
CCAATATAATCCAGTTGCAAACCTGCCTTGTCAATTTCCTTTAAAACACCAATATGCGCAAATCCTTTTGCACCACCACCACTTAAGACTAGCCCTACTTTAGGCTGCTTCTTTTGTGAAGAAGCTCCCAAAGCAAAAAGGAAAAAGAGAATGGTTATTTTAAATTTCATACGGGTTTTTTATGATAGTAATCATAGACTTTCATTGCTCTCGCGTGCCCAATTTCAACTTTTAAATCCTCTAAAGAGGCCTCTTTAACGCGCTTCGCAGACTTGAATTTACGCAATAATGTTGTAATTGTTTGCACCCCAACATTCGGAATTTCTTCTAACTCTGACTTTACGGCTGTTTTACTGCGCTTATTTCTGTGGAATGTAATTCCAAATCGGTGCGCTTCGTTTCTTAAATATTGTGTAATCTTTAAAGTTTCTGATTTTTTATCTAAATATAAAGGAATCGGATCGTCTGGGTAATAAATCTCTTCGAGTCTTTTTGCAATTCCGATAATCGCTATTTTACCTCGCAAGCCCAAAAGTTCTAAACTTTTTAAACCGGAAGACAACTGTCCTTTTCCACCGTCTACAATAATCAATTGAGGCAAGGGCTGCTTTTCCTCCAACAATCGCTTGTAACGCCTGAAAACAACTTCCTCCATAGAACCAAAATCATCTGGACCCACCACTGTTTTTATATTGTAATGTCTGTATTCTTTTTTACTCGGCTTCCCGTCTTTGAACACAACACAAGCAGCAACAGGATGCGTTCCTTGAATGTTAGAATTATCAAAACATTCAATATGTCGAGGCTCTACAGTAAGTCGTAAATCCTTTTTCATTTGTGCCATGATTCTTTTTACATGCCTGTCGGGATCTACAATTTGAACTTGTTTTAACTGTTCTAATTTATAGTATTTTGCATTTCTTTCCGAAAGTTCGACAATGCGTTTTTTGTCGCCTAATATTGGAACCGTTACTTTTAAACTTTCGCCAACATCTACTTTAAAAGGCGTATAAATCTCAGGAGAGATCGAATTAAAACGCTGCCTTACTTCAACAATGAAAAGCTCTAATAACTCCTTATCTGTTTCAGCCAATTTTTTCTTTATCTCTGTGGTATGCGACTGAATAATCGCACCATTGGAAATCTTTAAAAAATTAGCATAGCCATGGGTTTCATCGGAAATTATAGAAAAAACATCTACGTTGTTTATCGCGGGATTTATAATGGTGCTTTTTGACTGGTAATTGCCTAAAAGATTTAGTTTCTCTTTAATTTTTTGTGCTTCTTCAAATTCCATTTTTTCCGCAAAAAGAAACATCATTTCTTGAAACTTATCAAGACTCTCTTTAAAGTTACCCTTGATAATGTTCCGAATTTCTTTAATGGAATTATTATAGTGACTTTCAGTTTCTAAACCTTCACAAGCTCCTTTGCAATTTTTTAAATGATATTCTAAACATACTTTGTGTTTGCCCTCACTCACATTTTGATAACTTAAATCAAAATTACAGGTTCTTAGTGGATACAATTCCTTGATAAGATCTAACAACACTCTTACCGTCTTTATAGAAGTAAAAGGACCAAAATACTCTGAACCATCTTTGATAACCCTTCGCGTCATAAAAATTCTGGGGAAGCGTTCTTTTTTTATGCAGATCCAAGGATACGTTTTATCGTCTTTTAATAAAATATTGTATCGTGGTTTGTGCTTTTTTATAAGGTTATTTTCTAATAACAAAGCATCCGTTTCTGTCTCAACGACAATGTGTTTTATGCTGACAATTTTTGTGACTAATACTTTGGTTTTACCATTTTCATGGGTCTTAGAAAAATAGGAACCAACTCTTTTCTTTAAGTTCTTCGCTTTCCCGATGTAAATAATAACTTCATTTTTATCAAAATATTGATATACACCGGGTTCATTTGGTAAGGTTTTTATTTGGAGTTCTAAAGATGGAGTCATACTGCGAATTTAAGCAAATTGTAGCTCTTTTAAGATAGGATAGGGAATCGTTATTTTAAGCAAAAAAAATGCGATCCCTTTCTGAAGATTTTTCTGACTTTTCTTTTTTGCCTTTCTAGTTAAAAAAAGTAATTAAAATATTTTTTTGATCCCTTTTGTAGTTCCAACAAAACATCCCGCTATCCAAGTTATCAAACAGGGATTTAAATCCACCTCGTTTTTTATTAAACTTTTATCAAAAACCTAATGCATTTTAAAATATTCATGTAAGGGAGGTTTGCCTTTTTTTGATCCTAAAAAGAAGTTTGAGAAGTTTTTAATATATAGGCCTGTTGTGCGTCTAAACAAACTTTCAGTACCCAATACAAAAAAATAAAACTGCTGTCGATACTACGATATTTACTTCTTTTATAAACAGACATTAAAAGGAAAAGACAACCTGTTGTCACTTAAAATACTCACAAACAATAAAATATCTTCTTAATTCTCTAAAATCATACTATTTTTTCTATATTTGAATTGTATTTACCACCCCCAATGGAAAAACTCTTTATTAAAAAAAACCGAACAAGGTCTCTGCCTGCAATAAACACTTTGTTGCAGCTCTTTGCAGAAATTAACCGCTCTCTACCTACAGCTTTATTAAAGAATAATCACCACATTATAAGTTTTATAAACTTTAGTATAAACTTAAAACGACCAGGCCTCGCCGCAAAAAAAACGGGTTATTTTTTAAAACTAACCGTACCTTTTTAATACAAAAACATGCTATTTTAAAATCAATCGTATCATAAATCCCCCAAATCTATGAACACTATTCACATTGTTATTGCCCACCACGAAAGACTTTTTCGCAGTGGAATTCGAAGTTTACTAAATAAAGAAAGCAACTTTAATGTTATTTCTGAAGCTGAAAACGGTAAAAAGCTACTGGCTGTTTTACAAAAATCAAAAAGCATTCCAGACATTATTCTTTTGGATTTAAGAATCCCTAAAAGAGAAGGCATCACCGCAATTGAAGAAATTCACAGAACACTTCCAAATGCAAAAATAATTGCATTAACAAGCGCACTAAGTGGTACTGTTATTTCAAATATGTTAGGAGCAGGAATTTCTTCTTGCCTGCTTAAAAACACAAGTCCTGAAACACTTATTCGCACCATAAATGAAGCGTACACAAAAAGTACTTTCTGCAACGAAAAAGAAATACAAACGCAGTCTGCAACGCATAAAATCCCTAAAAGAGACCTAAATAAAATAGCACACACACAACTGTCTAAAAGAGAAATTGACGTTTTAGCGCTTATTTGTGCACAACACACCACCTCTGAAGTAGCTGACAAGCTTTTTATTAGCCCGAGAACAGTGGATGGTCATAGAAATAACTTATTACTAAAAACACAGTCTAGAAACATCGCAGGTCTCGTCCTTTACGGAATAGAAAAAAGTTTGATTAAAATTTAAAACAGGCCTTTCGTAAAAAAGATCTTTTACTGAGGTTACAACTATTCTTTTAATACTTCCTCTTCTTTAGGAAACGCTTGTTTGCTATATATAAATAGCAAGGCAACGCCAATGCTTATAAAGGCGTCTGCAGGATTAAATATATATTGAAAAAAAGTAAAGAAATCTCCTCCAATAAAAGGAATCCATTCCGGCAAATTTCCCTGCCACATTGGAAAATAGAACATATCTACTACTTTCCCGTGAAATAAAGTGCCGTAAGGAGTGTCTGAAAATAAGGTTGCAACGCTGTGATTGGATGCGTCAAAAAGAACACCATAGAAAATTGAGTCTATAATATTTCCAACTGCCCCAGAAAAAATCAAAGAGATGGCTACAATTACGGCGTTGTGTACGTTGCGTTTTAACATCCCTACAAGCCAATAAATAATAGCTGATACTGCAACCAATCTAAATAAAGTTAAAAAAAGCTTCCCTGCTTTCCCTCCAAATTCAAACCCCATTGCCATTCCATTGTTCTCAGTAAAATGGATTTGAAACCAACTAAAAACCTCAATTCCGTCTCCCAAAGCATAATGTGTCTTTACATATACTTTTATCACTTGATCTAAGAGTATTGCAGTAATTATGGTAAGAATTGCCAGCTTCTTTTTAGACATTTATTTCGAATTTATAGCGACAAAAATAGCACTATTATTGCGTTTATTCTCCAGTTAAAAATATATTCCCATTTTCCGTAAAAATTGATAATTTTTTAGATGCATAGATTTTAATCTTTCTTTCGAAAGAAATCAATACCCACTCTGGAAACAGTACCAAAATAGAGCTTCTTGGAGCTGTCTTTTTTAAAGTATTTCGGAACTGAATACCTTTTGCCATTCTTTGTTTAACGTAAAAAAGCTTCCGAATGGAAGCTTTCTAAACTGTTATTGTTTGCGCTTTGCTTCAATACTTAAAGTAGCGTGCGGAACTAAAATTAAGCGCTCTTTTTGAATTAACTTACGTGTAACTCTACAAAAGCCATATGTTTTATTTTCAATGCGCATTAGCGCATTTCTAAGGTCTCTGATAAACTTTTCTTGTCGAATTGCCAATTGTACGTTGGCCTCTTTACTCATCACGTCAGAACCTTCGTCAAAAGACTTAAAAGAAGGTGAAGTATCTTCTGTCCCGTTATTTGCATCGTTCTTATAGGCGCTTTGCAACAATGCCAAATCTGACTGTGCTCTTTCTATTTTCTTGTCTATAATTCCTTTAAACTCTTGAAGATCTTCATCCGAATATCTTAATTTGACCTCTGACATATTCTTAAACTTTTTCTATTAATATTTTGCTTTTAATGGTGTCAAATTCAATTTCTGTACCATTGCTTAATTCGTCTACAAACACCAATTCTTCGGTAAGTGTTTCACTCATAATGTATGCTTTATTCTCTGAAATAGACTGTTGTAGATTTTCAAAATTCAAGACTGTTAACTTGATTTTATCAGTTACTTCCAAGCCCGTATCTTTACGTGCATTTTGTATTCTGTTCACCAATTCTCTAGCCACTCCTTCTTTGCGTAAATCTTCTGTTATGGTCACATCTAAAGCGACCGTTATCGAACCTTCATTTGCAACCAACCAACCTTCAATATCTTTCGATGATATTTCTACATCTGAAAGTTCTAAAGTAATATTTTTCCCGTTAATATCGAGCAAAATGCTTTTATCTTTTTCAATTTTACTAATCTCTTCTGGAGTGAAATTTTTTACTGCTGCTGCAATAAAACGCATGTCTTTGCCAAACTTTGGCCCAAGTGTTTTAAAGTTTGGCTTTATTTGCTTGATTAAAATTTCTGAAGCGTCTTCTAAAATCTCAATTTCCTTAATATTTACCTCATTCTTAATTAATTCTTGCACCGCCAAGATTGCCTCTTTTTGTTCCTCGGTATCCACAGGAATCATTATTTTTTGAAGTGGCTGTCTTACTTTTATTTTTTCTTTTGCTCTTAAAGACAACACCAAAGACGCTATTGTTTGCGCGCTTTCCATTTTTCGCTCTAAATTTTTATCCACAAAACTTTCATTGTAAACAGGAAAATCAGACAAATGAATACTTTCTGACGCTTCTTTTTTTGTTACCGAGTTTAAATCTTGATACAATCGATCCATAAAAAAGGGTGCAATAGGCGCCGCTAATTTAGCAATTGTATTCATACAGATATACAATGTTTGATAGGCAGAAATTTTATCCGCTTGGTAGTCCCCTTTCCAAAACCGCCTTCTGCTCAATCGAACATACCAATTACTTAAATAATCTTGCGTAAAATCTGAAATTGCTCTTGCCGCCCTTGTGGGCTCGTATTCTGAGTAGAACGTATCTACTTTATGAATTAACGTGTGCAGTTCTGATAAAACCCAACGATCTAATTCTGGTCTTTCCTCTAGAGGAACGTCTGCTTCTTTATAAGAAAAACCATCAATATTTGTATACAAAGTAAAAAATGAATACGTATTGTATAAAGTTCCAAAAAACTTTCGTTTTACCTCTTCAATACCCTCCAAATCAAATTTTAAATTATCCCAAGGGTTTGCATTTGATATCATATACCAACGGGTAGCGTCTGCACCGTAGGTTGCTAATGTTGTAAAAGGATCCGTAGCATTTCCAAGACGTTTGGACATTTTATGCCCATTCTTATCTAAAACTAATCCATTAGAAACAACATTCTTATAAGCTACCGAATCAAAAACCATTGTTGCAATTGCATGCAAAGTATAAAACCACCCACGCGTTTGATCTACGCCCTCCGCAATAAAATCTGCAGGAAAAGATTCGTTACTATCAATTTTTTCTTTGTTTTCAAAAGGATAATGCCACTGTGCATAAGGCATAGACCCTGAGTCAAACCAAACATCAATCAAGTCATTTTCACGTTTCATTGGTTGCCCAGATGCGGATACCAAAACAATTTTATCTACAATATTTTTATGTAAATCTATTTTCGCATAATTTTCTTCAGACATATTTCCAACTTCGAAGTCTTCAAAAATATCTGCTGCTAAAACGCCAGCTTCCACTGCTTTTGACATCTCTGCTTTCAACTCTTTTACAGAACCAATACAAATTTCTTCTTTACCATCCTCTGTTCTCCATATTGGTAGAGGAATCCCCCAGTATCTAGAACGGGATAAATTCCAATCGTTCGCATTTGCTAACCAGTTTCCAAAACGTCCAGTCCCTGTAGATTCTGGTTTCCAGTTTATGGTTTTATTCAAGGAATGCATTCTGTCTTTTACCTCTGTAACTTTGATAAACCAAGAGTCTAAAGGATAGTATAAAATAGGCTTGTCTGTTCTCCAACAATTCGGATAACTGTGCTTATATTTTTCAACCTTAAAGGCTTTATTTTCTATTTTTAATTTAATGGCCAACTCAACATCTATAGACCTTTCAGGAGCCTCACCCTCATTGTAATACTCGTTCTTTACATATTTACCAGCAAATTCGCCCATTTCTGGCCTAAACTTTCCTTGTAAATTTACTAACGGAACTAAATTATCATTTTCGTCTTTCACCAGCATTGGTGGAATTTCTGGTGTTGCCTGTTTACAAACGATTGCGTCATCTGCACCAAAAGTAGGAGCTGTGTGCACAATTCCAGTTCCATCTTCCGTTGTCACAAAATCTCCAGAAATCACTCTGAAAGCGTCTTTTGGATTGTCATTCGGAAGACAATAGTCTAAGAGTTGTTCATATTTAATACCCACTAAATCTTTACCAATAAAATCTTTTACAATGTAAAAAGGAATTTTCTTATCTCCAGCCTGATAATCCTTTAAAGCGGATGCATCTTCTACTTGAAAGTTATTTTTACCTGCAAATTGTTTTCCAACTAGTTTTTTAGCTAAAATTACTTTTGAAGGTTCAAATGTATATTGATTGAAAGTGTCTACTAACGCATATTCAATTTTAGGCCCTACTGTGAGTGCTGTATTACTTGGCAAGGTCCAAGGAGTGGTTGTCCATGCAATGAAATACACAGTTCCCTCGTTTTTTAAAAATGCTGGAAGGGTGTTTTCTATCGCTTTAAATTGCGCAACAACCGTGGTATCCGTTACATCTTGATACGTTCCTGGCTGATTTAATTCGTGAGAACTCAATCCAGTTCCTGCTTTTGGCGAATACGGCTGAATTGTATAACCTTTGTAAATTAATTTTTTATTGTAAATTTCTTTTAATAGCCACCAAACAGATTCCATATATTTAGGCTCATAGGTAATATATGGGTCTTCCATATCTACCCAATAACCCATTTTCTGAGTCAAATCGTTCCAAATATCTGTATACCGCATCACTGCTTTCCTACAGGCTGCATTGTAATCTTCAACAGAAATCTTGTTCCCAATATCTTCCTTCGTAATACCCAATTCTTTTTCTACTCCCAATTCTATTGGCAAACCATGCGTGTCCCAGCCTGCTTTACGCTTTACTTGGTAACCTTTCATTGTCTTGTAGCGTGGAAAAATATCTTTTATTGCGCGTGCTAAAACGTGGTGTACTCCCGGGAGTCCGTTTGCGGAAGGAGGCCCTTCAAAGAAAACATACGGTTCTGCACCCTCTCTTGTTGTGACACTTTTTTCAAATATGTTGTTCTCTTCCCAATAATTTAGAATTTCTTCTGCAACTTTTGGTAAGTCAAGGCCTTTATATTCAGGAAATTTCGCGCTCATTATCTGTCTTTTCTTATAAGAAGGCGAAATTAATCAATTTCTTGTGATTTTTTGAGTTTGTGTTACAAGAAGTTACTGCAAGAAATAAAAAGTAGAGAAAGGAGGGCATTAAAAGGCGCTTTAAATTCCTCTTTCTTTTTTAATTCTATCGTTAGCCGTTTGAATACTTTGAAATTTTTCATTGGCTCCTTTCAAATGCTCTTCACCCAAATCTTGTAACTTATCAGGATGGTATTTTTTTACCATCTTACGGTACGCTTTTTTAACCTCTTCATTAGAAGCCTCTTTTGTGATCTCTAAAATTTGGTATGCGCTCTCAGAGGCATCGTGAAACATGGCTTTTATAGAGCTGTAATCGCGCTCATTTATATAAAGATATCCAGCTATTTTTCGTATTTCTTCAATTTCACTTTCCGCAACAAACCCATCTGCCTTAGCAATGCCAAACAAGAAGTGTAACAACTGTAAACGCGAGGCGTGTGGCATATTCGTTCGTATCTGCAAACACACCTGACGTGCTGAAATTTCTTTCTTTACAATTCCTTTAAAAAGCTTAAAGGCATTGTTCGCCCGTTCTTCTCCATACATACCTATAAATTGTATGCGCACAAAATCCAACTCTTTTTGATCTACCTTCCCATCAGACTTGATAACAATAGCGGCAAGAACCAATAAGCTCATTTCAAAATCTACCGATTGTGTGTTTGTCGCATTTGCGTCGCTACCAACTCTTTGCTGATAAGCCCGTTGTTCTTCGCTTAGATCATTATTCGATAACCCTCCTACAAAACTACCAATTGCAAAACCCAATGCTGCTCCTATTGGACCTCCAAATGTAAACCCTAATCCCGCTCCTAACCATTTTGTGAAACTTGCCATACCTCTTTATTTTTAAAGGAAACAAAGATACACGTTTTGGTATTGCAAAGCTTAAAATCGTCTGCTTTACATAAAGGATTAAAAGACTAGCTTCTAGCTTATTGTCTGTATTCATTACCAAAGAAAAATATTTCATATTCCTAGATTAAGGTTAAAGCCGTTGCGAGTTAAATTAGTCAGCTCTCAGGATCATTCTATTCAGATATAAAATTACCAAAAAAAACAAGGGTTAATAAAATCAAGATCTCTATAAGTTTTATTGATATTTCTATTGATACAAGTATTTCTATAAAGTTGACTTTTCTTGAACTTATTAGTACCTTTGTATTTTAAATTTAGAAAATATGTATCCAGAAGAATTAGTAAAACCAATGCGAGATGAGTTAATTAACGCAGGTTTTAAGGCATTATATACTAGTGAGGACGTTGATAACGCAATTGCTAAAGAAGGAACAACATTGGTAATGGTAAATTCAGTTTGTGGCTGTGCTGCTGGTACTGCAAGACCGGGAGCAATTGCTTCTTTAGGAGCTGAAAAAACACCTACAAACCTAACAACTGTTTTTGCAGGTGTAGAGAAAGAATCTACACAAAAAGCAAGAGAGTTTATGATACCATTTCCTCCATCTTCACCTGCAATTGCATTGTTCAAAGACGGGAATCTAGTTCATATGTTAGAGCGCCATCATATTGAAGGTAGATCTGCACAGATGATTGCTCAGAACCTAGCGCAAGCGTATGATGAGTTTTGTTAGTAGCATCTCAAATAAATACTTTTTAAAAAATCCACTCTAATTAGAGTGGATTTTTTATTTTTACTAAAATTAACATCATGGCTTTATCCACCTATACCAAAGTAGAATTATTAAAAAAATTGAAAAATCAAAAAATAATGTTCGCTGTAAAAAGCGTAATACTTATTTCAATGGTTGTTTTTGCCGTATTTTCTACACTGGAAAAAGGAATTTCTTTTCATACTTTTCTGCCATTATTTTTTATTCCAATGGGTGTTTACATGTTTATAGAATTAAAAAAAATAGAAAAAGAATTAGCACAAAAAAAAGAGTGATGAACAAAGAAAAAATCATTTCCGCTACCATTAACTTTGTAAAAAGAGAACTAAAGGATGCAGAAGGAGGACACGACTGGTTTCATATAGAACGTGTTTTTAAAAATGCTGTTTTAATTTCTAAAGATGAAAAAGCAGATGCTTTTATCGTTTCCTTAGGGGCACTTTTACATGACATTGCAGACCCTAAGTTTTATAATGGTGATGAAACTGTTGGTCCAAAAATAGCTACTCAATTTCTAAAAGAACAAGAGGTGGATACTTTGATTATCACCCATGTTGTAAATATTATAAAACACATCTCTTTTAAAAACTCTTTTGAAAAAGATGCTAAAAAATTTTCTTCCATAGAACTAAAGATTGTGCAAGATGCAGACAGGTTAGACGCCATCGGTGCTATTGGCATTGCACGCTGTTTTAATTATGGGGGATTCAAAAACAGAACGTTATATGATCCTGAAATACTTCCAAATTTAGAGATGACAAAAGATGCCTACAAAAAATCTACAACACCAACAATTAATCATTTTTATGAAAAGTTACTATTATTAAAAAACCAAATGAATACGACTTCTGGAACAAAGATTGCTGCGCAAAGACACGATTTCATGGAAGTATACCTCCAGCAATTTTATGGTGAATGGAATGGAGTAAAGTAAGACTAAAAACAACATTTTCTTTCCTAATGCCAAAACGGCCTCTTCTTTTTAATTATCATTCGCTGCCTCAAGCGCAGTAATTTTAAACTCAAGAGCAGAAAGCTCTGCTGCCTTCTCTACAATTTCATCTACCGTTAGATTTGTGCTTGCATTCATATAATTGTGTATTTCTGAACTTTTAAACCTATAGTAGCTCAGTGCATCCTCAATCTTATCGCTCATAGTTTTCGTTTTTTGGAATTTGTATTTATTGAACAAGGTTTAACATTTGACTTCTATACTTTGATGCGGGATTCCCTGTAAATTCTTTGAACAATTTATTAAAGTGAGAAAAATTATTAAAACCACACTCAAAACAAATATCGGTAATACTCATATTACTTTCCGTCAACAACTTAGTGGCATGCACTACCCGGTATTCATTTACCAGCTTTGTAAATGTTTTTGAAGTTGTCTTTTTAAAAAAACGACAAAAAGCCGGAACGGTCATACTTACCAAATTGGCAATTTCATCTAAACTTATATGTTGCTTAAAATTCTCATTTATATGTTTAAAAATTAAATCAATCTTACCGCTATCTTGCGGCTGAGTCTCAAAAGCAAAACCATCCGCATTTAAAATTGTATAATCATCTGTCTGTGCCAACTCCTTTAAAATGTGTAAAAAAGAGATAATCCTACTTGGGCCCTCCAACTCCACAAGCTCTTCGATTTTAGCTCCAATTCTTCGCTTTATTTCAATATTAAACCGAATGCCTTTTTTCGCCCGTTCAAAGAGGTTGCTAATTGCCAACATCTCGGGAATTTTAAAGAAATCTATCCCCAAAAACTCTGGAGTAAACTGTATTAATGTTTCAGAACCATTGGTAGTTAAGCGATCCATAAAACCTAAATGTGGCAAGTTTGAACCTATTAAAATTAATTGACTGTTGTTAAAATAACTGATATGATTGCCAATATGTCTTTTTCCTTTTCCTTTATTCACATATACAATTTCAATTTCTGGATGAAAATGCCAAAAAGCTTTATTTGTTTTTAAAAATTGAACGTGTTTCTTAACTAACAAAGAACTACCAAAACTTGGTGTAACTTTTTCTAATGTTGGTTTCATTTTCATTTGCGGAGCATTTACTGCAAAATTACAATACTACAAAGTAATAAAATATATAAAATTAACTTTATTATATGCTATTTTAACTTAACGATAATTTAACTCTAAGTAATGTGATAATTTAGCACATATACTCGTCAATTTAGGTGTTTTTATAAACTGAATTCTAGGCTAATTTTATGTTGTTGATAACCCTTAAAATAAAACCATGAAAACATCCATTAAAAAGTATCTGATAATCGCGACATTAATGTTCGGAACATTGATAGGTCATGCAAATGAAAACGATACCCGTTTTAGTCTTTTGAAAGAAAGAAAAATAAAGGTTGAATTTAAAACTGTAAAAAAAGGGGAACTTATATCTATTAAAAATGAAAAAGGAGCCATAATTTATAGTGGAGAAATTAAAAAATCTGGAAGTTTTGCACGCATCTTTGATTTGTCTTCACTAAAGGAGGGAAATTATACAACAGAACTAGAGAAAGATTTCGAAATTATTATAAAATCATTTTCTGTACTTAAGGGAGATATTACCTTTGGAAAAGAGAAAACAATTTTTAAACCCGTAATTAGAAATGAAAAAGATCTGATCTTAATTTCTAAATTAAGTTTTGAAAAGAAGACTGTTAAAATAAATCTCTATTATAACAATGATCTAATATTTTCTGAAACGATAACAAATAGTGATACTCTATTGAAAAGAGTTTATAAATTATCTAAAAAAGAAAAAGGAAACTACAGCGTTGTGATGCATTGTGATGACAAAAACTATACAAAAAACTTTAATATCTTTTAAGGATATAAAATTTTCTTATAAATCAACACAAAAAATATTTAAAAAAGCGAGCTTGTTTAGCTCGCTTTTTTTTGCGTTTTAATTTCCTGGAAAAATAGGCTTTCTTTTTTCTAAAAAAGCGCGCGTTCCTTCTTTAAAGTCCCCGGTACCAAAGCAGATCCCAAAAGCTTCAATTTCTGCGTCAAAACCATCTACACCCTCTTTAAAATTTGCATTGATTGCCATAATCGCTGCACTAATTGCGATAGCAGAATTCCTTGATATTTTACTTGCAATTTTCTCTGCCAAAGGCAATAGCTCCTCTAAAGTGGTTACATGGTTTACCAACCCACAATCTTTTGCATCTTCAGCTGAAATCATTCCTGCAGTCATAATCATCTCCATTGCTTTTCCTTTACCTACTAATTGTGGCAACCGCTGTGTGCCTCCGTACCCAGGAATTACCCCAAGAGAAACTTCTGGTAGACCCATTTTTGCATTCTCTGAAGCAACTCTAAAGTGACAAGCCATTGCTAATTCCAAACCTCCACCCAAAGCAAAACCATTAATTGCTGCAATTACGGGTGTTGCCAACTGCTCAATAAAATTAAATAATTTTTCTTGCCCTTCACGTGCTAATTGTTTTCCTTCTTCAATAGAAAAGTTTGAAAACTCGGAAATGTCTGCACCCGCAACAAAAGCTTTTTCTCCACTACCTGTTAAAATTATTGATTTTATATTCAAATCACTTTCTAAACGATCAAAAGCGATGTGCAATTCTGCAATAGTTGCCTTATTTAATGCATTTAACTTTTTTGGCCTGTTGATTGTAATTCGAGCCAATCCTGTAGTTTTTTCAACTAAAATATTCTCAAAATTCATTTTTTATTTATTTAAAATTATTCCTATAAACCAAAACCCAGCTTTATAAATTCCCAAATCTTGTACTATGATCTCCTTATTTTTTTGGTAAGACTACGGTAAAAACAGTCCCATAACCTTCTGTAGAGGTAAAATAAATTTCACCATCATACGCTTCTATAATATTTTTAATCATTGGCAAGCCTAAACCCATCCCACTCGTTTTTGTGGTAAATTTAGGCTCAAAGATTAAATCCTTTACCTCACTAGCAACCCCTTTTCCATTATCTGAAACAATTATTTTTATGGCATCCCCTTCAGAAAATACATCTACATTTACAAACGGACTTTCTTCATTTTCTGTGGCCTGAAGTGCATTCTTAACTAAATTTGTTACCACCCTAATTAATTGTGTTTTGTCTAAAAAAGCATACAATTCATGTTCCTCGGTTTGATATCGTACCGATTTATCGTTAAAAATATCCAATGCTAATTTCACAACACTTATAATTTCAATTTTCTCTTTTTTCTGAATTGGCATGATTGCGAAATCTGAGAAAGCAGAAGCAATAGAACTCATTACATCTATCTGTTGAATTAAAGTCTGGCTATACTCTGCCAGTTTACCTTTTATATTTTCGTCTGTTGGATCAAATTTTCGCTCAAAATTTTGAACCGTTAAGCGCATTGGTGTAAGCGGGTTTTTAATTTCATGCGCTACTTGTTTTGCCATTTCTCTCCAGGCCTGTTCTCGCTCACTTTTTGCCAATCTCGCAGCACTTTCTTCTAGCTGATCGATCATATTGTTATAGGCATCTACTAAAATCTTAATTTCTGAGCTGGCCTCTACTAAAATAATTTTTTCGTTTTGTTCATTTAAACGTGTCAGTTGCATTTTATCTGAAATTATTTTTATAGAACGTGTGATATAACTTGACAAAAAATAAGCAATTGAAATTGCCAACAAGAACATCAACAAATAAACCACCCCTAAACGGTACATAAATTCTTCAAGTTCTTGCTCAATTTCGGTGTTGTCTTGAGTAAATTGTAACTCTAAAATACCAATTCTTTTAAATTTAGCGTCCTTTATGTAGGAGTATGAAGTTTGATAACTCGTGCCATCAACTTGTTTGTTTTTTAAAATTCGATGGTTGGAATTTTGCAATAACTCAGAAACGATATACTCCGTTAAAGCTACTTTATCAATTTTTTCGAAAGCGTTCCCAAAAGAAGTTTTTAACAAGGTACCCTCTAAATTGTAAAGACTAATATTTAACTTATTTATAGAAGATATTTCATAAATTCTATTTTGAAAAATCTTTGCTAAATTTTCGGTATTTGCTACATATATTGTCTTATTCGCAAGCTCTAATTCAATCGTCTTTATAGAGATCGCTTCTTTACGCTCAAACCGCTGGATATTATAATCTTTTGTCTGCTCATCGTATTGATACACGGTGACCACCAGAATTAAAACAGATGCCAACAGCACCAACAATATCATGGATAAAAAAATACGAATTTTTAAGGAAATATTTTTAAAACGGCTCAAAGTAATTTTCTTCTTTTATTATTTAGCTAAAGGTACCCAAATAAGAAAGCCATTACAAGTAACGCCGCAAGTTTTACTTTTAAACGCCTTATATCTGCAATTCTCTTCTTATCAAGTCTGTTTCAAAAAAAAGAAATTTCAACACTTCCCTCTTTTGGTTTGTATGCGATTTTCACGAAAGTGTTAAGATGTAAATTTATGTATCAGGTACCTAAAGTTTCTTCACAGACATCATCCACTTTATACTCTTAGTATGAACGCCTACAAACCTATAGTACAAGGATGGAAAAAAGCTTCTCTTCTACAGAACGCTGCTTTCTCACGCCAAGTGCAAGAAAAAAAAGCACTTTGCAGTGCTATGATTCTCATGCAACAATATTTATAATTTTACCTGGAACAATAATTACCTTTTTAAGTGATGCACCCGCTAATTGCGCAATTGTTTTTTCATGTTCCAAAACCGTCTTTTCGATCTCCTCTTTTGACAAATCTAAAGAAAGTTCTAACGTAAAACGCATTTTCCCATTAAAAGAAATGGGGTAGTTTTTTGTGCTTTCTACCAGGTGTTTTGCATCAAACACAGGGAAATCTGCTGCAGAAATAGACTCCTTGTTCCCTAATTTTCGCCACAGTTCTTCTGAAATATGAGGCGCATATGGAGATAATAATAACAATAACGGCTCTAAAATAGACCGCTTATTACACTTTAAAGCAGTGAGCTCATTTACAGCTATCATAAAAGTAGACACCGATGTATTGAAAGAAAAACTCTCAATATCTTCTTGAACTTTCTTAATTGTTTTGTGTAAAACCTTAAGCTCCTCTTTTGTTGCTTTCTCTTTTGAAACCTCAAAAACAGCTTCGTTAAAATAAAGTTTCCACAACTTCTTTAAAAAAGAGTACACTCCAGAAATCCCTGAAGTTTTCCAAGGTTTCGCTTGCTCTAGTGGGCCTAAAAACATTTCGAACAAACGCAATGCATCTGCACCGTATTCGGCAACAATATCATCGGGATTTACCACATTGTATTTCGATTTAGACATTTTTTCTACCTCGCGCCCTACCTTGTAAACACCCGCTTCTAAAATAAACTCGGCATTTTTATATTCTGTATTTAAAGCATGATTTTTAAAGGCTTCAATCGCCAAGTCATCGGATGCATTTACCAAAGACACATCTACATGAATTGGAGTCTTTACCAGCATTACTAAATCTGCAAAATTTGGATTCAAAAACCCTTTATCTAATAAATAATTTTTAACAACTGCTTCAAACTCATCGTCAGAATTAAATAAATTTTTAGAAACAAGCACTGTTGGTATTTTATCCAAAACATCATCATTGGATTTTTCTGTAGAACAGCCATTTTTAACAAAAGCCGTTGCTCTGTAAACAAACGCAGAGGTTCCTAAAATCATTCCTTGATTGATCAACTTTTTAGCAAACTCGTCAACAGGCACTATCCCTTTGTCGAACAAAAACTTTTGCCAAAAACGCGCATATAATAAGTGCCCTGTTGCGTGTTCAGAACCTCCGATATATAAATCTACTTCTTTCCAATACTCTAAAGATTCTTTACTTGCAAAAGCTCCTGTATTTGTAGCATCCATGTACCTGTTAAAATACCACGAACTTCCTGCCCACCCTGGCATTGTATTCAATTCTAAAGGGTATACAGTTTTATTTTTAAGTTTCTCATTCCCCACAACTTTCTTCGCTCTAGAATCCCATGCCCAAGCAATTGCATTTCCTAAAGGTGGCTTCCCGTCTTCAGTAGGTAAGTATTTCTCT
The DNA here is from genome assembly GCF_000153225.1 of Polaribacter irgensii 23-P. Taxonomy (GTDB): domain Bacteria; phylum Bacteroidota; class Bacteroidia; order Flavobacteriales; family Flavobacteriaceae; genus Polaribacter; species Polaribacter irgensii. The sequence continues at coordinate 905,772 of NZ_CH724148.1, read as the reverse complement.
ACTTCTGGCAGCACAACTGGCAAATATTTCACGTCGATCATTTGAGGCATTCCGTCTTTATAATAGACGGGAAATGGTTCTCCCCAGTACCGTTGTCTGCTAAAAACAGCATCCCGCAAACGGTAGTTTATTTTTCCATAACCAAAACCGCGCTTCTCCATTTCAAAAATGGCTAATTTTATCGCTTTCTTATATTTTAATCCACTTAAAAAATCTGAATTTGCAATTTTTGTTCCATCCTTACCTGCATGCGCAGCCTCAGAAATATCTACATTTTCAAAAATATTAGGAATTGGAATGTCAAAGTGTTTTGCAAAATCGTAATCTCGCTGATCTCCACATGGAACTGCCATCACAGCCCCTGTACCATAGTTTGCTAAAACGTAATCCCCAATCCAAATTTGGACTTTCGCTCCCGAAAAAGGATGGATTGCATAAGCCCCTGTAAAAGCACCAGAAATGGTTTTTACGTCTGCCATTCGATCGCGCTCAGATCTTTTTGCAGTTGCTTTGATATAGGTTTCAATCGCTCCTTTTTGAGCAGCGGTCGTAATTTTAGACACCAACTCGTGTTCTGGAGCTAATGTCATAAATGAAACACCAAAAATAGTATCTGGTCTTGTTGTAAATACATCTATCTTAAACGGATCCGCTACAAGTTTAACCGCTGCTATTGTAGCTGATTTTTCAATCGCCTTTGGAAATTGAATTGCTGCATTAATTTTAGAAACTACCTGAAGTACATTTTCAATAACGGCTTCGTTTGAAAAACGAACCACATTAAAACCTTCATTTGCAAAATAAGTAGTTCTTGCTGCCTCGTCTTCTTTACCAGAAAAATCAACAATAATATTCTTTGCCAAACAAACATAGTCAACAAGAAAAGAACCTATTGTGTATTTTTTTCTAAACTTTGCAGCTCCTTTTTTATTTTTTAATTCATCCCAAAGCACGGTTTCTGCCTTTGATAAATTTTGTCTCAACACTTTTAAAGACTCTAATTCTTTGTATGACAACTTTATTTCAGCAGTTGTTTTTTCAACTCCGTTCGCAACCTGAAAAGACACCATTGCTCCCTGACTTCTCCCAATCCAATTGGTTTGAGAATCCTTCAAGGGCTGCGGCCAATCAATGGTCTCTAATCCATCTAACAAACGTTGTGCATATGCAGAGATTCGCATAGACCATTGAGTCATTTTTTTACGCACCACCGGATGGCTTCCTCGCTCTGAAACTCCGTTTACAATTTCATCATTTGCTAAAACGGTTCCTAAACCAGGACACCAATTCACCTCTGTATCCGATAAATATGTCAGTCGATATTGCAGCAGAATCTCTTCTTGTGTTGTCTTTGAAAACGCCTGCCATTCTACTGCAGAAAAAAGAAGTATGCCTTCATCGGAAACTGCATTTACTGCAGTATTCCCCGAAATATTGAATGTTTTTTCTAGCGTAGCAATGTCTTCCGCCTTTTCTGTGTCTCTGTTATACCAAGAATTAAAAAGCTCAGTAAAAATCCACTGTGTCCATTTATAGTATTCAGGATTTGAAGTGCGAACTTCTCTGCTCCAATCAAAAGAAAAACCAATTTTATCTAATTGTTTTCTATACGTTGCAATATTTGCTTCCGTAGTTTTTGCTGGATGCTGACCCGTTTGAATCGCATACTGTTCTGCTGGCAAACCAAAAGAATCGTATCCTTGAGGATGCAATACATTAAAACCTTTGTGACGTTTGTAACGTGCATAAATATCGCTTGCAATATAACCCAAAGGATGCCCAACATGTAACCCCGCCCCACTTGGATAAGGAAACATATCTAACACGTAATACTTTGGCTTTTTAGAATTATTTTCAGCTTTAAAAGTTTGATTTTCTGCCCAAAATTTTTGCCATTTTTCTTCTATTTCTTGATGGTTGTATTGCATTTCTATATACTTGATTAAGCCGCAAATTTACGTTTATTCTTTCTAAGTGAAAAGTTGATTTAATTTAAAATAAGAGAGGCTTTCAAATTGTTTTGAAAGCCTCTCTTAAAAGTTAATTTCTGTGTTCTTAAAAGCGTTACTCTTTTAAACCCATTAGCGTGATCGGTACAGAAATAACAGTATTCGCCCAACCCATTTTTAAGGTCATATCCTCATCGAAAAGCATCGAAAAAGCTTCTATGTTTTCTGTTGAAGAAGAGACAGCTCCTACTACCCTTACAACATCCTCTTCTTGTTTGTAACTATAATGTCCCCAAACATTTCTCGCTGTACTTAAAATAACAATCCAGTCCTCTGCTGATGGAATTGTAAACAAAGAATAGGTTCCAGACTTTACCTCTTTCCCACCAAAAAGCACATCTTTATAAAATGTAATCTCTGCAGCTTCATTGGCTCCTGTTCTCCAAACTTTATCTAGCGGCGCAAGCTTCGTTAAGTCTCTCCCTTTCAATTGCGGGCGACCATAAACAACCTTTAAAACCTTGTCTGAAATTCTATAATTATCTGGGAAAGTTGCAGCATCCATTGGACTTGCATCCATTTTTTTCCATTTTTGTGAAAAAGTGTGGGTGGTACTTACTAGTAAAATTGTAAAAATAATAACGGCTAAATTGACTCTTTTCATTGTTTTTTGTTTTTAAAGTGCTTCTAACAATAAAATCACTGTTAGAAAATTATATTAAATTTGTGTAGACTCCTAATGACAATCACAACCTTTATTACAGCTTCCTTTTGACTTCGATGGAAACAGGTATTTCTTTACCAGAAAAAAGGAGGCAAAAGTCAATAATATATAAACGAATATTTCTTGCATTATTTAAGAATTTGAAATACTATTAATGAACAAACATAAGCCAATCCAGTCATTCCAAAAAGCTGAATTAAAGGCCATTTCCATGTTTTAGTTTCTCTTTTTACAATCGCTAAAGTTGCCATACACTGCATAGCGAACGCATAAAAAACAAGTAAAGACATCCCTGCGGGAAAATTAAATATTTTTTCACCTGTTGCTGGATTTACTTCTGAACGCATTTTTTCTTTAATTGTTGTGGTATTTTCATCATCTGATCCCACACTATAGATAGTTGCTAAGGTACCAACAAAAACCTCCCGCGCAGCAAAAGAAGTAATTAAAGCAATTCCAATTTTCCAATCATAACCAAGCGGCTTGATTACGGGCGCTATAGATTTCCCCATAATACCGATATACGAGTTCTCTAACTTTGCTGAAGCTATTTTTTGCAAAAGCTCATCAGGACTTACATTGGAATTTTCAGCTTTCGATATCGTATTTTTTTTAGCATCCTTATAGGATTCTGGACCATTAGAAGCTAAAAACCACAAAACAACAGAAAGTGCTAAAATAATTTTTCCTGCACCTAAAACAAATGCTTTTGTTTTTTCTAAAACATCAAAAAGTACATTTTTTACAGAAGGGAGTTTGTAATTAGGCATTTCTACCACAAAGAAAGAATTGCTTTCTGTTTTTAATGTTTTCTGCAGTATATACGCAGCTAAAATAGCCGTTACAAAACCTAAAGCATACAGCATTAACAGCGTAAACGCCTGCAAATTATAAAAACCAAATATTTTTGTCTCTGGAATTATCAATGAAATTAAAATCGCATATACCGGTAATCTTGCAGAGCAAGTAGTGAAAGGAACTACTAAAATAGTAATGAGCCGCTCTTTCCAACTAGAAATCGTTCTTGTTGCCATAATGGCTGGGATTGCGCAAGCTGTTCCAGAAATCAAAGGAATTACCGACTTCCCATTCATTCCAAATCGGCGCATAATCTTATCCATTAAAAAAACAACACGACTCATATATCCAGTTTCCTCTAACACCGCAATAAACAAAAACAAAATTGCAATCTGTGGAATGAAAATAATAACGCCGCCAATACCTGGAATAATTCCTTCCACAATTAAATCAGAGAGCACCCCTGCGGGTAAATTGCTTCGCGCAAAATCTGACAACTGTGCAAACGTAGTGTCAATCAAATCCATTGGCAGCGAAGACCAATCGAAAATTGCCTGAAAAATAAGTAGTAACACAAGCAAAAAAATAAAATACCCAAAAATTTTATGCGTAAATATTTTATCTAACTTTGACCGAACATCCGTTGCCTTACTTTTATCAACAATATAGGTTTTCTTTAAAACTTTATTTATTTCTTGATATCTATAAATGGTTTCTTTGTGTTGATATCTCCTTAATTTAGAAACATCTTTATTAAAAGAAAGAAGTTGCTCCTTTTCTTCTTTTGAAATCCCCTCTGGGAAGTTTTTCTGAGTGACCATTAACCACAACTCGTACAAACTATAGTTTGGGTTGATTGCTTTTAACTGATCAAAATATGCAGGATCTATCTTTTTATTGTCGCACATAGGGGACGCTTTCGCCGCAATATGACACTTTATGATTGCATCTTTTACGGCGTCAATTCCTCTATTTTTTCGAGCACTGATTAAAACAACTTCTGTATTTAACTCTTCTTTTAATGCCGTTAAATCTATAGAAATTCCTTTTCTACTCATTTGGTCTACCATATTTATAGCCAAGACAGTTGGAATTTCTAAATCTTTAATTTGAGAAAATAACAGTAAATTCCTCTTTAAGTTTTCTACATCTGCAACAACTAAAATAACATCTGGAGACTCTTTAATATCTTTTTTAAGTAATGTTTTTAAAACAATGCTCTCGTCTACAGAAGTAGGGTTGATACTATATGTTCCAGGTAAATCTGTTATAATGGCGTTTTGTGTTGCAGAAAGTCTACAGGTACCTTCTTTTTTATCTACCGTTACTCCAGGGTAATTGCCAACTTTTTGAGTTAGCCCAGTTAATTGGTTAAAGAGTGAAGTTTTCCCCGTATTTGGGTTTCCAATTAAAGCGACTTTGATATTGTTTTTAAACATTACAAATTTACTTTTAGAATTTTTATTTGTGCCGCAGTTTCCTTCCTAATCGCCAAGTGACTTCCGTTCACACAAATGTACAAAGGATCTTTTAGCGGTGCTATCTGAACCAGCCGCACTTCCGCTCCTGGCAAACACCCCATTTCTAACAACTTTAAAGGAATCACGTCTAAAGACTCTTCAGAAATATATCCCATTTCGCCAATACGTAAAGATGCAATTGTGCTCAATTTTTTTTATTTTGAAGGCCAAAGATAATCATTTAGAATGATTCTAAACAGCTTATTTAGAAGCATATTCATCCTTCAACAACGCAATATCTTTCTTCAACTTTACCATGTCCTCTTTTTCAGTACCATCATAATAACCACGGATGCGTCTCTCTTTGTCTACCAACACAAATTGTTCTGTATGAATAAAATCATCTTCATCCCCGTTTCCTTCATCTAATACCGCAAAATAACTTTTCCTTGCCAACTCATAAATATGTTTTTTAGACCCTGTAGTAACATTCCACTTGCCATCCACAACACCCTTTCTCTCGGCATAGTCCTTTAATACAGAAACACTATCCATCACAGGGGTTACAGAATGGGAAAGAAACATGATATCGGCGTCATTTTTATAAAAGTCTTGCAATTCACTCATATTATAGGCCATTGCAATACAAATGCTTTGACAGCGTGTAAAAAAGAAATCTGCGACATAAATTTTATTGGCATACGTTTTATTCGTAATAATTTCTCCGTTCTGATTGCTTAGTTTAAAATCTGCAATGGTATGGTCTTTTGTAATGTGTTTCACTGAAAAATCTACCAACCTCGGGTTTACATCTGCTGGACTGTATACTTTCAACTTGGTCTCTACTTTTAATAAATTGTAAAAAATAGGGATGACCACCGCTGAAAAAATGACTAAAAAAATAAATGTGGGAAGTGATTTTCTAAAGAACTTTGACTCCATAATCGTCTTTTTTCTACAAAAATACGACTTAATAATACCCGAGAGAAGCAAACAAAAATAATACGTACCCAAAATCTTTGTTAAAATAAAAAGCAAGGAACAATAGTTCTTTTACAACTCTCTTGAAAATTGTACATTTGTTCCTTTTTTAATTAAGATTAGACCTCGAATGGAAATATTAATAAAAGCTTCTCAGTTTATACTAAGTTTATCTTTGCTCATTGTTTTACACGAACTGGGACACTTTATCCCTGCAAAATTATTTAAAATTAAAGTAGAAAAATTCTACCTCTTTTTCGATTATAAGTTTTCAATATTTAAGAAAAAAATTGGAGACACCGTATATGGTATTGGTTGGATTCCTTTAGGAGGTTATGTGAAAATCTCTGGAATGATCGATGAAAGTATGGATACTGAGCAAATGGCTTTACCTCCACAACCTTGGGAGTTTCGCTCAAAACCAGCTTGGCAAAGGCTTATTATCATGCTTGGTGGCGTTTTTGTAAACTTCGTTTTGGGAATCTTTATTTATGTCATGTTAATGTGGGTCTATGGTGAGCGCTATTTACCCAATGAAAATGTAAAAGATGGTATTTGGGTTACCAATAAGCTTGCAGAAAATTTAGGCTTACAGACTGGAGACAAAGTATTAACCGTTGACGGTGAAAAGGTGAAAAAATTTGGAAGCCTTTCCTTAGAGTTTATCAATGGAAATAGATATCAAATTGAAAGAGATGGCCAAGTAATAGACAAAGAAATTCCAGAAGATTTTATCTCCCAATTGATGGATCGTGGAAAAGAAGCGGGTGCTTTTTTAGCTCCGAGATACCCTTTCGTCATTGCTGCAGTTTCTGAAGACTCTCCAAACAAGGGGTCCGATTTACAAACAAAAGATATCGTTGTCGCGATCAATGGAAATGCAATAAAATATTTTGATGAAGCAAAGGCGCAATTGAATATCTTTAAAAATCAAGAGATTCAGGTGACCGTAAAAAGAGGTGACAAAATAAAAGAAATTCTTGTAAAAATTACAGATGACGGAAAATTAGGTGTTGCTACTTTACAATTACCTTTTAGTGATTTAGAGAAATTAGGCTATTACAAATTAGCGGATAATGAATATTCGTTTGCAGAGGCAGTGCCTGCAGGTTTAAATAAATCTTGGAAAACCCTTACTGATTACGCAAAGCAATTAAAAAAGATCTTTAACCCCAGCACCGGAGCCTATAAAGGCCTGGGTGGCTTTATCTCTATTGGAAGTGTTTTTCCTGAAGAATGGAGCGCAGAATCTTTCTGGAACATTACTGCCTTCTTATCAATTGTACTTGGTTTTATGAACTTATTACCAATTCCAGCATTAGACGGTGGACATGTAGTTTTTACGCTTTGGGAAATGATTACCGGTAGAAAGCCAGGAGATAAGTTTCTAGAATATGCGCAGGTGGTTGGCTTTGTTCTATTAATAACCCTATTACTTTTTGCAAACGGAAATGATATTTTCAGACTTTTTAATTAAATAGGAATGCTACAAAAACTAACGGCACAAATATTAATTGTGCCGCTAGTTTTACATTTTTAAAGAACAATTGATGTAAGGAAACCAAGCATATCGTGTATTACATTTATCGCAAGCATACGCTTTTGCTCCTGGTATTAGTCTAGCAAACCCTTTTCTTATCATCCTTTTCCTCGAGAGAGATTTACATTTCGGACATGCTTTCATGGTGCATTAATGTTTTAGTTATCAGCAGTTAACAAAATTTAAAGCTACTGAAAACTTACGAAACAAAAACCCGTATATCTACCCGTTTTAATATTGCTTTTTAAACTGCAAAGGGGATTTTAAAGTTGCTTTAGTAAAGAGACGCGTAAAATAAGCAGGATCATTGAACCCAAGTTCAAAAGCAATTTCTTTCACCGATTTATCGCTATAAATAAGCAAACGCTTTGCTTCTAAAAGAATGCGGTTTTTTATAAAGCTAGAAGGCTTTACTGCTCCTAACTTTTGAAAATGTTTGGCCACTGACTTTGGCGAAATCCCCAATCTATCTGCGTAAGACGTTACCGTGTGCAACGTTTTAAAATTTTGTTCAACCAACAAACTAAAGTCCTTAAAAAGGCGTGTTTCTATGTCTTCTCGTGTGGGATATTTCTCTTTCTTCACACGCACTGCACAAATCATAAATTGCTTGAGATAAGACTGCAACATATCGTATTGGGCCGTTTCGCTTTGCTGAAACTCCTCAATAAGCTGTTCTAAAATAAAATTCAATTTTACAACATCCTTTTCACAAGGTGTTATAAAAGGTGTTTCGTAAATATTATTAAAGAGCACACCATTGCAAGCTACTTCTTTGTCATGCGTCTGTATGCAGTAAAAATCTTTTTGAAATGTCAGTTTATAAGCTGTACTTATCTGTTCTGAATCCACTGTAAAGACTTGACCTGGAGATAAAAAAAACAAGACATTATCACTAAAAGCGTGCTGTTCAAAATCGATGTTATAAACACCTTTTCCTTTCTCAATCCAATAAATAGTATATGCATTTTGTTGCTTTTCATGCGGCATAATGCAGCCTTTTTCAAAGTCTACAATACTTAACGAAAAAGATTCTTTAAATGTATATTTTACAATCTCTTGAACTGCCATTATTTGTTTGCTGTGATTTAATAGTATTGAAAGCCGTTATTAAAAGCTAAAAACGAAGGTGTTTCCGATGTGCTTTTATGCATTCTGTTTCTTGTTACGGATTCCAAAGTTAATCAAAATAAACACCAATATTGCTGGAAACACCCACCCCAAACTACTATTTGCCAAAGGAATGCTATTTTTTATACTTGTTAAATTCTCTCCTGGAACAATAAACCCTAAAAAGTCAGGAATACTGAAAATAAAAGTAACCAAAACAACCCCCCTAAAAACTAGTTTTGAAGCATAGCGGTCGGAAATATTATTCAAGACAATTAGCACGATGGTGATCGGATACAAAAACATCAGCGCTGGAACTGCCAATGTAATAATGGCCGCTACCTGATAACTTCCGATAGCAACTCCAATGACAGCAGCAACTGCCGCCGTAATTATATACGCTTTTTTAGAATTATTACAAATTCCTTTCATGTAATCAGCGGTTCCTGTAACAATACCCACAGCCGTCGTAAAACAGGCCAACGAAACTAAAATACTTAAAAAGGTGGTTCCAAAAAAGCCTAAAGTCTGCGTACTTATTCCAGACAGCACTTCTGTTCGCGTTGGGTTTTGAGCAAATATTGAAGCGAACAATGCACCACTTAAAATTAAACCTCCGTAGATGAGCAAAAGACCCGTTCCGGCAATAAAACCAGCTTTCCTGATAAGAGCTTTTTTAGCATCAAAGGTACTATCGTTGCGATAGTTTAACGAAATGAGAATTACAGCGCCAACCACCACACCCGCAATGGCATCAAAAGTCTGGTACCCTTCCAAAATACCGTCTACAAATGGATTTTTAAACGAAGAAAGGCCCACACTTGCTGGTGCTACAAAAAATGAAAGGCCTATAATTGCCAATAAAATAAAAACAATGATTGGCGTTAAAAAACTACCAATGAGACTGACAATTTTAGAACGATTTATCGCAAATAAAAAGACAAAAAGAAAATAAAAAATACTTGTTAAAATGGGAGGCGTATCAAAAAACGGCTGAATTGCCATTTCGTGGGTTACCGCCGCAGTTCTAGGAGAAGGAATTGCCACTGCAATCCCGTAGATTAAAAAACAAAATACCGTGCTAAAAGTAGGAGACACTTTTTTTCCAAAATCGTATAAAGTACCCTGCAGTTTTGCGTGTGCAAAAATTGCTAAAATTGGAATAACAACAGCTGTTACTGCAAACCCCAAAACCACAATCCACCAATCTATTCCAGCTTTAAGGCCTAATGTTGGTGGTAAAATCAGGTTTCCTGCACCAAAAAAAAGTGAAAATAATGCAAATCCTGCAACCCAAATATCTTTTTTTTTGTTCATAATAATTCTTGTCTAAGTATTAGAAATATACATATTTTTGTGTGATGCAAAAATCAATTACTTTTAAAAATGCTAACATTTTTTTTTCTGATCAAGGAAAAGGAACTGCCATTATTTTGCTGCATGGGTTTTTAGAGAATAGCACTATGTGGAAGCATATAATTCCCATCATTTCCCAGAGAAATAGAGTCATTGCAATTGATTTGTTAGGACATGGAAAAACAGACTGCCTAGGATACGTGCATTCTATGAACTTATTTGCAGAACCAATTGAAGCTGTTTTAAAACATTTACAAATTCGGAAATATGTTTTAATCGGGCATTCTTTGGGGGGATATGTTGCCTTGGCTTTTGCTGAAAAATACCCTCAAAAAATAAAAGGTCTGTGTTTGATGAACGCAACGTCTAATGCCGACGATGATGAACGCAAAGCACTGCGACTGCGAGCAAACAAAATGATTCCAAACAACTTTTTAAACATAATACGCATGTCTTTTACCAATTTGTTTAGTGCACAAAATAAAATCCTTTTTAGAGAAGCACTTGAAGAAGCTTTAACCGAAGCTTTAAAAACACCTCTTCAAGGATATATTGCAGCACAAGAAGGAATGCGAATTCGCCCAAACCGAAATCACGTATTGAAAGGAAATAGTTTTAGAAAACTACTTATCATTAGTGAAAAAGATCCTGTTTTAGATTTTAAAACAGCACTGCTAGAAGCGAAAGAAACGGATTCTAAGTTCATCATTTTCCCTGATGGACACATGAGTCACATTGAAAATTCAGCAATCCTTGTGGAAACTCTAAAAAGCTTTATAAGAACGTGTTAAATGTATTACTTAAAAAATTAAACCCTCTTTCTTGACACCAACAAAGCCAAGCAAAAAGCGACACAAATAAGCACCGCTAAAAAAACATAACTCGTCACTAAGGAACTCCATGTTGAAATTGTACCTAAGATGACGGGGCCTACTAAAAACCCAACAAAGCCAATTCCCGAAACAATAGAAATTGCAAGTGAAGTTTCTAAATCTTTTGTTTTACCTGCCACTCTATATATCTCTGGAACAATTACTGACAATCCAAATCCGAGGAATCCAAATCCTAACACCGTTAGATATAAGTTTGCTGATACCACGAACATATAGGAGATAAGTGCCACTACACACCCGTAAATAATCGTTTTCATGGACCCTATTTTGTTGCTAAGACCGTCTCCAAGAAACCTTCCAATAGTCATCGTTAAAGAAAAGATAATAAAACCAAGACCCGCCTTACTTTCTGAAACCTTCACAATCTCAAAAAGAAATAAATTACTCCAATGCTCTACAGCACCTTCATTAAACATAATAATAAAGGCAATTACAGAAATCACTAATAAGGGTTTTATCGTTTTTAAAAATCCAAGGTCATTCTTCAGTTTCTCTGCATCCGCCCCTTTTACTTTTTCATAATTTTTAGCTAAAAAAAAGGTGGTAAGAATAATAAAAGAAGACACTCCTAACATATGTATGTATGGGTTCGAAAACTGGCTAATGTATATACTCCCAATACCTGCTCCAATAAAACCACCCAAACTAAAAAAACCGTGTGCAGCAGACATAAAGTTTTGTGCTTCTTTCCGCTCTATAACTGCAGTTAAGGTATTTAAAGAAGTACTTGTAAATCCTGAAAAAACACCCACACAAAATAAGGCACCACAAAGAAACACATACGTAGGGGCAATTAATGGCAAATTATAGGCGATCGCAAGTAAAATAATGCCAATTTTTGTTGATTTTCCAACCCCTATTTTTCTATTGGTTACTGGCACAAATGGAAGTGAAATTAACAGGCCTAGCGCAACAAAAAACAACGAAAAACCAATCTCGGCGTCATTTAAATCAAATTTCGCTTTGATATAGGGCAGGTATAGAACCCAAGTTCCAATAAGAATGTTAATGGATAAAAAAACCCAAGAAGGCGCAAAATAAGTTGCTTTGGAGAGTATTAAGCGCAAAGATTTCATTAAAAAAAGTTGGTATAGGTGTTAAATTTTCGTGTTTTTACTGCTCTCTTTTTGTATTCCAGCCCTGTGCTTTTAATTCAATTTCTTGACCTGCTCTCGTAACCAAATTTAACCCTTGACTTTCTGCTGTTATATGACCAATAACAGAAAAATTAGGATTTCCTTTAATTTTATCAAAATCTGCAATTGCCACTGTAAAAAGCAATTCATAGTCTTCACCACCACTTAAAGCAACCATCGTAGAATCTAACTCAAATTCTTCACAAGCAGAAATTACTTGCGGATCTAATGGTAATTTCTCCTCATAAATTTTACATCCAACTTTAGATTGCGAACAGATATGCATAAGCTCTGACGAAAGTCCGTCAGAAATATCAATCATTGATGTAGCTTTTATTTCCATCCCCTTTAGCAAACTTGCAACATCTTTTCTTGCTTCTGGTTTTAACTGACGCTCTATTAAATAAGTATAATTTTCAAGATCTGGTTGGTTATTAGGATCTACCTGAAAAACTTGTTTTTCTCTTTCTAGAACTTGTAATCCTAAATATGCAGCTCCTAAATCTCCAGAGACAACCACTAAGTCTGTTTCTTTTGCACCACTTCTGTATACAATGTCTTCTTTCTCTACTTTTCCAATTGCCGTAATAGAAATTAACATTCCTTTCGTAGAAGAAGTTGTATCTCCCCCAACTAAATCAACTTTATAGGTTTCACAAGCCAATTGAATTCCTGCGTATAATTCTTCAATTGCCTCCAAAGAAAAACGATTAGAAACCGCAATTGAAACTGTAATTTGCTCTGCAACACCATTCATTGCGTACACATCAGACAAGTTTACCATCACTGCTTTATACCCTAAATGCTTCAACGGCATATAGCCTAGATTAAAATGCACTCCTTCAATCAACAAATCTGTAGTAACTAGTGTTTGTTTTTCGGAAGCCCCTAAAACTGCAGCATCATCTCCAATTGCTTTGATTGTAGAGCTATTTTCAATATTAAAATATTGTGTAATATGATTTATCAAACCAAATTCGCCAAGATCCGCTAAGGATGTTTTTTGTGTGTTTTTATCTTCTAACATGTTGCAAATATAAGCACATTCTTGAAGGTTACAGAATAGATTTCGCAGAGATGTATCTCACCGAACGTTTTTTTATGCGTTCTGTGAAAAACCCTAATTTATGTGTAGAAAATTCGCTTCCTTTTCTATTCTTAGCACAACCAATACTTTTGCTACTCTCAAAAAATATAAATAATATTGGAGAATGCACTTACACTGCTAAGTATTTAATATCAAGGTTACTTATATCAGTACTAACAAACATAAAGACCTATCACAACCGGGTATTTGAGAATAAACAACCTATATGACTTCGCTTTTTAAAGCGGGAGAAATCAAAAAAAAGTTTACAAAAACTTAATGGACACGGCTAAAAAAGACAAAACCACTTAAAGATCTCGCTGTGAATACTTCGTTTTTAATTTGGTATTTTTGAATAAATTTATTCTGATGTTTAAAAAGACAATTTTATTTTGCTGCTGCTTAATTATTCTTAATTGCAGCAATAACAATGATACTTTAAGTATACACTCTCAGCCAACTTACGTCCCTATTGCTGCTTGTGAAAACGGATTTGCAGGAGAGTACCCTTGCAATGACTATGATTTACTAAACCATTACAGCTTAGCAGAATTAGCAGGCCCTGGCACTGAGGGCAATGATTCTTGGGGATGGACAGATAAAGAAACGAACAAAGAATATGCCTTAATGGGCACCAACAAAGGCATTGTATTTATTGATATTACAGATACTTCAAACACTGTAATTTTAGGTATTTTAAAAACGGCCACAGTAAATAGTGCTTGGAGAGATGTAAAAGTATTTAATTCTCACGCATTTATTGTAAGTGAAGCTAGAAACCATGGTATGCAAGTTTTTGACCTGAAACGCTTAAGAGATGTTTCAAACACTCCAGTAAATTTTACAGCAGATACCCATTTCACCGAATTTGGAAGCGCTCATAATATTATAATTAACGAAGATAGTGGCTACGCATACATTGTTGGAGCTGCTAGAAACTCAACCTTTGGCGGTGGTCCTATATTTATAAATATTAAAAACCCTTTAAACCCGATAATTGAGGGAGGATTTCGCGAAGGGGGATATTCACACGATGCACAAGTACTTATATACACTGGTCCAGATAAAGCATACACCGGAAAAGAAATCTTAATTGGCAGTAATGAAAACGAGGTAGTACTTGCAGATGTTAGTGATAAAAAAAATCCGATAATAATTTCTACCATAAGTTACGCCAATGTAAAATATGCGCATCAAGGCTGGTTTACTGAAGATTTAAAATATTTTATTCTCGGAGATGAACTGGATGAATTGCAAGTGGGAAACAAAACCCGATCTATTATTTTCGACTTTACCGATTTGGACACTCCTGTTTATCATTTTGATTACCTTGGAAGTACAAATGCCATAGATCACAACGGATATGTAAAAGACAATATTTATTACCAAGCCAATTATACGGCGGGTGTGCGAATGATTGATGTATCCAACGTTGCAAACAAAGTATTTTCAGAAGTTGGTTTTTTTGACACGTACCCCGAAAATAATAATGCAAATTTTAATGGTGTTTGGAACGTCTATCCATATTTCCCAAGTGGTAATATTATCATTAGCGACATTAATAATGGTTTTTTTATAATTAGAAAAAAATAATTACGCACTACAAATGAAACAATATGTGCTCATATTTACCTTAGCTTTTTTAAGCAGTTGCTCAAAAAAAGACGTGTTTGAAATTCCTGAAATTATCCAAGTTGGTGCCAATGTTTCTCTTGTAAAAACTTTTGGAGGCTCTAAAAACGAAGCTCTTTCATCTGTGACAAAGACCACAGACGGTGGATATATTGTCGCTGGTTTTACGCAAAGTAACGACTTTGATATGACTGCAAAAACAAACGCCTCTTTTGATTTTCTAGTCTCAAAATTTTCTTCGGAAAACACTTTAGAGTGGCAAAAAACTTTTGGAGGCACAGAGGACGATAGAGCGGCAGATGTGATACAGACGCTAGATGGTAATTTCGCAGTCTTGGGGTACCGTAAAAGTTCAGACAGCAACGTTTCAGAAAATGCTGGAAATAAAGACTTTTGGTTGTTAAAAATCTCTACTGAAGGAAATCTTCTCTGGGAAAAAACCTTCGGCTTTTCTGGCGCAGATTTTGGAACTGCTTTGCTAGAAACGAAAGACGGTGGTTTTCTAATTACTGGTGTGCTAGATGTCTCTAGTTCTGGCGGCCAAGGAAATGCAAAATCTACAGCAATACAGCATGCAGGTGGAGATTATTGGGCAATAAAAACAAACCATGTGGGCACCTTAGAATGGCGTCGGTTTTTTGGTGGATCGTTTACAGAAATCCCAGCAGGCGTCATAGAAACTGACGATCATAATTTTATAATTGCTGGCTCTTCAGACAGCAACGACTTTAATATTTCTAACAATAAAGGAAGTTACGATTTTTGGGTAACAAAAATAAGTCCAATAGGAAATTTGCTTTTAGAAAAAAGTTTTGGAGGGTCTGCAATTGACCAAGCCTATGCAATTACAGCAACCAGCGATGGCAACTTCATTGTTGTTGGAGATACCAGAAGCTCAGACGTTGATGTTGCACTAAATTACGGTGCTGCAGATATTTGGATTGTAAAATTTTCGGCAGAAGGAAACGCAATTTGGGAAAAAACAATTGGAGGGTCCAATTTTGATGTTGGACGCGCTATTTTTAAAACACAAGACCCTGGTTTTTTAATTGCAGGAAGTTCCCGAAGTTTAGACAATCGCTTTGAAAATAAAGGTCAGAATGATGCCCTCATTTTAAAAATTGATGAAAACGGAAATCTTTTATGGCAAAAAACAATTGGCGGTTCCGAAATAGACTTTTTATATGATGTTGTAGAACTCAACAATAAATCGATTATCGCTGTTGGAGAGAGTAGCAGTTCCGATCAAGATATTTCTGAAAACAAAGGATTTACAGATGCCTTAATACTTCAACTTAAATGAAAAACAACATTGCTTTTTTATGTTTCTTAATGCTTCTTTTTTCGTCTTGTAGCCCTAAAGAAGAGGATATCAGTGTGGTCGTTAATTTCACTCACCATTGGAACGGCAAGGTTCTTTCCAATCAAGACCTCAACCAATTGAAATTCACGACAGAAAATGGTGAAAATATAAGTGTTGAAAAATTGCGTTATCTTATTTCCGACCTGAGTCTGACTGATTTCAAAAACTATCATTTGATAAATTTTCATGAAAACACGGGTACTTCCCTCTCTATTTCCGGACTTGCCGAAAATCGATACCACCTCACTTTTAGATTTGGTTTTTCCGATCAAGACAATACAGATGGAATTTACAAAGATTTAAATTCTGTAAGTTTTGGGGTTCCTACAATGCTAGGCGGTGGTTACCATTACATGCAGTTTGATGGAAAATACCGGAACGATAACAACGACGCACTTGGCTTTAATTACCACGCCATTAGAGCTGTTGACAATACTGACCCTGACAATTTAAAATTTGAAGATACTTCGTTTGAAGTAGATTTAGGTTCTGTACTTATTACAAATAATGCCAAGATTGAAATAAAAATGAACTTAGCAGAATGGTTTAAAAATCCAAATACTTGGAACTTAAACGAACTAAACACTGTTTTAATGCCAAATTTTCAAGCGCAAAAAATAATGCGAGACAATGGAAAAACGGTGTTTTCTTTGGGTATCGTAAACTAACACCAAAAACTTAAAAATGGTACAAAAATATGTATTCCTCTCCTGTTTTTTCCTTTTGATGCACTGCACATCAAAAGAAGACGAACGCTACGCGCCCACTCCGTATCGTTTAAAAATTCCAACCCTTTTTTCAGACAAATTAATTCCACCAATAATTCCAGCAGACAATCCATTAACCATTGAAGGAGTTGCCTTAGGTAAAAAGTTATTTTTTGACCCCATTTTGTCTGGAGACGAAACACAATCTTGTGCTTCTTGTCACAATCCACAAAAATCATTTACAGACCAACAGCCGTTTAGCACGGGAATTGAAGGTAATTTAGGATCGAGAAATGCCATGCCTTTATTTAATTTAGCTTGGAATTTTGATGAACGCTTTGCTTGGGACGGAAAAGAATTCGGCCTTGAAAGACAAGCTTTAGAACCTGTTTCAAACCCGATAGAATTGCATTCAAACTGGCAAAATATTGGAGAAAAATTGGAAAATAATGCGATATACAAAGATCTTTTTCTTAACGCGTTTGGCTCCTCAAAAATTGATTCTACTTTAATTACAAAAGCCATTGCACAATTTGAAAGAACACTGATCTCTGGCAATGCTAAATTCGATAAATATGTACGTGGCGAAACAACGCTAACAATAGAAGAACAAAATGGATTCGACGTTTTCATGGACGAATCAAAAGGAGACTGTTTTCATTGCCATGGAAGTAATAATAACCCACTTTGGACAGATAATAAATTTCACAATAACGGCTTAGATACTCATTTTAGTGATCTTGGCCTGGGAGCTGTTACAGGAGATCCTAATGACAATGGAAAATTTAAAACACCCTCTATTCGCAATTTAAATTTTACAGCACCCTACATGCATGACGGTAGATTTGCAACCTTAGAAGAAGTGATCAATCATTATTCTGAAGGCCTGAAAAAATCGCTTACAATAGACCCGCTTATGAAACAAGTGAACGAGGGAGGCGTTCAATTATCTCCTCAGGAAAAAACAAACTTAAAAGCCTTTTTACGGAGCTTATCAGACTCTGAATTTGTGCAAAATCCTGACTTTAAAAAGTGATCAATAAAACCAATTGACATATTGTGTTTCGTAATGAGGGTTCTTCGTTTTTCATCTACTTATATTGTATATTTGTAAACAATTTAGTTTTAATCTACTTAATCATATGATAAAAGTTTCAGACATAGCGAAGAAGAAGGTCGTAGAGTTGATGACTGACGATGGCTTTAACGCAGCTACAGATTATGTTAGAGTTGGCGTAAAGAGTGGCGGCTGTTCAGGCCTATCTTACGATTTAACTTTCGACAATAAAAAAGAAGAAAACGATAAAGTTTTTGAAGAGAATGACGTAAAAATTATTATCGACAAAAAAAGTTTTTTATATTTAGTTGGAACAACCTTAGAGTATTCCGGAGGATTAAACGGAAAAGGTTTTGTTTTTAATAACCCAAACGCAAGCAGAACTTGTGGTTGTGGAGAATCATTTTCACTTTAAAATTTAGAAAAAGATGTCAAAATATACCGAAGACGATTTAGAGCAAGAATTAAAAACCAAAGAATATAAGTATGGTTTTTACACAGAAATAGAAAGCGAAACCTTTGCAAAAGGGCTAAGCGAAGAAGTTGTTATTGCAATTTCTAAGAAAAAAAATGAGCCAGACTGGATGACTGACTGGCGTTTGGAAGCGTACCGCGTTTGGAAAACAATGAAAGAGCCAGAATGGGCCAATGTTCACTATGAAAAACCAAAATTTCAAGAGATCGCCTATTATTCAGCGCCAAAAGCAAAACCAAAGTTAAACTCTTTAGACGAGGTAGATCCAGAATTATTGGATACGTTTAAACGTTTAGGTATTTCCTTAGATGAACAGAAAAAATTAGCAAATGTTGCCGTAGACATTGTAATAGACTCTGTTTCTGTTGCGACTACATTTAAGAAATCTTTGGGTGAAAAAGGTATTATTTTTATGCCAATTTCTGAAGCAATTCAAGAACACCCAGAACTAGTAAGAAAATATTTAGGAACGGTAATACCTACCACAGACAACTTTTACGCAGCATTAAATTCAGCGGTCTTCTCCGATGGATCTTTTTGTTACATTCCAAAAGGAGTGCGATGTCCAATGGAATTATCTACTTATTTTAGAATTAATGAAGGTGGAACAGGACAGTTTGAAAGAACTTTAGTAGTTGCAGACAAAGGAAGTTATGTGTCATATTTGGAAGGTTGTACCGCACCAAGTAGAGATGAAAATCAGTTGCACGCAGCCGTTGTAGAATTAATTGCAATGGATGATGCAGAAATTAAATATTCTACCGTACAAAACTGGTATCCTGGAAATAAAGAAGGAAAAGGTGGTGTTTACAATTTTGTAACTAAGAGAGCTCTTTGTGAAACCAATGCAAAGGTTTCATGGACACAAGTAGAAACGGGCTCTGCTATTACTTGGAAGTATCCTTCTTGTATTTTAAAAGGAAATAACTCTGTGGGTGAATTTTACTCAATTGCAGTAACAAACAATCATCAGCAAGCAGATACTGGAACAAAAATGATTCATTTAGGAAAAAACACTAGATCTACCATTATTTCTAAAGGAATTTCTGCAGGAAAATCACAAAACTCATATCGAGGATTGGTACAAATAAGTCCAAGAGCAGAAAACGCACGTAATTTCTCTCAATGTGATTCCTTACTAATGGGAAATGATTGTGGCGCACATACTTTCCCTTATATCGAAGTGAAGAATAAAACAGCACAAATAGAACATGAGGCAACTACCAGTAAAATTGGAGAAGAGCAGCTATTTTACTGTAATCAACGTGGAATTGACACTGAAAAAGCAATTGCGTTAATTGTAAACGGATTTAGTAAAGAGGTTTTAAATAATTTACCGATGGAGTTTGCTGTAGAAGCTCAAAAACTATTGGAAATTAGTTTAGAAGGAAGTGTTGGATAAAGTTCCTAGAATTTTAACTGTATAATTGCTGAGCCAACAAAGAAAAAGTAGATAGAATATTAAAAGCGAATCGCGTAAAAACGAAGAGAAAATAGCAAAAGACAATGTTAAAAATAGAAAATTTACAAGCAAGTATAGATAATAAATTAATCTTAAAAGGATTAAATTTAGAAGTAAAAGCTGGTGAAGTTCACGCAATTATGGGACCTAACGGTGCTGGAAAAAGTACTTTAGCAAATATTATTGCTGGTAAAGATGATTACGAAATTTCATCTGGAACTATTGAGTTAAATGGCGAAGATTTAAGCGAACTGGCTCCTGAGGAAAGAGCACATAATGGCGTGTTTTTATCTTTCCAATACCCTGTAGAAATTCCTGGAGTTTCTGTAACTAACTTTATAAAAACAGCGATTAACCAAACTCGTAAAGCAAAAGGCTTAGAAGATATGCCTGCAAAAGAGATGTTAAAAATGATTCGTGAGAAATCTGAATTATTAGAAATAGATCGTAAATTCTTGTCCCGTTCTCTAAACGAAGGTTTTTCTGGAGGAGAAAAAAAACGTAACGAAATATTTCAAATGGCCATGCTAGAACCAAAACTAGCAATTCTTGACGAAACTGATTCTGGTTTGGATATTGATGCTTTGCGTATTGTTGCAAACGGCGTTAACAAACTAAAGTCTAAAGACAATGCAGTAATAGTAATCACGCATTATCAACGATTACTGGAATATATTGTACCAGATTTTGTACATGTTTTATACGATGGAAAAATCGTAAAAACTGGTGATGCCTCTCTAGCGCTTGAATTAGAAGCAAAAGGATATGATTGGATTAAAGAAGAGTTAGTTCAGTAAAGAAGTTTAACAATTGAACCAGTGATAAAGCTGCGTAAAAGCAAACTTTCAAAACTTGCGATTTTAAACTTTAAAACAAAAAAAATGGAATTAAAAGATAAATTAATAGCATCATACGTAGCGTTTGAAAACGATATAGATACAAGTTCTGATATACATGAAATCCGTTCAAAAGCCTTTCAAAATTTTGAAGGTTTAGGTTTTCCTACGAAAAAACTAGAAGCTTGGAAATACACTTCTTTAAACTCAATTTTAAAGCAAGACTACAGTCTATTTCCTAACAAAGAAAATTCAATTCAATTAGCAGACGTACAAAAGTATTTTATACACGATATAGATACCTACAAGCTCGTTTTTATTGATGGAAAATACAGTTCTTTTCTTTCGGAAACTACACACGATACTTTTGATGTTTGCTTAATGTCTTCAGCATTAGCAAAACCAAAATACAAGGCTGTTATTGAAAACTACTTCAATAAAATAGCGAGAAAAGACAATTTAACGTCTTTAAACACTGCATTTGCAAATGAAGGGGCTTACATCTATATTCCTAGAAATGTAGAGGTAGAAAAGCCTATCCAAATTATCAACTTTACTACTGGTTCTGAAGCTGCAACCATGCTGCAACCAAGAAACTTGATTGTAGTCGAACAAAATGCACATGTTCAGATTATAGAACGTCACCAAAGTTTAACGTCAAACCCTGTTTTGACAAATGCAGTTACTGAAATTTTTGCTGCAAAAGATGCTACGGTAGACATTTATAAGATTCAGAATGACCACAAAACAGCTTCATTAATAGATAATTCTTACATCGAACAAAAATCAAACAGTGTTGTTTCTGTGCATACTTTCTCTTTCGGAGGAAATATCACTAGAAACAATTTAAACTTTTATCAAAGAGGGGAGCACATTGATTCAATTTTAAAAGGAATTACTATTATTGAAGGAAAACAACATGTAGATCACCACACCATGGTACAACACATTGAGCCAAACTGCGAAAGTCACCAAGACTACAAAGGTATTTTTGACGAACGTTCTACAGGTGTTTTTAATGGAAAAGTAATTGTAAATAAAGAGGCTCAAAAAACAAATGCATACCAGAAAAATAACAATATTTTGGTAAGTGATCGTGCAACAATCAATGCAAAACCTCAGCTTGAAATTTTTGCTGATGACGTAAAATGTTCTCACGGATGTACAATTGGTCAATTAGATGATGAGGCCTTATTTTACATGCAACAGCGGGGTATTCCTGAAAAAGAAGGAAAAGCACTGTTGATGTTCGCCTTTGCCAATACCGTTTTAGAAAGTGTGAAAATACCGGAGGTAAAACAACGCATCGCTAAAATTATTGCAAACAAACTAAATGTAAAAATGGGATTCGAACTATAACAAAATAGCTTCTTTGGACATTCAGTACAAACCACGCTTCCTTGCGTGGTTTTTTTATTGAATACTTTCAAGAATACCCTTTAAGAATCTATTTTCCTCAAAACCTGCCAATCCAAAACGAACGACTACCACATCCTGATCTGGTAAAACATATACGCGCTGCCCCTGATAGCCGTCTGCAAAATACATGTTTTTTGGAACATCTTTTAACTGCTGCTGCGAATTTAACCAAAACTGAGCACCATACGTTCCGTTAGAACCTGGGGTAGGAGTCGTGATATAGGTTACCCAATCTTTCGTAAAAAGCTGCTCACCATTCCAACTTCCATTGTGTAGATATAGCAACCCAAATTTTGCCCAATCTCTAGCTGTTGCCCACGCATA
Organism: Polaribacter irgensii 23-P; assembly: GCF_000153225.1. Lineage (GTDB taxonomy): Bacteria > Bacteroidota > Bacteroidia > Flavobacteriales > Flavobacteriaceae > Polaribacter > Polaribacter irgensii. The sequence goes on along the minus strand of NZ_CH724148.1, from coordinate 883,463 downwards.
AGAAGAAGCCACATAATTGCCTGACAAGTCTGCCTCTACAACCATAGAATTCATTCCAATTTTATCGATAAAATCAGAATACCAAAAGTCTAAATACGCCTGATGCGAAACAAACTGCTTTCTTAAAATTTTAGACAATAAGTTCGAAGTCCCCGAAGAATAATTCCAAGAAGCATTTGTTGTGCCGGTAAGTGGTTTCTCCTCTTGCATCTTGGTCATGTCTCTTTCTAAGAACAACATTTTTGTAGCATCAGAAATTTCGTCATAATTTTCGTCCCATTCCAAGCCCGAGTTCATTTGCAATAAATTATGAATTGTAATATTCTTGCGTACATCTTTTTGCCACGAAGCAATAGGTGCTCTGTTCGATATGTTTATCTTATTTTGATGCTGTAAAACTCCGAAAACGGTGCTCATTACACTTTTTGTCATAGACCATCCCAAAAGACGAGACTCTTTATCAAAACCATCCGCGTATTTCTCTGCGATAATTTGATCTTTATACAACACCAGAACTGCTCTTGATTGATCTACCCCAAAAATTGAACTCACCGTCTGCTTCAATTTTTCATAGTCTATATTTTTAAATACCGTATCTTTTTGCGCTGCATTTCCAAACGGAAAAGAAATGTTATGGTCTACCGCAGTTCTTTTAGGAATCAAGTAAGAGGCATTTTCATCACTTTTATTTAAAGTTAATACAGCACCTAATCCTTCCCTATAAATAGCCCTTCTCGTTAAAAGACCAAACGCAGAGGAGCTCGCAACCTTACTTTCAAAGTCAACTTTATCAGTGGCCAAGTCTACCGGTGAAAAATTATTATCTGTAGTATCCGTAAAAATTAAAGATCTACCTCCAATAAAAATAGAGGATGCTGTATTTTTTGCTGAATAACCAGCTAAAATATTCAATTTCGGATAGTTATAAATCACTAAAATTAAAATAGCTACTACTGTAATCAGTAAAAATCGTTTCATTATTTTCATAGGGAATATCATTTATTGATGTAAAAATAAGGAAATCATCTTCAGTTTGTGAAAACTTTAAGTCTTCTTGCTTTATCTTTGTATTTAAATATAATGTATATGATTAATGTTGATAAAATCCGTGAAGACTTTCCTATTTTGAAAAGGACAGTGCACGGAAAGCCACTAGTATATTTTGACAATGCTGCAACCTCTCAAACACCGCAGGCGGTGATTGATACGATTGTAGATTACTACAGCAATTACAACTCTAACATCCACAGAGGTGTGCACACTTTAAGCCAAGAGGCCACTGACAAATATGAAGAAGCAAGGATTAAGGTCCAAAAGCATTTTAATGCAAAAGAAGCTTATGAAATTATTTTAACCGCAGGTACTACTCATAGTATTAACATTGTAGCTGCTGGCTTTACATCCTTAATAAAAAAAGGAGATGAAGTAATCGTTTCTGCGCTAGAGCACCACTCTAATATTGTTCCTTGGCAAATGATGTGTGAAAAAACAGGGGCAATTTTAAAAGTAATCCCAATGTTTGAGGATGGTTCTTTAGATATGGATACCTATCATGCATTAGTCAATGAAAAAACAAAGTTAGTTTTTTGTAATCATGTCTCTAATGCCCTTGGGACTTTAAACCCTATTGAAGAAATTATTAAAAAAGCACACGAGTTCAATGCCGCTGTAATGGTGGATGGTGCACAAGCAACACCTCATATAAAACCAGATGTACAAGCATTAGATGCAGATTTTTACGTGGCATCAGCTCACAAATTATGTGGTCCAACTGGAGTTGGTTTGTTGTATGGAAAAGAAGAATGGTTACAAAAATTACCGCCATATCAAGGAGGTGGTGAGATGATTGCTACCGTTTCGTTTAAAAAAACAACCTACGCTGGATTACCTCACAAGTTTGAAGCTGGAACTCCGAATATTTGTGGAGGTATTGCTTTTGGTGCTGGTTTGGATTATATGAACGCTGTAGGCTTTGACAATATTGCAAAATATGAGCATGAATTGCTAACATATGGTACCGCAGAATTGTTAAAAATTGAAGGGCTTAAGATCTACGGAACTACCACTAAAAAAACAGCTGTAATCTCTTTTAACGTCGGTGAAATTCACCCCTATGATATTGGAGCTATTTTAGACAAGCTTGGCATAGCGGTAAGAACAGGGCATCACTGCGCGCAACCTATCATGGATTTTTACCAAATTCCAGGAACTGTAAGAGCATCTTTCTCTTTTTACAATACAAAAGAAGAAATAGATATTTTAGTAAGCGGCGTAAAAAGAGCGGTGCGCATGCTTTCTTAAAACTTAAAAAAATAGTAGTAATAAAAAAAGGTTGCGCAAATTGCGCAACCTTTTTTTATTCTAAAATTACAGAGTATTTAGTTACCAATTGTCCAAGATAGATAAAATTGAGAACCTGTAGCTCCAACACCGGGTGCACTAAAGTATTCTTTTCCGCCTAAATTAGCACCCCCTAGCTTAATCACAGAACTTAAGCTTGGAATTGTATAATTTATTTGAGCATCTACTACTGATCTTGCATCTACCATTCCATCGTAGAAAGAAGATTGCCATAGAAACTCATCTTGCCATCTATAGTTTACATTAAAACCAAAATTTTCAAAGAGATCTGTTTTTCCAAACTGCACTTTTATTTTATGCTCTGGTGTGTTAAATCCTGCCTCAAAATCTGGATCTGTTCCTCCTGCTTCTTCAAATTTAGCAAAAGAATAATTGAACCCTAGATCAAAACCATTCATTACTTTTTTAGAAAGTCCTATTCCTAAACCATAAGAACTAATATCAGAGTCCGAGTTTGAATCAAAAGCGATTCCTTTGTAATCTCCGTTAGCTACTGCAATTAAAGCAAGTGGCGTTATTCCTTGAGCACCTCCTGTTGCTGGGCCTAAATCTACAGCATCAGAAAAATTTACGTTTCCATATAATGGTGCTGCTGCATTTTTGCTTGCTATAAAGTCCTCATACTTGTTGTAATATGCATTTATATCAATTGTAACTCCAGCGAGCACACCTCTATAGCCAATATCATAAGCGGTTACGTATTCTGGTGCCACAAAATCAATATTGGATTTCTTTAAATCTGCTGGATTTCTACTAGCAGCAAACGCTTGTAAAGAGCTAACTGTCCAAGAATTATTATACGCCATATCTCCTGTTAACACTTGCGTAGCGCCAATTGTAGTGCCTGCAACTGCATTAATATATCCAGCTAACGCAGGATTGATCCCTAATTCATATGGTAAAGATCTATATCTTTCAATATTATCGGGAGCAGTACCTACTAAAATCCCTGAACCTGCATCTAAACCAATATATTGATCTTGGGCCGTTGGATTTCTAAAACCTGTTTGAAGAGAAGCTCTAAAATTATGTCTCTTGTCCTCTCCAACTGCATATGATAAAGAAATTCTTGGAGAAACGTTTCCTTTAAAGTTAATTGCTTTGTCATATCTTGCAGAAGCAGTTACTTTTAATCGATCATCCAACATTCTTTTTTGACCTTGAATATAAGCACCTGCCTCCGTATACGAAATTGGTCCATCATAATCTGTAAAAATAGTTCCTTGAGAGTTTAACCTGTATTCCCTCATAGACCCACCTATTTGTATCTCTGCAAAATTAATATAATCTCTTAAATTTAGGTTCGCGTCTCCGTGATACAATTTTGTTTGATCTTGAAACTTAGCACCAGTCAACAAATTTGGATCATTCACAACAATTTCTTTCGCCGCATTAAATTCTGGTGACCCTGGACTCAAACGAGCTCTATCAGCAAAGGCTCTTGCCGCGTCATGATTCATTCCAGGAACTCCAAAAGAAGCTGCAGCTCCTAAATATGCACCTGCATATTCCGTAAACCAATTTGAATCTGTACTCCACATTCTATTCACATTAATTGCAGCAAAACGAGTATCATAAGAGTCACCAGCATCTTCTGCCGTTGTATATGCTCTTACAAAAAAGTTTTTACCTTTTACTTCTAACCTGTGCTGTGCCAAAGTAAAGTTCTTAATGTTGTACCTATTTTGTCCTTGATAGATTGTATTTCCTGTACCAAATTTAGAATTGAAAATAACCTCAACCCTGTCATCTCCAAGTGGACGATAATTTAAAGAGGCTCCAAACTTAACACTCTTCGCCTCGTTGTTCATGAAATCGGTATCTGTATATCCTGTTCTTGTTACTCTCGTCGCTCCAAAAGTACCCACTGGTGCTCCTGAAATTGCGTCGAAATCTAAGATAGTCCCAACCTCATCTCCATAAACGTTCAGTCCGTTATAGGCAGTGTTGTTAAAGTGACTCGTTGAGCTGGCATCCACTTCATCTCTGTAGTCCGTAGCGTACCAATCTGTACCTTTTAAATATGATAAAGTCGCTTTCGCAGCAAAATAATTTGAAAAAACATAAGCCATTCTTATATTTAAATCTTTGAACTCATTATCCCCAGCAGCTTTCTGACTTGTAATCCCTGATTTCAATGAAAAGCTAACTCCTTGGTCATCAAAAGCACTTTTACTCCTCATAAACATAATTCCATTGAAGGCGTTTGCGCCATACAAAGCGGAAGAAGCTCCTGGTAAAATCTCTACAGATTTCACGTCTAACTCAGATATTCCTAATAAATTACCGACTGCAAAGTTCAACCCTGGAGCAGAATTATCCATTCCGTCTACCAATTGCATAAAACGTTCGTTTGCAAAAGTTGCAAAACCACGCGTATTTACAGACTTAAAAGTCAAACTATTCGAATTAATATCGACTCCTTTTAAATTTTCTAATCCGTCGTAAAAGGAGGGAGAAGATGTGTTTTTAATAGCTCTGGCGTCTAAGCGCTCTACTGTAACTGGAGACTCCATTATTCGTTCTGGAGTTCGAGATGCAGAAACTATAATTTCATCAAGAAATGTTTCATTTTCTGACAACAAAACAGCAATATTCTGATTATTCTTCTTGACTTCTACTTTTTCAGTTTTATACCCTAAGACCGAAATCTCTAAGACAAATGGTGGAACATCTGAGACGTTTAACGTAAATTTTCCGTCAAAATCAGTGTTCGTCCCTACGGCTTTTCTTTCCACTTTAATGTTCGCTCCAGGCAAAGTTTCGCCTGTTTTTGCGTCTTTAACTGTTCCTGTAATTATGGTTTGTGCAAGCATTGTTGCACTGCCAAAGACCAAGAACGCGAATAATAACATTTTTTTTATCATAATATAAATTAATTTGTTAACGATAATGCAAAATACAATTTTTTTTCAATAATTGAATATTTAACATTAATTTTTATATTTTTCCTAATATTTGGTCCCTTTTTTACGATATCAAAAAGCACAAAAGCTTATCGTGATTTTTAAAAAAACCAATAGTTATCGTACCTTTGCCGAGATCATTAATTTTACTTTTTTGAATACCTTTCAAAACATTTCTAATTTTTTTACAGAAGAAAAGACTTTTGTAACTATCGGCACTTTTGACGGGGTTCATTTTGGTCATCAAAAGATACTAGAAAAACTGGTTTTTGAAGCTAAACAAGCAGGTAAGAAATCCGTGTTGCTTACTTTTTTTCCACACCCAAGGATGGTTTTGCAGAAAGACGCCAAAATTGAAATGATCAATACCATTCATGAGCGTTCTGCTCTTCTAGAAAAAACAGGTTTAGATTATTTAATTATTCACCCTTTTAGCAAAGCTTTTTCAAAAACAACCGCATTAGAATTTGTAAGAGATACCTTAGTAAACAAGCTTAATATTTCGAAATTAATCATTGGATATGACCATCATTTTGGAAAAAATAGGGAAGGAAATATTACGCAATTAACAGAACACAGTCTTGTATATAATTTTACTGTGGAGGAAATACTAGCGCAAGATATTGATGATGTTTCCATAAGTTCTACTAAAATTAGGCAAGCGCTGATCTCTGGAAGTCTAAAAACAGCCAACAAATATTTAGGCTATCCTTTTATGCTCAATGGTATTGTTGTTAACGGAAAGCAATTAGGTGGAAAAATTGGATACCCAACAGCCAACATAGATATTAAAGAAACATATAAGTTAATCCCTAAAGCTGGGGTCTATGTTGTAAAATCAAATATCCAAAATAAAATAATTTTTGGAATGATGAACATTGGATGTCGTCCAACAGTGGACGGAAATCATCAGACTATTGAAGTCCATTTTTTTGATTTTAATCAAGATTTGTATGGAAAACACCTCACTGTAGAGCTCCTTTATTTTTTGCGTGATGAACACAAATTTGACGCAATACCATTGTTAATTGCGCAGCTTAAAAAAGACGAAGATACCGCACGAGACTATATTAAGGACAACTGCTAAACTCTCCTAAAGACTAAAATTACTACAGGTAGTTTTCTCTTTATTAAAGAGCATTGCTCTTTCAATTATTTATTCCTTAATTGTTGAAGTAACTACTTCACAAATTATATCTTTGCAGCTCACAATCCTTACAAGAAATGCTACAGGTTCAATTTATTAGAGAAAATAAACAAATTGTTTTAAATGGTTTGGCTAAACGAAATTTTGTCAATGCAGAAACACTCATAGACAACGTTTTAAATACAGACGAAAACAGAAGAGCAACACAGACTTCTCTTGACGCTATTCTGGCTGAATCCAATAAATTATCGAAAGAAATTGGTGCGTTTTTTCAATCTGGAGAGCGGCAAAAAGCAACTATTTTAAAAGAAAAAACAGTGCAGCTAAAAGAGCAGTCCAAACAACTCTCTGAGAACTTAAATGCACTTTCTGAAAGTTTGCAAACATTGTTATACCTCATACCTAACGTGCCGCACGAATCTGTAAAACCCGGAAAATCTGAGGACGACAACGAAAATATTTTTAGCGAAGGATCTATTCCTAACTTAGGAGAAAACGCCCTTCCCCATTGGGAATTAGCAAAAAAATATGACATTATCGATTTTGAATTAGGTACAAAAATAACAGGAGCAGGCTTTCCTGTGTACAAAGGAAAAGGGGCAAAATTACAACGTGCACTAATCAATTATTTTTTAGACAAAAATATTGAAGCAGGGTACAAAGAATTCCAAGTTCCGCATTTGGTAAATGTTGAATCTGCGACAGCGACTGGCCAGTTACCGGATAAAGAAGGGCAAATGTACCACTCGAATGAAGATGATTTGTATTTAATCCCAACAGGGGAAGTCCCAATTACCAATATGTTCCGCAATAATATAGTGCAAGAATCCGATTTTCCTATCTGCTGCACTGGATATACCCCTTGTTTTAGAAGAGAAGCAGGTAGTTACGGTGCGCATGTTAGGGGTCTAAATAGATTACATCAATTTGACAAAGTAGAAATTGTTAGAATTGAGCATCCAAAAAACTCTTACGCTGCTTTAGATGGAATGGTGGAACATATCAAAGGCATACTCCGTGAATTAGAATTGCCCTATAGAATTTTGCGCTTGTGTGGTGGTGACACTGGTTTTACTGCCGCTTTAACTTTTGATTTCGAATTGTTTTCAACAGCGCAAAACAGATGGTTAGAAATTAGCTCTGCTTCCAACTTTGAGACTTTCCAAGCGAACAGATTAAAACTTCGTTTTAAAAATAAAGAAGGAAAAAGTGAATATGCACATACTTTAAATGGAAGTTCTTTAGCCCTGCCTCGCGTTTTAGCGGGCATTCTAGAAAACTACCAAACAGCCGAAGGTATCAAAATACCTGAAGTACTGGTTCCATATTGCGGATTCGATTATATTAAATAATCGCTATTGCAACTATTTTTAAAACAAATCGAATACCCCAAAATGTCTGGAAGCTTTTAAACAAAAAGAACACGGCATTAAGTTGTCCTCTTTTTATTTTTGAGCTACCAATCATATTAATTTTTTATATATTGGAAGATTACAACCCCATTGTTAGCTGAAAATAAAAATTTACTCAAGTATCTTTGAATCCGATGATGAAACTATTTCTATTTATTTCTTTGTCCTTCAGTAATTTCATTGTTGCTCAAAATAATGCTCCACAAAGAACTATAAACGACTACCGCCTGGCAGAAGATTACTATCGAGAAGGTGCTTTTGAAAAAGCTACACAGCTTTTTCAAAAACTATATGAATCTAACACCTTTAATACAAATTATTTAGGACGCCTAATTTCTTGCTATCAAGAAACTTCCAAATTTATGATGGTTGAGAAACTACTTGTAAATAATCTCAAACAAAACAAAAATCACGCACATTTTTATGTGTATTTGGGCTATAATTATCAAAAGCAATTACAACTAGATAAAGCAAATGAAAACTATGCTCTTGCTATAAACGCTTTAGAAAAAAACGCGTCTTATGGAGGTTTGATTGGACAGCTTTTCAGAGAATATAATTTATTAGACCTTGCAATATTAGCCTACGAAAAAACCATGCTCCTTAATAAAAACACAAATTATAACTTACAAATTGCTCAAATATTTGGCGAAAAAGGAGACTATCAGAAAATGTTTGAAGCCTATATTGACTTAGTAGACAAAAATGAAAAATACCTTAATATTGTTCAAAGGTATAGTGGCAAATACATCTCAAAAGATCCTGAAAACGAGACAAATATTTTATTTAAAAAGGCGCTGTTAAAGAAATCTGCGAGCCAGCCGAAAGCGATTTGGAATGTTCTGTTAAGTTGGTTCTTTGCGCAACAAAAAGAATATACAAAGGCATTAATTCAAGAGAAAGCTTTGTTTTCTCGAGGCTCAAACAATTTAGATGCTTTTTTTATCTTGGGCAAAATAGCCTTTGATAACACCTCTTACAGTGCGTCCAAAAAATGTTTTAATTTTATAATTGAGAAATCATTGAATAAAAATGAACGGATTCAAGCTCACTTTTATTTAGCTAAAATTGCTGTCGATACTAAAGATCCAACAACTGCCGTGTTCTTCCAAAGCCTTTTTAACATCTTTGGTAAAAGTTCGGCAACAATTCAATTACAAGTAGCCTATGCAGATTACCTCACCTTTCAAAAGAACAAACCCAACATTGCGCGTGCTATTTTAGAAGAGGCACTTTCCTATGCTACTTCTAAATTTGAAGAAGCTCGCATTAAATTAAAACTTGGAGATGTTTTGGTGTTCACTGGTGAATTTAACAAAGCGCTTCTTTATTTTTCGCAAATTCAAATCCAACTAACAGACCACGTGCTGGCGCAAGAAGCGCGCTTTAAAGCAGCACAAACAAGCTATTTTAAGGGAGATTTTGATTGGGCCAAAGCACAATTAAAAGTATTGAAAGGTGCTGCCACGCAATTGATTGCAAACGATGCTGCTGCCTTGTATTTAAAAATTTTAGACAATGAACCTATAGACTCCATTCCATCGGGATTAACTGAATTCGCACATGCAGAATTACTGGAGTTTCAAAATAAAAATAAAGAAGCATTGACTTCACTCGAAAATTTATTTACTAGAAAAGATATTTTTCCAAACGGTCTGATCCCCAGTGAGGTTATCTATAGTGATGTGCTTTTTCTGCAGGCAAAACTATTGTTAAAACAAAAAAAACACGAGGAGGCCATTGCTGCTTTATCGCATATTATTCGTGGAGATTCTCAATTTTTTTTAGCAGATACAATTTATTTTATGATTGCAGAAACCTATTATAATGACTTAAAAAAGACTTCTAAAGCCCAAGAATATTATCAAAAAATAATCTTTGAATACCCCGGAAGTATCTATGTTATAGATGCTCGGGAAAAATACCGCTCTGTTAGAGGGGATAAACTTTAACATCCCTTTTTTCGAAAACAAACCATATCCGATATTTAAAACCCACAAAACCAATGTATATCTTTAACGAAACTATAAATATTGACGATGCCGCTCACAATGAATGGATCACTTGGATTGAATCTCATATCACCACAATTCTAAACACTGGACGGTTTACTTCTGCAAAATTTTCTGAAGTTTTAGTAGACGAAGAAATGGGAGGAAAGACGTATTCTATTCAATATTCAGCAAAAACAAGAGCAGACTTAGACAACTATTATCAGTTTGACGCACCTACGTTGCAGTTGGAAAGTGTAAAAAAATTCGCCGATAAAATGTTAACTTTTAGAACTGAATTAAAAATTATAAAAGAATTTTATCCACCAAACGTTCAAAATTAAAATCAACTTTTAAAACTTTCTTGAACAAAAAATGATGCAAAATTTAACTGTATCTTTGTTTTTAGAAGAATAAAATCAAAAATTGTGTTTGTAAAAGCAAAAAAACATTTAGGACAGCATTTTTTAACGGACGAAAGTATTGCAAAAAATATTGCAGATGCTTTAAGCGGCAACGGATATGACGATGTACTCGAAATCGGCCCAGGAATGGGTATTTTAACAAAATATTTACTGCCTCAAAAAGCAAAAATTACGGTGATGGAATTAGACCGAGAGTCTGTTGCCTATTTGCACGACACGTTTCCTTTAGAGCATCTAACACTAGACACTTCAGCGGCCCATTTTTCTGTTTTAGAAGGGGACTTTTTAAAAAAAAATATTCAAGACATCTTTCATAAAAAACAAGTCGCGATTATTGGTAATTTCCCTTATAATATCTCCACACAAATTGTTTTTAAAGCAATAGAAAACCGAGAATTTGTGCCAGAGTTTGCAGGAATGTTTCAAAAAGAAGTCGCTAAGAGAATTGCAGAAAAGGAAGGAAGTAAGGTCTACGGAATTATGTCTGTCTTAACACAAGCTTTTTTTGACGTAGAATATCTCTTTACAGTACCGCCAGATGTTTTCAACCCTCCGCCAAAGGTAGACTCTGGTGTGATTAGACTTGTTAGAAAAAAAGACTATTCTCTTCCCGTTGACGAAAAACTCTTTTTTAGGGTGGTTAAAACGGCCTTTAATCAGCGTAGAAAGATGTTGCGTTCAAGTTTAAAGTCACTCAATCTCTCAGATTCCTTGAAAGAGGATCCTATTTTTACAAAACGTCCAGAACAATTATCTGTAGCTGCTTTTATTGCGCTGACACAAAAAATAGCAAAAGATGACATTTGAAATTACTGAAAAGTTTTTAGAAAATCTTGTCGGTTTTATATACGAGAATAACGATTCTGAAATAAAAAAGTTATTTGAGGAAGTTCACTTTGCAGATATTGCGGAAGTTTTAGACGAAGTAAATTTTGAAGAAGCTATCTATATTATTAAACTTTTAGATAGCGAAAAAACATCCGAAATAATTACAGAATTAGACGAAGATACCCGTGAAAAAATTCTAGAAAATTTATCTGCAAAAGAAATTGCAGAAGAGGTTGGCGAAATGGACTCAGATGACGCTGCCGATATTATAGGAGAGCTTTCCATAGAACGCCAAAAGCATGTAATAAATGCTTTAAATGACAATGAATTAGCAGCAGACATAAAAGAATTACTTTCTTACGAAGAAGACACTGCAGGCGCACTAATGGCAAAGGAACTTGTAAAAGTTTATGAAACTTGGACCGTTGCTGGTTGCATGCGAAGAATTAGAGGTCAGGCCAAAGAGGTTACAAGAGTGCATTCTATTTATGTGGTAGACAAAGAAGATAAACTGGTGGGAAGGTTGTCTTTAAAAGATTTGATTATTGCCAAATCTGATCAAAAAATTGCAGATATTTCAAAAGCAAAAGTAGATGCTGTCAATGTCAACGAAAATGTTGAGGAAGTAGCAAAAATTATGGCCAAATACGATTTAGAAGCCATCCCTGTTGTAAATAATAACTCCGTTTTATTAGGGAGAATTACTATTGATGATATTGTAGATGTACTAAAAGAGGAAGCGGACAAAGATTACCAAATGGCCGCAGGTTTGTCGCAAGATGTTGACTCTGATGATAGTATTTTTGAATTGACGAGAGCGCGATTACCCTGGCTGTTTTTAGGTTTAATTGGTGGGGTCGGGGCATTTATAATTATGGAAGGTTTTCAAGATGTTTTTTCTACATATGCAACCTTGTTCTTTTTTACGCCTTTAATTGCTGCCATGGCCGGAAATGTAGGTGTGCAATCCTCTGCTATTATTGTGCAAGGTTTGGCAAATGATGATGTAAAAGGAAGTATCAACAGCCGACTTTTAAAAGAAATGCTGCTTGCTGCCTTAAACGGGATTATTTTAGCTGCTTTCTTATTTCTTTTTGTTTGGATCTATGAGAGTAGAGTAGATCTTGCGCTGGCCATCTCTATCTCTTTGGTCGTCGTTGTTATTATTGCTGGTTTAATAGGTACTTTTGTTCCTTTGTTTTTAAATAAAAGAGGCATCGACCCTGCCATTGCCACTGGGCCTTTTATTACTACCTCTAACGATATTTTTGGAATTCTGATTTACTTTATGATCGCAAAAGTAATTTTAGGAATATAAAAAACACTTCCAAAAGTGCTCCTATTCTCACCTCTTCTAAAATTATAATTTAACTACAAAAAATAGTTCTCAAAGAACAGAAGTAGTCCTTTCAACCTTTCAATGCAAGTATTTGAATTCAATAGAACTATTTTTAAAATTATAGCGCTCATAAAAAGCAGTACTTACAAACTCTTAAAACCTGTGAAAAAAATATTTAGAATACTACTGGTGGCAATATAAATGCGCGTTTTACTTGCTTCCATATTCTACTCCTTTTTAGCAGACAACAAAATATTCGCTTTAGCTTTTTTATACTTCTTTCATCTACTCACAATTTTTTACTCTCTTTTTCGGGTTAAGAAAGCATAAAAAAAGATTGCAAAAATAAAACACTTACCAATCCATTGCTGGTATATCAAAAAAAAAAATATTCGATATTACTCGATTGAATTTAATGGACCGTTCAAAAGACACTCCAAAAGGGTTGTGATAATCCAATAACTTTTAATTTTTGAAATCTCATAGACACAGACAGCTATTTAAAAAAACTACTTGCCTTTATATTTATGTAAGTTTCTGAAATAAATCCCAAATTACAACACCTGCAGTTACAGATATATTTAGCGAATGTTTAGTTCCTAATTGTGGAATTTCAATACACACATCCGCAGCATCCACAACTTCCTGCTGCACTCCTTTCACTTCATTACCCAAGACAATTGCATATTTCTCACCCTTATCAGGAAAAAAAACGTCTAATTTAGTGCTGCCTTCAGCCTGTTCAATGGCAAGCACTTTTATCTTCTCTTTCTTTAAGTTCTCAATTAAAGTTAGGGTGTCTTCTGCATATTCCCAGGTTACTGACTCCGTTGCCCCTAAGGCTGTTTTATGAATTTCTTTATTAGGTGGTATCGCACAAATACCACACAAATATATTTTTTCAATTAAAAAAGCATCCGAAGTTCTAAAGACAGCTCCAATATTATTTACACTTCGAATGTTGTCTAATATCACAATTAAAGGTGTCTTCTTTTGCTCTTTAAACTCCTCAACAGATATTCTGCCCAACTCGTTATTTTTAAGTTTTCTCATATTTTGTGGATAAGTTCACGATCACCAGCTACGAAATACTGCTTACTAATTTTTATCTTAGCAAAACTAATTTAAATATTCCAAAATCTTGGCAAAACCCACTCCTAAAAAGGTAACCCCTTTGATGAAACAATACAATGCCATCAAGACAAAATATCCTGATGCCATGTTGCTTTTTCGTGTTGGAGATTTCTATGAAACCTTTGGTGAAGACGCAAGAAAGGCGGCCAATGTTTTGGGGATTACATTGACAAAGCGCGGTGCAGGAAGTGAAACAGAAACTGCCCTCGCAGGCTTCCCACATCACTCCCTGAATACGTACTTGCCAAAATTAGTAAAAGCGGGAATGCGTGTTGCTATTTGCGATCAATTGGAAGATCCCAAAATGACTAAAAATATCGTAAAACGGGGAGTTACTGAATTAATTACTCCTGGTGTATCCTTCAATGACGAAGTACTGCAAACAAAAACAAATAACTTTTTAGCAGCTGTACACTTTGATAAAAATCAACTTGGCATTTCCTTTTTAGATATTTCTACTGGCGAATATTTAGTAGCACAAGGCACTGCAGAATACATAGATAAGTTATTACAAAACTTTAATCCAAGTGAAGTTTTAGTTCAGAAACAAAATAAACAAGAATTTTTAACACTTTTTGAAAATCGATATTATACATTCTACTTGGAGGATTGGGTTTTTCAAAAGGAATATGCCAACGAAATTTTACAAAATCATTTTGAAGTAAATACCTTAAAAGGATTTGGTGTTGAAGATCTTAAAAATGGGATTATAGCTGCAGGCGCTGTATTATACTATTTGTCAGAGACACAGCATAATCATCTAAAACACATCCAAGCTATTAGCAGAATTTCAGAGGATAATTATGTTTGGATGGACCGCTTTACCGTTCGCAACCTAGAACTCTATAATCCGAATTCTATAAACGCAATTACGCTTTTAGACGTCATTGATAAAACAATATCTCCAATGGGAGGGAGATTACTCAAGCGCTGGTTAGCACTTCCATTAAAAAATATTAAGGACATAAAAAAACGACACGAACTGGTGAAGTTTTTTATAGACTCTGATGAATTTTCAAAAACAGTTACCTATCAACTAAAACAAATTTCAGATTTAGAGCGCTTGATTTCTAAAGTTGCTACCGCAAAATCATCTCCAAGAGAAATCGTGTTATTAAAAGATTCTTTAAAAGCGATCCTTCCTATTAAATCTGCTGCGGAAAAAAGTAAAAATAGCACGGTGAAAGAACTTGGTAATCAATTACACCATGCTACTGACTTAATTGAAAAGATTACGGAAACATTATTTGAAAATGCACCCGTAAACATCAATAAAGGAAATGCCATTGCCACAGGGGTGCATGGCGAATTAGATGAGTTACGTGCCATTTCAACTTCTGGAAAAGACTATTTAGATGCGATGTTGGCGCGTGAAACAGAAATAACGGGAATTACAAGTTTAAAAATATCATTCAATAATGTGTTTGGTTATTTTATAGAAGTTAGAAATGCACATAAAGACAAAGTTCCTGAAACGTGGATTCGCAAACAAACCCTTGTAAATGCAGAGCGCTATATTACAGAAGAGCTCAAAGAATATGAGACGAAAATTTTAGGTGCCGAAGATAAAATTCAAAAACTAGAACAGGAAATATTTTCTAAACTACTACAGTACATCATTCAGTTTGTTCAAATTGTACAAGAAAATGCACAAATTATTGCTAAGATTGACTGTCTACTTTCCTTTTCTGTTTTAGCAATTGACAACAACTATGTGCGCCCTAGCATGGACGAAAGTACCGATTTAGAAATTAAGAACGGACGTCATCCTGTTATAGAAAAACAGTTACCAATAGATCAAACCTATGTTGCCAATGATGTCGTTTTAAATAGAAAACAACAACAAATAATTATGATTACTGGACCCAATATGTCTGGTAAATCGGCCATATTAAGACAAACCGCTTTGATTGTTTTGCTCGCACAAATGGGCAGTTATGTACCTGCACAAAATGCGAAGATTGGGATTGTAGATAAAATATTTACAAGAGTTGGTGCCAGTGATAATATATCAATGGGCGAGTCTACATTCATGGTAGAAATGAATGAAACAGCTTCCATTCTAAACAATCTTTCTGAACGTAGTCTGGTTTTATTAGATGAAATTGGGCGCGGTACCTCTACCTATGACGGAATTTCAATTGCGTGGGCAATTACAGAGTTTTTGCACGAACATCCATCAAAGGCAAAAACATTATTTGCCACACATTATCACGAACTCAACGAAATGACGACTACTTTTGAGCGTATTAAAAACTTTAATGTGTCTGTAAAAGAACTCAAAGACACTATCATATTCTTACGAAAATTAGTTTCTGGAGGGTCTAACCACAGTTTTGGTATTCATGTTGCAAAACTTGCTGGGATGCCAAATATGGTGATACATCGAGCGAACAAAATATTGATGCAATTAGAGAAAAATAATAAAAATGCGGAAGTAAAAAATGTGTTAAAACAAAAACAACACGAAGAAATGCAACTTAGCTTTTTTCAAATGGATGATCCACTATTGGAAAATATTAGAGAAGAAATCTTGGCAACCAATATTGACACATTAACACCTATCGAAGCACTAATGAAACTAAACGAGATTAAAAGAATGCTGCTAAACAAGCAGTAAATTATTCTCTTAAACCGTTCTTGCCTTTTTTCTGTCTAAAAGAGAACTAAGAATACATGCCACAGCCCCAACAAAGGGCACCGCTAAAATAAAAACACCCCAGACTATAAAGCCTACATTACTCTTGTTTTTAGAAGCTAAAGCGAGCGCCGTAACAACCAAGGATAATAATAAAGTTGCAAAAAGAAGAATCTCAATAGGACCAATCATTAACATATTTATTTCATTTTTAATAAAGATACACTTTTTTTTTATCTCTTTTAAATGGAGCATTCAAATTAATAATTAAGAAATAATAGGCTTTTATTTGTAAAAATAAGACTGTATCTTTGTGATATGCAGATGATATTCTTATTTATTAGCGGTCCAGAAATTATGGTGATTCTACTGATCGTGGTCATGGTTTTTGGCGCGGACAAAATACCCGAAATTGCGCGAGGTTTAGGGAAGGGAATTCGTCAGGTGAAAGATGCTACCAATGATATCAAAAGAGAAATAAAAGACAGTTCAGAAAAGATAGGAATTGATACAGATATTCGCAAAAACGTTACGAAAGAAATTGATGCTGTAAAAGATAATATTGATGACCTTACGGGCCCTATTAAAAGGCAGTTTTAAACGATTAAAGTACTCTACTTATTGTAAGTCCATCTCTAATTGGCAACAATACGGTCTCTATTCTTGGATCTTCATTCATCAACTTATTGTACTCCAAAAGCACTTGTGTATCTCTATCTTTTGGATCTAGTGCCTCCACCACTTTACCACTCCATAAAACATTGTCTGACAATATAATTCCACCAGAATTCATTTTATCAATAATCAGGTGAAAATAATTAATGTAATTAGACTTGTCGGCATCAATAAAAACCAAGTCAAACTTTTCATTGATTGTAGGTATTATTTCAATTGCCTTTCCAACAAACTGTGTTATTTGTTTTCTAAACCCCGATTTTTCAAAATACTTATTTTGAAGTGTTTCTAATTCTTCATTTTTATCTATTGTTATTATTTTACCGCCTGAAGACAAACCTTCTGCAAAACAAAGTGTTGCATATCCTGTATACGTTCCAATCTCCAAAATATTTTTCGGCTTTATTAATTTAGAAAGAATGGATAAAATTCGGCCCTGAAAAGCACCACTTAACATTCTAGGATTTAATACTTTTTGCCAAGTTTCTCTTGTCAACTCTTGCAAAATTTCAGGCTCCTTTTGTGAATGAGCAACAACATAATCGTCTATTTTTTCTGGTAAAAAGTGCATTGTTGTGATGGTTTAAAATGAGGTAAAATTAGAGGGGGTTCCAATATAGAAGAACAGCCTGTGATGAAAAAATGAGAGAAAACTTTCATTTTATTTTTCACTGCGAATACAAATCACAATTCCTTATGTTTTAATAGAACAACCTTTAACGCCTCTTTTTCCTCTAAAGAAAAACAATGTTTTACCTCTTTACAACTTTTGGCATACCCGCTATAAAAAAAACTTAGAATTGTATTCTGTTTTGTGTACATCGCACATATTTTACACCGTATAAGGTGCAGCTTTAATGGTATCAATTCTTTCATAGATGCCTCTCCATATTGACTTTTATCACAAATGGCTGTGGCTTCATCACAGGATAGCTTGAATCTTTTAAACATGTCTCAATTATTAAACCAATTATCTTCCATACATTTTCGGAGCTGAACCCTTGCTCTGTGCAAGATCACCCATAAATTTGACGCAGTAATATCTAACTCCTTACAAATTTCTGCAGTCTCAAACTCTTGTATTGTTTTCATTTTAAAAACCATTGCGTATTTCTCTGGCAATCGATCCATACAAATTTCTAATTGGCTTTTCAATTCAGTATTTTCTAATTTTTTTTCAACTGAATTGTCCCAGCTTTGTGGCACACGTTCTTCCAACCAGCTTCCTTCATTTTCTCCATTCTCATAAAAGTTCATACGAACTTCTGCCTGCCCTTTTGCAGAGTTTATCTTTCGATAATGATCAATAATTTTTCTTTTTAAAATAGAAACAAGCCAAGTCCTCTCTGTTGCTCTACCTTCAAAGTTACTCGCAGATTTTAATCCTGCAAAGAAAGTTTCTTGCACTAGATCTTTAGCTAAATCACTGTTATTTACGCGAGATATTGAATAGTTATACAAATAATCTGCATACTTATCAATCCATTTATTGCTATCTAGGGTGTTTTTTTTTGCTGACATTTCTTAAATTGAATACAAAGGTACCGCTAATTTTGAACACTTTTAGTATTACCAATCGCTCTAACTTTATTGACGCTCACTTATCCTGTTTTCCGTTAAAAAAGTTAAACAACCTCCTATATCAAAAGCACCAAATAAAGCGTTAAATCGCATAATATGTATTATATCTGTTGATATTTCTTACTTTTGCCATCTAATAAATTATGATAATATGTCTGTAGTAAAGAAACAGTATAAACGAGTTACCGTGAAGTCTTTGGTAGAAATGAAAGCAAACAAAGAGAAAATCTCAATGTTAACTGCGTATGATTTTACAATGGCAAAAATTTTAGACAGTTCTGGAATTGATGTTTTATTAGTGGGTGACTCTGCTTCTAATGTTATGGCGGGCCATGAGACCACTTTACCCATTACCCTAGACCAAATGATTTATCACGCGAGCTCAGTTGTTCGCGCTATAGAACGCTGCTTGGTTGTAGTCGATTTACCTTTCGGTAGCTACCAATCTGATCCAAAGGAAGCCTTGCGCTCTGCGATTAGAATCATGAAAGAATCTGGCGGACACTCTATAAAACTAGAGGGTGGAAAAGAAATAAAAGAATCTATAAAGCGAATTTTGAACGCAGGCATTCCTGTAATGGGGCATTTGGGCTTAACGCCACAATCCATCTATAAATTTGGAACCTACACCGTTCGAGCAAAAGAAGAAGAAGAAGCAGAACAACTTTTAGAAGATGCACTAATGCTTGAAAGAATTGGTTGCTTTGCTTTGGTTTTAGAAAAAGTTCCTGCAAACTTGGCAAAACGAGTAGCCGAAGCACTGACCATACCTGTCATTGGAATTGGAGCTGGAAACGGCGTAGATGGGCAAGTTTTAGTTACCCATGATATGATTGGAATGACCCACGAATTTAATCCTCGTTTTCTTAGGCGTTATCTAGACTTGTATAAAGACATGTCTGGTGCTTTCGAAAGCTATATTTCTGATGTTAAAAGTGGTGATTTCCCTAGTGATAAAGAACAGTATTAAATAAGAATTCTATGAAAATTCTGCACCTCGATTCAAATCATCCCCTCTTAATAGCACAACTCGATGCACACGGCTTTACAAATGACGAAGATTACACCTCTTCAAAGGCTGAAATTGAAGCTAAAATTCACAAATATGATGGATTTATAATTCGCAGTCGCTTTTCTATTGACAAAGAGTTTTTAAACAAGGCAACTGCCCTTAAGTTTATTGGTAGGGTTGGTGCGGGATTAGAAAATATAGATTGTGATCATGCCAAGCGTAGGGGAATTACTTTAATTGCTGCACCAGAAGGTAACAAAAATGCCGTTGGAGAGCACGCCCTTGGAATGTTACTTTCGCTATTTAATAAACTGAACAAAGCCGATAAAGAGATACGACAAGGGAAATGGCTCCGTGAAGAAAATCGTGGAATAGAATTAGACGGTAAAACAGTAGCCTTAATTGGATATGGAAATATGGGAAAGTCTTTTGCAAAAAAACTTCAAGGTTTCGATATTAATGTACTTTGTTATGACTTAAAGCCGAATATTTCTGATGCAAATTGTTCACAAACTACACTGGAACAAATACAAAAAGAAGCAGATGTTTTAAGTATTCACACACC
Source organism: Polaribacter irgensii 23-P (assembly GCF_000153225.1). GTDB lineage: Bacteria > Bacteroidota > Bacteroidia > Flavobacteriales > Flavobacteriaceae > Polaribacter > Polaribacter irgensii. The sequence continues at coordinate 863,449 of NZ_CH724148.1, read as the reverse complement.
TCAAACAAAAGCCACAACGCAATTTATAAATGAGGGCTTTATCAGTAAATTTAAGAAAAACTTCTGGCTCATAAATACGGCTCGTGGATCTGCAGTAAACACAAAAGATTTAGTAACTGCCTTAAAAGCTGGTAAAATCCTTGGCGCAGCTTTGGATGTTTTAGAATACGAAAAAACTTCTTTTGAAAATCTTTTTTCTAAAAACGAAGTACCAGAAGCTTTTGACTATTTAATCCATTCAGAGAATGTATTGCTCTCTCCACATATTGCTGGCTGGACTGCAGAAAGTAATGTAAAGTTAGCACAAACAATCGCAGATAAAATCAAGGTACTGTTTCCTAAATAAAAGAATCCTTTGGTCTTGATTACGTGAGCATTCATTGTGTTTCCCAACGTCAAGTGCAAACCTTAATCTCAAATGAAATAAGAATCTAAATATTATAAATCTCATGAACATCTTATCTAAATATCCCGCAGAAGTATTGATTCTATTTTTTCTAATTGTTACGTTCATTCAATCAGGAATCGATAAGCTTATAGACTGGAAAGGCAATGTCTCTTTTATTACCAGTCATTTTAAAAACTCTCCTTTAAAAAACAGTGTTCCTGCATTGCTTGGAATTATTTTAGTGGTTGAACTCGCTGCAGGCATCTTAATGATTATTGGGGTGTTTCAGCTGTATACTTCCGAAGCGAAAGAAATTGCTTTGCTTGGAACGGAGCTGTCTGCCATCGCCTTAATTTTTTTACTGATCGGTCAACGACTTGCAAAAGACTATGCAGGAGCCATGTCTTTAGCTATCTATTTTATTATCACAGTACTCGGTACATTTCTTTTGAATAGTTAAAAACTATCTCTTAAAAAAATTTATAAGTTTTTACTATTCAAAAAGCGCTTAAAATAGCTATTTTAAGCGCTTTTTGAATTTATTTAATACTACTGTGTTCTCTTTAGGAATTAATTGAATTAAAGATATTAAAAACAATTCTATTGATTCTTAATTACATAAATTAAAGAAGAATACTCAGATGTTCTTCTTGCTGTCCTATTTGAGACATATCCTCTGTAGAAGGCTGCGATCGGATTTGATTTACCGTTCTTATATTTTTCACTGAGTAGTGAAACGTAATAACTATCAAACTTCATCGGTACCGTTTTATCCACAATCATATCCACTTCAGAGAACAACTTGTGAATGGCTTTTTGACTAAAATGCCAAAGATGTCGCGGTACATCATACGCTGCCCAATGTTCTTTATAAAATTGGGCATCATTACTTTTATAATTGGGAACTGCCACCACGATCCGTCCATCGGGTTTAAGTAAACCCTTGAGTCTTTTTATGGTCTCCTCTAAATTCTCTACATGCTCTAAAACATGCCAAAGTGAAATTACATCAAACTCTTGATTTTTAATTTCTGATACGTTCGCTTTTAAATAGATTCCTTTTTTCGCTGCGGCACCTCTCGCCGCAGCACTTGGCTCTACTCCTAAAGTATCCCACGCATCCCTCTTGCAAACACTTAGAAAATCTCCCGTCCCAGCGCCAACATCTAATATCGATTTTGTTGTTGTTTTAAAAGAATTTAACAACGATAATTTTTGCTGTAATGCGTAGTTTTTAACGATTTGATACACCTTATCAAAAAAGGTTTTTCTACTATCTGTATGCGATATATAAGAAGCGCTTTTGTAATATTCTCCCAAATTAGCAGGAACAGGAGTTGTTACCAACATCTCGTATACTGCATGCTTCTGGAGTTTAAAATATTCTCCAGAAACAGTGTAATCTTTACAATTTAAGAATGGAATGGAATCTATATTACGTCCTTTGCTCATCTCCGTATTCTTTTAATTTTAGAATTGTTCCACGAGGAACATTCTTAAAACATCTTTTGTTACCTACCCATATAAACCAACAATACAGAAATATCACTTGGTGAAACACCACTTATTCGGCTTGCTTGAGAGATCGAAGTTGGCTTCACTTTGTTTAATTTTTCTGTAGCTTCAAAAGAAAGTGATTTTACTTTTTCATATATAAAACTAGATGGAATTACAACATTTTCTAACCTGTTTAATTTGTCTGCATTGTTCTTCTCTTTATCAATATATCCTGAATATTTCAAGTGAATTTGCGCCTGTTCAATAGCATCCGCTTGAATTACATGTTCATGTAAAAAATCTTTTAACTTGGTAAGGTGCATAAAATCTGACAGTGATAATTGAGGCCTTGCCGCTACTTTGAAAAGTTTCATAGACTGATTTACCAGCGCCAATCCTTTTGCCGATAGTATCGGATTTACCTCTTCTTGTTTAACACTTGTTTCATTTAAGAACTGTATTAATAAAGCTGTTTTTTTCTGCTTTTCTAACATGCGATCCATTCTTTCTTGTGAAGCCAATCCCAACTTATAACCCAAAGGAGTTAGTCTTAAATCTGCATTGTCTTGTCTTAATAAAGTTCTATACTCTGCACGCGATGTAAACATACGATAAGGCTCTTCCGTTCCCTTTGTGATTAAATCATCAATCAACACACCAATATATGCTTCATTTCGCTTTAAGATAAACGGCGCTTTGCCTTGCGTTTTCAATGCTGCATTTACACCAGCCATTAACCCCTGAGCAGCGGCCTCTTCATAGCCAGTCGTCCCATTAATTTGACCTGCAAAAAATAAATTTTCTATTAATTTTGTTTCTAAGGAATGTTTTAACTGCGTAGGTTGAAAAAAGTCATACTCAATTGCATAGCCATATCGTAAAAATTTTACGTTCTCAAAACCTTCAATTGCACGAATTGCTTTGTCTTGAATATCCTCTGGCAGTGAAGTAGAAAATCCATTCACATACATCTCTACGGTAGTCCAACCCTCTGGCTCTACAAAAATTTGATGCCTGTCTTTTGTTGCAAAACGATCAATCTTATCCTCTACAGAAGGACAATATCTTGGACCCGTAGATTTAATTCTACCATTAAACATTGGAGACCGATCAAATCCTTCACGTAACAATTCATGCACTTTAGGATTCGTATAGGTCAAATAACAAGACCGTTGTTCCGTCAATGCTTTTGTAGATGGTAAATGAGAAAACTTTTCAGTTATTTCGTCACCTGGCTGCTCAATCATTTTTGAAAAATCTAAAGATCTGCTGTCCACTCTGGGTGGTGTACCGGTCTTCATTCTTCCCGATTCAAAACCTTTTTTCACCAAAGCCTCAGTGATTCCGGTTGAAGCCCCTTCACCTGCTCTTCCTCCTCCAAAACTCTTTTCTCCAATATGAATTAAACCATTTAAAAAAGTTCCTGCCGTAATAATAACTGTCTTCGCTTTTATTTCTAAACCTAAAGCTGTCTTTACCCCAATAATCTTGTTTCCGTCAAACAGCAATTCATTCACCGAATCTTGATAAAAATCTAATTTTTCTGTTTGCTCTAACATCGTTCTCCAACACTCTGAAAACTGCATTCTATCCGATTGGACTCTTGGACTCCACATTGCGGGACCCTTTGATTTATTTAGCATTTTAAATTGAATCGCTGTCTTATCAGTAACGATTCCACTATACCCACCCAAGGCATCAATCTCTCGCACAATTTGTCCTTTCGCAATACCTCCCATTGCCGGATTACAACTCATCTGCGCAATATTCTGCAAGTTGGTCGTAATTAAAAGTGTGTGCGCACCCATGTTTGCGCTTGCTGCAGCTGCCTCACTACCCGCGTGACCACCACCCACTACTATAACATCAAATAATGTTGAAAATAAACTCATACACTTGTTCCACGTGAAACCACGTATTTAATTAATTGATTATCAATTGTTTAAAACTAATAAGGCCGTATTTTCTTGCCTTGTCATCTCTTCTTGCTCCTCCATTGTTTTGTCTTTAAACCCAACACAATGTAAAACTCCATGAATCATCACCCTTTGCAACTCTTCCTGAAAAGAGACCTTATAGTCGGTTGCATTCTCGGCAACCCGCTCTGTAGATATAAATATATCTCCACTGATTAATTTACCTATTGAATTGTCGAAACTAATAATGTCTGTAAACGTATCGTGTTGTAAAAATTCTACATTCAACTTCAACAAATAAGCATCATCGCAAAAAATATAATTCAACTCCCCTTCTTCACAATTGTGACTTCTGATAACTGAATGAATCCAAACTCCTATGTCTTTTTCACCCTCTAAGGAAAAAGCCGTTTCATAATTAAAGGTTATCATTCTATCTGCTTCTTGGAGTCCGAAAAATATTCACGGACCTTTAGTTTATAATTTTGTTGCAAAGGTAATGATTGTCTATTTAAAATTTCTATTTGATTGAAAAACCGTTTTTTAAAATCTAATGCTTTTAATTCATTTCTCTGAGCCGCTCGCATGTTGCTATTCGATTGTCGTTTCTTATCCTTTCCTTGTTCTAAAATGGCGCTGTCCAGTTTTAGTAATTCGTAGTTTAATTGTTGCATCTTCTGTATTGTCGCTTCGTTAAACCCAAACAACAAGATATCTTTTTCTAACTGTTCCATCGTTTTTAACGCTCTCTTCGCCTGTTTAATCCCGCTATCTTTTTCACTATCTGCTCCCATTATCGCCTCCTGCAATTGCTCCCTTAATCGAGACTGTTCTTTATAAATTTCAAAAAGTACTCCATCTAGATCCTCCTTATCACCCATTCCTTCGGTTCCGGTAGTCCCTACCTTTTTCTGAGATTTACTTTTAGCATCCGCATCAACCTTCCCCGAAATTCCGGAACTCCCTCCACCTTTTTCTTGCGCATCAGCACCTTTTTTTTCCCCTTTCTTTATTCCTTCTTTCATTTTATCAGAAAGGTCTGCTTGCTTCCTTATGATGTCAGGCAAACTAAATCCTCCAGGCTTTGGGCTCCCTTTCCCCATTTTCATAGCGGCATTTTTCAGATTATTCAATAAATTACTAAGATAATCAACCATACTATTCGCACCTGTTAAAACATACCGTTGATTCGACATGCCATAATCAAAGCGATTCTCTGAGAAATTTTCTAAAGCTTGATTTAAATTATAGTGTACTGTAGTGATGTCTTCTTGAATTTTTGATGAAATTTTAGGCAATCGCAAGGCAAGCACATACAAACTATCGTCGATATGCTCAAAATACGTTTTTATACTATTCTGATCGTTTAAGTCTTTACCAAAATTAGGATGTGCGGTGGAAATAAAACTAAATCTACTCAAAAGTGCTTCTTGCTTAAATGAAAAAGTAATCAAATTCTCTAAAATCATGCGTATATCCTCTATATTTTCCTCTGCTGATTCCGCCTCCATCGCCATCATTGCCCTCTGCATCTTTGTACTCATCTCTTCCATTTTCTGAGCAATCTTCTTTTGTTGTTTTTGAATAAGCTCTTTGTCTTCTTTATTTAAATTATGCTCCAACTTCTCGAGTTCTTCACTGATCAACAGCTCCTCTTCTTCTACATTTGGCAATTCCAACGGATCTTTTAATAGTTTATTATCCTTAACCAACTCTTCTAATTCGTTTTTTATAAGCTCGAAATCATCCTGAATTTCTTTCTGCTCTTTTAAAATCGCAGCACTCTCCGTTTCTAAAAGTCTTTGTTCTTTCGCTAACATCTTTATTTTATTTGCAATTTGCATTGTCTTTTGCTCCACATAAAAACGCTTCACTAGCTCTAAAACTCTTTCTAAACTTCTTTCCTGCTGCTTGTTCTGCTGTGCTAACTCTTTTACTTTTTGCACCAAACCCTCTTTATTTAATTTACTTGCCAACGCTGCGATCTCTGCCAATAACTTTTTTTGTTTATCCGTCTTTCTTATCTCCTCTATTCTCTCTTGTAAAACTTGCTTATTATTTTGTAACAATGTACTCTTCTCCTCCGCGTTCCCTAAAGATTCTTGTAACCGATCCCGTTGCTGATCCAAGTTTCTTTTTGTCTGCTCTTGACGCTTTATATACGCTTCAACTTTATTTTTGTCAAACCAGTCCACCTTATTTTTACGTTGTAATTCTTGTTGAATGATAGTAAGATCTTCCTGTCGTCTTTGCTGATTTTCAATCGTGTTTTGTAAAGCGTTAATTGTTCTTCGTTGTTCCTTCAAACGTTCCGAATCAATCTCTTCTTCTGTTTTTTGTCGGTACCTAAAAACATTACTTTTCGCTTTCTTGCTTCCATGCACAGCGTCATTATCATACACCTCAAAATACAACGCATAATTTACCCCTTTGTCCAAAGCCACTTTTTTAGGAAACTGATAAAATATCGTTTGAATATTAGATTTAGAAATTGATATGCCAAAAATATCCTTGACCAAAGGAGCATCTTCTTTGTAATAGGTTACCTGTAATTTTTTCAAACCGTAATCATCTGACACTTGCAAACCAAAATTTCCAAACCCATCATTCAACACATTCTCATCTGCTTGAACCGTAATTTTTGGGTACTCATCCTTTACAATTGCAATAGAAAATTCCAGACTCTCATAATCCTTAAAATCTGCGTTAGAAGCAGAAATTTCATACTTCAAAGGACTCTTCATTTTCTTTGTAAACTCAAAATATCCCGCTTGATTTTTTTTGAAAAAATTTCTCTTGGCCTCTTCAACAAAAACGACCTGTTCCGTTTGACGAGCAGCCACCTTCCATGTAATATTTGTGCCCTCGGGAACAGCTATATTTCCGGTACCTTTTAATATCACCGACTTTCTATTCAAATAATCTGGATAGTTTGTAATCAAAGAAACATTACTAATTGCTGGCGCCCGAACTATATCAATCTGATATGTTGATGATTGAATACCATTGGCTCCCACAAAAAAACGAGTCCTTTTCTGAATTTCTTGAAACCGATATGAAAACATGCCGTTACCATGCTTTTGTAAATAATAACTTTCACCGTCAAAAGTAACTTTTACCTCTGTAGGACGTTCTTTACCAACTACCTTAAAAAACACATTTAATGAACCCCCTTGAACTACCAATAGTTTTTTTGTTTCTAAAGAAAAGAAAAAAGGTGCAGGGGGAATAAAGGAGCTCTCATAATGCACCACTCTATTCAGACTGTCTGAAAAAATCTGATTATTTCCTGACAGGAAAACCAAAAACCAAATTAACAATGGAATCACTGCAAATTTTAGATACTTTAGATTGCTCCGAAAATTTATGCCTCTACCAAAAGAAATAGGCTGTAATTCCATTGACTTTTGATCAATACTTGCCCACAAAAGATCTGAAGAATATCCACTTTTCTCCAACTGTAATACATTGAGTAATTTATCTTTTACTTCTGGAAAATGAGTACCTATAATTTTCGCCGCACTTTCTAAAGAGATCCCCTTTCGCAACCCTGTCAACTTTAAAATAGGTACGGCAACAAATCGCATTAATAAAACGAGTTCTACCACTACAAATAAACCTGCTATTACCGCCCTTATCCCTGGCTTTAACCATAAAAAATACTCCAAAAATAATGTCAACAAAAAATATAAAAACCCAAATGAAAAAAACAAAATACCCCCTTTTATCAATTCACTTTGATAAAACTTTTTTATAAACCTCTGTAGCTTTTCGGTAATTGTTTTAAATTCATTCATAATTTGATATTAAAAATACTGTTTTTACCAGAATACACAAAGAACTTTTGAAAAGTATGTATTTCGGCCCAGTACAGAAACCTTTTTAAAACAAACCCTAATCTTTAATTAAGAAAAAAAGCCACATACAGCATTGCAGTAAATAAAACCGCCTTCTTAAATAAGGAAAACAAACGTCTAAAATTGATTGTAAAAAAGAGCACTGTTGTAAGCTAAAAAAAAGACGAATGCTATTACAGCCTTAATCTATAAACCCTTTTTTCGCTTTCTTTTTTTCGTTCTCTTTTAAGAAGAGCTATCTTTGATCTTTCAAAAAAGAAAAAAATGGAATCTAATGTTCGTGTTCGTTTTGCACCGAGTCCTACAGGACCACTTCATATTGGTGGTGTAAGAACGGCTTTATACAATTATTTATTTGCTAAGAAGCACAAGGGTACTTTTATCTTAAGAATTGAAGACACTGACCAAACACGGTATGTTAAAAATGCAGAACAATATATTGTAGATGCATTAGAATGGTGCAACATTCCTTTTGACGAAGGTCCTGGAAAAAACGAAAAATTCGGTCCTTACAGACAATCTGAACGCAAAGAATTATACAAAGAATATGCAGACATTCTAATTAACACTGGATGGGCTTACTACGCCTTTGACACTCCAGAAGAACTAGATGCACATAGAAAAGATGATGAAAACGTTGGTAAGACCTTTGTCTACAATTGGCACAACAGAGCAAAAGGAAGTTTGGTAAATTCTTTGGTATTAACTACATCCGAAGTAACGGAAAAAATAAAGGATGGAAATAATTATGTAATTCGCTTTAAAACACCCCAAGACGAAATCTTACGAATGGAAGACGAAATTCGTGGAAATATTACTATTGATACCAACACCTTAGATGATAAAATTTTATTTAAAGGAGACGGTATGCCTACCTACCATTTGGCAAATATCGTTGATGACCATTTAATGGAAATCAGCCACGTTATACGCGGTGAAGAATGGCTTCCTTCCATGCCCTTACACATTCTGTTGTACAAAGCTTTTAGCTGGAATGCTCCAAAATTCGCACACTTACCCCTGCTCTTAAAGCCCGTAGGAAAAGGAAAATTAAGTAAAAGAGATGGTGATAAACTAGGTTTTCCTGTATTTCCTTTGGCATATGTTGATGAAACGTCAGGAACAATCTCTAGCGGTTATAAAGAGGATGGTTATTTTTCAGATGCTTTTATCAATATGTTGGTTTTCTTAGGATGGAATCCAGGAACAGAGAAAGAGCTTTTTACCTTGGCAGAATTGGTACAAGAATTTGAATTAAAACGCGTTAGCAAATCAGGTGCGAAGTTCAACCCAGACAAAGCGAATTGGTTTAACCAGCAATACATGCAAACAACTGATAATAAAGTTCTAACAGACTTGTATATTCCTATTCTAGAAGAAAAAGGAGTACATGCTGAAAAGAAATTTGTTTTAAAAGTTGTTGAATCCATAAAAGAAAGAGCTGTTTTTGTAAAAGACTTTTGGCCTTTATCTGACTTCTTTTTTGAAGCTCCAACGGTATTCGATCCGAAGGCTTCTGCAAAAAACTGGAAACCTGAAACAGCATTGTTAATGACGGAAGTAATAAATATTTTACTAAAAATTGAGACGTTTTCAACAGAAAATACAGAAAAAGCCGTTAAAGAATGGATCGCAGAAAAAGAAATTAGCTTCGGTAAAGTAATGCAACCCTTACGCATAAGTTTAGTTGGCAAATTAGCAGGACCACATCTATTTGACATTATAAATTTAATTGGTAAAGAAGAAAGCATTCAACGTATCAGATATGCTATTGAAAAGCTATAATTTTCAATATTTCTAAAAAGGCCAGCCTCTCTAAAATTTAGAGAGGCTTTTTATTCTCATATACTTCCAATAAATTTTCCATTTTTAAAAACGATAAAACCCATTTTTTGTGATAATGTTCTGAACACAACTTCACACATCTCATTTTGTAATTTCGTATCTTTACGTATATAAATAATTTAAAATTAAAGCTATGCCAACAATTCCTATTATTATTATAATCCTATTAGGAGGTATTTTGTTTGCCTCATTTTTTACTGTAAAACAACAAACTGCAGCCATTTTAGAACGTTTTGGAAAATTTAAGATTGTTCGACCTTCAGGTCTACATTTAAAAATACCTATTATCGATAAAGTTGCAGGACGTTTGAGTTTAAAGATTCAACAACTGGACGTAATCATTGAAACAAAAACACTTGATGACGTTTTCGTAAAATTGAAAGTCTCTGTTCAATATAAAGTGCTCGCAGATAAAGTGTATGACGCTTTTTATAAACTAGATTATCCACATGATCAAATAACATCTTATGTCTTTGATGTTGTGCGGGCAGAAGTTCCTAAAATGAAATTAGATGATGTCTTTGTAAAGAAAGATGACATTGCACTTGCGGTAAAAGCAGAACTAAATGACGCTATGATGGACTACGGTTTTGATATTATTAGAACCTTAGTTACCGATATTGATCCTGATCCCCAAGTAAAAATAGCCATGAACAGAATCAACGCTTCAGAGAGAGAAAAAGTTGCAGCACAATACGAAGGAGATGCGCAACGTATTTTAATAGTAGAGCGCGCAAAAGCAGAAGCAGAAAGCAAGCGATTACAAGGCCAGGGTATTGCAGATCAAAGACGTGAAATTGCACGCGGTTTAGAAGAGTCTGTAGAGGTTTTAAATAAAGTTGGTATCAATTCACAAGAAGCATCCGCTTTAATTGTTGTTACACAACATTACGATACTTTACAATCTATAGGCCAACAAACAAATAGTAATTTAATATTACTTCCAAATTCGCCACAAGCAGGAAGTACAATGTTAAATGACATGGTTGCTAGCTTTACTGCAAGTAATCAAATTGGTGAAGCAATGAAAAATAATAAAACCAAAAACTTAGACGCTTAAGACAAATCAAAATAATTCTACATAACAAAAAAACTCAACCCGCTTAAGCAGGTTGAGTTTTTTATTATATACCTTACTTTAAGGCTACTTCTTTTCTTCTATTTTATCTTCTGGCTCTTCTTCCTTTGCCGCATTTTTAAACTCCTTAATTCCGCTTCCTAGACCTTTCATTAATTCTGGTATTTTCTTTCCTCCAAAAAAAAGTAAAACAACCACCACGATTATCGCGATTTGCATCCCACCAATCATTCCAAAATATATAAATAAACTATTCATATTTTATTAATTTTATTAATTACAAAGATACAAAAAAGGTTGCAATGCAGCTCTTTTGTAAGTAGACTATTCATTCTTTTGCTCTATGATACCGCCAATGACTTTTTTATCTTTTACAACTGTTGGGCTTCCCTTATAAAAAATGGTACCACCAAAACTAACGCTTGCATTTAAAGTTTCTACCGCAGAAATTTCTGCTTTTGCACCCGTCCCTGCTTTTACATGAGAATTTCCCAAAGATTCTAAATTAAAACCATGATAAATACCGTATAAATCAACATCTACTTCTTGACTTTTTGTGGTTCCGGAAGCTTTAATAATACCACCAGAAGTAGCTCTAATAACGAGATAGGTTGTCTTTACGGTTAAATTGATAAAACCTCTTTCTTGCGCATTTAATTCTACCTTATCCTGAAAAAAGTCCTTTCCTGTCAAAGTTGCTCCTTGATTTACATCAATTAAATTAATATTGCTATTGTAATACAGCTTTATTAAAACCATGCCATCTGCAAAATTATTTGCAGGCTTTAAAGAAAAAGGCAAGGATAGTTTCAATGTTTTATTTACATTCTTAATCTTTACTATTTCAGACTTTTCACCAGTAATTTCAATTTTTTGCTCCGTAGATTTGATTAATTCTACTACAATTCCGTTGTATACTTTTAAAGTTGTAAAATCTCCTATATTTTGAACTACAGTCGACTGTGCAAAAAATAGTGTGCTAAAAAATAATGCACAAACAAAACTTATCTTTTTCATATTTAACAATTTAATTTCAATGCCTAAACTAATAAATAATACTATTAAACTTCTTTCTTATTCAATTTATTATACTCAAAATTACTCCTCCTCTATTAGATTAAAATCTAAATGTTTCCGCTCTAGATCTGCTTTCTTCACTTGAATTTTTACATCATCCCCCAATTGATACATTCTTTTAGTTGATTTTCCAACAATCGCATATTGCTTTTCATCAAACATATAAAAATCACTTTTTATATCTTTAATACGAACCATACCCTCGCATTTATTAGTAGCAATTTCTACATAGATTCCCCATTCTGTCACTCCTGTTATTACACCCTCAAAGACTTCATCTTTATGATCTTGCATGTATTTTACCTGCATGTATTTAATAGATGATCTTTCTGCTTTAGATGCCAACTCTTCTCTTTTAGAAGAATGTTTACATTTTTCTTCGTAAGACAGCGCTTTCGGTGTATCTCCGCCCTCTAAATAATGCTGCAATAAACGGTGTGTCATAATGTCTGGATACCGTCTAATTGGCGATGTAAAATGACTGTAATAATCAAAAGACAAACCGTAATGTCCAATATTTTGAGTCGTATAAACAGCTTTCGACATCGTTCTTATTGTCAACGTTTCAATCATGTTAGATTCTGGCTTTCCGTGCACATCACTCAATAATTGATTTAAAGAATCTGATGTTGCTTCTTTGGTATCTGTATTTATTTTATAACCAAACTTACTGACCATGTTTTGTAAAGAAGCTAATTTCTCTACGTCAGGTTCATCGTGAACTCTGTATATAAACGTTTTATTAGTAGCTTTTCCTTTAGAAAATCCAATAAACTCTGCTACTTTCCTGTTTGCTAAAAGCATAAATTCTTCAATCAACTTGTTGGCATCTTTAGATTCTTTGAAGAAAACGCCCACGGGATTCGCTTCCTTATCAAGATCAAACTTTACCTCTACACGATCAAAAGAAATTGCTCCATCTTTCATTCTTTTTTTACGGAGAATCTTCGAAAGTTCGTTTAATTTTAAAGTTGCTGCTACAATTTCTGGAGTCACTTGATATTCTTTGTCTATAATAGAAGTATCTGCTGGCATTGTATATGGAGAAATACTGTCTGATAATTTACAATTTTCTATAATTGACTGTGCTTCTTCATACGCAAAACGTTGATCTGAATACGTAACAGTTCTTCCAAACCATTGACTAATAATTTGAGCTTTCTGATTGATTTCAAATACAGCAGAAAAAGTTAATTTTTCTTCATTGGGTCTTAAACTACAAACGCCATTACTCAACATTTCTGGTAACATTGGAACCACTCGATCTACTAAATAAACCGACGTAGCTCTCTTGTACGCCTCATCATCTAAAATTGTTTTAGGCTCTAAATAATGTGAAACATCTGCAATGTGAATTCCTATTTCGAAATTGCCATTCTCTAATTTTTTGAATGATAGTGCATCATCAAAATCTTTAGCATCTTTAGGATCTATCGTAAATGTTAAATCCTTACGCATATCTCTACGTTTAGAAATCTCTTCTTTGGTAATTTCTATGGATAAGTTTTCTGCTTCTTTTTCTACCTCAGATTCAAACTCATATGGCAAATCGTATTCTAATAAAATAGAATGCATCTCTGTATTGTGCTCACCGGGCTTTCCAAGAACAGTGATAATCTTACCAAAAGGATTTTTAGAATTTTGCGGCCAGTCAATGATTTTAGCTTGCACTTTATCTCCATGCTCGGCACCCTGCATATTATTTTCAGATATAAATATATCTGCATACATCTTGTTGTTATCAGGAATTACAAAACCAAAATTTTTGTTTTTTTGCAAAACTCCAACAAATTCAGTTTTTGCGCGCTCTAAAACTTCCACAACATCTGCTTCCATCTTTTTACCGCTTCTGTTTTTGTATACATATGCTTTTACTGTATCCTGATGCAATCCTTTTCCAAGACTGTTGTTCGGAATGAATATATCATCATCGTAATCCTCAGTAATAAAGTAGCCATTCCCATTAGAAGTGATATCTAATGTACCTATAGAATATTTTCTATCTGCATTAATTTGAAACTTGCCCCGCTCTATCTCCTTGATTTTTTTAGTACCGGTTAACTCTACTAATTTCTGGATAATTTGGTTTTTACCATCTGTATCTGAAATTTTTAATTTAGCAGCCATTTGCTTATGATTATAAGACTTGCTACTATCTTCATTTAAAATTCTAAATATATTTTTTGTCAAGTCTTTTACAACGTTGCCTTTCTTTTTATATATCTTACTCTTCTTTTTTGTCATTTTTTTACTCTTATTTATGCATCGATTTATATTCTAAAATACATCGATAACTTTTGCAAATTACAATTATTCAATAGATTTTTTGTAAAAAATATGTTATCAATCTATTTTGTAATTTTCCACATCATTTATTTATTTATTATGTCTCATATTGATATTATCAATATTAATTCTTGGATTGCTATTGCAAACCCTACTTCTATATATCAGATTTTTTAAAAACGCTGGAAAGAAATTCAGCAAGCATTAAAACAAAAAAATATAAATTACTCGTTTGCCTTTACAAAGTTTTTTAAACACGAGATTGAATTGATACAAGAAGCCATTCAAAAAGGTTTTAAAAATATTATTTCTATTGCTGAAGATGGAACGCTACATCACGTAGTTAAAGGAATAATAGCGCAAAGGTATGTAAAAAGTTCTAATATAACTATTGCAGTCCTTCCTTTAGGAACTGGTAACGATTGAGTTAAAACATCTAATATTACTAATAAAATTAAAAAACTTATGCAATATATTTGTCAAAAGTAAACATCTCTGCAATATGTTGGCTTTTTAAAAACAACAAGGACAACTATTTATTTTAATCATGTTGCTGGTGTAGAATGTAATGGTTATGTTGTAAATAAGTTTAATACACTAAAAATATTTGGCGTTATTACGTATTTATTGAGTGCTTTCTTCGGTAAGTTTTTACATAAGAGAAGCACTTTAAAACTTATTTACAAAGACAAAGTAATCGAAGTGCATTGTTTCGAGATTTTATTTGAAATCTGTAAATATCCAAGGATGGAATACAACTAATAAAAGAGGTTAGAATGAATGCGGAATTCTTGGATTTCACCGTTACTAAAAGCGCACACGTGATAAGTATTTTATTGCATATTTAAAAAAAAATTTCTAGAAAAATTGTAGACGACAAAAAACTTGTGAAACAAATTTTTTTTGTAAGTCTCTTTAAAAATGATATCATTTATTCAAGCAGATAAAAGTAAATTGGTATGAATGCAGTATACTTGACTGTTGTCAAAAATGCAATCAAATTTAAAATACCGTAAAATATTTTCAAGTAAGACTTGAGAAAAACCATTGTTGTTTTTTTAAAATTTAACACTTATTAACATTCTATACTATAATACTTTTTTCTTTTATTAAATTTTAAAAAACAATGTTGTTCATAATAGCTTGTGAATAGCTACAACAAAAATGTGTGAAAAATTTCTTTATTCTGACTTATTAAAAAACATCTACATGTTGTCAACGATATAAAAGCTTAAATATCAATATTAAAATACAGTTGTTAACAAAAGTTATAAACCTTTATGAACTCCTTTTTATCAATAACTAATAAGTGAATTATGTAAATAAAATGTAAAATTTATGTTCATAAACTTTTACCAAAAACTCATAAAAAAAGTTGTGTATGTCTAAGTCATCTGAGTATTGTAATAATATTTATAATTACCAAATAAACTTATTCTTTTTTCATTTCAACTTCTTAACAATTACTTAAAAGACTAAAGAGTTAGAAATTAAAGACTTATTAATATTGTATAAATTTAAACTGTTTATAACTGTTGATAACCGTTAGTTTCTGTATTTTTGTGGAACACAACTAAATTAAAATCAATCAATTATGAGAATTGCTATTGGAAATGACCATGCGGGAACAATATATAAATTTGAAATTATCAAACACTTAGAAAGTAAAGGATATGAAGTTTTAAATTTTGGAACAGATACAGATGCTTCCATGGATTATCCAGATGCAATTCACCCAACTGCAACTGCAGTAGAAAATGGTACAGCCGCTTTCGGTATTATTTTATGTGGTAGTGGTAATGGCGCACAAATGACCGCAAACAAGCATCAAGGAATTCGTGCGGCACTTTGTTGGAATAACGAATTAGTAGCGCTTACAAGACAGCACAATAATGCTAACATACTTACTATCCCAGCTCGATTTGTTTCTTTACAACAGGCCATTGGTTTTGTAGATATCTTTCTTACTACAGATTTTGAAGGCGGCAGGCATGGAGATAGGGTTGAGAAAATAGCATGTGCAGGTTTGTAAGAAGCAGTCTTTTTAAATATAATATTGACCCTTATTTTTATGGAATTTATAATCAAGTCTTTTAAGGAGTTTACAGTGGATGAATTGTATGAAATTTTACAGTTACGTTCTGAAATTTTTGTAGTGGAACAAGACTGTGTGTATCAAGATATTGATTTTAAAGATCAAAAGTCACTGCACGTATTTAGTAGAAAAAATAAAAAGATAGTCGCATATACTCGTATTTTTAAACCTGGCGACTATTTTGAAAATGCAAGTATTGGACGGGTTTTAGTTTCAGCCTCTGAACGTAAATTTGGATATGGTCATGATTTAATGAAAGCCACTATAAAAGCAGTACAAGATCATTTTAAAGTAAATGCCATTACAATTTCTGCTCAGGAATATTTAAAGAAATTTTACGAAACACACAACTTTATACAAGTTGGAAAAGGATATTTAGAAGACGGAATTCCTCATATAGAAATGATAAGATCGTAATTTTAAAACTGAACTCTAAAACTTAAATCCGGGGTAAAAGGCAAAGAAAAATTATTAATTCGGGATACATTATTTTCATTTGTGGTGTCTACAATATAATAAGAATCTAAAATATTCTTTTGATTCGTAATGTTTGTGAAACCTATTCGGAGTGTCGCTTCTAAATTCTTAAAAAAAGGTAAGTGATAGCTTGCAGAAAGATCCAATCTAATAAAATTTGCCAATCGTTCCTTGTTAGGACTGTCATAGTTTACAATTGTTCTATTTCCATTTTGTATGGTTTCATTCCCTACAATAGGTTTGGTATATGGTTTTCCTGAGCGTAAAATTCCTCCGAAGGATATTTTTAAATTTTTGTGAAGATCATAGTTAAAAGCAGTACTTAGAGAATGTGAAAGGTCTAGACTATTGGTAAATACTCTAGGATTAAATACATCAAACGCATATTGGTTTTTTGAATATGTATAAGTAAACCAAGTACTAAACTTCTCCGTTTGTTTATTTATTAAGAATTCTATCCCTTTTACTTCATAATTTCCTATTGAATTTAAATTTTGTGTATTGTTGTAAAAACCTTGATTGGCAGCTGTAATTCCACTTACTTTTTTGTAAAATCCAGTAAGGTCTATAAAAAAGCTATTTTGATTGTACTCTATTCCTACAGAAGCTTGTTTGCTTTTTATAATCGGCGTGTTTTTATTATCGGAAAGAATCCATCTTCTTTTTTCTATTCCTAAAAAATTATCTTCAAAATCTATTTTTTGTGCGGTCGTTTGATTTTTAAATTCCCCCTCTAAACTTAAGGATAATGCCGCATTTATTTCTTGTCTAAACGCAATTCTTGGTTCTATTATAAGTTTTTTAAATTTATCAAAGTAGTTGGCACGAATGCCAAAACGGATATACGTGTTTTTTTTATTGTATTCTATTTCGGAATACAACGCACTTTTTAATAAGATATTTTTAATTTTTTTTGAAAATGTCGGCGCATTCACTGTGGTCGTATTTTTAATGCCAATTTCATTAAATACAAATCCGTTAGAAAAAAAGAACGCTTCAGAAAGTTCATATTTTGCGTGCATCCTTATAGCGGTTTCTAAGACATTATTAAACTGCGTTTGAAATTGATCCGTATCTTTATTATAATCTGAAGAATTTATTTTATAATTTGAAAAAAAGGCACTAAAATTCGTCGAGAATTTAGAGTTCCAGTTGGCATTCCATCCTATCTTACCCCCTAAATTTTCCTGTTTTAAAGTACTGTTCTCCTCGATTGTTAGCGCATTTTCGTTATATTGTTCTACATATTCTAAACTGTTTTTTATGTGGATAAAATTGGCGCGTATTTTATGATTGTCTCCAATATCGTAGAGAAGTTTAAAAGAGTAATCATAAAAATAAAAATTGGATTCTGTATTATTTACAGTATTCGATGAAATTGAATTGTCTTGAAAACTTCGTGAAAAGTAATTTGCATATGTAGGGGTATTTACAAGGTCTGTGAAAGATCTTCTAGCAGAAACATGTATTGCCAAATCCTTTTTAATTGGAACCTCTACAAAGGCATCAGAACTTAATAAATTAAACCCTGCTCCACCAGAAAGGATGTTGGTTATTTTATCGTTAGTTTCCATATTTACAGTCGCTGAAACGCCATCTGAGAAAGCGCTACTAGTCCCATTTTTAGTAACCGAAACCTTTTTTGTTAAGTAGGGATTATACGCAGAGATGAGTCCAAAAAAATGACCTGAATGATACATTTTAATTCCATCCCAGAGCATTAGGTTTTGATCGCTTGTGCCCCCACGGACGTTAATATTAGAAATGTTTTCATTAACACTTTCTATACCAGGTAGAATTTTAATTGTTTTTAAAATATCAGGTGCAATTAAACCAGGTAGAATTCCGAATTTTTCGGTGTTTAAAACAATGCTTCCATCTGCCTTTTTTTGTAAACCAGAAGTTAAGAGTCTGGGCATAGTGATTTCAGATAGCTCTTCCACTTTTTCGATTAAGAAGAGGGGTGCACAAGTGGTATTAGAAAACAATTCTTTGGCAGTGATCTGTTTCGTTTTATAGCCAACAAAAGAGATGCTAACAGTCGATTTTATAGGGACCTCTTTTAAATAAAAAGTTCCCATTGCGTCTGATGTGGTTCCTATTTGGAAGCCGTTTACTTTTATAGAAGCTAATAATAAAGGTTGAGATAAATCGGCGTCTAAAATAGTGCCACAGATAGCAACCATTTTATTTAAAAAAGAGATGGTAACATAGCGATCACCCAAAGCAGTAAATTGTAATTGTGTTTTTTTATTTAAAAGAACTAAAAGTTCCTCTTTTGTAATTTTCTTTGGAGGTTCTGCAATAAATATATTTTCTATATCTACATCAGAAAAAGAAAACTTAATGTCGTATTTTTTTTCAAGTGCTGTTAAAATAGAAGATAAAGTTTTGTTGTTGTTGGGGTTTTGAGCGTACGTAAAACTTATACTTAGTAAAAATAAAAGTATGGTATTACGGGTTCTAGCGCACATAGTTGTAAAGGGTAATTTTTTTACCTTTTATCTCATAGGACAATTGTAAAGGAATGGTAACAGATTGTAAGGCAATATTTAGGTCACCGTGAGAAAAGCCGCCAGAGTATAGCGTACTTAAATTAATGTTTTTGGTTTCAATTGTACAATCAAATTGGTTTTCTATCTCTTCTAAAACGAACTGTAATGGGGTACTTTTAAAGTTAGATTCTTTTTGTAACCAAGTTTTTCTTTGGATATTAAAAGTGGTGTTAAGGTCAATTACACCGTTTATTACTTTAAAAACAGCCCCTTTGGGCAATTCAATAAACGTGTTTTTATAGTGCACCCGAACAAGACCCTCGTACGTTTTAACCTCAAAATAGTGTGCTCTTTTCTTTACATTAAATTGGGTACCTAAGACACTAATATCCCCTAAAGTTGTTTGTACCGTAAACTTTTCTCCTTTTTGAACTTTAAAGTAAGCTTCTCCATTTAGAGAAATATTTCTAGTGCGATTCCAATCCTCTTTAGTGTAAGAAATTTCAGAATTTGCATTTAAAATCACTTCTGAGTTGTCTGGTAGATTAAAACGTTGTCTCTGTGCAAATTCTGTTTTAAGGGTAGTTTCAGAATTTAATGTCAGATAGTATACGCTTGTAAATAAAAGAACAACGGCTGCGGCATATTTATAAAGCCGTTTGGTGCGAAATAGAATTAGCTTTCCGCTATTCACCGTTTTTTTCTTTTTGACTTCTAAGGCTTTTAAGGCGTGAGCAATGTCTATTTTCGGCGTTGCTATTTGAGAAGAATAATGAGCAATTTTTTCTAAGGTTTTAAAGTTTTCTTTTTCTTTTAAACGCACAAGTTCTTTGTCAGAGCTTTCTCCGTTGATCCACTTTAAGAAGTCGTTATTTTCTTCCATTTTTTATGCTTCTATTTATCTAACAATTAAAAAGGTGTTTACCCTACCTTAAATACCATCTATTTTAATTCTCAGTTTTTTTAATGCCGCCGACATTCTTTTTTCTACTGCTTTTTGGGATATTTCTAAGAGTACTGCAATTTCTTTATATTTTTTTCCATCAATTCTGTGCATTAGAAAAACACTGCGCTCTTTTTCAGTTAGCTCTAGAATTGCGCTTTTAAGTTTGTCTTTAAACTCTTCTTCTTCCAGTAAATATTCCGGACTTTGGTTATCAACGTCTAAATAAGGGCTGTTTTTAGCATAGGTAAAAACAACTTTTTGGTGTTTTATGGTATTTAAGAAAAGATTGTTAATAATAGTAAATAAGTAGGATTTCGCTTTTAAAATGTCAATTTTACTGCAATTTTCCCAGACCTTTATAAATCCTTCTTGTGCTAAATCCAAAGAAGCACTTTGGTCACCAGACTTGTAGTACGCAAAATTACTAGCAGCCTGTATGTGTGTAACATAGAACTCATTAAAAAAACGTTCACTACAAAGAGATTTATACGCCATATAGGGGGTTGAAAGAAAAACAATGCTTTTTCAGGTCACGAAGGTAGGGTAATTAAAAGTGTAGTTGTCTTATCTATAGAATGGCTTGTAGTGAGTTCTTCAATAACGAAATTAGGGTAAAACAACCGTTAGTTGTTTTACTTGTAGAAAAGGAAATATTAATTATAAAAATTTATCAAAATGAAAACACTAAAATTAATTACAGTAATTGCTTTAATAGCAGTATTTGGTTTTACCTCTTGTCAAAGTGAAGAAAGTTCAGAAGTAGGAACCAATCCCAATGCAAATTCAGCAGCATCTCCAACAGCATCAAATTACAAAAGAGCAGCGATGAATGACGGTTCTAATGACGATTTTTTAGATGGAAACTCTTGTACAGAATTATTATTCCCGTTGACAGCTGCAATAAACGGTCAAAGGATTGTATTAGTCACTAGCCAAGATTTATCGCTGGCTTTAAATACTATCGGAAAATTTAATGACGATAGTGATACGGTTACTTTTAATTTTCCAATCAATGTAAGAACCAGTAGTTATTCAACTATTGTGGTAAGTAATCAATCTGATTTTGACGCATTACAAAAGGACTGTGAACGGGCAGAAGCATCTGGAGAAGACGCAGTTTCTTGTGTGACCATCAATTTTCCAATGACAATACTAACGTATAATATTAGGTTAGAGCAGACTGGAAGCGTTGTGATACAGTCCGAAAAACAATTGTATGTATTTATAACAGATTTAGAGTCAGATGCATTATTTTCTGTGGACTATCCTGTGAGCGCAGTATTAAGTAATGGATCGGTATTAGAAATTAACAGTGATGCAGATTTTCAAAATGCAATTTCAGAGTGTACTCAAACAGAAGATGAGGAAGATGAAGCTGCAGACACTGCAACAGAAGTGGAAGCTGTGTTGAGTGGGGCAACTTTTCAAGTTGAAACTTTTGTTACAGGTGGTGCAGATACTGCGAGTGATTATGCGGATTACATCTTTGAATTTACGAACGATTTAGAGCTGATTGCTAAAAACAATGTAAATATAGCACTGGTAGATATATCGGGAACGTATGAAGTAAGTTCAGAAACAACGGCTTTTTTAAATATTAATTTTGGAAGCAATACAGCTGTAAGTGCATTAAATAACGACTGGATTGTAAATACTTACAGTAATACTTTAGTTACATTTACCAGTAAGACAGATGCTTCTGTAACTTTAGCTTTTCAGAAGATATAAACAATAATAGTTAGTTGATGATAACTTTGCAACGATTGCAAGAAGAGGTAATCGTTGTAAAGTTTTAAAAACAGATGATATGAAACAATGTATTTTAAAAGTAGCTTTAGCATGTAGTATTCTTTTTGCGTGTAGTTCAGAATCTGAAGAACTTGAGGATCCAAATAGTAGTACTCCCTTGAACACCTCTTCAAATAAACAAAGGACAGGTTCTTCTGCCAATGATCTGCTCTCTGCGACTACTTTTAAAAAGATGATCGTAGAAGTGGGGTATATTGAAGGTTTCAAGCCAACAGAAAAAGCGATGCGTAACTTTAAAAATTTTATTCAAAACACTACTTTTAAAACAGAAGGAATCACTTTTATTGAAAAGAAAATTTCAGCTACAGGAAATACAGTATACACCTTAGATGAAGTTGTCGTTATTGAAAAGGAGAACAGGACGAAATACAATACGAATTCAACAATTGCTATTTGGGTATTATTTATTGATGGGAAATCTTCTAAAGATACAGATCAAGGCTCAATCTTAGGAGCTGCGTACTGGAATACTTCCTTTGTTATTTATGAAGAAACAATACAGGGGCTTAGTGGTGGCGTTTTTGAGCCAGAGAAAAATTTATTAGAATCGTCTGTAATTCACCATGAGTTTGGACATATTTTAGGATTGACAAACTTAGGAACAGCTGTACAAAGCGATCACGAAGATGCAGCACATCCAAAGCATTGTGACGAAGAAAATTGTTTAATGTTTTGGGCAGCAGAAACAAGTCAAGGAATCGGGAGTTTATTTTCAGAAGGAGAGGTGCCAACTTTAGATGCACAGTGTGTAGCAGACTTAAAGGCAAATGGAGGACGATAATTTTAAAACACAAAAAATGAAAAAAGTATATATATTAGCTATAATGATGCTTATCAGTAGTACATTATTAAACGCACAGAATCAAAAGAATAAGGCGACAGCAGGAATTAAAGGGGGGTATAATTTATCTTCTGTACTTATTGATGGAGCGTCACAAACCACAAAATTACACGGGTTTCATATTGGGGTTTATGGAGAGTCCTATATTGGGAAATATTTCTCGATACAGCCAGAAATATTGTACTCGCAGCAAGGGTATAAAGTTACAGACGAAGACGGGATTTTTACTCAAAAAATAGACTATCTAAACATTCCTTTGATGTTTAAGTTTTATCCTGTGAAAAGTTTTTTTTTAGAGGCTGGACCGCAAGTAGGGTTTTCAATATCACATAAAGAAACCTATGATTCTGGACGTCTTTTTGGAGACACATCAAAAGAATTAGAGCCTAGTAGTTTTGATTGGGGTGCCAATGTAGGTGCTGGATTTAAAAGTGATGCGGGCTTAACGATCGGTGCAAGGTATCATTTGGGACAAAAGGATATTTATGACGATAATAAACCAAAAAATGAAGTTTGGCAATTGTATGTTGGTTTTGAACTTTAATTGAACTGTAGGAGATAAAAAAAAGAGAAGCAACATTGCTTCTCTTTTTTTTTACATTTTTAAGTAAATTTTTCAACTTCCACTACTGCACCAATTGCCAATTCTCCCAGTTTCATTGTACCGATTCGAACTCTCACGAGACGCAACGTAGGAAAACCGACAGCGGCCGTCATTTTTCGAACCTGCCTAAATTTACCTTCTTTAATAATGATAGAAATCCAACTTGTAGGTCCATGTCTTTCGTCTCTAATTTTTTGACTTCTCAAAGGGAATCTAGGATCTTTAAGAAGCATTGCTTTTCCTGGTTTTGTAACATACTTGGTACCTTTAAAACCAATCTCTACACCCGTTTTTAAGTTTTCTAAGGCTGCAGCTGTCATGATTCCATCTACTTGTACATAGTATTCTTTTTCATATGCATTGCTCCTAATTTCAGCAGAAACTTTGCCGTCAGTGGTCAATAAAAGCAATCCTTCTGACGGTACGTCGAGACGTCCAATTGCCATTGTTCCTTCTGGGAAACCGTACAAATCGCCTAACAGTGTTTTCTTTCGTTTGGCAGGGTTTACAAACTGTGAAATCATTCCCCAAGGTTTGTGTACCATAAAATGACGGTGACTTTTTATCAAATTATAAAACTTTGATTGTCATAGAAAAGATATTTTCCCCTTCTGATAAACGCATGTTTTTCTCTGAGAATTTCTCGTCTGTATACGAGGTGTATTGCGTAATGGGCTCTACACACAACATATTAAAAGAAGGTGTCCAAAGCATTAAATTACCAAAACCTTCCATGGAAATTTCCAAGGAATTTTTACCGGTATTTTCTAAAATAATTTTATCTGAATTTAAAAGAGGAAAGGCATTGTGTCCTGCTTTAAAAATGGCGTCTAAAGTGATTTTTTCTCCTTTACAAACAACGGTTTCCGTACCCGTGTCAGACAACAAAAATGCAGGGTGATACCCTAACATAAAGGGCATGCCTTTTTCAGAAGTAAGGACAAATGTTATTTTTAAAACATCGTTTTCTAGGTGAAACTGTTTTTCAAAATTAAAATCAAAAGGCCATGACAATTTTTCTTCAGAAGATTTTAGCGGAAATTTACTATTTTGTATTTGAGTGTTTTTTTTGTACGTTTTTACAAGTTTTGCAGTTGTATCATTTGAAGCAGTTAAAGTATACTCAAGTTCTCGTAAAAATCCGTGCTGGTCTTGAATTGCATCTCCTTTTTCGGTGTGTACTCTAAAATTATTTTTAGAGATAGGACCGATTACTGGAAACATTTCAATATCAGAATTTCCCCAACCTTTGCTTCCTTTTTGATGGATGTATTCTTTTGTGTCTTTCTGAAAACTGATCAACTCTCCTTTTTCAATAACAACCTGACAATTTTCGTTTTTTAAAATTACTAATGCGCTCATTATATTTTTTTTTCTACAAAAATACTACAAATTTGAATGTTATTTTTTATCAATTTATGCTCAGTTTTTCGTAACTTGTGGACCTTATTTAATAATAAATAAATCAAGGTTTATGGCGGGAGATAAAGAAAAACAGGCAAAATTAAAAGCACTTCAACTTACATTAGATAAGTTGGATAAAACATACGGGAAGGGCGCTGTAATGAAATTAGGTGACGTAGTTACGGAAGAAATAGATGCAATTTCGTCGGGTTCTTTAGGTTTAGATTTGGCCTTAGGCGTTGGTGGTTATCCAAGAGGAAGAGTTATTGAAATTTATGGGCCAGAATCTTCTGGTAAAACAACACTGACATTGCATGCAATTGCAGAAGCTCAAAAGGCAGGCGGAATAGCAGCATTTATCGACGCAGAGCACGCTTTTGATAAATTTTATGCGGAAAACTTAGGTGTAGATATCGATAATTTAATAATCTCTCAACCAGATCACGGAGAGCAGGCGTTGGAAATTGCGGAAAACTTAATTCGTTCTGGCGCAATTGATATTGTTGTAATTGACTCTGTTGCGGCTTTAACGCCAAAAGCTGAAATTGAAGGAGAAATGGGAGATTCTAAAATGGGTCTTCATGCACGTTTAATGTCACAAGCATTGCGGAAATTAACGGGTACAATTTCTAAGACAAAGTGTACGGTTATTTTTATCAACCAATTGAGAGAGAAGATTGGTGTAATGTTTGGAAATCCAGAAACAACAACGGGGGGAAATGCATTGAAATTTTATGCTTCTGTTCGATTGGACATCCGAAGAAGAACACAAATTAAAGATGGAGACCGAGTTATTGGAAATAGTACCAAAGTTAAAGTTGTTAAAAATAAAGTAGCACCGCCATTTCAAATTGCAGAATTTGATATTATGTATGGACAGGGAATTTCTAAAGTTGGTGAAATTTTAGACATTGGTGTAGAGTTAGGCATTGTCAAGAAAAGTGGTTCTTGGTTTAGCTACGGAGAAACAAAATTAGGGCAAGGTAGAGATGCTGTAAAGGGTTTGATTAAAGACAATCCTGAATTGGCAGATGAGCTTGAAGGAAAAATTAAGCTTGCAATAGAAAACCAAGAATAGGTTTTTAAAATTAAAAATAGTTTTAGTAAACTGCTACAGTATATATTTATCTGTAGCAGTTTTTTAATTTTAAACACACAACAGCATTCCTCTTGAAAAAAGTTAAAATAGAAGACAACTTTATTTTTAATGGGAAAATAAAACAAAAAAGTATTGATAAAAGTATCCAATAATATTGATTTAAAACCTGTTTTAAGTTCAGACGCCACCCTTCTTTTTAGTTTAATGGAAGAAGTATATGCTAGTGCATACAGTCATTTTTGGACAGATAAAGGCGCTTGGTTCGTAAATTCTCAATATTCAAAGAATACATTAATAAAAGAATTGTCTGAAGAAAACGCAGCATATTATTTTATTGTCGTGGATAAAGAAATCGTTGGTACTTTTAGGTTTGTTTGGAACGAAATATTAAAAGGGTTTGTTGAAGAAAAACAACTAAAATTGCATCGAATTTATTTGCATCCAAAAACGCAAGGAAAAGGTATTGGTAAAAAGTTACTTTTTTGGCTGGAGGAAAAGGCAATTAAAAAAGGGTATAAAATGATTTGGTTAGATGCTATGGACAAACAAATAGCTGCTTTCGAGTTTTATAAGAAAATGGGCTATCGGTACCATACACACCTTTTTTTACCTTTTGACTTGATGCACAAAGAGGTAAGGAAAATGAGTCAAATTTATAAGAAAATCTAATTTGTAACCTATAAAAATTTTTTAATTAAATTCCAGTGCTTCCAAAACCACCGGTTCCACGGTCTGTGTCACTTAATACAGTGACTTCTTCCCAATTGGCACGTGCGTGCTTTGCAATTATTAATTGTGCAATTCTTTCTCCATCATTTACGGTAAATACTTCATTAGAGAGGTTTACTAAAATTACACCAATTTCTCCGCGATAATCTGCGTCTATGGTTCCTGGGGCGTTTAAAACAGTAATTCCTTTTTTAGCTGCCAAACCACTTCTTGGCCTTACTTGTGCTTCAAACCCAATAGGCAAAGCAATAAATAAACCCGTTTTTACAATTGCTCTCTCGAGAGGTTTTAAGATAATTGAATTTTCTATATTTGCCTTTAAATCCATACCTGCAGCCCCATTAGTCTCGTAGTTTGGAGTTGTGTGTTTCGATTTATTGATGATTTGTACAGTCATTTTTTATGAGATAATTGAGTACAAATATAATAATTCATAGAAGCATTCCTCTATAGATACTTATTTTCTTACTTTTGGGGCTCAAAACGAATGAATGATGAGTGATCAGAAAAAAATAGCAGTGTTGGGTGGAGGAAGTTGGGCAACGGCTATCGTAAAGATGCTTTCAGAGAACTTAGAGACAGTTGGCTGGTATATGAGAAGCGAATCTGCCATAGAGCACATAAAGGAGAACAATCACAATCCAAAGTATTTGAGGGCTGCAGATGTATACGCACATCAATTAAATCTGTCTAGTGATATCAATAGCATTGTTCAAGAATATAATGTGCTTATTTTTGCCATCCCTTCAGCTTTCTTAATGAGCGAACTAGCGAAGTTAAATTTGCCGTTAAAAGATAAAATTATTTTTTCTGCAATTAAGGGAATTGTTCCAGAGACCGGTCTAATCGTTGGGGAGCACTTTCATGAAAAACACAATGTGCCTTTGGATAATATTGGGGTGATTACTGGACCTTGTCATGCAGAGGAGGTTGCTATGGAGCGGCTTTCGTATTTGACCATTGCATCTCAGAATGAGGAGAATGCGAAAGCAATGAGTCTTTGCTTAGATAGTTGGTATATAAAAACAAAAATATCTGATGATATTATTGGAACAGAGTATGCCGCAATGCTAAAAAATATTTATGCCGTTGCTGCAGGGATTGCACATGGTTTGGGGTATGGCGATAACTTTCAATCTGTATTGATGAGCAATGCTATTCGCGAAATGAAACGATTTATCAAAAAGGTGCATAAAATGAAAAGGAATATTAACAATTCTGCTTATTTAGGGGATCTTTTAGTAACAGGATATTCGGTGTTTAGTAGAAACAGACAGTTTGGGAATATGATTGGCAAAGGCTACACTGTAAAATCTGCTCAAATGGAAATGAGTATGATTGCAGAAGGCTATTATGCAACAAAAAGCGCTTATAAAATAAAGGAAGAGAATGGGGCAAATACTCCAATTATTACCACCGTTTACAACGTTTTATACGACAACAAAGACGCAAAAAAAGAATTTAAAAAGTTAACGGATAAATTAGATTAATTGTTTAATTTTGGACATTATTGTCTTTTATTAAACAATCAGCATGAAAACAATACAAGAAGTTGTAGAAAGTACGATTAGAAAAACACCTTTTATAGAAGAGGCATTAAACGAGAAATTAATAAATGTTTCTTCTTTAGCAAGAATTATTTTGGCAGAAGTTTCTTTAGCCTTAAAGAAAGAGGTAAAAGTAGGTGCGGTAATGATGGCAATTAACAGGTTATCTCCAGCAAGCGAGCTTCGTATTAGAAAGAATATTAAAAAGCTAGCATTAGATCTAGGAGACGTAATTGTGCGCTCAGACTTGTGTGACTTTACGTTTAAAAACACTCCTTCACTGTTAAGGGAAATTGCAAAAATTTTAACAAAATCGTCAGAAAACTCAGATTATTTTTTGACAGTTTCTCAAGGTATTTTTGAAACAAATATTGTTACTAGTAAAAACTTACAACCGTTTGTAAATGAAATTTTTGAAAAAGAAACGTTAATTGCGAACGTTCTAGAGTTGGCTTCCATTACCATAAAGCTTCCAAAAGAAAATCAAGAACAGTCTGGTGTATATTATTTTATTTTAAAACAATTAGCGTGGGCAGATATTTCATTGCAAGAGATTATTTCCACTACAAACGAAATGACAATTGTTGTGAAAGAGAAGGATATTAACCAAACTTTTGCCATTTTAATGAATATGAAACTAGGTTAATTAAAAATCAAGTAAGTTCAAGCTCCATTTTTTATACCGTATTTTTTAATGAGTAAATTAGACCCGTATGCAGCTTTAAGAATAAAGGAATTTAATATTTTTTTGTTTGTTCGATTTCTATTAGTTTTTGGTTGGTCGATGCAGTTTATTGTAATTGAGTGGCAGGTATATTCCATAACAAAAGACCCCCTGTCATTGGGTATTATTGGTTTGATGGAAATTATACCAGCATTTTCAATGGCATTATTCGCTGGTCATATTGTTGATCAAAAAGAAAAAAGAAATTTACTTGCGCTTTGCACTGCTGCATTTTCACTAATTAGTCTGGGTTTATTTTTATTAACATCAGAAAGTGTTGTAGGTCATTGGTCTACAAATGCAGTTTTGTATTCCATTTATGGATTGGTATTTTTTGGCGGATTTCTTCGTTCATTTTTTGGTCCTACAATTTTTTCTTTAGTGGCTTTGTTAGTTCCTAAAAAAATCTATCCCAATGCAGCGACATGGAGCACAAGTACTTGGAAAACAGCCTCTGTTTCTGGAGCGCTTTCGGCTGGTTTTTTAATTAGTTGGATCGGTGTTGATAATACGCTGTGTCTTGTTTTTATTTTAGTCTTACTGTCTTTGGCCTGTACTTTTTTAATTAAAAAGAAACCGATTCTAAATAAAAAAATAGGAGAGCCCGTGAGGGAAAGTTTAAAAGCAGGAGTGCAATTTGTCTTTCAGAATAAAGCCATTTTAGGGGTTTTAACACTGGATATGATTGCTGTTTTATTTGGAGGAACAGTGGCCATTTTATCAGTTTTTGCACAGGATGTTTTAGAGGTAGGTCCGGAAGGATTTGGGCTCTTAAATGCATCTATTTCTATGGGAAGTATTGTTACTATGTTTTTAACAACCTACATTCCAATAAATAAGAATACAGGAAAAAAAATGCTGATATCTGTGTTTATTTTTGGTCTTAGTATCATTGCTTTTGGTTTGTCATCCATTTTTTGGGTCAGCCTTTTGGCATTATTCATAAGTGGAGCCGCAGACGGAATTTCTATGGTCATTCGACAAACTATTTTACAATTAAAAACACCAGACGATATGCGGGGTCGAGTTTCTTCTGTAAACTCAATGTTTGTAGGATCTTCTAATGAGTTGGGAGCTTTTGAAAGTGGCTTGGCAGCAAAATTAATAGGACCGGTTGCAGCGGTAGTTTTTGGAGGAACTATGACTTTAATTACGGTGGTGGGAACAGGTATTGCAAATCCCATATTGTTAGATTTAGATTTAACCAAGGAAATTGAAGACTATGAGAAAGAGGAATAGTGCGTGAGTTGTGCTTTTTGAGAAATAAAAAAAAACCGTTTTTTAGTATTTAAAAAACGGTTTAGTTGAAAATTAGTAGCGGTATTAGTTGAGTAATTTAAGTGAAATGATAGATTTCACCTTTTTTTTCTCTCCCGTTAAGTCTCCTTCGTCATCTGAAAGTTCAATTTCTTTTTCTACCCAGGTAATTTCGAATTTTTTATTTAGATACGTGTCGTCGTACAAGCTAATTTCAACTTCTTCGTCAATATCATAGAATAAAACCTCTTGTTTGTCGGGGGTTATAAATTTAAAGTAATCTTCTTCGGTAATTTCCATAAAAGTAGCAGTTATGGCATTTTCTGAAACAATTATTTTATTTGTAAAAGAAAGAGAGATAGAAATAAGTAGCAAGATTGCTACGCGGTATGCAGTTTTCATAATTTTTAATTTAAAGGTTGTTTTATAAAATATAAAGAAGCTACTCTTTTTTTCAAAAAAAGATCGCTAGTTGCTGAGGTGCGGCAAATTATATATTCATACGCTTTAAAATTAGAAATTATACCTACAAATATATAGTATTTTCTAATTGAATGTAATTCTTAGGGATCATTTTTATGAGTACTTTCTTTTTTTTTCATTGTGTTCACTTCATAAAAAAACGTCCCTTTTTATGAAAGACTATCGGTACAACATACAGACAAATAAGGGAGTGCGCATCTAAGATAGTAGCTTAAAGAGTACTTGGTGTTTTCAATAAATAGAGCGCTATTTTTTTTGTTCCTGTCTAGAAAGGTTTGATACACTATTATTTTTAAGAGTACCTTTAACCAAACTAAAATTTCGTTTATGGAATATGGATTTTTGTCAGTATTACCACCAATTATCGCTATTATTTTAGCGTTGAAAACAAAACAAGTATACATTGCGTTGTTGTTTGGTATCTGGTTTTCTTGGCTTATTATAAATAATTGGAATCCTTTGGATGGAACAATAGCAATGATTGAAGGTATGGTTAACGTTTTTCAATCGGAGGGAAATACAAGAACCATAATGTTCAGTGCTTTGGTGGGTGCCTTGTTAATTTTTATCCAATTTTCTAGAGGTGTTGAAGGGTTCATTAATATTATAAACAGGAAGTTAACACAATTAGAGGGCAAGAAAGCTGGGTATAGCAGAGTTGTTGTGCAGGTGTTGGCAACAGTTACTGGGCTGTTGTTATTTGTAGAGACAAGCATTAGTTCTTTAACTGTCGGAACATTATACAGACCTATTTTTGACACCTTAAAAATACCAAGAGAAAAGTTGGCATATATTGCAGACTCAAGCTCTGCGCCGTCTTCTATTTTAATTCCTTTTAATGCATGGGGTGCCTTTATCATGGGGCTGCTGTTAACGCAAGGAATTGAGCAACCATTTACTATGATGTTGGCTTCTATTAAATATAATTTTTATCCTTTATTGGCAATTGCCATCGTGTTCGTTGTCATTTTTACGAAGAAAGATTTTGGACCGATGAAAAAGGCAGAAAAAAGAACCTTAGAAACGGGGCTTTTGATGAATCCAAACGCAATACCAATGGTATCAGATGCCGTAACTTCATTTCCCCCGAAAGAAGGTATTGAGGCCAAAGCATACAATATGATTGTGCCGCTTTTAGTGATGGTTTTTATGATGCCTATAAACCTGGTATATACGGGTTGGACTTTGGTTGAAAATGCAACTTCATTTTTAAACCACGCTTCGGAAGCAATCGGTAAAGGATCTGGATCTTCTGCAGTATTGTATGCGGTAATTACGGCTTTATTGGTAGCCATAGTGATGTATTTTATACAGGGAATTATGAAGCCAAAAGAAGCCGTTGATTTAACCTTAAAAGGGATTGGTGAGCTGATGCCCTTGGCTTTGTTAATGTTGTTAGCTTTTGCGATCGGAGATGCGTGTAAAGCTTTAGAAACTGGAGCCTACGTGGCAGATGCTACAAAGGATTGGTTGTCACCAGAGTTATTGCCAGCGGTTGTTTTTATTATCAGTTCTTTTATTGCTTTTTCTACAGGAACTTCTTGGGGAACCTTTGCTATTATGTTAGCAATTTCAATTCCAATGGCAAATATTCACGGCTCTGATAGTACAATTATTGTTGCCGCGACCTTAGGTGGTGGAATTTTTGGAGATCACTGTTCTCCCATATCAGATACGTCTATAATATCCTCTATGGCCTCTGCAAGTGATCATATCGATCACGTAAAGACACAATTACCGTACGCTTTGGTTGGTGGCGTAATTACGGTTATTATGTATTTGATTATTGGTTTTTTAGGATCGTAAATAGTGGGCTGTTTATGTACAAAAATGAAAGTATCCTTGTTACAAAAAAGAGTTATTCTGCTAAAATTCCGCGTTTTTTAATTTCGGGAATACTTTGCAGCGCACTCTCTTTAACGGTATTCTCTTTGAAGAGAAACGTTTTCTCGAAGAGGGTGTTTCCCTCAAAAAAAGTAACTTGAAAACGATTGTTTAGTGTAAATAATTCAGGTTGGATGTATTCTATTTTAGCAAAAGAGTTGGCAGGTAAAATCGTTAACTTTTTACGCAATAAGGAGGTTGTTTTTTCATCAGAAAACCCTTGAGAAACAATCATACACGATTCCAAGTCAATATCTTTATTGTTGATTAGATATACATTCCAATCATCTGTTTTATAAAGATTGTTGTATTCATAAACCATCGCCATTTCTACAGCTGTAACTTCGGGAATCTGTATGTCTTTTTTCATAAAAAATAATTAAGAATAGAATGTAATTGTTTCTTTGTTACCTCAGAGCATTGCTTTCTCTTAGACTTTTAAAATGAGTTATACACCATAAACATTAAAGATGTTTTTGTACGGAATTATATCTTTGCGACAAAAGAAATTAAATATTGGCAAAGGTAGTCTTTTTATAGAGCCGCTTTGAGCATTGCATTTAAAGTGTTTTACAAAAAAAGGTTTAAAATAATATCGCGCTAAAATAGGGTGTCATACATTTTTTTGTAGCAAAGATTTATTTATTTAATACGAGTAATTAGCAGTACCAAAACGAATGCTTTTAGAGCTCCATTTGTTTCTGTTTGAAGGCAGACAGAAATAGATTTTTATAAACATTAGGGCGCAATATAAAAGCGTTCGTGTTTTTTTAATCTTTAAAAATTAGGTCACAGAGATTTTTAGATCCTTTATTTGAGACCACCACCTAAAGCTTTGTATAAATTAACAACGGTGAGCAACTGCTGCAGTTGGCTGTCGATAACTTTAATCTCAGTACTTAAAGCACTTTGTCTGGCGGTTAGTAAATCTAAATAATTTGCATAGCCGTTTTTTAACAATTCTTCTGAATTCTTTTCTGCTTTCCGCAAGGCTTCAACTTCATTATTTAAAAATTTAAACTTTCTATTTTCAGCGTTGAAGACAAACAGTGCATTAGAAACTTCAGTACCCGCAATCAATAGTGTTTTTTTAAACTTTAACAATGCTTGCTGCTGTTGCGCAATTGCCACTTCTTTTTGCGTTTTAAGTCTTCGTTGATTAAAAATAGGTTGAGTTAAACCACTAATAATATTTGTAAATAAAGAGTTTGCACTAAATAATTTATCCAATTCTAAACTTTGAAATCCGCCAGAAGCAGTCAATCTAAACGCTGGGTAAAAGTTACTTTTTGCTACATTGGTTAGTTCAAAAGCATTAATTAAGCCATATTCAGCAGCCACGAGGTCTGGTCGGTTGCTTAATAATTTTGACGGGATGCCTAGTTTTATCTGAGTATTTATAATTTGTGTTTCTAAATTATTTCTATGAAGTTGTTGCGGTGTTTTACCCAATAAAATACATAAGGTATTTTCTGCTTTAAAAAGAGCCACTTCTAAGTCTACTTCTAAAGATCTTGCATTATTATACTGTGCAATATTTTGATCTACAGCAACTTGGTTTGTAAATCCTGCCACCTTTAAAGCTTTGATCGTTTCTACACCTGTTTTTCTTGTTTCAATAGATTTTTTGGTGATTTCTAATTGTGCATCCAAAGCTAAAATAGTATAATAAGTAGTAGCAATACTGCTAATTAACTGGGTTTTTACAACCTGATGTCCAGCAACACTTTGTAAATAAAGAGCCTGTGTTGCACGACTATTACTGCGTATTTTGCCCCAAAGATCAGCTTCCCAAGTAAGGTTTGCCGTGATGTCAAATTGATCTGTAGAGGTGTTCGTTAAGAAGGAGCCAAACTGACTGTTTTTAGACAGTTCTTGATGTATTACATTGGCACCAATATTTACAGATGGTAAATATCCTAATTTCCCTTGTTTTGCATAGGCATTGGCTGCAACGATTTGTTGAACTGCAATGCGAATATCCATGTTATTTTGCAGCCCTTCATCAACATATTGTTGCAAATACGTATCTGTAAATAACGTTTTCCAAGATATAGCTGCCATAGATATACTATCAGATGGCAAATTTTCTGTTCTGTACAAACTCTCTGTTTCTGTAATAATTGGTTTCGAATATTCTTTAGCTACAAAACAACTTTGTAATGTAAAGGCAGCGACTACTAAAACAAATCCTTTTTGAAGAAATGTATTTTTTATAATTGGGATCATATGATTAATCTTCATTTTGTTGAGATACAATTGCAGGTTTACTAGAAACTTTTTCTTGCAACCATTGAAATAATATAAATAAAATAGGAATTATAAAGACTCCCAAAACAGTTCCTATAAGCATTCCTCCAGCAGCTCCAGTTCCAATAGATTTGTTTCCTGCTGCACCAACACCTTTGGCTAAGACTAACGGCATTAAGCCTAAGATAAAGGCAAATGAAGTCATTAAAATGGGGCGCAAACGGGATTTTGCTCCATGAATAGCAGCATTCACAATACTTTCTCCGTTTTTACGTCTTTGAACTGCAAACTCTACAATTAAAATGGCGTTTTTGGCGAGTAGCCCGATAAGCATAATCAAAGCAATTTGGAAATAAATATTATTTTCAAGTCCAAAGAGATAGGTACTTATGTAGGCTCCAAAAACACCAAAAGGTATTGAAAACACAACTGCCAATGGCAGTAAATAACTTTCGTATTGTGCGCTTAACAAGAAATACACAAATAAAATACTCAAGATAAAAATGAAGGTAGTTTGGTTTCCTGCACTTACTTCTTCACGCGTTAAACCAGAATAGGCAATGGTGTAGTTACTTGGCAATTTAGACGCTTCTTGTTCAATTACGCTAATGGCATCTCCCGTGCTAAAGTTATCGTTTGTAGCACCCGTTATGGTGGCAGAATTAAACAAATTGAAACGCGTTACCGATTGTGGTCCATACACCCTTTCTAGTTCTACAAATTGTGTAATTGGGGTCATTTCACCAGAGTTGGTTCGTACATACATGTTATTTAAATCCCCTACGTCTGCTCTGTCATCGGGTAAAGACTGAATATACACTCTAAATTGTTTTCCAAATTTAGAAAAATCTGAAGCATAAACTCCACCTATATATCCCTGCAGTGTTGAGAAAATACTGTTTATTGGTACGCCTTTTTCTTTCGCTAAAGGCACATTAATTTTCATTTCGTATTGTGGGTAATTTGTATTGAAAGAAGATTGTGCATATTTTATTTCTGGGTGCTTCATTAAAGCCATTGAAAATTCTTTGTTCACTTTATCTAAATCTTTAAATTCTCCACCAAATTTATCTAATAAATTTACTTCGAAACCTGCAGAATTTCCAAAACCACGAATGCTTGGCGGCGAAAAGAAAATAATATTTGCTTCTGGCACGTCTGCAACTACTCCAAACAATTTTCCTGTGATTGCTTGCACGGATGTAGCGGCATCTTCACGATTTTTCCAATCTGCTAATTTTATAATACCAAATCCATAATTACTACCTGCTCCACTAATTAAACTTCTACCCTTGATAAAGTTTACGGCAACAATACCGTCAATTCCGTTTATTCTACTGTATAGATCCTTTGCTACAGCATTTGTTCTGTCTAGGGAAGCGCCTGCTGGTAATTCTATGTTGGCAAAAATAATTCCCCGGTCTTCATTCGGTACGAAGCCGGTAGGTATTTTTTCAGAGGTCCAGAAAATTCCAAGAACTGCTAAAATTAGTAAGAGCGCAGGAACCCATTTTCTCTTGTATAAAAAATGAAGTGACTTTCCATATCTTTCTACCGAGGCGTTAAACCCACGGTTAAAAAGTGTGTAAAAACGTTTTAAAGCACTCTTATTTTTTAAATCTTCATCTTCTTTGTGTGTTTTTAAGAGCAATGCGCACAACGCCGGGCTTAAGGTCAAGGCATTTACCGCAGAAATAAGAATGGCGATAATTAAGGTAACTCCAAATTGCTCATAAAAAACACCTGTCGGTCCAGAGATGAAGGTTACTGGAATAAATACAGCTGCCATCACCAAAGTAATGGATATGATTGCGCCAGAAATTTCATTCATGGCGGTTAGTGTTGCTTTTTTTGGATTCTTTTCTCCTTCATCCATTTTTGCATGCACTGCCTCTACCACCACAATCGCGTCATCAACTACAATACCAATGGCGAGTACCAGAGCAAAAAGCGTCAATAAGTTTATTGAGTATCCAAAGACATTCAAGAAAAAGAAAGTACCAATAATAGACACTGGCACTGCGATTGCAGGAATCAAGGTAGAACGAAAGTCTTGTAAGAACAGAAACACGACCAAAAACACCAGAATAAAGGCTTCTACTAAAGTGGTAATTACCTTATCAATAGATGCGTTTAAAAATAAACTAGTATCATAAGGAACAAAAATATTCAAGCCTTTTGGTAGGTCTTTTTCAACGGATTTTAAAGTAATTTTAATGTTTTCAATAATTTCTCTTGCATTTGAACCTTTTGTCTGAAAAATTCCCATAAATACTGCAGGATTTCCCAAACTCATTGCATTAGAAGAATATGATTGTGCATCTAGTTCAATTTTCGCAACATCGTTTAAACAAAGAAACTGTCCATTTCCTAATGCTTTGATCACAATATTTCCATATTGTTTTACTTCTTTAAAACGACCACTATACGTTAATGTATAAGAAAAAGCCTCTCCACTATTTTGTCCTAAAGAGCCAGCAGCAGCTTCTAAGTTTTGCTCTTTTAAAGCTGCGGTAATATCTGAAGGTATTAAATTATAAGCGGCCAATTTTTCTGGTTTTAACCAAATACGCATTGCGTAATCTTGTTGAGAAAACACACTAACATCTCCAACACCACGAATACGTTGTATCGCGGGAATAACGTTTATCTTTAAATAATTCTGAATAAAAGTGGCGTCGTAAACGTCGCTTTCAGAATACATGGATATAAACATCAATGCACTTGTTTCTTGCTTTTGAGTAGTTACACCATTTTGAAGTACTTCTTGGGGCAACAACGAATTTGCTCTAGAAACCCGATTTTGAACGTTTACTGCAGCAATATCTGCGTCCATTTCTTGGTTAAAATAAACAGTAATTTCGGCAGTTCCTGTGTTAGATGCTGTAGATGTGATATAACTCATACCTTCTACGCCATTAATTTGTTCCTCAATAGGAATAATTACGCTTTCTAAAACAGTTTCTGCGTTGGCACCGGGATACGCAGCAATCACTTTTATGGTAGGGGGTGCAATATCTGGATATTCCTCTATGGGAAGGCTGGATATACTTATAATACCAAGAACAACGATTATAATAGAGATTACAGTTGAAAGTACGGGTCTTTCAATAAATGTTTTTAAAATAACTAGATACGTTTACAGTTTGTTAGTTTTTAAATAAAGTTGCGATCGGTTTAATAGTTTCATCAAAGGAGACAACCTTTGGTGAAATCGTCATGTCATTTTTTACCTTACCAATTCCAGAGACTACAATATGGTCTTCTAAATTGATCCCAGCGGCAATGACATATAGCTGGTCAACGGTCGCTTTAACTTCAACAATAGAAGCAACAACTTTGTTCTGCTTGTCTAGTTTAAAAACCATGATATTCCTCTGTTGCTCGTAGGTTGCTTTTTGCGGAATTATAGTAGCGTTTTCATAAATAACAGGAATTTGTATTGTTCCACTATTACCATTCGTAACCAATTGATTTGGATTTTTAAAGACAGCTCTAAAGCTTACAGTGCCCGTATTTTGGTTGATTTGTTCCGTGCTGGTCTCAATTTTTCCTTTTTCAGCATACAGACTTCCGTTTGCCAAGATTAAGTTTACTGCTGGGAAATTTGTTAGTTTTTCGGATAAATTTTCACCTTTAGTATTTTGTAGGAAATCTAAATACTGCGACTCATTTAAACTGAAAAAGGCGTATACCTTGCTAATATCACTCACTGTTGTTAATGCTTTTTGATCGCTAGGGCTCACCAACGCGCCCTCTCTAAAATTAATGGCACCAACATTCCCGTCTACTTGACTTCGTATCGTTCCGTAATTGATACGGGCAGAAATACTGCTGTAATTCGCTTTTTCCTGTGCTAAATTTGCTTTGGCAGTTTCTAACAGCACTGTGCTTATAATATTTTTTTCTACAAGTGGTATTAGTTT
The DNA here is from genome assembly GCF_000153225.1 of Polaribacter irgensii 23-P. GTDB lineage: Bacteria > Bacteroidota > Bacteroidia > Flavobacteriales > Flavobacteriaceae > Polaribacter > Polaribacter irgensii. Next base: position 824,935 of record NZ_CH724148.1, on the reverse strand, counting down.
ATCAACTTCTACCTGAGCCACATGAATACGTGCTTGAGCCGCATGCGCGTCTTGGCTTAGAGACTGGGTTTCTAATGTAAATAAAATTTGTCCTTTTCGTACTTTTTCCCCTTCATCAACGAATACCTTTTGCAGGTATCCAGAAACCTTTGCTCTTACAGCACTATTTACAATACCCTCTATACTAGTTGGGTATTCTTGATACCCAGTTACTGTTTTGGCATGTATTTGGGTTACTGGAAAAGAGGGCATTGGATCTGCTACTGCAGCAGTATTTTGCGTTTTATTTTTGTTACAACTTGTAAAAACTAAAAATATGCTTAGTGCGAGTAACGATCGTAATTTATCTTTTTTCATTTTTTTTAAGTTTAAATACTGAACTTATTGTTGGTTAATTTTTCTCTTAGTTCTTCTACAGAGGCTGAAGCTCCATCTATAAATTTGATGTAATCGTCATGAAAACTTAAATCGAATTTTTCGTTTTCCTTTTTGGTATTGTTTATTTCTTCCTTGTAATTTTTTAATTCTAAATGTATTTCACGGTCTTCTTTCCATTTAATTACCATACTGCTTATGTGCTGAACCACCATGTCTTTATTAATAATGAAATACTTTTTACGATCCCCTGTTTTTGTGAAATATACAATCTTATTCAAATCTTGTAAATGATTTAGGTGCGTGGAAATTGTGCTTTTACTCGCACAAAGGATTTTCACCATGTCTTCAAAAGTGGTTCCTATTTTACCAGTAAGAATAATGTATGATAAAATACGAGCGGCAACCGGTGCCAGCTGTTCTCTGTTTTCTAGGTGAACGCCCAACTTCTCAACTAAAGCCATTTTTTCCTTGCAGACTTCTTCTTTCATTTTTAAATTTTTTATTAGCGTTTTTGAAACTAATTATTTATTTCCAGTGAAATTCTTTGCAAAGATGTATTATTAGTTCGGAACAAACCGAACATAAAAAAGTTAAAACTGTGTTAAATAAAAAAAGCCGACAGTGATGTCAGCTTTAAATTTTTGGGATACTTTTCTAGGTGCAAACTTTTTGACCTTTAAAAAGGTTTTCTAATGAAAGTACTATTTTAAATTAGCAATGCTACTGCTACCAAAGCAGATAAAAGTCTTCTTTACTAATAATTTCGCCATCGCAATCATCAATGGTTAGTGGTCCTTCGCACAGACCACCAAACTCATCTTCTTGTTTTTCTTCAGTATATTTCACTGTTTTTCCATTTTGATAGACGGTAATTTGTTTTAAAACCAAGTCTGTGTGATTGGTTTCAAAATACCAAGTGGAGGTTCCCCAACTAGCGTATTCGTCATCTCTTTCTTCGTCCCAGACTTGTGTAAAGTAGTTCATTATATTACGGATTTAAATTGCTCCAAGAAACGTTTGTCGTTTTCATAAAACATTCGAATATCTGGTATTTGGTAGAGCAACATTGCAATGCGCTCTATGCCCATTCCAAAGGCATAACCAGAATATTTTGTTGGATCAATATTTGCATTTTTTAAAACATTAGGATCTACCATGCCACAGCCCATAATCTCAAGCCACCCAGTTCCTTTTGTTATTTTGTAGTCAGTTTCAGTTTCCAGACCCCAATAAATGTCTACTTCGGCACTTGGTTCTGTAAACGGGAAATAAGAGGGTCTTAATCGTATTTTTGACTTTCCAAACATCTCTTTTGTAAAGTATAAGAGCGTTTGTTTTAAATCAGCAAAGGAAACATCCGTATCAATATACAGACCTTCCACTTGATGGAAAATACAATGGGCTCTTGCAGAAATATCTTCATTTCTAAAAACTCTTCCTGGAGAAATGGTTCTAATTGGAGGGGTGTGTTCTTCCATGTACCGCACCTGAACAGAGGAGGTGTGCGTTCTCAATAAAATATCCGGATTTTGTTCAATAAAAAAAGTGTCTTGCATGTCTCTTGCCGGATGGTATTCTGGTAAATTTAATGCTGTAAAATTATGCCAATCATCTTCAATTTCAGGACCTTCGGAAACCGTAAATCCAATTCTATTAAAAACATCAATAATTTTATTTTTCACTAATGAGATTGGGTGTCTAGATCCTAATTCAATTGGTTCTGAAGGGCGGGTTAAATCTCCATAAAAGGAGTGCTTACTTGTTGTATTTTCTAGCGCATCTGTTAATTTAGCGACCTTATCTTCAGCAGCTTTTTTCAAGCTATTTAAAGACTGCCCAAATTCTTTCCGAGCATCAGGAGTAACATTTTTAAATTCAGCAAACAATTCTTTTAACAGCCCTTTGCTTCCGAGATACTTAATTCTAAACGCTTCTACTTCATTTTGAGTACTTGCTGTAAAAGCTTGTACATCACCGATAAGCTCTTTTATTTTGTCTAACATTTGGTGTAAAATTAAAGCGCAAATTTAGTCTTTTTATACCCTTTTATCAACCTAAATTTGAGAAAACAGTCGTAGTTTTCGAAATCGATTGAGATAAACTTGTTTTTCGGGTAAATAAAAAACCAATTTTTAATTGTGGATTCAGAATTTAACTATATTTGTGCTACAAATTAATTATGCAATTCATAAAAAAACATACCCTAAATTATGGAATTAAAAATTAAAGAATTTATGGATTTGGTCAAAAAAAGAAATGACCATGAGCCAGAATTTTTACAAGCCGTTCAGGAGGTTGCAGAAACTGTGATTCCTTATATCGTAAATCATGATATTTATCACGGCAAAAACATCTTGCTAAGAATGGTAGAGCCAGAACGATTAATTTCTTTCAGGGTTTCTTGGGTAGATGACAAAGGAGAAATACAAGTAAATAGAGGATATAGAGTACAGATGAATTCTGCAATTGGACCTTACAAAGGAGGTTTGCGTTTTCACCCTTCAGTAAATGCAAGTATTTTAAAGTTTTTAGCGTTCGAACAAGTATTTAAAAACTCTTTGACAACTTTGCCTATGGGTGGAGGAAAAGGAGGTTCTGATTTTGATCCAAAAGGAAAATCAGACAATGAAATTATGCGTTTTTGTCATGCATTTATGAGCGAATTGTTTAGACATATTGGTCATAATACAGATGTACCAGCAGGAGACATTGGTGTTGGCGGACGAGAAATTGGTTTTATGTTTGGAATGTATAAAAAACTAAACAATAGATTTACAGGAGTGCTTACAGGAAAGGGAGCTTCTTGGGGAGGTTCTTTAATCCGACCAGAAGCAACAGGATATGGTACGGTGTATTTCGCACAAAACATGCTGTTGCGTAAACAAGATTCGTTTACTGGTAAAAAAGTGGTGATTTCTGGTTCTGGAAACGTAGCGCAGTATGCTGCTGAAAAAGCAATAGAATTGGGTGCAACTGTTTTAACATTGTCAGATTCTGGAGGTTATATTTTAGACGAAGAGGGCATCAACTCAGAAAAACTGCAGCACGTAATGTATATTAAAAACACAAAAAGAGCCAGAATTAGTGAGTATATAGAAAAGTATCCAAATGCAAAATATGTAGCAGGTGAAAGACCATGGTCTGTGAAATGTGATATTGCTTTGCCATGTGCAACGCAAAATGAATTGGATGGAACGGAAGCAAAAGAACTAATTAAAAATGGCTGTATGTGTATTTCTGAAGGCGCGAACATGCCTTCTACACCAGAAGCAATTCACGAATTTCAAAAAGGAAAAATTTTATTTGCACCAGGAAAAGCAAGTAATGCAGGTGGTGTAGCCACTTCTGGCCTTGAAATGAGTCAGAATTCACTTCGTTTAAGCTGGACTCGTAAAGAGGTAGATGACAAATTAAAAGATATCATGGAGGACATTCATGACTCTTGTGTACAATACGGAGAAAACGAAGACGGAACGATAGATTATATTAAAGGGGCAAATATTGCTGGTTTTGTGAAGGTTGCAGATGCAATGTTGGCACAAGGAGTTGTTTAAAAACACGTTAATAAATTTAAATTTAATAAACGCATCAATTTAATTGGTGCGTTTTTTTGTGCAATTTGTTTTAAAAACCAATCTTTACATTTAGATTTTATAGATGATGATCGTTGCCTTTTTTCTTTTTGGTTTTTCTTTTTCTTTTGTGGGGTCTATAACGCCAAGTATGTTGAATATGACTGCTTTAAAAATTAGTTTAGAAAAAGGACAAAAAGAGGTGAATAAGTTTGCCATAGGTGTTTCTTTAGTTGTAGCACTGCAAGCGTATATCGCCGTTTTTTTAACAAGGTATATTTCAGAAAATCCTTTAGTCTTAGAGACATTAGAAAAGGCAGGCATCTTTATTTTTGCAGCATTATCTATTTATTTTTATTGCGCCTCTAAGAAAAACAAAATTTCCAGTAAACCCAATACAAGGAAAGATGAGCACGCGTTCTTTACAGGAATATTATTATCTGTGTTTAACATGTTTTCAATTCCTTTTTTTTGTGGAGTTGTCGTTGCACTAGAGTCTTTTAGTTTTTTTAGCTTTGATGTTATTCCTGTAGTTTTCTTTATTCTAGGAGCTGTTTTAGGTACGTTTTTAATCCTTTTTTTATATGGGAAATTTGCAAAAAGAGCGCAACAGTTAACAGGGAAATTAACCAACGACATCAATATAATTTTAGCAATTTTAACAGGATTAGTTGCCATTTTTACAGCAATAAAAACATTTCTTTAAATAAAAATGAAAGTCATTAAAAATATTATTGTCAAAGGAAAACACGGCAAACCAATTGTAACGGATGTTTTTTTCAAGGAAGATAAGCGGCCAAAAAACCTCCTTATTTTTTGTCACGGATACAAAGGGTTTAAAGATTGGGGTGCTTGGAATTTGATGGCAACCGCGTTTTCAAACTTGGGTTTTTTCTTTGTAAAGTTTAACTTTTCACACAATGGAGGAAGTATTGAACAGCCGATTGACTTTCCAGATTTAGAGGCATTCGGCAATAATAATTATACAAAAGAAAGAGACGACTTACAAAGTGTAATCGATTGGGTTGTGACCAGTTCTGATTTTAAAAATGAGGTAAATTGTGCAGATATTTCTTTGATGGGTCACAGCAGAGGAGGAGGAACTGTACTCATAAAAGCAGCGGAAGATCGGCGCATTACACAAGTGATTTCTCTGGCAGGAGTTTCAGATTATGGAAGTAGGTTTCCAAAAAAAGAAGATTTTAAAAAGTGGGTTGAGACAGGTGTTTTTTACGTAAAAAATGGACGGACTAAGCAAGAAATGCCTCATTTTTATCAATTTTACGAAGATTTTAAGCTAAATGAAGAGCAGTTAAATATTCAGAGATCTACTCGGAATCTAAAGATTCCACAGTTGATCATTCACGGCGATAGCGATACCAGTGTGTCAATTAAGGAGGCAGCACTTTTACAGTTATGGAATCCCAAAAGTACGTTCAAGGTGATTCAAAAGGCAGATCATGTTTTCAATGTTTCCCATCCTTGGCAAAAGGAAACAATGTCTCAAGAACTCGAGGAGGTAATAAATACAGCCGTTTGCTTTTTGAAAGGACAATCCTAAGGACAACACAACAAATTCCGTATTTTTGATAGATGGAATTGCTAGGGCCTTTTAGAAAAATAATTCATGTTGATATGGATGCATTCTATGCATCCGTAGCCCAATTAGACAATCCAGAGTTGATCGGAAAAGCGATTGCAGTAGGTGGAAGCGCAGAGAGAGGTGTGGTTTCTGCTGCGAGCTACGAGGCTCGAAAGTTTGGTGTAAAGTCTGCCATGAGTTCGTTTTTGGCGAAACAAAAATGTCCACATTTGATTTTTGTAAAGACAGATTTTGAGCGTTACAAAGAAATTTCCCAAAGAATTAGAGCAATTTTTTATGAGTATACCGATTTGGTAGAGCCCCTTTCTTTGGACGAAGCATACTTGGACGTTACCGAGAATAAAAAAGGAAATCTTTCGGCAAGTTTGATCGCAGTGGAAATTAGAAAAAGAATATACGATGAAATAGGTTTGCGAGCTTCTGCGGGGATTTCAATAAATAAATTTATAGCGAAAGTTGCTTCAGACATCAACAAACCAAACGGACAAAAAACAATAAACCCAGAAGAGGTAATTGAATTCTTAGCGGCACTTCCAGTAAATAAATTTTATGGTGTTGGTAAAGTTACTACTGCAAAAATGTACAATTTAGGAATTTTTACGGGCAATGATTTAAAGAAAAAACCGTTGGAGGAATTAATGAAATTGTTCGGAAAGTCAGGAGCTCATTATTATCATATTGTTCGCGGAATTCACAACAGTGCCGTGAAACCCAATAGGATTCGAAAATCTATCGCAGCAGAAAGAACGTTTAGTGAAAATATTTCTTCAGAAATCTTTATGATTGAACGCTTAGAACAGATTGCAGAAGAACTGGAGCGGCGCATGAAAAAAACGGATACAAAAGGAAAAACAATTACCTTGAAAATTAAATATTCAGATTTCACACAACAGACAAGAAGCAAAACAATGCCTCATTTTATGCAGGCAAAAAAAGAGTTTTTCCCTGTTGTTTCTGAGTTATTATACCAGCAGAAAATTACAAATTCTGTGCGTTTACTCGGTTTGTCTTTCGGAAACTTAGATACAGAGGAAGTCTTGCCTTTTTGGGTACAATTGAAGTTTGATTTTTAAAATATTGGAATGCCAAGAAAAAGTTTGAGGAGGCAGTTTCTTTCTAAATAATAGAAAAGTAATGAATATAAAAATAGTAACTACCGATGCTAACAATCAGGATTTTATAAACTTAATACGACAGCTAGATGCTTATTTAAAAATTACTGATGGCACTGAGCACGCTTTTTACAATCAGTTTAACAAAACAGACATGTTAAAGCGTATTGTGCTTCTTTATGCAGACGAAGTTCCCGTCGGTTGTGGTGCCATCAGGGAGTTTGATGCCTTTTCAGTTGAGGTAAAAAGGATGTTTATTCGTTCGGAAAAAAGAGGGCTGGGGTTTGCGAAAAAAATTATGCAGGAATTAGAAAATTATGCAAGAGAATTGGGGTATAAAAAGTGTATTTTAGAAACGGGAAAACGACAGGTGGATGCTGTAAATTTTTATCTTAAAAATGCATATCAAGTAATCCCTAATTACGGGCAATACGCTGGAAAGAAAAACAGTATTTGTTTTGAAAAATACATCGGATGAATTATAGTTATTGGGAGTTAAAAGAATGGTTTTCTAATATTGACTTTACAATTGTAGGTAGTGGAATTGTGGGTTTAAATTGTGCTTTGGCGTTGAAGGAAAAGTATCCAGGGGCGAAGATTGTAATTTTAGAGAAAGGAATGTTACCGCATGGTGCAAGCACAAAGAATGCTGGTTTTGCTTGTTTTGGAAGCCTTTCAGAGCTGATTGATGACTTGTTAACACATACCGAAGAAGAGGTTTATAGTTTGGTGGAAAACCGTTGGCAGGGCCTACAGTTGCTGCGGACCAATTTAGGAGATCAAAACATCGATTATCAGCAAAATAAAGGCTTTGAACTGTGTGTATCAGAAGGGTTCTTTGCGGAGTGTATTTCCCAGAAAAAAGCTATAAACAGTCTTTTAAACCCAATTTTTAAGTCGGATGTTTTCTCGATTTCAAACAATGTGTTTAATTTTAAAAAAGTGCATTCAAAATATATTGTGAATAATTTTGAAGGGCAAATTGATACTGGAAAAATGGCTTTTCAACTGTTGCACAAAGTGCAAAAATTAGGTGTTAAAATTCTTAATAATATTTCGGTAGAAAGTTTTGTAGCATTAGACGCTTCTTTGGAAGTGAAAACAGATAAAATCAATTTTAAAACAAAGAAGTTGTTTATTGCTACCAATGGTTTTGCAAAGCAATTGTTAGAAGAAGAGGTACAACCAGCGAGAGCTCAGGTTTTAATAACAACGCCTATTGAAAATTTAAAAATTAAAGGAACTTTTCATTTAGACAAAGGCTATTATTATTTTAGAAATATTGACAATCGTATTTTATTTGGAGGGGGAAGAAATCTTGATTTTGAGACGGAAGAGACTGCCGTTTTTGGGCAAACACCGCGAATTCAAAACGAGTTAGAAAGAATTTTAAAGGAAACTATTTTGCCAAATATTCCCTTTGAAATTGAACACCGTTGGAGTGGAATAATGGGCGTTGGTCCTCAGAAAAAAGCAATTGTAAAACAGCTTTCTGACAACGTGTATTGTGGAGTTCGCTTGGGAGGAATGGGTGTCGCAATTGGAAGTTTGGTAGGGAAAGAATTAGGAGATTTATTACAATAGATGAAAAAAAGTACCCAAACAGTGAATCATATAAAAGAGTATTGTGTTTATGATGCCATAATTATTGGCGGCGGTTTGGCAGGTTTATGCAACGCCATACACTTGTCAAAGTATGGTAAAAAAATACTGCTAATAGAAAAAAATGAATATCCAAAACACAAAGTTTGCGGAGAGTATATTTCAAATGAGGTACTGCCTTATTTAGAGTTCCTAGGTATAAACCCTTTTGACTTTGGCGCTGTAAAAATTAAAGAATTTCAATTGTCAACTGCAAAAAGTAAGCTTATTTCTGCCAAATTACCTTTGGGAGGGTTTGGAATTTCACGACACACACTAGACCTTGTTTTATCAGAAAGAGCGAAAAAAAATGGGGTTACAATTTTACAAGACGTGGTTGTAAATAGCGCTTTTTTAAAAGGTGTTTTTAAGATTGAAACAAAACAAAACAATATATTTACTTCAAAAGTAGCTATTGGTGCTTTTGGAAAACGCTCTTTGTTGGACGTGAAAATGGAACGTGCTTTTATTCAACAGAAATCGCCTTACTTGGGAGTGAAAATTCATGTAAAAGGAGATTTTCCTGCTGATTTAGTCGCGCTTCATAATTTTAAAGGAGGATATTGTGGGGTTTCAAAAGTAGAAAACAATGCAATTAACTTGTGTTATATCACAAATTTTTCATCCTTTAAGCAATATAAAAACATTGATGACTTTCAAGAGCAGGTTGTTTTTAAAAACAAGTTTTTAAAAGAAATATATCAGAATTCAGAGGCGATTTTTGAGCGTCCGTTGACGATTAGCCAGATTTCTTTTGAGACAAAAAAGCCTGTTGAAAATCATGTTATCATGTGTGGAGATTCTGCTGGAATGATTCACCCTTTGTGTGGAAACGGAATGAGTATGGCAATTCAATCTGCACAAATTGCATCCAAATTGATTCTAAATTATTTGAATGATTCGTTAAGCTCTAGAAGAGAACTTGAAAAGCAATACATTAGACAGTGGAATAAAAAGTTTCGTTTGCGTTTAAAAGCGGGTCATTTTATAGCGATGCTGTTTCGAAACGATAGGGTTGCAGCCGTTTTATTGCAGGCTTTGAAGAAAATTCCCTTTTTGTTACCGATTATTATCCGTCAAACACACGGAAAACCAATGAAAATATAGCTGTAAGAGAAATTGTAAATAATAAAATTAAGCAAGGAGAATGGATTTTTTTATCAGCACGAAAACGAGAACAGACAAAGAGGAGTTAATGGATGACTTTTCTGTGGGCGGTGCTTTATTAAGAGATACTTTAGATAAATTAGAAAATATTAATCGCTGGTTGGGTGGAAATGCAATGACCGTCAGATCGTTGAAAAAAGTTTTAAAAGAGCATCCGAAAGAACAAGTACTAACTATTGCGGATATTGGTTGCGGTCACGGAGATATTTTAAGAGATGTTGCCAAGTTTGGAAGAAAAAACGGTTACAAAATGAAGCTGATTGGCATGGATGCGAATTCTACAGCAATTGCATACGCAACTGAATTGTCATCTGAATTTGCGGAACTTAGTTTCGTGACAGAAGATATTTTTTCTAAAGAATTTAAAGACAGAAATTTTGACGTGGTCTTAGCAACATTATTTTTGCATCACTTTAAGGAAGCTCCGTTGGTTTCTTTTCTTGGTGATACTTTGAAACAAACAAAAATAGCGATTGTTGTGAACGATTTACATCGGCATAAGTTGGCCTATTATTTATTTATGGCACTGTCTCTTTTTATAAAAAATAATATGATTATTGAAGATGGGCTAACTTCAGTTTTAAGAGGATTTAAAAGAAAAGACTTGGTTAAAATAGCGCAACAAATAAATGTAAAATCACAAATTTCTTGGAAATGGGCATTTCGTTTTCAATGGATAATTCAAAAATAAATGGCAGTAAGAATAACATCGGTTGCGAAACAGCTACCAAAATATTATCGAGAGACTAAAGATATTATTCCGTTTGTAAAATTATGGATGCAGGACCAGGACACCCGCTTTCAGCGAAAAGTTATCAAACTGTTTGAGGGAGCTGCCGTGGATAAGCGGTATTCAATTATGGATCCAGCAGCGGTTTTTGTTGCGACCTCTTTTGAGGAGAAAAATGATATTTATGCAAGGGAAGTTGTAAAGTTAGCAGAGCAGTCGCTTAAAAAGTCATTAGACAAAGCACAATTAAAACCAACGGATATTGATTATATTATTACGGTAAGTTGCACAGGGATTATGATTCCCTCTATGGATGCCTACCTCATTAATTCTTTGCAGATGAAGCAAGATATTGTGCGTTTACCCGTTACAGAAATGGGCTGTGCCGCTGGAGTATCAGGGATTATATATGCAAAAAACTTTTTAAAGGCGAACCCGAATAAAAGAGCTGCTGTAATTGCTGTAGAAGCACCAACAGCAACTTTTCAGTTAGACGATTACTCGATGACAAATATTGTAAGTGCAGCTATTTTTGGTGACGGAGCCTCCGCTGTGATTCTTTCTTCTCATGAAGCAGATAAGGGGCCAGAAATTATAGATGAGGCGATGTATCATTTTTATGACGCGACAAGTATGATGGGGTTTAAGCTTGTAAATACAGGTTTGCAAATGATTTTAGACAAGGAAGTGCCACAGAAGATTTCAGATCATTTCCCTGCAATTGTGCACCCTTTTTTAGAGCGGAATCAGCTAACAATTGACGATGTACAGCATTTGATTTTTCATCCAGGGGGAAAAAAAATTGTACAGACGGTAGAAGATTTATTTGGTGTTTTAGGGAAGAATATAGACGATACAAAGGAGGTTTTACGGCTGTACGGGAACATGTCTAGTGCAACAGTTCTCTACGTTTTAGAGCGGTTTATGGATAAGAATCCAGCAAAAGGAGAAAGAGGTTTAATGTTGAGCTTTGGTCCTGGGTTTTCTGCACAACGAATTCTGTTAGAGTGGTAAAATTATTAAAAAGGTGAAATTACGCTGTCATTATTGTAGAGGTAAGAGCCCAAAATAATGAATGACTTTGTATTCGTTTTTGAAAATCTCAAAAAGCATCTTCAGGAATTGCTCTTATAAGAAGATATTAAAAATTACTGCATTTGCAGGAACGACAAGAAAGGAAAATGACAAACGAACAAATTATAAGCAATTTACCGTATCAAAAACCTTTTTTGTTTGTCGATGAACTTACTGAGGTTTCAGAAAAAGGAATTACAGGCACATACACGTTCCAAAAGAATGAATTTTTTTATGCAGGCCATTTTAAAGAAAACCCAATAACACCTGGGGTTATTTTAACAGAAACAATGGCGCAAATTGGGTTGGTTTGCCTAGGGATATTGCTGCTAAAAGATGAAATCTCAATAGTTAGCAAACCGCAAATAGCCTTGACATCTAACGTGATTGATTTCTATTTGCCCGTTTTACCGAATGAAAAAGTAACTGTGATTTCAGAAAGAGAATATTTTAGATTTAACAAGTTAAAGTGCAAAGTAAAAATGATAAATTCAGACAATGAATTGGTTTGCAGAGGAACTATTTCTGGAATGGTCATCGTAAAATAGATACTGTAATGAATTCAGCAGAAGTTAAAAATAGAGTTGTAATTACTGGTCTCGGTGTTGTGGCGCCTAATGGTGTTGGTTTGCCAGCGTTTACAAATGCGATAAAAACAGGGATTTCAGGAATTACGTACCACCAAGATTTAAAAGACAAGGGTTTTTCTTGTTGTATCGGCGGAATTCCAACTGTTTCAGAAGAAAAAAAGTTAGAATATTTAACACCCTTGCAATTAAGGGGTTTTAACAGCACTTCTATTTTATATGGTTGCATGGCAGGAATTGATGCTTGGAAGGACGCTGGTTTTTCTGTGGATGAAAACTCGAGCCCAGATTACGATTCCGGATTAATTTTTGGAACAGGAACTTCGGGAATCGAGAAATTTAGAGATGCAATATACAAAATAGACGCGCAACAAGTGCGCCGTTTGGGAAGCACCTCTGTAGTGCAGACAATGGCAAGTGGGATTTCTGCATACTTAGGGGGGATTTTAGGTTTTGGGAATCAGGTTACAACAAACTCTTCTGCATGCACTACAGGGACAGAAGCGCTATTGTTAGGTTTTGAAAGAATAAAAGCGGGAAAAGCAAAACGCATGTTGGTGGGAAGTTCTAGTGATAGTAGTCTGTATACTTGGGGAGGTTTTGACGCAATGCGCGTGATGTCTTACAAGCACAATGAAACGCCAGAGAAAGGATCGAGGCCCATGAGTGCAACAGCAGCAGGTTTTGTTCCAGGAAGTGGTGCAGGTGCAATGGTTTTAGAGTCTTTAGAAAGTGCATTGAAGCGGAAAGCAACTATTTATGCAGAGGTTTTAGGAGGAAATATTAATTCTGGTGGACAAAGAAATGGGGGCACCTTAACAGCCCCAAATTCAGAGGCAGTCCAGAAATGTATTACAAATGCCTTGTTGGACGCTGATGTTACACCAGCAGCAATAGATGTGATTAATGGGCATTTAACAGCAACCTCTAAAGATTCTTTAGAAATAGAAAATTGGACAAAAGCACTGGGCAGAAAAGGAAGTGATTTCCCCTATATTAATTCTTTAAAGTCGATGATAGGACACTGTTTAGCGGCCTCTGGAGCAGTAGAGTGTGTCGCGGCTGTTTTACAAATAAAAGAGCAATTTGTGTTTCCAAACATTAATTGCGAAGATGTACATTCAGAAATAACCGCATTAATTGCCACGGATAAAATTCCAACCAAAATGATTAAAAAAGACATTACTATTTTAGCCAAAGCAAGTTTTGGTTTTGGTGACGTGAATGGTTGTGTTATTTTTAAAAAATATGAAGAATCTTTGACAGGATTAGACAGATAGGTTTAATATCAATTGATCTACAGGATACCAACGGTATTATTGCAGCTTTTAAAAAAGAGGGATACAATAGACTCAAAGACATCAAGATTAAAGAGATCTCACTGAGCTTGTCGAAGTGTAAAATAGAAGACTTGTAAAATAAAGTCTGCTGCGATTTCAGACTGATATATCCAGTATCAAGGAATGCTCTGGTATGTGCAAAAGGATAAAACGTAGTATTTAAAGATGCAAAGTAGGTAGAAAAGATAATTTTTCAAGAAGTAAAGTAAAATTAATAATATGACAAAAGAAGAAATTATATCAAAATTAACAACGCTTGTAAAGCCTTATGTTCAAAATGAAGAAGGGTTTAAAAACATGAATGAAGACACAGATTTTATCAACGATTTAGAAATAAATTCTGCTAATTTGGTTGATATTATTTTAGATGTAGAAGATGAGTTTAAGGTAGAAATAGACAATGATTCTATGGAGAAAATGCTTTCTGTGAAAGCTACAGTGCTGGTAATTCAAGAAAAAATGAATGCATAGTATTGGCAATGATATTGTAGATTTAAACCTTGCCAAGGTTGAAAGTAATTGGCAGCGAAAAGGGTTTTTAGAAAAACAATTTACGAAAACTGAGCAGGAAGAAATACACACTTCTGAGGATCCTTTCTTTAAGGTATGGTTGTTTTGGTCGATGAAAGAGGCAGCCTATAAATGTTATACACAATCGGTAAAAAAACGATTTTTTGCCCCGAAACAATTTGAATGTAGCCTACTTTCTTGGAATCAAGGAGTAGTTGTTTTTAAAGAAATAAAGTTTTATACCAGTTCTTCTTTTGATGTCCTCTACTTGCATACAATAGCGAGCGAAGCTCAAAAAGAAATAAAGTTGTTCTCTTCGGTGCTGGCAACGGAAGAATTAAATAGGGCGGTAAAGGAAAGACTGGCTGCGCTCACGGGTATTGCGGCTGAAGAAATAGAGAAAAGAAAAACAGAGGTAGGTGCGCCCCTGTTTTATCACAAAAAAAAAAGATTAACAAAGGCCTGCTCTCTTTCTCATCACGGAATATACGGAGCATATCTATTTTGTTTACAGAATTAATTTAAAAAAAGAAGAAGGATGTTGAAGACAATAAGAAATGTAGGAATGTTAATTATCTTGAGTACATTTAGTTGCTTATCTCAGGAAATGGTTCAAAAAAAGACAGCAACCACCGTTACTTTTACGATACGGAATTTTGGTTTTAATGTAGCGGGTCTTTTCAAAGAAGTTGCTATTTCAAGTAATTTAAAGTCGGCAAATGCAAAAGAACTTTTTTTCAATGCTGTACTTCGGGTAAACTCGATATTTACAGACTCAGATGCGAGAGATACACACTTACTAGCACCCGATTATTTTGATGCTGAAAAGTATCCAAAGATCGTATTTGAATCTACAGCAGTAGAAAAAATAAGTCCCTCTAAATACGTATTAAAAGGGGTTTTAACCATAAAGGGTGTTGACAAGATAGTAGAAACATTTCTAGAAATTGAAAGCTCAAAAAGCGAAAATATATTTTTAGCAAATTTTGCTTTAGATAGGAGAGATTTTGGAGTTGGGGGCAGTAGCCTCGTGCTTTCTGACAATGTGAATATTAAGATGAAATATGTTACAGGTAAAAATTAAAGAGGCATTATTTGAATACTGTAAAACATTTGTAAATAAGCGCCTACAAACGGTAGCAGAGGTTCTTTCTTCGAATCAAATAGCATTGCAGTCTGAAACCAAGAGTTCAGCAGGTGATAAACACGAAACAGGACGTGCAATGCTGCAGTTAGAAATGGAGAAAGCAGGTCAGCAACTAGCAGGGATTGATCAGATGAAAACAATTTTAGCAAGAATAGATGTTTCACAAAGATCAAAAAAAGCCTGTTTGGGAAGTATTGTGATTACAAACAAAGGAAATTATTTTTTAAGCATAAGCGCTGGGAAATACGTTTTTGAGGATACCGTATATTTTGCTATTTCAGCGGTTTCTCCGATTGGTAAACTGTTATTGGGATCCTCTGAAAACAGTACATTCTCTTTTAATGAGATGTCTTATAAGGTTCAAAAGATAGTGTAACTTCAGTATGTTTTTCTAAATCTGAGAAATGATTAAAAAACACGATTTGTCCGTCAAAATTAGCTTCAATCAACCAATAAGAACCTTTAAAATAAGAGTTTAGAACAGTTGCCTGTGCGCTAAAAAGATCGGTGTTGGCATCCTTATTTTTTATGAGTTTAATTTGGTTCGGATATAACAGTACATGTGTACCTTTTAGAGTAATTTCGTTGACATCATCAAATAAGGCGGCGATATATTTCTCTGAAGGTGCGTTATAGATTTCTTTGGGAGCACCGTTTGCAATAATTCTTTTATTTCGAATTACCATTAGCTTGTCAGCAAAAGAGAGCGCATCATTTTTATCGTGCGTGGCAACGATACAAGCAATATTCTTTTCTTTTAAATAGGCAAACAGCTTTCTTCTCAATGAATTTTTTTTAAAATTATCGATTTGTCCAAAAGGCTCATCAAGTAAGAGCATTTGTGGTTCTTTTGCCAAGGCTCTAGCAATGGCGACACGTTGTTTTTGGCCACCGCTTAAGTTTTTTACTTTTGTATTTGCAAAAGAGGTCATTTCGATTACTTCTAAAAGTTCTTGGGTTCTAAGTTCACTCTCTTCAGGATAGAAGCGAGAGAGAAATTTTTTAATGTTTTCAGCAACGGAGATATAGGGCATTAGATCAAAGTCTTGGGCAACATACTTGAAGAAATCCATTCCGGGAACTAAGTGAGCTTTAGGTCCTAAAACTTGATTTTCTTTCCAGAAAATAGTCCCTTTCTTTAAGTCCAATAAACCATATATCGCTTTTAAAAGGGTTGATTTTCCACAACCACTTTCGCCCATAATACATAAGTGTTCCCCTACTTTTAACTGGAAAGAGAAGTTGTCTAGAACAACTTTTCTTTTAGAATACCCAAATGAAATGGAAACAACTTTTAGCATGATACAAAAATAAGGTATTCTTAGCACTCCTAAGAAGGCATAAGATTTTAAAAATTTCTTATTTTTTTGCGGTAAGAAATAAAAACAATTAATAAAAAAAAACCGACATGAAAGTGTCGGTTTTTTTTATGCGTACGAAGTAATTTTTAGAGATACTTTCTGCTTACCAAATGCGAACTCTATCTTCTGGTTTTAAATACATTTCGTCTCCTTCTTTTACATCAAAGGCAGTGTAAAAAGCATCTACATTTTTTAATGGCATATATGCGCGGTACATTCCTGGTGCATGTGTATCGGTCATAATTCTATTTTTTAATGCTTCATCTCTCATTTTTGTTCTCCAAATAGTACCCCAAGAAAGGAAGAAACGCTGTTCTGGCGAATAGGTATCGATGTTTGCAGGTCTGCCACTTTTTTCCAAGAAAATTTGTAGGCCTTCATAGGCTGCTTGTACGCCTCCTAAATCACCAATGTTTTCCCCTAATGTATATTCACCATTTAAGTGCATGCTATCAATGGCAATAATGTCACTGTACTGTTTTATAAGTTGTTTTCCAATGACTGCAAATTTTTCAGAATCTGTTTCTGTCCACCAGTTTTTGAGGTTTCCATCACCGTCAAAACGAGCACCAGAATCATCAAAACTATGAGAAATTTCGTGTCCAATAACAGCACCGATACCACCATAATTTACTGCTTCATCCGCTTTGTAGTCATAAAATGGAGGTTGTAATATTGCTGCAGGAAAAACAATTTCGTTGTTTACGGGATTGAAATAGGCATTTACTGTTTGTGGAGACATTCCCCATTCTGTTCTATCCACTGCTTGTCCCAATTTTGCCATGTTTTTATCATAGTTCCATTTGGTAACATTAATGGCATTTTCAAAATAAGAGCCTCCTTTTTCTATCCCTTTTACTTGTAATTCAGTATAATCTTTCCAAACATCGGGGTAGGCTATTTTCACGGTTAACTTGTGTAATTTTTCCAGGGCTTTTTCTTTTGTTTTTTCGCTCATCCACTTTAAACCAGCAATTCTTTTTTCGAAACCTAACAATACATTGTCAATCATTTCTTTTGCTTTTGCTTTTGCTTCTGGCGGAAACTTTTCATCTACGTATAGTTTTCCTAAAGCTTCACCAACGGCTCCATTTAAGTTTCCAATAGCACGCTCATCTCTTGCGCGTTGTTTTTTAGCACCACGCATTTCTTTGCTATAAAATTCCCAATTAGCAGTTTCTAAATCTGTAGACAAAGAGCCTAAAGAATTATTAATAGTATTCCAACGTAATAAAAGTTTAATATCTTCTACAGAACGCGCTGTAAACACGCTACTCATCGCTTTAAAGTAACCGGGGTCTGTTACGATGATGCGATCGATATTTCCCACTCCAATACCTTTAAAATGTGCACTCCAATCGATTGCAGGGGCCAATGTGCTAAGTTCTGAAATTGACATTGGGTTGTACATTTTTCGAGTATCTCTACTTTCTTCCTTTGTCATCATGGGTTCTGCTAAACTTTTCTCAAAAGCAACAATGGTGGCAGCGTTTTGTTCTGCGGTCGCTATGTCATCACCAAATTCTTGCATCATTTTTGCTACAAATTCTTGGTATTTTTTTAATTTGTCGGCAACTTTTTCGTCTACATAATAGTCCCGAGACAAACTTAAAGACCCTTCGCTCATATAACCTGCGTACTCACTACTCTTTTTTAAATCGTTGTACACGCCAAATCCATAGAAACCAGCGCCACCGTAGGGTGCCATGTTTATAATGTAGTTTTCTACATCTTTTTTTGTTTTAATTGCTGCTATTTTTTCCAAAAAAGGCAGTACCGGGGTTTTGCCTTGTTGGTTTCTAGTAACCGTATCCATTATCGTTTGGTAGTAGTTTACTGCTTTTTCTTGGTCCGAATCGATGTCATTACCACGTGCATCTTTCACTTTTGGAAAATCTCTTGCGGCGATGGCATTATTTAAAATCGTTAATACGTCTGCATCCGTTTTTTTACGGAGTTCATTAAAACCACCCCAAGAAGTTTGGTCTTCTGGAATTTCTGTGTTTTTAATCCAATTCCCGTTTACATGTTTGAAGAAATCATCAGATGCCTTTACAGAGGTATCCATATTTTCTAATGTGATGCCTGCAGATTTCTCTGTTTTGTTAGTGCAGGCAGTAAAAGAGAGCGCTGCTATTGCAGTAGTAAAAAGAACTTTTTTTATTTTTTTCATAGGTTCATTATTTAATTTTAAATTGAGAATACTGTCTTTTTTAGATCATATGAATGCAGGTGTGTCAAAATATGTATAATAGCTGCCTCATATTTTTTATTAAACTTTTAGATTTGAACCAAATATAGTAAAATTTGAAAACAGTTATTTTACAGAAGTAATCTTTTAATTTGAGCAAAGTGCTTTTAAATTGATTATTTTGCAACTTTAAAATAGTACATGAAGGATTATATAATTATTGGTGCTGGACAGTCTGGTTTAGCGATTGCTTATTATCTTAAAAAGCAGGGTGTAAGTTTCCTATTGGTGGACGCAAATTCAGAAATAGGTGCGCCTTGGTTAAAAAGATGGGATTCCTTGAAATTATTTACGCCTTCTGAATTTAATAGTTTGCCAGGGTTAAAGTTTCCTCACAAAAAAGGGCATTATTCTGATAAGTATGAGGTGGCAGCCTATTTAAAATCATATGTTTCCGCATTTGACATTCCTATTGAGTTCAATCATAAAATCATGTCTTTAAAGAAATCTCAGGGAATTTTCACCTTGAAGAGCGCACTGAGAACTTTTGAGACAAAAAATGTAATTGTTGCGACAGGACCCTTTCACAAACCATTTATTCCCCCGTGTCATTTAAAAATTGCAAAAGAGGTAATACAAATTCACAGCGAGCATTATAAAAATCCCTCTCAACTGCAACAGGGTGCTGCTTTGGTTGTGGGTGCTGGAGATTCTGGGGTACAAATTTTAAATGAAATCTCGAAAACGAATACGGCTGTTTATTTTTCTGGGAATACAAATATTGTTTCATTGCCTCAGGAAATTTTAGGGAAAACATTGTGGTGGTGGTTTGCAAAAGTGGGTTTTCTAACAGCGAACAAGTACTCTTGGATTGGAAAAAAATTGAGTAACAGTGCACAACCAGTTATTGGGACAGACGTAAAAGCATTGTTTAAAAGGAAAAATGTAGTTTGCGTGGGAAGAACATTAGATGCGGATACACAAAGCATCACTTTTGAAAAACAAAAAGTAGCAGATATTAAAAACATTGTTTGGGCTACCGGTTTTAAGCCAAATTTTAGTTGGATTGACGCTATTGAATTAGACGATCGAGGATATCCTAAAAACTACAGAGGAGTTAGCGATACTATTGAAGGACTTTATTTTCTTGGACTTCCATGGTTATATACAAGGGGTTCTGCTACACTTGGGGGCGTAAGAAAAGATGCAAAATATTTAAAAAAACACTTTTCTAGGAAAATTAAAAATAACCAACAAAGGCAAGAAGTTTAGAAGAGCCTTTAAGGTAAAAAATAAAAAAGACAGCTTAAAAGCTGTCTTTTTTATTTTTCCTCCTATTAAGATTTTACATTCGGTTTTGGGGGGTTGGGCAATTGCTCAAAACCCATATTAAAAAGGGTAAATCCAAAAATATCAGCATATTGTTCAATTGTTTTTGTAATCGGTGTTCCTGCTCCGTGACCTGCATTGGTTTCTATCCGTATCAACGTGGGATTTTCTCCGGCTTGTTTTGCTTGCAATTCTGCAGCAAACTTAAAACTATGTGCGGGTACAACTCTATCGTCGTGATCTCCGGTTGTGACTAGAGTTGCAGGATATTTTACGCCATTTTTTACATTGTGTACAGGGGAATATCCCTTTAAATAGTCAAACATTTCTTTGCTGTCATTTGCCGTTCCGTAATCATATGCCCACCCCGCGCCTGCGGTAAAAGTGTGGTATCTCAGCATGTCTAAAACGCCAACAGCCGGCAAAGCGACTTTCATTAATTCAGGTCTTTGCGTCATGGTTGCGCCCACTAACAGCCCTCCGTTAGAGCCTCCTCGAATTGCTAAATAATCTGAAGAGGTGTATTTTTCTGCAATTAGAAAATCAGCCGCTGCGATAAAGTCATCAAAAACATTTTGTTTTTTCATTTGGGTACCTGCATCATGCCATTTTTTCCCGTATTCACCGCCACCTCTTAAATTAGGAACGGCATACACGCCACCTTGTTCCATCCATACGGCATTTGCAATGCTAAAAGAAGGAGTTAGACTAATATTGAAACCACCATAACCGTAAAGTATTGTTGGATTTTTACCATTTAAATCAAGTCCTTTTTTGTGGGAAATAATCATCGGGATTTTTGTTCCATCTTTTGAGGTATAAAAAACTTGTGAACTGATATACGCGTCAGAATTAAAATCAACGACTGGTTTCCAATAAGGGCTGTAGGTGCCTTCTTTTGGATTGAATAGGTAAAGTGAACCTGGCGTATTGTAGTTCGTAAATGAAAAGTATAATTCTTTTGCAGTTGCCTTTCCTCCAAAACCACCTGAAGAGCCAACACCAGGCAATTTTATTTCTCGCACTAAGGTTCCTTCAAAATCGTACTGTAAAACTTTAGAAACAGCATCTACCATATATTCTGCGAAGAAATAACCAGCGCCAGTAGTTGGTTTTAGCACATTTTCTGTCTCAGGTATAAAATCTATCCAATTTTCTGAGGTAGGATTTGCAGCATCTACGCGAACAATTTTTTGGTTGGGGGCATTTAAATTTGTTTGTAAGTACAAAGTAGTACCTCTATTGTCTAGCACATAAGTGTCACTCTCTACCGTTGCTATTATTGGTTTTAGAAGACTGTTTTTTAGGGATAAATCACGAATAAAGAGCTTGTTTCCTGAAGTAGAGGTAGCTGCAGTAATTACTAAATAGCGATTGTCTTCTGTTACAGAGCCACTCACATACCTGTGTTTTTCTGTATTTTTTTCACCGTAAATTAGTGCATCATTTTTTTGAAGTGTCCCTAGTTTATGATAATACAATTTGTGCTGATCTGTTTTTGCAGACAACTCACTTCCTTTAGGTTTATCGTAGCTTGAATAGTAAAAACCTTCGTTCTTGTACCAAGAAATTCCAGAGAATTTTACATCTACCAAGGTGTCTTCTTTGATGGTTCTACTTGCGGCGTCTAGGATGATTATTTTCCGCCAATCAGAACCGCCCTCAGAAATTGCATAGGCCGCCGTTTTACCATCTTTAGAGAAACTTAAGGCTCCTAGTGATGTAGTAGCATCCTCAGAAAATGTATTTGGATCTAAGAATACTTCTTCAGTACCACTTTTTTCTTTTTTTCTATAGATTACAGACTGATTCTGCAAACCATCATTCTTAGAAAAATAAGTATAATCTCCCTCTTTGTAAGGGGTGCCTATCTTTTCATAATTCCACAAGGCTGTCAATCGATTCTTCAAAGTTTCTCGATATGGAATTTTATTTAAATAATCGAAAGTGACTTCGTTCTCTGCTTGCACCCAAGCTTCTGTTTCTTTACTGCGGTCATCTTCTAGCCATCTATAATTGTCGGTAACTGCAGTTCCAAAAAGGGAATCTATAACTGGTTTTTTAGTAGTTTTTGGGTATTTCAAGTTTTTATTATTTTGTTGGTTTTCCTCTTTGCAAGAAATAAGAAATGCACTTACAAATAGAATAGGAATAAGAAATTTGTTTTTCATAACAGTTTTTTTAATAAAACCAAAGCTAATTATTTTGATGTGTTTTTTGATTGTTTTTAGCTTTTTTAACTTTTTAAATAGCACGAAGATGTAAGAGACATCATGTAAAACGACTATTTTTGTAGTGTAATTGAAAATCAATAAAAACAAAACACGATTTAGAAACGCTACCAAGAATGATAGAAAACTTAACAAAAGAGACTTTTTTAGAGAGAGTATACGATTTCGAAAAAAATAAAGAATGGAAGTTTGAGGGAAAAAGACCAGTAATCGTAGATTTTTATGCAAATTGGTGTGCACCGTGCATAACAATTGCATTTGCGCTAGAATTGATTTTAAAAGAATATGGAGATAAAATCGACATCTATAGGGTGGATACAGAAGCAGAGCAAGAATTAACTGCGGCATTCGGAATTAGAAGCAGACCTTCGCTTTTATTTTGTTCTGCAGAAGCAGCACCACATATCGCAAAAGGGATTATGCCAAAAGCAGAATTAGAACGAATGATTGCAGATATCTTAAAGGTGGAGAAGTAATTGAATTGTCGTAATTTTCCGATGTAGCGAAATCATTCTTACAAAATAAACATGCTTTTTAAAAGAATATAGATCCTGAAAAATACATTTCAGGATTTTTTTTATTTAAAAATAAACACCTAAGTGTTCTATGCATTACAAAATTATGTATATTTGGTTAACTACTTTAACGAAAAGCGAAAAAGAAAATGGTATTGTGTCTTCAATATTAAAATTGGACAAAAAACATAAATTAAGAGTCATATAATTAAAATGGGAAATCAGAAATTATTCAAAGGGTCTTTACAGACTATTATTTTAAAGTTACTTGCAAGTAATGATAAAATGTATGGATATGAAATTACACAAAAGGTAAAGGAGTTAACTAAGGGTGAGTTGCAAATTACAGAAGGCGCTTTGTATCCTGCCTTGCACAAATTAGAGGCAGACGGTTTGTTAGATGTTGAGGTTGCTAAAGTTGGAAATAGAATGCGTAAATATTATAAATTAACGGAAAGCGGAACGAAGGAAACGGTTAACAAGTTAGAGGAAATGCAAGAGTTTCTGAAGACTATGCAGCAATTGGTAAACCCTAAATTTAGTTTAGAGTAATAAAGAAGACGTTTTAAACAAGTCCTATGGAAAAGAAATACAAAATCACAGAAAAGCAATTGACTTTTCTGGAAGAATTTCTACTTAGAATATACAAAGACATTCCTGTTAAAACTAGAATTGAATTGACAGATCATTTAATTCTAGATTTTGAGGCAACTACTAGGAATGGGAATTTATCACAGTATCTATCTAATGAAATCGCGTTTATTAGAAAGTTTACTTCTACTAAAATAAAATTATATAAAAATTTATATAGAAAAGAAACATGGCAGTATTTTTTTAGTTTTTTTAAGGATTTAAACAAACTACCACATTCAGTTTTTGGTTTTATATTTTTTTATTCATTATCTGAAAGCTTGAGTAATTATTGGCTTTGGTTGGCTTACATGATTAGTTATTGTGTACTCTTTTTTCTTGTAATTTTTTATGGAATGATACATCAAAAAGCCCTAAAAAAATTAGATGAGGTTAAGTTTCTAGGAGCAGAAATTTGGTGGCTCTTTGTTTTAATAAATTTTGCCCAAGGATTAGATTTTATTGATTTTCTTACGCAAAATAGCCTCTTGTTTTCAGCAATATGGTTTTTAACTATTTTCTATAGTTATGCCGCCTATATGATTGTTAAAAAGCATGAAAAAATTATTATAAATAAATATAAGCACTTGTTAAACTAACACTATGGAATTAACAAAGGAGCAACTGCAAAGAGTAGCACACTACTTAAACGTAAAAGAGATTACTTACATTGATTTAAGAACAGAGATTTTTGATCATATTGTTTCAGATATTGAAGTAAAAATAATGGCTGAAAACTTAGAATTTGAAACTGCATTTTATGCGGTCACCGTCAAATGGAACAAACATTTAATACAGGAGTCGAGTTTTTATTTTGGACTTTCATATGCGCTGCCCAAAATAGTCTTAAACAACGCTAAAAAAGTATACAAAAAGTGGTTTTTTCTCTCGTTACTAGTTTACTTCATTCCCTATATTCTTTTAGACAATGTGAATATTACTTTTTCTAAAATTGCTATAAATGACTTAAACATATTTTTACAAATACTCACGGCATGCGCTCTAATGGTCTTCTTTGGGTTGTTAATTCTTAAATTCAAAGAAAAGAATAAAACCACCTTTAGCTTTATTTTAAAAACATTGAGTTGGAATTTTGGTGTAGGTTTAATGGTTTTATTTTATTTAAACTCTAACCCACAAGACGACTTGCAAAGGCTTCTTGTATCGTTTTCAGCAGCTTTTATTTTTATGACATACAGCTATTTTCATTTTTATAAAAAACATTTGGAAGCCGTTAAAAAACATAAAATTTCGTAGTTATGGAAATCACAAAAGAGCAACTACTGCAGGTAGAAGTATACTTACAGCACAAAGACTTCGATTTTATCGATTTAAATGTAGAGGTTTTAGACCACATTATTTCTGATATTGAAAGCTTACTTGTTAAAAAGTATTCTTTTGACAATGCTTTTAAAATAACCATTTTAAAATGGGAAAAGCATTTTAAAGAAACGTCTAGTTTTTACCTGGGGTTTCATTATTCGGAGTCTAAAATAGTGGTAAAGAAAGCAATTAAGATGTTCAAACCCTTTTATTTTTTATATCTAGCAGCATATATACTGCCAGTTATCTTTTTAAAGTTAGTGCCTATTCAGATTGCGATTGCATTCGCAGAGAGCATCAATAGTTTGTTGTTCTGTACTTCTTTAGTGATGTTGAGTTATTTGGTATTTATTTTTTTTAAAACCGTTAACTCTAAAGTAAAGACAACCTATCGCTTTATTTTAAAAACGCAGTATTTAGGACTCGTTTTACTAATTACGGGTGCTACAATGGGGGTCTTTAGAGAAAATGGAGAAATGAATCCTGTTTTTACTGGTTTTATTTGTGGAGGCTTTGCCATTGTTTTTATTTGCCACCATTTCTATAAAAAACACATTGAAGCCATTAAAAAGTGTAAAATTTTGTAACAATGGAAATCTCAAAAGAACAGCTTTTACAAATAGATAAGTATATGTATGCTTGTGGTATTAAATTTCACGACGTTAGAATAGAAATTGTAGATCATTTTGCAAATATTCTAGAGCAAAAATTAGTCGACAATCCAGGTTTAAATTTAGAGCAAGAAATTATAGAAATTCATAAAAACTTTAGTGACAGCGGTTTCAGTAAATTATTAAAAGAGAAAACAAAGTGGGTAACTAAAAAGTTTTACAAGCAGACGCTCAAACATTTTATTGCTTTTTTTAAATTGCCTAAAATTATTTTTTCTGCGGCAACTTTTTACGGCTTATTTTTACTAATGAATGAATTCGGAAATAAAGAAAACTTCTTTAACATTTTACAAGGTGTGGCCTTGCTTTTATCTTTTCGATTGCTATTTAATGTGAATATTAGAAATACTAAAAAAGAGCAGTTTTTATCAATAAACATGACTCATAGTTTCTTTAATGTGTTTTATCTTTTGGTGATGCTTTTTAGATTTCTCGACAGTCAAATGCTTTTAAACCTATTAGGGGGATTTTATCAAATCTTTCACATTGGAGCGTATGTTTTACTGTTTTTGTTTTATTGGTCTGGAGAATATGTCTACCGTCAGAACAAAATAGAAGTTCAAAAACAATATCCAAATATTTTAGTCTCATAATGGAGTTAACAAAAGAGCAAATACAATTTATAGACCATCGCTTAGAAAAGGAGGGCATAAAATATTGGGATGTTAGAATAGAAATGTTAGCTCATATAGTGTCTGGGGTGGAAGAGAAATTAAAAGCAGAAAACACTCAATACGAATTTAAAGGAATAGTGCAAGATGCTTTTGTTGCGCTCGGTTGGAAAAATAATTTTAATGGAGGCGGTTTTGATGACTTAAACAAGCAAGGCTGGAAAAATGCAAACAAAAGGTATCGAAAAATATACCACCAAGGTTTTGTAGACTTTTTTAAAAATTATTTAAGCCTTTTAGTGCTAGGGGTCTTTTTGCTTGGGATTTATTTTTTGTCAGAGGTATTGTTGCATAAAACATTTTTGAAAGTAAGTTATAGTATTTTCTTTTCACCAGCAGTGCTTTATATCTATTTGTTCTATAAAACTTGGAAAAAGAAATATGGAAAATCTGTACATAGAGACTACGCTTTAACCTATTTATTACTATCGTTCTTTCTGTTAAACGGAGTAATGAATTTCATGACAATCGATGGAGACTTTGCTTTTCCAATAACATATCACAAACCAATATTATTTTTTATACTTCCTTTGCATTTAATTTTAGTGTATGCAGGTTACGGGGTGTATAAGAAAGGAATGGGTAAAGTAGAACATATGAGAAAACAACGATTGTCATGAAATTAACAGAAACCCACATACAAGAGCTCTATAAATTTACCAGAAAGCATTACGTGTATTTCTATGACGTGCAATCAGAATTGGTAGACCATTTGGCAAACGATATTGAAGATATTTGGCAGGCGCAGCCTAATTTGTCATTTCAAGATGCGCGCGATACGTCGTTTAAAAAATTTGGAATTTTTGGTTTTATGGATGTTATAGAGGCCAAACAAAAACAAATGAATAAGCGCTACCGTAAAATTTTATGGCGCTTTTTTAGGGAATGGTTTACCATGCCTAAATTGGCAGTGACCAGTAGCACTTTTTTAATTATCTTTTTCTTTTTTAAACTTCCACATTCAAAATATATATTGCTTGGAGCATTGCTGTGCCTCGCTATTTTTGATTTGACAAGGCAGTACAGATCTCGAAAAAAGCAACAAAAAAAAACAAAGAAGAAAGAGAAAATATTCTTACTGGAATCTATGATTGGAGAAACACGCAATGGTTTTTCAGGGGTTGCATTTGTAAATCTTTTTAATTTTATACATTTATCTAGAGTTTCTTTTAATTCGCTTGAAAATCATTGGTTGCTCCTTCTTTCTCTTTCTGTGACCTTATTGATTTTAATGTTTTACGTGACAGCATATTTAATTCCACAAAAAGCAGAGGAATTGCTAATAGAAACTTATCCAGAATATAAAATGGTGCAACGTCTGTAACAATTCTTATTTTAAACTACTAATGAGTAACCAAACCAATCACAATTATATGATTTCACATTTTTTAAAATTAGAATGGAAACAATTTTTCCGTTCCTCACATTGGCAAAAAGGAATTGCATTAAAAATAATAATGGGATTTTTTATGGTGTATTTTATGGTGGTCTTCTTAGCGATTGGTGTCGGAGGGTATTACATTCTAAAAAAATTATACCCCGCTTTAAATCCGCTGCAATTAATAAACTCTTATCTTTTGTATGTAGTTTTAGGAGAGTTGGTTGCTAGGTATCTAATGCAGACCCTGCCAGTAATGAATATAAAGCCTTTATTGATGCTCCCCATAGAACGAAGCACTCTGGTGCATTATGTATTAGGGAAGTCGGCAATTTCTTTTTTTAATATTATTAGTTTGTTTTTTTACATTCCCTTTGCTGTTGTTTTGATTATTGAGGGGTATGATACAGTTGGTGCTTTAGGTTGGTTGCTAGCAATTGTATTAATGACACAGTCTGTAAATTTTTTAAATTTTCTAATCAATAAAAATACCACTGCTTTAGGTAGTATTGTCTTTTTACTTTTAGCAACCATAGGCTTGCAAAAATTTGGTGTTTTTGATATTAGTGTTTTTGGTGGTCAAATTTTTGATGCGGTATATGCAAATCCTGTCTACGCTTTAATTGGTTTTTTGATTGTTGGTGTCTTGTATAATTTGAATTATAAACAGTTAAAAAGCCTGGTGTATTTAGATGAAGCAGTTTCTCAAAAAGTAGAGGAAGCAACCTCTGTAGATTTATCTTTCGCAAACAGACTGGGGGATGTTGCGCCTTTTATAAAAAATGACATCCGTTTAATTTGGAGGAATAAGAGAACAAAAACAGTCTTTTTAATGTCGTTTTTGTTTTTGCTCTATGGGCTTATTTTCTTCACACAAGAGGCGTATAAAGAAATGCCAGCGTTGTTAATGTTTGCATCTTTATTTATTACGGGGGGCTTT
Source organism: Polaribacter irgensii 23-P (assembly GCF_000153225.1). Classification (GTDB taxonomy): domain Bacteria; phylum Bacteroidota; class Bacteroidia; order Flavobacteriales; family Flavobacteriaceae; genus Polaribacter; species Polaribacter irgensii. Next base: position 796,834 of record NZ_CH724148.1, on the reverse strand, counting down.
ACTTTAAATTACGGTCAGTTTATTCCTGCATGGGATAGTGCTCATTATAAGATGCTGATGAGTCAGAGTTTTAAGTACCGGAAATTTTTGGAGTCGAAATGGATTTTGATGGTAGTAATGACCTCAATTTTATACTTATTAAGTTTTCCATATTTATATTTTGGATCTAAGATTTTTTTAATGATTACGGCAGGCGCTATTTTTAATATTGGTTTTAACTCACTCTTTTTATTGTACGCAGGTTCTTTCAATAGGAAGAAAATTGACTTAGGTAAAAGTGGTTTTGGAAACACACAGGGCACAAGTGCTACGCAGTTTCTTATCATTATACCACTCATGTTGTTGCCGATGTTATTGTTTTGGGTTTTCAATACGTTTGTTGGTTATAATATGGGTTTTATCGTAGTTGCCTCTGTAGGAATTATCAGTTTTCTATTGAGAAAATCCGCGATGAACTTTATCGAAAAAAAATATATCAAAGACAAATACGCAATGATTAACGCTTTTGGAAAAGAGGCATAATTAAAATAAAAAACACAGTATGATTACAATAGATACAATTTCAAAGAAATACGGGAAGGCAGAAGTTTTAAGTGTTGCATCCATAGAAATTCCTACGGGTCAAAGTTTTGGTTTGGTTGGAAATAACGGTGCAGGTAAAACAACGCTATTCAATGTTATTTTAGACTTAATAAGACCCACAACAGGCAGTGTTACGAGCAATAATATTGTGGTAAGTGAGAGTGAATCCTGGAAAAATTTTACAGGGTCTTTCATTGATGAATCTTTTTTAATAGGATATTTAACTGCAGAGGAGTATTTTCAGTTTGTGGGAGATCTAAGAGGGATGAATGTTGCGGAAGTAAATGCATTTATTGGTGGATTTGAAGATTTTTTTAATGACGAAGTTATTGGAAAGAAAAAGTATCTGAGAGACTTGAGTAAAGGAAATCAGAAAAAAGCTGGAATTGTTGCCGCGCTTATGGGCAATCCAGAAGTGGTAATCTTAGACGAACCTTTTGCCAATTTAGATCCAACGACTCAAATTCGCTTAAAGCAGGTCATTAAAAAATTGACAGATACGAGTACGATCACAGTTTTAATTTCTAGCCACGATTTAACACATGTTACTGAAGTTTGTGAACGTATCGTTGTTTTAGACAAAGGTCTTGTAGTTAAAGATCTTTCAACATCAGCAGAAACTTTAAAAGAGCTAGAGCTTTATTTTTCAGTATAGTTGAGGTAAAATTTTGATTGAATAACGGGTTTAGTTTAAAATTTACAAGTCTATTTTAGGCGATTCTTATTTTATTGTTATTTTTACACGCTGACGAATACTATTTTCAAATGAAATTAGTTTTAGATAAGAGTTTCTTAATCCATGGAATACATAAAAAAAACATTTCTATATCTCTTCCTTTTTGCAACACTATGCTCTTGCAGTGCAAAAAAAGACGCAGTTACGAGTAGAAATTATCATGCATTCACCTCCTATTTTAATATTTTATTTAACGGCGAAGAGGCTTTTGACAATGGAATACAAGCCATTAATGAAGGGTATAAAGACGATTGGTTCCAGCAATTGCCCATCGAGCCCATTGTTTTTGATGATCGAAAAATAGCAATACCAACTTTTAAAGAAGTAGCTCCTGAAGCGCGCTTTAGTTTAAACAAAAAAACGGAAGTAAGCGAAGAGATAAAAAACGAGAATTCTTTTGAGAGGGCGGAAGAAAAAGCAGTAAAAGCAATTCAAAAGCATGGGATGTATATTGACGGTTTAGAAAGAAACGGTCAAATAGACGATGCTTATTTATTGTTGGGAAAGTCTCGGTATTATTCGCAACGCTTTGTTCCTGCGATAGAGGCATTGAATTACGTGATTGCTAATTACCCGAATGCCAGTTTAATTGCAGAAACTAAAATTTGGCGTGCAAAAGCAAATATTAGGATGGGTAATGAAGAACTCGCTATTGAAATAATGAATCTTTTGTTGTTTGTAAAAGATACTTTAGAGCTTGATTTTGACCCCGAAATTAAAGAACAGGCAAATACAGCTTTAGCAATGGCCTATATTCAGTCGGACAGCCTACATAAAGCAAAAAAGCACTTGATACTAGCAACAAGAACGCGAAAAAATAGAGACCAAGCAGCTAGAAATATGTTCGTTTTAGGGCAGATGTATGCAAAAGAAAATAAAAAGGACTCAGCAGCAGCAGTTTTCAACCAGTTAATAGCATTTAAACGGGCACCTAAAAAATATAAAATTCATGCAAATTTAGCGCTGGTTAAAAATGTTTCAAATGATTCTCTTTCGAATGAAATTTTAGAGCGGCTAGAGCAATTAATAGATGACAGAGAGAACAGACCTTACCTAGATCAGTTGTACTACGAAGTTGCTGGGTTATACGAAAAAAAAGATAGTGTAGGTCTTGCAGTGTCTTACTATAACAAATCCTTACAAGCGGAAACACAGGAAGTTCAGCAAAAAAGTTTTACATACGAGAATTTAGGAAATTTATATTTCCGGAATTCAAATTACCAGTTGGCAAACAGTTATTACGACAGTGTTTTAAAGGTTGCTTTAGACACTTTAGATTTAAGGATTCGAAGGGTAAAAAGAAAATCTAAAAACTTAGCTTCTTTAGTTAATTTTGAACAGCTTGTTGCAGTTAATGACAGCATTGTAAAAATAGCCGCGTTGTCAAAAGAAGGACAAGTAACTTTTTTTCAGAAGTATATAGACGGTTTAAAAGATGCAGATGAAGCGGCTGCGCAGCTAAAGTTGAATCAAATTGCTTTCGGTGGAACTTCAAATGCGCTCGCATCTTCCAACAAAGGAAAATGGTATTTTTATAATTCACAATCTTTAAATTACGGGAAAACATCTTTTCAAAAAGTGTGGGGAAACAGAAAATTAGAAGACAATTGGCGGTGGTCAGAAAAAGCAAGTTTTATTTCTAAAAGCAAAGATTCTTCGGTGGTAAAAGCAAAAGATGTGCGATATGATTTGGAGAGCTATATAGCAACCATTCCAATATCAAAACAAGAAATAGACAGCTTAAAGTTTCAGAGGAATCAAGCTTTGTACGAGTTGGGGTTAATTTATAAAGAACAGTTTAAGAATCCACAAGTAGCAATTCTAAGACTCGAAAGGGTTGCAGGTTTGCAACCAAAAAACGAATTACTATTGCCAATTAATTGGCACTTATACCAAGCTTATACGGACTTAGGTGCGGTTGTGAAAGCAGACTTTTATAAAAATGTAATACTTACGGAGTATTCAAATACCGTATTTGCTAAAATTATAAAAAACCCAGGAGAAAAAGCAACGTCTTCCATAAAAGTAAACGAGGCAGCAAACCTTTATAAAGAATTTTATTACCTTTATGAAAAAAGAAAATATAGAGAGGTCGTAGCAAGCGTCAATGAAGCGCTGTTAAAGATACGTGCGGACAAATTATTACCAAAATTTGAATTATTAAAGACTTTTGCAATTGGTAAGCATTTAGATAAAGAATCATACCAGAAAGCATTGGAATTTGTTGCTGTGAATTATGGAAATACAGAAGAGGGGAAAAAGGCAAAGGAAATTTTAAAACAATTAGCCAAATAGTTATGTTTAATAGTAAATCCAAGCAGCAAATAATGCAAAACCAGAGAACTATGGAAAGAAATGTAATTGCAAAGAATACTACATTTGTAGGAGAGGTCACTTCAGAGGGAGATTTTAGAATAGACGGTGTCTTAGAAGGAACTTTAAAGACCAATGGCAGAGTTATTATTGGTGCAGAAGGCTTTGTAAAAGGGACCATAGAGTCTAAAAACGCAGACATAGAGGGTAAATTTTCGGGCCAACTTTCTGTGGCAAACACATTGACTATAAAAGCAACTTCAAACATTTCTGGAGATGTAATTGTTTCAAAACTTTCAATAGAGCCTGGGGCAACATTTAATGCAACCTGTGCAATGAAAGGGGCTTTAAAAGAGTTAAATAAAGGAAATGAAGGAAAAAAAATCTCAGAAAAAACCGCTTAACAAAGCCATTCAGCTTTCTGGAGCAGGTTTGCAAATGGGTTTTACAATTTATGTAGGTTTTCTTTTAGGAGAGTGGTTAGACAAGAAATTAGAGCTGTCTTTTTTAACAACTACGTTTACGTTAGTTGCTGTTTTCTTAGCAACATACGTACTTATAAAACAAGCAACTAGGATTAATGATTAGACGGTTTGGGTGCGTGTTTTTAGTTTTCATTACGCTGGGGGTTGTTAGCCTGTATGCACATACTGAAATTTTAAAAAGCCAGGAAAAAATTCTTCCTTATGCTTTGAGTAAACTGTATTTTTTTCATGCAGGGTTTTCAATTTTAATTTGTGTTAATTTAGAGTTGTTGGTGGCCTTTAATAAAGGAGTATCGCAGTTAGGATATCTATATTTAGGGGCATTATTTTTAAAAATAGTCCTTTTTTTAGCAGTTTTTTATCCGGTTATAATAAACGGTGAAAATGGACTGTTATCCTCAAAACTATCTTTGTTAATACCCACCTTTATCTTTTTATTCACAGAAGTATATTTTGTTGTAAAAATTTTAAATAGGAAACAGTAAATTTTTTTTAAAAAAGTTTATAATTTTGAATTATTACGTATCTTTGCGCCGAATTTAGAAAGCGTATTTTTACAATGAAGGTTGCACAAAAAACAATCAAGTTTCTTACAATAGCAGTAATAGCCATTATTACAAGTACAACTTTTGCATCAGAAGCAGGCGAAAAAGGCCAGCCTCAAAGCGATGGTGGTCAAGTAAATACACAGGCAGAAGTAAAAGCTTACATCAAACATCACCTAAAGGATTCCCACGATTTCACGCTTTTCTCCTATTCTACAGATGCAGGAGAAAGAAAGCATTTCGGTTTTCCGTTGCCAGTAATTTTATGGTCAAGTGAAGGTTTGGTTGCTTTTATGTCTTCAGAATTTCATCATAATGACGATGGACACGTACTTGTGGAAAAGAAAGGGTTGAAATTTGCGAAGATTCACAGCAAAATCTATGAAATAGAAAAAGGAGCCGTTGCCGTTTCTTTTGACAAAAGCGAGCACGCAACAAATGCACAAAAACCGTTAGATTTATCAATTACAAAAAGTGTTGTAGGCATTTTGTTTGCAGGGTTTTTAATGTTGTTTGGATTCTCTAGATTAGCAAGGCAATATAAATCAAGAGAAGTACCACGGGGATTTGGAAGGGTTTTAGAACCTTTGGTAATTTACGTTAGAGACGAAATAGCGCGGCCAAATATAGGTGAGAAGAAATACAAAAAGTTCATGGGATTTTTGTTGACTGTATTTTTCTTTATTTGGATCTTGAACTTATTGGGATTAACACCGTTGGGATTTAACGTTACTGGTCAAATAGCTGTAACCGTTTGTTTAGCCTTGTTTACAATGGTCATTTATATGACGAATGGAAGTAAAGATTTCTGGGCACATACTTTATGGATGCCAGGAGTTCCTTATATATTAAGACCAGTATTAGCAGTAATAGAATTGGCAGGTTTTGTTTTAATCAAGCCTTTCTCATTACTAGTGCGTTTATTTGCAAATATCACAGCAGGGCATTTTGTGGTAATGAGTTTAATTGCATTAATGGTTACAATGAAAGAAGCATTTGGGCCAGTAGCGTCTACAGGCATGTCTTTAGTGTTGGCACTATTTATTATGGTTATTGAAATTTTAGTGGCGTTTTTACAAGCATTTATTTTTACGATGTTGTCGTCATTATTTATTGGTATGGCCGTGGAAGAGCACGAGCATCACTAGAAAACCTTGGTGAAAGCCAAGTAAAAAGGAGAATTAGAATTTGTTTAATTAATATTTATTTAAAAATCATTTAGTATGTACAATTTAATTGGAGCAGGATTAATCGTAATCGGAGGAGGAATTGGATTAGGTCAAATTGGGGGTAAAGCAATGGAAGGTATTGCACGTCAACCTGAGGCAGCTGGTAAAATTCAAACTGCAATGATCATCATTGGTGCCTTATTAGAAGGATTAGCATTTGGTGCATTAATCTTAGGGAAATAGTCTTCCTAAAAAACAAGAACATTTTTCTGCAACGGTTGGTTGCAGAAAGTGTTTTTAATTGCTATGTTACAGAAATTACTTCCGAATTTTTCGGGATAAAAGAATGCTAAAGAGGGTTCTTTTAAATTAAACAAAAAATAATATAACTAGTTTACAGAATGGAAACTTTATTAAACGATTTTTCACCAGGGTTGTTCGTTATGCAGATTGTCATCTTAATAATTTTATTATTTTTGATGAAAAAATTTGCTTGGAAACCAATTTTAAACTCTTTAGAAGAAAGAGAAACGGGTATCGAAGAAGCCTTAGCTGCAGCAGAAAATGCACGTAAAGAAATGCAAAACTTGCAAGCAGATAACGAAAGATTAATAAAAGAAGCAAGGGCAGAAAGAGAGGAAATTATGAAAGAGGCAAGAAGCATTAGTGATGTTTTAATTGCAACAGCGAAAGAGGATGCAAAAGAGGTGACTTCAGGTTTGATTGAAAAGGCACAGTTAGTAATTAATCAAGAGAAGCAAGCTGCTTTGGCAGAAATCAAGAAAAGTGTTGCCGAGTTGTCTATCGGAATTGCCGAGACCGTTATTAAAAAAGAATTATCCAATAAAAAAGAGCAGTTAGCGTTGGTTGAAGAGCTCTTAAATGATGTGACTTTAAATTAAGAATAAATGAAAGACGCAAGAGCAGCAATACGATATGCGAAAGCAATCTTAAACCTTGCTAAAGATGAAAAGTCAGAAATAGCAGTAAATGACGATATGTCATTAATATCTGCTACGATTGAAGAGAATAGAGATTTAGCCGTAATGCTAAAAAGTCCTATTGTAAAAGCATCTGATAAAATCAATGTATTGAATGCATTGTTTGAAGGCAAAGTAAATAATGTAACTTTGGGTTTGTTTCATTTATTAAGGGAGAATAAGAGAATTGCAATGTTAAATTCTATTGCAAAGAAGTACACGCTTATTTTTGATCATTTAATGCATATGCAAGTTGCCATGGTAACCACTGCAGTTGCATTAACAGAAGAAGTAGAGAAACTGGTTTTAGAAAAAATTATAAGTTTAACAGGGAAAAAAGCAAATATAGAGAATGTTGTAAATCCTGCAATCTTAGGAGGTTTTATTCTGCGTGTAGGAGACGTGCAATACGATGCAAGTATCTCAAATCATTTAAACGAGTTAAGAAGGGAGTTTGACAACAGTCAATATGTTCCAAAAATATAAGTGGTTATAAGCTTTTAGTGCTGTGCAATCTGCGCATTTCTCAGAGTGAAACCCCAAAGCAAATTTTAAAAAGATGGCAAGTATTAAACCAGCTGAAGTATCAGCAATTTTAAAACAACAGTTAACAAATTTTGAAACAAAAGCTACTTTAAATGAAGTAGGTACTGTTTTACAAGTAGGTGATGGTATCGCACGTGTTTACGGTCTATCTAATGTTCAATACGGTGAACTCGTAGAATTCGAAGACGGATTAGAAGGGATTGTATTGAACTTAGAAGAGGACAATGTAGGTGTTGTATTATTAGGTGCTTCTACTGCAATTAGAGAAGGTTCTATTGTAAAACGTACAGAGAGAATTGCTTCCCTAAAAACGGGTGAAGGAATTGTAGGACGTGTTGTAGATACTTTAGGAAACCCGATTGACGGTAAAGGACCTATCGAAGGGAAAACGTATGAAATGCCTCTAGAGCGAAGAGCTCCAGGTGTAATTTACAGAGAGCCAGTAACCGAGCCACTACAAACGGGTATCAAGTCTATTGATGCCATGATTCCTGTGGGAAGAGGGCAACGTGAATTAATCATTGGAGATCGTCAAACCGGAAAATCTACAGTGGCTTTAGATACGATCTTAAATCAAAAAGAATTTTTTGATGCTGGTCAACCAGTATATTGTATCTATGTAGCAATTGGTCAAAAGGCTTCTACTGTTGCAGCAATTGCAAATATGTTAGAAGAAAAAGGGGCAATGGCATACACCACAATTGTGGCAGCAAATGCATCTGATCCTGCAGCAATGCAAGTATATGCGCCTTTTGCGGGAGCTGCAATTGGAGAGTATTTTAGAGATTCAGGGAGACCTGCTTTGATTATTTATGACGATTTATCGAAGCAAGCTGTTGCGTATCGTGAAATTTCTTTATTGTTAAGAAGACCTCCAGGACGTGAAGCGTATCCAGGGGATGTTTTTTACCTACACTCAAGATTATTAGAAAGAGCTGCAAAAGTTATTAATGATGATAAAATTGCAGGTGAAATGAATGATTTACCCAATTCTTTGAGAGGAATCGTAAAAGGTGGAGGTTCTTTAACAGCATTGCCAATTATTGAAACACAAGCAGGAGATGTTTCTGCATATATTCCAACAAATGTAATTTCAATTACAGATGGTCAAATTTTCTTAGATGGAGATTTGTTTAACTCAGGTGTTCGTCCAGCAATTAACGTAGGTATTTCGGTATCGCGTGTTGGAGGTAATGCTCAGATTAAAGCAATGAAAAAAGTATCTGGTACTTTAAAATTAGATCAAGCTCAGTATCGCGAATTAGAAGCGTTTGCTAAGTTTGGTTCCGATTTAGATGCAGCTACCATGAGTGTAATTTCAAAAGGACAGCGAAATGTTGAAATTTTGAAACAAGCGCAGAATGATCCTTTCTCAGTGGAAGATCAAATTGCAATTATCTATGCAGGTTCTAAAAACTTGTTGAAAGAAGTTCCAGTAAATCAAGTGAAGAAATTCGAGAAGGAATATATCGAATATTTAAATGCAAAACATAGAGATACTTTAGATGTATTAAAATCTGGAAAGTTAACACCAGAAGCAATTGCTGTGTTAGAAGCAGCAGCGAAAGACATTTCTAAAAATTATAATTAGAAGTTAGGTATTGGTAGCGTTATTTGTAGCGCTACCACTATTTAATTATGGACAACTAGTTACGTACATATGGCAAACTTAAAAGAAATACGCAATAGAATTACCTCTATTAAATCAACAATGCAGATTACATCTGCTATGAAAATGGTTTCTGCTGCGAAGTTGAAAAAAGCACAAGATGTAATTACGGCAATGAGACCGTATTCATTGAAGCTAACTGAACTGTTGCAAAATTTAAGTGCAACTTTAGAGAGTGATGCGAGTGGAGCATACGCAACAGAAAGAGAAGTTTCAAAGGTTTTAGTAGTAGCAATCACATCAAATCGAGGTTTGTGTGGTGGATTTAATTCTTCTATTACCAAGACTGTTGTTAGAACAATTGGCGAGAAATACAACAAGATATCGGTAGACATCCTTGCTATTGGTAAAAAAGGGGGCGATGTTTTGTCGAAAGCACACAGTGTTATAGGTAATAGAAACGATATTTTCGATGATTTAACTTTTGAAAATGTAGCAGTAGTTGCAGAAGAGTTAATGGAATTGTATGCAAACGGTAGCTACGATAAAATTGAAATTGTGTACAATCAGTTCAAAAATGCAGCAACCCAAATTCCGCAGGTAGAACAGTTTTTACCAATCAAGCCAGTAGAATTAGAAGGTGCAAGTGCAGTAAAGGCGGATTATATTTTTGAGCCTTCGAAAGAAGAAATTGTTGAGGCTCTGATTCCTAAGTCTTTAAAGAATCAGTTGTTCAAGGCGTTAAGAGATAGTTTTGCTTCAGAGCACGGAGCAAGAATGACAGCAATGCACAAGGCAACAGACAACGCAACAGATTTAAGAGATGATTTACTGTTAACATACAATAAGGCACGTCAAGCATCAATTACCAATGAAATTTTAGAAATTGTTGGTGGTGCAGAGGCACTTAAAAATTAAACGTAGCGTTTGTGAAGTTAAATTTATCAGCAGCAGAGGCACTTAAAAATTAAACGTAGCGTTTGTGAAGTTAAATTTAATATCAGCTGAATGTTGAAAGACGAGTCAGTCTTTGAACTTAGATCATAAAAAAAACCCAACTCAATTGAGTTGGGTTTTTTATTACTATGTTATTATTTTATAGATCAAATTTAATGCCTTGCGCTAAAGGCAATTCATCAGAATAATTAATCGTGTTTGTCTGTCTACGCATGTATACTTTCCAAGCATCAGAACCAGACTCACGTCCACCACCAGTTTCTTTTTCACCTCCAAAGGCACCTCCGATTTCTGCACCAGAAGTTCCAATATTTACGTTTGCGATTCCACAATCTGAACCAGCATAAGATAAAAATTTCTCAGCTTCTTTAAGCTCGTTGGTCATAATTGCAGAAGACAACCCCTGTGCAACGCCGTTTTGTTGTAGGATTGCGTTTTCTACTTCACCAGAATATTTCATTAAATATAAAATTGGAGCGAAAGTTTCGTGTTGTACAATTTCAAAGTGATTGTCTGCTTCTATAATTGCCGGTTTCACATAACATCCAGATTCGTAGCCTTCACCTGTAAGAACGCCGCCTTCCACTAACATCTTTCCACCTTCTGCTTTTGCTTTTGCAATTGCAGCTAAATAGGTGTTTACAGAATCTTGGTCAATTAAGGGTCCGATGTGATTCTTTTCATCTAGCGGGTTTCCAATAGTTAATTGTTGGTAAGCACCCACTATGGCATCTCTAACTTTATCGTAAACGGATTCATGAATGATTAGTCTTCGGGTTGAAGTACAACGCTGTCCGCAGGTTCCTACAGCTCCAAATACTGCGCCGGGAACCACGACTTTCAAATCTGCAGTTGGGGTAATAATAATGGCATTGTTTCCACCTAACTCTAACAAAGATTTTCCAAAGCGCTGCGCAACAGTTGCGCCAACAATTCTTCCCATATTTGTAGAGCCAGTTGCAGATACTAATGGCATTCTCGTATCTTTCGTCATCATTTCACCAACGGTATGGTCACCATTGATAATAGAAGAGATTCCTTCAGGTAAATTGTTTTCTTTGAGGACCCCAGCAATAATATTCTGACAAGCAATTGAGCATAGTGGTACTTTCTCAGAACCTTTCCAAACACAAACATCACCACAAATCCATGCTAAAGATGTATTCCACGCCCATACAGCAACGGGGAAGTTAAATGCAGAAATTATGCCAACAACACCAATTGGGTGCCACTGCTCCCGCATAACATGTCCTGGACGCTCAGATGGCATGGTTTGACCGTTTAATTGTCTTGATAAACCGACAGCAAAATCACAGATGTCAATCATTTCCTGGACCTCACCGTAACCTTCTTGCAAAGATTTTCCCATTTCATAGGAAATTAATTTTCCTAAGGGCTCTTTTAGCTCTCTTAATTTATTACCAAATTGACGTACAATTTCTCCTCGCTGCGGAGCTGGCATGTTTCTGAAAGACAAATAAGCTTCGCCAGCAGTTTCCATTACCTTTTCATAGTCTTCTTTGGAAGTTGCTTTTACTTTTCCAATGAGTTTTCCATCAACAGGAGAGTAACTTTCTATAAGCGCTCCGTTAGAAAAATTATCAGACCCCGTAGCAGTTCCGTTATTAATTTCTTTTACACCTAATTGCTTTAGGGCTTCTTTTATTCCAAAATCTGTCATTTCGCAGTTCCGTTTAAGTTGTTTAAATTAGTTCCTCGAAATTACGAAATATTTTACGAACAAATAAATTAAACAAAAAACATATTATTGTTTGATTTTAAACAAATTACTATGAGAAAATTATTATTTACAGTGCTCTTACTAAGTTTTGGTTTTGGATGTCAAAATAATTCGGTATCCGTATCGATAGAGACTGATGTTGAAAAGAAACAAAATGAATTTGCAATTATACTACATGGGGGGGCAGGAACTATTTTAAAAGAAAATATGTCTGATGAAATGGAGAAAGCATACCAAAAGAAATTAGAACAGGCAATTCGAACCGGGTATACCATTCTTAGAGACGGAGGTAGTAGTCAAGAAGCTGTTGTTAAGACGATTCAAGTGATGGAAGATTCACCTTTGTTCAATGCTGGGAAAGGTGCTGTTTTTACGCACGAAGAAACCAATGAATTAGATGCTTCTTTCATGGAGGGTAAGACTTTAAATGCCGGAGCAGTAGCGGGTGTAATGAATGTGAAAAGTCCCATTGCTTTGGCGGTTAAGATCATGACAGATTCTGAGCATGTGATGCTTTCAGGAAACGGTGCGTCGCAATTTGCGAAAGAAAAAGGATTGGAAATTGTAGCTCCTAGTTATTTCTATACGGAAAAGCGTTTTAAGTCTTTGCAAAGGATAAAAGATAGGGCAAAAACAGCTTTAGATCACGACGATCCCAAAGCTGCATTTTACGATGCCGATATAAAAAACTCAAAGTTTGGCACCGTGGGATGTGTTGCATTAGATAAGGCTGGAAATATTGCTGCTGGGACGTCTACAGGAGGAATGACAAATAAGCGCTGGGGAAGAATTGGAGATGCGCCAATTATTGGTTCAGGAACCTATGCAAATAATAAAACTTGCGGAGTTTCTTCTACTGGTTGGGGCGAGTATTTTATAAGAAGTCAAGTGGCTTACGATATTTCTGCACAAATGGAGTATCAGCAAAAAACATTAAAAGAAGCTACAAAAGATGTCATTCAAAATAAATTAACAAAACTTGGGGGCACCGGAGGTGTTGTTGCTTTAGATAAAAACGGAAATATGTCTTTTGAATTTAATACTGCAGGAATGTATCGGGCTTCTATGAATGATAAAGGAGAATTGGTTCTCAAAATTTATAAAGAGTAACATTTTTTTATGGATATTTTATTTTAAAAGGGTAAAAGAGTGCGCTGAGAAGTCTTATTTTTGTGAAGCCATATGCAAAACAGAATTTTCAACATACAAAACGAGTATCAATTTACAGAAGTAGCACTAGCGGTTTTTAAACATCAGTTTAAAAATAACAGAGTGTATCGCTCTTTTTGTGATTTGCTGTACATACATCCTTCAGATGTTTCTAAAATTGAAGAAATTCCTTTTTTACCTATTCAGTTTTTTAAAAGTAGAAAAGTGCTCTCTTCTCTAGATGATGTTCAAGAAACTTTTACGAGTTCTGGGACTACAGGAGGCCTTACAAGCAGCCATTTAGTGACAGATATAAACCTATACAAAGAAAGTTATTTAAAAGGTTTTGCCCATTTTTATGGCAATATTGAAGAGTATACTGTGCTCGCCCTTTTGCCTAATTATTTAGAGCGAAATGGTTCTTCTTTGGTTTTTATGGTGGCTGATTTAATAGAGAAAACTAAAAATCCTGAAAGTGGATTTTATCTTGATAATCTTCAGGAGTTGGCCAAGAAGCTTGTTGCATTAGATAAAAGTGGACAGAAAACGCTGTTAATTGGCGTTTCTTTTGCCTTGTTAGATTTGATAGAGCTACAGCCATTCAACTTAAAAAATACCACAATCATGGAAACAGGTGGTATGAAGGGAAGAAGAAAAGAGTTGATACGAGAAGAATTACACAGCATTTTACAGACGGGGTTTGGAGTTTCGGAAATTCATTCAGAATATGGAATGACAGAGTTGTTAAGTCAGGGATATTCAAAAGGAAAAGGTGTTTTTGAAACGCCTCCTTGGATGAAAATTTTAACAAGAGATACGGAAGACGCCTTGACAATTAATTCTTTGGAGAAGAACGGTGGAATAAACATCATTGATTTGGCAAATTATAATTCTTGCTCTTTTATTGCATCTCAAGATTTAGGAAAAGTACACGAAAATGAGACGTTTGAAGTGCTTGGTCGTTTTGATAATTCAGATATTAGAGGCTGTAATTTGATGGTTTTGTAAGGTTTTTTTGATTATGCCCCTAAAAAATAATCCAATCTAGGCCATTTTTAGTAAACAAATTTGAACTATTTAACGTTCAGTAAAGAATACCTAAAAATACAGGTTTTAAAAAAGGATTGTTTTTTATGAACCAGGGTTCACTGCTTTTTGAGCCCATTCTGGAAATACCGCGGGGTCAATATTGAAAATTATAGTACCCCAGGTGATGGTAAAAAATAAGATGACAATAATCGCAAATATATTGATTACTAACCCAGTTTTAATCATTTGAGCTATTGTCAACTTCCCTGTACTAAATGCGATCGCGTTCGGAGGAGTTGCAATGGGCAACATGAATGCCAGGGAGGCAGCCAGTGTTACAGGAATCATAATTAGCAATGGATTTACGCCTATTTCATTTGCCAAACCACTAATCACTGGTAAAATCATTTCTGTAGTAGCAGTATTCGATGTAAATTCAGTCAGCATTGACATCAACCCCGTTAATGTTCCTATCAATAGTGTTGGAGAAAAGTTACTGGCTCCTGAGAGCAGACTACCAGCATAATTAGACAAGCCAGAGTCTACAAACCCCTTTGCAAGCGCAAAACCACCTCCAAACAAAAACACGATATTCCAAGGTATTTTTTTTGTAATCTCCCAAGTCAGTAAGGCTTCCTTTTTTTTAGAGGAAGGGATCATAAATAATAAAATAGCAATCAATATAGAAACAGTCCCGTCTGTTATAAAATTGGGAGTACTAAATAATGAACTCCATCCTGGAATAGTAATAAAACCCAAGTTTATATTGGATCGAAAAACCCACAATAAGACCAACGCTATAAACAAAACAAATACTTTTCTTTCTTCAGAGCTTGTTCTCCCCAAGGCCAGGTATTGATCATTAAAAAACGATTTGTCAAGTTTTTCAATTTTTTCTTTTGGTTTATAGATTTTATAAATTACAAATAAGGTGAATAAAAACATTACGATGGTTATTGGAAAAGCGAAAGCGATCCATTGTCCAAAAGAGATGGAGGGTCCTTCAGGGTATAAAATTGAAAATAGCCTAAGAAACGATAAGTTTGGAGGTGTACCCACTAACGTAGCAATGCCACCAATTGAACATGCGTATGCAACTGAAAGTAGTAATCCAGCAAGGAATTCTTTTATCTTACCTGGTCCGTGAACCTCTTCAAGTGCGTTTGATACAGAGAAAGCAATTGGCAACATCATCATCGTTGTTGCTGTATTCGACATCCACATCGATAAAAATGCGGAGGACAGCATAAAACCAAATAAAATCATAAAAGGACTCCCTCCGACAATAGAGAGAACTTTTAAGGCGATTCTTTTATGTAGGTCCCATTTTTCCATGGCCAAGGCCATTAAAAAACCTCCAATAAATAAAAAGATAACATCGTTGATATAAGCATCAGCGACTGTGCGACCGTTTAAAACACCTAAAAGAGGAAATAATATTAAAGGTAGAAATGAGGTAACCCCAATAGGTAACGCTTCACTCACCCACCAAAAAGCCATTAATATTGCAATAGCAAATGTATATGTTATTTCTGGTTTTCCTGGATACAGGTCTACACCGAAAATGATTCCAAAGAAAATGACAATTCCTGAGATAATTAGGGGAATATGGATATGATTTTTTTTAGGTGCGTTTGTCAATCTGTAATTGGGTTTAAAGTTATCTTCAATAGCTATGTTTGCTCAATAAATGAATACTATTCAATTTTATAAAAAAATAGTTAAAATTTAAATCTGTACTTTTTTAAAGCTTTCAATGGCTTCGTATTCTGTGAGTCCTAGCAAGTTATAATGCACAGCCGTTTTTCTATTTCTCTCTTCAACTCTCAACCAAAATTCTCTAGAATCATCTCCTTGAAACATTACTTTGTCTTTTTGAGATTGGTGGTATAAAATAGCCTGACGTTTTAAAATAACTTCGCTGGGGCTCAGCGGTACTGCCATATTTATTGAATTAATATCCCAATCATGCCAAGCACCACTGTACAGCCATAACCAACAGTTGTCCATAAATTTACGGGGTTTTAAGGCTTTTATTGCAGTCATAACAGCATTCAAGCAGACTTCATGAGTTCCGTGCGGATCTGTCATATCTCCAGCGGCAAAAATCTGATGCGGTTTAATTAAAGCAATAATATCTTTAATTATTTCGATATCATTTTGACCTATTGGATTCTTTTTGACTTGTCCCGTTTCATAAAAAGGCAAATCTAAAAAGTGTACATTTTTATCTTTTAAACCAATGTATCGGACTGCTGCGTATGATTCTCGTCTTCTGATCAATCCTTTCAATTTTCGAACTGCTAAAGAGTCAATTTGATTTTCTGATTTGTTGTTTAAGAAATGGATGACGTCTGTAAAATCTGTTTGCGAGGAATCTAATAAAAAATCGTTGCTAACTTCGGCAAACTTTAATGCTTCATCGTCTGTAACGGCAATGTTTCCAGATGTTTGATATACGACATGTACATCGTGCCCTTGTTTTATTAATTTTGACAAAGTTCCACCCATTGAAATTACGTCATCATCTGGGTGTGGACTAAAAAGAATAATTCTTTTTTTGGATGGGCTTGCTCTTTCTGGCCGGTGCGAATCGTCTGTATTTGGTTTTCCTCCTGGCCATCCCGTTATGGTTCGTTGCAAAACATTGAACATGCTAATATTCATGTCATAGGCAGAGCCCTCTTGCGCTAATAAATCTGACATGCCGTTATTGTTATAATCACGATCTGTTAATTTTAAAATCGACTGTTTTGTCTTTTCACACAACCAAACGATTGCTTTGCTTTTTAATTCGGGTGTCCAAAGGCATTTATCTACCAACCAAGGTGTTTTGAAACGAGTGAGTTCAGAGGCTGCAGATTGATCTAATACAAAAGTTACATTGGTGTGATTTTGCAAGAACGTTGCAGGAATTTCAGAGCTTATCAATCCTTGAATGGTTCTTTCTATAATTTCTGCCTTATTTTGTTTCCAGGCAGCGAGTACAACTCGTTTTGAACGCAGAATTGTTGAAACCCCCATTGTGATGGCTCTTTTAGGGACATTATTAATTCCATTAAAGTCTGACGAAGCATCCAATCTTGTGATGTGGTCAAGGGTGATAATTCGCGTTTGTGAATTGACGTGAGAGCCTGGTTCGTTAAAACCTACGTGCCCCGTGCGTCCAATTCCCAACAATTGAAAATCAAGGCCACCTTTATTTTTAATCGTCATTTCATAATCAATGCAGTATTGATTTAAGGAATCAAAACGAACTGTTCCGTCAGGAATGTGAATATTCTCTGGTAAAATATCGATATGATTGAACAAGTGTTCATGCATAAAATAATAATAACTTTGGTTATTTTCTTTAGACATTGGGTAATACTCATCTAAGTTGAAGGTAATAACATTGCTAAAGCTTAATCCATCTTCTCGATGCATTCTTACCAGTTCTTCATATACTTTTATAGGAGAAGACCCAGTTGCCAAACCAAGCACACAATTTTTGTTTTTTTTCTGCTTAGACATTATGAGGTATGCAATTTCTTGCGCTATAATTATAGATGCATCGGCAGCGTTTTTAAAAATTTCGTTGTGAACCTTTTCAAACCTTGTATTTTCAAAAGCCCCTGGCTGAGAAAATTTAATTTGATCGTGACCTTCTTTATATGTTTGCATATTTATTTTTTTTCTTGATTTAGGTAGTACAGAAGATATGGG
Organism: Polaribacter irgensii 23-P; assembly: GCF_000153225.1. Lineage (GTDB taxonomy): Bacteria > Bacteroidota > Bacteroidia > Flavobacteriales > Flavobacteriaceae > Polaribacter > Polaribacter irgensii. The sequence goes on along the minus strand of NZ_CH724148.1, from coordinate 779,288 downwards.
ATATTATACGCGTGGGTCCATCCAAAAGCTCTTAAACCATTGTCTATTTTCCAGATAGTTCTTTCTCCATCTCTACCTATCGGCAATTTTGAAACCTTTTTTAGAGCTTGACTGTATTCCTCTTGATTCGTGAAGTTGTAGTTTAAAGAATCAACTTGCAACACTTTAGACCTTTCAATAGCTTCCTCTAAGTACATTTTATTACCAGTGAATTCATAGCCTAGAATTAAAGGGTATATGGTCGCTAGATAAGATTCCATTTCGTGATTTAGTGGAGGGACTTGTTTCACCCATCGTGCGTGGTCTACCAGTGCTTTTTTAATTCTATCATCACCAGATAGCTGCCAATATTTATACAATCCCTGCGCAACGTAGTTTTGGCTGTATCCAAATCGATCTAGAATAAGGTTTCCGCCTTGTTCTTTTTGGAGAGAAAGTAGTAATTCAACCCTTTCATCGAGTTCCTTTTTATATTTTTTTTGTTTGGTAGCGTCATAAAGTTCAACCAAATTTAGAATTGATAAATAAAGTCTTCTACCGCGCAAGCCGTGGTCTCCCCAAATTTTATTTATATACGTGTCTCCTGTCATTTTTGCAACTTCTAGGGCTCTTGTATCCCCTGTAATGTAATAGGATGCAATCCAACCTTGTATCCACACATGCGCACTTAAAAGAGCAGACCAATGTTCATCTCCGTGTCTTCTTCCTATTCCCAGATATGGGGTGGATGCTGTTTCTTCTTTAAAGTTCCACCAGTCAACGGCATCATTGATATCTCCAAGGAATTTACGTTTTTTTGGCCAATGAATATTATCTACGTCCATGGTGTGTTTGCTCATATTCTGTGCGGCATAGTAGTATTTCGCCTTCCCAGTTCTCATAAAATTCGTCCAGAGCATAAAGTCTATGGTGGGCTCATTATTATTCCACATTTTCCATTTTCCTTTGTTGTAATACGCTTTTCCGTCGCCATGATTAAACATTCCATACCAGGCATCCCAATTTTGATTGTACATCCACCAATCGTACTTGTATTGTAGTGCATTTTCATATTCTGGATGTTCCAAAGAAAAGGGTGCCATATTTCCGTAAACTTTAGAACCGGTGTACCATTCAGAAGAGGCGTGGGCAACTGCTGGTTTTAATGAATAATCCATAATATTATTTATATTGCCACTCGTAGTTGTCTCATGGAAATAGTAAATAAACTCAGTAGTTTTTGCGATTCCCTGGGCAAAATTACCCAACATGCCACCGTCTATCTTGGTGTCTTTTCTTTCGAAACTCATAGGATCTACAGCTGCGGGCCAAATATAACTGTTGAGGGTTTTTGTTTTTGGATCCACTTCTAATGCTTTTGGATATTCCTGATAAAAATTCTTGATACCTATTGCAATTCCTTTTGTGCTATCTGAGAGATCTATCCATCCTTTTGCTTTCTCAGTATTCTCGATGACTATTTTATTTTGGTATGCTTTTGCGTCAAAACCTTTAATTTTTTTAGTTGGAGAAGAAACTGCATCTGGATTATTTTGCTGAGGTCCAGTTTGAAGTAGTGTTGTTTTGTCTATTGCCGATGCAGGAAATTTAACGATGCGTTCTTCTGAATCTACTTGTGACCAATCTCCATCGTAAAAAGGAATCAGAACTTCTTGCGTTGAATCTAAATGATATACTAAATTTAGTCCACATCCTGATATTTGGTCATTAGGTTGTGTCCATCCTATGTCGTCAGCGGTATCTTCAGAAAGAATTTTTTTGTTTTGAGTAGCAATATTATAGTGTTCTCCATCCTGTTTTTTGTGCTTATCAGGAACCCCTGTGTATGTTAAAGTGTGCAGTACTTTAATGTAAGATTTTCCGGCATATGCATGTATTTTTATTTCAAAAGGAGCAGCATTGTTGTCTTTTTGAAGGTAAGAATACGTTCCTTCAATTCTAAAAATAGCATGCAACGGTCCAGAGCCTTTTTCCCTGAAAACTTGACCAATTGTTGCCTGTGAGGCGTCAATTCCAGAGGCATCCATAATGTCTAAAAAACTTCCTCTTTTATTTTTTTGAGCAGATGAAATAAGTTCGTTGTCAGTAAATTGCCCATCTTTATTTAAGTCTAAATAGACGGCATCTAAAAAACCATCACCCAATTTATTTAGGCGAAATGATAAGGGCCCAGTATTCACATCTATTCCACCCCTTGGGCGCATGTTATTGGAAGAGATAATTCTTTCCTTTGTCTGAATAGGGGCTATGTTTTCTCCATACTCTAAAATATAACTTGAGGATTTTTCTGAGAAGAAAAACACCCAAACCCATTTAATGCTGAGGTCGGAAGGTTCCCAGGTGGTTACTTCTGTTGTTTGACAAACAATTTCTTTTCCATTAGCATTTAATAAACGGAGGTTGTCCACCGAAAAGAGTTCGCCTTTTGGGAAAGGGATACCAATTGTTATTGGTGCACCGACTTTGTTATTTTCAATAGTTATGGGAATTTGTTTTTTATTACTGGCTTGGGCACCTATTATTTCGAATAATAGTAGCGCTAAAAGAATTCTAATTTTCATTCAAAGGGTTTGAAATATTATTTAAGGGTTTTGTAAACAAAGCGATGCAGCTCCTAATAGTGCAACTCCACTTTGATTCGAGATTTCTATTTTTAAATTTTGTATTTGTTTCTGATAAGCAAAGGATTGCAGCGCATGTTCCACGGATTTTTGAAAAAGGGGGTACGCCTTGCTGATAGACCCTCCTATAATAATAGCGTCTGGGGAGAATAGGTATAAAACTGCTTTTACAGCCGCTCCAACATGCACCCCAAAATCATTAAATAATTGCAGTGCATTTTCGTCTCCTGCGGTTGCTTTTTCACTGAACTCTTTTACCGTTGTGTTGTGTTTGTTAGAAAAGAAGAAACTTCCCGCATAATCTTCTATAATTCCCTCTTTGTAGGGAAGCATTCCAATTTCTCCAGCGCCACAAAGATGTCCATTGTACAGTTTATTATCAATAATGATACCTGCTCCAATTCCCGTACCGATAGAAAGCGCAATAAAATTTTTATAGTTCTTACCTTTTCCAAATATTTTCTCTCCCAGTGCAAAACAATTGGCGTCGTTGTTTATTGAAACGGGCAAAGAATACTTATTTTCTAGTATTTTTTTTAATGCTATTTCTTTCCATACAGGTATATTTTGTATGTCGTAAATAATTCCTGTTAATTGATCTACAGTTCCGGGAACCCCAATACCTATAGCAATAACACTTGAATCATTAAGTGCATCAATAGCTTCAAATAGCAGTGAAAGTATTTTTTCTTGGGAGTGTTTTTTATCTACAGCTCTAAAAGTCTCTTGTTCAATTGTACCGTTTTTTATGCGGCCAATATTAATGTTTGTGCCACCAATATCGATTCCAAGTAGTGTACCCTCCATAGTTACTTTTGTGAATTTTTTAGATTGATTGTTTTATTATGTATTAAGGGAGATGCCCAGAACCCGATACTTAATATAAATAGTAATGGAAGAATCAAAAAGAGCATTCCTGTTTTTAAAGAGGTTAATTCGCCAAGCCATCCCACAATAAAAGGGACAATTGCACCACCGGCAATTCCAGTGCATAAAATACCTGACAAGGAGCCGTGATGTTTTTTTACAGAGTTTAGTGCTAATGAAAAGATGATAGACCACATGACAGAGATAAAAAAGCCAACCAAAGGAAATGAAATTAGGGCAACATTTGCGTTTCCTGTTAACGCGAACAGCAAAGCTAAAATAGTTGCAATGGTTGCAATAATTAATAGTTTTCGACTGTCCATTATTTTTAAGAGTAGTAAACCAAGTAGACAACCAACCGTAAGCATTGCCCAAAAATAAGCAACTGTATTCGCTCCAAATATTTTGGAATCTAAGCCGTGATATTGTAATAAAAATTGTGAAATCCAATTTCCAATTCCTTGTTCGACTCCTACATAGCAGAAAATTGAAATAAAATAAAGCGCAGTCCATTTATTTCTTAAAAGTTGCAAGTATGAACTTACATCACCAGCCCGTTCGCTTTCGTTTTTTATAAAAATCGGGTATTTTGTTTTGAATACAACTACTAATAGAATACAACTGATTAATGCAAATACCACATAAAGGGATACCCAAGGAAGCTCTAAAGGCACAAGGGATGTCAAGAAGCTAGCAAGAACGCCTTTTGTTTCAAGATTTGTATTCACCAGGCTTTGGTATAGAAAAGGACTTGCAAAAGAGGCCAGTCCGAATACAAGTTGGGCCAATACAGAATTAAATGCAAAATGTTCTTCTCCACCAGAAACACGAAGCAATGGGTTGATAACCACTTGTAAAACAGCCATACAGGAACCCAAACTAAAGAGGGTAAAACTAAACGATATATATCCTGGAGAAATCACAAAAAGTAAGGATGCCAATACCATCACAAAAAAGGAGAGTGATAGTAAATTCTTATTGCTATATTTTTCAGATAAGAAACCTGCAGGGATCGACATGACGCCGTAAGCAATAAAAAAAGTAAACGGCAATAACCCCGTAAGGGTTAAACTTAAATTAAAACTAGTTTTAACATCAACGATTATAGAGTTAAGAATATTTGTAATGAAAGATATGACAAAGAAAATCAACATTACTAGGGCAATAATAGAATAGGGTGTTTTTTGGATAGGGGTCTCTTTTGTCATGCGCTTTTTTCTATTACAAGATTAAAAATGGGTGTATACTTTTACTTTAACATTGGAAAAAGTCTTTTAATTTCTTTGGTATTGGGTTGCTTTCCATATTCACAAATTTCAAAGAATTCTGCGTGTTTTGGCAATATATTTTTTGAATTAGGGTACCACTTCTTTAGCACATCTAGTTCTTCTTTATCCCAAATGGTTTTTTTTGCGTACTTTTTCTTTAACCAAGCGAGCCGGTCTTCCTTGCTTGTGGGTATTTCCTTTTCTTTCACACCACTAACCCAAGGCAACCATTCAAACATTTGAGAGTCGTGGGCTGCTAATGCGGCTATTTTTTGGTCAACAACGGCATCTATAACAATAGCAATATCTTTAGAAAATGGATACGGCTTCTTAAAGTGATCTTTCATGTAGAGAAAAACTGGATTTTTTTTAAGTGGAGGGGTGTCTGGCGTTACATTTGGAACGATTACCAAATACGCGGCATCTTGCACTGCAATTCCAGCATTCCTGTGATCTGGGTGATAATCATTGGGTCTTAAACCCAAAACAATGTCTGCATCCCATTCTCGTATTTTGCGAATTACTTGGTGTCTTACATGTAAGGTTGGTATTAATTCGCCATCGTGATTGTCAAGGACATCGTATGTTATGTTTAATATTTCTGCTGCTTTTTGAGCCTCAGCTCTTCTTCTTTTTCCTAAAAAACCACCACCTTCACTTTGGTGACCTGCATCTCCATTTGTTAAAGATACAAACTTCACTTTGTGTCCCATTTTGGCATACAGTGCTGCAGTGCCTCCAAACTTAGCATCACAATCGTCAGGGTGGGCACCAAAAGCTATAATTTTAAGAGGTTTTATCTGATTATTTTGAGCGCCTAAAAAACCTCCTGTGTTTATCAGGAGTACAAGTAAAATTAGCTTTTTCATTTTTTATTGTTTAGAAGTTAGCATGGGAAAAAGTTTTAGAATCTCTTCATCTGTTGGTTGTTTTCCATATTCACAGATTTCGAAAGACTCCACATACTGGACCGCATTTCCTTTTTCATTACCGTACCATTTGGTAAGCGATTTTCTTATTTCTGGTGTAATGTTACTTTTAGCACCCCACTTATTTTTTAGGTATACTAGACGCTCAGATTTGTCCTCTGGAACATCAGATAATTTTCCTTCTGTCCAGGGTAACCATTCGTAAAACTGCGAATCATGCGCATCTAGACCATACATTTTTTGGTCTAAAGTACTGGAGATATCAATTGTAATTTCCGGCTGAAACGCATACGGCTTTTGAAAAGGATCCTGTAAGTATAGAAACACTGGGTTTTTCTCAAGAGGGGGCGTATCAGAGACTACATTTGGAACAATTACCAAGTACGCTGCATCTTGCACGAGAACTCCTGTATATCGGTGATCTGGGTGGTAATCAACAGGTCTGTGTGTAAGTACAATATCTGCGTTCCAATTTCTAATTTCTCTGATTACTTGGTGCCGAATATCCAACGTAGGCAAAAGCTCTCCGTCATGATTGTCTAAAACAGTGTATTCAATATTTAACCGTTTTGCAGCTTCGTTTGCTTCAGCTCTTCTGATTTTAGCAAGTGCACCACCGCCTTTCTCAAAATGACCGGCATCTCCGTTGGTTATAGATACAAACTTGACATTATGTCCCATTTTAGCAAAGAGTGCTGCAGTGCCTCCAAATTTATTATCACAGTCATCGGGATGAGCTCCAAAAACAATAATATTTAATTTTTTAGTGTTCTGACTTTTTAAAGTGCCAGTAAAACAGAGCAGTAGGATATGGGATAAAAGAATTAATTGGGATTTATTTGACATGATATCCGTTGTTTTATCTTGAGAAAATTATTAATTGTTTTGAGTAAAATTACTGTTTATATCCATTTCTCTTTGAGGTATATAAAACAGCTCTTTTACTGCTGATTCAGGTACAAATGACTCTGCAGTATTAACTTTTTCTTTCGCAACGTTCAATCTTTTGATGTCTGCCCATCGGTGGTTTTCAAAAGCTAGCTCGACTCTTCTTTCGTGAAGAAGCTTTTCCAAGAATGTTCCACTAGACGCAGCATCTATGTCTGCTAAGCCCGCTCTATTTCTAACTTGATTTATAAATCCATAGCTTTCTGTGGATTCGCCAAGAGATTCTGCTAACATTAAAAGCACATCTGCATATCTAAAAACCACAAAATTAATATCGGAATCATTTTCTACAGGTGGGTTACCACTGTACTTTTTGATATAGTTTGCTGTAATTGTTTCATTATTTTCGTTGATATAAGAAGTGCCTACAGAGATGTCAAATCGAGTGTCGTTTACTTCATAAGCTCCTATCATTCCATCCGTGGGTCTATTTCTACCAAAGCCCTGACCATTTTGTAAAAAAGCGTTGGGAGAAAAGTCATTTGTAAAAGAACTCCCTTGTCCGATGCCCCCGCTTATGAACTGCACTTCAAAAATAGACTCGTCATTATTTTCATTCATGTGTCCCCAAAGAGAAGTGTAATCTGGAAGCAGTCTATAATTATAGGTAGAAACGATCCGCCTTAAAACCATCTCCGCTTCACTTTTTTGACCCACAGTTAAATATACTTTCGCTAACAAAGTTGCCGCTGCGCCTTTTGTTGCTCTACCTACATTTAATACATCATAATCTTGAATAAGATTTCCTTCTGCTTTCACTAGGTCCGTAATAATCTGTGTGTATACTGCAGTTGGACTTACTTGCGTTAATTTTTCACCAGGTATGAAAACGTCCAATTGTAGGGGAATATTGCCATAGGCAATAGCAAGATGATAATACATTAAAGATCTAAGAAACAAAGCTTCTCCAATGATTCTGTTTTTAAGAGTATCCTCCATTTCAACAGCATCTATTCTATCCAGTATTGCGTTGCAGTTAGAAATTACCCTGTAAGACCCTTTCCAAGCGGCATCTACCTGCTCGTTTAAAGCGTCTTCTGTAAAGGTATTTATTACAGTAAATTGATTTGCTAATCCCGTTTGGTCCGGACCTTGGTCGGTATTATCACTTCGCATTTCAAACATGGTCCAATAAGATCTTCCATACACTTCTTTGGACTGCAAACCTCTATAGCTTGCATTAATACCAAAAGTAAAGTCTTCAACATTCGTATAAAAGTTAGCTTCGTTCCTTTCAGATACAGGCGCTAGGTCGGTATAATCGTCGCTACACGCAGTGAACGCGATCGTTGTTAATATAAATAGGATTATGTTTTTCATTTGACTTAATGTTTTGAATTAAAAGTTAAGGTTTATACCAAATACAATAGTTTTATTTAATGGATAAGCGCCATAATCTTCACCGGGAGTTAGACCTCCTGAGATATTGCTTACTTCGGGATTGTACCCTAGATAATCAGTGAATGTAAACAGGTTGTTTCCAGTTATATACAGCCTTAATTTATCTATACGTCCATTTAGAATTTTATTTTCTGGAAAAGTATATCCAAAAGTTATATTTCTAAGTCTAATAAATGATCCGTCTTCAACTTGATAAGAGGAAGGTCTGTTATTATTACCGTGTTTTCCAGTCTCTCTGTCGGCTCTAGGAATAATGCCATTCCCAGGATTTTCTTCAGACTTCCACCTGTTGTTCCACATGGCATAAGAATTAAAGTTAGCTTCTCCGTTTCCTAAGTGTCTTCTGGTAAGGTTTAGTATTTCATTTCCTTCAACCCCTTGAATAATAAAGCTTAGATCTACTCCTTTATAGCTAAAGTTATTGGTAATACCCCAGGTAAAGTCTGGAAAATAACTACCTGTAACGGTTCTATCTGCTGCTGTAATTTGCCCATCTCCGTTAACGTCTTTAAACTTAAGGTCTCCAGGTGCTGGATTTGGAGCTTGTGTATCTACTGGTGCATTGGTAATATCGGTTTGATTTTGATAAATTCCGTCTACTACATAACCATAATAACTACCGATCTCACTTCCCACTCTAGTAATATGCCTTTCGCCGGCTCCACCTTTTGAAATTATAGGTTCATTTTGAGCATTTAAAGACATCACTTCGTTTTTATTTGCAGAAAGATTAAGGTCAGTACTCCAAGAAAATTCATTCACAAAATTTCGAGATCTCAATGCTATTTCAAATCCTTCATTTTTTACTTCACCTAAATTTTGTAACACTGTATTAAAACCAGACACAGCTGTTAAACTTACGTTTAATAGTAAATCTGAGGTAATTGTTTTATAGTAATCTGCGATGAAGAACAAACGGTTATTAAATAACCCTAGCTCAACACCAATGTTTGTTTGCGCAGATTTTTCCCAAGTAAGTTTTGGATTTGGAATGGTTGTTTGTAATAGTCCATTTGCTTCGCTTCCGTTAAAGTTATAGTTTGAGGGGCTTAGCAGACCAACAGATCCATAGTTTGGAATTTCAAAATTTCCAGTTTCACCCCAACTTAAACGGACCTTTAGCTCTGAGATAGCATCTATTTTTTCCATAAATCCTTCTTTGTGTAAGCGCCACCCTAATGAGAAAGATGGAAAATATCCAGTTTGGTTGTCATCGCCGAAACGAGACGACTTATCAGTTCTCATCGTTCCTGTAAAAAGGTATTTATCTTTATAACTGTAAGTTCCTCTTACAAACGCAGAAGCTAAAGACCATTCTTCTTCAACTGAAGTTCCAGCAAATACTTGCCCTCCACTTAGCGTTGTAACCTGGTCGTCTGGAAAATTATTTGCAGAAACTTGTGAAATATTTATTTTATCTTTTTGAAAAGAATATCCAGTAACTGCATTCAAATAATGATCGCCTTTTTCAAATTCATAATTTAAGGTATTTTCCCATAAATAATTTACACTCGTAGAAGCAGACGCCTGTCCGAAAGATTCGCCATTAGTTGCGTTTCTATAAAGCAGTGAATTAGCACGGTAAAAATCACGGTTAAATATATTTATATAAGAACCTCCAAATGTTTTAAAATCCAATCCTGGAATTATTTCATAGGTAAGCCCCAAAGAGGCTTGGTTTTGAAATTGAAATAATTGGTCGTCAATGGCGTCTGAAATAGCTAAGGGGTTACTTGCAGTCGTAGTACCTCCACCAAGATGAGATTGATTGTTGGTTTGATTGGGCATTCCTTCTGAATTATAGGGCTTTACAATTGGAGAATGAACCAACGCAGAATAAATGATTCCTGGAGGTCTTGCAAAATAAGGTGCATTTGCAGGTTGCTTTTGATTATTTGTTAATGTAGGAGCTAATCGTAAGTCTAACTTTAATTTTTCAGTTAGCTCAGAATTTATTGTAGTTAATAACGTAAATCTCTCATATTCTGATTTTGCAATGATTCCTTCTTGATTAAAATAACCTCCTGAAATATAAAAACTTGTTTTCTCTTTTATAGGAGAGGCATAAGAAAAGTTATAACTGCGCATGGTTGCTTCTCTAAAGATTAAATCTTGCCAATCGGTGTCTGTTCCATCCCAATTTAAGTAGGATTCAGGCAATTCATAATTTGTATTACCTCTGTCTCCTGGACCTATGGGATTATTAATAGATGCGCCGGGTACTGAAGAAAGATAATTATTGTTTCGTGCATCACGTGCATAACTTATCAATTCTTCAGAATTCATTAAATCAATTTTATTGGTGACATTTTGTATTCCGTAAAAAGAGTTGAATGAAAATACTCCTGTATCTTTAGATGTGCCTCTTTTGGTTGTTACTATTACCACCCCGTTTGCTCCTCTAGAACCGTAAATAGCAGCAGCGGATGCGTCTTTTAGTATTTCAATAGAAGCGATGTCATTTGGGTTTATAGTAGCAAGGGGATTTGAAGAAGGTTGCTGAAAGCGTCCAACTCTTCTTGATAATTCTCCTTGTGCACTTACACTTGTGGAACCTTTAGAAATGGGAATGCCATCAACAACAAATAAAGGGTCATTTCCTGCAGAAATTGAACCAGTACCACGGATGCGTATTTGTGGGCTTGCTCCTGGCTCTCCTGTTGTTTCTTGAACTTGAACACCAGCTACTTGTCCAACAATAGCATTTTCGATACTAACTACTGGAAGGGCTGCAATTTGATTTGAGCTAATTGAAGATACAGATCCGGTCACTCTCTTTTTAGCTAACTTTCCATATCCGACCACTATGACAATTTCATTTAGTACATTCTTATCTGGATTTAGCTTAACCACAATATTTTCGCTAGAAAAAGGAATTTCTTGTGTTTTGTAACCCGTGTAGGATATAATTAAAATGTCTGTTTTATTTTCTAATGTAATTTGAAACAAACCGTCAAAATCAGAGACCACTCCTTTTTTAGAGCCTTTGATTAAAATGCTTGCTCCCGGAAGGGGCTGATTATTTTCATTTAATACTTTTCCAGAAATTTTAAAACCTTGTTTTGTCGTTCCATCTTTGCCGTTGGTTTTTTTTAAAGCTGCTAAAGAATTATTTGGATTCGTTACAATTATTTGTGTTGAGACAATTTTAAAGGCATAGTTTAAATTTGAAAATAATTTTAACAATGCTACTTTAATATACTCGTCTTTTACGTCTATACTTACTTTCGAATTGAGATCTATTTGAGACTGTTCGTAGAAAAAATTATATTCTGTTTGTGATGAAATGGCTTCAAAAATTTTTGTTAAAGTTGTGTTTTCTAACTTTAATGTAATTTTTTGATCCTTATCGTTTCCGTAAGTAAAGCTGTTTACCATAAGAAGTAGCGCAGCAATGACGAAAACTTTTATTTTTTTTCGAAATTTCTTTTCATTTTGTTGGAATAGATTTTTTTTCATTTTGCTCAGGTTTTAGGGTTAATCAATTTAAAAATTCGTTTTAGAGATTGAAAGTGATTTTTACATGTCAATTTTTTTTTTAATGGTAATTTTATTTCCTTTTATTGTGTAATAAAAGCTTGTGTGATTACTTAAGGTCAGTAATATTTCATTTATATTTTTTGTTTTAAAGACTCCTGTATACGAGTGCGTGTAGAGATTCGCATAGCTATTTCTTATTTCAACATCAAATTGTCGTTCTAGCTTTTGAAAAATACTAGCAATGTTCTCATTGTCGAATATTAAAAGACCTGACTTCCAAGAGATGTAGGGTTTGACATTCACTTTTTCAATCTTGAGAATGTTTGAAACCCCGCCTTTAGATGCTTTTTGTGAAGGTTTAATAATGAGATATTCAGTATTGGATGTTTTTGTCTCTTTCACTTCTTTAACCCCTACGCTTCCTTCCACAAGAACTACTTCTGTCGTAGCATCCGTCTTATAAGCAGATACATTAAATTCAGTTCCGTAGACTCTTGTATTGAGTGTTTCTGTTTTTACGATAAATGGAATATTTTTATTTTTAGCCACTTTAAAATAGCCTTCTCCTTTGAGAAAAACCTCTCGTTTAGCAGCTCCATTAAAATGAGCAGGATAGGTAAGTACAGATCCAGCATTTAAATAAACATAGGTTCCATCGCTTAGGACAACGTCAAACGTCTTTCCATAAGGCACAGTAAGTGTATTTTCAGATGCCAATTGATTTTCGCTGTTTGTATTATCAGTATACTTTAAAATATTTTTTTGAATGGTTCCTATTTTTTCTCCATTTCTATTTGTGATAACTTGTATCCCATCATTCTCAATTAGTTGTGCGTTGTTGTCTCCAGTTATTTTTAAAATGATACCAGAGGTATTGAGTACAGAGAAGGCGTGTTTTGTTTTATTATACTCGCTTATTGCATAGGTTGTTGTAAGTAATAAACCGATAAAAACGGCTGCGTATTTTAGCCAATTATTAAGAAGTTTTTTGCGTTTATTCTTAGAAGAATTGATTGCTTTAATCTTATCAAAAAGTAAATCAGTGCCTTCTTCTGAGTTAAAAGTCTTAAATTTAATAGCGAGTAAAAGGTCCGTTTTCACAGCAGCTTTGAAATCTTGTTTATCTTTTTCAAGCCATTTTAAAAATGGTTTTGTTTTAGCCTCAGAATTGTTTGAGACTAAAGAACTATTCTTTTCTTTTTTATTAAAATCTTGGGTCATTTTTAATTAAGGCTTTTGTTTTTTATAAAGACGTAGATTTTTCTAAACACCCCCAACATTTTTCTTTTTATTTTGTTGAATTTGTTAAATTTTAAAACAGGACACATATGTGAATATATTCAAACTACTATAAATCAATTCATTGAGGTGTTTAAATAATTTTTAATAAAAATGTATTCCTACAATAAAAAAGAGTGAATATTACTTTAAAGATATAAATGAGACTATTTTAAATTTTTAAAAGCTTCGGGCGTTCACTATTTTTTGAGGTAGACTTCGCAATAAGCCAGTGTTTTGAAGAGAATTTAAGTTTTATAAATGAAGGGTACGATTCTACTAATCTGTATTGAGATATAAGTAGGCTTTGGGGGATGCGTGGACTTTAGAGAATTTTCACTTTTATTTAAAGTGGCAAAATAGGCGCATCCGAGAACTTTCTTTTAAAGGAGAAAGACAAAGGGGTGATGAGGTTTTTTTTAAAGCACACGTATTCGTAATTATTTAAAAATTATAAACACACAGTTTAGGAGGATTGGGTTACTTTTTTTCTAATTTTTTTTAAAGCGATAGAGATCTGTCTCTCTACAGTTTTTATAGAAATATTTAATTTGTGTGCGATCTCTTTATACTTCAGCCCCTCTTTTTTAGCGAGGATAAAAATATTTTTACATTTTTTTGGCAATAGCTCTATTTCTTGAGCAATAAGTAAGTGCATTTGCTCTATCTCTTCCGGAGAGGTTTCAATATATTCTAATAATGCTTCTTGTTTTAAGTGTTGTAATAGATTCTCTTGTTTTTTTTCTTTTCTTTTGGAGTCAATAAAATAGTTGTAAATCGCTTTTAGAAGGTACCCTTTTAGAGAAGTATTAATATCTAAAATTTTTCTTTTTTCCCAAATTTTTACAAGGGTAAGTTGTACAATATCTTTTGCTATTTCGTCGCTTCCAGAGAGTATGGATGCATAGTTGCACAGTTCTGAGTAGTATAGTTTATAAAGATGCCTGTAGGCCGCTTCCCTTCCTTTCTTTAGTTCTGATATAAAGAAGGCTTCCACACAGTAATCATGTTTTTTTTCCAAACGATTAAAATCAGTTAACAAAATTAGATACAAGTTTATGAAAATCATCAGGAATTAACAAGTTTTCTAAGGGAAAACCTAAAAGGCATATTTTATTTTGATTATCCTTCATTTTTTAGAAGTTAAGAATAATAAAACGTTTTTAATTGGTACTTCCTTTGTCTTTTTAAATTTGCAAGATGTACAGCAATTTAACTTAAAAAAGAGAAGAGGTATTGAGGTCATTGGTGAGAACGACGTGAAAAAGTACACAGCATTTTACAAGCGGTAGTTGTGGTTTTTGACATTCATTCAAAATACAGCAAGGGCATTGTTAATTGTGCTGTCTTTAAAATGGAGAGGTGTTTTTAACACGCGTCCATGGATAAAAATTTCAGCAAGAGATAGGTAAGATGCTTTGACTATTAATTCTCTGGCGAAGAACGTTGGAATAAGTAGCATTGATTCGGTATCTTATAATTCTTGTTCTCTTATTGCCTTCCAAGGTACAGGAAAGGTGCTTGAAAATGCAACGTTTGAAGTACCCAGCCGTTTTAATAACTCAGGGATGAGAGGTTGTGCTTTGACGTTTTTGTAAGGTTTCCAGTTTTTATTTATCAAACAAAAAAGACAGCTTAATGAAAAATTTTGTAACAATTTTATTGATGGCTATTTCCATTCCCTTTCTTGCTCAAGAATATAAATTGAAGCAAGGATATCTTGCTGAGGGGTATATTGTCGCATCTTATTTTTTGGTAAAGCGGCAGAAGGAGATAAAAAAGATAGTGCTGAATTTAATAATATCAACGTTGAGTTTGCATCCAAATAAAAAATTAAAAACTTTTAAAGGTGTGCCTAAAAAACAGATTCTTGCTTTAAAAGTGTTCTTATTACTTCTAAATTAAACAAAAAAAGAGCTCAATAGTTTCAGCTCTTTTTTATGTTTTATTTGAGGTATAAGCTAGGCGACAACCAATAAGTAGTAGGTCTTTTTACCACGTTGCAATAAGACGTATTTATTTGCAATTAAGTCTTCTTTAGAAATCGTATAATTTTCTTTGATTTTTTCTTTATTTACAGAAATAGCATTTTCTTTTAAAGCCCTTCTTGCATCTCCATTAGAGTCTAGGAAGCTTGTTTGTGCGGCCAAAGCGCCAATCATATCCAAACCCTCTTCGATCGCAGCAAGAGATACCGTTGCTTGCGGTACGCCGTCAAAAACATCTAGAAAAGTCTGCTCATCCAATGCTTTTAAATCAGCAGCAGTAGACTTTCCAAATAAGATATTAGAAGCGGCAATCGCTTTTTCGTATGCTTCTTTTCCGTGCACTAGCAGCGTAACCTCTTCTCCTAGGCGCTTTTGTAAAACACGCATGTGCTGTGCTTCACTATGCTCTGCAATTAAAGATTCAACTGTTTTTTGATCTAAAAAAGTAAATATTCTGATGTATTTTTCAGCGTCTTCATCCGAAGTATTTAACCAATATTGATAAAATTTATAAGCAGAGGTTCTCTTTGCATCCAACCAAACATTTCCACCTTCAGATTTTCCGAATTTAGAACCGTCAGATTTTGTAATCAAAGGACAGGTAATTGCATAGCCTTTTCCTCCAGCAATTCTGCGGATCAACTCTGTTCCTGTTGTAATATTCCCCCATTGATCAGAACCACCCATTTGAAGGGTTGTTGCATTTTCTCTAAATAAATGCAAAAAGTCGTATCCCTGCACCATTTGGTAGGTAAACTCTGTGAAAGACATTCCTTCTTTAGACTCTGAACTAATTCTGTTTTTTACAGAATCTTTTGCCATCATATAATTTACACTGATGTGTTTTCCAACATCCCGAATAAACTCTAAGAAAGAGATTTCTTTCATCCAATCGTAGTTATTTACTAAAAGCGCGGCATTTTCTGTTTTCGATTTAAAGTCTAAAAAGTTGCCCAACTGTGCTTTTACACATTCTTGGTTGTGGCGTAAGGTTTTTTCATCTAATAAATTGCGCTCAGAAGATTTTCCAGAGGGATCCCCAATCATACCAGTAGCACCGCCAACTAAAGCAATGGGCTTGTGGCCACATCTTTGGAAGTGTGCTAGGAGCATTATGGGTACTAAGTTTCCAATATGTAATGAATCTGCCGTTGGATCAAAACCAACATATGCACTTCGCATTTCCTCAAGTAAGTGTTCTTCAGTACCTGGCATGCTATCATTTAACATTCCTCTCCACTGCAATTCTTCAATAAAATTCTTCATGGTATTCTGTTTATCAGGCTGCAAATATAACTTTATCACTTAAAATATACTAAATTCGCTCTATGATTTTAGTTACCGGAGGAACAGGATTGGTAGGAGCACACTTGTTGTATCATTTGATAATAAATAAGGAAGAAATTCGAGCTATTTATCGTTCTGAGGAAAAAATAGAACTGGTAAAAAAAGTTTTTTCTTATTATACTGACGATCTTTCTTTAATCGAAAAAATTAGTTGGTTTAAAGCCGATATTACAGATGTTCCTTCCATGATTCCAGCCTTTGTTGGGGTTGAAAAAGTATACCATTGCGCTGCCTTTATTTCTTTTAATCCAAGGGATTATGTTGAAATGAGAAAAGTAAATATTCATGGAACTGCAATTATTGTCAACCTCTCTATCGATGCAAAAATAAAAAAGTTATGTTTTGTGGGTTCGATTGCTGCAATTGGAGATGCCCCTAATGGTGTGTTAATCACAGAAGAAAATGAATGGAATAAGGACTTGGACAATAGTGGTTATTCCATAACAAAGTTCGGTGCAGAAATGGAGGTTTGGCGCGCTAGTCAAGAACAAGTAGAGGTGGTTATCGTAAATCCAGGAGTGATTTTGGGCGCTGGATTTTGGGCGACGGGTTCTGGGAAATTATTTCATCAAGTGCATCACGGGTTTAAATATTATACAGCGGGAATTACTGGTTATGTAGGTGTAAAGGATGTTGTAAGTCTTATGATTTTGTTGATGAATTCTGATGTTAAAAATGAGCGCTTCATTTTAGTTTCAGAAAATAAAACATACAAAGAGCTTTTCTTTTTAATAGCAGACACCTTTGGGAAAAAAAGACCTGCGATACGAATAAAACCTTGGCAAACAGAGTTGTTATGGCGCTTTTCAGCTGCAATGGCAAGATTCACAAGTAAAGCGCCTCTACTAGGCAAATATGCTGCAAAAAGTGCACATGAAATTTCGGAATATTCTTCACAAAAAGTTATTAAAACAACGTCTTTTAAATTTGAAAAAATTGAGGAGGTTGTCAAAGATGTTTGCAGTAGCTATAGAAAGTAACGTTTTTATTTTTTTATTTTTAAACGATCTAATTTATTTTTCTTTTCAGTATCGGTAATCGCTTCTTTAAGCGAGTCTGCGTTTTTTTTAATTTTTTGAAAGGCATTTTTTCTAGACTTTAATTTTGCTGCAGCATTTTTTAAAATCTCTTGATATTGATCGACGGTAGACATGTAGTAATAATTACTCGCATTAAAACGCGTGCTGTCAATTTTAAACTTTTCGTAAACCAAAGGCATGTAATTAATATTTTTTTGTAGCTTTTTGTTTTTCAAGAACTTTGCACTAGAAGCAATGACCATTTCTTGAAGTAAGAGGCTCATCGTGTCACGAGGTATTAAATTCTTTGGTTTCTCAAAAATTGTATTGCTTGTACAAGAGACAAAAAACAGGAAAATGAAGAGGCCGCTAATTGTTTTCATATTATCTGTTAAACGTGATTCTTTTCCCTTTGATATCGTTGTTAAAAATGCCGTTGTTGTAGATTAAGTTTCCATTCACAAACGTATGCGTTATCGTTGACGAAAAGGTAGTTCCTTCAAATGGTGACCAGCCGCATTTGTATAGTATATTGTCTTTAGAAACCGTTTGAGATTGGTTGGGATCAATCAGTACTAAATCGGCAAAATAACCCTCCTTTATAAATCCACGTCTTTCAATTTGGAATAATTTAGCAGGATTGTGGCTCATTTTTTCAACCGCTTTTTCAATAGGAATGACGCCTTCTTTTACCTTTTCTAAAAGTGCAACAATTGCGTGTTGCACCATCGGTCCGCCACTAGGCGCTTTGGTATAGATATTATTTTTTTCTTCTATCGTATGGGGTGCATGGTCTGTTGCCAATACATCGATTCTATCATCTAACAAGGCTTTCCACAAACCTTGCCTGTCGTCTTCCGTTTTCACAGCTGGATTCCATTTAATAAGCGTTCCTTTCTTATCGTAATCTTTGTCGGAAAACCAAAGGTGGTGAATGCAAACCTCCGACGTAATTTGCTTTTCTTCAAGAGGAATGTCATTTCTAAACAAATGAGTTTCTTTTTCTGTTGATAAATGAAAAACATGCAGCCTAGCACCCGTTTTTTTAGCCAATTCAATCGCTTTTGAGGAGGACAAATAACAGGCCTCTACACTTCTAATAAAGGGATGATATTTCATAGGGATGTCATCACCATATTTTTCTTTATAAATGGCAGTATTCTTTTTTATGGTTGCTTCATCTTCACAATGTACAGAAATAATCATCTTTGTAGAAGCGAAAATTTTTTCCAAAATTTCTTCATTGTCCACCAACATATCTCCCGTCGATGAGCCTAGAAATAACTTAATTCCAGCTACTTTTTTGGGGTCTGTTTTTAAGAGTTCTTCTAAATTATCGTTAGTTCCACCAAACATAAAAGAGTAGTTGGCATAGGAGTCTTGTGCGGCAATTTTAAATTTGTCTTCTAACAGCTCTTGCGTTGTCGCTTGAGGAATTGTATTTGGCATTTCTATAAAGGTGGTAATTCCACCTGCAATTGCAGCTCTACTTTCGGTCGCAATGTTTGCTTTGTGCGTCAAGCCAGGTTCTCTAAAATGTACTTGATCATCTATAAATCCAGGGATTAAATAACTCCCTTTTGCATCTATGATTTCAACACCTTCCGGAGCCGTTATTTCCGAAGAAATAGTTCTTATAATTTCGTTTTCAATGAGAACATCGCCCTTAAAAATTTTATTTTCGTTGACGATTGTTGCACTTTTTATTAAGGTTGCTTTTGTCATTTTATTTTAAATATCAATTCTCATATTAACCAAACTCCTTTGGAACCCAAAACGTTCATAGGGCTTTATGGCGGCAGAATTATTACTGTATACGTCTAATCTTAATTCTTTTAAACCTTTTTCTGTGCCCCATTCTCTTAAGGACTCTAAAACGAAAGTGCTGACCTTCCTTCCTCTAAACGATGGTTTTACGAAGATAAACCCAACATATCCATGTTTGGGATTTTTGTGATACGTCTGGGATTTTTTTATTTTCAGATAACCGCAACCTACTAATTCTTCTCCTACTAAGGCTACTAAAAAATGCGTGTTTTTATCATTTATTAGTTGGGGAATATTGTAATAATACAGTGTGCCATCTCCTAAAAACGTATCCAAAGGTTTTTCTGCAGCAACCACTCCTTGCTCAAATTCTAAAAGTGTTTCGATGTCGCTGAGTTGTGTCGTTCTTAGAGAAATTTGATTCATTGTCTTTTATTTTGGCAGTCCTTTTAAGGTCATTTTTATCACACCAAACAAGGCTTCAGAAACAATATTTCCATTCATTTTTGAGGTGCCTAGATTTCTATCTGTAAAAACAACGGACACTTCTTTGATCTGAAATTTATGTTTCCATGCCTTAAATTTCATTTCAATTTGAAAGGCATATCCAACAAGTTTTACCTTGTCTAAGTTTATCGTTTCTAAAACACATCTCTTCCAGCAGACAAATCCAGCAGTGGTGTCGTAAATAGGAATTTGAGTTATAAAACGAACATATTTTGAAGCAAAATAGGAAAGTAACAATCGTTTAATATTCCAATTTATTACATTTACCTTGTTGTTTACATATCTAGATCCTATAGAAACTCCAATGCCTTCATTGTTACAAGCATTGTATAAGCGAACTAAGTCTTTAGGATCGTGTGAAAAATCGGCATCCATTTCTATAATGTACTCATAGCTTTTGCACAGCGCCCATTTAAAACCGTGAATGTAAGCAGTTCCTAAGCCTGTTTTATTCATTCTTTTTTCTAGAAAAAGCTGGGCTGGAAATTGTTCTATTAATTTCTCTACAATAGTAGCGGTTTTGTCAGGAGAATTATCATCAACAACTAAAATATGGAACTTCTTTTTTTGAGCAAAAACAGCAGTAATGATTGCCTCTATGTTCTCTTTTTCATTAAAGGTGGGTATGATAACAAGCGTATCTGACATAAATGAAATTTCATGAGGTAAGATGGCAAATATACATTTTTAAATTATTAGTTTTGTGTTAATATTTTCAAATTATATAAATTGCAAGCACTAGAAAAAATAGCGAACAGTACAAATTGGATTTCCATCGTGCTGCTTTTGCTTTTGGTATTGATTGCTGTTTTAAAAGTACTTGATTCAGAGAAATTAAAAGGCTACGTTTTTGCTGTTTTTAATAAAGGTTTTGCAGACGGTGAGTTAGGTAGAGATACTTCTTTTTTTAGTCTTTTTCACAATGTGCTTTTTGTCTTTTCGTCTTTAGTGTTAGCGTTTGTCATTAGTTTAATTACTGCACAAAACAAAGATGGTTTGGCAGTAAGTTTCTCTTATTACTTGACTATATCAGGAGTTGTTTTTTCATATCTATTAATTAAAAGACTGCTTGAAGTATCTTTTTCAAATCTTTTCCTTCTTAGAAAAAGATTGCGATTTTATATCGTCTCTAAATATAGTTCGCTATACTCTATCTGTTTTTTTCTACTTATTTTATTTATTGTTTGTCAATTTGGCCCACTGAGTGTTTCCTATTTGGTACCTATAATTATTGGCTTATTTCTTGTGAGATTTGTGCTTCATATACGCCATAATAAAAACCTGGTTTTTAATGAGTTATTTTATTTTATATTGTATCTTTGCGCCTTCGAAATAGCACCGCTATTAACTCTGTTTAAGTTGATGTTTTAAATTAAAAACCCCAAGCGTATGAAAGTGAAAACTATTTTAGTATCGCAACCTCCTCCAAAGACAGAAACCTCTCCTTACTTTGATTTGTCAGATAAACAGAAAGTAAAAATCGACTTTAGGTCTTTTATTCATGTAGAAGGTATTCCTGTAAAAGAAATTAGAAATCAAAAAGTTGATTTTAAAGAGTTCACTGCCATTATATTGACAAGTAGAAATGCAGTAGATTATTTTTTTAAAATTGCTGAAGAAATGCGTTTTAAAGTGCCGGATGATATGAAATATTTTTGTCAATCTGAGGCTGTTGCCTACTATTTGCAAAAGTATGTGGTGTATCGAAAGCGTAAAATCTATGTGGGAGCTAGAACTTTTATTGACCTAACAAAGTTAATTAAGAAACACAAGACAGAAAATTTCTTGTTACCTTCTTCGGACAAACTAAAACCTTTAGTTCCTGAGGAATTAAATGCATTAGGAGTAAAGTGGACGCGTCTCGATTTGTATCGCACTGTTGTGAGCGATTTGTCTGATTTAGAAGATGTTTTTTATGACGTATTGGTTTTTTTCAGTCCTTCAGGGATTGAGTCATTATTCCAAAACTTCCCAGGATTTAAGCAGAACAACACGAGAATTGCTGCTTTTGGAAACTCAACTGTAAATGCCGTTACAGAAGCGGGTTTAAAGTGTGATATTGAAGCACCATCCCCAGATACTCCGTCAATGACTATGGCCTTAGATAAATACATAAAAGCTGTAAATAAGAAATAGGATTGTACTCAAACGGATATAAATACAAAAACCAAGCAGTACTGCTTGGTTTTTGTATTTACATTAAAGGTTGAATTTAAGAGGTCCTTTTTTCACCCGTACTTAGGCAAATAGTGTTGCAAATGCCTCTTCAATTTTACCTACTAACACTAGCTTGATGCCATGGTTTTTAGAAGCTATTTTATTATATTTTGAAGCTACTAAGGTTTTATACCCTAGTTTTTCTGCCTCTAAAATTCGTTGGTCGATTTTAGAAACAGGTCTGATTTCTCCGGCCAATCCCACCTCCGCAGCGAAACAAACGTTGGGGTTAATAGCAATGTCTTGATTTGAGGACAAGATTGCAGCCACGACTGCTAAATCAATTGCGGGATCATCAACATTGATGCCTCCAGTAATATTTAAAAAAACATCTTTTGCACCTAATTTAAAGCCAGCACGTTTTTCTAAAACAGCCAAAATCATGTTGAGACGTTTTAGATTATAACCGGTTGTTGAGCGTTGTGGTGTGCCATAAACAGCAGTAGAAACCAAGGCCTGTATTTCTATCATTAATGGGCGTATACCCTCTAAGGTAGAAGCAATTGCAGTTCCACTTAAATCAGAATCTTTTTTAGAAATTAATATTTCAGATGGATTTGAAATTTCGCGGAGTCCAGTAGAGAGCATTTCATAAATACCCAGTTCCGATGTGGATCCAAATCTATTTTTTTGAGATCTTAAAATTCGATAGGTGTGGTTCCTGTCGCCTTCAAATTGTAAAACAACATCGACCATATGTTCTAGAATTTTTGGTCCAGCAATGTTTCCGTCTTTGTTAATGTGACCAATTAGCAATACTGGAGTAGCGGTTTCTTTTGCAAATTTTATGAGTTCTGCAGCCGTTTCTCTAATTTGAGAAATACTTCCAGGGGAGGCATCAATATTTTTGGTATGCAGTGTTTGTATCGAATCAATAACCAAAACTTCTGGCTCCGTTTCTTCTATGTTCTTAAAGATTTGTTGGGTGTTGGTTTCGGTAAGAATTAAACAATTAGAATTGTTTGCCTCCAATCTATCAGCTCTCATTTTTATTTGAGACTGACTTTCCTCACCAGAAACATACAGGACTTTTTGACGGATGTTTAAAGCTACTTGTAATAATAGCGTAGATTTTCCAATGCCAGGTTCTCCACCCAGAAGCGTTACAGATCCTTTTACCAAGCCTCCGCCTAACACAGTATCCAACTCTTTGTTGTTGGTAACAATTCTTTCTTCAGGGTTTAATTGGATATCTGCAATTTTTAGAGGTTTGTTTACCGTTTGTTTTGCAGTGGTTGATTGTTTCCAAATTCGTTTCTCTTCTTGCTGAATTATTTCTTCAACAATGGTATTCCATTCTTTACAAGCACTACATTGCCCAACCCATTTTGCATGTTGTGTGCCACAATTCTGACAGAAAAAAGTTGTTTTGGTTTTCGCCATCTTTAGTAGTTTTTTGTTTTTATAATTTTGAATTTACGTGTTCTTATTGTAAAGTGGGAGTAATAAAAATGCCAATCCCCCAAAAAGAACAATCATTGCCGTCTGGGCTGTCCACATAATCCAGCCAAAAGCGGTAGCTGTTTCCGTAGGAATATCAAACAATGCCAGTGCACTAGCCACAGCAATTGGATACAAACCAATCCCGCCGTTTGTGGCGGCAATGGAGAATCCACCTGCAATAAAACCGATTAAGATACCCCCTAAGGGAACGTGTAAACCTTCAATTGCGGGTATGGTTGCCCAAAACATGGCAACATACATTATCCAAATAAATACGGTGTGAAAAATGAAGGCCCACTTATTTTTCATTTTAAAGATGCTTGTAACACCTTCTATCAAACCAGCTACAAATGTTTTAATTTTTAACAAGAATCCTGATTTTGCTTTTTTTATAAAAGCATATGATGTAAAAAATCCAATTCCTAAGACAACAAGACTTACACTAATTTTTATGGGATTAAAATTGCGAATCAAAAGACCGTAAATAAAATCAAATTGAACAAAAAGCGTAATTATAACTACGCAAAGCATCATAATTAAATCTGCAATTCGCTCCGCTACAATGGTCCCAAATCCTTTTTCGAAAGGAATTTCTTCATAATTTGTCAAGACCAATGCTCTCGAAACCTCTCCTGCTCTAGGAATTGCTAAATTCACTAGGTACCCTACTAAAACGGCTAAAATACTATTCGTAAATTTTGGTTTAAATCCAAGAGGCGCCAACATAAACTTCCACCTATAAGCTCTTGATAAATGGCTTAAAATGCCAAAGAAAAGACCTAGAAAAATAAAACTATAGTTTGCTTCTTTGAAGAAAGTACCAAGCGTTTTTAGAGAGATGTCAGAGAGCGAGTACCAAACTAAAAAACCACCTAAAGTCAGTGGTAAAACTATTTTTAAAATCTTTTTAATATTCAATTTACGTGAGTGTATTGTCGTTTTCATTTGGGAAAACTAAGCATGGCTTGAACTTTTTGGCTTCTTCAAAATCCATGAAGCAGTATACGATTAAGATTAAAACATCTCCCTTTGCAACTTTTCTTGCCGCCGCCCCGTTTAGTGTAATTTCTCCACTTTTTCTCGGACCGGGGATTGCATAGGTTTCCAAACGCTCCCCATTATTATTATTAACGATCTGAACACGCTCTCCTTCGATTATATTCGCTGCATCCATTAAATCTTCATCTATGGTTATGCTTCCGATATAATTTAAATCAGCACCCGTAACTTTTACTCGGTGGATTTTAGATTTTACAACTTGAACTAACATTTTACAAAAATACTATTTTTTAAATTACAAATTGTTTAAATGAAGGTTGTCAATTAATCTTATTTCATCAGCGAAGACCGCAATAAACGCACGGTGTTTTTTACGAGAATCTTTAATTTTAATTGATTCTAAAGATTTTTCATTTGCAATTGTAAAGTATTCTAAACGCAAAGAGGTGTGGTTTTTAAACTGATTATCAACCCATTCCGTAACTTCCAAAACACTTTGTGTATTGAACTTTCTACCAACCTCTTGCAGCACTTTATAGATTAGTGGTGCGGCAATCCGTTGTTCTTTAGACAGTCTTACGTTTCTAGAGCTCATTGCCAGACCGTCTTGTTCTCTATAGATTGGACATCCTTTGACTTTTACTTGTAAGCCATGTTTTTTTACCATTTTTTTTATGACCTGCAATTGTTGAAAATCTTTTTGGCCAAAATAAGCTTTGTGAGGCGCTACAATTTCAAAAAGCGCTTTTACAATAGTTCCTACACCGTTAAAATGTCCTTTTCGAAATTTCCCTTCCATTTGGTGCTCTATTCCGTCAAAATTGAAGTTTTCTGAAGTAATATTATTTTCATAAATTTCTTCTACAGATGGAGTAAATAGAATGTCGCAGTGCACTGAGCGTAACATGTCGATGTCTTTTGCTAAGGTCTTTGGGTATTTCGCTAAGTCTTCAGCATTGTCAAATTGAGTAGGATTTACAAAAAGGCTCACCACAACAATATCATTCTTTTGCTGAGCTTTTTTAATTAAGGACAGATGACCGCGATGTAAGGCGCCCATCGTTGGTACAAAACCAATGGTTTTATTGTTGCTTTTATATGCTAAAAGACAGTCTTTTAAGTCGTTTTTTTTACTGAAAACTTTCATTTTAAATACATTGATAAAGTGTGCAAACTTACCATTTTAACACGATATTAGCATAATAATTTGTATTTTTGCGACTCTTATAAAAGAGTTTGATTTAATGAAGGACAAGAGAATTTTATTTGTTTCATCTGAGGTGGTCCCTTATCTACCCGAAACTGAGCTAGCGCTGACTGCATTTAATGCAGCAAAAAACGCCCATTCCAAAGGAGTACAAACTAGAATTTTTATGCCAAGGTTTGGTGTTATCAATGAAAGAAGACACCAACTACACGAGGTAATTCGCCTTTCTGGAATGAATCTTGTCGTAGACGACATGGACATGCCGCTTATTATAAAAGTAGCTTCTATTCCCAAAGAAAGAATGCAAGTCTATTTTATAGATAATGAAGAGTATTTCAAGAGGAAAGCAGTTTTTACAGATGAAGATGATCAACTTTTTGAAGACAATGATGAGCGGGCAATCTTCTTTGCGAAAGGTGTTGTAGAGACGGTTAAAAAGTTAAATTGGGCACCAGATATAATTCACGTGCACGGTTGGATGGCCTCATTATTACCACTTTATCTAAGAGAATTTTACAATGAAGAACCTCTTTTTTCTGAAAGTAAAATTATTACTTCTGTTTACAGTAACCCCTTTGAAGGAACTTTAAATGAAAAACTTGCGGATAAACTAAAGTTTGATTTAAACGAAAATGATAAAATCGCTACAGTTCGCATTCCGAGCCATACGAATATATTAAAAAGTGCGATCGAAAATTCGGATGCAATTATTCATGGGAGTGAGAATATATCTGAAGAGTTAACTACTTTTATCGAAGAGAAAAAAGTTCCTGTGTTGAGTTTTCAGGAAGAGAATTTTAAAGAAAGTTATTTAAGTTTTTATGCTGATTTAGTTTCAGCCAAATAATTGTTTTATTTTGGAAAATATTTTTAGAAAAGGCACCTCTCTTGGTGTTTTATTTTTGTTATTCGTTGGTTTTGTTTCATGTGAAAAGGATTTTACAGATATTGGATCCGGTGTAATTAGTAATACAGAGTTTTCAACAGGAGATGTTTTTTTAGATGTTGAAATCACACAAAATAATATTACTTCTGTTCGAGCAGACAATATCAGACTTGGCATTTTGGGGGAATACTGGTTAGGAGTCTATAATAAGCCTTATGCAAAAAAGATAGTAGCAGGATTTGTTTCTCAACTCTCCTTACCATCAGGTCTCGAAATATCTAAAGCTCCAGTCAATGACACCACAACTAGTTATAATTTAGATAAAGTCATTTTAAAAATACCCTATACATCCATATTTACTGGCAAACAAGCAGATGGTAAATCAAAATTTAGATTGGATTCGATTTTAGGGAATCCATCCCTCCCTACAGAATTAGAGGTGTATCGAAACGGAACATTCATAAATCTTTTAAACCCTGAAGATCCATCAAAAGGGAATTCATTTTCATCCGATTTCGTGTACCAAGAAGAGGAATTATTAACAGAAGTAGGTTTCACTTTCAAGCCCAGTGCTGTTGATACGGTTTTTTATTTCAATAGAACAGACAGAAGTGCGGCTGTTAATAGCACTTTAATTATTCAAGATACTTTAAAGCTCTCGAATGCAAGTAGTCTTGCGGCTCCTTTTTTGGCAATTCCGTTAGATTTAGATGAAATGAAACGCTTGTTTTGGGATAAGTTTGAAGATCCTGATTTTTCGTCATCTGCCGAATTTCAAACTTATTTTAAAGGAATTATTGTAAAAGCGAAAGGTGAAGATGGTGCTTTGGTTCCAATTAATTTAGCAGCCATGCCTTCAGCAGCAATCGACTTTTTCTATGCAAAAACGGTTCTAAAAGACGGTGACGTCGTAGAAAATACCACAAGTAGCTATAGTTTTCCACTTTCTAATGCAAGAATTAGTACCTATACGATGTCTTCTGCTTCTCAGCCTGTTCCAAACGAGAATTTCATAATTCAAGGGACGGCCGGCACCTCTGCAACAGTCAAAATTTTAGGTGTAAATTTAGTAGAACTTGAAAGTAAAAATCCTTTAGACCCTATTTTAAAGTACAAAAATAAGGACGTGAATGCGGATGGTTTTTTAGACTTGGGAGAATTGGGATCATTGACAGATGAAGCAAGCCAGGGAGGTTTGTTAGTAAACGACGCGCTGTTAACTTTTCACGTAAATAGCTCCACTAGTAATACTGCTGACCTTTTACCTCAAAAATTGTTAATTTATAAGAATATGCAAAGTGTTGGTCGCTCGTTGTCTACGCATGTCGAAGATGCCTACACCGAATTTGCATCGTTTGGTGGTGCTCTGTTGATAGGTGAAGACGGAACTCCGGATAGCTACAACTTTAAAATTACAGATTATATCTCTAATTTACTAGACGGAGCCACAGAGGAGTTTCCTACTTTAGAATTAAAAGTTTTCAACCAGATTACAGATGTACCTTTAAGTGGTGCAGGAGTTTTAGATGTGAACGTGAAAACGTACAACTGGAATCCAAGATCTGTGCTTTTGTTAAATGGAGAAAGTGCTGTAAACGGAGTTGGAAAAGCACAATTAAAAATATCGTATACAGAGAGAAAGAAGTAAATAAATAACCAAGGGAAGAAACAATTACTATGTGTGGAATAACAGGTTATATAGGATATAGAGATGCATATCCTATTGTAATAAAAGGATTAAAAAGATTAGAGTATCGCGGGTATGACAGCGCTGGAATCATGATGTTTGATGGCACTAAGATCCAACTTTCAAAAACGAAAGGAAAGGTTGCTGATCTTGAAGATATTATAAATAAAGAGCAAAGCCGAAAAAATGGAAATCTTGGTATTGGTCACACGAGATGGGCTACACACGGGGTTCCAAATAATGTTAATTCCCACCCACACACATCTCAATCAGGAAATTTAGTCATTGTTCACAACGGAATCATAGAAAACTATGATGCATTGCGGAAGGAATTAATTTCTAGAGGATACGTTTTTAAGAGTGACACAGATACCGAGGTTTTAATAAACTTAATAGAGGACGTCAAGAAAAATGAGGCCTGCAAATTGGGGAAAGCGGTGCAATTAGCTCTAAACAACGTGATAGGAGCTTATGCCATTGCTGTTTTTGATAAAGCAAAGCCAGATGAAATAGTAGTCGCTCGCTTAGGGAGCCCCATTGCAATTGGAGTGGGAAAAGACAATACTGAATTTTTTATAGCTTCAGATGCCTCTCCTTTTATCGAATATACAAAAAACGCTATTTATTTAGAAGATGAAGAATTAGCGATTATTAAAATTGGGAAAGGAATAAAAATTCATAAAATTAAAGGTGACGCGCAGGTTCATGCTAATGTTCAAAAGCTGAAATTGAGTTTAGACCAAATAGAAAAAAGTGGTTATGATCATTTTATGCTTAAGGAAATCCATGAACAGCCCAAAGCGATTATAGACACGTATCGCGGTAGAATGCTGGCAGATGAAGGAATTATAAGATTGTCTGGTATCGACGACAATATAAATAGGTTTTTAAATGCAGAGCGCATCATTATCGTTGCTTGTGGTACTTCTTGGCACGCAGGATTGGTGGGAGAATATCTTATTGAAGACAAGGCTCGCATACCCGTAGAGGTAGAATATGCCTCAGAATTTAGGTATAGAAATCCAATAATAACGTCGAAAGATGTGGTAATTGCGATTTCACAATCTGGTGAAACTGCAGATACATTAGCTGCTATAAAATTAGCAAAAGCCAAAGGTGCTTTTGTTTTTGGTATTTGTAATGTTGTAGGATCTTCGATTGCAAGAGAAACACACGCGGGCGCATATACACATGCAGGACCAGAAATTGGGGTAGCGTCTACAAAAGCATTTACCACACAAATTACACTTTTAACGCTGATCGCATTAAAATTAGCCTCTAAAAAAGGAGAAATTTCTAAACCTCAGCTTCGTGAGTTTATGCAGGAAATGCAGCTCATTCCTAAGAAGATAGAGGCATTGTTAAAGATAGAAGATAAAGTAAAGGAGATTGCTGCGGTTTACAAAAATGCAACGAATTGTTTATACCTTGGCAGAGGTTTTAATTTTCCAGTAGCCTTAGAGGGAGCTTTAAAATTAAAGGAAATTTCATACATTCATGCAGAGGGATATCCTGCGGCTGAAATGAAACACGGTCCAATTGCTTTAATCGATGAAAATATGCCAATCTTTGTGATTGCAACGAGTAAAGGACACTATGAAAAAGTAGTAAGTAACATTCAAGAAATTAAATCGAGAGCCGGGAAAATTATTGCAATTGTTACGGAAGGCGATACTCAAGTAAGAGAAATTGCAGATCATGTAATTGAGATTCCGGAGACCGCCGAGGCGTTGACACCTTTGTTAACGACTATTCCTTTTCAATTACTTTCTTATCACATTGCCGTCATGTTAAATAAGAATGTAGACCAACCAAGAAATTTAGCGAAATCAGTTACGGTAGAGTAATTTACAGTCATTTTATCTAAAAAACCCAATTAGTTAGTTGGGTTTTTTAAATCTATTTTGTCATGGATTTTAACATGGTTTCCATCATTCCAAAGTGTTAAAATATCGGTTGCAACTGCCGCTCCGCTCCCTGCAGCAATTGCAAATTGACTTCTACATCCGGCAATAGTGCCACAACAATACATCCCTTTCTGTATAAAATAATTTGTGTTTTTAAGTTGAATTCTATCCTTTTCGGGATTTGCTTTTTGGTGCGGTCCTATAAAGTCGTTCAAACCTTTTATGGTGAGAGGTTTTGAGTAGTTTAAGGCGATAATTATTATTTTAGCGATGTACATTCCTTTATTTGTGGTTACTTCATAAAGATCAGCAGCATGTACTATTGAAATTACTTTTTCATTTTCTATTTGAGAGATCCAAGGATATTCTGTTGCCAATTGTTGTTTGCCAGAGACTAAAATATCTTTACCAATCGTATTAGGAGACAACCCTAAAACATTGTTGAACAATGCGTTTTGTAAGTGTGAAGCTTTTTGATGTGCGATAATGGCAATATTCTTTTGAATTGCAAAAGGTTTTTCTCTTGCAGACCCCAATATTAACGCACATTGTAAACCAGCAACACCACCGCCTATAATAAGTGCATCAAAATTCATATTAAATAAATAAGGCTTTAATATTCTGAGCAAAAAGTTTTACCGAAATCGCTAACAATATAACTCCAAAAATCTTTCTAATAATTTGAATTCCGTTGGGCCCGATGATGCGCTCTATTTTTGAAGACGTTTTCAATACAATATAGATTAAAGCTACATTTAAGAGTACGGCAACAATGATATTTTCTATATAAAACTCTGCCCGCAAAGAAAGTAAGGTTGTTAAGCTTCCAGGACCAGCAATTAGTGGAAAAGCCAAAGGAAAAACGGTTGCGGTAATAGGTGCGGAACCAGAATCATCTTTGTATAATGTGATGCCTAAAATCATTTCTAACGCAATAAAAAATAAGATAAAAGAACCGGCAACGGCAAAGGAATTTACATCGATTCCTATTAAAGTTAATAAACTTTGGCCCAAAAAAAGAAATACAATCATGATAACACCTGCAATTACAGATGCTTTTTCAGACTGAATATGTCCTACTTTTTTTCGTAAATCTATGATAATAGGGATGTTACCGATAATATCTATCACCGCAAATAAAACCATAAAGGCTGTGAATATTTCCTTAAAATTAAATTTCATACGTATTTTTTTATTTTGCGAAATTAGTCAACTAACTTTATCCAAGTGTAAATTTAAAGAAAAAAAATCCCTTATTTTTGCAGCATGTTTCAATTAGGAAAAACAATAGTTTCAGAGGATATTATCGAAAAAGATTTTTTGTGTAACCTTTCAGCCTGCGGGGGAGCGTGTTGCATAGATGGCGATGCCGGAGCGCCCTTAGACAAAGAGGAGGCAAAAATTTTGGAAGAAATTTATCCAAAAGTAAAACCTTTTCTTAGAAAGGAGGGAATTGCAGAAATAGAAAAACAAGGAACTTGGGTTACAAGTGAATGGGGCGAGCTAGAGACGCCTTTAATTAACAATGCAGATTGTGCGTATGTGATTTTTGATAAAAAGAAAACAGCACTATGTGGAATAGAAGAAGCTTATAATTCTGGCGCAATCGATTGGAAAAAGCCAGTCTCTTGTCACTTATATCCAATAAGAGTAAAAGAGTACAGTGAGTTTTCTGCAGTAAATTACGATAAATGGGAAATTTGTGATGATGCCTGTGCTTTAGGAAAAGAATTACAGGTGCCTATTTATAAATTTGTGAAACAGGCTTTGGTTCGTAAATTCGGTCAGCAGTGGTACGAGGATTTAGAGAAAGTGGCAGCAAAGCATTTGGAAAAAAACACACCTGTAGATTAAAAAAATATTTGCGGAGGTAGGTGTTTCTTTGGAGTTGCTTGGGAGTGTTCATGCAGATTAAAAAGCAACTATTAGCGTGTTTTGTAAAGGCATCATTTAGTTTTAGTACTTTTATAATATGAAAATTTCTCAATTTTTAGATGCTACTTATTTAAAAACCGCACAACAAGCAGGTGTTTCCGAACAAGAAAATCTGCTTGGGGTCTTACAACTTGCAGAAGAAGCTATTTTGAATGGGTATAAGTTGATTATGATTCGTGCGAATTATATAGTGCATGTGAAAAATATACTCAATGCTGCTAAATCTCCAGTTTTAATAGGAACTGTAGTCGATTTTCCTGAAGGGAAATCATCAATACAACAGAAGCTGGAAGAAGCACAAAAGGCCATTTCTTATGGAGCGCATGAATTAGACTTTGTGTTAAATTACAACGCCTTTAAAGCGGGAAATATTGATGCTGTAATCGCAGAACTCAAGCAGTGTGTTGCACTTTGTATAAGGCATCATAAAGTGGCGAAATTCATTATAGAGGTAGCGGCATTATCAAATGAAGAAATAATTGTAATTTCCCAATTGATAAGAAAAGTAGTGCTCGAAGATTTTGGAGAGGAAAATGCAAAGAATGTATTCGTAAAATCTTCTACAGGGTTTTTTCAAACGGAAGCAAATAAGCCAAATGGCGCAACGATAGAAAGTATGAAGTTGATTTTAGAAAATGCGAAACCGTTAAAAGTAAAAGCAGCTGGTGGCGTAAAAGACTATAAAACGGCTCTTGAGATGCTTCTTTTGGGGGTGGATCGTATTGGCACTTCTTCTTCGAAAGAAATAATAAGTAAAGGGCACAACACAAATTCAGGATACTAATTTGAAGGATTTTTTTGCACACGAAAGCGCTATTATAGACAGGAATTGCAGTATTGGTAAAGACACCAAGATCTGGCATTTCAGTCACATTATGTCCAATTGTAGTATTGGTGAAGGCTGTACTATTGGTCAGAATGTGGTAGTTGCCCCAAAAGTGATTTTAGGAAGAAATGTAAGAGTTCAAAATAATGTCTCTATTTATTCGGGAGTTATTTGCGAAGATGATGTGTTTTTAGGTCCCTCTATGGTTTTTACCAATGTTATAAATCCGAGAAGCGCCATAAAAAGACAGCACGAGTATCAAGAGACTGTTGTAAGAAAGGGTGCAAGTATTGGTGCTAATGCAACTATTATTTGTGGCAATAATATTGGTCAATA
This sequence comes from Polaribacter irgensii 23-P, assembly GCF_000153225.1. GTDB lineage: Bacteria > Bacteroidota > Bacteroidia > Flavobacteriales > Flavobacteriaceae > Polaribacter > Polaribacter irgensii. The sequence goes on along the minus strand of NZ_CH724148.1, from coordinate 746,425 downwards.
TGCTTTTGTTGGTGCGGGGGCAGTTGTTACAAAAGAGGTATTGCCTTTTGCATTGGTTGTTGGGAATCCTTCAAAGCAGATTGGTTGGGTTAGTGAATATGGTCATCGGCTTGCATTTAACAAAGTAGGATTTGCAGTTTGTAAAGAGAGCAAACAAGAATATCAATTAAAGAACAATGCGGTTTTTAAACTCTAGTTTCAAGGGCTATTAAATTATTAGTTGTCCTTGGGATAGCAGAATTTTTAGAAGGGCAGTTTTCTGACTGTTTTTGGTAACTTTTCCGTTTCAAATGGACTGGTTTTTGTTGAAATTTTTTTCTATTTTCGTTGTCTTCGCAATTTTATTATTCAATTTAACGAGCGTTTTTTTCAATTATTTAACACTAAAAGCTCTGAAAATTGCGGTAAATTCATAATTATCAAATATCTTTGCAGTCGAATTGATGGGATATGAATACAGCCGTTATTTTAGATAATAAAACAGATATGAAAACGATAATTTCAGACCTTAAGCAACTGACAAAAGTTGGCTTGTCCTTAAGTGTCGTGTTTTCATCTGTTGCCGGTTATCTTTTAGCTGCAGAAATCATCAACTATTTTACGCTTCTTCTTTTGGCAATTGGTGGGTTTTTTATGGTTGCTGCTTCTAACGCCTTCAATCAAATTATAGAAAAGGATACAGACGCTATTATGAAGCGAACTCAAAACAGGCCATTACCAACAGGGAGAATGTCTGTCAATGTAGCACTTGCGATTGCCATTGTATTTGCAATTTCAGGAATTTCAATTCTATATAGTATCAATCCTAAGTCTGCGTTGTTTGGAGCAATTTCCATTTTTTTATACACTTGTGTCTATACTCCATTAAAATCGGTAACCCCTTTAACGGTTTTTGTGGGTGCAATTCCTGGAGCAATTCCGTTTATGTTAGGGTGGGTCGCAGCGACAAATAATTTCGGTATCGAAGCAGGGTTTTTGTTTATAATTCAGTTTTTTTGGCAATTCCCTCACTTCTGGGCAATTGGCTGGTTACAGTTTGAAGAATATAAAAAAGCAGGTTTTAATATGTTGCCTATGGGCACAAAAGACAAAGGCGCTATCAAACAAATCATTTTTTACACAGTTGTTATGATTTTAGTATCCATAGCACCTGTTTTAAAAGTTTCAGGTGCTTTTTATATACACCCAATAACAGCAGTTATTGTGGCTTTGTTAGGGATTTTAATGTTGTACTATGGTTTGAAGCTTTACAAAAGCGAGCAGAATATAGACGCAAGAAAGTTAATGCTGTCTAGTGTGTTGTACATTACAGTAGTGCAGATTATATATGTTGTAGATAAATTTTTACATTAAAAAAGGAAGATGGTAGAACAAACATTAAATGAAGAATTAACAGTTGCAAGAAAAATATCTGCAAAACCAATGTTGTGGGTTGCAATGATAAGTATGGTTATGTTTTTTGCAGGATTAACAAGTGCATACGTAATTAGTATGAAAAGAGATGATTGGGTGACTTTTGACTTGCCAAATGCTTTTTATATTAGTACTTTTTTAATTATAGGTAGTAGTATTACTTTAATGTTATCCCAAAGATTTATAAAACAAGATAAAAGACAATTATCTATTTTGTTATTGGTAACAACATTGCTTTTAGGAATCGGTTTTATTTGGCAGCAATATGTGGGTTTTAATCAACTAAAAGACCTCGGACTTTACTTTACAGGAAAAGGGAGTACTGTGTCCACATCTTTCATTGTTGGGATTACCTTAATGCACGTTTTACACCTGCTAGCAGGGGTAATTGTCCTTCTCGTTGTTATTTATAACCATTTTAAATATAAGTATAAACCAAATGATTTGCTGGGGTTTGAACTCGGTGCGATCTTCTGGCATTTTGTAGATGTACTTTGGATTTACCTATTTTTCTTTTTCTATTTTATTAGGTGATGAAAAATGATTATTTTTGCGAGACTACTTTAACACTCAATCAATAGAATACGTTTATGGAAGCAAATACTGCTGTACCAATGGAAGAAAAAGGAAAATGGGACGGAGGTGGTCCGAAACCATTTGCATCGAGTTACGGAAAGATGATGATGTGGTTTTTTATTTTATCAGATGCATTGACTTTTTCAGGTTTCTTAGCAGCTTACGGATTAACGCGTTTCAAGTTCATAGACTCATGGCCCATAGCTGACGAAGTTTTTACACACGTTCCTTTCGTTCACGGTGAATTTCCAATGATTTATGTTGCCATTATGACATTTATCTTAATATTTTCATCGGTAACTATGGTTTTGGCGGTTGATGCTGGTCATCAAATGAAAAAAAGTAAAGTAACTTGGTATATGTTTATCACAATAATTGGTGGTATCGTTTTTGTTGGTTCGCAAGCTTGGGAGTGGAATACATTTATAAACGGAACCTATGGGGCTGTAAAGACTACCGAAGGAAAGGTACTTCAGTTTGTGAAAAATGGGAAACAAATTGCTTTGGCAGATTTTGTAACAGAGCCGAGAACAGATGGAAGAATACAACATACTCGTAAGAATGGATTATGGTTTGAGAGTGAAGGAGCAATTCCAAATTATTCTGTAGCACAAGTATTACAAGCTTACAATGCAAATTCTGACATTCAAGTGAGGTCAGAATATATAGATTCAGGTGAAAAACAAAAAACAATTCTTTCCAGAGAAGAGGGCTCAGCAAGCTTGTTACAAGTAAAAAATGTTGTTGAAGGTGCAAACCTGCAAGCAAATGAATACGGAAAGACTAGTTTTTCAAATTTCTTTTTCTTTATTACTGGTTTTCACGGATTTCACGTAGTTTCAGGAATTATAATTAATATTATTATATTTTTTAATGTCATTTTGGGAATCTACGAGAAAAGAGGCAATTATGAAATGGTAGAAAAAGTAGGATTGTATTGGCATTTTGTAGATCTAGTTTGGGTATTTGTATTTACCTTTTTCTACTTAGTTTAATAAAATATAAAGAGCATATATGGCACAAGCACACGTATCAAACACAAAGAGAATCTGGATTGTTTTTGGAATTCTTTCTGTAATTACATTGGTAGAAGTTTATTTGGGAATTATCAAACCAGATGCCTTGCATTTAAGTGGTCCGGGGACAAGTTGGTTGAATTGGATTTTCATTATTTTAACACTAGGAAAGGCCTATGGTATTGCGTGGGTTTTTATGCACTTAGAAGGGGAGAATAAATGGTTCAGACGTGCTATTGTTTGGTCAGGAGTTTTTTTAGTTTCTTACTTGGTAACCTTGTTATTAATAGAGGGTGGTTATATATCCGATATCTTGTCACCACTGGTGAGATGGTAACATAAAATATCAAAGAGGTGGTGAGGGCCACCTTTACTGCATTAAATAACACTTTTTAAAAAGCACCTATGAAATTTTTCACTAAAAAAAGAGTAGTCCTATTTTTGTTATTTATTTTTCCACTTATTTGTTTTTTATTGCTTTCTACCGGTAAGAATAACTTTACAAAGTTATCTACAATTACAAAAAACGTTACGGATGTCTTAGAAATTGATGCAACGAAAAATGTTACATTGTCAGGAAATGTCTCTTTAATTTGTTTTTTAGGAGAGGACGTTGGCAAAAATAAGGCTGGGCTCTTTAACTTAAACGAAAAAATTTATAAAAAATTTATAGATAATAAACAATTCCAAATTATTGCATTATTTCCTGACGGAAAAGAAGTGGAAGCAAAAAGGTTAAAGGAAGAAATAGGAGCGTTTACAGATATGAAAAACTGGCACTTTGTGTCGGCTTCAGCATTGAATATTAACCTGTTTTACGAGAGTTTCTCTCTTGGAGAGCCACTCGTAGCTCTTTCGTCTCCAAACGCTTTTATTATAGATAAAAAACTGAGTTTAAGGGGGCGTGCAACAGAAGAAGAATTTGTTTTTAGTTATAATATGAATTCAGTTTCTGAGTTGAAAGACAAGCTTAAAGACGACATTAACGTTTTGTATTACGAATACTACGCAGCTTTTAAAGAACGAAATGAAAATAAAGCGGATCGATAAATAAAAAAATACCATGAAGAAGAAAAATTCTTATGTTGGGATCGCATTTATTATATTATTATTTGGCATTTATACAGTTCCCAAAGTGGTAAATCGCTTCAAAACGAATGCCGAGCTGGTTTATTTATATACAGATGAGGTGCACCCTGAAAAAAGAAAAGTTCCTGCATTTGAGTTTATCAATCAGGAGGGAAACATTATTACAAATAAGGACTATGATAATAAAGTCTATGTAGTAGAATTCTTCTTTTCAACATGCCCTTCGATTTGTCCAATCATGAATCAAAAAATGGTAACTATTCAAGACGATTTTTTTGGCAACCCCGAATTCGGAATCGCTTCTATATCGATTACACCAGAAATAGACACCCCAGAGGTGTTACGGGCCTATGCGAAGGACAATGGAATTACACACAAGAATTGGCATTTGTTAACAGGAAAGTCAGATGCGATTGTATTTGAATTAGCAAAACAAGGATTTAAATTATATGCTGGTAAAGGAGCCGACGAACACGGTGGTTTTGAACACTCTGGTTACTTTGCTTTGGTAGATAAAAAGGGGTTTATTCGTTCGAGAACTGATGAAAATGGAAATGTTATAATTTATTATAATGCTTTACAGGACAACGGTTTTCCCGACCAGATAAAAGAATTGAAAGAGGATATTAAAATTTTGTTGAATGAATAAGTTAGCACAAGAAAAAAAATATAAAAAAATTATTACCGCGCTATCGGTTGTAATTCCGATTGCTGTAGCTGCGCTGTTTGGTGTAAATCTTAGGAGCTTAGGCTTTGACGTTGCACCTTTGATGTTTCTTCCACCTTTGTATGCAACGATAAACGGGGTAACAGCGATTTTATTAGTTGGGGCTGTGATTTCAATTAAACGCGGAAATAGAAAGTTACATGAGCGTTTTAATACTGCTGCGATTGCTTGTTCTCTATTATTTCTTGTGATGTATATCGCGTACCACATGACTTCAGATTCAACAATATTTGGTGGTGAAGGAATCATAAAGTATGTTTATTACTTTATTTTAATAACGCACATCGCACTGTCTATTATTGTAATCCCTTTAGTATTGCTCACGTATATGAAAGCAAAGTTAGGGCTGTTTATAGAGCACAAGAAAATTGCTAGGAAAACCTTTCCTATCTGGTTATATGTTGCCGTTACTGGCGTTGTAGTTTATTTAATGATATCTCCTTATTATGTTTAAAAACAAACTTTTTTTTATCGTTTTAGTGTTGGTTGCCTTTATTCCAGAAACAACCTTCTCTCAGTGTGCCATGTGTAAAGCAGTGGTAGAAAATGGTGATGTTGCTATTGCAGAAGGCGTGAATAGCGGTATTACGTATTTAATGGTCTTTCCTTATCTTCTAATAGCGATTTTATTTTTCACTATTTACAGATATAATAAGAAAGTGAGGGCTTAACTTTTTAAATTAGAATAAATACTGTAACATCTTGGGCTTTTGTGCGTCTTATTAAAAGTATCACAAGCTAACTTCTTAGTAGCTTTCGATTTTTTTATTGGGCAAGTAATTAAAAAAAAGTAGGCTTTTTGATACTAATATTTATACTAGAAATCTCATAATATTAAATATCTTGAAAACTAAATTTATTCTATTTGTAGCGTTGTCCATTTCAATCACTTCTTTTTCACAAAAAAAGTGGACATTAAGAGAGGCTGTAGATCAAGCTTTGGCAAAGAACATTTCTATTCAGCAAAATAAACTAAGTGTAGCGCTTGCTAAAAGCAATGTAGATGTTGCGAAAGGTAATTTTCTTCCAAATTTAAATGCTTCTTCAAGCGGTAATTTTTCTTCCGGTTTATCACCAGATCAAAGTGGTATTTTAACGAATACAAATAACTTTAATGGGTCTTTTAATTTGAACAGTAATGGTATCATTTTTAATGGGTTTAGAAACACAAATACTTTTAAACAGGCGCAATTGGGTGTTGAAAGTAGTTTGTATGACCTTAAGAAAATGGAAAACGACATTTCTTTAAGAGTTGTAAATAATTATTTAAACGTGTTGTTTGCGAAAGAAAATTTGGAGGTTGCAAAAATACAGGCAGCAATTAGTAAAAAACAAATTATAGCAGCGCAAGCTCGTTTTGATGCGGGTTTGTCAGCAAAGGGTGAGTTGTTAAATTTTAAATCTACTGCTGCAAATGACGTTCAAAATGTAATTTTGCAGGAAAATTCATTGGATTTAGCATTGTTAAATATCGCGCAATTATTACAAGAGCCAGCAGAAGGTTTTGATGTTGCGCCAATAGAAGTAGAGGCGCCTTCGGCAAATCTATTATATGATAATTCTTCGATTGTTTTTAGTAAATCATTAGCGTACATGCCAGAAATAGCCAATGCAAAATTAGATATTGAAAATGCTAATTTTAATATAAAAATTGCAAAGGCATCTTTTTTACCTTCATTAAGTTACAACATAGGAGCAGGAACTTCTTATTTCCATCAATTTAATAATTTATTCCCAACTCAGGTGAACAGTAGCTTTGGAAGTCAATTTGCTGATCGTTTTCGATATGGAGCAGGAATTTCATTGAATATTCCAATTTTTAATAGATTTCAAACCAAAAACAGGGTAGCGCAATCTTTAATTAATAGAGAAATTTCCGAAGCGAGATTAGAAATTCAGAAGCTGCAATTAAAACAAACTATAGAACAGGCCTTTTTAGATGTAAAATCTAGTTTAAAGACCTTTGAAGCTTCAAAGATTTCTTTAGAAGCGCAGATAGAAGCTTTTAAGAACGCACAGGAAAGATTTAATTATGGCGCAATGACTTTATTTGACTTTGATTTGGTGCGAACGCGTTTAGTAAATGCGCAAGGCGCGAAAATTCGCTCTAAATACGATTATGTGTTTAAAACAAAAGTATTGCAATTTTATTCTGGAGAATTGGTTTTGTAGTAAATTTCATAAAGACATTAGCTAGCAGCACTCGTTTATCAACTTGTGCTGTTTTGTTTTTTTGAAATACTATCTTTGTAAAAAATTAGATTTTGGCTATTATTTTAAACATAGAAACTTCAACAAAAAATTGTTCTGTTAGTATTGCTCGGAATGGAGAAATTATTGCAATTAAGGAATTGAATAATGGGAATTATTCACATGCAGAAGTCTTACATCCTTTTATGCAAGAAATTTTAATTGAAGCAGATATCTTAAGCGAAGAATTAGATGGCATAGCAGTTAGTAAGGGCCCAGGATCATATACAGGATTAAGAATTGGTGTTTCAGCCGCAAAGGGCCTTTGTTTTGCTTTAAACATCCCCTTAATTTCGATTGATACGCTGCTGGCGCTGTCGCATTCAATAAATGTTGATAATGGTGCGATTGTACCGATGCTGGATGCAAGAAGGATGGAAGTATATGCTGCGGTTTTTGATTCTGGGCATAACAAAATAAGAAAGGTGCAAGCAGAGATTATTGATGAAGCTTCTTTTTCTAAATATCTCTCGCTTGGAACGGTGTACTTTTTAGGGGATGGTGCCCAAAAATGCCAAGAAATAATAACTCATAAGAATGCAGTATTTATTCTAGACAAGTTCCCTTCTTCTAGACAAATGGCAGCGTTGTCCTATCAAAAGTATGTGAGACAAGAGATTGAAGATGTTGCTTATTTTGAGCCCTTCTATTTGAAAGACTTTGTGGTAATAGCTGAAAAAAAGAAGAAGCCTACTTTTTAAATATTTTTAGTTTATTGGCACTTTGGGTATAATTTGCAGTCAACAAGCGTTCGTGGCTCCGCATACTTTTCTAGGAGCGGGATATATACACGACGAATCTAAAGAACTTCATTAATATTTTGGCGCCTTACCTTGCAGATACAGATAGATTTAGTTTTTAGTGAGACGAATGATGTTAATATTGTCGAATTTCTAATGTTAATTTAATGTTACGTAAATGTTTGTAAATTGTTACAAAAAAGCATATCTTTGATTGTAACGCATTACGTAACAAACAAATTATGAAAAAAATAATCACAATTGCAATGTTTTGCATCGCAGCGATAGGATACTCTCAGGATATAGAACCAACGTATGAGGCGGAAGGAGCACTTGTAAAGGCGACTTATTATCATGAAGAGGGTACAATTAGTAAACAAGGATATTTCAAAAATAAGAAGTTAACAGGGAAATGGACGCGCTACGACAAACAAGGGAATAAAGTACAGATGGCTTTTTATAAAGATGGAAAAAAGACTGGAAAATGGTTTTTTTGGAATGAGGGCTCTTTACAAGAAGTTACGTATGTGAATAACGCTGTGCAAAGTGTAAATCGATGGACACCAGAATCTAAATTGGCAATAAACAAATAAATAAAATTTAAAAAGGGCACAGATAAAACCAGAGTATAAAATACTTTGGTTTTTTTTGTGTCTTATTTTTTGGATTGAAAAGGGAGGTTTTACTGCGACATTTATGATTTTAAATAGGGCTCATTATTGCTGTATTTGACAATTCTTTCGGTCGCGTTTACATGCGAACGTTGCATACAAAAAACGTTGAATGTCTCTTGATTAAGAGCATGGGTAAAACCAGCTACTGCAACCGGGTCTTTTGTAAATGCAAAAACGCTCAGAGCGAGCTCTAAGCGTTTTTTATATAGTCTCAAGATTTTTTTTACTCTACGAGTAGGGAAAACGGAATGTTATAGCTTACACCTACTGGCTTACCACGTTGTTTACCAGGTTTCATTTTAGGTAACATGTTCATTACTCTAATAACTTCATCTTTAATTTTTGGGTGTGGTGCACGTGCCTGAATTTTAACAACATTACCTTGCCTATCAATTTTAAATCCTATGAAAACTCTTTTTCTACCTGGAGATAATCCGAGTTCATTTGGTAATTCTGCATCAAATTTTCGTGAAAAATGTTTTTGAACCATTTTACTAAAGCAGTCTTTTAATTCTTTTTTATCGCCTTTGCATCCTGGAAATATAGGTGCATCTTCAATAATCATAAAATTCACATCTTCAACAAATTCCTCAGCTTCTGCAATCTCAACAATTTCTTCAATTTCAACAGCTTCATTTTCGTCTGTTTCGGTAGATTCTATGACGGTTTCTTCAACTTCTTTTTCGTCTTCCACAACTTCAATTTTTTCAGGAGCTGGTGGTGGTGGTGTTTTCGGCTTCACGGGCTCTACTCTCTCCGTAATTGGAATGTCTTCATCCATCATTGCATTCATACTCACAACACCTAATCCATTGGTGGTTTTATCGTACGTTTTCTTCTCAATCGCAGCATACGTAACAAATAAGGCTAAAACAAGACCGATTTGCATAAATATCTTACTGTAATTTTCTAAATTTGATTTCGGATTTTTCTTTATTTCCATGAGGTAATATTTTATATATAGTTCGCTAATTTAACTAAATTATTGTTTTAATTAGAAGTCTTTTCTTTTTTTAATCTATTTTTTTTTGAAATTTGATGAAATAGTAACAATCCCAGTAAAACTCCCAAAGAATTGGCGGCAACATCAAGGTAATCTCCTGTTCTGTAATTTGTTATTGCATATTGCAATACTTCAATAATCATACCAAATAAAATACAGCAAAGTGCTATTGCATATTTTTTTTGTTTTTTTTGCAAGGCGATCAACCATGTAATACAGAGGGTTGCGTACGCCACACCGTGCTGGAGTTTGTCTAAGTGTTTGATTTGAATACTTTCATGAATGGGTATTTTTATCAAGCTCAGATAGAGTATTCCTACGGAAACAATGAGGGCGATGCTTTTAAATTTATCCTTTAATAAGAAGTTCATAAGCGGCAGCATCTAATAAATCCGCGATCTGCGATTCGTCAGAAATTTCAATTTTAATCATCCAACCTTTGTCATAAGGATCAGAGTTTACCAACTCAGGATCGTCTTCTAGCGCCTCGTTAAAGGCTATAATTTCCCCTGTTAACGGCATAAATAGGTCAGAGACCGTTTTTACGGCTTCCACAGATCCAAAAACTTCTCCTTCGGCTATGGTATCATCTAAAGTGTCCACATCTATATAAACAATATCGCCAAGTTCTCCTTGTGCAAAGTCTGTAATTCCTACAGTTGCTATTTTACCTTCTATTTGAATCCACTCGTGATCTTTTGTATACTTTAACGCTACTGGGATATTCATTTTTAATCTATTTTATTGATGTTACTTATTTAATTGCCTCCTAAATTATAAATAATGTTAAATCCTCCATTGATCGCTTGTCTTGGAAATGTGGTGGATATAGCATACTTAGATGTTTGATGGTTGTAATAGAAAGATGCTGTTAAACTATTACTCAGTCTATAATCTGCTGTAAATTTAATAGAAAATAACCTTTGTCCACCACTTATTTGGTTATTATCTTCGTCAACAGCCCTAATTTGTGTTAAATTATCTCTTAAGGATACATCGGCTCTTAAAATGATATCACCTTTTAAGCTTACTTTCTTTCCAGTAAAACGAGTATCTATTTTCACATCTTTAATTACATACCCGAGCCCTGCAATATATTCTATTCCTTTGATATCTGTCAAGGTACTATTATTGAAATTCATTGTAAGTGTTCTGTCGCTCTTAATCTCCCCTCTTAGAGAAAATGAATTTCTCATTTTCATATCAACTTTTATTAAAGGAGAAAATTCATCTACTAAGGTAACTGATGAAACGAGAAGTTGTGGCTCGTAATTATTAGATGCATTCGTTATAGAATAAGGGTTTTCATTGTTGTATTGTAAGTTGTTGGTAAAACTAGAGATGGTATATGACGATTTATAACCATGGGATACAATAAAATTACTAAAGTTTTCTTTAAAGAATCCCAGTTGCATCAATCCAGTATAGCGAAGCGTCCAATTCGGAATCGGAATATTTTTGAACAATCCAGTATTTATATTTTCTGGATTAGATCCTGAATATGCCGCTAGAAATGCGGGTAACAAAACTTGTTGACTGTTGCTTCCAAAACCTGCGATAGGAGCTCCTGTCTCCTGTGCTAGTCTATTTGCAATCACACCCCTATAGTCGCGCATGGTTTGAAAGAGTGCATCACCGTCTTTAAAGGCAGTGGCAATCATCGAGTGACTGGCACTAAAGTTTCCAGTTTCGAAGGCAGGAGCGCTAAAATCTAAAGCGCCAAGAGCAGTGCCGTCTGCAAGTACGTCTAATTGTTGAGAGAGATCGCTTGTTTGAATTTTATTTCCTCTAACGTCAATATTTAAATATTTAAAAGGCCTTAATGTAAAGGTATAATCCAATTTGTTATACTTGGTTTGTCGGTATGTTTTATTGTAATATTCACTGTTATCAGGATCTCTTGGACCAACCAACCAGCCATTTTGCAAGGCGTTATTTCTAATATCTACTTGACTACCAAAAGCAAAAGAAGTTGGAGCACCTCCAAAAAACCCGATATCTTCTGTGTAGCCTGGTAAAAATTGACCATTATTTTCTGAATAACTTATTTTTCCTTGCTTTATAGCGGTGATGACCGTGTACATACCCTTTAAAAGGGTCTTAGCAAGGGGTGTTTTTTTACCTAGGTATGGCACTCTTTTGTATTTTTTTCTCGCTTTTTTTGGTTTTTCAGCGAGGCTATCTAGTGGCTTTAGAGAACCCCTTTGACTTGGGATAGCTCTTCTTTGAGTTCGTGCCCATTTTTCGAAGCCTAAGCTTTTGTATAATTTATCAAAATTGAACGTTCCATTTAAATTTTGAGTATTTGCATTTTGAATAACATTACCTACTAAATCAACATAGGCAACATCTATTCCGTTAACATCGATGGTACTTTGTGCAGCAGCTTGCCAATCGAAGTCTGCCGTATAGCCGTAATCTGCTGTTATAAAACTTAGAAAAGGAATTTTATTAATAGGCAACTGATAGGTACCGTTTAATTTTTGATGATAATGGTTGGCTCTTCCCATATTAAAAAATTCATCGAAGATTTGAATGTCGTCCTCAGTATCAAAGGTGTCATAAATAGCACTATTGGTTGCATTAAAATTAAATTGTAGCGCTTTTGTGAGATTAAATCCAATGGTGTAATCCCAGTCAAATAAAAATCTATGCTGTTTTAATGCAGGTTGGTCTGACAAGCCAGGCACTAAGTTTCGAGACTGCTGTTCTGTAAAGTTTCTATTTATTCTAGAATTTACAGCAATCGAAGAGGGAACAGGGTTGAAATTAAAATCTTTAAAAAGTTGTAAATATTTGCTTTGTAAAAAAGAGATATTTTTAAAGGGTTCTATAAATTTTCCTGGAAAGTTATAATTATAAGTTGCGCTAGTAGTTACGTTTTCACGGACATATTTTTTGATGTTGTAATCTCTGTGGAGTTCTTGGTTTTGAGCATAGGAAAGAGAAATGTTTTCAACGTCATAGAAGGCCGTTTTTTTCGATGAATTCGGGTTTCTATTCTTCTTGACATTCATAAAACTAATACTCGTTCTTTTGGTGTAATCTCGAGAAAACTCACTGTTGGGATTTTGTTCTAAAGCATCTTTTAAAATAACATCTTGGTATTGGGGATCAAATTTTGGATCTATAAATTTTTCTCCAATACTATAGCTCATAGGCAATTGTATTCCCCATTTTTGTGGAGTTAAGACTTTGCCTAAATGGATCGTAGTTGCAATGTCATATTGTTTTGTTTCATCCAAACTTCGTTGATTTATGCGATCTCCAACATTTCCAAAGCCTATGGTAGACATACTTCCTGCTAGTGAGATATTTGCAACATCTGCCAAATTTGCATCTGCATTTATAACTCCTGCCCAACCACCTTTGTTGTCAAAGTTGGCAGCGCGTAATTCATTAAACCAGATTTCTCCACTTTTTGCAGACAAAGAGGTGTTTTTAATACCCAACATAATAGTTCTTAATTGCGCCAGCGTAGGATTCCCTTTTACACTGATGCTGTATGGGACATTGTTGTCTTGTATTTGAGAGGTATATATTTTGGCGACAGAATAATTAATGGTGTTTCTTTCTAATTTCACTTTACCAAAAGCTTCCAAGAAAGCATTTAAATTATTTGCTTCTGGCCAAATATCTAAGGCAGTTGTACCTGTTTTAGTAACGGTTAACGGAATTTCAATCTGATAAAAATTTTCGTTTAAATCAGTTCCGAGTCTTATGATTGCAGACATGTCTCCGTCAGCTAAAGTACCTTCTCCTTGAATTTCTTGCAAGTGCATAAACATCTTTAATTGTTTAAAACGTCTCAAGTCTACACTAATGTTTTTATAAATAGCTCTTACTTCCGACGGTTTTAAGAGATGTGTTTTTAAAGTTACAGATTGTTCATTTTGCAATTGCACAGTGGTACTTCCTTGCAAGCGCTCTCTTTGAATTCCGGGGGGTTGCGTGTAGCTTCCCTCATTTTGTTCAATACTTACAACCCCAACTTCAAAAGCATTTAATTCCTTTTGATTTAACTCTCTGTCTGAGTTTGGCTCCGAATCTAGCGTTCTTACATAGCGTCTCCAATCTCCTCGAACCAAGTCTAATGCACCAAAACGAATTACAACAGGCATTTTGAAATTAGTTAAAAACATTCTAATAAAACGAATACTGTTAAAATCAGAAATGCTGTTAAAATCAGAAATGCTGTCTTTAGGGAAAGAGGTTCCACTGCGTATAGGAACCCTAAATTGATACCATTTTGTCTGCTGTGTGTTTCCGTTTTTAAGAGTTGTAGTCGTTGTTTTTTCGTCAACAACATAACCAGTGCCTTTCGCTAAGTCTGCTTGGTTCATCGAGATTTTATACTGATAATAACTCTCTACAGTATTCATGGTTTGGTCTCTGTTGATGTCTTCAGTGTCTGGGTATGTTGAGGAGGAAGTGGGAAAAGACTCTGTTGATTGATTTAAAGTTGGCGAGTTTCCTTGTGGATTATTAAAGTCTTTATATCTTTTTATAATGGATGCGTCTATGTCATCTAAAGCAGCTCCTCGAAAGAATTGAAAGTTATCTGCAGCAGGATCCTTTAAAGCGGCAAACGGTCCAATACCATCCAAATTTTTTTCTTCGGCATCATTTAAGCCGTCAAAACCAATATCTTGATTTATACGAGCATCGTCTTCTTCATTAAAAGCATAAATAATAGAAGGGTTCTTCGGAATATCTCCCCAAATAGTTTGGTTTATATTATTATCTTTAATTTTTAAACCGTCTTCTGGCAGACCATTTTCATACATTTTTCGGTTGTCTTTTAAAATATCTTCAGAGATATTTCCTAAGTTGATGTATAAATCTCCAACTTGGTTCATTAAATTTGTGGGGTCGACATCCTGGGGCAGCCCTTCTTCGGTGGTTATCGAGTAATTTTGATAGGGATCCATAATCCAAAACTGCATGTATTCCACATTTGCTTGGTCAAAGTTGTTGGTTGTTAACGCACGCATCACTCCTCCCCATCTTGTTTCAGGATTTTGCAAGCGAACTTCATCACCTTGAATAATTGCGGCTGGGTCATAATTATAAGATCCTCTTTCTTGCGGGAAAAAAGCCAAATCTAAAGTTCTTACTAAAGAGTTCTGAGTAATATCTAATTGCAGATTTGGAAATAGTTCACGGTAATTAATTTGTCTTGTTTCAGCTCTAGAAAGTTGGTCTGCATTTATGTTTGAAGGTGTATTTCCAAGACCATAAAAAAGTTGATCTATGCTATACCAGGCTAACTTTCCTCTTTTATAATTGTAGGATAAATCCTCTTTTTCTCCGTTTAAATTTAGGAAATATTTCGGAGTACTTGCCTCATACCAGTCCAATGCAGATAAGATACTTATCGGTATTTGAGAGGCCTCAAAATCATCTATGTACGAAGTAGCGCTACCGGCAACATCAATACCGCTGGGTGTGCCAGGAATTAAATACGCTAGGTCTCCTCTTATAGACAAGTTAGAGGCGGCATCTGTGTCTACAAAAGGCAGCTTATTTGCTAACTTTGTGAAAAACGGAATTTCTGAAGAATAATCAAAATTAAAACCGATCATGGTGTTGTCTATGGGCTCAGCTCCAAAGTTAACTTTTGGCGTCAAAGGCCTTTCTTCAATATTTAAGTACGTAGCACCAACTATAAAATTTTCTGAAAAGGTGTGTTCAATATCTACGCCGAAGAACGTTTTTCTTTGTTGATTGAAAACAGCATTATTTTCTGTAGAGACATTAATTGGAGCTCCAGAGGCTTGTAGGCCTGGGTCTATAATCTGCACTCTTCCTAATTGATAATCTACAACGTAATCTACGCCTTCTACCAGCTGTCTTCCTCCAGAAGAAACGCGAACAGATCCTCTTGGTACGTTAAAGGCACCAATAGGAATACCACCAGAATTCTCAGATTTGAAATACCCTTTTAGAAAGTATTTGTCTTTATTTTGGAAGTTATTTTTAATGTTAATTTTTGTGTTTAAATACAGTTCTTTAAATAAGAAACTAGCATCAGAAGGAGCCGTTAAAGTACCTTCTAAACCATTTCCAAAAGGCTCGGGTTCAGGGAAAAAGATAAATCCGTTTTCAGAGTTTACAGTAACACCTTCTATATAATCAAAAAAGCCATCAGCACTTCTAAACTGACTTTGGTCTAATTGATCTAATTTTAAAATTTGCAGCAAAGGCAAGTTAGAAATGCCAGTAGTTTGTGCGTTTTGTAACACATTGGAAGGAATTCCGGTTTGATCGTCTCTGTATTGAACTTCAAATCTAAAACCGTCTTGCGTAAGTGGAAAGGCTCCCAAGGCATACACGTTTTTCATCATTAAACGCCATGTTGGAAAAGACTCGTCTTCACCTGTATTGGTATTTGTTCTCTTTGTTTGTAAGATTTCTGAACGCAGCAACTTTACGGCTAAATTGTCAGGAGCCTGAATACCATCATTAGAGAACTCTCCAACTTTAAAGGAGTTTTTAGTACTTCCTGTTACAGTGCCTGCAACGGTATATTCGTAGGCTACTGCCAAAACCTCTCCATCGTTTAATCTTCTATTTAAAGAGATAAAACCCAATTGAGAATTTAAGTGATATTCATTTACTTCTAATTTTCTAGCATTTTCTAAGACAGAATAATTCGTTCCGTTTTGCATCGCATAAGGCTGCAGCTTCCTAGCTACATACGCGACATCTCGAAAAGACTCAGCTCGAATATCGCCAGAGGGAATGATGTCAGTACCTATTCTGTTTGCACCATTAAAAGGTAGATTATTTCCTGAAACCTGAGCCTGCAGAATACTAGGGTCTAAAACCAGTCCATTAGGGTCTACCAAAACATTAGACTTAGATTCTCCAATATCTGCAAAGGCAACAATACTTCTAAAATCTTCTGTACTTGCGTTTCTATTGGTGATCCAAACTTCTACTCTCGTAATATTTATTGGGCTGTTAATTAAAGGGTAATTTTTGAGTGCGTTGGCATAGGTATCAATAAAGTATTGTGCTAAGAAAAAGTGCCTGTCATTGTCATAATCTGTGGTTCTCAGTTCAAAAGATTGTATGGAAGCACCTCCTTCCGCTACAACTGTTTTGGATTCAGAATTTTTTTGAGAAAAGACAGTGGTAACTTTCGTATTTCCAAACTGTAAATCTGCTTTTACACCAAACAAACTTTGTGCTCCCGTAATCAAAGAATTTTTTATTGGCATGGATATGTTACCCGCTTCAAAACCTTGCAAAATATCATCTTCATTGGGTTCAAATCCAATTTTTATTAGATTTTGGAAATCGAAAGAAGCCTGTGTATCGTAATTTGCAGTAAAATCTAAACGCGTCCCTATTTGCGCTCGAATACTTGCGTTTATTTGCTGATCAAAATCAAAGGTAACATTACTTCTATTTTTTTCGGAAATTTGAGGATTGTCAGTATTTTGATAGATAAACCCAAGTTTTAGGTTTAAGCTTCCCGTGGGTGTCACTTTTACCTCTGTTCCACCAAAAATAGTTTCAAAAAATTTATTGTTTACGTAGTAGGTAGGCAACAAGTCTTTCTGAGCTTCTTTTGCTCCTTCTTTCTTTCCGTCCGCAGCACTTACTTTTTCTTTAAAGTAGTGCAACATGTCCCTTTTTAAACGATATTTTTGATAGTCTCTTGGAGATAAATAAATAGGGATACGGGTGGCATAATTTCCTATTTTCTCCACGATTACGTACTTGTTTAACAATTTGTCAAAGACAACTTCTTTTTTGGCAAGATCATCTAAAAATAAGCCCCCTTTTTGCGTGTTTTTAAAGTTATAACGCATTCCTGTAGAATCTATTACAGCTTTTACGGAATCATTTATTACAGTGTTTTGAGCGCAGATGGTAAGGTTTACTCCGAAGGTAAGGGTGAGAAATAAAATAAAATGCTTAACAAATGAACCCAATAGATTATAAACTTTTTAAAGCTAATTTTATGATTTGCTCTATAGTTGCATTTGGGTATTCCTTAACAATGGTTGCGACCAATTTGTCGGATTGTTTTCTTTGAAAACCTAATACTTCTAAAGCAGATAACGCTTCCCCTTTGTTTGTATTGCTTGGGCTCATAGAAACTTCGTCAAGATCAAAAGTTTTTACTATTTTATCTTTTAAATCTACAATTACTCTTTGTGCTGTTTTTGCACCAATACCTTTTACAGATTGTATTAGCGCAACATTTTCTGATGCAATTGCCTGTTGAATTTCTTCTGCAGTCATTGAAGACAACATGGTTCTAGCAATACTAGGACCAACGCCGGAAACGGAGATTAAAAATTTAAAAATTGCCCGTTCCGTTTTGTTGATAAAGCCAAACAACGTGTGCGCATCTTCCCGAACAGACAAATGTGTGTATAAAACAACATTTTCGTCTGCTGGGAGAGCTGCATACGTATTTAAAGAAATATGCAATAAATAACCGACACCGTTACAGTCTACAACAACTTCCGTTGGGTTTTTTTCTACTAATCTTCCGCGAACTTGTGTGATCATAAAAATATTTTCAGATTTCTAAAGTACTGCTTTTATTTCTTGTTTCTTTTTTCTTTTTGCTGTGCATCTACAACTGCCAAAGCAGCCATATTTACCATTTCGTCTACACTAGCTCCTAATTGAAGAATGTGCACTGGTTTGTTAAAACCTAAAATTACAGGTCCAATAGATTCTGCTCCTTCTACTTGCTTCAATAATTTATAAGTGATATTTGCAGATTCTAAGTTTGGGAAAATTAAAACATTGACTTTCTTTCCGTTCAGCTTAGAAAAAGGAAATTCTTTTGCTAACATTTCAGGGTTTAGAGCAAAGTCTGCTTGTATCTCTCCATCAATAACTGTGTTTGGAAAATGACGATGGGTATACGCAACAGCTTCTCTTATTTTCTTAGAAGTTTCTGAGTTTGAAGAACCGAAGTTAGAATAAGAAAGCATGGCAATGTTTGGTGTCATACCGAACATATTTACAAATTTTCCTGTCATTTGGGCAATTTTTGCCAACTCTTTCGCTGTTGGATTTTCATTAATCGTAGTATCTGCCAAAAATAAAGGACCTTGTTTGGTAAGCATTAAATTACAGGCAGCAATTTTGGAAACATCTTTGTCTTTTTCAATAAGTTCTAGCATTGGTTTCACAACTGTTGGGTAGGGTCGCGAGTACCCCGTGATTAGGGCATCTGCCTCGCCCTCATTGACCATCATGGCAGCAAAATAGTTTCGCTCTCGCATGAGTTTCTTTGCTTCTGAAAACGTGCGTCCTTTGCGTTGTCTGTTTTTCCAATATGCTTCTGCAAAACGGTTTCTTCTTTCTTTTTCTTCGTCTGTTTTTGGATCTATAATCGTTACATTATCGGTAAAACCTATTTCTTCTTTTAACTCAAGAATTACATCTTTTCTACCTAATAAAATTACAGTTCCTAGTTTTTCTTCATGCACCCTTTGAGCTGCTTTTAGCACATCTAAATGGTCTGCTTCTGCAAAAACAACGCGTTTTGGATTGCTTTTTGCTCTGTTGTGCAAAAGGCGCACCTCTTTGCTTCCTGAGCCAGATCTTTCCATTAGTTCTTCTTTGTACTTTTCCCAATCTGTAATTGGCTCTAAAGCAACACCAGATTCCATTGCAGCTTTTGCAATTGCGGGTGGTATTTCATAAATTAATCTTGGATCAAATGGTTTAGGAATGATATACTCCCTTCCATAAGTTAAACTAACTTCGTCATACACAATGTTCACTTGCTCGGGGACTGATTTTTTAGCCAGGTTTGCCAAAGCATGAACGGCTGCCATCTTCATTTCTTCATTAATTTTGGTCGCTCTTACATCCAAAGCACCTCTAAAAATAAACGGAAATCCAAGTACATTATTTACTTGGTTAGGATGGTCAGATCTTCCTGTTGCCATGATAATATCCTTTCTCGTTGCCACCGCAATGTCATATTCTATTTCAGGCACAGGGTTTGCCATTGCGAAAACAATGGGGTCTTTTGCCATAGATAAGAGCATAGCAGGGGTTACAATATTTCCCTTAGACAAGCCTATAAAAATATCAGCATCGTGCATCGCTTCCTCTAAGGTTTGTAAATCTCTGTCGGTTGCAAACTCTTCTTTTTGTGAAGTTAAGTCTCCTCTGTCTTTTCGAATAACACCTTTGCTATCACACATGACTACATTTTCTCTTTGTACACCTAATTTTAGGTATAATCGAGTGCAGGAAATTGCGGCAGCACCTGCCCCATTCACAACAATTTTTACTTTGCGAATATCTTTTTCGGTAATATCAATTGCATTCTTTAGGGCTGCAGCAGATATAATTGCAGTTCCGTGTTGGTCATCATGCATGACAGGAATGTCTAATTCTTCCTTTAAGCGTCTTTCAATTTCAAAAGCTTCAGGAGCTTTAATGTCCTCTAAATTTATCCCTCCAAAAGTAGGTGCAATTGCTTTTACGGTTTGAATGAAGAGTTCTATATCTGTGGCGTCTATTTCAATATCAAAAACATCGATATCTGCAAATATTTTAAAAAGCAATCCTTTTCCTTCCATTACGGGCTTTGACGCTTCAGGACCAATATTTCCCAAACCTAAAACCGCAGTTCCATTTGTAATTACTGCCACTAAGTTTCCTTTAGCGGTATACTTGTATACGTTATTTCTGTCTCTTGCTATTTCTAAACAAGGCTCAGCAACTCCTGGAGAGTACGCTAAAGCTAAATCGTGCTGGGTTGCATATTTTTTTGTAGGAACAACCGCAATTTTTCCTGGTTTTGGTTTGGCATGATACAATAAAGCCTCATGCCTTTTTCTTGAATCGTTCATAAATGAATTGTTTAGTATAACTGACAAATATAAGGATTTCAAAGGAAGAGAAAACGAAGAAAGAGAATCTTTTAAGAGATATAAAACGAATCTTTTGCATCTTTCTTTTATGGTGTTTGTCAATGTGCATCTTAGAGAAGAAATGGTCTGTATTTGAATTGAAAAAGAGGTTGTCTAAGAAGTCAGATGCATCAAAAAAATAACACCAAAATATTTTTATCAATTTGTAAAAGAGAAAAGAAAATAGAATATTTTTGAAATCATAATTTCTATCTATTAAAAATATTAATGAATAAGTATATTGTTGTTAATCAGCCAGAAAAATGGAATTTTTCCATAGAAAATAGCACGGTAATTTCTGCTCAAGAGTACCTCACAGATCCCAGGTTTTCGCTCATAAAAAAAGCGAGAATCTTTAATTTATGTAAAGATTATAGCTATCAAACAAAAGGATATTATGTTTCTCTTTTAGCTGAGGCAAGAGGGCATTTGGCAATTCCTACAATTAAAAATTTAGTAGATTTAAAAAATTTAAAATTAGTAAAATTTATTTCTGATGATTTTGAAGATGTACTGCAGCAAAGTTTAAAAAATATTAAGACAAGAGAATTTGTTCTGAGCATTTATTTCGGGCAAAATATTGCCCAGAAATACAAAGAAATAAGTGGTCTTTTTTACAAACATTTCCAAGTTCCTTTTTTGCGCGTTCAATTTTCATTTCATACCAAATGGAACATAGAAAGTATAAAAGCAATTTCAGAAGCTGAAATACCAAACGAACATTTGGCATGCATTTATGAGTTTGCAAATCAGTATTTTGCAAAAAAGAGGTATGATACGCCGAAGCTAATAAAGACAGATTTCGATTTGGCAATCTTAGTAAATCCCAATGATGCTGCGCCGCCAAGCAATTTGAAAGCGTTAAAAAAATTCATTGAAATTGCGGAAAAAATGAATATTTATGCAGAAATTATTGGTCCCAAAGATTTAAGCAGACTTACTTCTTTTGATGCCTTGTTCATTCGCCAAAGTACAGAAGTGCACAATGAAGCCTATGCCTTTGCTAGAAAAGCACAACAGGAAGGCATTGCAATTATAGACTATCCAGACGCTATTTTAAAGTGTTGTAACAAAGTTTTTATGGCAGAAGCTTTAAATAATGCACACATACCGACCCCAAAAACTTTAATTGTTTACAAAGAAAATAAGTTGAATGTTTTAAAAGAGATAGGCTTGCCTTGTGTGTTAAAAGCGCCAGATTCTACTTTTTCTTTTGGAGTGAAAAAAGCAGAAACAGCAGAAGAGTACAGCAAATTAGTAAATGAAATGCTCAAGGAATCTGAGTTGATTATTGCACAAGAGTTTTGCGCATCAGATTACGATTGGCGCATCGGTATTATAGACAATGAAATTTTCTATGCTTGCAAATACTATATGGCTAAAGGACATTGGCAAATTTACAATTGGAAGGCAAAAAAGAAAAATGACCAAGATGGAGATGCAGATTGTTTGCCGATAGAAAAAGTGCCAAAAAAAGTACTGAATATGGCCCTAAAATCGGCTAAGATAATGGGCAAAGGTTTGTATGGGATCGATATAAAAGTGGTGCATAATAGCCCCATGGTTATAGAAATTAATGACAATCCAAACATAGATTTTGGTGTAGAAGATTTGTATTACGGAGATTTGGTTTATAAAAAAATCCTTACCGCATTAAAAATAAGAGTGCAATAAAATGGCTAAAAAATATCATTTATTTGAAGTGTACGGCATCGAGTTAGAATACATGCTTACCGACAGTCGCTCCTTAAAAGTTGCGCCAATTGTAGACCTTCTTTTGACACGAAAAAACGGCAAATTAACAAGCGATGTCGACAATGGAGAAATTGCTTGGAGCAACGAGTTAGTTGCCCATGTAATAGAATTAAAAACAAATGGACCCACTAAAAAGTTAGATAATTTACCCGCACTATTTCACAAAAATATTAAAGAAATAAATACCATTTTAAAATCTTTAAATTCGCAATTAGTACCTACAGCTGCGCATCCATTAATGAATCCTCTCACAGATACTTTATTATGGAAACATAGTTATAGTGATGTGTATGCGTTGTACAATAAAATTTTTGACTGTAAAGGCCACGGTTGGAGTAACGTGCAAAGTACACATCTTAACTTGCCATTTTTTGACGACGAGGAGTTTGAAAAACTACATGCAGCCGTGCGAATTATCTTGCCTTTAATTCCGGGTTTGTGTGCAAGTTCTCCAATATTAGAAGGAAAAAATACAGGATTTAAAGACACGCGTTTAGAGTATTATAAAACCAATCAAAAAGAGATTCCAGAAATGGCAGGGATGATTATTCCCGAAAATGTTTTTTCTAAAAAGGACTATTACAGCACTATTTTTGATCCTATAAACAAGGCCATAAAGCCTTTTGATACCGAACATATTTTAGAGCACCATTTTTTAAATTCTAGAGGCGCAATTGCTCGTTTTGACAGAAGTGCCATAGAAATAAGATTGATAGACATTCAAGAATCTCCAAAAGCAGACATCGCTATCTGTGTTTTCATTATCGAAGTTTTAAAATTGTTGGTGAATGGCAATTTAGCGCCGATTTCTGATCAAAAGAAATGGACAAATGCAGCGCTGTTTCCGATTTTAAACAATGCAATAAAAGAGGGCGAAACAAGCATGGTTTCTAATTTAGAGTATTTAAGTCTTTTCGGGATCTCAGAAAAAGTGACCGTTAGCACTATTTGGATACATTTATATGCGCTTGCAAAACCGAATATAAACCCTTCACATTATGAAGCTTTAGAGTGTATTTTACAAAATGGCACCTTGGCAACGCGGATAATAAATGCATTAAACAGTGATTTTTCTGAGAAAAACATTTTAGCAGTGTATCAAAAATTAGCCGCTTGTTTAGAATTCAATAGCCTTTTTAAGGGATGAAACTAATCTTGTCTTGCGAGCACGGAGGAAATGAAGTTCCTGTAAAATACCAATATTTATTTAAAAACAATCAAGCAGTATTAAACTCACACAAAGGGTATGATCTAGGAGCGTTAGATGTTTTTAATGCACTAAAACCCTTGTCATATACTTCTTTTTTCAGTGTCGAAAGTCGCTTGTTAATTGAGTTAAACAGATCTTTACATCACAAGAACTTATTTTCTAAATTTTCTAAAGAACTTCCTTTAAAAGAAAAAGAATCTTTAATTAAGAGCTATCAGACTTATAGAAATGCGATAGAAACTGCCATTAAAACAGTTGTTGACAGGAACGAACGGGTACTTCATATTGCGGTGCATTCTTTTACACCAATTTTAAATGAGGTAAAAAGAAATTGTGATATCGGCTTGTTATATGATAGTAGAAAAGAGCAAGAAAAAGAGTTTTCTAGGCGATTAAAAAGAGAGATTCTTTCTGTGAATGCTGCATTGAATGTTCGTTATAACAATCCTTATTTGGGCAAATCAGACGGTTTTACAACCCATTTACGAAAACAGTTCCCTAAAAACTACTTGGGTATTGAGCTGGAAATCAATCAAAAATTTTCCAACAAAAATAAAATGGATTCCTTTTTAAAGGCTTTAATATACGACGTTTTGAATAAAGGGATAAGTTTTTAAGAGTATTGCTTGCGCTTCTTTTGTGGATGTTTTATAGTATCTCAAATCTTTAAAAATTACAGCGATTAAATTTATAACAATTGCTTAACGATCTCTTTTCTTTTTTGTAATATTGAAAATGACTGTTGTATTACTCCTAAAAATTAAGGTTATATTATTTTTAGTTTTGCATAAATGAGATGCGCCGCGTAACAAAACCCTTAAATTTGCGTCTACTATAAAAAATTATTCATGAAAAAAATCACAGCGATCCTTCTCTTCTTTTTTGTCTTTGCGATGAATGCGCAGGTAGCGGGAAATGTAACGAATGAAAAAGGAGTTCCCCTTTCTTTTGTGAGTGTTTATTTAAGTAAAACAGTCACGGGAACGACTACAAATGATAATGGAGATTATATTCTAAAGTTAGAAAAACCGGGTAATTATACTTTAATCTTTCAAATTATAGGCTACACCACTTTAAAAAAAGAGCTACAGATTACCTCTTTTCCGTTTGAATTAGATGTGGTGCTAACTGAAGAAAATATAGGCTTAGAGGAAATTGTGATCTCCACAAAGGACAATCCTGCAAATAGCATTATTAGAAATGTAATTAAAAACAAAGAGAAGAATACAGATGCATATGCGAAGTATACCGCAAAATTTTATTCCAGAGGATTGACGCGTATTAAAGAGGCACCAGAAAGTTTTCTTGGCCAAACTTTGGGCGATTTTGGCGGTGGTTTAGATTCTACGAGAAGTGGAATTATTTACTTATCAGAAACTTTTTCTAAAATCTCTTTTCAAAAAAATCCAAGTAAATTTAAAGAGAAAATTACAGCATCTAAGGTTTCGGGTAGCGATAATGGTATTAGTTTCAATAGAGCACAAGACTCTAACATAGACCTATATGAAAACAGTTTGCCAGTTTTTAATGATTTAATTTCACCAATTGCGACAAACGCGTTCAGTTACTATCGTTACAAATTGGTGGGTACATTTTATGACACCAACGGAAAGTTAATCAATAAAATAAAATTAATTCCAAAGAGAAAGGCAGACCGCGTTTTTGACGGTTTTATTTATATTGTAGAAGACGATTGGGCTTTGTATGGTGCCGATGTTACGGCTACTGGTGCGCAAGTAAACATACCAATAATAAATTCGCTACAGTTAAAGCAAGGGTATAACTATTCGAAAGAAATAGACGGATGGGTTTTAATCAATCAAACCATTGATTTTGATATTTCTATTTTTGGATTTAAGCCAAATGGACGTTTTTCGTATACATACTCGGACTATAACTTTACACCTAATTTTACGGAAGATACGTTCACAAACGAAGTCTTGTCTTTTGAAAAAGAGGCAACAAAAAAAGATACGGTTTTTTGGAATAAATTAAGACCTGTTCCTTTGACAGATGCGGAGACGGCGGATTATAAAATTAAAGACAATCTTCAAACAATTAGAAAGTCAAAAAAATATTTAGATTCTTTAGATACGAAATCGAATTCTTTTGGTTGGTTGGATCCAGTAACAGGATATACCTATAGAAACTCTTTTGAAGATTGGTCATTTTCATATAACGGACCCTTGTTTCAGACAGCATTCAACACGGTTCAGGGGTTGAATGCCACTGCCGGTTTTCGGTATTTCAAGTCTTTAAATAAGAAGGGAAAGTGGTGGAGTGCTAGTGTAAAGGCAAATTATGGTTTTTCTGATAAAAAGATGCGTCCAATTTTTACATACAGCAAAAAGTGGGACAATCTTTCGAGACCTAGCATGACAATCTCTGGAGGAATCGCAGCAGTTCAATTCAATAGAAGGGTTCCTATATCTACGCTCGACAATTCAATACGCTCTCTTGTATTAAGACAAAATTATTTAAAAATTTATGAAAAGCAGTTTGCTGAAATCAGGTATTCAGAAGAAATAAAAAATGGTATTTATTTTTCATCAAGTTTAGAATACGCAGAAAGGAAGCCTCTTTTTAATACGAATGCGTACTCTTTTGCCAAGCAACGTGGAAATGAAGCGTACACTTCCAACAATCCTTTAGCCTCTTCAGATGTCGTGAATGCTCCTTTTTCCGCACACAAAATAGCTATTTTTAATATTGAGACACGCTTTGTTTTTGGGCAAAAGTTCCTGTCTTATCCCGATAGGAAGTCGAATTTAGGAAGTGAAAAGTATCCTTCTTTAAGCCTAAATTACAGAAAAACATTTGCAGCTTCGCGAAAAGGACTGCAGTCTGATGTGCTAATTACAAATATTAGACAAGAAATTAAGACAGGTACATATGGTGATTTAGCATACCATATTCGGGGTGGGTTGTTTTTAAAGAAAAAGGATATTGCGTTTATGGATAATTTACAGGCCAAAGGGAATCAATTGACTTTTGTAACGGATGCACAATTGAATAATTTTGGTCTGTTGCCTTATTACAAATTTTATACGAATGATAAATATGCAGAGGCGCACGTGGATCATAATTTCAAGGGTGCTATTTTAGGCAGAATACCTCTTGTAAATAAATTAAATTTTCACTTAATAGGAGGCGTGAAAACGCTTCTGATGGCCGATAAAAATCCATATACGGAGTATGCTGTTGGGTTGGGTAATATTGGAATTGGAAAGTGGCGTTTGCTAAGGATAGACTATGTTCGTTCTAATTTTGGGGGAATTAAAAAAGAAGGTTTTTTATTTAGAGTCAGTTTGTTTAATTAACTTCGAGCAATGAAACTGAAACTACTTTTTTTTGGAATTACTTCAGATTTAATGGGGGTTCGCCAGTTAGAAATAGCGCTGGAAGGATTGGCTTCTGTGGCTTATTTAAAGCGGGTGTTAGAAGAAAAATACCCGCAGTTAAAAGAGTGTAATTCGTATGCATTTGCGGTAAATGAAGCGTATGCTCTTGATTCTTTATTGTTAAAGGAAAATGATGTGGTTGCTTTGATTCCCCCAGTTAGTGGCGGTTAAGTCTTCCTTTTTCTTTTAAAGGGAAAGTAGCGTAAAGTAAAGCATGCTACGCGTTTTAAGGGTGTTATCCGTCTTTTACTTCAAGTACTTCTTGTCTACATAGAAAGTGCCAAAAGGGATCACAGAAGCAAGGCATACAATTCCCAGAGTCTTAAAGTTCCACTGCATTTCTTTTTTTAGGACTACTGCCAAAACGAGATACAACATAAATAAGACACCATGAGGCATTCCCAGTCCCTTAACAAAACTTGGATCATTCAAAGCATATTTATAATACAGGCCCAAACTCATTAATAATAGGTAAGAAACTCCCTCTAAAAAACCAACAACCCTAAAGATATTTTTCATGTATTATTTTAAAATTATAAATGTGAAAAGTTTTCGTGTTTTCTAGAATTAAAACCGATTTATTTTCTGTCTTAACACACACTGTAAAAATACAAATTTGTTTTCCTATTTTTGTGCAACAATGAAGAGAACTTCTATAAAAATACGATCTAAAAAATTAGATGTGAACGAATGTCGTAACTTTGTGACAGATGCCTCTTGTGGAGGTATTTCTATCTTTATAGGAACGGTTCGAAATGATACTGAGGGCAAAGAAGTATATCAGTTGGCATTTTCTTCTTATAAGGCAATGGCAATTAAAGAAATGGAAAAGATTGCATCGCTTGCTTTAGAGAAGTTTGCTATTCATAAAATTGCAATTCACCATGCAGAAGGAACGCTTCAGATTGGGGAGGTTCCCGTGATTATCGCCGTGTCTTCTAAACATAGGAAAGCGGCTTTTGAGGCCTGCGAATTTGCAATTGATACGTTAAAAGAAACTGTACCTATCTGGAAAAAAGAATATTTCGCTGACGGGGAAGTTTGGGTTAACGCACATCCGTAGTTTATTTGTTGTTTGCTGAATGCATTTAAACAGACCCTACCTGAAGGAGTAATTAACCAACAGGCAAGGTTTTAAGTGTACTATTTTGCATAGCGATTTTGTAACCACAAGTAAAATTGCAGTCCAAATAAAAGTGCGCCTGCAAGCAAATGGACAGCTTGTGTTCCAATTGGGATGTCTGCGTAATACATTAAGATACCTGTAATTGCTTCTAAGAAAATTAAAAAGACAACCCAATTTATAAGCGTGTATCCTAAGTTTTTTAATTGATTTAAATAAAACATTCCGAAGTTTACCAGGACAATTGCAATGGTAAATGACCTGTGAAAGTAGAATTTAAAACTTGGGTTCATTAGACTGTGGTTTTTGTTCTCGAAACCAAACAATTTTACTTGTTCATCTATAAATTGACGCACTTGCGTTCCCATCGCAATTTGTACCAATGAAAAAAGCACAGAAACAAGCAATAATTTACTAAATAAAGAATTGTATGTAAATATTTTTTTAGACTTAGACACAATAAATTTAAGCCATAATAAGAGTCCAATAATGACTAAACCAACAATCATGTGCACCGTAATAATGGCAGGAGTTAAGTTGGTGTCTACAACCGTTTTTCCCAACCACGCTTCAAACAGCATTAAAAAGAAAGCTCCGAATGCTAGTAGTGGGATTCTTTTGTCTGTTTTTCGGAGTTTAAAAGCACCATAAATTAAAAATAAAAACACAAATCCAGCCAATACAGAGATTAAACGGTTGATGTATTCTGTCCAGGTATGGTATTTATTGAAGGTATTGTAATCGTGTTTTGTGTATTCAGACCAGTTTTTTGTATTGAAGTTTGTTTCCGTTTTTAAATCGCGCTTAGCAACAAATAAAACTTCTTCTTTTATAATAATCAAACCTTCTTTATAAGCAGTATTTGGCTTCCACGTTATTTGATCTTCGGATGTCGGGGGGATGTAGTAACCAAAACATTTGGGCCAATCAGGACAGCCCATTCCAGACCCAGTCATTCTTACAATAGCACCGGCTAAAAATATTAAATAAACAGAAATAATAGTGATTTGTACTATTCTTGGAAATCTATTTTTCATCAAAAAATCTTTTTACAAAGATACTTCAAAAATAGCCTCGCGAATACAATATATACAACCTATCCTTATGTTTAAAAATTCTAAATAAAGCCTGTTTTTTAAAAAATAAATTTTGAATTTTACTACAGTGGATTACACGTATTTTATTTTTTGAGTAAAAATTAATTTTAAAAGTTCTTTTTGAGAATATCAACAGTAGTAGGAACTTAGGTGTTTTTTACTTTTTAAAACGTTGTATTTCAAGTGTTTGAAAAACTGAAGTTTGTTTGCGATATCCGCAAAATCCAGCAAATTGTTAAAAACTTCCCGCATTTTGTGAATAACTATGACTTTCGATTTGGTACAAAAAAGGCAACCTTTGTAAGGGTTGATTCCAACAATCTATTAACTACTAAAAACACCAAATTCCCGTGAAAATTACACAAATTATAAAAAGAGACGCTTTAATTAGCCTTTTTGAATTAGATAAAATTACAAAAGCAATTCAAAAAGCAATGTTATCTGTTGAGAATGGAAACAAAAGCGACGCTATAGCAATTTCTGAAAGTGTGAATGAAACATTACTAGAAAGAAAACGCAGCGAACCAGATTATATCCCTACAGTAGAGCAAGTGCAAGATATTGTCGAGTATAAATTAATGGACAGCCCTTTTCAAGATGTTGCAAAAGCTTATATTTTGTATAGAAATGAGCAGGCAAGAATTAGAAAAAGAAATGTGTTCGAAAAAAGGTTAAATCTAAAGCCGTACGATTATCCCGCTTTAACGGAATATGTAGATGCGATTAGACACTCCTATTGGATTCACACAGAGTTTAATTACACGAGTGACATTCAGGATTTTAAGGCATATCTTTCTGAAACAGAGAAAAGTGCCATTAAAAATACAATGCTTGCAATTTCTCAAATAGAGGTAGCGGTTAAAACTTTCTGGGGAGATATTTATAAAAAAATGCCCAAGCCAGAAATCGGTGCAGTAGGTTCTACGTTTGCAGAAAGTGAAGTGCGTCATCATGATGCATACTCTCATTTGTTAGAGATCTTAGGGTTGAACAACGAGTTCGAAAACTTAAAGAAGAATCCTGTTATGATGCGACGGGTGAATTATTTAGAAGGTGCTTTAAAAAATGTTAAAAGTGAAGACAACAAAGAATTTTCGGAATCTATAATTCTATTTTCTCTCTTTATCGAGCATGTCTCTTTGTTTTCTCAGTTTTTGATTATCATGGCTTTTAATAAGCATAAAAATGTCTTAAAAGGAATTTCGAACGTGGTAGAGGCGACTTCAAAGGAAGAGCAGATACATGGAGATTTCGGTATCGATATTATTAAAATAATCAAAGAGGAAAATCCAGACTGGTTTGACGAAGACCATAGTTTAATGGTTCAAGAAATGTGTGAAGAAGCATTTATTTCTGAGAGCAAAATAATTGATTGGATTTTTGAAAAAGGAGAATTGGACTTTTTGCCTAAAAATGTAATCAAAGAATTTATAAAAAATAGATTTAACAAATCGTTAGGAAGTATAGGAATTGCAAAAATATTTGAAATCGATGCAACTTTATTAGCCCAAACAGATTGGTTTGACGACGAAATTATAGGAACTAAACACGGAGATTTTTTCGTAAAAAGATCCATCAACTATAGCAAAAGAACGAAGAGTATAACCAGCGACGACTTATTTTAAATTATGAATCCAAACGAACTAAAGACCACCGATCTTACCGAGCACGAAAAATTAATTCAAGCAAATAATAGCGCTAGAAAAGAAATTTTAGAAAAAACAAAGGAACCAGAAATCAGTTGGCTGACAGAAAATAGTCGTAAATTTTTAGAGTCGGGTTATTTGACGGGGAAGACAACGCCAGAAGAAAGAATACGCGAGATCGCAGATAATGCAGAAGGTATTCTAAAAATGAAGGGTTTTTCGGATAAATTTTATAAGTATATGGCAGCGGGTTATTACTCGTTATCATCACCAGTTTGGTCTAATTTTGGAAAGAAAAGAGGTCTGCCTATTAGTTGTTTTGGTTCGCACGTGGCAGATGACATGGGAGATATTTTATATTCGCAGTCAGAAGTTGGTATGATGTCTAAATTAGGAGGTGGTACTTCTGGTTACTTTGGTAAATTGCGTAAGAGAGGTGCAGATGTTAAAAATAACGGTTCTTCATCTGGATCTGTTCATATCATGCAGTTGTTTGAAAAAATGGTAGATGTTGTGAGTCAGGGTTCTGTAAGACGTGGACGTTTTTCTCCATATTTGCCAGTAGATCATCCAGATATTAAAGAGTTTTTAGAGATAGGAACAGAAGGAAATCCAATCCAAGAATTAACCCACGGTGTCACTGTAAGTGACCAATGGATGGAAGAAATGATTGCTGGTGATGTAGAAAAGAGAAGTATTTGGGCAAAAATATTACAGAGAAGAGGAGAGATTGGATATCCATATATTCTTTTTAGAGACAATGCAAACAACGGAACGGTAGATGTCTATAAAGACAAGAACCATGAGATCTATGCAAGTAACTTGTGTACAGAGATAATGTTACCTTCTAATGACGATTGGTCTTTTGTATGCTGTTTGTCTTCGATTAATTTGGTGCATTATGAAGAGTGGAAAGATACAGATGCAGTAGAAACACTTGCTTACTTTTTAGATGCAGTAATGGAAGAATTCATTACAAAGTTAGAGGTATATAAAGATTCCTCGAAAAGAGACGATCAATTTACGTTTCGTTTTATGGAAAAAGCATACAATTTTGCAAAAGACAATAGAGCACTCGGTTTAGGAGCTCTTGGTTGGCATTCACTGTTACAGTCTAAAATGCTTGCTTTTGATAGTCAAGAGGCCTATGATTTAAATACAGAGATCTTTAAGGTGATTAAAGAAAAATCATACAAAGCGTCAGAAGAAATGGCAACATTGTATGGGGAACCAGCAGTTCTAAAAGGGTATGGAAGACGCAATACAACCTTAAATGCGATTGCACCAACAACGTCATCTGCATTTATTCTAGGACAAGTATCACAGGGTATAGAACCAATATGGTCTAATATTTATGTAAAAGATATAGCGAAGATAAAAACAACCATTCGGAATCCTGTTTTAGAAAAGTTATTAGAAGATAAAGGTGAAAGCACTTCAGATGTTTGGAAAAGTATTCGAGACAACGACGGTTCTGTGCAGCATTTAGCAATCTTAACAGATGCAGAGAAAGAGGTGTTTAAAACCTACTCAGAAATAGATCAAAAGGTAATTGTATACCAGGCGGCAAATAGACAAAATCACATAGATCAAGGGCAATCTATAAATATAATGGTGCACCCAGACATGCCAATTAAAGAGGTAAATGATGTCTATATTACAGCTTGGAAGTTAGGTGTAAAATCGATGTATTACCAACACAGTATGAATGCAGCGCAAAAATTTAAACAAAAGAAAGACTGCGCAACCTGCGAGGGATAATCTTTACGATTATTTTTTATTAAAAGTAGATAAAAAAGAGAAGTCGGAAGGCTTCTCTTTTTTTGTATTTTCGTTCTTTCTATTATTTTTTGCTCTTAAATTTAAGAATAAGAATTGCATTACTAAAAAGACACAATTATGAATTGGGAACAACTCCTCTCTTTAAAGCGCTTTGGCGACACACAAAAACGCGAAAGAATCGCACAAGATGAAACCCGTCTGGGTTTTGATGTAGATTTTGATAGAATTATCTTTTCATCGGCATTTAGAAGCTTGCAAGACAAAACACAGGTAATTCCGTTGTCTGAAACTGATTTTGTACACACGCGTTTGACACACAGTTTAGAAGTTTCTGTGGTGGGAAGAACTTTAGGAAGAAGAGTGGGTAAAGTGTTGTTAGAACGCTACCCAAATTTAGCAACTTTAGGGTATACTTTTAATGATTTTGGCGCCATTGTTGCCGCTGCTTCTGTAACGCACGATATTGGGAATCCTCCTTTTGGACATTCTGGAGAAAAAGCAATTGGCGAGTATTTCAAAACAGGGAACGGTGCAAAATACAAAACACAGCTTTCAAAAAATGAATACCAAGATCTCATCGATTTTGAGGGAAATGCAAACGGATTTAAAATATTAACAGAATCTAGAGAAGGAGTTTCTGGTGGTCTACGTCTGTCTTATGCAACTCTAGGAGCCTTTTTAAAGTATCCGAAAGAAAGTCTTCCGAAAAAACCTACAACACATATTGCAGATAAAAAATATGGGGTTTTTCAATCGGAGAAAAAAGAGTTTTTAGACGTAGCAAAAGATCTAGGAATGTTGCAAAAATCAACAATAGCAATTTCTTTTCACAGACATCCTTTGGCGTATTTAGTAGAAGCTGCAGATGATATTTGTTATACAATTATCGACTTTGAAGACGGGATCAACCTAGGCTTAATTGAAGAAGAGTTTGCTTTAGAATACATGATTAAGTTAGTAAAAGATACGATTGATAGCAAAAAATATCATTCACTAAAACATAAAACTGACAGGGTGAGCTATTTGCGTGCTTTGGCAATTGGTGTGCTAATCAATGAGGCTGTAACTATCTTTTTAGCAAATGAAGAAGCTATTTTAGAGGGCGCTTTTGAAAAATCTTTACTCGAGAAGTGTAAGTATGAAGCACAAATAAACGACATACTAAAAATAAGTTTCGATAAAATTTACAAAAGTAAAGAGGTGGTAGAAAAAGAAGTGGCTGGCTACCGAATTATTGCAGATTTATTAGATGTATTTGTGACCGCTTTAAATAATAAATTTGATGGGAATGCGTCTAATTTTGACGATTTAGTATTAAACTTATTGCCAGAAGAATACAAAACAGAATCGGTTCAGTTGTATGACAGAATTATGCAGGTTTGCAGTTATGTTTCAAGAATTTCTGACAGCTATGCCATCCGAATGCACAAAAAATTAACAGGAAATATTAGTTAATGTTAACTGCGTATCAATTCAGTACTAAACTAGGTTGAGAAAATCATAATAGTGAAGAAAAAAGTACTGTCCATATTTGCTACAATAATCGGTATTTGTGTTTTCTACGTCAAATTCCAAACGGAGGAGAATCAATCATTTATTATAACTCCAGAGGGCAAGCTTAAGCTTAAATTAAAGCCAAACAATGCGAGCCAATTGTATGCTATTGAAAGAGAAAAGTTTGAATTGAATATGCAGAAGAACCCAATCAAGGGTGAGGTTCTTTCTCAAGAATAAAGAAAAGGGTACAATACATTTTTTAAATTAAAGCGGAAAAACAGTCACAAAAAGGAAGCTTTGATGTCGTTTATTTCCAGAGGTCCTTCAAATTTAGGAGGAAGAACAAGAGCTTTTTCAGTAGACATTTCTGATCTTACCAGTAATACAATGCTGTCAGGTGGCGTAAGTAGCGTATGTTTAGAACTACGAATGGTGGCGCAAGTTAGACAAAAGTAACACCTCAAGGTGCAATTCATCCAACAAACCCTGATATCGTTTTAGCAGTATATGCAAATTATGGAATTGACAACATCTTTTTAACCACCAATGCAACATCAACAGCACCAAGTTGGACTTTGGTAGAAAGAAACTTATCGGCACATTCAATTCGTTCTGCTGCAATAATACAAGTTGGTTCTCAGACTGTTTATCTGGTGGGAACTGCAAGAGGTTTGTTTAGTTCATCAGACCCTACCAGTAAAGATTGGGAAATGGAGGGATAGAACAGTATCGGACTTGTTTTAATTAGTGGTTTGGTTTACAGACCATCAGACAATACACTTTTAATAGGAACGCACGGCAATGGAATGTTTGAAAGTACAGTAGGAAGCACACTTGCTACAAATGATTTTAATACCCCTGAAATGGGGATATCCTTCTATCCAAATCCTATTCAAAAGGATTTAAATTTACAAAGCACTGCCATTGAGTTAAGTAAGAATGTAACGTATTACATTTCTGATACTACTGGAAAAATAGTAAAAAAAGGAAACGTTAAAAACAAAACAATTGATGTTGAAAATTTAAACTCTGGAGTCTATTTTATTCATTTAAATATAGATGGTAAAAAACAGAATTTCAAGTTCATAAAAAATTAATAAACGGCATGATTAAAACACATATTTTAAAATATTGTTTTTTACTTGTGTTGATAGGCTGCGCAAACACGTACAAGTTAGAAAAGAAATCCACTTTGAGCTTTAGTGAATCTTATTTTAAGTTTGTGCCCTCTGGTATCAGAGGAGGAAATTCTGCATATAATATTTATCTAACAATCGATAAAAGCAGCAGTCTTGACAAAAAGGATGTAAAGATTCTGGGTGTTTATTTTAAAGAGAAATATGCGAAGTTTAAACGTCAAGGTTTAGGTACATATTAGGCATATGTTAAAGAAAAAAGTACTGCTAATAAATTAGCGTTTGATACCAACACTACATCTAAGATTTTTGAAAATACTGAGCAAAAAACACCGTTCAATTTAAAAGAGAACGAAGCTGTAATTTGTTATTTAATGCATGAAAAACGGAAGTATCTCAAAATAATATTAACGAAAAAAAAGGTAAACTTCTTTCCTATGTAAGTGTAAAATAACGATTATGTATCTAAAAAAACGCCGAATTTGGCGTTTTTTATGCTTTTGAGAATAGGACAGCTAAACTATTTGGATCTAAGCCGATTTTATTTTGAAGTTCAGAAATACTACCATGTGTTATAAAATTGTCTGGAATTCCGAGAACTCTAACTTTATTGTAATACTCGTTCTCTGATGCAAATTCTAGAACAGCCGTTCCAAAACCTCCTTTTATTATACCATCTTCAACTGTAAATATGGTTGTATGGCTCTTAAAAATTTGGTGTAATAATGCGGTATCTAGAGGCTTTACAAAACGCATGTCAAAGTGCGCTATCTCAGATGGGTCTTTCATTAAATTGATTGCTGTAGAAACATTTCTAGCAATTGTTCCAATGGAAAGTATTGCTATTTTATTTCCCTTTTTTAATGCGACTCCTTTCCCGATTTCAATTTCTTTAAAAGGTTTTTGCCAGTCTATAATTTCACCCGTTCCCCTTGGGTAACGAATAGCAATTGGGCTTTTTAACCCTAGTTGTGCGGTATATAAAATATTGCGCAGCTCAATTTCAGTACTGGGAGCAAAAACAATTAAATTAGGAATGCTGCGCAAGTAGGCCAAGTCGAAAACACCATGGTGCGTAGCGCCGTCTTCTCCAACCAACCCCGCACGATCTAAACAGAAAATTACTGGCAAGTTTTGAAGGGCAACATCGTGAATTACTTGATCATAAGCACGTTGTAAAAAAGTAGAATAGATGTTGCAATACGGAATTAGACCCTGTGTTGCCATGCCTGCTGCTAAGGTTACCGCGTGTTGCTCTGCGATTCCAACGTCAAAAGTTCTTTTCGGAAACTCCTCTAACATAAGTTTTAAGGAACTTCCGGTTAACATTGCAGGTGTAATGCCGACAATATTTTCGTTGTTTGCCGCGAGTTCCACAATTGTTTTTCCAAAGACATCCTGATATTTGGTATATAAACTCGCAACTTTCTGAATCCGTTCTCCTGATATTTTGTCAAATTTTCCGGGAGCATGATAGGTCACCTGGTCGTCTTCAGCCTGTTGTAATCCTTTTCCTTTGGTGGTGATAACATGCAGGAATTTAGGTCCTTTAACTCCCTTCAAGCGTGCGAGCTCTGCGAGTAGTTTGGGTAAATTGTGGCCATCTATAGGTCCCGAATAATCGAAGTTTAGCGCTTTGATAATGTTGTTTTGTGCCGCAAGCTTGCGATCGGTTTTCACCCGTGTCAAATACTCTTTTAAAGCGCCCACAGAAGGGTCAATACCAATGGCGTTGTCATTTAAAATAATAAGCAAGTTGGCGTTGGAAACTCCTGCATGGTTGAGTGCCTCAAAAGCCATTCCACTGGCAAGAGAAGCATCGCCAATAACAGCAATGTGTTGTTTTTCTGTGTTCCCTTTTAGATTAGAAGCAATTGCCATTCCCAATGCTGCTGATATAGAGGTAGAAGAGTGTCCCACACCAAAAGTGTCATAGGGACTTTCTTTTCGAGAGGGAAAGCCCGAAATTCCATTCAAGCGTCTATTGGTATGAAAAACAGTTTTTCTTCCTGTTAAAATTTTATGTCCGTATGCTTGATGTCCTACATCCCACACCAACAGGTCGTTTGGAGTATCAAACAAATAATGTAGTGCAATTGTGAGCTCTACAACTCCTAAGCTTGCGCCTAAATGGCCTTCTTTTGTAGCCACAATGTCGATAATAAATTCCCGCAATTCTTTCGCCAATTCTGGCAATTGTATAGGATTTAATTTTCTTAAATCTTTTGGGTTCGATATGTGGTCTAACAAAGTGTGCATCTTAGGACAAAAATACAACTTCAATTTTTAGGTTAGCAAAATGGCGAAAGAATAAGTTTAAATCTATTGGAAATATTTTACTTAATTTTGTTTCTAAGAACGTACTCGATATGATACAGCCTTTTGACGATATTTATTTTATGAAAAAAGCTTTTCAAGAAGCTGAAAATGCCTTTGATAAAGGTGAGATTCCAGTGGGAGCTGTAATTGTATTAAAAGATCAAATAATAGCAAGAGCACACAACTTAACAGAGACTTTAAATGATGTTACTGCACATGCAGAAATGCAGGCGTTTACGTCGGCAGCAGATTTTTTGGGTGGAAAATACTTGAAAGAATGTGTTTTGTATGTCACTTTAGAACCTTGTCAAATGTGTGCGGGAGCAAGTTACTGGGCCCAAATCGGTAAGATCGTATACGGCGCTTCTGAACCAGAAAGGGGTTTTAAAAATTTGCAGACCACATTGCATCCAAAGACAAAAGTAATTGGTGGAATTCTAGAAAATGAATGCTCGCAAATTCTAAAGCGCTTTTTTATCGAAAAGCGAAATTTAAATTAAGTATCTATATACTCTAGAATATCTGCGGGTTGGCATTCTAAAGTTTTGCAAATAGCTTCTAAAGTGGAAAAGCGAATTGCTTTTGCTTTCCCAGATTTTAAGATGGATAAGTTTGCTGTTGTAATCCCCATAATTTCAGCCAATTCTTTACTTCTCATTTTGCGTTTGGCAAGCATTACATCTAAGTTTACAATGATTGGCATATTATATTGTTAAATCGTTTTCTTGTTTTGTTGATATCGCTATTTTGAATATTTCACTTAAAACTAAAAAGAATAAGCCCAAACAGATAATTACTAAATGTTGATTTAAGCCAAACGCCAAGGTTATTTTTTGTTTAAAATAAATTTCACCAATTATAGATATAGACAGAGAAATAAAGCCAGAGAGCATTAAAAGGTTTCCTATTTTTTGAAATAGTTTAAGGACTGTTTCTTCAAAGATTTTTATTCTTGTGAAGTAGTGTAATACTTTTCTAAAGAAATACAAGGCGGCAATAATTAATAAATAATTTAGCGAAGAGATGGCAAATAATACTTTTGACAGTAGATCTTTTTCGTTAAAATTGATTGTATTTATTTTAATATTGAATTCACTAGGGTCGACAAAGAAAATTGCAAAAGATAAGCCAAGTAGCATCAGTATTATTGGCGTAGAGAAAATCCAAAGTAGATCTACAATCGCTTTTAAAAGAGATAATTTTTTCATAGTTATATGGTGAGGTTATTTTCTTGTTTCAGTTTTCTAGCAATCATAAAACTTGCACTAAATAAAAGAAGGAATAATCCTGCAATCATTAAAAAGATGCTTTTTAAATCAAAAGCAGCAATAATTAGGCTAGAGCGCGCAAATAATGAGTTCATTTTTACAATATTTTGAGTTGTGTTTAAGATATAAATACCTGATAAAAATTGAATGAGAATAATAGAAACCCCAATAAAGACAAATATATTCCCTGCCTTTTTTAAGTTAACTATTACGCTTGCGGTGTAAAAGAGAGAATTTACAAAGGAGGCCATGCTTTTTTTTAAGTAATATACAGCAACAATAAAGAGAACAAAATTTAGTGCATTTGTAAATGGATCTATTAAAGTTTGCCAATTAAAAAATACTGGATTAAAGATCATTTTAAAGTTTTGCAAGAGCGGCGGTAGCGGGTCGTTAAAAAAATAGACTGCGCACCAAAATAGTAGTTGCGAAAAAAAGACGGTTATGAGTCCAAAAAATAACAAGTGGATCGCTACTTTTAAAGTTTTTATTGTTTTCATCTTTTTTATTGTAGTCGACAAATATATAATAATTATTGATAAACAATAATAAAATACCCTAAAATAATAATTTAATAGTTTAATGACCTTTGTTTTGTTTCAAAGAGATACAGTCAATCTTTAGGAATATTTACAATTAGTTTGGTGTATGCGCTTTTTAATTTTTCAATTGCACAGGTCATTTCTTCAGTGTCTAAATGACCAAAACCGAAGCGAATGGCACAGGTGTTTTTATTCTGATATAGAATCGTCTTGGGTAGAAACAAATTATTTTTTTCGGCTTCTTCAGCCAATTTCACCAAGGATATTTTTGGCTCAAATTGTAACCAAATAGATAAGCCACCAGCAGGAATTTTCCAATGTGAAATTTCTGAAAAGCTTTTTTTCAAAAGTCCACATAATGCATCGCGTCTTTGTTTATAGTGGACCACATTTTTTTTCATAAGGCGAGAAATTTCACCTTCAATAATTAATTCAGACAGCATCTGTTCTTGTATAAAATCGCCCTGTTTATCGAGCAACTGTAAATAATTTTTTGCTTCAGAGATGAGGTCTTCTGAAGCAACGACAAAACCTGTTTGAAAACTGGGAAATAGTGATTGCCCTAGCTTTCCTAGATAGATAACCATTCCGTTTCCGTCTGCACTTGCCATGGGCAGCATGGGAGAGCCTTCAAACTGAAAATCATAATCGTAATCATCTTCAATAACAGCAAATCCATAGGCTTTTGCAAGCTGCAATAACGCCAAGCGACGCGCTGCACTTAATTTTACAGTTGTTGGGTAATCGCGATGTGCACAGATATACACACAGCGAATGCTATTTTTTATAAAATGTTTTTTAATGTATTCAATATCTAAACCATCTGCATCTACAGGAATAGTTTTGATGTTCGCACCCGCTTGTTGAAAAATCATATTGGCAGCGTAATTACTTAAATCGCCAACTAAAACAACATCCTTTTGTTTTATCAATAGTTGAGATACGATGTACAAACTCATTTCTGTGCTCCGCGTGCTTATGAGATTTTGTGGGCGTATGTGAAACCCCCTCGTGGCATTTAAATAGTTACACAGCTGTGTTTGAAAGATAGAATGAGAAAGTTCGCTGGGTCTGTTCCATTTTTTTATCAATGTTTTTCTTTTCATAGCAGCACTGTACCATCTTGTAAATTGATGCACAGGGTGCAAGCGTACATCTGGTTTACCGTCGTTAATGCTATATTTTGCAGTAGTTACTGGAAGCGTAGACGCTAAATGAAATGATTTTTGAAACGGAAATCCCGTGGTTGTAGCGTAGCTATATGCTTTGGCTATTTTTTGTGAAGCTGCTTTTATTTTTGTCGTGTTTAGGGCGGTTTCTAAAACAAAAGTTCCTTTATTGGGCAGTATTTCTACCCAACCTTGGGCCGCTAGTTCCTCGTAGATTGCCACGGCGGTATTTCTATGCACCTTTAACAATGCACTCAATATCCGTGTCCCAGGTAACTTTGTTCCTGTAGCGAGATATTTTCGTTGTATGGCATTTACAATTTGCTGTGAAACTTGGATGTAAACAGGTTGAGGCATTGATTTGTCAAAATCAATTAATTGTTTGAATACGATATTAACCGGACTATCTATCATTTTGAAACTGGACTAGTTTAGTCGTCCGGAAAGTTACCACTTTTGCACTGCTTTTAAATACTAAAAACGATTAAAATGATGCGAAGTACCTTAATAATGTGTGCGATTTTGATGTTGCACCTAAATCTATTTTCACAAGAAAATAAGACGCCACAAGAATTAGACACCATTGTAATCAAATCGACACGGATTGATTTGCCGTTCAAAGAGAATTCGAGAACGATAACTGTGATTACTACACAGGATATAAAAAATAGTGCTGCAACCAATGTTGCAGACATATTGCAACAAGTGGCAGGTGTAGACATTAGAAGAAGAGGTACTGGTGGAGGTCAGGCTGATTTGTATATTAGAGGAGGCGGTTTTGATCAGACATTATTGTTAATTGATGGAATTAAAATGGATGATTCGCAAACAGGTCACCATACCATGAATGCTGCGTTGCCGATTGAAGTAATTGAAAGAATAGAAATTATTAAAGGACCTGCAGCAAGAGTTTTCGGACAAAATGCATTTACAGGTGCTATCAATATTGTCACTAAAAAGAAGTTGTCAAATACGGTTTCCGCAAATATAGAAGGGGGTTCTTTTGGACAATTAAATGGATCTGTGACAATTGGAAAAGAATTTAAAAACACTTCGATAATTGCGCACGTAGGGGCACTTACCTCAGATGGATATCGAGAGAATTCTGATTATAACAATTATAACTATTTCCTTAAAGGAGTTTTTAATAAGGAAAAGCAAGCGATAGAAGTTGTGGCTACTTTTTTCGATAAAAAATTTGGTGCACAAAATTTTTATACACCTGAAGCCTTTGGGTTTAATGAGTATGAAGAAACGCAAAACAGTTTATTTGGTATTTCAACAACTTTTAAAACTGATAAATTAAAAATTACTCCTAGGATATACTGGAAAAGAGGCCAGGATATTTTCTTGCTGAAAAGAGACGATCCAAGTTTTTATCGAAATTTACAGATTACGAATAAGACAGGTGTGGAGGCAAATGCTGCCTATACTTCGAGATATGGGGTCACAGGTTTTGGAGTTGATATTTCTAAAGTTTCTATAAGTAGTAATAATTTAGGAGATAGAAGTCGGACAATGGCAAATTTATTTTTAGAGCACCGTTTTAAATTTGCAGATGGTGTAATCGATGTAACTCCAGGTGTGGCGGTTACCTATTTTTCTGATTTTAAATTTCATGCGTTTCCAGGATTAGATTTGGGGATTGTGTTAACAGACAATTTGAAAGCGTATGGGAATGTGGGAGTTACGTATCGCATTCCTACCTATACGGATTTGTACTATAAAGATGCAAGTACGAGTGGGAATCTCAATTTGAAACCAGAAGAAGCGTTCGCACAAGAAATTGGATTAAAATACAACTCAACTCGATTTACGAGTTCCTTTGCCTTTTTTAATAGAGATGCCAATAATTTAATCGATTATGTGCGAACGAACAATACAGATGCTATGTTTATTGCTACAAATATTACAAAGGTAAACACCAAAGGTTTTGAGTTTAATACTGCGTATCGCTTTAAAATTAACGATTTTAATCAGAGCTTATCTTTCGGGTACAGTTTTTTAGATGACGATATTTTAGATCAAAACAAAGAATTGTCAAGGTACTCTTTAAACACCTTAAAGCATCAATTTATCACACGCTTTACCAGTAAATTATTTAAAAACGTTAGCCAAAATATTATCTATAGGTACGCAGAGCGCGCTGTAGGGACCAGTTATAATGTGTTGGATGCTTCTTTAATTGTAGCGCTTAAGACTTTAAGCTTAACCGTTACAGCGAACAATATATTTGATGCAGCGTACATAGAATCGGGATTTGTTCCTATGCCGCCGAGAGCTATTTTGTGTGGTGTTCGTTATGGATTTTAATCAAACTCATTTTTTTACATTTTAGATGCCTTGATACCTCAATTTGTCAGGGCATTTTTGATGTCTAAAGTTTTTAATAGAAGCGCCTTTCGTTTGGATAGAATAGAAATTGGCAATCCTTTTAATGAAGCTTTGGTATTTCGTAGTACATTGAAAAACACACTTTTTACAGGCAGTCAAAAAAGAATACAAACTTGCAATGCAATTCATGAAGTGTTTTTTGGTCAAATAAGACTCTTTGTCCAAATAGAAGGAACTTTTGTCCACCTTTAATAGGCGGTATTGGTTGTATCTTTGTAATCTATTAAGGCAATGCGTTTTTAAGTTAGTGTTCACCTATTTTATAAACACTAGAATCCTAAGCAAACAAATAGATAAATAAAAAACCACAAAATTCAGAGGGTTTAAATTGTTTGGGTATTTCAGTTGTTATAATCAAAGACCACGAAAACGGCGTTTTGATATGTAGACAGCAGTCCATAAAAAAGGGACCGTATAATCAATAAATTAATTAAAAAAAGTAATTATGAGTACATTTAATGTTCCAACAAAGAACGAAGTATCAGAAGATAATCAAGTAATTTTCACTCAAATTGAAAAAAAATTAGGCTTTGTGCCCAACGTATACGCTTCGCTTGCACATAGTGATACCGCTTTGGGTAACTTTTTAGCTTTTGGGAGTTCAAAAACAAGTTTTTCAGCAAAAGAAAAAGAAGTAATTAACCTAGTGGTAAGTCAGATAAACGATTGTACATATTGTTTGGCTGCGCATTCTGCAATGGGAAAAATGAATGGTTTTTCTGAAGAAGAAATTTTAGAATTAAGAGCGGGTACAGCTTCTTTTGACCCTAAATTAGACGCTTTGGTGAAACTTGCAAAGTATACTGCGGAGAATAAAGGCGCAGCAACAGTAGCAATTTTAGAGAATTTTTATGCACAAGGGTATACAAAGGGAAGCCTTGCCGATGCTATTTTAATTATTGGAGAAATTACAATCACCAATTACTTTAACAATGCGATTGAGGTTGCGATAGATTTTCCTGAGGCGCAGGCTTTATAAGGAGCTCGAATATTTTAAGGTAAGCGTTGCATTAGAAAAAACAATTCT
Organism: Polaribacter irgensii 23-P; assembly: GCF_000153225.1. GTDB lineage: Bacteria > Bacteroidota > Bacteroidia > Flavobacteriales > Flavobacteriaceae > Polaribacter > Polaribacter irgensii. The sequence goes on along the minus strand of NZ_CH724148.1, from coordinate 702,664 downwards.
ATAGTATTTTGTGAAGGATACTAAAGTAATTCGTTTTGTGTTAAAAGGAGACAGACAGGGATGTTTGTCTCCTTTTTTGTTTCAAATAAAGCACAAGTGAAAGTTCTTCTTTTATTTTTTATTCAATACTGTAATGCAGCGAATGGCCATTCATTTTTTTGCAGTTGCGTATTTTAAAAAAAAGGAAAGTGTCAGCGAATAAAAAAGAATTGATATTAATGAATATGGATCATTCACAAATTTTTGACTAAAAAGGTTCTAAAATGTAGAAGTAGTCGTTCTAACAAATAAAAGTCCTATTTTTGTATTGTATTACCAAAAACACACTATTGTTAAACTATTATTCTTATCCACATACCACATCTAAAGAATGGGTAACTTTTGTTCATGGAGCAGGAGGTAGCAGTTCTATTTGGTATAAGCAGGTGCGTGATTTTAAAAAGCATTTCAATGTTTTAATTTTAGATTTACGAGGCCACGGAAATAGCAAGCCAAAGCTAAAGGATACGTTTAAAGTAAAATATACATTTGATTCTATTACAGCAGACATTGTAGAGGTTATTGATGCATTGAAAATTGAAAAATCTCACTTTATTGGTATTTCTTTAGGAACGATCTTAATACGGAATTTAGCGGAGAAAAGACCAGAGTTGGTGAAGAGTATGATTATGGGTGGTGCCATTATAAAGATGGATTTTCGTTCTCAAGTGCTCATGAAAGTTGGCAATATTTTTAAGTCTGTAGTGCCGTATATATTTCTATACAAGCTCTTTGCATTTATTATTATGCCGAAGAAAAACCACAAGAAATCTAGATTATTATTTGTAAATGAAGCGAAAAAATTATATCAGAAAGAATTCATTCGCTGGTTTAAGCTAACGTCAGAAATCAATCCTTTGTTGCGCTTTTTTAGAACAAAAGATATTAAAATTCCCACGTTGTATGTTATGGGAGCGGAAGACCATTTGTTTTTACCTTCAATTAGAAACATTGTTGCAGAACACGTAACGTCTTCACTTTTTGTCATTGCCAACTGTGGCCACGTAGTCAATGTAGAACAGCCAGAAACTTTCAATAGTAAAACTATTCTTTTCATCAATTCTTTGGCATAAAAAAAGCACGTTTTTCAACGCGCTTTTTAGATTCCTTATTGCAAGATTAACTTTGCATAAGATCTTCAATTTCTTCTGCTTCAATAGGAATGTTTCCCATTAAATTATAAGGATTTCCTTGTTCTTGAATCACAACATCATCTTCTAAGCGAATTCCAAAACCTTCTTTAGGAAGATAAATTCCGGGTTCTACTGTAAAGACGTTGTTTGCTTCCATTTTTTCATATAACAATCCGTAATCGTGCGTATCTAAGCCAATATGGTGAGAAGTTCCGTGCATGAAATATTTCTTGTATGCAGGCCAATTTTTATCTTCATTTTGAACATCAGACCTGTCTAATAAACCTAATTTTAAAAGTTCTGAGGTCATTAAATTTCCAACTTCCTCGTGGTATTCTTTCCATAAGTTGCCTGGGACTAGCATTTTAGTTGCTTCGTTCTTTACATGGTTTACAGCGTTGTATACCTCTTTTTGCCTCGTTGAGAATTTGCCAGAAACAGGAATTGTTCGTGTCATATCGGAAGCGTAATTGGCATATTCTGCAGCGGTATCTAATAAAATTAAATCTCCACTTTTACATTGCTGATTGTTTACTGTATAATGCAGGACATTGGCGTTATTTCCAGACGCTATAATTGGCGTGTATGCAAAACCTTTTGAACGGTTTTTCATAAACTCGTGAATTAATTCTGCCTCAATCTCATATTCCCAAACACCGGGTTTTGTAAAGTTTAAAATTCTACGGAATCCTTTTTCTGTGATATCACACGCATTTTGCATGAGTTTCAATTCAATAGGATCTTTGACTGCGCGTAATTTTTGTAAAATAGGATTGCTTTTTGCCACGGAATGGGCGGGGTATTTGAGCAACAGTTTTTTTATAAAACGATCTTCGCGCGTTTCTGTTTCTACGTTGGCTCTGTAATGCTCATTGGTATTGATGTAAAAAGTATCGCAATAGGTAGACATCTCAAACAATACTTTGTCTAAATCTTGCAGCCACAGCACTTTTTTAATCCCAGACGTTTCAAAAGCAGCTTCTTTGTTTAGCTTTTCACCTTCCCAAACTGCAATGTGCGCGTTGGTTTCTCTTACAAATAAGACTTCTCGTAAATTTTCATTCGGACAGTCAGGGAATAACACCAAAACACTTTCTTCTTGATCTACACCACTTAGGTAAAAAATATCTCTGTGTTGTTCAAAGGGCAATGTGCTGTCTGCACTGATGGGATAAATATCGTTAGAATTAAAAACAGCTAAACTTTTTGGCTTCATTTGCGAAGTAAAGTTTTTCCGATTTTTTACAAATAACTGACGTTCTATTTTATGATATTTCATTTGGGGTCATTTTTATTGAGCAGCAAAGGTAGGAATAATTAATACGAACTTAAAAGAAGGGTGTGGCTGTCTAAAAATAAAAAACCCTTTGCCGGTTGTTAAAAACGGCAAAGGGTTGTGTAAATCTGAATTGGTTAGAACGGTTTAGTAACGCTTCTTTTTTGGAGCACTCGTTCTTCCCCTGCCTGAAGGCTCTGAGGGTTTATTTCCTTTAAAGTGCGGTTTGCTCTTTGGTTTATTTCCGTCTGCTTTATTTTTCTTACCAAAAGAACCTTTGCTCTGTGAAGCAGCTCTCTTTGGAGGATCTGTATCTGTGGGCTCAAAACCAGCAACGATGGTCGATTTTAGCTTTTCATTCAGTAATTTTTCAATCTCACTTTGGTATTCACTTTCCTCACTACACACCAAAGAAATTGCTTCTCCTGCCGCTCCTGCTCTTCCTGTTCTTCCAATTCTGTGTACATAGTCTTCTGGTACATTTGGCAACTCAAAATTAACAACATGTGGCAATAAAGGAATGTCCAATCCACGAGCAGCAATATCTGTAGCGACTAAAATTTTAATACTTCCATCTTTAAAGTTTTTTAGTGCTTTGGTTCTTGCACCTTGACTTTTATTTCCATGAATAGCAGCGGCAGAAATATCAGCTTTTATTAATTTCTCTGTCAGCTTATTGGCACCGTGTTTTGTTCTCGTAAAGACTAAAACTTGATTCCAATTCCCCTCTTTGATTAGTTTTATGGTAAATTCTGTTTTTTTGTTTTTGTCAACTTTATACACCTTATGGGTAACTTTTTTAGCAGTTGAATTTTGAGGAGCCGTTTCTACGGAAACTGGGTCTCTTAAAATTCCCGAGGCCAACTTTTTAATATCGTTTGAAAAGGTTGCAGAGAACATTAAGTTTTGACGCTTTGCAGGCATAAAACTAATAATTTTGTTGATATCTCTCACAAAACCCATGTCTAACATGCGGTCTGCTTCATCTAAAATTAAAACTTCAACACGCTTAAAAGAAAGCGCTTTTTGGTCATGCAAGTCCAATAATCTTCCAGGAGTTGCTACTAGAATATCGACACCACTTCGCAACGTTGCAATTTGTGGTTTGGCGTTTACACCTCCAAAAACAACGGTGGATTTGATGTCTACGTATTTGCTATATTCTCTAACATTATCGTGTACTTGGGCAGCCAATTCTCGTGTTGGTGTCAATACCAGCGCGCGCAAAGGTCTGTATTTGGGATGCTTTGTTTCTACTAAATATTGTAAAACAGGCAGTGTAAAACCTGCTGTTTTTCCAGTTCCAGTCTGTGCGGAAGCTAAAATATCTTTTCCCTCTAGTATGTGTGGAATTGCTTTTTCTTGTATGGGGGATGGTTTGGTGTATCCCTTTTCTTCAACAGCTTTTACTAGTGCTGGGGATAGGCCTAAATCTTTAAATGTCATATGTGTAATTTACGAAGTCAACTTTATATAATTGTTTCAGGGCACAAAGATACATTCTTTAAAATTAGACCCGAATATTTCTCAAGGAACCTTTTTGTGTTAATTTTTTTGATATGGTGATTACAAGTAGTAATTTCATCCCTTGAAATTCAAAAAAAATCTTATGAAATTTATTATCCAATCTTTAGTGCTTTGCTTTTCGATGTCCTTAGTAGCACAAAACCCTACAGAATACGAGGTGATTCAAAAGTCTCTAGCGCAAAAAGCGGCTATGAGGGAGACTTCATTAGTAAAGAATCTTCCGTTTAAAAATATCGGTCCCACGGTCATGAGTGGGCGCGTTGCAGATGTGTCGGTAAACCCTAAGAATGTTACAGAGTTTTATGTGGGATATGCTTCTGGGGGTTTGTGGTATACAAACAATAACGGAACTACGTTTACTCCTGTTTTAGACAATGCGAGCACGCAAAATATTGGAGATATTGCCGTTGATTGGGAAGCTGGAACTATTTGGGTAGGCACCGGTGAAAAAAATTCATCTCGTTCCTCGTATGCGGGGATTGGAATTTTAAAATCTACAGATAAGGGCGCAACTTGGACACATGTGGGTCTGTCAGATGCGCACCATGTGAGTAGAATTCTAATCAATCCAAATAATAAAGACGAAGTAATTGTAGGAGTTATTGGACACTTGTATTCTTCAAATGCAGAAAGAGGTGTTTTTAAAACCGTTGACGGTGGAAAAACTTGGGTAAAATCACTCTTCATAAATAATGAGACAGGGGTGATCGATATTGCGGTTGCGCCGGAAAACTTTAATATTATGTACGCTGCCTCTTGGGAGCGGGTTCGGAAAGCTTGGAGTTTTGATGGGGATGGAAATAGCGCTGCGATATATAAAAGTACGGATGCCGGAAGTTCTTGGGTGAAAATCGGAGCCAACAGTGGCTTTCCTATAGGAGAAGGTGTTGGTAGAATTGGACTGGCTGTTTTTAATGAAAGTACGGTGTATGCTTTGCATGACAGTCAATTTAGAAGGCCAAAAGATGCTAGTGAAAAACACTCAGATGCGTTAACAAAGGAAGATTTTAAAACCATGTCTTCAAAAGATTTTCTTGACATCGCAGATAAAAAATTAAATGCGTACTTAAAAAATAATGGATTTCAGGAGAAGTACAGGGCAGAAAATGTGAAACAAATGGTGCGTGTGGGCTCTGTAAAGCCAATTGATTTAGCGAAATATTTAGAAGATGCGAACGCCGTATTATTTGACACGCAAGTAATTGGAGCAGAGGTTTTTAAAACAACAGATGGAGGGGTGTCTTGGAAGAAAACTCATGATTACTTTTTAGACGGAGTCTACAGCTCTTATGGATATTATTTTGGTGAAATTAGAGTAGATCTCCAGGATGAAAACGGAATTTACGTTTTAGGAGTTCCAATTATCAAATCGAAAGATGGGGGAAAAACATTTACGTCTATCAGCAAAGAGAATGTGCATTCAGATCATCAAGCTTTGTGGGTAAATCCTAAAAAATCAGGACATATTTTAAATGGGAATGATGGAGGATTAAACCTTTCTTATGACGATGGTGAAAATTGGATTAAGTTGAATGATCCTGCGGTGGGACAATTTTACTCCGTATACGCAGACAACCAAAAAAATTATAAGGTGTATGGTGGTTTGCAAGACAATGGTGTTTGGGTTGCGGACAACAATGCTAAAATTGATAAAGGATGGCAACAATCAGGTCAAAATCCATACGAATCTATTATGGGTGGAGACGGAATGCAGGTGCAAGTAGATGAGAGAAACCAAAACATTGTATACACAGGGTATCAATTTGGAAATTACTATAGAATCGACAGAGCAGCAGAAACTCAGAAGTACATTCAGCCAAAACATGTGTTAGGAGAAAATCCATACCGTTTTAACTGGCAAACACCAATTCATTTATCAAAACACAATCAAGACATTCTATATTTAGGAGGAAATAAACTGCACCGCTCATTGAACCGTGGAGACGCTTGGGAAACCATTTCTGGGGACCTAACAGCAGGAGGTAAAAAAGGAAACGTGGCTTACGGAACTTTGACCTCAATATCAGAAAGTCCGTTTCAATTTGGGTTGCTATATGCAGGCTCCGATGACGGTTATGTGCACGTTACTAAGAACGGTGGTGGATCTTGGACACGCGTCTCTGATGCATTTCCTGAAAATTTATGGATCTCTAGAGTGGTTGCTTCAAAATTTAAAAAAGAGCGTGTTTACGTGACTTTAAATGGATATCGATTCGATGACTTTACTCCGTATATTTATGTTTCGGATGATTACGGCCAAAATTGGAGGGATCTCGGAAATCAACTTCCTACAGCTGCCGTAAATGTGCTCAAAGAAGATTCAGAAAATGAAGATTTATTGTACGTAGGAACAGACAATGGTTTGTATGCTTCCTTAGACCGGGGGCTTTCATGGGAGGCCTTTTCAAAGAATCTTCCCAATGTTGCGGTGCATGATTTGGTGATTCAGCCAAAAGCAAAAGAATTAATTGTAGCCACACACGGTAGAAGTTTATACAAGGCCAATATTGCCATGCTTCAAAAAATGAATGCTGCTATCTTAGCAAAGAGTATTCATCTCTTTTCAATTGAAAATCTTAAAAAAAATACTGCATGGGGACGTTCTTGGAGTCAATGGAGCAAAGCGAACACACCAGAAATTAAAATTCCTTTTTATGTAAATGCAGATAAAGAAGTTGTTTTAGAAATCTATTCAGGAGCTGTAAAAGTAAATGCAATTTCGGTCACTGCGAAAAAGGGCTATAATGAAGCAATTTTTGATGTTTCATTTTCTAAAAAAGGCAAGAAAGCATTTGAGAAAGCAATGAAAGATGCAGCAGTAGAAACAGCCAAAAACGGTGTTTTTTATTTGCTAAAAGGAAAATATAGGGTGAAAACTAGTTCTTCTGAAAGTGAATTTGAGATAAAATAGGGAGTAGCTATAAAAATAAAATTGAAGGTAGTGTGGTTTTCGCTTTTTTACAAGAGCACCTCACTATCTTTTTTTTGGAAATACATTCTCTTTTTTTGAGGGACATTGAAAGTTATTTAAAACTGTTCTAAATATTTACTAAAACGTTGTAATTTTTTTGTTAGACGATCTGTTTAGACGTATTTTTGTAGTCACAATTTTAACCAGTTATACAATGAGCGGATTTTTTAAATCTTCAATTGGAAGAAAAGTAGCAATGGCGCTTTCGGCGTTTTTTTTAATGTTCTTCTTACTCCAACATTTATCAATAAATATTTTATCAGTTTTAAGCCCTGAGACTTTCAATGAAGTATCTCATTTTATGGGAACAAATCCCTTGGTTCAATTTGTACTGCAGCCCATCTTAATTTTTGCTGTAGTTTTTCATTTTGTCATGGGCTTTGTATTAGAATTAAGAAATTCCCGAGCTAGGAAAGTAGCGTATGCTAAAAACAACGGTGCAGCAAATTCTAGTTGGATGAGTAGAAATATGATTTGGAGTGGAATGACAATTTTAGCCTTTATTGGGTTGCACTTTGTTGATTTTTGGTTTCCAGAAATGAATACAAAGTTCATCCAACAAGACTGGTCAGGAACGATGGAAGGCGTAGAAGGTTTGCGTTACCATCACGAGCTGGTTGAAAAATTTGTAAATCCGGTTAGAGTAGGAGCCTATGCTTTTGCTTTCGTTTTGCTAGGGTTGCACTTAGCACACGGCTTCACATCAGCGTTCCAGTCAATGGGAGGCACCGCAGGAAGAAAGAAAATATTACAAACTATTGGTAAGGCGTATTCAATTTTAATTCCCTTAGGGTTTATTACCATCGCCGTTTACCATTACTTTAACCATTAATCCTATCGTATTATGGCTTTAGATTCAAAAGTACCAAAAGGTCCAATTCAAGACAAATGGACAGAGTATAAAAATCATATCAATCTCGTAAATCCTGCGAACAAGCGTAATATAGACGTAATTGTTGTAGGTACTGGCTTGGCAGGTGGTTCTGCGTCTGCAACTTTAGCAGAGCTGGGATATAATGTAAAATCATTTGCATACCAAGATTCTCCGAGAAGAGCGCATTCAATTGCGGCGCAAGGAGGAATCAATGCAGCAAAAAACTATCAAGGAGACGGAGATTCTACTTACAGATTGTTTTATGACACTGTAAAAGGAGGAGATTACCGTTCTCGTGAGGCAAATGTTTATAGGTTGGCAGAGGTTTCTGCAAACATTATTGATCAGTGTGTTGCACAAGGAGTTCCCTTTGCACGTGATTATGGTGGTTTGTTAGACAATCGTTCTTTCGGAGGGGTTTTAGTTTCTAGAACTTTCTATGCAAAAGGGCAAACAGGTCAGCAATTATTATTAGGAGCGTACTCTGCAATGAACCGTCAAATTGCACGTGGAAAGATTGAAATGTTCAATCGCCATGAAATGTTAGACGTTGTTATTGTCGATGGCAAAGCACGTGGAATTATTGCACGTAATTTAGTTACAGGAGAAATTGAAAGACATTCTGCACATGCAGTAGTCATTGCTTCTGGAGGCTATGGAAATGTATATTTCTTATCTACCAATGCCATGGGATCTAATGTAACTGCAGGTTGGAAAGTGCATAAAAAAGGCGCGTATTTTGCGAATCCATGTTACACACAAATTCACCCAACATGCATTCCAAGATCTGGAGATTACCAGTCGAAATTAACTTTGATGTCAGAGTCATTGAGAAACGACGGTAGAATTTGGGTTCCAAAACATATGGAAGATGTTTTAGCGATTCGAGAAGGAAGTAAGAAACCTACTGAATTAACAGAAGAGCAAAGAGATTATTATCTAGAAAGACGATATCCTGCATTTGGAAATTTAGTTCCTCGTGATGTTGCTTCTAGAGCAGCAAAAGAACGTTCTGATGCTGGTTATGGAGTAAATGCAACGGGCGAAGCGGTGTATTTAGACTTTGCGGCTTCTTTTGAGCGGTATGGAAAAGAGCAAGCGAAGATTCACAATATTCAAAATCCATCAGAAGCGAAAATAAAAGAATTAGGCCAAGCGATTGTAAAGGCAAAATATGGAAATTTATTTCAGATGTATGAGAAAATCGTAGATCAAAATCCATATGAAACGCCAATGATGATATATCCAGCGGTACATTATACAATGGGAGGTCTTTGGGTAGATTATAACTTGATGACCACCGTTCCAGGCTGTTATGCTATTGGGGAAGCAAATTTTTCTGATCACGGGGCCAATAGATTAGGAGCTTCTGCATTGATGCAAGGATTGGCAGATGGTTATTTTGTGTTGCCATATACAATTGGTGATTATTTAGCAGACGATATTAGAACCGGAACAATTTCGACAGAAAGTCCAGAGTTTGAAGCTGCTGAAAAAGAAGTAACAGAAAGGATAGAATTTTTGATCCAGAACAAAGGGATACATTCAGTAGATTATTACCACAAAAAATTAGGAAAAATTATGTGGGATAAGTGTGGAATGTCTAGAAATACCGAAGGTTTAAAAACTGCTATTGAAGAAATTTCTGCTTTGAGAAAAGACTTTTGGCAGAACGTTAATGTTCCTGGAACCGCTACGGAGTACAATGAGCAACTGGCAAAAGCAGGAAGAGTTGCAGACTTTCTTGAATTGGGAGAGTTGTTTGCAAAAGATGCTTTGGTGCGAGAAGAATCTGCTGGTGGACACTTTAGAGAAGAGCATCAGACAGAAGACGGTGAAGCAAAAAGAATTAAAGAATTCCAATTTGTTTCTGCTTGGGAATACAAAGGAGAGCCAAAAGACGCCGTTTTACACAAAGAGCAATTGGAATACGAAAATATAGAGGTTAAAGAAAGAAGTTATAAATAATATAGTTTATGGTTGAAGGTTGCTAGTTTATGGAAACAAAAACTAACAACAAACAACTAAAAACCAAAAGCTAAATAAAATGGACTTAACACTTAAGATTTGGCGTCAAGTAGACGCAAAAGACAAAGGAAAAATGGTTGATTACAAGGTGACTGAAATTTCAGGAAGCATGTCTTTCTTAGAAATGATGGACGTCTTGAACGAGCAGCTAGTAAACGCTGGAGACGAGCCTGTGGCTTTCGATCACGACTGTAGAGAGGGAATTTGCGGAATGTGCTCTATGTATATCAATGGTGAAGCACACGGACCAGACAGAGGGGTTACTACCTGTCAATTGCACATGAGAATGTTCAAGGATGGTGATACCATTACTATTGAACCATGGAGAGCTGCTGCGTTTCCTGTAATTAAAGATTTGGTTGTTAACAGATCTGCTTTTGATAGAATTCAACACGCAGGTGGATATATTTCTGTGAATACATCAGGAAATACGCAAGATGCAAACGCAACTCTGATATCTAAAAAGGCAGCAGATACTGCCATGGATGCAGCAACTTGTATTGGTTGTGGTGCCTGTGTAGCTACCTGTAAAAATAGTTCAGCAATGCTTTTTGTGGGTGCAAAAGTATCTCAGTATGCACTTTTACCTCAAGGACAAGTGGAAGCGGCAGACAGAGTTCGAAACATGGTAGCGCAGATGGATTTAGAAGGCTTTGGAAACTGTACAAACACTGGTGCGTGTGAAGTAGAATGTCCAAAAGGTATTTCTTTAGACAACATTGCAAGAATGAATAGAGAACTTATGAAAGCTTCTATTTAAGATACACAGTACGCTTCTATTGCTAGCGATCTTTCTTTTTAGAAAAATCGTGTAAAAAAATAAAAACCCAAAACTACTATAGTTTTGGGTTTTTTATAGTCCTTGCCTTTAGTGTAGTTGATTTCTTTTAAAAGTTCTTCAGGACTTATTTCTAAGAGCCCTAAAACTTCAAAGAGTTCTTGTAAATCTAATTTAGTTCTTCCATTTTCTATTTTAAAATAGCCGCTTTCACCTATTTTAGTCTGATCTACTATGGTTCTTTGGCCAACTCCAGGATGCTTTCTGGTAGCCACAATTTTTCTAAAATTGTAGCATAATTAGATTTTGCAGCAAATCTTTTCTTCTTCTTCTTCTTCTTCTTCTTCTTTTTCTTGCATCTTAAAAATTTTCCCAACACAAAAATATTAAGTATTCTGTGGTCTGATTTGAACTCCCTGAAAACAGTACTTTTTGGACTCCCTGAATCCAGCTAGTCTGAATTGGAGGGTTCTTTATTTTGGTAGCTAAAAACTTTTTTTTAAGTTTATAAAAAGTTGTCATAAAAAAGTAATTAATACTAATAAGTATCGATACGTATACATTGTTTGAAACACCTTTAACAGCTTTATTTGAAGTGAAATAGCTCTTTTGAAGCTTTGTTCTGCTAACAAATACAATTCTGGTTGGCCGTTTTTAAATTGTATCAAAAGTAAAAAAAACCTCCGTTTGCGGAATTAAGAAATATAAAAATTACTAAATAAATGTATCACTTAAACAAATGCTTATGTAAATAAACATTCCCGGTATCTCGGGACAAACAGAGGAAGTCTTGCAAAAGTAACCCTTTTTCTAAAAGTTTTTGAAGAATTTTAAACTTGTGTATTCATTTAAAGATCTAAAAATTATTAATAACGAACCTAAATAAAAAGGAGGTTATAAAATTTCCCAAAGTGAAAAAGTTATTATGAAGTCTAGTTTTTGTGCTAGCAACAGAAAGTACTTGAATGAATGCTACTAATTCTAGTACTCCAATGGATCGAGATTGTTTTCAGGAAGCTTGGGATTTTGGGACTGAAGAAGGTGGTGGAGATGAGACTAGAGAATGGGAAATGATGAATAGATATTATACACATTGGTGTACATAATAAGTTTAAGAGGTGATTCGTCACCTCTTTTAATTTTAAAAATATAATAAAATGAAAATATATTTAACAAGTGCTTTTTTATTTCTTTTTATAACCTCAGTAACTTCCCAAGATTTAAAAGGTAGAGTAATTTATGGTAAAAAACCTAAAACTCAAATTTTATCGAAAACTGATTCAATTAGATTAAAAGAAAACCCAGAAAAACATAGAAGATTTTTAAAAGTGAGAGAAATAATTTCTGATGAAGAAAAGAAATTAGTTTTTGAATTAAACTTTAAGAATAATGAAAGTTATTTTTATTTAAAACCAATATTAGAATCAGAGAATCATAGAAATCCATATAGTTCTATAAGTACTTATGATAAAGGGATTTATTATAATAAAGAGAAACGTATTTTACAATTAAATGCTTTTGGTGAATTATTTTTAATTACCAAACCCAAGTTAATATGGAAAATACAAAAGGAAAGTAAAAACATAGGAGGTTATAATTGTATCAAAGCCACAACAGAAATTATTGTGAATACAAAAGGGAGAAAACAATTAATTGCTGCTTGGTTTACTACAAAAATACCAATTTCTTTAGGGCCTTTAGGATATGATGGTTTACCTGGTTTAATTTTGGAGCTAGAGGTTTACAAGAAAATTTACTATGCTAAAAAAATTACGTTAAATGCTAAAGAAGTAATAAAAATAGAAAAACCAATTAAAGGAATTAAGGTGTCTGAAAAGGAATATCATGAGATGGCATCATCAACAATGCAAAAATTAAAAAAAAGTAAAGGTTTATAAATTAGCGGAGAAAAATAGGACGAAATTTTAGAAAAGTCAGCAATAACTAGTAATAATAAAATAAAAAACAGCAGTCTAAAGAAATAGTAGAGAAATACCCTGCTGTAAAAAGGAATAAAAATAGTCGATACTTATGAATATCGATACGTCTAAATTATTAGAAACACCTTTAACAGCTTTATTTGAAGGGAAATATACCTTTTGAAGATTTGTTGTGCTGCTAAACACAATTTTGGTTGGCCGTTTTTAAATTGTATCAAAAGTAAAAAAAACCTCCGTTTGCGGAATTAAGAAATATAAAAATTACTAAATAAATGTATGCGTAAATAAACAACAACAAACAGCGGAAGTCTTGCAAAACGAACCCTTTTTCTAAAAGTTTTTAGAGAATTTTAAACTTGTGTATTCATATAAAATTCTAAATATTTATTAATAAATAAGCCTAAAAATATAATTGGGTTTTAAAATACATTATAATGAAAAAGTTAATTTTAAGTCTAGTCTTTGTGCTAGCAACAGGAACTACTTTAATGAATGCGAATTCTAATGATGAATTATTTATTAATTTAATGAAAGTTACAGAAGTTTTGGAACAAAATAATTGTAGCGATTGCGTTGCAGACTTAAGAGCAGGAGCCTTGGCTATGGCAGAAGATCACGATGATAGAGGAGCAGGCGGCGAATTGATGGAGTTATACGGAAATTTTTATACTGCATGTCGCGCAGCTAGGTGTTAATTTTATTTAATTTTTATGCCCAGAGGTCAAAAACTCTGGGCATTCTATAAAAACTTTTAAAATGAATTTATTAAAAACACAATTATTACTTTTCTTCTTTTTTACTACAGGATTTTTTTCTCAATCAAATTCTTCGGGAATAATACATTACGAGTCTGAAATTAATAGTAAAAAATTAAAGGAATACATGACAAATAAAAGAGAAAAAATAAAGAGCAAAGGTCTTGTTAAATCTCTTGATAAAATCTTCCAAAATACAAATTCCATTAAATCAAAATTAGTTTTTTCTGATGGAAAGGGTTTATTTAAAGTTGAAGATAAATTAAGTTTAGGGGATAAAGATTTGGCACAAAAAGTTCTAGAAACAGTAAGTGGTGGTTCAAAAGAATATTATTACAATACCAACTTAAAATCATACTTAATTAAAGATTGTGGAGCACTTGGGGAATGTTTTATTTATCCTAACACATTTTTAGAATGGAAATTAACTCAAGAAACCAAAATAATAAATGGGTTTGGCTGCTATAAAGGCACAAGAAGTAACGGAAAGGTTATTGCTTGGTATGCACCTTCTATTCCCATTAGTTTTGGGCCAAAAGGAGAATATGGTTTACCAGGTTTAATTTTAGAATTAGAAGAAGGAAAAATTATTTTTAAAGCAACTAAAATTATATTAAATCCAGAGAATGAGCTTGAAATTAAAGTTCCAAAAGATGGGAAAATAGTTACAACAAAAGAATACACACAAATTATAAAAAAAGCCAAAAAAAGCGTGTTTGGTAATTAATGGAATAGGCTAAAAAGATGCTATTTTTAGGAGCTGTTATTTTTAGTAACAGGAAGTACTTTAAGGAATGCAACAACATCGAACAAAGAAACTTTAACCAACGATATGGCCTTATTTGGTTGTTGGGAGTCTGCTGATTTGACTGAAAGATTTTCTGATGCTTTGGCAAGTTCAGAGGGACGTACAATGACATATGAACAACGTCACAATGTTTGGGCAGCAGCATACGATACTTGTATGAATTAAAAAAAGAGAATAAGCTTTAAATTGAAATTTAAAGCTTATTAGATAATTGATTGAGGCACTAACAAAGTGCCTCAATTTTAAAAACAAAAAACAAAAAATGAAAATTTTAATTATTTATGCTTACTTTTTATTAAGTATTAACTCATACAGCCAAAAACAAATTTATACTGGTGAAATAAACTATGAAGTAAATATGTTAGTAAATGAAAGTAAATTAGATTCAATCGCTAAAAAAATTAAAGGATCGGAAAATATGAAAAAGATGATAATTTCTAATATGAAAAATCAAAAAAGTATTAATTTTAAGTTGAAATTTAGTAAGAATGAATCTATTTTCGAAGAAGAAAAAAGACTTAAAATAAATGAGAAAAAGATTAATTTTACTAGAATAATGATGGGAAATGGTTCTTATTACACAAATAAAAAAACAAAAGAAACTTTAAACCAAAAAGAAGCTTACGGGCAACTGTTTATTGTTGATGTTTCACAAGTAGAATGGGAATTAACTCAAGAAAGAAAAAAAATAGATAGTTATGTTTGTTACAAAGCTACCACTTTTAAAGAGGTAGAAAATTCAAAAGGAAAAAATAAAGTAGAGGTTATAGCTTGGTATACAACAGAACTACCCTATAATTTTGGTCCTAATGAATTCAACGGTTTACCCGGTTTAATATTAGAATTACAAGAAGGTAATTTAATAATTAAAGCATCTAAAATAAATTTGATGAATAAGAATGTTGAGATTAAAAAACCTTCTAAAGGGAAAAAAATAACTTTAGAAGAATTCAATATTCTTAGTAAAAAAATGTATGAAAATAGAAAAAATTAATTTTGAGATTAAAAATAATTGATATTATTTATGAAAAAGAACCTCCTATTTATTTTATTGCTTATTTCATTTTCTGTGTTTTCTCAGAAAGTAACATTAAGCGGATCGGTAAAAGACAGTTTACAAAATCCAATGCCGTATGCAAATGTCATTGCAAAACCCAAAGATATCTCTAAAAACTTGCAATTTGCTATTACAGATAACGAGGGTTTTTATCGTTTGCAATTGGCAAAAGGAGATACCATTAATATTAGTATTTCTTATTTGGGTTATAAGCCGTTAGCCTATCAATTTATAGCTTTAAAAGGCGCTCAAAAAGATTTTATTTTAAAAGAATCTTCAGAAAGTTTAGATGAGATTGTGATTGAGATGCCCGTAACCGTTAAAGGAGATACTACAACTTACAAAACGTCTAAATTTATAGATGGTTCTGAGCGAAAACTAAAAAATGTTTTAAAAAAATTCCCAGGCGTTGAAGTCGATAAAAACGGAACGGTTACGGTACAGGGCAAAAAAGTAACCCAAATGCTAGTAGATGGTAAAAAGTTTTTTGGTGGGAACTCGAAACTTGCCGTAGAAAACATTCCTGCAGATGCCGTGGGCAATGTAGAAGTCATCGACAATTACAACGAAGTGGCTTTTTTAAAAGGACTCACAGATTCTGATGAAATGGCAATGAACATCAAATTAAAAGAAGATAAAAAACGTTTTGTTTTTGGTGATGTGGAAGCCGGAAAAGGCAATGAAGATTTTTATAAAACCAGTGCAAACCTTTTCTACTATGCACCAAAAACGAATGTAAATTTTATAGGAAACATCAATAATACAGGCGAAAAAACATTTACGTTTCGAGATTATATGAGTTTTTCTGGAGGTGTAAATGCCATTTTTAGTGGCAATTTTGATTGGAAAGGAGGTTCTTTTTCTCAATTTATGGAAAGTAATGATGTCTTAGTAAGCAAACAAAAGTTTGGCGCTTTGAACATTACTAAAACAGCGACTTCTAAACTAGACATTGCTGGATTTCTTATTTTTTCGAATACAAATACCAGTAGTTTTATAGAAGATTTTAATGAGTATAATGCATTTACAGAGCAAAGAACCAATAGTACCCATAAAGACAATGTCTTAGGTATTGGGAACCTGAACATCGAATATACCCCCAACTCTTTAGAGAAATGGTATTTTAGAACCCAAGTAAAAAGAACCAATAATAGCAATAACAATCGTTTACTCTCTTTGGTAAACAATGCTGCAAATACCATTGATACAGACAGAGATTTGGTGGCAACTTATATCAATCAAAATATAGAATGGCACAAAAGACAGTCTGATAAGCACACTTTTTCTGCTGTTTTTAGTTGCGTTTCTGATACCAGTGCTCAAAATGCTTTTTGGCAAACCGAAAACCCTATTTTGCAAGGTTTAATTCCTGCAGACAATGCGCAAGACTTGCTGAGCATCTTACAAGATAAAAACACCAAACAGCAACAGATAGACTTTATTTTTAAACATTTTTGGGAGCTGAATAACAGCAACCATATTTATACAACCTTCGGGAATAAATTTTTAAATGAAGATTTTTTCACAGAAGACAGGCAGCAATTAGATGATTTTAGCTTCAATAATTTTTCTTCTGATGGCTTTGGAAATGATGTAAATTTTAAACTGAATGATGTTTTTGCAGGACTTCACTATAAATTTAGGACAGGTATTTTTACTTTTAAACAAGGTGCTTTTTTGCACAACTACAATTGGAGCGTGAACCAGCAAAACCAAACAACTAAAAATAAATGGGTGGTTTTACCCGATTTTTTAGCAAAAATTGAATTTAATAAATCGAAAAAAATTACCGTTAATTACAATTTAAAAACCACTTTTTCAGATGCCAGTAGATTTGCCAATCGTTTTTATTTACAATCGTATAACTCGGTTTTTAAAGGAAATGAAACGCTAGAAAACAATCTATTTCATGCGGCAAGAATTTATTATAGCAGGTTTAGCTTGTACAGAGGCATTATGCTGTTTGCAAGTCTAAACTACAACAAACAAATACAAGGAGTAAGAAATACGGTGGCATTTGATGTAAACAATCCAAATGCTTCTCAAAGAATCAATCAGTTTTTAACAGCAAAATTATTTGATAATCTGTCGGAAGACCTGAGAGGAAATGTGCATTTAGAGAAAAGTATCAAAGACATTAAATACAAGTTAGATGTTGGCTTTAACAATGCTAGTTATATTCAAGAAATAGACACTATACTTCAAACGAATAAAAACAAGAACTACGATTATGAGCTTGCTTTCGAAACCATGTTTGATAATTTTCCTAAGATAGAAATAGGAGTTCGTAGGGCTATTGGTCGGTTTACTTCTAGTAGCAATACCTCAAAATTTGTAACTACAGAACCTTTTGTAAACATAGATTACGACTTTCTTAAAGACTTTATTTTTAATTTCGATTATAGAAAAAGCATCTATGAAAATAAAGATTTAAGTCAGAAAAACACCTATGAAATTGCAAATGCAACACTGTCTTATAAAAACGAGGATAGTGCCTGGTCTTATAAAGTAAGTGCAAAAAATATGTTCAATGCACAGTTTAAACAAAGCAATCGTTTTTCAGAGTATGTAGTTTCAGACACCAAAACTTTTATTTTACCAAGAATATTGATGTTTTCTATTGGGTATAATTTATGAGAATATTCTTTAACTACAAAAACAAATAGGGGTTGCAGATAGCATGTGAAACACGGTAGAGCAAATAGGTCTTGATGGTTTTGAAAAATGTAGAGACGCGGTTGTTTGACAAGTCGAGTGCCTAAAAGGTATTTTTTTAGACCACATTGCAACAATGAACAGAGCATTCATGAAAGCATCCATACAATGCGGTCTTTTGCGAATTAAAGACAAGTAGCTTGAGATAAAATTGAAAAAGTTGGTATCCATAAAAAATTCAAAAAGAGCATTCGTCTTGCGTTTTTTAGAATCTTTGGCTTTAACTTATGCGATGTCTTTAAAGAATTCTTCTGGACTTATTTTTAAGAATTCTAAAATTTCAAGCAATCTTTCTAGGTCTAATTTTGTCTTTCCTTTTTCTACTTTAAAATACCCTCCTTCACTAAGGTTTAGGTGATTTGCCATGTTTATTTGCGTCACTCCATTTGCAATTCTGCTGGCAATAATCTTCTCTAATACTTTGAAGTAATTAGATTTTGTATTTGAATTTACCTTCCCTTCTCTGTTCATAATAAAGTGTTCTTGAAACAAAAATACCATAATTAACAATAGTAATATATTTTTTATGGTGACCCTGGAAACAGTGTATTTGAGCATCCCTGAATTCAGCTACTCTAAAAAGCAAGGTAATTTTTTTGGTGGCTACACTTATATTTTACATTTTTGTTTGCTGGGAAAATGCTATGAAAAAGAATTTATTCCTCAAACTGTTGTCTATTTTTAAAGAAGAGTAACAAAAGTTTAAAAGCGAACCACCGTTTTTTAAAACTTATGCAAGTAAGATTTATAGAAACCTCTTTTAATTGCAGTTCCCGTGGAAACGGGAACTTCAAAAGAGTTAAAATTTCAAAGAATTTTTAAATTTTAAGAGCACTGCAAGAAGTGTGAATGGTTTATCTTCAAACAACGTCCTTTATAAAGGAGTCTATTTGCTTTGAAAGAAGAAATAGTATCGATACTAAACGCAGGTATTGTGTTGTTGAAAATAAGCGGTTATTTCCGCCCAAAATCTGCAGGAATTTCTCCCCACGCTTTCGTCTCCCATTTTAAAATAGGGTTTTTAACTGTATTTTCTTTTAGCCAGTTTTCTGCTCTTTTTATCAGTATCAATAGCTCTTTGTTTGAAGCATCAAAGGCAAGGTTCGTTTTGCATTTTTTTTGTTTTACCCAACTCATTGCCGTTCTAGAGTCCGAATAAATAGGGATATCTTCTTTGTTCTTGTTTTTTAAAAGTGCAATTCCATGGACCAAAGCTAAAAATTCACCAATGTTATTTGTACCTCTTTCATAAGGGCCTCTTTTAAAAATTTCCTGTTTGTTATGTGTTAAAACACCTCTATACTCCATTTTTCCTGGATTTCCAGCACAAGCGGCATCCACAGAAATACTTTCTAAATTGGGGTGTCCATAGGCCGTTTTTTCAGATGCTGACAATTTTGGTTTTTTTGTATTTTGTCCAATGTAATCGGCATAGTTTTTAGAAAATGCAATTTCAGCCTCTTTTAAGTCAGCAAAAGATTTGTACTGAGCGCTTTCAAAGCCATCGATTTGTTTCTTACAAACGTTCCATGATGTGTAAATTCCTTTTTTTCGACCATTCCAAACGACATAAAACTTTTTTTTACTCATGGATGGTTAAAATTACTTCTTGTATTACTTTTGGAAAGTAATGCTGTTCTAAGAGATGAATTTTTTCAGCAATGGTTTCTGGAGTATCTGCTGAGCGTAAAGCAGTTTTTGCTTGAAAAATAACAGCACCTTCGTCATAGTTTTCATTTACATAATGAATTGTGATTCCAGTTTCTATTTCATTATTGCTTTTTACCGCTGCGTGAACATGGATTCCGTACATTCCCTTTCCACCGTATTTTGGTAATAATGCAGGGTGTATATTGATAATTTTTTTTGGAAAAGCACTTACAATTTTTTGCGGAATTCGCCATAGAAATCCAGCAAGCACAATAAAGTCGGCCTCTTTTTTCAAAATATTTAAAATGCTATCTGAAGTGTAAAAATCTTCCTTATCAAAAAGGAGACATTTAGTGTTCAGTTTTTTACACCTTTCGAAAACCTTGGCATGCCGATTGTTACACAATACATGCGTAACTTTTGCCGTTTGAGTATGTTTAAAAAAATTAATAATGTTTTCTGCGTTCGATCCGGAACCAGAAGCAAAAACAACAATACGCTCCATATGTATCTATCTAAAGTACAAAAAAAGGGATAATTATTAACAAACTGATTCTTTTCAGGAAAGATTAAATAATTTTATTTACTTTTAATCTTCATTTTTTGGGGCAAATATTAGTTATAATTAATAAGAATCGTATTTTTGCCCAGATTTAAAATTTAAAATAAAGAAATTATGTCAGACATTGCATCAAGAGTAAAAGCGATTATCGTAGACAAATTAGGCGTTGACGATAACGAGGTAACAACAGAAGCTAGCTTCACAAATGATTTAGGAGCAGATTCTTTAGATACTGTTGAGTTAATTATGGAATTCGAAAAAGAATTTGATATTCAAATTCCAGACGATCAAGCAGAAAACATTGGAACTGTAGGTCAGGCTGTTAGTTACATAGAAGAAGCAAAAAAGTAACATTTATATGCAATTAAAACGAGTTGTAGTAACTGGACTTGGCGCATTAACGCCAATTGGTAATAATATTGAAGAATATTGGAACGCTTTAGTTAACGGAGTTAGCGGAGCAGCACCTATCACACACTTTGATGCTGCCAAGTTCAAGACTCGTTTCGCATGTGAGTTGAAAAACTTTAATCCTACAGATTTTATCGATAGGAAGTCTGCTCGCAAGATGGATAAATTCGCTCAGTACGCTATGGTTGCTTCAGATGAGGCAATTGCAGATTCAGGACTGGATTTAGAAACGATTAATAAACTGCGAGTTGGGGTTATTTGGGGAGCGGGAATTGGAGGCTTAGAAACACTTCAGAACGAAGTCTTAAATTTTGCTGCTGGTGACGGAAATCCGAAATTCAATCCCTTCTTTATCCCTAAAATGATTGCGGATATTGCGCCAGGACATATTTCTATAAAATATGGGTTCATGGGCCCTAATTATACAACCGTTTCTGCGTGCGCATCGTCTGCAAATGCAATGATAGATGCCTTAAATTATATCCGTCTCGGATATTGTGACGTGATTGTTACCGGTGGTAGTGAAGCGGCGATTGCAATAGCGGGAGTTGGTGGATTTAGCGCAATGCAAGCTTTATCTACGAGAAACGAATCACCAGAAACAGCTTCAAGACCCTTTGATGCTAGTAGAGAAGGTTTTGTTTTAGGTGAAGGTGCAGGAGCATTGGTTTTAGAAGAATATGAATACGCCAAAGCAAGAGGCGCAAAAATTTATGCAGAGGTAATTGGTGGTGGAATGTCTTCTGACGCACACCACATTACAGCGCCACATCCTGAAGGTATTGGAGTCATTGCTGTAATGAAAAACTGTTTAGAAAATTCTGGGATTAATCCCGAAGATGTAGATCACATTAACACACACGGTACTTCCACTCCACTTGGAGATGTAGCAGAATTGAAGGCGATTTCAGCTGTTTTTGGGGAACATGCAAAAAACATCAACATCAATTCTACAAAATCGATGACTGGTCACTTATTAGGTGCTGCCGGTGCAATAGAGTCTATTGCCGCAATTTTAGCAATGAAACACAGTATTGTACCCCCTACAATTAATCATCAAAATATTGATGAAAATATCAATCCAGATTTAAATTTAACGCTAAACAAAGCCCAAAAGAGAGAGATTAGGGTTGCGATGAGTAATACGTTTGGTTTTGGAGGTCATAATGCCTGTGTAGCTTTTAAGAAATTAGATGAGTAGCGTATGAATTTTATTCGTAAAATAGTTAAATCTCGACCTCAAGAGGACATAATACTACGTGACGAATTAAAAAAGCTGTTAAAATTTTCACCTACTTCCATCAATAAATACAAAAAGGCATTTACGCACAGATCTGTCCAAATGATAGACAGGAAAGGGATTCCCATTAACTATGAGCGTCTTGAGTTTTTAGGAGACTCCATTTTAGGAGCTGTAATTTCTGCATATTTATACAAGGAAGCTCCCAAAGGTTCTGAAGGTTATC
Source organism: Polaribacter irgensii 23-P (assembly GCF_000153225.1). Taxonomy (GTDB): domain Bacteria; phylum Bacteroidota; class Bacteroidia; order Flavobacteriales; family Flavobacteriaceae; genus Polaribacter; species Polaribacter irgensii. Next base: position 680,674 of record NZ_CH724148.1, on the reverse strand, counting down.
TTACACAAATGCGTTCAAAAATTGTAAGCAGAGAGCACTTAAACGAGTTGGGAAAAGATTTAAATTTAATTCGTTTTGTAAAAAGTAATATCGATCAAGCGAATGTAGGAGATAATATCCATGGCAATATTTTTGAAGCATTAATTGGAGCGATCTACTTGGACAAAGGGTTTAATTTTTGTCAGAAGTTTATTCATCAAAATGTAATTGCACCTTACGTTGATATAGCGAAGTTAGAGGGTAAGATTACAAGCTACAAGGGACTGATTATAGAGTGGTGTCAAAAACAAAAGAAAAGATATGCTTTTGATGCGTACGAAGATTCTGGCAACGAGACTACGAAACACTTTAGTGTGAAGATCAGCATAGATGGTCAGCAAATAGCTAAGGGAAGAGCTACTTCTAAGAAAAAAGCAGAGGAACAAGCTTCAAAAAGGGTCTATTTTGCCTTTCAAAATGAAATTTCTCAAGACTAAAGCGATAACGTTTTCGTGAATATACCTTAGAATACTCGTAAACTATTAGTAATTTCGTGCATACATTTGAATGTAAATTTATAAGTTATGCAAATTCATGCTTTGGGTTTAGAAGATTTTTGTGAGGAGGAATATACATTAATAGGTATTCACACCGCGCTGGAGGATTACAGACTTGCATACCTTTTAAATAAAAATTTACAAACATGTTTTTCAAAGTCGCAGAAAGATTTAGAATTAGAAGGAGATCAGAATCGTGCATCATTTTCCATCTATAACTTTTGCAGTAAAAAATATGCTTTTGATTGGTCTCTGATCGCAAACATTAGTAAAATAGAGCACCAAGCTGCGCGAAATGAATTTTTTTCAATTATTGAAACAAGAATGTATTTAATTCCAGAAGAAAAAAAAGTAGACTACTTTATTAAAATTTCTGGAGAACTGACTGCAGACTTTGTTGCGGATACGGTAAAAAAAATAAAAACGATTGAACAAGTAGTCACTTCTTATTCAATAAATAAAGACACATTAAAGTCCAAAGACTTTTTAATATTTTAATATGATAGATTACAAAAAAACAAAAATAGTAGCTACACTTGGGCCGGCAACAGATTCAAAAGAGGTTTTAACAGCGTTGGCAAGAGAGGGAGTAAATGTATTTAGAATTAATTTTTCGCATGCAGAGTACGATAACGTAGAGAGAACAGTAAAAACGATCCGAGAAATCAATGAAGAAAATGGCTATAATGTTGCCATTTTAGCTGATTTACAAGGCCCGAAATTACGAGTTGGTGTAATGGAAGATGGGGTGGTTTTAAATGATGGAGACCTGTTTACATTTACGACAGAGAAATGTATCGGTACCAAAGAAAAAGCCTTTATGACCTACCAACGTTTTCCTAAAGATGTAAAAGTTGGCGAGAAAATAATGGTAGATGATGGGAAATTGTTATTTGAAGTACTTTCTACAGATAAGGATAAGGAGGTTGTTGTGAAAGTAATTGTTGGAGGTCCCTTAAATTCTAAAAAGGGGGTAAACTTGCCGAATACAGCCATTTCTTTACCAGCACTTACCGAGAAAGATAAGAAGGATGCAATATTTGCATTGGGATTAAATGTAGATTGGATGGCCCTTTCTTTTGTGAGAACTCCAGAAGATTTAAGAATGTTACGTGATTTAATTGATGAGCATTCTGATTACCGAGTTCCGGTGATTGCAAAAATTGAAAAGCCAGAAGCGGTTGAAAACATTGATGCTTTGATTCCATATTGTGACGGTTTAATGGTGGCGCGTGGAGATTTAGGCGTAGAGATTCCGATGCAAGACGTTCCATTGATTCAGAAGAAATTGGTAAGACGTGCAAAAAGAGCGAGAATACCGGTAATTATTGCGACTCAAATGATGGAGACAATGATTGAAAATGCGGTACCCACAAGGGCAGAGGTAAATGATGTTGCAAATTCTATCATGGATGGTGCAGACGCGGTAATGCTTTCTGGCGAAACGTCCGTAGGAAAACATCCGATAAGAGTAATTCAAAAAATGGCTGAAATTATTAAGGCTGTCGAAAACTCTAGAATGATTAAAGTACCACACGAAGCGCCACATATTAGAACCAACAGATTTATTACAAAATCAGTTTGCTATCACGCTGCGCTAATGGCAAATGACATCGAAGCAGCTGCGATTTCTACCTTAACGAATAGCGGTTATACTGCTTTTCAAATTTCGGCATGGAGACCGCAGTCTAGAATATTAGCATTTTCATCAGAAAAAAGAATTTTAGGAAAACTAAACTTACTTTGGGGTGTAAAGGCTTTTTATTACGACAAAAACTTAAGTACAGATGATACCGTTGTGGATATCAATAGAATATCAAAAGAAAAAGGTTATGTTCAAAAAGGAGATTTGATGATCAACCTTACCTCAATGCCCGTAGAGGCAAAAGGAATGGTTAATACTTTAAGAGTTTCGGAAATAGAGTAAAGTATTTTAGAACCTAAATTTTAAAAGCATTCTGAAGAAATTCAGGATGTTTTTTTTTGGAGTTTAAAAGTCATTTATAGAGAGATTTCTGATTGCACTCATTTTGTTTACATCGAACAAAAAGTGCTTTTTTTAGCAGTGTGCATTTGAGTTTTTATAAATTGGGGCTTATTTTTTTTAAAGATCAAGTCAAATTAAATGTAAAAAAAGTACAAAGTTTGAAAAAATATGGTAGCTTTAAGTGCAACTTAAAATAAATGATCATGGGAATTAAGAGCTTTCAAGGAAAAAGAGACGTACACCAAGAAAAAGAAAGTGCCCAAATTTTAGTGTCTGATTACATGACTACGCGTTTAATAACCTTTAAAGCTGAAGACTCTTTAGACCACGTCATTGAAAAGTTAATTGTGCATAATATTTCTGGGGGTCCGGTGGTAAACGACGAAAATGAACTAATTGGAATCATTTCTGAAACCGATTGTATCAAACATATTTCTGAGGGTAAATATTATAATATGCCTTCGGATACCAATAATACGGTTGGGAAACACATGGTGAGAGATGTAGATACGATTGATAAAAATATGAATATTTTTGACGCGGCATTTAAATTTATTTCTTCTCGCAGAAGAAGGTTTCCAGTAACTGAAAGCGGAAAAGTAATTGGGCAATTGAGTCAAAAAGATGTTTTAAAGGCTGCGCTTGCCGTAAGAGGTAATACTTGGAAATAAGACTTTTCTTTTAGTTTTTTATAAAATTAATTTTCCGAGATGTTGCTATTTTTGAAAAATATTCAAATCAACTTAGCATCAGCATTTATAAATTTTATTTTTCTTTTCGAATCAGTAGAAAAAGCTCGCTTTCTAAAGCGAGGTAACCTTCATTGTACACATAAAAGTAGGTGTTTCCTGTTTTTGTTTTGTAGATGGACGTAAAGAATTGAAAATCGAATCCGTTGTCATATAATTTAGTACGGGTTACTTTTGTTTTCCCAGAACCATTTAATTCTGATAAAATTTTATAATTTTTTCGAAGCCTGTTATTAACGTTTCTGATAAGATTTTTACTGCCTTTATCTACGCTATTATTAAAGCTATTTCTGCAATAATCCGAACAAAATTTTTGATCGATCCTGCCTTTTAGAGCTTCTTCACACGCCAAACATATTCTAGTTTCCATAGTTTAAAGATACATTAAATTATTCGGGTGCAAACGACTACAATCAATTACAATCGAAAGTAATTGCTTTATAACCGAATAAAATTAAGAGGGTGTCGCAACTTTGCAGTGTCAAATAAATTGACAGCATACATTATAAATCAGCATTACATTGCGAAATGCACAAAAACTTATCTTATGAATACGTTAAGAAACAAAGTACAGTTAATTGGTAGATTGGGTCAAGAGCCAGAAATAGTAACCTTTAAAGACGGTAACAAAATGGCGAAATTTTCAATGGCAACAGATGACAGTTACAAGGACAAGGAAGGAACTAAAGTAGAGCGTGCTTATTGGCACAATATTATCATTACAGGAGGTCTTGTCAATGTAGTCGAGAATTATGTAAATAAAGGTCAGGAAATAGCTTTGGAAGGCAAGTTAACAAATAGATCTTACGAAACCAAAGAGGGTGAAAAAAGATATGTTACAGAGATTTTAGTAAGTGAATTGTTACTTTTAGGAACTAAACAATAGTTATTTTCATTTTGAAAAAGAATAAAATCCATTCCTTTGAATGGATTTTATTTTATCTTGGTATACATTTTGAATTTAACTTTAAAAACCAGAGAAAATGAAGTCCATAAAATTGTTATTTATTTTAAGTCTCGTTTGTTGTTTTTATCAATGCAGTAGCTCGATCTTTGTTTCAAATCCGCCCTTTAGTGTAGAAAAAGCGTTTTACAATGACTGGGTTGGTGGGCAGCCAGGAGTTCGCGGAATGCTGCTAGAAGTGCATTTAAAAAATGCTGCTGGAATTGTATTTGATTCTTTGTATTTTCAAAGTAAAAGTACCGAGGTATCTGTGCGAAATCTAGATGCTAAAATCCAATTGATTGGTCAATATACTATTGCGAATCGTATAAGAAGGGATGTTATTTTGAATAAAGATTCAAGTAAAGAGTTGAAAAATCCATTCCCAAGCCTGCGGCAATTTCCTTTTGATTTAATGAACAATGAAGCCGTTCTTAGCTATAAAAAAGAAGGTAAAATGTTGTATTTCAAAGTTAAAAATATAAGGAAGGTATCAACAGTTCCTTTTCCATCCGCCCCAAAAGGCAATTGATTTGTTTCTCAGCATTGAACATAGCACTACTTCTTAGTGTTTTTTTTGTCTTAGAATGCGTCTTTTATACACGAGTAATGTTACAGTCTTGTTGCATGAAGTTTTTAAAATTGCTTTTATATTTTTGACTATTTGTTGTTTAGAAGTTTATGCGCAGGCATATAAAGACAATTTTAGAGAGAATACAGCTTTTTTAGCGAAGTGCTCATCAGGTATCAGCATAAAATAGAGATTATTGCATAGCGATTGGTAAGGGAAATGTTTTTGTGTTCCTCAAGTATGTAGGCCTTCTTTTTTAAAGGGAGTATCAATAGGTGTATAGTAATCTTTTAGCTTTGCGTCGAATAGGAATAAACATTGGCATATGTGTTACTTATTCTATGGGAATGCAAATAAATTAGAGTGCATACGGTTTGTATAATTTAACTTTTACGCTGTTTCTGACGCAGATAATAGGGCTTTATAGTCATGAGTAAAATAGCATTTCTTTCTTTGCAGAATGTCAGTGAAGTACCTCTAATTACTGTTAACTATATTATAAAAGCAGTAAAGTTTCTTCTTGAAAATGTAGGGCATCTTAGAAAGTAAGCATCCCTAGTATTTTTGGAGTCGATTACGTACTAGCGTTTATTTCTTAAAAAGCAACCCTATTTTAAAGTGCGCTAGAACATTTTGGCACGCAAGTTGCAATAAACAAGTAAATTACGGTAATGCCTCTTTCGTTTAAGGTGTTGGTTTTTCAAAGATTTAAAAGATTACAACAGAGCGTATCGTGACAGCACAAGTGGATGTTGGAATGGAGGGTTTGAAAATATTGGAAGATTGGTCTGTACAGTTGCGAATGTAGCGCTTTTGGTAAATTCTAAAACCGGTTTTTTCACGTCATTTAAAAGAGACAAACACGGGTAAATCCTATTATTGCCGCAAGGAATGCAAATGCAAATCGATTCGAATTATAGAGAGAAAGCAAGATTAGAAAAGTTTAAAGTAAAGTTTGGTTAGTTGATTTTGATTGGATATTTTTTAATATCCAATTGAAAGGAAAATCGTCCTGAGGAGGGCGGTTTTTTTTTGTTTATAATTGGTGAAGAAGTATCTTTTTTATTTTTTTATATACAAATAGTTTGTTTAATTTTATGGAAGTATTGTAAACCAAAATAGAGATTAAGAAAAGAATCTCTCTAAATCATTAAAATGAAAACAACAGCATTTATAACAGGAGCAACTTCGGGAATTGGTAAAGCTACCGCAGAAATTTTTGCAAAAAATAAAATTCGTTTAATTCTTTGCGGTAGGCGTGCAGATCGATTAGAAGCGTTGAAGCAAACACTTGGTGAAATTACTGAAGTAACAACATTGCAGTTTGATGTGTCTAAAAGAAGTGAAGTAGAAAATGCAATAGCATCGCTACCAGACAATTTTAAAAACATTGATATTTTAATTAATAATGCTGGAAATGCGCATGGAATGTCGAGTATTCAGGAGGGAGATATTGATGATTGGGATGCAATGTTAGATATCAATGTAAAAGGATTGTTATATGTGTCCAAAGCTATATTTCCTCAAATGATTGCTAGAAATAGTGGTTTTATTGTAAATATTGGTTCAATTGCAGGTAAGGAAGTATATCCCAACGGGAATGTGTATTGTGCTTCTAAACATGCAGTAAATGCGCTGAATAAGGCCATGCGGATAGATTTAAACAAATACAATATTCGCGTAGCTGCAATTCATCCTGGTGCTGTAGAAACAGAATTTTCAAAGGTTCGTTTTAAGGGGGATATAGAAAAGTCAGATGCGGTATATAAAGGATATAAACCTTTGCAGGCAGAAGATATTGCAGATATTATTCATTTTGTTGTAACGCGACCGTACCATGTGAATATTGAAGATTTAGTAGTCTATTCAACAGCGCAAGCAAGTCCAACAATAATGAATAAAAATTAAGTCAATAGCGGAATTGTAAGCAATTTTGGCTGTGTCTGCGAAGTAATTTCATTTCAGAAATCACCTAAAAAAAGTACACAATGACAGCATCTATTTTTTGTCTTAAAAAAAATCCCGTTTAATTTCTATAAATGCATGCAGGAAGGTAAGGAGTCTCTTGGACAAAAAAGTCCACTAATATCTAATAAATTCTAGTTTTCTCTAAATAAGAATCTTGTAGATTTATAAAAGCCAAAAAAAATCAGTGCTGCTTTTTTTTGGCTTTTATTTTTTTGCATTGCTTTTATGCATTGATATATACGGGAGACGCAGATTTTTCTATCAGTGTTCCAATAGGCTCCGCAAAAAGACCTTTACTTTTAAGTATGGCAGCAACTTTTTGAGAAGCCTCTTTTTTAACCGCAATTAATAGCCCTCCACTAGTTTGTGGATCACATAAAATATGCCGTTTTTTCTCATCTTCAAGCGTTACTTTATGTCCATAACTTTCCCAGTTTCTTACAGTACCTCCAGGAACACATTTTTTATCGAGATAGCCATGAATTTCCTCAAAGATTGGCACTTTACTATAATTAATTTCGGCAGATACATTACTTCCCTCACAAACTTCAAGTAAATGACCAAGGAGCCCAAATCCGGTTACGTCTGTCAACGCAGTTATTTCTTCAATTTCTGCAAGTGCTAATCCAACATCATTTAGGATGATCATAGAATTAGCTGCAATATCTTTATGTTCTTCCTCTAAAATACCTTTTTTCTGTGCCGTAGCTAAAATTCCAATTCCCAAAGGCTTGGTCAGATATAAAATACTTCCTGCTGCCGCCTGGTCGTTGCGTTTTAAATTAGATATTTTTACGGATCCAGTCACTGCCAATCCAAAAATAGGTTCTGGGTTGTCAATACTGTGACCTCCCGCAAGTATTATCCCTGCGTCAGAACATGCTTTTCTACCACCTTCCATTACTTGAGCAGCCACTTCTGGAGCTATTTTGTCAATGGGCCAGCCTAATATTGCAATGGCCATTAATGGTTTTCCTCCCATGGCATACACATCGCTTATTGCGTTTGTTGCTGCAATTTGTCCGAAAGTAAAGGGATCATCTACGATGGGTAAGAAAAAATCTGTTGTGCTAATAATACCAACTCCATTTCCCATGTCATAAACAGCAGCATCGTCTCTAGTGTCGTTTCCAACGAGCAGGTTGGTATCTTTAATTTTCGGAGAAGTAGATGCTAAAATCGTAGTAAGTACTTTTGGTGATATTTTACAGCCACATCCAGCACCGTGGCTATAGCTTGTTAATTTAATAGGTGTATCCATTTTTTTTATTGTTGTTTTAAAAATATTGCCGTTTTTTCAGGGTTTACAGTAGGGATTTCAAATTTTAATATTGTAGACTTTACTCTTTTTTCCAAGCCCTTTAAATAGTATTTATCGTAATAAAAGAGCGTAAGCGTTACAACCTCGTCATAATTTTTATTTTCTAGCGCGGTAAGGGCTAATTTTGCTTTGTCATTCCCCAGTCTTTTTGCGATTTTGCCAATGGCCTCTCCTAATTTTTGCTGATTTAAATTTGCATATGTGTTTACAAGATGTTGCACTCTCTCTTTAAAGGGAACTTCCAAGAAGTAGACGGGCATCGTCCCCATTTTTTCGTAAAAGGCGTTCGGAATGGATACTTTTCCAATGGATTTACTTTCATCCTCCACCCAGATCGGTAGTTTGGTATCTAGTTTTAGTATTTCTGAAAACAGCTTATTTTCAAACTGTTCAGTAGTAGGCTGTTCTGGAAGATCAATGCCTCCAAAAGCAGAGCCTCTGTGGTTTGCCAATCCTTCTAAGTCTATTACTTGTGCTCCTTTGCTTTTTAAAGCATGCAGTATTTCTGTTTTACCTGTACCGGTGTAACCACCTAAAACTTTAAGATGGAGGGTTTCTGTGAAAGAGTCCAAAACATAATTTCTAAAGGCTTTGTATCCATTTTCGATAACATAGATTTTTGTAAAACCGTTTTCGAGAAGGTGCGTGGCAAATGCATTACTTCTCATACCTCCTCGCCAGCAGTGTATTACAGCCTCCTTCTGAGGAGCCACTAAGAGTGCGCTCTTCACAAAATCAGTTAATTTTGGCTTTACAAACTCGTAGCCAATTTCAATGGCTTTTTCTTTTGATTCTCTCTTATAAGCAGTCCCAACTATTGCGCGCTCTTCGTCTGTAAATAATTCAATATTATGAGCATTTGGGATGTTTCCTTTTGCAAATTCACCTGGTGACCTTACATCGATAATAGGAAGTTGTCTTAAATTTTCAAAGTAAAAACTGATTGTTATAGATTGTTTCATTGTAAAGCGTCTAATTTAAAAAGAGATGATTCCGAAAAAACTGCGTTTACAAGCAGGTAAACCGATTTAGATAGACAGTCGTATTTGTCTAGTATTCGTTGTTGTAGCAATTGATGTGGACTTTAAGACTGCTTCTAACATTAAAACAAGGATACGTTGTTTATTTGTTGTACTCTATTTGCGGAAAAAAAAGGAGAGCAAACAGCAACTAGTAACAGTTTAATGTTTTGTTTCTACAGTGAAACAAAGTTAACTGTTTTTGAGAAGGTTAAGCGGGTATTCCTTGTTTATATTCTATAAAATTTTACAGATCAGCGTAGGATTAAATCAGCGTAATTAAAAAAATATTTTTGCTGTTTTGAGGAAAGTCGGCATTTCTTGAGTATTCAACTTTTCGATAGTAACTTCAAAACATTTTAATAAATAGTTTTATATTAAAACTATTTTGTGGCTATTTTAACCTGTAGTTGGTTTTGAATTTGTTGGGTTTAAGGACCTAAAACAACCAGTATCAGTAGGATTTGAGAAAAATTGTCTCAAATGATTTTTTTTGTAACTTAGATCGATAATTAAAACCCATTTTTATGCCAAATTATATTTTAAATGTAAACGGAGAGCAAGTCCGTATTTCTGCAGATTCGGACACACCTTTATTGTGGGTTTTACGAGATGAGTTAGACTTGGTAGGAACCAAGTTTGGTTGTGGTATTGCACAATGTGGTGCGTGCACAGTTCACATAAACGGAGTTGCTGCAAGGAGTTGTCAAATGCAGGTTTCTTTTTTAGAAGATACAAAAATCGTGACGATAGAAGGATTGTCTGTGGACGGCAAACATCCGGTTCAAGAAGCTTGGAAAGAAATTGATGTGCCGCAATGTGGATATTGTCAAACAGGTCAGATTATGACAGCTGCTGCGTTTTTAGAGGAAAATAAAAGGCCATCAGAGATAGAAATAAGGAATGCGATGCAAGGTAATATTTGCCGATGTGCTTCGTATAACAGAATAGAAAAAGCCGTGAAAGTTGCTTCAGAAAAAATAGGATAATTATTAAAAATTAGAAAAAATGGAATTGCATAAAAAAGATAATTTTAGTCGCAGAAATTTTTTAAAAACATCAGTCTTGGCAAGTGGTGGTTTGCTAATTGGATTTAATTTATTGATAGCCTGTAAGCCTGGTGTGCAAATGCCCGTAGATATTGACAGTTTAAACTTTAATGATTTCAATGCGTTTATTAAAATTTCGAATGAAGGATATGTAACTATTTTTTCTCCGAACCCAGAAATTGGTCAGGGTGTAAAAACATCGATGCCGATGCTTATTGCAGAAGAATTAGACGTCGATTGGAAGAATGTAACGGTGGCTCAAGGAGTTTTAGATACAAACAATTACACGAGGCAACTTGCAGGTGGCAGTCAATCGATACGTTTTGGTTGGGAGGCACTTCGACAAACAGGAGCAACTGCAAAACAAATGTTGGTGAATGCTGCAGCATTAAAATGGAATGTAGCGGCTTCAACTTTAAAAGCTTCTAAAGGAATTATTACGAATCAAAATGGTGAAACTTTAGGCTATGGTGAAGTTGTAAAAGAAGCAGCGATATTAGCCGTTCCAGAAAATGTAGTCTTGAAAGATCCCAAAGATTTTACAATTATAGGGCAAGAAATAATCAATGTTGATATTGACAAAATTATTACTGGAAAACGCTTGTTTGGTATTGATTACAAGGCAGACGGCATGTTGGTTGCTACTGTTTTGAGACCGCCATCTTTTGGTCAGAAATTAAAAAGTTTTGATGCCACAGAAGCGAAAAAAGTCAAGGGAGTAATCGATGTGATTACGATCGGAGATAAAGCAAGAAAATACTTAGATACTGGCAAAAATAACTGGACTGTCAAACTCTCCAAAACAGACAAAGTTGTGGTAATAGCAGAAAACACATGGGCAGCTATGAAAGGCAAAAAAGCGCTTTCTGCTGTTTGGGAAGAAGATGGGCAATTAGAATCTACAGAAGACCACGAGAAGGCGTTAACAGCTATTTTAGATGGTAAAAATTTAAATATAAATAGAGAAGATGGCGCAGTAGAAAATGCATTTGCAACCGCAGACAAGGTGATTGAAAAAACCTACCACTCGCCTTTTTTACCACATAATTGTATGGAACCGATGAATTTTTATGCAAATGTAACTGCAGATAAAATACATTTAGTGGGTCCTGTGCAAACACCAGAGTATGCAGCAAAAGTAGTTGCAGCGTTGCTAGATTTTGATTTGGATAAAATTCATTTAGAAATGACCAGAATGGGGGGTGGCTTTGGAAGAAGACTTTATGGAGACTTTGTATACGAAGCTGCAGAAATATCGAATCTTATTAAAAAACCAGTAAAACTTGTTTCGACAAGAGAAGACGATATGACTACGGGTATTTATAAACCGGCTGTAAAATACAGAATAAAAGCAGCTTTAAAAGACGGGAAGGTAACGGGATACCATTTAATAGAGGCGGCTATTGGAAGTAATATGTATGGGGCTATTTCAAATTTCTTTCCTGCTGGATGTATCCCTAATTATAAAGTAGAGACCGGCAATTATAACAGCAACATCACAACCGGCGCTTGGAGAGCGCCATACACAAATTTTTTGGCATTTGCAGAGCAAAGCTTCTTTGATGAGTTGGCAATAGAACTAAACATAGATGCAATTCAATTGCGTTTAGACTTATTGCAAAATGTAAAAAATACAACAGACGAGCGCATAGAATATTCTGGACAAAGAATGGAAGATACCATTAAATTAGTAAGAGAAAAAGCCAATTGGGGAACTACCAAAGAAGGCGTATATCAGGGTTTTTCTGCCTATTATAGTCATAATACACATGTTGCAGAAATTGCAGAAATCGAGATAAAAGACGGTTTGCCAATTATTAAAAAAGTAACCGTTGCTGTAGATTGCGGGATTGTGGTAAATCCGACAGGAGCAAGAAATCAAGTTGAAGGAGGTGTTTTAGACGGAATTGGACACGCAATGTACAGTGATTTTTCATTTAAAGACGGCAAACCTCAAGATCAAAATTTTGATACATATCGCTTAATTAGAATAAACGAAACGCCAAAAGTGGACGTCTATTTTGTAGAAAACAACAACGCACCAACAGGATTAGGAGAACCGGGTTTGCCACCTGCAGGAGGAGCAGTAGCCAACGCAATTAATGCTGCTTTGGGGAAAAGAATATACAGGCAACCTTTTGTAAAGGAATTTAATGAAAGTAGTATGCTCAGTTAAAGGGAACACTTAAAAATGTCACACAATTGTGCTTTTATAGCAACCCAAAGAAGTTTCCTTCTTTGGGTTGCTATTTAAAAATAAATTTCTTGTGCAATTCTAAACGTATTGGCGTGTGCATTTACAATGGTATTTACATCAGGAGAATATCCACCGCCCATAGAGCACATCACAGGAATTTTTAAGTCGTAGCAAGTTTGTATTACAAAGTTGTCTCGTTCTTTACAGCCAGCTATTGTTAAATCAAGTTTCCCTAACTTATCACTTTCGATTACATCTACACCACACAAATAGTATATAAAATCGGGTTTTTCTTGTTGAATAAGTTTTGGGAGTGTTTCTTTTAGAAGCGTTAAATAGGTAGCATCTTTCGTGTTATTTTCTAATGCAATGTCCAAATCAGAGGCCTCTTTGACAAACGGATAGTTACTTTTTCCGTGCATAGAAAAGGTAAAGACACTGCGGTCGTTTTGAAATATTTCTGCAGTACCATTTCCTTGGTGGACATCTAAATCTACAATTAGTATTTTATCAGCCAACCCTTTTTGCTGTAAATATTTCGCACCAATTGCTTGGTCATTTAACATACAAAAAGCCTCTCCTCGATTTGAAAATGCGTGATGTGTACCGCCTGCAATATTCATTGCAATTCCGTTTTTTATGGCATATTCTGAAGCTTTCATTGTGCCATCTGCAATCATCATTTCCCTTGCAATAAGTACTTCAGATAGTGGAAACCCAATTTTTCGGGCCGCTTTTTGAGAGAGCGTGATGTTTAATAAATCAAAAAAATATTCGGGGTCATGCACTGTAAAAAAATGCTTGTAGTTTGGGATTTCTGGCTCAAAGAAATTTTCTTCCGTACACGTTCCCTCATAGAGCAGTTGCTGCGGTAAAAGATCGTATTTTTCCATTGGAAATCGATGGCCTTTTGGCAACTCGTATTTATAAATAGGATGATTTGCTATTTTAAGCATTAACTAACTTCTTGTCCGTTTGTTACTGTTTTCTCTGGTTGCATAAAAGCCAATTTTCCGTTTGGAGTCTCTGTCATTAAAATCATTCCTTGACTTTCTATACCTCTAATATTGCGGGGTGCTAAGTTCACTAAGACAGCTACCTGCTGACCAATTATTTCTTCTGGTGAGAAGCTTTCTGCAATTCCAGAAACAATAGTCCTCGTATCGATGCCAACAGCTACTTTTAATTTTAAAAGTTTTTTAGTCTTTGCTACTTTTTCTGCTTCAAGAATCGTTCCTATTCTAATGTCTAACTTCGTAAAATCTTCAAATTCAATTGTTTCTTTTTGAGAAGAAATTACTTTGTTTTCCTGCTCATTTGCAACTTTAGTTGCTTGTAATTTTTCAACTTGCATTTCAATTTCTTCGTCTTCAATTTTAGAAAACAACAATTCAGCTTTATTTATTTGATGTGTCGCTGGTAGTAAAATAGCATTTTCAACGACATCTTCCCAAGATAAATGGGAGTCAATATTTAAAATTCCTTTTAATTTTTTAGCTGTAAAAGGTAGAAAAGGTTCAGAAACTACTGCTAAAGCTGCAGAAATTTGTAAGGCCACATACAGTATCGTTTGTACTCTTTTTTCATCTAACTTTATAACTTTCCAAGGCTCCTCGTCTGCTAAATATTTGTTTCCAAGTCTTGCTAAATTCATCAATTCTTGAGAAGCTTCTCTAAAACGATATCTTTCAATAGATTTTCCAATTGTATTTGGGAACTCTTTTACCGCTGCTAAAGTGTCTTCGTCAATATCAGAAAAGTCATTAGGAGCAGGCACCACCCCACCGTAATATTTATTTGTTAAAACAACAACACGGTTAATAAAATTGCCAAAAATAGCAACGAGCTCATTGTTGTTTTTTGCTTGAAAATCTTTCCACGTAAAATCGTTGTCCTTATTTTCTGGTGCGTTTGCAGTCAGGGTATATCGCAATACATCTTGCTGATTTGGGAACTCCGCTAGATATTCATGCAACCAAACTGCCCAGTTTTTAGAAGTCGATAATTTATTACCTTCTAAATTCAAGAATTCATTAGCAGGAACATTGTCAGGTAAAATATAATCTCCGTGCGCTTTGAGCATTGATGGAAAAATAATACAATGAAAAACAATGTTGTCTTTTCCGATGAAGTGCACCAGTTTTGTATCGTCTCGTTTCCAATAATCTTCCCAGTTTTTTCCTTCTCTTGCTGCCCATTCCTTGGTAGAAGAGATATATCCAATAGGGGCGTCAAACCAAACGTATAGCACTTTTCCGTCCGCCTCTTTTAAGGGCACAGGAATTCCCCAGTCTAAATCTCGAGTTACAGCTCTGGGTCTAAGGCCATCCTCTATCCAACTTTTCACCTGGCCGTACACGTTCGGTTTCCAGTCTTTTTTGTGTCCTTCTAAAATCCATTCCCGTAAGAAATCTTCATGCTTATCTAAAGGTAAAAACCAGTGTTTTGTTTTTTTTACAGTAGGTACATTTCCGGTAATGGCAGATTTTGGGTTTATTAAGTCTGTTGCATTGTGGCTAGTTCCACAGCTCTCACATTGGTCTCCATAGCTTTCTTCAAAGTTACATTTTGGGCAGGTTCCAACAACAAAGCGATCTGCGAGAAATTGATTTGCTTCAGCATCGTATAATTGAGCAGAAGTTTCTTCAATAAAGTCCCCATTGTTATGTAATTTTGTAAAAAACTCAGAGGCCGTCTTATGGTGAAGTTCATTAGAGGTTCTAGAGTAATTGTCAAAGGAAATTCCAAAATCTAAAAAAGATTGTTTGATGATTCCATGGTATTTATCGATAATATGTTGGGGGGAGACTCCTTCTTTTTTTGCACGCATTGGAATGGCTACACCATGTTCATCTGAGCCACATATGTAGGCTACATCTTTACCAATTAAACGCAAATAACGGGCATAGATATCTGCGGGAACATATACTCCTGCTAGATGTCCAATATGAATTGGACCATTTGTATAAGGTAAAGCTGCGGTAATCGTGTATCTTTTTGGAGCACTCATGTGTTCTTTGTATTATTTTTGTACTGATTTTTCAACTGCAAAAGTACAAAAAACCGAGTTTTAAAAGTCACTGAAAATAGATACATTTACCTCTGCGAGGTATTTTAATAATAAGAACTAAAAAATAAAATTTACTTTGAAGAAAAGAGTCGGATTTATAGGGTTGTTTTTGATGTTTTATTTTGCTGTAAATGCACAGGGAGTTTTAAATTTTAAAAGTCCCTCTTATTTACAAAAAGGGGATACCGTTGCAATTATTGCACCCTCTGGAATTTTAAAAGAGCGAGCAGCAAGTATTCAGAAGGCTACAGAGTTGTTAGAGGGTTGGGGTTTGAATGTGGCAATAGGAACACATGTATTCAATCAACAATATCATTTTTCAGGAACAGATGCAGAGCGTGCTGTAGATTTTCAAAAGGCATTAGACAATCCGAGTATCCGAGCTATTTGGATGGCAAGAGGAGGCTATGGAGCGGTGAGAATTTTAGATAGAATAAACTATTTTAAATTTAAAGAAGCGCCAAAATGGGTGGTGGGTTTTTCTGATTTCACAGCATTTCACAATCACATACACAATCTTGGTATAGAAACGATCCACGGAATGATGGCGACTAGTCTCGAGGGAGATGAGAGTGAAATAGTTGAAACAATTGGAAGTTTTAAAAAAGCGCTTTTTGGAAAAGCTTTGCAATACACAATTGCTTCTTCAAGATACAATAGATACTCTGATTCAGACGCAGTAAAGAGTATTGAAGGGCAATTGATTGGAGGAAATCTCACTATTTTGGCGTCGATGCTTGGGTCTAAAAGTCAGATTTCTACTTCGGGGAAAATTCTATTTATTGAAGAAATAGGGGAGTATAAATATGCAATTGATAGAATGTTACAAAGTTTAAAGCGCGCAGGATATTTTAAGAATGTGAATGCGGTAATTGTTGGTGATATAAGCAATGTGTTGGAAAACTCTACAGTGTGGGGCAGTTCGATTGAGGAATTAATCTTAGCAGTAGTTCCAGACAATGTGCCTGTTTTATTTGATTTTCCGGCAGGCCATGAAGCGGATAATAGAGCTTTGATTTTTGGGAGAAATGTGCAACTACAATTTGGTACAGATAGTTGTTCCCTTATTTTTAAAGAAAATTAGGAAGTAAACTTTCCGCTGCAATACAAGTAAATAATTTTCTAAACATCAGCAATTTCTTTGGCTTTTAAGTCATTTTGGTATGGCTCGGATTACTGTAAGCAAAGTCAAAAACAGCATTCGCAGGAAACCATATCGAAAATGGCATTATTCTTAGAAATGGAAACTTTGCACACATTCCGCTATTAGTGCTCCATGGATGTATAAACTGCGGGTACATATTTTCAAAAGGTAGCGGCTAATTTTGGTAAATCGCAGTCTTCGTAATAAGAGCAAACCGATCTTTTGTCAAGATGCGCAATTTATTTTTAGTATCATTTTGGGATTTTATTCGTAGATTATACGAATGAATCAGTAAAAGTCATTTATTTCCTAATTATGGCAGTACACAACGAACTTGGTAAAAAAGGAGAGCAATTGGCCTGTGATTTTTTGATAAAAAAGGGATATAAAATTTTAGAAAAAAATTATCGCTACTTAAAGGCGGAGGTAGATTGTATTGCTCAAAAAGGCAATATCTTGGTGGTGGTTGAGGTGAAAACAAGGAGTAGTAGATACTTTGGAGATCCACAAGATGCTGTAAACCCTAAGAAGATCATGCATTTACTTTCGGCAGTGGATCATTATATTTTAGAAAAAGACTTAGATGTCGAGGTAAGATTCGATATCATCGCCATTGTACATCAAAAAAACAAAACGAAAATGGAGCACTTAGAAGATGCTTTTCTTTATTTTTAACTTTTATGCAACACTGCTAAGCGTATAACAGGTCTCAATTAACAGCGGAACGGTTTTTTATAGTTCTCTTAAAGCAGCTTTTAAATCTTCGAGAGCTACTGGTTTTGAAATAATTTTCTTGTTCTCATCTAAAATAAAATAATTTGGGGTTGCATGGATATTGTAACTATTTGCAATTTTATTTTCCCATTTATTTAAGCCTAATATGTGATGCCAATTGGGCAATGCCATTTTCATTGTTTTCCAGTTTTTAGCACTGTTTTCCATAGAAAAAGCAATTACTTTTATTTTTCTTTGGTCTTGTAAAAACTGCTGTAGTTCCGGAATTTCTCTTAAACAGTGACCGCAATCGGTGCTCCAAAAAAGGAGAAGATAATAGGGAGCATCTGTCAAGGTAGAAAGCCTAAAGTCTTGATCGTTTTCTGTCCATGAGAAATCAGGAGCAATACGACCTACTTCTGCCGCAAGTAGTGCTTTCTTTTCATTTTTAAATGAAAGGCTTTGTAGCTCTTTCGGGAGTTTATTGTAATGGTTCTCAAAAATAAAATCTATTATTTCAATGTTCTTAGTCGTTTCAAATTGTGCAATTAAAAACTCAATTACTTCTTTTCTATAAAGGGGTGTTTTAATTTTTGAAAGCACAGTTGCAATCCCTTTTTTGAACAACATTTGCTGGGTTGTCTTGTTGTCTGAATAGTTAATATAAAAAATATAGTCTGTAATTTTATCTATCAGAAAAGGAGCGCTTAAGAGACGACTATCAGAAAAGTTTATATTGTTGAAAAAGGTTGTCGTTATGAAGGACATATAGGCCTCTGGAGAAGTTTTAATTTCAGAAGGGTTGGCTCGAAAACTTGCTTTAACAAAAGGGAACACATAAAGTTCTCGCGCAATTAATACATACTTTTGATAGCTACTTTCCAGCTGTGCTAGGGTCCTCTTGTAGCGTTCTTTTAGATGTAATTTTGGGTTTTTAATTGCCGCTATCTGAATAGAGTCTAATTTTTGTTGTTTTTCAGCGATTTCGTTCAAGTAACTTGCATAAACGATATTTTCTTTAGATTCAGAAAATAAAATTGTCTCTTCCGGATATTTTGGGTGAAAAGAGAAACTGATATTTTCTTTATTGAAAATAAAATTAACAAATCCAGTATCGCTTGTATTATACCGAACTCTGTAAGAGCCTACTTCGGTATCTGCTGGTATTTCAAATTGGAACCTACCGATACGCTGCTTTTTACCTTCAATTAAAAGGCTATCATTTTTGATGATTGCGCTCTTAACAAATTGCTGTTGAGTACCATTAACGTGATATAACAGCACCCAGTCTGTTTTTAAAGTATCGGTTAATGTGCCATTTATAATAAACTGGGCGTGGGCTATTGAACTTATAAAACAGAGAAGGGCGAATATCTTTTTCATTTTTTATTAATTTTTGTTTCATAACACGCTTTTAAACGTTGTGTAAAAATACTATTTCTAGAATAAAATAAGTACCTCGAACATTAAAAAACAGCAACATGTCTTTTTTAAATTAAGCTATTTGGATCACTGTTGCTCGTTTAAAAACCGGAGTAGAATTGAGTATTTTGTTTTTCTAATAAGTGTACTTTGCACTCTAGAGATTAGTAGTCTTTGGTATTGGTTTGGGTGAATGCGCTGCAATAGAAAATAGTTATGTTTTTCTACTTTATATAGAGGTACATTCAAACTGTAAGTTATTCACAGAGGATGCATTCAGGATTTTCTTAAAATAACTGTGTAGATGAATAATAGCGTCTTAAAGCAACGCTTTTTGGATGCCGAATGAAGTATTGACGCAGGCAATCGGGTGCAAGATATTGATCACTTCGGAAGAGTTGGGTTGTCTAAAACCATTTTGCCACATTTCATAAAACACAACTGCAGTCATTTTTTAGCAACTACAAGTATTTTGACAATAGGTTATTTGGAACGTCTTTTAGTTCTCATGATACGCGTCCTTAAAAGTAAAAGAGAAGAGCTATGTATTTCGGGGGTGAAAGAAGGAGTGGATGTACACACTGATTTTTTTACAGAACTATTGTTCTGTGTATCGGAACAGCACCGCCTACTTAGGCTTCGAAATATTTTAAAGCATCAAAATAGGTGATAATTGCCTCTTTCATTAATACCGTTTGCTCGCCTGGCTTTAAATTTGGCAGTTCTGTAAGGATTTTATAATGAGGCCAGTAATCGTCATCATAATAATCAAATTCATAATATCCGTAAGGCTCTAATAATTTGCAGATAGCAATGTGCATGAGATTCACCTTTTCATCTTTTTTAAAAGCAATATTTCCCTTACCAAGTTCCTGAACACCAATTAAATAAATAATACCATCCATATTTAGTTCATCTCCATCCGCAAATTGATCGGTTAGCTTTGCAACCAACAGTTCCCATTTCTCTTTAAGATTTATAACTTTAGACATTTCAATTAAATTTAAGAGTGTAAAGATACAATGCGCATTTTAAAAAATTAAAAAAAAAGATGTAGGTTTGATGAAATTATTTTAATGAATGTTTTTGATGTAGTTATTGCAGCGCTTTTAATTTTTGGCTTTGTAAGAGGGGTTATGAAAGGTTTTTTTGTAGAAGTTGCTTCGCTGTTAGCATTAGTAGGTGGGGTGTATGGAGCGATTCATTTTTCCCATTTTATTGTTGGTTTTATAAAAGAATATGTCTCTTGGAGCGATGATTATATTGCTTTAGTTGCATTTGCAGGAACTTTTATTATAATTATAATTGTCATTTCGGTATTGGGTAAGATGCTAACGAAATTGGCGAATTTTGCTTCTTTAGGAATTGTCAATAAAATTTTAGGAGGCGTTTTTGGTGCCTTAAAAATAGGGCTAATTTTGAGTGTGGTTTTTATTTTTTTTGGCAAAGTGAACAATACAATTCCATTTGTTAAGAAGGAGACATTGGATACATCCATATTATACGCTCCTGTTAAGAAAATAGTGCAAACTATTTTTCCTTCCATCATCAAAGAAGATCGGAACGTAGAGACCGATTTGCTCAATTTAGTCAAATAAGCTAAAAAGTACTTTGCTTTGCGACATATGCGAGAAAAGATTAAACAAACTTTAAGTCTAATTTTTTTAGTTCAGGCAAGTCTCAGCAATCTATTTTTTGGACCTTCGTACAGTATTTTACCATAGTTTTAAATTGTATGGTAGCTTCTCTTTTAGTAAAATAAAGTTTTATCTCTCTTCATGTACTCCTATTGTAGCAAGTTGTTTGTGCTCTTACTTTTAAAAAGTGAGAGGTTATAAGAATTGTATTTTTCAGTGAATAATTTCTTTATTTTTTTGAAATTCGAAGAGTACAGTGTTAAACGCATATTAAAATTTAAGTACCTTATTTTTTATTAATTGAAAATATAATGTAGGGTGTCAACTGATTGTATTTGATGAATTTCAGTCAAAATAGGAAATGAGTGCTCCTGATAATTTTGAAACATTTACATTTAATTATGTAACATATGATTTCAAATAATATCTAAATTTGAGGTTCTATTAATCTTACTTTATACTAAAGAGGCGTAAAAACCAATATAGAGTGAGCGTTAATAGGTTTTTTCCCTGTTTATCCAACTTGAAGATCAACTTTTGGGATTAGCCCAACAACGTACACTTATAATAATAGACGTGTTGATTTAAAGTTCTATAACTTTAAAAAAACATGACTAAAAATTTAAAATTCCTATCAGTAATTGTTTTTATATTACTCTTATTTTCAAACAAACACGTAGCTCAAACACTTGAGTTAGGGACACTCTCCTCTTTTGAAGCTTATACCGGTAAAGGAGCGGTAACAAATTCAGGAGTAGTAAGTGGAGATGCTGGAACAGACGCAGGAATAATTGGTGGCAACGGATTTAATTATGGGTATACTGGTACAATACATAAAAGGAACAATTTAACGGCACAAGCTAAAATAGATTTACTTAGGATTTACATTCACCTCAGTGACATTTTTGTCAATTACCCTGGGACGCACGCACCAGCTTTTGAAACTGAAACGATTACACCAGGTGTGTATTCTATTCCTGGGGCGGGTTCCTTAGGAGGAACTCTTACTTTAGATGGAAGGGGAGACCCTAACGCATTTTTCATAATAAAATTTAATGGAGCATTTACGGTTGGTGCAAATTCTACAATTGTTTTATCTAATGGAGCAAGGGCTGCGAATGTTTTTTGGATTGCTGAAGGAGCTATTTCTGTTGCTGCAAGTAGCGAAATAAAAGGGACTTTATTATCATTTCCTGGAGCAATTACACTTGGGGTAAATAGCAAGATAGAAGGAAGGATGCTTGCCTCAGAAGGAGCAATAACCATTGAGTCAGGTGGCGCTGCAAAAGCCCCTGTTGGTCCAATAAGTATTCCAATAAAATGTTTAGGGGATTGCGGTCCAACGCCAGCTCTTGATATTTTAGGGAGTCTTAAAAAGTTTGCTCTTTTTAGCAGCTTTGGTGCGGTAGCAAATACGGCGACGTCTGGATTTGTTGGTGATGTTGGAGCACACAACGGTAGTTTAACTGGTTTTGGTACTTCAACAATTGTAGGAGCATATCACAAAGCGAATGAAATAACAAGACAAGCCAAAATTGATTTAGAGAGTGCGTATAGCGCTCTTATGGCTTTGCCAAATACTAATACGAGACATACCCCAGTTTTTGGTCTTGGAGAGACTTTAAATTCAGGAGTGTATCATGTAGAAGGAGCAGGTTCTTTATCGGGAACACTTACCCTAGACGGTCTGAACAATCCAGACGCAGTATTTATATTTAAGTTTGCGGGAGCCTTGTCGGTAGCTGCGCAGGCAAATGTAATCTTAACTAATGGTGCACAACGCTGTAATATATTTTGGCTTGGTGGAGCGGGAGTTGCTACAGGTGCAGTATCGATGGGAGCTTTTAGCTCAATGAAAGGAACTATTATTTCTCATGGAGGGGCATGCACAATGGCTGCAGGAGGGAAAGTTGAAGGACGCATGTTCTCCACAGATGGAGCAATTGGTTTCAGTACAGGTATTGTCTATACGGATACACTTTGTTTTGGAGATGATACCCCTATTTCAGGAGGAGATCAAACACTTTGCTCCGATGGAACAAATACACAAATAATCACAGCCACTGCTAGCTCGAATACGACTAGTGGTATTATTCGCTGGTATGACGCTCTTACTGGAGGTGCGTTGGTTGCAAATCCGATTCAAGTAGGCATTGGTTCTAAAACATATTTTGCAGAATCTTACAATGGGGTGTATGCGAGTCTAAACAGGGTAGCAGTTGCATTGGTTATTAATAACTGTGATGTTGAGAATACCTTTCCTGTTGCAGTTGATGATGCTTACACAACAAGGGAGGAAGTTTCAGTATTCCTATTGCCTTTAACAGGAGACAGTGATGTAGATCTTGAGGATACTTTGACTATTATAAGTATCAATGGTACTTTACTTACACCAGGAACTGCACAAAATATTTCCGTTATAAATGGTACCGTGCAGATAACAGCGACAGGTATAATTAGTTTTGTTTCTAGCTTAAATTTTAATGGTATTTCTGTATTTCCCTACACAATAAGTGATGGATTAGCTTTCGCTGTAGCCAACCTAACAATCACCGTTACCACTGTAAATGACGCGCCTGTAGCGATGCCAGATGTTGCTCGAGTAAATGAAGATGTGACCTTAATAGTTGCAAAAGAGGATGGTTTGATAGATTTAAACGACACTGATATTGAACAGGAATCTACGTTGATCTTAACGAAATTTGTGGTCGCTGGGGTTCTAGTAAATGTAACTCCAGTGTCACCGGGTTCAACACCAATAGCAGGTGTAGGAAACTTGTCTTTGAGTTCAGACGGAAGCTACAGGTTTGTACCCATGTTAAATTATAACGGAGAGGTACCAAAAGTAACATACACGATAAGTGATGGAGAGAATACTGCAAATTCAACACTTGATATCACCGTAAATGCAATTAATGACGCCCCTATCGCAGTAGACAATACATACACAACAAGGGAAGAAGTTGCAGTTATTTTACGCCCTCTATCTGGAGATAGTGACGTAGATGTTGGAGATAATTTAACAATAGATAGTATCAATGGAACTTTGCTTACACCTGGTGTCATGCAAACTATCGACGTTCCAGACGGAACAGTGGAAATAACATCAACAGGTATTACTAGGTTTGTTTCCGATTTAAATTTTATTGGTATTTCAACATTTCCCTATACAATTAGTGATGGATTCGCTTTGGCTGTAGCCAATCAGATAATTACAGTCACCACTGTTAATGATGCGCCTATAGCACGGCCGGATACGGCTTCGGTGGACGAAGAGGTAACGTTAACGGTTACAAAGGAAAACGGTTTAATAGAATTAAATGATACTGATGTAGATCAGGGTTCGACACTGATCCTAACAAAATTTATAGTTGCTGGAGTTGTCGTGAATATAGGTCCAGGGACATCGGGTTCAACAGGAATACCAGGTGTAGGAAACTTGTCCGTTCAGTCAGACGGAAGTTATATTTTTACTCCTATATTAAATTACAACGGTGCGGTACCTCGCGTAACATATACAATAAGTGATGGAGTGAATACTGCAAATTCCACACTAAGCATAACCGTAAAACCAATTAATGACGCTCCTTTAGCCGCAAATGATTTCACTGGTGCAAGTCAGGGGGTATCGGTTGATGTTCCTGTATTGATAAACGATATGGATCCTGACGGAGATACAATAACAATTACTAGCATTGTTACATTTCCTACAAATGGTGTTGTAGAAATAAATGTCAATAAAACGACCATTCGATATATTCCAAATGCAGGATTTAATGGATTGGATTCTTTCACCTATCAAATTACAGATGGAAACGGAAGTTTTGATACTGCGCTTGTCGAGGTAAAAGATGCTACCTCTCCATTTCCACCTGTTGCAAATCCAGACACCGCTCGTGTAGCTGAAAATACTTCGCTATCAGTAGATGCTGTCGACGGAGTACTTAAAAATGATACAGACCTAAATTTAGATATTTTAACAGTTGTTAATTTTTCAATTTTTGGTTTTATTGGCGAAATTGTTCCAGGAACAGAATTTATAATACCCAATGTGGGTGCAGTCAATTTAAATGTTGATGGAGGCTATGTATTTATACCTGAAGTAAATTTTATTGGATTGGTTCCAGAGATAACCTACCGGATAACTGATGGAACACATACAGTGAGCTCGACGTTAAGAATAATAATACGGTCTGTGAACGATGTACCTATTGCCTTTCCAGATGCAAATACTACCGCTGAAGATACTCTTTTAAACGTTTTACCAGTAGCTGGCATGTTGGCAAATGATGTCGATGCTGACATGGATCCACTCTCAATAATAAGCGTAACCGTCGATGGAATTGTGCATGCGGCCGGAGTTACAGTCGCTCTTGCAGAAGGAACATTTTTAGTAAATTCAGACGGGAGTTATACATTTATACCTGCTAAAGACTTTAATGGGGTAGTTCCTATAATTAAATATACCGTTTCAGACGGTATTTTAAATGCAACTAGTACTTTAGCGTTGACAGTAACACCAATTAATGATGCACCTGTCGCTCGCCCAGATATAAACGCTACCGATGAAAATACTGTTTTAAGAGTTGTGGCTGCAGTGGGTTTGTTATCGAATGATTTCGATGCTGATTTAGAGCCTCTCTTAGTAACACAATTCTCAGTGGAAGGTAAGACCTCTACAACGGGAGTTTCAATAACTTTTTCAGCAGGAATAGTGCTTGTAAATTCAGATGGGAGCTATACATTTACTCCAGCGGTACATTTTAATGGAGTAGTTCCATCGATTGTATATACCATTTCAGATGGGAGTTTATTAAAAGCGACGAGTACCTTAGATTTAATAGTAAGAATTGTTAATGATGCACCTATTGCCCGACCAGATGCAAGGACAACAGATGAAGACGTTTTCTTAAAGGTTTCATCAGAATACGGTCTGTTAGGAAATGATTTTGATCATGATTTAGATCCACTCTCTTTAACGCAGGTTACAGTGGAGGGAATTACCACGATGGTAGGAGTTACAGCAACGTTTACAGGGGGAACTTTTTTAGTAAACTCAGATGGAAGTTATGTATTTATACCAACGAAAGACTTTAGTGGAGCAGTACCTACAATCATATATACTGTCTCAGACGGAAGTTTGACAGCGACCAGTACTTTGCAGTTGACAGTTCGTCCTATTAATGATTCCCTTGTTGCCAATCCAGACATAAACGCTATCGATGAAGATGTTACTCTGCGCGTTCTGGCTGCAGTTGGTTTGTTAGCAAATGACGCTGATGTTGACTTGGATCCGCTTTCAGTAACACAGTTTACCGTAGATGGAATCACCTCTAATGCTGGGATTATGGCATCTTGTGAAGGGGGAGCCGTTTCAGTAAATTCAGATGGAAGTTATACATTTATACCTGCCACAAATTTTAATGGCGTAGTTCCTACAATCACGTATACCGTTTCAGACGGTATTTTGACAGCGGCTAGTTCCCTAAAATTGATTGTAAGAACTGTTAATGATGTGCCTGTAGCCAATCCAGATATAAACATTTCAAATGAAGATACTATTTTAAATGTTTTAGCAACATCGGGTCTGTTAGCCAACGATTTTGATGCCGATAAGGATCGGCTTAGAGTAGTGCAGTTTAGCGTGGAAGGTATTATTTGGACCCCTGGCGTTACCGCAATGTTTACAGGAGGTACGCTAATGATAAATTTAGATGGAAGTTATAGATATACCCCTGCTAAAGATTTTAATGGAGTAGTTCCTGCGATTACATATACCGTATCCGACGGAAGTCAAACGGCGAACAGTATTTTAGGGTTGACAGTAAGACCTATTAATGATGCACCCGTAGCAATAAACGATTTGGTTACAACCAATCAAAGATCAGCGATAATTATAGAGACAATTGGTGCGAATGATATAGATATAGATGGATTCGTAGATCCTACAACGATTATCTTGATAGATCTATACAATCCTTCAAATACAGGAAAGTCTTCAAGACCTTTGGTACTTTCTAATATTGGAACGTTCACAATAGATACCGCAGGAAATTTAACCTTTACCCCTGTTCCTGAATTCTCAGGGTTGGCAGTGATAAATTATACTTTAAAAGACAACAATGGAGAAACTTCGAACGAGGGAGTTATTGACATCACTGTCCAAGGAGATAATGATGGGGATGGAGTGCT
This sequence comes from Polaribacter irgensii 23-P, assembly GCF_000153225.1. Classification (GTDB taxonomy): domain Bacteria; phylum Bacteroidota; class Bacteroidia; order Flavobacteriales; family Flavobacteriaceae; genus Polaribacter; species Polaribacter irgensii. The sequence continues at coordinate 654,155 of NZ_CH724148.1, read as the reverse complement.
TGATTTTCAAGATTTAGATGACGATAATGATGGGATTTTAGATACTACAGAGCAGAATGGTGCTCTTCAAAGAGATACAGATAATGACGGTATTCCGGATTATTTAGACTTAGATTCTGATGGAGATGGTTTAAATGATCTTGAAGAATCCTTTTCAGGAGCAATCGATGCGAACAATGACGGTATTATTGATGGAGCACAAAATGGTTCAGGAACAAATGGATTGTTTGATGGGGTGGAGGTTTACAAAGATGGTGGCGTTATAAATTACAAAGCAGTAGATACCGATAACGATGGGATTTTAAATTTTCAGGATACAGACGATGATGGAGATACAATGAATTCTGAAAATGAAGATGTAAACTTCGATGGAAATCTTAAAAATGACGATACCGATCAGGATGGAGTTCCAGATTATTTAGATGCCGATGACGATGGAGATGAAATTCTTACAAAAGATGAGCTTATGTTTGATTGTGATATGGATAATGTTATGGACCATTTAGATGTAACGAGTTGTAATTTAATTCCCAATGGGTTCTCGCCAAATGGCGATGGTGTAAACGATACATTTGTAATACCAGAGTTGTTTAAATATCCAAATTTTAAGTTAGAAATATTCAATAGGTGGGGAAATCAAGTCTATTACTATAATAATAACAGTAGAGAATCTCCTTTATGGTGGGACGGGTACTCAACGGGTAGGTTAACGCTGAATAATACAAAACCAGTTTCGGTAGGAACATATAACTATATCATCTATTTTAATAACGGAACAAGGAAACCAATATCAGGTTGGGTGTATTTAAATAGATAAACTGTTAATGGGAATAAAAATGAAAAAAGAGATACTAGTACTCATCATTGTTTTTTTTACTATCACGGTAAAAGCACAGCAGGACGCTCAGTATACTCAATATATGTACAATATGAGTATACTAAATCCAGCATATGCAGGGTCGTATAATGCGTTCACCTTAAATTTTTTAGGAAGGTGGCAACAAGCTGGTAACGGAGGCGCATCTAGAACACTTTCTATGGCAATGAGTGCGCCAGTTGGTAAAAATGTTGGTTTAGGGCTCTCTGTAGTCACCGATGAAATAGGTCCAGTAGCGGAGCAAAACGTTTTCGGTGATTTTTCCTATACGCTGAGATTAAGTGAAAAATCCAATCTAGCACTAGGTTTAAAAGCTGGATTCACTTTTTTAAATATTTGTTTACCATGTTTGAATATTGTGAATGAAAATGATGAAGCATTTACAAATCAAAATATAAATAAGGTAGAACCAAATTTTGGATTGGGTACTTTTTATTATACAGATAAATTTTATGTTGGTTTATCGATACCCAATTTTTTGCAAACATTACATTTTTTAGAAAAAGAAAATCAAGAAAGAAGTGCAGCAGAGATAAAACATTTCTTCTTAAGTTCTGGATATGTTTTCGACCTATCTAAAGACATAAGATTAAAGCCGTCTTTTATGGTAAAAGCTTCAGAGGGTGCGCCAATATCTTTAGATCTTTCAGGAAATATTTTGTTGTATGATAAATTTGAGTTTGGTGTTTCATATCGATTAAATCAATCAATTTCGGCACTGATAAACGTGAGAGCTTCAAAAAGCTTAAGAGTGGGTTATGCCTACGATTATACTTTGACAAACTTAAGTAACTTTAAATCTGGGGCGCATGAAGTTTTTGTTCTATTCAATTTTGATTTTGAGAAGCTAAAAATTAGATCTCCAAGATTCTTCTAGTAAAAAAAATATAATTATGAAAAAAAGTATATTGGTCACTTTCTTCTTGTTTTTTTGCTTAACAATAATGTTTGGGCAGACAAAAGAAATAAAAGCAGCAGATGCGTTGTTTGAGGAATATTTTTATAAAAGTGCGTCTGAAGTCTATAAAAAAATTGCTCAAACAAACCCGTCAGAACATGTTTTAGAGAGACTTGGAGATAGTTATTATTACAATATTGACTTAGAGGAAGCTGCAGAGGCATATGCGCTGCTTTTTAAAAACTTTACACCAGACAATCCTAAGTTTATGTTTAAATATGCCCAGTCTTTAAGAGGAATTGGCAGGTTTGACGAGTTTAATCTTTGGATGCGTAAGTTTCGGGATATCAGCAAGGGGCGCCCAACAGGAGATTACGTCACGCAAAAAGACGCGTATTCAACAGCATCAAAGAAGGCTGACCCAACATTTAAAGTAACAAACTTACGAAGCATAAACTCAATATATTCCGATTTTGGAGTGACAGATTTCGGGAATACAATTCTTTTTTCTTCTCCAAGAGGAAGGGCTTTATCCATTGAAGAAAAGGATAGTAAGGAAGAAAATAATTTTTTAGACATCTTTAGTGTTAGGAAAAAAAATATTTCTTCAGAAGCCGAGTACCTGTCAAGTGTGAGACCCTTGTATGCAAAGGGGATAAAGTCAGATTTAAATGAGTCTTCCATCACCTTTTCATTAGACAAGAAAACAATGTATTTCACAAGAAATAATTTTGTGAAGAAGAAATTTTTGACGGTTAAAAAAGGCTATAATAATTTAAAAATTTTTAAAGCAGAGTGGTTTAACGGGCGATGGGACAATGTAGTAGAACTTCCTTTTTCGAGTGATGACTATTCCGTTGGGCACCCCTCATTAAGTAAAGATGGAAGTCGGTTGTATTTTATTTCTGACATGCCGGGAGGTGTAGGGCAAACAGATATTTATGCAGTAAATGTTTATAAAGATAATGTATATGGAATCGTAGAAAATTTGGGTCCTACAATCAACACAGAAGGAAGAGAAATGTTTCCTTTTATCTCAGATGACGAGGTTTTGTACTTTTCTTCAGATGGCCACATTGGTTTAGGGGATCTAGATGTGTACGCCACGAGAAAGGAAATCGATGGCTATACAAATCCAATTAACCTGAAATTTCCTGTGAATAGTAGATCAGATGATTTTGCATTTTCAATGAATCCAGTAACAAAAAAAGGATATGTATCTTCAAACAGAAAAGGAAGTTCTGGTTTAGACGATATTTATGAAGTAGAACAAATAGAATCTGTTTGCATTCAAACGGTTGCTGGGATATTAAGAGAAATACAGTTTAAAAAATATCTACCAGAAGCTAAAATTATTGTTAAGGATGAATTGGGAACGATTCTTAAAAGCATAATATCCGATGAAAATGGCTTGTTTTCTTTTGAACTACCCTGTAATCAAAAGTTTATAATTACAACTTCAAAAGAGTATTATAAAGAAAATACAGCCTATTTTGAAACCTCAGAAAAAACAACATTAGATTTAGACCTTGCTTTAGAAATAGAAAATGATTTTGAATATGACTCTAGGAATGAGTTAATTATAAAAATTAATACTATTTATTTTGATTCTAATAAATGGAATATTAGGTCGGAGGCAGCAATTGAGCTCGATAAAATTGTGAGTATAATGACAAAATATCCTAAAATAATTGTAGCCTCTGCTTCTCACACAGATGCGAAAGGCAACAGGGCTTACAATAAAATATTATCTCAAAGAAGAGCTAAATCTGCTGTAGATTATATTATCTACAAAGGAATATCTCCTGAAAGAATTTATGGAAAGGGGTTTGGAGAGGACGAGTTAACCAATAAATGTGTAGACAACGACGCGCACTCAAACCGAGTAAAATGTAGTAAATTACAGCATCAGGAAAATAGACGAACTTCATTCCTTGTTTTAAATATCGATGAGATAGAAGCTAACAATAAGCCTAAAAAAACCTTTTCTAGGTGGGAGTAAATCATAAAAAAACTGAGTTATCTAAGTCTATATGCTCTTTTGAAAGACTTTTTGAAAGCAGCTAAAAAGGACCCATTAATCATTAAATAGTAAGTATTTTTATTGTCAGTTAGAAACTCGTTAATACTTTATTTTCGCATTCTCTGCAATTGTAATGCAAGCATACATTTTGTAATGGCTTTAGTGTAAGGTGCCGTAATAGCGATACCGAATCGCGGTATCTCGTGCTGCATTTAATGGTAAAATAGTTGAAAGTTATTTTTGTTTAATAAAGCGAATATTACTGCAGTTGGCAGTAGATTTTTTTTTGAAAATTAGCACGGTCAACGTGGCATAATGTTTAAAGCAATGCCACTTTTCCACTGCTAATGTGGTACACGCCTCCTACAATCTTAATGTCTCTATTCATTTCCATTTCTCTTGAAATAGGACTTTTTTCTCTAATTCGTTCAATGGTTAATTGCACATTATTTTCAATCGTTTTATTTACAAAATCGATATTAGAGGAATTGTGGTCTCCAGAAATTTCTTTTTTAGACTTTTGAACTGCGGGCTGGATATTGCTTAACATAGCGGTGATGTTTCCGAGCTCTACGTGATCACAAGCGGCTTTAATCGCTCCACAACTTTCGTGTCCTAAAACAAAGATCAACTTACTACCGGCTACCTTACAAGAATATTCCATACTTCCTAAAATATCTATATTTTCAAAGTTACCGGCAACCCTAGCGACAAAAACATCACCAATAGTTTGGTCAAAAATTAACTATACGGGAACTCTTGAGTCGATGCACGAGAGTACAATTGCCTTTGGATGCTGCCCATCTGTAGTTTGTGTAATTAAGGCCTTGTGATCTATGGTGTGAATTTCGTCTCTAATGAAGCGCGCATTCCCCTCAATAAAATCTTGAAGCACCATCATGGGTGTTAGTTTATCTTGTTCAATTCTAGTGACTGCTTTATTTCTATGGGGCATCATTTTTGTTTTTCTAATTCTTTTGTATGTTTTCGTTAATCCATTGCACACATGAATTAAAATTTTTAAAGATGTGTTCTTTTGGAATAAAATCTGGAATGATGTCAATTCTTTCCATCATGTATCTAGGTTGCTGTAATAGGTTAATAAAAACAACTTCAATATTTTTTTTCTTTAAATCCTGCAGCATGTCTTCCATCGCGTACAATCCGGATTGATCCATATATTGCATTCTTCCCAAACGCATAATAACGATTTTTGCAGATTCCGGAATTTGTTGTGTTAGTGCTTGAAATTCGCTTGTAGAGCCAAAAAATAAAGGCCCTTTGATATGTTTTATGAAGACGTTTTCTTTTAAGCTTGACGGAAAATTAAGTTCATCTGCCCAAGACTCTTCTTTTAATGATTTTACATCAGACCGCTCTGCCGTTAAATCTCCAATTTTTTTCATGAACATTAAAGAGGCAATGATCAAACCAATACCAACGGCATATACTAAATTCCAAAAGGTAGAAAGTAACAAAACAACAAGCATGATTAAAACTTCTGAACTTATCTTGAAAGGCCCAAGTTTCGTATCTCTGGGCAAATAAGGAATGGCTTTCAGTCCTTTGTAATCCATCACTCCAATACCCACAGTAATTAGGATACCCGCTAAAACTCCGGCGGGAATTTTTGAGGCCGTAGGACCTAAGCCTAGCATTACAACGAGCAGCATAATTCCTGCAATCATTCCAGAAAGTTTTGTTTTACCGCCAGCATTTATATTTACAACAGTTCGAATCGTAGCTCCTGCTCCAGGAATGCCACCAAAAATAGCAGCGATACTATTTCCAAGTCCTTGACCTACTAATTCTTTGTTTGGTTTGTGTTTTGTTTTGGTCATGTTATCAGCGACAACACTAGTTAACAGCGAGTCTATTGCACCTAAAAGTGCCAAGGTCAATGCCGTGAAAATATAAGGAGTAATACTAGACAGGGTGAAGGTTGTAAATATTTCCCACTTTGGAATGGGAATTCCATTAGGAATTTCCTGAATTGTTCGGTAGTCCAAACCAAATCCAACCGCAATACTAGACATTACAATTAAAGCGACAAGCGTGCTTGGTATTTTTGTGGTGATGCGTTTAAAACCGTAAATAATAGCAATAGTTCCTAAAGCCAATAAGAATTCCAGCCAATTAATATTTTGAATTGCTTTGGGAAAAGCTTTAATGGCTCCTAGGGCACCTGCAGTTTCTTTTGCTGCGAGCGTTTCTGATTCTTTGAGAATGTCTTTGGCGGAAATCAATGCTCCTCTTCTATTTGTTTCACGAAAGTCCTCTAGTACTAAAATACCCTCTCCAGCTTCTTCTTTTAGGATGTTTTCTAAGATTACTTCTTGGGCTTCTGCTCGAAATGTATTTACAAAAGCAACGTCTTCTTTTGGATAATATCCAATAGAAGGCAAAACTTGAGTTAATAAAATGATCAGTCCAATAGCGGTCATAAAACCTGAAACTACGGGATAGGGAATGTATCTAATGTATTTTCCAAGACCCACGAGTCCTAATATAATTTGAAATAACCCTGCTAAAAAAAAAACTGTTAAAATGGCGGGTAGCGCTTTTTCAACATCCCCGTCATTCGTAGCTACAATTCCTGCAATAACTACCATACTTACTGCTGTCATCGGTGCAGTTGGTCCCGATATCTGAGTGCTTGTACCCCCGAAGAGTGCTGCAAAAAAACTAATAAAAATGGCTCCATACAAACCGGCACTGGGTCCTAAACCAGAAGAAACTCCAAAAGCTAAGGCCAGGGGCAATGCAACAATACCTGCAGTAATTCCGCCAAAAGCGTCTCCTTTGATATTTGAAAACATTTTTTTCATAAATTTCGAAAACATTTTTACACAAGTACAATCTAGGCTTTATTATTTAAAAAAAAGCCAATCTTTTTAAAGGATTGGCGCTAAAGAAATTATTTAGTTTTGCATTAGTAGAAAGTAACAAATCCATTATTGAGATCATACATAGCTCCAATAATTTTGATGGTTCCCTCAGATTCCATATCTCTTAAAACACTGCTTTGCTCGCGAATATTGTCAATAGCCATGTAAATATTTTTTTCTGAAACTGAATTGACAAAATCAATATTGCTAGAATTTCTTAAATGTGCTTCTTCTGGCAATTTAACAGCCCTAACAGCGGGTTTTATCTTACTAATTAATGTCGTTAGGTTTCCTAGCTTTGCGTCGTCACAAGCCCCTTTTATTGCGCCGCAAGAAGTGTGCCCTAGGACCACAATAACTTTTGTACCTGCTAACTTACAAGCAAACTCCATACTGCCTAGAATGTCTTCATTCACAAAATTTCCTGCAATTCGTATACTAAAGATATCTCCCAACCCTTGATCAAAGACTAATTCTGCAGAGACTCTAGAGTCGATGCAACTTAAGATTGTTGCAAAAGGAAATTGACCCGTGCTTGTGTCGTTCACTTGCTCTAAAAGATTTCTATTTGCTTTTAAATTATTCTGAAATCTCACGTTTCCTTCTTTTAAAAACAATAAGGCTTTTTCTGGTGTTAGGGTTGCTTGCGTTTCTTTTGTATGTGCTTTCATAAAATTATATTTAATTAGTTACGATAAGTGAGCAATTAATCGATTTAATAATGTCTGTAATACTTGTTTTTTTGGAATTGATATGGTTCTTCTGTCTACTGACAAAAAGTACGTTAATTTTCTTTTTTAGTAGGTACTTTGAAATGTTTTTGACTGCATTATCACCTTGCTCGAAAATATACTCCATTTTATTTTGAGATTCTAAGGAAGGGGTGTTTTTGGAGGATGTATTTTTTTCTGCAATTTTAAAATAAGTCAATGGTTTTTGGGTAGCATTTATAATGTTTTCTTGGAAAATGCTAGAAGAGTGTTTGTTTTGAAACACACCTAGCGAGAAGTCCTTTCCTGGTTCTAAGCCACTTTTATCATCAGCAATGAATACAGTTCCTTTGTGTTTTTTAAGAACAAATCGTATAATATTGTCTCCAAGAAAGGGAAATAGTGTTGTTTTTTGTTTCCCAAGGACAATGATATCTGGTTTGTTTTTATCAATGTACTCTTCGATTTCATTTTTTATATTTCCAATGACAAAGCTGTGACTTATTCTGGTATTATAGCTTTTTGCAATTGGACTGATCAAATTTTTAATCTTTTTATCGACAGTAAAGTAGGTTTTGTTAATGGTTCTAATCGCGGACAACTGGCTGTCTTTATCAACAACTTCTGATGGCTTCTTTACGTAAAGAAAGTCAATATCAGCGCTGACTATTTTAGCGATGGCCACCGCACTTTTTACTGTTTTATCAGCCGAATTGGTTAAATCTGATAAGACTAATATTTTATAAGTATGCTCCATAATTACTTTTGTTAAGCAGATTTTTTAGGTCTTAAATTAAAAAACTCAATATAACTAGCGGGGTTTTTAGCAATACCTCTCTCGGAAATCAATTGAATATCTATATTTCTTTCCTTTGCCTTTAGTGCAAAGTCTTGTAAGATTTCAATAATATCATAATCTAGGAATCTAGTTTTACGAACGTCAATTTCTAAACAAGTATCTCTAGGGAGACTGTCAAGCTCTTTTAAGATGGCTCCTTTGTTAAAAAAGGTCACTTCTTCTGCAAGCGTCATTTTAATACTGTGTTTTCCGTTGCTTTTATCTTCAATGTGTAGAAAGTGAGAATTCTGAAAACTTTTAATTAAAATAACAACAATACCGACAAGCAAACCAGCAGTGATGCCCACGAGCAAGTCTGTAAAAACGATACCAAGTACGGTTATGGTAAAAGGAATCCACTGTTTCCAACCCAGTTGAAGCATTTCTTTAAATACTGCAGGCTTCGCTAATTTGTAACCAACCACCAATAAGATAGCAGCCAAAACAGAAAGTGGTATTTTATTTAACAATGTAGGAATTAAAATAACAGAAATTAACAATAGAAAACCATGAATAATAGCCGCTAACTTTGTCCGTCCACCAGATTGAATATTTGCAGAACTTCGAACAATTACTTGTGTAATTGGCAATCCCCCAATAAGGCCAGAAATAATATTTCCCGTTCCTTGTGCTAATAATTCTTTGTTTGTAGGGGTAACATTTTTGTGTGGATCTATCTTGTCAGTAGCTTCAACACAAAGTAATGTTTCTAAACTGGCAACTAAAGCGATTGTAAATCCAGTAACCCAAACTTGAGGATTGGAGAGCGCATTAAAGTTAGGGAATTTAAATTGACCGATAAAAGAAGTAAAACTGTCTGGAACAGGTACACTTACTAAATGCGTCTCACTGATGCCATAATTTGTGCTTCCATTGGTCACAAAATAGTATACAATACCCGCAACTACTGCAACTAACGGTCCTTGAATAATTTGAAATATTTTTCCTTTCTTTGACAAAACAGTGCTCCAAAGTATTAAAATTCCAAGGCCTATAAAACCGACAATGGTAGCACCGATACTCACGTTATTTACCGTGTTGAGAATCTCTGAAAAAGTGTTTTTACCATCTACTTGAAAAAAGGCAAAATTCCCTTCTGGATTAGTATTATAGCCAAAAAAATGTGGAATTTGTTTTAGAATAATAATAATTCCAATACCGGTTAACATGCCTTTAATTACAGATGAAGGAAAGTAATAACCAATAATTCCTGCTTTTAATATTCCAAATACTAATTGAATAACACCACCTAAAACAACGGCAACCAAAAAGTTCTCATAGCCACCTAATGTCCCAATTGCAGTAAGTACGATGGCAGCCAATCCCGCTGCGGGTCCACTAACTCCAATTTTAGAGTCACTTAAGGCTCCCACGACAATTCCTCCAATAATTCCAGAAATTAATCCAGAAAAAAGTGGCGCTCCACTGGCGAGTGCAATTCCTAAACATAAGGGCAATGCGACAAAAAATACTACGACACTTGCAGGCAAGTCGTTTTTAATGTGTTTAAACATGTATAAATGATTTTAACACTGAGTATTGAATACTTAGCGTTTTATTTAAATAAATAAGGATTGTTGTGTAATGCGGAAGCTATTATAGCGTCGTTTTTGGAGGCGGGGTGCTTACCTGAGGGTATTTTGAAACGTAATTTTTTGAATTGAAGCGGATGTTTCTTTTACTTTCAAAGTCACTAAATAAAATAGAAGAAATACAATTAGGTGGATAAATTTTTAGCTTTGAGTCACCTTTCGATATTTCTTGCACTTTGTTTTCTTCTTCTTCCTCTTCGTTAAGGTCGATTAGATAAGCAATGTCTTGAGATGGATTTGACAACAAAATAAGCGTAGGTGCTATTACAAGACTAATAAATAATATTGAAAAGAAAAGTGCAATACGTATTCTCAATTTTTTTTGTTCTATTTTGTAGAAACACAAAAATAAGGAATGTTTCTGGATTTTTTGTTAAATAAAAATTAAAAACTATTTAACAATTTAATTTCATCCGCAATGATCCATCCTTGTTTTCCATCTGCTAGTTGTATCTTTTTCCAATTATCTACCGCATCTAAAACGACCACTTTTGTGCCCTCATGTAAGGTGAAAATAGCTTCAGCGTTTAATGTTGGCGCATCTCGGATAGCAGTTTTTTCAGCAAATACAATTGCTTCTTTATTATTTTGAAATCGAGTGTATTGATTATTGGTGATAAAAAGTATAAAAATAAAAAGGATGCAACTGAGTCCACCTGCCGTAAAGTATATTCTCTTTTTACGAGGGGTGTACGCAAAATAAAAGAGTAAGAATAGCAACGCTGTCAGAAAAGAAAAGAGAACTGCTAAACCAGCCCACGCATTGTAAGTCAATTGTTGCAGGTAGTTTTCATGAAATCGTTGAAAAATAGTTTTAGGCACTGTAGCGATGTTGTCTAAGGCCAAACGTTTTGCAAACACTAAATTATTTGCTGCGTCGTTATTTGCAGGGTCTAGTTTTAATGCTTTTTCATAATAGTAGATAGCGGGACCCACCTGATTTAACTTGTAATGAGTATTTCCTAAATTTAAATACAACTCTGTAGATACAGTATTTTGAGCTTCTATTTTTTTATAGTCTTCAATCGCTTTTTCAAAGGAACCTATTTTGTAAAAATTGTTCGCTGAGACAAACAAACTGTCGCTATTTTGAGCAGCGATACTATTTGCCATCAGCACTACTAAAAATAAAATATTTTTCATATTACAATTGTTTATCTAATTGAATAATTACATTTTTTGCACGCTCAAACTCTTCTTTCATTTGGTTTGCCGTATAGGGTGTATACCTTGCGAAATCAGAACTTTGTAAGACTTCGGTAAATTGGAGTATCGTGTTTTTCTCGACCTTTTTATTTTCTAAGATTTCGGCAATTTTTTCCTTGCTAATATCTGCCGTTTCCAGGCCTAGTTTCGCTTTTAAATAATTGTGTAAAGCGCGTTCTAAGGCTTCATAGAAAGCTTCTTTTTTACCCAATTGCTTTTGGGCTTCAGAAAGATATTTTTTTGCTAATTTCTGTGCTTTTCTGAGTTTATTTCCAACCAGATCATTGTTGCGCTCTTCATTTTTTCTTCCAATATAGATGCCCATAGGAATTGCAAGCATTGGCAATAACAGTAAAATATAAAAGAGGGTGGACTTAAAAAAGTCTGTTTTATCAACAGTTACAAAATGAGTTTTTGTTGCGATATATCTAAAGTTTCTATCTGCGGAGAGTACCGTTTGTTTTTTGGAAGAAGTTGTATCTGCGCGAACTAGCTCTTTGCCTTCTTGCACATCTACATAAAAATCGTCAGTAGCAATCGTTTTGTATTGTTCCTCTTTTGGATTAAAATAAGAGAAGGATACGCTTGGTATTTTGTATTTTCCCTTGAACAATGGCACTACGGTGTACGTATCTGTTACAGCACCAGAAATCCCAGTTGAACTAATGCGAACACGTTCTTTTCTTTCTGGTTGATACATTTCTAATTCTGCAGGAGTTGCGATTGCAGGCAGTTCAAAAAGTTTTAAATTTCCTTTCCCAGAAACAGCTATTTCTACCAGACTTGTCTCGTTTGCTTTTAAAATATCTTTACTTAAGGAAACGGTAAAATCAAATGCGCCAACAGCACCCGCGAAATTCTCCGGCTTCCCAGCTATTGGAAGCTCTTTTGGATTAATTATTTTTTTAGCCGAGGCAAACTCTCTTCTTACATTTCTAGTAATTGCATTTCCAAAAAAATCAGATCTGCCGGAAGGAACACCAATAACAATATCCATTTTCATAGGATCGATAGAAAGTTTTCCCGTTTTTGTTGGAATTAATAAGGCTTTTTGAAGTACGATATACCTATAATCCTCACCGTTATATTTTCCCATTTTAACAGGGAAATCACTTATTTTAATATCTTGATTCCAAAAGCCAACATAGGTTGGGGCTTCTGTGACAGAAGTATCATATACACTCACGTTTTCGCTTACATACAACCTGTATTCTACATAAATTCCTTCGCCAACATAAGGTCTAATTTGAGAGATTTCTGCGACCAGATGAATGTTTTGTTGGGCAATATAATTCGGATCGTTTGGGTCTTTAGGTATTTCGACGGCATCCAGCACAATAATTTTAGCGGGGTCTGATTTTATCAGCTTTCCACCTATTTTTACGGTGGCGCTTCCAATAGTAATTTCTCCTTTTATTGTAGGTTCAATGATGTAAGTATAAGACTGTTGGAAGCTAACGTTGCCGTTAATCCAAGATTGGCTTACAGATTGACTCGGTCCGCCTACAACTTTAAAATTAGTAAAACTTGGAGGTGTAAAGTTTTCACCTCCTTGTTTATCAATAGAAAACTCTACACGCAAACGCTGGTTTATGCCTAATTTGTTCTTACTAACGCTAATTTTTAAGGTCGCTTCTTGTGCAACGATCGCGGCGCTCAGAATACAAATAAATAGAGATATGTATAATTTCAACTTCATTAAATTTGTCTAAAAGGGTAAATCTACCAATCTTTCTCTTGTTTTATTTTCTTCCCTTTTGCTTTTTTAGCATTCATTTTCTTCTGGGTTTTCTTTTCCTCGTTATTTAAGCTTTCTAACAATTGCTTTACTTGTTGCGGAGACATTTTTCCTTCTTTTGGCTTAGGCTGCTTTTTATCTTGTTCTTTATTTTTGTCTGAATTTTGCTTTTTATCTTGTTCTTTATCTTTGTTTTTATCATTTTTTTGGTCCTTGTCTTTGTCTCCGTTAGGATCATCTTTAGGATCCTTGTTTTTATCTTTCTTGTCATCATTTTTGTCATCATTTTTATCTTTTTTTTTGTCGTCTTTATTTTCCTTTTTCTCCTTGTCTAATAGTTTTTGAGCAACGGCGAGATTGTAGCGGGTTTCGTCATCATTGGGATTACTTCTTAGCCCATTTTTAAAAGCATCTACAGCACCTTGGTAATTTTTAGATTCCATCATTGCATTTCCTATATTGTGAAATGCGGCTGCTTTTGTCGCTGGATTTGTGGCTGTTTTTGTGGTCAGCTCGTACTGTGGAATGGCTTCTTTAAAATTTTTATTTTGATACAAGGCATTTCCTAAATTATAGTTTGCTTTGTCATAATTAGAATTTTCCCCCAATGCTTTTTGATAAGCCACAGAGGCATCTGTAAATTTTTCATTTTCATACAATTCATTGCCTTGACGCAGCATTTTTCTTGCCTGCCTTTGTTGTGCAATGGTATCTTTTTGAGCCGCAATTTTTTGTGTTGCAGAGAGGCTTAAAATAAGGAGTAGAAGATATTTTACTTTTTTCATTTTAGGACTTCTTTTTTTCTTCGTTAAATAAATCGACTTTTCTCAACCACCTTGTTTTTTTATCAAACAGGAAGGTGTCTAAAATTAGAAAGAACAATCCGATGGCTAAAAACCATTGAAATTGGTCTTTGTAATCAGAAAATTGTTTGGTTTCAAATTCACTTTTTTCAGCATTCGCAATAATTTCAGCAAGCTGGTCTACGGGGTTTTCTGTAACATTCCCGTCAATATAGGTTCCGTCAGAGGTATCGGCAATTCCTTGCAAAACTTCAGAAACACGTTTGCTAATAACAGTTTCACCTTTATTGTCTTTCTTGTAACCAATCATTGCGCCATTTACGCGGATGGGAATAGGACCACCTCGTGCTGTCCCAACTCCAATCGTATATATTTTAACTCCGTTATTAGCTAAATTTTGTGCCACCTGTTTTGTTTCCTCCTGGTGGTCTTCACCGTCTGAAAGAATGATTAGAAAGCGGTTGGTTTGTTCATCGTTGTTATAATAGGTTTTTGCCAGTTCGAGTGCTTCATTAATTGCGGTTCCTTGACTTGAAACCATATCTGGGTTGGCATTTTGCAAAAACATATTCGCTGCGGCGTGATCTGTGGTTATGGGCAATAAAGGATACGAATTACCGGCATAGACAATTATACCAACACGATCTGAACCTAAACGATCAATAATTTTAGAGATAATTTGTTTTGATTTTTCTAGACGGTTTGGAGCAATGTCCTCGGCCAACATGCTTTTAGAAATGTCCAAGGCAAACACAATATCGACACCTTCTCTTTTTATTGTTTTTAGCTTGCTACCCATTTTTGGGTTGGTTAAAGAAATGATGAGAAAAGTCATTCCCAAAAGGAGTATTGTAACTTTTAGAGCCGCTTTAAATCCAGAAGCATTGGGTGCTAATATCTTTAATAGTTTGGGAGTAGAAAACTTTTGCTGTGTCCTTTTTTTCCACCATAAAACAAACAAGAAAAGAACAAGCATGCTTGGCACGATGAGCAGAAGGTAAAAATAAATGGGTTCTTCTATTTTGTACATTTTTTAAATGGCTATGCGGTTATTTGCGTTTTGTGGTACCTTTTTATGTTTTATTTTTAGTAACAGTGTACAGTTCAAGTAGTCTATCTAATACCAACAGGGGCTTCCATGAAATTTTAGAGAAAGCTCTTAAACAGCGTGTTTTTTAAAACAAACTCTAACAGTAAGAGTCCAATGCTTAAAAAGATGAAAACTCTAAATTTTTCTTGATAGTTATAGTATTTGAATTCTTCTATTTTTGTTTTTTCAAGCGCATCAATTTCATCATAAATTTCTTTTAAAGATTGGTTGTCTGTCGCTCTAAAATATTTTCCGTCCGTGGCTGTAGCGATTTCCTGTAAAAGTTTTTCGTCTATTTCTACTTGTTGCTTCCTAAAATTTAATTTTCCCGTTCTCGGGTCTTTACTCCATGGGAAATCTGCCATTCCGTTTGTTCCAATTCCAATGGTGTACACTTTTATTTCTAGTTCCCTTGCAAGCTCTGTTGCAGTTCTTGGATCAATATTTCCTGCGTTATTTACACCATCAGTTAGTAAAATAATAACTTTACTCTTTGCGGTACTTTCTTTTAGTCTGTTCACTCCAGAGCCTAAGCCCATGCCGATAGCTGTTCCACCATCTAACTGACCCCATTGAAGTTCAGAAATCGTTCTTTTTACAATGTTTTTATCACTGGTAATTGGTGTTTGCGTAAAGCTTTCCCCTGCATATACTACAATACCAATGCGGTCATTGGGTCTTCGGTCTACAAAGTCTATGGCTACTTTTTTAAGGGCCTCCAGTCTGTTTGGTTTTAAGTCTCTTGCCAACATACTCGCAGAAACATCAATTGCCATGATAATATCTATACCGCTATTTGTCTTTGTTTTCTTGCTTACCGCAACATTTCTCGGGCGTGCCAGAGCGATTATAATTGCTGCCAACGCAAGAAGGCGCAAAAGGTACAATACTGGTTTTAATTTCGACACAAAGGACGTTGTTTTAAATCCTTTGATGCTGGGTATTGTGAGAAGAGCGGTATCTTTTTTTCGCATAAAAAACTGCCACGCTGCAACGAGTGGAAGCACAAGCAGCAGCCAGAGAAACTCAGGGTTGTAAAATTCAAAATTACTCCAGTTCATCTTCTTCTTCTTCTTTGATTATTGTTTTTGGCTTTAAGTTGCCTATGATATATTCTGCATCTCGCCGATCGTCTTCAATTTCTATGGCCAAAGGTTTGGATTTTGCAAACTTCACTAAATCGGCTTCTCGGAATAAGTCTTTTAAGAGTTCGATGGTTTCTTTTGAAGTATCAACCGTGTCTGATTTTTTAAAGATATTGATCATTTCTAAGACTTCATCAGTAGTTTTTTCTAGGGCGGGAACTTTTAATTCACGTTCGATATACCCACGAACAATTTCTGTAAGTTCAGAATAGTACTCTTTTGTTTTATTATTTTGCCACAACAGCTTTTCATCCAAAGCTGTTAGTTTTAGAAGCGCTTCTTCATAAGGGGGTAATGCTTTGTATGTTGAAATTTCTATTTCTGATTCTCTTTTTCGGATGACAAACCAATATATCCAAAAACCCACGATTGCTAAAATAGCCAAAAGGAGATACAGATAAAGGCTAAAATCATCAAATGTATACGGCTCTTTCTGAATTGTTTTAATGGGAAATTTTTTCACTTTCGTTGTGTCTATTCTAATGGTAGCAACGTTTATCAGAAGAGAATCTGTTAGAAAAGCTTGGTTTTTTACAAAAATTTGCTGTTGTGGAATGTAAAAGGCACCGCTGTCGAAACCTGTTAAAATGTAGCGTCGAATCAAACTGTTTTTCAGTGTGTCTGTGCGGGTGGAATCGATAATTTCGAGTCCTATTAAGCTTATTTTTGGGATGATAACATTCTCGATCTCTGCAACAGAAATTTTTAATTGAAATTGTTCTCCAATTCTGATATTGGTGGTGTCTATTTCTGCTCTTACCATTGGTTTTTGAGCGAATCCAATGACTGAAATAAAAAGAAAGATGTAGCGGAGTTGTTTTTTCATTTTTAAAAAGGAACTATCTTCCTTTGTGTTTAAAGTAGCCCAATAATTTTTTTACATAATTTTCATCAACACGTGCGCTAACACTTCCTGCACCACTCCTTTTAAACATATTTGTATAATAATCAGAGAGCTTTAACGCGTTGCTCTTATAACTTGTTCTTACCGATTTAGAGGCCGTGTTAACCAATTGAATCATGCCAGTTTCCGAATCTACCATGGGTACCATTCCTAAATTAGGAATCTCTTCATCACAGGTATCAAATATTCGAATTCCAGTCAAATCGTGTTTTTTAGCTGCAATTTTTAATGTTTTTTCGTAAGCATCGTCCATAAAATCAGAAAGCATAAAAACAATGGCTCTTTTTTTTAGGACACTGGATAAAAATTTCAATGCCGCGGCGATATCTGTCTTCTTACTTTTGGGTTGAAACTCAATAAGCTCTCTAATGATTCTTAAAACATGACTTTTTCCTTTTTTTGGAGGAATAAAAAGCTCAATATCGTCAGAAAACAAAATGAGTCCAACTTTGTCGTTGTTTTGGGTTGCAGAAAAGGCCAAAGTTGCAGCGATCTCTGTTACTGTATCTTTTTTAAATTGTGTAGCGGTTCCAAAAAGTTCGGAGCCCGAAACATCTACTAAAAGCATCATGGTAAGTTCACGTTCTTCCTCAAAGACTTTAATATATGGTTCGTTGTAACGGGCAGTAACATTCCAATCAATTGCGCGCACATCATCGCCAAACTGATATTGGCGCACTTCTGAAAAAGTCATGCCTCGGCCTTTGAAAGAAGAATGATATTCTCCACCGAAAATATCATTAGACAAGCGTTTTGTCTTAATTTCTATTTTTCGAACTTTTTTAAGTATTTCTTTGGTATCCATGTGCTCGGTAGACGGTATTCAGTGGTAATATATAATCTGTTTTCGCAGTAGTATTAAAGCGCAGTTAGTACTTGTTAAGAAACACTTTGGTGATTCTATGGTACCTCAATCTCGTTAATGATGGCATTTATAATGTCTACAGAAGTTACGTTCTCCGCCTCTGCTTCGTACGTAATTCCTATTCTATGTCGGAGCACATCAAAAACAACTGCCCGCACATCTTCTGGAATTACATATCCCCTTCTTTTGATAAAAGCGTAACATTTTGCTGCTTTTGCTAAATTGATACTTCCACGAGGAGAAGCTCCAAAATTAATTAAATCTTTTAGATTTGCAAGGTTGTATTTTTCTGGGTATCGCGTAGCAAAAATAATATCTAGGATGTATTTTTCAATTTTTTCATCCATGTATACTTCATTCGCGACCGCTCTCGCTTTTATAATCTGCGCAACAGAAATTACTGGGTTTACCGTGGCAAATTCTCCAGATAAATTCTGACGCATAATAAGCTGTTCATCTTGCAATTTTGGGTAATCGATAACTACTTTCAACATGAACCTGTCTACCTGTGCTTCTGGCAGTGGATAGGTACCTTCTTGTTCTACGGGATTTTGAGTTGCCATTACCAAAAAAGGTTCGTCTAATTTAAAGGTGGTATCACCAATAGTGATTTGACGTTCTTGCATGGCTTCTAATAAAGCCGATTGTACTTTCGCAGGTGCTCTGTTTATTTCGTCTGCCAAAACAAAATTTGCAAAAATAGGACCTTTTTTAATCATGAAGTCATTTTCCTTCATATTGTAAATCATGGTTCCAACGACATCTGCTGGCAATAAATCTGGTGTAAACTGCACTCTGCTGAAGCTCGCTTGAACGGCCTTGGAAAGCGTGTTAATTGCTAAGGTTTTTGCCAGGCCAGGAACACCTTCTAATAAAATATGACCATTTCCGAGGAGTCCAATTAACAAGCTCTCAATCATTTGTTTTTGACCGACAATCACCTTGTTCATTTCTAAGGTAAGAATATCTATAAAGGCGCTTTCTTTCTCGATCTTCTCATTAATAGCTCTTACATCTACATCCATGATATCTTATATTAGGTTTTATTTTTAAAAACAAATCTACAATTTTAACATATTTATTCTTGTTAAAAGTAGGTTAAAGATGCTTCGATATTTTTGTTTACTTTTATAACGGTATTAAGAACCTATTTATTCATGGAAAAGTTAACAGATAAATTTTTATGGAATGCATTGAAAGAGGGCGATTTAAAAGCCTTTTCTGTGCTTTTTGAAAGTTTTTATCCGGCACTCCATAGCTATGGCTTGAAAATATCAAAGAGCACCGTGGTTACAGAAGACACCTTGCAAGATTTTTTCTTATATGTATACGAACATCGAGAGCACTTGAGCGACTTAGAGACCATTGCTCCCTATCTTTTTACTTCTTACAAACGTTTTTTGTTGAAAGTGATGAAGAAAAATGAAAAGATGAAACATACAGATTTCTCAAATGAAAATTTTATTGACATTCAATTTACCGCAGAAGAGGTAATTACCAATCAAGAAACTGTGCTCTTTAAAAATAAAAACTTGTCTCTATTATTAAATAAATTACCAAAAAGACAAAAGGAAGCCGTTTACTTAAAGTATTACACTGGTCTAAATGCGACAGAAATAGCGGAAGTAATGGATATAAATTACCAAAGCGTTGTAAATATATTGCACAAAGCAATTAAGAGTCTTAAAGAAGGAATAGCGATTGTGAAATTATTTAACTAGGCTTTAACATAATTTTAAGAGTAGAAAAAGAGAAAGAGTTGCTTATATAGATAGAAGAAAGATACAATTGAAATGATTAAGAAAAAGTATGACCACATCAATGATTTTTTAGAAGACGGTTCTTTTAAAAATTGGTGTTTACAAAACAATGGCACAGATATAAATTTCTGGGAGTTTTGGATTGCGAACAATCCCGAGAAGGGTGCACTTGTAAACAAGGCAAAAGACCTTGTTTTAGGAGTTTCGTTTGATGCAAAATTGGTTTCCAAAGAAAAAGTTGCTTTCGAGTGGAATAAATTAGAAGCAAAAATACAATCAAATAAAAAAATTAAAAAAAGAAAAGTACGCTTCTTACCGCGATTTGCTGCTGCATCTGCATTGCTGATAATTTCTCTCAGTATTTATTTCGCAGTTGGCAAGACAAAGGTTACCCACAAAACAAATTATGGCGAAATTTTAAATATAAAGCTTTTAGATGGGAGTGATGTAACCCTAAATTCAAACTCAACTTTATCTTATTATAAAGATGAAAGTCGGAAAGTTTGGCTTTCTGGAGAAGCCTTTTTTCAAGTGGATAAAAAAGTAGCAACTCAAGCAAAATTTTGGGTTTTAACAGACGATTTATCTGTCGAGGTATATGGCACTTCATTTAATGTAAACACAAAAAAGAAAAAAACAGCAGTCTTTTTAGAAGAGGGTAGTATTTGGCTGAAACTTAAAAATGGAGCTGACAAAAAGATGATTCCAGGAAATTATATTGCTTACTCAGCGAAAAAAGATGAAATTTTAGAAGACAAAAATATTTTTAATCCCATTATAAAAACTTCGTGGAAAGATGGGTCTTTACTTTTTGAAAACTTATCTTTGGAAAAAGCAATGGAAAAGATAGAAGAATCTTACGGTTTTTCTATCGTTTTTAAAGAGGATAAAACTAAAAATATTTTAATAACTGGAGCAGTTCCTATTACAAATATTGACATCTGTATAAAAGCTATAGAAAAATCTGTTGACGTAACTATTATAAAAAAAGATAATAGCTTAATTATTAGTGAGAAATAGGCAATATAATACGAGTACATGATTTTAAGATCAATATTCATAAAAGGAATATTTTTTGTTCTTGTAAGCTGCGTTTTTCAAGTAACGACAGCGCAAGAAGGTAAAAAAAGTGCAGTTTCTTTGTCTGGTTTACTTGACAAAATTGGGAACAAATACCAAATTTTTTTCACGTACAAAGCAAATCTAATCTCCAATAAATACCTACAAGAAGAAGGATTTACAAATCTTTCTTTGAGTGCTTCTATTTCTTTGTTAGAAAAGCTTACTCCTTTTTTCTTTGATGACTTAGGAAATAATTATTACGTTATTTACCTTAAAAAAACCGCAAATAAAAACAGATCTGTCAATAGGGAAAAGATCATTTCTTCGAATATTATTGGACTTAATACTTTTTTCAAGGGAGAACGAATCACTGTTAGAGGCATTGTTCTAAGTTCAGACAGCACGCCGCTTGTTGGTGCAGCACTTCAAGAAGAACAGTCTTTGTCAGGTACTACCACAGATTTAGATGGAACTTTTGAGTTTGAAATTCAAAAAGGAAATATGGTAACAGTGAGCTTTTTAGGACACCGTTCTAAAGCGCAAAAACTCAACTCAGAGATATTCCATACCCTCGTTTTGGTATCGGGTCAAGATTTAGACGAAGTTCAAGTTGTAGGATCTAGAAATAAAAACAGGATGGCTACTGATACTCCTGTGGCTATCGATTTTATTGATATAGAAAAAGCATCCTCTAAAAGTAGTCAGGTGGAAATCAATCAATTTTTACAATATACCATTCCTTCTTTTAACGCTTCAAAACAGTCTGGTGCAGACGGTGCAGATCACATAGACCCTGCTACAATTAGAGGCTTAGGGCCTGATCAAACACTTGTCTTGGTCAATGGCAAAAGAAGGCATCAAACCTCTTTAATAAATCTGTACGGAACGCGAGGTAGAGGGAACTCGGGAACAGATTTAAATGCAATTCCCATTTCAGCAATCAAAAGAATAGAGTTGCTAAGAGACGGTGCTTCTGCGCAATATGGCTCCGATGCAATTGCAGGAGTTTTGAATATTGTATTAAAAGATACAGATAATGAATTAAATGTTACTTCGACACTTGGGTTTAACAATGCAGACAGCGAGGGAATTTTTCCAAATAGCGTAGACGGTTTTACCTATAAGTTTGGTTTAAATTATGGAACGAAAATTAATGAAGGGGGATTTATAAATTTTTCTTCAGAAGTGTTGTCTACAGAAAATACGATACGACCTGGCACAAGTGCAAGAGAAAAATATGGGCAAGCTGCTGTAAGAAATGCCAGTATTTTTTTAAATGCAGAAATACCATTGCACAGGAGTGCTAAACTTTATGTCAATGGAGGATTTAATTTTAAAAATACTGCGGCATTTGCTTTTACCAGAAATCCAAACAGTAAAAGGAATGTGAAGGCAATTTATCCAAATGGGTTCAACCCATTAATTACTTCAAATATTATAGACAATTCGCTGTCTATTGGTATACGTACCTATTTAAAGGGTTGGAGCACTGATTTAAACAATGTAGTAGGAAGAAATAATTTTCAATATTTTATTAAAAACACATTAAATGCGACTCTTAAAGAGTACTCTCCAACAGAGTTTGATGCGGGTGGCCATCAATTGATACAGAATACAACAAGTATCGATTTTTCTAAGTATTTCTCGAAGAAAATAATTGGATTTAATATTGCTGTAGGATCCGAATATCGATTGGATAAATACAGAATATTTTCTGGGGAAGAAGCCTCTTATGGGTCCTATGACGTGCAGGGAGATTTTGTAAATTCCGAAACTCCACCTTCAGACTACACTAGCTTTAATGGACAAATAGTGCCTGGAGGCTCCCAGGGTTTTCCTGGGTATTCTCCAGAAAATGAAGTAAATCGAAATCGTTCTAATATCAGTTTTTATTTAGATACAGAGATTGATTTTTCTAAAAGATTCATGTTAGGTACTGCTGTGCGCTTTGAATATTATAGCGATTTTGGGAGTACGTTAAATTACAAATTGGCCTCCCGATATCGGCTTTCCAACAAATTAAATATGAGAAGTTCGTTTAGCACTGGTTTTAGGGCTCCCTCTTTGGTACAATCTTATTACAATTTAAAATTCACAAATTTTATCGGAGATGCGCCTTCAGAGTCGCTCTTGGTCGCTAACAATAGCCCCATTGCACGAAGGTTTGGTATTGAAAATCTGAAAGAAGAAAAAGCACGAAATTTTAGTTTTGGATTAGCAACAAAGTTAGGTGCAGCATTTAATGCTACCATTGATGCCTATTACGTAGCGGTGAAAGATCGGATTATTTTAAGTGGAAACTTTGATGCTTCAGATTTGAACATAGATGTTGACAATGTGCAATTTTTTGCAAACGGTGTGGATACAAAAACGACAGGTGTAGACCTTGTCTTAAATTGGGGTAAAAAGTGGGATCACAGTGAATTGACGTTAAACTTGTCTGGCAACGTAAATGAGATGAGCATTACAAAAATCAAAAATAAAAACTTAGACAAAGAGACCTTTTTTGGAGCTAGAGACCGTCAGTTTTTGATAGCCTCTGCTCCAAAAAACAAATTTAATTTAGGGATTCATTATCAATATAAAAAGTTAAAAACCTCTCTAAACTTTACGAGGTTCAGCAGTGTTCAATTAATTGATTGGAAAATAACACAAAGTTTATCAAAATTTAATAATTCAGAAATTGAAAGGCTAGCTGCGGCAACAGATATTTATCGTGCAAAGTTAACAACAGATCTTCATTTTAGTTATCAATTAAATCGCTTGATTAATCTTCAAATAGGGACAAATAATTTGTTTAATATATACCCAACAAAGCAAGATAGTTTCACCGACAGTGGAGGATTATGGGATGCTACACAAATGGGTACAAACGGAGCTTTCTATTACACAAAATTGAATATTAAGTTGTAATAAGATAGTCTTTTCTTCATTTTTTATATTTATTTTAAAAATAAATATTTATTGAAGAGTATATTTTTTCTTTTTCGCTCTTATATAAGAAATCGGGCATTGCATTTACAAAGCAAAAGGCACTGATAAATCACTTTTATTAACTAATAACTTATTTATGAAACAAAAGTATTTTTTAAAGGCATTTACAATTGCCTTTATGTTTATGTTACCATTAGGTTTCATGGCACAAACAGTAAAAGGAAAAGTATCAGACAAATCGGGAAGTGCGTTGCCTTTTATGAATGTCCTTGTGAAAGGAACTTCTACAGGAGCGACAACCAACGATGCAGGTGAATTTAGTTTAACAGTAAAAAGTTTACCAGTAACTATTGTTGTTTCCTCTCTTGGATATACAACAAAAGAAGTAAAAGTAACGCGGAATGTGTTCTTGAATATTACGATTGCAGAAGGTGGTGAGTCTCTAGGCGAAGTTGTTATTACAGGATCTAGAACTCCAGCGAGGTCCAATACAAAGAGTCCTTTACCGATCGATATCGTATCTGCAAAAGATTTAGTAGCTACCGGTCAAACTAGTTTTGACAAAGCGTTACAATATAAAATTCCATCTTTTAGCACCGTACAAACTCCGGTAAATGATGCAACTTCTTTATTAGATCCGTATGAAATTAGAAATATGGGACCAAGTAGAACTTTGATCTTAATAAATGGAAAACGTAAAAATTTATCTGCTTTGTTATACACACAAACCTCTCCAGGTAGAGGTGAGACAGGATCTGATATTTCTGGAATTCCTATCGATGCAATTAAAGACATTCAAGTATTAAGAGACGGTGCATCTGCACAATACGGTTCTGATGCAATTGCGGGGGTAATCAATATTATTTTGAAAGACGGAACTGACGGAGGTTCTGCAACACTAAGAACAGGAATTACTTCTGCAGGTGATGGTGAAATGTTTGGTGTTTCTGTAAACAATGGTTCTGTGATTGGAGAAGACAAAGGGTTTATCAACTATACCGTAGATTTTTCTAAAACAAAAGTATCTAATAGACCAGGTACGGTAAGTGCTGCTGGTGAAGCTGCAGATTTTGGAGCAGATTTAGGGGTTGTTCAAGAATTTTTATCTAGAAATCCAGATGCTAATAATATCAATGGTGCACCAGAAACTGCTGCAGCAAAGTTTTTAGTAAATGGCGAGTATAAATTAAGTGAGCAGTCTAAATTATATTTTAATGCTGCTTTTATTAATAAAAAAGTAAATTCTTTTGCAAATTACAGAACTCCGTATTGGAGAACAGTAGATGCATTCCCCTATTTAGCAAACTTCTTCCCTGGAGATAATCCAACAAATGCTGGTGGGTATGATGGGTATGTACCTACTTTTGAAGGTGACCTAAATGATTACAACGCTACAGTTGGTGTTAAATCTGTAATTAACGATTGGAATATAGATGCTAGTTTTACAACTGGTGGAAATTCTCAAACGTATAAAGTAAACCAGTCTCATAACAGGAATATCGTATATTCTCCGTCAACTTGGGTAGATGCAGACGGCAATGGTGTTATTGATAACGGAGAAATTACTGAAGGGGCTCAATTATATGGAGCAAACTCAAAGCAATCCTTCGATCCAGGAGGAACAGGATTTTACCATAATGTTGGAAATTTAGATGTTTCTAAAATTTTGACAGAGAATTTAAGTGTTGCTTTTGGTACAGAGTTTAGATATGAAACTTTTGAAGTAATCGAAGGAGAATTAGCTTCTTATGATGGTGGTGGTGCAGATTCATTTGCAGGAAACAGTCCGGAAAACTCAGGACAATTTACACGTTACAACTTTGGTGGGTATGCTTCTTTAAATTGGAACCCTATTGAAAACTTAACTTTAGACGGTACTATTCGTTCAGAAAATTATTCAGATTTTGGAAATGCGTTTGTATGGAAAGCAAGTGGTGCTTACACGATTAATGACAAGTATACTTTAAGAAGTTCTTTGTCTACAGGGTTTAGAGCACCAACCTTACACCAAATTTATACGCAAAAAGCGCAGTACTCTTTTGTTCCTGGACAAGGAATTCAAGTAGGTGGTTTGGTAAATAATGTATCTTCTCAAGCAGGTTTACTAGGCATCCCTAAATTAAAACAAGAAACGTCTACCAACTTTACACTTGGTTTGGGTGGTAAAGTAAATAGAAATTTAACGTTTACTTTAGATTATTATAGTATTAACGTAGCTGACAGAATTGTATTAAGTACCGAAATTGGTGCTTCAGCTGCAGGAAATACAGCTTTAGATTTAATTTTAAATGAAAATAATTTATCTGATTTAAGTTTTTTTACAAATGCAATTGACACTAAAACATCTGGTATCGATTTGGTTATTGGATACAACAAACTTAAAGTAGGTGAAGGAATGTTAGGATTTAATTTATCTGGAAATTACGTAATAGAAAATGCAAGAGATGGAGCAGTTAAAAATCCAGCGATTGTTGCAGCAGCAGGACAATCTGTAGTAAACGAAACGCAAGAAGCATTGTTTTTTACGTCTAGACCAGAAATGAAGTTGATCTTAGGAACTACCTATGATATTGGTAAATTCGGTTTTAACTTGAATAATACTTATTTTGGGAAAACAAAATTTGCGCAACAAGGGTTGCAGGATTTAGAAAGTATCTTTTTAAATTCAGCTGATATTCCTGCAGGAGCAGCACAAGACGGCGGTTCAGATTTAAGAACAGAATTTACTCCAAAAGTAGTTACAGATTTAGGTATTAACTATAATGCTACTGAAAAGTTAACATTATCATTAAATGTAAATAACTTATTTAATGTGTTACCAGAATGGAGCTTTACAAATGCAACTGCAACAGGTCAAGCAATTCTTGATGGTGCAGCGGTTTCAAATTCTCCTTCTAATCTAATTACCTTTAACCAACGTTATTCTCAAATGACATATGATGGGTATCACTTTAGCCAATTAGGAACGATGTTTAATCTTTCTTTAAACTATCAGTTTTAGTAAAACTAAATTTTAGGAATATTAAAATGCTACTCGAAAGAGTAGCATTTTTTGTTTAAAGACCCTTTGAAACACTTTGAAACACCTTAAAATAGCGCTGAATTTTAAGAATATTGAAATGTTGCTTTTAAGGCAGCATTTTTTTTGTTTAAATACCTTTAAAAATAGTTTTAAAAAACCTCTCATAGATTAAGGAGGAGTAAGTAATTTAAGAACGGTTTTTTTATTTAGTGAAATTATGATATCGCCTCCTATCAATGCCTTTGGATGCACATCTGTTTTTTAGAGAAATTCCAAATAAAGAGATTTTAGAATTGCTGATAGTTCAAAAAAACAAAGTTAAAAAGCAGGTCTCAAACTATCCAAAATAGCACTGTTTTAAAAAATGCATTTTATGTAAAAAAAAGTTAATTATTGTATTAAAAAGTACATTTTTGTCAATATAATTTGTTATTTACAGATAAAACCACAACCTTTACATAGAAATAATTCTTAATATTAACCCGAAATATAATAATTATGAAACAAAAAATACATTACACATTTTTAATACTTCCCATTTTATTGTTGCTGCCTTTAGGTTTAATTGCGCAGACGATCGAAGGAAAAGTGACAGACAAATCAGGAATTACGCTTCCCTATATGAATATTGTGGAAAAAGGCACAAAAAATGGGACCACGACAAATAATTCTGGTGAGTTCTCTATCAAAGTAAAAAGTTTACCTACAATTCTGGTAGTATCCTCTCTTGGTTTTATGAGTAAGGAGATAAAGGTTTCTTCTAAAAAATATTTAACAGTAGTTGTTGAAGTTGACAATGTTTCTTTAGATGAAATTGTTCTCGTAGGTAGTAGAGGTAAACCAAGAACGGCTTTTGATTCTCCAGTGCCTATTGACAATATTAAAATATCAGAATTAGCACAAACAGGAAAAGGGGTTTTAGACCAACAGTTAATGTTTAAAGTTCCTTCTTACAATTCTACACAACAGCCTGTTTCTGACGCTGGCGCTCACTTTAGTCCTGCAGACCTTCGAGGATTGTTTCCAAGTAGAACCCTTGTTCTCGTAAATGGAAAAAGAAAAAATGCAAGTGCGTTAGTGTATAGTTATGTGACTCCTGGTCGTGGTGAAGTAGGTGTAGATATGAAATCTATTCCTGCTGCGGCATTAGAGCGTGTGGAGATTTTAAGAGATGGAGCAGCAGCTCAATACGGGTCAGATGCAGTTGCAGGTGTGATTAATCTAGTCATGAAAAAATCAGTAGCACCATTTATAAATACAAGTTATAGCGTAACATCAGAAGGTGATGGAGCGCAATATCAATTAGAAACAGGTTTTGGAGTAGACATCGCAGACAAAGGGTATGCAAATTTCACGTTTAGTTATTTTGATCAGGAGCGCACGCAACGCGCGGGGAAAATTACCAGTGTTGAAGATGAAGCAAACTATTGGAAAGCAAGTGATCAAACGACTCAAGAATTTATTACAGATAATAAATTAGAAGCATTTTTACAAAGAAATCCAAGTGCAGGTTTTCAAGTGGGAATACCAGACATGACAATTACGAATTTTTCCTATAATATGGGATATACACTAGATGAAGAAACGCAAACAGAAGTGTATTCTTTTGGAGCTTTGGCAAATAGAACTGGGTCTGCAGCACAATTTGCAAGAGTACCCTATTGGGTGCCTGGTTTTGAGCAAATATATCCAGGAGCAGATTTTTTCCGAGCAGAAATGTCCCCTCAGATTAAAGACAATACCTTTTCATTGGGTATAAAAACAGTATATAACGGGTGGAATTTTGACTTGAGTACCACTACAGGTAAAAATAGAATTGATTATTACATAACCAACTCTTTTAACCAGTCTTATGGGGCAAGCAGTCCTTCAGATTTTTACAATGGAGCGCATCAATTTAGCCATGTAGTGAACAATTTAGACCTCTTTAAAGTATACGAAGGCGCAGATGACAAAGCGATTTCTGTTGCTTTTGGTGTAGAGCACAGAACCGAACGTTTTGTAACCGAAGCAGGAGAGTTGGCGTCTTATGAAGGTAGTGGCTCACAATCTTTTGGTGGATTTTCACCAGAGAATGTTGCGGATGATTACAGAAGTAACATTGGAATGTATACGGACATCAGTATAGACCTTTCGAAGGCTTTTTTAATTGGAGGTGCCTTGCGTTATGAGAATTATTCAGATTTTGGTTCTAACGTAAGTTGGAAGTTAAATTCTAGATGGAAAACAGCAGATGATAAGCTGGCGATAAGAGGGTCTGTTAGTAGTGGTTTTAGAGCGCCGTCATTGCACCAAATGTTTTACACAGCGAGAACAACAACACTAACCACAGACGGAATTCAACAAAATGGAATTTTGAATAATTCAGATCCAGCACTAAGAGCATTGGGAATTCCTGAACTAAATCCAGAAACTTCTCAGAGTATTGGAGCAGGTGTTTCGTACCGTATTACTAGAAAAATTGGCTTTACAGCAGATGTGTATCAAGTAAAGGTAGATGATAGAATAGGCCTTTCTGGTCAGGTAACTGCAACAGATGATGCCTCAAGTCCTATAGATCAAACTTTAAGTGCTGCGAATGTTGGCGCAGTTGGTTTTTTCTTAAATGCGATTGATACGAGAACAAGAGGTGTAGATCTTGTATTAAGTTATGATTATATTAATTTAGGTAGCGGTCAATTAAGCGGAAGTATCGCGGCTAATTTTAACAAAACAGAAGTGACAGGATTTAATTTCCCTAAGTTTATACAGGACAATAATTTACAGGATGCTGTTTTCTCTAGAGAAGATATTTCTAGAGTGGAGACTTGGAGACCACAACAAAAGATTATTGCTGCTGTAAATTATAAAATTGAGAAGTTTAGTGCCGGAGTCTCTTTTATGAATTATGGAAAAGTAACCTATAGACATGCTTCGGATGCTTCTAATGATGCCACGTATGGAGGTAAAACCTTAACGGATATTAACTTTGCGTACAATTTAACAGAAAAATTAAACCTTTCATTAGGAGTCAATAATCTATTTAATATTTATCCAGATACTTTTGCAGACGCTTATAGTGATACTGGAGGCGTTCCTGGTGACAGAAACTTAGATTTTGTGGGTAGATTTAAATATCCTTGGCAAACTACACAGTTTGGTATTGATGGGACAAGAGTATTTACCAAATTAGCATTTACTTTCTAAACTTTATCAAAAGTAAATAGGATCTGAAAAATCACATAATTAATGTTTTAAAAATAAAAAAGACTGCTCGTTAGAGTGGTTTTTTTTATTTTTAAAACGAACATAAACGATTCTTTTACGGTCAAAAAATTTCCCCAAAAAAATACATCTAGTAATAGTTGTGCATAAAATTAAGATTATTTTTCACAAAATTATTTTGAAGCTTCTAATTTAAATTCAAACAAAATAAAATTAAATTTTGATGTTTTTTTTGCTTTTTACAATAAAAACTGCAATATTTGTTAAGAAACAATTAAAACTCGATAATTATGAAACAAAAAAAAACAACACAATTTTTAATGTTTTCTTTTTTGTTTTTGCTCCCTCTAGCAATGGTTGCTCAAACAATTAAGGGAAAGGTAGTAGACGCTTCAGGGGTGTCCTTACCTTACATGAATGTCATTGTAAAGGGAACTTCAAATGGAACCACTACAAATGACACTGGCGAGTTTAATCTTACAGTAAAGAGTTTACCAACTACAATTGTTGTTTCAGCGATGGGTTTTGCAAGGAGAGAGATTCTTGTTAAGAACATCTCTTTTTTAACAGTGGTTGTTCAGCAGGATAATGTTTCTCTAGAGGAAATTGTTGTTATTGGGTCTAGAAATCCAAACAGGTCTATTATTGACTCTCCTGTTCCCATCGATATTGTGGATATAAAAGAATTGGCAGTAGCGTCACCACAAGTTAATTTAAATCAAATTTTAAACTTTGTAGCACCCTCGTTTACCTCAAATACACAAACAATTTCTGATGGAACAGATCACGTAGATCCTGCTTCATTAAGAGGTTTAGGTCCAGATCAAGTATTGGTGTTAATTAACGGCAAAAGAAGACATACTTCCTCTTTAATAAACGTAAACGGTACTTTTGGTAGGGGTTCTGTAGGAACAGATTTAAACGCAATACCAGCAGCAGCTATTAAAAGATTAGAAGTGCTAAGAGACGGTGCAGCGGCACAATACGGCTCTGACGCGATTGCAGGAGTGATTAATATCGTTTTAAATGAAACGGTGAACGAGTTGTCATTAGCAGTTACTACCGGAGCAAATTTTAGTAAAAATTCAAACTCACAAACAGGTGGTGTAGACGGTGAGACGACTAACATTAGCGCAAGCTACGGATTGCCTTTAGGTGAATACGGTGGTTTTATTAATTTTTCTGGAGATTTCGATGTACGTGAAGAGTATAACAGAATGAAAGAATGGGAAGGAAATATTTTTAATGGATACAATGTAGTTGAAAGATTGGCAAATGCTGCTGATTACGATACCACGAGATTTCTTTCGTTAGCAAATGGTTTAGATCCCGCTTCAAATGAATACAACACTACTTTAAACGACTTAAAAGGGTTTGCAAATGCAGCTGGTTATTCGACGAATGCAGGAGATGGTCTATCTCAATTACAGACAAAATTAGGAGTTGACGCAACGGATGCTGAATTAGCGGCAAGAGATCAGAATAGATCAGATTACAATATGAGAGTCGGTCAATCGAGAGTGCGTGGAGGTAGATTTTTTGCAAACTTTAAATTGCCTTTAGATGACAATGGAACTGAATTGTACTCTTTTGCAGGAATTAGCTCAAGAAATGGAAATTCTGCAGGTTTTTACAGATTACCAAACCAGTCGAGAACGTTTACACCTGCGTACAATAATGGTTTTTTACCGGAAATTAATTCAACAATTTCTGATCAATCTTTGGCAGTTGGTATCAAAGGAAAAATTGGGGAGTGGAATGTAGATTTCTCCAATGCCTACGGTAAAAACGCTTTTGATTTTATTATTGGAAACACCTACAATACCTCCCTAGGAAATGCATCTCCAACTGTTTTTGATGCTGGGGGTTTTTCATTTACACAAAACACAACGAATTTAGATATCTCTAAATTTTATGAAGACACTTTTGAGGGTTTTGGAGTTGCTTTTGGAGGGGAACACAGAATTGAAAACTACCAAATTATTTCAGGTGAAGAAGCATCTTATACGCAGTATCAGGCAGATGGGTCCACTTTTAACGGTATTTCAGGTACCAGTCCTCTGAAAGACTTTTTTGGAAGATCCAGGCCAGGAGGAGCTCAAGTATTTCCAGGGTTTGGTCCTAAAAATGAATTGGATAGAGCGAGAAATAGTGTCGCAGCATACTTAGATTTAGATGCAAAGTTTTCAGAAGAATTTTCAACTACTTTTGCAACACGTTACGAGAATTATTCAGATTTTGGTTCAACTATAAACTTTAAGTTGGCTTCTATATATAAGGCCACTGATAACTTAAGAATTAGAGCTTCATTTAATACAGGTTTTAGAGCACCTTCTTTACATCAATTAAATTACAATTCAACATCTACAATCTTTCAAGATGGAGTTCCTTTAGAGGTTGGTACGTTCGCAAATGATAGTAGGGCTGCACAATTGTTAGGAATTCCTCAATTAAAAGAAGAAACTTCTAATAGTTTTAGTGCTGGTTTTACAGCAAAATTACCAGAAGCTAACTTAACTTTTACCGTAGATGGGTATGTGGTTAATATTGCTGATAGAGTAGTGTATACGGGGCAATTTAAGCCGTTGCTTGATAGTAATGATGTTCCAATTGATGCAGCGAATACAGAGCTTGCAAGTTTGTTAGTGCAAGCAAATGCAACTGCGGCGTCTTTCTTTGCAAATGCAATAGATACAGAGTCTAAGGGAATCGATGTTGTAATTTCACACAAAGCGCGCTTAGGAAACAGTACAAGATTAAAAAGTGATTTGTCTGGAACTTTTTCTCAAACAAGACAAGTAGGTGGCATTAAATCTTCACAAATTTTAAAAGATGCAGGTCAAGAGAACACTTATTTTCCTGAAGATAGTAGAATTTATTTAGAAGAAGCAGTGCCAAGAACAAAAGTGAATTTAACAAACA
Organism: Polaribacter irgensii 23-P; assembly: GCF_000153225.1. Classification (GTDB taxonomy): domain Bacteria; phylum Bacteroidota; class Bacteroidia; order Flavobacteriales; family Flavobacteriaceae; genus Polaribacter; species Polaribacter irgensii. Next base: position 621,674 of record NZ_CH724148.1, on the reverse strand, counting down.
CTTTAACTACAGGGAAATTTAATATTTTCTTTAGAAACGTTTATTTTGGTAAGGTTTCTGAGGCGACAAATTCAATGGCAAATCAACAAAACTTTAGTTCTAAAGTGGTCACTGATTTGTCTCTTGGTTATAAAGCTACAGAAAATTTAACTTTAACTGTAGGAGCGAATAACCTTTTAGATGTGTATCCAGATAGAGCTATTGAAGCAAACCGAAGTAGTGGTCGTTTTGATTGGTCTAGAAGATCTCAACAATTTGGAGTTAGTGGTCGTTTCTTATTTGCAAGAGTAAGTTTAAACCTAAAATAAAATCTAAATACAAGCACTAAAAAAGGCGGCAATATGCCGCCTTTTTTAGTGCTTAAAAATTGAAAATATTCAAGTTATTTGTTTTTCAAAATAGTCATCCTTTGAAAATTTAACTGTTATAATTAGAATTCTTTTAACCGAAGAGTGTCTTCACTAAATTCACCGTAGGTGAAGTATTTAATCCAGTCGCCAAGATTGACGTATGTGCTATCTTTTTGTAAATTTATCTCTAAAGGTAAATGTCGATGTCCAAAAACAAAGTAATCGTAGTGTTTTGTTTCTAATTTTCTTTTACAATATAGTGCCAGCCATTCGTTTTCTTCTCCTAAAAATTTGGCATCTTCTTCTCCAGAAATCAATTTGTTTTTCACAGACATGTATTGTCCTAATTGCACTCCAATGTCCGGATGAAGCCACCTAAAGAGCCATTTGAAGAGTGGAAAGGTAAATACTTTTTTCATGCGTTTATAGCCTTTGTCTTCTGGGCCTAAACCGTCTCCATGACCAATAAGAAGCCTTTTATTATTGATGATAAATATTTGAGGAGCGTGATAAACAGGAATGTTTAGCTCTTTCTCAAAATAATCACGCATCCATAAGTCATGGTTTCCAACAAAGAAGTAAATGGGAATTCCTGAATCTCTAAGCGCTGCTAATTTCCCCAGAACACGCACAAATCCTTTGGGGACTACGGTTTTGTATTCAAACCAAAAGTCAAATAAGTCTCCCAATAAAAAGAGCGCTTCCGCATCTTTCTTAATGTGGTCCAACCAGGCTACAAATTTTTTTTCTCTCGAAAAACTAGCTTCTGCATTCGGTGCACCTAAATGCTGATCGGAAGCAAAATAGACTTTTTTGTTTTCTGTAGTGGTTATAATTGTCATGCCTGCAAAGGAAAGCTATTCAGTCATACTTTCCAACTCTAAAACTTTTAGAAGCATGTTGTCTTCTTTGTGAATTATTTTGTAAAATCCAATGTCTCCGAAAAGTACACTAGCAATGGAGGCTTTTAAGTATCTTTTGAGGTTTACTTTATCTTTATAAGTCGGTTTAATTCGTTCTTTAATTGCAGCAAGATATTGTGTAAATACCTTTTCATCAGTATCAAAATTTTCAACAAATTTATCAATGTCTATTTTTTCTAACTGTTTTCTATTTGCATCTACATAATCAAAAGCAAAATCATTGATGCTTTGAAAGTAGAAGGGAGATAGGTAGGCAGTTGTATTTATAGGAACAAAAATATCAGGTATAATACCACCACCACCATATACAATTTTACCTTTGGGAGTTGTATATTGTAAAGAGTCTATTACCGGTATACTGTCTTTGCTTAAGAGTTCTCCGCTTGCCACCCTTTTCTCGTATTCTTTATAGTAGCTTTCATTTCCATTGCCAGAATATGGTTTTTGAATAGAGCGACCTGTAGGCGTATAATAACGTGCTGTTGTTAATCTCACTGCAGAGCCATCGCCTAAATCCATTTCTATTTGCACCAAGCCTTTTCCAAAAGAACGCCTTCCAATAATGGTTCCTTTATCGTTGTCTTGCAGGGCGCCTGCAACAATTTCTGAGGCAGAGGCTGAGTTTTCATCAATTAAGACATACAGGCCTCCTTTTTCAAAGTCCCCTTTTTTTGTTGCAAAAGATTGATAAATTTCATTTTTATTATTTTTGGTGAACACAATAAGTTTGTCTTCTTCTAAAAATTCGTCAACAATACGGTTGGCAATGTCTATAAATCCCCCTCCGTTTCCACGAAGATCTAAAACTAAGGCTGTCATACCGGCTTCTTTTAAATTCTGTAACGAAGATTTAAATTCTGTGTAGGTATTTCTAGCAAAACGATCAAGTTTAATATATCCAATAGCGTCGCGAAGCATGTAGGCGAGGTCGACACTTTTAATATTTACTTTTCCGCGTTTAATTTTAACATTAAAAAGAGAATCGGTGCTTTTTCTATAAATTTGAAGCTTCACTTCTGTATTGGGTCTTCCTTTTAAATACTTAGGGATGGCTTCAGTGCGTAAGTTTTTACTAAAAAGCGTATCTTTATTTGCCATTAAAATACGATCTCCTGCCTTTATACCAGCACGGATACTTGGACCTCCTTTGATGGGTTGAATTACTGTAATAGAGTCTGAGATCATTCTAAATTGAACGCCAATACCTACAAAGTTTCCTTGCATATTTTCTTGGACAGCTTGAAGTTTTTCTTTTGGAATATACACAGAATGCGGGTCTAACTCTCCCAGCATTTGGGTGATTGCTACATCTAAGAGACGTTCTGTACTTACTTTATCAACATAGTCGTTTTCGATGAAATTGATCAGTTTTTTTATTTTTTGTTCTTGGGCTGCACTTTTTGAAAAAGAGACAAACGGGTTTGTACTTCCTTCTAAAAATGTGCCAATGAAAATTCCAAAAACTACTGCGATTGAAAGAAATATAAGAATGTTTTTTTTAGTCATAAGGTAAATTCATTAATTCAACGCCTGCTTTTTCTAGAAATTTTAATCCGGCATCATCTTTATACGCATTGGCGTACACTACTCTTTTTATTCCTGCTTGGTGAATTAACTTACTGCATTGAGTGCAGGGCGAAAGGGTAATATACAGGGTTGCACCCTCTGCAGATTGCGTGGAACTTGCTACTTTTAAAATTGCATTGGCTTCGGCATGTAGCACTTCCCATTTTGTATTCCCACTTGAATCTTCACAACAATTTTCAAAACCAGTTGGTGTGCCGTTAAAGCCGTCTGAAATGATCATTCTGTTTTTAACGATTAAAGCACCTACTTGTTTGCGTTTACAATGAGAAAGCTTTCCCCATTCTAAAGCCATTTTTAAATAGGCTCTGTCATATTTCAACTGCTTTTCTAAAGTCATAACTACAAAATTAAAGATATAAATAAGATTGTAACGTTAATAAATAGCAAATTTTTGTGATGCAGGTGTTTTTTAGGTATTTGTTGGGAAGTAGGGGTTGATGTCCAGGAGCGCGCTGCGAGGTTTTAATATTTTTTGAGACTACCAAAAAACACGATTTAACATCATTTGGAAAGAAAAACCGACTACAATTGCGGAACAAACGAGTATCCAATCTCTTTTGGTAACGTTAAAAAAGTTTTGAAGAAGGGTTCCAATCAAAATAATCTTGAGAACAATTAATACCTGTGCGGCTTCAATTCCCAAAGCAAATTCTAACAAAGGAAAAAACTTTTGATCTCCTTTGCCAACCATAATTTTAAAATAGCTAGAAAAACCAAAACCATGAATAAGGCCAAAAAATAAAGCAAAAAGTAAGTTTGTGTTATTCTTTCCTGCCGATGTTTTTTTTGCTGTTAGAATATTAACGGTCCCTGTGATTAAAATGGTTACCGGAATTAAAAACTCGATCCATTTCATCTGAACACTTACAATGCCGTAAGAGGCAAATGCCAAAGACGTTGTATGTCCAATCGTAAATAATGTAATAAGCCAGCCTACTTTTTTGAATTGTGGAAAGTTGAAAACAACAGCTAAGACTATTAAAAACAATAAATGATCATAGGCACTCCAGTCTATTACGTGGTGCAGCCCCATTTTAAAATATAAAATAAAATCGTTCATTTTTGCGTTTTAGCGATCGCTCAAAGATATAGAAAAGGAAACCAAGAGTTCTAGGGATCGCTACGATAATAGTAGTATTTTTGTCGTCGGTACAATACCCCTTCAGTATTTCTCTAAAAAAGTCCCTTTTTATGAAAAATAATAGTGCTATTTATTATATGATCTTTAGTGTTATTGCCTTTGCGATGATGAATGCTGTGGTCAAATATTTAGGTGCGTTTAGTGTCTATCAGATAGTTTTTTTTAGATCTATTGGAACTTTGGTGTTTACAGTTCCAATCATTTTAAAACATAAAATCCCCATGTTAGGTACCAATAAGAAATTATTGATTTTGAGGGGAGTTCTTGGTGTTTTCTCACTGACTTGTTTTTTTCAAACTTTGAATTATCTCCCAGTGGGCACTGCCGTTTCTTTCCGGTATACATCTCCTATTTTTGCCGTTATTTTTGCAGCTATTTTTTTAAAAGAAAAGATAAAGCTGGTGCAATGGTTATTATTTGGAATTGCTTTTATAGGCGTTTTAATCATAAAAGGTTTTGGAGTAGATGTCCATTTAATAGGCTTGATTTTTGCTATTTTATCAGCTGTTTCATTGGGACTTATATTTGTTGTGATTCGTAAAATTGGAAATACAGAAAATCCATTTGTAATTATAAATTATTTTATGCTGCTGGCGCTAGTTTTTGGTGGGGTAATGTCTCTCAATAATTGGAAAACTCCAGATCTAACAGAGTTGACCTTACTTTTAAGTTTAGGTGTTTTTGGCTATGTTGGTCAATTGTATATGACCAAAGCATTTCAATCCAACGAGACAAATACTGTGGCCCCTTTAAAATACTTGGAAGTCGTTTTTACAATTATTATTGGCGTTTTATGGTTTGGAGAAACTTACAATGGCTGGACCTTATTGGGTGTTTTCTTAATTTTATCAGGACTCTTTTACAATCTCTTTGTTAGTAAAAAAGTTAAGTAAACTGAGTGAAAGCAGCTCTAAAAAAACGCATTATTTTGCTCCTTTTTTTTTAATTTTTCTTTGCAGAGTGCTTTAGATTAATTTGGTTATTCTGTTACTCATCGGTTTGGTCATGGAATAAAAAACATCAATTAAGTTTCCTTGTTCGTCTACTAAGTATTTTTGAAAATTCCATTTTACAGAAGAATTCTTTTTACCGTTTTTAGCTTTTGAGGTTAGCCAAGTATATAATTTGTGTTGCGCACTTCCTTTTACTTTAATTTTTGCACTTAGTGGGAAATCTACGCCAAAATTTAAGCGACAAAAAGTTTTAATTTCCAAAGCTTTACCTGGTTCCTGTCCTCCAAATTGATTGCAGGGCAAACCGATAACCACTAGCTTTTCTTTATACTTGGTGTACAATTCTTGCAAACCGTCGTACTGATTTGTAAACCCACATTCAGAAGCTACATTGACAAATAATATTTTTTTTCCTTTGAATGCTTTTAGGTTGATATTCGTTCCATCAATCCCCTCCAATTGAATTTCGTAAAGTGATTCACTCGATGTTGATTGACTTTGAGCTATTGAATTTAAACAGCTAAATAGTAGGATGAGGTAGGTGATTTTTTTCATGGTATTGTTTATATAAGGCTTTACAAATATACGCTTATTGCAAAGCTCCAAAAAACAATCAAAATCAAAAAAAAATAGACTTTTTTGATTTTGGTAATATAATTTGAGCGGAGGAGAAGATGTAAGCTTCAATACAGTTTGTTATCCCTTCATTTTGGATTGATTTAACGGTAAGCATTGCAAGTTTATTAGTTAGGTTACAAAGGGTATCTTATTGATGAGAGAATTGCAGAACAATTATTATTATTATTTCAAGCATAAATAGATGAGATCGAAGATTGTTTAATTAAAAACATCAAGCAATTTGTGCCTTTTTTTTGAGAATGTTTGGTTCGTGGTGATTATTTTTAGTAAAAGTACATTGTGCATTCGGGTGTTCAGGATAAAAATTTTAAGTATTCTTTCAAGAATCTTTTGCGAATATAGGTGCAATAAACCATACTTTTAAAATCTTTTTTCTATTTCAAAACGATTAATTAGATAAGCTTGATATAAAAAAAAGGCTTTTACTTATTGCTATTGTGGTACTTGTTTGCAAAGTTTTATTTATTCAAATAACCTTAGACTGTTAGTTTTAAGTAAATGATTGGCAAGATGAGGTAATTAAAAACAAAAAACCGTTGAAAATCAAATGATTAACAACGGTTATCGTACTGAAGGCGGGACTTGAACCCGCACGGCCATTACTGACCACTGGATTTTAAGTCCAGCGTGTCTACCAATTCCACCACTTCAGCATTGGTATGAATTCATAATTGAGCGAAAGACGGGATTTGAACCCGCGACCTCCACCTTGGCAAGGTGATGCTCTACCCCTGAGCTACTTTCGCAGTCAAATAATTATGAACTTTGCTCCTCTTCAAGGACTCGAACCTTGGACCCTCTGATTAACAGTCAGATGCTCTAACCAACTGAGCTAAAGAGGAGTTTGCCTCACATTTGTGATTAGCGAGTGCAAATATAGATTTTTTTATAATATCACCAACTATTTTTGTAAAAAATATTATTATTTTTCACTTTAATATAATAAAAATAAATTCTACTTAAAATTCCAAATTTTTGTATTTTTGTTCCCATAATATGCTTTTCGCAAAAGCACAAACTATTATATGGATAAATTTTCGTTCTTAAACGGAGCACATACAGGTTTTATAGCAGATTTATACGATCAATACTTAAGCAACCCAGATGGAGTTGAGCCAAGTTGGAGGAGTTTCTTTCAGGGCTATGATCTCGCAAATGAAGATTATACTTTAACAGAAGACACAGTTTCTACAGAAATTCCTCAAGAAGTAAAAAAAGAATTTCTAGTAGTCGATCTGATAAATGGGTACAGAACACGTGGCCATTTATTCACAGAGACAAACCCTGTTAGAGAAAGAAGGCAATACCAACCGACATTAGAAATTTCGAATTTTGGATTAACAGATGAAGATTTGAATAAAGAATTTTCGGCAGGAGATGTTATTGGATTAGGAAAGGTAAAGCTCTCTGTGATTATAAATCACTTAAAAAGTATTTATTGCGACTCTATTGGAGTCGAGTATATGTACATGCGAAATCCAGAGAAATTAAAGTGGTGGCAAAGTCGATTGAATGAAAATGACAACCATCCAAATTACTCTACAGATGCAAAAAAATACATCCTTTCTAAATTAAATCAGGCAGTAACGTTTGAGAGCTTTTTGCAAACAAAATATGTTGGTCAGAAACGTTTTTCATTGGAGGGTGGAGAAGCTTTAATTCCTGGGATTAGTGTTCTTTTAAGAGAAGCAGCAGAAACGTATGGAGTGGAAGAGTGTGTATTGGCAATGGCTCATAGAGGACGTTTGAATGCTTTGGTTAATATTTTCAAAAAACCTGTGCGAGATTTATTTAGCGAGTTTGAAGGCAAGGACTTTGAAGACGAAAATATTGATGGAGATGTGAAATACCACCTCGGTTTAACGCTAAGTAAGACGTTCCGAAATGGGAAAAAAATTAAGATGAACTTGGTTCCTAATCCGTCTCACTTAGAAACGGTGGCAGCAGTTGCAGGAGGAATTACAAGAGCAAAAATAGATCGAAAATACAAAGGCGATTCCAGTAAGATTCTATCTATAATAATCCATGGAGACGCCGCTATTGCAGGTCAAGGAATTGCCTATGAAATCGTTCAGATGGCAAAACTCAATGGTTATAAAACTGGGGGGACGATTCATATTGTTGTAAACAATCAGATTGGTTTTACCACAAACTATTTAGATGCCCGATCAAGTACGTACTGTACAGATGTTGGTAAAGTAACACTGTCGCCTGTATTGCATGTGAACGCAGATGATACAGAAGCCGTTTGTCATGCCATGCAAATGGCCTTGGCATTTCGTATGAAGTTCGAATCAGATATTTTTATAGATCTATTAGGATATCGAAAATATGGCCATAATGAAGGAGATGAGCCTCGTTTTACGCAGCCTAAACTATACAAAGCAATTGCAAAGCATCAGAACGTAAAAGATATTTATGCGGAAAGATTGCTAAAAGAGGGAAGTATTGATGAAAATTATTTAACAGAAATTACTTCTGAATTCAAAAATATGTTGGAAAAAGAATTCGACTTGTCTAAAGAGGATAAAACTTCGAAGGTAAAAGAATTCATGCCATCTACTTGGGAGGCTTTTGATAGAGAGCATTTGCCGAGCATGCTAGAGCCTGTGGACACCACGTATAAAGTAGCACAAATAAAACATATTGCTAAAATACTTTCTACAGTTCCTGAAGGGCTTAAGTTTTTAAGAAAAGTAGAACGCATATTACAGGGAAGGGCTAAAATGGTGTTTGAAACCAATAAATTAGATTGGGGAATGGCTGAGAATTTAGCGTATGGAACTTTAATGGAAGAAGGGTTTGATATTCGTATTTCTGGACAGGATGTTGAGCGGGGAACTTTCTCTCACAGGCATGCTGTGTTGCGCGATGAAGTTACAGAAGAAAGAATTAATTTGTTAAATACAAATCCCAGCAGTAAAGGGGAGATGTATGTGTATAATTCTTTGTTGTCAGAATATGGCGTGTTGGGTTTTGATTATGGATATGCGATGGCAAATCCGAATACGCTTACCATATGGGAAGCACAATTTGGAGATTTTTCAAACGGAGCTCAGATTATGTTTGATCAATATATTTCTGCTGCAGAGGATAAATGGAAGTTGCAAAATGGAATTGTGATTTTGTTACCACATGGTTATGAAGGTCAGGGTTCTGAGCATTCATCGGCAAGAATAGAACGGTATTTGCAATTGTGCGCCATAGACAATATGACACTCGCGAATTGTACAACTCCGGCGAATTTGTATCATTTGCTGCGTAGACAGATGAAACGAGATTATAGAAAACCTTTAATAATATTTACACCAAAAAGCTTATTACGCCATACAAAAGTAATGAGTTCTGTAGAAGATTTAGCTACTGGTGAATTTCAAGAAGTAATCGATGATACACTAGCACCTGAAAAGATAAAGAAACTTGTTTTTTGTATGGGTAAATTCTATTATGACCTCTTAGAAGAAAGGGAGATTTTAGAGAGAGAAGATGTTGCATTGGTGCGAATAGAGCAATTATTTCCACTACATTTAGACAAAATTCAGAAGGTAATAGATCGATACCCTAATGTAGAAAATTATGTTTGGGCACAGGAAGAGCCAAGAAATATGGGAGCTTGGAGTTTTATGTTAGAGCGTTTTGATTTGGTGAAACTAAAGGTGTGTTCGCGTAAATATTATGCAGTGCCAGCAGCAGGATCAAGTACACGTTTCAAAAAGCGTCACAAAGCAGTTATTGATAGCGTCTTTAATGATAATGAGTAAGCGCGTTAAGGATTGAAATGACATCCTTTTTTGCTATTAGTTTGAGTAGATTTGTGAAGAATGAACAAATTTGTATCGAGAACAAAGTAAAAAAGATACCGTGGAAAGCCTGTTAAAACGCACAAAAAATAAAGAGTAAAGTAATTCAATGCTGTATTAATTCAGTATTAGCAAAATAAGAAACCATGAGTGTTTTAGAAATGAAAGTTCCTTCTCCGGGAGAATCAATTACAGAAGTAGAAATTGCAGCCTGGTTAGTTGAAGACGGAGATTACGTTGAAAAAGATCAACCAATTGCAGAAGTAGATTCTGATAAGGCAACTTTAGAGTTGCCTGCAGAAGAAAGTGGGATTATCACTTTAAAAGCCGAAGAAGGCGATGCTGTGCAAGTAGGATCCGTAGTGTGTTTAATTGACACAAGTGCTGCAAAACCGTCAGGTGATGCACCCGCAAAAGCCGAAGAAACAAAAGTAGAAAAGAAAGTGGAAGCTCCTAAAGTTGCACCTACTGCTCCTGCTGCACCCGCAGCAACCTATGCAACAGGAACGGCTTCACCCGCTGCTAAAAAAGTTTTAGCAGAAAAAGGAATGGAAACCACAGCGGTAAAAGGCACAGGAAAAGATGGACGAATTACCAAAGAGGATGCAGTGAAAGCAGTGCCTTCTATGGGAACACAGCCTGCAAATGGAACTCGTGGAACAGAGCGCAAGAAAATGTCGATGTTGCGTAGAAAAGTAGCAGAGCGTTTGGTTGCTGTAAAGAATGAAACAGCCATGTTAACTACCTTTAATGAGGTAAATATGCAGCCTATATTCGATTTGCGAACAGAATATAAAGAAGCTTTTAAAGCAAGACATGGAGTGGGATTAGGATTTATGTCTTTCTTTACTCTCGCAGTGGTTAGAGCTTTAAAAATGTATCCTGATGTGAATTCTATGATTGACGGAGACTTTCAAATAAGGCAAGATTTTCAAGATATTTCGATTGCTGTTTCTGGACCAAAAGGATTGATGGTTCCTGTAGTTAGAAATGCCGAAAACCTTTCTTTTAGAGGCGTAGAGTCTGAAGTGAAGCGTTTGGCAATTAGAGCGAGAGACGGGCAAATCACAATTGATGAAATGACAGGGGGAACCTTTACAATTACCAATGGAGGTGTTTTCGGATCGATGTTGTCTACACCTATTATAAATCCTCCTCAAAGTGGAATTTTGGGAATGCACAATATTGTAAATCGGCCAATGGCAGTGAATGGTGGTGTTGTAATCCAACCAATCATGTATGTTGCACTTTCTTATGATCACAGAATAGTAGATGGTAGAGAGTCTGTTGGCTTTTTAGTTGCAGTGAAAGAAGCCTTAGAAAATCCTTTGGAATTCTTGATGGACAACAATCCTACAAAAGCATTAGAAATGTAGTTTCCTAGAGCAATAGTGAAATATTAGCGTTAAGAAATAATACTTTTTAGATAATGAAATCCCGAGCTTTGTGCTTGGGATTTTTTTGTTTTGATTGTAAGGTTTGTTTCTGAGATTTCAAAAAAAGAATTTCGCTGATACGCATCAGACGATATCGCTATTAAATGAGCACTCAGAAGAATGGGTGCACTGTAAATTAGGAGGCATACAATGAGCAAACAATTTATAAATAGACAACAGGTTGTTTCTAACGATCTTGAGATTAGCTATGAAGAATGGGACTACTATTCATCAATGTTACAAGTAAAAGTATTTAAGAAAAATGCAATGCTTTGCTCTAAATAAACCACTTGTAAGAAGGTGCTTTTTATACGAAATAACGAAGAGAAAAAAACTTTTCACTTGTCGCAGAGAAAACTGTTGCCATAAATTCTCAGCGTTTTTAAAAGGAATTCCTTCAATGATTCAATTCAGTCTATAAAGCATACTGAGGTTTTAGTGCTGCCATTTAAAATGGTACAAAATGGCGATACTAAGTTGAGGTTTGGTGAAAAGTTAGGCAGCGGCATTGCAGAAGATTATTTTTGTATATTCAAGGTCAGAATTCAAGCGATGTATCCGCAAACTCCACGAGTGCAATATCATAATTTAACTGCTAGTTTTCGGCGTGTTTTCCAGCGAGTTTGAAAACTTTTAATTGCCTTTTATTTAAACATCAGTGCAGCCCTTTTTAGTCGTAAAAAAAATAGTATTCAAATAGAGCTTATCAAAGTGATAAAAAATGTTATCGTTAAAAAGCTTTAAAGGCATTAATTTTATATTCATGGTAATTACAATTAAAATTTTGCAGCATGCAACAAATGAAAGGTAAAACAGTTTTAATTACAGGCGGCGCATCTGGGATTGGTAAAATTATGGCCCGCTTGCTATTAGAACGAGGAGCGAAAGTGTTACTTTGGGATATCAATAAATTAAAGATTGATGAAACTATTTTAGAATTATCTAGCAAAGGGATGATTGTTGGTTTTGTCGTGGATGTTTCTGAGATCAATCAAATTCAAGAAACTGCTAAAAAAGTAAAACAAGAAATTGGTGTAGTTGATGTGCTTGTTAACAACGCAGGTATTGTTGCGGGGAAATATTTCCATGAACATACCACATTAGATATCTCAAAAACAATGGCTATTAATGCCAATGCTCCAATGCAGGTCACCAAAGAATTTTTGAGTGATATGCTCGATCAAAACTTTGGTCATATTTGCAATATTGCTTCTTCTGGAGGTTTAATTTCAAACCCTAAAATGACGGTGTACGCTGCAAGTAAATGGTCGGTAATTGGTTGGTCTGACAGTTTGCGTTTGGAAATGAAATTGCTAAAAAAGAACATTCATGTTACCACCATAATGCCGTATTACATTAATACAGGAATGTTTGATGGCGTGAAATCGAAAATACCGATTCTTGAACCTGAAACTGCTGCACTCATAATTATTAAAGCGATGGAGCAAAAGAAAAGAATGGTAACGATTCCGGGATATATATATAGACTTACAAGAATAGGACAAGGTTTTATGTCTGTTAATGTGTTTGACTGGTTTGCAGGCAAGGTTTTAGGTATTTACAAAACAATGGAGCATTTTACAGGGCGTAAGAATAATTAAGACCAGTAAATATTTGATACTACAGAAGCCGTAATTATTTATAAAATTCCGAATTACAGTGCTTTTTTTCAGCATAAATAATAAAGGATATTCGCTCTAGAGAGACGAAACTTCAAAATTTAAATATTCTTTAGCCCAATGCAAAAATAAATTTTGTAATAAAAAACACATACCAATGATGAGTCGTTTTTTTTTGTGGAATAAAATTTACAGAAGCAAATAAATAGAAGCAATTATTGTGATAGGGTCGAATAAATGTAAAGTTTGATCAAAGTTTGATTGCAGTTTAAATCAGAATTTTGTTTCTAGGGATCTAAACATGCAGACCTTTTGTCATTTTTTCTTAAATTTCTTTTGTATTAACCTTTGTTTCCATTCGTTCCCAAAAAAGTCAAAAACATTAAGAGAGTAGATTCCTACAATTACAACCCAAGAAAGGAGCAGCCAGAAAAAGACTCCCCAATTAGAGGGGTCATTAATTGCAAGAATAATTGGAGCGATTAAACTTAAAATTGCAATGGCAAGAAGTTTATAAAATCCTTTAATATTTTGAATGTATGCTTCTTCCTTTCTAATCTGCGTTATTTCATTTTTTTTATCAGAATCAATAATATTGATTTCAAAAACAGCCGCTAAAGATTTCAGAGATTCAAAACCCGCATTTTCTCCAGTTTCAATCCTTTGAATAGTCCTGATACTCAATCCACTCATTTCCGCTAACTGTTCTTGTGACCAATGGCGCTGTAATCTCATTTTTTTAAGATCTCTTAAATTAATTTTTGTAGGCTTCATACACTTAGCATATTATAGATTGGACAAAGATAGGGATTCACTTTTATTTAGGGATGTAGTTAACAGGTCACAGATGTGACATGTATATGACAGTCGTCGGACATCTATAGACATGCCATAAACAAATAGATCGTTTATAATTTTGCTCATTTTTAGCGCTATTTTTTATGAAGTTATTTCTGATTGTTTACCTTGCAGCAAAAAGTTAAAATGGCGATTAATCCTGAGTTAGAGCTTGCTTTACAATTTATAGAAAAAACGGATAGAAATCTTTTTATCACGGGCAAAGCGGGTACAGGTAAAACTACTTTTTTACACAAAATTAAAAGTGAATCTTTAAAAAGAATGGTCATAGTTGCGCCCACAGGTGTTGCAGCAATTAATGCGAAAGGGGTAACGATCCATTCGTTTTTTCAAATGCCTTTTGGACCTATATTACCAAATCAGATTGCAAATACAAACCAACAACGGAAGTTCTCAAAGACAAAAATCGATATTATTAAGTCGCTAGATTTAGTAATTATTGATGAAATTAGTATGGTGCGTGCAGATTTATTAGATGCAATAGATCAAGTAATGCGCCGTTATAAAAACCGAGATAAGGTATTTGGTGGCGCACAAATTTTAATGATTGGAGATTTACAGCAATTGGCGCCTGTGGTGAAACCAAACGAATGGAGTTTGTTACAACAGCACTATGATACCGTGTATTTTTTCAGCGCGAAAGCGTATGAGGAAGCAAATGTTGTTTCCATCGAATTGAAACATATTTACCGTCAGAAAAATGAGGTTTTTATTAAGATTTTGAATGAAATTAGGACAAATACCTTATCCGATACTTCTGCCAAAATTTTAAATAAGAACTACAATCCTTCTTTTTCTCCAGCAAAAGAAGAGGGTTATATTACTTTAACCACGCACAACAATAGGGCGAACTTAATCAACAACTCTGAGCTTAATAAACTTAAAATTAGACCTGTTTTTTTTAATGCAGTTATTTCAGGAAAGTTTAGTGAGAACGCATTTCCAAATGCAGAAAGATTAGAATTGAAAGTAGGAGCGCAAGTCATGTTTATAAAAAATGATTCGTCCGCAGAAAAAAGATATTACAATGGTAAAATAGGAATTATTACAGCAATTTCGAAGGAGTCTGTCTCCGTTCAATGTGGCGATGAAGTGGATGAAATTGTTACAGAAAAAGAAACCTGGTCGAATATTAATTATGCTATTAACGAGGAAACAAAGGCAATAAAAGAAGAAATGATTGGCGCCTTTACACAAATCCCACTAAGGTTGGCTTGGGCAATAACCATTCATAAAAGCCAGGGTTTAACTTTTGAAAGAGCCATTATAGATGCCGAAGCTTCTTTCGCGCACGGGCAAACTTATGTGGCTCTAAGTAGGTGTACTTCTTTAGAAGGTTTGGTTTTAAAAACACCCATTACAAGCAGTGCCATAATTAATGACAGTACGGTGAGCCTTTTTAATGAAGGTGTGGAAGAAAATCATCCTGATGAGCGCATTTTAAATGAATCGGAAAAGGATTTTCAATTGAACTTAATTTCTGAGTTGTTTGATTTTCAGCCATTTTTATATCCCACAATAAGATTAATTGATATTTTTTACAAGAATCAAACAAGTATTAAGGGAGCCGTTATTGAGCATTTACAAACGCTCAAAGACGAAGGAGTTGTAACCCTTATGAAGGTGGCAAATGGATTTAAAAATCAATTGTTACAGATTTCTGAGGATGCGATTTTGCCGGAAAACAGCTCTCAGATTCAAGAGCGGTTTACAAAGGCCATTGCTTATTTTCTAAATATTACAAAGAACAATATTCAAAAACCCTTGGCGGCTATTTCTTTTTCTACTGACAATAAAGCAGTGCAAAAAGATTTTTCAAAACAGTTTGAATCCCTGCAAGAAAAGTTAGAAGAAAAGCTATTTACCTTGCACAAAATGACAAATTGTTTCAAAGTACAAGCGTATCTTCAGGTAAGAGCAAAGGCTGTTTTACAGAAAATGGAACCTGTTAAAAAGAAACAATTACCTTCTAAGCGTGATCCAATTTTAGCATTAAAACTACGTGAACTAAGAGATGGTATTTCAAAGTCTTTGGAAATTCCGCATTTTCAGATTTTTACCCAGGAAACACTCTACGCCCTATGTGATGAGTTGCCAAGGTCAGAAGCGTCCTTGTTGAATATCGTAGGATTGGGAAAAACGCGGGTTACTAAATACGGCGAGGAGATTTTAGAAGCGATTGAAGCGTATTGTTCAGAAAACGGAATCAACAAGTTCAATGAGCAAAAGAAAGAAGATAAAAAACCGACCAAACAAGTTTCTTTTGAGTTGTTCAAGTCGGGCCTTGCAATAAAGGACATTGCGAAAGAGCGCAGTTTAACCATTGGCACTATTGAGAATCATTTGGCAAATTATATTTCTTCTGGAGACATTGATATCTTGGAGTTGATCGAATTAAAAAGGTACAAGAAAATTCGAGACGAAATAGAGACTGCAGGTGCAGTAAAAGGTTTGACAGCACTGAAGGAGAAAGTAAATGGAAGTATTACGTACATGGAGTTGAAAATGGTTTTAATGTCTATGGAAGCCTAACCTTTTCGTTATTTTGAAATCATACTTTTTGTACTTTAGGAATCCTTAATAATGGCTTAAGATGCGAAGGCGTTCCTGTTTTCTTCATTGGGATTGATATTGGGAATAAAATTCATATTCAAACTAAAAGAAGCGTGTTGCCTATTTCAAATCTTTCAAAAGCAATTGTACAGATTTCACACCATTCCATTCATTTTCATCCAAACTGTATGCGATGTCAAAGTCGTTTTTCACAAGGGGCATTTTAGCACCTAAATTAAAACCGATAGCATTGTACGTTTTTTGGTTGTCACCTTGAAAAACGGTTAGTTTTAGATGTGTTTTATCGGCTCCAACCTGTTTGCCATAACCGTTATCTCGAACGCAAGTTGAGGTGAAAGTAGGTTTCATGTTTAGGGGGCCAAAAGGTCCCATTTGCTGAATAATTCTAAAAAATTTAGGGGTAATTTCAGATAAATCTATAGTTGTGTCTATCGATATTTCTGGAGTTAATAGCTTCTTGTCAATGGTGCTTTCAACAACTTCTTCAAACTTATTTTTAAAATTTTGATAGTTTTCGGGCAATAATGTCAAACCGGCAGCATATTTATGACCTCCAAATTGTTCTATAAACTCACTGCATGCTTCCAGTGCATTATACACGTCAAATCCTTTTACAGAGCGTGCAGAGGCAGCTAATTTATCACCACTTTTTGTAAATACTAAGGTAGGTCTGTAGTATTTTTCTATCAATCGGGAAGCAACAATACCAATTACCCCTTTGTGCCAATCTTCTTGAAATACAACGGTAGCATATTGATTTTCTTCTTTCTGATCAATAATTTGAATGAGTGCTTGGTTGGTGATTTTTTTATCCAACTCTTTTCTATCGGCATTAAAAATTTCAATTGCAGCAGCGAATTTAACAGCCGCATCAAACTCTATTTCTGTCAAAAGTTCAACAGCATAATTCCCGTGTTTCATTCGGCCTGCTGCATTAATTCTTGGTGCAATGATAAAAACAACATCGGTAATAGTGAGGACTTTTTTGCTGGTTTGCGCAATGATGGCTTTAATTCCATTTCTTGGATTTTGATTGATTACCTGCAAACCAAAATAGGTAAAAACCCGGTTTTCTCCAGTCATTTGTACGATATCTGCGGCAATAGCAATAGCTACCAAATCTAAATAAGGAACAAAATCTATAATGCGCTGACCTCGAGAAGTGCCCAATGCTTGTATGAGTTTAAAGCCAACACCACAGCCACACAATTCATCAAATGGGTAATTGCAGTCGTTTCTTTTTGGATTTAAAACGGCAACTGCTTTCGGAATTTCTACCCCGGGTTTGTGATGATCACAAATAATAAAATCGATGTTTTTTGCAGTTGCATAGGCTACTTTATCAAGTGCTTTAATACCGCAATCCAGGGCAATAATTAAAGAGAAATCATTGTCTTGTGCAAAATCAATTCCCATATAAGAGATACCATAGCCTTCTGCATACCTGTCTGGAATGTAGGTGGCAATATTTGGAGTAATGGTTTTTAAATACGATGAAACTAAAGCTACAGAGGAGGTGCCATCCACATCATAATCGCCATAAATTAAAATATTTTCGTTGTTTGCGATGGCCGTTTCAATTCTGGCAACAGCAAGCTCCATGTCTTTCATTAAAAAAGGATCATGAATCTCTTCTAAACTTGGACGAAAATATTTTTTAGCAGCTTCATAAGTTTCAATATTTCGTTGACACAATACATGCGCAATCGCAATATCAACTTTCAAATCTGCGGCTAGTTTTGCAGCTTTTTCTTTATTAGGTGTTGGTTTTAGCGTCCATCTCATAGCATTTTGAACCTTTATTTAGACTGCATGCAAAAATATCTCAATTTCTACAGTTGCAAACTGTCGAAACATTTCCATTACGCCACAATATTTGGTTACGGACAAATTTACTGCTTTTTGTATTTTTTCTGGCTGTAATTCGCTGTCTGTAAAATGATAATCCACTTTTACATGCTTGTAAAATTTAGGATCTTCATCAGTCAGTTCTCCGGTTACTTCAATTTTAAAATCAGCAACTTCTGCACGCATTTTTGTTAATAAGGAGACTACATCTAAACCAGAACAACCAGCCAACGACGATAGCATTAATGCCTTTGGTGCGAAACCAACAACGGTTCCGTTGTCTTGGGATTTATCAAACATTGTAAATGCATGTCCACTTGGGTTGTCACTTTCAAATTGAGATTTTTCTTTCCAAACGGTGGTAATTATATTCGTACTCATAATTTTTATTTTTAAGAAATGAAGTATTAAATTGAGTTGTTTTACAAATGTAATCACAATAATAATTTTAAAGATATAAAATATGCCATTAGTAACACCTTTATCTGCAAAACATGACTTAGAAACACAAAAGTTAGCAGTGTTTTTTAATGAAACGCTTGGGTTTTGTCCAAATTCTGTGTTAACAATGCAGCGCAGACCTGCCATTTCTAAAGCTTTTATTAATTTAAATAAGGCGGTAATGGCCAATGAAGGACGGGTAACATCTGCCTTAAAAAGAATGATTGCTTGGGTTTCAAGCAATGCAACAGGTTGTAGATATTGCCAAGCGCATGCTATTAGAGCCGCAGAGCATTATGCCGCAGAAAAAGAGCAGTTAGATAATATTTGGGAATATAAAATACACCCGGCATTTTCAGATGCAGAAAGAGCTGCCTTGGATTTTTCTTTAGCAGCTTCTGTCGTTCCAAATGCTGTGGATGCGAGTACGAAAGAGGCGCTTTACACATATTGGAATGAAGGCGAAATTGTTAAAATGTTAGGCGTAATCTCTCTTTTTGGATACTTGAATAGATGGAACGATTCTATGGGGACGACATTAGAAGAAGATGCAATTGATAGTGGAAATAAGTTTTTAGGGAAGCGTGGTTTTGAAGTTGGAAAACACGATGGTTCTAAATACTAAAGCGAAGTATACAAACAAAAATAGCATTTAGAATTCTAAATTTATTTTAGCAACCAAAGCCGTTTTCTTTCGCTTTTTTTGAAGTTGGTTGGTAATTATTGCAGCAATTGAATCCATCAGTTCGTGAGCGCTTGTAATTTCTTTTTCGATGGATTGTTTATTAGAAACCAGGTCTAAAGTAGTCGAAAAAGATTTTTTATACCAGTCTTTCCAAGCAGTAATAATCGCAACTTGTGTGGATAAGGAGTCTCCTCTATGGAGCGCAATTTCACTCTGTTTCAATTCCTCATTTAACCGATGTACAGCAGTTTTTTCTAAATTCGCTATCATTGTTTTTGCAGTGTTTTCATCTGCATTTAACAAAGTGTACGCAGCAATTAATGAAGTGATACCCACATTTTTTAAGGTCGTTTTAGATACCTTGTCAATTCTATCATTATCGGTGTGGTAAAACTGATCTGTAAAATGCCAAAATAAAACACTTGGAATGTTGTTTTGTAGAAAGGGTACGTGATCGCTTCCACCTTCAAACGGATTTGTACTCACAAGCCAATTAGCTCTTTTGCCTTGCGCTTTAAATTTGTCAATTAAAAAGTCATTCAAATAATGAGGTTTCATCTGCTCTAAACGCATTTTAGAACCTCCCCACTCGCTGTGTTTATCATTTCCTCGCGTCCAAATTGCACTCGGATCTGGCATTTTTTCGATTAGGAAAACGCCCCCTGTTTTCGCTGTGTTTTCACCAACCATATCTAGAGAAATTCCCCATTTAATATTTTTTGCTCTAATGGAATCCTCTTTTACATATCTTCTTGTTGATATAATTTCGTCTCCCCATAAAAAGGTCAAGGTTCTTTTTGGTTGAAATTCTTTTTTATGAATGAATTTTGCAGTTAATGAAGCCATCTCTAAAGCAACACCAACACCAGTTGCATTGTCATTTGCTCCAGGTTCTTGAATGTGTGCGCTAAAGACCAAACGTTCTTTCGGAATCTCATTTCCTTTAATATCTGCGATAATCGTAAGTTCTTCAGAGGGATAAATATTTGTTTCTATGTTTACATTTAAAATTACTTTTCCCTCTTCTAAGGATTTTTTTAGGCGCTCTTTTGCAGCAAAAGAGAGTGCAATTGCCCAAGGTTTATTTATGGTGTCTAAAGGAATGGAACGAAATTGAATAGAAGTCGTATTTTTTTCTGGTTGCAAATAATCAGGATTGTTATAGGTAATTAGTCCGGCTGCTTTTCCTTCAATAATTGCCGTTTTAAAAATACGATACGGACTGGTTTCTGCAAAAACTATTTTTCCTTTTACATCTAATGTAGATAATTTCTTGATGTCTTCTATATGAATTACTTCAGCTGTAATTCCTTGTTTTGGGGTGCTGTAAGAATTCAACGCAATCATGTTTCTGTTGGTGGAGTGCTGCAATAAGGGTGTTTTTTCATTATTTATGGTAAGCGTAGCATCAACAGACTCCCAAGTAGGGTTTTTAAGCGGACGCTTTTCTATTCTATAGGTGAGCATAGCATTTACATTTGCATTTTCTTCGAGTATAAAGCCTGCTTTTTCTAAGTCATTCGCGATTTTATAGATGGTTTTATTAAAACCCGTATTTCCAGCAACACGCCAATATTTCTCAACAAAAGAAGTGGTTTCAAAAGCCAGGTCTCCTGTAAATTGTTGATTGATTATCTCCGAATAGTTAGCTACAGAAAGGACGATGGTCTTTTCTTTTTTACAGTGGATTAAAAGAGAAGCAAAAAGTAGGAATGGAATTATTTTTTTGAGCATGGTTGCGGTACTTTATTTTTTGAATTGTTATGGAGAATAACAAAAAGCTTAAAAAGTGTTCTTTTGAAAAACTAAGATAATTATTTTAATGAAATAGTTGCACTATCAAAAGACAAACCTTCAAAACCTGTTTTCATAAAGTTTCTAATATTTTGATGTGAAGAACCATTGCTGTCTTTTAAGACACCGTGGTAATGGGCACCAAAACAGAAGAGTGTTGCTCCTTTTGTAAATTTTTGATGCTTTGCAAACGCAAAAATCTTACAAGATCCCGTATTTTCTCCAACGTTATTTCTGAGTTCTCCATTGGTGAAGCTTGTTGGTAAAAAATTGTAGTTATCCTCAATTACTTCCATAGTCTCTGCAAATGTAATTGTGGTTGGACTTTCTTTTAGTTTTGTTTTGAATTGTTGGATGGTCATTTAAATGGTTTCTTAACATTAATATTACAAAAGTAAATAATAAAAAAAGACGTTTTTTATTTTCATTATGTAAAGTTTTATTTACATTTGTATAAAAATAATAGCATTATGAAAATTAAGATGTTACCAAATTGGTATAAAAAGTTAGGCTTTTTACTATTTATTACATGTTCTTTCATTTCAGGGTATTCTCATTTTATGGAAGGACTAACAGGACAAACATTTAATTCTGGAAACTATGACGATTGGATTGGGAAGGAATTAAGCCATGTTTTTGACATTTTATCAATTTTAGGGTTAATTATTTACATGTTTTCTAAAGAAAAAATAGAAGATGATTACATTAATAAATTACGGCTTGAATCTTTCCAATTAACTTCATTTATCGGCTTAGCAATAACTATAATTGCCTACGCAATATCAGAGGAGATAAGACTAACATTAGACTATTTTATTATCTTATTTCTTTGGATTTACTTAGTAACTTTTGCATTTAAAAAAAGGATATATTAATGAAAAATTTAATAAGAGTAGAGCGTGCAAGACATCGTTTGACACAAGGAGATTTGGCTGAAAAAGTGGGTGTTTCTCGCCAAACCATATATGCTATTGAAAACAATAAATTTAATCCTTCAGTAACTTTGGCAATTAAAATGGCTCGATATTTTGAGGTAACAGTAGAATATTTGTTTGATAGTGAAGAATAATTTTAGTTGTTATAACTAAAATGTGTATAATTTTCGACAAGCCTGGATAGACATCCGTTAGCTAAATTGAATGTTGTTATTAGAATATTAACTACTATATATCTAAAATATTTGACTGAGTTTTGCGAAGTCTGTTTTAATTTCTAATTTTTTGATTACTTTTTCCCTCCAACAATAATAACGATCTCTCCTTTGGGGGGTTTGTTCGTATAATGCGCTAAAACTTCTGTTGCCGTTCCTCTAATCGTTTCTTCAAACATTTTTGTGAGTTCTCTAGAAACAGAAACCTGTCGGTCTGTTCCAAAGTATTCCACAAAATGGCTTAAAGTTTTTATCAACTTATGTGGTGATTCATAAAAAATCATAGTTCGATTTTCTTCGGCTAATGACAGAAAACGGGTTTGCCTTCCTTTTTTTACGGGTAAAAATCCTTCAAAAATAAACTTCTCATTTGGCAAACCTGAATTTACCAAAGCAGGCACAAAGGCGGTGGCTCCTGGCAAACAATCTACTTCAATATTATTTTCTACACAGGCTCTTGTCAGTAAAAAACCGGGGTCAGAAATTGCAGGGGTTCCAGCGTCAGAAATCAAAGCACAGGTTTCTCCACTTTTTATTCTATTCAAAACTCCGTGAATCGACTTGTGTTCGTTGTGCATGTGGTGGCTGTGCATTTGCGTAGAAATCTCATAATGTTTTAAGAGTTTTCCGCTGGTCCGGGTATCTTCTGCTAGAATAAAATCGACTTCTTTTAGAATACGAATAGCTCTAAAAGTCATGTCTTCTAAATTCCCAATAGGTGTGGGAACTAAATATAGTTTGCTCATTTTTAATCTTGGATTTTTTAATGTTCTCGATATAATTTTTTTTCATTCTTCAGAAAAATCACCCGAACTGACAGTGCTTTCTTACTGTTGCTTTTAATTACTCACGTAATGTCACTTCGAGTAATTCCGTTTTTGGCGGAATTGTAACGAGAAGCTTTTTAAATTAATCACTTAAATTTCTTCTTTGCTAAATTAGGAAGTTTTTCATATTCACCATTAATTAAAGCTTCCTTTTTAGCTTTCGACCATTTTTTTATTTGCTTCTCTGTATCAATGGCAAATCCTGCTTCAGTAAATTCTGCATAAAAAACCAATTCTAAAGGTCTCCTTTTATAGGTGTAACTTTCTATATGTTTCCCTCGTTGGTGTTCAAATAATCGTTTTTCAAGATTAGAAGTAAAACCTGTATAATACGTTTTATCAGAACATTTCAGAATGTAAACATAGTAGATTTTCATATCTTTAATTGTGGTGTTCTCGATACAAATTTTTCGTACCTCAAAATTCACTCGAACTGACAGCACGTTTCACTGTTGCATTTAATTGCGCACGCAATGTCACTTCGAGTGGTTCCGCTTTTGGGCGGAATTGTATCGAGAAGTTGTTCTTAATCTTATACTATTATTACTGTTTAAAAATGTTCTCGATACAAATTTTTCGTACCTCAAAATTCACTCGAACTGACAGCACGTTTCACTGTTGCATTTAATTGCGCACGCAATGTCACTTCGAGTGGTTCCGCTTTTGGGCGGAATTGTATCGAGAAGTTGTTCTTAATCTTATACTATTATTACTGTTTAAAAATGTTCTCGATACAAACTTTTTGTACCTCAAAATTCACTCGAACTGACAGCACGTTTCACTGTTGCATTTAATTGCGCACGCAATGTCACTTCGAGTGGTTCCGCTTTTGGGCGGAATTGTATCGAGAAGTTGTTCTTAATCTTATACTATTATTACTGTTTAAAAATGTTCTCGATACAAATTTTTCGTACCTCAAAATTCACTCGAACTGACAGCACGTTTCACTGTTGCATTTAATTGCGCACGCAATGTCACTTCGAGTGGTTCCGCTTTTGGGCGGAATTGTATCGAGAAGTTGTTCTTAATCTTATACTATTATTACTGTTTAAAAATGTTCTCGATACAAACTTTTTGTACCTCAAAATTCACTCGAACTGACAGCACGTTTCACTGTTGCATTTAATTGCTCACGCAATGTCACTTCGAGTGGTTTCGCTTTTGGGCGGAATTGTATCGAGAAGTTGTTCTTAATCCTATACTATTATTACTGTTTAAAAATGTTCTCGAAACAAATTTTTCGTACCTCAAAATTCACTCGAATTAACAGCATGTTTTACTGTTGAATTTAATTGCTCAAGCAATGACACTTAGAATGGTTCCGCTTTTGGGTGGAATTGTATCGAGAAGTTCTTAGATGCTTTCGTAGGTTTCTACCGTAATATTTGCAATGATATTTCCGGTATGTTTGATGCTTAAAGGCTCAAATAATAAAATATGCACTTCTTCTTTTGCAATTGGTTTGTGTTCTACACCTTTTGGAACAATGTAAAACTCACTTTCATTTAGCGTAATTTTTTTATCTCTAAACTCAATATCTAAAGAACCTTTTATAACCATAAAGAGTTCATCTTCTTTGTCATGCTTATGAAAAAGGAATTCTCCTTTTAGTTTTGCGAGTAAGACTTGTTGTCCGTTTAATTCGCCTATTTTCTTTGGAGACCAATGGGCTGAAAATAATTTGAATTTTTCTTGAATATTAATTACGCTCATGCCACAAATTTACAAATAATTAGACATGTTTTGTGTTCGTGATTGTAGTACTTCGGCGGACCTTAGCGTGAGCACACGTGTATCCTGTTTTTTGATCAAAAAAAGAGGTGTGGGTAGCGGGGTATTTCTCTTTAGAAATGAATGCCCAAAAAAGGTTTTTTCTAATGAAATTGATTAATTTTGCAATTCATTAAAAGAAATAAAATGTACAGAAGTCATTCTTGCGGGGATTTAAGAACATCGCATATCAATACAGAAGTTACCTTGGCGGGGTGGGTTCAAAAATCACGTGATAAAGGATTTATGGTTTGGGTAGATTTGCGAGATCGATATGGAATTACACAGTTGATTTTTGATACCGCTCGAACACCGATAGAAATGATGGAAAAAGCAAAATCTTTGGGTAGAGAGTTTGTGATACAAGTAACAGGGACTGTTATCGAGAGAGAGTCAAAAAATTCTAAGATGGCTACCGGAGATGTTGAGCTTTTAGTTTCTAAACTAGAAATTTTAAATGCATCGATTACACCGCCTTTTACGATTGAAGATAAAACCGATGGTGGTGAAGATATTAGGATGAAGTACAGGTACTTAGATATCAGAAGAAATCCTGTAAAAGAAAGTTTGATTTTTCGTCATAAAGTTGCAATGGAAGTTCGTAAGTATTTGTCTGACCAAGAATTTATAGAAGTGGAAACACCCTATCTAATAAAGTCTACTCCAGAGGGAGCAAGAGATTTTGTAGTACCTTCTAGAATGAATGAAGGCCAGTTTTACGCTTTACCACAATCACCACAGACCTTCAAGCAACTTTTAATGGTGGGTGGTATGGACAAGTATTTTCAGATTGTAAAATGCTTTCGAGATGAAGATTTACGTGCAGACAGACAACCAGAATTTACACAGATTGACTGTGAGATGGCGTTTGTAGAGCAGGAAGATATTTTAAAAGTTTTTGAAGGATTGACGCGTCATTTGTTAAAAGAAGTAAACAACGTGGAGGTGGCAGAATTTCCAAGAATGTTATATGACGATGCCATGCGATTGTATGGAAATGACAAGCCAGACATTCGTTTTGGAATGGAGTTTGGCGAGTTAAATACAGTGACACAGCACAAAGAGTTTAGCGTATTTAATACTGCGGAATTAGTAGTTGGTATCGCTGTTCCAGGGGGAAATTCGTATACAAGAAAAGAGATTGACAAACTAATTGAGTGGGTAAAGCGTCCACAAGTAGGTGCTTTAGGAATGATTTATTGTCGTGTAAATGAAGATGGGTCTTTTAAATCTTCAGTAGATAAATTCTACGATCAGGAAGATTTTGCGAAATGGGCTGAAATTACCGGTGCAAAATCAGGGGATTTAATTTGTATGTTGTCTGGAGATATCCGCAAAGTAAGAGCACAGTTGTCTGCTTTAAGAATGGAACTGGCAGTGCGCTTAGGATTGCGTGATTCGAAAGTATTTGCACCTTTATGGGTAGTAGATTTTCCATTGTTGGAGCTAGACGAAGAAACAGGACACTACCACGCAATGCACCATCCATTTACATCTCCAAAACCAGGGCAAATGGAATTGTTAGATACAGATCCAGGAGCGGTAAAAGCGAATGCCTATGATTTAGTGTTAAACGGAAATGAAATTGGTGGTGGATCGATAAGAATTCACGACAAGCAAATGCAGGCGACCATGCTGCGCCATTTAGGATTTTCTGATGCAGATGCAAAAGCTCAATTTGGCTTCTTAATGGATGCCTTTGAATACGGCGCACCACCACACGGTGGACTGGCTTTTGGTTTGGATAGGTTGGT
The DNA here is from genome assembly GCF_000153225.1 of Polaribacter irgensii 23-P. Taxonomy (GTDB): domain Bacteria; phylum Bacteroidota; class Bacteroidia; order Flavobacteriales; family Flavobacteriaceae; genus Polaribacter; species Polaribacter irgensii. The sequence goes on along the minus strand of NZ_CH724148.1, from coordinate 595,525 downwards.
CGCTATTTTAGGGGGGCAAGAAACCATTAGAGATTTTATTGCTTTTCCTAAAAATAATTCTGGACGTGATGTGATGATTGATGCTCCTGCATTTATAGCTGACACACAATTAAAAGAATTAAGTTTGAAGTTAGATCTTCAAAAATAAAATTACTGGAATTTTCCTCTTTAGTCAGGAATGCCAGAGTATTTTATGCACAAGAACTCAGGCTTCAATAGTTTAGAAGCTTGTAGTTTTTTAATTAGATTTTTACCTACTTTTAGGTTGCGAAAATCTTAACAGTGCTTAAAAGATGACAAAGTAAATATTCTTGTCATTTTGAAATGTAGCTTTTAAGACAATTGATACCTCTAGATGTTAAAAAAACGAGAGCGATTTCTCGAACCTTGGAAATGCCAAAACAATCTGAAATGCCAACATCAAAAAATATATATAGGAAAATATTAATTTGGAGATATAAATATATTTCACAAAGAAAATTTATATATATCTTGAGTGTTTTAGTCGGCTTTTTATCTGGGGTTGCTGCGCTTATTTTAAAAAATTTAACCCATTTTTTCCAACATCTTTTAGAGGGCAATTTGGTGCGTTATTATCACAACGCTTTTTATTTTGTGTTCCCAATTATTGGGCTTGCGATCGTTTATTTTATTGTAAAATTTATTTTAAAAGAAAAAGTAGATCACGGTATTCCCTCTACGCTTTTTGCAATTTCTAAACGCAAAGGAATCATCACACGTAAAAAAATATTTGCTTCCATATTAACCGCTCCGTTAACGGTAGGTTTTGGAGGTTCGGTGGGTTTAGAAGGACCTACTGTTGCAACAGGGGCTGCAATAAGCTCGAATATTGCGCGGTTATTTCATTTAAATCAAACAACCAGAAGTTTATTAATTGGCTGTGCAGCAGCAGGCGCTTTGTCGTCCATATTTAAAGCACCGATTGCTGCAATAATTTTTGCGATAGAAGTATTTAGTTTAGACTTAACCCTTGCTTCTTTGCTACCATTGCTTTTAGCATCGTTATCTGCAATTATTACGTCTCATTTTTTCTTTGGTTCTGATGTGCTACTTCCCTTTAAATCGGAAGCTATTTTTTCAATAAAAGACGTTCCATTTTATATTATTTTAGGAGTCGTAACGGGTTTAACTTCTATTTACTTTACCGAAGTTTACGATAGAATTCAGAAGTTTTTCGATACAATCGATTCGCCAATAAAGCGTTTGCTAATTGGTGGAATTGGTCTGGGGGTTTTGGTATATTTCATTCCACCATTGTATGGTGAGGGTTTTGAGGTTATTAATAATTTAATTGCTGGAAATCCTGAAGAGGCTTTGAAAAATAATTTTATGCATCTAGACGTAACAAATGTCTGGGTTGTCATTTTCTTATTAATAGGCCTGGTCTTTTTTAAAATTATCGCCAGTGCATTAACTTTTGGAGCAGGTGGTGTGGGTGGTATTTTTGCACCAACATTATTTATGGGAAGCATTTTGGGGAATTGCGTTGCAAAAATAATTAATATTACAGGTTTCTCATCGGTTTCTGAAAGTAACTTTACCCTGGTAGGGATGGCTGGTTTAATGGCCGGTGTTTTACACGCTCCCTTAACTGCAATATTTTTAATCGCAGAGGTTACGGGTGGTTATGAACTTTTTATTCCTTTAATGCTTACATCCGTAATTTCGTATTCTATTGCAAAGTACGTGCATCCATACTCCGTGTATGCAATGGAGTTAGGCAGAAAAGGAGAGTTAATTACGCACGACAAAGATCATGCTGTTTTAACGTTAATGGATATGAATAAAGTAATTGAATGTAATTTTATTGCCATTAACCCGCATATGAATTTGGGAGAAATGATTAAAAAAGCAGTGGTAAAATCGAATCGAAATATTTTTCCTGTTGTAGACGAAGAAACGAGTAAATTATTAGGTATTATTTTGTTAGATGATATTCGACCTATCATGTTTGATCAAACTTTGTATGAAACTGTTTTTGCCAGGGAAGTGATGCAAAAGCCACCAGAAATTATTGAAGTTGGTGCGGATCGGATGACTGATATTATGAAAAAATTTCAGAAAAGTGGTGCATGGAATTTACCCGTTATTGAAAATAAAAAATATATTGGCTTTATCTCTAAATCTAAATTGTTAACAGCGTACAGAAATAAGTTAATCGAGGTTACTAGCTAAAAAAATAAAGGGCGATGAGAAAAAACAGTTATTCCCAGGCGATGGCCAAGAAATCGGATACGGCGTTAACGCTTATTTTGAAGGAAAAACAGAAGTACAATGAGGAGGCGATTCAGGCGGTAGTTTGGGAGTTAGAAGAGAGGGGTATCATTGAAAAAGATTCCATTGTACTGGATTTTGTGCCATTAGAAATTGAAGGTTTAGCGCAACCATCGAAAGATGCAAACGTTGAGCAAGGAAGCGCTAATGAGCAAATAAGTAGGCCCCTCTTGTATTCAAAAAGAGCGATACTCGGTTTCACGATTTTTTTTAGCACACTATTTGGGGTGTTACTTTTGATGCGAAATCTAAAAAAATTAGAGCAATCAAAAGCGCGATTTGAAGTGTTGGTTTTTGGAATTTTGTATACGCTTCTTACGATGGTGCTCGCAAATTATCTTCCCACGACGCTTTTTTTAACATTCCTTTTTAATGGTATTGGATATGCAGTGTTAGTTGAATATTTCTGGAATAAGAATATTGGAAAAAATTTAGAGTATGAAAAAGAGGAAATTAAGAAACCATTAATTATTTCGTTAATTATTGTAGGTGTTATTGTACTTCTCCAATTTTTACCAGGTTTATTAAGTGCGTAATATTTTCTCTCTTTAGAACCGTTTAAGCATCCTATAAATTTATTGTTATAGAGCGAAACCTGTCTCTATTTTAGACAAATTATGACATCTTAAGAGTTCCAGTCTTCCTCTAAAGGAATCAGCTTTTTTTGAGATTTTATCATTGATTTTCTATTTATTTCTCCAGTCTTTAAGCAGGTGATAAGTAAAAATATAATTTTTAATTCATTAGAGTTCGAAAGTAAAAGGTTGCTTGTGTTTTCTTCTTTTGAGGTTTCAAAAGCATCATTTATTTCTGCTATTTTGATACCATTCTTAAAAAATGATTTCTTTTGACCGTAATGAATTTTCACTTCATAGCGGTTATTGATGGTTTTAAGCGCGAACAAAGAGTTTTCGATATTGCTTCCAACGAGCGCTAATATTTCCTTATCTGTGTTTGTAATATTGTAGACAGTTCTCCATTTCCAAAATTTAAATTTTTTGATGATGGTATAAACAACGTGGTTTTCTATATTGTATATCTCTGAGGTTGTTTTTCCAAAATCTAAAAACCAACTTGAAGAGTATTTTAATATATTTTTAAAGTCGTAAATTTTAAGGTTGTTATTAGAGTGGTCAATTTGGTATGTTATTTTTTCCATATTATTTTTTAGCATTTAAAAAGGCAACCATTAAATCAGGAAAGTCTGTAAATCCACCATCTGTATTTGCATCGATTAAAAGGGTCTGCATCATTTCTTTAAAAGAAGAGAATTCACCTAAGTCATCTGCTCTAAAAGTGTAGGGATGGACTTTTAAACCAAGTTTGTGTGCTTCAGAAACGAGCGATGTGAATTTGAATGTACCGGCTACTTTCGTATTTAAAATTTGTTTGTAATAGGGACCAATACCGTCAGCATACGAAGCGAAATCGTTTAGTTTTTTGGATGCTTCATCGGATTCCATTAATTGGATTAAAAATAACTCTGATTTCAACTCTTTTCTTATCCGTTTCAATGTTTTTGCATCAAAGCACTGCAGAATACAGTTGTCTTTTTTTGTTTTATATCCATAATTAGAAAGTACGTTGAGAACAATTACAGCAATGTCTTTTCCTTCGTTTTTGTGAAATTCTGGTGCTTTTATTTCAGGATAAATGCCCGTGTTTTTTCCTGTTTTGGTATTTAAGTATTGAATGAATTCAATTTCTTGTTGCAGAGAATGGAGTTTAAAATTCCCTGTTGTACTAGGAAAACGGTTTTTATAAATTGCCAGTCCTGTCGTAGGATCGAAGCGCTCGTAAACTTTCAGCGTTTGTAGTTCTGCAAACGTAAAGTCTATTGCATAGTATCGAAGGTCTTTTCTTTTTCTTTCTTTGAATTTTACAGCCACATCGGTAACAGCTTCTAAGTGGATGTCGTGAATAACAATAGGAACATTGTCTTTGCTTAAGACAACATCTTGCTCTATAAAATCGGCATTCATATTATAAGCCATTGCTTTGGATTCCATGGTATGTTCAGGTAAATAACCAGAAGCACCTCTGTGGGCAATTACAATTTTGTTATTTCGCGTTGACGTTTTTTTTTCAGTATTGCAGGAGGAGAATAAAACATGCAATAAGATGAATAAAACGGCTGTTATTCTGAATATTTTCTTTAAATAAGACAAATCTTTTGAAGTTAGGTTGTTTTTAAAAAAATTAAAGATAGAACTTTTGTAATTTTACAAGATGAAATTAATAATAAAAATAATGTTTATTGTGTTTATAGTATGGATGCTTGCTGGAGCCTATCTTATCCATACAGCACACGAAAAGGCAGAGGTTGTTATGGGATTAGGCGTCTTGTATATGTCTTTAGTATTCATGCCTTGTTTTATTTACTATCGCTATAGAGATGGTAAGTATAAAAAATACATTCTGAATGATCAGAAATTAAAAGAGGCTTTTAGTCAACAGGGAAAGAAGTAATTTTTTTTGCTACAGCTCTATAATTAATGGTGCTAATATTGCAATGAAGTACCTTTTGTTTAAGGCTTTTCTAAAAAACAAAGGCTTTTTATTTATTAACGATTAATAGCACATTTCTTAACATATTACAGCAGTTAGCAATGCAATGAAGAGCTAAATTTGTAGTGCTTGGAAAGTTGTAGACTTTTTGATTAAATTTTGAATTAATTAAATTAACGGTAGCATTTGTTACCGTTTTTTTATGTTTTAAAGAGAAGAATAGTTCGTACTTTTGTAGTCTATGATAGACCCAAAAGAAGCAATATCAGAAAAGGCTGTTTTAATTGGCGTAATTACGCAACAACAAGACGAAACACAATCTGATGAATATTTAGACGAGTTAGAATTTTTAACTTCTACAGCAGGTGGCGTTGCTGTAAAGCGTTTCGTACAAAAGATGGAGAAGCCGAATCCTAAAACTTTTTTAGGAGTTGGTAAATTGGACGAAGTAAGAGGCTATATAGAGTCTAATGGTATTGGAACTGCAATTTTCGACGACGAGTTATCACCAGCGCAAATAAGAAATATAGAAAAAGTTTTAGATTGTAAGATTTTAGATAGAACGAATCTTATCTTAGATATCTTCGCGCAAAGAGCGCAATCTAGTTCTGCGAGAACTCAGGTAGAGTTAGCACAGTGTCAATATTTATTACCGCGTTTAACCAGACTTTGGACACACCTTGACAAGCAAAAAGGAGGAATTGGAATGCGGGGTCCTGGAGAGACAGAAATTGAAACAGACAGGCGTATTATTCGCGATAAGATAGATGTACTGAAAAAGAAATTATTGACAATAGACAAGCAAATGGCTGTTCAGCGAAAAAATCGTGGAAAAATGGTGCGTATTGCTTTGGTGGGATATACCAATGTTGGTAAATCTACATTGATGAATGTTATCAGTAAGAGTGATGTTTTTGCAGAAAATAAATTATTCGCAACTTTAGACACAACAGTGAGGAAGGTGGTGATAAAAAACATTCCTTTTTTGATGACAGATACGGTTGGGTTTATTAGAAAATTACCAACGCAGTTGGTAGAATCATTTAAGTCGACGCTAGACGAAGTTCGAGAAGCAGACTTGTTGTTGCATGTTATTGATATTTCACATCCAAACTTTGAAGACCATATTGCTTCGGTAAACAGTGTTTTACAGGACATTAAATGTGCAGACAAACCAACGTTAATGGTCTTTAATAAAATTGATGCATTTGTGCATGAAACGATCAAAGAAGATGATCTTGTAACTGAAAAAACAAAAGAACACTATACCTTACAAGACTGGAAAAAAACATGGATGAATGACAAAGAACAAACCTCTATATTTATTTCTGCGTTAAATAAAGAGAATTTAGAAGACTTTAAAGAGGTTGTTTATGAAGCTGTGAAAACAATACACATTCAGCGCTTTCCTTACAATGATTTTTTGTACAATGAATATGAAGGGGAATAAAATATTTTATAGTCAGTTGCCTTAAGACGCGCTTCTTTAGTAGATTGTTTTCTCATGAAAACTGTAGTTGACACCTAAGCCAAATAGCTGTCTAAATTGAATTCTACTAGAAGCATTGTCGTCTATGATCGTGTGAAAAGTCATATGCATATTAATGTTTTTATTCACTTTAAAACGAATATTCGTTTGATAATCTAAATCTACATTTCTAACGTTTTCTAGATAATCGGAATACAAGGTAATAATGTTTTCCATTTCAATATTTTCCATCAGTTGAAATTTATAGTAGCTAGAAAGATTAAAACCCAAACTAAACGCTACGTTCTCTCCTTCTTCTACTCCAAACCGGCCAGAGAATGAATCACTTACAAACGTATATCTAGCAGTTGCTGGTGCAACATTAATGCTTAAATCATCTGATTTTTTCCATAACATACCTGGTCCAAAAGTTAAATAAGAGGGAGAGAAAAACCCTGAAACTACCGCTTTTGGTTCCTTGCTATAATCGAATCCATCTGTGTACTGTGTTCGGAAGTTACCAATAAATGATAAAAACCAATAGCTACTAGTTTTAATACCGAGTAGCGAGTTTACTTCCAATCGGTCATTCGTTTTTCTATAACCATGGTCTCCCAAATGACTTAAACCGTATCCCGAAATAACTCGGCTATCCCAGTTTATGTCATCTTTTTTATAGTTGAAATCGTAGTTTATATTGATATTTCCTGCAACGGTATTTTCACCTCCAGAAGCCCAATTTGAAAAGGAAGATTGGTTAAAAATAAATGCAAGTCTACCGTGAATTTTCCATTTTGGTTTCGGCACGGTATCTTGCTTTTTCTTTTGTGAATAGGTGGTGAAAGCGAGCAGTATTAAAAAGCCAAGTGCTATTTTTCGCATTGTAATTAAGTTTAAAAGGGACTGTTATTTTTTCGCTTTATATAAAGGAACTGAAGAGCACGCTTCTCCGAAGAGGATCGACTTTGCAAGGGGTTGTAGTTTTGCGATTAAAAAAGCGTAAGCCGAATACGGAATCGGTTTTTCTGCACAGCCTTTGATAATTACCGGACATCCAGTAAAATCACGTAAGTCAACGAAATTCAACAACTCTTGAAAGATGACTGTTTCTAGTAGTTCTAAATTTCCAATAACTACTTTATTTGCAAAAGGGGTTATTTCGGCTGCAATAAGCATATAGGCCCAAGAGGGTACAATTGCGTCTGCAGAACAAGTTACTGCAACAAAAGAATGTTTATATCTCGACCAGTCGTGGTCTTTAACAAATTGTCTAAAATCTTTTTCTTTTAAAATTATTTCCTCAAATAACCAGTCTTTAATATCAAATAAAACTCTTTGTCCATCTGGATAAATTTCCTCAAGATCAAATGTTTTTAGTTTGCTATTTGCGACTCTATTTATAATTTCTGCAGCCATTTTTATTTTTTTATTCAACTTTAAACACGAAACATTGTTTTAAAGCATTCCTAATTCTAACTTTGCCTCTTCACTCATCATTTCTGAAGTCCAAGTTGGGTCAAAAGTAATCTCAACTTCACAGGCATTTACTTCTTTTAGAGACTTTACTTTTTCTTCAATATCCAAGGGCAGACTTTCGGCTACAGGACAATTTGGAGAGGTGAGTGTCATCAATATTTTTGCATTGTTTTCTTCGGATACAAAAACATCATAAATCAGTCCTAATTCGTAAATATCAACGGGTATTTCGGGGTCATAAATAGTTTTTAAAACGCCTACGATTTTATCTCCGATTTCTTCTAATTCTTTTTCTGTCATGGTGTAAGTTCTTAATTTGTTAATCTTGTTTGTTGCGCAATCGCATACATTTTTATTTGCTTTACCATCGATACTAAGCCGTTTGCTCTTGTCGGGCTCAAATGCTCTTTTAATCCAATCTTGTCTATGAACGTAGTTTCTGCAGTTAAAATATCTGCGGGTTTTTGTTCTGAAAAAACGCGCAATAACAATGCCACAATTCCCTTCGTTAAAATAGCATCGCTGTCTGCGGTAAACTTCACTTTGTCACTATCCAACTCAGAGTACAACCAAACTTTAGATTGGCACCCCTTTATTAGGTTTTCCTCTAATTTATATTGGCTGTCTATGATGGGCAATGCTTTCCCTAAGTCTATAATATATTCGTAGCGATCCATCCAATCATCAAACATAGAGAACTCCTCGATAATTTCTTCTTGTATTTCTTTGATAGTCATTTTTAAAACTTATTTTTGTGCTTTTAAAAAAGCGTTTTTGTACAATGCAAAATTACGCATAAAAACTAAGAAATGAGTAAATTATTAGCAGTTGGTACCGTAGCTTTTGATGCGATTGAGACCCCTTTTGGTAAAACAGATAAAATTTTAGGGGGATCGGGAACTTTTGTTGGTTTGGCGGCATCTCAATTTGGAGTAGAAACGGGTGTTGTTTCGGTTGTTGGAGGTGATTTTCCAGCTTCCTATTTAGAAATGATGAATTCTAAAGGGATCAATACCGATGGGATTGAAGTAGATGAAAAAGGGAAAACTTTTTTCTGGAGCGGGAAATATCACAATGATATGAATTCTAGAGATACTTTGGTTACGGAATTAAATGTACTAGAAACATTTGCGCCAGTGGTGCCCGAACATTTTAAAGATGCGGGTATTGTAATGTTAGGAAACCTGCACCCTTTGACACAAGCCTCTGTTTTAGATCAAATGAAGGAAATACCAAAATTGATTGTTTTAGATACGATGAATTTTTGGATGGACATTGCTCTAGAAGATTTGCATACAGTGTTAAAAAGAGTAGATGTTATTACGATTAATGACGAGGAGGCAAGACAGTTGTCAGGGGAGTATTCTTTAGTAAACGCTGCGGAGAAGATTCATGCAATTGGCCCAAAATATGTAGTCATTAAGAAAGGAGAACACGGGGCATTGTTATTTAGTGGGGGTAAAATGTTTGCCGCACCAGCATTGCCATTATCAGAAGTTTTTGATCCTACGGGTGCAGGAGATACGTTCGCTGGAGGTTTTTGTGGTTATTTAGCAAAAACAGAAGATCTTTCTTTCGAAAATATGAAAAACGCTATCATTTATGGCTCTAATTTAGCTTCTTTCTGTGTAGAGAAGTTTGGCACGGAGCGCATGCAAGTGCTCACAGCAGCGGAGGTTGTGCATCGTTTGCAGGCCTTTAAAGACTTGACACAATATGATATGAATATAGCTTAAAAAGAATCCGCGGTCAACACTGCGGATTTTTTTTTACGGAAAATGTAGGGAACAACAAAATATAAAATAACTAAAAACGAGACTAAATGAGTGACGCTATTAAGCACGAATGTGGAATTGCACTTGTTCGATTAAAAAAACCTTTACAATTCTATAAAGATAAATATGGTTCTGCTTTTTATGGCATTAATAAGATGTATTTATTAATGGAGAAACAACACAATCGGGGTCAAGATGGTGCCGGTTTTGCAAGTGTGAAATTTAATGTAGCTCCTGGTACGCGTTATATTAGTCGGGTTCGATCGAATAAATCTTCACCAATTCAAGATGTTTTTGCGCAAATAAATGATCGTTTAAACAGTCTACTGGCGGAAAATCCAGAGAAGATGGAGGATGTAAAATGGCAAGAGGAAAACATGCCTTATATCGGTAATTTATTTTTAGGACATGTGCGGTATGGAACCTTTGGTAAAAACAGTATCGAAAGTGTACACCCTTTTTTACGTCAAAGTAATTGGAAGCATCAAAACCTAATTGTTGCAGGTAATTTCAACATGACAAATTCCAGGCAACTTTTAGAAGAGTTGGTAGAACTTGGGCAACATCCAAAAGAGTTTACGGATACCGTAACTGTCATGGAAAAAATAGGTCATTTTCTAGAAGATGAAGTTGCGCAATTATATCAAAAAGCAAAGGAACAAGGTTTTAGTAAAAAAGATGCGTCTCCATTTATAGAGGAACATTTAAGTCTTAGAAAAGTATTACAACGTTCTTCTAAAAATTGGGACGGTGGTTATGCAATGGCGGGTTTAGTAGGTCATGGAGATGCATTTGTCTTTCGAGATCCTAACGGAATTAGACCCACTTATTTTTATGAAGATGAAGAAGTGGTTGTAGTTGCTTCAGAAAGACCCGTAATACAAACGGTCTTTAATGTAGATACAGAGGATGTTCAGGAACTAGAAAGAGGGCATGCTTTAATTATTAAGAAAAGTGGTGTAACCGCAATAAAAAAAATATTAGAACCAAGAGAGAATAAAGCCTGTTCTTTTGAACGCATTTATTTCTCGAGAGGAAGTGACGCCAGTATTTATAAAGAGCGTAAGATGCTCGGGAAGCTCGTTTTTCCAAAGATTTTAGAATCGATTGCTTCGGATATTTCAAATACTGTTTTTTCTTATATTCCAAATACAGCAGAAACCTCTTTTTACGGAATGACAGAGGCTGCTGAAGATGTTTTGAATCAGCAAAAAACTGCTAAAATTTTAGCAGGCGGGACTAAATTGTCAGCAAGAAGAGTCACTGAGATTTTATCGGAAAGAGCGCGTTTTGAAAAAATAGCGATTAAAGATGCAAAATTAAGGACCTTTATTGCAGACGATAGCAGTAGAGATGATTTAGTAGAACACGTATATGACATTACCTATGGTGTTGTAAAGCCTACAGACAATCTTGTTATTATTGATGATAGTATTGTTCGTGGCACGACTTTGAAGAAAAGCATTATTAAAATCTTAGACAGGTTAAGTCCCAAGAAAATAGTAGTGGTCTCCTCTGCACCGCAGATTCGGTATCCAGATTGTTATGGAATTGATATGGCAAGAATTGAGGCATTTATTGCGTTTAAGGCGGCTATTGGCTTGTTAGAAGATACGAAGCAAGAGTATGTGATTGCCGATGTGTATAAAAAATCAAAAGAACAACAATCAAAAAGTGATGTTGAAATCGTGAATTTTGTAAAAGAAATTTATGCACCCTTCACCACGGAAGAGGTGTCTGCTAAAATTGCGCAAATGTTAAAGACAAAAGATATCAGAGCAAGCGTTGAGGTTATCTACCAAACGGTAGAAAATTTACACAAAGCCTGTCCCGATAATTTAGGAGATTGGTATTTCACAGGGGACTATCCAACACCAGGAGGAAACAGAGTGGTAAACGAAGCTTTTATAAACTTTTATGAAGGAAACGATAAAAGAGCCTATTAAAATTTTGAAGAGTATTCCATAAAAAAAGCATCCAAGTTATTGGATGCTTTTTTATTTTATTAGTAGTTGTAATCTTCAATCAATGTTGGATTACAAAAATTAAGCTGTTTATTTAGCTTCGTTAAATCTGCGTTCAACTTCGGTCCAATTAATTACATTGAAGAAAGCATTGATGTAATCAGGTCTTCTATTTTGGTAGTTCAAGTAGTATGCATGTTCCCAAACATCTAAACCTAAAATAGGAGTTCCGCCACAAGTAACACCTGGCATTAACGGATTGTCCTGATTTGGTGTAGAGCAAACTTCTACTTTTCCTCCTTTGTGCACACACAACCAAGCCCATCCAGAACCAAATTGAGTTGCAGCAGCATTTGAAAAAGCTTCCATAAAAGCCTCTTTAGATCCAAAAGCAGCATCAATAGCTTCTTTTAACTCTCCTGAAAGCGCTCCTTTGCCTTCTGGGCTCATTACTTTCCAAAATAAAGAATGATTGTAAAAACCACCACCATTATTTCTTACGCCACCATTGCTCATGTCCAAATTAGCTAAAATATCTTCAATAGATTTTCCTTCTAAGTCTGTTCCTGCAACCGCGCCGTTTAACTTTGCTGTATATGCGTTGTGATGTTTACTGTGATGAATTTCCATCGTCTGCGCATCTATATTAGGTTCTAATGCATTGTACGCATAGTCTAATTCTGGTAATTGAAAAGCCATTTTTTTTATGTTTTAAAGTTCATATTCTATTCGTTGTTGCAAATTTACTCAATATGCAGCAGTTTACAAAATATTAAGCTTTTGATCCCTTATAATAGTATCAATAAGATTTATTCGCCAAATTTTTGCATGAATGCCTCTACTGTGTCGACCATGTTTTTACTTCCACAAATAAATGGAACTCTTTGGTGCAATGCTGTAGGCACTACCTCTAGTGTGCGCGTATATCCATCGGAGGATTTTCCATTTGCCTGCTCTGCGATGAAAGCAATTGGATTACATTCATACAACAAGCGCAGCTTTCCGCTGGGGTTTCTAGACCCTTTTGGATATAGATAGATACCACCTTTAATCATATTTCTGTGAAAATCTGAAACTAGAGAACCGATATATCTGCTGGTATAGGGTCTGTCGTCTTCTTCTTCTTGACAGTATTTTATGTATTTTTTGATGCCTTCAGGGAAATCAAAGTAATTGCCTTCATTTACAGAGTAAATAGTGCCATCCTCAGGGAATTGCATCTTAGGATGTGATAGATAAAAGGTTCCAATAGCAGGGTTTAAAGTAAAGCCGTTGACACCGGCACCTGTGGTATATACCAACATGGTAGAAGTGCCGTAGACTACATAGCCCGCAGCTACTTGCTCGCTTCCTCTTTGTAAGAAATCAGCGAGTTGCACAGGGGTTCCAACCGGCGTAATTCTTCGGTAAATAGAAAAAATAGTTCCTACAGACACATTGACATCAATATTTGAAGAACCATCCAGAGGATCAATGAGAACCACATATTTATTTTGGTTCTTTTCATCTTGGCTATTGATGGTAATAAAACTGTCTTCCTCTTCACTGGCAATACCACACACAATATTTCTTTTTGTGAGTGTTTGAATGAACTTGTCATTGGCGTAAACATCTAATTTCTGTTGATCTTCACCTTGAATATTTGTTTCACCGTAAGCGCCGATAACGTCGACTAAACCTGCTTTATTTACTTCGTGATTCACAACTTTGGCTGCCAATCGAATAGAGTTGATGAGTCTTGAAAGTTCTCCTGAAGAATACTTAAAAGAATCTTGATTTTCAATAATAAATTCTCCTAAAGTTTGAATTTTATGCGACATGTTTTTTGTTTAGAATGGCGACAACAAAGATGCCGTTTTTTTTTACAACTACAACGATTTCGTTTTCAATTTTACAGTGCAAATGTTTTCACCGTTCCTAATTTTAAACAAATTAAAAATAAGTGTACAAAAAAGGTAAATATTTTTATGCGAATTCAAAAAAACTATCTTTGATAAAATTATTAGAAAATGAGTTTTAATGTACGACTAGGAGAAATAAAAGATATGCAAGCGGTGTTCAATTTAATAACAGAGTTGGCAGTTTTTGAAAAGGAACCTGATGCTGTTGATATTTCCGTAGCAGATTTAGTGCAAGATGGTTTTTCTGAACATCCGAAATTTAAGGTGTTCGTTGCAGAGCAAGAGCAAATTATAATCGGTATTGCTTTATTTTATGAGCGTTTTTCTACTTGGAAAGGCCGTACAATTCATCTAGAGGATTTAATTGTAACGAAAAGCAAACAAAAGATTGGTGCGGGAAAAGCGCTGTATGCTGCTGTTTTAAAATACGCGCATGCTCATGATTTTAACAGAGTTGCTTGGGAGGTCATCGATTGGAATACCAATGCAATTGATTTTTATAAAAGCACCGGAGCAACTTATTTAAACGATTGGTCTGTGATTCAAATGAACAAAGAAAATTTAGCAAAATTTATTCAAGAGAATTAAAAATGAAAATTTTTAAATTTGGGGGAGCCTCTATCAAAGACGCTGCAGGTGTGAAAAACGTAATTACTATTTTGCAGAGTGAAGGCATTGAAAATACAGTGGTGGTAATCTCTGCAATGGGGAAAATTACCAATGCATTTGAAGCGGTAATCGATGCCTATTATTACAAAACAGATCAGCTGTCCGAAAAACTTGGCTTTATTGAAGCTTTCCACAAAACAATTATCAATGATTTATTTGATAAAAACGATCCAATTTACAAAGAAATCGATATACTTTTGGGTGAATTGAGTTGGTTTTTAGCAAGAAATACTTCGCAACGGTATAATTATGTCTACGACCAAATTATCTGTTTTGGAGAATTATTGTCTACGAGAATAGTAAGTGCCTACCTTACAAAAATAGGAATTGAAAACAATTGGTTTGACGTACGGAATTATATAAAAACAGACAGTAATTACAGAGATGCCAAAGTAGATTGGGCTTTAACCCAAGATATAATTAGCAAGAAGTTGGATGCTTCTAAATTAAATATTACGCAGGGTTTTATAGCCGCGAATGATACTGAAAATACCACGACCCTCGGAAGAGAGGGATCCGATTATACGGCGGGTATTTTTGCATATTGCTTAGATGCAGAGAGCGTTACTATTTGGAAAGATGTATCAGGTGTTTTAAACGCAGACCCCCGGGTTTTTGAGGAGACTACTTTATTGGAGCAAATTTCCTATGAGGAAGCAATTGAAATGGCGTTTTATGGAGCTTCTGTAATCCATCCTAAAACATTGCAGCCCCTTGAGCGAAACGATATCCCATTATTGGTGCGTTCTTTTATAAACCCTAAAGAAATGGGAACTAGGGTTAGTAAGGGAGTAAGGTTAGTGCCTCATATTCCGTGTTTTATTGTTAAAAAGGACCAAATACTAGTCTCAATTTCTGCATTAGATTTCTCTTTTATGGTAGAGAATAATATCAGTTATATTTTTCAGAAACTACACGAGTATCAACTAAAGGTAAATGTAATTCAAAATTCTGCCATCAGTTTTTCTGTGTGTATCGATAATAAATTTAAAAACTTTGATGCCTTTCATGATGCTTTAAAAAAGGAGTTTAAAATTGAAGTACAACAGGGAGTTGACTTATATACTGTTCGTCATTTTAATGAAAATGCGGTTGCCCTTATTGAAGCAAAAGGAACTTCTTTGTTAACCCAAGTGAATAAGGAAACAATTCAAATCGTTTTAGAGACAAATTAATATTCTACACATTTCTTTTTTTACTATTTTTGCAGCTTCTATTACTAACGATAATTTATGGGACTCGTAACGTCTAAAGAAATTGCACAAGTTCTTGGATTACAAAAACTTGATTTTTTTGGAATTTTTATAGGATGGATTTTGCTAAAAATACTTCGTATTTCTAAGATTAATAAAATCTACGATAACAATAAAAACAAATCAGATTTAGCGTTTTTAAATGGAGTTTTAAACGATTGTAAAATTAAGTTTGAAATTCCTGAGGAAGATTTAAAAAGAATTCCGAAAGAAGGGTCCTTCGTGACGGTTTCAAATCATCCTTTGGGTGGAATCGACGGTGTTTTGTTACTGAAACTATTGGTTGCGCAAAGATCAGATTATAAAATAATTGGCAACTTCTTATTACACAGAGTAGTTCCTCTAAAACCATATGTAATGGCAGTTAATCCTTTCGAATCTAGAAAGGAAGCAAAATCTAGTCTTGCTGGTATTAAAAGTGCCTTGTTGCATTTAAGAGAAGGAAAGCCTTTGGGTATTTTTCCTGCAGGGGAAGTTTCTACCCACAAAGAAGGAAAGTTAAATGTAGATAAACCTTGGGAGGAGGGAGCTGTTAGATTGATTAAAAAAGCAAAGGTACCAGTAATACCCATTTACTTCCATGCAAAAAATAGTAGGCTATTTTATGTGCTGTCTAAAATATCTAGTACGTTAAGAACTGCAAAACTCCCTTCAGAAGTTTTCTCTCAGGGAACTAGAGTAATTAAAGTAAGAATAGGAAAACCAATTTCCGTGAAGGATCAGGAAGCGTTTCATGAGATTCCTGATTTTTCTGAGTTTCTTCGGAGGAAAACCTATATGCTGGCAAACCCTTTTGAGAAATCAAAAAGATTAATTTCAAGAAAAAACATTAAAATTAAAAAGAAAATAAGAAAAATAAGGCCACAGGGTGATAAAAAGGCTTTTTTAAAAGAAGTAGCCATTTTAAGAAAAAATGAAGGTCGTCTGTTAGAGAGTAAAAATTATGAAGTCTTTTTTGCAAATGCAAAAGACATTCCAAATTTAATACAGGAAATTGGTAGGTTGCGTGAAATCACATTTAGAGCTGTGGGTGAGGGAACCAATAAAGAGATTGATTTAGATAAGTATGACGCCTATTATAATCACTTATTTTTATGGGATCGTGAAGCAAATTGTTTGGTGGGGGCGTATCGAATGGGGTTTGGAAAAGAAATTTATAAAACTTACGGAATCAAAGGGTTTTACATCAACACGCTGTTTCGAATCGAGCCTGAGTTGTATCAAATGATGGAAGATACGATAGAAATGGGGAGGGCCTTTATTATCGGTGAATACCAGCAGAAACCAATGCCTCTATTTTTATTATGGAAAGGAATTGTGCATGTAACATTGCGCCACCCCGAATATAAATACCTAATGGGAGGGGTTTCTATTAGCAATCAGTTTTCTGATTTTTCTAAATCCTTGATGATTGAGTTTATGAAATCTCATTATTATGATCCGTATATTGCCCAGTATATTCGTCCAAAGAAAGAGTATAAGGTTCAGTTAAAGGATGATGACAAAGATTTTGTGTTCGATGCAACCAAGGCAGACATGCAAAAGTTTGATAAAATAATTGATGAAATTGAGCCTGGAATCTTAAGGATACCCGTTTTAATTAAAAAATATGTCAAACAAAATGCGCGTTTGGTCGCTTTTAATGTAGATCCTAAGTTTAACAATGCTATTGATGGATTGTTGTACATTAAGGTGGCAGAAATACCAGAAAGTACCGTAAGACCAGTGATGGAAGAATTTCAAGAAGAGTTAGAACGCAAAGTTACTGCGCTGCGCAATGCCCAATAACATTTATGTTGCTTTAAAGAGATTATATGTTCTTGTCCAGGTAGTTGATTGTCCTGGTTGGAGTTGTATTTTAATAAATAATTCAGGACTAATCACATGTTTTGTCCCCCAAAGATTTACTTTATCTGTTAAAAAATTTCCAGTCTCCCGAATGCCAATTTTATTTTTAAGATGCATCAGCTCCCACTTTGCCAAAACTTTTTCGCCACCCGAAAGGTTGCTAAAAAAGAAAGGGTTTGTAGGTGTTTCTATAAACTGAATTGTTTGGTTTCCGAGGATAACTTTTTTTTCAGGATTTACCGTCTTTATAAAAAGTTTGGGTTTTAGTTGAAACGGGAATTTTAGGGTATAATTATCTCCAATGAAATCAGTACCAATAGCCGTGAAATTATGGACATATTCGTCAGTAATGATTTCTTTGGTACCCGTATTTTCGAGATAATAATTAATGACGAATCCATATTCTTGTAATTCAATTTCTTTTTTTAACAGATAAGAATAGCCATGTATTATTTCAGATTTGCAAAGTATAGCGATTTTGTTTTTTAAGGCTTTAACTTTAAAATCGGCAGGTTTAATTTTATAATTCTTAGCACAGTGGTATTTGGCATCTTCTTTTTTTAGCAAGCCGACACCAATTTTATGAAACCAGCCTCCAATTTTAGCAGCTTCAAAGCCGAGTGCAGTGTCAATGCCGAATTCATTATAAAATCCTTTTCCACAAGAATTTGGATGCACTGTGTCAATACTTTCTACACTTGCTAGTTGAATTCCTTGAAAATTCAATGCTGTGATTTTTCCAGTCCAATCAAATCTTGAAAAGTTGTACTTTTCAGTAGGAAGATCTAACTTGATTTCTAGGTTTTTATTTTTAAGGATATATGCCATATTGAAAAAAAAAGTAGCGCGGTATGGAGAAAGATTTTAGCTTTCGGAAACAATCTAAAACTCAAGAGCTACTGGTACTTGTTAATACTGATACACAAAATTAGTTTTTTTTGAGTTCAGATACAAACGTGTTTTTTTGGAAGCTGGTGTCGTTTCTTAAAATGGATGTGAAAAGAACAATTTACGAAGGTGCTAAAATCAATAATTCTTTAGAATTGACGGACTGTGTCCCTTTACAGGAATACTTTAGGCTTAAATTCAACTCTTTAAATGCTTGTTAAATACAATATTTTTGGCTAATTTTGCAATCGATTTTTCAAGATAAAAAGAGCAAAAAAATGAATATAACTAGAGAGAACATAGATGCATTAAATGCAGTTGTAAAAGTTGATATTGTTGCAGAAGACTATCAAGCAAAAGTAGAGGAATTACTCACGGATCGTCGTAAAAAAGCAGATGTTCCTGGTTTTAGAAAAGGACAGGTACCGATGGGCATGATCAAGAAACAGTTTGGAAAGGCCGTTCTTATGGAAGAAGTTAACAAGCTTTTACAGGAATCTTTGAATGCGTTTTTAGCAGAAGAAAAGTTGGCCCTTTTAGGAAATCCGTTACCCAGAGTAAAAGAAGATTTCAATTGGGATGCAGCCACACTTTCTTTTGAATTTGAGCTCGGTCTAACTCCAGAGTTTGAAGTAGATTTAAAGTCTAAAAAGAAAGTAACTGAATATAAAATTATTGCAACTGAAGAACTGTTGGAAGAAGAGTTGATAAACATCCAAACAAGATATGGTATTGCAACACCTGTCGATGAAGTAGTTTTAGAGGCGAGTGTTACCGGTACTTTTGTGAATGAAGAAAAAGAAATCAACACAAAAGGGACTTTTCTTTTAAAGGATTTGAAAGGGAAGAAAAATCACAAGAAGCTGCTAGGAGCTAAATCAGGAGATACGATCAAGTTAGAAACGAAAGATTTATTTGAGGAGACTCAAAAGTTAGAAACTATTTTAGATATTGCTGGTGACGAAATACGAGATGTACCAGTTTCAGTAACTTTAACAATTACCGACATAACAACAACAGCACTGGCAGATTTAGATAAGGAGTTGTTTGATAAGTTATTCGCAGACGGCAGTGTGACTTCTGCAGCAGAGTTAAAAGCTAAGATTAAAGAAGACGCAGAAATCCAATTCAAGCAGCAAGGAGACCAGCAATTGTTAAATGCGATTACCGGACATTTAGTGGAAAACACAAAATTTGAATTGCCTGCAGTGTTTTTGAAAAAATGGTTGGGAACAGCTGGAGAGAAACCTTTAACTCCAGCAGAGGCTGACGCTGAATTTGCGAAGTCTGAAAATGGTTTGCGGTACCAATTAATCGAAGGAAAGATTATGAAGGACCACGATATCAAAATAGATTACACAGAATTAGTGGCCTATGCAAAAGGATTTATCCGCACGCAGATGGCACAATTTGGCAACATGAATCCAGAAGAAAAAGAATTGGATGATATTGCTGGTAGAATTTTACAAAATCAAGAAGAAGCTCAAAAATTACAATCGCAATTGATCAGTCAAAAATTATTGGCTTTTTATAAAGAGAACATGAGCTTTAAGTCAAAAGAACTTTCTTACGAAGCGTTTACAAAAGAAGTTTATAAGTAATTTATAGATTGGTTTCGTGTCTCATACCTTTTTTAAGTATCGCACAGAGACCCAAAGAGAAAAGCCTGAGTTGTAAGATTCAGGTTTTTGTAGCCAGAACAAGTACCAAAAGACTAAGAAATAGTCCTTATCTTTACAAAACAAATACTAAAAGAAGCACAAACATGGATTACGGAAAAGAGTTCGAAAAATACGCGACAAAGCACCACGGAATTAGCAGTACGAATTACACAAAAATAACAAGTAGTTTGACGCCATATATTATGGAAGAGCGCCAGATGAATATTACCCAGATGGATGTTTTTTCACGTCTTATGATGGATAGAATTATTTTTTTAGGAACTGGTATTAACGACCAAGTTGCTAATATTATTCAAGCACAATTATTGTTTTTAGAAAGTGTAGACGCCAATAAAGACATTTCAATTTATATCAATTCTCCAGGAGGAGGAGTGTATGCAGGTTTAGGTATTTATGATACAATGCAGTTTATAAAGCCAGATGTTGCTACGATTTGTACAGGAATGGCAGCCTCAATGGGCGCTGTATTAATGTGTGCAGGAGAAAAAGGCAAGCGTTCTGCTTTACCACACTCAAGAATTATGATTCACCAACCGTTAGGAGGAGCACAAGGGCAAGCTTCTGATATTGAAATTACGGCAAGAGAAATCATGAAATTAAAAGATGAGTTGTATGCAATTATTGCAAGTCATTCTGGGCAGTCAATTGAAAAAGTGCACAAGGATTCGGATAGAGATTATTGGATGAAAGCTGATGAGGCAAAAGTGTACGGAATGATTGACGAGGTTTTAGAAAGAAAGAAATAATATAATTTTTCATCACGAATGGCATAAAGGTTTTTTTAAAAAGACCCTTTATGCCAATTGTAACAGCACAAAAGCGAATCGCTAAAAGCTAAAGATAATGTCGAAAGAAGAAAATTTAGAATGTTCGTTCTGTGGACGAAAAAAAGCAGAAACAGACTTGTTAATTGCTGGTATGGATGCACATATTTGTGACAAGTGTATCGAGCAAGCACACGGGATTGTGGAAGAGGAAGTCACTGGGACAAAAACAGGTGATTTGTCAGAAGATTTAACACTTAAAAAGCCCAAAGAGATTAAAGAATTTTTAGACCAATACATCATTGGTCAGGATGAAACAAAAAGATCCATGTCGGTTGCTGTCTATAATCACTACAAGCGTTTATTGCAAACCAAAGACGATGACGATGTAGAGATAGAGAAATCGAATATTGTTTTAGTGGGTGAAACTGGAACAGGAAAAACTTTAGTAGCAAAAACAATTGCAAGAATGTTAAACGTGCCGTTTGCAATTGTAGATGCGACGGTATTAACACAAGCAGGTTATGTTGGTGAAGATGTAGAAAGTATTTTAAGTAAATTATTGCAGACTGCAGATTATGATGTAGAAAAGGCGCAGCGGGGGATTGTCTTTATTGATGAAATTGACAAGATTGCACGGAAAGGGGACAATCCGTCTATTACGCGTGATGTTTCTGGTGAAGGTGTGCAGCAAGCATTGTTAAAATTATTAGAGGGAACGGTTGTAAATGTTGCGCCAAAAGGAGGAAGAAAACATCCTGAGCAAAAATTCGTAGAAGTAGATACGAAAGAAATTTTATTTATTGCGGGGGGTGCATTTTCCGGTATCGAAAGAATTATTAGCAAGCGTTTGAATATGCAGGCTGTTGGCTTTAGCGCTTCATTAGATGATGATAAAGTAGATCAAGAAAACTTATTACAGTATGTGATTCCGTCAGATTTAAAAGCTTTTGGTTTGATTCCAGAAATTATTGGACGATTGCCAGTCTTAAGTTATATGAATCCTTTGGATGCCGTAACGCTGAGAGCAATCTTAACAGAACCTAAAAACGCAATTGTTAAACAATATGCGAAGTTGTTTCGCATGGATGGCGTGGAATTTACGATTGAAGAGGATGCATTAAATTATATTGTAGAAAAAGCTGTGACATATAAATTAGGGGCAAGAGGATTGCGTTCTTTGTGTGAAGCTATCTTTACAGATGCCATGTACGAATTGCCAAGTTCAGACGAGAAAATATTGAATGTAACAAGAGTATATGCAGAAGGAAAATTAACAAATACTACTTTGAAAAAATTAAGAGCGGCTTCTTAAAAAATAAATTAGAACAAAAGACCTCACAAGTTTAAGATTTGTGAGTGCTTTGTTTTAAGAAATACTGCTCGCACATTTTTTATATTACCTTTCAATTAAAATAAAATGATTTCTAGAAGCACTATAGACCGAGTTTTTGAATCTGCGAGAGTAGAGGAAGTTATTGGTGAATTTGTGCAACTTAAAAAAGCGGGAAGTAATTTCAAAGGGCTAAGCCCCTTTGTAGACGAAAAGTCACCTTCATTCATGGTGTCTCCAGTAAAGCAAATTTGGAAAGATTTTTCAACAGGAAAAGGTGGAAATACAATTTCATTTTTAATGGAGCATGAGCACTATACCTATCCTGAAGCCGTTAAATGGTTGGCAAAAAAATACAATATAGAAATTGAAGAAACAGAGCAGTCTAGCGAAGAAAAGGCGCAGATGAATGAGAGAGAAAGTATGTTCTTGGTTTCTACATTTGCCAAAGACTATTTTCATGATGTTATGCTAAACTCGAACAAAGGAAAGGCAATAGGACTCTCGTATTTCAAAGAACGCGGTTTCAAGGACGAGACCATAAAAACATTTGAATTAGGGTATTGCTTAGATGAATGGGATGCTTTTACAAAGGCGGCTTTAGCAAAAGGATACGATTTGAAATATTTAGCTTCTACAGGGCTTACCATTGTAAAAGAGAATCGGCAATTTGATCGTTTTAAAGGACGTGTTTTGTTCCCTATACATTCGATGTCTGGAAGGATTTTAGGTTTTGGAGGAAGAATTTTAACTGCCGATAAAAAAGCAGCGAAGTATCTAAATTCTCCTGAAAGTGATATTTATCATAAAAGCAAGATTTTATACGGACTTTTTCAAGCAAAAAAGGAAATAGCAAAGCAAGACAATTGTTATCTTGTAGAAGGATATACGGATGTTATTTCATTTCATCAAACGGGTATTGAAAACGTAGTGGCTTCCTCTGGAACCGCTTTATCGGCAGATCAGATACGGCTAGTAAATAGACTTACAAAAAACATCACAGTACTTTTTGACGGAGATGCTGCTGGAATAAGGGCTTCTATTCGGGGAATTGATTTAATTCTAGAACAAGGAATGAACGTAAGAGTGGTGCAGTTTCCAGATGGAGAGGATCCTGACAGTTTTGCGAAATCACATACTACCGAAGCACTAAAAAAGTATCTAGAAGATGCTTCACAAGACTTTATTAATTTTAAGGTATCTCTTTTATTAAAAGAGTCTAACAACGATCCTGTAAAAAAAGCAGGTGTAATTAGAGATATCGTTATGAGTATATCTAAAATTCCAGATGGTATTCAGCGGGAAGTTTACGTGCAAGAGTGTGCTAGGATCATGGAGATCTCTGAACGCGTTTTATTTAGCGAATTGGCGCAGATTATTACGAAAGGAAACTTTGAAAAGAGCAAAGCGAGCAGACAACAAAACAGTGTAAAGCAAGATCCAAACGAGCCACCTTCTGAATATTTCTTAGCGCAAGAAAATGCTCAGATGGGTTTAGTAAAAGGTGGAGTTTCTTCCGCAGCAGTGGATCAGATTTCTATTTTAGAAAAAGAAATTATTCGAATTTTATTATTGTTCGGAAACGAAGAAACAGAATTTATTGAAGAAGTGGAAACGGAAGATGATCATGGAAAAGTAATAACAACCGCAAGAAAATACAATAACAATGTTTCCGCGGAGATTTATGTGCATCTTCAAGACGACGAGACTGAGTTTACGAATGCAATCTTTCAAGAAATTTACAGTGAGGTAATACATCAGTTAAATCAGTTTGAAAAAGTAGATATCGATGCACTAGTAAATCATGAAAATTCTGAGATTTCGGCGGCAGTTACTTCTATCTTAATGGATGAAGAAAAACATCAATTAAGCAATTGGGGAGGTCAAAATATTGAAGTAAAAACAGCCCTGGAGATTTTGCCAAAGCTAGTGAACGATGCCGTTTTTAATTTAAGGCGAGTTTTGATAGGCAAGAAAATTGAAGAACTTGTAAAACAAGCTACAGACGATGTTGCGATTGACTTAGAATCAATAAAAGGGTATACAGGGTTAAAAATCAGCCTTTTTGAAAAATTGAATAGGGTTGTTTAGAAGTTGGATTTTTATAATTAGGTTTCACTAGAATAACCTATTTTTTGTACTTTTAGTGTGCTAAGAAAATTCCCCCTATGAAAAGAATACAACACCTATTCAAAATTTTGATGTTATTTTTGTTGCTACCATTTGAAATATCTAAAGGTAGTAAGAAAAGAATATACGTGAAAATCAAAGAAAGAATGCTTGCCGCTAACCTTCTTTAAGAGCTCGTAATTACTTAAAATATTATTTATTTTATCTTATAGTTTTTTTAAGTGCCAATTACTTTATTGCTGCGGGTATCTCACACACAGGGATTGGTAACATTTTGTGTTGGTTTAATTTGTGCATATTTTCATAAATCTTAAATACCTCTTGGTTTCTGCCAGAAAAATCGGCTTCATTTTTTCCAGCATCTTGCTCTTTCATGGCCCATTCTAACTCATCATATGAGGCACCTATTTGATCTTCGTCTGTCCTGTTATCTCCAAACAATCCGTCGGTAGGTTTCGCTATTTGTATTGAATTAGGGACTTTTAAATAGGCAGCTAATTCGTAAACTTCAGACTTCATTAAATCAGCAATAGGACTCAAATCAACGCCTCCGTCACCGTATTTCGTGTAAAATCCAACACCAAAATCCTCAACTTTATTTCCAGTTCCAGCAACTACATAACTGTGTAGGCCTGCAAAATAGTATAAAGTAGTCATTCGCAGCCGTGCTCTTGTATTTGCTAAAGACAACTCTTCTTTGGGGGTATTGGGCAATTGAGGAACCACACTTTTTAAGCCTTCATACATTCCTGTCAGGTCTACTCTAACCTCTGACACATTGTTGTAACGAACTTTCAATTGCTTGATGTGATCTTCTGCTCTTGTTACGTGGCTTTGAGCTTGATGTATAGGCATTTCTACACATAAGGTAGGAAAACCTGTTTTGGCGCAAAGCGTTGAGGTCAGCGCAGAATCTATTCCTCCAGAAACACCGATTACAAATCCTTTTATGTTCGACTTTTCAGCATAGTCTTTTAACCAAGAAATAATATGAGTTGCTACTTTTTCTGTTTTCATTCGAGATTTTTTTTAGTATTTTTAAGCCTGGTAATATCATTAACAAGATACAAATTTATGAGGTTTTTTCCAATATTATTATTTCTTTTATTTTGTTTTTGTGCCTGCAATAAAGAAGCTGTAAAGAACGTAGACGTCTCTCACATTGATGTGAATTTTGAAGTAAAAAGGTTTGATGTTGATTTTTATAATGCGGCACCAGAAGACTTGCAAGTTTTAAAACGAAACTATCCTTATTTTTTTCCAAAATTGGTAACGGACAGTATTGCCTTGTCTAAAATAAAGAACAAAGAGGAGCAGGAGTTGTTTAAAGAAACCCAGAAAATACACAAAGATTTCTTGCCAATAAAGAAACAATTGTCAGCACTTTTTAAGCACTTAAAGTTTTACAGTGCTTCTTTTAGGTCTCCCGATGTGATAACCATGCTAACAAATATTGACTACAACAGTCGGGTTATTTATGCAGACAGTTTGTTACTTATTTCCTTAGATGTGTACTTGGGTAAAAATCATAAATTTTATGCAGATTTCCCTACATACATCAAAGAAAACAATACGAAAGAACATTTAATTGTGGACATAGCAACAGCCATTGCAGCTGAACAGCTTCCCAGGTTACAAGCGCGAAGTTTCTTAGCGAAGATGATTTATGAAGGAAAGAAAATGTATGCTTTAGATTGCTACTTGCCCTTGGTTTCAGAGAAACTTAAGATGGGTTATGAAGAGGAGAAATTGGGTTGGGTTGTTGCCAATGAGGAGTCAATTTGGAGTTACTTTGTTCAGAATGAGCTTTTATTTAGTACAGATTCAAATCTAAACAAACGGTTTTTAGAGCCTGCGCCGTTTTCTAAATTTTATATGGAGCAGGATAATTTATCTCCGGGGAGCGTTGGTGTTTGGTTGGGTTGGCAGATTGTACGTTCTTATGTGAAACATAATGACGTATCTTTGCAAGACGTATTAAAAATTAATGAATTAGATTTATATAAAAAATCTAAGTACAAGCCCAGAAAATAATGTCAGGAAAACACAATTCAGAAATTAAATTTAAAGTTGCATTAGATGTTAATAAAGTTCCAGAAGAAATCTCTTGGAGCGCAACAGATGGAGATATCGAAAATGAAGCTTCTAAGGCCATTATGATATCTGTATGGGACCATAAAAAGAAAGATACCCTGCGCATGGATTTATGGACAAAGGACATGCCCGTGGATGAAATGAAACAGTTTTATCATCAAACATTAGTAGCGATGGCAGATACTTTTGAACGCGCTACAGCCGATGAGAAAATGGGTGCAACAATGCGGGATTTTTGCGACTACTTTGCAGAGAAGTTAGAATTAAAATAAAAATTTAGTACCATTAAAAAAGGCGTCTATACTTTGGTAGACGCCTTTTTTGTGTTAATAGATTCCTTTATTTGGTGGGTGACATTTTATTGTATTGATTATAAAATTGTAGTCAGCGGGTGTGTTTACAAAGTCCATTTCTGACACGTCTATTATGAGTAAATTTAGATCGTCTTGTGAATTGATAAAACCTTTGTAGCCCTCGTGAATTTTCTCCAAATATTCAGGTGTAATATTTTGCTCATAGGTGCGTCCCCTCTTTTTGATATTTTCTAACAGGCGGTCTGTATTTTGATATAAATATACGTATAAGTCTGGTTTTGGTATTTCCTTATAAATGAGGTTAAACATTTTTCGGTACAACAGATATTCGTCTGCAGGCAAGGTTACTTGGGCGAATATCAAAGATTTAAAAATATAATAATCAGAAATTATAAAGTTCTTGAAGAGATCAAATTGTGCTAGATCATCACTGAGTTGGTGATATCTGTCTGCGAGAAAACTCATTTCTAACGGAAAAGCATACCGTTCCTTGTCCTCATAAAACTTAGGAAGAAAGGGGTTGTCTGCAAAGCGTTCTAAAACTAATTTTGCATTAAATGCATCAGACATCATTTTGGATAAAGAGGTTTTTCCAGCACCAATATTTCCTTCGATGGCAATGTAATTGTATTTTTCTGAAATTTGTATTGGCCTTACGAGTGTCTCCTCGATTTTTAAAACTACTGAGCGATCATTGCCATTCTGCAAACAGACATTTAGTTCCTTTTTTTCTGTTGGATGTATAGTGTTTGGCGCTATTTCAGCTAAGGGAAGCATGACAAAATTCCGTTCTAGCATTTTAGGGTGCGGAATAACAAGTGTTTTTGAAAATATAATTTCGTCTTCAAATAGCAAAATATCGATGTCTATATTTCTGTTTTGATAGCCTTCTTGGTGCGTGCGAGTTCGTCCTAATTCCTTTTCGATAGATAGCAAACTACTTAATAAAGTTTCTGGAATTTGATCTGTGGAGATTTTAATACAAATATTAAAGAATTCGTTCCCTTCAAATCCCCATGAAGGAGATTTGTATACTGCGGACATTTTTTGAATTCCACCGATTCTGTCGTCTATTAAGTCAACTGCGTTCTGTAGGTTTTGTAATTTATTTCCTTGATTTGTTCCTAAAGATAAATAGGTAATGTGTTGTATTTTCATATTTGATTACAAAGAAAATAAAAGCATTTTGATATTTGGGTTTTAAACAAAAAAATCGCCAAAAATTTATTTTTGGCGATTTTGATATCCTTTAATTAGAAATGAAATTATTCTTCTTTTCTAGGTTCTCTTGGCTTTCTGTCATCACGTCCGCGAGTATCTCTGCTTCTGCTATCGCGTCCAGCAGGACGTTTATCATCTCTTGGCGGTCTTGCTACATACCCTTCTGGTTTTTCTAACAAAGCCTTTCTAGAAACTTTTTCTTTACGAGTTCTAGGATCTAAACCAAAGTATTTTACATCTAAAATATCTCCCATTTTCACAACATCAGAAACATTGTCTGTGCGTTCCCAAGCCAATTCACTTACGTGTAATAAAACCTCATTTCCTGGTGCTTCCACATATTCTACAACCGCTCCAAAATCTAATATTTTAATTACTTTCACTTCGTAAGCACTTCCAACTTCAGGTTTGAAAAGCATCGACTCAATACGTGCGATTACCTTTTCAATTCCTTCTGGGTCTGTTCCTAAGATTTCAATAATTCCTTCTTCAGTTACAGCATCTTCAGTAATTACAATTGTAGTTCCTGTTTCTTTCTGTAATTCTTGAATGTGTTTACCACCGGGTCCTATAAAGGCTCCAATTAGTTCGTTAGGAATACGTCTGTTAATCATTTTAGGAGCGTATTCTTTAACCTCTACATTCGCAGTAGAAATGGTTTCCGTAATTTTTCCTAAAATATGTAAACGACCTTCACGTGCTTGCTTTAGTGCATTCACTAAAATTTCATATCCTAAACCTTTTACTTTAATATCCATTTGACAGGCAGTAATTCCTTCAGAGGTACCCGTTACTTTAAAGTCCATGTCTCCTAAGTGATCTTCATCTCCTAAGATATCAGATAAGACAGCATATTTTCCAGATTCAGCGTCAGAGATTAAGCCCATTGCAATACCAGATACAGGTCTAATCATTTGAACACCGGCATCCATTAATGCCATTGTACCAGCACAAACAGTTGCCATAGAAGAAGAACCATTCGATTCTAAAACTTCAGATACCACTCTTACTGTATATGGACAATCGGTAGGAATCATTCCTTTTAATCCACGTTGTGCTAAATTTCCGTGTCCTACTTCTCTACGAGAGGTTCCACGAATTGGTCTTGCTTCACCTGTACAAAAAGGAGGAAAGTTGTAGTGTAAATAGAAATTTTCTTCACCTTCGAAGGAAGGCATGTCTATTTTATTTGCATCTCTTGATGTTCCTAGCGTAACGGTTGCTAAAGCTTGTGTTTCTCCACGTGTAAAGATTGCAGAACCATGAACAGATGGTAAGTAATCTACCTCTGACCAAATTGGTCTAATTTCGTCTGTTTTACGACCATCTAAACGCAACCCTACATTTAAGGTCAAGTCTCTAATGGCAGCTTTCTCTGCTTTGCGATAATAATCTGAAACTAAACCACCATAATCTGCTAATTCTTCTTCAGTAAAAGTAGCTTTTATAGCTGTTTTTATTTCTTTAAAAGCAGCAGTTCTCTCGTGTTTTGAAGATCCAGCTTCTGCGATGGCGTACACTTTATCGTATGCCATATCATGAACCCTTTTCTCTAACTCTTTGTCTTCTCTTGCCTTTTCATATTCGCGAACTTCTTTCTTTCCAAATGCTTCTGCTAACCTTATTTGAGCTGCACATTGAACTTTGATAGCTTCATGTGCAAACTTAATAGCGTCTGCCATTTCTTCTTCAGAAATTTCATCCATCTCACCTTCAACCATCATTACAGAATCAGCGGAAGCTCCAATCATCATATCGATGTCAGACTCTGCCAATTGCGCTCTTGTTGGGTTGATGATAAATTTACCATTGATACGACCAACTCTTGCTTCAGAGATTGCACATTCAAAAGGAAAATCTGATAATTGAATCGCTGCTGAAGCTGCTAAACCAGCCATTGCATCTGGCATTACATCTTCGTCATGAGACATTAATTGAATCATTACTTGTGTTTCTGCAGTATAGTCTTTTGGAAATAACGGACGTAATACACGGTCTACTAAACGCATGGTTAATACTTCACCATCACTTGGTCTTGCCTCTCTTTTGAAGAAACCACCAGGATACCTTCCTGCAGCTGCAAATTTTTCTCTGTAATCTACCGTTAAGGGCAGAAAACCAAGATCTTTTTGTTCATAATTGGAAACAACTGTACACAACATCATACATTTTCCCGACTGCACAACAACGCTACCATGAGCTTGTTTTGCTAACTTTCCGGTTTCAATAGAAATTTCTCTACCGTCCCCAAGGTCTATGACCTCTCTAAATACTTTTGGAATCATAAATTTTTAATGCTAAAATTTTTAATTTGTTTGTTGTTGTGTTGTCTTCCGTTGTTGCAATGGAAATACAGAATTATTGTTGGTAACTCTGGCTTTTTATAAGTTACTGATTTTGTTAAGATCAGATTTTAAATTTGTTGTAAAAAAAAGAGGTGCGTTTATAGCACCTCTTTTTTTAAAAATTATTTTCTAATTCCTAAATCTTTGATAATCGCACGATATCTGCTGATTTCAGTTTTCTTTAGGTAATCTAATAAACTTCTACGTTTACCTACCATCATTACTAATGAGCGCTCTGTGTTAAAATCTTTACGATTTTTCTTTAAATGCTCAGTTAAATGGCTAATTCTGTGCGTGAATAACGCGATTTGACCTTCTGATGAACCGGTGTCGTTTTTACCTTTTCCGTGTTTTTCAAAAAGAACTTCTTTTGCTTCTTTAGTTAAGTACATGCCAATATTATTTAAATGATTTTTATGTATTTCAATAAATTTTTCATTGAAGCTGCAAAGATAGTATTATTTTCTAATTTACGAATGATTTTACAGAGATATTATGTTCGATTAAGAACTGTTAAACAGCATTTAAGGTGTTTTAAAAGTGCATTCGCTTTTATTAATATGCCGCTCTTTTTTGATATGTTTGATTGATTTTCAAATAATTAAAGAAATCTATAAATCTTTCTATTTTTACCGCTGGTATTTTAGGAAATCGTTAATTCTTTTATAATAAGTTAGAGATCGTTTGTTTCTTTCAATTTAAACATTAATTTTGTTCTTTATCAAAACAGACATTCATGTTAAATACTACTTGTGCACGTTTCTATTATTTCTTTTACTTTTTTAGTAAAAGCAGAGACTTTGTATCATGTTGTTAAGAAACATTCATCGCATAGAAAGTCTCGAATTTAATTCGAGACTTTTTTTTTGAAATTAATTTATAGTTATGAATAAACGGGTTGCCATACAAGGAGCAGAGGGTTCAAATCATCACAAAGTCGCTAGGGACTTTTATGGTCCTTCCATTCAATTGATAGAATGCATGTCATTTGACGCATTGGTTTCTTGTTTATTAGACGGCTCGGCTGCATTTGGTATTATGGCAATAGAAAATACGATTGCAGGTTCCATTATTCCGAACTATGCACTTATAGATTCGAATAATCTGCACATTATTGGTGAGGAATATTTAAATATTCACCATCATCTAATGGCGTTAAAAGGGCAACAAATTTCCGGTATTAAAGAAGTTTGGTCGCATCCAATGGCACTGTTACAATGCAAAGAATTTTTTAAAAAACATCCACATATTAAGTTGGTGGAAGATACAGATACTGCAGAGGTAGCAAAAAGAATTTCTAAAGAAAATTTAATGAGCATCGCTGCAATTGCTCCAAAAATGGCAGCAGAAATTTTTGATTTGGTTATTCTTGAGGATGAAATTCAAACCATAAAAGAAAATGCAACGCGGTTTGTAATTGTGCAAACAGCGGTGCCTACAAATGGAGTTGACCAAATTAATAAAGCCTCTTTAAAATTTCAGCTAGACCATAAGAGAGGAAGTTTAGCGGCAATTTTAAATGTATTAAGTGATTGCAAAATGAATTTAACTAAAATTCAGTCTTTACCAGTAATTGAAACACCTTGGAAGTATTCCTTTTTTGTAGACATAACTTTCGATAATTATAGAGAATACGAGAAGGCGATGACAATTATGGCAATTATGGCCGAAGAATTCAAGGTTTTAGGAACCTATAAAAATGGTAGAAAATGATCAAAGCTGCAAAAAGGTTAGCAACCGTCGAAGAATATTATTTCTCTAAAAAGCTAAGGGAAGTTAGAAGTTTAATGGCTTTAGGGAAGCCAATTATTAATATGGGAATTGGTTCTCCAGATTTAGCTCCACCATCGCAGGTGTTAACTGCAATTCAGGGCAGCCTAACGGATGCAGGTGCGCATAAATATCAATCATATCAGGGTTTGCCAGAATTGCGAGTGGCGATTTCTAATTTTTACAAAGAAAAATATAGTGTCGCTGTGAATGCAGAGGACGAAATATTACCATTAATGGGAAGTAAAGAAGGAATCATGCACATTTCCTTGGCTTTCTTAAATGAGGGAGATCAGGTGTTAATTCCGAATCCTGGATATCCAACCTATACCTCTGTTACGAAATTAGTGGGTGCAGTACCCCTTTTTTATAACTTAAGTGCAGCGCATAATTGGCAACCAAATTTTGAAGAACTGGAATGTCAAGATTTATCTAGTGTAAAAATTATGTGGGTAAATTATCCAAATATGCCTACCGGAACTAGCGGAACCTTAGAAATGTTTGAGAAATTGGTTGCTTTTGGTAAAAAACATCAAATTTTAATCATCAACGACAATCCCTATAGTTTTGTTTTAAACGACAATCCTATCAGTATTTTACAAGCAGCAGGAGCAAAAGAAATTGCGTTAGAATTAAATTCGCTCAGTAAAACTTTTAATATGTCGGGTTGGCGCGTGGGGATGGTTTTAGGAAATTCTGAATATATTAATGAAATATTAAAAGTGAAAAGCAATATGGATTCTGGCATGTTTTATGGAATCCAAAAAGGAGCAACACAAGCGTTAGAATTACCCAACGATTGGTTTGTTGCTCAAAATAAAATTTATAAAGAACGCAGAGACTTAATTTGGGAATTGGCAGATAAATTAGGGACAACTTATGACAGAGAGGCTACGGGCTTATTTGTATGGGCAAAAATTCCAGAAGGAAAGCGATCAGAAGAAGTAACAGATACTATTTTATACAAAAATGATATTTTCATCACTCCCGGAACTATTTTCGGATCACAAGGAGAAGGTTACATTCGTTTTTCATTGTGCGTGTCTGCAGAAATAATTAAGGAAGCAATATCGAGGCTATGAAAAAAATATACATGATTGGAATTGGTTTAATTGGTGGTAGTTTTGCCATCGATATTAAAAAGCATTTTCCAGAAGTTGTTATTTATGGAATCGACACCAACGAAAATCATTTAAATAATGCGAAAGAATTAGGTGTTATTGATGAAAAAGCAACGCTTGCGGATTTAGAAAACGCAGATTTAGTTATTGTTTCAATTCCTGTGGATGTGACTGTGACGTTATTGCCAATTATTTTAGATAAAATTTCTGAAAATAGTTTGGTAATAGACGCCGGTTCAACAAAAGAAGCAATTTGTAAAGCGGTTGAACATCATCCTAAAAGAAGAAATTTTTTAGCTTGCCATCCAATTGCAGGAACAGAAAAGTCTGGGCCTACAGCTGCGATTTCTGGTTTGTATGTTGGGAAAACAAATATTATTTGCGAAGTAGAAAAGACAACTTTCAAGTTGCAAGAGAAAGCATTAAACCTTTTTTCGACTATTGGAATGCGTATTCGATATATGGATCCTGTTTCCCATGACAAGCACATTGCGTATGTTTCGCATCTCTCGCATATTAGTGCATTTATGTTGGGAAAAACAGTCATTAATAAAGCAAAAAACGAACGTGATATTTTCGACATGGCGGGCTCTGGTTTTGAATCAACCGTTCGTTTGGCAAAAAGTTCACCTGCAATGTGGACCCCAATTTTTAAACAGAATAAGGAAAACGTAATTGAAACGTTGGATGCATACATTAATAATTTAAAGCGTTTTAAAGAGTTGATGGAACGAGATAATTTTTCTGAAATTTTTAACGAAATGGAGAATACAAATTATATTAAACAAATTTTAAACGGCATAAAGTAAAAGCCAAAACAAGTAAAAAAATGGAGAATACAAAAGAATTAAGAACATGGTTGGATGCTATGAATTTAGAGCATCCTCTAGTAATAGCAGGGCCTTGTAGTGCAGAAACCGAAGAACAAGTTTTAAGAATTGCACACGAACTAAAAGATTCTGATGTAAATTATTTTAGAGCAGGAATTTGGAAACCAAGAACAAGACCTGGAATGTTTGAAGGTGTTGGTGAAATTGGTTTGCGATGGCTAAAGAAGGTAAAGGCAGAGACAGGAATGAAAACCTGTACGGAAGTTGCAAACGCAGCGCACGTAAAATTAGCAATTGAGAATGATGTGGATTTGTTGTGGATTGGTGCGCGTTCTACCGTTTCTCCATTTATCATGCAAGAAATTGCAGATGCTTTGGCAGGAACAGATAAAATTGTTTTGGTTAAAAATCCAGTAAATCCAGATCTAGCTTTGTGGTTGGGGGGAATTGAAAGATTATATACCGCAGGAATCAAGAATCTAGGAGCAATTCACAGAGGTTTCTCTACATATGAAAAAACAAAATATAGAAATACTCCTGAATGGCAATTGGCTATAGAGTTTCAAAATAAATTTCCAGATTTACCTTTAATCAACGATCCTTCGCATATTACAGGGAAAAGAGATATGATTCTTGAAGTTTCCCAAACAGCTTTAGATTTGAATTTTGATGGGTTAATGATTGAAACTCATTTTGATCCAGACAATGCTTGGAGTGACGCTGCGCAGCAAGTAACGCCAGCCGCGTTAAAGCAGATCATGGAAGATTTAAAAGTTAGAAAAGAGACTAACACAGACGAGGCATATAAAAAAGCTTTGGATAATTTACGAGCTCAAATTAATGTAGCGGACAACCAGCTAATAGAATTGTTAGGAAAGCGAATGAAAGTAGCGAATCAAATTGGTGTTTTAAAGAAAGATAAAAACGTTGCTGTTTTGCAGTCTAAACGTTGGAATGAGATTCTTGGAAATATGATTCTTGAAGGTGAAAGTAGAGGTTTAAGTGAAGAGTTTGTTTTAAAAATGTTTAAAGCAATTCACCAAGAGTCGATCAATCATCAAGAGAAAATTGTCAACGCATAATTTTGTAAGCTTGTTACGACAAAAATACCTTCAAGTTTTTAAAAATTTGGAGGTATTTTTTTACGATAAACTAAAAATCACTAGAATCTCAAATCTAATTTTTATTTAAAATTCTGCATCTTTGCACCAATGATAGGAATCGTATACAAATCTACAGGAAGTTGGTATCAGGTAAAATCTGATAATGGTCAATTTCATTCTTGTAGAATAAAAGGAAAATTCAGAATTACAAACATCAAAAGCACCAATCCGATTGCGGTTGGAGACAAGGTGGCATTTGATTTGGAAAAGAAAGGAGATGAAGAAGTGGGTGTCATTAAGACCATCTTAGACCGCGATAATTTTATTGTCAGAAAGTCGGTAAACCTTTCAAAGCAAACACATATCATTGCCTCCAATATAGATCAGGTCTTTTTATTAATCACAATTAACAATCCACCAACTTTCACAACATTTATAGACCGATTTTTGGTTTCTGCAAGAGCCTATCGGATTGAAACAGTCCTGATTTTTAATAAAATAGATTCGTACGCACTTGAAGAACGTGCCGAAATTATGTATTTAAAAGATATTTACGAGGCAATTGGGTATCGATGTGAAGAAGTTTCTGCGACTCAAAATAAAAATGTAGCAACGATTAAACAAATAATGACTGGCAAAACTTCGATGTTTATTGGGCACTCAGGAGTTGGGAAATCTACTTTAGTAAATGCTATTGAACCGTCTTTAGATTTAAAAACAAAAGAAATTTCTGACCAACACAACCAAGGAAAGCACACGACAACTTTTGCAGAAATGTTTGATTTAAGTTTCGATGCACGGATTATAGACACCCCAGGAATTAAAGGATTTGGTGTTGTAGATATTGATAAATACGAATTAGGGGATTATTTCCCTGAATTTTTTGCCCTGAAACGAGACTGTAAGTTCAATAATTGTTTGCATACAAAAGAGCCAAATTGTGCGGTAAAAGAAGCATTGGAAGAAGAGCGTGTTTCTTGGTCACGTTACAAAAGTTATCTCCAGATTTTAAGTGGCGATGAGGAAAAAGAGCATTTTAGAACGGATATTTGGGACGAAGAAGACAACGAGTAATAGAGGAAGGTTGTTCTTCAAAGAGTTTCAGCAGCAAGTGTAACCATTCAAAAATGAGAAAGTCGCTAATATTCAAAAAGGACTGCTCGTTTTGTCGGTATTTCTGAGGAAGATGCGCAAGAAGATATTAATTTCCTGGTCCGAAAAATACTACATCTTAGAATTTTTAGGGATGAAAATGGCGAGATGAATACCGCGTTAATTGCGCGGAAAGGAGAAATACTAGTGGTCAGCCAATTTACGCTTCAAGCGGAAACAAAAAAAGGAAATAGACCCAGTTATACAAAAGCCGCAAAACCAGATATTGCCTTTCCTTTGTATGAAAAATTTATACCAACATTAGAAAAGGAATTCGATAAAAAAGTTCAAACAGGAGTGTTTGGGGCAGATATGAAGGTGGCTCCCGTAAATGACGGACCTGTAACCATTGTAATGGACTCTAAAAATAAAGAATAGATGTTTAAAAGTATTTATAGTAAATGAGTTGGTTAGAACGCACCACTTTATTGGTGCAAGACGAGGGTTTAGAAAGGTTGAAGAAAGCAAATGTTTTAGTGGTGGGTCTTGGCGGTGTAGGTTCGTATGCAGCAGAATTTATAGCAAGAGCTGGTGTGCAAAAAATGACCCTTGTAGATGGAGATTTTTTTGACGAAACGAATAAAAATAGACAATTAGCTGCGTTGGATTCGACAATCGGGCAATCGAAAGCAAAAGTTTTAGCTGCCCGTTTACAAGACATCAATAAAGACATTCAAGTTAAGGTTTTGGAAGAGTTTTTATCTCCAGAAAGAGCTTACGAAATTGTTACGAAAGAGTTTGATTATGTGCTTGATTGTATTGACAGTATTACTCCAAAAGTCAATTTGATCGTGGCGGCAAGGAGAAAGAAAGTCAAGATTATTTCTTCCATGGGTGCAGGTGGAAAGTTAGATGCAACCAAAGTTAAGGTGAAAGATATTTCACAAACCAAAAATTGTACGATGGCAAGAGTTTTGCGAAAACGGCTAAAAGAGCGCAAGGTGAATAAAGGAGTAAAAGCAGTGTATTCAGAGGAAATGCAAATTTCAGAAAGCGTTCAAATGACGGATGGAACAAATTTTAAAAAGTCATATTACGGCACTATTAGCTATATGCCAGCTGCATTTGGTTTGCAGGCTGCAGCCTATGTTCTTAATTTTCTCTTAAAAGATAAAAAATAGTTTCCATGGGAAATAAATAAATAGTACCTTTGACTTTAAGAAATAATATGAATAGTATTTAATCAGAAAGCATATGAAAAAAATAATTTTATCACTCGTAGTGGTTGTAGCCTTGTTAACGGCTTGTAAAGAAAATAAGAAGGACAAAGTAGAAGCGAAGGAAGCAGTGAAGGTAGCAATGGTTGCAGCGTTAGATAATGTAGACGTGGAAAGCTCTGTAATTACTTGGAAAGGAGCGAAACCAACAGGAACTCACGATGGAACAATTTCATTAAAAGGAGGCTCTTTAAATTTAGAAGAAGGAAAATTAATAGGAGGGTCTTTTGTAATAGAAATGGCAACCATGAAAAATTTAGACTTGGATGCAGAAAGTGGAGCGAAATTAGTAGGGCACTTATCGGCACCAGACTTTTTTGATATTGCAACCTATGCAACTGCTAAATTTGTAATTACAAGTGTAGTAGAAAACGAAAATAATTTATCAGTTACAGGAAACTTAACGGTAAAAGACATTACAAAAAGCATTACAATTCCTGCAATGTTGGTAACTGAAGGAACCGTAACGACTTTTAAAAGTGAGAAATTTAATGTAGATAGAACAGATTTTAACATAAAATATGCTTCTAAAAAATTCTTTGACAACTTAAAAGATAAGTTTATCGATGATATGATTGAATTTTCATTCTCAGTAACCACGAAAGCATAACGCAATGCGCGTATTTTTTTAAATAAATAAAAACTAAAAAGCAGATCTATATGAAACAAAATAAAGCAGGCAGACCTTGCGGATGCGGATTAACACAAGATCCAAACGGAAATTGCGATGGTTCACACGCAAAAAAATAAGGAAATTCTTTAGACTTTCCTAAAAATTTTACAAAACCCAAAACGAAAGTTTTGGGTTTTATCGTTACACGTGTATCGCAGTGGTGTTTTTTACTTCTTCAATGGCAAAAGTGCTGTGTGTACTGCCAATATATTTTATGGTTGTTAATTTTGTGAGCATAAAATTTCGATACGCTTCCATATCCTTTACGTATATCTTTAGAATGTAATCATAATCACCACTGACATGAAAGCACTCAGAAACTTCTTCTAATTTTAAAATTTCACGTTCAAAAGTAGTTACGTATTCTTTGGCATGCTGAATCAATTTTAAATGGCAAAAGACTAGAAAAGACTTTTCGATTTTATTTTTATTTACAATGGCTACATACTTTTGAACTACTTTTTGGTTTTCTAATTTTTTTACGCGCTCATAAATAGCGGTTACAGAAAGGTTTAATTGCAGAGACAATTGTTTGGTCGTCTGTTTGCCGTCTTGTTGTAGTAAGTTGAGAAGTTTCTTGTCGGTAGTGTCTAGCATTGTGATTTTCTAAAAATTTAAATTAAAGGCCTTTTTTTTAGTTTATAAATTTAATAAATGAATCTAAATTAGGTAAATAATCTATAATTTATACATTATATTGATTATTTTTCTAATTATTTGTTGTTTTGTTTTATAAAAACGAAGATTATGAAATTCAATCCAGCAGATAATATTCAAGACGTACAGTATTTTGGTGAGTTCGGTGGCGTAAACCCATCGATTTCAGACTCCTCTACGTATACCTTTATGTCGGCAAATACAATGCGTGATACTTTTGAAGGAAATACAGATGGCTGTCATTTGTATGCGCGCCATACAACCCCTTCAAATTTATATTTAGGAGCCGCTTTGGCAGCTATGGAAGGCACAGAAACAGCCAATGTAGCAGCATCAGGTATGGGGGCCATTACGCCAGTTTTACTACAATTAGTAGGTGCTGGAGAACACATCGTTTCTAGCCGAACAATTTACGGAGGAACGTATGCATTCTTAAAAAACTTTACGCCAAGGTTGGGAATTGAGACCACTTTTGTAGACATTACAAAACATCAAGTTGTGGAGGCAGCTATTACGAAAAAGACTAAAGTGTTGTATTGTGAGTCGGTAAGCAATCCCCTTTTAGAAGTTGCAGATATTATCGCTTTGGCCGCTTTGGCTAAAAAATACAATTTAAAATTAGTCGTAGACAATACGTTTTCTCCTTTGTCAATTTCACCAGCAAAATTAGGTGCAGATATTGTGTGTCACAGTTTGACTAAATTTATAAATGGTTCTTCAGATACCGTGGGAGGT
Source organism: Polaribacter irgensii 23-P (assembly GCF_000153225.1). Lineage (GTDB taxonomy): Bacteria > Bacteroidota > Bacteroidia > Flavobacteriales > Flavobacteriaceae > Polaribacter > Polaribacter irgensii. The sequence goes on along the minus strand of NZ_CH724148.1, from coordinate 556,339 downwards.
GTTGTTTGTGGAACGCAAGAATTTATCAATAATTTGCGAAGTGTAAATGATGGAGCAAGCATGCTATTAGGGGCAACCTTAGATAGCTTAAGAGCGGCATCAGTCTTAAAAAATATGCGGACTTTGCACATTCGAATGAAGCAACATAGCTTGAATGCTTCCTTTTTGGCAAATAAGTTTGAAGCAGATGGCTTAAAGACAGTATATCCTGGATTGCAATCACACCCTTCTCATGCATTGTTTAAATCCATGATGAACGCTGAATTCGGTTTTGGAGGCATGTTAACTTTAGATGTGGGCTCTTTAGATAAGGCGAACGCGCTAATGGAGTTAATGCAATATAAAAATGTGGGCTATTTGGCAGTAAGTCTTGGTTTTTATAAAACTTTGTTTTCGGCTCCCAGAGCTTCTACATCGTCAGAAATACCAGAAGAAGAGCAAAAAGTAATGGGGCTTTCAGAAGGATTAATTCGTTTTTCTATTGGCTTAGACAATGATATTTCAAGAACATATAAGCTTATGAAAGGGTGTATGAAAGAAGTTGGAATTTTATAAGAGGTTAGAAAAGTATACCAGCTGTTTTTTGTAATAATTTTATTTTTAGTTCGCACTTAGTGGAAGATATTTTGTTGTTAATTGTAATTTCTATTTTGGTATTTTCTTTTAAATTTAAGCTGAAAATTCTATGAATATTACAGGAAGGGCGCCAAATCTATTTGCATAACATCGTGTAAAAGCGTAACATTACCATATCTAAACAAATAATAAGGAATGCAAGACAAAAACAAGCCTTCAGAAATACAGATTGAAGACCAAAAAGTGACAGGTAATAAAGAATTAAACTTATTAGAATCCCTATCGCCTGTTTTAATCCTCATGTCCTTATTAGCTTACAATATCTTTTTTGTGGAAGGCCAAGAGTGGTTTGGTGGGTATACAAATCAATATATTTTATTGATGGGAGGTTTGGTTGCTGCCGTTGTTGGTTTTTTGAATAAAGTGCCCGCATCTAGAATGATTTTTGAAGTTTGGGAAAATTGGAAAAGTATTTTTGTTCCAATCATGATTTTGTTTTTAGTAGGAGCTTTGGCCGGAACTTGGCTAGTTAGTGGTATTATTCCTGCGATGGTCTATTACGGATTACAAGTACTAAGTCCAGAAATATTTTTACCGGCATCTGTGGTGATTGCAGCTATTATATCCATAGCGACAGGAAGCTCATGGACGACATCAGCTACGGTGGGTATTGCTTTAGTAGGGATTGGAAGTGCTTTAGGAATTCCAACAGGGATGATTGCTGGAGCGGTAATTTCAGGAGCTTATTTTGGAGACAAAATGTCGCCACTATCAGACACTACAAATTTAGCACCCGTCATGGCAGGTACAGATTTGTTTACACATATAAAATACATGGCAATCACGACAGTGCCAACCATTATCGTAACGTTGATTGTATTTGCTATTTTAAGCAGTACCATAGATACCACTGGGAGTTCAGATATTAGCGACTTATTAGCCTCTATAGACAATACATTTTATATTTCACCTTGGTTGTTTTTAGTTCCAGGAATTGTAATAGGAATGATTTTAATGAAAACAAAACCGTTGATAGCGTTAGGAACAGGGGTGCTATTAGCAGCAGTTTTTGCATTTATTTTTCAAAGTGACGTTCTGGCAAGCTTGTCAGATTCCAATTTTAAATCTATCATCAATGCTGTTTTTATAGACACCAACATAACAACAGATAATGAGAAGTTATCAGAATTATTTTCATCTGGTGGAATGAATGGAATGTTGTGGACCATATTTTTAATTATTTGTGCCATGGTTTTTGGTGGTGTAATGGATGCCATTGGAGCATTGTCAAAAATTACGAAAAGTTTATTGTCAGTTGCGAGTTCAGTCTTTGGCTTGTTTGCAAGCACTGTTATTAGTTGTTTAGGATTGAATGCAATTGCATCAGACCAATACTTAGCAATTGTAATTCCTGGTAAAATGTTTAAAAAAGCATATGAGGACAAGGGTTTAGCACCAGAAAATTTGAGTAGAACTTTAGAAGATTCGGGTACCGTAACCTCCGTTTTAATTCCTTGGAACACTTGCGGGGCTTATCAATCTAGCGTGTTGGGTGTTTCTGTTTCAGATTATTTTGTGTATGCTATTTTTAATTATCTAAGTCCGTTTACTACCTTGCTATTTGCCGCTTTAAATATTAAAATTAGGCAGTTGGTAAAAAAATAAGTTTCTATATAATTCTGTTGATATTAATTACTTAAAATGGATTTTTATATTAGATCAGTCGAATTTTTAAATAAGAAGAAGAAGACGATAATGAAATAGCTGAGAAGTATCTCTAATAAAAAATTAAGGAAACCTTACAAAGCTAAATGAGATTGTTAAAAGAAAAACTTAAACTGTTTAACAGCAATATATGTTTGAGTCTTAACTTAAATTTAGGTATGAGCACAACGCGTTTTTTTGGACAAATACAATGAAGTATAAATTTTGTTTTTAAAATTTACACTTCCTCCCTAAACGAATAATTTGAGTTTCAAAATTGCTTTCATACAAAGCTTTCAAACCTTCTCCATTGATGCGTTGTCTTAATCCAAAATTATTAAACAAATCACTGGCTGATAATGTAATTTCTCCTTTTTTATTTCAAAGAGATTTCTGTAATCTATAATCGATAGATGATTTTACTAATTTTTCTTCTTATGAATTATTTTTTTTGAATAGTATAGACTTGTAATTTGAGCTTCAATTGTTAAAAACTGATGAATTGTGCATTGATTGTGATGACGACACAAAAAACATCTTAAATAAAGAATTAATTGTTCACACAAATCCTTCTGGTTTTATAACGCGACCTAAAGGAAATTCTGGAAGAAGAGTTGCTTGCTAAATAATAATTCGTTGAGATTAATTTTTTCTTTGTTACCAATTAGACAAGTTTACAACTACTTTTTCCTCACAAAGAATTTAATTTGATTTGTAGAAATTTAATTAAAAATTTGATCTTTCAATCAAATCCTATTTTTAAATTCCAAAATAGCATTGTGAGGTTTCAGTGTTATTAGTGGTTTTATTTGAATAGGGGATTCCTTTTCAATAATTTCGAATTGCGCTACCAAAGCAATAATTGCTAAAATCATTTCGTACATGGCAAAATTATTGCCAATACACATTCTAGGTCCCGCACCAAAGGGGAAATAATTTTTTGAAAACTTAATATTTTCATCTAAAAAACGCTCAGGAATAAATTTATTTGGCTGTTTCCAAAAGTCTGAATGACGATGAATCTCATAAATTGAAAACAACAAATTCGAGCCTTTGGGTAAAACAATTCCGTTGTAAGTGTCTTCCTCAATATTTACCCGGTCCATAAAATAGGCTGGAGGAAACAAACGCATAGATTCTTCAATAACTAATTTTGTATAGCTCGCATTTTTTATCCAGTGCATGCAATCCGTAGATTCACTTTTTATTTTTTTGATTTCAGATGCCACTTTTGATTGTGCTGCAGGATTTCTGGCTAATAATTCGCAGGTAAAAGTAAGTGCATTTGAAGTTGTTTCATGACCTGCTGCAAACAAAATCAATATTTCATCTACCAATTGATTTTCATCCATCTTAGAGCCATCCTCATATTTTGCACTTAAAAGCATGTCCAGTAAATCATGATGATCTCCGTTGCTTTGCTTTCTTTCTTCCACCAATCTTTTTAAAATTGTTCTCGAATTTTGAGTCAAGTTTAAATGCTTTTTCGTTTTTCCTGAAAGGTTAAACCACCAAACAAAAAAGGGTTGTCTTAGTTCTTGAACCAACATTTTTTGAGTAGCTTCTGTGGTATGTTGCAATGAATCAATATCAGTAGCAGAAATGTTTATATTGAAAATTGATTTAATTACAGTTTGAAAAGCCAAATCATTAAAAACAGGAAAAACATCCATCGGTTTTCCAATTTTAATATTTTTTAATTCTGCTAAAATGGTTTTTTGAATGGTATCAACCAACAGCTTAAGTTGGCCTTTATGAAAAGCTGGCTGAATTAATTTTCGTTGTTTTTGCCAATGCTCTCCCTCAGCAGTTAACAATCCTTTTCCAACATATTTTGCTAAATCTTTGGTCTGAATATAAGATTTAGTATAATTTTTTTGATTCTTTTGAAGCGCATGTTGTAAAAGTCCAGCATCTCTACAAAACAAAACAGATTTTCCAAAACCAATTTTTAAACGAAAAATATCTCCTAAAGAAGCAAAGTTTTTTGCGTGAAAAGGTAAAGGATTTTGTAAAATAGCATTGGCATGCTTTAGAAACTTAAAAAAAGAAACTTCTGGAATTTTATTGGATACACTCATTTTAATTTTATTTGCACTCATTAACAACCCGTTTTAAAGAATTTATAAAAGTTGAATTGTTGTATTTATTTTGTACAAATTTAAGCATATTTGCTTTTGTAATTTGGTGTGTTTGCATTAAATATATACTTACAAAACATCATCCTAAAGTTTTTAATTAAACAATACGATCCTTTGCTAAATAAATTTCATGTGCTTAGAATTTATATAGGAAAGGATTGTATCAAAATTTTTAGGCGCTTTTTTTTTGATCAAATCGCTATTATAATTTAAAGTCACTGGTTTGTTTACAAACACTTATTGGGAAACTTTTTTTGTCAACAAATCAAAAAATATTTAACAGTATTGAGATCAATAATAAAACCTAAGGAAATCCATGCAACAAGACATCAAACCAATTCTTTCCTTGCATTCTGTTTTCAGAAGAGAAAGAATTTCTACCAAAAGGGCATTGTAATTTCTACCAAAATATGTGGCAAACTAAAAGTGTCGTGATTCTTAAGTAAAACTTTTGAGTAGCAAAAGTTTTCAATTATTTTTAAGTTTATTTTGTGGAGATACGTTTGTTGTAAAATAAATTCTTGCTTGTTGGCTATATTATAGCTATATAAACCAATTCCAAACTAAACCAAAGCGGATTGTTAAGTCCCTGTAAGGATAATTTGGTGCTGAAAAGTAATTTTTACTAGTAAATTTAGAAGTAGCATTGTCCACCTTAAAATACAAACGCGTTCTCCTTACCTGGGCGTTGAAGAAAACATCAAAAGTAGGAAACCCAATTTGTTCTTCATTTTGCAATCTAAACTCTGCTAAAAGAGGATTGTAAGCATTTGCAGCATAAGCCGAAAAGTATTTGAATGTAATGCCAATATTTACAAGCATTGGTTTTCCTTTAAACCAATAATCTGTATAGTACAATGTATTTCTGCTTACAAACTCAGGAACTCTAAAAACGGTACTTCCACTGCTTACATTTTGGTACATTAAGGTGTTGTCTAAGGCAAATTTACCAAGCGTGAACTCTTTGTTTGCTTTTACCTTTAAATAACTTATTTGGGCATCAAATTGTTGTGGTTGGCTCTGTGCGTCAAAATAGGTGTAATTGTCTAAATTGGTAAAATTTAAAGACGCATTGATCCATTTAGAAGTCAAGTCGAAACCGAGGTCTCTTGTATTTACATTGCTGAAATTATGCTGCCAATTGTAGTCGTCATACTCACTCTGGTGTAGTAAGGTGTTAAAGTTTGGTGCCTTTGAATTTAGAAGTAAAGTGCCTTTTATTTTAAAAATGCTATCTCTTTTATACACCGCTTCCCCCTTTAGGTAGTTTCCTGAAAGTCTTCCTTTTCCCGGCGTGATACTTGCGTCCGCATTTAGTTGAAATTTTTTTATTTTGGCATTCCAATCAGCTCCAAAAGAAATGGCATTTCCTTCAATTTTCAATTTGTTAATACCACTTTTGCTGTTTAATATGGTGTCATAGCCATAAGAATAGTTTATGAAATTTGCTTTTGCTTTGAATTTCCCTAGTACATATTTAGAGTTAAATTCCAAATTCAACTCATTGTTGCGCAGCTTACTTTCGGCCGCTTTTCTTTTTGGATTTGCAGAGCCTGCCGATCCGAAAAAATCTTCTGTCAATTCATTTTGAATAAATTCATAGGATTTTTTTTCACTGGTGTAAATATGGCCAATTTTTAGATTGCTGAAATCTTTATTGTTGACAGTGTCTTTGCTGGCTAGAAGTTTATAGCTCTGGGCAATATATGTTCTGTTTCCCTCGAACTGACTTTCGGATTTTGTTAAATTAACATCTAAACGCGACCTACGCTCAAAGTTGGGGTCTTCACTGATAAAATTATCTAGGGCTTCTGTAGTCAAGCCTCCGCTTTCTTGATGAAAAAAGTCTTGGGATGCTAAATGACCTTTAATTTGATATTTATTTTTTTCAGTGCTATACTGAAAAGAACCCCTAAAATTGCCATTACTAACTAAGGCACGCCTGTAGGCGCCGAGAGAACGCAATCCTTTATACGCCAGCGATACATTGAGTCTTTTTGAAAAATTTAGTGTAAATAGAGCATCCAGCACTTGTCCTTGTTGCAAACCGGTTCGATATAAGATTTCTGAAGTGGGTGTGGGGACTTCGTAATATTTTATGTCTTCCACTTCTAAATAACTAGGTTGTTTGGCAGTAAAACCAATGTCGGGAAGTTTTGAAATACTGGTAAAGTCGTAGCCTAAATTATTAAAAGTTTGTCCCTGATTGTGAAATTCTAACAGCTCAAATAAATCTTTTCTAAGGTAGTTGAACTTGTATTCTTTTTGCAAGTTGAGTGTGGTATCTATATACGTGGTGTCGTTGGTATGAGAGATTATTTTGTAATCAGTATAGGTTGTTTTTCCAGAGAGGGTGACATTTATTTTTCCAGGTCCTTTCAGGCTGTCATTTTGCTGTCGATCAAGATTATTCATTCCTCCAAACATTTCATTGGATCTTCTTAAATTTTGAGAAAATAGGGTCTGTGTTCCTAGAAAAACAAATAGTGATAAAAAAAGTAGTGCTTTATTCATAGATTGATCCTGCAAGAACAAATGTAAAATAATTAAACGAAAATCATAGGGATTAAGTACTGTGAAAATTTTTAATTAAAGTAGGATTCTTGGTTTGTTTTTTGAAGACATCCTTATTCGGAAGTTAGGAATCAAACCGAAAATTTTGCTACTTTGCAGCATGTTACATTTAAATTATAGTGGTTTTTCTCTAGAAGCAGGAACAGATGAAGCCGGAAGAGGGTGTTTGTGTGGACCAGTTGTGGCGGCAGCAGTGATTCTATCAAAAGATTTTACACATCCTTTTTTAAATGACTCTAAATTGCTTTCAGAAAAAAAAAGAGAAGCAGTAAGGCCATTTATTGAGGAAAATGCATTGGCTTTTAGTGTTTCTTTTATCTGGCAGCAGGAAGTGGATGAAATTAATGTTTTACAGGCTTCTATTGAAGGGATGCATCGTGCAATAGCAGGCTTAAAAATAACCCCAGAATTTATTATTGTAGATGGAAATAAGTTCAGAGATTACAAAGAAATTCCACACCAGACAATTGTCAAAGGAGATAGCAAATATTTAAGCATTGCGGCGGCCTCCGTTTTAGCAAAAACTTACAGGGATGACTATATGGCCAAGATTCATTTGGAGTTCCCTATGTATAATTGGGCGAAGAACAAAGGATACCCTACAAAGGAACATCGGAATGCAATTAGAAACTTCGGTGCCACAGAGTACCACCGCAAAACGTTTAGATTGTTGCCAGCGAACGAAAGTTAAAAACACACATTTGACCGGGTAGCATACTCTAAAGTCAATAGGACGTATCTCTAAATTTTATTTTTTGAGAATCTTAATTTATAATGAAATGCTTCACAAACTTTTTCTATTTTTACGCTTCTAATTTCAGATGATGATCAAAAAAACGCGAGCAGAAATAACCAAATGTATTCTTCATAAAGTTGCAAATAAGTTCAATAGTGGTAAAAATGTTTTCTCAGAAGATTTAATTCGTTTTGATCAAGAGAGTTATGATTTAATGAAGAGTTTCTTGTTAAAACCATTTGGCACTCTTACTCAAAGTTACCGTTTTTCTCATCATGCCGACGTTCGTTTGAATGAGTTAAATAATTATGCTTCAGAAATTTTTAAAGAAGAGAACTCGTTTATTGAGTATTCTAAGAATATTGTGAACCATTTGTATGAGCAATCAAATTCAGCACAAATAAAAACGGGCGATGTACTTATCGTGCTAATAGAGGGCATCGAATATAAGGATGTCTTGACAGAGGCGATCGGTGTTTTTAAAATTGAAAATAAAATCGACTTTTTCCAAACCTATTTGGACGATAATAAAAGTTTCGATATGGTGGTTCAAAAAGGAATTTCTACCAAAAGAATAGACAAAGGGTGTCTGATTTTAAATACGTCTGATACAGAGGGCACTATTGTTTTATCCGTGGATAACAACAATTATGATGCGCAGTATTGGATCAAAGATTTTTTAAGCATCAAACTTGCAGATGATTACAATTCACACACGCAAAATTACTTAGAAATGTGTAAAGAATTTTCAGAAGAGGTGATTAAGCCAGAACTTGGAATGCAACAACAAGGAAATTTCTTAGCAAATACAGTTGATTATTTTAAAGAAAATGAAGCGGTAGATTATGCCACTTTTAAAGATGAAGTTTTTGAAGACGAAAAACACAAAGAACAGTTTGATACCTACAAAAAACATTTTGAAACCTTAAATGATGTTCTAATACGCAATAACTTTGATGTTTCTGGGGTCGTCTTGAAAAAGGAAAAGAACAAGTTAAAGACAGAAATTAAGTTAGACACCAACATCAGTATCAAATTAGATGTAGATGCCCCGGAGGCTGCCTCAGAATATTTAGAAAGAGGGTACGATGAAGAAAAGAAAATGAAATTCTATAAGGTCTTCTTTAACGAAGAAAAATAAAAACGTTTGCGAGGGCTTTGGATTCACAAGTGTCATGCAGTAAAAAACGAATTTTTACCGAGCGCATTTTTAGGTGCTTTACAATCTGAGATCCTTTCTTTTCTATGAAGTTATAAACTGTTCAATTTCGAAGGATGCTTTAAAATGAGTTAATATTTTAGTTTTCACTTCTTCGATGTCTAGTTTTCTTCCCAATTCAGATTCCATAGAAGCCACAGCTTTTCCACGGATTCCACAAGGAATTATATGGTCAAAATAGCCTAAATTGGTATTTACATTTAAAGCAAAACCATGCATGGTCACCCAGCGGGAAGAACGAATGCCAAGCGCACAAATTTTACGTGCAAACGGCGTTCCAACGCCAAGCCAAACTCCTGTTTCTCCCTCACTTCGTTCCCCTTTTAAACCATATTCTGCAATCGTTAGAATTATAGATTCTTCTAATAATCGAAGGTATTTGTGAATGTCTGTGAAAAAGTTTTCTAAGTCTAGAATAGGGTATCCCACAATTTGTCCAGGCCCGTGATAGGTGATGTCACCACCGCGATTTATTTTATAAAAAGTAGCTCCTTTTTCTTCGAGTTGTTTTTCAGTCAGCAGTAAATTATTTAGGTCACCACTTTTCCCTAAAGTGTAAACATGCGGGTGTTCTACAAATAAAAAATAATTATCTGTTTTTTTGGTTCCATTATTTCTGCGGTTGTAGATTTTTACGTCAACAATTTCTTGAAGTAATGTTGTCTGATAGTCCCAAGTATCCTTGTAGTCCTTAATTTTTAAGTCTTTAAGCAGTATTTTTCTATTCATACGATAAATACAAAGGTATATTTTTCATTATATTTGAGCATCTTACTATCCTAAAATATTTTATGAAATCCAATAATATTCAGTTTTCTATCTGCGCGCTCTTTTTAATTTTTATGTTAAATATGAATGGGCAAGAATTATGGAAAAAACTAGATGGAGAAAAAAATACATTTCAAGCGAATAAAGTAAGAGGCTTTAAAAATTTTCCAACACGGCATTTGTTGTATCAATTAGAGCTAGGTCGCATGGAGAGTCAAATGAATTTACAGTTTAAATCTTCAAATGAAATAGTGCATTTGCCAAATTCAGAGGGTGTTCTGGAGGCTTTTAAAATTACATCTTCTTCTAATTTTGAGAAAGAATTAGCAGTAAAATTCCCAACGATAAAGGCATTTAGAGGTACTGGTATTACCAATCCAACTTCCTTTGCAAAAATTAGTATGGGTGCCGATGGATTTCATGCCGTGATTTTTGCTGCAAATGGAAAGACCGTCTATATTGATCCCTACACCGATGATAACAAGAAGTATATTGTCTATAAAACTTCTGACTTAAAAGAGGAAGCTAAATCCTTTAGCTGTGACGTCGGGGAGAATTCCTCAAAACAAGCGCCTTTTTCACGACAATTGACTCCTGGGAATGATGGATATCTGAGAACTTTTAGACTTGCTTTAGTGTGTAGTGGAGAATATGCTCAATTCCATTTAAACAATCAAGGAGTGCCAGCTACAGCGAGTGATGCCGATAAAAAGACAGCAGTTTTATCTGCGATGAATACTTCTATGACAAGAGTTAATGGTGTTTTTGAAAAGGATTTAGCAGTGAAAATGCTTTTGGTAGCTAATAATGATGCGGTAATCTTTCTAGATCCCAACACCGATAATATTACAGACGGCGAGCCAGATGTTATGATAGATGAGGTGCAGGCGATTGCAGATGCGCAAATAGGCACTGAAAATTACGATATTGGACATGTTTTTAGTACAGGTGGGTCTGGTTTGGCGGGCTTAGGAGTGGTTTGTGTTGACGGACAAAAAGCAAGAGGAGTGACTGGGAGGAGTACACCCATCGGTGATCCGTTTGACATTGATTTTGTTGCGCATGAATTTGGGCATCAATTTGGCGCTACACATACTCAAAATAATGATAATTGTAACAGAACAAATTCAACAGCAGTAGAGCCTGGAAGTGCATCCACAATTATGGGGTATGCAGGTATTTGTGCGCCTAATGTGCAAGGGATAAGTGATGTCTATTTTCACGCAGTTAGTATTGCACAAATGCAACAATTAATAGCAGATACAGATAATTGCGCAACTTTAGTGCCTAATGGTAATTCGGCTCCAATAGCAAATGCAGGTGTGAATTATTCGATTCCAAGATCGACACCATTTGTTTTAAGGGGAACTGCTACAGATGTGGATACCGAAAATGTATTGACTTACAATTGGGAACAAATAGACACTGAAGTAGCCGAAATGCCCCCTTTAGCAACGAACATTGTGGGTCCTATGTTTAGATCACTGCCTTCAAGTATTTCTCCAAACAGATATTTTCCAGCTTTAGAAACCGTGGTTTCGGGTGCAAATGGTAGTGAGTGGGAGGTATTGCCCAGTGTTGCGAGAGCATTAAATTTTTCTTTGCTAGTTCGGGATAATAATGCTGACGGAGGCGCAAATTCTAGGGATGATATGGAAGTTACTATTGTAGATGCAGATGCATTTACAGTTACTTCTCAGAATACTGCAATAATTTGGAATGCAGGAGCTACAGAAACGATCAATTGGGATAAAGGAACTACAGACGAAACTCCAATTAATTGTCAAAGTATTACAATTAAATTATCTGAAGACGGAGGTATAACTTTTCCAATAATATTGGCAGAAAACATATCAAATGATGGTTCTGAAAACATCATTGTACCCAATAATGTGACTACTAAGGCCAGAATTATGGTAGAAGCTGCAGATAATATTTTTTATAATGTAAATGCTGTAAATTTTGAAATCCAATCGACAATACCTTCTTTTGTTCTAAAGAATACAACCGGAGATTTGTTTGCATGTAATTCAGGAGATCAAGCAGTAGATTATACGTTGAATTTAGATTTCATTAATGGTTTTACAGAAACCGTTTCCTTTGAAGCAACTGGTCAACCTGCCGGTTCCTCAGTAACGTTTAGTCCTCTAACAATTAATGAAGATGGAGATGTTGTAATGTCAGTTTCTAATTTAGACGGAACAACAGCGCAAGATTATACCATAAACCTGCAAGGAAATAGTACAAGTGTAAATCAAAATATAGCTGTTAAATTAAGTATTACAGCTTCGAATTTAGGAACAGTGACCTTGGTCTCTCCATCAAATGGAGAGACCGGTATTGCACCCTCAGAAATAGTAACATGGCAAGAAGAAACAAATGCAAGTTCTTATATTGTTGAAATCGCAAGTGATGCGGCTTTTACCACTGTTGTATCTAACGGAGAACCAACTACAAATGCATACAATGCGACCAATTTATCCGGAAGTACACTTTATTATTGGAGGGTAAAAGCTAAAAATAGTTGCAACGAAGGTTCCTTTTCTAACGTGTTCAGTTTTACAACAGCAACACCTTCTTACTGTGCCTCGACATTTACAAATGATGCTGGGGGTGCAGAGCATATTCTGAATGTTACTTTTAACGCAATAAATAACAACTCGAATAATGACACTGTTGACGGGTATCAAGATTTTACAGCTATAGATACAGAGGTTTTTAGAAACATTAATCACACTATAAGTGTGACTTTTGATACTGATGGTTTTCAAGACCATTGTTATGTTTTTATCGATTGGAATCAAGATTTTGTTTTTAATAAAACAAATGAAAGGTATGATTTAGGATCAAGAGTAGAAGATATTGCAACAGCAACATTTTCTGTAAAAGTGCCTGTAGATGCAAAATTAGGGAAAACAAGAATGCGTGTTTTGATAGCATACGACGACCCTAATACCGGTTTTGGAGAGGGTGCTTGCGATGCCGATCACATAAGCGAATATGGAGAAACGGAAGATTATTCTATTACAGTGAAAGAACCAGTAATAGATTCCAAGAATGTTTCTTTACAAACGACATCAGAAACATGTGTAGATGAAAATGATGGTATTGTAACAGTGAATGTTGCACAAAGCTTCTTTGACTATACAGTGACATTAACAAACTCTTCGACAAGTGTTACCTCTCAAATAAATGACTCTAGTCAAGTGTTTACAGGTTTAGATCCAGGGTTATACGAAGTTTGCGTAGAAACAATTGAGTTAAGTTATACGCAGTGTTTTGAAGTTGAAATTGTCGAATCTCAGCCGATATCTTTGAAGGCAAATGCAGGCAAAAATTCAAACACCTATTCCTTTAATATTGACAAGGGTACCGCTCCTTTTAGTGTTTTTTTAAATAACAAATTATTAAGAACATCCACCGAAAAAAGTTTTGAGATTGAGTTGGATCAAGGAGGTATCTTAAAGGTAAAATCTGCTAAAGATTGTGAAGGAGTTTTTAAAACAACAATAGGTTCCGTATTGTTATTACAGAATCCAGTAGCGGACGCGATAGAATTATTGCTCCCTTTGGGAATAGAGGAAACTAAAATAGAAATAATAATTTTTGATATAAACGGAAAATTAGTCTTTAAGAAAATGGTGAATATCGAAGATAATTCAATGTCTATTCCGTTTCAAAACTTTGAAAAAGGTATTTATATTTTAAAATCACCAATAACTTCAAAAGCTATTAAAATATTAAAATAATGAGAAAAATAATAATGATCTTAAACCTGTGTAGTCTTTGCTTTTTAGCTGTAAGTTGTTCTAAGGAAGCGCCAGTAAATCAACCTCCAAGTGCAGTTCAGTTGACGTTCCCGACACAAGATTTACTTTGTATTGAGAATAGCATATCTTTTGAATGGACCGATGCAACAGATCCAGAAAAGGATTCAATACGCTATAATATTATAATTGCAAAAGACAGGCAGTTAACAGATGTTATAGAAAACAGAACTGTTAGTATAAGTGAAACTTCATTGACTTTAGAGAAAGCTACCGCATTTTATTGGCAGGTAAATGCAGTAGATATAGATAACAATCAAGCTAGTAATTCCTCTGTGTTTGCTTTTTTCACAAAAGGAGATGGAGTCACTAATTATGCTCCCTTTATGGCTGATTTAAAAGCTCCTGAAAATAATACGAGCGTTAGTGCCGGAAGTGTCGCTTTAGTTTGGGAAGGAGCTGATACAAATACAGAGGATACCTTAACGTATGAGTTGTTTTTTGGTGAGGGTACGGCATTAAATTTATTAGAGAGTGAACTTTCTTTAGAAACCTATGCTGTTTCTGTGGCATCTGGAAAAACATATTCATGGAAGGTAAATGTTACGGATAGTGCTGGTGCAAAATCTATTGGGCAATTCTTTACTTTTAGCGTTAACTAAGTCTGTGTGCCTATATTATAGCTGTTAATTGGGTTTTGTATCTCAAAAGTGGCGTTATTTGAGGCTTAATTTGCAAAAAAAACTGATGTAGGAATTTCTGTGGAGCAAGCGTAAACTCATTGGCAATGACGAAACATGCAGATGCAGAATTCAATTAGCGTTACAAAGATCTTCACTTTGTTTTTTGCATTCGAGCCATTATAAAATCTCACAATTTAGAACCATCACTCAAATTTGATATTTTTCCAAAAAGTTTATTTTCAAACAATATGCGCTCTAAAGTAGCGAATTAATACAAATCCTCGCTTTGTCATTTAAGGCGAGGATTTGTAAAAACTTAGTTTGTTCTTGTTGGTTTTGGAAATGAAGGTGGGGTAATGGTTGCCTTTTTAGTTCCTTTCAATTGTTTCAACAGCTCAATTACTGCTCTTTCTAATTGAGGATCATTTCCTAATTCTAATGCTTTCGCATTTTGTCGTATTGCAATGTCTGGAGCAACTCCTTTGTTTTCTGCAACCCATTCATTTTTAACAGGATCAAAAACGGCATTGTCTGGAGCTGTTAAAGAACCTCCATCAATGAGTCTGTAATGTGTGGAAGATTTCACCAATCCGCCCCAAGTGGTCGCTCCAATCAGCAAACCCGCTTTTTGCTGTCTAAAGACCCAAGGAAAGAAATCGCCACCGGAACCTGCAAGTTCATTTATCAATAGTACTTTTGGTCCCATAATTCCTGCAGGCAGACGCATTGGTTTTCCATTGGGAACTTCATTTGTCAAAGCCGCTCTTGGTTTGCGGGTCAGTAAATCGACCATATAATCGTCTAACAAACCACCCCCATTAAATCGCTCATCTATAACAGCGCCTTCTTTATCTTGCTGTGCAAAGAAATACCTATTGAAAGACACAAATCCAGGTCCGCCAGTATTAGGTACCCAAATATAGCCCAATCTTCCCCCAGAAAGCGCGTCTACTTTTCTTCTGTTATCTTCTACCCAGGTCCTTTGGCGCAACGAGTTTTCGCTTTTAATGGGCTTTACCACTACTTTCCAAGCATCTTTAAAAGTGGGTTTAGAGTTTATGTGCAACGTGGTTTGGTTCTCTGCGGTTCCATCTAAATGTTCATAGAGATTTTCCTCTGCAGAAATTTCTTGATGGTTAATTCCAACCAAATAGTATCCTTCTTTAATTTTCATTCCTGGTTGATCTAAAGGTCCATTTAAACCAGGATTCCAACTTTCTGAAGTATAGATGCGGTTGATTTTCCATTTCCCTTTTTTAGCAACAAAATCTGCTCCTAGTAGTCCTCCAGTCGCTGTTGCGAGCTCAGGAAAGTCTCCACCCCTGACAAAACTGTGTCCTACAGACAATTCACCATTTACCTGATCTAAAACATAATTCAAGTCCGCGCGGTGTTTTACAAATGGCATTAATGGCGCATATCTTTTGTACACTGCGTCCCAATCTCTTCCATGCATGTTTGGGTCATAAAAATAATCGCGCTCATAGCGCCAGGCTTCTTCAAATATTTGATTCCATTCTTTCAAACGATTCAATTTCATGTTAAAGTCCAGCTTTAAGGTCTTTGCTTTTTTTGTGTCGGATGCAGTAGTTTCTAAAACCTTCCAATTTTTACCAGCTTTTAGAAGCATGTGTTTCCCATTATAAGAAACCCCGGATACACGCAGCTTTTTACCAAACTCTTTTGCTTCTAATTTTTTCAAATTAAATTTATGAAGAGTAGTTCCTTCTGCGATAAACACAAAACCAGGAGGTCCTGCAAAAAGATTGCGATAGTTTCCTTTTAAAGGAAGTGCCATTATCCTGCGGGAAATACCTTTAAAATCAATGATTACTTTCTTTTCTTTTGTTGCTGCATTCTCTTTTTCTTTGCTGTCTTTTGTGCCCTTTTTTTCGCTTTTTGTTTTTTCTTTCTTTATGATTTCTTCGTCGCTTTTTAGTTTAAAAGGAGAAGCATCTTTTTCTACAAGGTTGATAACATATGCTGCGTAATTTGGGGTTGCAGTCATTGCGCTTGTATTCGCCCAGCCAGAACCAAGTGCAACATCTGTACTTGCTAAAAAGTACAAGTGTTTGTGATCTAAATCCCAAGCAGGAGAAAATGAATCGGCAAAAGGATCTGTAATAGCGGTTGTCTTATTTGTAACGGCAGACCAGATTTTAATTTGTTTTAAACTGTTGTCACCTGACTTTGCATAGGCCAGCCAGTTTGAATCTGGAGACCAAGTAATTCCCATACGACCTCGTTCTAAGTTTTTGCCCGCATTGTCAATAGTTTTAATAGTTTTTTCCTTTAAGGCTACAATTCTGATACGGGTATCGTCATCTACAAAAGAAATGTATTTTCCATCTGGAGACCAATTTGGCTCCCAAGCCATTTTTGAAATTCCAATAGAGATGATTTCTGTTTTTGCTGTTCCGTCTTGATTGGTTAAGTGTAAAGCATATCCTTTTCCGTCAGCGTCAGAAAACCAGGCAATTTTATCGCCTTTTGGAGACCAGATTGCGGCTCTATCTGCGGCATCTGAACTGTGTGTAATATTTCTTGAATCTCCAAACTCTATGGGGTTTGTAAAAATGTCTCCACGAGAAGACATCACAACTCTTTTTCCATTTGGAGAAATGCTTGCATACGTTATGCGATCATTTACATTTTCCCATTTTATTGCTGTCCAAGGGAAGTCTCCAGTGATATTTATTTTTAAACGTTTGGTGTTGTTTGTTTTAAGGTCCAACGTATGCAAATAGCCTGCTTGTTCAAAAATGATGGTATTCTGATGGCCACTTAAAGATTTTACTGCGGTGCCCTTAAATGCGGTAATTTGTTTTAAAACGTTGGTCTTTGTGTTGTAGGACCAAACATTTGAGGTATGCGTTCTGTCTGATAAGAAATAGACATGATCTCCTAACCATAGCGGTTGTTTGTCTGTAGTTTTGTTATTTGGTAATAATGTTTCTTTTAGTGTTTTTAAATCGATAATTATTAAAGGGGTGTTTTGTCCACCGCGATAATCTCTCCACTCTTCATCCCAACGTCTCATTTTATCGATTACCATCTGTTTTCCGTCTCCAGCATACGAGCCAGAAGTTGCCCATTGCTCAAATAGTTTTATTGCAGGGCCTCCATTTGCAGGTATTGTGTACAAACGATTAAAGTTGCTTGGGGCAGTGTTTCTATTGGACGCAAACAATACATTTTCTCCATCATTTGTCCAACCTCTGGCAATATTTTCACTTGTATGCCACGTTAATCTTTTGGCTTCACCTCCAGTAATTGCGACAATATATACAGAAAGAATACCCGATTTATTCGATGAAAATGTGATCCATTTTCCATTAGGAGATATCTGAGGATTGCTCTCTTTTGCCGAGGTGCTTGTCAACCTTGTAGTTAAATTGCTTGCTAAGTTGGTGGTCCAAATATCTCCTGCATATGCAAAAGCAATTTGATTTCCGTGAATAGTAGGTTCCCTCAATAATCTTGTTTCTTGAGCTGAAATGGTTGTTGATGTTGTCAACAATGTAAAAATAACAATGCTTGTTAAAAAAAGTTTCATAGGCTTTCATTTTTTAGATCCACTAAATATACAACATATTGAAATTCAATACTGTTAAAGGAAAAGAAGGACCTTCTTAGAGCCAAAAAAGCCCCCTCAAATTTAAGGGGGCTTTTTATTGTTTTTTAATTTGAAATTATCCTAAAAAAGGATATTTATAATTTGTAGGGGTTACAAAAGTCTCTTTAATCAAACGGGCAGATGTCCAACGCAATAAGTTTTGTGCAGAACCTGCTTTGTCATTTGTTCCTGAAGCTCTTGCGCCTCCAAAGGGTTGCTGACCTACTACTGCTCCCGTTGGTTTGTCGTTGATATAAAAGTTTCCAGCTGCATTTTCTAAAGCTTCAGAAGCTTTTTCTACAATGTATCTATCGTTGGAAAAAATAGCTCCTGTCAATCCATATTCAGTAGATTCATCTACTAATTTTAAGGAAGCTTCCCATGCTGCATCTTCGTAAACAAAAACAGTCATTACAGGTCCAAATAACTCTGTTGTCATCGTTGCATATGTTGGAGATTTTGCTACAATTACAGTAGGCTCGATAAAATAGCCAATAGATTTGTCGTGATTTCCACCTACAATAATTTCTACATCTGCATCTGTTTTTGCAGCGTCAATAAAACTTGCAATTTTATCAAAAGAAGCTTCGTGTATTACCGCGTTTACAAAGTTATTGGTGTCTTCAGGAGAGCCCATTTTAATATCCTTTGTTTGTGCTATCACGTGTTTTTTAACTTCTTCCCACAACGATGCAGGAATGTAAGATCTTGAAGCAGCAGAACATTTCTGACCTTGATATTCAAAAGTTCCCCTTACGATTGCAGTAGCAACCTGTATTGGGTTTGAAGAATTGTGTACCCAGATAAAATCTTTTCCACCAGTTTCTCCAACAATTCTTGGATATGTCTTATAGTTATGAATGTTGTTTCCTATTTGTTGCCATAAGTTTTTGAAAACATGTGTAGAACCTGTAAAGTGTAATCCAGAGAAATCTCTAGAAGCTAAAACAGTATCAGAAATCATTACCGGATCTCCGTACACTACATTTATAACACCATCTGGCAAACCAGCTTCTTTGAATAAATCTACAATTACTTGTGCAGAATATGCTTGATGATCAGAAGGTTTCCAAACAACAACATTCCCCATCATTGCTGCAGAAGCAGGTAGGTTGGCGGCAATGGCCGTAAAGTTAAAAGGAGAGATTGCGTATACAAATCCTTCTAAAGGTCTGTACTCAACTCTGTTCCAAATTCCTGGTGAAGATGCAGGCTGATCTTTAAAAATATCGATCATGTATTGTACATTGAAACGCAAAAAATCGATGGTTTCACAAGCGGCATCTATTTCTGCTTGGTGTACATTTTTAGACTGACCAATCATGGTTGCAGCATTCATGCGAGCTCTGTAAGGTCCTGCCAATAGTTCAGCAGCTTTCAAGAAAATAGTAGCACGTTCTGTCCAGCTCACGCGAGACCAAGCTTGTCTTGCTGCCAAAGCAGTAGAAATTGCGCTATCTACGTGCGTTTTATCTGCAGTATGGTATTGCCCAACAACATGTTGATGGTCATGAGGAGGTGTAATATTTTTCGTATTTCCTGTTCGAACTTCTTCTCCATTAATATGCATCGGCACATCAATATTGCTGTTGAACATTTCTTTGTAAGTTGCTAATAATTGTTCTCTTTCTGGAGAACCTGGAGCATACTCTTTTACGGGTTCGTTCACTGCTTTCGGAACATTAAAAAATCCTCTTGACATCGTTATAGTTTTAAATGTTTATACTTAAATAACCATTCCTGTTCTACCTTTATTCTTTCGAAATATCGAAAATTCAGCGTGGGAAAGAAATCATCCCCAAAGTGAACAAAAGTAATGAATTTTATTAGAAATCGACTTTATTTTTCAAAAGTGTGTGGAAGATAATTTACCTTATTTCAAAGTCCTTTTTGGGCATGTATGCTTGTTTTAGAGCTAGAAATCAAGTACTTATTAAAATAAATTGAGTTGGTGTTTGCCTTGCTCTGTTCATTGATCTGCGTTTTTAGCGCTTGTAGAGATGTGCACAGTTATTTTACACCGAAGTTAATTTTAATGCTTTTTTCTTCGGTTAAAAAAAGAAATTTGCGATTTAGTGGATCGATGGTTTTTTTCTAATTCAAGAGTGCAGGCGTGCTGAGTTGGAAAGTAGGAATGTAGACCTTAAACTGCTCATAGGTTTCTAAATTTATCATGGTATAAAAACCTTTCATTGCCCCTAGATTAGAAGTTAAAAAGCACCCAGATTTGTAGGTGTAATTTATGTTGGGTGCTAACGTTGGTGTCTGTCCTACAACCCCCTCTCCACTGACAATTTCGATTCCATTCAAAGAGTCGAAGATGGTCCAGAAGCGGTCTGTTAATTTGATGGTTTCTGCACTGTTATTTTCAATTACAATCGTATATGAGAAAATATAGTACAATTGATTGTTGCGATAACTGGTGCCATTATAGCTAGTTTCCACTGAAATTTTTACTCCTTTTGTGATTTGTTGTATCATATTAAAGTAAATATAGCATTTTCTAAGAGTATTTCCTAATCAATTTTTAATCACCGGTTTTGATTAAAATATCCCAAGCCTACACCAATAACTTGATCATACAAACTTCCAGAAGGTTTGAAGTAAACAATAACAGTGTATTCATTTTCGGTTTCAAAAAAACTGCCATTTATTTCATTTGTATTTACAACATTGTCTGCGCCAAGTGTGGCAAAGGTATAGTTGTAAAAGCCTTGCTTTAACAAGAGGCTTGCTGTGTATTTTTGATTTTTAGAATCGTAATACATTTGGTTTTCTCTTCCAACAGAGAAGGCGTTAAAAGCACCATATACAAAGACTTCCTTTTCAGAAAAAGCGCTGTCTACGGCAATGGAAAAATGCATTAAAGCATAGTCTGCTTCTGTATTATTATCGCGTCCTTCTAGAGTTCTTACTGCAAATTGGCCATTAATATCAGGGTTGTAGGTATAGGGTTTAAAGGCGTTGAAGGTAAAGGGGTAGATGTAGTGATTGTACACTTCTTCTTTTGTTATTTTAATAATGTTTATACTTTTATTTCTTAGAATTTTGCTATCAAAGTTTAAGTATTCATTTCCGCCCCAAAAATTTGTTTTATTGGTGTAAGTGTATAAAAGTTGATTTTGTTTAAAAAAAGTGGGTTGTAGATCGGAGATGACTTCGTTCCAGTTGTTGTTTTTTAGAATGGTAACATGTATTTCTTGTTTGGGATTGTTAATGCGAACTCCTGGGTGATTTACAGAAAACTGAATGGTTTGTTGGGTATCTACTGTTTTTATATTCCTACTTCGAATCACAGATACAGGGACGGTAGTTGCATTTTCATAGAGGATAAATTTTCTGGTGAAAACAATTGCATCATACCGGTCTAAAACGGATAAGAGGTAATTGCCACTTTTGGTTATGACGGTATTTATATTTGGAATCTTCAACTCATAATGACTGTAACTTTGCAAGGTGTTGAAGGAATTGGTCACATCAATAATAGTATTTTGGTCGAAACCATTCACAAACTGACTCGCAAATAATCTGCTGGGTTTCCAGTCATGTGTCTTGTGTTCTATCTTATATTTGTATTGTTTACTGTCGGCATCTAAATCATCAAAAGATAATTTTAAGACTGTGCCTAAAGGAACAATAGCTGTGAAATTATTTTCTCTAAGCGGCCTTAGTTGAATGGTTTTTATTTGTTGCGCATTGAAAGAGGCGAAAACAAACAACAGGATCCAAGTGGTTTTTTGACGCATATTTATAATGAAAGTGTTTCTTCAAAAATAGTAAAATTTTAACTGTCAGTTGTGGGCGATGAAGACGATATTTTATTGAAGGAGGTAGTTTTTTTAATTCCTGTATTTTTATCGTTTTAAATTAAAAAGGTTCTCATCGTAACTAGATCTTTTTTAAGTATTTTTTTTAGAATCTGGAGTATGTTTATTTTAGTTTTGCGGCACAAACTATGAATATAAAGCAAGGTTTAAGGGGTAATTTTCTCTGCGGATTCATTGATGAATATTGAAGAAAACAGTTTGATAAAAAATCTTTATTTAGAATAGCTATAAATAAGATTATTTCAGTAATATTAAGTTCGAATTATATCACTCTTCACTTGCAAAATCTTTAAATTTGCATGATTTTTTTAGATAACTAAACATTCCAATTTACTATGTCAAAAGACATTCGTATTAAAAAAGGCCTAGATATTAAGCTTATTGGCGCCGCCGAAAAAAGTACTATTAACAGCTCTCAAAGTAGTATTTATGCGGTGAAACCAGAAGATTTTCACGGAATAATACCAAAGCTTATCGCTAAAGAGGGTGCCCTAGTGGAAGCAGGGGAAGCTCTTTTTCATTCAAAAAGTGATGCCCGTATTTTATTTCCAAGTCCTGTTTCTGGTACTGTAGTTGAGGTAGTCCGCGGGGCAAGAAGAAAAGTTCTATCAGTTAAAATTACGGCAGACGCAATACAACAGTACAAAGATTTTGGAACCAAAGAGGCAGACGCTATGTCTGGAGAAGAGGTAAAAGACTTTCTATGTACAGCAGGTTGTTGGCCATTTATAAAACAACGTCCGTATGACGTGGTTGCAAATCCAAACCAAGTGCCAAAGTCTATTTTTATTTCGGCATATGCCAGTGCTCCCTTAGCAGCAGATTTAGAATATGTGCTCGCAGGTAGGGAAGCAGAGTTGCAAGCAGCGATTACAGCAGTATCAAAATTAACAAAAGGCACAGTGCATGTTTCTGTTGGTGCAGAAGCAAATTCTCCTTTAGCAAACCTTGTTGGTGCCGAGATTCACAAAGTTTCAGGGCCTCATCCATCAGGAAATGTAGGTACGCAAATAGCACATATCGACCCTATAAATAAGGGAGAAGTTGTTTGGATAATTACACCACAAGATTTACTTGTTATTGGTGAGTTGTTTTTGACTGGAAAATTAAATCTTAAAAGAACGGTTGCGTTAACTGGTTCCCAGTTTAGTTCGCCACAGTATGTAACGGCAATTGCTGGAGCAGCGATTGCAGATGTGACCGCTAATAATTTGAAGGATGATAATACGAGGATCATCAGTGGAAACGTACTATCTGGAAAAGAAGTAAAGGTGGCAGAGTTTTTGGGGTATTATGACAATCAGATCACGGCGATTCCAGAAGGAGACGATTATGAATTTTTTGGGTGGAACAAACCAATTTTTAATAAGATTTCTACTTCAAGAGCACTTACTTTTTCATGGTTAAGTCCAAATAAAAAGTATGATTTGAACACCAATACAAATGGCGAACATAGGGCTTTTGTGGTAACAGGGTCTTATGAGGAAGTATTTCCTCTAGATATTTATCCAATGCAATTATTAAAAGCATTTATGTATAAAGATTTAGATGAAATGGAGGCTTTAGGGGGATATGAAGTAGCACCAGAAGATTTTGCATTGACAGAATTTGTGTGTGTTTCTAAGCAGCCTCATCAAAAGATAATTCGAGAAGGTTTAGATTTAATGAGAGAAGAATTAGGATAAAATTATGAGCGTAAAAGATAATTTACACAATTTAAAAGAGAAATATAAAGGAACTAAGATGGCACCTGCGTTCAACGCAATCCATACGTTTTTATATTTACCAAATGAAGTGACTCATGGAGGAACTCATATTAAAGCAGCAGATGATTTAAAACGGACCATGAATATTGTAATCGTGGCTTTAATACCCTGCTTAATTTTTGGAATGTTCAATGCCGGATATCAGCATTATGCAGCGATAGATGGTTCCCTTCGAACAGATGTACTCGCAAACTTTTTTACGTTTGACAATCTTTGGATTGGAATCATAAAAGTATTGCCTTTGGTGATTGTTTCTTATGGAGTGGGACTTTTAGTTGAATTTATTTTCGCAGTGATAAAAGGACACGAAGTAGAAGAGGGGTATTTAGTTACTGGTATGTTGGTTCCTTTAATTGTTCCTGTAGATACGCCACTATGGATGTTGTCTGTAGCAGTAGTTTTTGGAGTGATCATTGGTAAAGAAGTATTTGGAGGAACCGGAATGAATATTTTAAATCCCGCTTTAACGATTAGAGCATTTTTGTTTTTTGCATATCCAACTTGGATGTCTGGAGACAAAGTATGGGTTTATGATGCTGTTAACATGTCAGAAGCAGATGCTATTTCTGGAGAAACCATGTTGGGCTATTACGCAAAAGCCAGTCAAGATTTGACAATTAAAGGTACAAATGGAGCTGCAGATCTTGTAACTACTTACGGAGATAGAGCAAACGAACTGTATTCTACCTTCGACAAGTTTATGGGATTTATACCAGGTTCTGTGGGTGAAACTTCGACGTTCTTAATTTTAATAGGAGCTGCAATTTTAATTTTTACGAAGATTGCAAGTTGGAGAATTATTCTTTCAGCATTCGTTGGAGCTGCAGTAATGGGATTGATTTTCAATCAAGTAGTGGCTGCAGATATTATTACAGAATCGAGTAAGTTTTATGGCTTAATGAGCACTGTTTGGTGGGAACACTTAACGATTGGTGGTTTGGCATTTGGTGCTGTTTTTATGGCAACAGATCCAGTAACAGGGTCACAAACAAATAAAGGAAAATGGATTTATGGTTTCTTAATTGGTTTCATATCTATTATGATTCGAGTATTTAATCCGGCATATCCAGAAGGCGTATTTCTAGCAATTTTGTTAATGAATGTATTTGCGCCAACAATAGACCATTATGTAGTGCAAGGGAACATAAAGAAAAGATTAAATCGTACTAAAGTTAAAACTGCCTAATTATGAGTAAGAGAACAGATAGTAATAGTTATACAATAATTTTTGCCGTTGCAATGGTATTCATTGTAGGGTCTTTGTTAGCCTTTTTAGCATCGTCTTTAAAGCCGAATATCAAAGAAAATGAGCGGATAGAAAAGCAACAAAATATTTTGTATGCGATGGGTATCAATGAAAACGATGCTTCAAGTGCAAATTTTGTGTCTACAGAAATTGCCGGTGGAGAGTTCAAAAAATACATCAAAAAACAATTGATTTTAGAGGATGGTAAGGTTACCGAAAATTCGGATGCGTATCTCATCGATGTTAAGAAAGAGCAGACAAAAGCGAAAGATGGCAAAGCAAGAAGGTTGCCTTTATTCGTAGGTGAGAAAGATGGGGAAACATTTTATGTAGCTCCCATTCGAGGAAAAGGACTTTGGGATGCAATTTGGGGCTATATTTCTATGGATGAAAACATGGTGGTGCAAGGGGCATATTTTGATCATAAAGGAGAGACACCTGGTTTAGGAGCCAACATAAAGCAACGCTATTTTATGGATGATTTCATCGGTGAGCATTTAATGTCTGAGGCAGGAGTTTTTAAAGGAATTACTGTAAAGAAGGGAAACAATGATGCGGTAAACGAAGACAAAACGGATTACCAAGTAGATGCAATTGCAGGTGCAACGATTACCGGCGATGGCGTTTCTGCCATGATTAAAAAAGATTTAGCATTGTATGTGCCTTACTTTAAAAATTTAAAAAAATAAATTATGGGACTCTTATCTAAAAAAGACGCAGTATTACTTACAGACCCATTAGCAGATAACAATCCAATTACCATTCAGGTGTTGGGTATTTGTTCAGCGCTTGCAATTACAGCAGAGTTAAAAGCTTCCATTGTAATGGCTGTTTCGGTTCTGTTTGTATTGGGTTTAGGAAATGTAGTGATCTCTTTAATGAGAAACATTATACCTTCAAAAATTAGAATCATTGTGCAGCTAATTGTAGTTGCAACACTTGTAATTATTGTGGATTTGGTCCTGAAAGCGTTCGCCTATGAGCTGAGTAAAACACTTTCAGTATTTGTTGGTTTGATAATTACAAATTGTATTATAATGGGACGTTTTGAAGCGTTTGCGCTGGCAAATGGTCCTTGGAGGTCTTTTTTAGATGGTATTGGAAACGCAGTTGGGTACGGTGTTATTTTAATCGCAGTTGGTTTCTTTAGAGAATTGCTAGGTTCTGGTACTTTATTAGGATTTGCAGTTTTAGGAGACCCGATAGAAAAGACAGGTTTGTATGCGATAGGGTATGAGAACAACGGTTTTATGTTGTTGTCACCTATGGCGTTGATCGTGGTGGGAATTCTTATTTGGATTCAGCGTAGTAGAAATACAGCATTAATTGAAGAAAACTAAAATAGTAACTGGTAGCAAGCTTTTAGTAATCACTACTAACTACAAATTACCAAAAACGCAATAAGATGGAACATATAGAATTACTTTTTAAATCGATATTTATTGACAACATGGTGTTTGCAACATTTTTAGGAATGTGCTCGTACCTTGCAGTATCTAAAAAGGTTGCTACAGCCGTTGGTTTAGGAGCAGCTGTTATTTTTGTATTAGCAGTAACAGTGCCTTTAAACTGGTTGTTAGATCAGTACTTATTGCAACCAGGAGCTTTGAGATGGTTGGGAGAAGAGTACAGAGAATTTGATTTGAGTTTCTTGTCTTTTATCATGTTTATTGCAACGATTGCTACGATGGTGCAGTTGGTAGAAATAATTGTTGAAAAATTTTCACCTTCGTTGTATAACTCACTGGGGATTTTCTTACCTTTAATAGCGGTAAACTGTGCTATATTAGGAGGGAGTTTGTTCATGCAATCTCGTGAAATTCCTTCTTTAGGTTTGGCATTAACGTACGGTGTTGGTTCAGGTATTGGGTGGTTTTTAGCAATTTTAGCGATTGCCGCCATTCGTGAAAAAATTAGATATTCAAGTGTTCCGCCAGCATTAAGGGGATTGGGAATAACATTTATAATTACAGGTTTAATGGCCATTGGCTTTATGAGTTTTGGTGGCATGTTAACTGGAGGAGATGAGGAAGCAGCTCCAACAAAAAAAATTGAAGCCACTACGAAAGCGGTTCAAAAGAAAGAAGAAAAAAAGGAATTAGCAAAAAACACTAAAACAATATATTAATATGATTTTAGCAGCAGGAACGTCAGGAACGATTATGGCAACAGTCGGAGCCTTTTTATTAATAACATTGTTATTGGTAAGTCTTTTATTGTTTGTCAAACAAAAGTTATCACCGTCTGGTCCAGTAACAATCATGATCAACGGGGAAAGAGAAATACAAGTAGCCTCTGGAGATTCATTACTGACAACTTTAGGAAGCAATAAAATTTTCTTGCCTTCTGCCTGCGGTGGAGGTGGAACTTGTATTCAATGTGAGTGTCATGTAAACGAAGGAGGTGGCGCAGCATTGCCAACAGAGATTCCGCACTTTTCTAGGAAAGAGTTGAAGAGTGGAGCGCGTTTGGCTTGTCAAGTAAAGGTGAAACAAAACATGAACATTTCGATTCCTGAGGAAGTTTTTGGGATTAAGAAATGGGATGCAGTTGTTGTAAGAAATTACAATGTGGCTTCTTTTATTAAGGAGTTTGTTGTAGAAATTCCAGCAGATATGGGATACAAAGCAGGAGGATACATTCAGATTGAAATTCCCCCCTGTGAAGTAAAGTTTGCAGATATGGATATTACGGCACACCCTGAAGAGCATGAAACGCCAGATAAGTTTAAAGCTGAATGGGATAAGTTCAAACTGAGACCTTTGGTAATGAAAAATAAAGAAACCATAGAAAGAGCATATTCTATGGCTTCGTATCCAGCTGAAGGCAGAGAGATTATGTTGAATGTACGAATTGCTACACCTCCTTTTGACAGAGCAAAAGGTGGATGGATGGATGTAAATCCAGGAGTGGCTTCGTCTTATATCTTTGGTTTAAAGCAAGGTGATAAATGTGTAATTTCTGGACCTTATGGAGAGTTTTTTATCAATGAATCAGAAGCAGAAATGCTATATGTTGGTGGAGGAGCAGGAATGGCGCCAATGCGATCTCATTTGTATCACTTATTCAGAACTTTAAAAACTGGTAGAAAAGTGAGTTATTGGTATGGGGGACGTTCTAAAGCAGAGCTGTTTTACTTGGACCACTTTAGATCTTTAGAAAAGGATTTTCCAAACTTTAAATTTTACATTGCATTGTCCGACCCTTTAGAGGTAGACAACTGGACTGTGAAGAAAGATATCAATGATGAAACTGGTGATGGTTTTGTTGGTTTTATTCACAATTCAGTAATTGAAAATTACTTAGATCACCATGAGTCACCAGAAGATATTGAATTGTATTTTTGTGGACCACCATTAATGAACAATGCGGTTCAAAAAATGGGTGAAGATTTTGGTTTAGCAGATGAAAATATTCGTTTTGATGATTTTGGAGGATAATCCTTTTATAAATTCAAATTGAAGTTACAAAAAAACCGATTCAGAAATGAATCGGTTTTTTTATGTTGACACATACTTTCTTTAGTTCAATTGGTAATGATTAACGGAGTATGGTCGCTAGTTGATATTTTGCACGGTGCTCTTCATATTCAAATAATTTTGAATAGTCCATTACATTGGGTACGTTATCTAATTTACAAAGTAGTGCCACTACGGCACACAGACCGCTAAATAAGAGCTCTTTGTCCCTTGGATTTTTGGGCTTTTCGTTGTAGTGACAAAGCGGAGTTTTAAAGCCGCAGGCTTCTAAGAAAATCTTTTCTACTTCCAGTATCTCTAGCGGGGAGTAGCCGTTAAAACGCCTGCCTAAGCGTTGGTGCACTGTTCCCACATAACTTAACTGCATGGAGCCGTGTGCATCAGACAGATGTTTCCAACTGTCGTAATTATCTAACATATTGCCTACGGCACAAGCGGTGCAATCTTCAGGGTTTAAGGTATCGTCGTGGAAAGCATGGTATAATTTTATAAGCGCAGCTTCCAATCTTTTGGGCGTATTCATAGATTCATAGATTTATATTAAATTTAATGGAAATTAAGACCATATTCAAATTTAGTCTTGTTAAAATTACTATTTAGAATTGTTAAAAATGAGTAATTTTGCATTATAATTGTAACCATGCTATTTATTCTTTTTTTTAGTCCACCCTTTCTTTTTTTAGGAATTCTTTATTTCTTTCAAGAAAAATTTATTTTTTTGAAAGGCGAAGGGATCGCGAAAGACTATTCGTATCAGTTTTCTGACCCCTTTGAGGAAGTTTTTATAAATACTGCCAGTACTAATGTGATAAATGCATTGCATTTTAAACGACCTGCACCGAACGGAGTTATTTTGTTTTGTCACGGAAATAAGGGGAATTTAATGAAATGGGGCAGTCGAATTTCTTATTTGCTGAGGTATAATTACGAGGTGTTGGTTTTTGATTATTGCAAGTATGGAAAAAGCACTGGTAAGTTAAATGAAGCGCAATTGTATTGTGATGCATTGGCTGTTTACGGACATTTAAAAAAGCAGTTCAAGGAAGAACAAATTGTGGTATATGGATTTTCTTTAGGGTGCACTTTTGCCACAAGAATTGCCGCTATTCACAGTCCAAAAGAGTTAGTTTTAGAAGCTCCATTTTTTAATTTTCAAAAGGCAGTGCAATATGTCGCAAAATATGTCCCTACCTTTTTATTAAAGTATGCTTTTCGTACAGACCAGGACATTACTAAAGTAGGTGCTCCCATAACTATTTTTCATGGAACAAAGGATCAAACTACGTCTTGTAGACAGTCCAAACGGCTAATAGCAAAAAGTGCACTGTTTACAAATCAGCACATAGCAATTGAAGGAGCAACGCACCACAATGTGAGAGCGTTTGCGGAGTATAAAGAGAAACTCAAAGAAATCTTAGAGCGTTAGTGTCGCTTGCGTGTTATAAATTGTATTTTTGATTTCTGATTGAAGAATATGAAACGGTTAAAAAATATTTTAAAAAAAAAAAGATACATTAGCATTCCTTTAAAAAAAATAGCAACGAACCATTTAGAACTCAAAGCAAAAATTAATGGAATAAAGGGTCGGTTTATAGTAGATACTGGTGCTTCTAATTCTTGTGTGGGTATCGATAGCATTGCTACTTTTAACTTGATTGCCGAAGAAAGTGAAACAAAGGCAGCTGGTGCTGGAGCTGTGGGTATGGAAACCCAGCTCTCTAAAAACAACCATTTAAAAATTGGAGCTTGGGAAACACATGCATTGCATTTGGTGCTTTTCGATTTGTCTCATGTCAATACTGCTTTAACACAGCACGAAGCAAAAGAAGTTGCAGGTATTATTGGAGCGGATATTTTGCAAAAAGGGAAAGCGATAATAGACTATAATAAAAATGTATTGTATTTAAAAAAAGTAAAAAATTAAAAGAGGTATTCGTATCTTTGAATTTTTAAGATCAGTTTTTTATTTTTAATGAAAACAAACAGGCAGGAACAAAATAGTATCAAAGGAAAAATATGAGTTTGCAGACACAAGTAATGGATAAAATGAAGGAAGCGATGAAGGCCAAAGATACAGTTGCTTTACAAGCGCTGCGGGCAGTAAAATCTGCTTTTTTAATTGCAAAAACTGCAACTGGTGTTCAAGCTGAAATTACAGCAGATCAGGAGCTCAAGATTATTCAGAAACAAGTAAAACAAAGAAAAGACAGTGCTGCTATTTTTATAAAACAAAATAGACAAGACTTAGCAGATCCAGAATTGGCAGAAATTGCCGTTTTAGAGCAATTCTTACCAGCAGCTTTATCTGAAGAAGAAATAGAGAAGGTAGTACTTGAAACCATCGCAAAACTTGGTGCTTCAGGAATGAAGGATATGGGGAAGGTTATGGGCATTGTTTCTAGTAAATTGTTAGGAAAGGCAGACGGACAACTAATTTCTATGCTCGTGAAAAAGCAATTAATGAATTAAATTTTTAAGAGTAATGGCCCAGTAGTTCAACTGGATAGAATATCAGATTTCGGCTCTGACGGTTGGGGGTTCGAATCCCTTCTGGGTCACAAAAAGCTTCACAGAGATGTGAGGCTTTTTTTGTTTTTACTTGATCTCGCTATGGTTATTACTTGGATCTAATGATTTTAAAGTCAGTTGAAAACAGCATAAAATTATTGATAATGTCGTTTTTATAGCAGCTCTGTTGATTTTATAGTGAGATTTGTGTTTAATGAATCTATTTTAAAAAAAGCTGTATTCATAAATAATATAAATTTCAGTATGAAAAAAAATAACGAGTAAAAAGAGTACATTTTCGCAGTAGCAGCAATATTTCTTGCCGTTCTATTTTTAGTCATATTATTTTATGTCAAATATTCGAATGCAAACATTACTTTAGATTCACAACAAAATGAACAAGAAACGCTTAGTCCTTTTGTTCTTAAACATTAGTTAAACGGATTTATTATGAAAGGTGTTATAGAGAAAGCAAGACCCATACTGTAACATTTAGGCATGAAAAAGCATCAGTTTCAAAAAGTTGTATCTACTTTTTGTAAATTCAGGTAAACTACTTATAGACAGTTTATTAGTAAGGTTTTAGTTCACAAAACTATTACAAAAGCGTTACAGAAATGACAAGCTTTTTTGTTGTTCTTTACTTTTTAAGATATACAATGCTTTGCAGCATCTTCAAAATCAATTTATTAATCAAATTAGACCTTTTTAGCTTCACAATTGGATACACCCTTTTTACTTCAGGTATACCAAAAAAAAACAATATAAAATCATGAATAATTATAAGCTATCAATTTTGTTCTTATCACAGAAGGTAAGAACTAACAAATAATGGAAGGGCCCTATTAGGTGCCAACTCACATATCTTGAGACAAGGAAAATATTCTCTAAAGAATTATTTATCAATTCAGATTACTGGGACAATGGCCTACAAAAAGATTCTCCGCTAAGTACTGAAAACACCCTTTTAAACAATAAACTAAGCCCTATAGATCTATTAGTTAAGTATCGCTTTTTTTATGCTCCAAAGCATACCTAATGACTTCGATGTAGATGATATCTGTCGGGAGAATAAAGGAGAAGATTTTAAAGAAGAAACGAGCATTTTGGGCGGGTAGGATTTACATAATGATAAGACTAGAAAGCTAATAGAAATTGACTTTAATGAAATGTCTTCGAGCAGGTGTATGGAGAGCAGGAGCAAAGTGGCTTTATTTATTATTAAGTCCTACAAATGAAAAGATGTGACCTTGAAAGATTTGGATTTATAATTCATCAGAGACTTAGAGTACTCTTTTAAAACGGAGCTAAAGTTAAACAAGCAAGAATGTATAGAAGTATCCAAAGAATAAAGCAGAGCATTCAGTTTGCTATTGCGGAGAACTATCTAAAGAAAGAGCTCTTTCATTTATATAAGAATAAGAAGTACAAAACTGTAATTGTTTATTTAACGTATGAAGAATTGAAGAGGTGGAAAAAGCATACTTTCAGTCAAATTAGGTTACAGAAAGTAAAGGATCTCTTTATCTTTTATTGTTATCGGGGTTTGGTATATTGGAGTGTCTACCTTTGACGTGACAGTTTTTATGAGCTTATAAATTTTATATTTGACTTATGGTAAAAAAGTATGACAATGAATTTAAAGATATAATTGTAGAACTATTAAATTCAAGTATTAAGACAAAACAAGTTAGGGATGATTATGGCTTAAGCCATAGTATGATTAGACGTTGAAAATGTGAATACAAGTTAAAATCTGTGGACTTTTCAAAAAAGAAGGAAATATCTCTAGAAGTTCATGAGCTTAAAGTATTACAGAACGTACCAGTGGAACGTGACAGCTTAAAAAAGGCGGTGAGCATCTTCTCCAAGTGCGACCTATAGGGTATCAATTCACTTTTGTAAACATGGATATATCCAGCTGAGAAGATGTTTAAATCTACGAAGTTTAGCAAAATTTTTATTATTGGTTTAAGAGTAAGGATGTTATATTTTTAAAAACACCTAAAATATATTTAAAAAAAAGTATTAAAATTATTTTTAAAGAAAGTAAAGAAATATATGTTAGTTGTAAGATTCAAAAAAAGCTTGAACGAGAAGGTCTGATTTACTTCCGCTCTTACATCGGATCACTGACGAAAGAAATGGGATTAAGAAGTATTCTAAAAAGAAATTTTGTGGTGACAACAAACGCTAATCATTAATATTTAATTGTTAAAAATGAATTTAATAGAGATTTTTATAGTCTAAAATTAGGAGAAAAATGGTTGTTTGACACCACTGATATTTGGGTACATGACGATTGGAATTATTTAACAACCATCATAGATCTTGTAGATAAAAAGGTTGCTGGATGGTTTTTAAATTGAAGATATGACGACTCAAAAAGCCGTGAAGAAAGCTTAGATGGATGCTCGTAAAATAGTCTAAATTTAGAGGTTCCCGTGTTCCTGAAAAGATATTGTCTTAAGGTTTCTTTTTACAATAATATTTAAAACACAAGTGTGTTTATGTTTAATTCTATTCCTACCTTTTTTACAGATTAAAAGTAAGTTTTCATGCGAGCTCTTTTAATTAATTAATTTAGTTTTCTATAACTATCGCTCGTCAACTACTTGTTTTTTAAGGTATAGAGTTAGTTCTTTAAAACGTTCTTTTTTCTTTGCATGAAAGGGTAAGAGTTTTTGGTACTCTCTTATTTTATTAACTTCCTTCATTTCTTTCACTGCTATATCTTTGGGTAGTTTATCTAATACACGGTGATAGGCACCAATAAAAATGATACCTATTTCATTTTTTTTTAGTGTTTTATTTATACTTTCTGCTATAAATTTATCCCTTTGAACTAATAGTTTATGGCGGCTAATTTTAAACTTAATAATTTTAATTATTTTCCTAATTAAGGATCCTGAAGAAGGAATTGATTTTAGCATATCCAACTCTTTTTTAACCAACTCAAGGTCTTCTGTTTTTTGAATAATGGCGCCGCGATTGACTAGTTTAGAAATAACTTCATAATTCTTACTTCCTGCTTGGACACTATCTTCCATTATTTTAAGTGCAATAGCTCCATCTGCCACCATTCCATCCTGGTATATTTTTACAATTTTATTTCCAAAATCTATTGTATTGCAGTATGTACTGATTACTTCCCAGTATAGATTAACGGTGGCTACGTGTGTTTTCCAAAATTCTTCACCAAACTCATCAATACTCTTTCGGGTTAGTTCTGACGCCATAGACCCCATATCAGCGCTCGAATGGATAATTGGTATGTAAATTAAATTTTTCATTTTAATGTTCCAGAGTTTAAATTGCTACATCAAGTTTCCTAGCGGACCAAGATTAATGTTCAAATCCTCATCCGTCAAATTAAAAATTTCTTTTAATTCTTCCATCTTCATTTCTAATTTCATCAGCGTTTCTCCCAAGCGTTCAATTTCTTCTTCGGTCAATGATCCCGCCTCGACCCTTCGAATTGCTTGTTTTTCAATCAGTTTACGCAGCAGTTCTATTATAGTCATTACCAGCTGCGTAAGGCCTTCGTGGGCATTATCAGGAGTGGCGTTGATTCGAGAGCTTTCTGTCCTTTTAATATTTTCAATCGCATTTTCGATTTCATCCATCGGAACTGAATTCAAAAGTATCTTATCTTCGTTCATATCTAAAAAAATTATTATTCTATTAATATGTCGATAAAGGTATAAAGAGGGAGTACTCATGTATTTAGCATTTTTGAAAATATATTTTGCTCTAAAAACACGACAATTTTTATAGAATTATCTTTTTTAATAAAAAAAAGTCATTTGTGATTCTATGACTATTTACCCTCTTTTTGAGTTTATAAATAGGGTTTATTTATGTTAAAATCTTACCACTATCTTTAATTGATTGTACTCTGTTTCCCTTTAATCAACTTTATCTGGTTGTACCTCTTCGGCTCTGCATGCTGTATCTAAAAGATGCATAACTTCATCAACCTTGTTAAAATTTTCTTCTAAATCTAGTGATTTTAGTTCATAAAGGGCTTCTTCCATTGCCTTTTTTTTCTCAATAGGGATGGTATGTCCAAATTCCTTTAATTGTTTTTCAGTCTGAAAAATTTGTAGGTCAACTTTATTACTCTGCTCTGCCATCTCTTTCATTTCCTGATCTTCAAGTGCATACTGTTTCGCTTTCTGCTTCACTCTTTGAATTTCATCCTTTGAGAGACCAGAAGAAGCTTCGAGTCTTATTTGTTGCGATTTTTCTGTCAGTTGATCCACCGCAGTTACTAGTAAAATTCCATTGGCATCGATGTCAAAGGTTACCTCGATCTTTGGAATCCCTCGAGATAAACGTGGAATCTCATCAAAATGAAACCTACCAATAGTTTTATTGTGCTCAGCCATCGGTCTTTCACCTTGTAAAACATGAATTTCAACTGAAGATTGCTTGTCTTCCGCTGTCGAAAAAATTTCAGATTGACGGGTTGGAATCGTAGTGTTTGCTTCAATAAGCCTAGTCATCATTCCACCACGAGTTTCGATACCCATCGAAAGTGGTGTTACATCGAGTAATAATGCATCTTTTACCTCTCCAGAAAGAACGCCACCCAAAATGGCGGCACCAATAGCTACAACTTCATCTGGGTTTACGCCTTTCGAAGGTTCTTTTCCAAAAAAGGTACGCACTATTTTTTGCACAGCTGGAATTCGGGTTGAACCACCAACCAATATAATTTCATCCAAATCAGAAGCTTTCATTCGAGCATTCTTAAGTGCCAATCGACAAGGCTCAATAGTTGATTGCATTAAGCTATCTATAAGTGCTTCAAATTTTTCACGTGTAAGTTTTCTTGTTAAGTGTTTAGAAATGCCATTTACGGTCATAATATACGGAAGACTGATATCTGTTTCAAGCGAGCTTGATAGCTCAATCTTTGCTTTTTCAGCTGCTTCTTTCAGTCTCTGAAGCGTTATTGGATCTCTAAAAAGAGTAACGTCTTGTTCTTTTCTAAATTCATCCCCCAGCCAATCAATTATAACCTGATCAAAATCGTCACCACCAAGATGCGTGTTTCCACTGGTAGATTTCACCTCAAAAACGCCGCTTCCTAGACTAAGTATAGAAATGTCAAAAGTTCCTCCACCCAAATCAAAGACGGCCACCTTCATATTTGAATGCCTCTTATCAAGCCCGTAAGCCAATGCAGCAGCTGTGGGTTCATTAACAATACGTCTCACTGTCAACCCTGCAATTTCGCCAGCATCTTTTGTGGCTTTGCGTTGCGAATCATTGAAATATGCCGGAACCGTAATTATAGCCTCTTTAATTTCATCTCCAACGTAATCTTCAGCCGTTTTTTTCATTTGTTGAAGAATCATAGCTGAAATTTCTTGCGGTGAATACAGCTCTCCAGAAATAGATATGCGCGGAGTATTATTTTCTCCTTTTAAAACCTGATACGGAATCCGGTTAATTTCCTGCTCAACAATGTCATATGATTCTCCCATGAAACGTTTAATAGAAGAAATTGTGTTTTCTGGGTTGGCTATCGCTTGTCGTCTCGCCGATGCTCCAACTTTACGCTCACCAGCCCCAGTGAAAGATACAACTGAAGGTGTTGTTTTGTGTCCTTCACTATTCAGGATAACAATCGTTTCGTTCCCTTCCATAATGGCCATACAAGAATTTGTGGTTCCTAAATCTATCCCTAAAATTTTACTCATTTTTATATTTTCTTTATATGCTGTTGATACATTATTATTATTTTTATCAAGCCTTCCAACGACACGAAGTCCATATTTAAATTTCCCCCCTGAGGTTAAAAATTTCTTTATCGAATCATTGCTGCCTGAATCAGACGGTAGTAGTTGTTGTAAAAAATCTAGTTGGTTTGATAGCACTACCCTTTTTTAATTACTTTATTAATTTTATTTATAAAACTAAGCTCAAAAACATCTTATTTTCGTTTCTATTAAAAATAATTATTCTATTACGATGTCAACAAAACTATAAGGAGGCCAAGAGCCAGTGAGTAAAAATTGTAAATCGTCATGTTGCTGCTTAAACGACGAGATCGCCTGAATAAATTCATCTTTTTTATTTTCTTTAACCAAAAAAACGGCATCCAAAAGAATGCTATTCGTCACCATTTTCTTGTATTTAGATTCAGGATTTATTTGCGTTAAGTGTTGGCTAATATCCTCGATTAATTGTTCAACATATTTAAACAAACTATCTTCTAATTTATTTATTTTTATTTTTTCAAGTAAATAATTAGTGTGAATCGTATTTGCAGAAAAGTATGCAAGAGGTTGCACTTCTACTGCTGCTGCTTGTGCGCTTATTTTCTTGCTAAATGTATCATAATCGCACAATATTTTCAAACCAAATTCACATTTATTTTCTACTTTTTGAAGATTTCTAAAAAAAGAATCATAGTGATTGACTAATAACTGATGTACAATTTCGTCTGTCTTAATGAAGGTACCAAATCGGACAGGAAGTAGCGTTATCTGTTGCGATAAAACTTCAATAACGCCTGCGAAATCGATTGCTAGTTCTCTATTTGTTGTATCCTTTGAAGAAGTAAAGTCACTTACAGCTATAGAAACATCTTTAAAAGAGAGCGCATATATTTCTGCACCCATTATGCCCTTCATTCCTTTCACTAAGTCGCGCATCTTTCTATGCCTTTGATTTGTTAATAGTATGGCATAAATAACTTTTTTCATTGCATCGCTATTTTTTGTCCTGATCTGGTTTTACAATGGTCAAGCGCTTTTCCTGCATGGTCTCTACAGAGGTCACTAGTAACTTTAATCCTACATAAACAAGATCAATTTCAGCAACCGAGATGACAATATCACCCGTAATAACGACGCCTTTGTTTAAGACCCGATCTAATATTTCTACAATCGTGATGTCTTTCGACTGATTAATTACATTTTCTTCCATTACTTTTCTTTAATTGAAGTGAAACTAAAAGGAGGCCATGGTCCTGCAGTGGAAATATCAAACCCTATTTTTTTGTATTTTTTTTGTAATTCTCCAATAGCGTCAATAAATTCAGTTACACTAACTTGGTTTACAAAACAAGAAATATTTAAAATCATGCTATCTTTTCGGTCCGAATGCTCTGCTGATAACAAACTATTTACCTGCGTTAATTCGCTGAATCTCTTTACTTCTTCATAGCATATCTGTCCAGAAAGTTGAACTACTTTTGCAACCTCTTTTTCGATCAATTCTACTTTTTTCCGTTTCAAAAGAAAAGACTTGCCAGGCTTACTTTTTGATATTTCCTGTTCTAAATTGCGTACATCTTCACTCAGTTCCATAATTTCTTCATTTAACACCGTGTAGTTGCAATAAATTTTAACAGACCACTCCTCTTTTCCTTTTATATTTTTAAGGTTTTCATTTAGCGAACTAGTATATTTCTGAATAAAGTTTCCCAGACTTTCTTCCGAATTGAAGACGGTGCCAAATTTGAAAGGAATTACGATACTGCTTTTCATTATTTCCCCAATTATACGAATATGATTTCGGGCATGTCTTTCAATCCAAGGTAAATTATTAAAATTTTTGTTTAAATTTTCCTCTGAAAACTCATCGGGAGAAACCTTTTTTACATATCCGTAAAAGGTACCAAACTTGAGACACTCTAGATCTTTTTGATCCGAAATAGAATGCACTGGAAGTGGACTATCTGAAATACAATACACATATGTTAACTCATTTACCATTTTGCAACAATTTTGAATGCTTACTAATGAAAATACTCTGTTAATCGCTCAAAAGAAATTACTTCCTTTTCTTGGTCCATTTTAACGGCATAATATAACCTTGTATTTTTTGGTGGTAAATTCATTGATTTTAAAAAGGAATCATCCTCATATACTTCGGCCACTGCTTCCCAATTATCCTCCACTTTATCTAACTTAATAATCGTCATTTCATGGCAGCGAACATTACTTTTCAAAAACTTGACAACAGCAGTTTTAATTTCTATTATTTTACTCATTTTTTTTTAATTATGTGAATACATTAGCTACTATTTCTTTATTTTTCCAATTTCCGAATCTTAGATACAATTTGTTTTTGAAGGCATTTAGGCAGAATTCGCTTTAATCTGGGCACATTATTTATAATGGGTTATTTTAGTACCACCAAAAAAAATCTAACACTGGGAATTATTTTATATTTTTTGCATTCTAACACGATACTCTATCTATCCTTCTTAAAAAAGATTTTAAATTATTGATCGTTTTCCTTATTAAGTCTTATATTTTCAATTAAGTCGAGTAGTTCATCTTCTTGCGAGTCGTATTCCTCTACCGTAATTTCATCCATCTCAAATTTTAATTGCAATGCCATAAGACGTTCTTTAATAAGACCCTCGTCAGATATTTCCCTTTGTATTAATTCATCTATTTTTTTCGCAATGAAGACAATTCCTTTAATTATCATAATAATTTTATGTGTTGATAACTAACGTTACAAAATTATAAGGTGGCAAGGTACCTACATATTTAAAAGACAAAAGATCTCCGTATTGTTCATCCAAAGCATTGATAGCCTTATCAAATTGACCCTCATTTTCATTTTTTATTAGAAACGCTGCATTTAAGAGCATCCGTTCACCATAATTGTCATTAATCTTCACTTCATCCGACAACGGTGTTAACACCTCTACAATATCATCACTAAAATTAGAATTTTCTTTCGCAAGTGCCTTTTCAACCATCTCTCCAATTTTTACCAACTGATAATGCGCCTTTTCAGGATCCAATTTAGCCAGCTTTTCTTTCAATGCACGAATATCTTGATACTTCTCTAAAATATATTTATAAATAGGCTTTTCGAGCGCCAATACTTTTAATCCCAGCTCTTTTACATCTTTCATTTCTTCAAGTAAATTAGAAAATTTATCGTAGTCTTTCTCAAGAATTTCTAAAACTTTTGATTCATCACAAGAGTCAGTTATTGTTGAAAACCTTACTGGGAGAACAGAAAATTCTTTCATTACCTCTTCTAAAACCAGTGTATGCCCTGTTAAGTTAATCCGTCTCGCCTCATATCTCATCGTCGCCGATTGACTAACAACCATGCTTATATCTTTGTAGCTGATTGTATACACTCTATCTTTACGAGCGCCAATACCGATTGGTCCAAATTCGATTACTGTATCGGTATGCCTAATAATGCAATACAAATAGATACCTTTTCTTTCTTTATCTCTATCCACTATATTTTCAGTTTTATATTAATTATTTGACATTCATAACTTATCCTAAGGTTTCCCACTTTTCTGGAAATATCCTTAAGTCAATAAAATTAAAAATTGGCATAGGACCAGTATAGCTGAAATCGATACGATCTTTATATTCTTCACCAATATCTGTCATAATATTATCAATCTCTTTTTCTCTACCACTGTTTACCAAAAAAGCAGTGTTAAAGAACGTAGCATCATTGGTTATTTTGTTGGTTCTATAGTCAATAGTAGCCCTTTTAAAAGCATTCATCACAGATTTTGCCTCTTTTTCATTTTTTTTATGAAGCTCTATTTGAACCATTTTACCAGCTTCAGCTCTTTTTTTATTTTTCTTACTTACGTCGGGCTCTTTTTTAAGATCCTCTTTTATTTTTTTGAAAGCTACATTCTCTTGTTCGATTTCTTTAAAGATTAAATCTATATTATTCCAAGTACATTTAACATTTATTTCTACCATATTTTCAAAGGTGCGCAGCAGTTCCATAAACTCACGATACCTTCCGCTAAGTAGATTTCGTATTTCATCAGGTGTTGCTGCAATATTACCAAACCTTAAGGGTAGTATGCTATTAAATTCTTTCATTACCTCTTCTATTACCTTCTGATGCGAGAGGATGTTTTTAGGATTCACCTCAATATCGTTGATAGAATGGTCACTTACCACCATACACAATCCGTCATAACCTATCGTAGTTACTAAATCACCACGATCTCCAATCCCAATGGGTCCAAAATTAGTGTCGTAATCTGAGGCAATGATGCAATAAATATATTTACCGTCTCTTTCCATATTATTCCTTTATTTTTAAAAATAATGCATTTTTGATTACTACATCTCTCTGCAACGAAAATGGTTCCTCTTTTGATGCTGGTTTTAGGACATCTGCAAAGTCTTGTAGGGTTTTGTGTGCTTTTTTAATCTGATTAAAGACTATGGTAGCGTCTTCTCCTGTATTCGCATCTGGATGTAATAGCTTTGCTTTATCGAGGTACGCTTGTTGCATGCTATTTTCGGAAGTAAAATCGTCCAATCCTAGTTCTTTTTTAGCGGATTCTATTTTCTCAATAGACAGCCTTGTCAATTCCATGGTATAAAAACTGTAACACGGAAGCGGTCCTACGAATTTAAAATTAAGTTTCCCATTTAAACTTTCATCCAATACATCTAAAGCTTTTTCAAATAAACCCAACTTACTTCGGTGTATCAAGAAAGCAGTATTTGAAACCATCTGATCATCCATCAACTCATGTTGCTTTGTGCTTTCATAAAGGGCACTAAAAGTTTCCGTAATCTTTGTTGCATATCCAGATTGTAACCCGTCAAGCATAGTTTTAACAAGATAACCAAGGTTTAACTGATCGGCCTGTGTAATTCCATTTTCATTGTTAAGGCTTTTTTCTTTCATTTCCACAATTTCAGGATTTACTGCAATTTCAGACATAATTTGACTAAAATTAGCCCAAGTTGAAATAACTTCAATTTCAACAAGATTATGCACTTTTTCAGTAGTCTCCCTAATCAAATCGTACTCTTTTTCAAGGATCCCGATTAATTCTAAACTATCATGGCAGAAGGTACCCAAACGCATCGGGATGATTGAATTAAATCTTATATTCATGAGCCTTTCTATGGTGTTCTGATGATGAATCATCAACTTAGCTAGTGTTTCCGTGTTTAGTTCGCTAATAGTTACCATCTCTTTTTGGGATACAATTGCTGATATCTTTTGAAACGAGATGGTAGTTACACCAATATTTTCTAATTGTTTTAATTGTTCATCATCATAATCATTTGGAACAAATCCATAAATATATAAGCTTTTATCAATAATACCTTTTTCCATTTTTTATCTTTAATTTTCTTTTCTTTTATTTTATTTTATTTTATTTTGTGTTTTGACAAGTTGGACCGCTTCTTCAAAGTGTTCTTTTTTAATAACAATGTTTACATTTGGATCTGCTTCCAAACCTTCAGAGATGTCAATTATTTCACGTATCGCTGTCACAGACGCCTTTCTGCAAATAAATTCAATATCCGCACCTACCATACCCTCTGTTTCTTTCGCTAATTTTTTTAAATTTATATTTTTTTGTAGCTGTTTATTTCGGGTATGGATTTTAAATATATTTTCTCGGGTTTTTTCATCTGGAGCTGGTACTTCAAAGAGTAAATCAAACCTGCCGCTTCTTAATAGCGCTGGGTCAATCAAGTCTATGCGGTTAGTGGCTGCTAATACAACGACTCCTTTAAGATCCTCAATTCCATCCATTTCAGTTAGAAATTGACTGATTACCCTATCGGTAACGTTGGCACCTGAACTTTCGCTATTTCGACGAGGTACAAGGCTATCTATCTCATCAAGAAAAAGAATGGTAGGTGCAGCCTGTTTGGCCTTTTTAAATAATTCCCTGACTCCTTTTTCTGATTCTCCAATATACTTACTCATAATTTGGGGACCTTTAACAGAAATAAAATTAACCCCACTCTCACTGGCTACAGCCTTTGCCAGATACGTTTTCCCAGTACCAGGTGGGCCATATAAGATAATTCCCTTAGGAGGGTTTGTGTCTGCCTTGCGAAATAACTCAGCATATTTTAATGGCCATTCTATGGCCTCCTTTAGCGCTTCTTTAATCTCGTTAAGTCCTCCAACATCATCCCATTTAACATCAGGTACTTCCACAAACACTTCACGTATAGCAGAGGGCTCTACCTCTTTCATGGCGTCATAAAAATTGTCCATGGAAACTTCAAGTTTCATTAATAATTCGTAGGGAATTTCTGCTAATTCATAGTCAATATTCGGTAAAATTTTCCGGAGCGTTGTCATTGCAGCTTCACGTGCTAAAGCTTCAAGATCAGCACCTACAAAACCGTGTGTTATTTCGGCTAATTTTTCAAGACTTACATCTATTGCTAACGGCATTCCACGGGTATGAATTTCAAGAATCTCAAGCCGTCCTTTTTTATCAGGAATTGAAACAGAAAGTTCCCTATCAAACCGACCAGGACGGCGCAATGCCGGATCAATTGTATTGGGAATATTCGTTGCCCCAATTACAATTACTTTTCCACGCGACTCCAATCCATCCATCAAAGACAAAAGCTGTGCTACAACGCGTTTTTCAACTTGTTTTTCCCCTCCCAAATCTTCTCTTTTGGGAGCAATAGCGTCAATTTCATCAATAAAAATGATAGCAGGTGCATGCGCTTGGGCATCCGCAAAAACTTTACGCAAACGTTCTTCACTTTCACCATAAAATTTACCCATGATCTCTGGACCGGAAATATGTAAGAAATAGGCATCTGTTTCGCTAGCCACTGCCCTTACAATTAAGGTTTTTCCGGTTCCTGGAGGTCCATAAAGGAAAACACCTTTGGGAGGATCAATACCCAATCGTTCAAAAACCTCCGGGTATTTTAGCGGAAGTTCAATCATTTCTCTGATGCGTTGTACTTGATTTCCAAGGCCGCCAATATCTTCATAAGATACTTTAGATGATTTATTTTTGCCTTGTTTTGGTAAGTTCAAATCTACTTTGGTATTGGGGTTGATCACCACAATACCTGAAGGTGTTGTATCCACTACAATATAATCGATTGATCGAGACCCAAATAGATTAGCCCTTATTTTGTCACCTTTTGATATTGGTAAGCCATCGATAAGTGAACCGATATATTTGGCGTCATTACTCTTTTGCGAACCGCTACCAGTGTCAGGTTGGAGCCTTATTTTTACAGCTGTTTTGTAGATCGTTTTCTCAATACTTATTTTCTCATCAATGCCTGCTTGGGTGTTTTCTCTCGTAATACCATCGATTTGAAGAATTTTTTTTCCTCTTTCCTCTGGATAGCAAGGCATTACCTTTGCCGGAGTTGTACGCTTACCTTTAATAATAATAATATCTCCCGGCTCAAAGCTATTGGCTTTCATATCTTTAGGGTCCATTCTTGCGATGGCTCTACCAACATCTTTTACAAGTGCCTCCTTAACCTTAAGAATAAATGTATTTTGAGAAGATTTCATAATAATTGAGATTACATATTTATTTTTTCTACTTAAAGAGCAACTTTCTCATTTGATTCAATTTTTCGAAACCTTTAATTTCACTAGCAAATAGCGGCATGATGACCCTGTTTAGTTTCGGATAGGTTTCACTAATCTGCAAGAGGTATTTTTGCTGCTCTTTTTGCCGTTCCCTACAAAAACTACAACCTTCAGATTGCAATACATTGTTCACAATCATTTGCCGAACCGATAGATTAGAGCTATCAAGACTCGCAATTAAACGGTTGGTTTCCAAAACTGCCATCGATTCAGGAATACACACGGGAATGAATTCGCATTGACTAACATCACGAAACAAGCGCTCAATTTTTTTCACGGTCTTTTTAAGGTTAAGAAGCAATGCATCTGTTTTGTCTTCTGTGTAAGTACCTGAAAAACTGGTTACCATATAGCGGTATTTCCACCTCATTCTTGCTGCTACCTTAATCCATTCATCTAATACTTTTGGAGAAGAAATCATGCGCAATGCGTGCCCAGTTGGCGCTGTATCTACGACATATTTGTCAAATTCACCTTTTTCAATAATATCAATAATAGTCATTAAACTCATTACTTCATCA
The DNA here is from genome assembly GCF_000153225.1 of Polaribacter irgensii 23-P. Classification (GTDB taxonomy): domain Bacteria; phylum Bacteroidota; class Bacteroidia; order Flavobacteriales; family Flavobacteriaceae; genus Polaribacter; species Polaribacter irgensii. Next base: position 511,834 of record NZ_CH724148.1, on the reverse strand, counting down.
ATTCCAGGAATAGATAATTTTAGTAAATCATCTATATCTTCAGAATCAAGCTTGGTTGAAGTTTCGAAAAGACCTCTTAATTCCTCTTCGTGTTTATCTTTAAAGTCGGCATACACCTGTTCTGCAAATATTTCGGTTACTGCAAGGTTTTCATCACCATCAATAAAATGAATTCCATTTCTTGTTTTTTGCCCCAGACAGTCCGAAATGGAGTGCGCTGGGTCTGTAGAAATGATCAGAGTTTTATGAGTTTTTGATAACTCAAGGCCGATTGAGGTTGCGCAGCTGGTTTTACCTACTCCACCTTTTCCTCCAACAAGGATTAGTTTAAGATTAGTATTATCTAAACCTGAGAGTGCCATCTTTCTATTTTTTTATTCTAATTTCAAGTATGCCATTATTGTATTTAACTTTCATTTTTTCCTGAGCTACTTTTAAGGGAAGTAATAGCTCTTTGCGATATTTTCGAGTATTTCTTTCTGCTGAGATGTCAAGCATGTCTCCCTTTAAATCAATCATCACATCACTTTCCTCTATACCAGGCATTTCAGCAATGATAACGATTTCATCTTTTTCATCAAACAGGTCTGTCATTGGCTCACGTTCCGCTTCCACTTTCGGACCTTCAGGTGTTTTTTTTATATTCCCAAAGGTTTCAACACTTGGTTTTCCTCCTGCGGCTGCAGATTTGATGGTGAAGCCGTAAACGCCTTTCATACCTTTTTTAAGCTGATCAAGGTTAATCTCTCCTTCTTTGTTTATTTCATTTTGATCCTGAAGTTTCCCAGCAAGATCCACTAATTTTTCAAACCCTTTAAATATGCCTCCTAATCCCAGCATATCAAAACTCGAATCATTCTCGTTTTTTTTATCCTCCATAATTTCTTATTTTAAATTTAATTGAATGCTTTCATTAGGAAGTTTTTAACTTTTGTTAGCTGCTTCCAGTTTCTCTATTCGTTCCAGTAGCTCTTTATTTTGCAATTTTAATTCACTTTCATGAGCTGTAGAAGACAAAAAAGTGTCCTCTTGCCACCAATTAATTCCAATCTCTTTTGCTTTATCTACTGACGCCACTAAGAGACGAATTTTTATTGTAAGTAAGTCAATATCAGCAATTTGTATTTTGATGTCCCCAGCGATTACAATTCCTTTATCTAGGACCCTTTCGAGAATATCTGCTAGGTTGGTGGAATTAACGGAATGGGAAATATTTTCTGGCATAAATAATGCTTATTTTTAATAATTAATTCTAACAGTTTCCCATTGAGGTTTCTGCTCTTCTTGAGCTGTATCTAAATTTTTATCTGAGCCCTTATTTATTTGACTCCCGAGAGAAGCTGCATAATATTTTGATATTTCTTTTAACCTTGCATTTATGGGCTCCATTTTTGATAGAATGCGTTTCTTCTCTTTTTGCAGTCGCATACGTTCCATTTCAAGTAAATAAAGCTTTAAAAAATCGGGACTATCTCCAGTATCCTCAGCATCTTTTTTAATACTTTGCATCGATTTAATACTGCGGATACCTTTTAATGAAGTTGAACCTTTCATAATGTATGGTTTTTTTTTAAATTATTAGCAATTCAATATTAATAATATTGTTCGATTAGATCTTTTACAATGACTCTTACTCTGTCTTGATTCGTTTTGGAACCGATACGACTGGTTTCTGAAGACAGAATATCCTGGCAAATTGTTGAAAACAACTCTTTACTTTCACTAGGTGTTGTTTCTAGCGTGGCCATTGTTTTTGCAATCATAATGGAACCCCTTATAGTTGGATCAAATTCGGTTTTTCCAGATTCTCGCAATCCTCTCACGATTTTTACGATTTTTTCAGAGTCTTCCTGAAAAAGCTGTGATTTTGCCATAACAATTTGTAATTCTGTTTCATAATCGAAATGATCTATGTCTATGGTTACCATTCTGTCACGAAGTGCATCCTGTGTTCTGTTAACACCAGCATATTCCTCAGGATTTGAAGTAAAAATTGCACAAAAATCGGGATGTGCTTTGATATACGTTTCTCCACCCTTCGAGGACTGTGTGGTCATCATACGTTCCTGTAAAATAGGTAACAATATATTATTGGCTTCCGGGCGTGATCGTGTGAATTCGTCGTAAACTAGAGTAAAGCCATTTTGAACAGCTAAAGTAAGTCGATTACTTTGCCATTGTTTAGAATAATCTTCCTCATACTTATGCACGGTGTGTATAAAACGATCATCTACTTTTTTAATCTTATATCCACTTTCGGCACCTACAAGGTCCGAAGTTTTAAATTCTGCATCCCCGTGTATCATTACAACAGGTCTTCCAAGCTTACTTGCTAGATGCAAGGCAATTGTTGTCTTCCCTGTTCCCGAAGGCCCTCTTAAATGTACTGGAAACCCTGCTTTGATATACGTTTGTGCTCGGTTTGTAATGTCGGCAATATATGGAGTCTCAACAAAATCAACTTGTGGTTCTGGTGCTAATACTGCGTTACTTTCTTTACTCATGTTTTACGTCTTTTATTATTTATATGCTATTCCCTTACAACTTGTACAAGGAAGTCCATCGACTGCCCTACCAGTTCCAATACATTTTGCACAAACTACTTCACTAGTAATTGAATTATTCCCTTTTCCCTTACAAACGATGCAAGGAACTCTAGCTCCTAAAGGATTCTTACCTGTACCCGCACAAAAAACACAGGGCCTAAAAGGTGCATTTATTTCCACCACTGCCAATCCGCTGCAGACTTGGCACTTCGAGATATCTGAAAGCAATTGAAAAGGGTCTTTTCCTTGTCCACTGCAATAAGTACATTCTATTTTTGTGCTCATTTCCGTTATTTTTTAGTTAACGGATAATAAAGATTTTCTACTTTTCTAACCTTTCCTTCGTCAAGTAATTTTTTACTAACAAAACCTATTTTCATCCTCGTTTCGCCAAAAGGCTTTTCCATATCAGAAACTTTAACTCCTTTTCTATGTGAGTTCAAATACTTCAAAACTTTTTCCTCTAGCGTAAGCTCTTTTTTAGATGGCTCAACTTTTACGTCGTTTACTATTGGCGCTGCTGTTTTCGAGTCAGCCTCTGAAACAATTACTTTTTCAACGATAATTTCTTGCTTTACTTCAACCTTTTTTACTTCTGGTTTTACCGCTTTAACTGCGGTCTTTTTTATTTCGTGAACGGGTATTTCTCCTAAACGGGCTATTGCCTCTGCTAATTTACTCCATGTATGTACTGCTTCTTTTCTATCTGTAGAAAATTCAGTCAAAAATGTATTAACATATGTTTGAATTTCATGAACTCTATTCTGTATTCCAGTAAATGTGATTTCAAAATCCGCCAAACGTTTTGCATCGCTATTTGAAAGGTCCTTGCTTGATTTTTTTAAGTCAAGCTGCAAAGCTTTTGCCATTTTCTGATTCTCCTCTCTAGTTTCTACAAGGCTTTTGGTAAATTGCCCAAGCATGTTTTTAGTGTATTCAACTCTTTCTGTGAGATTTGCCTTTAGATCGGTTCTCATGCTAGCAGTCATTTCAGTTCGGTCGTCTGAAAATTGTTTCAATAATTTATCGGTAAAACCAAAAATATCTTTCACCTCTTCTCTGATATCATTGATTTTTTTATTCGTACTGAACATGAAATCGCCAAAATCCTTTAAGCGTGCGCTATTCCAATTTGAACGGTTAGTTTGGTTTTGAGCTAGTTCTTTGTGAAGTTTCGCCGCTGCCGTATCCTGGTCAGCTGAAAAATTGCTAAGCATACTGGTTGTAGAAGTCTTAATTTCATTCACCTCATTTTGAATCTGAGAAATAGACCCATGGATGCCGCTCATCATTTGTTTGAACGAATTCAATCGTTCTTTTTGTCCCTGTGCTAAATTTGCACGTAAACTATCTGCATTCGCGCGCAAAGAAGTAGCTGTTTCTATGTGGTCTTTCCGGAAACCGTCAAGTGTTTCTTGGACTGATTTATTAATTTCAGCATTGTCTTTTAGTCTTTGTTGAAATTCTGCTGCTCTTTGTTTATACGATGATAGGATATCATCACTAAGATTTTTCATTTGTTCTGCTATACTCATAACGTTTAGTTTTAAAAGGTTTTAAGTTATTTAATTTCTTCTAATAAGTGTTTTTTTACATTTTTAAGATCTTTGCAAAACACATGGGTATCTTGATTAATTAATTCGTTAAAACTATGAGTGATTTTTTTATGTATCTCTTGAAGTTCTAAAAATTTAATAATCGCGTATTCTTTCTTTTCTTGCTGTACTTTTAAAATAGTTTCTAATTCTAATTTAAAAATTTCAACATTTTTTTTGTTATCGTTCTGTCCAATATTTTTTATTTGAAGAACACCTTGACGCAATAGATTAACCATTGTCTTTTGATATTCTATATAGTGGTGAAATTCATCTTCAGCTTCTTTTTCTTTTTCTTCAAGTAGTTGAAAAAGTTCGCCCATCATGCTATCGTAATCATTTTTGCGCAATGAACCTATTTTTGCAAGATTTTCTCGAAGTTTGTTATTTAATGTCTTTCTTTCTTTTTTAAGTCTCTTAAGGGACTGTTGGAAATCAACCAATAAAGCTTTGGATGATTCGATAAGGGATTCGGAAGAACTAAAAGTAGTTTCTATTTTTTGTATCCGTTCCTCAAAACTTGTAAGTAGGGTCTCTATAAAATCGGTAGAGTGGTTTTTGTTATCGGTTCTCATGTAAGATATAAGTATTTATGTGTCATCAATTTAGGACTTAATTCTCCGATGCTCTAGCTCGAGGTAATTCTTTTAAATAGCATTTTTAAATTAAATTAAGAGCTGCTTGGCGAATCATGCTTTTCTTTGCGAACAAATAAAGGACGGTTGGCAAGAGAACTCTTTAACTTAATTACTCACTTTTACTGCTTATGCAGCTTTAGCGGTTAATCCAATTGCTTCTGCATACTTTAAGTAAGTCTCAACAGATGCTACAACTATTCTTGCTTCGATAGCAACTAGTTCGATACCAACTAAAGATACACGTACATACGCATCTACAACTACTCCTTTGTCAAGAATACGGTCAACTACTTCTACTAAACTTGACGATCCTACTGTTTTTTCTACTGCCATAATGATAATTATTTAACTATTAATTTTAAACCGTGCTTTGTTATGAGTGACGGCCTTCCTCATCAATGATTCCCTATATCCAATTAGTATGCCAAAAAACTATACAAATCTTGCTTATTTTCAAATATAATTATGAACATCACTGTGGTAGTGAGTTAGCACTAATAAATATATATATATTAAAAAAAAAGTGCAATTTACTTCTGTTTTTGAGGGTGTAAATATGCTCAAAAATGAGCACTATGCTCATTTTTGACCTTCCTTATTTGTAAGACTTATTTTATATTTTTGTATTTTTCTTGCAAGTGCCATTCGTTGAATACCCAATGCATTAGCTGCAGCAATTTGATTATTATTACAGTTATTCAATGCAAGTTGTATCAGTTTAGCTTCATTTTTTTCTAAATTCAAGTTTGTGCCCTTTTCAGGTTGTGTTGATTTGATTTTTATTTTCACTGGAAAATCTTTCGCCCCAAGTGTATTTCCTTTGCTGAGGATAATTGCACGTTCGGTTATGTTTTTCAGTTCTCTTACATTTCCTGGAAAAGGATAAGATTTTAATGTTTGAAAAACTTCTTCATCAATAATGGGGCTTGGCTTGTTAAGTTTCCTAGAGAAGTCTTCGGCGAAATAAAGGAGGAGTGGTTTAATGTCTTCTGGTCTTTCTCTTAAGGTTGGTAGATGTATATGCAATGTATTAAGACGGTGAACAAGATCTAATCGGAATCTTTTTTCTTCGACCAAATCATCTAAGATATGGTTGGTGGCAGAAATAATTCGAAAATCGGTTGCAATAGGTTGTGTTTCTCCAACTCTTGTGATTTTCTTTTCTTCGATAGCTCTTAACATTGTTGCCTGTAAATTCATAGGCATATCTGCAATTTCATCTAGAAATAAAGTGCCTTCGTCACTCGTTTCAAAAAAACCTTTTTTATCGGTTAAAGCGCCAGTGAAGGAGCCTTTTTTATGTCCGAAGAACTCGCTTTCCATAAGCGAATCGGTTACTGCGCTGCTGTTTACTGCACAAAACATATTATCTTTTCTTTTGCTGGCAAAGTGAATGATTCTCGCAATATTTTCTTTTCCAGTTCCACTTTCTCCTGTTATGAGAACGTTGGTATCCGGAAATTTTGAGGCAGTCATTGCCATGTCTAATACTTCTTTTATTTGAGGGCTTATTCCAATAAAATGACGCTCAATCCGGTCCTCTAGATTTTTAGAAATCAATGAGTTTTTTTCTTCCATTTGCTTTACTTTGCGTTGCAGAAATAGAAATTTTTCGGTGCGCTCAATTGCGATTCGGATATCGATATGGCGAAATGGCTTGCGTAAATAGTCAATGGCACCTGAGCGCATAGCTTTAATCACCGTGTCCATATCTCCATGTGCTGAAACAATAATTACCTCCATGTTGGGGTATTTTACTTTTACTTTTTTTAGAATATCCAATCCATTTACACCAGGCAACCGAACATCCAAAATCAACAAATCAATGGATTGTTTTTTGAGAAGCGACAATCCCTGAGCCGCCGAATTTGCTTCAAAAGTTTGAAAACCCGAATTCTCAAGGAATTCAGTTAATTCTTCAGTAAAGCGTTTTTCATCATCAAGAACAAGAACAGTTAGTTTATTCATTTTTGTGGGTAGTGATTTTAATATTATCTTTAATTTCTGGAATAGGAACACTTATTTTAAAGGTAGTTCCCGATTCAGGATTGCTTTCAACATCGATACTTCCTTTTAGCTCTTTAATAATTCCGAATGAAATAGACAGACCAAGTCCAGTTCCTTTACTTGCACTTTTTGTGGTGTAAAAAGGAAGCATAATTCGTTCGATAACTTCAGGTTTAATTCCGTTTCCGTTATCTTTAACTTCTATAAAATTTGAATAATCGTCATGATAAGTTCGGATAACGATTGTTTTTTTAAAATCTGACTTGGAAGTTTTTTTTGTTTCTTGCAAGGTGTCTTTTGCATTTGTCAGCAAGTTAAGAATCACCTGTTCAAACCTGTAGGTGTTTCCAATGATAGAGGGGATATTATTATCAAGTTGGAGATCCAAAGTAATTCCGTGATGTTTGAATTGCTCTGAAATCATGGAAATAGCATTATTAATACTTTCATTGATGTCAAAGGAGGTAGAAATATATTCGTCATGATCTCGTGAAAATGCTCTAACGTGGTCAATGATTCTTCCTATTCTTAAAATATCTTCAAATATTTTTTCAGATTTTTTATTAAAGTAGCTCTCATCCACCGCCTTTAAATTCTCTATCTTCATAAATAGGTTTTCAATACCTAAAGTAATGGAAAGCAAAGGTTGGTTAATTTCATGGGCCATACCTGATGCCATTTCCCCAAGACTAGCCATACGTTCTGATCTGTTTAGTTGCTGTTCGATTTTCTTTCGTTGAGAAATATCTCGGATAATGGCCATGTAGGCGTCAGGTCTTCCATCAGCTTCTTGAATAAGTGTGATACTTAGTTCACAGATAAACTGAGACTGATTTTTACGAGTTAGGATAAATTCGATATTTTGAATTAACCCTTCTGATTTTGCATTGCTCAAGATCTCTTTCATTTTTTGTACTTCAGTACTAGGAATAAAATTAAAAAAAGGGACCCCTATAAATTCACTTTTATCACCAGCCCCAAAGATTTCGAGAATAATATCTGAAATTTCTGTAATACGTCCTTTCAGGTCCATAATAAAAATACCCTCTGGTGAGGCATTCAGCAAAGTACGATACATTTTTTCTGACTCTTTAATTGTATTTTCAGCTATCTTTTGCTCTGTAATATCTTGTAGAAATCCAAATTGCGCTATTAATTGACCTGAGTCGCTATATTCACGCCCCCACAGCGCATGCACAGATCTAATACTGCCATCACCTCGAACAATTCTGTAGTTCATTACTCGAAAAATAGCACCAGTAATATTTTTTGCTAGTATTTTTTCGATTCTATTTTTATCATAAGGATGGATTGCATTAATAAATACATCCAACAAATTTTCGTTATTTAAGTTTTCATCAAGGTCAAATATTTTATACATTTCATCAGACCAACGAATATGTCCAGAATTAATATTTTGGCGCCAACTACCAGTATGTGAGGCTTTCTCTACTTGTGCAAGTAAAACCTTATCATGTTTTGTTTTTTCTAACTCTATGTAATCTTTAAGAATTTGCTTCTTTTGTCGGTACAACTCCAAGAAAAGTTTTACTTTGCTTAATAGAATAAATTTCACTACCGGTTTAAGTATAAAATCGACTGCACCTGATTTATAACATTTTTCTAACTCAAGGTCCTTTTTAACATGGGACGTAATAAAAATAATTGGAACTTTTTCTCTATTTTCATCATTCTGGATAATTTCAGCAAGTTCAATCCCATTCATATCCGGCATATTTACATCAAGTAATGTTAATGCAATTTCTTGATCTTCTATTTTGGACAAAGCTTCATGCCCTGATAAAGCCTTTATGATAACTACATCTAGTTCTTTTAATATAGTTTCAAGTAAGGATAAACTAGTAGCATCGTCATCTACGATAAGGATGTTTGGTTTTATTTCTGATTTCATATTATCCATGGGGCACAGGAATTGAGTGTAAAAAAATCCTATTAAAACTTGTTTAAAAGGCTTATTTGTTGCTGTTGAAGGGGCTTGTTTGCGAAGTGACCTTTTTAATTTTTTGTTCTAATATTTCTTTAAACTTTTCGTAGGAAAGAATCTAATGACGAATATACCCGTCTTTATTAATAAAACATTATCTAGTGTTAGTCACTATATAATTTAAAATAACACCATAGCACTGCGAATATACGTTTTCATATTTTGCAAAACAGCATAATTATTTAATAAAATATTATGAATTAGGGATTCTTTTCTATCCTTAGTTAGATGCCATAAACTCACTATTTTTAAAAGTAATATTTATTCCGTTTAGCCTCAAGCCTTTTACTTTTGATTGATAATTTAGAGCAGTTTTTTCTTGGATTTATTGTGTAACGTCAGACAAAAGTAAACTAGTTATCACATGAGGATAAAAGAGAAGTTTTATTTATTTCTCTTCATTAGATGTTAAAAATTCCTTTAAAATTTTAACGAAACTGTTAGAGCTATTGTGTGCAAGCGCCAATAGTAGAAATTTCAATTTAACAGGTTACGAGTTTTTTTCTTTGAAATTTTTCACAATTTTATTTTGGAACAATATCTAATAACCGTTTTTTATATGCTTTAAAAAGTTTGCGCTCGTGTTAGTCGGGGTCCAAAAAAGCTTTCCAGAGATGTTAGGCTTTTCTTGTTCGAAAATCTTGATTATTAAAAGTGTTTTAATATAAATGTTTAAGAAAAAAAACCTGTTTGGATGGATCCTGCAAATCAAGTTAATGTAAGGAAAGCTTGACCAAACTCTAGATATTAATATAGATGATATTATAAAAAACAGCTAGTTAAGTTAGTTTTGAAGTAGGCAATGAATACCAAGATTAACAACCCGTATTCTTGCCTATTTTTTTGTTAAAAGTCTCAAAGAAGGATTTGATAAAAATTTAAAGGAAGTAATAAAAGGAAACAACACATATTAATCATCCAAAAAATTAAAGTGTTGACCCTGATTTCTTCGGTACAAACAAAAAAAACAACAAAGAAACCTCAACTAATATTAAATATTGAAGGCTTCGGAGTATTTGGAGATGGAAAAACCGACGATGGCCATGAACTCAGGAAATTATTTGAAAAAGCTCTGGCGCTTAATCGTCTGGCGAAAATTGTTTTTCAGAAAGATGCTACCTATTATATAGGGAAGCAAGAAAATCACCTGGCGAGAGGCCTGTTTATGGAACATGTCAACAACTTAATAGTAGAAGAGGATAACTGCTTGTCATTGGTTGATCCTTATCGCGGACCTTTTGAACTCAATTGTTCAAAAAATGTTACCATACGAGATTTCCAAATTGACTATTCTCTATAGCCTTTTACACAAAGCAGAGTTGCAAAAATTGATAATTCAAATGGGTATCTTGAATTTCAGGTTGATGATGTTTACCCCCAACCTTTTGTCAGAGATGATAGCTGTAGAACGGATGTCCGGGTTTTTGACAACAGCACCATTACTGACGAAAGCTTAAAGTTCCCCCAGGGACATTCTCGGATATCAGGGGTGAAGGATTTTGGGGATAATACGCATGCGGTAACTTACCGGGTGCACTTTGAGAATAGGGCAAGTACCAGTGATTATTTTGGAATGAAAGAATGGCCACTAGCCATGGAGGGTGTATATAATTTAGCGTTAAAATCTTCCGAATTTGGAGAGCATTATATAGCAAACTATTCCAATATTTAAGTGAATCATTTGGACAAAATTACCATTGAAAACGTCATTTCCTTTGCGTCACCCAAAATGACGGTAAATGCTAGAAGTACCTTAGATTTGGTCATTCGAGGTTTGATAATTACCTGACGATCCGGGCGAGTATTGGCCAGTTATAGTGATGGAATTCCTCTAAAAGGAAATGAAAGTCAACCACTTATTGCGAATTGTCATATCGAAGGTACCCTGGATGATGCTATCCATATCAAAATGTCAGCTGGTAAAGTGGAAGAAGTAGCCTCAAAAAGCAAAATAAGGGCCCAAATGGATACTAATAATAACACTAATCTTGGCATTGTCAAAAAGGTTATGGTTTTGATGCAGAAGAAAATAAGGAGTTATCTATGGCGGTGATTATAGATTTTGAACATATCAACCATCGCAGGGGCTGGCTTACTTTAGACAAAGACATTAAAAACCTGAAGGTAGGCACGCGGATTTATTTGCAAGCAGAAAATGAAGCCATTATTCAGAACAGCTCGTTCGAAACTCAACTGCAACGAGCAATTTTAACACACCAACACACGACAGCAAGGAATGGTGCCATTATTAATAACGGAAAAGGTCTGGATCAGGTATTAAGAAGCTGCGGAATTGAAGGGCCTCCATCGCAACGCGTTATTTTTGATAATGTAGCTTTTGTAGATTTATTCAATTTAGATTAAAGGTTACTACCTGTCTTTCCAAAAATTACAACTAGTTGTAAATACCTTAGCTTATTGTAAAGAATTGTTTGCTTAATCTTTCTGATGGAATATGGGCTCTTCAAGTTAAGAACTTCAACGGGGTAGGCATGATTGCAATAAATTTGCACATAGTAATAGAAAACCTAAGAAAAAGGGTTGTTCCAACTTAACAATACTGAAATCATTGAGTTCTCTGGTAATGCCTTTCAAAAGAGCTAGATTACACGGGACAGCGACAATGTTGGTCTTGCCGATGCTTTGGAAATCGAAGTCGATGCAGATGGAGACGGTGTCGAGAATAAATTTGATACAGACTTGAATAACAATGGTATCAACGATTTTGATAAGTTTAAAATGGGATTAAATCCATTTAGTATTGATTAGTGCAGTAACCATGAAAATAGAATTAATATTTTGTCTTTAACCAACAGCAAAAGGATAGAGTTAGTACCATCTCATAATCTTATTTATACAAAAAAATTAAATTATGAATAATAAAAACAACAAGGTGAAAATGAAGAAACACTTCTCTAAACAGAGAGCAACTTTGACAGCGTTTCTATTCATTTTTTATTTAGCAACTATTAGAATAATAATGGCAATTCGACTATAAATTGGAAAGCCCAATGGATATCAGCATTTGAGCAACAAAACGGAACAAATAACTGGACAGCTTATAACAAAACATCTAAAGTTGTAGAAGTACCAAGTGTGGCTTTAGCTAAGATTTCCTGCGACTCCAAATACTGGATGTGGATAAACGGAGAATTGGCCGTCTTTGAAGGACAACTCAAACGAGGTCCTTCATCAGCTGATACTTATTAAGACGAGGTGGATATTACACCCTATTTAAAAACCGGTGATAATGATATTTTCATTTTAGTATGGTACTTCGGGAAAGACGGCTTCTCTCACAACAGCAGTGGTAAGGCTGCGTTGATCTTCGATTGCAAGGTGTCTGTTTTTGAGTTGCTTACGGATATTTTCTGGAAATCCTCCATCCGAAGGGAGCTCGGCAGGGTTGGTTTACTCTTACCCAATTTCAGATTACCAGAGTCAAGCCTTCGTTATGATGCCGGTTTAGGAAATTTTGATTTTACTAAAGCGGAAGCAAAAACTAAAGGATGGAGAGGCTCCCGATCACTAGGCAAGCCTCCAGTTGCACCTTCGAATAAGCTCGTGAAACGCACTATTCCACAGTGGAAAAATTTTGGAATGAAGAAATATGAAAATGAGAGGCCATTTCCTTTTAAAAGCACAGGAGATACAATTGTTTAAATTACCATATAATGCACAAATAACCGCCTATTTTAAAATAGAAGCCAAAGGAGGTGAAGAAATAACACTCCTGACTAATCATTAGGAAGGAGGTATTACCTAAAATGTACGAGGTGAGTATGTGGCTCGTAAGGGAGTACAAGCACACGAGAATTTGGGTTGGATAAATTGCCAGGAAGTGTATTACGTCCTGCCTAAAGGAATTAAAGTCTTGGATTTACAATATAGGGAGACTGGTTATGCCAGTGAATTTACTGGAAGCTTTGATTGTAGCGATGATTTTTATAAAAGATTGTGGATAAAAGCAGAACGTACTTTATACGCTACTATGCGTGATACCTGCATAGATTGCCCTAACAGAGAACGCACGTAGTGGTGGGGAGATAAGGTCATCGAAAATGTCGAATCTTTTTACGTTTTATATCCTGAAAGTTGTTTTCTTACTCAAAAAGGAATCTTGGAACTCATGAATTGGCAACGAGAAGACGGTACCATTTTCTCCCGTGCCAGCTCGAAACTTGGGTAGAGAACTACTTGGACAAATGTTGGCAAGTATCGGTGAATACGGTTTTTGGAATTACTACACAAATACAGGTTATAAAGAAACTATTGCCAAGGTGTACGACGGTGTAAAGTGCTATCTAAATGTCTGGAAGCTAGATAAAAATGAAGTCTTGGTAAAAGAATGACCGGTGCGGATAGCAAAGGTTGGTATTGGGGTGATTGGGGAACTAATGTAGACAAAGATTTGTTGATGATAGAATGGTATTATTTGGCATTGAAAGGCTATAAAAACACGTCTGAATTAAAAGGTAAACAGGCGCAAGTGACTTAAGCAGAAACAACTATGAGTTACTTCAAAATAGCATTCAATACTAAGTTTTGGAAAGGAGAGGAATACAGATCTTACAATTACAAAGACGATATTGATGACTGAGAACAAGCCCTTGCTGTGGTAGCAGAATTAGCAGATGCCGATAATTATAAAGCCATTTATAAACCGCTAAAACCACAACAATATGCCAGTCCTTTCGTGGAAAAGTATGTGTGTGAAGCTCTGTTCTTAATGGGAGAATCGGAATATGGTTCAGAAAGATTAAAAAAGCGTTTTCAACCTATGGCGTACAACAAGATGCACTCTACCCTTTTTGAAGGTGGGGTGATGGTAGAGATGGATACAGCGGAGGTTCTACAAACCATGTATGGAGTGGTGGTGGTTTTACTATTCTTGTACAATATGTTTGTGGATTGTATCCTCTAGAACCGGCTTGGAAGAAATTTAGGGTAAAACCTGATTTAGGAGGTCTGGAATTTGCAGAAACTAGCAATGAAACCATCGCAGGGAAAGTAGCTGTAAAAATCACAAAAATCAAGTCAGGAATGGATATCGAACTAAGTGTGCCAGGTGGAAGTGAAGCCGTCTTATATATTCCAATCAAACAGAATATAGTTACAATGAATGGATAAAAAGTGAGCTCTCAAGAAAAAGAGGGATGGTATAAATTGTACACCTTTAAAGGTGGTAATTATAAGATTGAAGGAAAATAAATAGCTATTTGTAAAAGCGAAAACGGTCATGCTTAAATTTATTAGGAATGCAGTTGCAGGTGTTGCAGGAATGACAATGATTCCATTGTTTAGTATTTAGTTATAATAAGCTAAGTAATGTCGAATGTACTGGAGAATAAATTATAGATAGTGACATTAGCAAGAAATGAGACTCTTGGTGGTGTGAACTCAAAACAAGAAGTTAATAGAGTGGTCATATACCCAAACCCATCAAAGGGAACTTTTTTTATAATTTTGATATTGTGCGTTTCCAGGTAACAGCTTTTTAGACCTCCTAACAGGTTTGAATTTATTTTACTATTACTGTTAAGACTTCGCAGGAACTTGAGAATGCAAAGCTTAAAACAGGAGATTAATTTCAAATAAATATCTCCAAAAAACAATTATATTTTTAATCTTTTAAAAATAAAGATGTCTGATAAAAATAAAAAAATAGTTTTTAGTCCTTTACCACTTATTCTTTTCGTGTTTGTACTCTTTTATAGTTGTAAGAAGGCAGACTTTAAAAGGGCTAAAACAAAGAATACGATAGAATCAAAGTTACCTTATGGGATGATTTGGGTAGAAAGTAATACTTTTTTGCAAGGCGCTAAAGACTCAGATAATTTTGCGATGCCAAGGGAAAAACCGGTCCATGACGTGATGGTTGACGGTTTTTATATTGATATTACTGAAGTGACAAACAAGCAGTATAACGAATTTGTAGCGGCAACAGAATATATTACTGTGGCCGAACGAAATATTGATTAGGAAGAAATAAAAAAGCAGCTTCCTGAAAATATTCAAAGACCACATGATTCTATTTTACAACCTGGAAGTTTGATTTTTAATAAAAAGATAAATGCAGTGGTAAACATGAATAACTATTAACAATGGTGGGCTTGGAAAATTGGCGCAAATTGGAAACATCCAGAAGGGCCTAGCACAACAATTGAAGGAAAAGATAACTTTCCTGTTGTTCATATTGCTTTAGAGGACGCGCTAGCTTACTGTAGGTGGGCAAACAGACGTTTACCAACGGAGGCGGAATGGGAGGCGGCTGCGCAAGGAACAAATGATAATGCCATTTTCACTTGGGGAAATGATCGCACAATGTTAGATACACAATCCAATACTTGGCAGGGTGTTTTTCCAACAAAAAACGAATCTAAAGACGGTTTTGAGTTTATTGCTCCGGTAAAATCGTATCCAACAAATAGTATTGGGTTATACGATATGGCTGGGAATGTTTGGGAGATTACAGCGGATCTTTTCGATGTAAATTACTATCGAGAATTAGAGGGTTCTAAACTGTTGGTAAATCCTAAAGGTGCGGAGAAGTCTTTTAGTTTAAGCAATCCATATCAAGTAGAGCACGTAATGAAAGGGGGATCTTTTTTATGTCATGACTCTTATTGCTCAAGTTTTAGGATTTCTTCAAAAATGGGGGTAGCGACAGATTCTGGTTCAGATCATATGGGTTTTAGAACGGTTGCAACACTAGAAATGCTCTCAAAAAAATAAATTTATTTTAGGCGAGTGCCTATTTTATAAGTAAAGTAGTTGATTTTAATTAAATTATAATGATAGCTCATCTGCAATCAAACCGTCCTCAAGTGTTTTAATTACGCCCATAGCAGCTCTTTCCCCTGCGATCATAGCAGCGTTTAAAGAAGCATTTAACAATTGATCCCCTGCTAAAAATAAAGACGAATTTAACTGTGTTTCTGTACTCGAAAGAGCATATTGTATATTTGTTAATTCGGGCAATGCTTTCTTTATCTGGTATCTTTTTAGGAACACAAGGTCAGAAATCCCACAGAATGTTTTGAGTTCCTCTTTTGTTTTTGCGATTAGTTCTGTTTCCGTGATTTCGTGTTTTTTTACAATTGTTACACAGAGTAATTCCTTATCCCCTGGAGCCTTGGATGCAATACTGGTTGGGTAGAAAATATTATTGATAAGCGTATTTTTATCAGAGATCAATCCTATTAAGGGCTTATTAATTTCTCTTTTTTCGCATTCAAAGTAGAGGGTGTCACAACTTTTCCATTGGGTCTCTTGGTTTTTTAAATTGGAAATTAGGGCACTTGCCTCTGTCGCTATAATGGTGAAGTCACTTTTAATTTCTTCTCCATCTTCTAGAATAACGAGATTATTTTTAACTTGCTTAACAGCGCTGTTCAATCGAATTTTAGTTTGCGTAAGGTTGCTTTTTAGTTGATTTGGTATTGCTTGTATTCCTTTTTTCGGAATTACGGCCAAGCCTTCTCCAAACATCTTATACACAAATTCGAACATTCTACTAGAGGTCTCCAAGTGGGGTTCTAAGAAAATTCCGCTAAAAAAAGGTGTGAAAAAGTCAGTAATAATTTCATTAGAAAAACCAAAGTCTTTTAAATATTGAAGGGTTGTTGTTTCTTCCGTTTTAAAAATAGCCTCAATTTTCTTTTTCTTTAACAGTGCATTCAGTTTTAGTATTTTCACCTTATCAGTAAAAGAACCAACAGAGGAGCGTAAGGTTGGTATTAATAAAGAGATCTTGCGCAAAGGATCTCCAATGGTCTGGGATTTGCCGTTCTTAAAAATGGTGGCACCGGGTAAAAGTTTTTGTAATTCTAAACGATCGTAGTCTAAATATTTTTTTGCGGCAGGATAAGAAGTAAGCAATACTTGAAAACCTCGGTCTAAGAGATGTCCTTTGACAACGTCGGATTTAACCCGGCCCCCAACAGAACTAGAAGCTTCAATAATGGTAGGGTGATACCCATAGTTTTCTAAAATTTGAGCAGCAATTAAACCACTAACACCTGCACCAATAATATGAATTTTATATGCTGATTTCTCCATTTTCAATTGCTTTTAATTTTGTCTTTTTCCTTAGATATGCGGCAATGATTCTTTGTATATCTCTATTGTCTTTTTTAGGTTCCACAAAAAATTGATAGTCTTCTGGATTTTCTAATTGTTCGGATTGTTGTGCATCTACATATCCAATACCCTTATAGATTCCATCCAAAATTAGGGCAAATCCAATTTCGTTTTTAGTTCTTCCCGTTTCTTTAAGGACTATATTTTCGGCACCAAGGCCAATGGATGCGATTGCTTCTTTCACTCTTTTATTATACGATTCAACAGTTTCTTTGTCACAGCAAACACCCTTGCATTCTTTCAGTTGGTAATGAAAACAACTAGAGACATTGGTTTGTAAATGACAGTATTTCGGACACAATTCAAAGGTCTCACACAAGGTTTCTAAATGATTTCTACATTCTGAAATAGAATAATATTTTAGTAGGGCATTTGGAGCTAGTTTTAGACGGTTGTATGCGAGATGTAGGATTCCTTTCTGATCTTCATAAGAAAATAATCCAACGGCCTCTGCAGACTTTCTTTGGGCTCTGTTGAACTTTGGATAGATGTGCTTTATTTCTGAAGATTCCAGCAATAATGCGAGTAATTCACTACCTGTCTTTGTAAAAGAAACATCTGCTGTCTCTAAACACATTGTTTGTTCCTTTTTTTTCTTGTCATAAAAATGACTGATGACGCGCTGCTTGATATTATTTGCTTTTCCCACATAAATAATTTCTTTCGCAAGATTTTTGAAATAATAGACTCCAAAAGTTTCCGGCAGGTTGTCGATTACTATTTTATCTATAAGAGGAGGCAAAGTGGCTTGTCTTGATTTCGGATTTAGGAAGGAATTAATTGTGAAGTTCTCATCCCTTTCAATGAGCCGTCGCAGTAATTCTGCAGTGGCTTCCGCATCACCTTTTGCGCGATGTCTTCCATTAATAGGAATGTTTTCACCGGTACAAATATTACCCAAACTGTAGGACGGAAGGCCAGGTATTATTTTTCTTGTCAAGCGAATGGTGCAGAGTTTCTTTCTTTTAAAGTCAAATCCTAGACTTTTAAATTCTGCTTGTATAATGTTGTAATCGAAGTTTACATTGTGCGCAACAAAAATAGTGTTTTCAGTAATTTCTGCTACCTTTTTTGCGATTTCAAAGAATCGAGGCGCATTTCGTACCATCGCATTGGTAATACCAGTAAGACTGGTGATAAAAGCAGGGATATTTTGTTCAGGATTTACGAGCGAAGTAAATTCGTCTACAATTTTTTTTCCGTCAAAAATTAAGGCAGAAATTTCCGTGATTTTCTGTCCTTTGGGTCCGTTTCCGGTAGTTTCTATATCAACAACGGCGTATAACAATTAGGCAATTAAGTTTTTTAAGTCTGAAATGGTTTCTGTCGGATTTTCAGCGCCAAAAACAAAGCTTCCGGCAACTAAGACATTGGCACCGGCTTCAATTAAAGCATTGGCATTTATATTGGTAACCCCACCGTCAATTTCTATCTGACAGTCGGATGCTGTAAAATCTATCAATTGTCTTAATTGACTTACTTTCTTGTAGGTGTTTTCTATAAAAGATTGCCCTCCAAAGCCAGGATTGACACTCATGATACACACCAAGTCTAGATCGATAATTACATCTTCTAGAACTGAAATAGGCGTGTGTGGATTTAAGGCTACTCCTGCTTTCATTCCGGCATCTTTTATAGCTTGAATGGTTCTGTGTAAATGTGGGCACACTTCATAATGCACCGTCAGAATGTTCGCGCCTAAATCTGCAAAAGTTTGAATGTATTGGTCTGGATTTACAATCATTAAATGCACATCAATTGTTTTTTTAGCATGCTTTGCGATCGCTTTTAAAACAGGCATGCCAAAGGAAATGTTTGGAACGAAAACGCCATCCATAATATCAATATGGAACCAGTCAGCTTCGCTGTTGTTTACCATTTCTATATCGCGCTGTAAATTTGCAAAGTCTGCGGCTAAAATTGAAGGTGCTATTAAATTACTCATTAGATTGTATCGTGTTGTTAAGTTTTGTAAAAATAAGAATATAAAATAAAAACTCTCGAAATAAGTTCGAGAGTTATACACCTTTTGTTTACACCTGATAAGAAAAGGAGACGCGCTCACTTTTAAAAAATCTGGAACTACTATCCAAGATAGGTCATTAAGATTTTACTTCTAGAGGTGTGTTTTAGTCTTCTGATTGCTTTTTCTTTAATTTGACGCACACGCTCACGTGTTAAATCAAAAGTTTCTCCAATTTCTTCTAAGGTCATCGGTTGGTGTTCCCCCAAGCCAAAATATAGTTTAACCACATCTGCCTCTCTGGGAGTTAAGGTTTCTAATGCTCTGTCAATTTCTATCCTTAAAGATTCGTGCAATAGTTTTCTGTCAGGATTTGGAGATTCTCCAGAATTTAAAACGTCGTACAAGTTCGAATCTTCACCTTCAATTAAAGGGGCATCCATAGAAACGTGACGTCCAGAATTTTTCATGGATTCTTTCACATCATTCACTGTCATGTCTAATTTTTTAGCAATTTCTTCAGCACTTGGAGGGCGCTCGTTTTCTTGCTCTAAAAAGGCATACATTTTATTAATTTTATTGATAGAACCAATTTTATTCAAAGGCAGGCGTACAATTCTAGATTGTTCTGCCAGGGCTTGTAAAATCGATTGGCGGATCCACCAAACGGCATAGGATATAAATTTAAAACCCCTCGTTTCATCAAAACGTTTCGCAGCTTTAATCAAACCTAAATTTCCTTCGTTTATAAGATCGGGTAATGTCAATCCTTGATTTTGGTACTGTTTTGCAACAGATACAACAAATCTTAGGTTGGCTTTGGTTAACTTCTCTAAAGCTCTTTGATCACCGGCTTTGATAAGTTGTGCTAATTCTACTTCTTCATCAGCAGTAATTAAGTCTACTTTTCCAATTTCTTGTAAATATTTGTCAAGGGAAGCAGTTTCTCTATTGGTAACCTGCTTGGTTATTTTTAGTTGTCTCATCTAATTTATTTGCAACAATTTAAAGATTCATCTACTTGCTACAAATACTTATACGGAAGAAAAGAACCTTATGTTACAAAAAGTTTTCTTTTTTTTAAAAAGAGTTGTTTTTTAAAATATTCCAGAGATTTTGTGTGGAACTTTCTGTTTTTAATGGGATGCTCTTTTTAAAAATGCTTTAAAATTGCGCTTCTTTGAATTTAAAAAGTTCAAAGGTTTGGAGTTATTTCCTGATTCCTCCAAAGTACATCTATTATTGTAGCTGCTTATTTTTAGTTTTCTATGGTAAACGTATTGCCTTCTAAAAAGTAATTTGCTCTCACTTTTAACACTTCTGGATAGTAGATAATATTTTCTGGGAGAATTTTAAGTAAGTAATTTCCAGTATCCCATTTTTTATTAGCGTTGGTATCTATAATTGCGCGAACGAAATATGTTTTGGGTTCTAACAAATCAAAAACAAGTGTTTCGCTTGTGTTCACATATCTTCGGTCAATAATTTGATCGCTGTCTGGTCCTGTTAATAAATCAATGATTAGATTTTTATCATTTGTATTCACAATGTTTAGTGTAATTCGTCCGTAATCTTCTCTATCTAAGGTTCTAAAATTAAAGTTTAGAGTATCATTTTTTACCGAAAAGATGTCTGTAAAACTTCCTGGAAGTGCTCTTAAATTGTATTTTTCTTTTTCTTTTTTATCAAAAATAAATCCGATTTTATTCTCTTTCTTAGAAGTGTAATGGGCATATTTAACCTGTAATGTGTCTGTATCCGTAAACCGAACTTTGCTGGTGTCAATCTTTACAATAGGGTTGTTACTTTTAATAAAGAAGGTATCTCTTAAGTGCAAGATTCCCAATGTGGATGGAGATAGTTTTAGAGAATCTATCTTATTTTTTCTAAAATTCACTGTGACGGTGTCTAAAAAAAGATCGTTGAAAACGATAAAATTTAAGGAGTCTACATCGATTGGAGTATGCCAGTAATTTAAGGTGTCTTTGTCTATTTCAAAACGAGATACACTTCGAAAGCTGTCGGATACTTTTGATAATAGTGCAACTTTTAAATCCTTAGCATTGCCTTCATAACCAAAACTAATTTTACCTTTAGAGACTTCGGCTGCTCTTCTAAAACGATAGGGTTGCAGCTCTTTAAATAACTTGATTGGTTTTGTAATGCTACTATCCTTGGGCAATACGATGGTGTCTGGGTAAAAGCCAATTTCGTCCAGGCTCGAGTCGAAAATATAATTATTATAATTTTGTTTTAAAGCAAGTAAAAGATATTTTCCTTTTTTTAAGTTAGTAAAATTGAAGCCTGCTGTATCTATTGCAGTAGTTACGTAATTTGGTTTCTTCTTATAAATGATAGAGTCTGTAAATGTGCTGTCTATTTTGTAGAGGACAATGTTAGTTTTTTTAGGTTTTTTGTTTGAAAGCGCATTTGCAACAGTTCCTGAAAACCGCAGGGAATCAATATAAGTTCCCGTAGAGAATACGTATTTAAATCCTTCCAAAATATTGTTCTCATTGTTGTCTTCAATGGCATTTCCAAAATTAAAGATGTAGGTAGTATTTGGTGCAAGGGTATCTAAAATTCTTATTTTTAACGTTTTACTCGCGGTGCCTTGTGGTGAAATAATTAAGGGGTTTTTTAAAGGAGGAGAAACAACGAGCTGCTTATTGAGATCTTTTAATTTTATAAACTCGTTAAAATAAAGTGTTATTTCTTTACTGCTAAAATTGATTGTTTCGTACGGCGGATTTGAAGTAACAAAAAGAGGTGCGAGTTCGTCTTTTGGACCACCGTCGGGTCTTCCTGTTTTTGCACAACTAGAAATTAAGGTGATAGAAAGTAGTAGTAAAAAAGAGCTGTTACGGAGATTCACGAAAGATAAATTTTATACAAATTAACAATTAATTTTTCATATTAGACCATAAAATTTATTCTGTGTAGGCCATTGTTAAAATACTGATTCTTATTCCTGAAGTTTTCAAAAGTTCAAGTGCACAGGCTTCTAAAGTAGCTCCAGTGGTAACAACGTCGTCAATAATTAAAACATGTTTGTCTTTAAAAATAGTGAAATTTAGTAAAGAGAACTTGGTGTCTAGGTCATTAAAACGTTCAAATCGAGATTTGAAAGTTTGTGTCGTGTTGGCAGATTTCCGCACTAAAACATTTTCTAAAAAAGGAGTCTTTAAGTGCCGTTGTAGACATTTACCAAATTTGGTAACTTGGTTGTACCCTCTAATTTTCTGTTTTTTGGCATGAATGGGCACAGGAAGGATAAAATCAACCGTCGAAAATTCTTCATTTTCCGAAAGAATTTCTCCAATCCAATTGCCAAAGAAAATGCCAATTTCTTCGGTGCCTTGGTATTTTAGTTTGTGGATTAGGTTTTTAGTGATGCCTTTCTTTCTTAAGAACAAAAGAGCAAAGGCTTTTTCGATGGTTACTCGTCCATAAAAAATAGCATTAATTTTGTTTTTTGTATAACTTTGAAAATGAGTTAAAGGCAGATCATGTCGGCAGAAAGTACAAATTATGGATTCATTTTGTATTAATTGTTGGCTGCAGTTTGCACATATTCTAGGATAAAATAACGCACGTAAGTCTTTTAATAATTCCATTTTTTGGGGATTACAATTCATACGAAAGTTACTTAAAATAGTTGCATTCATTCTACTGCGTATAAAAGTTTGGCTTCCGGTGCGTTCTAAGGAATGATTTATGCTTTAAAATGAAACTATTTTTTTCTTGAAAAATTTATGCAAACGTTTATCTTTGTACTCATTATGGCAAAACAAGAAGATCACTTTAAGAAAGTATTATCGCACGCAAAAGAATATGGATATGTATTTCAATCATCAGAAATTTACGATGGATTAAGTGCAGTGTATGACTATGCTCAAAACGGCGTTGAATTAAAGAAAAATATTAGAGCATATTGGTGGAAAGCAATGGTGCAAATGCATGAAAATATTGTAGGATTAGATGCTTCTATTTTAATGCACCCAAAAACGTGGAAAGCTTCTGGACACGTGGATGCATTTAACGACCCGTTAATTGACAACAAAGATTCTAAAAAAAGATACAGAGCAGATGTTTTAATTGAAGACTATTGCGCTAAGATTGAGGGAAAGATAGACAAAGAAGTTGCCAAAGCAGAAAAGCGTTTTGGAGATTCCTTTAATAAAGAAGAGTTTCTTGCCACGAACGAAAGGGTTTCAGGATATCAAGAAAAAATAAATAGTATTCTTGCAAGAATGGGTAAATCTTTAGAAAATGAAGATTTGGTAGATGTAAAGTTGCTCATTGAAGAATTAGAAATTGCAGATCCTTTGACGGGTTCAAGGAATTGGACAGAAGTGAAGCAGTTTAATTTAATGTTTGGAACACAAATTGGAGCCTCTGCAGATACCGCTACCCAAGTTTATTTAAGACCAGAAACGGCACAGGGTATTTTTGTAAATTTCTTAAATGTTCAAAAGACAGGAAGAATGAAAATTCCTTTTGGAATTGCGCAAACGGGAAAAGCATTTAGAAATGAAATTGTTGCAAGACAGTTTATTTTTAGGATGCGCGAGTTTGAACAAATGGAAATGCAGTTTTTTGTAAAACCAGGAACGCAAAAGGAGTATTATGAACACTGGAAAGCAACCCGTTTAAAATGGCATTTAAGTCTGGGAATGGGTGCAGAGAATTATCGTTTTCACGACCACGATAAATTGGCGCACTATGCAGATGCAGCAGCCGATATTGAGTTTAAGTTTCCTTTTGGATTTAAGGAATTAGAAGGAATTCATTCACGTACAGATTTTGATTTAAAGGCACATGAAGCGCATTCTGGAAAAAAGTTGCAGTATTTTGATCCAGAAGAAAATAGAAGTTATACGCCATATGTAGTTGAAACTTCTATTGGTTTAGACAGAATGTTTTTAGCTGTCTTTTCGAATTCTTTGCATGAAGAAGCGCTAGAAAATGGAACGACAAGAACGGTTTTAAAATTACCAGCAGTTTTAGCGCCGTACAAAGCAGCAATTTTCCCATTGGTTAAAAAAGACGGTTTGCCAGAAGTTGCACGCGAAATTATGAAAGAGTTGAAATGGGATTTCAATGTATTTTATGATGAAAAGGATGCTGTGGGAAAGCGATACAGAAGACAAGATGCTGCAGGAACCCCGTTTTGCATTACGGTAGACCACGAATCTTTAGAAGATGCTTGTGTAACGATACGCCACAGAGATACTATGGAACAAAAACGTGTGAAAATTTCTGAACTAAAAGGCATTATTGAAAAAGAGGTTGCTATAAAAACTTGGTTGCAAAAAATAGAAGTATAGGTTTTCTGAGTAGGCATTAAAATCAAAAAAAATCCGTTAGAAATTTTCTAACGGATTTTTATTTGGAATCGATAATGTTTACAAGCCTACTTTTTTTGCACGCTTATATTGTAAGTTTACATCATTCCTGGCATTCCGCCACCACCCATTGGAGGCATTCCACCAGCATTGTCTTCTTTAATGTCAATTAAGGCACATTCGGTAGTAAGAATCATACCTGCAACAGACGCTGCATTTTCTAAGGCAACACGTGTTACTTTTTTAGGGTCTATAATTCCAGCCTCTAACATGTCTACGTACACATCATTTTTAGCATCATATCCAAAGTCTTTTTTACCTTCTAATACTTTGTTTAATATTACAGAGCCTTCTTTACCAGCATTCTCAACAATAATTCTTAAGGGTGCTTCGATCGCTTTGTTAATAATTTGAACTCCGGTAGATTCATCGATGTTTAAGGTATCAATTTTCTCCAATGCTCTTTTAGCACGCACTAAAGCAACTCCACCACCAGCAACAATACCTTCTTCAACAGCAGCTCTTGTTGCATGCAATGCATCATCAACTCTGTCTTTTTTCTCTTTCATTTCAACTTCAGAAGCAGCACCTACATACAGTACTGCAACACCACCTGCTAACTTCGCTAAGCGTTCTTGAAGTTTTTCTTTATCGTAATCTGAGGTGGTTGTTTCTATTTGTGCTTTGATCTGATTTACACGCGTTTTAATAGCTTCTGCATTTCCAGCACCATTTATAATGGTGGTGTTGTCTTTATCAACCGTAATTGTTTCTGCAGTTCCCAACAAGTCTAAAGTTGCGTTTTCTAATGAAAACCCTCTTTCCTCAGAAATTACAGTTCCACCAGTTAAAATCGCGATGTCTTCTAACATTGCTTTTCTTCTATCTCCAAAACCAGGAGCTTTCACAGCAGCAATTTTTAATCCACCACGCAATTTATTCACTACTAATGTTGCCAATGCCTGACCATCTACATCTTCAGCAATGATTAATAAAGGTCTTCCTGCTTGTGAAACGGGTTCTAGTATTGGAAGAATTTCTTGTAAATTAGAAATCTTTTTATCAAATAATAAAATATAAGGATTTTCTAAGTCAGCGATCATTTTGTCAGCATCCGTCACAAAGTAAGGAGATAAATAACCTCTGTCAAATTGCATTCCTTCTACAACGTCTACATAGGTTTCCATTCCTTTCGCCTCTTCAACAGTAATCACTCCTTCTTTTCCAACTTTCGTGAAAGCAGTAGCAATTAGTTCACCAATCGTGTTGTCGTTATTTGCAGAAATTGCAGCAATTTGTTTTATTTTTTCCGAAGAATTTCCAACTTTTTTAGCTTGTTTTTCTAGATCCGCAACGATTGCCGCAACAGCTTTGTCTATTCCGCGTTTTAAATCCATAGGATTTGCGCCTGCAGCAACATTTTTCAAACCTTCTTTTACGATTGCTTGTGCAAGAACGGTAGCTGTGGTAGTTCCATCGCCTGCCAAATCATTGGTTTTAGAAGCTACTTCTTTTACCATTTGAGCACCCATATTTTCAAGCTCGTTTTCAAGCTCAATTTCTTTTGCAACAGAAACACCATCTTTAGTTACTGTTGGTGCGCCGAAAGATTTAGAAATAATTACATTTCTTCCTTTTGGTCCTAATGTTACTTTTACTGCGTTTGCCAAAGCATCTACGCCACGTTTTAGTCCGTCTCTTGCTTCAATATCAAATTTTATGTCTTTTGCCATTTTTTTAATTTTATTTTTAGCCTTACGTACTTAACTTCTGCTAAAAAGAGTTTTTATTTTTTTTACAAGCCACAGGAAAATACCTGTCGCCAACAGCAATTTAAATAATTGCTAAAATGTCGCTTTCGCGCATCATTAAATAGTCTTTGCCTTCTAATTTTAAATCAGTTCCACCATATTTACTGTACAAAACAGTATCTCCAATTTTAACTGTTAATGGCTCATCAATTTTACCATTTCCAATAGCAACCACGGTGCCTTGTTGTGGCTTTTCTTTTGCGTTGTCAGGAATGATTAGTCCAGACGCGGTTTTTGTTTCTGCCGCTGCAGGCTCTATTAGAACTCTATCTGCTAAAGGCTTTATGTTTAATCCCATCGTTATTTTTTTATTTATAATTTATGATAACTACCAATCAGAAAGTATGCCAATACAGGATAGATGACAATCTTTCAAAAAAAATAAAAGTAAAGGTACTTTTTTAAATAAAAAAATGCCAACGTGTCATCCACATTGGCATTTGAAGTTGTGTAGTACAACTGCTTATTTTAAACTATCGTTTGTTGTTGTTGTTGTTGTTTCTGGTGCTGTAAGAACTGTAGTTTCTATGCCTTCTAATGTGTTGTCTAACTTAAAGTCATTGGCACCACCTCTGTCAATTGCAAAGTTGGATAAAAGGATTAATGCAAACATCGCAATTGCAAGCGTCCAAGTAGTTCTATCTAGGAAGTTGTTCGTATTTTGAACACCACCTAAAGATTGCGCACCACCACCAAAAGAAGAAGACAATCCTCCACCTTTCGGGTTTTGTACCATAACTATTAAAATTAAGATGACTGCTACCAATAGGATAACTCCTAAAAATAAGTTATAATTCATACTTTATTTTTTTTGTAAAATTTGTATTTTTTTAATCTCGTTTGCAAAGAAACCACTTTTTTCTGGATATTTCAAGCTTAAAATTTTATAAGCTTGTATTGCATTTTCATACTTTTTTTGAGCAAGATAAACGCTTGCCAAAGTTTCTGTCATCAATGCATTGTCCTGTTTGTTTTTAGAGATCGGAGTAGTGAAATTTTCTCCTTTTTCAAGAGGGGTAATTTTTGGGTTATTTTGAATAAACGTATTAATGATGCCTTCTTTAGTGTGTTTTTCGCGAACTGGCTTGTCATTATTTCTGACAATTGTTTTTTTTGTTGCTAACTGCAGCCATTGATGAAATGAATGACTTTCAGTGGCAGAGAAGGAATGTGGTTTTTGGGAATGCCCAGGTGCTTCATTGGGGACACTTTTTTTTGTTTTTTGTAGAGAGACCGTGGCCGTATTTTGTGTCTGAATTTCTCCCTTTTTACTTATTTCGGTATCGAAAGAGGTAATATAATTGAATAAAATAGTGCGATCTGCAGTAAATGCCGCCGTTACTTTTAATTCATTATTATATTTAAAACTATCTTGATTTTTCAATCCTTTTAAATACAAAACCCGCGCTGTTTGAAAATAAGGAAACTCATCTACAATAGCTTTTAAAGCGAGGGTTTCTTGAGCCTTAATAAAAGGCTTTTTGCCAAGTAAATTCAGGAAACTTTTTATTTTCAAAATATTTTTTTCTTCGAGTTATATACTTACCATTTGCCAACAGAAGCATTAAATACGTCTTGTGTTATTCGGTCAATTATTTCTGTAAAAGCAGCTTCTTGAACGCCCCCCGTTAATTGGGAAGTTGCTGGATAGTCGGAATAAAAAGAAAAAGATTTTTCAAAATTTTTCTTTTCATCGGTGGTGTTTGCATACCTCACATTTACACTAATAGTCAGTCTGTTTTGTGCTGATGTTTGTTGAGAAGTAGCACTCATTGGTGCTATTCTATAACTGGTAATTTCCCCGCTAAAATAAAGTTCGCCATTTGAAGATACTAACGTTAGATTTGTCTGTCTTGTAAATAAGTCTTGCAATGCTAATGTAAAATCCTGACCGAGACCTGGCTCTATTAATTGTGCTTGGTTTTGGAAAAAATCTATTTGAATTGTTTTCGCACTTCCCACATCTCCGCCAGTAAAACCGTAAATTCCGCACCTTGTAAAGAATAAAACACATAAGACAAAGAGGGGAATATAATATACTTTTTTCATTGAGATAAATCGGTTTTAACTTCGTACAAAATTTAAATATAGGGTTTTTTAAATGGCTTCAAAACAAATAATCTTCTCTTGAATAAATGAACCGTTGTTCTGAGATTCATTATAAATCATACTGTTTTATTTTTCGATAAAGGGTTCTTTCTGAGATTCCTAATTCCTTTGCGGCTAATTTTCGTTTATTTTTATTTTTTTCGAGAGACTTGGTAATCATTTCAATTTCTTTGTCTTGTAAAGATAAAGACTCATCTTCTTGAATGGTCTCTATAAAATCATACTCTTTTTCTTTCGATGAATTCTGGGGGATGTTCATCACTTCAATATTGCGTTCTTTTCTTTCTTGGTCCGCGTAGATTTTTTCTATTAGTTGATGGTTTCTTTCTTCTACTTCTTCGATATCTCCAGTTTTCATTAAATCGAGTGTCAATTTTTTTAAATCGTTGATATCATTCCGCATGTCAAAAAGGATTTTATACATGATATCTCTTTCTGAAGAAAAATCGTTGTCTTTTTTTCCTCCAATTACAGCGGGCAGATTTCCTTTGTTATTGGGGAGATAGTCTTGTAGCTTTTTTCCTGTGATAACCCTACTTTCTTCAATCACAGAAATTTGTTCGGCGAGATTTTTTAACTGTCTAATATTGCCAGGAAAACGATAGTTTAGTAGGATGGTAACTGCATTTTCATCCAAGCGAATTGAAGGCATTCTGTATTTTTCTGCAAAGTCAGAAGCAAATTTTCGAAACAACAAATGGATGTCTTCATTGCGTTCTCGAAGTGCTGGTAAATCTATTTCTATCGTACTTAAACGGTAATATAAATCTTCTCGAAAACGCTCTTTTTCAATTGCTGCTTGCATATTTATGTTGGTAGCAGCTACAATCCGAACATCGGTTTTTTGAGGTTTTGAAGAACCTACCTTGATAAATTCTCCGTTTTCTAAAACACGTAACAAACGCACTTGTGTGGTTAATGGTAATTCACCAACTTCATCTAAAAAGATGGTACCCCCATCTGCAACTTCAAAATATCCTTTTCGATCTTGTGTTGCTCCGGTGAATGATCCTTTTTCATGTCCAAAAAGTTCACTATCAATAGTTCCCTCAGGAATTGCACCGCAGTTGACAGCAATGTATTTTGCATGTTTCCGGTGTGACAATGAGTGTATGATTTTCGGAATATTTTCTTTTCCTACACCACTTTCTCCTGTTACTAAGACAGAGATATCTGTAGGTGCAACTCGAATTGATTTTTCTAAGGCACGGTTCAGATGAAGATCATTACCAATGATTCCAAAGCGTTGTTTTAATGCTTGCAAGTTTTCCATAGTTTCTATTTTGAAATTGGATTTTTTAGTGAAGCTTCCAGTATTTGGAATACTTAATATTTATTCTTTGGGGCAATCAGTTATTGTCAGAATACCCAACAACAGTTCCTTTTAATGTTGCAGAAGTACAGTCTTCAACTTTTACATTTACAAAATCACCTAATTTATAATGCTCTTTTTTGAAAACTGCTATTGTATTTTGTGTGTTTCTCGCCTTCCATTCATCTGGATTTTTTTTCGAAGTACCTTCAATTAAAAACTCCTCTATTTTCCCTAAGTGCTGCTGTGTTCTAAACAACGCATGTTCTTGTTGCAAGTCTATGATCTCTTGGAGTCTGCGCTTTTTAACAGGCTGTGGCACATCGTCATCCATCTTATTTCCCGCTAAAGTTCCTGGTCTTTCCGAATACGTAAACATAAATCCGAAATCATATTTTACATATTGCATTAAAGCGAGTGTATCTTGATGGTCTTCTTCAGTTTCCCCACAAAATCCAACAATCATGTCTTGTGATAATGACATTTCTGGAATAATTTTAAAAATGTTATCCACCAAGGTCATGTATTCTTCACGCGTATGTTGCCTATTCATTGCCTTTAACATCGCGTTACTTCCACTCTGAACAGGTAAATGAAGGTATTTACAAATATTAATATGTTTTGCCATTACATGTATGACATCTAAACTCATGTCTTGTGGATTCGAAGTGGAAAAGCGGAAGCGTGTTTTTGGAAATTTTGTAGCGCACATGTCTAACAATTCTGCAAAACCTATTGCAGTTGCCCGTGCCATTTCCGTAGCTTTTTTGAAATCTTTCTTTAGTCCACCGCCAAACCATAAGAAACTATCTACATTTTGTCCTAGCAGCGTAATTTCTTTGAAGTTTTGGTCTACCATTGATTGAATTTCTTCCAAAATACTTTTTGGATCCCTACTTCTTTCACGACCGCGAGTAAACGGAACGACGCAAAAAGTACACATATTATCACAACCTCTGGTAATGGATACAAAAGCAGTGACCCCATTTGTATTCAAGCGAACGGGAGAGATATCACCGTAGGTTTCATCTTTGGATAAAATTACATTTACTGCACTTCTACCTTCACTAACTTCGCTTAATAAATTTGGTAGATCTTTATAGGCATCAGGTCCGACAACCAAATCCACAATTTTTTCTTCTTCTAAAAACTTTTCTTTCAAACGTTCTGCCATACAGCCTAAAACGCCAACCTTCATCTTTGGGTTTATTTTTTTTACCGCATTGTATTTTTGTAAGCGTTTCCGTACGGAAGTTTCAGCTTTCTCTCGAATAGAGCAGGTATTTACCAAAACTAAATCTGCTTCTTCTAAGATCTGAGTTGTGTTATAGCCTTCTTTATCTAAGATTGCAGCAACAATTTCACTGTCGTTCATATTCATCTGACAGCCGTAACTCTCTATGAATAGTTTCTTTGTGTTTTCTATCTTATTTTCTGTAACAAGGGCTTTTCCTTGAATTTTCTCGTTGATAACTTTTACGCTGGGTTCCATAGGCAAAAATGAAAAGCAAAGATACAACCAAAAATGAAAAGGAATGACAAATTGGCAGAAAACAATTAGTTTTGATATTCTTTGATAATGTGCGGAATAACTGCTTTTGGGTGCTTAAAGCTAGGTGCAGTTGTAAAGAAAATGATGGGATGAATACAGGGTTGCTTCCGATTTATCCAGTGTGAAAAAAATGGGAGGTAGCGTTTGGTAATTATCTTCTTATAATTGCTTAAAACTTAGGTGTGGAAGTGGGATGGAAAATTATCGAAGAATGATTTTATCCATTAAAAATGAGTTAAATTTTTTTAAAAAAATAATAATAAAAAAAAACAACATACTTTTGTGATTCAAAAGAACGTAAGTTAAACTACGTTAATTGAGAAAAAAGAAAGATACATGGCAAAGAATTTAGTAATTGTAGAATCACCAGCAAAAGCAAAAACCATCGAGAAGTTCCTTGGAAAAGATTTTCAAGTAGAATCTAGTTATGGGCACATTGCAGATTTACCTTCGAAAGAATTAGGAATTGACGTGGACGGTGATTTTAGTCCGAAGTATATTGTTTCAGATGACAAAAAAACAATTGTTAAAAAGTTAAGAGCATTAGCAAAAAAAGCAGAGACTGTTTGGTTGGCAAGTGATGAGGATCGGGAAGGAGAGGCTATTGCTTGGCACTTAAAGGAGCAATTAGGATTAAAAGATGAAAATACAAAACGGATTGTTTTCCATGAAATAACAAAGAATGCAATTTTAAAAGCAGTTGAAAATCCGAGAGATATCGATTACAATATGGTAAATGCACAGCAAGCTCGTAGAGTTTTAGATCGACTTGTTGGTTATGAATTGTCACCCGTTTTGTGGCGTAAGGTAAAAGGAGGTTTGTCTGCCGGGAGAGTACAATCAGTGGCAGTTCGTTTGATTGTAGAGAGAGAGCGTAGCATTCTTAGTTTTGTGGCAGAAACGCATTATAAAGTAGTTGCGCAGTTCACGAACAGCGAAGGAAAAATGTTCAAAGCAACAATTCCAAAGAATTTTAATTCTAAAGAGACTGCGGAGCATTTTTTAAAATCTTGTGCCAATGCAGATTTTTCTATTGCAGATTTAACTAAAAAACCAGCAAAGAAGTCACCAGCTGGACCTTTTACAACATCTACATTACAACAAGAAGCATCCAGAAAATTAGGGTTTGCCGTTGGCAAAACAATGCAGGTTGCCCAGCGTTTGTATGAAGCGGGTTTGATTACATATATGAGAACGGATAGTTTGAATTTATCTGTGGATGCAAGAAATGCCGCTGAAGAGGAAATTACAAATTATTACGGCGCTGAATACAGCAAGCAGCGTGTTTTTAAGACCAAGTCAAAAGGGGCACAAGAGGCCCATGAAGCGATCCGTCCCACAAGTATGAAAGTACATTCGATAAGTACAGAATACGACCAAGATAGATTGTATGATTTAATTTGGAAAAGGACAGTAGCTTCTCAAATGAGTGATGCGCAATTAGAACGCACAAACGTGAAAATTGAAAACTCTGAAAATTCTAAAATATTCACTGCAAATGGTGAAATGATCAAATTTGAAGGTTTCTTAAAGGTTTACTTAGAAGGAACGGATAATGAAGACGAGGAACAAGCAGGAATGTTGCCAAACTTAACGATTAAAGATGCTTTGGCTTATGCTTTTATCAATGCAACGCAGCGTTTTACAAGTCCACCTTACCGGTTTACAGAAGCTTCTTTAGTAAAGCAGTTAGAAGAACTGGGCATTGGAAGACCTTCTACATATGCGCCTACAATTTCTACAGTTCAACGCAGAAAGTATGTAGAAAAAGGACAGAATGAAGGGTTAGAAAGGTCTTATCAACAACTAGTTTTATCAAATGGAGTAGTGGAAGAAGCTCTTTTAGAAGAAAAAACAGGAGCTGACAAAAATAAATTGGTTCCAACAGATATTGGAAATATTGTCAATGATTTTTTAGTTGCTAATTTCTCAAATATTTTAGATTTTGGTTTCACGGCAAAAGTAGAAAGTTCTTTTGATGATATTTCGGAAGGAGATGCGAATTGGATTGAAATGATCAAAGGTTTTTACACAAAATTTCACGACAATGTGGAAGATGTAAAAGAAAATGCAGAAAGAGAAAGTGGAGAGCGTATTTTAGGAAAGCATCCAGAATCTGGAAAGACTGTTTTAGTTCGTTTGGGTAAATTTGGACCAATTGCACAGATTGGAGCCCCAGAGGACGAGGAAAAGTTGTTTGCAAGTTTAAATACCACTCAAAATTTAGGCACCATAACCATGGAAGAGGCATTAGAATTGTTTTTGCTTCCAAAAACATTAGGAGCTTATGAGGGTGAGGAGGTAATTGTTTCAAATGGTCGTTTTGGACCCTATATTCGTTTTGGGACGATGTTTGTTTCCTTAGACAAAGGAGAAAATCCAATGGAAGTTGATTTGCCAAGAGCAGAAGAGTTAATTGTTGCAAAACAAAAGGCAGATGCCCCTATTTATCACTACGATGAAATGCCCGTACAAAAGGGTGTTGGCCGTTTTGGTCCTTTTATAAAATGGAATTCTATTTTTATAAATGTAAGTAAAAAGTATGATTTTGATACGCTTTCAGATGCTGACATTATAGAATTGATTGAGGTTAAAAAACAGAAAGAAATAGATAAAGTTGTGCACAATTGGGAAGATGTTGGGATTCGTGTAGAAAAAGCTCGTTGGGGTCGTTTTAATGTTTTAAAAGGAAAGCTTAAAATTGAGTTGCCAAAAACTACGGATATAGAAAAGCTTTCAAAAGAGGAAGCTGTGAAAATGATAGAAGCTAAGACGCCTAAGAAGAAAATAACAAAAAAGAAGGCGACACCGAAAAAGAAGGCTGCGGTAAAAAAGAAGGTGACACCGAAAAAGAAGGTTGCGGTAAAAAAGAAAACAACAGTAAAAAAAACTCTAAAGAAGAACTAATTAGTTAGTATCTCACTCTTTTTATTTAAGAAAATTAATGAATCACGACTTTTTAACTCCCATAGAAGATTCCGTTATTGCACAATTAGATGAGCAATCTCCGGACTGTTTGGGTCGAAATATTCAAATCTATTCAAAAAAAGAAGGTTTTCCAATCTTGGAAAACGTTCAAATTGCTATTTTTGGAGTGAAAGAAGATAGAAACTCACAAGATAATTTTGGCTGTGGCGAAGACTTATACCTTATCCGGCATAAATTATACGAATTATTTCCTGGTAATTGGCATAGCAATATTGTAGATATAGGAAATGTTGAGAAAGGAAATCAGGTTTCAGACACCTATTATGCGGTGAAAGAAATAACGGCCTTTTTGTTAAAGAAAAATATTATCCCCATTATTATAGGAGGAGGTCAGGACATTACTTACATAAATTATAGAGCATATGATGCTTTAGAGCAGTCTGTAAATTTAACGGCTGTAGACAGTCGGTTTGATCTAGGGAGTTTGGAAGGGGAGTTAACTTCCCAATCGTATCTGAGTAAAATAATTATGCAAGAGCCAAATAACTTGTTTAATTATTGCAACGTAGGGTATCAGACTTATTTTAATTCGCAAGAAGAAATCAACTTGTTGGAGAGCTTGTTTTTTGATTCCTACCGATTAGGGGAGGCAAAGGAGTTAGAAAATATAGAGCCAGCTTTTAGAGATGCTGATATCGTTTCTATAGATATTGGTGCAATTCGTCAAAGTGACGCTCCAGCAAATAAAAATGCTTCACCAAATGGGTTTTATGGTGAAGAGATTTGTGCAATTTCAAGGTATGCGGGTATTAGCGACAAGGTGTCCTCTTTTGGAATTTATGAGTACAATGCAAAATATGATAAGAACCACCAAACAGCACATTTAATTGCGCAAATTATTTGGTACTTTATAGAGGGTTTTAATTACCGTGTAAAAGATTATCCTTTTTCAGGCAAAGAGAATTATCAGAGGTTTACAGTCTTATTGGAAGAGGACGAACCACTTACTTTTTATAAAAGTAATAAATCGGGAAGATGGTGGATGGAAATAAATATTTTGTCAAATAATAAATACAAAAGGCATGCGTTAATACCATGTACGTATAAAGACTATGTAGCGGCAACAAAGCAGTTGATACCTGAAAAATGGTATCGTGCAATGAAAAAAATGTTGTAACACTTAGAGAAGAACGAAGCAATGTGTTAAATGCTTTTTCCACATTGCTGCGAATAAAAATAATACGTTACCAAATTTTTGTTAAGACATAATTATAATATGAGGAAAGTACTAGTATTTGCTCTTTTAGTAGTAATAATTTACAGTTGTGGCTCTAATGACAGAGGCGAATTGGTGGGTGTTAAGGCTAAAAAGGAATGGTTTTCTGAGAAACCTTACGGAATGGTATTAGTGCCAGGAGGTTCTTTTACAATGGGGAAACAAGATGAGGATATCAGTGGCGCTATGAATGCACCTACAAAAACAGTTACAGTTCGGGCGTATTACATGGATGAAACCGAGATTACGAACAATGAGTACAAAGAATTTGTGCGATGGGTTAGAGATTCAATTGTAAGAACAAAATTAGGAGAACAGGCTGATTATGCCGCTATTGTTGGAAGTAATGCAGTTCCAGGCGCAGGATCAACAGGAGGGATACAAGATTACGCTTTTTCAAGTGTAGAGTCAGAAAATGCAACTCCTTATCAGAAGTACATGTATGAAAACTATTGGAGTTTATCCGAAGGAACAGCGGCCGCAAGACCTTTAAATTGGAAGACCGAACTAGTTTGGAAAACATCAGAATATCCAGATGCCAATTATGTAGAAGTCATGGATTCCCTTTATCTTGGGGAGAAAGAGTCGGTTAACGGGTTGCGTTCATTTGACACAAAAGCAATAAAGTACCGGTATTCTTGGTTTGATGGAGACAAAGCAGCAAGAAGTGGAGGAAGTCGAAAAGACTTTTTACAAACGGAGGTTGTGCAAGTGTATCCAGATACAACTGCTTGGGTAAAAGATTTCAATTACTCCTACAATGATCCAATGCACCAAGATTATTTTCATCACCAATCTTATGGAGACTACCCAGTTGTTGGGGTAACTTGGGGACAAGCAAGGGCATTCTGTAATTGGAGAACAAAAAAGAAAAATGACTATTTAAAAGGAAAGAAAAACCCAACAACAGTTCCAACCTTTAGGTTGCCAACAGAAGCCGAATGGGAGTATGCTGCAAGAGGAGGTTTGGAATTTGCAACGTATCCCTGGGGTACTGGAGGCACAACCAATGATCGCGGTTGTTTTTTAGCAAATTTTAAGCCGGTAAGAGGCAATTATGCTGCAGATGGGGCACTCTATACTATGGAGGCGAATTCTTATAATGCCAATGATTATGGCTTGTTTAATATGGCTGGAAATGTTTCTGAATGGACAAATACCGCATATAATTTGTCTTCTTATTATATGGCTTCCACAATGAATGCGAATGTAGAAGACAGCCAAAATACAAGAAAAATTGTACGTGGAGGTTCCTGGAAAGATGTGGCTTATTTCTTAGAGGTAAGCTCAAGGGACTATGAATATGCCGATACCGCTAGAAGTTATATTGGTTTTAGGACCGTGCAAGATTTTATAGGTACAGCAAATAAATAAATTCAACCAAAAAAATAAGAAGTAAATTATGGCACAGTCAAGAGCTTACAAAAAAAGAATGAATTTTATATATGGAATGGGAGCGGCAGTTGTAATTGTTGGTGCTTTGTTCAAAATTCAACACTTTTCTATCGGTTTTTTATCAGGAGGTGCGATGTTAACAGTAGGTTTGGTTATTGAGGCCGCAGTATTTGCAATATCTGCTTTTGATGCTCCAGAAGAGGATTTAGATTGGTCAAAGGTTTATCCTGAACTGGCAGATGGTTTGTCATCTGAAGATGATGAGAAAAGGTTAGGTGCTAGTGGTTTGTTAGCACAAAAATTAGATTCTTTGCTAATAGAAGCAAAAATTGATTCCAGCCTAATGGAAAGTTTAGGGAAAAGCATGAAGAATTTTCAGGGGGCTGCTGAAGGATTGTCTGCAGCATCAGAAACAATTTCTGCTACAAATAAATACAATGAGCAAATGTCTTTGGCTTCTTTACAGATGGAGTCTTTGAATGGTTTGTATAAGGTGCAATTAGAAAATTCAACGAACCAGGCAGAGCTAAATTCAGCGGTCATAGAAAATACAGAGAAATTGAAACAACAAATGGAATCATTGGCAAATAACTTATCTTCTTTAAACGGAGTCTATGGAGGGATGCTATCTGCAATGACAACCAAGTAATAATTAGTTAGAACAAATTTTATAATAATTAAAAAAACTAATTAGAATGGCGGGAGGAAAAATGTCCGGAAGACAAAAAATGATCAACTTAATGTACCTTGTTTTTATCGCAATGTTGTCGATGAATATGAGTAAAGAGGTCTTGTCAGCTTTTGGTTTTGTGAATGAAAAGTTAACAGATAATAATATTTTAATTTCAGAAAAAAATAATCAAGCCTACGCTAATCTAGCTACAAAAGCGAGTGATCAAGCAGCAAAATTTACGAATTTAAACAAGCAGGCTCTTAGAGTAAAAATAGCTTCAAAAGATTTTTACAATTATTTAGAAGCATTAAAAACGGATATGACTGCAGATCTTGAGGATAAGCAAGCATATGAGGCTATGGATAAAACTGATTTTTTAGATGAACGCTTCTTTAAAGGAGATGTGTTTACTGCGGAAGGTGAAGCGTTTTTAGCTAGAATTAATGGGCATAGAAACTCTTTAATGGATGTTTTGGGGAAGAATACTTCCTTTGCCTCAATACTAACAAAAAGGTTTTCCACAACGGATGAGATAAATAGTGATGGAAAAACAATCAAATGGTTGGAATATAGATATAAAGGGTTTCCGCTAGTCGCTTCTTTAACAAATTTGACGCAGTTGCAAGCAGATATTAAGAATACAGAAGCAGATATTATTTCGAACCTATTAGGAGGCCAGTTGGAAAGCGACGTATCCATGTCAAATTATAGTGGACTTGTGAAATTAGATAAAAACGCATTTTATCCTGGAGATAATGTCACAGGAACTGTAGTTTTAGGAAGATATGATCCTAGCTTGCTACCAAGTAGAGTTGTTTTAAATGGAAAAAAATATGATAATTTTAAAGATGGAAATGTTGTTTTAGACTTGAGAGCAGAAAATGTTGGCGAGAAAAATATTGATGGAACTATTTATTTCATGGAAAACGGAGAGGAAGTACCCGTTCCGTTTAAGAGTTCTTACTCGGTGATATCAAAACCAAATTCACCGGTGGTTTCTGCTGACAAAATGAATGTAGTATACAGAGGTTTGCCAAACCCTATATCCATTTCCTTACCAGGAGTGCCAGATAAAGATGTAATCGTTAGTGCTCCCGGTTTACAAAAAGTAGGTTCAGGTGCATACATAATGAGACCACAATCGGGCAACAAAGTAGACATTAAGGTAAGTGCGAAGCTCGCAGACGGCAGTACTGTAAATACAAGCACTGTTTTTAGAATAAAAGATATTCCCGCTGCAATGGGAACCGTGAGAGAGCAATACGGTACCGTAAGAATGCCAAAATCGGGGCTAGTAAATACGCCAGTTAGCGCAGGTTTGCCAGACTTTTTATTTGATTTGGATTTAGAGGTAATAAGTTTTAAACTAAAAGTACCTGATCAATTGGCCATTATTGTAAACGGGACACAAATGAGTGCCGCAGCAAAAAATGCGCTTTCAAAGGCAAAAAGAGGCGATATGATTAATATTTTTGATATCAAAGCTATTATAAAAAATAGTGCATATGAGCTTAAAAAAGTACTGCCTGTAAACATAGAATTAACAAACTAGAGAATATCCATAGTTATGATTAGAAATTCTGTATTATTATTTTTAGCTGTTCTTAGTGCGAATCTAGTGCTAGGTCAATCGAATATATTAAACGCAAAATCGGTAGAAGAAATAGGAGTGAAAAGTAAACGGCAATTAGCTGCAAACAATGATCGTCCTATTCCTTTCGGTTATTTAGATGACAGAGATGTCTTGTGGTCAAAAGTAGTTTGGGAGTTTATTGATTTAAATCAGAAGATAAATTTACCATATTATTTTCCCGTAGATACCGTAAACATCTCAACGTATAGAAGATCCTTATTTGATACGCTTCTTAAAGGAATCCAACAAGGAAAAAT
Source organism: Polaribacter irgensii 23-P (assembly GCF_000153225.1). Lineage (GTDB taxonomy): Bacteria > Bacteroidota > Bacteroidia > Flavobacteriales > Flavobacteriaceae > Polaribacter > Polaribacter irgensii. Next base: position 472,644 of record NZ_CH724148.1, on the reverse strand, counting down.
TGAAAACGCATATTCAGACTCTTTTTTTACTTCGAAAATAACAAAAGAGGAAATACAGCAACGTTTGATTAATGTCCGAGAGGAAAATGGTTATACAGACACTTTTAGAATTAAAACACAGGATGTACAGGGGTATATGATCAAAGGGATATGGTATTTTGATAAACGTCACGGAGAATTGAAATATAGATTGTTGGCATTGGCTCCTATGGGCAAAGATGTTCAAACGTTGGGTGTTGAAAATATTGAGGATTCAAAATTGTACGAATTGTTCTGGATCTTTTTTCCAGCAGCAAGAGAAGTGCTCCATGATGCAAAGGTTTTTAATGTAAAAAACGCTGCACAGCCGATTTCTTTCGATCATCTTTTAAATGCGAGAAGGTTTAGTTCTGTAATTGTACGAGAGGAAAATATTTATGATAACAGAGCAATTGAAGATTATGTGCGTGGCAATTCTTTATTTCAATTATTGGAGGCTTCCAAAATTAAAGAGGATATAAGGAACCGAGAAATGGATATGTGGAATTATTAGGATAGACATAAAAAGGATATAAAACGTTTGCGAAAGCAAGCGTTTTTTTTGTCCCGTAATTTTTAAAGTTGTCGGTGTGTTAGACAAAAAAAGAAATGCATATTTGTAGTCTTTAAAAAAAGTTTCAATAATTTTTAAAAATAGAGAGTTCACGCATTGCAAACGCAGTAGTTTTATGAAGGTAGATTATATTATTGTTGGTTTAGGATTGGCAGGGCTTGCATTTGCTGAAGAATTAATAAATGCAAATAAAACATTCTTAGTTTTTGAAGATCATTCTCAAACATCTTCTTTGGTAGCTTGTGGGGTATATAATCCTGTTGTTTTAAGAAAATTTACAGCAGTATGGAATGGTGCATCACAATTGAATGTTGCGATGTCTTTGTACGGTGCATTAGAAAAAAAATTAGGTCAGAAATTTGATGATAAATTCTTAATAAAAAGAGTTTTTAAATCTATTGAAGAACAGAATAATTGGTTTTCTGCTTCTGACAAACCATTGTTACAGCAATTTTTGAATCCAAATATCGAGACTAAAAAAAAATCTGGAATTTTGGGAGATTTTGGATTTGGAACGGTAAATAAAACAGGGAGAATTGATACTTTAAAATTGGTAAGTGCCTACCGAAACTATTTAAAGCGAAACAATTGGATTCGTTTTGAGAAATTTGAGCACGCAAAGCTAGTGCCCGCCGCTGAAAATATTCGTTATCAAGATATTGAATGCAAACACATTGTATTTTGTGAAGGTTTTGGAATCAAAGAAAACCCATTTTTTAATTATCTACCACTAGCAGCAGCGAAAGGAGAGTTGATGACCATCCATGCACCCAACTTAAATATTGATTTTTTATTGAAAGCCGCTGTTTTTGTAATTCCTTTAGGAGATGACAAATACAAGGTAGGAGCAACATTTAATCATGAAGATAAATCAGCAGCACCTTCAGCAGCTGGAAAATTAGAATTAGAAGACAAATTAAAAAAGGTGCTTACGACTCCGTATGAAGTTATTGAGCAATTTGCAGGGATCCGACCTACAACAAACGATCGGCGACCTTTTGTTGGTTTGCACAAGGAATACGCGAGATTTGCTATTCTGAACGGTTTGGGGACGCGTGGGGTGCTCATAGCACCCACAATGGCCAAAGCTTTGTTTCTGCGTATAGAAAAAGGGATTCCTTTAGATGAAGCTGCAGATATTGACAGGTTTCATTAAACGTTCTATAAATCAATTTGTAAAAGTAGTGACAAAGGGTTCCAGGTGGTCTAAAAGAATAAGAAGGCACATGGAAGGTAGTAAGAATGTTTATTTTTCTTTGTAACTTACAAACATATTGATCCAAATAATTCGAGATAAACGTAAATTTAGAGGTGCTAAAATCAGTAATACACCAATAATAGCTGCGAAAGATTCTAAAAGAATGAGATTAAAAAGAAGCGTAGCAATGGTAAAGGTAGCGATAGAAAGTGCTACTGTAATTCCATAATTTACATACATAGCACCAAAAAAGAAGGAAGGTTCCATCATATACCGCAAATTACACTTTGAACAATTCTCATGAAGCTGAGTAATTTTGGCAGGATGAAAAGTAAATGAATGTTTGAAAAAAGCACCCTCTTGGCACCTTGGGCATTTGCTGTTTGCAATACTGTACATTTTTGTACCTTTTTTAAACATCATAACTCTAATTTTTTAAGTAGCTTTGCGCCTTATAAATTTACAATAATTACATGTTAAACGTACATAATTTAACAGTTTCTTTTATGGGGACTGAATTGTTTTCGGGCATCACTTTTAAGTTAAATAAAGGAGATAGAATTGGACTGATTGGGAAAAATGGTGCAGGAAAATCAACTTTATTAAAAGTGCTTTCTAAGGATATTGAAAGCAGCTCGGGTACGATGGCTTTTGATAAAGATGTACAAATGGGCTTTTTAAGACAGGACATTGATTTTGTCGAGGGAAGAACGATCTTAGAAGAAGCATATCAAGCTTTTGAAGAAATCAAATTGATAGAATTGCAGTTAGATGAAATTAATGAGCAGTTAGCAATTAGAACAGATTATGAAAGTGAAGCGTACAGTCAATTAATTATCGATTTAACAGAGAAAACAGAGCGTTATGAGCTTTTGGGTGGGTATAATTATCAAGGAGACACCGAGAAGATTTTACAAGGATTAGGTTTTCAAAGAGAAGATTTTGACAAACGAACAGATACCTTCTCTGGAGGTTGGAGAATGCGAATTGAACTTGCTAAGTTATTATTACAAAACAACGATATCCTACTCTTAGACGAGCCAACGAATCACTTGGATATTGAGTCTATTATTTGGTTAGAAAATTTCTTAAAAGGGTATTCTGGGGCAATTGTGCTTGTTTCGCATGATAAAATGTTCTTAGACAATGTAACAAACAGAACAATCGAAATTTCTTTAGGTCAGATTTATGATTACAAGAAACCGTATTCAGAGTTTTTGTTGTTAAGAGGTGAGATCAAAGAAAAACAACTTCAGGCGCAAAAAAATCAAGAGAAAGAAATAAAACAGAAACAACATTTAATCAATAAATTTAAGGCAAAGGCAAGCAAGGCATCCATGGCGCAATCGCTGATGAAGCAGCTCGATAAAGTAGAATTGATTGAGGTAGATCAAGACGACAATCAATCGATGAACGTTCGTTTTAATATTTCGAAAGAGCCAGGTAAAATTATTGTAGAAGCAGAAAATCTTTCTAAAAGATATGGAGATAAGCATGTTTTAGAAGGTGTTGATTTGTTAATTGAAAGAAATAGTAAAATTGCTTTTGTAGGGCAAAATGGTCAAGGAAAATCGACTTTAGCCAAAATGATGGTTGGAGAAATTCCTTTTGAGGGACTTCTAAAACTTGGACATAATGTAGAAGTTGGTTATTTTGCACAAAACCAATCAGAACATTTGCCACCAGAGAAAACAGTTTTGCAGATCATGGAAGACGCCGCATCTGATTCTAATCGGTCACGTGTTAGAGACATGTTAGGGTCATTTTTATTCGGTGGAGATGCTGCAGATAAAAAGGCAAAAGTGCTTTCTGGAGGCGAAAGAAATAGACTGGCATTGTGTAAATTATTATTGTCGCCTTTTAATGTGCTGATAATGGATGAGCCCACAAATCACTTAGATATCGCTTCTAAAAATGTGCTAAAAGAAGCATTGCATAATTTTAATGGAACCTTAATTTTAGTTTCACATGACAGAGATTTCTTACAAGGACTTACTTCAACTGTTTATGGTTTTAAGGATAAGGAGATCAAAGAGTATTTAGGAGATATTGATTATTTTCTAGAGCAACACAAGATTGAAAATCTGAGAGAAGCAGAAAAAAGAACCGTCGTGAAAGTAGCCAAAGACACGTCTAAAAAAGATGAGGGGCAATTGTCAAGAGATCAAGAAAAACAGCTTAAAAAGCTAAAGAATAAGCTTTCAAATATAGAGGCTGAAATTGCTGCTTTTGAAAAAGAAATTGTAAAAATCGATTTGGAATTAGCAAACAATTACGATGCAGTAGCTACCCAACCCAACTTCTTTGAAAAATACAAAGCTAAAAAAGCAAAAGTAGACACACTAATGGGAGATTGGGAAAAAGTTGAGGCACAGGTTTCTAGTTTTTCATAATTCTCATGTATTCTTCGTCCTAAATATTCTGGGAACAAAATTTTAAAGCAAAGTACCAACTACTTTGTGGTCATAACAGTAATTACAAACAAGCAATAGTAATTTGATTAAAGAAACTAAAAATCAACAAGTTATTCTTCCAATTTTAGAAGAAAAAAAAGTGACGCTTTTTATAAAAAGAGAAGATTTAATTCACCCTTACGTTTCGGGAAACAAGTTTCGAAAATTAAAGTACAATCTACAAGAAGCAAAAAAACTAAAAAAGAAATCATTACTTACCTTTGGAGGGGCATTTTCCAATCATATTTTAGCAACGGCAGTTGCGGGAAAGTTGGCAGGTTTTAAGACCTTTGGAGTTATTAGGGGAGATGAGTTGGGTAAAAACCTTGTAAAAACTTTAGAAGGGAATGCAACTTTAAGGAAGGCACACGAAAACGGAATGAAGTTGCAGTTTGTGACACGAGAGCAATATCGGCAGAAAGCCTCATTTGGATTTATTGAAAAGATGAAAAATAAATGGGGGGATTTTTATTTAATTCCCGAGGGAGGAACAAACGGTTTAGCAGTAGCAGGTTGTGAAGAAATTTTAACAAAAGAAGATTCGGAATTTAATTATATTTGCAGCGCCGTGGGAACAGGAGGTACTATTTCTGGTTTGATAAAGTCATTACAGAAGCACCAAAAAGTAATAGGCTTCCCTGCTTTGAAAGGAAATTTTTTATCTGAAGAGATTAAAAAATATACAATTAGAAAAGACAACTGGAGTTTGCAAACTGCGTATCATTTTGGAGGGTACGCAAAGCACACTGCAGAATTAATTGACTTTATCAATAGCTTTAAGGAGACCACAGGAATTCTATTAGACCCTGTTTATACTGGTAAAATGCTATTTGGAATTTTAGACTTAATTAAAAATGACGGTTTTGAGGAAGGGAGTCATATTTTAGCAATTCATACGGGAGGAATCCAAGGTATTGAAGGGTTTAACCAAAAATTAATGGATAAAAACGAACAAATCATAGCCCTTTAATGAAGTTAAAAATTATATATAGTTGTCTTCTTTTATTGCTTGTATTTGGTTGTGGTTCTAGACGGAATATTAGTAGTAAAAAAAGCAAGGGAACTGTAGTTACAGAGTCTACTCCAGTAGCATTGCCCTCTGTAAATGAGGTATCGATCACAGAGAGATTGATGCGGAAAAACCCAGAGTTAAATATAAAAACGCTTTCATATATTCAGAAGTATGCAGGAATCGCAGTAAGAGAAATGCACAGGCATAAAATTCCAGCTAGTATTACTTTAGCACAAGGTATTTTAGAATCTGGAAATGGATCTAGTGAGCTGGCATTAAAATCTAACAATCATTTTGGTATCAAATGTCACGCCACCTGGACTGGAGAGCGCGTGTACCACGATGATGATGAGAAAGGAGAGTGTTTTAGGAAGTATGTCTATGTAGAAACTTCTTATAAGGATCATTCTTTGTTTTTAACACAAAGAAGTCGGTATGCCTTCTTGTTTGAATACGATGCTAAAGATTATAAAAAGTGGGCTTATGGCCTTCGTAAAGCAGGATATGCAACAGATCAAAAATATCCCTCAAAGCTTTTGAAGTTTATTGATGAATATGAGCTGCACAAATTTGATGAGGTAAAGGAGTCCAAGTTTGCTAAAAAAATGGAAGAATTAAATGAAAAAGTTCTCGAAGAAAGAAAAAAAAAGGGACACTTTTATGAAATAAGAAAAGGGGATACCTTGTATGCTATTTCTAAAAAATTTAAGATTTCTGTTGCAGCCTTAAAGGCTACTAATAACTTGTCGGATAATACAATTGAAATTGGGCAACGCTTATTTATAGAGAAATAGTTTTAATTTTTAAACACGGAAATATGCCAATTATAAAACCTGTAAACGGAAAACACCCACAAATACCAGAAGATTGTTATGTTGCAGAAAATGCAACAATTGTTGGAGATGTCTCTCTTGGAAAGGGGTGCTCAGTTTGGTTTAATGCCGTAATTCGTGGAGACGTACATTTTATAAAAATAGGGAATAAAGTAAACATTCAAGACGGTGCTGTTATCCATGCAACGTATCTAAAGTCTCCAACTATAATTGGTAATAACGTCTCAATTGGACACAATGCAATTGTGCATGGTTGCACAATTAAAGACAATGTGTTGGTAGGGATGGGCAGCATCATTATGGACGATTGTATTGTAGAGTCGAATGTTATTATCGCAGCGGGTGCTGTAGTTACCAAAAACACACATGTAGAAAGTGGATGCATTTATGCCGGAGTTCCAGCGAAGAAGGTAAAGGATATTTCGCAAGAATTAATCTCAGGAGAAATCAATAGAATTGCAGATAATTACGTAAAATATGCAGGCTGGTTTAAAGATTAGATACCTTGTATCAGTGCTGTGTTTTTATTTCTAGTTCCAAAAATAGCAATATTTAAAATTAAATCAGTAAGAAACACGAAATTAAAAAATGGTCTCAAACCATACATTAGTTTTAGCAAAGAAAATACCTATTTCTTGTTCTTGCAAAGTTTTTGCAGAGCCTCTCTTTTTTTTATTATTTTTTCTTCATTCAAATCTTATGTATTGCACTGTAAAAAGAATTGCTTCTTTCTTACGTATGTTCATTCAGTTTCAAATCATGGCTTTTAGATGCTTCTTAAGAGATTTTCCATAGCGTCTATCTAGACCTTGCTCTTTCACTTTTGTGTTTTCTGCAACGCTAAGTTGGGCTATTGGCAAAAGAAAAAGACCTTTTGTGAAGCAGCGGTTCAATTTGCCTTTTTTGTCATTTCAATTAGAGATGATTTCAGCGCATATTCTACTTCTTTTTATTGCCTTCAATCTTAACACAGTATTTTATTCTTACAATACGCTTGGAATACGTTTTTTATGGGTGTTTGTTTTTATATTATGTGCTTTCTTTGACATTAGAGAATTCAAAAAGAGTAAGTTTGTATTTAGTTTCAACTATTTTAACGACGAAAAGATGAAAATATTTCTCTGGTTCCTTTTGTTATTAACAGTAAGTGCGCATGCTCAAGACTCCATTCGTGTTGATATTAGCAATCCTCATGCAACGGTAAATACCCACTTGTACTTCTTGCAATCAGACTCTTTTGAGCCTGCTAAAGCGGCGAAAACAATTTTGGGCCTTTCTGAAGAGAATGCAATTAAAAAAGCCATTAAGATAAAACAAGTTTTAGATGGCAAAGGATTGTATGTAGATGTGAATAGAATTCCTACAAATGCAAATTATAAAGATTCGACGGGATACTCTTCATATTACCGATATGTATTATTTCCGCAAAGGATGCCTCAAATTTATGTAGAGAAAATAGAGGGGAACTGGTATTATTCTTCTGAAACGGTTTCGAAGATTGAAAGTTTATACAAGGAAGTATACCCCTGGTATATTCAAAAGATACAAAGCTTAATTCCAGTTTCTGGATATAAAAAAATGATAGGGGTTGCCTTGTGGCAGCTTATCGGACTTGTACTAGTGCTTGTTTTAGCCTACTTTCTTTTTTTACTGATGAAGAGGATCGCCTTTTTTATCTTGCGAAGAATGCAACAAAGAATTACCAAAAACACTAATTTAGAGATAAATGAAGTACTTAAAAAATTAGCACATCCTATTAGTTTATTAGTAATGGTCGCTTTTTTAGCCAAAGTATTTCCATCGTTACAATTTGGGTTAGACATCAATCATTGGGTCCTTTTAGGCTTAAATATTGCGAAAACAATCTTCTGGATTTATGTTTTCTTGAAGTTAGTCCAAGTCGTTATGTATATTTACGGGATTTTTGCAGAAAAATCACACGGACGGTTAGACGATCAATTGGTACCTATTTTAGATAGTTTTTTTAGAGGACTCGTTATTGTGATTGGAGTGTTTCGATTGTTAATTCTTTTTGGAGTAGATGCCACGACGATGCTGGCAGGTGCTACCATTGGTGGTTTGGCCGTTGCTTTAGCTTCACAAGATACCGTGAAAAATTTGATAGGAACCATTATGATTTTTCTTGACAAGCCTTTTCACATTGAAGATTGGATTGAAGCAGGAGAAGTATCAGGAACCGTAGAGAAAGTAGGTTTTAGGTCGACAAGTGTGCGCGCTGCAGACACCTCTGTATACCAGATTCCAAACAGTAAGCTCTCTGAAATTATCATCAATAATAAAGGCTTGCGCTTGTTTAGACGCTACAATACGAATTTAGGTTTGCGGTATGATACGCCACCAGAACTAATTGAAGCTTTTGTAAAAGGGGTAAGAGAACTAATCATTGCACATCCAGAAACGCGCTCAGATTCTTTTAATGTCGAGTTTACTGGATTTGGAGATTCTGCTTTGCTCATCATGGTCAATGTTTATTTTAAGAGTTTGGCTTGGGGTATAGAGCAATCTTCGAAGCATCGATTGCACATTGCTATTGTAAAGTTAGCAAAAGAGCTAGGGGTAGACTTTGCGTTCCCATCGACAACGGTTACCATTGAGCAGTTTCCCGAGAAGAAAGGTTTCAGTTTAAAATATGACGTAGATGTAAAGAGAACGGATGCGGTGATCGCCACTATTTTAAGTGATTTTAAAAAAGAAAATTCGGAAGAACCTGAATGAAAAAACCGTAAAAAGTAGTTTTTATGTGTTTCGGTTTAGTATCGACTGACGATCCATGCTTGCGCAAAGAATCCGGTGGAATAGATTATTTTGAATGCGCTAGTTTCATTTGAGTAAAATATCAGCTTATCTTTCGATAATGCTTCACTTTAAGTTAAAATAAATTAGCTATTTTTTGCTTCTTTAAAAATTTCACGCACCGCAACCCCATAATTTTTTGGACTGTTGGCTTTTTTAATCTTCTTATAGGTCTTTTGAGGATTTGAGAAACTTTGAGAGAAGAATTCCCAAAAACCAAGCATTTTCATTTTTATTGGGGTGGGTCCAGAAAGAGCTGCATCATATTCTTGATAAATACGATCATGGAATTCACGAAACACATCAAACCTTTCTTTGGGATATTCAGTAGTGTCTGCTTTTATCATACTTGGTAAAAAAGGGTCTCCGATTAAGCCACGTCCAATCATCCAGTGATCTATAGATGGAAAACGTTCTTGGAGTTTATGAAAAGCCACAACAGAGGTAATATCTCCATTGTAATACATTTTATGTTTGCTGTTGTCTAAACATTTTTGAAACGCTTCTAAGTCCGTTCCGCCTTTATACAATTGCTTTCCAATTCTTGCATGGATGGCAATATTTTTTAAAGGATAAGTATCTAGAATTGGTAAAACACCTAATATTTCTTCAGGGTTTTCATAGCCCATTCGCATCTTCATAGAAACCAAAATATCAGATTCATTATGAACTTTATGGAGAATACTATTTATTTTTTCGGCATCGCTAATTAAGCCAGAACCCATGCCGCGTTTGGTAACCATTGGGTAGGGGCAGCCTAAATTCCAGTTCAATTCTTTGTAACCCAATGCACGCACATATTTAGAAACAAATAGAAATTCTTCCGCATCATTGGTAATAATCTGAGGAATTACTTCAAGCTCCGAATTATTTTCGAGTAGAAGATCTTTTTGATAGGAGTTTTTAATCACCATTTTTCCGTTCAATCGAATGTATGGCGAATAAAAGGTGTCAATTCCGCCGAAGAAATGATTGAATGCATTCCTGAATTTGTAATCCGTAAACCCTTGTAGCGGAGAAGATAATAATGTTTGACTCATGAAAATTATAATTGTGCAAATATAACATACTTTTTAAAGGATTTAGGAAATAAAGAATGCCTGTAATTCTGTAAGGTATTTTCGAAATTACATAACGTTATTCTTTTTTGAGCCATTGTATTATAAATTAAGATTTTGCAGTTTTAAACTTCAATAAAGTCTTTGCAAAGTAGTTCGCAGATATTTGACAATGTACATGAAAAGTGATTACTAAAACACTGACACGAGTCAAAATAATTATGAGCAAGACATCCTTGAGATTTCAAACTGTAGTTTTACAAATAAAATAGAAATATACACATCAATATTTTCAATAATATCCTTAAAATGGAACTCTTTGCGAGAAGAAAATAAGAGGTTCATTGTTGATTCAGAGGACCCATTAATAAGAATTTAAAGTTGTTATATTAGAATGATGGCGGGCTCAAGGATGTTTTCGATTGAAAGTATCTGGTAGCCATCGACCGCAACTTTGCTAAAGATTGGTAGGGAAATTCTTCACTTCGCTTCGCGTTTTAAAGGATAATTATTTCTTGATTTTTAACAGATAATGACTGTTCTTTTAGTACAGCATCAAAGAAATAAAAAAGAATTAAAGGACTCGCTGTATACTAGCATAATTGGGGATAGTTGAAAAGGCGTCATCGAAATTACTAAAGAAGCCCAAATAGTTTTGTAGGTTTAAAACAAAAAACCCCATCAAAAAGATGGGGTTTTTATTAACTGAAAAGCTATTTTATTTACTTAGGATCTAAAATTAAATCAATCCGGCTTACTGCATCTTGCAAGTGGTATCTTGTAAGTGTATTTCCTCTATTAGAAGCAGCTTTTACATCTCTTTGTAAGCGCTTTAACTCTCCTCTTGCCACAGATTTAACATCTGATTGATTGATGTTAATGCCACTTTGTTTGTAGTATCCTGTGTTTCCACCTTTTTGATCTTTTGCTTTATTTAATAAAAAATCCAATCGATCTAAATGTGCTCTTTGTAAGTTTCTTCTATAGGTGTCTATCGACCTTCCTGTATAAATTTCACTCCAAACACCTTTGCGCACGTCTTGCATCATATTGATTAAAGTGTAAGATTTTGAGGACCCATTTAAGGTTTCGTTTTCAATCATTCGCGCCATCCTTCCTGCATCTAAAATATTGTTTAAGGTTCTTGCTTGCAGGCCTCTAACTCTCTCTATAGCGCCAGAAAACTCTATTTTATTGAAAATATTTTCATCCAGTATCCAGGTTGGTGTTTCAAATAATTCATCAACAAGAAACTGTAAAGCTTCTTGTTGTTTGGCTTTTGTAACCGGTGTATAGACAGCACCCTCTTGGTCTGATGTTTTGTAATTTTCATACACACCACCAATATTGCCAGTTACATGGCCCATGTATCTATTAAATTGACTTAACAATTGTCCATACATGGTAGACAATTCGTCATAATTTTCCCCTTTTTCAGAAGTCCATTCTTCCAATCTTGGTAAAATTCTTTTTAAGTTTTTAATTCCATACATAGAGGCTTTCATGGCATCATCTCCTAAATCTTCTGTTTGTGAGCTTGGATCTACAACACCAGATTGCTGATGTCCAAAACGGTACATCGGATCACCAGCATGTTTTAAAATCCAAGTATCTAAAGTTGCTTTTTCATCTTTTGCATCGGTATCTAAAATGGGTCTATATCCCCAAGAAATAGCATATTTGTCATAGATGCCGATGTTTGGCATTAAAGCAACCCCTTTATCTTCTGGTTGTGCGATGTAGTTAAAACGTGCATAGTCCATGATTGAAGGTGCCGTTCCGTATTTTGCAGTAAAACTTGCAGAACGCAGTGAGTCTACAGGATAGGCTACAGAACTTCCCATGTTGTGCGGCAATCCTAGCGTGTGTCCCAATTCATGAGAGGATACAAAACGTATCAAGCGTCCCATAGTTTCTGTTTTGAAATTATTTCCTCTGGCATCTGGGTTGATGGCAGCCGTCTGAATAAAATACCAGTTGTGAAGTAAGGTCATTACATTGTGATACCAATTGATGTCAGATTCTAAAATCTCTCCAGATCTAGGATCACTTACGTGAGGTCCGTTTGCATTTGGAATCGGAGATGCCAAATATCTGATGACAGAATACCGTACATCCTCTGGGCTATATTCTGGATCTTCTGCCGCTGTAGGTGCTATTTTTCCAACAATAGCATTTTTAAAACCAGCTGCCTCAAAGGCTACTTGCCAATCATTAACTCCCTGTATAATATAAGGAATCCACTCTTTTGGAGTTGCCCGATCTACATAGTAAACAATTTGTTTTTTAGGTTCTACGAGTTCTCCATTGTTAAATTTTTCAATGTCTTCGTCTTTCACTTCTAGACGATATCTGTCTAAATATTTTACTGTTTTACTTCTTTGATCTTCCAATCCGTAATCTGTTTGCCCGCTTGCAAACCAACCAACACGTTCATCAAAGTATCTTCTTTTCATTGGTACTTTAGGCAATAAAACCATAGAATTACTCATTTCTAGTGTAATAGAACCAAGTGCACTGTTGGAAGGTGCCTTGCTAGCAATGTATGTTTTTACATGTCGTACTTCTATATTTTGTGGGTAGCTGCTTACGCTATTTAAGTACGAACGTTCTTTGTCCATTCGCGTTACACCATATCTTTTTCTGTACGAAGCAGGAAACCCTAAAGGTTTGACATCTGAAGAAAATAAGGTAGTGGCATCAATAACAGTAGCAGTAGAATCTTTACTAAACGCTTTGATAGGAAAAGAAAATAAGATTGGTTCTAGATTTGAGTTTACAACCGCTTCATGCACTGGTAAAAGGGTGTCTGCAACAACGTCGTAAGAAACAATTCTTAATAAAATTTGTTTATTTTTTTTCTCCCAACGCAGCACTTGCGTGTTTGCCTTGGCACCACCAAATCCTATTTCGCTGGCTGTTTTGGCAATTCTAGTGACCATTAACATTTCTCTTTTTAGCAAAGAATCGGGTATTTCAAATAAGTAAGAGTCGTCTTTTGTATGTACCTTAAACAAACCATCATCGGTGGTATGGTCTTTTGTAACCACTTTGTCATAAGGCTTTATAGCGTCTTTATCTTCTTTTGGCTTGGGTTTGTTTGTTTTTTTTGGCTCTTCTTTCTTCTTCTTCCAAAACTGTGCGGAAGCTTCGTTTGAAAAGCTTAAAATGAAAGCCACAAGTAGTAGCTTCATAACTATTTTGTTTTTCATAATACAAATGATTTTATTTAGGAACCGAAGTTAAGTAAACGACAATGCTCAACTTCATAAAATTATGTTAAAGAGCCGCTGTGAGTAGTGTTAAAATTTTGAGCAAAAAAAAGCCTTTAGAACGGTTTCTAAAGGCTTTTTTAAAGTGAAAAAATATTACAGTTTAAACGCTGCCTTTACTTTATCTACATAATCTAATTTTTCCCACGTAAAGGTTTCTACTTCCTCAGAGACTGTTTCTCCCATAGGGTTAGAAAAAGTAACTATCTTTATTTCTGGAGTTCTTCCCATATGTCCGTATGCTGCAGTTTCAGAATAAATCGGCGTTCTTAATTTTAAGCGCTGTTCTATAAAATATGGACGCATATCAAAGAGAGTCGCTACCTTTTTACTGATTTCTCCATCTGTTAAAGCAACGGTTGCTGTGCCATAGGTTTCTACATTGATACTGGTTGGCGTTGCAACGCCAATAGCATATGAAACTTGAACCAACACCTCTTTACACAATCCAGCAGCAACTAAGTTTTTTGCAATATGTCGTGTGGCATAGGCACCAGATCGATCTACTTTAGAAGGGTCTTTTCCAGAGAAAGCACCCCCACCGTGGCCACCTTTTCCACCATAGGTATCCACAATGATTTTTCTACCTGTTAAACCGGTATCTCCGTGAGGGCCTCCAATTACAAAAATACCTGTCGGATTTATGTGATAGGTAATGTTGTCTGTAAACAATTTTTGAATATCTGCAGGGAGTTTTGCAACGACTCTGGGAATTAAGATACCGATTAAGTCTTTTTTAATTCTTGCTAACATTACCGCGTCAGAGGGATCAAAATCGTCGTGCTGTGTAGAAATGACAATGGCATCGATTCTCTGGGGTACATTTTCATCAGAATATTCAATAGTTACCTGAGATTTTGCATCGGGTCTTAAATAATCAATGTCGCTATTTTCTCTTCGCAATAGTGCCAATTCAATAAGCAAGCGGTGAGATAGTTCTAGCGCCAACGGCATGTAGTTGTCTGTTTCATCCGTGGCATATCCAAACATCATCCCTTGATCTCCAGCACCCTGCTCTTCTGGGCTGGATCGGTCTACACCTCGGTTAATATCTGGTGACTGTTCGTGAATTGCAGAGAGTACACCACAGGAATTTCCATCAAACATGTAAGCGCTTTTGGTATATCCAATTTTATTAATCACGTCTCTCGCAATTTGCTGGACGTCTAAATAAGTTTTCGATTTTACTTCACCAGCTAAAAACACTTGTCCTGTGGTTACTAGGGTTTCACAGGCCACTTTACTGTTTTTGTCAAAGGCTAAAAAGTTATCAATAAGCGCGTCAGAAATTTGATCTGCAACTTTGTCTGGATGTCCTTCAGAAACACTTTCTGAGGTAAATAAATATGACATAATAGATTTTTTTGTGTTAAATATGAGACCCTTTTGTAAAACAAAGAGGATTCGTTGAATTTTTTATTCTTGCAAATACAAGAAGTTGTAGGAAATTAGAATAATTGCGGATGCGAAAAGAAGTAGTTACATACTGCTTTAGCATTTTGTTTTACTGCCGCTATTTTGGTATTTAAAATAGTGTCAATAAAAGAGGTTGCAATCAGTTCAAATCTTCCCCTTAATTATTTTACAAAAATACACTATAAAATTAAGCAAGCTACTTTTTAGTAATAATAATTTATGATGGCCTCATCAATAAATCAATAATAGTATTTTAAAATGATAGTTTTTAGAGAATGAATAATTCAATATCGAATGAAATGCGAAATTCCTATTAATAAAAAATAAATCATTTTTTATTTGGTTATTAAATTTTTTCAAGCATATCTTTGCACTCACAAAGTTCAATATCTTATTGAAATGTTATCAAGAAAGGCGGAGGGATTAGACCCATTGAAGCCTTAGCAACCCTTTAGTAATAAAGAAGGTGCTAAATTCTACTCAATTATTCGTAATTGGATAGATAACAAAAAAGAATTTTCCTTTCAGGAAGATCTTATTTTTCTTCATAACATTTTTCTAGTAGATACATCAACAGAAATTGATGCATTTGGCTTTTTGGTTTATTTATTAACTCAAAAAAAATAGAAAAATGAGTACATTAAAATTAGCAACCAATGCGTTGCACGCAGGACACGACGTAACGACTAATGGAGGGACTACAGCAGTGCCAATTTACCAAACAACATCGTATGTTTTTAAGAATTCAGAACATGCAGCAAATCTTTTTTCGTTAAAAGAATTGGGTTTTATTTATACCCGCTTAAACAATCCTACAAATCAGATTTTACAAGACCGTTTGACTGCTGTTGAAGGAGGCATAGGAGCGGTGGTTTTCGCTTCTGGAACCGGTGCAATTGCAACGGGATTGTTAACGCTTTTAAAAGCAGGTGATCATATTGTTGCTTCTAGTAGTTTATACGGAGGTACTTATAATTTACTCAGTGTAACTTTACCTAGACTTGGCATTACAACGACGTTTGTAGATGCATCTAATCCTGATAACTTTGGAGCAGCTGTGCAAGAAAATACAAGAGCCTTTTTTGTAGAGTCTCTAGGAAACCCGAAATTAGATGTTTTAGATCTAGAAGCAATTGCGGGACATTCTAAAAAAGCAGAAGTGCCTTTTATTGTAGACAATACAGTGGCAACGCCTGTATTATTAAATCCAATTAAACACGGTGCAGACATCGTAATTCATTCGTTAACCAAATACATTGGGGGACAGGGAACTTCTCTTGGAGGTGCTATTATAGATGCAGGAACTTTTAACTGGGCAAATGGTAAATTCCCTGAGTTTACCGAGCCCTCTGCAGGATATCATGGGCTAAAATATTATGAAACTTTAGGTGCAGCGTCGTATGTTTTTAAATTAATTTTAGAAGGATTGCGAGATTATGGAGCTGCGTTGAGTCCAACAAATGCCTTCAACATTTTACAAGGTTTGGAGACTTTACCCGTTCGTATTAAACAACATTCAGAGAATGCATTGGCGTTGGCAAAATGGTTGGAACAACAAGACGAAGTGGCATGGGTAAACTACCCGGGCCTAGAAAGTAATAAATACAAATCTTTAGCAGACAAATACTTGCCAAAAGGACAGAGTGGAATTGTAACATTTGGACCGAAAAAAGGTTTTGAGGCAGCCAAAGCAATCGCAGATACCACAAAAATATTCTCTTTAGTAGCAAATATTGGAGATACCAAATCGCTGATTATTCATCCTGCGAGTACCACACACCAACAATTAAACACAGAAGAGCAAGCGAGCGCAGGCGTAACGCAAGACTTGATTCGACTGTCAGTAGGAATTGAAGATTTAGAGGATTTAAAAGCGGACTTAACGGCGGCATTTTCAGTATTGTAACCATTAAAAAAAGAGTGCATTTCTTTTTAGAAGGTGTGCACTCTAAAAAAAAGCGAGGTGAAAAACAAATTACAACATTTAAAAATTAAGAGCTTCACAACAGAGTTGGGGGCGGCGATTCCTGAGTTGAATTTAAGTTACCAGGTTTTTGGTCAGGATTTGGGGAATGCGCCTGTGGTCTTAATCAATCATGCATTAACAGGGAATAGCGCTGTTGCTGGAGAAGAAGGTTGGTGGAATGCAATTGTAGGCGAAGAAAAAGCGATAGATACGAATGTATATACGGTGTTGTCTTTTAACATTCCAGGCAATGGTTTTGATGGTTTTTTAATTGAAAATTATAAATATTTTATTGCTCGAGATATTGCGCGAATTTTTTTAGAAGGATTACAGCAATTAAGAATAACAGAATTGTTCGCATTAATTGGAGGGTCTTTGGGAGGGGGGATTGCTTGGGAAATGGTGGCAATCGCCAAGAAAATAACCCAACATTTTTTACCGATTGCTACCGATTGGAAATCGACAGATTGGTTGATTGCCAATTGTCAAATTCAAGAGCAGTTTTTAGTAAATTCTAGCAATCCGGTGCACGATGCAAGAATGCATGCTATGTTGTGTTACCGCACGCCCTCTTCTTTTAAAGAACGTTTTCATCGTTCTAAAAAAGACAATTCTAATGTTTTTAATGTAGAGAGTTGGTTGTTGCACCACGGAGAAAAATTGCAAGAGCGCTACCAACTCTCTTCATATAAATTGATGAATCAGCTGTTAAAAACAATTGATGTTACCAATAACGGACAGAAAAAAATTGAGATTTTAGATAGAATTGAGGCAAACATTTACATTATTGGAGTGGATTCTGATTTGTTTTTTACGGCTGAAGAAAACAGAGAAACACACATGAAGTTGGCATTGACAAAAGAAAATGTGACCTACAGTGAGATCAATTCTGTACATGGTCACGATGCCTTTTTAATGGAGTATGAACAACTACAGACAATGATAGCACCTATTTTTAATAAAGGATATCGTACAAAAAGAATGAAGGTATTAAAATTTGGAGGGAAATCTTTAGCAAACGGAAAAGGCATCGAACAGGCTATTGCCATTATTCTTGGAAAACAGCAAAATGGTGAAAAAATCACGCTGGTTGCTTCCGCAAGAGGAAATGCAACAGACGAGTTGGAAGAGATTTTGGAGAAAGCCGCAGCCAAGGTAAGTTATAAGCGCTACTTTGAGGATTTTAAAACAAATCAGTTGCTGCCAACTAGTACTGTCGATTTTTCAAAAGAATTTTCAATATTGGATACTATTTTTGAAGGGGTGTCCTTGTTGGGAGATTACAGCACTAAAATTAAGGATGAAGTTTTAGCACAAGGAGAATTGTTGTCGGCGAAGTTAATAGCGAATTTATTACAATCCCGTGGAATCGATGCTGTTGCCACCGATGCGCGTCAATTTCTTATCACAGATGAAAACTTTGGAAATGCCCAACCCATAGAAAGTATTTCAAAAGAAAATGTGACTACTTATTTTAAAAATAATGCGGATAAATTACACATTGTTACCGGGTTTATAGGGGTTAACAAAAAAGGAGAAACCACCACGCTGGGAAGAAATGGAAGTAATTATACCGCCGCTTTATTGGCAAATTATCTGGATGCGGAAGAGTTACAAAATTATACACACGTAAGTGGAATATTTACAGCAAACCCAGATTTAGTTGCGGATGCAAAAAAAATTGAGCAGCTATCTTTTGCAGAAGCCAACGAGTTGGCAAATTTTGGAGCCACTATTTTACATGCAAAAACAATTATCCCGCTATTAGAAAAAAACATCAATTTACGAATTTTAAATACTTTTGACAGTGAAGATACAGGGACTTTAATAACGGCAGCATCTTCAGAAAAAGGAATAAAGTCTATCTCTACGATTAGCAATGTATCGCTATTAAGTTTTGAAGGAAGAGGTTTGCTTGGAAAAGTAGGCGTAGATGCACGCATTTTTAGGGCGCTTAGTGATAAAAATATTAATATAGGTATTGTTTCTCAGGGCTCTTCAGAGCGAGGGATTGGTCTGGTAATTGATGCCAATAGAGCATCTGAAGCTGTATTCGCTTTAGAGAAAGAGTTTGAAAGTGATTTTCGTTCACAAGACGTGCATCAGATTTCGATTTTAGAAAATATAGCAGTCATTTCTATTATTGGACAAGATTTAAGTGAATTTCATCTTCCTTATAATGCATTGATTAAAAATCAAATTGTCCCCATTTTATTTAACAATACGATTACGGGTAAAAATGTAAGTTTGGTTGTTAAGAAAGACCAACTTCACAGGGCGGTGAATGTAATTCACGGACAGGTTTTTGGTATTGCAAAGAAAATAAACATTGCCGTTTTTGGAAAAGGTCTGGTCGGTGGAACTTTAATTGATCAGATTTTAGAAAACACAGCTTCTGTTTTAGAAAGAAGAAAAATTCAATTGAATGTTTTTGCTGTGGCAAATTCTAAAAAGGTATTGCTTCAGAAAGCGGGTGTTTCTGAAAACTGGAAACAGGATTTAGAGGAAAAAGGACAAGAAAATATTGAAGTACAGGATATTATTGCTTTTGCAAATACACATCATTTTGAAAATTTGATTGCGATAGATAATACGGCAAGTATTCCTTTTGTGCAAAATTATATTCCGCTTGTAGCCGCTGGTTTCGATTTGGTTTCTTGCAATAAAATTGCAAATACCCTGTCTTTTGATTTTTATAAAGAATTAAGAGTAAATCTGAAAGCATATAAGAAGCAGTATTTATATGAAACCAATGTAGGTGCAGGCTTACCTTTAATAGATACGATACGGCTTTTACATGAATCTGGTGAAAATATTACCAAGATTAGAGGGGTCTTTTCTGGGAGTTTAAGTTATGTATTCAATACTTTTTCTGAGGAAAACAAACTTTTTTCCGAGGTTTTAAAAGATGCAATTGCACAGGGGTTTACAGAGCCAGACCCAAGAGAAGATCTGGGGGGAAATGATGTAGCTCGTAAATTATTGATTCTAGCAAGAGAGTTAGAGTTAGAAAATGAGTTTAGCGACGTGCAGGTTCAAAACTTAATTCCAGAAAACTTAAGAGCAGGTTCCAGCGCTGATTTTCTATCTAATTTAGAGTGGATGGACGGCGAATATCAACAGCTAAAAGAAGCACAAGCAGAGGATCATGTTTTGCGATATATTGGTGAATTAAGCGGTGATTTATCATTGGATACTGGCAATCTAGATGTAAAATTAGTTTCTATGTCCAAAACGTCTCCTTTGGGTTCTTTAAAAGGTTCGGATGCCATTTTTGAAATTTATACGGAATCTTACGGAGAAAAGCCAATCGTGATTCAAGGAGCGGGAGCAGGTTCTAAAGTAACGGCCAGGGGTGTTTTTGGAGATATTTTAAGATTGGCAAAACACAATGATTAGGACGGTTTAGTTTTTATTTTGTGCTTCTTTGAAAAGAGAATATAGAAGCCAGAAAGAATCCCAAAGAACCGATAAGCAGCAGAAAAAGAGTCAGATATAAGAGTGTACAGCTGTTTTAGTTTGTGCATTTAAAAAGGAATAGCGGACGAACAATCTAATACACAATAATGAAAAAGCATTTTGAAACAGAGGCGATTAGAAATCAAACAGCAAGAACCCAGTTCTCTGAACATTCTACACCATTATATTTAACTTCTAGCTTTGTTTTTGAGAATGCCGAGGAAATGCGGGCTTCTTTTTCTGAAGAAAAAGAGCGCAATTTATACAGCCGGTTTACAAATCCAAATACTACAGAATTTGTGGATAAGATTGTAAGCATGGAAGGTGCAGAAGCGGGGTACGCTTTTGCAACAGGAATGTCTGCCATCTTTTCTACATTTGCAGCATTGTTAAGTGCGGGAGACCATGTTGTTTCTTGTCGTTCAGTTTTTGGGTCTACACACAGCATGTTTACTAAGTTCTTACCAAAATGGAATATAGAAACATCGTATTTTAAAGTAAATGAAGTGGATTCGATAGCAGGCTTAATTCGTGCAAACACAAAAATTTTATACATAGAGACGCCTACAAACCCCTCTGTAGATATTTTGGACTTAGAATTGATTGGGAACATTGCTAAAAAGCACAATCTAATTTTTATTGTTGATAATTGTTTTGCAACTCCATACGCACAGCAGCCCATTAAGTTTGGCGCGGATTTAGTTATTCATTCTGCCACAAAATTAATTGATGGCCAAGGTCGAGTTTTGGGCGGTGTTACTGTTGGGAACAAGGAATTAATGCGAGAGATTTATTTGTTTTCGAGAAATACAGGTCCTGCAATGTCTCCTTTTAATGCGTGGGTTTTGTCAAAAAGTTTAGAAACTTTGGCAATTAGAGTGGAGAAACACGCAGAAAACGCACTACAAGTTGCAGCGTTTTTAGAAACACAAGAAAATGTTGCCATGGTAAAGTATCCGTTTTTGAAATCACATCCGCAATTCGAGGTTGCTAAGAAGCAAATGACACTGGGTGGAAATGTTGTAGCCTTTGAAATTAAGGGAGGCATTGAGGCAGGAAGAATATTTTTAGACCATATTAAAATGTGTTCTCTTTCTGCAAATTTGGGGGATACGCGAACAATTGTTACACATCCTTCTTCAACAACACATAGCGGACTTTCTGAGGAAGACCGTTTATCTGTTGGCATTACCAATGGTTTGGTTCGGGTCTCTGTGGGTTTAGAAAATGCAATCGATATTATAGAAGATTTAGAGCAAGCTTTGCGCTTCCGATAATTAAATTTTGTGAGATTTAAAACAGTACAGTTTTAAAGAAATTTGCTTGAGAATATTGGTAAATAGAAAAAGTAAAATGTTTTTAAAAGAAGGGCAAGAATCTATATTGTCGGCTTTTTTAATATTTTTAGGACCCCATTTTAAAGCAGACATGTTGTAATTATATTTATTTATGTAGTTTTGTTTTATGCTCTCTAAAAAAACAAAATACGGAATCAAAGCGCTTACTTTTTTAGGCAAACAAGAAAACAGATTACCAGTATCGATTGCTACGATTTCTAAAAGCGAAAATATTTCTTTAAAATTTTTAGAAAGCATTTTATTGACACTTCGCAAAAATGGAATCCTAGGGTCTAAGAAAGGAAAAGGTGGGGGCTATTATTTACTAAAAGAACCTTCTGAAATCCCAATGGCTTCTATTATGAGAATTCTTGAAGGACCCATTTCTATGGTGCCTTGTGTAAGCCTTAATTTTTATGAAAAGTGTGATGATTGTCCAGATGAAAATGCCTGTTCTGTGCATCGTTTAATGACGTTGGTGCGGGATAATACGCTTCAGATTTTTAAAAATACTACTTTAGCAGACCTTTGTAGTTGCTAAGCTGTTTTTTGCAATCACTTTAATTTTCAAGTCTTTTCTGTTTCTTTAACACGAGTCTTATATTGGTTTTAAATTCGCAATAATAAAGACATTCTTTTACTAATCTACTAAATCTATAGGGTTTGTATTTATTTATCAAATCCGCCGTGTTATAACTCTAAAATTAGACGTATGTTTGTATTGTCCTACTAAAGTAGTAGGGTTATTTTTTGAACGATTTGTCTATGATTTTGAATCAAATAGTTTTCAGTAAGAAAACACAAAACAACCGTTTTGAAGTTGATAAAACTTCCGAGAAACCTTTGCGCAGTGTTGCGAAAGCTGTGAGCTGGAGATGCATAGGTACGCTAGATACTTTAATAGTTTCTTATGTTGTAACAGGTGCAATTGAGTTGGCCGCCTCCATTGCATTCGTGGATTTTTTGACAAAATTAATATTGTATTTTTTTCATGAAAGAATATGGAATCATATAAAATGGGGTAAATAAAGCAGATGAATTTAGAAAAAATAAATAAACAATTGCAAGGTAGAAGTCCGGAAGAAATTATTTCGTGGGCCATTTCAATCGCACAGAAACCCATCGTTACTACTAATTTTAGGCCGTACGAAGTGGCTATCTTAAATTTAGTGACATCCATAAAAAAAGACATTGTGGTGGTTTGGTGTGATACGGGGTATAATACGCCTCAAACTTACAAACATGCAGAAGAAATTATAGAAAAGTTGGATTTAAATATTCACCTATACGTTCCAAAGCAGACCGTTGCGCATCGAAATATAATTTTGGGAATTCCTACAGTAGAAGATTCAAAACACACCGTTTTTACAGAACAGGTAAAGTTAGAGCCATTTTTTAGAGCCATGGAAGAACAACAGCCAGATGTTTGGTTTACAAACTTAAGAAAAGGGCAAACTGCTTTTAGGGATCGTATCAATATTGTTTCTAAGAGTAAAGATGGAATTTTAAAAGTAAGTCCCTTCTACAATTGGTCAGACAAAGATTTAGAGGGGTACCTATTAGAAAGAGGTTTGCCGAACGAGTTTACCTATTTTGATCCAACAAAATTAGAAAGTAATAGAGAATGTGGTTTACATATCTAAAAAACACGATTATGAATCAAAAAACAATACAAGTAGAAGCTTTAGAAAGTGAAGCCATTTACATTTTTAGAGAGGTTGTTGCACAGTTTGAAAAACCAGTCCTACTTTTTTCAGGTGGAAAAGATAGTATTACGTTAGTTCGTTTGGCGCAAAAAGCCTTTTTTCCAGCAAAAATTCCATTTCCGCTGCTGCACATTGATACCGGTCATAATTTTCCTGAAACGATTGAATTTAGAGATCGTTTGGTAAAAGAATTGGGGGTCGATTTAATTGTTAGAGATGTTCAAGATAATATTAATAGCGGAAGGGTAAAAGAAGAAACGGGCAGGTACGCAAGTAGAAATATGCTGCAAACAGAAACTTTATTAGATGCTATCGAAGAATTTAGTTTTGACGCCTGTGTGGGTGGTGCACGAAGAGATGAGGAAAAAGCCAGGGCTAAGGAAAGGATTTTCTCTGTACGGGATGATTTTGGTCAATGGGACGAAAAAAATCAGCGTCCAGAGGTTTTTGATATGTTAAATGGACGGATTGATTTGGGTCAGAATGTGCGGGTATTCCCTATTTCTAACTGGACAGAATTGGATGTTTGGTCATATATCAAAAAAGAAGATATAGAGATTCCTTCCATTTATTTTGCACACAAAAGAAAAACCTTTTTAAGAGACGGTTTCATCTGGTCTGCAGACGATGCAATTGTGTATCGAGATAAAGAGGAGGCCGTGTTAGAACGAATGGTTCGTTTTAGAACTGTTGGTGATATGAGTTGTACCGCAGCAGTGCTATCTAATGCAGTAGATATTGCAAAGGTTGTGGAAGAAATTAGAGATTCTTCCATTTCGGAAAGAGGAGCAAGAATAGATGACAAGCGTTCTGAGGCTGCCATGGAAAAAAGAAAACAACAAGGATACTTCTAAAATTAGCTATTAGTAATTTGTTTTTGGTTGGTCGTATCAGTGAAACCAATTGTCAAAAACGAACAATTTAAAATAAAAATAAAATGAACGTACTAAAAATAGCAACAGCAGGAAGTGTTGATGATGGCAAAAGTACCTTGATCGGTAGACTTTTATACGATACAAAATCTTTGACGGATGATAAATTAGCGGCAATAGAAGAGAAAAGTAAACAAAGAGGATTTGATTATTTAGATTTTTCTCTAGCAACAGATGGTCTGGTAGCAGAACGAGAGCAGGGCATTACCATTGATGTTGCGCATATTTATTTTTCAACGAGAAAAAAAAGCTTCATCATTGCAGATACCCCTGGGCACATAGAATATACGAGAAACATGGTTACTGGCGCATCTACTGCACAGGCTTCTATTGTGCTAATTGATGCTAGAAATGGAGTGGTAGAGCAAACATATCGTCATTTTTTTATCAATAATTTATTGCGGATCAAAGAGGTGGTTATTGCGATAAATAAAATGGATTTGGTTGATTTTTCTGAAGAAAAATACAACAGCATCAAAGGAGAAATTGAGTATTTAGCAAGTAAAAGCGAATATAAAAATCAGCAATTAACTTTTATTCCGATGTCTGCTTTACAAGGCGATAATGTGGTCCAAAAGTCAAATAAAATGGATTGGTATGGGGGGGAGACTTTACTGCAGCATTTAGAGAAATTAGATGCAGAAGACATACATGAGTTTTCGCAAGTTCGTTTTCCGGTACAAACAGTTATCAGACCAAAAACAAAAGAATATCACGATTTTAGAGGGTATGCAGGTAAAATTTATGGAGGTGACTTCGCTATTGGAGATAAAATTGTGGTGCTGCCATCGCAAACAAAATCAGTGATAAAAAGCATTCATTTTTTTAATGAAGCGTTTGCAAGGGCAAAAAACGGAAGTTCGGTTACCATTACATTGGAAGACAATGTAAATGTAAGTAGAGGTGATATGTTGGTAAAAATCAATGAGGAACCAACAATTACAAAACAATTAGACGCAACTATTTGTTGGATGGACAAAGAACCTTTAAAGGCTTTACAGAAATATTATATAAAACACGGTGTCAATGATGCGCAAGCAAAAATCACACAAGTATCTAGCATTTTAAAAACAGATTTTTCAGGTAAAATTGAGAATCCGTCAGAATTAGCACTAAATCAAATAGGGGATGTTCAGCTAATGTTAAGCAAGCCGCTATTGATAGACGGATACCATCAGAACAAATCGAATGGTGCCTTTATTTTGATCAACCCAAAAACAAACAATACCGTTGGTGTCGGTTTTATCCGATAAAAAATAGAAAATTATGAAAAGCTTTAGAACCGAAATAGAAAACCCGATTGTAGAAAAAGATATTTTAGAATTAGATCGTAAAATTCAGCTTTTTAAAGAAGGCAAAATAGACGAAGAACGCTTTAGGAGTTTGCGTTTGGCAAGAGGAGTTTATGGGCAGCGTCAGTTTGGCGTGCAGATGATTCGTATTAAATTGCCTTATGGGAAAGTTACGAGCGAACAATTGTATAGAATTGCAGCCGTTTCTGACGAGTATTCTCGTGGAAGATTGCACATTACAACCAGACAAGATATTCAAATTCACCATGTGAGTTTAGACAGAACTCCAGAGCTATGGGCGCAATTAGAAAAGGATGATATTACACTGCGGGAAGCATGTGGAAATGCCGTTAGAAATATCACGGCTTCAGAAACTGCAGGGATAGACAGAGCGGAACCTTTTGATGTTTCGCCGTATGCGGATGCAACGTTCAAATTCTTTTTAAGAAATCCGATTTGTCAAGAAATGGGGCGTAAGTTTAAAATGTCTTTTTCGGGCACAGACGACGATACTGCGATAAGTTTTATTCATGATTTAGGTTTTATTGCAAAAATAAAAACTGAAAATGGGGTCGCAAAAAAAGGATTTAAAGTTTTGTTAGGTGGAGGTTTAGGTTCGCAGCCTAGACATGCAGATGTTATTTATGATTTTCTAGAAGAAGATATTTTAATTCCCACTATAGAGGGAGTATTAAGAATTTTTGATCGTTTTGGTGAACGTTCAAAAAGAGCAAAAGCAAGGTTAAAATTTTTGGTAAAAGACATTGGAGTGGCTGCTTTTTTAGAATTGGTTGCCGATGAAATACAAACGTTAGAATTTCAAACAGTGCAAATAGACACTGCTGCTTTTGAGCAGCCTATTACTTTTCAAGAGCTTGGCATTCCTGCAGTTAAAATTGCAAACGAAGATGCTTTTCAAAAGTGGAAAGAAACCAATGTGATCAAACAAAAGCAAGAAGGGTTATTTGCTATTGGAATTAAGGTGCATTTGGGAGATTTTTATACACCTAAAGCAAGGTTATTAGCAGATTTAGTAAAGAAATATGCTGCAAATGAAATTCGCTTGACCTTGCGTCAAAATATTTTGATCCGTCATATTAGAGAAGAACTAATTCCTTTTTTCTATGTTGAATTGAAAAAATTAGGCTTTGCAAATGCAGGCTATAATTCTACTGCAGATATTACTGCCTGTCCTGGAACAGATACCTGTAATTTAGGAATTTCTAGCAGTACCGGAATCGCGGTTGTATTAGAAAAAGTGTTGGAAGAAGAATATCCTTATTATTTAAATAACAGGGAAATTGCTATAAAAATTAGCGGCTGTATGAATGCATGTGGGCAGCACAATATGGCACACATTGGCTTTCAAGGGATGTCTATAAAAGCAGGAAATTTACAAGTACCCGCTTTACAAGTTTTAATTGGAGGAGGGATTTTAGGCGATGGGAAAGGGCGATTTTCTGATAAGTTAGTAAAGGTTCCAAGTAAAAGAGGTCCAGATGCGTTGCGTATTTTATTAAATGATATTGAGCAAAATCAGCAAAAAGAAGAAACGTTTTTAGCGTATTACGACAGACAGGGAAAAATTTATTTCTATGATTTGTTAAAAGGATTGTCGGATACAACCAATTTAGTACCCAGTGATTTTATCGATTGGGGGCATTCAGAAAATTATGTAAAAGCAATTGGAGTTGGGGAATGTGCAGGAGTTGTAATTGATTTAATTGCGACTCTTTTATTCGAAAGTGAAGAGAAAATTACAAGTGCTGAAGAGGCGCTTAAAGAAAATCAGTTTTCGGATAGTATTTATTACGCATACACCGCTTTTGTAAATACTGCAAAGGCATTATTAATTGCAGAAGATATAAAGACCAATACACAGGCAGGTATTATTACTAGTTTCCAAGAACATTTTGTGGCTTCTAATAAAATAAAATTAGCAGGATCTTTCGAAGATTTAGTGTACCAAATGAAGGATGAAAATCCAACAGAAGCATTTGCGAAAAAATATTTAATGGATGCAACATTATTTTATAAACAGATAGATGCACATCGTAAAAGCACAGTTAGTTATGTATAAAACTCCAAAATTAACCGTTGTTGGTGCAGGTCCTGGAGAGGTAGATTTGATTACTTTAAAAGCGATTAAAGTTTTAAAAACTGCGGATGTAGTTTTATATGATGCCTTGGTAAATGAAGAATTGTTGGACTTTGTAAATCCAAATGCAGAAATTATTTTTGTAGGGAAACGCCGAGGTTGCTATACCTATCAGCAAGCACAAATTAATGACTTAATTGTGGCAAGGGCAGAAACGCACGGACATGTAGTTCGTTTAAAAGGAGGCGATCCTTTTATTTTTGGCAGAGGGGCCGAAGAAATGGAATTTGCAGCAAGTTTTGGAATTGAAACGGCAATGGTTCCTGGGATTTCGTCTTCGTTGGCAGTTCCGGCATCTCAAAATATTCCCGTAACAAAACGTGGAAGTGCAGAAAGTTTTTGGGTAATTACAGGAACGACAAAAGAGCACGAATTGTCAAAGGACATTGCACTTGCCGCGAAGTCGAGCGCTACAGTCGTAGTTTTAATGGGAATGGGAAAGTTGTCTGAAATTATAAAATTGTTTCAACAAGAAAATAAAAACGATCTGCCCGTTGCGATCATACAGAATGGGACGAGAGTAAACGAGAAGATTGGGATTGGAACGGTAGATACAATTTTAGACATTGTAAAAGAAAAACATTTAAGCAATCCAGCAATCATCGTTTTTGGAGAAGTGGTGAGGCATCGTGAAGGTTTGATGCAGGTGCAACAAGCATATGTCAAAGAATTAATTGCCTAACATATAGAAATGGAAAGAAATAACTTATATCCTATTTTTCTCAAGACGAAAAGTCTGAATATACTTCTTATTGGAGGTGGCAATGTAGCGGAAGAAAAATTAAATTTTTTGTTAAAATCAAGTCCAGATGCGCATGTAACAATCGTCTCCCCAATGTTTCGAAAAGGGACCATCGCATTGGCAAAAAAAGGCTGTGTTACCTTGATTAAAGACACATACCACGAAGGATATTTAGAGGGAAAACACATGGTGGTTGCAACTACAGATATTCCAGCAATTAATGTGCAAGTTTGGCAAGATTGTAGGGCTGTCTCGACTTTGGTAAATGTTGCTGACAATCCGCCATATTGTGATTTTTATATGGGTGGAATTGTAACCAAAGGAAATGTAAAAGTAGCCATTTCTACAAATGGAAAATCCCCAACAACAGCGAAGCGCTTGCGTCAGTTTTTTGAAGATGTATTGCCCGAGGATATCGATGACTTAGTAAAAAATTTAAATGAATATAGAAAAACGATCAAAGGGAACTTTGAACAAAAAGTAGAAAAATTAAACGAGTTTACAAAAAGCTTAGTTGAGTAAAATAAGAAATAATGATCACAACAGATATTCTAATTATTGGCGCAGGGCCCACAGGTTTGTTTACCGTTTTTGAGGCGGGTTTATTAAAGTTAAAATGTCATTTGATTGATGCACTTCCACAACCGGGAGGGCAATGTTCAGAGATTTATCCGAAAAAACCAATTTACGATATCCCAGCATATCCAGAAATATTAGCAGGAGATTTAACCCATAAGTTAATAGAGCAAAGCAAGCAGTTTTCTCCCGGATTTACGTTGGGAGAACGGGCGGAAACAATTGACAAACAGGTAGATGGTAGTTTTATTGTCACCACCAATAAAGGCACAAAGCACCATGCAAAAATTGTGGCAATAGCCGGTGGCTTGGGAAGTTTTGAACCTAGAAAGCCTTTGATTCCAAATATTGCAGCTTTTGAAGACAAAGGGGTAGAATATATTATCAAAGAGCCAGAAATTTATAGAGATAAGAAAGTTGTGATCTCTGGGGGTGGAGACTCTGCTTTAGATTGGGCAATTTTTTTATCTAATATTGCTGCTGAGGTTACTTTAATTCACAGAAGAAACGAATTTAGGGGGGCTTTAGATTCCGTAGAGAAAGTGCAGGAATTAAAAAACTTAGGAAAAATTAGGCTCATTACGCCTGCGGAGGTCAAAGGAATTTTAGGGACGGATTTTGTTACTGGGGTTGCTGTAGAAAAGAAAGGCGAAGATGCATTTATTTTAGATGCAGATCATTTTATCCCTTTATTTGGGCTGTCACCCAAGTTAGGACCTATCGGTAATTGGGGGTTGGATATAGAAAAGAATGCGATTAAAGTGGACAACGCTTTAGATTATCAAACAAATATTCCAGGAGTCTATGCTATTGGAGACGTAAATACCTATCCAGGAAAATTAAAATTAATTCTTTGTGGTTTTCATGAGGCAACATTGATGTGTCAGAGTGCCTATAAGAGGATTTTTCCAAATAAGAAGTATGTGATGAAATATACAACGGTTGGTGGTGTAGATGGTTTTGATGGGACTCGAAAAGAAGCGCCTAAGGCAGTTGTTAAAGCGATAGAATAGTAAGATTATTGTAAGGTTTGCGTAACTTTGCAGACGATACCTAAATTATGAAGAACGATGCAAGACATCAATATAAAAATAACAGATAGAAATGGAGTAACACATACTGTTGTTGCACCCACGGATATGGCCATGAATTTAATGGAAATTGTTCGTTCTTACGAATTGGCAGAAGAGGGGACCATTGGTATTTGTGGGGGTATGGCGATGTGTGCATCTTGTCAGTGCTATGTGACATCAGATCATGAATTGCCAGAAATATCAGAGGATGAGGATGCGATGTTGGCAGAAGCTTTTTATGTGGAAGAGAACAGTCGATTGGGGTGTCAAATTCAAATGACGGCAGCAGCAAACGGTTTAGAAGTAACATTGGCTCCAGAATCTTAAATATGAACGCAAAGGCGACAAAAATCGGATTTAAAAATTACAGCATGTGTTTGCGTGATGCGGTAGCAGTTTTTACAAAAGAGTTGATAAACTGTCTGTTTGACGCGCAGTATCGTGAAGAAAAAGAGGCGCATACTAAAAGTAAGTTCTTAGTAATTCTAGAACGACTGTCTATTAAAAATCAAGATTGTTTTTGGTTGGATTTTGAAAAGTCATTCACAGAAATTAGGAGGAAATTGGATTTAGACGCGCTGGCTGCTTATAACAGCGATCCAGCAGCAAAAAGTTTAAGAGAAGTTTATTTGGCATATCCGGGTTTTTACGCCATCGCTGTATACCGTTTAAGTACACAACTTTTAGCGCAAGGTATTGCTGTGCTGCCAAGAATGATGAGTGAATATGCGCACGGTGCAACAGGAACAGATATCCACCCTGGAGCACAAATAGGGCATTCCTTTTTTATAGATCACGCTACTGGTATTGTGATTGGAGAAACCACGATTATTAAAAATAATGTGACTATTTTTCAAGGGGTAACCTTGGGAGGAATTCAGGCAAAAAAAAGTATGGCTTTTGAAAAAAGACATCCTACCATAGAAGACAATGTGATTGTGTACGCAAACGCAACCATTTTAGGAGGTAATGTAGTGGTTGGGGAAAATGCGGTCATTGGCGCAAATGTTTGTATCACAGAGTCTGTTGTAAAAAACTCAGTGGTCACTTTGCAATCAGAAAATAAAATATTTCAAAGAAGATAGCGCGCTATTATCGATGGGGTTAAAAGAGAATAATAAAGATATGAAAACAAGAAGTATCATAGATTTTGTAGGAAATACGCCGCTGGTAGAAGCGCAGCATATTTTTAAAAAAGAAGGGGTTACTTTATTGCTTAAATTAGAGGGAAATAATCCTGGAGGTAGCGTGAAGGATAGGGCTGCTTACAATATGATTTCCCAGGCATTAAAGCGAAAAGAGATAAAAAAGGGAGATACATTGGTAGAAGCAACCAGTGGAAATACGGGAATCGCTTTGGCGCTAATGGCGAAGGTTTTAGGGGTGCACATGGTATTGGTAATGTCAGAAAATGCAACAATAGAACGTGTAAAAACAATGCGTGCGTATGGTGCAGAGGTGATTTTAACATCTAAAGAATTAGGAATTCAAGGTGCTAGAGATCATGCTTTAGCGTTAAACCGTAAAAAAGGCTATTTTATATTGAATCAGTTTGACAACCCAGACAATGCGAAAGCGCATTATAAGACTACAGGACCAGAAATTTGGAGAGATACCGAAGGCCAAGTAACACATTTTATTGCGGCAATGGGCACTACGGGAACTATTATGGGTGTTTCGAGTTTTTTAAAAGAGAAGAATAAGGACATTCAAATAATTGGAGCACAGCCAAAAGACGGTGCTAAGATTCCCGGAATTAGGAAATGGCCTCAAGAATATTTACCTGCAATTTTTAATGCTGCGAAGGTAGATCAAGTGATCGAAGTAAGTGAGGGAGAAGCAAAAGAAATGACGCAAAGGTTGGCTTCGGAGGAAGGAATTTTTGCAGGAATGAGCAGTGGAGGCTCTGTATTAACGGCTATAAAAGTGGCAGAAAAATTAGAAAGAGGAGTAGTGGTTGCCATTGTCTGCGATCGTGGAGATCGGTATTTATCCTCTACATTATTTGAAAAAGAGTAGTGTTCTTTTTTTCGGATTAGCGGCAGCTTAAGAAGCCTTTACGAAACGGTTATTATTGATTTTTTAAAGATTATAAGATTTCAAATAAAAAGACCTATTTTTTTGGTATAAGGAGCGCTTATAGACAAATAGTAAAAAGTAATTTTTTGAAAACTGCAAAGTAAATAAAATGATTACTTTTGTTGAACGATGTGGAAGTAACAATTTAAAATAAAAATAAAATGGCATTAGAAATTACAGATGCAAACTTTGAAGAATTAGTATTAAAATCAGACAAACCAGTATTGGTAGATTTTTGGGCAGCTTGGTGTGGACCGTGTAGAATGGTAGGACCAATTGTAGATGAAATTTATACTGAATATGACGGAAAAGCCGTTGTGGGTAAAGTTGATGTAGATGCAAATCAAGAATTTGCAGCAAAATATGGCGTACGTAATATCCCAACAGTTTTAATTTTCAAAAACGGAGAGGTGGTAGACAAGCAAGTAGGTGTTGCACCGAAAAACGTGTACACTGGAAAAATTGATGCTGCAATGTAATTTTGAAAAATATTTTAGTATTAGAAAAAAAGGTTGGCTTCGGTCAGCCTTTTTTTGTTTTAGAAATCGTTTTTTGGCGTTCTATTGGTTTTTTATTTTTAATTCCATTACTTTTAATTCTTAAACAGCAATAATTTGAAGGTATCCGAAGTACAGTCTTCAGAAATAAAAAATTTAGGGCTGCTTGCCAAGCAGGTAGTAGAGGGATTTATCACAGGAATTCACAAGAGTCCGTTTCACGGATTTTCAGTGGAGTTTTCTGAGCATAAGTTGTACAATACAGGAGAAAGCACGCGCCATATTGACTGGAAGCTTTTTGCAAAGACAGAGAAGTTGTACACAAAAAAGTATGAGGAAGAAACCAATTTAAGGTGCCACATCGTCATTGACAATTCGGCTTCTATGCACTATCCGACCGTAAAAAACCAAACGGCGTCACATTTAAATAAAGTCGGTTTTTCTGCAGTAGCAGCGGCTTCTCTTATGGAAATTCTAAAAAGACAAAGAGATGCTGTAGGTTTGAGTATCTATTCAGATACCTACGAATATTATGCGCCCGAAAAAGGAAGTGAGCGGCATCGTGCGATGCTTTTGCACCAATTGGAGCGATTGTTAGTGGCTACCTCAGAGGCAACGACAGAAACCTATAGATACTTGCATGAGATTGCCGAGAAACTTCACCGGCGATCTCTTGTTTTTCTTTTTACAGACATGCTGCAAACCTCAAAAGAGGAACATTTGTTATTTGAAGCGTTGCGGCATTTAAAATACAACAAGCACGAAGTTGTTTTGTTTCACACCTATGACGGAAAAACGGAGTTTAATTTTGATTTTGAAAATACCCCCAAAAAATTTGTAGATGTAGAAACAGGTCAAGCAATTAATATTCATGCCGAAAACATACAAGAAAAGTATAAGGAATTCGTTCAGGGCTATTTTAATGAATTGAAGAATAAATGTTTACAATATAAGATTGATTATGTGCCTGTAGATATATACCAGGGTTACAATGACGTTTTAACAGCCTATATAATTAGCAGGAAAAATAAAAGATAAATTTTCTGCATTTATACTTGCGAATGTGAAAACATGTGTTATATTTGCACCCGCTAATAGCAACGGTCTGGTAGTTCAGTTGGTTAGAATACCTGCCTGTCACGCAGGGGGTCGCGGGTTCGAGTCCCGTCCAGACCGCAAAAGCATCTCATTTATGAGATGCTTTTTTGGTTTTAATAGGGTCGTGTGCGCTGCCCTGAAGAACGGTTTGGCGCATCAAAGTTTATGTACTAGCACCTTTTTTTCTATTGCTTGTGTTATACTAGTATCAAAACGCAAGAGGCTTTAGCATATCGGTTATTTGTGAGTGAAGTGAGAATGGTTAGAAGCTGAAAAGAAGTTTTTTTTCTTAAATTAACATTGTTTTACCTAGGATTCATTCCAACTCTATCAAAATGAATTTCTATAATTTTTTAATGCTTTTCTCAAGCAATATTTACTTTTTTAAATCATCAAACTTTTGTTTCATGGTTGCATTTTCGTGTGATAGTTTTTTAATTGTTAAATCTTCTGCTTTCCTATTTGCTAAGCGTAAATTGTTCACTGATGCTAGAAGTGCATCTTTTGTTTTTTGCAAGCGTGACATTGTTTTGTAATTTCTTCTATGGCTATTTTAAACTGTCTGCTGGTCAATTCATATTTTTTGGCAAAGCCTGTTTTAAAGTTAGCAATTTTATCTTCGAAATTAGTGATGTTTACATTTTGACTTTTCATTAAATTTAGTTCTAACTTGTATTGCATCGAGTTTAAGGCTATATTTCGAAGGAGAGTAATAATTGGAATAAAAAACTGCGAGCTTACAACATACATTGTTGGATATTTATAAGAAACATCAACAATACCTATATTCTAAAACTCGTTTTCCGATTCTAGTAAAGAGACCAATACCGCAGACTCACATCCTTTGTCTCGGCGATCCTTGCCTAGCTTCGCAAAGAAATCTTCATTTCGTTTTTAGAAGCCGTCTCATTATTCTCATTGTTCATTTCAAACATGACAGACAGCAATTCATTACCAGCAGCATCCGCTTCTTTATAAATATAGTCCCCTTTGGTGTCCCCTTAGCTATCATTGTCTTTTTCAAAACACGCATTTTGAAAGCCGGTAGCTCGGATTTTATTGAATTCAGTTTCACAGTGAAGTTCTGAGCTTTCTTCAATCAATTTGGTAAACAACTTGTGCTAATCGTCTTTTATACGTGCTATTTCTTCCTCTTTTAATTTTAAGGCATCATCCCTAAAAGCCAAGGTGTTTTTGAATTTTTTTGCAAAGACTTTTCTAAAAGAGTGCTTGCAATTTCTTTGTTTTTCAAATCATTCGCCAATTGATTTCTTTCCTTTTCGATGCTACTTACTGCAACAGAAACAGCAAGTTGCTGCTTTATCTCTGCTTGTTGCATGCGAGCTTTCATGGAAGTAATTTCTGTTTCTTTTTTTGAAAGCTCTTGGGTTAATAGTGCTGGATTTTGTGATTTTAATTGCAACAGTTCATTTGCTTTGTTGGACAATTCTTGTCGAAAAATATTTGTCAACTTTGCTTCGGCTAACTGAAGCGCACTCTCTTTTTCATTGTCTGCTGTTTTTAAGCGAATATTTAAATCTTTATCAAACTGTTTATCCATTACTTGCTTTAAGATATCTGTAAATCCAGCTTGTCAATTTTAAAGGCTTTTTTACAATTCAGACAATTAATTTCGTTCATAGCAATGTATTATTATAGCAGTTAAATATAATACAATTATAGAGACACAAAGCCCAAAGTCGCTTATCTAGTCAACTACCAGACGGAAGCTTTTTTGTTTGATCTATTCAGTGAGTAGAAGGCTTTCTTTTATTGTTTAGAAGGTACTGTAGATTTTTAATTAGATCTTATTTGACTATGGCTGCTAATATTTATATCTGATTGGTTAGTGTTATAAAAGATTTATTTCCAATTATTATATTTGATAATTCAAGAATAAAGACATGCTACCTGCAGTAATTATTGATGTATTGATCCTGAAAAACATAGGTTTTATTATAATTAACGATAAAATTTCCGATGCTGAAATAACAATTGAAACTCATTTCATCTCCTTCGGCAATAAGATTAAAATTGGTATTTGGTGCCAGCGAAGGTTTACAATTGATAGGTTTTGAGTAATCCTCTAAACGATTTGCCGAAATTGCTTTTATTTCATCTTTTAAACCAATCAAAGAAGTAGCATCATTCAATTTGGATTTCAATATATCATCATTAATAAATTCGATATCTCTGCCAAGCGCTTTTCCGCTCCTACTAATTAGGGTGCTATCTATTTTAAATTCTGTTCTAAAAAAGGTATGTACAAAAGCAATTTTTACAAAATTTTCATTCTTGCTTAAATCGGAAAGATTGTATGATTCCCGTATTTCGGTATTTGAGCCTTTTGTTAAAAAAGAATCAATAGGATACTCTCTTTTATCATACCAAATTTCGTGTTTTTGGTACTCGTAGCCTTCAAAAGACTCTCCGCTATCGTCTCGCTCATCCATGCACCTTGCATACATTACAGCTTCTTTTGCAACGTAATGAAATCCATTTCTCTCCCTGTAGAAAGGAATTTTATATTTATTTTTCAGACGCCATTTTCCTTGATATTTATAACACGGATAATCGCAATCATCGGGTAATTCTTTTAATTTTACATAAGGTTGAATAAATTGATTTTCAAATCCCCATTTGAGCATTTCATAACGGGTATCTGCATTCATAACTGGGTTGCTTTTTCTTGTATTCGAAGTGAAAAAGTAGATCGATCCAAGAGCAACTGCAGAAAAAAGAATAACAGCAGTCAGAAATATCTTTTTTCTTTTGATAAAGAGACTCTTATCTGTTTTTTTAATGGGAGATGCTCCTTGATTTCTTAGTTTATCTAAATCTAGTAGGCGTTGAATGTTACCCAAAGCTCTATTAAATTCTCCTTCAGAAGCAGTGCTATTAATTAATCTTGAAAATTGAGAATCACTATAAAACAAGTCTCTAGCAATTTTGGAGTTGCTTGTCGATTCAAATTTATTATTTGCATCATTAAATTCACCATATCGTGTTATCAGCTTCGCTATAAATTTTTTATGCAATTCTTCCATTTCTAGTTGTTTTCAATGATTTTAAGAATAAGTAAAAAATAGTAGAATTTGATAAAATTTACTAAAATTTACTAAAACAATAAAAAAACCAAGATTATTTTATATTATTGACAAATATTTACTTTTAAATTTAAGGTTTTCTTAATTACAAAATAATTGACACCTTCTGTTAAAAGGTAAAACTAAACTTTTAAATCCAATTTTAATATGAAAGTTATAACTAAAACTTGGTTCTTTATTTTTTTGTTTTCATTTCAAATGATACAAGCGCAGAGAACTATTAAAGGTAAAGTTACCGATGGTCAGGGCACACCAATTCCCGGAGTAAGTATTTTAGAAAGTAATATAGAAAATGGTGCAACAACAGATTTTGACGGATTGTATATAATTACATTAAAAACAGATTCAGCCAGTTTATCTTTTCGCTATTTAGGATATAAAACAATATCAATACCAGTGAATGGAGAAAATGAGATTAACGTTACTTTAGAAGAAGATAGCGTGAATTTAGACGAGATTGTGGTAACAGCTCTCGGGTTTAGTAAGAAAAAAGATAATTTAGGCTATGCAAGCTCTACAGTTAAAGGAGGAGCAGTTGTCAAATCTGGAGAAGCAAATGTACTAAACGCTTTATCTGGAAAATCTTCGGGAGTTAGAATATCTAGAAGTTCAGGAGATCCAGGAGCAGGTTCTTTTATTCAAATTAGGGGACTCTCCTCCATTACAAGGAGCAGTCAGCCGCTAATTGTTTTAGATGGGATTCCAATTAGTAATGATGTGCGAGGAAATAGTGATCGTGGGGGCGTGAGTCAGCAATCTAGATTAAATGATATCAATCCTAATGATATTGCAACCTTAACCGTTTTAAAAGGAGCTGCTGCTGCTGCACTTTGGGGAACTCAAGCATTGGGCGGTGTAATTAATATTACAACAAAATCAGGAAAATACAACAGCAAACTTTCTGTAAGTCTAAAAACTACTTACTCTTTAGATAAAATTAATGTAAGATATCCCGTTCAAACAAAATTTGGTCAAGGAGATAATGGCATCTATGATCAAAGAGCAAGAGATTCTTGGGGAGATTTAATTTCAGATAGGATTGGGGGAAATGATAACTTTAATACATCTGGAGAATTTTATGTTGGACAAAATGGAAGCTTGTATTATCCCATAATAACTAAAAATTCACAAAGCTTATTTAATGACTCTAATTTTGATCAAGTTTTTGGTAATGGTCATTTTCTAGAAAACAATTTAAGTTTAAGCGGTGGAACAGAAAAAAGCACCATATTTTTTAGTTTAAGTGACCTGGATCAAAAAGGAATTGTGAAAAATAACTCCGATTATCGCAGGTCTACAGTGCGCTTTAATGCGAAAACAAAGTTTACGGAGGCAACGAGTTTAAAAACTAGCAGTACTTACACAAGAACTGCATCAAATCGCATTCGATTAGGAGCTAATTCATCGGGATTATACCTAGGTTTGTTAAGAAACCCTGCAGATTTTGATATTTCTGGGTATCGTGGAGATTACTATGCCACTAGTGACGGTGCTCCAATTCCAAACAGACATCGTTCTTATCGAGAGCCTTTGGGAGCCGATGGCACCGCCACGTATAATAATCCACTTTGGACTATTAATGAGCAAGAAAATAAAGCTAAAGTAGATCGTTTTATTACCAATTTTGAATTTATGACCGCGCCAACAAGCTGGTTAACTTTCATCGCAAGAGCAGGAGTAGATCATTACAGTGAAACGAAATCAGAATTTATCACGCCAGGATCTGCAGCAGGGGCATTTACAGCAGGTTATATAGAGCAATCAACGACTTCAAACACCATGTTTAATTCTGACTTTATAGCAAAGACGACTTTTAATTATAAAGAGATTGTAGCGGGTAGTTTTTTAATGGGATTTAATTATAATACTAAGTCAAGAAATGTGAATGGTACAGAAGGAAGTGGTTTTATACAATTTTTAGACGTTGCTAGCGGTATTCGAGATATAGACAACACGCTGATTGAGAATACTGTGGTTGGGAGCTCATTTGGTCAAGAACGAACGGCAGGTTTATATTCCTCTTTGTCTTTTTCTGTCTTCGATATGTTTTACGTAGACAGTACGATTAGAGTCGAAAACGCATCAACATTTGGAGAAAACTCAGACAAACCATTTGTTTTTCCATCGACTTCTTTGGCATGGCAATTTTCACAATTAGATATTTTTAAAGAAAGCACTATTTTTTCTTTTGGTAAGTTAAGAGCGTCTTACGCCGAAGTGGGGGTGCAGCCAGCGCGTTACAATACGTCTAATATCTTTGTTTCACCAAGTTACAGTGATTCTCTAGGAGGCTCTTTAAATTCGGGTTTGTTCGGAAATGGATCTTTTGTGCCCAGCACTAACAGAGGAAATGCTGCTTTAAGACCAGAAAGGAAGAAAGAATTTGAATTTGGTACAGATTTAAGGTTTTTTAAAAACAAACTATCTCTTGGTTTTACCTATTTTGGAAATACTACCGAAGATGTGCTTTTAAACTTTCCAGTAGCAAATTCAACAGGATATTCATCGATTTATACCAATGGAGCCGCCATAGAAAATAAGGGAATAGAATTAGACTTAGGGTATAGAGTGTTAACAACCAATGCTTTTACTTGGTCTGTAAACGCAAATTATACTGCGGTAAAAAATAAAGTTACGGACTTAGCTGGAGCAGAATCTTTAAACTTAGGAGGCTTGTCGGCAGTGAGTTCAAGAGCTGTAGAAGGAGAAGCTTTAGGCGTTTTGTGGGGCTCTAGAACCTTAAGAAATGACGATGGTTCAATTGTCTACGATGCTTATGGTTTCCCTGAACAAGACCAATTAGAAGGCGTTATTGGAGATCCCAATCCAGATTGGCAAGGGGGGTTTACAAATACATTAAAATATAAAAAATTTAGCCTATCCGTATTAATGGAAACTTACCAAGATGCTGATATTTATGCTGGAACAAAATCTGTAATGCGAGATTTAGGAACTTGGTACGATACCGGAAACCAAGTAATCGCAGGTAGAAATTATTTTGAATCGAACGGAGATATTATCAGTATCGGAGAAACCTTTCGCGGGAATGTTAAAGACTTCGGAGCTGGACCCGTGGCATTGACCGAATCCTGGTATAATGGTGAAGGAGGTTTCTTTGGAGGAGGAAATGATGAGCTGTATATTGAAGATGGTTCTTGGACACGGCTAAGAGAAATTACCTTATCCTATGTTTGGAGATCGGATTGGTTAAAAAATGCAACAAAATTAAAATCTATTGAGTTTTCTACAACAGGAAGAAATTTAGTATTGTGGACAAATTTTGAAGGAAATGATCCAGATACGAACTTATCAGGAGTGAGTGCTGCAAGAGGAATCGATTATTTTAATAATCCAGGCACAAAGTCTTATTTGTTTAGTGCAACATTCAATCTTTAATTAATAAAAAGCATATTATGAAATTTTCATCACAGAATTTTGTTGCTCATAAGAAGAAAGAAACTGCAACATTATTAAAAGAATCACCAAAAAAACACTGTATTATGAGACCATTTATTTTACTATGCATTACTGTTTTTCTAATCCAGTCTTGCAGTGAATTGGTAGCGGATCTGAATAGCGATCCAAACAATCAAACAGCAAGCGCGTATCAAACTATTTTAACGGGAGCAGAGGTAGGTAGCATTTTATTTCAAACGGGAGAAAATGCAAGAAGAGCTGCTATTTTTGCTGGTCAATACAAAGGTATCGATAGACAACATCTAGGCTTTGATCAATATTCAGTAACCACAAGTGATTTTAATGCCTTGTGGAATGATGGATTTAATGATGCCTTAAGAAATGCAATTTCTGCAGAACAAGCTGCCGTAAGTGAAGATGTGGGTGCTGTAACTTTTGGAATTGTCCAAGTGCTACAAGCACAAACCTTTGGAACATTAGCAGCATTGTATGGGGATGTTCCTTTTGATCAGGCAGTTAAAGAGGAGTTTCCAAATCCGATGTTTGATAAACAAGTAGCCGTTTATTTAAAAACACAAAGTTTACTAGACAGGGCTATTTTAAACATAGAACAAGGAACAGGAAGACCAGCGACTGGTTCAGATATTTATTTTGACGGAAATGCACAGGCATGGCTAGAAAATGCATATACATTAAAAGCACGCTTTTATATGCACACTAAAGAGTATGATAAAGCTTATGAAGCGGCACAAAAAGGAATTAGTACATCGAATAATAGCATGCAAGGACCACACGGATCTGCAGCAGAAGACGCAAATTTAAACTATCAATTTTTTGCGATTGAGGTGCGCCAGAGTGATCTTGTTGTTTCCAACTTCATGGTAGGTTTAATGATGCCTGGGAGTTTAAACTATCGGGGCAATAGTAAAACAAATGAAAGCGGAAGAAATGATTTTTATTTTACAACAAACTCCTTAGGAGTCCAACCGAATATAACAAGTGGTTATGCCGCACAATCTGCCTCTGCAGCGATGGTTACCTATCAAGAAAATTTGCTCATATTGGCAGAAGCAGGCTATAGAACAAATGGGTTTGACGACGGACTTGCTAAGTTAAATAATTTTAGAGCTTTTATGAATGCAGGAGGATATTTGACAAATGCCACTGCTTCCAATATTCTATATGATGCGTATATCAAGGCAGATTTTAGTGCTGGGGGAATTGAGAATACCGATAATATAAGTATTGAAGATGCCCTGCTAAGAGAAATTTTAGAAGAACGATATGTTACACTTTTTGGACAGATAGAAGTTTTTAATGATACACGAAGAACTGAAAATGAGACGATTGTTAGGGTTCCTGTGCTTCCAAATGTGGGGACTAAATTACCACAGCGCTTTATTTATCCGCAATCAGAGATTGATAGAAATAGCAATGCGCCCAGTCCAATACCAGATTTCTTTGACAAAACATCTATTAATCAATAGCTTATTTTACATCTATGATTGCATCTAAAAACAGCATATATAATTTCATTTTAGTAAGTTTTCTAGCGATAATATTGCCGCTAAACCTCTTTGCTCAGGAAAAAAAACCAACAAGAGTACTTTTTGTAGGAAATAGCTTTACTTACTTTTGGAACATGCCCCAGCTGGTAAAAGCAATGGGAGCATCGCAAGGTGTTTCCTTAGAAATTCATCAATCCACTGTTGGAGGGAGTAATCTAAAACAACATTGGTTGGAGGAAAAAGGGACCCTCACAAGAAAATTTTTAAAAGAAGAACGCTGGGACTATGTAATTCTAGGAGACCATAGTTTAAGTACTATTGATACTCCTGAAAGCTTTAAGATATACGCGAAAAAGTTTTCCAAATTAGTCCGTTCTGGTGGGGCTGAGCCAATATTTTATATGACTTGGGCGTATAAATCAAATCCTTTAATGCAACCTGCTATTACCCAAGGATATACTGAACTGGCAGCTGAATTAGATGCAAGTATTATCCCAGTAGGGCCCATTTGGATGCAAGCTAGGGAACTTAGACCTGATTTGAATATGTATTTTGATGATAAACATCCTTCTACTGATGGCAGCTATTTAATTGCATTAATTGTATATAAGACACTGACTGGGAATGCAATAAATGAAATCTCAAATCGGGTCACAACAACAGACATCGATGGTGAAAAGCTCTACCTCTCCTTTGTTCTGGAAGAAAATGCATTGTTTTTTAAACAGTTAGTGACAGCCGCTGGTATTGAACCTATAAAATTATAAAAGGAATGAAATCGATACAAAAAAGTTTATTTCTAATTTCTGGACCTTTATTATTTTTAGTCATGCAGTTTTTTAGTCCTCCCACTGGTATGTCAGAAAGTGCTTATAGTTTGCTTTCTATTACTTTATGGATGGCATTGTGGTGGGTTACTGAATCTGTGCCAATTGCAGTGACCGCTTTGTTGCCTATTATTTTATTTCCAATGACCGGTTCGGTCGATTTACAAACGACAACAGCTTCCTATGGGCACAAGTATATCTTTTTATACATGGGTGGTTTTATGCTGGCGATTGCCATTGAAAAATGGAATTTACACAAGCGAATTGCATTGAATATTATCAAAATAATTGGAACTAATATTTCTAAAATAATTTTGGGATTCATGGTGGCTACTGCATTTTTATCAATGTGGATATCTAACACGGCAACTGCAGTGATGATGCTTCCTATTGCAATGTCTATTGTTGTTCAGTTACAGGACAACCCGAATACAGAAAAAAATGAAAATTTAATTTTTGGTAAAGCACTCATGTTGAGTATCGCTTACAGCGCCTCTATTGGTGGAATGGCAACTTTGATTGGTACGCCACCAAATTTAGTATTTGCTGGGTATGTTCAGGAAACCTATGGTATTGAAATTACTTTTTTACAATGGTTAAAATTTGGAGTGCCTATTGCAATTCCTTTATTAGTAATAGCGTGGTTGTATCTAACAAAATTTGCATTTAAGTTTAAGCAGAAGGAATTTCCAGGAGGAAAAGAAGAAATAAATCGTTTGTTGGTCTTGATTGGTCCAATGAAGCGAGAGGAAAAGTTCGTGTCTGTAATATTCATTTTAACTGCTTTTTGTTGGATTACGAGAT
Source organism: Polaribacter irgensii 23-P (assembly GCF_000153225.1). Classification (GTDB taxonomy): domain Bacteria; phylum Bacteroidota; class Bacteroidia; order Flavobacteriales; family Flavobacteriaceae; genus Polaribacter; species Polaribacter irgensii. The sequence goes on along the minus strand of NZ_CH724148.1, from coordinate 429,418 downwards.
CTTTTATTTTGCAAGAGTTTTTCCCTTTTATAGACGATACTATCATCGCCATGACTGCAGGAATACTGCTATTTGTAGTTTCTGCGAGTGATTCTAAAGAGCGCCTTATCAGCTGGGAAGATGCAGTGAAATTACCTTGGGGTATTATTTTATTGTTTGGTGGTGGAATGGCATTGGCCGCAGGATTTCAAATTACTGGATTGGCATCTTGGCTAGGAGCTCAAATGAACATTTTTCAGGGGCTTTCCTTATTTGTATTGGTGTTTGTGATTATCACTTTAGTGAACTTTTTTACAGAGTTTACATCCAATTTAGCTACAACTGCTATGTTGTTGCCAATTTTAGCACCCATTGCCATTTCATTAAATATCAACCCTTACATACTCATGGTGGCTTGTACGATTGCCGCATCTTGCGCATTTATGATGCCGGTAGCAACACCCCCAAATGCCGTAGTTTTTGGCTCAGGATATTTAAGAATTCCAGATATGATTAAAAGTGGTATTTGGATGAATATTATATCTATTATATTTTTATCCTTGATGGTCTACTATTTTTTACCCGTTATTTGGGGTTTTGATCCAACAGATTTTTCGGAATTTACAAATGTAAAAACACTCCCATAAGTATTTTTTAAGTACAAATAAATTTTAATAAACGTTTAAACTATTCATATCATGAGAAATATTAAAAAAATTATAATGTACATAGGGGTTCCTTTAGCATTTTTTTCTTCGATTTTATTAAGTTGTCAAGATGATGATGTCGTAATTGTTAGGGATACTGAATTAATTACCATGGCAAAAACGATTAACGAAGTCGATTTTAACGATGGTATTGAAAATATAAATACAGATGCGACCATAGTCATTGTCTTTTCACATACTTTAAACCCTGAATTATTTTCAGAAGCTTTGACATTTAAATCAGGGGCAGATGCGGTTGCCTATTCGTTGGTGTTTTCAAATACAAACTCAACAGTTACTTTTACTCCGGATAGCAAGCTACTTCATGAAACTGGATATGCGCTGCTGTTACCAGCTGGCAATTATACACTGGAAGGTAAAACCTTTGATGCACCCTTGTCATTGAATTTTATAACGGCAGCTTTTGTTCCACCAGTAGTAAGTATATCTAGTGATGTGAATGAATTGGAAGAAAATAATGCTACGGCAACTATAACTGCAAGTCTCGATAGGATTTCTCAAAAAGATGTGTCAGCAATGATAACGATTGCTGGAACTGCGATATCGGGTGTAGATTATAATATCTCTGGTAATATAAATATAACGATTCCTGCAGGAAATTTGGCTGCTGTTATCACAATAACCACGATATTGGACGATGAAAATGAAGGAAATGAAAGTATTGTTTTATCCTTGGAAGATGCGGTAAATGCAAATGGAAATTCTACGGGGCTCACAATTATTATAAAAGAAGCATTATCTGCTATCTCTTTAAAAGGAGTATTTTCTTTGACATGGGATGGTCAAGGTAGTAGCAACGAGGGAAAAGCAATTCATTTAGTAGCAAATGTAGACATTGCGGATCTAAGCATATATGGCCTTGGAGTTGCTAATAATGGCGGTGGAACCGATGGTTTAGAATATACTTTTCCTGCACAAGCAGTGACTGCAGGAGATAATATTTTGGTGGCTCGAGAGCCAGAATTAATTTCCGCTTATTTTGGTGCTTGTGTAAGCGAGTTTCAGTATGTATTGTTGGCAAACACTTCGATTAGTCAGAATGGAGACGATGCCATTGAATTATTTAGCGGTACAACAGTGATCGAAACGTATGGAGATGTAGATCTTGATGGAACTGGTGAGGCATGGGAATATACAGGTTCATGGGCCTATAAGTTTGAGGGTGTTTGGTCTTCTGGGGGAATCGATTGTTCTATTGGAGCATCTACGATGCAAACGTCAAGTTGTGTGTATCCTATTTGTACACCAGCATTATCAATTCAAGGAGTCATGGCATTACTTTGGGAAGGAAGTGGAACAAATGGAGGAAAGGCTCTGCATTTAAAAGCGCAACGAGATATTGCTGATTTAAGTATTTATAGCACGAGTATTGCGAACAACGGTGGAGGAAGTGATGGCATTGAATTTACCCTACCTGCAATTTCAGTTTCAGAAGGAGATGACATCCTTTTAGCGAGAGAGACAGCAACTCTTTCAAATTACTTTGGGTCTTGTATTACTAGTTTCGAGTATGTTATAGAAACAAGTTCATTGAATCAAAATGGGGATGATGCCATTGAACTCTATCAAGGAAACGATGTCATTGAAACGTATGGAGATGTAATTCCGGACGGAACAGGCGAGCCATGGGAATATACAGGTACATGGGCATACAAAATAAATGGGAGTTGGGTGAATGGTGCGTTAGATTGTGCTGCTGGTTCAACCAGTACGCAAAACTCTGCTTGCGTTTATCCCGCTTGTGATTAAAACAGATATTCCCTTTAAGAAGTTTAAACAAAATATAAATTCCGTTTTTTTAATAAAATAAGATATGATTACAATTAGAGAAATTTTAAAAAAGAGTACTGTGTTTGCGATTGTGCTGTGCCTGCCTTTTCTGGTTGGCTGTAGTGATGCTGATAATGATTCAATACCATTAACAATTTTATCCATCAAGGCAAATGGTGCGCCTTTGGAAATGGGATCTGTAAAAATCCCAATAAATTCAGTAATAGAGATTGCATTCTCATCAGAAATTATTCCGGCTAAATTCGAAGCATTATTTTCTGTAACAAAAGAATCTGAAGCGCTAGACTATACCATTTCATATACAAATGTTTCTTCACGTGTCACCGTAACATTAGAGCAAATGGCGACAAGTACAGCCTACAACTTAAAGATATTAGCAGGAGATTTAGGTGTAAATGGGAGTTTTTTTAATAATGAGTTGTTGGTTTCCTTTATAACAAAAACTCAAAGTAATTCTGGTGGAGGTCTCGTTATAAATGCAAATACAACGGGATCATTTGATTTTTCTCCAAAAGCACCACTAAATTTGGCGCCGATAAAGGTATTCTATCACATTCCTGCGGGAGATCTTAAAAAGATGCCGATATTAATGGCATTTCACGGTGCAGGTAGAAATGCGAGTGCACAGCGGAACTACTGGATACAGTTGGCGAATGAAAAGGGGTTTATGGTAATTGCACCAGAGTTTTCAGAGATAAATTATCCTGGTTTAGGTGATGATTATTTAATGGCTAATATTTTTGATGATGGAGACAACCCGAGTACCACTTCTTTTAATAGTTCAGAGGAATGGACGTTCTCTAGTTTAGATCCAATATTCGAAGCCGTAAAAGTGGCCGTTTCAGGGAGTCAAGAAAAATACAGTGCATGGGGCCATTCTGCAGGTGCACAGTTCTTGCATCGGTTTGCGACGTATTTGCCGAACAGCAAATTAGATGTTGCTGTTTGCTCTAACTCAGGTTGGTATACGGTGCCAGAAAACACAGTGAGCTTTCCATATGGAATTTTAAATGGTCAACTGCCGGATGAAAATATAAAAAAAGTATTTTCTAAAAAAATAATTGTTCACTTAGGTTTAAACGATACCAATCCAGACGGAGGAGTTCGAAGAAATACAGTGGTAGACTCACAGCAAGGAATACATCGCTTGGAACGCGGACGCTACTATTTTAATACGAGTAAAACACAAGCTCAAAACAGAGCAGATTCATTTAATTGGGAGTTACAAGAAGTTTCTAATATTGGCCATGATGAAGCTCTGATGGCAAATGATGCTTTCCAGTATCTGGAAGCCAGCTTGCGGGTTCATTAAAATTATTTTTTTAGCAATCAAATACTTTTAGCAATCCAAATCCTAATGGTGGCTTAATTTGTGTGCATGGTTTGGCAGCTTCAGCTTTACAGATTAGAAGGTCTAGCATGAATGGAAGAGTACTGTTAGCACCCAATTTAGTCGATTTGAGTTGGATTAAATGCTTGAAACATCAAAACTATTCACGGGTTTATCTTTTATGAAAATAGCGCGTACGGTGCTATTATTTGTCAGATTGCAGTTTGCTTAGCCCAACCAGCCTTCTCTATCTAAACTGCGATATTGTATGGCTTCTGCGATGTGGTCTGGAGAAATTTCGGTAGCAATCGCTAAATCAGCAATGGTTCGTGATACTTTTAAAATCCGATCATAAGCCCTTGCAGAAAGACTTAGTTTTTCCATGGCCGTTTTTAATAGTGTTTTGCTCTCGTTAGAGAGCATACAGAATTCTCCAAGTTGTTTTACATTCATCTGTGCATTGTAGTGCACATTTTTAAAAGCTTTAAAGCGTGAGGACTGTAATTCTCTTGCAGCGGTTACTCTTTTGCGGATTGCAGCACTAGACGCTCCTTTTATTTCTTCGGATAACTTTTCAAAAGGAACCGGGGTTACTTCGATATGCAGGTCTATTCGGTCTAATAATGGCCCAGAGATCTTACTTAAATACCGCTGCATTTCTTGCGGAGAGGAAGTTCTGGGAGCATTGGGATCATTAAAAAAGCCGCTTGGACTTGGGTTCATACTTGCCACGAGCATAAAGCTACACGGATATCGCACTGTAAATTTTGCGCGAGAGATGGTAATTTCTCGATCCTCTAAAGGTTGCCGTAATACTTCTAAAACATCCCTTTTAAATTCTGGTAGCTCATCCAAAAATAAAACGCCGTTGTGAGATAACGAAATTTCTCCAGGACGAGGATACTGTCCTCCACCAACAAGAGCAACATTTGAGATGGTGTGGTGGGGACTTCTAAAAGGGCGTTGGTACAGCAGTCCTTCATTTTTAGTATTGCCTACAACGGAATGAATTTTTGTGGTTTCTAGCGCTTCTTCCAAGGTCATCGGAGGTAGTATAGAGGGCAGTCTTTTTGCCAACATGGTTTTCCCAGATCCTGGAGGACCAATTAGAATAATGTTGTGTCCTCCAGCAGCTGCTATTTCCATACAGCGCTTTATAGATTCTTGCCCTTTTACATCCGAAAAGTCAAATTCAGGAAAATCGATATTTTTGTAAAACTCAGCTTTGCTGTCTACTTGAGTCGGAAGTATTTTCTTCTGATCATTAAAATGTTGTATTACCTCAAGTATGTTTTCAGCACCTAATATTTCTAGATCACTAACAATTGCTGCTTCTTTGGCATTTTCTTTTGGAAGGATTAAATATTTAAATCCGTCTTCTTTCGCTTTTAAAGCAATGGGCAACGCCCCGCGTATCGACTGTAAACTGCCGTCTAAGGAAAGTTCTCCCATCATCATATAAGCGGCAATGGCACTTGACTTTATTTGATTGGAGGCTGCAAGAATACCAACTGCTAATGTTAAATCATAGGCTGCACCTTCTTTACGAATGTCTGCAGGTGCCATGTTAATAATGATTTTTTTTCCGGGCAGTTTGTAGTTATTATTTTTGAGTGCAGCAGAAATTCGATAGGAGCTTTCCCGCACTGCATTGTCTGGAAGGCCCACGAGGTGATACCCAATTCCAGCATCAATATTTACTTCTACGGCAATGGTGGTGGCTTCAATGCCAAAAACGGCAGCGCCATAAACTTTTACAAGCATATTTTTTACTTAAAGATAGAGAAAAGAAAAGGAATGTTTTTTTAACGAGTTTCTGTTGCTGTTTTTCTTGCTATTTACGTATCTCAAGTACTAAAGAATGAATAAGGTTTAGAGCACTTATCACAATCATTTGAAAGCCTTTCAATGCGATATCTAGTTTTTTGGTAAAAAGCAATCCTTTTTACCAAAAAACTGATTATTATTTATTAAGTTTAGCCCAAGTCTAGACCAGCAAGACTATTTAATCAATTGTATGGGAACTGATTACGCACAAATTTTATTGGATGTTCAAAAAAAATCTAACATCGCCATTACGAACATAAGAGATGTTAAATGTTTAAAGGAGGAGATAGAGTCTTTTAAGGATTTAAAAATAGGATTTAATACATTGCGTCGCTTGTTTGGTTTTTTACAAAAGACCAAACCTACATTGGCTACTTTAAATACACTTGCAGGCTATTTAGAGTTTCGATCTTATGCGAGTTATCTCAGTAATAAATTAAATTTTGATACTTGGTATTTTCAACAAAAACTCCTTTTAATTCAGCAGAAAAAGAATCTCAATAAAGAGGATTTAACCACTTTAAAGCAAGGTTTAGAGCAGCACCAGAACATTGTGTATGTCGCATACTTTGTTGCGAATTTAATTCAGATAAATAAGCTAGGCGTATTGCATGATTTTTTTAAAAGAATAGATTTAAAAGATCGAATGGATAGTGATTTGCTAAAGTTCGCAACGATTGTTACACATAGTTTTTACGGAGTAGACCCCTCTGAAGTATATGCTATTTACAAGGGTTTAATGCCGTATGAAAGCTTTAGAATTGCAGTACCCTTCTTGTACATTGATTATTCTCATTTAAATGGGATTTATTTAGAGGTGCTTGCACTTGTAGAAGAAAACTCGAAGTGTACTTCGGATTTATTATTTGTTGGACTAATGCGATTTTATCAGCAATTTTATTCGCTGGAGTCTTTTGGGGGGCATGAAATAGAATTCCCTGAAAAATTTAATAAATTATCGCCAGTATTGAAAGGCCGGTATTTTGCTTACAAAATTATGGCTTCAAATTTTGTGGATAATGCTTTAAAAAATGCAGTATTCAAAGAATGTAAAAAAATAAAAGTGCATCTTTTTGTTGAAGAAGTTTTGCCTGCTTTAATGATAAAGGAAGAGTATGAGATACTATCTGCCCTATCCGAGAAGTATTACGAGGAGATTTTTGAATCTGCTAATTGGAGTTCAAAAACAACAAATTCCATGTACTTAGTAGCTTTAGCAACCATTAATTGGCACAAAAAAGCATTCAAAACAGCAAAAATAAATTTAGAACTAGTTGCTTTAGCGGAGGTTGAATTGAGCTATTACGATTATATATCACTCTTTTATTATTTAACAAAAATGAAAATAAGTCACGCTGAAAAGGAGACAACAGTAAATGCTATGGCTTTCTTTATGGTAACGCAATTGGTCTCCAAAACTGGATTTGTAAAATTTCTAGCAGCCTCAGAAAAATATATTTTAAAATAAATTTAGGAGTATGGTCTTTATTCTATTATCGGTTTTACTATTCTCCTATAACAATGTTTTGTGGAAAAAAAATTTAAAAGCGATTTCTATTCCTTTCTTAGTTGCTTACCGTGCTTTTTTTACAAGTACGATATCTTTGGGCATTTTATTAGTTTTTTTTACAATAGAAACGATTTCTATATCAGATTTTACCAAGATTACAATCGGCTCTTTATTTGGGGTTTTAGGTTTGTTTTGTATGTTATCAGTAATAAAAAAAGCATCGCTACAATGGTTGGGGATTTATAATTTATTAGGGGTTATTTTTACAATTTTATATGTATCGATCTTTGACTCAGTTCCAATGGTTGCTTCTGTATGTGGTGTTATCGTTATTGTTTTTGGATTTGTTTGTTTTATTCTGACCAACAAACAGACGCAATTAAAAATAAATTTTAAACAGCATTTGATATTGCTAGTAATGACTTGTAGTTATAGTTTTTCAGCAATATTACATTGGAAAAATTTAAACTCAGATTTTTCTCCTTTATTAATTATTGCAAATCAAGAATCTATTGTTTTTTTTGTTGGTTTATTTTTTACTTTTAAGAATGGCCAAGGGAGTTTATTTGAGACAGATTTAAAAGTCTTCTTTAAAAGAATAGTTGCAATGAGTTTGGTGGTGTTTTTTGCAATTTTGTTCAGTTTTCTTGGGCTAAAACAAACGAATCCTATTATCTCCAGTCTTTTATTTTTAGCCGCGCCTATAACAACTATTTTATTTAGTACTCTTTTTTTTAAAGAAAAGCTTTCCTGGAAAAATACAATCTTTATTATTATAATTTTAATGGGTGCTTTTCTATTACATTTTCAAAATGAATAGAAATTTTTTGTGATCTAATTACAAATGCAACCAGCGTGTGGTTGCATTTATAATTTAAAAGTGTGGTAGTTTTTTTTTTTAAGCAGAGTTTCTACTCGCATTAATGTTTCCAAATAAAGAGCGCATGACCATTTTCTCATAGACTTCAATCGCTGCTGTATTCCCTTCTGTACTCTGCAGTTCTTGAATTTGTTTCAACGCAAATTGTTGTATCGTTAAAAGAGGCAATACAATTTGTTCTCTAATTTCAATAGAAGCTTTTCCTACGGGGAAATTTTCCATTAACTCTTTGTGTCCTGAAATCTTTAATAACAACCTTTTAGTCGTTTTATACTCTTCATGAATGAGCTTCCAAAATGCGCCAAATTCAGCATCGTCCGCCATGTACGCTGTTAATTCAAAGAAAGACTTAGTCAAACTCATCATGCTGTTTTCTAGAAGTGTTTTAAAAAAGTCAGAGGCATTATAAAATGCGATAACTTCTTCAAATCTGTTCGCATCTTCATATTTTTTAAGAGCAGTTCCCACACCAAAAAAGCCAGGAACATTTTGTTTTAACTGGCTCCAGCTTCCCACAAAAGGAATGGCTCTTAAAGCCGAAAAATCTAAGGTTGCAGAATTAGAGCGTTTACTGGGTCTGCTTCCAATATTCGTTTTGGCATAGTATTTTAGAGTGCTCATTTTTTCCAAATATGGCAGGAACTTCGGATGATTTTTAAAAGCTACGTACGTTTCATAACTCGTTGCAGCCAGATCTTCAATGATTTTTCTGTTTTCATCATTTAATTGATCTTTTGTAAAAATTTCGTTTTTAATTCCAGAGCTTAACAATTGTTCTAAATTGAATTGTGCGGAGTTTTTTGTACCAAAATTAGAACTAATAGTTTGGCCTTGTACTGTTAATTGAATTTCTTTATCTTCAATAGTCGGTCCTAAAGAGGCATAAAACTGATGGGTCTTTCCACCACCACGTGCAGGTGGTCCCCCACGTCCGTCAAAGAAAATAACTTCAATGTCAAAAGCTCTTGAAATTTTAGTAAGCGCTTCTTTTGCTTTGAAGATTCCCCAGTTTGCCATTAAGTAACCCCCATCTTTAGTACCATCGGAAAATCCGAGCATAATAGTTTGCTTATTTTCTCTTTTTTCTAAATGATAGCGATAGCTTCTATTCGTGTATAAAGTTTGCATGACGGTTTCTGCATTTTCTAAATCTTCTACAGTTTCAAAAAGTGGAATTACATCTACTGGAAGTTCATTTTTAAAACCACAAAGATTCAACATCGCGAAAGTTTCCATCACATTTAATGCAGTCTGGTTGTTGCTTATGATATATCGGTTCGCCCCACGCTCTCCGTTTCTTAATTGAATTTCTTTTAAAGCATATATAGATTCTATTGTACTAACAGAGGTGTCATCTGTTAGCGTTTTAGGGTCGATATTTCCTTTTACAACTGCTAAAATTTCAATTTGTTCTTGCTCTGACAAATGAGCATAGTTCCTTGGAAAAGGAGTGTCCCCAATCGTTTGCAAGTCTTTTACAATTTGTGTAAAAGCCTGGTGGTGCACTCTGCTGTCTTGTCGAATGTCTAAAGTGGCAAAATGAAAACCGAAAATTTTTACTTTATTAATAAAATCATCTAATTCTTCTATAAATAAAGATTGGTGCTTTCCAGCAATAATTTTTCGCGCTTTGGTAAGCTCCTCTAAAAGAATACTTTGAGAGAAATTTAATTTACCATAACTTCGAACCACATGTTTGTACAATCTTTTTTCTACACTGGCTAAGATTTCTTGCACGCCGTCAAAGGTAAAACGCCTTTTTAGTCTTCGCACATCTCTGTAATAATTTCTTAAGATTGATTGCCGAAGTCTTTCCGCAACATTTAGCGTGATTTCTGTCGTTATAAAAGGGTTTCCGTCTCGATCTCCACCAGGCCAAAAGCCAAGATCAATAATTTCATTATTCATCGGCTCCCCATCATATATATTATTTTGGATGTAGTTATATATCTTACTTATCGCGTGGTAAAAAACATTTTCTAAATACCATATTAAACTTACTGCTTCGTCAAAAGGAGAGGGTTTTGATTTTTTGTAAAAAGGTGTTTTTCCGAGCTGTGCCAATAATTTTTTTATTAGCAGTAAATCGTCTTCTTGAATAGCTTTGTCTAGGTCTGTAATAATTCCTAAAACGGTGCCTGGATAAAATTGAGTAGGATGTGCCGTCAACACTACGCGAACTTTAAAGTCTTCTAAATGTGCTTTTAAAGCTTCTTTTTTATCTTCTAGAATTGCAATTTCTTTTGAGTTTCTGAGAGTGCCGATGCCATCCATGTTGTTCACAATAGGAAAAGCAGCGTCTTCAATTGCGTCAAACAAAACAACCTGTCTTTCGATGTATTGTATAAATTGAAATAATAAAGCTATTTTTTCTTTTTCTGTAGGGTTTTCTTGATACTTGTTAAAAAAAGCTGTGATGATTTCTGTTGGGTTTTTTCCTTCTTGGAATCCTTTTTTACATAATTCATGAAATAAAGGTAATAATACACCTGTATTGTTGATCGTGTCAAATGGCAGGGTCATAAAAACGCTGTTGTAGATCTGATATTTAGACAATACGTTTTCATTAAAACGAGCAAGTTTTGGTAATACGGACATAATTATAACAATTTTATTAAATAAAAATACAAAAAAGGCAGGCTGCAGAACTTAAGTTTTTGCTAATAATCGTTGAATTATTTACGAAAACGATGGAAATTTATAGGAATTTTGATGAAAATTTAATTATTTACTTTTTGTGACTGCAATAAATAAGGTGGCTCTCTATTTGCTAAGGAGCATAAATTCCATCTGCGAGGATCCTTTTCGAATGAAAACCCTTTTGGTAAATTTGAGTTTTCGTATTTTTCAAAGAAATCATAAATATATTCAGGAGTACTTTGACTAGTTTATCCAAAACGTAAGGAAGGGATTTTCGGATCCATAGCAAAGGCGTCTGCAGGCTTAAACTTAAATCCATCTGCATGTAACTTCTTTTTAAAGAGGCTGTATTGTAAATATCTTTTTTAACACTACTGAATATTTAAATGCTTGCAGCTGTTTTTTTGCGTTTGAATAGTGATGGATATCCAACGGCAAACAGTGCTAAAGAGTTATCTTTTCCTCATTTAAACTAAAATTACAAATCAAGTAGCTAGTTTTTTTTAAAATTTTTTAATCCTTTTTCTAGCCAGTTTTTATAGGTTGTTATGTCTGTGTATTGTTGGGGAGCGTTTAAGATTTCTAAGTCTGAATTTAGTAAAACATAATAGGGCTGTGAAGCATTTTTAAAATTTATTACTTGAAAAGTAGACCATTTATCACCATAGGTTTTGATTTTTTTTATGCTGCCATTTTCCTTTAAAAAGTCAAATTGTGCTCCTTTAGGAAGTGCTTTTTCATTGTCATCTACATACAGCGAAATTAGAATGTAATCGTTTTTAAGCAGTGTATAAACGCTGGGGTCGCTCCATACATTTTCTTCCATTTTACGGCAATTTACGCATGCCCATCCGGTAAAGTCAAGTAAAATTGGTTTGTTGCTTTCTTTGGCTGCGAGCCGTCCTTCTTCAAAATCTTTGTAACAATTTAGACCCAGTGGGCAGTTGGATTCCTGTTCATAAATACTATAAAATTGTGGTGGAGGAAAACCGCTCAAAGCATTTAAGTTCCAAGTTGGATTTTTAAAAGTTCCCGGAATTAAATAGATCGCAAACGCAAAAATAAGGATGCCAAAAGAAATCCTAAAAAAGGAGAGTTTTTTAAGAGGAGAGTCATGCGGAAATTTAATTTTACCGAAGAGATACAAAGCCAATCCCAAGAAGATTACAATCCAAATACCGATAAAAACTTCACGTTTTAAAAGATCCCAATGTCCTACTAAATCTGAGTTTGATAAAAACTTAAAGGCAAATGCGAGTTCTAAAAAACCTAAAACCACTTTGGTGGTATTCAACCATCCCCCAGATTTAGGCAGCGCAGATAATAGGTTTGGAAACAACGCAAATAAGGCAAAAGGCAAGGCGAGGGCAAGACCAAATCCCGTCATACCTGCAGAAAGTTGAAATGCTGGGTCACCGGCAGTACCTAGAGAACCTGCTAACAGAGAGCCTAAAATTGGCCCTGTGCAAGAAAACGAAACAATGGCTAATGTTAAAGCCATAAAAAAGATACCAATAAAGCCGCCTACATCAGAGGCACTGTCCATTTTAGTTCCCCAAGAACTAGGTAGGGTGATTTCGTAAAAGCCAAAAAAAGACAAGGAGAAAAACACCAAAATGACAAAAAAGAAAATATTTAACCAAATATTTGTGGAAATCGTGTTTAAAATACTGGGATCCAAGCCATCAATTAAATGAAAAGGAACGCTTAAAAGCATGTAAATAAGTACAATAAATACACCATACAATATGGCATTAAAAATTCCTTTACGTTTGCTTTGGGCTCCTTTTGTAAAAAAGGAAACGGTCAAAGGAATCATCGGAAAGACACAGGGGGTTAAGAGGGCAAGCAAACCACCAACAAAACCTAAAAGAAAAATATTAAATAGAGAGCTTCCTGATGCAGTATCCGAGGTGTTTCCCGTTTGTAATAAATTGGTATTTTTTAAATCAAGTTGTAGTTTTTTTGTGAGCGTTTTGCTTTTGTCATTTAGAACAATAATTTCTTTTTTTATCTTCTTACCATCTAAAGGAAAAGAAAAAGATTCCTCTATTTGTATGCACGCCTGTTTGCAAACCTGTCCGTAAATTGATACCGTAATTGAAGGAATTGTTTTGTCTCTAATTTTTATTTTCTGGGTAATAATAGCGCGATCTGCAAAGTAAACCTCTTCCTTTCCCCAAATTTCTGAGTATTCTTTTTGGGTATCACTTTCTATTGCCTTTCCAACGAGTGCATACCCAGTTTTACCTTCTGGAATTACAATTTCTAGTGCTTGAGAAGCACCTTCTGGATTGTATTGTGAATACAAATGCCAAGCTTGTAGAAGTTTGGCAGTCAAAATAACATCGTATTCCGTTTCTGAAATTTGGTTGATAGAAGATTTCCAAACAATAGGGTTTTCTTCTGTTTGTGAGAAAATAGAAAAAACAGTAAAAAGTAAGAAAAAGGAAAATATTTTAGGCATTGTAGTGTTGTGTTTAAAAGTACTAAAGGTTTAAATTATTTAGTGTTTCTGTTAGTTTCTTGTCTGAGGGTCTTGGAGCATTGGCCGAAATGATATTTCCTTTGGGATCTAACAAAATAAATCTTGGAATTCCTTTAATCATATATTCTTTTATAAATTGTGATTCCCAATCATTATCCGCTATTAGTTGTATTCCCCCCAATTTTTTTTCAACAATCATCTTTTTCCATTTGTCATGATCTTTTTCGGCATCAATTGAAATACTTAAAAACTGAATATTTTTACCGTGAAATGCCTCTTCAACTTTCTTTAAAGAAGGTATTTCTGCAATACAAGGGCCGCACCAAGTTGCCCAAACATCGATGTATACATATTTGCCTTTTAAGTGTTCTAAAGATTTTGCACCCCCTGTATTGTCTTCATAATCTGTGAATGAAGGAGAAGGACTCCCCGCAGCAAGAGAGGTCAGTTTGTTATAACTTTCAGCTATTTTTTCATTGTTGCTAGTATTTGTAGAGTTTTTAGAAAAAAGAAGATAGTAGGCTTCTAATTTATCTGTATACGTGATGCCGAATGCAGCGGCATCGTACAATAATTTATTTTTTATGACTGTATTTTTAACTTTCGCAATTGTTTCTAGGTAAGCGATGTCACTTTCTAACGAGTCTTTTGCAACTAAATCATCAGATTTATTTTTTAAGAGCGCACTTACAAGAACTCTGTAATTCATAGAAAAAATAAAATCAGCTTCACTCTCTAAGTCTAAATCTTTTAATTCATTTAAAAAGCTCTCTGTTGGTTCAAAACTGCGATTCTTTATATAATAACCGTGATAGGATCTATAGTTATTTAAAGCAGCTAAATAGCTGTAATGAATGTTTTTTTTCTCATTAATTTTAAAGTCCTCTGGAATGCCAGCTGTTTTATATAATAGGTTTTCTTCTATATTTTTCATTTTGAGTACAGCTGCTTTAAAATTTTCTTCATTTTTTAAAAACAGTTCTTTTTGATCTCCTGCAATAGCTGCATGTACTTTATTTTTATTAAAAATATAGTTGTTTATATCTGCCGTGCTACCAGTTAATAGAAGTGTGGAATCCTTGTTTTTAGAACTGTAATAAATGTTTATATCGCTTCCTTTCGGTGCATATAAATCAATCCTATTATTCTCCTCTCGCAGGAAGAGAAAATCAGAATTTATTTTTAAAGTATCTACAAAAGTGCCGTCTTTAGCTAGTACGATTTCTAATTTTTCAGTGGTATCAAATCGATTATAGAGCGTTAGTTTTTGTGCTGTTGAATTTTCAATTTTACCAGATAGTGTGGTGTAGTCTATTTTATTTTCAGGGGTACAAGCATCCAGTACTGTGACCAATGCAACTAATATTAATAGTTTTTTCATAACGGAGCTCTTCTTTGATTGAATCTTTAAAGATACAAAACCTTTGCTATTCAATTTATTGTGAACTAATTTCTATAATTCCAGTGTTAGATCTTACATCAAATCTGTTGTCTTTTCTCATTCCAATAATCCAGATAATCGCATCGTTTGCGTCACAGAGCAACCATTGATTCTGTTTTTCGATAAGTGATAATTTCTCGTCTTTGAAATATTTGCTTAACTTTTTTTTTCCTTGCATTCCCAGAGGATAAAAATAGTCGCCATTTTTCCATTTCCTTACAATTAACGGGAACTTTAAACTTTTTTTAGAAACGTAAATACTTTTTTTATCTGGAGCGGATTGTTCAGTAACTTCTTCAAAGTTTAAATGAATCGGATTGGTAATTTTAGGTGTATCTTCCAAAATCTGAAAAAGGGTATCACTCGAATTTGAGAGTTTTCTTTCGGAAAGGATTAGAAACTCTCGATCTTTTAAAAGGACATGTGTGCTCGAAAGTATGTGTTTTCCTGATTGGGCACTTAATAGATTATAAACATCTTTAAATTCAGAAAAATGATAGGCTTTTAAAAATTGGAAGAGGTAGGCCTTTGGGTTTGATAATTTGAGTATTTCCGAAATTTTAAATTTAGTAACGCCGTTTTCTTCAAAACAGATCTTTAGTGAGGTCTCTTCAATCCGATCCGAAATAATTTGAGCGCTCTCTTGTAGATTTTCTAGAGTCTTAGAAAAGGAGGCTAACATATTCGGGTTTATATCTTTTAAAACAGGTAGTATTTTATGTCTGATTTTATTGCGGAGGTACTTGGTGGATGCATTGCTTTGATCTTCTCTCCAACAAATGTTGTTCTCTTTTGCGAAGTGAAGAATCTCTTCTCGTGAAAATTGTAGTAAGGGACGAATAACATTTCCGTGAACGGGAGGAATTCCTGTGAAACCGGCTAAACCCGTTCCACGAGTTAAATTGATTAGAAAGGTTTCCAAATTATCATCGGCGTGGTGTGCTGTTAATATATAGTCGAAATGGTGACGCGCACTAATTTCTTGAAACCAATGGTAGCGCAAATTTCGAGCGGCAATTTGTGTCGATTCCTTTTTTTCTTTTGCTAGTTTCTCTGTTTTAAAAGAAGTGCTAAAGCATTTAACGGCTAGTTCTTTGGCGAGTTCTTCAACAAATATTGCATCTAAATTACTCTCGATTCCCCTTAAGTTAAAGTTACAGTGTGCTAAAGTAATATCAAATTTTAAGGTAGAAAGTAGCCGGGTTAAAACTACAGAATCAAGACCACCAGAAATGGCTATTAAAAGTCTTTTTTCTTTTAAAAAAGGAAAAGTATTGCTAATTATATTTGATATTTTTTCAAGCATATCGCAGCCAAAAGTACATAAATTATTGATATTATTTTAGGATTGCTTTTTCAACCAGGCACGGATGTCTTTTCTGATAGAGACTTCTGGTTTTGGAAGCGGAATCGATTTACCTGATTGCTTGCTTCTGTTAAATTTAGAAAAGGTAATTTTTAACTGTTTCCATTCTGTTGGATACAGGGTTAAAAAGGCATTGAACATGTTTTGTTCTGTCGGTTTTTCTTTTATACTTTCTAGCGTTTTTTGGAAAAGGACTTCTTGGTTTAAGATCATGTTGTAAAAATATCTAATTTTTTCTTAAAAGGATGTTTTGAGTATCACTATGTATTTGTAAATTTTAGAACCTGCGGGAAAGGTTGGTGTGTGAATTCGAAGAATTTTTACTTTGCGTGTGTTAAAACGTATTTCATTGCTTTTGCTTTCAGAAGACATTCCTCATATTCTCTTGCAGGGTCAGATTTAATCGTAATGGCACTCCCAACAGAGTAGGAGATGTATTTTTTTTCTTCGTTGTAGAGAATACTTCGGATGACAACATTGAAATCAAAATCGTTTTCTGGTGTAAAGTATCCAATAGCTCCAGAATACAAACCGCGTTTTGATGCTTCAAGGTGTTCTATAATTTTCATAGCAGATACTTTTGGAGCGCCCGTCATGCTCCCCATTGGAAAAGTACTTCTCAAAGTTTCTATCGGATGGACCTGTGGATCAATTTCAGAGACTACCGTAGAAATCATTTGGTGTACTTGTTTAAAGGAGTATACCTTGCACAATTCTTCTACTTTTACGGCACCTTTCTTTGCCGTTTTAGACAGATCATTTCGAACTAAATCAACAATCATTACGTTTTCAGCTCGTTCTTTTTCATCGCGAGCCAAATCAGTTGCTATTTGCGCATCATCAATGGCACTTATCAATCTTTTTGCAGTGCCTTTGATCGGTTGCGAAATGATTTTACATCCTTCTTTTTTAAGATATCTTTCTGGAGATGCACACAAGGCGTATTGCTGGTCCATTTTGAGAAACGAGGCAAATGGGGGTTCAGAAATATCGTTCAAGTGCTGATAGACAGCAGCTGGATTGATGGTTGAATTTTCGGCATAAAATTCCTGACAAAAATTTACTTCATAAATATCCCCCCTTTTGATATGTTCTAAAATAGCATGCACTTTTGCATGGTATTCTTCTTTGTGAATTCGGAGTTTTATTTTAATATTTTTGTCGGTATTAGGAGTAGGGTCATTTTGTTTTGCACTGGCTTGAATTTCATTAAAATCAGATTCAATTTCATCTGCAACCATATTTAAGTAATGAAACTCAATATTTTCTTCTCTGATGAAAATTAGTTTTTGAGGCTGAAAGAAATACAAATCAGGAAAATCTAAACCGTCAAAATTAGCAGAGGAAAGTTGTTCCACGTCATTTTTGACATCATAGGAAATGTATCCAAAAATATAATCATTCGTACTACTTTGATATTCCTTTAGTTTGTCAAAAGCATTGGAATAATCAGTTCTTATTGCCGTGAATTCTTGCACTGCCAGTGCGCTGTCAAAGTTTGAGTATTGTTGCTGATACTTATTGGAATCCATCCAAAGCGCAGTTTCAAACTGCTGAGACCAAGAGAGTAAAAGTGATTTGAAACTTTTTATGTTTTCAATAGAAAAACTTCGGATTGTTCTTTGCATATCTGCTGCAAAAATACAACTCTTATTGATTGCATCTTTAAATTTTTAAAGGGATTGTAAGTTTTTATGAAACTTAAAAGGTCTTCCCAAATGTAAATTGAACGGGAACAGCAACCTTAGAATTTTGTGGAAATATATTTCCATTAGAATAGTGCATAATTCTAAATTCTGCATTGTAACTGCGTTCTTTTCTGAAGAAAAATCCAAAGCCCATGGTGTCTTGGTAGGTAATTTTAGGACGTGTTTTTAAATTATCCAAATTTCCTGAAGTTAAAAGAGTGGGATCAATTAAGGAATAGTTTGTATACATGTCAAATCTCTTTCTTCTCATTAAATAAAAACGCATTGTTGGAAAAATAGAAAAAGCAAGTACATTTTCTTTTCCAGCTTCTGTTTGAAAAGCAGTAATACTCATGCCGCAGTCTATAGAAAATATTTTTTCGGTTCTAAAAAGGAGTCTTTGGTAGGTAAGTGAAAAAGAGTGTTTCGCTTTTACGGCACCAACCCAGAAAATAGGAATTCCAAAACTTTCAAAATTTCCAACTTTTAGGCTCATTCCAAAAAATCTATTTGCACCAAAATCCATTGCACTAGTTCCGTAGCTTACTTGTAACAGATTGTTTGGGAAAAAGTAGGGGTTATTTTCGTTCTTTTGCACTTGTTTCTCAGGCAATTTATTCAGGTGGTATTCAAAGCAAAACAAACTTGTGAAATTGCAGGTTGATTCTGTTTTACTGCCTTTGGTAAAAAGATACTGTTTAAATTGAGTTGCCATTTTTTATTCAAAGCATAATTAAAGCTAAAACCGTATTAGATGCTTGCAAAATGTGCATCGGAATAAATGATTTCATCTTCGATAGAAAAACCTATTCGGGTTACATTTGCGATGCCAGCCTCGCCAAAAACAGAGAGTTTTTTAGTTAATGCAATATTTTTTTTAAGAGATAAAGACCATGCATTTATCCAAACACTCCTCTCGTAGCCAATGTTATTTATATTGTTATATTTAAACCAAGAAGCAGGTCTCAGGGTTCCAAATTGCACCGCCAAATTTGGTGTAATTTTATAGCCTAATAAAAGCCTTCCAGAGAAGGTATTTTTAGAATACGTGTCTGTTTTATAGCCATCAATTAAATTGGCGTTCGAAAAAGGATAGAAAATTCCGCCAAAATTAATGCTGTAGTAAGATTTAGATAAAAAGCTTGAGACCTGCGCTTTTGTCGCTACATATTTTTGACAGTATGAATTTGTAGAAAATAGAAAAATGAGAAATGGTAAGCAAATTTTTTTCATTTGACAAAACTAAGAAACTTTTTAAAACAGAAAAACATCCAATATGTAGGATGTTTTTCTGTTTTAAAATTATTTTATGCTTTAAGCATTCAGAGGTTTTCCGTCCCAAGCTGCTTTCGCGGCTTCTTTTACTGCCTCAGAATAAGTAGGGTGCCCATGACAAATTCTTGCCAAGTCTTCTGCAGACGCTCTAAACTCCATTGCAACAGCTGCTTCCATAATTAAATCTGCAACGCGAGCTCCTACCATATGCACTCCTAGGATTTCATCGGTGTTTTTATCTGCTAAAACTTTTACAAAACCGTCAATGTCTCCACTTGCACGAGATCTTCCCAAGGCTCTCATTAGGAATTTTCCTGATTTGTATGCTACTTTTCCTTCTTTCAATTCATCTTCTGTCTTTCCAACAGAGGCAGCTTCTGGCCAAGTATATACAATTCCTGGAACTAAGTTATAATCAATGTGCGGTTTTTCACCGGCTAAATATTCTGCTACAGCAACTCCTTCTTCCTCTGCTTTGTGTGCAAGCATTGCACCTTTAATTACATCTCCAACAGCATAAATATTATGGACGTTTGTCTGTAAATGTGCATTTACAGCTACCTGACCGCGTTCATTTACTTCCAATCCAATTTTTTCTAAACCCAATCCTTGCGTGTATGCTTTTCTACCAACAGCAACCAAACAATAGTCTCCAGAAAATTCAATTTCTCTGTCTTTTTTATCAATGGCTTTTACAAGAACAGTGTCTCCATTTCTTTCTACTGAAGTTACCTTGTGGCTGGTAGCGAATTTAATGCCTTGCTTTTTAAATACTTTTTGAAGTTCTTTAGAAACATCTGTGTCCATGCCAGGAACAATTTTATCCATATACTCGACAACAGTAACCTCTGCTCCCAAACGCTTGTAAACAGAACCCAACTCCAATCCTATTACACCACCGCCTATTACGATTAAATGTTTTGGAACTTCAGGTAGTTTCAACGCTTCTGTAGAGGTCATTACACGTTCCTTGTCTAAAGTTATGAAAGGCAAATTCGCAGGTTTTGAACCTGTAGCGATAATGATGTCTACACCTTCAATTACCTCAGAAGAGCCATCTTTTTTCGTGATTTTTACATGTGTTTTGTCTTCAAAAGAACCCAATCCTTCAAATACGTCAATATTATTCTTGTCCATTAAGTAAGTGATGCCACCCGTGGTAGTCTCTACCACTTTTGCTTTTCTTTCCAACATTTTAGGAAAATCGAAGCTTGGGTTTTCAACAGAAATTCCGTGTTCTTCAAAATGGTGCACGGCATCGTAATAATGATGGGAAGAATCTAATAGTGCTTTTGAAGGAATACAACCAACATTAAGACAGGTACCGCCTAAGGTTGAATATTTTTCTATAATGGCAACTTTTTTGCCTAATTGAGAGGCTCTAACTGCTGCTATATATCCTCCAGGGCCAGACCCAATTACAATAATATCGTATGTCATAAGTAAGTGTATTTTGTGTTTTTCGTCACTTTAGAGTGTACTTTTTCTAATAAGATACAAAAATACGCTTAATTTCATAAAATAAAGTAAGAATTCAGTAGTTTTACCGCGCCGTGTATTGTTAAATCTTGAAGATGAAAAATGTAAAATAAGTACTTTTGTCGATGCTTATTATAGATTTTTTTGCAGTTCATAGTGCTTAAAAAAAATGACGAGAAACCACAACCATGCTGAATTTATAAAAGCAATAAATTCGTTAGTAGACGTAAAAAAAAATGAAAACTGCTTATTACGTTTGTCATTTAGTAGAACTTAAGATCCCTAGTATAATTCAATTAGGCTGACAAACTATTATTGGAAGCAACGAGTAAGTATGGTCATTAATTCTTAAATTTTTCGAAATGAAGCGCATATTTTTCGAAAAAAAAGTATACCGGACGGATGCGTTGCATGCGGAAGTATCAACAAGAGAAAACCTCTAAGATTTATATATATTAGATGCAAGCTGAAGTCAGGCTAATGCGAGTTTAAATTACCGCCGTAGTTGTCTTAGAAAAGAAAGTTGAATTGTATATGAAAAGCAAATAACTACGAACTAAATGCAAAGAAAATCACTTTTAATTATTGGCGCTGTTTGGGTAGAACCCAATTCTTCTGCAGCAGGAAAGCGGATGCTGCAATTAATTGAAGCATTTTTAGAAAGGGGGTATGCTGTCGTATTTAGTTCGCCTTCATTAAAAAGTGAAAAGGCAGTAGATTTAATTTCTTTAGGAGTTGATGAGGTTTCGATTGAATTAAATAGCATCTCTTTTGATCTTTTTATAAAGGCATTACAACCAGAGATTGTTCTATTTGATCGCTTTATGATGGAAGAACAATTTGGTTGGCGCGTTGTAGAAAATGTTCCCAAAGCACTCCGAATATTAGACACAGAAGATTTGCACTGCTTGCGTAAAACAAGAGAATTATGTTTAAAGAAAAATATCAATTTTTCCATTGATGAACTCTTAAAACAAGACATTACAAAAAGAGAAATTGCCGCTATTTTAAGATGTGATTTGTCTTTGATAATTTCTACATTTGAAATGGAATTACTCAAAAATACTTTCAAAATAGGCGAAAATATTTTAATGTACTTGCCTTTTTTATTGGAACAAATAGAAACGCTTCAAAAGGAAGCGTGGAAAGTTCATGAACAAAGAGAGCATTTTATTTTTATTGGAAATTTTTTCCACAAACCAAATATAGATGCTGTTTTAACATTAAAAAATAAAATTTGGGGTCCACTTAAAAAGTTGCTTCCGAAATCAGAAATCCATATTTATGGTGCTTATTTAAACCAGCAGGTTCAAGAATTGCATCATAAGAAGGAGGGCTTTATTGTGAAAGGCTTCGCGGCAAATGCAACGGAAGTTATCGGAAACGCAAGAGTTGTATTAGCTCCATTAAATTTTGGTGCAGGAATTAAAGGAAAACTAACAGAGTCCATGCTTTGCGGAACGCCCAGTGTTACTACTTCGATTGGAGCAGAAGGGATGGCTGGGGATTTTCCTTGGAATGGTTTTATTACAGATGATTGTGCTGATTTTATTAGAAAAGCAAGTGAGCTGTATTGCAATGCAGAGGCTTGGAATCAAGCGCAGCTAAATGGTATTGCGATCATTAATAGTTTCTATTGCAAAGAAAAAAATACTGCTTTATTTTTCAAGAAGATCGAAGACATTCAACAGGACATGCAAGCACACAGAACGGGTAATTTTTTTGGAAGTTTATTGCAGCACCAAAGTCTGCAAGCTACCAAATATATGAGTAAGTGGATTGAGGAGAAAAATAAATTATAATTGCGAATTCTGAAATTTAATAACTTTCAAAATCCGCAATTTTAAATTGTTGAGATGCAATTAAATTAAACCAGCTCTTTTTAGAAGTGCATCGGGTTTTGCCTCTTTTCCTCGGAAACGTTTGTACAATTCCATGGGTTTCTCTGTTCCCCCTTTAGAAAGTACATTGTCTTTAAATTTGGTAGCGACTTCTTTATTAAAGATCCCTTCTTCTAAGAAATATTCAAAAGCATCTGCATCTAAAACCTCTGCCCACTTGTATGAATAATATCCAGCAGAATAGCCTCCCTGAAAAATATGAGAAAAAGAGGTACTCATTGCGTTCTCGGCTACTTCTGGATACAGTTTCGTTTCCTTGAAAGCGGTATTTTCAAATTCTTTTATAGACAAGATATTTGCCGGATTTTGACCATGCCATTGCATGTCTAAGAGTCCAAAACTTAATTGACGTACCGTTTGCATCCCTTCCTGGAAACTTGCAGATTCTTTGATTTTTTCAACGTATTTCATTGGAATAATTGCGCCAGTTTCATAGTGTTTCGCAAACAACTCTAAGGCTTCTTTTTCAAAACACCAGTTTTCTAAAACTTGACTTGGTAACTCTACAAAATCCCAAGAAACCGAAGTTCCCGATAAGCTATTGTAGGTCGTGTTCGCAAGCATTCCGTGGAGCGCATGTCCAAATTCATGAAATAAAGTTGTCACTTCATTAAAAGTTAAAAGAGAAGGCTTTGTTGCTGTTGGTTTTGTAAAATTACAAACGATGGAAACGTGAGGTCTTTCATTGGTCCCGTTTTTAATTTGTTGAGATTTGTAAGAGGTCATCCAGGCACCATTTCTCTTTCCTTTTCTAGGGTGAAAATCAGCATAGAAAACCGCTACAAAATCTCCATTAATATCGGTTACATTGTAAGTTTTAACTTCTTTATGATAGGTATCAATGTCAGAAACATCTTCAAACTTTAAGTCAAATAATCGACTGGCGATCTCAAAAACACCATCAATTACATTTTCTAATTTAAAATAAGGTTTTAACAACTCTTGGTCCAAATCAAATAATTCTTTTTTTAATTTTTCTGAATAATAAGCGCCATCCCATTTTTGAAGCCGATCAATTCCATCTAATTTTTTAGCATAAATTTCTAAATTTTTAAATTCTTTCAGTGCAGCAGGCTTCGCTTTTTCGAGTAGGTTGTTTGAAAATTCAATCACTTTTTCAGGAGTTTCTGCCATCCGCTCTTCTAAAACAAAATGTGCATGCGTTTTATAACCCAGTAAATTTGCTCTTTGATGGCGAAGATTTACAATTTCTAGAACTATTTTTTCATTGTTGAATTCATTCTCTTGAAATCCTTTCTTACCAGCGGCAATTGCCATTTTTTTTCGCAGTTCTCTATTGTCTGCGTAGGTTAAAAACGGAATGTAACTTGGGTAATCTAAGGTAAATATCCAGCCTTCTTTCTCTTTGGATATAGCAACTTCTTTAGCAGCTTCCTTTTCACTCTCAGGCAGGCCTGCTAAATCATTTTCATCTGTTAAGTGCATTTCGAAAGCATTGGTTTCTGCCAATACATTTTCACCAAATTGTAAAGACAACTTAGAAAGGCTTGCATCAATCTTACGAAGTTTAAGTTTAGCATCTTCTTTCAAGTTGGCACCATTTCTTGCAAAACTCTTGTATTGTTTGTCTAAAAGCATTGTTTGCTCTGCCGTCAAATCTAGGGTTTCCTTGGTGTCAAAAACAGTCTTCACTCTCTTAAATAAAGCTTCATTTAACGTGATGTCATTTCCAAATTCACTTAGCCAAGGAGATACTTCCTGAGCAATTTTTTGAATTTCATCGTTGGTTTCTGCCGAATTTAAATTGAAAAAAATACTTGCAATTCTATTCAGTCTTTCACCTGTAAAATCTAAAGCTACTGTGGTATTTTCAAAAGTTGGTGTTTCAAAATTCTGTGTAATTTCATCAATTTCAGCTTTTGCAATTTCAATCCCTTTTTGAATTGCAGGTTTGTAATCAGTATTAGAAATTTTAGAAAAAGGGGCGGTATTAAAGTCTTGTAAAAGTGGATTCATTCTTTGAATTAAGTGCTGTTGAGTTGCGTGTGTGTAATTTAAAGTTCAGTTTGAACTGCAGTTTACGTGCAAGTTGAAAGGATTATTTTTTTATGTTTTCTGAGGCTTTTGTAACTTTTAGTTTCAAACCTTCTTTGTATGCAAGAATGCGATCTAAAACACACTTGTCTGAGGTGGCAATAATTTGAGCAGCTAGAATACCAGCATTTTTAGCACCATTTAAGGCAACGGTAGCAACAGGAACACCCCCAGGCATTTGTAGGATAGACAAAATAGAATCCCAACCATCAATAGAGTTGCTGCTTTTTACAGGAACACCAATAATTGGTAAAGGACTCATAGCAGCTACCATTCCAGGCAAATGGGCAGCGCCTCCGGCACCAGCAATAATTACTTTTAGGCCTCTTTTATGTGCGTTTTTAGCGTAGTCAAAAAGTTTTTCTGGAGTTCTGTGAGCAGATACAATATCCACTTCTATTTGAATATCAAAACTTTCTAAAATATCAATCGCTTCTTTCATTACTGGAAGATCTGAATCACTTCCCATTATTATTCCTACCATAGTTATTTGCTGATTACTCGAATTGTTTCTTTTACTTTTTGTGCTACTGCTCTCGCAATGTCAATATTTGCGTCTACAATGGTCACGTGTCCCATTTTGCGGAAAGGGCGCGTTTCTTTTTTTCCGTATAAGTGCGGTGTAACTCCATCAATTTTTAAAATTTCTGCGATATTCTCATACACTACATCACCAGAAAAACCCGCTTCCCCCACTAAATTAACCATGATTCCGGCAACTTTACTTGCCGTGTTTCCTAAAGGAAGGTCTAAAATACTTCTTAAATGTTGTTCAAATTGATTAGTATAGCTAGCCTCAATAGAATAATGTCCAGAATTGTGGGGTCTTGGAGCTACCTCGTTTACTAAGATTTCGTCTGCTGCTGTTTGAAACATTTCTACGGCTAATAAACCTATAAAATCCAAATCTCGAACTACTTTTAAGGCGAGTTCTCTTGCTTTTTCAGCAATTTGCTTCTCAATTCTAGCGGGACAAATTACATATTCGACTTGGTTGGCTTCCGGGTGAAACTCCATTTCTACCACGGGATATGTTTTGATCTCACCAGACGCATTTCTTGCCACAATTACAGCCAACTCGTTTTTAAAGGGAATTAGTTTTTCTGTGATACATTCTACATTCGGTAAAGCTTCTAAATCTTCAATATTTCGAACAATTTTGACACCATTTCCATCATAACCAAAACGTGCAGCTTTCCAAACAAATGGAAAATCGATGATGTTATTTTGATACGAATGTTTTAATTCTTCTAGATAGGCATAATGAGAAAATGCTGCCGTAGGGATTTGGTGATCGAGATAAAAATTTTTTTGGCGTGCTTTATTTTGAATGATTCTTAAATCTCTGGGTTTGGGAAATATTTTCAGACCTTCTTCTTCCAGTTTATCCAAGGCATCTAAATTTACATTTTCAATTTCTATCGTCAGTAAATCAACCGTTTTGCCGAAGTTATAAACAGCATTAAAGTCTAACAAATCTCCTAGAACAAAAGTATTGCATATTTCGGCGCAAGGAGCATTTTTATTACTGTCTAAAATCACCGTGTGAATGTCGTACTTTTGAGTTTCTGCCAAAAGCATTCTACCCAACTGTCCACCACCAAGAATACCTAATTTAAAATCTGAAGAATAATAGTTTTTCACTTGTAAAGTTGTTGTTTTTTAGCAAAAATACACAACTCAATTCACTTTCACTAAAAATTACTGATCCTAATTGAAGTGCCAATCTTTACTACATTGTATTCAATTGCAGGGCATTCAAATCCAGGAGTTTGCGGAGCGCCTCCAATTCCAATTCCCAAGCCATATTCACTGTTGTCACAAGTACATTTTAAAATATTAGGCCTGTTCATTTGATCATACTCCATTGGAGAATTACAGTCGTTATTTGGACAGATTTTATCGTACGCAATAAAACGACCCAAGCCTGCATTGATTACTATAATTCCTTGAAAACCGCCCAAGATTTCTGCAGATCCGTTCACGGTTCTCATTTGATTAAATTCGGGGTTATTCAGCGCTTTGGTGATAGAAAAAGAAGACGCACGAATACAGTTTTCAGGAAGGTTGTTTTCTGAACAATCCCAAAAACAAAGGACCGCGATTACAAACAGTATTTTTTTAAACATTGTATTTTTTTTGCTTTTTTTAGAACAGCTGCAAGTTACAAATATTTTGTATCTTTGTGTGGCAATCTCATTCCTGCAAAGGCGATGGGATTTTTTAAATTTAAAAAGATGAGTGAAATATCATATTATTCTCCAGAAGGATTAAAAAAACTTAGAGACGAGTTAGTTCAATTAGAGCAAGTAGAAAGACCTAGAGTAACTGTAGAGATTGCGGATGCAAGAGACAAGGGTGATTTAAGTGAAAATGCAGAATATCACGCAGCAAAAGAAGAGCAATCACATTTAGAGTTTAAGATAGCGAAACTGAAGAATGTAATCTCAGGTGCTCGTATTTTAGACGAGTCACAATTAGATACTTCGAAAGTTTTGATTCACTCTAACGTAGTTATAAAAAATGCGATTAATGGTGCGGAGTTTACGTATCGATTGGTTGCAGATTCTGAAACAGATGTTAGAAACGGGAAGCTTTCTGTAAACTCTCCAATAGGAAAAGGTTTGTTAGGTAAAAAAGTGGGTGAAGTTGCAGAGATTCAGGTTCCTAGTGGAATTATGAAGTTTGAAATTATGGCGATTTCTAGAGAATAGCGATACTTCTAATGCTTTTGAAAGCGAAATTGTAGTAAAAATTCGAGTGTTGACAGAGTCGGCACTCGAATTCTTTTTTTATATTTACAAGAAACCAATAACGAACAAGATTTGATGAGCATTTTTACAAAAATAATTACGGGGGAAGTACCCAGTTATAAAGTTGCAGAGAATGATAATTTCATTGCTTTTTTAGACATCAATCCAAATGCAAAAGGACATGCGTTAGTGGTTCCAAAAGTAGAAGAAAATAAAATTTTTGGATTGTCCAGAGATGCATATCATCAACTTTTGGACTTTTCTTATACGGTTGCAAAATCGTTAGAAAAAGCCATTTCTTGCAAAAGAGTAGGGATGAGTATCATTGGACTCGAGGTGCCTCATGTGCACGTGCATTTGATTCCCTTAAACGAAATGGCAGATATTCAATTTACAAAAAAAGTAACTTGCACACACGAGGAGTTTGTTGCTTTGGCTGCACGAATCGCCGCTGAGTTTGATAGAGAATAAACTTAAAATTACTTTAAAATAGCGCTTAGGTTGCGTATTCTTTAAGCAATGTCTAACGAGATTTCAAAAGTAGTGCCCTTGCCTATTTCAGATTTTTGGACAACTATTTTCCCTTTGTGATAGTCTTCTATAATGCGTTTAGAAAGTGACAGTCCCAATCCCCATCCACGTTTTTTTGTTGTGAAACCTGGGTTAAAAATCCGCTTAAATAATTTTTTAGACATGCCTTTGCCAGTATCTGAAACCATAATTTTAACTTTTTTAGTGGTATTTTCAATTTGTACGGTTAACAGACCTTCGCGTTGCATCGCATCAATCGCGTTTTTTAGAAGATTTTCTATGACCCAGCCAAACAATTCTGTGTTTAATTGGACTGAAATTTGTTCCTTTGAAGCGATAAAGGAAAAGCGAATCTGTTTTGAAGTTCTAGACTCTAAATAATTGAAAGCTAATTTTGTAACCTGCACAATATTTCCTTGTTTTAATTCTAGTTTAGAGCCAATTTTTGAAAATCGATTGGCAATTGTGTTTAATCGAGCAACATCTTTTTCTATTTCAGAAATGTAACTGTCATTTACTTTTTCCATTTTTAAAATGGCAATCCAACCCAAAAGTGAGGACAAGGGTGTTCCAATTTGATGGGCAGTTTCTTTGGCCATTCCGGTCCATAATTTATTGGTTTCTGATGCTTTATTAGAACTGTAAAACAAATAGATAACGCTTAAAAAAAGGAATAATATTAGCATTAATGCGAGGGGGTAATAGGTCAGTCTATTCAATAAATCTGAATTTCGATAGTAGATAAATTGCTTATTTTTTCCTTTGTAGCTAATTTCAATTGGTTTGTTTTCAGATTTCATTTCCTCTAATTGTTTTTTTATGTAGCGAGGGTCTCGAGATTTTTTGGAATCTAAGTTTTGAAAAGATTCAATGTTGCCCTGAGCATCCACTAGAATTAAAGGAATGTTCTTATTTGTGGTAATAATTTTATCTTGTAAAGTAATGTCTGAGTTTAAATCTGCGTTGGCAAGCTCCTTTTGTGCAATTCCTAAAATTTCCATTTTAATGCGTTGCTCTTTCTTAAATTGCTGAAAAAAAATGTACGTATTCCATAGGATCAGAGAGACAATAAATAAAGAAATTAAAATCGCAAATCTCTTGAATAAATGGGCGTTGTGTTGCAAATTCATAAAAACAAATATAAAGGTTTCTCTATATAACTCATTTGTGATTTTGATAGTATCTTTACAGAAGAAAGAATAGTTGTTGGTGCACTTCAGTTTAAAATTAGAACAGACTTTTCTATTGCGATAAAGCAGGTAACTTGTTATAAAACTACAATATATGTTAAGTATAGATCCCAAAGAGATTACTACAGGAGAATTACATGGTTATTTATTAGGTGCAGTAGCGCCAAGACCCATTGCATTTGCAAGCACAATGGATGCAGACGGAAATCCAAATTTATCACCTTTTAGTTTTTTTAATGTATTTGGTTCGAATCCGCCCATTATGGTATTTTCTCCAGCGCGAAGGGTGCGAAATAATACTACGAAACACACTTTAGAAAATGTATTAGCCACCAAAGAGGTGGTTATAAACATCGTAAATTATGACATTGTACAACAAATGTCATTGAGTTCTACAGAATATCCTGAAGGTGTAAATGAGTTTGAAAAGGCAGGTTTTACGATGCTGCCCTCGGACAAGATCAAACCTTTTAGAGTGGCAGAGTCTCCAGTGCAGTTTGAATGCAAAGTGCAAGACGTGATTTTTACAGGTGCTGAGGGTGGTGCAGGAAACTTAATTATTTGTGAGGTTGTTAAAATTCACGTTTCAGAAGCTATTTTAGATGCTAATGGAGCTATAGATCAGTATAAAATAGACTTGGTTGCAAGAGCAGGTGGAAGTTATTATTCAAGGGCAAGAGATGGTTTTTTTGAGATTGATAAACCCATCTCAACGTTAGGTATTGGGGTTGACACGATCCCTACAGAGATTAGAAATAGCAGCGTGTTAACAGGGAATAATTTAGGGATGTTGGGCAATATAGCAGTGCTGCCGAATAAAACAAGTGTTGATAACTTTGCAAAAGAACATCCCCACTTTGTTGGGCTAGAAACCACAAAAAAACATACATTTGCTCAAGAGTTTTTATTAAAAAAAGATGTAGAAAGCGCTTGGAAAGTGCTTTTAATTAAATAGTTAAGATTATATTATGGAAGTTATTGGAAAAGTAAAGTTAATCGGTGAAGTACAAGCTTTTGGTGCAAACGGTTTTAGAAAAAGAGAATTAGTAGTGACAACAGATGATCAATATCCACAAATGATCATGATAGAATTTGTACAAGATAAATGTGATTTACTAAATGGATATGCTGTAGGACAAGATGTTAAAGTAGCTATTAATTTACGAGGAAGAGAGTGGATTAGCCCACAAGGAGATACTAAATATTTTAACTCAGTACAAGGATGGAGAATAGAGAGTCTTGCGCAGTCGGGTGCTCAAGGTGAAAACTTGCCACCTGTAGATCAGTTTCAGCCAGCATCTGATATTTCAAATGAAGAGCCAGATGATTTGCCTTTTTAAACTAAAATAGGGTTTAGAAGTGAAGATAAAAAATAAAAAAGAGAAAATTCAGATAGCGAATTTTCTCTTTTTTTATGCAATATATCTTCTTGCTTTTATTTTTTTTCTGCTTTTTTCGGCATCGGGCCGCGCAAATGAATTACCAACCCATTTAAAAAGTTGCGTAAAATCTGATCTCCACATTCTACATACTTTTCATGGTCTTCATTTCTAAATAGAGCTCCTAGCTCTCCTTTTGAAACCTTAAAGTCTACAAGTGCACAGATGTCTACAATGTCAGTGTCACGTAATTTGTGTGCAACTCGTAACTTTTTAAAAATATCATTATTTGTTAATCCCATAATGCAAATGTAAGTTT
Source organism: Polaribacter irgensii 23-P (assembly GCF_000153225.1). GTDB lineage: Bacteria > Bacteroidota > Bacteroidia > Flavobacteriales > Flavobacteriaceae > Polaribacter > Polaribacter irgensii. The sequence continues at coordinate 398,868 of NZ_CH724148.1, read as the reverse complement.
TTTATGTAACTACTTTAAAAATTGCCCAAGCATAAATTGTAAATCGTAAAAAACGAAAGAGTCCAAATAAAACAACGTTTTTAAAGGGATACTTTATCATTCCTGCTGCTAGACAAGCGATGGAAAAGGGCAAGGGTAGTAATGCGCCTGCGATGATTAAAAAACCTCCCCATTTCTTTGTGTTTTTCAGGTTATCGGCCATTTTAACTTCTAAATAATTCTTTACAGATTTAATTTTTAAAGTTATCTTTCCGATAAAATAAGACAGTAAACCACCACAATAGCTTAGCGTTGCCAAGAGGGCAAGATTTAAAATTGGACTTGTGGTTTTTTTTGTCCAAGCGATAAAAATCTCGGGAGGAACTAAGCCTAAAATTGTTTCAGAGATAAAGAAGGTTATCAGTATTCCAAGTCTAGAGAACGTCTCTGTAATCGTCTCTAGTCCTTTGTTAACGTCATAGACGTATTTATTGAAAACAAACAAAGCAATTACAGCAAATATAGTGGGAAAGAATGCTTTTTTTACGCTCTCCCAAACAAACATATAAAATCCAGTTCTGCCGTAATAATTGTGCAGCCTTTTAATTATAAATTCCGTTCTTTTTTTTCTGTTCTTTTTTTTTTTTTCCAAAAAGCTTTCTTTTATTTCTGCGCAAAAATAGGAACAAAATCTAAATAAATAAGATTAGAACTTTAGATTAACGCTTTTTTAAGAAATCTATAATTTTATTAAAACCTACGCGTTATTTTTGTAGCATGAATTGGCTTACAGACAAAATAGAATTCCCTTCTTATCAACAAACCTCTAGGGAGGGTATCATCGCTTTAGGGGGAGATTTATCAGAGGAGCGTTTGCTTCATGCATATCAGAATGGAATTTTTCCTTGGTTTTCAGAGGGGGATCCTATTGTTTGGTATTGCCCGTTAGAAAGGATGGTTTTATTTCCTGAAGAGGTAAGGATTTCTAAATCCATGCAAAAAATCATCAATAAGAATGATTTTAAAATTACTGAGAACAGCGTATTTAAGGAAGTTATTTACAATTGTAAAAATATTGCAAGAAGTGACGGTTTTGGTACCTGGATTACGGATGATATGGAAGATGCTTATCTTCGTTTGCACGAAATAGGAGTCGCAAAGTCGATAGAGGTTTGGTATCAAAATAAATTAGTAGGTGGTTTGTACGGTTTAGAAATAAACAATGTGTTTTGTGGCGAAAGTATGTTTAGCTTTCGCTCGAATGCCTCTAAACTTGCATTTATATATTTGGCAAAGAGTGCCAAATATAAACTTATAGACTGTCAAATTCACAACGATCATTTGGCCAGTTTGGGGGCTAAAGAGATTGAAAGAAGTCGTTTTTTGAACATCCTAAAAGAAGCATAAAAGTTGAGAACTATGTGTTTTCTGTTGATGTTTATTTGGACAGAACAAAACAACGGTGGAATGCCGCTCCCAATATAAATGAGAATCTTATAATTTTTAAAAACTTTGCTCGATAATTTTTAGTTCCTTTACAGGACTGTCTTCAATTAATTTCTCTAAAGCCTTTTTGTCTTTATTAATATAAAGTTTGTGATTTGCTGTGTGTTTTTGATCGCTGTTTAGGATCTTATGTTTTAATAAAATCGCCTTTGTTTGTTTAGCAACCGCCTCTCCCGAATCTATGATCTGAACGTCAGGTCCTATAATTTCTCGAATTTGTGGAATTAAATATGGGTAATGCGTGCATCCTAGCACGAGTGAATCTATGTTGTTGGCAAGCATAGGTGCTAAGTATACGGTTAAGAGTGCTCTCGTTTCTTCGGAGTTTAATTGGCCGTTTTCAATGAGCGTTACAAGTCCTTTTCCGTTGGTTTCTTGTATTTGAATCGTGTTTCTTATAGGAAGTGAGGTTTTTTCAAACAACGCACTATTGAGAGTTCCTTGGGTTGCTAAAACTCCAATTTTATTTGTTTTTGTAATCAGAGATGCCGGTTTTATAGCGGGTTCTATACCAATAAAGGGAATGGCATACGCATCTCTTAAAAAGGTAATCGCATTTGTAGTAGCTGTATTGCAGGCAACAATGATAAGTTTGCAGTTTTCTTTTAATAAAAAATCTGTATTTTTTCTGGATAGTAAAATAATTTCATCGGCTGATTTTTCTCCATAAGGGGCATTTTCGCTATCCGAAAGATAGATTGTATTTTCGTTGGGTAAAAGTTTAATGACTTCTTTCCATACAGAAGTTCCACCAATGCCTGAGTCAAAAAAACCAATAGGAGAATTATTAGAAATCATAGATTGTAAATATAAAAAAACCTGCTTTTAAAGCAGGTTTTTTAATTTATTCATGCTGTACGCGTTATCTATTGTCTAGCCGGCTGCTGCTCTGCTCTGTCTTTTAGTAAACCTAATTTAGTGGTAGCAGCGGCGTACAAGTCTTCACCTTCTTTTACGATTAGTGATTTTGCATCAAAAACATACAAAATTCCTTTTGCTGCAGCAATTGCTTTTATAGCATTTTCTGCTTTCAAAACAATTGGCTCTAAGTCTTGTGCCTGTCTTTTTTGCATTTCTTGGTAAGCTGCTTGTTGCGCTTGGTCAAATCTTGCTTTGTCTTGCTGAACTTCTTGTGCTCTTTGCGTGTTTGTAGTTTCTGTTTGCGTAGCTTGTTCAGCAGTATATTTCTGAACTTTAGCATCTAATTTTTTCTTTAAACCTTCAATTTCTGTTTGGTATGATTTGCCTAGTTTTTCAAGTGTAGTTCCTAATGCTCTTGTTTCCGGCATATTGTCAATTACCCGTTGGTAATCTACATGACCTATTTTTTGTGCATTTGTAAAACCATTTACTCCTAAAGTAAATACAGCAATTAATAGTAGTGTCTTAAAATTCTTCATGTTAGTTCTAATTTAATTTAATTATTCTTTTTTTGTTATTGTTGATCTTTTTTTGCTTCCTCTCTCCTCTTCTTAAGCAAGGCTTTTTTCGCTTTTCTTTTTTCTATAAGTTCTTTTCTTTTGTCTTCATATGCCTTTCGCTGTTTTGCTTTTGCGGTTACCCTTTCTGCAGCGACTGCTTCTTTTTTATCAAACAATTGTTGTTGCTGTTGGTTCAACTTTTCTGGAGCATTTTTTTCTTCCAGCGTATCGTTTTTGTCTTCTACTGAACGCGTCCTATCAATTGCTCTTAAAATGAGGTCGCTAATATCGTATTTTTTATTTGAATATAGCAGTACTAATTCACTAGATTTATCAAAAACAAAGTCATATCTTTTTTTTGCTGCAATTGTTTGAATGGCATTATAAACCTGGTCTTGAATCGGCTTTACAAGTTGTTTTCTCAGATTAAAAAGATCTCCATCGGGTCCAAAGTAAAGAGATTCTAACGTTCTTAATTGTGCTTGTTTTATTCTTATTTCTTCCTCTTTTTCTACGATTAGATCTTTGGTGAGAATTATTTTTTCGTTGGCAAGATCACTTTTTAGTACTTCTATAAAACGAGCCTCTTTGTCTAATCTTTCTCGCCATTTTATAACTTTTTTGTCTAAAGTATTTTGAGCTTCAAAGTATTCTGGCACATTTTCTAAAATGTATTCCATGTCCATGTAGGCAATAATTTGTCCCCTCTGAGACCAAGATGATCCAACCGAAAAGTACAAAAATGTAAGTAAAAATAATTTTTTCATCTGTTAAAAATTTATGAAAAATCTTGCCAAAAAAATAACCGATACTCTAAATATGCAATGTTCTTAGAATTGTCTACCAATAATAAAGTGTGTTTGCCACCCTGATATTTCTATTTGACCTGGTAAAGGATCAAAACCGTGGGCAAAATCAATTCCTAACAAACCGAAAGCAGGCATAAAGATTCGAACACCAACACCAGCAGATCTTTTTAAGTCAAATGGATTATAGGTCTCAAAATTGTCATACGAGTTACCAGCTTCTGCAAAACCTAAAGTATAAATAGAGGCAGAGGGTGCATCTGTAATAGAATACCTTAATTCTAATTGAAATTTATTGTAAATTGTTCCTCCTGAGATAGAAGACAATCTATTGTTTTCATACCCTCTTAACCCAACAGTTTCTCTACCGTCTAGCTGAAATTGAGCAATACCGTCTCCACCGACGAAGTACCTTTCAAAAGGCGTCTGTCCTAATTTTTTGTTGTAAAATCCTAAAAACCCCAACTCTGCATTTGTCATTAAAACTAACTTGTCTGTAAAAGCAGTATACCATTTTCCTTTTGCAGTAAGTTTATAGTATTCTAACCATTTAAACTTTTCGGCTAAAAAGTCATTTTGTTCCACAGCAGTTAAATTATCTGGTTCTGTGAAGTCTTTTTTTGAAATTAAAGAATATGGCAGTGTGGCTTTGATACCAAAAGAGAATTCAGATCCATACGTTGGGAAAATCAAACTTGGTCCTGCTGAGCTTCTGCTGAAATTAAGGCTGTAAGATAGGTTGTTTAAGGTTCCGTTGTTTAAAACATTTTCTCCAACTCTAAATCCATAGTTTTTCAATTGAAAACTTTGGTAGGCGACGGTTTGTGATAATTGGAAAAAATCATCTGGCCACTTTAGACGTTGTCCAAGTCCAATGGATGCACCTGTAATGCCTAGCTTTTGATCTCTATTAACTTCTCCCGTCTGAAAGTTCATCTGAAATTGGTTCGATTGGTAAATGGAGAAAGACAAGGATTTTGGCTTTCTACCTCCAAACCAGGGCTCTGTGAAAGAAAAGCTATACGTGTTGAAAGTTCTACTAGACTGCAGTCTTAAAGACAGCTGCTGTCCATCCCCAGTAGGTAGCGGTTTGTATGATTTTTTGTTAAAAAGATTTTTAATAGAAAAATTATTAAAAGAAAGACCTAGGGTTCCGATAAAAGAGCCCCCTCCATAACCTCCTTGTAACTCAATTTGGCTGCCTCCTTTTTCGATCACACTAAAGTCAATGTCTGCAGTCTTATCTTGGTAGTTAGGGATCACGTCTGGTGTTACATTTTGATCAAAAAAACCAAGTTGTCCAATTTCTCTAATAGATCTAATGATCTCTCTTCTACTGAATAAATCTCCCGGCTTTACGCGAAGTTCTCTAAAGATTACGTGGTCATTGGTTTTGTCATTTCCAGAAACAGTAACTTTTTTAATTCGCGCTTTTTCGTCCTCTCTAATTCGAATTTCAACAGTAATAGAGTCGTTTTCTACACGCGTTTCAACAGCATTTACTTGAGAAAATAAATAGCCATTATTTTGATATTCAGAAGAAATGTCAAATGAAGTTGGAGAGCCATCTCCGCTTACGCGCTCTTTTAGCACAGCACCATTGTAGATATCTCCTTTGTCAATTTTTAGAACTTGTTGTAGTTGTTCATCTGTGTACTCTTTGTTTCCAACAAATAAAATTTCTGCAAAGCGATATTGCCTTCCTTCTTCTACATCGATATCAATATCGATGGTGTTGTTTTCATTCCAAGAAATGCCTTCTTTTAAAATTCGTGCATCTCGATAGCCCAGTCGACTATAGGTATCTAGTATATTTTCTAAATCTTCTTGATAGTCTTCTTCGATATATTTAGATCCTTTCCAAAAGCGTCCAAAGAATTTTTCTTTGGTGTTTTTCATTGCTTTTCGAAGTTTTTTATTTGAAAGATCAGTATTGCCAGTAAAATTTATATCCTTAATTTTTATTTTTTTTCCTTTGTCCACATATATAGACATGTTCACAATATTTACATCGGATGTATCTTTTTGAATGTCTAAAGAAACTTTTGTTTTTAAATATCCCTTGTCGGTGTATTTTTTGGTAATGTAGTTTTTTGTAGTAACTAATAGGTTATCTGTTACCATTTTACCTAATTTGAGCTCAGCCTCTTTCAGAATCTCTTTTGACTTAGAATTCTTAACACCCGTAATGTTTATCTCGTTTAACTGCGGAAGTTCTTTTACTTCTAATTGCAGATATATGGTAGTACCGTCAATGCGTGCTAAGTAGACATCTACATCACTAAATTGTTTACTCTCATACAATTTTTTAATAGCACTGGTTAATTTATCTCCAGGGAGTTTGATGGTTTGGCCATATACAAGACCCGTAAATACACGAACAGTTTCCTCACTGAATTTTTTTAATCCGGTTACAGATATTCCACCTAAAATATACTCTTCCCCTTTTTTGAAATCTATATTTTTGGAAGCTATGGTATCTTTTTGTGGTTTTGATACACTGTCATTTTCTACCTGTGCATGTGCGCTGAAAGTAGAAAATAATGCTGTAAATACCGCTGCGGCAAAAAATAATTTCATAAAAAATTTATTCTGTAATCTGTTCGCTTGTTTTTCCAAATCTTCGTTCTCTATTCTGATAGTCTATGATTGCATCGTAAAAATGCTCTTTTCTAAAGTCTGGCCAGAGTACATCCGTAAAGTATAATTCTGCGTATGCCATCTGCCAAAGTAAGAAATTACTGATGCGATGTTCACCGCTTGTTCTGATCATTAAATCAACATCGGGCAAATTAAACGTATATAAATGATTATTAATAGTTTTTTCGTTAATTTCTTTTATGCACAGTTCTTTCTTAACAACTTTTTTGGATATGTTTTGGATAGCCTTAACAATTTCTTCTCTAGAACCATAACTCAATGCGAGTGTTAAAATAATTTTGGAATTTGCTTTCGTTAGGGCAATAACCTCTTTTAACGCTTTTTGTGCTTTTGAGGGTAAGTTATCGATATTGCCAATGGCATTTACGAGTACTTCATTCTTTTGAAAAGTAGGTAGCTCTTTCTTTAAGGAATTCACAAGCAGCTGCATAAGCGCATCTACTTCTAATTTGGGTCTTTTCCAATTTTCAGTTGAAAAAGCGTATAATGTAATTGCTTGAACACCAATTTGAGCTGCGGTTTCAACGGATTCTCTCACGGCCGTTAATGCATGCCGATGTCCAAATACCCTGCTCATTCCTTTACCTTTCGCCCAGCGTCCATTACCATCCATGATAATGGCAATATGTTTTGGTACTTTTTGTAAATCGATGCGTAAGCTTTTATCCATGTTTTTTATAATTAGTTTCTTCTTGCGTAGCAAGACGGTCTGCCAAAAGTGTAAATTAATGAAACACCGGTAAATACATACCAGTCATTGCTGTTTCCCTCTATTTTTAAGTCCCGATTGTTCCCAGCCACTTTGTCGAGGTCATCCTCAAAAGTGTATCTTATTTTGGTCTCAAGTGCAAATGCTATTGGGCCAGATAAGATCGATTTAAACCCAACTCCTATCGGGATTGCTATCCTTGTTTTTCGATCATATTGATATTCGTCTGCATCTATCTGACCATTTCTATTTAAATCTTCCTCTTTCTCAATAGCGTCATAATTGAAAGCAGCCAATTCAATTAAAAGATAGGGCGTCCAATTCTTGGTGCGAGATGAAGTGTTATATTCATAAAAATTAAATTCCATTCCCAATGCTAGCTCATGAATGGTATTTGAAAATGAAATGGCAGGTGTATTTCTATTGATTCGAAAAGGAGTATCTGCTGTTGCATCGTCCCCTTTAATCGGCAAATAGGAATAGGTTCCTTTAAACGCTATTCTTGGATTGTAATTGTATTTAAAAAACACGTTTCCCGCGAGTTGATTTGGTTGTATGTATCTTGTACTGCCAATATCGCCCACATAATTTGTTCCCCCTACAGAAAAGCCAATTTCATATATTTGACTCATTAAAATAGGGGAGAAGCTTATAAATAAGACACATATAATCCAGCTTTTCATTTTAAAAAATAGTGGTAAATATAGGGTTTTCAATTTGCTTTGTAAAGTTAATATTTAGGCTTTTTTGAATAACAATTTTTTTCCTTTTTTATTGCCTCAGGACTTAAAGATTTGTTTCATTTCTCGTGTCTTCGCCCCACAATAATTTGCTTCGAAGCGTTTCTAAAAAAGACTGATTATTTGGAATGATACTTTTAATAGTAAAAGGTGCTTTCGCTACGAAAACTTGTGTGTTTTTGGCTACAGATATCATTCTAGAATCTAGGGATATTAAAAAGTCCTTTTCTCTTGAGTCTACTTCAAGCTGTATTGATGTTTCGTCTGATATTACCATTGATCTTGCTGTTAAATTATGTGGTGCAATTGGAGTGATCACTAAGTTTTTTGAGTCTGGTGATACTACAGGTCCGTTGCAACTTAGAGAGTAGCCTGTAGAACCAGTAGGTGTCGCTATAATTAAACCGTCAGCCCAATAGTTTGTCAAATACTCATCGTTTAAATTTGTTTTCACACCCATCATAGAGGTGGTGTTTTTCCTTGAAATAGTCACCTCATTTAGGGCGAAGTTGAGTTCAGAAAATTCGGCTACTTGTGGTGTTGTTTCTACGGATAAAAGTGTTCTTTCTTGCACCGTGTAGTCGCCTTTCAAGATGAGTGCAACGCTTTCATGAATTGCATTCTTGTTGATGGTTGCCAAAAATCCTAATCGTCCTGTATTTATCCCTGCAATTGGTATTCCAAGATCTCTAATATAAGTAACAGCTCTTAATATGGTGCCGTCACCTCCCAATGTAAACATCAGATCAAAAGTGGTGTTCAAATCATTAAAATGAGAAAATGTAGGATACTTTTTTTTCAAGATAGCACCTTCAATTAATAGGTTGTTAAATTTCTCTTCAATAAAGCAATCGATATTGTGGGTTTCTAAAATACTGAGAAGAATTTGAATTTCCTTCTCGGCTGAAATAGAATAGGATTGTCCGTAAACTGCTACTTTTTTTAAGTTACTGGCCATTACATATTTCTTGTTAATACTATTTTTATTAAATCTTTATATTTCAAGATATTTTTGTAGATAATCAGCTCTACTTTTTAAATCTTCTTCATACAAATCATTCTCATGCATGGAAATAATAGTATAGTTGTAGCGTCTGCAAGTATGCATAATTTCTTGGAGGTCTTCCACGCTAATTTTAAGCGTAATCTGAACGAGGTCTTGTTCTTTTTTAGAGATAAACATCCCTAATAATTTGCCATTGTTAGATTCTACAATTTGCGCTATTTCACTCATAGAACAGGTACTTTCTGAATTCTCTATAATCAAAGTTTCACTTTTTTCTAGCAAAAAGGGTTGGGTACAAAAAGCTTCTAATACGTCTGAAAGTTCGTAATATCCGATATATTCTTTGGCTGTGTTCAATACTGGTACAATGGTGGTGTCGTGTTCTGAAAAAATTTTGAGAAGCGCTACCGCTGACGTCTTTTCATCTGTGAAAAAGGAATTCAATAGATGACGATGTTGCACTAATTCGGAGGCATCGTTTTCAATACTTTCAAAATCATCTCGTGAAAAACATCCGAGCATCACTTTTTTTTCAACAACTGCAAGGTGTGTCACTAAAAACGTGTCAAACAAATTTTTAGCCTTTTTTACACTGTTGTTTAAGCGCAATGGTTGTATTTCATTCTGGATGTAATCTGTGATATTCATATCTTACTAATATAGGATAAAATGATTTAATCAATTATCTTTGTTGCTCAAAATATAGACAATGACAAAGTTAAGTGTAAATATAAATAAAATAGCAACTTTGCGAAATTCTCGTGGCGGAAATGTTCCAAATTTATTAAAGTTTGCAGAAGATATTGAGCGTTTTGGAGGGCAGGGAATTACCATACATCCAAGACCTGATGAAAGACACATAAAATACCAAGATGCTAGAGACTTAGTTTCTGTTGTTAAAACCGAATTTAACATTGAAGGAAACCCGATACAATCGTTTATAGATTTAGTGTTGGAGACCAAACCAACGCAAGTTACACTTGTGCCAGATGCGATAGATGCTCTTACTTCTAACGCCGGTTGGGATACGATAAAACACCAGTCTTTTTTGCAGGAAGTAGTGCAGGAGTTTCAGCAGAACGGAATCAGAACTTCCATTTTTATAGGGACGGATTTGAAGTTGGTCGAAGCAGCAGCGAAGACAGGTTCAGATAGAATAGAGTTGTATACAGAAGATTTTGCTGCCCAGTTTAATATTGGAAACAAAGAGGCTATAAAACCATATACTACAGCGGCTGTTTTGGCTCATACTTTAGGGTTAGGGATCAATGCAGGACACGATTTAAGTCTTGATAATATACAATTTTTTAAAGAGAATATTCCCAACTTAGCAGAGGTCTCTATTGGGCATTCACTCATTGTAGAAAGTTTGTATTTGGGCATTGAGAATGTGGTAAATATGTATTTACATCGTTTGCAGTAATTCTGCAACGTAGCCGCACCTTAAAATGAGTGAATCCAATGCTGTTCGCAGCAATTTTTAGAAAAATAAAGTAAATACATTCAAATGGCAGAGCACCCGATATTACATGCTACAATAAAAGGTGAAGGGACACCATTATTAATTTTACACGGATATTTTGGAATGTCTGATAATTGGAAAACTTTGGGAAATCAATTTTCAGAAAATTTTGAAGTACATCTGATAGACCAAAGAAATCACGGACGAAGTTTTCATGAAGAGGTATTCAATTACAGCGCGTTAGCTGCTGATTTGTATGCGTATATAAAGCACCATCAGTTAGATAAAGTTTTATTAATTGGACATTCTATGGGTGGTAAAACAGCCATGTTATTTGCCGTTACATACCCTGAATTGGTTTCCAAACTGATTGTAGTAGACATCGCTCCTCGACAATACGAGCCGCACCACAACGCAATTTTAGCAGGCCTAAATTCTATTGACTTTGCTGTAGAGAACTCCAGAGGAAAGGTAGATGAGAAATTAGCAGTTTTTATTCCGGAAGTTGGTGTGCGACAGTTTTTGTTGAAAAATGTCTATTGGAAAGAAAAAGGACAACTGGCTTTCCGATTTAATCGAAAAGCCCTCACGGATAGCAATTCAGAGGTTGGAGCAGCATTGCCTGCTTTTACTCTTTTTAAAAAGCCAACTTTATTTTTAAAAGGAGAAAACTCAGCTTATATTACTGCAAAAGAAATACCAATTATCGAGTCCCATTTTACCAATGTAAAAGTAATAGAGATTAAAAATGCAGGCCATTGGCTGCATGCAGAAAATCCAAAACAATTTTATGCGGAGGTCAGCGAATTTTTAAGCTAGTTTTTATTTGTTTCAGCGTCTTTAACCGGCGTCAATATATTTTCAAGACTACTCGCGTTTGCGTAAGCACTTTTTTTTTCAGTGAAATTGAGACTCTTGTTATTGAGATAGCGCGTTTATAAAAACCAATTTTTTTGCAATTGCTAAAAGTGCATCAATTTAAAAGAATGAAGAATTTTTTTTTCAGCACTTGATAAAAAATGCATTGACTCTTTTTATTTGCGCTAAGTTTTAACGCTTATCGAGATATTTCTATTCTCACTTCAGAAGAGTTGGCGTAAGCAAGCCTATTGGGCAAAAGTGTTTTTTTAATCGTCCTCTTTTTATTCGGCGATTTCTCCGCGATGTGGTTTTAAGGCATCCTTGAAAATGTTCAGAAGCCCTTCATCAACAATAATATATGCTGCAGACAACATAGGGTTAATTTCTAAAACGGAAATTTCATGGAATGCAAGTTCTTCTAAGGCAGCAAATTCTTTTAAATGTATCGTGTGATGTTTTGCTGTTTCTTTTGCGTCTTCGCCTCTAAAATCCCATAATAGTTTTATTTTTCTACTCATTGCTTAGTGGTTTATAAATATAAATAAATTACCAGATTTAAAACTGATTTCAACTTGATTTTCTATTGCTTTATTTCTAGTTCCAATTCTTTTTCCAAACATTAAGTCTTCGTCAGTTAAAGAATATTGTAACCCTTTCGTACTGATTTTAGCAACTTCAGGAAAGGGAATTAAAGAAATTGTTTTATGCAGACACTTTTTTATAATCGTTTTTTTGTCTGCTAAAAAGTAACGACCGTGGTTGTCATAAAAAGTAATTTTTAAGCGGTCTTTCCACTGAATCGCCGTATTGAGATTGCCTAAAAAATGATCCTGTTCTTTTCCACTAGCACCAAAGACGTCTACCGTATTGTGTCCTTTATCAAATAGAATTTGAAGTATTTTATCAAAGTCTGTATAGTTTTGATCTGGTGTTTCTATGATGTCGATTCCTTCTGGGATGTTGTCTAAAGAATCAAAATCACCAGAAATAAAATGAGGGGTAATTCCTTGTTCTTTTAAATATTTATACGCACCATCTGTGGCACAGATAACTTCGTAATCAGAGACATCAGGCAATTGATTTGGTTTTTCACCATTCAATACTAAAAAAACTTTCATCTTTTTCATGACCGCAAAAATACCCATTTCAAATGAATGTAACAGGGAAACGCTTCGAATGCATGTGATAAGTTATTATTTTTTTGTTTCTGAGATACTTTTGAACACAGTAACAATCTCACAATTTCATTAATTATTTTTAGAAGTACTTTATCTATCTTAGTATATGCGCGATAATTTAGGTTGTTTGAAACAAAAACAGCGATGAAAACAATTCATTTAATGAGAACAAACAACAAAAATGGATTGCAAAAGGGGACATAAATTTAATAGAAATAGGGCTATCTTTACCACAAATTTTAGACTTTGAATACAGCACAATTTATTCCAAAAACGCGTTCAGAAAAAATAGAAAAAGTGAGTTTTACTTGGCAGACACCGAGTAACATCGCCTTGGTAAAATATTGGGGAAAAAGTGATCCACAACTTCCTAAAAATGCTTCTATTAGTTTTACTTTAAATAATTGTCACACACGCACTACCATTGGTTTTTCAAAACAAGAGAGTAAGGCTTGTGCGGATTTTGACCTCTTTTTTGAGGGAAAAGAAAAGGAAGAGTTCAAGCCAAAAATTGCGGATTTTTTTAAAAGAGTCCAGATATACTGTCCGTATGTACTTGACTACAAAATGATTATTAGTTCAACAAATTCTTTTCCGCACTCGAGCGGAATTGCTTCTTCAGCGAGTGGTTTAAGTGCCATTGCGATGTGTTTGATGAGCTTAGAGCAGGCATTAAATCCGAGTTTAACGGCTGCGTTTATTATTAAAAAAGCTTCTTTTTTAGCGCGCTTAGGTTCTGGCAGTGCAAGTAGAAGTATTGAAGGACCTTTAGTCGTTTGGGGGGAACATCCAGCGATCGTGGGAAGCTCAGATGTGTTTGGTATTCAATTTCCGTATAAGGTGCATGCCGTCTTTGAAAATTATCAAGATGCAATTCTATTAGTAGACAAAGGAGAAAAACAAGTATCTAGTACGCTTGGGCACAACTTAATGCACGACCATCCATATGCAGAAAACAGATTTGTGCAGGCCAATGAGAACGTGTCTAAAATGTCAGAAATTCTTCAAAAAGGAGCGCTTAAAGCATTTGTAAATTTGGTGGAAAGTGAAGCGTTAGCCTTGCATGCAATGATGTTGACTAGCACTCCTTATTTTATTTTAATGAAACCAAATACCTTAGAAATTATTCAAAAAATTTGGGAATTTAGAGTGGCGGAAAACAGTAATATTTGTTTTACTTTAGACGCCGGTGCTAATGTGCATATTTTATATCCGTTCAACGAAAAAGAAAAAATCAACCGTTTTATTGAAAGCGAGTTGGCGCAATACTGTCAGAATAAACAATACATATTAGATGTTGTAGGACACGGTGCGAAGAAAGGGTAAACAGCGCATTGCTTATTCAAGTTAAAGGGTAAGAAATGTTGGTGTTAAGAAAAAGATATTGGAATAGATTAACATATAAATTCGTATTTTTGTATTGTTATTAGAAAAATTATGAAAGGACCCTTGTTTTACGCTAAAATTTTACTCTTCGGAGAATATGGAATTATAAAAGATTCTAAAGGTTTGGCAATTCCTTACAATGCGTATAGAGGAGCCCTAAAAGCTTCGGAAAATCTTTCTGGAACTGCTTTGGAGTCCAATCTAAATTTAAGCCGTTTTTACGCTTATTTGTTAGCTTTAAAAACAGACTTGGTTTCTTTCAATCTCGTCGCTTTCAAAGAAGATATTCAAAGTGGAATGTATTTTGATTCTTCAATTCCTCAAGGGTATGGTGTTGGTAGTTCAGGTGCATTAGTAGCCGCTATTTACGACAAGTATGCAGCAGATAAGATTACTATTTTAGAAAATTTGACCAGAGATAAGTTACTCAATCTAAAAACAGTTTTTGGATTAATGGAGTCTTTTTTCCATGGAAAAAGCTCTGGATTAGATCCGTTAAATAGTTACTTGAGTTTGCCAATTTTAATCAATTCTAAAGACAGCATAGAACCCGCTGGTATTCCTTCTCAAAAGGAAGGGAAAGGAGCCGTTTTCTTATTGGACTCAGAGCAAATTGGTGAAACGGAGCCTATGGTTAGCCTTTTTATGAATAAGATGAAAAATGAAGGTTTTAGAAAAATGATTAGTGAAGAGTTTTCTACCACATCTGATGCCTGTATTGAAGATTTTTTACAAGGAAATGTGGCGTCTTTGTTTGGCAATGTAAAAGCACTGTCTAAAATTGTACTCGCAAATTTTAAACCTATGATTCCTCCTGCTTTTCACAAGGTATGGGAAAATGGAATTTCTACCAACGACTACTATTTAAAATTATGTGGCTCTGGTGGGGGTGGTTATATTTTAGGTTTTACAGAAGATTTTGCAAAAGCCCAAAAAAGTTTAAAACAATATAAGCTAGAATTGGTTTATAGATTTTAAAGGACTCTATGGGTACTTCAAAAGCAAAAAAACTACTCCTTAAATTTTTCAGTTTATTTTCTGCAGTAAGAGCTTATAATATTTTGGTGTTAATCATCGCCCAATATTTAGTGGCCATCTTTATTTTTTCCCCTACAAAATCCTTAGTAAAAGTTGTATTCGATATTCAATTACTATTTGTGGTTTTAGCTTCTGTTTTTGTCATTGCAGGGGGGTATATCATTAATAATTTTTACGATGTAAAAGCAGATAAAATTAACAGGCCTTTAAAGGCTAGCTTTGATAATTATGTAAAGCAATCCACCAAATTAAAACTCTATTTTTTACTAAACTTTATTGGCTTTAGTTTTGGAATTTTAATTTCTTTAAGAGCTTCTTTGTTTTTTGCAAGTTATATTTTTGCCATTTGGTTTTATTCCCACAAGTTAAAAAAATACCCTTTTTTAGGAGTGATCTCGGCGACAGTTCTAACTGTCTTGCCTTTTTTTGCTGTTTTTGTGTATTTTGGAAATTTTCATAAAATAATATTTGTGTACGCTAGTTTTTTGTTTTTAGTAATTATGGTGCGCCAGTTAATTAAGGATCTGCAGAACATAAAGGGTGCAATTGTAAATAATTACAGTACATTTCCCGTTGTTTATGGCGAGAAAAAAACCAAAGAGTTAGCGCTAGTAGTATTGCTTCTCACAAGCATTCCGATTGCAATTTTATTTAGTGCCCCTGCAGAAAGCTTTGTGAAATATTATTTTTATTTTGCTATTGTTGTGCTGCTGTTTGTCGGTTTTTATCTTTGGCAGTCAAAAACAAAAAAGGAGTATCAGATCCTTCACAATATTTTAAAGCTCCTATTGTTAATCGGTGTGTTGTGCCTTTTATTTTCCGATACTTCCGTGCTTTTAGATAAAGTAATCAATAGATTGAACTAGAATTCAAGAATATAACTACCTTTGCAAAAATTTTTATAATGAAATCAGATAGAAACTCGTCGAGAGGACGACAAGAAGGTGAAAAAAGCACTCCTCTAAGTAGAAAAAGTGCACCGTCAAACAAAAAAAGCACTCCTTTAAGTAGAAAAAGTGCGCCATCTAGCAAAAAGAGTACTCCTTTAAGTAGAAACAGTCCTAAAAAGACGTTTACTAAAATTAAAGAAGGTCCCAAGTCTGACGAATCCACAGGAATTCGTTTAAACAAGTACATTGCCAATTCAGGAGTTTGTTCTCGGAGAGAGGCAGATACGTATATCGAACACGGAAGTGTGGAGGTGAACGGTAACTTGGTAACAGAAATGGGTTACAAAGTGCAGCCAGACGATGTAGTTCGTTTTGACGGCACCGGTATCACACCAGAACAAAAGAAATATATTTTATTAAATAAGCCCAAAAATTACATTACTACCATGGACGATGACCGTGGTCGAAAAACAGTAATGGATTTAATTTCAAATGCTACAAAAGAAAGAATATATCCTGTTGGGCGTTTGGATAGAAATACGACAGGTTTGCTATTGTTCACGAATGATGGAGAGTTGGCCAAAAAGTTAACACATCCAAAGCATGACGTGCGTAAATTATATCACGCTTCTTTAGATAAAAAATTAGAGTTAAAAGATCTTGAAAAATTACGCGGAGAGGTACTTATTGAGGGAAAAAAGGTATTTATCGATGCGGTTTCTTATGTAGATGGGCAGCCAAAGTCGGAAGTCGGAATTGAAATACATTCTGGTAGAAATAGAATTGTACGTAAGATTTTTGAACATTTAGGGTACAAAGTAAGCAAATTGGATCGTGTGATTTTTGCGGAACTTACAAAGCGAAATTTGCCACGTGGAAGATGGAGAGAACTAACCAATCAAGAGTTGAGTAATCTTCAAATGTTGAAGTAAGCTTTTGAAGAAAAATAACCATAAACCTTTTAGAAGTTAACTTTTAAAAGGTTTTTTTATGCTTTTTGAACAATGTAGTCTACCAATTTTGCGGCCAAATCAGCAGTGCGATTGTCGATGTCAAAATCAGGGTTTAGTTCTGCGATGTCACAAGAAATTACTTTCTTACTTTGGAGTAAAAAAGCCAAGGCTTTATATACAAAGTTAGGCGTAAATCCAAGTGCAGAAGGTGCACTTACTCCAGGAGCATACGCAGACGAAAAACCATCTAAATCTATGGTAATATATAAGTAGTCTATTTTTTTGAGAAACTTATTAAGTTTACTTTTTAGCGCTTCATCAAAAGTTTCACACTCTAAATTTGAAACATAAGAGACCTTCCTTTTCCTTGCAATTTCAAATAATTCTTTGGTATTTGCTTGTTGTTGAATTCCGATTGCAAAATAGCTTGTAGCCGTATTCTCGGATAAAATTTGATGGAAAGGAGTGCCAGAGTTTGGTGCTATTTCCACTGCTCTTAAATCAAAATGAGCATCAAAATTTATAATTCCTATTTTATTTTCTGAAACGTTTTTTAGCGCCTCTTTAATTCCATTGAAATTGGCATAAGCAATATCATGCCCACCACCAATAGCAATGGGTAAGATGTTGTTCAGGATTAATTTATGAATCGTTTTAGAAAGCGCTTTTTGGCAATCTTCTAAATCTTCATCAAGACAAATTACATCTCCAAAATCTGTAACTTTTCTATTTTCAAAATGAATCGGAAGCCTTCCTATTTTAGCTCGGATACTTTTCGGACCTTTTTGAGCACCAATTCTACCTTGATTTTTTTTGACACCCGCATCGCAAACATACCCAACAATACCAAAACCTTTTGTGGTGCTAATTTTTAAATTTTCAAGATCAGAGACGAGAATACTTTGATGCCAATATTGGTTTTCAAGTTGAGAAGCGCGGCCGGAATACCACTCTTTATCTCCAGCTTGGTAAGCAACTTTTAACTCTTTAAAAAAACTCATAAGTGTGATTATTTAATTTCTGTTCCTTTTAGGAAAACTTTTTCAATACATGGATTTCCGAAAGAATACGGAATAAAATGATAGGAGTTAATTTCTTTTGTTAAAATTAAATTCGCCAATTTTCCTCTTGTAATTGAACCAACCTTGCGCTCTAAGCTCATGGCATATGCTCCATTAATAGTTGCTGCGTTAATAGCCTCCTCTGGTGTCATTTTCATTTTTATGCAGGCAGTTGCTACTACAAAATTCATATTTCCAGAAGGTGTAGAGCCGGGATTGTAGTCTGTAGCCAATGCCAAAGGCAAACCGGCATCGATCATTTTTCTAGCGGGAGTATAAGGAATACTTAGAAAATAAGAGCAACTTGGCAAGGCAACTGGCATTGTTTGGGTTTTTTTTAAAGTTTCAATGTCTTCCGTTCTCATTTCTTCTAAATGATCAACAGACAATACATCGTTTTTAACTCCTACCTGAATTCCGCCAATAGCAGTAAACTGATTCACATGAATTTTACCAATCAAACCGTATTTTTTTCCAGCTTCTAAAATTTGCTGTGTATCGTTAGCAGAGAAGTATCCAGTTTCGCAAAAAATATCGATGAAGTCTGCAAGGCCCTCTCTTTTAATGGTAGGAAGGATGTCGGCAATTAACATTTGCAAATACCCATTTTTATTGTCTTTATATGCGAGAGGAATAGCGTGTGCGCCTAGAAAAGTAGCTTTTATTTGTATGGGATACCTTTCTTTTAGTTTTTTGATAACGCGCAGCATTTTAAGCTCTGCATCTTTGGTTAAGCCGTACCCTGATTTAATTTCTACAGCACCCGTTCCTAACTGAATGATCTCCTCTAATCTAGCTTTACTTTGGTTGTAGAGGTCTTCTTCAGAAGTCTCTTGTAGTTTTTTAGCTGAGTTTAAAATTCCTCCGCCCTTGTTTGCAATTTCTTGGTAAGAATTTCCGCGTATTCGGTCAACAAATTCACCTTCTCTATTTCCTGCATAGACCAGATGCGTGTGAGAATCGCACCAAGATGGGAGGATCATTTTACCGGTTGCATCAATTGTTTTTATTTCAATGTCTGGACAATTTTTCATCAATCCATAATCTGCAATTAACCCATCTTTAACTAAGAGGAATGCGTTTTTAATCGTGGGTAAACTTCGCATTTCTTTACCCGCAAGAAAAGTGACAGGGGTTTCTCTAACCTGAATTAATTCTTTGATATTTTTAAAAAGCACATTCATTAAAACAAGTCTTTTAATAGATTTTCTTCCACCAAGTTAGGCAATGTAATTTTTAAGTTTGGCGTTCTTTCCATTTCTCTTTTGATTGCAAAAATAGCTTCTTCATTTCGAGCCCAACTTCTTCTTGCAACCCCGTTATTAACGTCGTAAAAAAGCATGTTTTTTAATTTTTCATCTGCCTCTTCGGTACCATCTAATAGCATTCCAAAACCACCATTTATTACTTCTCCCCAGCCTACACCACCACCATTGTGAATAGAGACCCAGGTTGCCCCTCTAAAGCTGTCTCCAATAACATTGTGAATTGCCATGTCTGCTGTAAATTTACTACCGTCATAAATATTAGAAGTTTCTCTAAAAGGGGAATCTGTTCCACTGACATCATGATGATCTCTTCCCAGGATAATGGCACCAATTTCTCCTTTTGCAATCGCATTATTAAAAGCTTCTGCTATTTTTACACGTCCCTCTGCATCGGCGTATAAAATTCTTGCTTGAGATCCCACCACCATTTTATTCGATTTCGCATTTTCTATCCAAGTGATGTTGTCTTGCATTTGTAATTGTATTTCTTCTGGTGAATTTTCCATCAACTCTTTTAAGACATGGGCAGCAATTGCGTCTGTTTTATCTAAGTCGTCTCCATTTCCAGATGCACAAACCCATCTAAAAGGACCAAAACCATAATCGAAACACATCGGTCCTAAAATATCCTGCACATACGAAGGGTATTTAAAATCGATATTATTTTCTGCCATTACATCTGCACCTGCTCTTGAAGATTCTAGTAAAAATGCATTCCCATAGTCAAAAAAGTAGGTTCCTTTTTTAGTGTGTTTATTAATAGCATTTGCGTGTCTAATTAAAGAGGCTTGTACTTCTTCTTTAAAAAGTTCAGGGTTTTCTCTGATTAAAATATTGGATGCTTCGTAAGAGAGGTCAGCAGGATAATATCCACCCGTCCATGGAATATGCAAAGAAGTCTGATCGGATCCAATGTGAATGAAAATGTTTTCTTCATCAAATCTTTCCCAAACATTTATAATATTTCCAATAAATGCGATAGAAATTACTTCTTTGTTTTTTTGAGCTTCTAAAGTTCTTTCAACTAAAGCATCAATGTCATCAATTAATACATCTACCCAACCTTGTTGGTGTCTTTTTGTTGCTGCTCTGCTGTTAATTTCGGCACAAATAGTAATGCAGCCGGCAATATTTCCAGCTTTTGGTTGTGCTCCACTCATACCACCTAAGCCTGCGGTTAAAAATATTTTTCCATTGGGGTTTTCTTCTTTTTTCAGTATTTTCCGAAAGGCGTTCATCAATGTAATAGTGGTTCCGTGTACAATTCCTTGTGGACCGATATACATAAACGAGCCTGCGGTCATTTGACCATATTGGGTAACGCCGAGTGCATTAAATTTTTCCCAGTCGTTGGGTTTTGAGTAATTTGGAATCATCATCCCATTGGTAACTACAACTCTTGGGGCATTTTTAGACGAAGGAAACAAGCCCATTGGATGTCCAGAATACAAATGCAAGGTTTGTTCTTCTGTCATGATTGCTAAATACTGAACAACAAGAAGGTACTGTGCCCAATTTTGAAAGACGGCGCCGTTTCCACCGTAGGTAATCAATTCTTCTGGATGTTGTGCAATGTCAGGATTCAAGTTGTTGTGAATCATTAGAATAATTGCTGCGGCCTGTTGTGTTTCTGCAGGATATTCTGAAATGGGCCGTGCGTATATTTTATATTCTGGTTTGAATCTGTACATGTAGATTCTACCAAATTTTTTTAATTCATTGGCAAATTCTTTTGCCAATTCTGGATGCCATGCTTTTGGGAAATAACGCAAGGCATTTTTTATTGCTAATTTTTTTTCTTCAACAGATAAAATATCTTTCCTTTTTGGAGCACTGTTTGCATCTTTAGGGTATTCTCTTTTCGCGGGGAGTATCGTTGGAATTCCTTGTAGAATTTGTTCTTTAAATGTCATATCTAGTTATATTTTACAGAAATTTTTTTATTTTGCACTAATAGAATCATGTTCTTAATGTCGTCTTTTAAAAGGCGGTCTTCCTCTAATTTATCCACTTGCTCTCTGATGATATTGTAGTTTTTTTCGATGATTTTAGAAAAGGTATTCGGTCTCCTAAATTCCAACGCTTGTGCTGCATACATCAATTCTATAGCGAGTATTTTGTCTAAATTCCCTAAAATTTGATTGAACTGTCGTCCAGAAATACTTCCCATAGAAACATGGTCTTCTTGGCCTAACGAAGTTGGAATGCTGTCTGCAGAAGGGGGAAAGCACAAAGATTTGTTTTCGGTAACCAAAGCAGCTGTAGTGTATTGCGGAACCATAAATCCGGAATTTAAACCACCGCTCTTTGTTAATAAGCGGGGTAAACCATACTTGCCCTCTAATAATAAATAACAACGTCTGTCTGCAATATTTCCTAATTCTGAAGCGGCAATTGAGCAATAATCTAAGGCCATTGCCAGCGGTTGACCGTGAAAATTACCCCCAGAAATAGCTTCGGTATCACTCAAGATTATTGGATTGTCTGTCACAGCATTCATTTCTATTTCTGCCAATTCCAATAAATGAGAATATGCGTTTCTAGAAGCACCGTGCACTTGAGG
Organism: Polaribacter irgensii 23-P; assembly: GCF_000153225.1. Classification (GTDB taxonomy): domain Bacteria; phylum Bacteroidota; class Bacteroidia; order Flavobacteriales; family Flavobacteriaceae; genus Polaribacter; species Polaribacter irgensii. The sequence continues at coordinate 377,380 of NZ_CH724148.1, read as the reverse complement.
TATACAACGCATAGAATATGGATCTTGAACGCGCTCGCAATTTTCATGTGAAGTAATATTTTGAGAATCTTTAAACAGGTTTCTCATTCTTTCTGCAACCTTTATACTTCCTTTAAAAGGTCTTATTCGGTGTAGTTCTTCTCTAAAAGGAGCTGAGCTTCCTTTGTATCCTTCAATGCTCATAGCGCCACATACGTCTGCTAAATCTAATAGGTATTCCATTTTTACAAGTCCGGTGATGCTATGTGCTAGAATAAACTGCGTGCCATTGATTAAACCTAAACCCTCTTTTGCTGCTAGTGGAAGTATTGCTAGCTGATGTGCTGCCAATATCTCTTTTGCAGGAACAATTTTAGTACCTACCCAAAACTCGCCTTCACCAATAATAGGCAGAAACAAGTGTGACAAGGGTGCTAAATCTCCAGAGGCACCCACAGAACCTTGTTCTGGTACAGCAGGCAATAAGTCATGCTCAATGAAGTAGATAATACGTTCTATTAATTCCAATCGTACTCCAGAATAACCTTGGCACAATGCGTGTACTTTGCAAATCATCATTATTTTTGACAATTTTTTGTCAATGTTTTCACCTACGCCTACTGCATGGGTAATCAAGAGGTTTTTTTGCAATGTATTGGTTTCTGAAGGGGTAATTTGAACGTCGCATAGCGGACCGAATCCTGTATTTATTCCATAGACCGCTTTTGTGCCACTCGCCATTTTTTCTACTTTTGCTCGGCTTGCCTGCACGACTGTTATGGTTTGACTTGTCAATTCCGCTTGCAGGTTTCCTTCAGCAATTGCGATTACTTTAGAGACTGTTAAGTGATCTATTCCGTATTTAAAGGTCATTTTTTCAAGTATCTGGTGTTCTTTTCAAAGTTATTCTTATTTTTGATGCTTATTGATATTGTTTATTGCATCAATTAATAACTATGAGTTATCAAATAGAGTTGCGGCACATGCGCTACTTTTTAGCAGTTGCGGAAGAATTACATTTTAGAAAGGCGGCTGAGAAATTATTTATTTCTCAGCCAGGACTTAGTCGTCAGATTAAAATTCTAGAGGAAGCTTTGGGTGTTGTTTTGTTTGAAAGACACAACAGAAAAGTTGTGTTAACAAAGGTTGGTGCCTATTTAAAAGTAGAATTTTCGTTGCAATTAGAAACACTTTCGCATACTTTAGAAAATGCAAAATTATTACAGGACGGGAAGAGCGGAGCATTGAAAATTGGATATGTAGGTTCAGCCATGCAAGATGTGATTCCTAATTTGTTGTTGCGTTTCGAAAAAGATCACCCGAATATTTTGTACAATTTAAAAGAAATTGACAATCAAAAACAAATTGAAGGTTTACTTTCTTTTTCTTTGGATATTGGCTTTGTGCGTCTAGAGAGAATACCTAGGACTTTAGAAATTAAACCGATTTTAAAGGAAAATTTCTGTTTGGTATTGCCAAAAGACCACGAGGTAGATGCGGGTAACTTTAAAAGTTTGAGACAGTTTAAAGAAGCATCTTTTATTCTTTTTGATGCACAATACAGCGCGTCATATCACGAAAAAGTCATGCAAATTTTTGATGATTGTGGTTTTACGCCTCTAAATTCTCACAACACTATCCATTCGAGTTCTATTTTTAAGTTGGTAGAAAATAAACTTGGAATTTCTATTGTGCCAAAATCCTTAGCACAAAAACGGGGGTATCAAATCAAATTTATAGAATTGGATATGATTTCACAAAAAACAACACTTTCTATAATTTGGAACAACAAGAATACTAATCCGATGCTTAAAGAGGTGCTTCAATTCCTTTAGGAGTTGTTCGCTATAGATTTGAAACAGAAAACCCACCGAAGTAAATAAGTGGGTTTTGGTTTCTATTATTAAGTTTACTTTGGTAAACAGCAGCGTTATACTTAAACGGAGTGTTTTAGATTTAGTTCTTTACAAACTTTCTATTGGTTTGACGTCTACCCTCTGAAATACGGATGGTATACACACCACTTGTTAATGCTTTTACGTTAATGTTGTTTGTATTTTTTATAGAAAGTACTTTTTTACCCAACACATTGTAAATAGTCACTGCTATCGGACTTTCATTCCCCGATATGAACAAAGTACTGTCTGTTGGATTTGGGTACATGGAAACGTTGGTTAAGTTTTGGTCATTAACCCCAAGAGAAGAATCTGGACACGTGCCCCAAACTGGTTTATTACTGTCAGACAACGCTGAATTAGTACTAAAAAAAGTTGGCTCTGTGCCAATATCTGTAACGCACCAACCTGATATATTTTGATTGAAGGCAGTGGCTCCTAAAAACATATAACTCATATCGGTTACACTACTCACATCCCAAGAACTTATATCCTCCATTGAAAGAAGATGCTCCTTGAAACATAGAAGTCATATTAGTTACATTACGCACATCCCAATCTCCCATAGGTTTATTGAAAGCAGTGGTATTAGCAAATAGATCATTCATATTAGTTACACTGCTCTCATTCCAGTCACTTACATCTTTATTGAAAGAGCCTACTTCTAGAAACATACACGTCATATTAGTAACATTACTTACATCCCAGCCATTAATGTCACCGTTAAAATCAGTTTTCCCCAAAAAAGCATTTGAGATATTAGTTACTTGACTTACATCCCATTCTGGCATAATACCATATTCACTTTCACTACACATTCCATCTTCAGGTTTTGTGCTTAAACAAGTGTTTATCGCAGTTTGAATATTAGCATCGGTAATTGGGGTTTGGGAATATCCAAACATTGAAAAAAATACGAATAAAAAAGTAATTTTCTTCGTATTATTTTTTTGTAACCGTAGAAAATAAAACAAGACGCGTCAATCCCTGAATTCAGTGAGTTTTAAAGACCCTTGAATATAGGAACAGTTTACACCTTCTTACATAATTATAGAATCATTAATAATTTTTAAATGATTTATTGGCATCTATCTGCACGAACAATTTGAATAACAGCAGTATACGTTAATAAGGTTTCAAGAAAAATGGTGCAAATATAGCTATACTGAAGAGGTTGTGAGAAACAAAAAAATCGTAACATTCTAATAAATAGACTGTTACGAGTGTTTAATGTGGTACCTCCAGGAATCGAACCAGGGACACAAGGATTTTCAGTCCTTTGCTCTACCAACTGAGCTAAGGTACCATTGCCTTAGCGGATGCAAATATAAAATGTTTTTTTACATCTGCTAAAGAAAACTTCAAAAATTGTGTTATTTTTTATTTTTTAGCTAAATTTGTCTGATGAACTTAGTGATTGATATTGGTAATTCTCGCGTTAAAGCCGCTGTTTTTGAGGGAGATAAATGTATTTCTTTGTTTGTTTTTGACAAAACAAAAATTATTTCGGAAATAAAGAAAATTGCAAAGGAAAATAACATTACTACTGGAATTATATCTAATGTAACAGCGCTTTCAGAAAAAAAATGGGCACAATTAAATGCTATTACGACCTTTCAGGTAGTCTCTTCGGCATCGAAAGTACCGTTTAAAAACGAATATAAGACGCCAAAAACACTTGGAGTGGACAGGATTGCTTTGGTAGCTGCTGCCGTGGTAAAATTTCCAAATAAAAACGTTTTAGTGATTGATGCAGGAACTTGTATTACTTACGACTTTGTAACGAGTAGCGCGGTGTATTTGGGAGGTGCAATTTCTCCTGGCATAAAAATGCGCTATCAATCTTTACATCTCTTTACGGCAAATCTGCCTTTAGTAGATGTTTTTGAAGGTAATAATTTAACGGGAAATACCACTAAAGAGAGCATTATTTCGGGAGTTTTAAATGGGGTACAAAAAGAGATAAAAGGCTATATAGAAGACTATCAGAAGGAATATTGTGATTTAACAATAGTTTTAACAGGAGGAGACACAAAATTCTTGTCAAAACAATTTAAAAGTAGCATATTTGCCAATCAAAATTTTCTTTTAGAAGGATTAAATGAAATATTAAAATTTAACGTAGAAAAATGATTAGAAAGATTTTAATAGTTTCTTTATTTATAAGTGCAACAACCCTACTTGGCCAAAGAACAAGCTCCTCTCCCTATTCTTTTTTTGGAATTGGAGACCAGTATACACCGAAAACAGTTGAAAATGCAACAATGGGGGGCATTGGAGTAGCCTTCAACCATTTCAAGTATTTGAATTTTACAAATCCTGCTGCAAATGCTTTTTTAAGACAGACAACGTATGCCTTTGGAGTTCTAAACAATGATCTTACTTTAAAAACCGCAGAAACTGAGCAGAGTTCAATATCAACAAGTTTAAATTATATCGCCTTAGGCTTTCCTATAGGTGACAAAGCGGGATTTTCATTCGGTTTGCAGCCATTATCATCTGTGGGATATTCTTTAACAAACAATACTTACAAGGGGGATAATGAATTATCAGCCATTACTGTTTATAGTGGCGAAGGTGGTGTGAACAGACTTTTTGGTAGTTTTGGAATAAAGGCCTTCAAAGAATTGGCTCTAGGAATTGAAATTGAGTACAGTTTTGGAGCCATAGAAAACAGCATTCTTAATCAAAGAGCAGCTGTTGCATTAGCAACGCGGTATAAAGAAGAAAGTGTTATTCGTGGAACTGCCGTAACCTTTGGAGCACAATACAATAAAATATTAAAGAATAAAAAGTATCTAAATGCTGGAGCCACGATAAAGCTAGGAAGCGATTTAAATACTACTGGAGATGAATATTTGTACTCACTCACTGTTTCTGGAGGAGGGGCTGACATCCCACGAGATACCATTGCAAGTAGCGCGATTTCTGGTGCTTATAAATTACCGATGAAAACTGTTTTAGGAATTGGTTTGGGTGTATACGATAAGTGGCATGTAGGTGCAGAATTTCAAAATCAAGATGCATTGCAAGCAGATGGTTTTATAAACAATTCAGCTTCGGCATATCGGTATGAGCGATCTAATAGACTGTCTTTAGGAGGTTTTTATCTGCCGAAAATAAATTCAATTTCAAGTTATCTTAAAAGGGTTACTTATCGCGCCGGTTTAAAATACGAGAAATTAGGGTTGGCGATTAATGGTGTGGATACCAGTTCTAATTTTACATCAATTGAGGACTTTGGCATGTCTTTTGGTCTGGGTTTACCATTGAAACAAGCTTCTAGCATAAACTTGGGTTTTGAATTTGGTAAAAGGGGTACTACTGCAAATAACTTAATTGAAGAGAACTACTTCAATGTAAGAATCAGTTTGTCTTTGACGGCTTCTGGCGCACAATCTTGGTTTAGAAAAAGAAAAATTGATTAATTTATAAAATTTTAAAAATGAATAAAATTACGTTTTTACTAGCTGCTTTGTTATTGATAACAACACTTGAAACAAATGCTCAAAATGCAAACCAAGATTGTACTATCAAGTATAATCTTTTTAAAGGTGATTATCAATCTAAAAAATACGAAGAAGCGTATGTAAATTGGATTTTTCTATTAGATAATTGTAAAGATTTATCTGTAAATATCTATAAAATAGGTTCTACACTTGCAGAAGATATCAGAAAAGATCCTGTTTTGGCACAAAGGGTTTATGAGCAGCGATTGCAATACTACCCGAAGCAGAACCCTGCAAAAGTACATAGTGATTACGCCACTTATTTATTTGAGAATAAGTTAGCCTCAGATGACGTTATTTTTTCTATTCTAGAAAAAGGGTACAGTATAGATCCAACAAAAATGGGTGTTAAGAATTTATATATTTATTTTCAAGGGGTAACTGATCGAAACAAAGATACGAACCCACAGAAAGTTTTTGATACCTATGATGACGTGTTAGAAAATGTAAATATCAAACTTGCAGGTTATGCCAAAAAACTAATCAAATACAGCGATACTACTAAAGTACTAGATAAGAGAGGTGCGCAATTAAAAAGAGCGTACACCATAAATTCAAAAGCTTTGGGAACAGTAGAAGGGGGTTTGGATGCAATAATTTCAGAAATTGCAACTTGTGAACGCTTAGTTCCGCTTTACGAAAGAGATTTTGAGGCGAATAAAATGGATGCAGTTTGGTTGAAAAGATCGGTTTCTAGAATGTTCAACAAAGGATGTCAAAAAGAACCTTTATTTGAAAAGCTAGTGCGTTCATTTGCAGAAGCGTCTCCCTCTCCTGAAGCTTACGCTTTCCTAGCAAACGTTTTAGAAAATAATGGCGATGAGTCCGGAGCATCTGCAATGCGACTCAAGTCTTTCGAAATTGAAACAGATGTTTTGAAGAAAGCGAAGTATAAATTAAAGTTTGCACAATCGGCAAAAGACAGAGGACAATTGAGTAAAGCCAGAAGTTTAGCCAGAGAAGCATTAACTTTCAACCCGCGTTATGGAAGTGCATATTTGTTTATTGCTACTTTGTATCAAGGAAGTGTAAATGACTGTGGAGAAAATTTGTTTGAAAAAAGAATGGTTTATGTAGCCGCTTTAAACATGGCGAAAAGAGCTGCTGCTGTAGATCCAAGTATTACTGCAAAAGCAAGAAAATATATTAGCACCTATGCTGCAAATGTACCAAGTCAAAAAGATATTTTTAATGCAACAGCAATTCCCGGAGGAAAATTCACAATAAAATGTTGGATTGGAGAAACGGTAAGAATACCAAATAAATAGTTGTTTGAAAAACCATACACAAATAGTAGCAAAAAGCATTGTTGTAACTTCGTTTACAACAATGCTTTTTGCATGCTCAAATAATTCGGAAGAGGTTCGTAACTTTTTAGAAGAAAAAAATTTACCAATTGGTATTGCGAAAGAAGCATATCATGTTTATAAAGATTCTGGGAGAGTTACGTCTAAATTAATAACGCCAATACTCCTAGATTTTAGCAATCGTAAAAAACATCCGTACAACGAGTTTCCCGAAGGAATTAAAATCATTAATTTTGAAAATGAAGGAAAAGATTCGGTAACTATAATTGGGGATTATGCTCGGTCTTATTCCAAAACAGAAGTTTCAGAGATTCAAGGGAATGTAGTAGTTTTAAATCATACAGATAAATCGAGGTTGGAAACAGTACAGTTATTTTGGGATCAAAAAACAAAATATTTCGTGTCAGAAAAAGCATTTACTTTGTACAAAGAACAGGACACGATTCAAGGAATTGGTTTTGAATGTAAAGAAGATTTAAGTGAACATTTAGCAAAAAAAACAATAGGAAGAATAGCAACAAAAGAATAAAATTATGAACAAACTTTGGAAATTTTTTCAATACGGGTATTTAGTGGTAGGGTTTATTTGTTTGGTGGAAGGTGTTGTTCGATGGAGCGAAGAAAGAAGCAGAGCTTATTTGTTTTTAGGTTTTGCAGCTTTAACGATCTTTATGTTCTTCTTTAAAAGACATTTTAGAAAAAAAGTAGAAAAAAGAAATAGTCAAAATCAATAGTTTATAAATTTCTGAATGGGAATTGAGCTTATTATTATATTCTTATCCATCATACTTTCCGCTTTTTTTTCGGGGATGGAAATTGCATTTGTTTCTGCAAATAAGCTGCACATCGAGTTAGAGAAAAAGCGCGAGGGCTTTATTCCCAGAATTCTAAACAAAATCACACAAAAATCTTCAAAGTTTATCACCACAATGTTAGTGGGAAATAACATTGCGCTCGTCGTATATAGTTATTACATGGGAAGATTTTTAGTTCGAGTCCTGCCTTTAGGAACGTTTAATAATTTTTCAATATTAATCACTCAGACTGTTATTTCTACCATTGTTATATTGGTTACTGCAGAGTTTTTACCAAAAGCTATTTTTAGAATTTATGCAAATGAGGTTTTGAAAATATTTGCGTTACCAGCATACATCTTTTATGTATTGTTTCATTTCTTTTCAGAATTTATAACTTTAATTTCAGATTTCTTTTTGCGCGTCTTTTTTAAAACAAATGCAGACGAGCAGCAAGTAGAATTTAGTAAAGAGGAGTTGGGGAATTATATTATTGAGCAGTTAGAAACGGGTAATGATGACGATGAAATGGATTCTGAAATTCAGATTTTTCAAAATGCATTAGGATTTCACAATGTAAAAGGAAGAGAGGTAATGGTGCCTAGGACAGAAATTACAGCTGTAGAAATTCATGAGAAGGTAACCAATCTAGAAAGTATTTTTATTGAAACTGGCCTGTCTAAGGTGCTGGTGTATAAGTCCTCTATGGACGATGTAGTTGGATATATAAATGCTTTTGAGCTTTTTAAAAAACCAAAAACTATTAAATCTATTTTACTTCCTATTGAAATTGTACCAGAATCGATGATGATCAACAACATCTTAAATATCTTGATGAAGAAGCGCAAAAGTGTTGCCGTAGTGGTAGACGAATATGGAGGCACTTCAGGTATGATAACAGTAGAGGATATTGTAGAGGAGTTGTTTGGTGAAATTGAAGACGAACACGATTCTCAAGAGTTTTTAGAAGAGAAAATAGATGAATTTACGTTTAAATTTTCAGCAAGATTGGAAGTAGATTATTTAAACGAAGAATACGATTTAGAAATTCCAAAATCGGAGGCCTATGAGACTCTTGGTGGTTTTATACTTGAGCATACAGAGAACATACCAGAAGAAAATGAGGTGCTAGATATTGAAGGTTTTGAAATTCGAATTCTCAATACAAGTGGTGCAAAAATAGATGTAGTTACTATGAAAATTGTAAATCCAGAAGATTAGACGTTCAGTTTTATACTACTGAACTTAAAACAACAGTGGGCTTCCTTGTATTTAGCTTAAAAGGGGTTGCAATATTAAATTCCAAATCGTATATTCGCCCACCAAAATAAATTAAATCGTATGGCAATTTTATCAAAAATTAGAGAACGTTCAATGTTCTTAATAATTATAATTGGTTTAGCATTATTTGCTTTTGTATTAGATCCCTCAACATTAGGAGATTTTTTTAGTTCAAGTAAAGTGAATGAGGTAGGACAGGTGAATGGAGAAGCGATTTCAAGGCAAGAATTTGCAGAGGCGGTAGATCAGTATAAACAAAATAGTCGTTCTGAAGTTTCTGAAATGCAAGCAGCTAACGCTGTTTGGGATAATATTTTAAGAAAAAAAATATATAAGAATCAACTAGAGGATGCAGGAATTTCAGTTGGCGAACAAGATGTATGGTCAGAAATTTTAAAAGTACCCTCAGTACAAGACAATCCACAGTTTCAAAATGAGGCGGGATTGTTTGATGAATTAAAATTCAAACAGTTTTTAGCGGATACCAAAGAAAACAATCAATCGTTGTGGTCTGCTTGGTCTAACTATATGGGTCAGATAAAAGAAAACACAGAAACAAACACATACAATAGCTTAGTTACTGCCGGTTTAGGAGCTTCTCTAAAAGAGGGAGAAATGGAATATGTAATAGAAAACACTAAATTAAGTGGTGATTTTGTATACGTGTCTTATGCAAGTATTGCAGATAGCCTAGTTTCTATTAAAAGATCTGAAGTAGCGGCATATATTAAGGCAAATGAGAACGAGTTTAAGGCAGTTTCAACGAGAGACATTTCGTATGTAAAGTTTGATATTAAAGCCACTGCTGAAGATGAAGAGGCAATCAAACAAAAAGTAGGTTCATTGATTGGTGATGCATCCGATAGAAATAACGAAGTGATTGTGGGTTTTAAAAACGCAACAGACGACAAGGTTTTTTTAGTAGACAATGGTTCTGATCTAAATCTAGATGAAGACTATAAATTCAATGCTTCTATAAGCCAAGCAGTAGCAAATGATATTTTTTCAGGAAATGAAGGGGATGTTTTTGGTCCATACAAAGATCAGGGTTATTTCAAAATTTCAAAAATAAGAGCGGTTACAAAAATGCCAGATTCGGTAAGAGCAAGTCATATTTTAATTCCTTTTCTAGGCTCTCAGCGAGGGACTGCAGAGGTTTCAAGAACAAAAGCACAAGCAGAAGAGTTAGCAGATAGTATCTTAAGGGTTGTAAAGAGAAGCGACAGTAAATTTGCATCTTTAGCAAAGAGCTTGTCTTCAGATACAGGTTCGGCTGCCAAAGGTGGTGATTTAGATTGGTTTAATTATGCGAGAATGACTCCTGCATTTAGAGATTATGCCTTTACAAATAGTAAAGGAGCTGTGGGTGTTGTAGAGACTCCTTTTGGATACCATGTGATTCGTATTGATGACACAAAAAATACTCAAAAAGTGTTGAAATTGTCAACGTATGCGAGTAAAATTATTCCTTCGGAAGCGACGGAAAATGATTTCTTTCAAAAAGCAGAGCAATTCGCTTTGGCAGTTTCAAAAACTACAGATTACACTGCTTTAGCGAAAGAAAACAACTATAACTTAAGAGCGGCAGTGGGCTTAGAGGTATTAGACGAAAACGTTCCAGGTTTAGGAAATGAAAGACAGATTGTTTCTTGGGCTTTTAAAGGAGATTCTAAGATTGGAAGTTTCAATCGTTTTGATTTAACAGGAAGTTATGTAGTCGCGGTGGTTACTTCAAAAACAGAAAAAGGACTTATGTCCGTGGAAAAAGCGCTCAATACAGTAAGACCTATTTTGTTAAATGAAAAGAAGGCGGCACTAATTTCGGCAAATTTAAAAGGAAGCTCTTTAGCAGCGATTGCAGCAGCTAACAATACAACAGTAAGAAATGCAAAAGATGTAAATCTAAAAACAGCTTCTTTGGTTGGAGTGGGTGTAGAGCCCAAAATCGTAGGTGCAATGTACGGTGCAGAATTAAACAAAGTTTACAATGCGATAGTAGGTAATAGAGGCGTGTTCTCTTTTGCTTTAAACAAAAAAGAGGCACCAACAGCATTGCCAAATTACGAAGTTAATAGAAAGAGAATTTCAGCATCGAGAAAAGCAATGACTTTTAAAATTTATGAGGCAATTAAAAGTGCTTCAGAAGTGGAAGATAATAGAGCAAGTATGTACGGCTCAAATTAGTAGACACTCTTTTAAATAAATTAAAAATCCGTTCAATTAATTTTGAATGGATTTTTATTTTTTATGCTATGGGAAGTGTTCAGATTAAGACAGCCTGTCTTGTGCTGTTCCTATGTTTTAGATTTTTAATTGTGAGAGAGTTGCTTTTTTGATATTGGATTCTAAACAAGGTGTCATCTTTCATGGTATGGAATTTTAATGCGGTCTTCTTGTTTGTTAGCCTTTAAGGATGGCGGAAAGAAATGAATAGTTATCGCTAAAAATAACCTTTTTGAGAGCGCTCAAAAAGGTTATTATAGCTGTACTATAGATTGGTTTATTGTTCTTTTATCCGTTCATAGAAATTAAAAATTCGTCATTATTTTTAGAGAATTTAATTCTATCGTTAATAAATTCCATCGCTTCTATAGGATTCATATCTGCTAAATATTTTCGCAGTACCCACATTCTTTGCACAGTTTTGGCGTCTAATAATAAGTCATCTCTTCGCGTAGAAGATTTAATTAAGTCGATGGCTGGATATATTCTTCTATTCGAAATATTTCTATCCAACTGTAGCTCCATGTTTCCAGTTCCTTTGAATTCTTCAAAGATTACCTCATCCATTTTAGAGCCTGTTTCTGTAAGAGCAGTTGCAATAATTGTTAAAGATCCACCATTCTCTATGTTTCTAGCAGCACCAAAGAAGCGTTTTGGTTTGTGTAAAGCATTGGCATCAATACCACCAGAAAGTATTTTTCCAGAGGCAGGTGCAACAGTATTGTATGCACGTGCTAAACGAGTAATGGAATCTAAAAGAATAACAACATCATGTCCACATTCTACCAAACGTTTTGCTTTTTCTAACACAATATTAGCAACTTTTACATGTTTCTCTGCAGGCTCGTCAAAGGTAGAAGCAACTACTTCACCACGAACGTTGCGCTTCATGTCTGTCACCTCTTCTGGGCGTTCATCTATTAACAAAACAATTTGATATACTTCGGGATGGTTGGCTGCAATTGCATTGGCAACATCTTTTAGTAACATTGTTTTACCTGTTTTCGGTTGCGCTACAATCATACCACGCTGTCCTTTCCCTAAAGGAGAAAATAAGTCGATAATGCGCGTGGATAATGAGCTTCCTTTTTCTGCTAAATTGAACTTTTCTTGCGGAAAGAGGGGGGTTAAATGTTCAAAAGAAACACGATCTCTCACGATGTTTGGATTCAATCCATTTATTTTTGATACTCTTATCAAAGGAAAATATTTTTCTCCTTCTTTTGGTGGACGAACATTTCCTAAAACGGTATCTCCAGTTTTTAAACCAAAAAGTTTAATCTGAGATTGAGAAACGTAGATGTCATCAGGAGATGACAAATAGTTATAGTCAGAAGAGCGAAGGAAACCATAGCCATCAGGCATCATTTCTAAAACGCCTTCACTTTCTATAATACCGTCAAACTCGAAATCGGGATCTTTATATCTATTTGTAGATTTATTTCCGTTATTTCTACTGGTGTTGGTTTTTTCTCTACTTTGATTGTTATTTTTAGGTTTGCTGCTCTGAGGTGGGTTGTTCCTGTTTTGTTGTGGCTTATTAGCCTGTTTAGCAGGCTTTGTTTCTTGCTTTTCCTCCTTGATTTTAGACACTGTAACAGTTTTCTTTTCCTCAACTTTACTTTCTTTTCTTGGAAGTGGTTTTCTTTGAGGAGTTGCGATAGGCGAAGGCACCGAATCCTGCCCCGGGGCGGACACTGTTTTTGCGTCTACACTGTTTTCAGGTACTTCTTTTTTATCAAAGATGGGGGTACTTTTGAAGGCTGCTGGTTTTTTCACAACGCGCTTTCTTTTTTGTTTGTCTATTTTTTCAATTCCGCTTTCGCCAGGAGTTGTTATTGTAGTTGCTTTTGAAGGATTTGAAGCTTGCGTGTCTAAAATTTGATATACTAAATCTAATTTTTTCAATTGACTTGTTTTGGCAAGACCAATAGACTTGGCAATACCTTGTAATTCAGCAAGAGTTTTTGCTTTCAGTTCCGAAATTTCGAACATTATAAAATAATTAAGTTAAATATGAATCTTGATTTGTAAGATTTGAGTGTTTTTTGAATATTGCTGTTAAGTATAGTTCTACAAAACAGCTTTTTATGGGGTTGTGTTCAACAAATATATACTTTTTTTTTTAGTTTTAGGTTTTCTTTTTAAAAAAGAATAAACTACTTTTGCACATCAGAAATTAAAAATGATACAAAGAATACAAACTATATATTTATTTAGTACTTTTATTTTTTCTGGAATACTTGTATTTTTTTTTGATTTATGGAAAACAAAAGAAAATAGCGTTTTTGCCGTTGATTTACTAAAAAGTGAATCGTATCAGCTAAAGAGTATTCCTATTTTATTTCTAGTGTCGGCAATTTTAGCGTGTATTGCAATTTTTATGTATAACAATAGAAAATTACAATTTGTTATCGGCCGATTGACAATTTTGGTAAATCTTATTTTATTAGGATTATTGATTTATGTATCTCTAATGTTACCTGGAGAAGCTGCTGTTTCTAAGAAGGGTATTGGGATGTTCATACCAATTTTTGCTGTTTTGTTTATTGTTTTGGCAAATAAAGCGATTAAAAAGGATGAAGATCTTGTAAAATCTGCAGATAGATTGCGGTAAAACTAACATCTTAGTATATTTAGTGCGAAAGAAAGCCGAGATTTATTCTCGGTTTTTTTATGGAGTGTATGTAAATTGATTATTCAGAAATTAATATTTATTATTTTTTCTGTTATTGAGCTTATAAGGTGTAATTTTAATATTATTTAAAAGACTGTATTTCAATTATTTGATATTTTTTATATCCCTGAATTCAGGGTCTTGTACCCTGAATTCAGGGGTATAAAAAATATACTGTTTTCAGGGATTGTAGAATCTAAATTACTAACTTAAATTTGTAAATCATAATGAAGAAAAAGATATTTGTTCACGTAGCTGATGATCATAAGATTTTAATCGAAGGAATTATAGCGGTAATAAAGACTGACGAAAATATTGAAATAATAGACTTTTCTTTAACTGGCCAAGCTGTAATAGAGTGGTTTAACGAGAAGGAAAACCGAGCAGACGTTCTCATCTTGGACATCACCATGCCGATTCTGGATGGTTTTGAAGTTTTAAGATATTTTCAGGAAAAAGGAATAGCGCAAAAAGTAATTGTTTTGTCAAGTTACGATGATGTTCGCATTGTGCAAGAAGTATTAAGTTTAGGAGCAAGTGGTTATATTTCTAAGAACAATGCAGGAGCACATATTGTCCATGCAATAAAAGCAGTCGCGAATGGAGAGCAATATTTTAGCAGCGACATTCAGAAAGAGTTGTTAAAATCAATATCTGGTCAAAAAGCAAGGACAGGAGACATGCCACAAGATCTTCTTTTTGATTCTTTAACAGAAAGAGAAAAAAATGTTTTAAGGCTTGTCTCTAAAGAACTAAGCACAAGTGAGATTGCAGAAAAGATGAACATTAGCCATCATACTGTAGAGTCATACAGAAAAAAACTATTAAGAAAGTTAAACGTAAAAAATTCGGTTGGCTTGGCAATATATGCTGTAAAGTATAACCTTGTCTGATACACATAAAAGCATACAAGAGCACAAATCGTTATTGTCACGATTACAATTACAGCCGGTTAGTTTAAAATAAACTAGTTTAAATATAATATTATGAGAAAAATAGCCTTTACTTTTTTGTTTTGTTTCGCAGCATTAGGTTTCACCTCTTGTTCTAACAACGAACTCGATATAGATGAAACTCCAGAAGCCCTGCTAAAACAAATAGAACTAAAGAGAGATGCGAACGGTGTGTACTCCATCGCTTATCAGGTTTTAAATAACACGCTTTCTGTTACACATGATGACGTAACTTCAAACACGAAGGAGTTTCATTTGTCTAAAGTGGTATTTGATACAAAAAATCAATATTCACAAAGTTTAGCGCTGAGCGACAATAGATTAAGTGTTGGGCTGTTTGACGATACGGTTGGGGAAAGGGCTAAATTTACGATCGAAGATGAGAACATTAATTTTGCAAAAGGAGGCGAAACAAAATTTTTAAAGACGTACGGGTTGACAACTAATGAGGATGGTACACTTCAGTTAGATTTTGAAGTAGAGGACAATGTTGTAGCCACATTTTTATACAATAAATTATTGGGAATTTATGAAGTGCATTTAAGGAATGGACCAAGTACGCAGAAAGTATTTTCGTTGACCGTTGATATTCCAATTACCAAAATTTTAAAGATCGATTTTGTAAACCACGCGTTATTTGGAAAGGGAGTTGCTGCAAGAAAGGAAAGAAAGCCGAGAGTTGTTTACGATACTTCCTTTAGCTATTGATGGAAATAATTGTTGTATTTTTAAAGGCATGAACAGATATTTAAGATGTGTGTTGCTTGTATTGGCAACGATTCGCATTGGTAACCATATAATAATAGCAAATAATAAAGGGGAAGCTAGATCAGTTCAAGTTTCTCCTTTGCCATTTCCTCAAAAAAAAGACTCTCTTCAGGTTATACGGTACCAAGAGATTCGACAGTATTATGAGAATGAAGAGTATTCTAAGTCATTAGAGTTTGGACTTGCACTATTCACTGAACTTGAAAAATCAAACAATACTGTCTTACGCTACTTGACAGCTTTCCTATTAGGTGAAAATTTTTCTAAAATTAAGGATCATGATAAAGCAATCTTATATTTAAAAAAATCTTTGTTTTTGCTAAAGAAAGAGGTGCTTCTAGACCACCCAAGATTAAATACTTTTACAGAAGTTCCAGTTAACAGTTATTTATTAGCAGACAATCTGTTAAAGATTGGAGTTGAATATTCATTATTAGAAAAGAAAGATAGCGCTATAAGCTATTATAATAAAATTATTCAAATGAACTTTATAGATGAGGATTTGTCTTCTATAAAAGCGGGTGCTTATAACAATTTATCTGCTACATTCATAAAAATAGGATCTTATGGTGTGGCTAAAAAATATTCTCTCCAAGCTCTTGAAATTAGAAAGCTGCATAAAAATAAATTAAACGAAGCCTCTGCATTAACAAATCTCGCAAGTATTTATATGCTAGAGGATAATTTTAAGAAAGCCAAAGAGATATACACCAGTGCTTTGGACCTTATAGAACAGGATAATAGTAGCGAAGCGATCCGATATAAAGAAGATTTATACTTTAACTTGGCTTGGGCGTTATATAATTTAAAAGATTTTGAAGCATATGATTATCAAGAAAAATCTTTTCTTATTAAAGACAGCTTACAAAGTGTAGAATTTGACCATATTGTAAGACAGGTATACGAAAAATATCAATTGGATATCGCAAAGAAACAAGCGAATACGGCAGCATCAGATCTTAAGTTAAAAGAGCTAGAAGAGAAAAGAACGATCATTTTTTTTATTCTTTTAATTCTTCTATTAACGGTTAGTTCTGGAGTGATCGTATTCAATTATAAATTACGTCAGAAAAACTTAAAATTAAAGCTGGCGCAAACAAGATTGGCTCAAAAGAATAAATTAGAGAAATTAAAATCAGAAGCGCAGGTGCGTATTTTAAACGCAACATTAGATGGTAAAGAGACAGAGCGTAAGCAAATTGCGGAAACATTACACGACAGTGTAAGCTCTTTATTATCGTCGGCTAATTTACATTTGCAAGCTACTAAAATGCAGTTTAATGGAGTTTTTCCAACAGAGATTGATAAGACGCAGCAAATTATTACAGAAGCTTCACAAACGATTCGAGACTTATCACATAGTTTAGTGTCTTCGGTATTGCTAAAGTTTGGATTGAAATATGCGATTAAGGAAATGTCAGAAAAATATTCCAACTCGCAACTTCAAATAAATACAGATATCAAAAATTTGAGGAGGTATCACCAAAATTTTGAAATTAAAGCAAATAACATCATTCAGGAATTTGTCAATAATATTTTAAAGCACAGTAAAGCATCAAAAGCACTTGTAAAATTAGAAGAGAAAAATGGAAGATTACTTATTCAAATCGAAGATGACGGTGAGGGTTTTGATAAGACACTTACGTCTACTAAGGATGGCATAGGTATTAACCAAATTCATGCAAGAATACAAATGATGCAAGGGAAATTTTTAATAGATTCTGTGCTTAATGAAGGGACTACCGTATTTGCAGAGTTGCCTATAATGGAAAAAAATGCGATTACCCCCGCTGGGCCAACTCTATAATTTCTAAATTTTTTATGGCCCCTGCAGCAAGTTCAAATCGGAGCATTGTTCTTACTTTATGGAAACCATGATTGCCTGCAGCTCCAGGATTTAGGTGCAACAACTTTAGCTTTTTGTCATATTGTACTTTTAAAATATGGGAATGTCCAGAGATAAAAATGGTGGGCGTATTTATTTTTAATTCTTCTCGCACTCTTTGGTCATATCTATTGGGGTAGCCCCCAATATGCGTAATCCATATGGTTACATCTTCAACTTCGAATTTTTGATCTAAAGGGAATTCAGCGCGCGCATCGTGGTCATCTATATTTCCAAATACAGCTCTTAAAGGCTTTAGGCTTTTGATTGTGTCTGTAACTTGTAAATTGCCAATATCTCCTGCGTGCCAAACTTCATCTGCTTGCCTTACAAATTTTAAAATTTGGTCATCGATAAAACTATGAGTATCGGATATTAATAATATTTTTTTCATTGGGAGGTGGTAGGAAAAATTAACGACTCTTCAAGAATCAAAAATACTAATAACAAAATAAATTCCGTAATTTTACCAGCTACAAAAATAATTTTAATTGAGATATTTTATAGAACTTTCTTACAACGGGACAAAATATCACGGTTGGCAAATTCAACCAGATATGGTCTCTGTACAGGAAAAATTAAATAATGCAATCAGTACTGTTTTGCAAAGTAAAGTAGAGGTTGTAGGTGCGGGAAGAACAGATACTGGTGTTCATGCCGTGCAAATGTTTGCTCATTTTAATACGGAAATTCTCATTGAAAATAATTTTGTACACAAACTGAATTCAATTTTACCGAATGACATTTCAGTGGATAAGGTACTTGAAGTGTTGGAAGATAAGCATGCACGATTTGATGCAAAAAGTAGGAGTTATGAGTATCGAATATGGTTGGGACGTAATCCATTTTTATTAGATTTCTCTTGGCAGATTCACTCTCAAAAGCCAGATCTCTCTAAAATGAATGCGGCTGCAATTCTATTATTAGAATACGAAAATTTTCAAACATTTTCAAAGGTGAAGACAGAAGTACATACTTTTAATTGCAACGTGACCGCAGCTTTTTGGAGGCAGGAGGGTAATTTATTAATATTTCATATTTCAGCGAATCGGTTTTTGAGAAATATGGTAAGGGCTATTGTTGGAACTTTGGTTGATGTTGGCTTGGGGAAAATATCTATAGCGGAATTTCGTCAAATTATAGAAAGTAAAAATAGAAGCAATGCAGGATTGTCTGTTCCGGCAAAGGGCCTGTTTTTAACACAAATAAAATATTAAATTTTGGCAAATAAAACAGGAAATGCTTTTGATTTAGAGATTTTTTTAAGACTCATGAGTTTTGCGAAGAACTACAAGCGTAATTTTATAATTGCGGTATGTGCTACCATTATTTTGTCGGGTGTAGCACTTCTGACGCCTATTATTTTAAAAGATACAGTAGACCTATATATCGCTAACAAAGATTCTGAGGGGTTGCTAAATAGTGTGCTGCTAATGCTAGGTGTTTTGATTTTAGAGGTACTCTTAAGGTTTACCTTTATCTATTATGCAAACTGGGTTGGACAACACATTATTAGAGATATAAGGGCAAAAATATTTAGACATATTTTGCAGTTTAGAATGTCTTATTTTGATAAAAACTCAGTTGGGCGTTTGGTGACAAGAGTGGTTTCTGATATCGAAACAATTGCAGCATTCTTTAGCAGTGGTGTCTTTACAATTGTGAGTGATGTTTTGCAAATGTTTGCAGTGATTGCGGTGATGTTTGTCATCAACTGGAAGTTAGCATTTATTGCAATTGCAGTGTTACCAGTATTGCTATATGCTACAAAAGTTTTTCAAAAAGCCATAAAGACTACCTTTCAAGAAGTTAGAAATCAGGTTGCTAATTTAAATGGATTTGTGCAGGAGCGCGTTACTGGAATGAAAATAGTCCAGCTCTTCAACAGAGAGAAAATTGAAGATGATAATTTTAAAGACATAAATAACAAACACAAAGAAGCATATATAAAGACCATTTGGTATTTTTCCATTTTCTTCCCAATTGCAGAAATTTTATCATCGGTAGGTATCGGTTTGGTCGTTTGGTTTGGCAGTAAGCAAGTCATTGGAGGTGCAGTTCCAGGGCCAGGAACCGTGATGGCTTTTGTGCAAATGGCACAAATGTTATTTAGACCTTTGCGTCAGATTGCAGATAAATTTAATCAGCTACAAATGGGAATTGTTTCTGGCGAAAGAGTCTTTAAAATTATTGATACACAAAGTGCAATTTCTAAAAATGGAACCATTGTAGCAGACAATTTAGCTGGCAATATTAGTTTTAAAGAAGTGCGATTTAGCTATGTTGACGGGGAAGAGGTATTAAAAGGAATTAATTTAGAGGTTTTAAAAGGCCAAACAATCGCTATTGTTGGAGCTACAGGAGCAGGAAAGTCTACAATTATCAACTTAATTAATCGTTTTTATGAAATTGACAGTGGGAGTATATGTGTTGATGGCATTCCTATTGAAGAATATAAATTAGAAAGTTTACGAAATCAAGTGGCTGTTGTGTTGCAAGATGTTTTTTTATTTTCAGATTCTATTTTAAATAATATCACATTAAAGAACCCTACTATTTCTAAAGAAGAGGTGGAGGTGGCTGCAAAGCAAATAGGAATTCATGATTTTATTATGACGCTTCCAGGAGGCTATGACTACAATGTAAAGGAACGAGGGGCAATGCTTTCTTCTGGACAACGTCAACTGATTGCTTTTTTAAGAGCTTATTTAAGCAAACCGAGTATTCTGATTTTAGATGAAGCTACTTCTTCTGTAGATGCCTTTGCAGAGAAAATGATTCAGTACGCTACAGAGACTATTACAAAACATAGAACTTCAATTGTAATTGCACATCGCTTAGCAACAATTAAAAGTGCGGATAAAATTATTGTAATGGATAAGGGCTTAATTGTTGAGGAAGGAACACATTCCTCTTTGTTGGAAAAAGAAAATGGATATTACAAAAATTTGTATGACAAGCAGTTTAGTTTAGAAGCGGCTTCTTAAAAGAAACGCAGGAATTGGAGGTTCATTTTTGTACTGCGCAGAGTGATGATTAAAAAGGTTCATTAAGCCATGTTTTTCGGTTTACATTAAGTCTTTTCGCAGCTTTTCATTGAGCTCAGGCAAATCGTTATACAATTCAAACTCGCCATCTTTTATGTATGAGATTTCTCCAGTTTCCTCAGAGACGAGCAAGCAAACAGCATCTGTTTTTTCAGAAACACCAATTGCCGCTCTATGCCTTAAACCAAATCTTGAAGGAATTTTTAAGCTATCAGAAATGGGAAGCACGACTCTTGTGGCAACAATGTAGTTGTCTCTAATAATTAAAGCACCATCATGAAGTGGACTGTTTTTGTAAAAAACACTTTGCAATAATGCCTCATTGACTAAGGCATTCATTTTGTCTCCTGTATTTATTAAAAAATCTAAACTATTGGTTCTTTCGATAACAATCAAAACGCCTGTTTTTGTTTTAGACATTTTTTTACAGGCTTTTAAAATGATTTCAGTATCAATTTCTGACCCTATTTCTGTATGTAAAAATTTTAGTTGTTTTAAGAAATTTCTTTTGTTCGTAAAGTTTGTTGTGCCTACCATTAATAAAAATTTTCGTATTTCCTGCTGAAATACAATAATCAATGCAACCACACCACCTCCTAAAAGGGTTCCAAGAATGCCACTGAGCATTTTCATTTTTAGTGCTTCTGTTATTTTCCAAATAACAAAAACAATAGCAATTCCCAACACAATATTTATGGCAACAGTGCCTTTTAGTAATTTATAGATATAGTACAGCAGTGTGGCTACTAGTAAGATATCTAAAACATCAAGCAAAGAAAATTCAATAAAATCGAACATAGGAAGGATAAGAATTTAGGCTAAAATACTAATAAATAATTTACTTAATTTGAGCTACAATCTTGACGGCTTCCACAGCTTCTTTTACATCATGCACACGCAATATGTTTGCACCATTTAGCAACGCAATCGTGTTTGCCGAGGTAGTTGCATTCAAAGCTTCCTGAGCAGAGATATCCAAGGTTTTATAGAGCATAGATTTTCTAGAAAGACCCGCTAATATGGGTGCCTCTAAACTTTTGAAAAGTGATAAGTTTTTCAATATTTCAAAATTGTGAGCATTTGTTTTTCCAAATCCAAAACCCATATCAATGACAATATCACTTAAATTTAATTGATGCAGCTGGTTTATTTTCGCTGCAAAAAACGAAATAATTTCTGCAATCACATCTTTATATACTGGGTTTTTTTGCATGTTTTGAGGGGTGCCTAACATGTGCATTAAAATATAAGGAACTTTTAATTGGGCAACCGTAGTAAACATCTCTGCGTCTAGATTTCCTCCAGAAATATCATTTATAATTGCTGCTCCATTCCCCACTGTTTCTAGGGCGACTTTACTTCTAAAGGTATCTGTCGAAATAATGATCTCGGGAAAGTTTTGTATTAAGAGATTGATAACGGGTACTATTCTTTTAAGTTCCTCTTCTTCCGAAACATGGAGTGCACCAGGTTTCGAAGAATAGGCACCAACATCTATAAAGGCTGCGCCATCAAAGAGCATTTTTTCAACCTGCCGTAAAATGTCAACTTCGTTTTTATATTTTCCCCCATCAAAAAAAGAATCTGGAGTAATGTTTAAAACACCCATTACTTTTGGTGTCGTCAAGTCGATTAAAGTACCCTTGCAATTTAGTGTCATTTTATAGTACTACTTTATGAATTACATGACCAGTTTTCGGAGCTTTGTAATCGTTCATTTTTAACATTAATTCGGCTACCGAAGTAGCAACAATTAACAAGTCCTTGTTTTCTTTTTTTAAATAGCCCTCTGTGACCATTTTATCTAATTGTACCAGTAGTGCGTCAAAAAAGCCATTAATATTTAGAAGTCCAATTGGTTTGTTTTCAATCTGTAATTGTCCTAATGTGAGCACTTCAAAGAGTTCGTCAAAAGTACCGAAACCTCCAGGGAGCGCAATATAACCATCGACTAACTTGCTCATTATTACTTTTCGATCACTCATTTTTTTACAAATAATCATTTCTTCTACACCGGGATGGAGCACCTCTTCCTTTTCTAATAAGATTGGAATTACACCGATAACTTCTCCTCGTTTTTCTAGAATAGTGTCGGCAATAATGCCCATCATTCCTATTTTTGCACCACCATAAACCAAACCAATTCCATGGTTTACAAAGTACGTTCCTAGGGTTGCTGCAGCCTCTTTATAGACCGGGTTAAAGCCTAAACTAGCTCCACAAAAAACAACGATTTTTTTCAATATAATAGGTTTTAAAATTCTTTTGCAAAAATAAAAGAAAAGGATACAGGATTTAGTATTTTTGGTAAAATACTTTTTAACAGGATAAAATGCAAGATACCTCAAAACAATATGACGCTGTCATGAACGAATGTAGAAGTTTGTTTATAAAAAAAATGTCTGATTATGGGTCGGCATGGAGAATTTTACGTTTACCCTCCTTAACAGATCAAATTTTTATCAAAGCACAAAGGATTCGGCAATTGCAAGAAAATGAGGTGCGCAAAGTAGATGAGGACGAAAAGTCTGAGTTTATCGGAATTATTAATTATTCAATAATGGCTTTAATTCAATTGGAAAAAGGAATTGTAGCAACACCAGATTTAAATACAGCCGAGGCAACCATCTTGTACGATGCACTTCGCAAAGTGACAAAGCAGTTGATGATGGATAAAAATCACGACTATGGGGAAGTCTGGAGAGAAATGCGTGTTTCTAGTTTAACGGATCTTATCCTCCAGAAATTATTAAGAGTGAAATCTATTGAGGATAATAAGGGGAAGACACTGGTATCTGAAGGTATTGATGCTAATTATCAAGACATGATTAACTATGCCGTATTTGCCATGATTCTCTT
Source organism: Polaribacter irgensii 23-P (assembly GCF_000153225.1). Taxonomy (GTDB): domain Bacteria; phylum Bacteroidota; class Bacteroidia; order Flavobacteriales; family Flavobacteriaceae; genus Polaribacter; species Polaribacter irgensii. The sequence goes on along the minus strand of NZ_CH724148.1, from coordinate 354,203 downwards.
AGAAGCAGAAGCACAGGTAAAAAGTTAAAAGGAATGCAATAGTGCGAAGGGTAGAGCCATTTTATTCGCAACAAAAGAAGTAAATTATGATTCAAAAAGGCATGGTCCAGTTTTCAAGAATTCTAGTAGGCGCTTTATTTATATTCTCAGGATTTGTAAAATTGGTAGATCCCATTGGCTCTCAATATAAGTTTCAAGAGTATTTCTCGGAATCTGTCTTAAATATGGAGTTTTTAATTCCGTTTGCTTTGCTTTTTGCGATTGTTTTAATTGTTGCAGAAATTTTATTAGGAGTGATGATCTTAATCGGTTACAAGTCAAAGCTTACAGTTTGGAGTTTGTTGGTTTTAAGTTTGATTTTTTTGTTTTTAACGTGGTACTCTGCTTTTTATAACAAGGTTACAGACTGCGGTTGTTTTGGAGATGCTATTAAATTAACACCCTGGGAAACCTTTTATAAGAATGTCATTTTAATTGGATTCATAATTATTCTTCTGGTAAACATCAAATTTATAAAACCTATTTTCAAAGGTCAAATTCCAAAACTAATTACGTTTTTGTCATTAGCGACTTTTTTGTTTATTGTTCAACATGTACTTACGCATTTACCTCTTATTGATTTTAGAGCATATGCTATTGGCAATAATCTACAGGAGGGAATGAAATATCCTAAAGATGGTTCGATTCCGCCAGTGCATGATTTTATGTTGGAAGACATGCAAGAAGACTTGGCGCCCATACTTCTAGAAAAGGAAAAGGTACTGTTGGTCATTATCTATAATCTGAAGAAGGCAGATGCTGCTGGATTTTCTGAAATTAAAAAAGTTTCCGAAAAAGCAATGAAACAAGGATATACCGTTTATGGTGTTTCTGCCTCTTTTTCAGATGATTTATCTATAGCGAAAGAAAAGTACAACTTGCCTTTTGAGTTTTTATTCTGCGACGAGACGGCTTTAAAAACGATGATTAGAGCAAATCCAGGAGTAATAATTTTAAATAAAGGAACGGTTACACAAAAGAAAAATTGGGTAGATGTTAAAGAAATAAATTTTTAAATAACGCTATTTTTTGTTTTTCTTGGGTATTAGATTTTCTAATGTACTCCCTTTCTCATTTGCGAAAAATGCATGTTTTGGACTGCCAATAACTTGTGCAGTATAAATTCCGGAATGCCCAGAGAACAAGTAAGAAGTAGTACAGGCCAATGCGATAAAAACACCAGATTCAATTCCAAATAGCTCAATTCCCATAATTGTGCAAGCAATAGGAGTATTCGTGGCTCCTGCAAATACTGCTACAAAACCCATACCTGCCAGTAAAGGCATTGGCAGCGGGATAAACCAAATAAGAACATTTCCAAGGGTCGCACCAATAAAGAATAAAGGCGTTACTTCTCCTCCTTTAAATCCAGCGCCCAAAGTAAAAGAAGTGAGGATTAATTTTAGAAAGAAGTCATGCGAATTTAAATCAATGTTAAAGGCATCTACAATGGTGGGGATACCAAGTCCTATGTACTTTGTTGTTCCCATCAGGTATACAGTTATGGCCAAAAAGATTCCACCAATTACAGGACGAAGCGGGGGATATGAAATGTATTTTTTAAATAATCCTGTCCAAAGATGCGTAGACTTTGAAAATAAAAGGCTGACGAGACCAAAAATAATGCCTGCAAATAAAGACCACAAAACGGAAATTGGTGTTAGTTCTGCAACCGTTGAAATGGTATAATGTGTGTGATTAGAAATTTGCCAAACAGTGCAAAAATAGTTTGCAAAAATGGCAGCCAGAAAACTGGGTAAAAGGGCATCATACTTTACGCGACCAATAAGCAATACTTCGAGAGCAAAAATAGCTCCGGCTAAAGGAGTTCCAAAAACAGCAGAGAATCCAGCACTTATTCCAGCGATCAGCAGTATCTTTCGATCAAGATTAGAAAGTTTAAAAATTTTAGTGAATTGGTCTGCAATGGCACCTCCAATTTGGACAGCCGTCCCTTCACGGCCGGCAGAACCTCCAAATAAGTGGGTGATAATGGTTCCTAAAAACACCAAAGGAACCATTTTGAAGGGAATTGTTTTTTTAGGGGTATGATATTCTTCTAGCAGTAAATTATTTCCTTTTACAACACTTTCTCCATAATAATGATACGACAACCCGATGAAAAGACCACCAACTGGCAGCAATGCAATAATCCAGACATTGTTTTCTCTATAGGTAGTTGCCCATTCTAAAGTCCATAAGAAAACAGCAGAGGCACTTCCTGCAAGTGCTCCAATGAGCAAACAAATAATAGTCCACTTTAAAAGAAATAGGAAAGAGAAGCTTTGTTGAAATGAAAGAAGGAATTTTTTAATCGTATTCATATATTTTAAGCACGCATACTAGTGGGAGATGTCAGATTAGTTTTGTGCAAATCTAGACAAATAAAAATAAAATTACAGAGGGACTAAAGGGAGTATCTTTTTAGACAATCATTTTGCTGTTAAAAATTTTAGTGTACCTTGTTTTGAATTATAAATTCAGGATAATGAATGCATTCGTTAGTTATAAAGCAGAAGAGAATTACGCAATAATTACCATTAATAACGGAAAGGCAAATGCGATTTCTCACGAGGTAATTGCAGGTTTAAATGCAAGTTTAGATGTCGCAGAGCAAGAAAATAAAGTCGTTATTTTAACGGGTATATCTGGGATTTTTTCTGCAGGATTTGATTTAAAAGTCATGGCAAAATCATCAGATTCAGCAAAGGAACTGGTGACAAAAGGATCTCGTCTATCCCTTAGAATGTTGGCTTTTCCGCAGCCTATTATTCTGGCTTGTTCTGGTCATGCAATTGCAAAAGGTGCATTCTTACTGCTTTCTGTAGATTATAGAATTGGTGTGGAGGGTGACTTTAAAATTGGGTTGAATGAGGTAATGATAGGTATGACCATGCACAATGCTGGAATTGCAATTGCAAAAGCACGTTTATCTGAAGTGTATTTAAATAGGAGTGTGAACAATGCGGAAATCTATAATTCTAAACAGGCGGTAGAAGCTGGTTTTTTAGATATTATTGTCTCTCAAGATGCCTTGTTGATGAGCGCAATTAAAGCGGCAGAAATGTTTTCGAAGTTAAACAAGAAAGCACATGCAGCAACGAAACTAAAAGTTCGTAAATTCCATTTAGAAGCTTTGGAAGTTGCAATTGAATTGGATCTGAAAAGTGAGATTTCTATACATCCCTAATTTTGATGTTCTAAATGGAGTATAAATTTAAATCTTCCGATGTATTTTGGATATTTTAAGAAATGGAAACGCCTTTTCTATTCTTAATATATAGGGACGTTTGAGCTGGAAGGATTTTCATAGATAGGTATAAGTTTACTAACATTAGTATTTCTTGAAAACTTTAACTCCAGCTTTAATGGTTGCATCCAAATGATTTTTTCTTGGCGTAAGTGGGCATGAATATTTATCGTTATAAGCGCAGTAAGGGTTGTAGGTGTTATTGAAATTTAAGGTGATGGTACCATTTGAATTTTCATCTGTTGTCATTACATCCATATAGCGTCCTCCACCGTAGGATTCATTTCCCGATGTAGCGTCTGTAAAAGGTAGGAAAAGATTATTTTTGAATGCGACATCTTTTAAATCATCCTGACTTCGATAGATCGTTAATTGGTGTTTTTTTCCTTCTAAAGAAAATGACAAGTATCCATATTCTTTGTAAAGGGCAGTCCTATCTGTGGTTGTAGCCATTTCAAAAGTTGGCGCATTTGTTATTTTCTCTAAGGTGGCAATTACAATAAAAGAGGAGTCTACAGGGAAGAAGTCTAAACCTTTAAATATCTTTAAGTCTTTCTTTTTTAAAGGTGTTTTAGAAGCGTCTTTATAGCTGGCGTTTAATTGTTGCTGATATTCAGTTGCTCCTACTATTGCTCTTTTTTGTTGCGAGTTGCAGGCTTGCAAGATGGCAATAATACAGAGTAAGATTGTTGTTTTTTTCATTTTATTGTTTTTTTAAGTGAATGAGAAGAATACTGTTGTACTGTTCTTGCGTGTATGTTTTTATTTTTTCTGCGTCTTTTATTACATGCATAGAAGAGACGCTGTCAGGGTTTATTTCTCCCATTATGACTGAAGAAATCTTTTTTCCATCTAAAAGATAAAGAATATTAGATTGTTGTTTTTTTAGATTTGTGTTAAAAAGATACTTTTCATTGTATGTAAAATTTTTATAGGCAGTTTCTTTTTTTGTCCGGCATTTATAAAAAACAAGTGCTAAAAGCATCACAAGTGAAAAAGTAAAATAACTATTTTTAGGATTATTCATAGGTGAGTATTATCAATTATAAACAGACTGTTTAAAGATTACAAGTCGAGGCGCATGCCTTCAATAGCAAAATTAAAACCTAATTTTTGAGCAATGGCTTTTTCGTTCGAAAGTTTTTGTAATGCTGGATTGGTATGATTAAAATGAATAAAGTAAATCTTATTTTTTATTGAAATAGCTTCTTTTTTAAATAAGCGCATCGTCTCTTCAATAAAGGGATGCGGGATTTTGGCCATGGGCCTATCAACTTCACCATCTTGAAAAAAGGTAGCGTCTAAAAACGCGTAGTCTACTTTTTTAACTTCTATAACAATATTTTTTTTCCATTTCTCCCATTTGTCTATATCAGGAATAAATAAAGCTGTTTTGTGCATTCCTTCAATTTTATAGCCAATGGTCTCAGAAAATTCGTCCCTATGGGGCACTAAAAAAGGAGTTACTTTTAATTTGTTATTTAAGACAAGTGTCGAATCCGCTTGTAGCTTATTAAAAACAATATTTCTCAACTTTACGAGTTGACTCCAAGGGCCATTTTTAGTCAAATATGTCCGCATTTTTGGCATTGCAAATACTTTAGTCTCTTTTTGACCTAGTGCTTCTTTTCCGAAATACATTAATCCAGTATAGTGACCAATGTGAGCATGTGTTAAAAAGATACCATCAATGAGCTCATTTGTCTTTAAGTGATTTTGTTCTAAATCAGCTAATTGTGTCGCAATGTCTGGAGTTGCTTCAAACAACCATTTTTGTTTATTTTCAGTATCTACCAACCCTAAAGAAACTACTTTTTGTTTTTTATACTTGCCTTCATAGAAGTTTGTACAACAGGACTTTTGACAACCAATATGGGGGTAACCTGCATCTTGTGCAATTCCTAAAACGGTAATATACTGTTTAGATAAGGATGTTTTTTTATTTAATTCTATTGCTGTGTTGCGGCACAATAAAGAAAAACAAAAAACAAGTAAAAGTTGTTTTGTCATAAAAAGCAAAAACTAAAGATAAAAAAAAAGCACCAATATAAATTGATGCTTTTAGAATGGATGTTTTTTTATAGTTGAACTCTCCAACCGTGGAGGTCTTCAGATTTATTTGTTTGAATATCAGTAATTGCTTTTTTCAGAATGCTTGCAAAAGGCATTTCTAATGTTGGTAGCTCATAGTCTTTTTCTTGAAATCCAAAGCCAGTAATTGGCGAAATTACCGCGGCAGTTCCAGTTCCAAACATTTCTTTCAAAGTGCCAGACTGAGCGGCTATAACGACTTCTGCAACAGATATTTTTCTTACTTCAACAGCGATGTCTAAATCCTCGGCAAGTTGAAGTATACTTTTACGTGTGATGCCGTCTAAAATTCGATCGTTTGTTGGGCTTGTTAGCAAGGTGTCATTGATTCTAACAAAAATATTCATTGCGCCCGCCTCTTCGATGTATTCGTGCGTATTATCGTCTGTCCAAATTACTTGGTTGTAGCCTTTTTCAATCGCCAATTGTGTAGGGTAAAATTGCGCCGCATAATTACCACCTGCTTTCGCAAAGCCAACACCACCATTTGCGGCACGCGCATATTTCTCTTCAATTAAAACGTTTACTTTTCCTGCAAAGTAAGCACCAGAGGGCGCAGTACAGATCATTAATTTATATTCATCTGCGGGAGATGCATGAAACCCGTTGCCTGAGGCAAACATAAAAGGTCTTATGTACAAAGAGCTTCCTTCATTTGTAGGAATCCAAGCGTCGTCTACTTTTAGCAATTCTTTTAGACCTTGCATAAAAACGTCCTCAGGAATTTGAGGAATTACCAAGCGCTCTGCAGATTTATTTAAACGCTTACAGTTTTCTAAAGGTCGAAATAATAAGGTGTTTCCTTTGGCATCCTTGTAGGCTTTCATTCCTTCAAAAATAGATTGTCCATAATGAAAAATCTTAGCAGAAGGGTCTAAAGCGATCGGAGCGTAAGGAACAATAACAGGGCTTTCCCATTTCCCGTTTTTATAGGTGCAAGTAAGCATGTGGTCAGAAAAAACACTTCCAAAGGGCAGATTGTTAAAATCTACAGATGCTATTTTAGACTTTTCTATACGTGTGATTTCTATGGTAGCGCTCATATTTTATTGTATTAAATTCGAGTACAAATGTACATAATTTATTCATCGTAAGGAATATATAAATCGGCGTTTTGCTGTTAAATTTATTATATTTGTAGGCAATGTTTAAATACAATACTCATGAAATTAGTTATTGGTTACTGCCTTGTTCTACTCTTTAGTCTTTCAGCTTGTAAACAGAACAAAAAAGAAAGTATAACGATACCACCTTCTTCAAATCAACTAAAATTTGCCTCTTTTGGAGAGAAAATAACAGAGGACAACGCGATGAGTTCTACAGAAATGTTTGCGAAATTTGAAAACATGCATTTTGGAGATACGGCACTTGTGAAATTTTCAAGTACTATTAAAGCGTTGTGTACTAAGAAAGGTTGTTGGATGAAGTTGCCTTTAGGAGCAACTGCAGAAACGATGGTTCGCTTTAAAGATTACGGCTTTTTTCTGCCTTTAGATGCCACAGGAGAAAAAGTTATTGTTTCAGGAAAGGCATTCTTAAAAATTACATCTGTAGACGAATTGCGTCATTATGCCGAAGATGCCGGAAAGTCTGAAGAGGAAATATCAAAAATTATAAGGGTTAGAAAGGAGTTTTCTTTTGAGGCTAGTGGTGTTTTACTGAACGTAAAATAACAGGAATTACAATGTAAGTACATTCTATACTAACGAGGGTTCTATTCCAGGGACTTCATAAATTTGTTTAATAGTTTTGAAGAGAGAAATTTTAATTACATCAGACGGTTCTACCACCATTCATTTACCCGATTGGGACGAGCAATATCATTCTAAACACGGGGCTATCCAAGAAGCATATCATGTTTTTTTACGTGCTGGTTTAGATATAGTTTCCACTAGTGCTAAAAAAATCGAAATCTTAGAAATCGGTTTCGGTACGGGTTTAAATACATTTATTACTTTTCTAGAAGGTAGGGATAAAAAAGTAGAGATTGACTATGTTGGCGTTGAAGCATATCCTGTTGCAGCAGCAGAGGTCTTAAAATTGAATTATGTTGAGGAATTAAAAGCGACCGCAGATCAAGATATTTTTGATAAAATGCACGCGCTACCTTGGGAAGAGAAACAGGAAATTTCTAAAGAATTTCAACTTACAAAGCGAAAACAATTTTTTCAAGACATTACGGATAAAGAGGCATTTGATTTGATTTATTTTGACGCTTTTGGAGCGAAAAATCAACCAGAATTGTGGACAGAAGCCATTTTTTTAAAGATGTTTGATGCGATTAGAAAAGATGGAGTCTTGGTTACTTATTGTGCCAAAGGCAGCGCAAGAAGAGCCATGCAGGCAGTTGGTTTTATTGTAGAACGAATTCCAGGACCTCCTGGAAAAAGAGAAATGTTAAGAGCTACTAAGAAAAGCGCTTCTTAACGAGGTGCCAATTTTATATGGGTGGTTAATCGCTTATTTATGTACATTTAAACAATACAATAAATGGAATTCAGAAGAAAGTTTGGTAGAAAAAAAGAAGCGAAACCTACAAAAGGGCTTCTTTTTATCGCGCTATTGGGATTGGCAATACTATTATGGTTTAAAATGGAAGCTATTTTAGAAGCTTTATTTTAAATTTCAGGGGCTTACTTTCGGGGCGGTAAATTACAGACATCGATAAGAGATAAAGAAAACCCTGAGTTTTGTAAGCAATCAAAGAATGAAGTAAGCTGTGGTCAGTTATAATTGATGCTTTTAGAAATAGAAATAAGAAGGCAATACAGGTGTAAAAGTTTGGTTTTTCTTGCGGTACTTTTAGATAGATTTATGGTGAAAATAGAAAAAATTATTTTAGGGATAGATCCAGGAACCACCATCATGGGTTTTGGTTTGATAAAGGTTATTGGAAAGAAGATGGAGTTTATTCAAATGAATGAACTGATGCTAAAAAAATACGATGATCATTATTTAAAATTAAAATTAATATTCGAGAGAACGATCGAATTAATAGATACCTATAACCCTGACGAAATTGCAATTGAAGCTCCCTTTTTTGGTAAAAATGTGCAGTCAATGCTAAAATTAGGCAGAGCACAAGGAGTGGCCATGGCTGCGGGCTTGTCACGCGAAATTCCGATTACAGAATACCTTCCAAAGAAAATAAAAATGGCCGTTACGGGAAATGGAAATGCCAGTAAAGAACAAGTCGCAATGATGTTGAAATCTTTATTAAATCTAAAAACTTTGCCCAAAAACTTAGATGCTACAGATGGTCTAGCGGCGGCTGTGTGTCATTTTTATAATTCAGGGAAAGTAGTTGGAGGTAAAAATTATTCAGGGTGGACGAGTTTTGTGAAAGAAAACGAAAAACGAGTTAAAAAGTAATGGCAGGCATCTATATTCACATACCATTTTGTAAACAAGCATGTTTTTATTGTGATTTTCATTTTTCTACTTCTTTAAAGAAAAAAGAAGAGATGCTTGTTTCTCTAGTAAGAGAAATAAAGTTGCGAAAAGAGGAACTAAAAGGTGCCATTATAGAAACTATTTATTTTGGAGGAGGAACACCATCTGTATTAAGTACTGAAGAAATTAGGGGATTAATAGCTGCGGTATATCTAAATTTTGAAGTGATAGAGAATCCAGAGATTACGTTAGAGGCAAACCCCGACGATTTATCCGAAGAAAAATTAATAGCACTCTCTAAATCTCCAATAAATAGATTGAGTATTGGTGTTCAATCCTTTTTTGAAAAGGATTTAAAGTTAATGAATCGTGCACACAACGCCGCAGAGGCAAAGAAATCATTGGCATTAGCAACACGTTATTTTGATAATATTTCTTTGGATTTAATTTATGGAATCCCTGGATGTACGAACGAAGAATGGAGAACAAATATAAAAACAGCACTGAGTTTTGGAATTCCTCATATTTCTAGCTATGCACTTGTTGTAGAGCCATATACTGCTTTAAAAACAATGATAGAAAAAGGGAAAATTAAAAATGTAGATGATACAAAGACACAGCAACAATTTCAGATTTTAACGAAGGAGTTGGCCACTGCGGGTTTTATCCACTATGAATTGTCTAGTTTTGGGAAAGAAGGTTTTTTTGGTAAGAATAATTCTGCGTATTGGTTTGGTGTTGCTTATTTAGGTATTGGACCTTCTGCACACTCTTTTGATGGAAAACAACGCAGTTGGAATGTTAAAAATAATGTCAAATATATTAAAGCTATCCAAGAAAACGCACTGCTAATCGAAAGAGAAACTCTGTCTCTTACAGATCGTTACAACGAGTTCGTGATGACAGGTTTGAGAACTATGTGGGGCGTTTCTTTAGATAAAATTAAAGATAAATTTGGAGAAAAGTATCTAAATTATTTAGAGAAACATTCTAAAAAACACATTGAGGAAGCGTTGTTATTTGTTGAAAATGGAACTTTAAAAACAAGAAAAAAAGGATGGTTTCTCGTTGATGGAATTGCTGCAGATCTTTTTATGTTGAATGAATAGGTTTTCTCTAATCTATAGAAACTGAAGCATTTTGTGGGTTTAAAACTTATCTTTGTGCACAAACAAAAAAGAATTAATTTTAGGAAACATGAAAGCAATTATAGAGTACAATTCTAGAAAAATTACCATTGATGTTTCTGAACCCATAGATATTTCTATTGCATTAGATGTATCAAAAGAAAATGTAAATGCCTGGTATGTTGGGGCGCCAAAAATATTTCCGGTAGATTTCGATGGCGAAATTGCAAAGGTGTCAGAGGGTGCGGTGGTCAACTTTAACAACATTCATTTTAATCCACATGCGCACATTACACACACGGAATGTGTGGGACATATTACAGAAGAATTTCATTCTATAAATCAAAATTTAAAACATTATTTCTTTGTTGCAGAGGTCGTTACAGTTGCTCCAGAAAGTAGTGGAAAAGACTTTGTTATTTCTGAAAAACAATTGAAAACTGCGCTGCGAAATAAGAAACGAGATGCAATCGTAATTCGGACCATACCAAATCTAAAAGAAAAGAAATCAATGCAGTACTCAAATACAAATCCGCCCTATTTACTGGAGGAAGCGGCTATCTATTTGCGTGAAAAAGGAATCAAACATTTATTAATTGACTTGCCTTCTGTAGATAAAGAAAAAGACGGCGGACAATTGTTAGTGCACAATGCATTTTGGAATACTGCTGGCATAGTGCGCTTAGATGCTACAATTACAGAGTTTATTTACGTTCCAAATGCGGTTGAAGATGGGGAATATTTGTTGAATTTAATGATTGCACCATTTGAAAATGATGCCACTCCAAGCAAGCCTGTATTATATAAGATTATAAAATGAGGTATTTCAAAAACGAATAGTGGAGCAGTGATTTCTATGCGTAATTGGTTTCTTTTAAACGTTTCTGTTTGGTATTGATGTTCTCTTTGTTTTTTTTAAGAGAAGCTGAAAAAGCCAACGTGAATGTATATTCAAAATTTATAGATCTTGAAGGAGGATAGGTCTCATACATAGCGGGGATCAAAGGATTCCAATACTTTTATTCCATGGGCCTAAAAGTATCTTTGTACACTCGGTGCAATGCGATAATTAAAATTAGAAAAGGAATCCGTTTATTCGTTAAGATGTAACAGCAACCAGTTTGATTAGCCAATACAGAAACGCAAATTATTCCAATAGGAAGTATAGCTATTTTTAAATCAATTTTCACCAAACTTTAAATGGTTGGTTTAAATAACTCTGATCATTTTCTTACGAAAGACTGTTTAAGAAGGTTGAAACGCATCGCATGCTTTTTTAAAGAAATAAAAGAAAGATGCTCTTTTTTCTAATAATTAAGTTAAAAGTTAAAACCATTTTTTACGTTTAAAATACCACACGGAAATAACGGTAACAAAAGCCATAACGGCTAATAAAAGAAAGTATCCATTTTTAGATTTTAGTTCAGGAATGTTAACGAAATTCATACCATAAATCCCCGCCAGAAAAGTGAGCGGAATAAAAATAACAGATAAAATCGTAAGCGTTTTCATTACCTCGTTTAAACGATGCCCTTGAATACTAAAAATTAAGTTTATTTTACTTTCTAACTCTTGAAGTTCAAAATCTATATTTGAAATTAGATTATTGGTTTGCTCTTTTAATTCACCAAAGTATTTGGTGTCAGAACCATCGATGTCTATTTTTTCTATCTTAATAATCGTATCTTTTAAACTGATGGTGGCTCTTTTAAAATTGAAAAGCTCCTGTTTTCTTTTTTCTACTAAGGAGGTAAATTCAGGGGTTGGCTTTATGTTTTCTGAGTTCAATTTGTCAGAATTTAATGCAGCATTTTCTTGGTAGGTTTCGTGATAATTGTCGATTATAGATTCTAATAATAAAAATAAGAGATAGGCTGTTTTTTTCTTTCTAACGATTCCTTTGTCCCCAACGAGTCGCTCGCGAATCCAGTTGAAATAGTCACCTTTTCTCTCTTGAATAGACCAGAGAAAATCTGCAGAAACAATAAAAATTATTTGCTCAGACTCTAATTGGTTAGACTTGGTAAGAAGTACACGGATCGATATAAATAGTATATTGTCTAAAACAATTACTTTATTTGGATGTTCTTCATCTCCTAATAGTTTTATTAAAAAGTCGTCTAATTTGTTTTGTTGGATTACTTTTTTAAAAGATTCATGAAATCTAATTCCATATGTATTCACCCACTTTACATCTGCCGGGTGCTCACTTAAATTTATTTCGGAAATAGCAGAAAAATTAGATTTTTCAAATTCCTTGTCAGAATAACAGATGATGGAAGTGTTGCTTAGAAATTCATTTTCCATTTAAATAATAATTGTAAATTTGATAGATAAAGATACTTTTAAATATATAAAAATGATCTTTTTAACGCGAAGATTTTATGGATATTGAAGAGTTAAGAGATTTTTGTATTGCAAAAAAAGGAGTTACGGAGCACTTTCCTTTTGACGATGTAACCCTCGTTTTTAAGGTCATGGGTAAAATTTTTGTGCTTATAAGATTGGATGCTTGGGAACAAGGTGCGCAAAAAATAAACTTAAAATGTAATCCTGACAAAGCGATAACGCTGCGCGCTGCATTTGAGGGTATTGTTCCTGGTTGGCACTCAAATAAAAGACTTTGGAATACGGTTACTATGAATAATAGTGATGTCTCTGAAGATTTGGTAGGAGAATTAATCAATCATTCTTATGAATTGGTTGTAAGCGGATTGACGAAAAAGTTGCAGATAGAATTAGAAAATAAGTAAAATGAACAAGCAAGAACTCAGGCGTATATACAAACAAAAAAGAGCAGCTTTGTCTTTTGAAGAAATTAGGGAGCTGCAAGAGAATATGTACCAGCAAGTGTATGATTTGGATATTTCTGCCGTGAAAAATGTTCATTTCTTTCTCTCTATAGAGCTTTTAAAAGAGATTGATACAGCGCCTTTGATCGCTTATTTTAGAGCTAAAAATAAAAGGATTGTGGTGAGTAAATGTAATTTTAAAGACAGCTCCTTGACTCACTTTTATTTAGAAGAGAACAGCATATTAGAATTAAATAAATTTGGTGTTATGGAGCCTATAGACGGAGAACAGACTTATGAACCGGTTTTAGATATGATTTTTATTCCTTTATTAATTTCTGATGCTAAAAAATATCGAGTAGGATATGGCAAAGGGTTTTATGATCGATTTTTATTAAAATGTCGAGAGGATGCCAAATTCATCGGGTTAAATTTTTTCACACCTATTCAAGAAATAGAAGATATCGATGATTTTGATATTCCTTTGCATCAGGTAATCTATCCGTTATAAAGTATAAAGCGCCTTTTATTCTTTGTAAATTTGTAGTAAATAATTTTAAAAAATGATTGTACAGGGGAATATTGTCGACATCTTACAAAAACGAATTTATAAAGGTGAAGTCGTTGTTGAAGATGGAAAGATTGTAGCAATTCGAGAAGCGTCGCACGCAGTTAATCATTTTATTTTACCAGGTTTTGTAGATGCTCACATTCACATAGAAAGCTCAATGTTGGTGCCTTCAGAATTTGCGAAAATTGCGGTAATTCACGGCACGGTTGCTACCGTTTCAGATCCGCATGAAATTGCAAATGTATTGGGTATTCGGGGTGTAGAATTTATGATCGAAAACGGAAAAAAAGTCCCGTTAAAATTTAATTTTGGTGCACCAAGTTGTGTTCCTGCAACCTCATTTGAAAGTGCGGGTGCAATTATAGATTCTGAGGATATTAAATGGATGATGAAAAATCCCGATATTAAATATCTCGCAGAAATGATGAATTATCCCGGGGTTTTATTTGACGATGAAGAGGTGCTTAAAAAAATACAACACGCAAAAGACAATAATAAACCCATCGATGGTCATGCTCCAGGATTGAGAGGAGAAGATGTGACGAAATACATTGCTGCAGGGATTTCTACAGACCATGAATGTTTTACTGCAGCAGAAGCCCTGGAAAAGTTGCAGAAAGGAATGAAAATATTAGTGCGAGAAGGGAGTGCTGCAAAGAACTTTGAAGCGCTAATTGATCTATTACCAGAGTATTTTGAGAACATGATGTTTTGTTCAGATGACAAGCATCCAGATGATCTTTTAGTAGGTCATATAAATCAGCTATGTGCAAGAGCTGTGGCAAAGGGAATCGATGTTTTTAAAGTCTTACAAGCAGCGTGTATAAATCCAGTGGAGCATTACAATTTAGAGGTTGGCTTGCTGGAGCAAGGAGCCGCTGCAGATTTTATAGTAGTGGAAAATCTAGAAAATTTTAAGGTTTTAGAAACCTATATTAATGGTGTTTTGGTGGCTAAAAACGGTGTAAGTTTTGTAGCATCTGTTCCTTTTGAAATACTAAACAACTTTAATACTGATAAAAAGGAGGTTGCTGATTTTAGGTTGGAATCGTCGTCGAAAAAAATTAAAGTTATTGAAGCTTTAGATGGTGCTTTGGTGACCAACCAAATCGAAGTGAATTCTAAAATTATAGCGGGTAATTTGGTGTCAAATACACGTGCTGATATTTTAAAAATGACCGTTGTAAATCGGTATAAAAATGAAGTTCCTGCGATTGCATTCATTAAAAATTTTGGGTTCAAGGAGGGTGCTATTGCAAGCTCTGTTGGGCACGATTCTCATAATATCATTTCCGTGGGAGTTTCTGACGCTGACATTTGTCGAGCGGTAAATTTAATTATAGAAAATAGGGGCGGTATTTGCGCTGTAAACGCATCTGAAGAAAAAATAGTTTCATTACCCGTCGCTGGGATTATGTCTGATTTGTCGGCACAAGAAATAGGGAGGGCTTATGCTGATTTAGATAAAATGGCAAAACAAATGGGAAGCACTTTAAGTGCGCCCTTTATGAGTTTATCCTTTATGGCATTGTTAGTGATTCCTGCTTTAAAATTATCAGACAAGGGATTGTTTGATGGAACTACTTTTCGATTCACCTCTTTAGAAGTAAAGTAGGTTTAGCGGCATGCATTCCAAATGATATCTTTTGGAGTGGGCGCAGTAATTGCTATTTCTTCTTTAGAAACGGGGTGCGTGAATTTTATTTTACGAGCATGTAAACTTATGCTTCCGTCTTTGTTTGATCGCGAAGCTCCATACTTCAAATCGCCCTTGATCACACTTCCAATATGTGACAACTGGGTTCTAATTTGGTGGTGTCGGCCGGTTTCTAAGTCTATTTCGAGCAAACAATAACTTTCTAGCTTTTGAAGAATTTTGTAGTGTAAAACTGCTTTTTTACACCCTTCGATCTCTTTCTTGTACACAAAAGATTTATTCTTTTTTGTGTCTTTTTTTAAGAAGTTTGTAATCGTGTCAGTGGCTTTAATCGGTGCATTTTTTACAAGTGCCCAATAGGTTTTATCAATAACTTTGTCCCGTAGCATTTTATTCAGACGGGTCAATGCTTTAGAGGTTCTTGCAAAAATTACAATACCAGAAGTAGGTCTGTCTAATCTGTGAACGGTACCGATAAAAACTTCGCCAGGTTTGTTGTATTTTTCTTTTATGTATTCTTTGATCACATCACTTAAAGGCTTGTCGCCGGTTTTGTCACCCTGCGTAATATCACCAGCTCTTTTATTTATAATAATAATGTGGTTGTCTTCAAATAAAACTTGTAAGTTCTCTTTTGTGGAGTTCATAGGATACTTAAATAATACGATGTGTTGGTTCGATGCTTATTTAAAATCTTTGGCAACATCTTCATTTACACCGTCAATGAAGTTTAAAAACTCTGTTCTTCCCAAGCTAGTGTTAGAGGAGGTTAGAAAGGATGTGGGCAACGTTTCCCAATGTTGTAATAATTTCTTTTTGTAGGAGGTAATTTGTTTGTTTAATTTAGAGCTTCCTAATTTGTCTGCTTTTGTGAAAATAATACAAAAGGGTATTTGATTTTCACCAAGAAATTGCATGAAGTCTAAATCTATTTTTTGAGGATCGTGTCTGGAATCAATAAGCACAAAAGTACAAACTAGTTGTTCTCTTTCTTTAAAGTAATTTTCGATGAAATATTGGAAAATCACTCTTTTCTTCTTTGAAACTGAAGCGTATCCATAGCCAGGTAAATCGACTAAGAACCATTCCTCATTTATTTTAAAATGATTTATAAGTTGTGTTTTTCCTGGCTTTCCAGAGATTTTAGCCAAGTCTTTCCGTTCCATTAGCATATTAATCAATGAAGATTTACCCACATTAGAACGTCCAATAAAAGCATATTCTGGCATTCTTTCGGTGGGGGCTTTCATAACATTGCTGTTACTCATTATAAATTCTGCCGACTTAATTTTCATTAATTTATATATTTCTGGATTTCAACCAGTTGTGAAGAATTGTATTGAATTCTTGAGGTCTTTCCATCATAGCAGCGTGCCCACATTGGTCAATCCAAAAGAGATCGGAATCTGGCAGTATTTTATGAAAATCCACAGCCACTTCTGGGGGAGTTACAACATCTTGTCTTCCCCAAATTAAACAGGTAGGTTGTTTCATTTTCGGCAAGTCACCAGACATATTATGTCTAATAGCACTTTTTGCAATAGCTAAAGTTCTAATAACGGAGCTTCGGTCATTTACAATTTTAAAAATATCATCAACCATTTCTTTCGTCCCTATTGCTGGGTCGAAAAAGACACCTTGTGTTTTTTCTTTGATGTATTCATAGCTTCCTCGTTTTGGAAAGCTATCACCCATCGCTTTCTCATACAGACCAGAACTGCCAGTTAGTATAAGAGCTTGTACTTTTTCTTGGTGGTGTTTTGTAAAGTATAAACCAATATGTCCTCCTAAAGAATTCCCTAACAGAATTACTTTATCTAATTTCTTTAGTTCAATAAAATCAACTAAAAAATCAGCTAAATTCTTAACATTAGTTTTTAGCAATGGAAGTGAATACAAAGGTAATTCAGGAATTAGTACCTGGTAACCACTATTGGAGAAGTGTTCAAAGGTATCTTCAAAATTACTTAAGGCCCCCATTAAGCCATGTAAAACAATAATAGGAGGACCTTCTCCTGCCTCTGCATATGTGAATTTCCCCTCAGTCTTTAACTTATCAGTCATCATTAAATTCGGATTACTTAAACGCAAATGTAATTCTTTTTTATAACATAAATATCTTTTATGTAGATCACATTATCTGCGCATTTGAAGGCAGTGAACTCCCCTTTTTAAGAGTGAATTCATTTACTTATTAACAATGTGGTGAAATGTGGTAAAAAGTGGTATTATTTATATATTTTTGATATCTATTAAATAGTTTATTCGTGATAAATCTAATTGGTACATATGAATGTAAAGCAGATGCTAAAGGCCGGGTGTTATTCGCATCTGCGCTTAAAAAGCAATTGCAACCAGTTTTAAATGAGGGGTTTGTCATAAAAAGAGCTGTTTTTCAACCTTGTTTAGAATTGTATTCTATGGAAGAGTGGCAGCTAATAATGAGTAAGATTAACAAGTTAAATAAGTTTGTTAAGAAGAATAACGACTTTATTAGAAGGTTTACTGCCGGTGTAAAAATAGTTGAATTTGACTCCGCAGGACGAGTTTTGATTCCTAAAGATTTAGCTGATTTTGCAGGGATTAAAAAACAGGTTGTGTTGTCCTCTGCAGTCAATATAATAGAGATTTGGGATAAAGATAATTACGAAAAAGCAATTGATGCTGCTGCTTTAGATTTTGCAGCATTGGCTGAGGAGGTAATGGGAAATACAGAATTCGATGAAATATCATAGTCCAGTTTTATTAAAAGAAAGTGTTGATGCTTTAGCGATCAAAGAAAATGGCATTTATGTAGATGTTACTTTTGGTGGTGGTGGTCATTCTAAAGAAATTCTAAGTCGTCTTGGTGATTCGGGAAGACTGTTTGGTTTTGATCAAGACCCCGATGCTTTAGAAAATATAATTGAGGATGCTCGTTTTACTTTAATTCCAGAAAATTTTAGATATATCTCAAGGTTTCTAAGATTTCACGGAGTAAAAAAAGTAGATGGTATTTTAGCTGATTTAGGAGTTTCTTCTCATCAATTTGACGAGGCTGATAGAGGTTTTTCTACCCGTTTTGACGGTGACTTAGATATGCGGATGAATCAGAAATCTAAAGTTTCTGCCAAGGAGGTTATTGGTACGTACTCAGAAGAAAAATTAGCAGAAATTTTGTTTTTGTACGGAGAATTAAGAAACTCTAGAAATATTGCAAAAACCATTGTAGAGAAAAGACAAGAAGAGAAAATAGAAACAAGTTTCCAATTAAAAGAGGCACTTCAGAAGTATTTGCCAAATGCTGTAGAACACAAAATATTAGCGCAGATATTTCAAGCTGTAAGAATTGAAGTAAATGAAGAATTAGAGGTGTTGAAAGAGTTTTTGTTGCAAACACCAAACTTGTTAAAAGAGAAAGGAAGGTTGAGCGTTATTTCTTACCATTCTTTAGAAGATAGACTGGTGAAAAGATTTATTAGAACAGGCCTTTTTATAGGTGAGCCAGAAAAAGATTTTTTTGGAAATATAGAGGTTCCCATGCAAAAAGTAGGGAAATTAATAGTACCCGATGCCAAGGAGGTTAAAGTAAATAACAGGGCCCGCAGTGCTAAATTAAGAATCGCAACTTTAAAAAAGTAAAATGTCTAAAATTAAAAAAGGAGTGTATGGTTTTCTGAGAGGAAGTTTCCTTACAGATGAATCTGCTTTTAAAAATTGGCGTGTTTTCATTTTTGTAGTAGGCTTGCTTTTAATTATGATCTCTAGTGCTCACAATTCAGACAGAAAAGTAATTGCAATTTCAGAATTAAATAAGTTGAAAAGGGAGCTGAGAGCAGAATATGTGGATACTGGTACTATTTTGATGCGAATGAAAATGGAGTCGAATATCAGAGCGAAAGCAAAATTAAGAGGATTGCTGCCTTCTCAGACTCCTCCGAAGAAAATAAAAATAACGAATTAAAATAAGAAACATTGGCAACTCAGAAGAAAAACATTCTTACTAAATTCTACTTGGTAGCGGTTTTTATGACGTTTTTTTTATTGGCAATAATTTTTAGAGTGATCAATCTCCAGTATGTCCAGGGGGATACTTACAGGAAATTAGCAACAGAACTGACAATTAGACAAGATACAATATACGCAAACAAAGGAAACGTATATGCAGCAGACGGTAATTTGTTGGCAACATCCATGTCTAAATTCAATATTTTCATGGACTTAGTCACTGTAGATGAGGCCATTTTTGAAAAGCATGTTAAAGGGTTGTCCGTTGAGCTTTCAAGGATGCTAGGGTCTTCGGCAAGCTACTATGAAAAAACTTTAAGAAGGGCCAAGAATAAAAAAAGACGCTATTTTTTAATTACAAGAAACATAGGATATACAGATTATCTCAAGATGAGAGAGTTCCCAATTTTTAACCTCGGGGTTTATAAAGGAGGGTTTATCGCAAAGCAGCGCACGGAAAGAGCGCATCCTATCGGGAAAATAGCAGAGCGCACAATTGGGTATGATGATTTTAGAGGTGGAGCTGGAATTGAAGGGGCATTTGCAGCATATATGAAAGGTGAAAACGGATTGAGATGGGAGCAGAAAATTGCTAAAAACCAATGGAAACCAATTGCAGATTACAATGAAAAAGAACCCATTGATGGACATGATATCATTACGACCATCGATGTGAATATTCAAGACATTACACACCATGCCTTGTTGAGTCAGTTGGAATATTTTGATGCAGAACACGGTTGTGCAGTTGTGATGGAGACAGCATCTGGAGAAATCAAAGCAATCTCCAATTTAGGAAGAACTAAAAAAGGTACGTACTACGAAAAACGAAACTATGCTGTTTGGGAAAGTCATGAGCCAGGTTCGACTTTTAAAGTAGCAAGTTTAATGGCCGCTTTAGATGATCAGTTGATTGATACCGCTACCGTTGTAGATACTGAAAAAGGCAGGATTTATATTCATGGTTCAAAGGTTGAAGACTCGCATCAAGGGGGGTACGGTAAGATATCTGCTGCGAGAGTGTTAGAGGTTTCTTCTAATGTAGGAATTGTGAAATTAATTAAAAAGCAGTACGATCATCAACCTGAGAAATTTATCAAGAAAATAGAGGCGTATGGATTCACAGAACCAATCGGTTTTGAAATCAAGGGTGAGGGAATACCAATAGTACCCGTACCCTCAGATAAAAGATGGAATAAAATCTCGTTAGAATGGATGTCTTGGGGTTATGGGATTTCAGTGACTCCCATGCAAATACTTATGTTTTATAATGCTATTGCAAATAATGGAATAATGGTGAAGCCTCGTTTTATAAAAGAATTAAGAAGGCAGGACGCAACGGAAAGGCTTTTTAAGACCGTTATTGTAAATCCGAAAATTGCCTCGGAGACTGCATTGAGAAAAGTGAGAAAGGTATTGGAAAATGTAGTAGTTCGAGGAACGGCAAGTAATATTTATTCTTCCAATTTTTCTATGGCAGGAAAAACAGGAACTGCCAAAAAATACCTTCCAAAACACATTGATAAAAATGGTGAAAAAGTGGCTGCGGGCTATTCTAACAAGCGTTACGTTGCTTCTTTTGCTGGGTTTTTTCCCGCAGACAATCCGAAGTATTCTTGTATCGTGGTTATTCACGATCCCAAGAAAGAAAAAGGGTATTATGGAGCCACCGTTGCAGCGCCAGTATTTAAAGAAATTGCCCAAAAAATATACACAACAACTCCTTTAGATAGTGAGGTTGTAAGTGAAAAGGCAAGGTTTGTTGAAATAGAGAAAGCATATTTTGAATATGAAGATAGTCTAGAGGAATACGACAATTCAATACCTAATGTTAAGGGGATGTCTGGGATGGATGCAGTGTCACTATTAGAAAATATTGGTTTAAAAGTGAAAATTTCTGGTGTTGGTAAAGTGCAATATCAATCCTTGGAAAAGGGAGCGGAATTAATAAAAGGAAAAACGATTACTTTAAAATTATCATAGTTTGAAAAATTTAAAAGACATACTATACAAGGTTTCCGCTAATAAAATTTTTGGTGAGACAAATATTGTCGTAAAAAACCTTGTTTTTGATTCTAGAAAAGCAGCATGTAATACCGCTTTTATTGCGTTAAAAGGAGTTGCAATAGATGGTCATCTATTTATAGACAAGGCAATTAATTTGGGTGCAATCGTAGTTGTTTGTGAGGATTTTCCCAAAGAACAAAAAGAGGGGGTGACCTACATTCAAGTATCGGACACAAAAATTGCTTTGGCAATTATGGCCTCAAACTTTTATGACAATCCTTCTTCAAAAATCCCTTTGATTGGTGTAACGGGTACGAATGGGAAAACAACGGTAGCTTCGCTACTATATCAATTATTCAAAAAGGCAGGGTATAAGGTTGGTTTGCTGTCTACAGTGAAGGTGCTTGTAGATGAAACCGAGTTCAAGGCTACACATACTACGCCAGATTCTGTTACAATCAATTCGTATCTAGACAAAATGATTGATGCTGGTGTTGATTTTTGTTTTATGGAGGTGAGTTCTCATGGAATTCATCAAAAAAGAACGGAAGGTTTAACGTTCGCTGGTGGAGTTTTTACAAATCTGTCGCACGACCATCTAGATTATCACGACACTTTTGCAGCATACAGAAACGTAAAAAAACACTTTTTTGACACCTTGCCAAAATCTGCCTTTGTACTTGCGAACATAGATGACAAAAATGGGCGTTTTATGTTGCAGAACTCTAAAGCAATTAAGAAAACATACGCTCTAAAAACGGCTGCTGATTATAAAGTTAAAATTTTAGAAAAACAATTGTCTGGAACTTTGATTGCTTTGGATGGTACCGAGGTTTGGATAAAATTAATTGGAGTTTTTAACATTTATAATGTAACAGCAGTTATTGCAACAGCAGAATTATTAGGTTTAGAAAAGCTTGAGATTTTAACGATATTGAGTGCGCTGGAAAGTGTAAGTGGGCGTTTTGAATATGTGATTTCACAAGATGGGGTGACAGCAATAGTAGATTATGCACACACACCAGATGCCTTAAAAAATGTGTTAGAAACTATCAACGATATTAAGATTGGTGCTGAAAAGGTAATTACGGTCTTGGGTTGCGGGGGAGATCGGGACAAAACAAAAAGACCTAAAATGGCGCACATTGCTTCGCAATTAAGCAATCAGGTAATTTTTACGTCGGACAATCCGAGAACAGAAAATCCACAGACTATTTTAGAGGATATGGAAGCTGGTATTGCATTGCAAAACTATAAAAAGACACTTACAATTTTAGACAGAAAGCAGGCAATTAGAACGGCTTGTAAGTTTTCTGAACCTGGAGACATTTTACTTATTGCAGGAAAAGGGCATGAAAATTATCAAGAAACAAACGGAGTTCGAATTCATTTTGACGACTTAGAGGAAGTGAAAAATTGTTTTAATCAACTAAAAAATAAGTAAAAATGCTGTATTATTTATTCGAATATCTAGAAAGCCAATTTAGTTTCCCAGGAGCTAGTGTCTTTCAATTTATTACATTTAGAGCGGCGGCAGCTTTCATTTTATCATTGCTCATTTCGGCAATTAATGGAAAGGTAATTATTAAATTTTTGCAAAAGCAACAGGTAGGTGAATCTGTTAGAGATTTAGGCTTGGCAGGACAGGTTCAAAAGTCAGGAACCCCAACTATGGGAGGCATTATTATAATTTTAGCCACTTTAATTCCGGTATTTTTATTAGCCAAATTAGATAATATCTACGTTATTATCCTAATAATTACGACCGTATGGATGGGTTTGATCGGGTTTTTAGACGATTATATTAAAGTATTTAAAAAAGACAAAGCGGGCTTAAAAGGAAAGTTCAAAGTCCTTGGACAAGTGGGATTGGGTATTATTGTAGGTTCTATGCTTTATTTTCATGAAGATGTAACCATTAAAGAGCAATTGCCAGCTGCACAGCAAATAGCTCAAGAGAATGGTAGAAAAACTGTTTTTGGAGCCGCACACAAATCAACTAAAACAACAGTTCCTTTTTTAAAAGACAATGAATTAGACTATACAGAAGCCCTTCGTTTTTTAGGGACCGGGTATGAGGAATATGGTTGGATCATTTTTATTTTCATCGTTGTTTTCATCGTTACAGGTATTTCTAATGGTGCAAATTTAACAGATGGAATCGATGGCTTGGCTGCGGGTTCTTCAGCAATCATGGTGGTTACTTTAGCTGTTTTTGCATGGGTCTCTGGGAACATTGTTTTCGCAGATTATTTAGATGTCATGTACATCCCGAACTCTGGAGAAATGACCGTTTTTATTCTTGCCTTTGCAGGCGCTTTAATAGGCTTTCTTTGGCATAACACCTATCCTGCCCAAGTATTTATGGGGGACACTGGGAGTTTAACGATTGGTGGAATTATTGCTGTGATTGCAATTGCAATTCGAAAAGAATTGTTGCTGCCGATACTTGCAGGGATTTTTGTAATTGAAAACCTCTCTGTAATCATTCAAGTTTTTTGGTTTAAATACACAAAAAGTAAGTTTGGTGAGGGTAGAAGAGTGTTTAGAATGGCCCCATTACATCACCATTACCAGAAGTTAAGCTTCCATGAAAGTAAAATTGTGGTTCGTTTTTGGATTATTGGGATTCTTTTAGCGGTGCTTACAATTGTTACGTTAAAGTTGAGGTAGAAAAATTAAGAACTGATAGCATTTAGCAAGATATAAAAATGAAGAACCAAGAAGTACAAAAACAAATAGTGTCAAGCTCTTTTGGAGCGAAGATGCTTGTGGTTCTTGGCGCCGGTGAAAGTGGGGTTGGTACCGCTCTTTTAGGAAAACAAAAAGGGTATAAAGTTTTTGTTTCCGACCGTGGTAAAATAGGTAAAAAGTATAAAGATATTCTTTTAAATAATGAGATTGAATTTGAAGAATTTACGCACACAGAGCGTATAATTTTAGCAGCAGATGTGGTTATGAAAAGTCCTGGCATTCCGGAAACAGTTCCTTTGGTTTTAAAATTAAAAGCCAATGGGATCAGTGTCATATCAGAAATTGAATTTGCAGCAAAGTATACGTCAGCAACAATTGTAGGGATTACCGGCTCAAATGGAAAAACCACTACCACAATGTTGGTGCATCGTATTTTAAAAGATGCGGGATTGAACGTAGGTCTTGCAGGCAATATCGGGGTCAGTTTTGCACAGCAAGTTGCGGAGGTCTCTCATGAAAACTATGTCGTAGAGTTGAGTAGTTTTCAATTAGATGGCATTGAGAAGTTCAGCAGTCATATCGCAATTTTAACAAACATAACTCCAGATCATTTAGACAGGTACGAGTATGATTTTGAAAAATATGTGGCGTCAAAGTTTAGAATTACACAAAATCAAAAAGAAAGCGATTACCTCATTTATGACGCAGACGATATCGCAATAAATACGTGGCTAAAACAGCACAAGATAAAAGCAAAATTAGTACCATTTTCATTAAAAAAAGAACTCGCATACGGCGCTTTCTTAAAAGGCAATAACATAATAATCAATATTAATAAAGAAACAATAAAGATGCCAATATCAACGATAACAGTGAAAGGAAAACACAATGTTAAAAATACAATGGCAGCAACAATGGCTGCGCAGTTATTACAGATTAGAAAAGAGGCAATTAAAGAAAGTTTGGCGAATTTCGAGGGCGTAGAACATCGTTTAGAAAATGTTGCCAAAGTAAAAGGAGTGGAATATATAAATGATTCAAAAGCAACCAATGTAAATGCAACTTTTTATGCTTTGGAATGCATGGATCGGCAAACGGTATGGATTGTTGGAGGTGTAGACAAAGGAAATGATTACAATGATTTACTTCCGTTGGTTAGAGAGAAAGTAAAAGCAATTGTTTGTTTAGGTGTTGACAATCAGAAAATAAAAGACATGTTTGGCAATGTGGTCGATATTGTTGTGGAAACTGCAGGAGCAGAGGAGGCTGTAAAAGTGGCGCACAAATTAGCCGAGGATGGAGATGCCGTGTTGCTTTCTCCAGCATGTGCAAGTTTTGATTTGTTTGAAAATTATGAAGACAGGGGACGTCAGTTTAAAAGTGCTGTAAGAAATCTGTAAAAAAGTTGAGGGCAAGTCTTCGCTCTCTAGTTAAAATATAACACACTAAGAATTTAGTACTTTTTAATGAAAAATATTTTTCAACATATAAAAGGAGATAGAACTATTTGGGCGATTTTTGCAGCTTTGGCAATTTTCTCATTTATGCCTGTTTATAGTGCAAGTACAAACTTGGTCTATGTAGTAGGTTCGGGCTCAACATTTGGATATTTACTAAAGCATATGGCTTTATTAATTATGGGTTTTGCAGTGCTTTACGGCGTGCATAAAATTCCATATCGATATTTTTCTGGTGGATCTGTTTTGATGATGCCTGTTGTGATTGTTTTGTTGATTTATACATTGGCGCAAGGAACAACGATTAGTGGTGCAAATGCAAGTAGATGGATTCGTATTCCATTTGTCGGTATCGGTTTTCAAACATCGACACTGGCAGGTCTTGTTTTGATGGTTTTTGTAGCGAGATATTTGGCAAGAAATAAAGAAAAAGAGGTTGTTTTTAAGGAAAGTCTAGTGCAGTTGTGGTTGCCAGTAAGTTTGGTTTTACTCTTAATTTTACCAGCTAATTTCTCTACGACCGCAATTATTTTCACAATGATCTTATTACTTGTTTTTGTAGGCGGATATCCCCTAAAATACATAGGATTTATTTTAGTTTCTGGTATTTTAGCACTTTCTTTTTTCGTTTTAATAGCAAAAGCTTTTCCGGATGCAATGCCAAATAGAGTTCAAACTTGGCAAAGCAGAATTATGAGTTTTTCAAGTACAGAAGGGAAAGAAGCGTATCAGGTAGAAAAATCAAAAATTGCGATTGCTACGGGTGGTCCTGTAGGCGTTGGTCCGGGGAAAAGTATACAGAAAAACTTTTTACCACAATCATCATCAGATTTTATATATGCGATTATTGTAGAAGAATATGGTCTTTTAGGAGCAATTTCAATTGTCTTTATATACTTTTTGTTACTTTTTAGAGTTTTTGTGGTACTCAGAACAACAACTACAATTTTTGGAATGTTGTTGGTCATTGGTGTCGGTCTGCCCATTGTTTTTCAGGCCATCATAAACATGGCTGTGGCGGCGAGTTTATTTCCGGTAACTGGACAAACATTGCCATTGATTAGTAGTGGAGGAACTTCTATTTGGATGACTTGCTTTGCGCTTGGAATGATTTTAAGTGTGAGCGCTTCTAAACAAGAAACAGAAGAAGATATTTTAGATGACAATCCCTTAGATATATTACATGAAACAATATAGCATAAGCGCATTAAAAAGTATATGGAATAATAGCATGCATAACCGATTTATAAAATAATAAAGTTTAGATGAAAAATTCGATGCGCATATTAATTTCTGGAGGCGGAACAGGGGGACATATTTATCCTGCAATTGCGATTGCAAATGAGATAAAGGTGAGACATCCCAATGCAGAATTCTTATTTGTGGGTGCGAAGGATAAAATGGAAATGGAAAAAGTTCCACAGGCAGGATACGAGATTAAAGGTTTGTGGATTGCGGGTATACAGAGAAAAATAACATACAAAAACATTGTATTTATATTTAAATTGATTCACAGTTTGTGGAGTGCAGCTAATATAATTCGAAAGTTCAAACCAGATATTGCAATTGGTACAGGTGGTTTTGCTAGCGGTCCCGTATTAATTATGGCGGGTAGGAAAGGGATTCCTACACTGATTCAGGAGCAGAATTCATATCCAGGAATCACGAACAAATTATTGAGTAAGAAAGCGAAAAAGATTTGTGTTGCGTACGATTATTTAGAGCGTTTTTTCCCAAGTGATAAAATTATTAAAACAGGAAACCCCGTGCGACAGGATTTGCTATCAATCCACTTAAAAAGGGAGGATGGGCAAGCTTTCTTTGAAATTGACAAAACAAAAAAAACGCTTTTAATTCTTGGAGGAAGTTTAGGTGCTAGGAAAATAAATGAATTCGTAGAAAATAATTTAGAGTTTTTAAAAAGTAAAGAAATTCAAGTCATTTGGCAGTGTGGTAAAATTTATTTTGAAGAATATAAAAAGTACAATGCACTTAAAAACGTTCAGGTGCACGAATTTATAAATAGGATGGATTACGTGTATGCAGCTGCGGATATTATTATATCTAGAGCAGGTGCAAGTTCTGTTTCTGAACTTTGTATTGTGGGGAAACCTGTGCTTTTTATTCCATCACCAAACGTGGCAGAAGACCATCAAACAAAGAATGCAAAATCTATTGTTGAGAAACATGCAGCAATACGAATAGCAGAGGACGAGTTAGCTACTTTTCCCGTAGTTTTTGAATCTTTGATTCAGGATATTGGAAAGCTGGAAAGCCTGTCAGAGAGTATAAAAGGATTGGCCCTTCCAGGGGCAACCAAAGACATCGTTGATGAAATTGAAAAATTGATAAGGAATTGAATTTAAAAAATATACAGAACGTTTATTTTGTCGGAGTTGGTGGCATTGGGATGAGTGCAATTGCACGTTATTTCGTCGCGAACGGGAAAAAAACTGCAGGGTATGACAAAACGCCTTCTTCGATTACAAAAGAGTTAGAGCATCTCGGTGTTGCCATTAACTATGAAGATGTTGTAAGAAATATTTTACCTCCTTTTCTAGACAAAAAGAAAACACTGGTTATCTATACTCCCGCGGTTTCAAAAAATCATACGCAACTTAATTATTTTTTAGAACAGCAGTTTGCTGTGTTCAAAAGAGCTGAAATTTTAGGTAAAATTACCGAAAGTACATTCTGTTTAGCCGTTGCAGGAACGCATGGAAAAACAACAACTTCTGCGATTCTAGGTCATATTATGGTCACTGCCAATGCAACCTCTTTTTTAGGCGGTATTGCGGAAAACTATAACGCTAACTTGATTTTAGGAGGTGATACAATTAGTGTGGTAGAAGCAGATGAGTTTGATCGTTCTTTTTTGCAATTAAGCCCCAATATTGCATGTGTAACTTCGATGGATGCCGACCATTTAGATATTTATGAAAATCCAGAAGCACTCACGGCTTCCTTTATAGAGTTTGCAAGCAGAGTGACCCAAACGCTAATAGTTGCAAAAGGACTTCCTTTAAAAGGCTTGACATATGCAATAAATGAGCCTGCAGATTATAGGGCTTTCAATTTAAGAATTGAAAGTGGTACTTGTCTTTTTGACATTGCAACTCCAAGTTCAATAATTGAAAAAATTTCATTTGATGTTCCCGGGCGTCATAATATTATGAATGCTTTAGCGGCGATCGCAATGGCAGATGTCTATGGCATTTCTTTAGAAAACATAAAAAAATGTTTGGAAACTTTTAAAGGGGTTGCTCGTAGGTTTTCCTATAAAATTAAAACAGAAAATTTTGTACTAATTGACGATTATGCTCACCATCCGACGGCAATATATGCTGTTGAAAGTTCTGTAAGAGAAATGTATCCTGATGCTGAAATTTTGGTTGTTTTCCAGCCGCATTTGTATTCAAGAACACGAGATTTTATTGATGATTTTGCGCTGGCCTTAAATAAGTTTGACGCAATTTTATTGTTAGATATTTATCCAGCAAGAGAAATCCCTATTCCTGGAGTAGATTCAAGTTGGCTTTTGAGTAAAATTGAAAATCCGCATAAAAAATTGACACAGAAAAATAATCTGTTAAAAGATATTAAAAATTCTTCAGCAAAAGTAGTGGTTATGCTGGGTGCAGGAGATATCGGGGTATTGGTAGATGAGGTGTCTAATGAACTTTTAAAAGAGTTGCGCTATGAGATTTAAAAAAAGCTTGAAATATCTTTTTTTTATAGGTTTTATTGGGGTTTTAAGCTTTTTATATGGTTTCACTTCTAAGCGAAATAGTACAAAAAAAGTAACAGCGGTACGTGTGAGTTTTCAAGAAAATAAACGCAATTTTTTAACGCAGGAAATAGTTAACAAATTGTTAATACAAAATAATAAAACAGTGGTAGATCAACCAAAATCTGTGATAGATTTATATGGTCTAGAAAAGAAGATTTCTGAAAATCCATATGTTGAAAAAGTAGCTGTTTTTTTAACGATTGGAGGTGTGTTGAAATCAAAAGTTAAACAACGATTACCAATTGCAAGAATTACAGGGAATGGGACTTCTTATTACATTGATAAACAAGGTGTGAAAGTACCATTATCTTTAAATTATTCAGCTCGCGCATTGTTAGTTTCTGGCGTTGATAGCGCAGCAGATATTCAATTGATTTTGCCGCTGATATTTGCTATATTAGAAGATGATTTTCTTCAGAAAGAAGTAGTAGGAATTATAAAATCTGACGCCAATACATTTCAATTTTCAGTAAGAAGCGGAGATTATAAAGTAGATTTTGGCACTTTAGACAGAATGAAAATAAAATTTAGTATGTTGAAAGCATTTTACAATACTACTTTTAAAAATAAAACGATACAAGATTATAAAATGATTACTCTAAAATATCACAACCAAGTTGTGTGCACAAAATAAGTGAAAATGGAAGACAATAAAATAGCTGTTGGTTTAGATATTGGTACTACCAAAATTATTGCCATGATTGGTCGTAAAAATGAATACAATAAGATAGAAGTTATTGGTATTGGGAAAGCGAAAAGCCTCGGTGTAAAGCGTGGAGTTGTGAGTAATATTACCCAAACGATACAATCTATTCAGCAAGCTGTAGAAGAGGCAGAAAGTGTTTCTGGTATGAAAATAGAGGATGTTATTGTTGGGATTGCAGGTCAACATATTCGAAGTTTACATCATTCAGATTATATAACGCGAAACAATGCAGATGAAGTAATTGAAGAGGCTGATATTGAAAATTTGGTAAACCAGGTACATAAATTAGTGATGTTGCCAGGAGAAGAAATTATTCATGTGTTACCGCAAGAGTTTAAAGTAGATTCGCAAGCAGATATTAAAGAGCCAATAGGAATGTATGGTGGGCGTTTAGAAGCAAATTTCCACGTAGTTGTGGGGCAAGTTTCATCGATTAGAAACATTGGACGTTGCGTAAAAAGTGCAGGTTTAGAATTAAGCGATATTACTTTAGAACCTTTGGCTTCGGCTTCTGCCGTATTGAGTTTAGAAGAGAAAGAAGCCGGAGTTGCTTTGATAGACATTGGGGGTGGTACGACAGATTTGGCTATTTTTAAAGACGGAATTATCCGGCATACTGCGGTCATTCCATTTGGAGGAAATGTAATTACAGATGATATAAAAGAAGGTTGTTCAATTATAGAGAAGCAAGCAGAGCTGTTAAAAATTAAGTTTGGTTCTGCCTGGCCTGGAGAGAATAAAGAAACAGAAATTGTTTCTATCCCAGGCTTAAGAGGAAGAGAACCAAAAGAGATTACATTAAAAAATTTATCAAAAATTATACATGCAAGGGTTCAGGAAATCATAGAGCAGGTATATCTAGAAATAAAGAATTATGGGCATGAAACTGCAAAAGGTAAATTAATTGCAGGAATTGTCTTAACAGGTGGAGGTGCACAATTAAAGCACTTACGCCAGTTGGTAGAGTACATCACAGGTATGGATGCACGAGTGGGATTTCCAAACGAACATTTGGCAGGGGATTCAGATGAGGCTTTGTCAAGTCCAGCGTACGCTACAGCTGTGGGTTTATTAATGGAAGGACTAAATAAAGAATTTAAAGGAGAAGCTGTTGTTGAAGAGGTCTTGGATGAGGATGTGAGAAGCGAGCAAGAAGAAACAATCCCTCAAGTGCAGCAAGAAAAGCCAAAACCTGTAAAAAAAAGACCCTTTTTTGAAAAATTTATTGAAAGTTTAAAAGATTTTTTAGACAATGCAGAGTAATTGTAATGTGAGAAGCAGAATAAAGAAGAATAAATAAGAAAATATTAAATTATAACAGAGACGTTATTATGAGCGCAGAATTCGATAATATTTTATTTGACATGCCAAAAACGAAATCGAATACGATTAAGGTTATTGGTGTTGGTGGAGGAGGAAGTAATGCAGTAAATCACATGTATACCCAACAAATAAGAGGTGTAGACTTTGTGATCTGCAATACAGATGCACAAGCTTTAGAAAATAGTCCAGTTCCTAATAAAATTCAGTTAGGAGCAAACCTTACTTCTGGTTTGGGAGCAGGAGCAAATCCAGAAATCGGTGCACAAGCAGCCAAAGAGAGCATGCAAGAAATTCAGCAAATGTTAAATAACCAAACAAAAATGGTGTTTATAACTGCAGGAATGGGAGGCGGAACAGGAACAGGGGCAGCACCAATCATTGCAAAAATTGCAAAAGACATGAACATTCTTACGGTGGGTATCGTAACAATGCCATTTGCTTTTGAAGGAAGAAGACGCTCTGCACAGGCACAGTTGGGAATAGATCAATTGCGACAAAATGTCGATTCTTTAATTGTAATTAATAACAACAAATTAAGAGAGGTATATGGGAATCTTGGTTTTAAAGCTGGCTTTTCAAAGGCAGACGAGGTTTTATCTACTGCTTCCCGTGGAATTGCAGAAGTAATTACACATCATTACAAACAAAATATTGATTTACATGATGCTAAGACGGTACTTTCTAACAGTGGAACTGCGATTATGGGTTCTGCCAAAGAAGCTGGTGTAGATAGAGCAAAAACGGCGATTGTAAAAGCGTTAGATTCACCATTGTTAAATGATAACAAAATTACAGGTGCTAAAAATGTGCTGCTGTTGATTGTTTCTGGCACCAATGAGGTAACGTTAGATGAAATAGGAGAAATTAACGACTTTATTCAAGATGAAGCAGGTTACGATGCCAATATTATTATGGGAATTGGCGAGGATGAGGAGTTAGGAGATTCAATCGCTGTGACCATTGTTGCGACGGGTTTTGCAAAAGACCAGCAAAGTACAATAACAAATACAGAAGTTAAAAAAATTGTACACACTTTAGAGGACGAGCAAAAAGCGACTTATAATTTTGAGCACAAAACGACGTCTCTAGGGACTGCGATAGACCAATCAATCGCTGCAGTTTCTGATCAGAAAGTAGTACATGCTTTGGAGGAGGATGTTGCAACTAAAGCCGAGCAATCAATGCCTGAAATGGATTTAATTCCGACTTCTGAGAATATTTCAAATACCGATGTTTCTCATAATGAGGTTTATTTAGCATTGGAGTCTGAAGAAGATTTTATTATTACAAATATTACTCCAGTAGAGGAAAAGATCGATGAAGCTCCAGAACAAATACAAGCAGATTTATTATTTGATTTACCATTAAATACATACACAGAGGTCAAGTTCGCCGAAGAAGTGAAATATACACAAAATGAAAAGCTTGCTATAGATATCAATAGTATTGAGGTTGTTGAGGAAGAAGAAATTGTTTCTGAGCCTAAGGCAGAGGAGAGACGTTTTGTGTTAGAAGATTTCGACGCAAAGCCCACTATTGGAAAAAGTTCTCAGATAGCAGTAAAACAAATACAGGTTGAAGCTGTTGAAGAAGAAATTCAATTTGAATTAAAAACAAGAGTGCCGCAGTCAGAGATAAACGCGATTGAAACAAGAAGTGAAGAAGTTTCTCCTTTAGATTTGACAATTCTCGAACTTCAAAAAAGAGCGCAGGAGAGACGCGAAAAAATGAAGGGATTCAACTATAAGTTCAACGATCAACTTAGTAAAAATATAGATGAAATTGAGCGGCAGCCGGCTTATAAAAGACAGGGGTTAGATTTGAATGTAGATGCGCCAATTAGTAGGTCTAAAACAGCGATTCAAACAGATGAGGATGGTATAAATTTTAAATCGAACAACTCATTTTTACATGACAATGTAGATTAATAATTATTTTTCTCAGTATAATAAAACCGCATTAAAATTAATTTGATGCGGTTTTCTAATTTTTGATACGTATTTACTTCTTTTTAGTGATTTTGGAATGGGAGGTGTAGGAGCATTGTTATTTTTAGGTCTTTTTCCCAAGTAGCTTTGTTTAATAATAAATGCAGGTATTTGAATGTGTTTTGATGTTGATTGATTACATTTTCCTCTGCTAAGAACTCATGATTTACCAGCACCGTTTTCCTTAAGAATATAAAAAGTGGTTTGATTCAAAAAACGGCTTGTAGCAATTCGACAATTAAAATATCTAAGGGATGTTTTGGGTCACATGCGTTAACTCGTGTGTAAAGAGTTTATCTTCAGTTTTATTATATACGCAGTCTATTTTATGAATAAATATACAGTTCCGAAAAGTAGGTGGTAGAATTTGATCTTCGACCAGAATTAAGGTGGCCTTGCTATTTCTTTTTATGCTTATTTTAAATAAATTAACATGAAACCGAATTAAGAAGAGAACAGAAATTAATAGGTAAAACCAATAAATAGTTGCCAATAGTTAAGCGTAGCGTCTTTAATAATTATTTCGGAAGCAGTTACATAATCAGGACGTAAAAATATTTCATTGACCCTACAATTACTTACTTTGTGTTCGTCTTAACAGAGGCTAGCAGTACTAAAAATGAAAACAGAACACTTCCTAATAAATAAAAACGATTTAAGTGGTGTATCTTTTCTTTTTTTAGAGCACCGTGATAAAAAATTAATAATAAAGCCAAACAACTTGCAGATTTTAGTGGGTAGATTGTCATTTTTGTTGCTGTTTAATTTGATTGTCTATTATTTTTTTGAGTCTTCTAACTGCGCTGTCGTGAGATTGGTTTCTTTGATAAAGAAAGATGCAAACTGACTTGCAGAATCATTAAAAAAGTTTTTAATTAAACTATTTACATGCTTAGAAAAATAGTCGGGTTTTTAATCAGAGCAGTATATTTTCTAGATTTCTCGAACAATGAATACGTAATAAAACTTTTATCATGAATTCTTTTTAACAGGTTAGCTACCGTTTTAGTTGCTGGTCTTGGTTCTGAGAAATCTTCTAATAAATCTTAAAAAAAATGCTTTGTTACGTTTCCATAGATACTGCATTAATTATTCCTTGGTGTTAGAGGATTGCATGGTCCTAATAGTCTTTATTCTATATGTATAGAGCAAAATAATGAATTTTACACATTTAGAGAGTAGTAAGGTTTTTCTATCTTCGCATTTTTAATTGAGTGATATGAGAAAAGTAGTGTATGGAGTAATCCTTGTTTTATTATGTAATTGTAGTCCAAAACTATTTAAAGAAAAATGGACAAAAATTGAGGCACCTGAAACTTTTAAAGCGCGTTTTGAGACTACACAAGGAAACTTTGATATTGAAGCAAAAAGAGTGTGGTCTCCAAATGGTGTAGATAGATTGTTTCAATTAATTACAAAAAACTATTATCAAGATATTTCTATTTTTAGAGTAATTCCTAATTTTGTAGCGCAATTTGGAATTCACAATGATACGCTAGTAAATAGTAGTTGGGAGCGCAGTGGCATAGCCGACGAACCAGTAACTTTAAAAAGCGACGCGATGACAATTGCATTTGCTAGAGGCGGTGTAAAAAGTCGGTCTAATCAAATATTTATCAATTTAAAAGACAATTACCGTCTAGATAAACTGGCGTATTCTGGTGTTATAGGATTTCCCGTAGTGGCAAGAGTAATTGCTGGAAAAGAGAATGTTTTAAAGTTTTACGATGGTTATGGAGGGCAGCTAGGAAGAAAACAAGAAGCGATTTCAAAGTTTGGAAATGAATTTATACGCGAGAAATACCCGAAAACAGATTTCATTATAAAAGCATACATTTTAAAATAATATTTTGTTTTAAATAGTAGGTTGGATTAATCTACTTTTTTATTAAAA
Source organism: Polaribacter irgensii 23-P (assembly GCF_000153225.1). GTDB lineage: Bacteria > Bacteroidota > Bacteroidia > Flavobacteriales > Flavobacteriaceae > Polaribacter > Polaribacter irgensii. The sequence goes on along the minus strand of NZ_CH724148.1, from coordinate 319,437 downwards.
ACATAGAAATTTTCATCAATTAGAAAACTAGTACCGGCTGATTTTAGCGCTAAACTTTTCCAATTACTTGCTGGGTAGATCCATTTTTCTTTACCATTAATAGTAGTTTTTAAAGGCATTTCAAAATTAGGAACTGTATTCGTCCAACGATATTTTAAAGTGTCGTTTTCAATTTTGTGGGCAAGAGTTGGTATCTTAATAGTTCTTAAATATTGATTGAAAAATGGATTCAAATCAAAACCAGTTTCTGTACTTAAAAAATCTTCTATCTGTTTTGTCTTGACTGTTTGATGATAAAATTGAGCATTCATTTTTCTAAGAATAAGGCGCCATTTTTTGTCATTATCAATTAGTTGCCTTAAGGTGTGTAATAGGTTTCCACCTTTATTGTACATATCTGATGATCCACTTTTATTTACATTGTAGGTGCCAATAATAGGTGTTTTATTGGCAATCGATTTTCGAAGACCAATCACATATTCAGACGCTGCTTTTTTACCATAATAATAGTCTAAAAATAGGCTTTCAGAATAGTTGGTAAAACTTTCATGAATCCACATATCTGCGGCATCGATGTCTGTAATGTTATTTGCAAACCACTCATGACCAGATTCGTGAATAATTATAAAATCGAATTTTAACCCCCAACCTGTGCCGGATAAATCGCTCCCTAAATACCCTTGTTTAAATTCATTTCCATAGGTGACTGAACTTTGGTGTTCCATCCCCAAATAAGGAACTTCTACGAGCTTATAACCATCTTTATAGAAAGGATAGGGTCCAAACCAATGCTCAAAAGCCTTCATCATTTTGGGAGCATCGGTAAATTGTTTTTTTGCCTTTGCGAGATTGTATTTTAGCACATAATAATCCATGTCCAAAGGACCCTTTTCTCCATCAAAGGTCTCAGAAAAATGAGTATAATCTCCAATATTTACATTTACGCCATAATTGTTTATTGGATTATTTACAAACCAGTTGTACGTTTTAGTAGTGCCATGGTCTTCTATACTTTCCAATCTACCATTAGAAACATCCATTAAATGACTGGGAACTGTAACGCTAATCCGCATGCTTTTTACTTCGTCATACATATGGTCTTTGCAGGGCCACCAAACACTCGCACCCAAGCCTTGACAGGAAGTGGCTATAAAGTGATTGCCATTTTTGTCTTTTTTCCATGAAAATCCGCCATCCCAAGGAGCGTTAACAGCTTCTTTCGGATTGCTTTCATAGTGCACAATAATACTCTCTGTGTTGCCAATTACCTGTGCTTTTGTAAGTTTAATAAAGTGCGCATTTCCTTCATGAATAATCGCTAATTCTTTGCCATCTTGCGTAACTTTTGTCATCTGCAAGGGTGTTTGCAAATCAATTTGCATTGTCTGGTACACATTTAAAACGGTATATTTAATTGTGTTTTTTCCTGAAATATATTTTTTATCAGGTGCTACAGTGACCTCTAAGTGATAATAGGTCAAATCCCACCAAACTCTTTCGGGTGTTATAGAGCCTCTCAGTGTATCTTGTCTTGAAAAAATATCTTTTTCAGTTAACAAACCTTGTGCTTGAAGATTTAAAGAACAAATAACGATAAAAAAGAGGTGCAGATAAAAGGGATGTTTCATGTTATAATTTTATTAAATTATAGTTCGGACTGTTTTAACCGAGGTCTTGATGTTTATAATTCCTGTTTAAGCAAGCGTTATAAGCATGTTATTTTAACTGAAAACCTTTTGCTGGTTTTGCGTCCAATAAATGAGTTACAAAATAATCCCAACGTTTTCTAGTCATGTATTTTGTCATATTTCCATAGCCGTGTCTCTGATTTGGATAAAAAATCATATCAAAATCTTTGTTTGCTTTAATTAAGGCCTCAACGACTAACAATGTGTTTGAAGGGGGGACATTATCATCCATAGTTCCATGTGTAATTAACAATTTCCCTTTTAGATCTTTCGCAAATAATTGATTTGCTTGATTGTCATAATTTGTAGTTCCGTCTGTTTTTCCCTCCATATTGCCGGCAATGAGAAGTCCTTGCCATTTTTCTCCCCAATCTGCCTCATAATTTCTATTGTCGTGATTTCCTGAACCAGAAACTGCAACGTCATAAAACTCAGGATATGTAAAAACAGCTCTTGTAGATGCAAATCCGCCACCAGAATGGCCCCAGATTCCAACTTTTTCAAGATCCATTCCTGGATATTTTTCTGCAAGTTGTTTAATTGCAGTAATATTATCTGGTAAACCATTATCGCCCATATTTCCATAATAGGCATCATGAAAAGATTTAGAACGCATTGGTGTTCCCATAGCGTCAACAGCAACTACCATAAAACCTAACTCTGCAACTGCTTGAAAATCTCTCCAAACAGGTTTAAAACGATAATCACCGACACTCCCAGATTGTGGCCCCGGATAAATATAATTTAAAACAGGGTATTTTTTTGTGGCATCGTAATCAGAAGGAATACACATAATTCCATAAATATCTGTTTTTTCATCACGTGCTTTGACAGAAAACTCAATGGGCTCTTGCCAGTTATTTTCTTTTAATACAGAAATATCGGCCGTTTCTAAATTCATGATTTCTTCTCCATTCCCATTTCTTAAAACAGCAATTGGTGGGTTGGTAGTTGTTGAGTAGGTGTCAACCAACAGCGAGTAATCATCTGAAAAGGTGACCGTATGTGTTCCTTTAGAAGGGGTTAAATTGGTGATAATACTGCCGTCAAAATTTATTTTGTAATGGTAATCATGATACGGGTTTCCCGTTTCTTTTCCACCTGCAGAAAAATAAATGAATCTATTTTCTGTATCAATATGTTGGACTTGCTTTACAATAAAAGTACCAGAAGTAATTTGATTTTTTAGCTTTTTAGTTTCCAGATCATACAAGTAAATATGGCCCCAATTTGTTTTTTCTGAATACCAGATAAATTCATTGGAGTCAAATAAGACTTTCCAGTTTTCATGATTAACTCCAGATTCATAGTAGGTGTCCACTTCTTCTTTATGGATAGAGGTAACAATACCTGTATTGGCGTCAGCAATTTGTAAATGCGCAATTTTGTGATCTCTAGAACCGGAAACAAATGCAAATTTTATTCCTTCCTCACTCCATTGTGCATCTAATAATTCATTACTTCTATCGGCAATATGGTCCGTTGTAGAGCCTCTTTGAAGATCTGGAGCCATTTTTAAACGCACTACTTTTGGTCTTTTTCCCAAATGAATAATAACACGTTCAATTTTGAATATTTCTGTATCTCCAGGAAGTGGATGTTTCCAGGCCTCTAATCTCGGGTGGCCGACGTTTGTAGAGGTTAAATACATCATACCAACGCCTCTAGCATCTTGCTGAAAGGTGGCAATCTTATCAGAATTTGGAGACCATTTTAAAACAGCTCCATCGCTCTTAGTCCAACCTGCATTGTTAGTGGCGTAGCCATAGTCTTTTTTACCATTAAAAGTAAGTTGTGTTTTCTTATTCGTTTCTATATTTCGAATCCAAAGATTAAAATTATTTATATATGCAGCTAGCTTGCCGTTTGGAGAAACGTGTTCATTTTTACTTGCACTTTTTCTTCCTGATGAAACTGCAGACAGTGAAAACAATTCTAAATGGTAGGAATATTTTTGTTTGGAAGCTGTAAAATAGAGCTGTTTTAAATTTTTAGAAAAAGAAATATTTGAAATTGGTAAAGCCGTTGCTTTTATTTTTTGGTTCATTTCTAAGGACAATACTTTAGCTAATTTTTTATGGTCAAATGCAGCTTCTTTTGTCTTAGAGGTGACATCCACGAGAACGAACTTTTTTCCGTCCTTGTTTGTGGTTGAATAAAATAGTTTATTTCCATTTACAAATGAACGTTCAGAAACTTGGTTGTAAACCAAAGAATACAAATTTCTGTCCATATGTTTTGCTGCGGCTTCATATTCTGCAACAGTAAATTGTTTTCGTTCTTTCGAATTAGAACAATTTACCAGCAACATAAAAAAGATACCAAACAGTACTATCTTCGGTAGGGCTATTTTCATAAGATTTCTAGTTATTTTTTTTTGACAATTCAGTGAAATATTTATAAAAATACGGAATGGTCTCAATACCTTTAAGGTAATTCCAGATTCCAAAGTGCTCGTCTGGAGAATGAATAGCATCAGAATCTAAGCCAAATCCCATTAAAATTGTTTTACTTTTTAGATGTTGTTCAAACAAAGCAACAATAGGAATACTCCCCCCACTTCTTTGTGGAATTGGTGTTTTACCAAAACTAGTTTCATACGCTTTGCTTGCTGCTTGGTAAGCGATGTTATCTGTAGGAGTTACATAACCTTGGCCCCCATGATGTGGTTTTACCACGACTTTTACAGCTGCTGGCGCGATACTTTCAAAATGATTTTTGAATAATTCGGTGATTTCTCTCCAATCTTGGTTTGGTACCAAACGCATCGAAATTTTCGCAAATGCTTTGCTTGCAATGACCGTTTTTGCACCCTCGCCAATATATCCTCCCCAAATTCCGTTTACATCTAAGGTAGGTCTTATGGAGTTTCTCTCATTCGTCGAATATCCATTTTCACCATAAACAGCTCCAATTGCTATAGATTTTTCGTAGTTTTTTAAAGAAAAAGGAGCTTTTGCCATTACTGCTCTTTCTGTTGTAGACAATTCTTCTACATTGTCATAAAAGCCAGGTATGGTAATGTGATTGTTTTCGTCATGCAAAGAAGCAATCATTTTGTAAATATTGATGGGATTTGCACAGCACCCCATACAGCAGATGCAATCTCT
>NZ_CH724148.1:140848-314539 GCF_000153225.1 Polaribacter irgensii 23-P | reverse complement strand
AATATTGATGGGGATTTGCAACAGCACCCCCATACAAGCCAGAATGCAAATCTCTGTTTGGACCCGTAACTTCAACCTCAACATAACTCAAGCCACGCAAACCTGTGGTGATAGAAGGAATGTCATTTGCAATCATGCCAGTGTCTGAAATTAAAATAACATCATTGGCAAGCTTTTCGATATTTCTGGGTACAAACCAAGACAAACTTTCAGAACCAACTTCTTCTTCCCCTTCGATCATGAACTTCACGTTACAAGGTAAATTTCCTGTAGTGGTCATATATTCTAATGCCTTTACGTGCATGTACATTTGCCCTTTATCATCACAAGCCCCTCTTGCAAAAATAGCGCCCTCTGGATGAATTTCAGTTTTTTTAATTACAGGTTCAAAAGGAGGCGAAGTCCAGAGTTCTATAGGATCTGCGGGTTGCACATCATAATGCCCGTATACGAGCACCGTAGGTAAGTTTTTATCAATAATTTTTTCTCCATAAATAATAGGATATCCCGGAGTTTCACACATCTCTACAAGATCACATCCCGCTTTTTTTAAGCTTGCTAATACAAAGTCAGCTGTGTGTAAGACGTCTGATTTATAAGCTTTGTCTGCACTTACAGAGGGTATTTTTAGTAAACTTATAAGCTCTTCTAAAAAGCGGCCTTTATTTTCTTCTATATAGTTTTGAATTGTACTCATAAATGGGTTTTTTTTAATTCTAGATCAAAAGTAGAAAAATTATAATGAACACGTTTGTAGTTTAGAACTATTGTTTATATTTGCATCCCGAATCTAGGGAATTATTGCAAGTTTACTTGCAGTTTATGCAGGCGTGGTGGAATTGGTAGACACGCTAGATTTAGGATCTAGTGCCGCAAGGTGTGAGAGTTCGAGTCTCTCCGCCTGTACAAGTAAAAACCTCAACAAATTGGTAAACAATGCGTTGAGGTTTCTTGCTTTTAGTAGCAGTGTGATTTCTGTGGTTCCATCTTCTTTTCTCAAAAATTAACACAAATATATTTTGGGCACGAAATTAATATTAGAAATCGATAAAACGTGAAAGATTAAGTTTGTTGGTAGCTACTTGTTTGATGCACAATCCTTAAAAACATGAATGGTGTTCTCTTCTACTGGTAACGCTTTGTCAATTTATTCTTATTTTTTGTTATTAGACCTACTGAAAGCCTTTGTTGTCTATCTTTGCATTTAGAAAGAGAAAGCTGTAAGTAAACGTTAAGTGTATAGTGCTGTTCGCGTGTTTTAAGTGTCTAGCGATGCTTTTAAATTGGAAACTTTGGCTTTTTCATATAAAAAAATAAAAATTTAGATCATGGAATTATATCCTTTAAAATTTGTTCCTATTTTTAAGTATCGACTTTGGGGTGGAGAAAAGTTAAAGTCGGTATTAAATAAAGATTATTCTGAGACCAATATTGGAGAGTCTTGGGAGATTTCTGATGTAGAAGACGGTGAAACTGTAGTTGCTAATGGTAATTTACAAGGGAGAACACTGCGTAATTTAATAAAAGAGTACAAAGGGTCCTTTTTAGGAAAGCCGGTATATGAGCAATTTGGGAACGACTTTCCATTGTTGATAAAGTTTATAGATGCCAAAACACCCTTGTCTATTCAAGTACATCCAGGAAATGAAATTGCGAAAGAACGCCACAATTCTTTTGGTAAAAATGAAATGTGGTATGTGATGGAGGCAGATACAGCTGCAGAATTAATTGTCGGTTTTGATAAAAAGCTAGCAAAGGATGCATACCAAAAGAGCGTGGCAGACGGCTCAATTTTAGATCTTATGCACCATGAAAATGTGGCAGAAGGTGATACCTTTTATATTCCTACTGGAAGAGTGCACGCTATTGGAGCAGGTGTTTTATTAGCAGAGATTCAGCAGACTTCAGACATTACTTATAGAATGTTTGATTATAATAGAGTAGATGCGAAGACGGGTGCGTTAAGAGATTTACACAATGACTTGGCTATCGATGTAATCGACTTTGAATGCCATGAGTCCTATAAAACAAGGTATGAAACAAAAAAGAATGTTTCGAATACTTTAGTACACTCTCCTTACTTTACTACGAACATATTAATTATTGAGGGTAGCCTTCAGAAAGACTTTTCAAAATTAGATTCTTTTGTAATCTATATTTGTGTGTTGGGTGCTGTAGAATTGAATTGCAAAAATGAAACATTCTCACTTAGAAAAGGAGAAACTCTGCTTTTGCCAGCAACAATAACACATATAGATTTAAAATCGATTTCAAAAGAAAGTAAACTTTTAGAAGTGTATTTGTAATATTTATTTTTTTAAAGAGATTGCTTCAAAATCTGCTGTTCTTTCTGCAAAATCAAACATTTCTTTTGTTTCTATTGGAGGTATGCATAATTTTCTTTTGGTAAGATCGATCCAAGCTCCATAGACCTTTATAATTGCAGAAAGTTTTCCCGCCTCGTTAAAAACTTCGTGCACAATTTTCCAGCGTTCGTTGTTTTCAGAAACTCCTTGTAGTTTTAGATTTACGGTTATATTTTCGCCAATATGAATTTCCTTGCGAAAAGAGGTCTCTTCTGTAAATAAGATAGGGCCCAAATTGTGCTTTGTAAATACAGCAATTGAAAAGTTGTGTTCTGCAAAATAGCGCACTCTAATTTCTGCAGCATATTCGTTGTAAGCAGTATGACGCATGTGTCTGTTTGGATCAAAATCAGACCATTTTGTGGGGAAAGTTACTTGGAAAGTCATGGTTTAAAAAATAAAAAGACCTGAAAAATTTTAGATTTTCTCAGGTCTTAAAGATTATTATAAATTTAATTCTTTGTAATTTTACGGGTATTTTTAAGCTTTAAATCTTGTAGTACATTGAGGGCTTCTGCCACATACATGTCTTTTGCTAGATTGGTATGCCACGCAGCGCGTTTGTCACCCAAAACACTGTCCTTTTTTATCAAAGGAAATTCATATTTAGGTGATTTAAAATGAAGGTTAGAGTTGTATTCAAAAGCGGCAGCGTATTTTTTCGATGTTTTTTCGAGTACTTTACTTTCTGTAGAAAACATTGCTGTGCTCAGTGAGTATGTAGTGTTTTCTTGGTTTGATTTCAACCATTTTGCATACTCATTTATTAGTTTGAACTTCGGATCTGACGCAACCCGATTTTTGCTTTTATTTACAACCTCTGAAAAATTTTCATAGGAATTTGTCTTGGTGTATTTTGCTTGTGGAACTTTGTCCCAAATTAAAGCACCTTCTAAATCGCGTTCTCCAAATTTCATATAGCTGTATTTATTTGGCATCGCAATATCAGAATATACACCTTCAATTTGTGTAGAACCACCATTGACTCTGTAGAACTTTTGAATGGTCATCTTTATAGCACCTAAATCTTTTTCGTAATTTGGATAAAAATTATTAATGGGAATTACGCTTTGTACAGTCCCTTTACCATAGGTTTGATTTCCTCCAATAATTACAGCTCTCCCATAGTCTTGCATGGCTGCAGCAAAAATTTCTGATGCCGAAGCAGACAATTCATTTACCAAAACAACCACTGCACCATTCCATTGCATTTTAGGGTCAGTATCGTTTTTCACCTCAGGTGCGCGTCCTCGAAATTTTACCTGGACAATAGGACCCTCGGGTATAAATAAACCAGCAATTTCTATGGCTGTTTTTAAAGATCCTCCACCATTATTTCTTAGGTCTATTAGGAGTCCAGAAACATTTTCACTTTTTAAGCGTTCAATTTCCTTTTCCATATCTTTTGCGGAGTCCCTAGAACTGATGTCAGAAAAATCAATATAAAATCTTGGCAAGTCAATTAACCCGTATTTTCTGCCCTCTTTTTCGACAATCGACGACTTCACAAAAGTTTCCTCTAACTCAACAACATCTCGTGTAATAGAAATTATTTTTGTAGAACCATCTAATTTCTTTTTCACGGTAAGACGCACTTCCGTTCCTTTTTTGCCTTTGATAAATTTGATAGCGTCATCCAAACGCATGCCAACAATGTCTAAAGGTTCTGCTGCTCCTTGTGCCACTTCTAATATAATGTCACCCGCTTCAAGGTCGCCTTGTTTCCATGCTGGCCCTCCTGAAACTAATTCGAAAATTTCCGTGTAGATGCCTTTTTTTACTAAACGTGCTCCAATTCCCTCCAATTTACCAGACATATCTTGATCAAACCGTTCTTTAGTTCTAGGCGCCATATACGTAGTGTGTGGATCAAAAGCGCCAACAACACTGTTTAAAAAAGTAGAAAACCAATCTTCATGCTCCAACTCTTCAATTCTTAAATACAGTTCATCCATGTTTTTTAAAATGTTTGCTCTGGCCTCTTTTTCTAAAATTTTAAATGACTTGATATTAAACTTTTTATCTTCTTTTAGTTGCGCTTCTTGTTTTTCTAGTTTGTCTTGAATTCTACTAAGGACATTTAATTTTAATTGTTTGCGCCAATAATCAATTAGTTCTTTTTCGTCTTTTGCAAATGGAGTTTTCTCATAATCGATGTCTATACTTTCATTTTTATTAAAATCAAAAGGGCTTGCTAGTAGTGCGCCATAATAGGATTTTGCGTTTTTAATTTTCTTGATAAAACTTTGATAGACCGTATTGTAGAAAGCAACGTCGTCTGCTAATAATTGATTGTCTATTTCATACTTGAACCTTGAAAACTTCTTTAAATCTACTTGTGTAAAATAACGTTTACTGGGATCTAAACCGTCAATAAAGTTTTTGTAGACCTGCTCTGAAAAAGCATCGTTCATATCTTTTTCAACAAAATGTCCTCTGGTTAAAATATTTTTTAAAACATAAATTAATATTTTATCCTTTTCTGGATCCGAATCTGTATCAAACGTATTGTTTGCCTGTAAGCTTGTGAAAATTAGTAAAAATGCAATAAAAGCAATGGTGAATTTATTTGTGATTTTCATAAACCTGTTGTGTTGTGTGTAATTTTAATATTACTTTTTTATTTCTGAGTTTCTAGAATAAAACCTTTTTTAAACGTGGCACTGGCAAACGTTTTTTTGGTATTTTGTCATGTATCTTAAAATATTCTTTACAAATTTAAAGAAAAATGTGTTCTTATATTCTTTACAAATTGTTAAAAAGAAAATAGTTTAAATAAAGTACATTTGCAGTTAAAAGAAAGCAATATGCAAGAAAAACCGTTGATTTTAGTCACAAATGATGATGGAATTACAGCTCCGGGAATTAGAGCGTTGATAAAGACAATGAATGCGATTGGCGACGTGGTAGTAGTTGCCCCTGATAAAGCACAAAGTGGTATGGGACACGCAATTACAATGGATACGGTATTAACGTGCAATCCAATTACTATTGATGACGGTCCACAATTAGAATATACCTGTTCCGGTACTCCAGCAGATTGCGTAAAAATGGCGATTAATGAAGTTTTAAATAGAAAGCCTGATTTATGTGTTTCTGGAATTAATCACGGAGCAAATTCTTCTATTAATGTTATTTATTCAGGCACAATGGGTGCTGCAATTGAAGCTGGTATCGAAGGAGTGCCAGCAATCGGTTTTTCTTTATTGGATTATAAATGGGATGCTGACTTTGAGGCATCCGAGGAATACGTGAAGAAAATCGTGCTGAATGCCTTGTTAGAAGGAATTCCGGAAGGGGTGGTTTTGAATGTAAACATTCCTGATTTTAAAAATCACGAAATTAAAGGTATTAAGATTTGTAGACAGGCAAATGGCTCTTGGAAAGAAAAATTTGACAAACGTACAAGCCCATTTGGCAAGGAGTACTATTGGCTTTCAGGAGAATTTGTTTGTAAAGACAAAGAACAAGATACTGATATATATGCATTAGAAAATGGGTATGTTTCTGTGGTACCGGTTCAATTTGATCTGACCGCACATCATATGATTCAAAAATTAAATGCTTGGGAGTTGTAAAAAAAGATTTTATTATTGGTTATTTAATAGCCATATTTGCCACGTTGGGAGGTGCTTTTTTATATTTAGAGTACTGTATTGTCTATAGTTTTGAAGTCTCTTTAGAAATGATAAAAGAACGTGGTTTAGAAGGGGGAGTTCTTTCTTTGGCTGCGATTCCTAATCTATTTGTATTTTTTATTTTTATTAAAAAGAGACAGGATAACAGGGCAAAAGGAGTACTTTTTGCCACGATAATGATCGCATTGATAACATTAATTTTTAAGCTAAATTAAAAAGTATCATTTCCTTGGACACAGTTTAGCACTTTTCATTATAAGGCTGACGGTGTTCGACTAAATAGTTGAAGAGGTATGAAATATTATATAATTGCTGGCGAGGCTTCAGGTGATTTACACGGTGCAAATCTGATGAAAGAATTGTATTGCCAAGATGCCAGTGCAGACATTCGCTTTTGGGGTGGGGACTTAATGCAATCTGCTGGAGGTTCTCTTGTCAGTCACTATAAAGAGAGAGCTTTTATGGGTTTCTTTGAAGTCTTGAAAAATCTATTTAAAGTGTTGAGCTTTATAAAATTATGTAAAAAAGACATTGCACTTTTTTCTCCTGATGTGCTTATTTTTATAGACAACTCTGGTTTTAATTTGCGAATTGCTAAATGGGCAAAAGAGCGGGGTTTTAAGACCAATTATTATATTTCTCCACAAGTATGGGCAAGCAGGGCGCGGAGAATAAAAGATATTAAAAGAGATATTGACGCGTTGTTTGTCATTCTTCCTTTTGAAAAAAGTTTTTATAAAGAGCATGGATATTCAGTCGAGTTTGTAGGGCATCCTTTAATTGATGCTATTGCAAATAGGGTGCAAGTAGCTGAGGTACACTTTAGAAAAGAGCACCATCTGAGTAATAAAAAAATTATTGCCTTGTTGCCAGGAAGTAGAAAGCAAGAGATTACAAAGATGCTGTCTGTAATGCTGACCTTAGTTCCTAATTTTTCAGACTATCAATTTGTGATTGCTGGAGCTCCAAGTCAGGATTGGTCTTTTTATAAAAAAATTATAGGTGCTACAGAAGTGGCATTTATCAATAATAAAACCTACGATTTATTAAGTGTTTCTTATGCTGCTTTGGTTGCTTCTGGCACGGCAACTCTGGAAACAGCATTATTTAAAGTGCCACAAGTGGTCTGCTATAAAGGCGGAACGATTTCATATCAGATTGCAAAAAGGATTATTACGCTTAAATTCATCTCTTTGGTAAATTTAATTATGGACAAAGAAGTGGTTAAAGAATTAATTCAATCTAATTTTAACAAGAAGGATTTAAAAGCGGAGCTCACAAAGATTTTAGAGTTTTCCAATAGAGAAAGCATGTTTTTATCTTATTTTGAATTAGAGAAAAAGTTAGGAGGAAAAGGGGCCTCAAGAAAAGTAGCATCTCAAATTATAGCGGGACTAAAAATATCAAAATAAGATCTTGCCTATAGGTTTTTTGGTTGTAAAGGATTTTAATTAGAAAGAAGCTGTGTAAGAAAAGTGCAGGTTGCTATTTATTTTTAGTAACTTCAGCCTGCTATGAACCCTTTATTCAAATATGTGCCTTTGCACTTGTTGGTGTTTTTGATTTTTGGAATCACAATTCAATTTTATAGTCAAATTTGGACTTTTGGATTCCCGAAGATCTTCTTTGTTTTTTTTATTTTATTACTTTTTCTAATTGGGGTCCAAAAAAAAAAGAAAGCACACTTCTTGCTTTTCTTTTATTTTTTATTATCGGAATTTCCTCGGTATATATCCATGATACTCGAAATTTCAAAAATGCGTATTCTTCCTTTTTAAATAGAGATTCCAAAGTTGTTTTAAGAATTTCAAAGATTCTAAATCCTACTTTTTACCACAAAAAATATAGGGCCGAAGTTATTCAAGTAAACAAAGAGGAAACAAGGGGAAGTATTTTGCTAAACCTACAAAAAGACAGCACCATTAAAAATCTTAAAGTGGATGAGCTAATTCTAGTTTCTTCTTTTTTCACAAATGTGTTGCCTCCGTTAAATCCAAGTCAATTTAATTACAAAGCATACTTAGCAAAACAAGGCATTTATCATCAGTTGTTTTTAGAGAACTATCAGTTTCTTAAATATGCAAAATCGCAGATTACACTTCAAGGCATTGCAGGAGGGTTTAGAGATAAAGTGCAATATTCTTTGTCAAGTCAAGGTTTTAAAAAGGATGAGCTTGCGGTACTTAGTGCCCTATTATTAGGTCAAAGACAAGCCGTTTCTAAAGAGTTATTATCGCATTATGCAGCTGCAGGCGCAATCCATATTTTGGCTATTTCAGGGCTACATGTGGGCATTATCCTACTGATTTTAACCTTTCTTTTATCTCCTTTGGAAAAACGAAAGAACGGGAGGTATTTAAAAGCTTTTAGTATTGTTTTGATGCTTTGGGCGTTTGCTTTTATTGCGGGACTTTCTGCTTCTGTGGTGCGGGCCGTAACCATGTTTACTTTTGTAGCCGTTGGGCAGGCAGTAAAGCGCCGGAATCGTGTTGAATTTTCTTTAATATCTTCGATGTTATTACTGTTAATTGTCAAGCCAATGTTTCTTTTTGATGTAGGGTTTCAGCTGAGTTATTTAGCTGTTTTTGGAATTGTATGGCTGCAACCAAAACTAGTGGTCCTGTATTCACCAAGGTTTATAATAAGTAGAAAAATTTGGCAGTTAATTACAGTATCAATTGCTGCACAGGCAGGAATCTTGCCCCTAAGTATCTATTATTTTCATCAATTTCCTGGATTATTTATAGTGTCTAATGTCGTTATTATTCCTTTTTTAGGGTTTATTTTAATGGGTGGAATTGTAGTAGTAGTATTGTCACTACTGCAGTTGCTTCCTTCTTTTTTAGTGGTGATTTATGGAGGTTTAATTTCTTTAATGAATGGTTTTGTGAATTGGATTTCACTTCAAGAGAGTTTTTTGTTTAAAGATTTAGGAATTTCATTTTTAATGCTATTGGTTTTTTATGGGCTCCTTTTTACAGGCGTGCTGTTTTTAATAAAAAAGAACACTTGGCGTTTGGGTTGCTTTTTACTGGCAATACTTTGTCTTCAAAGTGCATACTTATTTGAAGAAATATGCGCAAATGATGCGGAGACTTTCATTGTATTTCATAAAAGTAGAGCTGCCATTATCGGTTTAAGAAATGGAAAGGAATTGGAAATTCAATCCTCTGTAGATTCGGTGAAATTAACAGCAATGAAAGTATTAAAGCCTTATCTAAGTGGCAAGCGTTTTAGCACAATAAAAAAAATAAATTTTAAGAATTATATCCGTTTCAATTCTCAAGATATTTTACTTGTCGATAGCTTAGGTATGTATCAAATCCAAAATTTAAGAAATCCGATCGTCATATTACAACATTCGCCAAAAATTAATTTGGAGAGACTTTTCGAAACTTTAAAACCAAGTCTTATTGTAGTCGATGGTTCCAACTATAAAAGTCAGGTTGATCATTGGAGAACGGTTTCCGTCGAAAATAAGATTCATTTCTACAACACGGCCCAAAAAGGTGCTTTTGTTTTAGAAAACGAGCCTTAAAAGTTGCTTTTGAAATTATTTTCAAAATCTTTCCATTTGTAGTTCTTATAATTTTCATTCGTGAAAAAAGTGAGCAGTACTTCAAATTCTTCCTTTTGGTGATAGCCAGGTACATTTTGAATCAACTCTTCTTCCTTATTCATAAAAACTGTGGCAGGGTAGGAGAGATTTCCATTCAATAATGCCCCTGCTAATTCGTGATAGCCTTTTTTTCCGTTTTCTTGGAATGTAAAAGTTTGTTTCTTGTAGATAATATCTTTTTTCCCTTCGCCATCTAATTTTACTGCATAAAAATTATCATTGATAATTTTTGCAATGATTTGATTTGAATAGGTATCGCTGTCCATTTTCTTGCACCATCCGCACCAATCCGTATACACATCAATTAAAATTGGTTTTGGGGTATTTTTATTTAGGGCAATTGCTTCCTCAAAAGTAAGCCAGTTTACTTTTTCTTGCGCCTTTGATTTTGCGATGGATACCACAATTATTAAAATGAACAATATCTTTTTCATATGTTTTGTTTTCGTGTATATCATAAGGAGTTCAAAAATAAACTTTTTTTGCATACTGGTTTAGAGCACAAAAAAAACCTCATAATTTTTTAAAGTATGAGGTTTTAAATATTTTTAGTTCTCTGCCAATTCAAAACCTCCTGTTTCTTCGTTTTTCGTTCCTTTGTAATCTTCAGCACCATGGGTTAACCGTTTCAAAGGTTTTAATATTGCAATGATCAAAAGACCAAAAAGAGTACAAGTCACTGCGATGCCCGTAAAAATTTCAAAATCCCCAGCATTTTCTGAAAGGCCACCAATAAATCCTGCTACTTTGTTACCTAAACCAGTTGCGGCAAAGTAAGCACCCATCATAAATGAGGCATATTTTATTGGCGCTAGTTTTGTGATAAATGACAAGGCAACGGGTGAAGCACATAATTCTCCTATTGTGTGAAAAAGATAGGCAAGAACAAGCCAAATCATTGCTGATTTTTCTGCTACTTCGTCGCCGTTCATTAATATTTCAGAGGCTGCTTTACTCATAAATAAAAATCCAAAGGCCATTATAATAACACCAATGGCCATTTTAAATAGAGAAGAGGATTCTTTCCCTTTGTTTTTCCATTTGTGCCAGAAACTTCCAACAGCAGTTCCTAAAACAATAATGAAGAAGGCATTGATAGATTGGAAGACAGCGGCTGGAATTTCATTGCCAATTAGCGGTAATGAAAATGATAATATTCTGTCAGTTTTTTGATCGGTATACAAGCTCATTAACCCACCAGCTTGCTCAAATGCTCCCCAAAAAACAATGATGATTAAAAAAGATAAAAACATAACAAGCATTCTATCTTTTTCTATTTTATTTAGAGGCTTTTTTAAAAGATCTTTATTCGGCGAGTCTGCTTTTCCTATAAATTCGCCAACAGTTCCTAGGTATTTTGTCCCGTACATATACACTATTTGACCTAATGCCATTCCTATTCCAGCCAGACCAAAACCGGAATGCCATCCGTACTTAGCAGCAACGGCTCCTACAATTAAGGCACCTAAAAAAGCGCCTAAGTTAATACCAATGTAAAAAACATAAAATCCTTTATCTCTTCTATCATCGCCTAGTTTGTACAAGCCACCCACCATTGTTGAAATATTTGGTTTAAGAAATCCAACACCAATCACAATAAAAAGTAATCCCGTAAAAAATGCCCATTGTGCATCAATCGCTAAAATACTGTGACCAATACACAGTAAAATACCTCCTAACATCACTGCTTTTTTCTGACCAATAAATTTATCCGCAATCCAACCCCCGGGAATAGAGGTGAGGTAGACAAACATGGTATATGTGCCGTAGAAAGAGAGTGTTTCTCCATTAGACCATCCAAAACCAGATTGAGGGTCTCCAAGAATTATTGGTGCTGCAAGATATAATGTTAAAATAGCGCGCATTCCATAATATGAGAATCGTTCCCACATTTCAACAAAAAATAATACATACAAGCCTACAGGGTGTCCAAAAAGCTCTTTTTCATGTGGCTGTTTCACTAAATTATTCATATTTTTTATTCTTTTATATTTGTTGAATTCTTCGATTTATTAATTAAATGCATTTCTACAAAATTTGTCATTTTTGTATATAAATTGAGTCGCACGTTTTTTCCTTTGCTAATAGAATGTGTTCTGTCTGGCACAATAAACATATCAAATTGTTTATTTGCTTTAATTAATGCGTTTATCATTCTATAGCTGTTTTGTATGTGTACATTGTCGTCTCCTGTCCCATGCACTAATAAGTAATTTCCTTTTAGTTTTTCTGCGTAATTGATGGGAGAGTTTTCGTCATATCCTTCTGGGTTTTCTTGTGGAGTTCTCAAAAAGCGCTCTGTATAAACAGTGTCATAAAAACGCCAAGAAGTTACAGGAGCAACCGCAATAGCTGTGGTAAAAACAGCACTTCCTTTTAACAATGCGTTTGTGCTCATATGACCTCCAAAAGACCATCCCCAAATACCAACATTATTGCTGTCAATATAAGAACGCACCGCTAATTTTTTTGCAACTGCGATTTGATCTTCAGTTTCGTATTTCACCAAATTTAAATAGGTAGATTTTTTGAAATCACTTCCTTTAAAACCAGTTCCTCTTCCATCCACACAGGCAATAATCATTCCTTTTTGAGCCAACATATTGTGCCAATAGTCATTACTTCCGTTCCATGTATTGGCCACTTTCTGAGATCCTGGTCCAGAATACTGAAAGAGTAACAAAGGATATTTTTTAGTTGCATCAAAATCTACAGGCTTTACCATCCACATATTTAATTCATTGCCATTAATTGTAATGGTAGAAAATTCTTTTTTACTGATTTTATATGCTGATAAGGTTGTCTTTAAGGCGGTATTATCTTTTATTATTTGCAATATTTCACCTTCGGCAGTAATTAAAGAATATATAGGTGGAATTTCTGAAGTGGAGTGCGTATTGATAAAATAGTTTAAGTTTTTGCTAAAAGAAGCGGTGTTTGTTCCTTTTGGGCTGCTTAATAACTTTTTATTATTTCCATCTAATTGAATAGAGAACACACTTCTGTTTGTAGAGCCATTTTCTACAGATTGATAATAAATAGTTTTTTTACCTTTATTATACCCATAATAATTGGTTATCTCCCAGTCTCCTTTTGTTATTTGATTGATTAATTTTCCGTAGAAATCGTAGTGATAAATGTGGTTAAACCCGTCATTTTCACTTGTCCAAATAAAGCTATTGTCGTCTAAAAAGGTAAGGTTGTCTGTAATGTCGAGGTATGCTTTATCAGTTTCATTGAGAAGCAAAGTAGCGGTACTTTTGGAAGCATCTACTTTGTGTAACTTTAAATTATTTTGATGGCGGTTTAAAGTGGTTGCAACTAAAGTAACCGCATCATTAGACCATTTTATCCTGGGAATGTATTCATAGGCGCCAAGAGAAATTCTCTTGGTGCTTTTTGAAGAGACAGTATACACATGCAAAGTTACTTCTGCATTTTTTTCTCCAGCTTTCGGGTATTTAAAAACTTGTTGCTCTGGATAATTGTCTTCTCCAACTAGATCCATAGAGAACGTTGGAACATTGCTTTCATCAAAACGCAAAAAGGCTATATATTTGCTATTCTTGCTCCATTCGAAGGCGCGGACAAAGCCAAACTCTTCTTCATAAACCCAATCAGTAATTCCATTTATAATTTTGTTAAACGTGCCGTCTGTTGTAATTTGAGTGCTGGTATTGCCATTTGTAAGATTCAATACAAACAGGTTGTTGTTTTTAGCGTAGGCTATTTTATTACTATCTGGAGAGAAAGTGGGTTCTTGAATATCTTTGCCGATGAGTATTAGTTTTTTAGAAGCAATCTGATAATAGTAAAAAGTACCTGTAAAAGAGTGTCTGTATATTTTTTTAAAATCAGTTCCCAAGATTAAAGAAGATTCCTGTTCATTAAAACTGTAGGAAGAAAAACGGTTTATTTCTTTTAGATTGGCACTATTTACAATCGTTTCAACTTTCTCTAAAGTTTTGTAACTGTATTTGTCTACTGTTGTGTTTCCAGTAGTATCCACATTTAAGAGCGCATAAAAGTCACCATTCATAGAATTTAAAGAATTCATTTTTTCTGGAGAAAAAGTGCCGTTCCAAATTTCGTCTAAGGTAATTTCTTTTGATCCTGTACTGAAGTTATTGGATATTGTAGGGTTTTGTTTGCAACTAACAAGCAGCACTATCGCTGCTAAAATGAAGGTTCTTTTTATGAATAACATCGTTTGAATAAAAGTTTGTCAAGGTTACGAAAATAATGCTGAAAAACGATTAAAAGAGGCTGCTATCTGCATATTATGTGAGGTGCGTTCTGTTTCGCTCAAAGCGGTAATTAATTTTGGTCTTTTGAGGTGCAGACATAAAAAAAACTCGAGAAGCACAGCGGCTTGTCGAGTTTCGTTCTATTTATAACTCCTTGTTAAGATTTACTTTTTTACTTCAGTCTCTTGGCTACCCACAATAAAAGGTGTTTTTCCATCGGTAATAATAATTTTAGCATTGGTAGATTTTGAGAGCTCTCTGAAAGCCTCAATTGCTTTAATTCTGATGATTTCTTTTGTTAGTCCTTCTGAGATAATAATTTGAGCATCTCTTTCTCCCTTGGCATTAATAATTTTTCTATCTGCTTCTAACCTTTCTTGATCCAAAACAAACTCCATTCTCATGGCATCTTGCTCTGCTTGCAGTTTTCGTTCGATAGAGTTTGCCAAACCACTTGGCAATTGAATTCTTTTCATCAGCACCGCAATTAAATCAACACCGTCGGCTTGCAGCTCTAAATTAACTTTCATCTTTTTTAAGATTTCATTTTCTATATCTGCTCTCATTCCAGAATGCATATCTTTTGCAAAGAATTTTGCACAAACATCAGAAGCTGCAGATCTAAAAACACTCGTAATTACATCTTCATAATTTTGACCTAAATTCTCTAAAACAGAGGCTACTTTATTTGCTTGTAATCGGTATAAAATTGAAATTTCAGAATTCACACTCAAACCCTCTTTACTTGGCAAGCTTAAAACGAGTTTTATATTGCTGGTTTTTGTGGATTCTTTTATTACTCTACTGATAAACGGATTATAAAGCACAGTACCTTGCACTTTAACTTCTTTAGAAAATTTTCCTAAAGTTTGTTTAATTCCAACCTCTCCTGGTCTAACAACTGCACAACTCGTGCAAAAGAGCCCTAAAACTAAAATAGTAATGCTTACATTTTTCATAATTCTATCGGTTTTATATATTCTATTATTCTGATATAAATTTACGTCCAAAATCCTTTTTTCCATAGCTTTTAGAATTAGACTTTTTTATGAAGTATATCAATAAATATTATGGTTAATTGATAATTTTCTCATTTTTATTCAAACAAATCGCAGGTATTTATATCTATTCATAATAAAGCAATCTTTTTGTTGAATATTATTTAAAAAGGGTTCTCCCCATGCTGCGAACAATGAATAAAAAAGACTTTTTTAAGAAATTTTTAACTAGTGTGTTAGATTCATCTATCTTTGTAGCAGTTTATTTAAAGCATAGAATGACAAAGATGATATCGGGTTTTTCCAAATTAACAAAAGAGGAAAAAATAAATTGGTTGGCAGAAAATTATTTTAAGAATAATTCAAACGCCGTCAGAACCATAAAGCAATATTGGCACGAGGATAAAAAATTACAACAATTACACGATGACTTTATAGAAAATACAATTTCTAACTTTTACTTGCCCTTGGGCGTCGCGCCAAACTTTCTAATAAACGGGAAAGAATATGCAATACCAATGGTAACCGAAGAGAGTTCTGTAGTTGCTGCAGCATCGCTGGTTGCTAAGTTTTGGAGTACAAAAGGAGGTTTTAGAACTACAATTTTAGGAACTACCAAGGTAGGACATGTGCATTTTATGTTTGCAGGTGCTTCAGCAGCTTTGGAAGCGTATTTTATAAATAACAAAGCACGATTATTAGCAGCTACAAAATCCATTACGAAAAACATGGAAAAGCGTGGTGGTGGAATTTTAGACATCGATCTAGTCGACAAAACCGACAAACTAGCAAACTACTATCAACTACATATTACTTTTGAAACAATGGACTCTATGGGTGCAAATTTCATTAATTCTTGCTTAGAGGCAATTGCAGCTGAGTTTAGAAATGATGAAATTGAAATTGTAATGAGTATATTATCTAATTATGTTCCAGAATGTTTGGTACGTGCAGAGGTGTCTTGCAATATCCTTGACTTAGGAGTTGAAAATCCGCAAAAATTTGCAGAGAAATTTTACCAGGCAGTTAAAATTGCAGAAATAGAACCATATCGCGCTGTAACACACAATAAGGGTATTATGAATGGTGTGGATGCTGTTGTTTTAGCCACAGGTAACGACTTTAGAGCTGTAGAAGCGGGAGTGCATGCCTATGCAGGAATTTCCGGGAATTATACAAGTTTATCTCACTGCACTATCGATAATGGTGTTTTTAGATTTTGGTTAGATTTGCCGCTGGCTTTGGGAACCGTTGGAGGTATTACAGCATTGCATCCTTTGGCAAAGTTGTCTCTAGAAATGTTACAGCAACCTTCTGCCAAAGAATTAATGCAAATTATTGCAACAGCAGGATTGGCTCAAAATTTTGCAGCTATAAGAGCTTTAACAACCATCGGTATTCAGCACGGTCACATGAAAATGCATTTGCATAATATTTTAAATCAGTTAGGAGCAACAGTGCACGAAAAAGAAAAAATAACACACTTTTTTGAAGGGCAAACAGTTTCCCATGCCGCTGTTGTATTAAAGTTTAAAGAAATTAATAAGAGGTAATTAAGCTGCCAGTCAAACTTATACAGATAAATTAATGAACTATTATTCCAACGGAAAACTTTTACTAACTGGTGAGTACTTAGTCTTAGATGGTGCAAAATCTTTGGCTTTGCCAACACAATTTGGTCAAGATTTACATGTCGAAAACATCAAAGAACCACAATTAATCTGGGGTAGTTTTACACATACCGGTGAATGTTGGTTTGAAGCCGTTTTTGAGCTTCCAAAATTACGTTTGTTAAATTGCACTTTTGATTCAAATACCGAAGGAAATGCAGAAGTGATTGCAGAGACTTTATTATCCATTTTACAAGAAGCGCAGCGTGTGAATTCTGGTTTTTTAAATTCAGAAAATGGTTTTCTTGTGAAAACGAATCTTACATTTCCTCGAAATTGGGGTTTGGGAACGTCTTCTACATTAATAAATTCGATTGCCAGTTGGGCAAAAGTAGATGCGTTTCAATTGTTGTGGAACTCTTTTAAAGGAAGTGGGTATGATATTGCTTGTGCACAAAATAATACCCCATTATTTTATACGATTAAAGACGCAAAACCAGTAGTAGAGCCTGTCGTTTTTAACCCGATTTTCAAAGAGCAGTTGTTTTTTATGCATTTGAATCACAAGCAAGATTCTAAACAAGGAATTGCAAAATTTAGAGAAAGTGGGATTCATTTTCAGAAAGAAATTACAGCGGTTTCCGAGATTGCTGAGACGTTTTTAAAGGTCGATTCAATTGTAGATTTTAACAAGCTAATTGTGCAACACGAGCAAATAATCAGTTCCATTATAAAGCTTCCACCGGTAAAGGAAAAATTATTTTCGGATTACTACGGGGAAGTAAAAAGCTTAGGAGCGTGGGGTGGTGACTTCGTATTGGTCACGGGAAATGAGGACACACCAGCATATTTTAAAGACAAAGGTTTTGAAACAATGTTGAGGTATTCAGAAATGATTTTATAATAGTAGAAAATGAATAAAATAGTAATTATTGGAGGTGGAGCAGCGGGATATTTTACGGCCATAAATGCGAAAGAAAAAAACCCTGATCTAGATATTACGATTCTTGAAAAAGGAAAGGATGTTTTGCAAAAAGTGAGAATTTCTGGTGGTGGAAGATGCAATGTTACCCATGCATGTTTCGAACCAAAAGAATTGGTAAAATTTTATCCGAGAGGAGAAAAGGAAATGCTAGGGCCTTTTCATCAATTTATGACGGGTGATACTTTTGAATGGTTTGATGATCGTGGAGTTCCTTTAAAAATTGAGGGTGACAATCGCGTTTTTCCAGAGGCCAACACAAGTCAGGCAATTATAGACTGTTTCCAAAAAGCAATTGATACTTTAGGAATTAAAGTGTTGACAAATTATGGGGTAAATTCTGTTAATCTCTTGGACGGAAAATGGATGGTTCATACCAAAAAGCAAACTTTTGAAGCGGATAAATTAGTGATTGCGGCAGGGAGTTCTAAAAAAGTATGGGAATTGTGTGAAACACTAGACCACGCAGTTATCGAACCCGTTCCTTCTTTATTTACTTTCAATATTAATGATAAAAGATTGGTAGACCTGCTGGGGATTTCTGTTCCAAATGCAACCGTTAACATTGTAGGAACAAAATTAGAAGCATCTGGACCTTTATTAATTACCCATTGGGGAATGAGCGGACCTGCAGTTTTGAAGCTTTCTGCCTTTGGCGCACGAATTTTAGCGGAAAAAAACTATCAATACAATGTAGAAGTAAATTGGTTGTCAAGGCCAACAGATAAGGTGTTAAATGTCCTGCTGAATTTGAAGAAGAAAGAACCGCGCAAAACGGTTATTTTAAAATCTCCTTTTAAAGAGGTTTCTAGAAGATTGTGGGAGCGTTTTGTGTTGTTTTCAGATATTTTTAAAACCCAAAATTGGGCAGATTTAAATAGTATTCAATTAGATAAATTAGCAAACGAACTTACAAAAGGGAGGTACAATGCAAATGGCAGAACCACTTTTAAAGATGAATTTGTAACTGCTGGTGGCGTTGACTTAAAAGAAATTAATTTCAAACGTTTTGAAAGTAAGAAACACAGTGCGCTCTTTTTTGTAGGGGAAGTTTTAAATATTGATGCCGTTACGGGTGGCTTTAATTTTCAGAATGCTTGGACTGGTGGCTATATTTGTGCAAAGGCGTTGGCCGAAGAGATCTAAGTTTTTTCAGAAGGTACTCAGAAAAAAAGAGAATGAATAATCTTTGCATTTAAACAAGGTATTTATTCGTTTTAAAAACGAGATGTTGTCTTTCGCCGAGAGTCTACAGGATGACAATCATTGACGAAAATTCGTTAGTTTTGTATACTTCTCATATTTTATACGACAGAATTTAATAATCTTATAAAAATAAAACAATGGCACTAACAGAATCTAAAGAATTTACAATTGGAAAAAAAGCGCCTGCTTTTGAATTGGTAAATGCGGTAAACAATACATTACTTTCTCTAGTGAAAGCAAAAGGAAAAAAAGGAACGGTACTGATGTTTATCTGCAATCATTGTCCTTTTGTGATGCATGTCAATGAGGGACTGATACAACTAGCAAATGATTACCAATCAAAAGGCATACATTTTGTGGCGATTAGCACTAATGAAATTGAAAATTATCCGCAAGATGGTCCACAATTTATGAAAGAGGTAGCAGAAAATTTAAACTATCCTTTTCCGTATTTATTTGATGACACACAAGAAGTAGCAAAAGCCTATGATGCCGCCTGCACTCCAGATTTCTATGTTTTTGATGCTGATTTAAAAGCAGTGTACCATGGACAATTAGATGCTTCTAGACCGGGGAACGGTATACCTGTAACAGGGGAAGATATTCGAAATGCGATGGATAATTTGTTAGAAAATAAAGGTGTTTTAGAAAATCAGAATCCTAGTGTTGGTTGCGGTATAAAGTGGAAATAAACGCTTTGTAAAATCCTAGAATGTGTATTTTCTTGAAAATTGAGAAAATATAGCTTCGGGGTATCAGGCCGCAATGATTTATCTTTTTATTAAAAAGGATAAATCATAATTTTGTTGCGTTTTAAATGGAGTTGCAGCGTTTCTGATCGATGTTGTGTTTTATTTTAAGAGCGCAGTTTTTATATTTCGAGAATAGCAAAGCATTTTAGAGAAACACAACATGTTGGTCATGAATGTAATATTTGCTGTATTAATTTAATTGTATTGCGCACGCACCAATATTCTTGTTGTGCTAACGGTACAATCGGGCTGCGTTTAAGTTTCGAAGGACCTATCACTTTGTTCGTAATTTTCTTTTTAAATACACAAACAAACGAAGTTCTTATAGAAAAACTATCTTTGAGCCTTAGAATCTTCAATCTTTTAAAAAAAGAAATATGAATATAGAAAACGCTCAAAAACAAGTAGACGATTGGATTAAAGAGCACGGTGTGCGATATTTTAATGAGCTTACGAATATGGCGCAGTTGACCGAAGAAGTTGGTGAGGTTGCACGTATCATCTCTAGGCGTTACGGAGAGCAAAGTGAAAAAGAATCAGATAAAAATAAAGATCTTGGAGAGGAGTTAGCAGATGTCTTGTTTGTTTTGCTTTGTTTGGCGAATCAAACGGGTATCAATTTGCAAGACGCTTTTGAAAAAAAATTAGAGATTAAGACACAACGCGATCACGACCGCCATCACAACAATCAAAAATTGAAATAAATGACTTTTTTAGAAAAAACAAAACAACCGCTTTTTTGGAACAATGTATCAAAAGTTGCCATTCCGTTCTTTGTAATGGTTACTGCGATTTCATTATTAATGAATAGCTGGGAAGCAATATTTGCAGGAGATTTTGACCTCGTAAACGAAGTGAATTTTGCTGATGGAAAATGGATGAATTTTTGGGCACTGAAGGTGTTTTTAAGCACTTTTTACGGGATTTATGTCACCAATAAAAAAACGAAATAATTAAAAAAGCGACTTAAAAGTCGCTTTTTTGTTTTTGTCTATCGCGCTAATTTCCCCCATTGAAAAGAGTATATTTCCCTTCTCGATAAGAAATTAACAACTACTCCAATCGAATTAAATCAATATCACTTTCTTTTACTTGCTTGTTAAGCTCTTTCACACTGTTTTCGAAGAGTACTTTTAGTTGTGCCAATTCAGCATCAATTTCTTTTGTAATTTCATTTTTAAAATCGATTGCTTGTTGCGTAGGAGCGTAGTGTCCAATTCTGGTTAAAGAATTTAAATGCGCCAGCTTATTATTCAATCGAATTGGAAAATTCAGCGGATCTTGACCACTTTTAGACTTTGTTTGGTACAAGGTTTCTTCGATTGTAGTTAGATCTTTCACTAAGCTATCTGCATACGCTAGCAGCACTTTGTACTTTTCCTTATCTTTGATAGATTTCTTTAAGGCTTTCACTTGATTGCTAACTTTTTTCACGTTTTTTAATGCCTTATGAATTTCAGTCATTTTTGAGTTGATATCGTTGATGAAGTCAAACTGCATTTTCATGTCACTTTCAGTTGTTTCGGAAGTTGGATTGCGTAAAATGTTGAAATTTTTAGATGTCTTTTTACCATTCACTGACAAATCAACTTTATAAGCTCCAGGTAAAGCCATTGGTCCATTTAATGAAGCCCACCAGAGAATCATTCCTTCTACAGATTCTGCACCTGGATACATCATATCCCAGTTGAAAACATTATTTCCATTCTCAATTTTCAATAGTTCCTCTTTTTTTTCCTTATCAAAGTTCGTTGCATATTTCTTGATCAGTTTGTTATTCGTGTCATAGAAAGAAAGAGCGATGGTATCCTTATCATTTTTCTTTTTGATGAAGTAGTTTACTGAAACCCCACCGGCGTGGTTGGTGCCGGCAGTTCTAGAAGTTTTACCATTGCCACCGGGCATATTGTAGGCATCTTTTGGTTTGTATAAAATAACATCTTGTTCTATTAGAGCTGAATTTAATTGATGTAAAGGAGTTAAATCGTCAATAATCCAAAGCGCCCTACCTTGTGTTGCTGCAATTAAATTATCATTTTTAATGGACAAATCTGTAATGGGTACAATGGGTAAGTTTTGTTGAAAAGAATCCCAGTTTTCACCATCGTCAAAAGAGATATACATTCCTTTTTCTGTTCCTGCATATAACAATCCTTTTCTTTTGGGATCTGCTCTTAAAGCTCTTGTAAAACTTTCTTCTCCTATTCCTTGGGTAATCTTTTCCCAAGATTTTCCGTAATTTTCTGTTTTGTAGAGATACGGTTTGTAATCTCCAGATTTGTATTTTGTTCCTACAACATACGCACTTCCTTTTGTAAAAGGATTGGCTTCAATGCAATTTATCATCATCCATTCTGGCATTTTCTTCGGCGTTACATTGTCCCAAGAGGCACCATTATTTTTAGAAATATGTATCATTCCATCATCAGAACCTGTCCAGATTAAACCTGGTTCTAGTGCAGATTCTGTCGCTGCGAATATAGTTCCGTAATATTCTACACCTGTGTTGTCTTTGGTAATTGGTCCGCCAGAGCTACCTAAGGTTTTAGGGTCGTTTCTTGTTAGATCTGGGCTGATTAATTTCCAAGATTGTCCTTCATTCTCTGTCATATGTAAGTGATTAGAGGCTGCATACAGTCTTTTCTTATTATTTGGTGAAAAGAAAATTGGAAAGTTCCATTGAAATCGATATTTAAAATCTTCTGCTCCATGCCCCATTGGGTCGTCTGGCCAAACATTTACAGCTCTTGTCTCTCCTGTTTTATGATTTTTTCTCGTTAACAGCCCACCATAACTTCCACCATATACAATGTCGTCATTTAATGGATCTACGGCAATATGTGCACTTTCGCCACCAGCTGTTTCTTCCCAATTGGATGCTGTGATATATTGACCTGAAGTTCTGTGAGAGATTCGGATGGTAGAGTTGTCTTGTTGTGCTGCTAAAATCCGGTATGGAAAATGATTGTCTGTAGTAACTCGATAAAATTGAGAAGTAGGCTGGTTGTTCATAGTGCTCCAGTTTTCACCGGCGTCAAAAGAAACTTGTGCACCACCATCATCGCCAATAATCATTCTTTGATTGTCTTCTGGTGCAATCCATAAATCGTGATGATCACCGTGAGGAGCATTATAAGTCTGGAATGATTTTCCACCATCGGTAGATTTATGATACCTTACATTTAGCACATATAAAATATTTTGATCTTGCGTGTCTGCGTATAAACGCGTGTAATACCAAGCTCTTTGTCTTAATTTTCTTTCAGAATTAATTAGTTTAAAAGTCTTACCAGCATCTATAGATTTATAGATACCTCCCTTTTCATTTTCTATCAATGCCCAAACAATATCAGGGTTTACCGGTGAAACGGTTACCCCACTAATTCCCCAAATTCCTGCTGGCAAGCCTTTGTTTTCCGAGATATTTGTCCAAGTTTC
This sequence comes from Polaribacter irgensii 23-P, assembly GCF_000153225.1. GTDB lineage: Bacteria > Bacteroidota > Bacteroidia > Flavobacteriales > Flavobacteriaceae > Polaribacter > Polaribacter irgensii. Next base: position 291,683 of record NZ_CH724148.1, on the reverse strand, counting down.
CCCTTCGTCGGTACTTTTCCAAAGTGCAGAACCGTCGCCACCAGAAGACAAACTATAAGGAGTTCTTCGCACATTCCAAGTGGTAGCATATAAGTTTCTAGGATTGGTTGGATCGATTATTAAGTCTACAACTCCTGCATTCTCATTTGAAAACAATACTTTTTTCCAATGTGCTCCGCCGTCAATGGATTTATAAACACCTCTTTCTTGAGTTGGTTTGTATAAGTCCCCTAGCACTCCTGCAAAGACAATATCTGGGTTTTTTGGGTGAATTCTCATTCTTGGAATGTGTCGAGAATTTTTTAATCCCATTTGTTTCCATGTTCTACCTGCATTTTCAGATTTCCAAATACCGTTCCCAGAAGACACATTGCCACGAACGGTTTTTTCGCCCATACCTACATAAATAACATTAGGGTCCGATTCAGAAACGGCAACGGATCCAACAGATCCACCAAAAAAGCCATCAGAAATATTTTGCCAACTGTTACCCGCATCTGTGGTTTTCCAAACACCACCGCCAGTAGCACCCATGTAAAAAAGATTTGCTTTATTGGAGACACCCGTAACAGCGGCACTTCGCCCCCCTCTAAATGGACCAATATTTCTCCATTGTGCCGTATTAAAATATTCGCTAGAAACTTTGGTAGCATTTTTTTGTGCAGTAACTTTGACCTGTGTAACAAGAAGCATGCAAATAGTTAAGAAAAAGTATTTTTTCATAGTATTTCGGTATCAATTTGAGCGTTAAAAGTAAGAATTAAAATCAGTTTTTAGAATGGACATATTGTTAAATGTTTTAGAGCAGCAGAAAATAAATGAAGAAATCACCATTTCTGGGTCTAAAAGTGAATCCAATCGATTACTAATTTTACAAAACTTATTTTCAGAGATTACAATTGATAATTTATCAGATTCAGACGATGCAGTGCACATGCAGCACGCACTTTCTTCAAATACTGAAACTATAGATATTGGACATGCAGGAACGGCAATGCGGTTTTTGACTTCTTATTTTGCTGTGAAAAGTGGGAGAGAAGTTGTGTTAACGGGGTCTGAAAGAATGCAAAACAGGCCTATTGAAATTTTAGTAAATGCTTTGAAAGATTTAGGAGCAGAGATCTCTTATGAGGAGAAAGTAGGCTACCCACCGATTAGAATCAAGGGAAAAAAAGTGACCAAAGAGACAGTGCAAATAAATGGAAATGTAAGCAGTCAATACATTTCTTCGTTGTTATTAATTGCTGCGAAATTAGAAAAGGGTTTAGAAATTGAATTGCTAGGTGAAATCACATCCATTCCTTACATTCAAATGACGCTGAGTTTATTGAATCAATTAGGTATTGAGGCTAGTTTTGTTGGGAACAAAATTAAAGTATTGTCAAAAAAAATAATAAAAAAACAAACGGTTATCGTCGAATCAGATTGGTCGTCTGCAAGTTATTTTTACTCCATAGTTGCCTCTTCAGAAATTGGTACATCCATTCAGTTGTCCGCATACAAAAAAGAAAGTCTACAAGGCGATTCTTGTTTGGCAGAAATCTATACGCATTTTGGAGTAACCACTGTTTTTGGTCAAAATTTTATTATTTTAAAAAAGGAGCAAAAGTCTCGTTTAGAAACTTTAGAAATTGATCTTAAAAACGCTCCAGACATTGCACAGACAATTGCCGTAACTTGTTTTGCTGAGGGAATTTCTTGCAATTTATCAGGGTTACATACTTTAAAAATTAAAGAAACAGATCGATTAGAAGCATTGAAAGATGAATTAACAAAACTTGGAGCTGTGATTGAAGTGACAAATAAAAGCTTGCATTTAGGTCGTTCTTTTGACATGCATGCAAATATTGCTATTAAAACCTATAATGATCATCGGATGGCCATGGCTTTTGCACCGCTAGCTTTAAAAGTTCCAATTAAGATTTTAAATGCAGAGGTAGTGACAAAATCCTATCAGAAATTTTGGGAAGACATGCAACAAGTTGGCATACAAATAGAAGTAGTGTAAATTAAAAGGCGAAACACTTGACAACGCCTATTCCGATATCGTATCTTTGCATCTTTTATAAGATATAAATATATGAAATTATCGCATTTTGAATTTGAATTACCAGAAGAATTGTTGGCAATTTACCCAGCTGAGCACAGAGATGAGTCTCGTTTAATGGTGTTGAACAAAGCAGCAGGAACGATAGAACACAAGCAGTTCAAAGATGTAATTAATTATTTTGACGAGGGAGATGTCCTGATGTTAAACGATACGAAGGTTTTTCCTGCAAGAATGTTTGGGAATAAAGAAAAGACGGGTGCTAGAATCGAAGTATTTTTATTAAGAGAACTAAATGCAGAAAATAGATTGTGGGATGTTTTAGTAGATCCTGCAAGAAAAATACGGATTGGAAACAAGTTGTTTTTTGGAGAAGATGATAGTTTAGTAGCTGAGGTAATTGACAATACGACCTCTAGAGGTAGAACTTTGCGCTTTTTATTCGATGGTTCTTATGAAGCATTTAGAGCAAAGTTATTAGAACTTGGGCAAACGCCACTTCCAAAAGCAATTGCGAGAGAGGTTGAGCCTTCAGATACAGAAAGATATCAAACTATTTATGCTAAGAATGAAGGAGCTGTAGCCGCGCCAAGTGCAGGTTTACACTTTTCGAAACACTTGCTAAAACGTTTGGAGATCAAAGGTGTGGATTTTGCTAAAATGACATTGCATGTTGGTTTGGGAACTTTTAGTGCGGTAGAAGTAGAAGATTTATCAAAACATAAAATGGATTCTGAGCAGATTGTCATTCCTGAGAAAACAGCTGTAATGATTAACAAAGCAAAAAAAGAAAAAAGAAGAATTTGTGCGGTAGGTACCACAGTAATGAGAACTGTAGAGTCCTCAGTTTCTTCGAAACAAGAATTAAACGCATTTGAAGGATGGACTAATAAGTTCCTTTTTCCTCCGCATGAATTCAGTATTGCCAATGCTATGATTACAAATTTCCACTTACCAAAGTCTACTTTACTCATGCAGGCAGCCGCTTTTGGTGGTTATGACTTTATTATGGAAGCTTATAAAGTAGCCATAAAAGAAGGGTATAAATTCTCCACATATGGAGACGCGATGTTAATTATATAAGCATTAAAAAACGAATAGCTTAAAACTGGCACTTGACTCAAGTGTCAGTTTTTTTATGCATATTTTTGCAGTGAAGTTCAATTCGAATCATTTTATATTTAAAGTATTTTATTTTGAGTAAAAAGAAAGACATCAGAGCATTGACAAAAGAAGAACTGCGGTTTTTCTTTGTTGAAAACAACGACCAAGCCTTTCGCGGGAACCAGGTTTATGAATGGCTTTGGAGTAAGTCTTTGCATACATTTGACGCGATGACCAATATTTCTAAGGAAACGAGAGAGATGTTAGCTGCTAATTTTGTGATCAATCATATTAAAGTAGATTCCATGCAGAAAAGTAAGGATGGGACTATTAAAAATGGAATTAAATTACACGACGGTTTGATTGTCGAGTCTGTATTAATTCCAACAGAAAAGAGAACAACAGCCTGTGTTTCTAGTCAGGTGGGTTGTAGTCTAGATTGTAAATTCTGTGCAACTTCTCGATTGAAAAGAATGCGGAATCTAAATCCAGATGAAATTTATGACCAGGTAGTGGTAATAGACAAACAGAGTCAGCTGTATTTTGGTCATAAATTGTCAAATATTGTTTTTATGGGCATGGGAGAACCCCTAATGAACTATAAAAACATGATGAAATCCATACAAATGATTACCTCTCCTGAGGGATTGGGAATGTCTTCAAAAAGAATTACAGTTTCCACTTCTGGTGTGCCAAAAATGATTAAAAAGATGGCAGATGAAGAAGTGAAATTTAATCTAGCCGTTTCATTGCATTCGGCAATAGATGAGGTTAGAACTTCTATAATGCCGTTTAATGCGACCTTTCCACTGAAAGATTTAAAGGAGTCTTTGGAATATTGGTATGAAAAAACAGGTAGAGCGATTACCTATGAATATATTGTTTGGGACGGAATTAATGACCGCAAAGAAGATATTAAGGCTTTGGTAGCCTTTTGTAAGGCAATCCCTTGTAAGGTGAATTTAATCGAATACAATCCAATTGACGATGGCGAGTTTCAGCAGGCGAGTTCTGCTGCAATAAATAACTATATCTCTAACCTTGAAATGCACGATATTACTGTAAACGTTCGAAGAAGTAGAGGGAAAGACATTGATGCTGCTTGTGGGCAGTTGGCGAATAAAAGTTAATGGAAGTTTCGTTTCCAATGTAAAAGATTATAGTAAAAAACCAAGTCAAAAATTAAATGTTTTACTTTGTTTTTTTTGTTTGGAAAAACACAAAATGCTCAGATATAATTGGTCTTTTTATGATTGGAATACATTGTGTATTGTTTTTGTTTTAATGCGTATTGTATAAAGATCATGCACAGTTTTGGAATCTGTATCGTATTATTCTGAGTTGATTTTAAAATATAAACTGTTTATTTAGTTGGCTTTTAGTAACTATTTGAGGAACAATTTTATGGAAGCAGATTTTGCTATCCTTTCTTAGTTTAATTCTTATTCAAAAAAAAGATAGTATTTTATTTTTTGTATTGTGGTCTTCTTTTTAGCGTTTGCCGAGGCCCTTTTTTTAAGATAAAAATAACCAAAACGCCTTTTACAAATTAGAAAATACCCATATCTTTGCTACTCTATGAAACCAGTAGAACTAATAAAACTTCCCATTCAAAATGAGATGGAACTCTTTGAAGAGAAATTCAAGGATTCCATGCTTTCTAAGGTCCCCCTTTTAAATAGAATTACCTATTATATTGTTCGTAGGAAAGGAAAACAAATGCGTCCCATGTTTGTTTTTTTGGTTGCAAAAATGGTTTCCAACGGTGGTTTTGATGAACGGACTTACAGAGGAGCTGCCGTAGTAGAACTCATTCATACGGCAACTTTAGTGCACGACGATATTGTGGATGACAGCAATATGCGGAGAAGTTTTTTTTCAGTAAATGCACTTTGGAAGAATAAAATTGCAGTCTTAGTCGGTGATTTTTTATTGTCAAAAGGTTTGTTATTATCCATTGATAATAATGATTTTGATTTATTGAAATTAATTTCCATTGCTGTTCGCGAAATGAGTGAAGGTGAATTACTACAAATAGAAAAAGCAAGAAAACTAGATATTACGGAGGCCATTTATTTCGATATAATTAGAAAGAAAACGGCGACACTCATTGCTGCTTGCTGCGGAATTGGAGCTGCTTCTGTAGGTGCAAATCAAGATTGCATTCGTAAAATGAGAAAATTTGGTGAGTATATAGGGATTGCTTTTCAGATAAAAGATGACTTGTTTGATTATTCTGATGCTAAAATAGGAAAGCCAACAGGTATCGATATTAAAGAGCAAAAAATGACGCTGCCATTAATTTACACTTTAAATACCTGTTCAAAAAAAGAGAAAGCTTGGTTGATCAATTCTATAAAGAAGCACAACAAAGATAAAAAACGGGTGAAAGAGGTAATTGCTTTTGTCAAAGATCATGGCGGTATTGCGTATACCATGACAAAAATGAATGAACATAAGCAAAAAGCCTTGGCATTATTGCAAGATTTTCCAGATTCAGAGTATAAGAAATCTTTGGAAACAATGATCGATTATGTGGTGGAACGTAAGATTTAGCACTATTTATAAACTATAAATCGTTTGTTTACAAGGTCAAGAGCTCTTCTATAAATGCCCTTGAGTTAGAAAGTCTCGGTACTTTGTGTTGTCCACCTAGTTTGTTTTTTTTCTTTAACCAACTATAAAATAATCCATCTCTTGCTTGGTGTATTTTTGGTGGCATTAGGGTGATATTTAAATTCCGTTTTGCTTCATAATCTGAATTGATGTCTTTTAATGCTGTGTCTAAAAAGGTAGCGAAAGCACCTAAAACACTGGGTTTTTTACTAAACTCAATTATCCATTCGTGTCCACCTTTTTCTTTTCCTTCCATGAAGATTGGTCCTACGGTGTAATCTAAAATTGAAGCCTGTGTTTTGTTGCAAGCCACTTTTAAAGCGTCTTCGACATTTTCAATATTCAGTTCTTCACCAAAAACATTTATATAGTGTTTTGTACGTCCTGTAATTTTAATTCGGTAAGGCTTTAATGCCGTAAAACGGATGGTATCTCCAATTAAATAGCGCCAGAGTCCGGCATTTGTTGAGATTATTAAGGCATAATCCACATCGATTTTTACTTTTGATAGCGTAATTGTTTGCGAGTTTTCGCCCTTGTATTCTGTCATTGGAATAAACTCATAGAAAATTCCATAATCTAACATGAGCAATAGCTCTTTAGAGTTATTGATATCTTGCAAAGCAAAAAAGCCTTCAGAAGCATTGTAGATTTCGTAATATTTGAAATCTGCTTTCGGAATCATTTTTTTATACTGTTCTCTATAGGGATTAAAATTCACACCTCCATGAAAATAGACTTCGAGGTTTGGCCACACTTCTAAAATATTTTTTTTCCCAGTGCGCTCTAGCACTCGATTTAAAAGAACAAGCATCCAGCTTGGCACTCCTGCCAAGCTTGTGATGTTTTCATGAACAGTTTCATCAATAATGGCATCCATTTTAATTTCCCAGTTGCTCATTAAGGCTACTTCTTGTGAAGGGGCAGAGCTATAATCTGCCCAAAAAGGCATGTTTTCAATGATGATAGCAGACAAATCGCCAACATAAGAGCCATTGTCTTCATAGACTTCTGAGCTACCTCCTAAGCGCAAGCCCTTTCCGGTAAACAAGTGGGTTTCTGGATTGTTGTGGATGTAGTGACAAAGCATGTCTTTACCAGCTTTCATATGGCAATACTCTAAGGCATCCTCCGAGACTGGAATAAATTTACTTTTTGCGTTGGTGGTGCCACTAGATTTTGCAAACCATTTAATGGTAGATGGCCAAAATAAATTTTGTTCTCCCTTTCTACAGCGCTCAATTAAGGGTTCGAAAGTTTCATATTTTTGAATGGGAACGTTGGCTGCAAAATCTATGTGACTTTTGATTGCAGCAAAATTATTTTCTTTTCCAAATTCCGTGTTTTTAGCAGTCTGCACAAGCTGCAATAATAATTCTTTTTGAACTTCGATTGGGTATTTTAAAAATAGCTCAATTTGATGTTTTCGTTTTTTTAAAAACCAAGAAATTATAGAGTTGATAATCTGAAAAGCCATGAAAATTCGTAAATTTGTTTTGTTCGATATGGAAACGAAGATAGCTTTAAAATCGAAAACTATAAACAGTAAAACCTATTATATGAAGTACCAGGGAGTTTTAAAAAAAATGATGACTGAAAATGCTACTGAAATTCAGTATTATTTAGATATGCGTGCTGATTTTTTAAATATGAATCAGTTGCTAAATAAAGAAATTTCTTTGAGTTTTGTAAGCTATGAGTGTTTAAATTGTTATTCAGATAAGGAAATTTACAGGCAGGGTTATTGTAAATCTTGTTTTTTTGATGCGCCAAACGCTGGAGATTGGATCATGCGTCCTGAGTTAAGTACGGCACATCTAGATAAGGAAGACCGGGATTTAGCATATGAGAAGTCTGTGCAATTGCAGCCACATATCGTGTATTTGGCCAATTCTGGAAATGTAAAGGTTGGGGTTACAAGGGAAACACAAGTGCCTACGCGTTGGATAGATCAAGGTGCTCACGAAGCCATAGAAATTGTAGCTGTTCCAAATCGGTATTTAGCAGGTATTACAGAGGTGGCCTTAAAGAAGCATGTTGGCGATAAAACCAACTGGCGAAAAATGCTGAAAAATGAAATTGAAGAAGTAAGTTTAGTAGAATGGCGCGAGCGGCTAAAAGAGTATATTCCTGAGGAAGCAGCCTCGTATTTTATCGAAAATAGTACAGTAACCAATTTGAATTTTCCAGTGATAAAATATCCAGAGAAACCAAAAAGTTTAAATATTATAAAGACACCCTCTTATAAAGGTGTTTTGGTTGGCATTAAAGGGCAGTATTTGATTTTTGAAGATCAAACAGTTTTCAATGTGAGAAGTAATGAGGGGCTCGTTGTGTCTCTTGAGCTGTAAATTATAGCAAAAAAAAAGAAGAGCGCGGTAGTTTAAAAAGTCTTAGAATATAAGATATTTGTCTTGTCCGGCATCGTTCTTTTATGGTTGCATTTAAAAGTGGAATTAAAGAAAAAGGGATTCAAAAGTTTGAAAAAATTAATGCGAACTGATGAGCGTGTTATTTTTAGAGCAATTTTCCCTGCATTCTGCTATGTTTGACATTCTAAATAAGTTGTGTTTACAGGCGATATCGGGTAATATTCGACGACCGTTATTTTTGAAAATGTTTAATATTTTATGCTTTTACGTAAGTAATTAAGTTCATTTGGAATACTAATTAAAAAGAGAATGAAAGAAAAAAACACACAAAAAGGACGCTTTATTGGATTGGGATTGGTATTCGGAACTGTAGTTGGGGTGCTAACAGATAATATAGGGTTGTGGTTATCGTTAGGAATTGTTTTTGGAGCAGCATTGGAAATGAAGAATAAAGATTTAAAAAACAAAAAGTAACTACAGTTTCAATTATGAATGCAGTGCCCCATTTTAAACACTGCCAATAATTAATTTATTTTACTTTTTGTTTTGAGCATTACTAGGTTTCAAACTAAAAGATTTGCTTTTAGTTTAAATACAAGCATTCAATAGCGCTAGCGCTATTTTAAATGTATTATATGCGATAAATAGTCCTTAGTTTTGAAGTTTTATAGAGCGCGAATTGAATCAACAGATTCTTTGAAAATTTAACATGAAGGCATAAGTATATGTATTCTATGTAGGCTATAAAATGGATGCATACAAATATGAAGGAGGCATTACTTATCTTAAGTTAATGGCAATACGTTTAAAAATATGCAAAGAAACACTAGAGATCGTGTTTTTTATGAATTTAGGAAGGGGTGTTTGCTTGCAGTAATTTTTCTAATACTTCTTCAACACCAAATTCTGTATTGCTTTTAGTAGTATATTTTGAAATTTTCTTTAGTGATTTATGTGCGTTTTCCATAGCAAAACTAAAGTCTGCTTCTTCAAACATTTCAAGATCATTGAGATAATCTCCAAAGACCATTGTTTCTTCTTTAGAAATATCTAAAAGTTGTTGTATTTCTTTTAATGCACTTCCTTTGTGCACACCATGGGTAGAAATATCTAGCCAGTTTGGTCCAGAGACCTTTAGGAGATATTCATTTTCTAAGTGTTTAATGTTTGGATATATAAAAGTTTCTGAGGAGGAAAAATGATACACAGCTATCTTTAGAACAGGATTTGTTTTTACTACCTCCGAGAGATCATTTACGATGCGATAGCTGCTGTAGTACTCCTGAAATAAATGTATAAAGTGGGGGTCTGTACTCTCTATAAAAGCTGTTTCTAAAGTGCATAAAACAATATTTGTGTCTTTTATATTTCTTAAAACAGGTAGGATCTCATTTACTTTTGACGGTGCAATATTTTTTAATAATAAAACTTCATCTCCCTTTTTAGCAACGCCACCATTTTCTGCAATAACGTGTATAGCTTCCTTAATGGGTGCGAGCTTTTCTACAATGCTATTGTATTGTCTTCCGCTAGCAGCACAAAAAATTATTTGTTGTTTTTGTAGCTTTTCAAAAAGCTCAAAAAAATATTGACTTACTCGGCCTTGTGTATTTAACAGTGTGCCGTCCATATCAAAAACGACTAGTTTTACTTTTTTTAGATTCATGTATTAAGACTTCTTAGTCGAGTTTCGTTCTACTAAATCTGTTTTGATAATCACTGTTTTTGGAGCTTCTTTTTCTTCAGATTTATTTTCTAATCGGTCAATCAGTAATTTTGCAGCCGTAGCGCCCATTTTTTCCCCGTGTTGGCTTACAGTGGTCATTTTAGGTTGTGAGTGTCTTGCAAGAATACCATTAGAAAAACAGACAACTGCAAAATTTTCAGGTACTTTATGACCTTTTTTCTGTGCTACTTTCATGGCTGCAATTGCAGAAGATTCATCGGTAGCAATCACAGCATCGATAGTATTCGTTTCAAATATTGGGGTTAAAATATTTTCGTATTCTTTGTAGTCGTCTTCCAAAATATTTATGATGAGATTGTTATTCACCGTTAATCCTGCTTTCTCTAGACCTTTTAAATATCCTTGATGTCTTTTTTTACCGACTTCTAGATTACTAATCGTAGAGACGAAAGCAATGTTTTTACTGCCAGATTTGGTCAAGTATTTCACAGCTTTTGAGGCCCCTTTAAAGTCGTCAGTAATTACTTTGTCGCATTCTATAGTTTCTGCAATCCTATCAAACATTACAATAGGAGTTCCACTTTCTAATATTTCTTCAAAGTGTTTGAAGTCGCTATTTAATACAGTTTCTTCTGCTAGAGAAAGAATAAAACCATCAATACTTCCATTGGAAAGCATTTCCATAGTTTCTACTTCTTTTTTGTAGGATTCATTTGAAATACAAGAAATTATTTTATATCCTTTTTCATTTGCCACTTTTTCAATACCGTTAAATACTTGGGCAAAAAAGTAATTTAGCATGTTTGGAATGATAATTCCAATTGTTTTTGTTTGCCTGTTTTTTAAACTTAATGCATTGAAATTTGGTTTGTAATTATGTGCTTTTGCGTATTTTTTTATTTTTTCTTTGGTGCTTACGCTGATTTCATAGCTGTCGTTTAGAGCCTTTGAAACCGTCGATATGGAAACACTAAATTCTTTTGCAATGTCTTTTATGGTAAGTCTTTTCATAATGTGTAGAAAATAAGTTGTCAAAATACGAAATTTCTTGTTCTTTTAGTAGAAGAAATTTATAATTTTAATTTTTTTTGTGCTTTGTATTTGCTGTATGTTTCGTAAACAAAAAAAGAATACAAAAACAAATACTCCACCCCTAAGAACCACAAATTTTCTTTCCATGTGGTCTGCGAATATGTCTGGTATGTTAAAAAAAGCAGTAAAGACCAGAAAACAGGAAATTTGTAAGTGCTAAATACACCCAGAATCAATGGTGTAGCAATGTACCAAGGATGCACTGTAGCGGCAGTAAAATAGTAAAAGCTAATTCCAAATAAAAGGGAGGTATAAAGCTCTAGCCCTTTGATGGAGTTGACAAAGATACTGCGATACAGTAAATATACAATCGTTAGTAAGGCTGTTATTTTACTAATAATAGCAATTTCATTATATCCTCGAAAAGTATACCCTATTTCTCTTAATACATAGTATAAGCTTCCGTTAAACTCAAATTTACCAAACCATAAACCGATAGATTTAGTATAATTCCCAATGAGTTCGTGGGTGTAAAAAGGCAGAAATAGGAGTAGTAAAGTTCCAAATATTAGGGCATAAAAGCAAACTAACTTTTTTAATTTTTGAGCTTTTGATTGTTCCGAATGATTTTCGTTTTTCATGAACCACTGAAAGAATATGGGTAAAAATAACAATGGAATTAATTTAACAGCGATAGAACAAGCAATTAATAGCGCTGCCCAAACCCATTTTCGTTTTTGTAATTTATAAAAGGCCCAAACTAGAAAAAAGAGCATAACGGGCTCAAAGTGCAAGTTTCCTGTCATTTCTATGATTATAAATGGGTTTAAAAAATACCAAAAGATGTTTTTAACAGGTAAATTTAAGTGGACTAAAATCTTTTTTCCAAAATAGAGAATTCCGATGTCGGCTAAAATAATTATGATCCTTAGCACAACGGTTGCGCCTAAAATACTTTTACTAGCAAGAAGAGCAGCAATAAAAAAGCACAGTTGATTAAGTGGAGGATAGTTCGTGTAATGGCTACCATTCAGAACACCCATTCCGTCGTACAAAGCTTGTGCCTGCGCGACTGGTTCTAGGTTTTGTTGTATCCACGCCTCTGGAAGATATAAATAGGGATTAAAGCCATTTAAGAGCATGCGTCCATCCCAGATAAAACGGTAAAAGTCTTGTGACAAGTTCGGGATAGCGAATAAAAAGATAAGTCGAAATAAGATGGCAGCTACTGCCAACATGCAAAAAGTGTTATTTTTTTGTCGTAGCAGTATATAGAATATTGCAAACAAAGCAAACCATAAAACACAGAGTGTAGTAAAATCTGATCTTTCTAAAGAGTACGCAAAGACACCATACAGAATAATACTAATTGTAGTAATAAAAAGTGCTTTATATTTTTCTAAAAATAGCATTACGCTTTCGAGAATACAGATTTAAAGAAGACATAACTAAATCCAATTGTGAGCATAAAGTGAAAAGGGAAAAGACCAAAATCTCCACCTTGGTTACCTACAATGAAGGCACTGTACATTCCAAAGATAAAATAGAGGACCAACAGACCTTCTAAAATAACGTGAACTGAGGGTTTATTAGTGATGTATTTATTTTTTTTCCAGCCATCCTTTGCCGTTTTTATATTGAATTTTGGTGTTCTTACAAACTCACTTTTTTTACCAAAATGACCTTCTAATACTGCAATCGTATTGTGCAGAGAGAACCCCATGGCAATAGAGAAAAACGTAAAAAAGGCAGCAATGTATTTAAAGAAATTTTTGAGACCACCGCCATAGCTATTTTTATACATGTACCAATAGCATACAAAGAAAATAATAGAACTAACGATGAAGAAGCTCATCACATAAAAATATACTTTTAAGTGCGCATATTCATTTTTTATATACAACATTGGAATACTCAAAATTGCTACTAAAAAGATACACGTAAACATAGAACTATTCAAAAGGTGCAATATGCTGTGTATTTTTGTTTTTACAGATACATTTTCACTTTGAAGCACTCTTTTCATCATTTTTTGGAAATTCTCTGCACCTCCTTTATTCCATCTAAATTGCTGTGATCTTGCCGCACTAATGATCACTGGTAATTCTGCTGGTGTTTCTACATGTTCTAGATATTTGAATTTCCAGTTTCTTAACTGTGCTCTATAACTTAAATCTAAATCTTCAGTAAGGGTGTCTCCTTCCCAGTTTCCTGCGTCATAAATACATTCTTTGCGCCAAAGGCCAGCTGTTCCATTAAAATTGATAAAATGTCCCTGACTGTTTCTGCCCACTTGCTCTAATGTAAAATGCGCATCCAAAGCAAAAGCTTGAATCTTTGTTAGTGTAGAATAGGATCTATTAATATGACCCCACCTGGTTTGTACAACGCCAATCTCTGCATTTTTAAAGTACGGTACTGTTTGAAGTAACCATTCTTTTTGTGGTAAAAAATCGGCATCAAAAATAGCAATGAAATTGCCTTTTGCGGTTTTCAAACCTTCCTTTAAAGCACCTGCTTTAAAACCCTGTCTGTTGTCTCTTCTTATATGCTGAATGTCAATTCCTTTTTCTTGGATTTGTTTGATGTATTTTGCAGTTATCTCGACAGACTCATCTGTAGAGTCATCTAAAACTTGAATTTCTAGTTTGTCTGTTGGGTACGAAATCCTTGCGATGTTTTTTAGCAAACGCTTCATCACATACAATTCGTTATATACTGGTAATTGAATGGTGACAAAGGGAATTTCTTCAATATTCGAGAAGTCGTACTTTTCTGACGTGTCAGGCATTTTTCTGGCTTTTAAATAATTAAAAAGCAGATTTAATTGCGCTAATGCATACATGAAAATAAGTAGAAGAGCGATCGAATAAATGAGTATAATGCTATATTCTAAAATCATTATTTAAAACTGTATTTAAAGATCCAACCTAAAATTTTTATCCCCGCTAATATACTACCTTTTATCGTTCCTGATACTTTAGAGACGCCTATTCTATTTCGATACCTCATTGGTACTTCTGTGTAAGTTCGTTTTTGTTTTAAAATTTTTAATTGCATTTCAACAGTCCAACCATAGGTGGTGTCTTCCATTTCCAAATCGACTAGAGTCTGGTATTTAATTGCTCTAAAAGGCCCTAAGTCTGTGAATTTAGATTGAAAAAAAAGGGTCATTAAAAATGTAGCTAGCCAATTTCCAAAAAGTTGTTGCGGTGCCATGGCTCCAGCTTCTCTAAACTCCTTTACCCTACTACCAACAACAAAGTCAAAATTGTCCGCCAATATTGGAGCAATAAGTGCTGTCAATTGTTCTGGGTGATCAGAGTAATCACCATCTAAAAAAACAACTATTTCTGGTTTTTTGTCTTGCTTTTTGAGGTAGTCTATTCCTTTTAAACAAGCATAACCATATCCTTTTTTAGATTCTTTTAAGACCGTAGCACCTGCATTTTGTGCATTTAATTCTGTGTCATCCGTAGAACTATTACTAACGACAATAATTTCATCTACTATTTTGGGAACGGCATGTATCACATTTGCAATGGCGTTTTGCTCATTGTATGCAGGGATAATTACTTTTATACTAGGATTTACCATTTTAGAAAAAACTTTAATCAAGTTTATTTATCGCTATTTAAAGGGGATATAGCGCTCTTTTTTTAGTGCTGCATTCATTTTTTTGTGTTACAACACCAAAATATGGATAGGTTATTTTTTACTACATTTTTGTTTTTTATGATGGGGCGAAAGTAGCATTATTTTAGTTCTAAATTGTAGTTGTTTTTACCTTCTTGACATAACTGCAATAAGAAATATCTATTTGTTATTGCAGTTATGTCAATTTGAGTAGTGAATACCAGGAAAAAGTGGTTTAAAATTTGGATATTTTACTTTATTTAAGGCCAAAGTTTACCTAAATATAATATCGCGAGGAAATACAGCAATCTAAGAAGTAGATCGCTACTAGTATTCCTTTTAGGTCTTTATTCGAGCAGCTATTGTTTTTAAAAGTTTTTTATTTCCTAGTTACCAATTCCATTAAGTTGACATCATTCCCTAGTAAAATTTCTGTTGGATTTATTCTACCATTTTCAGGGCCATTTTCTAGTTTTAAAACTCCTCTAGGACATACGGCTGAACAAATACCACAACCTACACAGCTAGAGCGAACGATATTTTCTCCTTTTTGTGCATATGCTCTTACATCAATTCCCTGCTCGCAGTATGTAGAACAGTTTCCACAAGAAATGCATTGACCACCATTCGTGGTAATTCTAAACCGTGATTTAAAGCGTTGAATAAAGCCAAGGTAAGCCGCAAGTGGACATCCAAAGCGACACCATACCCTGTTTCCGAATATTGGATAAAAACCAGTACCAATCACACCTGCGAAAATTGAACCGATCAAAAATCCATAGACATCTTGAATGGTTTGTGTTTTGATACCGATGACACTGCTTGCACCAGAAAAGAAAGTGTACAAAGCAAATCCGGTCATGACCAAAACAAAAACAAGTACGGCATGTATTATAATGCGCTCAAATCTCCAAGAGAGCAATGTTTTACTTGAAAGTTGTCGGTACGGATCACCTAAAGTTTCTGCCAACCCACCACAGCCGCAAACCCAAGAGCAATACCACCTTTTTCCAAAAAAATAGACCATTACTGGCACTATTACAACAGTTAAAACGGTTCCCCAAACTAAAATAAATAAACCAAACCCACCACTAGAGAGCAGTTCTTCTAAATTCCACCTGAAGAAGAAATCATAGTCCAAAGGAAATGCGTTTTTAAAATCATACCAAGGTTTTTCAAAACGAACTAGGATCTCTGGGATTAAAAAAGCGAATACGATTTGAAAAAATAAAACAGAAGTAGTTCTTAAAATTTGATATTTATTGTGGCGGTATTTTATATACATTCTTACTGCCATCACCGTCATTACGGTACAGTACAGAAATCCATACAAAAACCATTGGCTTCCTGGGTTTCCACTAATAGACAGGCTAATGGGGTCTACTAAGAACACCCAATTTACAATGAAATCAGGATAGAAGTACAGTAAGATGTAAAAGCTGACTAGAAAGATAAAAGCAAACCAACCTATCCACCCGCGGTTAGTAGCAGCATTTAAAAAAATGCCGTCATTCTTGATGCCTGGTTTTCCTAATAAAATAACATCAGGAACAATATACATCAGGGCCCCTAAGATGCCCAAACCAAAAGTTAAAAACCACATGAGAGCTGTATTTTCTGCGGCAAGTCCTTTTCCAGCTTTTTTAGCAAGTGTAAAACTTAAGCTATGTGGCTTTCCAGAAATTTTATACTGATATTGTTTTCCTTTTTCTTCCCAGTTTTTTTCTTTGCTAAATTGAGCAATGCGCGCATCATAATATTGATTAGAAGTTGCATATGCTGCTCTAACACGACTTGAAAACTCGAAAATATTCAAGTTTTCAACGTTTACAACTGCTTTTTCTAATGCATCTTTTACTAGGGTGCTTTTGTACTGTTGCTCTTGGAGGAAAGTATCGAGTTCATTTTGCTTTAAACTAAATGATCCGATAAAAATAGTCCCTATAAAAAAAGTCAATCCAATTAAGAAAACGATGAGACCTGTCTGTTTTATTTTTTTCATATATTATGATTTACTGAAAATGCGTTTCCAGCTTTTCTTTTTTGGCTTTATATTGGTATTGTTTTCACGATTGAATTTTGCAATTATTTCAGGTTCGTGCATTTTGTAAAATTCAGGATCAAAATTAGCATCTGCTAAATATTCTAAAACGTGTGCAATCGTTTTGCTTTCCGTTAACCAAGTGTCAAAGATTTCATGACGCATCCGTATTCCGAAAGTGTTAATCCCCAAAAATTGTTGCGTATTTTTATCAAAAGATATGGTAATGCATGTTTGCTCTTTTGGATGCTTCCATTGAAAATACGCTTCATTTTCTTTTTTATTCTTTTCACTAAACACCCAACCGTACGTTTGGTATTCAATGTCTAAAAATTTTGCTGAATTGAACCAATGTCCTGGTGTGTATGCTGTTTTGTTACCACAAATAATTTGGGCGATTGTTTCTCCCATCATTCTTCCTGTATACCAAACGGCTTCTATATTTCTTCTTTGGCCAATAGCTTTCTCTTGTTCCGCGCAATCTCCAATAGCATAGATATTTGCGACATTGGTCTCAAAAAAACGATTTACTTTCACTCCGCGACCAAGGGCGATTCCAGCGGTTTTTACAAAGTCAATATTGGGAGTGACACCAGCGGTTAGACCAACGACATTGCATTCAATTTCCTCGCCAGTTTCTGCTAAGACAACAGAGGATACACGACCATTTTCGTCTGCTATGATTTCCTTTAAATTTGTGTTTAATCGCAAGTCGATGTGGTGCTCTCTAATATGCTTATTGAGCATTTCAGATTCTTGTGCAGGCAAAACACCATCCCAAAAACTAGCTTCACGAACTAAAAACGTGACCGGAATTTTTCTACTGCGAAGCATTTCAGCCAACTCAATACCTATCAGTCCACCTCCAACAATGACTGCTCGTTTGCAGACTTTATTATTTGGAGCAAGTACTTCTAATTTTTCTAAATCTTGCTTGTGATACATGCCAAGAACGCCATTTAAATCTTGTCCTGGCCATCCAAATTTATTTGGCTTAGAGCCCGTAGCAATAATCAATTTATCATAGGACATTCTTGGCCCATTTGTAAAACTGATTTCTTTTGTGTCGGGATGTATCGCTTCTACAAAACCTTGTTTCAATTGAATGTCGTTCTTTTCCCAAAACCAATTTTCATAAGGTTGGGTGTGTTCAAACTTTAGGTGCCCCATATAGACATACATCAAGGCAGTTCTGGAGAAAAAATAGGTAGATTCCACAGAGACAATCGTAATTTCTTTATTGGAATTCTTTCTGATATGCCGAGCAGCAGTGACTCCTGAGATGCCATTGCCAATAATTACAATATGTTCCATGGTTCGTTGATTGTTGCCAGTAAGTCGAAGTTAAAAGGAAGAACTTAATTTTAAAATCTCAAAGATTTAAAATTTAGAATAATTCTAAATAAAATTCTTATTCCCCTTGATTGTTTCTCACTTTTAAAGAGCACAATTTAGAGATTAATAAAGAACAATTGGTATGAATTTAAAAAAATAGCAAGACATTTTATATTTAAAGATGCGTTTTAATTTTATGCCTCCTTTTTACAATGCTTTCAGCGCTATTTTGCTAAAAAGAAGTATTTTTATGAAACGTATGAAATTTAAAAAATATTCTTTTCTACTAATCATTTCTTTTAGTCTTTCTTTTGTTAGTCAAACAAAAAAAATAAAAGGTCTTAGTTTTGTTGCTTCTGGCGATTCTATTAGCAGCCAGCACGTGCATCCAGTGTTAAGAACAAATAGCAATTTTGTAGCATTGATGCCCTATGGTTATATTAGAGAATTGACAACCCCTGAAATTATTTACAAGAACAATTGGCAGTGGTTTGGGGAAACTAAAAAGGGTTTGTTGCAGTATGCGAAACGTTTTCAGGAAGAGAAGATTCGGATAATGGTCAAACCGCATATTTGGGTATCGAAGGGATCTTATACAGGCAATATAGAGATGGAAAATGAAGAGGATTGGATCCTTTTAGAAGACTCTTATCGCACTTATATTTTATATTATGCAAAAGCAGCAGCTGAATTAGATGCAGAAATATTTTGTATTGGAACTGAACTGGCAAAGTTTGTTGCAAAGAGACCTGAATATTGGCGGCAATTAATTCAAGAAATTAGACTGCTATACAAAGGCAAATTGACGTATGCTGCCAATTGGGACGAGTTTAAGAGGGTTTCTTTTTGGAGCGATTTAGATTTTATTGGCATTGATGCCTACTTTCCTTTAAGTGACAAAAGAACACCAACAGTCGCTGAGTATGAATTGGGTTGGTCTGAACACAAACAACAAATCATAAAAGTGCAAAAACAGTTTAAAAAACCTGTTATCTTTGCAGAGTTTGGATATCGAAGTGTTGATTTTAATGGAGAGAAACCTTGGGATTCCGAAGATATTGAAGCAACTATCAATTTACAGGCGCAGGTAAATGCGCTTCAGGCAATTTACAATCAATTCTGGAACGAACGGTGGTTTGCTGGAGGATTTATTTGGAAATGGTTTCACAATCATACTGCGGTGGGCGGCGAAAAAAACAATAGATTTACACCTCAAAATAAGCCAGCTGAAGAATTAATTAAAAAATTATATGGTCTTTAAAAAAACGGTATTTCTAATTATTGTTGGTGTTGTTTTTTGCGCATGCTCGCAAGACTCAGATCTGACGATTGCAAGAAATCTTCAGGAGTATATTGCAGAAAACACAACAGTTTCTGAAGGTACAGTGTTGGCTTGGGCTGCGAATGAAAAAGGGAATACAAATGTAGCTTATATCTACTACCATCCCGAAGTAGGTGCATCAGACTTTCGGTATTACGAATTAAAGGAAGCGAGTTTAGAAGTGGATAATTTTTTAAATTACGAAAGAAAAAGTTTAGAGAATAGCGTTGTTTACGAGGCTAAATTAAATCGATTTTCGCGTCTAGGTTCCTCAGAAAATTGGTGTTTAGTCACTTATAAAAAAGATGGGGGACTTCAAATTTCTGCACCGATAAAATTAAAGAGTCAAACAAAGACTACTGTTTATACTAGTGATGTCCAGATGTCTTACAAAACGACATTAGAGCCCAATTTTAGTTGGGATGATGCTGCTATAGACGACAACACTTATTATTTTCAGACAATCTCTGATGAGACAAATATGTTTATTTCAGGAACTTTTACCCAAGATACTTTTTTTCAGTATTACGATACTGCTAATGTATTGGTATCTCCAAACCTAAATATAGAAACACCCAAAATATTAGTAGCAGACGAGATTTATAATTTTATGATGATGGGCATTGGATCTGATAATTGGGTAAATATAATTGTAGAAGAACAATTTATCCCAAGAAATTTAGATGAATATGTTTCTGTAAATTCCGAAAAAGAAATAACTGTTACCCGTGCTTTCGCAGGCACAGCAAATGGTAACAACGGAGAAACTTACATCTATTTTGAGCCTATTGGTGCTGCATTCGATTTTCGTTATTATGAAACTGAAGATGCGACCGTATCGCCAGATGATTTTTCAAATTATAAGAGAAGAAGTTTGGCAATTGCACCGCAGTTTGGAGGTGCGTTTCAAAGGTTTTCTCACAATTCTGGTGCTGAAGTTTGGTGTTTGGTTACCTATATATCTGAAGGAAAGCTTTATGTATCAGCGCCTATTAGAACTAAAAATCAGACCAGACCAACAGAATGGAAAACAACCGTAACGATAGACTATTCAACAATTTTAAAACCAGTTTTTAGTTGGTTGGATGGGAGCTATGCAGAAAGCGAAACCTATTTTCAGGTTTTTACAAAAAAAGACGCTACGCTTTTATCAGGTACATTTACTGTAGAAAATACTTTTCAGTTCTATAATGAATCTAATATAATAGATAAGATACATTCAGGCACTCCGGAAGCCTTAGTGTTAGATGAAAATTATAAATTCTTTTTGTACGGCCTTAGTTCAGATAACTGGATCAATATTGTTATTCAAAATATATTTATAGCACAGTAAACCTCGTTCAGAGCAGTTCGTTTTTAAGGGTGTTTTTTAGAAAAATACAGATGTATGGTGATATTTTTTACAGCTTGTTGAGTTTGTAAAAGGATGCGAAATATATCCCGATTAGATAGTGAAAATTTATGATGAAAAGAACATTTGCAATTGGTGACATTCACGGCGGTTTAAAAGCCTTATTACAGGTTTTAAATAAGTTAGAAGTAACAGACGATGATACCTTAATCTTTATGGGAGACTATGTAGATGGTTGGAGTGAGTCCGCGCAGGTAATTGAGTTGCTGATCACCTTGTCTCAAAAAATAAATTGTATTTGTATCAAGGGGAATCATGACGTTTGGTGTCAGAATTGGTTGGAAACTTCAGTTGTTAAGCCACTCTGGTATTTACACGGTGGAAAAGAAACCATGGACAGTTACGAGGACTTTTCCAAAGAACAAAAACAGCAACATATTGATTTTCTTAAAAAGATGCCTCTGTATTATTTAGATGCTAAAAATAGGCTGTTCTTGCACGCAGGTTTTACGGCAATGCAAGGGGTAGAAAACGAAAAAAACACAGCAACCTTTTACTTGGATAGAACCTTGTGGGAAATGGCATTGGTTGCAGATGAGCGCATAGACAAAGAACATAAAAGGTATCCTAAAAGATTGCTACAGTATGCTGAGATTTATATTGGGCACACCCCAACCACTAATCTGAAGGAAACGGAACCAATGCATGCAATGAATATTTGGAATGTCGACACGGGGGCTGCTTTTAAAGGCAGGGTATCCGGCATAAATATTGATACAAAGGAATTTTTTCAAAGCGATTTGTTGCCAAGCCTGTATCCAAACGAAAAAGGACGCAATTGACAAAGATCACAAAAAAATGCGATGGCTTGGAATCTTTCTTTTGAGCCTTTTACAAGACTACTCAAATGTTAAAATTAGATCTTCAGAGTTTACTAAAGTGCCCGGTGACAGGCATAACTTGTAAATTTTAGCAGCCTTTGCTGCCGTAATGGTAGTTTCCATTTTCATAGCTTCAATAATAAAAAGTGGTTGATTTTTAGTTACTTGCTCACCTTTTTTCACCAGAATAGTTGATAACAGCCCTTGCAAAGGGGCACCAATTTCTTTTCCATTGTTTTTATCAGCTTTTGCATTTGCAACTGTATCAATTTTAATGGAATTATTTTTTATCTGAACTGCTCTTCCTTGCCCATTTACCTTAAAGTACACTGTTACCATTCCTTCACTGTCAGGTCTTCCCACAGAATCTAAAGAAATAAGCATATTTTTTCCTTTGTCTAATGCAATAATAATTTCTTCGCCTCTTTCCATTCCATAAAAGAAATTTTTAGTAGGTAAATTGAGAAGACTGTCATATTTTAAGTGCTGATTGTAGGCTTCAGTAAATACTTTTGGATACAATTTGTAGGACAAGAAATCTGTAAAATCAATGGGTCTACTCAAATCGTTTTCAAAGATTTTTCTAAATTTTTTATATTCTTCTTCAATATCTAAAGGTGCTATATGGGCATTAGGTCTATCTGTGTAAGGTGTTTGATCTTTTAGAATTAATTTCTGTAAGTCTTTTGGAAAACCACCAACAGGTTGGCCTAAGTCACCTTTGAAAAAGCTCACCACAGACTGCGGAAAGGAAATACTGTCTCCACGTTCTAAGACATCCTGAATGGTTAAATGATTACTCACTAAATACTGGGCCATGTCACCTACGACTTTAGAGCTGGGTGTTACTTTTATAATGTCTCCAAAAAGTAGGTTTACATCACCATACATTTTGGTAATTTCGTGAAAGCGGTCTTCCAATCCTAAGGCCTCTGCTTGCGGTTTTAAATTCGAGTATTGACCTCCTGGAATTTCATGTTTAAATACTTCTCCAGAACCAGATTTTAGGCCCGACTCAAATGGATAGTAATATTCCCGAACAGTTTCCCAATAATTTGAATATGCGTCTAAAGAATCGCCATTTAAATGGCTTTCTCTCTCATTAAATTTCATCATTTCTATCACTGAATTAAAGTTGGGTTGCGATGTTAATCCAGAAACGCCACCTAAAGCAACATCGATGACATCAACACCTGCTTCAATCGCTTTTAAGTACGTAGCAGATTGTATGGAAGAAGTATCATGAGTGTGTAGATGAATTGGAATCTGTACCGTTTGTTTTAACGCCGAAACCAATTCGAAAGCTGCATAGGGTTTTAACAAGCCTGCCATGTCTTTAATAGCTAGAATATGGGCGCCTGCATTTTCGATATCTTTGGCTAAAGAGGTATAATATTTGAGGTTGTATTTTGTGTTTTTAGGATTTAAAATATCACCAGTGTAGCAAATGGCACCTTCTGCTAAGCCGTTGGTCCTTTTGCGCACATGTTCAATACAAGGAGCTATTGATTGCATCCAATTTAAAGAATCGAAGATCCTAAAAATATCTACACCATTTTCCCAAGACTGTTCTACGAATTTTTCGATAAGATTGTCTGGGTATGCAGTATAACCAACACCATTTGAGCCTCTAATGAGCATCTGTAGCAATACGTTGGGCATTGCTTTTCGCAACAATCTCAGCCGTTCCCACGGATTTTCTTGCAAGAAACGCATACACACGTCAAAAGTTGCACCTCCCCAAACCTCCATGCTGAAAATACCTGGGTTATTTTTAGCATACCCTTCTGCAACTTGCAGCATGTCATAGGTGCGCATTCTGGTTGCCAACAAACTTTGGTGCGCGTCTCGCATCGTAGTGTCCGTAAAATGAATTTGCTTTTCATTTTTCAACCATTTAGAGAACTTATCAGGACCTAACTTTGTGAGTAAATCCTTAGTTCCTTTGGGGTATTCTGCACGGGCATCAAATTTAGGAACGATCGGTTTTACAAATGTCTTTGTAAGATCTATCTTCTTTACATCGGGGTTTCCATTTACGATGATATCCCCTAAATAGGTAACTAGTTTGGTCGCTCTATTGCGAGGGGCTTTAAAAACAAATAAATCAGGATTTTGGTTGATAAAGTTTACAGTAACAGCTCCTTTTCTAAAGGTATCGTGCTGTAATATATTGTCTAAGAAGGGCATGTTTGTTTTTACACCTCTAATTCTAAATTCTGCTAATGCACGACGTACTTTTCTACAGGCACCGTCCAAAGTTCTGCTATTTGCGGTAACTTTAACTAGCATAGAATCAAAAAATGGCGAAATAATTGCCCCCTGATACACACTACCAGCGTCCAAACGAATTCCAAAACCAGAAGCACTTCTGTAGGTAGTTATCTCACCATAATCTGGTTTGAAATCATTTTGAGGGTCTTCCGTGGTAATTCTGCATTGCAGTGCATACCCGGTTACTTTTATGGCAGCTTGATTGGATATTTTTATTTGTTGGTCTGCCAATTTGTATCCCCCAGCAATAAATAGTTGAGTTTTCACTAGATCAATATTTGTAACAACTTCAGTCACGGTATGTTCTACTTGTATGCGCGGATTTACTTCTATGAAATAGATTGCATCGTCGTCATCTACCAAGAACTCTACAGTTCCAATGTTATTATAGGCTACTGCTTTGCAAATATTTATTGCGTAGGTATAAAGTGCCTCTTTTATTTCTTGTTTTAAGTCAAAAGAAGGAGCAAATTCGATTACTTTTTGATAGCGACGTTGTACAGAGCAATCTCGTTCATAAAGGTGGACAGTATCTCCATAATTATCGGCAACTATTTGGATTTCTATATGCTTCGGATTCATTACGTACTTCTCAAGAAATACCGTGTCGTCTCCAAAAGCATTCAAAGCTTCTCGTTTGCTTTCATGAAAAGCACCAGTTAATTCAGAGGCTTTTCTGATAACGCGCATACCGCGTCCACCGCCGCCAGAGGCTGCTTTTAGCATTACAGGATAACCGATTATGGCAGCTTCACTTAAGGCTACTTCGACATTAATTAAAGGTTTTTCATTACTCCTAATAACTGGAATATTATTAGCAACTGCCACTTTTTTGGCAGTGATTTTATCTCCTAAAGCTTTTAGTACTGATACCTTTGGACCCACAAAAACAATTCCGTTGTCTTCACATTTTTGTGCAAGATTTGCGTTTTCTGATAAAAAACCATATCCAGGATGTATCGCATCTGCGCCGCTTTCTAAAGCAACACGTATAATTTCATCAATGTTTAAATAGGGCTTCAAGGGGGCTGTATCCTCTCCAATTTGATAAGATTCGTCTGCTTTGTAACGATGCAGTGAGTACCGATCTTCAAAGGTATAAACACAGACGGTTTTGACATTTATTTCTGTACAAGCTCTAAAAATTCGTATGGCGATTTCACCTCTGTTGGCAACAAGTACTTTTTTAATTTTCATCGTATCAATTTTTTGGTATCCCAGAATAACTCTCGTTGCCTAAGATACTAAGACAAATAAAAGGATGTCCTACTTTTATTGAAAATTATGAAAATTTTATTTTTGAGAAAAAGGATAAAGTTCCTGTCTTAGGAATCCTTTTGGAAAGTTTTCGTCATCCTCGAAACCGATTTCAATATCTCTACCCGAGTGAGGAATATAGTTTGTTTTGAAGAGATAGTCCCAAATACTTAATGTTAATCCAAAGTTTACACCACTTTTCTTTTCTATTGGTAGCACTTTAGAGTGATGCCAAATGTGCATTTTTGGGTTGTTCAAAATGTATTTTAACCACCCGTAATCCCAATTAATATTGGCGTGGTTTAGATGGCCCATGGTAATATTAAAGAAATGAACAAGTGCTACATCTTGTGCGGAAAAACCTCCGATAATTGCTAGAGGTATGTATCTTAAAGAATTATAAATTATAGGTTCCATCCAGTGATAGCGCAAATGTGCTGCAAATCCCATTTGTTTCGCAGAATGATGTACTTTATGAAAAGTCCAAAGAAATTCTACCTTGTGGATTAATCTGTGAGTCCACCACTGCGTAAAGTCGACCACGATAAAAAAGATTAAAATTCTTGCAAAAAAGGAGAGCGAATTCAATTCGATGAGCTGAAAACTAAAAACGGATAAGCCTGCAAGTCCAAGAAAGTCTTCAAAAAGTTGCGCTGCAGTATTCGACAGTGCGATTAGCACAATTAAATTCAGTAAGAAAAAATTAAAAAACATGTAAAAAGTGTCTAACCAAAAATCCTTTCTAAATAATGATTGCTCTTTACGCCAAGGAAAAATAAGCTCTAATGTCCAAACGAGTAGAGAAATTATAAGAAGTCCATAAAAGTAATTCTCCCAATTGAGTTCCATCAAAACAGATTGTTTTAAATAGTTCCAGTAGTTAGTGTAAGCTGCCTTTATAAGATCTAAGTAGGTATTCATATTCACTAGTTTTGCAATTCTATAAAAGTTAAAATTTATTGGTCAGGTTTAATATACAATACTTACAAATCAACTGCTTTTTAAAGTTTAGTATTTTAAGGGTACTGATCTTAATGTGGCACTGAAAATATTTGGCTACAAAATTATAACAATTAAAAGTAAAATGATTCTTTCTCAAAGTGATTGTAAGAGATTTTTTCTTTTTAATCTTCTAAGAATTTATCTTACCACAGTATTAAAAAAATAGATGGATGGTTCAATTAATCTAGAGTAAAGAATAGTCTAACTACCTCCTTTATTAAATGGGAAATTTTAAATCTGCTCAAAATAATTATTTTGGGGACCGCGTAAAAGTTTCCCCCTCGGCATGCAACTTTATACTGCCATCATTTTTTAAAACAAGCTGTAAAGGTTTATTTAAAGAGTCTTCCATTTTTTAAGGATTCTAGGAGGCGTATTCGCGATTCATTCCGTATTATTCTCTGCAGATATTAATAAGCTCATTTCTAGTTGTAATATTAATTGACCTTTTTTTAACTATGATTGAGAAGAACACCACACAAAAGGATGTGGAAAGTTGTGATTATTTTTGGACACATAAAGATTCCTACGAATTGCTTGTATTTTTAAAATATAGGAATATTTTGCAGAGTAGAATGTTGATTCTGATTTTAATATTTTTTGTTTAAAGGGTGTTTTTTTATAAATAGAATGCGGTATTTTCTTTTTACTTTGAAAAAAAAATAAGTACACTAGACATGCGGATGTCATGATTAAAAACAGCACAAACATTAAATTGATTCTTTTAATATTTTTTTGTTTCTCTTTTTTTTTCATTTGTAGAGGTCAACTTATATTTCCCATAAATAGAAAAGGATTGAAAAAGTACTCTTTTATTTATCGTTGTGTTTATAAAGATATTTTTTACGTTATTTAAAATCAAGTTAGAATCTACTATAGAGTATTTAGTAGACTTTTTTTTTCGCAAAACTTGAAAATTAGACAGTTTAAGTCACGATAGATATCTGTCTTTGAAGCTCCATGTTCAGCTTGCTGGTGCAAGTAGTTTCAAAAAACACGTCAGTTATTTTCAATGTTTTTGCTTTTGGGTGCAGGATGGTTAAGAATTGCCAAGTGATTCTTAATAGTTTCCCTTAGAACCTTTTTATTTTAATAAAGTTAATCTTTTTTGACTAGAATTGAGCATATAAACACTGACAAATAGTTGACAGTTTATTTATTGTTTAGTAAGAGTTTTAATTTTTACGTTTTAAAAGGATGCTATTCTAAATTCTATTTTAAGAGATGATGTTCATACAAACCTATTTGCGATTATAGTATTTTTATTAAGGCATTTAATTCTTCGTTCGTACAAAGTAGTTTCTGTCGAATTCGACTGTTGGTTTTATGCACAGCGTTGTTTCCAACACTTTGACTTCTAGCCATATCTTGGTTAGAAAGATTTATTTTTTGAAGCATCATAAACCGTATTTCTGCCGTAGTTAAATATTTGTTTTTAGCTACAAGCTGGTTTGTGAAATTTGGATAACTTTTATCAAATAATAGTTTAAAGGTAAGCCAATCTTTGTGCTTTAATATTACGGATGCTCGTAGTGCTGCTATTTCCTCTTGACCGTTAAAGCTGTTCATTTGCTTTTTGAGGATAAGGAGTTGCGCTGTGGTTTGAATGAAAGCTGTTTTAAGTTCTTCCAAGCAGCCTTTGTAGTATTTGCTAGTTTCTTTTTCTTTTTGTAATTCAACTACTTTTAATTTTAGAATGCCTTTTTTTTGTAGTTCAGTTTGCTCATTTTTTCGATTTCGTCCTCGTATTTTTTTATAGCTAAGTATGAAAAGACCTATCAAAGCTAATGGTATGGTACTGGAGATTGCTTTTTTTATTGTTTCCGCTTCAGTGAGCGTATGGTTTATTGAAGCAGTAGTGACAATAAAATACCGCACTGCAATTTCTACTACTGCTGCTGCTATTTTTTTCAGTGGGAAGAGGTGTTTTAAGGAACTATTGGGGGATAGATAGTTTGTAGTGATAAGATTTCCATGAAATGGCAAAGTGTAAATATGAGGCGCTCGTTTATAGAGGTTTTTATGGTATTGATCGCTCTTATTTATTTTTGAAAAAATAAGAAGGGGATATACCAGGGCAATTGTTAAAAAGAGCTTTTTATTCATGGAATAATGGGGATGTTATCCTTTAGAATAGATAGTAGTTTGAATTTGTAGCACTATGAAACAAATTATTAAAAGTTTATTTATAAAATGTAACTAAAGGTACTGCAAAAAGCAAATGGTTAAAAGCGTATTAATACCCGTTTTGACGTTATTTAGAAATTAAATAGTAGGGTCACCCAAGAATACGCCCTTATTACTTTTTAATACCTGAAATTAATCCTATTTTTATCTACTCTAAATAATCTCATTTTGTAAAAAATAAAGATGTAAGAAAAGCGAGATATTTTTGAGAAAGCTGGATGCCGTGTAAAAAAAATATTTTGGCTTTTTGAACATCAAAAACTTAAAAAGGATTTAATGGAAAAGTATTACAAAATAGAGGGTATGACTTGTGGTGGCTGTAAAGCTACTGTAGAAGAGTCTTTAAACAAGATAGAAAGTACAGCGCGTGTTCTTGTTGATCTCGAAAAAGGTGAAGCAACGATTCTAATGAATTCATTAATTCCAACGAATAAATTACAGGAAGCACTGCCAAAGAAATTTGTCATTACAGAAAAGTCAAAAGGGCTGTTTCAGAAAGATATAAACATAGAGATAAGTTCAAAAAAAGAGAGCAATAAAGTGCAGCAGTTAAAACCGTTGTTTATTATTCTATTTTATATTACAGTGGCAAGTTTAATGTTGAATTATAAAACATGGGATTGGAGGGCATGTATGCTCGATTTTATGGGATTATTTTATATTGTTTTCAGCTTTTTTAAAATGCTAGATTTAAGAGGTTTTGCAGTGTCTTTTCGCATGTATGATCCTGCAGCGAAAAGAGTTCCTATTTATGGTAAAATTTATCCATTTATAGAGACGAGTCTAGGGCTACTTTTTTTATTGCGCTTTGAAATAGATATTGCGTTGGTATTGACTGTCGTTATTTTGGGAGTTACCACTGTTGGGGTCACTAAAACGCTCTTGAGTAAAAAAACGATTCAGTGTGCTTGTCTTGGAACTGCATTAAAGCTCCCGATGACTGAAGCTACTTTTATAGAAAATGCAATTATGATAGTAATGGCAATAGGTATGCTAATAATTTGATAATCGTGGACATTCCATCTTTGTTATATCTACAATATTTTTAGTTCTCTTGCACTTAGAGCAATTTAAGTACTTCTTTAAAAAGAACAATCATTTTAGGCTCTGCTGTTCCTGCAATGGCGATAATTTCTGCAATATTTACAGGTTGTAAATTTTTAGGATCACACTCATCTGTCAATACAGAAATAGCTACGCAAGGCAAATGTAGCTGTTTTGCAACGATAACTTCTGGCACTGTACTCATACCAACAGCATCTACTTCTAAAATTTGTAACATTCTATATTCTGCTCTTGTTTCTAGTTGCGGTCCTAAAACACTTGCGTATACGCCCTTGTGCAAAAGAATATTGTGAGCTTTTGCAATGGTTGTAATTGTAGCATTGATCTTGCTGGAGTAGGGGGCTAGCATGTCTGCGAAAATAGCACCAAAATCATTGGCTCCTTGAAAGGCCAAAGGAGAACTTCCCTGCAAATTGATATGGTCATCAATTAACATTAAATCACCTTTTTTATAGCTGAGGTTTATGGCGCCAGCAGCGTTCGAAATTAGTAAATTTTGAATACCGAGGCCGTGCATGGTCCGGATACCATAGGTAACTTCCCAAGCACTATAGCCCTCATATAAGTGAAAACGGCCTGCCATTACCAGTACTTTTTTACCTGATAAAATGCCATATATTAACTTTCCTGAATGGAATTCAACCGTTGCCACTGGAAAATTTGGAATGTCTGAATAGGGAATTTCTATTTCTATTTCAATTTCATCTACGAGCTTGCCAAGTCCAGTTCCCAAAACAATACCAACCTCAGGAGTTGTAATGCCTTTTACTTTTAAAAAATTGATGGTTTCTTGTAATTGTTGTATTTTCATAGACTACTATTTCTTCTTTTTTTAGGATGCAAAACATACGTATCTGCTTGCACTTACAATATTACCGAGACTTCTTGCAATGAGGGTTATTTTAAAAAATGTTGAAATGCTGGGTGGTGTTCAATATCCTCAAAGATATCAACATCATTTAACAGCGGCAACAAAAATACTTTCTTATCTTTTAAGTCATTTAGCGTGTCTTTTCGCACTGTATTTGTACCCCATTTTTTATTTTTAAAAATTTCAGAATGTAAAGACTTCATGCCTAATAAGTAATAGCCTCC
The DNA here is from genome assembly GCF_000153225.1 of Polaribacter irgensii 23-P. Taxonomy (GTDB): domain Bacteria; phylum Bacteroidota; class Bacteroidia; order Flavobacteriales; family Flavobacteriaceae; genus Polaribacter; species Polaribacter irgensii. The sequence continues at coordinate 261,380 of NZ_CH724148.1, read as the reverse complement.
ATCTTCTGCAGGCCCAAGTACCAAGTCATTTTTCGTCAACTTAAGAAATGCTTTTGTTATGATTTCAGGGGTTAAGTCATATAAATCGCTACCAATTATTAGCACTTTTTTATACCCAGCTGCAAACCCATTTTGAAAAGCATGCAACATTCGAATGCCTAAATCTGATCCATTTTGTTGGTGTTTTTGAAAAATAGCAGCATCCCAAAGGTCCTTTTCTTGGATGTCTACAGAATAGTAAATGGCCTTATCTGCCAGAACTTTAGAGGTGATCTCTTTAGTCTTATGTAGTAAAAAGGTATAGATAGAAAGTGCCGTTTCATCGCCCACTTTTTTTGCCAAGCGCGTTTTTACTTTTCCTAATTCAGGATTTCTTGTAAATATTAAGAGTAAGTTTTCATCCATAGGTTTGTTGTACTTATTTTCTAATTATTCTTTATTCTTGCACCATGTATGTCCATTTTTAGCTAGCAGCAGCCACCACCGTCATAATGAAAGGTAGGCTCAGAAAAAAAGATGTCATCTCTGTTTAACGCTTGCAGCGCTGCTGCTGTTTTGTCACAGATGGCCAACGGTTGATTTTTGAGTAAAGTATGCCCTAATCCGTCATCAAAATAAGCTGCATCACCAAAATAAATAGCTGCTCTTCCTGTAAAAATACAAGGTCCGTCCGCAGGCATTGGATCTTTAATAGCGGCAACTTCTATCGATTCGATATAAATTAATTCGTCTGTAGGGTAGTTTTTAGTATCTAAAATACGGTACGGTTTTCTAGCCCTAATTTCAACAGTTCCAAAACCAGCATCTGTTAATGCTTTTACATAATCTGCAATAGATAAACTTCCGCTTAGACATAAGGCACGCAAGCGGGCATCATTTCGCAAAGCGTCATTCATAGGCTGTTCACAAGTTGGGTCGCTCATAACCAAACGTCCATGAGGTTTTAGTACGCGGTACATTTCTGCAATTGCTTTTTTCAAATCATCAGATTTAAAAATATTGAACAAGCAATTTTGAGCCGCAACATCGATCGAGTTGTTCGCTACGGGCAAGGCCATTGCATCCCCTTTGCGCAAGTCTACAAAATCACTCTGAAACCATTCATTTTGTTCTTCTGCAATTTTAAAATTCTTACGCGATGCTTCTAACATTTCGTCTACAACATCCAACCCAATTACGCCTCCTTTGCTTCTGTTAAAATATGAAAACTGTAACAATTCCATACCACCTCCCACGCCCACATACAGCATTTTTGGATTGTTTGTTAGGTCTCTTGCATGCACTGTAGAGCCGCAACCATAGTTCATCTCTTGCATAATTCTTGGGATTTTTAATCCTGGCAATTCCCAAATAGGATTTGTCGTGCAGCAAAGACCGACATCGGGTGTTAAAGCAGCTTCTCTGTATACGTCGTTTGTAGTTTCTAAATAACTCATAAATTTTTATTTAAATATTTTAAATAGTTCTTTTGTTAAAGTTGAATTCCAAATCCCTGCAAACCAGTTTCAAATGGGGGTAAAATTTCTGTATTGTCCCATATTCCTGTAATGATAGTTCTCGCGTATTCTTGAGGAAGTATACCATTTTGCATTAATTTGCTGGTCAACTTGTAATTGTAGTTCAAAGTTTTATGCTCAAAGTTAAAGTTTTCTTTTGAATCATCTAAAATGGCATACCAAACATTTGGACTTCCGTCATTTGGAGGCATTCCAATAACACCTGGATTTAGCCAGGTTTTACCTCCTTCCAAATCATGGAAAGGTAGGCCACAATGGCCTGCAATTATCACATCTGCTTTTGTAGCTTCGAAATTTGATTGTTTTACAGTCCAAAGGGTAGATTTAAAAATAAATTCTGATACATTAAAGTAAGACCCATGCAACACTGTTACCTTTTTTTTAGCAAATTTAAAATGCAGATTATTTGGCAATGTTTTTAGAAAGTCTAAAGAGTTCTCAGATAATTTACTTTGTGCAAAAGGATACCAAAGTTGAGAAAATCCGTCGCACCGAGATCCCTCTTGAAATTCGCAACCGCAATCTTCTGCATGTTCTCTTAATTGAATTTCTACATTACCAACGATACTTTTTGCGCCCCATAATTTAAAAAGTTGCACTGTTTCTTCAGGTTGCGCACAATAGCCAACAATATCACCAGTGCAAATGCAATTTCCTGGAGCAATATGCTCTTTTTCTGCAATTTGTTTCAAAGCTTCTAAAGCTTGTAAATTGCTATAAACGCCTCCGAAAACTAATATTTTCCCAGAGAGTTTATCGATATGTGCTATTTTTTGATCCATTTTGGAATAAAATATAAAATGATGCAACTACTAATTCCCCAAATATTTACCCATAATAAAGAGGCGTATTTTCCTTTTGTAAATATCAATGCCGCTGGAAAAATTTCAAAAATCAGAAAAGACCCAAATACCAATCCACAGAAAACACTCAAATAAAAACTAATTTTTGGGACTTTTACTTTCCAGAAAATAAAAACAGGTGTTAATCCAATCACCATCGTTCCTGAAATAGTGGTTGCTGATAATATTTCAGCATTTAAAAATACGGGAATGGTTCCTAAAACAGCAATGATAATCATTGTAATTCTTCCGAAGGAGACAGATTTCCCTAAACCTAAATCTACTGCTAATAATTTAGAAAAAGAAGAGAATGTAGAGTCTAAAGTAGAGGCTGCCGAGGTGATCATTATAAAGTTAATTACTAATAAAATAACAACACCAAATGCTTTTCCTACCTCTACAGCTGCTTGCCCTGACATTCCTTTTGTTTTCGCATACACACCAATTAAACTAAATAATACGATACAAATTGCACCTAAAATACTTGCCCACAAAAAACTTCTTTTCGTTACTTTAGGTGAGGAAATAAAGCCTCTGTCGGTTAAAATAGGATCGTGAAAAGGGTAACTAAAAGATTGAATAATTGCAGCAAAAAATAAATTTAAACCCAATTCAAAGCTCCAAGTTCCTGAGGAAATAAGTTTTGTAGCAGTTACAGTATTCGAAGCAAAAATAGTTCCTAAAATGATGATTAATAAGATAGAAAATAGCACCATTTGAATGACGTCAGTAAAAATAGAACTACTCAAACCACCTTTTATAGCGTAAGACAATGTTAATACTGTAAAGATAATAATAGCCAAATAGTAAGAGCTACTGCCTTGTGTACCAAAGTAGCTGCCAATCACGATGGTATTGCTCCATACTTCATTAAAAAGGCGAAAAGCAATCAATACTGAAAAAATTGCCATGGCTTTTTTTCCAAATTTTGAGATTAAAAATTCATGGATACTTTTAAAGCCTCCTTTTGTTCTCAATTGATAAATAATAATCCCTGCAACGGCAAAAGATAAATAGTACCCAGCATACGCAATGCCGCCTACTAGACCAAAGCTCAGGCCGAGGTTCGCAGCGTTTGTGATACTTTTTGCAAAAATCCAAGAAATAATTAAACTTCCAGTCAATACCAACGTATTGGGTGCTTTTTTTTTGTGTACCGCTTTAAAAAACTGATCTGTTGTTTTTGCAAATGGAGATAAAAAGAACAAGAGTAAACTCGAGCTAATGATTAAAAGCCATTGCCAATTAATTACATTCATAATTTATTATTCATTCCACCAAACTTGTACGTCTAGACTATTTCCATTTGTTGCGGTTTCTGCTACTTTATAATTTTCTAAGTTCAAGGTTGCGGCTTCTGCCGGATATGGCATTCTTACCGGAATATTTCCGTTATTTAAGCTTGCTGAGATATTTTTTAAAGTAGGAAATCCTGTTCTTCGATATTCCACCCAGCCTTCGTACCCATTAATTACCGAGGCAATCCATTTTTGAGTAATAATTTGTTCTAGAGGAGAGGTGCCTTGAGCCTTGTAATTTGCATTTTTCAGTAAATAAGAGGCAGATAAATTTGTGTTCCAGTATTCAAAAGCCTGGGTAACCCCAAGATTGTATAAGGTTTCTGCATTGCTTGTTATCAATCCTTTTTCTGCAGCCTCTGCAAGTAAGAAACTAGTTTCCCATGCCGTACTAAAATTGGCATCCAAGGTAGAAGTATCTTCTCTGAATATGTTTCCAGACAAAGAAAAATTAGACAACACAATAGAACTAGAGGAGGCATCAATTCCGTTTATTAAACCGTTAAACTCGTTAGAAGCGGAATTTGAAAAAGGTCTAAAAAAAGTGCCAATTCTCTCATCATTTAAATTGGTTAAAATTTCATTCATAGTTTCGGAGAGTACAAAATTATTGAAATCTCCTACTCTTAACTGTGCCAATCTAAAACTGTTTGGTTCTGAATTGGTGAAATCAAAAACGGCATTTTCTGTATTATTTTTGATGTAATTTCCATTGGCAAATAGTGCTTGCAATTGTGCAGAAACGTCTACTTTACCAGAAATTCGAATGAGGTATTTAATTTTTAAAGAAGTAGCAAACTTTATCCATGCATTTAAATCTCCGTTATATAAAATATCTCCCTCTAAAGGTATTGAGCCTGTATAGGCGTTTATTGCTGCAATTCCTTTGTCTATGTTGTCGAGAATACCATTTTCATTTTGATAAATGTCTTCTTGCAAATCGTATAAAGGAGTTACTGTTCCGTCAATTCCGTTGAATGCTTCAAAATACGGGACATCACCAAATAAATCAGTCAAACCGGCAGCCATGTATGCTTTTAAAATTAAAGCAGGACCTTCATATACTGCGAAAGCAGGTGTTGCTCTGGCTTGTTTTAAAATGATTTCATTGTCACGTAAATTGGTAAAAAAGATTGGCCAAGGATTCCCTCCTAATTGTGGACTTTTTAGATCGTGTCTGTCAAATAAATTAAAATCTAAAGCGGTTCTGTGTTGTGCCAATAAATCGCCAGCAACAAAACCCTCAAAACTCATGTTTGCACCAAAATCATAAATTACCTGTCTTAATAGTACCTTTGGTTGCACAGAAACAGGTGCATTTGGATTGGTATTAATTTCTTCAAAATCTGTGGTGCAACTTGCAAATGTGAATGCAAATATTACAATTATGTATTTAATTTTTTTCATTGTAAATTTCTTAAAAATTAAATCCTACTTTAAAACCTAAACTTCTACTCGAAGCATAACTTAAATCTTCAACGCCGCTCACAAAACCGTCTCCTTGAACCGCTAATTGCTCTGGATCAAAATGTGGGTTTTCTGTAATTACAAATAAATTGTTTCCAATAAAAGAAAAGTTCATTGTAGAGGTATCTGTCAAGCCTAAAAAGCCTTCATTAAGATCTAAAGTGTAGCCAATTGAAAACTGACGTAATTTTAAATAAGAGGCATCATAGACATTATTCTCTTCATGATTTCTATCATAAAATTGTCTGTAATAACTTTCTGCAGAAACAGCAACTGTGTTTGGTTGTCCAGTATTTACGTTTACTCCTTGGGCAATAATACCCTCTGTTGGTCTATTTGCACTTTCTGCCAATTGACCTCCAACGTTTCCAAGAGCCCGTGTTCTAGAAACAATTTCTCCTCCCTGTCTCCAGTCGAACAAGAAACTTGCGTTCCAAACTTTATAAGAGAAACTGTTATTCCAACCTAAGGTAAAATCAGGATTGTAATTTCCAATTTTAATTAAATTATTATTGGCAATAAAACGCCCATTATTATCTAAAAGGAATTGGCCATTTTCATTTTTCTCATATCCGGTTCCATACAAATCTCCTATACGTCCACCTTCATCAACTTGAAACCATACGGTCTGATTTGCACTATTGTAAATGCTACTATATGCCAAAGTTAAACGTCCTTCTTCTTGCGGTAAATCTTTAATGATCGATTTATTAGCAGCAAAATTAAAGGTGGTATTCCATTTAAGATTACGCGTTTTTATTGGGGTTCCTCCTAAAATAATTTCGACACCCGTTGTATTTACTTCTCCACCATTGATCACTTGTTGGTTATAACCTGAAGAAATCGCAATTGGTAAAGAGATAATTTGATCTTTCGTTGTTGCGTTATAATAAGTGAAATCTACGTTTAAACGGTCTTTAAAAAAACGTAAATCTGCACCAAATTCATATGATGTGGTTCGTTCTGGTTTTAATTTTGCATTCGGAATAAAGTCTTGATTGCTAAAGGTTGCTTGTCCATTAAACGTTGTTTGCGATACAAAAGCACCAGATGTTTGGTATGGATTGGTATCATTACCAACTTGTGCAACACTTGCTCTTAATTTTGCAAATGAGATATTCTCTGGTAACGCTATTAAGTTTGATAAAATAAAACTTGAAGAGATTGATGGATAAAAGAAAGAATTTCCGGCTATAGAAAAAGGGGTTGCGAGTGCACTAGACCAGTCGTTTCTTCCAGTAATATCTACATATACATAATTCTTATATCCAAATTTTGCAATTCCGTAGAAAGAATTAATTCTCTTTTTAGAATCAAACTGAAAAGCTTCAATTGGTGAGGCTGCGTTGTTAAAGCTAAAAATTTCAGGTTGTGCTAAGTTTGATGTTTGTAATTGTTTTGTGGATGCTGTTTGATCTAATCTATTTCCACCAAAAGAAGCATCAAAAGAAAAATCGTTAAAATTATTGGTATAGTTTACTAAGAAATCTGTATTCACTTCTCTATAAAATACATCGTGTTCTGCATAGGCACCGTTCTTGAAACGATTGGAACTAAAATTACGTTTAAACTTTCTTTTTTCGGAGGAGTAATCCATTCCAGAGCGTAAAGAAATACTTAAGTTGTCTGTAAACTTATGGTTTATTGCAATGTTACCAAAGACACGATCTCTATTAAAGGAATTCGTGTTTTCTTGTAATATGAAAAAAGGATTGTCAAAAAAGGTATAGTTGAAAGAATACTGTTGTAAACCTTCTAATCCTGGTTGCCAGTAGTCTTTTAAACTATCAATATTTAAAGATCTCGGTCCCCAAGCAACCAAAGAATAATTGGCATTTTCACTTCCATATCCGTTGGCTGGTCTGTTATCGCTACCAGCGTTTACATAATTGACAGAAGCCGTCACTTTCGTCTTTTCAGACGGCTTAAAATTCATCTTTATAGCCGCTGTTTTTCGATGTAAATTTACGCCTGGAATAATCGATTCGCTATCTAAATCTGTGATGGATAATCTGTAAGAGCCGCTGTCAAAACTATCAGTAATAGAAATATTATTAATAGTGGTGATGCCTGTTTGATAAAAATCTTTTAAGTTGTTAGGATTTGATTTGAATAAAGTGGGCGTAATAGATGCGCTATTATATAAAGAAGTATCTCCACCGCGAACAATCGTTCCATCTGGTAAAGTTACGGGAGCATCAAATTGTGCAATGAAGTTGCCTGCATCTAATCTTGGACCCCAAGAATAGGTAATATTATCATTTGTTCCGCCACCTAAACCATCTACATATTTAAACTGTCCAGAATTTCCTTGACCAAATTCATTTTGGAAATCGGGCAGACGAAAAGCACTCTCAAACGTAACTGAAGAATTAATGCTTACGCCTAAACCTCTTTTTTTGCTACCATCTTTCGTCTTAATAACAAGTACTCCGTTAGAAGCTCTTGTTCCATATAAAGCAGCAGCACTAGGACCCTTTAACACGGTTACAGATGCTATGTCATCAGGATTTATTTCCATTGCGCCGTTACCAAAGTCTATTTCTTGGAAACCAGCAGCAGCTTCATTTGTGAAATTAAAGGCCGTATTATTGTTTATTGGGGTTCCGTCTACTATAAAAAGCGGATTGTTATTGGAGAATGAAGCTTCGCCACGAATGGTAATTTTAGAAGATGAACCAACTCCTGTTGCTCCTTGTGAAATGGTCACACCTGCCAATTTCCCCGATAAATTATCAAGAAAATTGGGGGTCTTTACTTCCGTTAGTTCTTCAGATTTTAATTCTTGAACAACATACCCTAGTTCTTTAGTTTGTCTACGAATGCCTAATGCAGTAACAACAATCTCATTTAAACTGGTTTCTTGTTCAACAAGTTGAATGTTAATAGTGTTTTTATTTCCGATACGTACTTTTTGAGTTTTATACCCTAAGTATGTAAATGTTAGAAACTGATTTTCTTTTGAGATTATAAGAGAGTAGTCTCCATTTAATTCAGAATTGGTTCCATTCGTTTTTGATGAAGAAATGCTTACATACGGAATTATGTCTCCAGTATTTTTATCCGTAATTGTACCTGTAATTTTTATTTGTGAAAAAATAGTGCTCGAAAAGAGCAATAAGATCCAAATAGAAATGTGTTTCATTTAATATGTTTTATGTCTAGAAAAGCGAATTTATATGTAGGTTTTAAGATCAATTAAAGGTCAGATTGAAATAAAAAAGGACCGGTATAATAGTTTTTAGAAAATTAAAACATGTTGTAAAAAAGGAGTTTGCAATTTTAGATACTATTTTAAATTTTTCTGCAAGTTTTCAGTACAGTGGCGCATTCCAAACTTCTGTCTTTATACGGGTAAAAAATCTTTTATTTCGGAAACACCCTGCACTAAAAATTAAGCGACAACTCCTTGGCAGCTACTCCCTGCACCAGCAGTGCAGCCGTAACAGTGCTGATTTGTTATGATATTTCTATCTTGTAATTTTGCTTCGTTATAATTAGAGATATGTTTTACAGTGCTTGCAACTTTTAGATTTAGCATCTGATTGAAATCACAGTCATACAGCCATCCGTCCCAACTGATTGAGATCGTATTCGTGCACATTACATTGGTTACTGCCGAAGGATTATAGGCCTCCACGAGGGAAGTCATATATTCTTCATAATTATCTGAGGCTATCAAATAATCTAAAAAACGACTGATGGGTAAATTCGTGATGGCAAAAAGACTGTGAAAATCAATATTAAAGGCAGTTTTAAGCTCTTTTTTAAAATCATTTTCTAGGGCTTGTTGGTCTCCGGGTAAAAATGCCCCTGAAGGATTGTAAACTAAATCTAATTTTAGACCTGAGCCTTCTAAACCATATCCAATGGCATTTAATTCTTGCAAAGCTTTTATTGATTTATCAAAAACACCGTCTCCACGCTGCTTGTCTGTTTTTCCACGAGTCCAATGTGGCATTGAAGAAACTACGTGTACATTGTGTTTTTTAAAGAATTCTGGCAAGTCATAATATTTTTTATTGGCGCGAATAATCGTTAAGTTAGAGCGTACAATAAAATCTTTAATTCCTGCTTTTGAAGCTTCTTCTACAAACCATCTAAAGTTAGGATTCATTTCTGGTGCTCCTCCTGTTAAATCTAAAGTATGTGCTTCGGTTGTTTTGATAACGTCTAAGCATTGTTGCATCGTTTCCACGGTCATAATTTCCTTGCGGTCTGGACCTGCATCTACATGGCAGTGACCGCAAACTTGATTGCACATGTACCCTAAGTTTATTTGTAAGATCTCTAGTTTGTTAGGTCGCAATGGAAACTGATGGGTTTCTTTTATTTTTGCAGCGAAGGTTGGCAATTCGCCTGTAGCAAAAATGCCACTAGAAAGAATTTCCATTTGACGCGCAGTTTTAGCGATGTCGTTATTTCTTGCTTTTAATGATTTTTTCATAGGTATCTCCTCGAGCACAGTCGAGAGGTTTTAATTTGTCAAGTTTACAATGGGGGTGTTGAAGTACTTTTTTTAAAGTCTCACTTTGTGGGGGGTTGGCAATTCTTTAAATTTGCTAAAAAAGTGACTGCTTACATCTCTAATTTGTCAACTTTGTTCATCATCTGAACCCCGTGCACTAGGGTAGCACCACTCTTAATAGCGGCTCCAACATGAATTGCTTCCATCATTTGTTCTTTGGTAATCCCGCGTTGCAATCCATCTTTTGTATAGGCATCGATGCAATACGGACACTGCTCTGTATGAGCAACAGCTAAAGCAATTAAAGATTTTTCACGGGCCGTTAAAGCACCTTCTTCAAAGACCTTTCCATAGTAATCAAAAAACTTGTTGCCAAGCTCTGGACTCCAATCTGTGATCTTGCTAAACTTTCTTAAATCCGCAGCATCGTAATAGTTTTTAGACATTATTTTTTTTATTTCTGATGAAAATTAAAGGTACTATTTTCCATTTAAAGACCAGTTATATTCTAGGTAACTAATTTTTTTGTTTGGTTGTAATTGAGTTTTTGAATACCTATTTAAAAAGGCAATTATAGTCCCGTTTTTAACAAAATCTTGTTCAAACCAACTAAAAATTGCTGATATTTCACAAGCATTTTCAGTCAATTTATTTTTAGAGGGATCATTGACGAACGCTTTCATGAGTTCTTCTAATAGATCCTCTATATTTGCCTCGGTAAAAGCAATATTTGAAAGTTTTGGACACGAAAGCGAAGCGCAATTTACCCCTATGTGAATCCTGGGATCAAACAGCTCTTTTAGCAATAGCCTATGTTCAATATCGTCTAGTGTGTGTGTGTTTCCCCCCACTCTTACAAAGGGAATTTTCCAGACAGTTTTACCTTCTTTGTAGATATCTTGAATGCTTTTTAAAGGATAATTTTCTAAAATTATTTGTATTGTATATGCGTTGTAAACATTCATCCAGAATGCTTTTTGTTTGTTTTCTGACCAAGATATATGGGGTTTTGTTGTTTCTAAATAGGTTAGGTATTTTTTAAGTTTTAATCGGTTAAAATTTTTATAATCAACCACACCTTCATTTGTTACATGTTTTTGCAACAGGTCATTAAATATTGTCGTTTGTGCATTCCCTTCAAAGCTGACAAATAGAAATAGCAATAGGACTCCTATTTTTTTCATGTATTTTTCTTTCTTGTGTGATAGACGAAATTTGCGTGAGTTCATTACATAAAATTAGTTTAAAATTTCTCACGCTATTCTTAATTGGAACTTTCTTCTAAAAAGGAAGATAATTCCATATAATATAGAAGTATCCACTACTGCAATAAGTATTCTAAAAAGAAAGCCACCAAGAAGTAAGTTCACAAAAATACTCCAAGGTAAAATGTTAAAAGAGCACAGTAAAAAAAACAGTAAAGGTGTCGATAAATTGTGACGAGAACATAGAGTAATTATTTTGCATCTAGAAATATTTTCTCTGGCTTCGTTTTTTCCAAAAGTGGAAAATTCTAATATTTATAAACAGCGTAAATAGGTAGGCTAACATCGAAGCAAAAAAAGCAATAAGAGACAAGCCATAAACTTGATGAAAAGTGCCATCCCTTATAAAAGAGTTTTTTATCGCAGGCGTAAAATCGGCAGTTAAAATTATTAGCATGTAAGATAGGAGGTGAAAACACCCGCAACTACAACCTGGTGTGCTTCTTTTCGACCACAGATTTCTGATAAAATACTGGTGCTTAAAAAGGTAATGAGATAGGGCAAGATTTCTACTGAAATTTCAAAATGATATCAAACTAAAGGATCTTAATAGTAATAGTTTAAAAAATTAAATTAGAACCGACTGCAGAGGCTATAAATAATGCTGCCAGTATAAGATAAATGGTATCTAATAGTTGTTTGTCCTTTTCAAGTTACTTACAAATTTACTATTTTTTTTTGTGTAGTAAAATTGCAGTCTGTAAGTCGAGAGCATTGAAGGCAGTAAGAAGAGGTAGAGAAACGGAATCTTGTGCAGCTCTTCTTACAAGTATTTGAGTTTCTAGATTTTCTAAAAGTAGACAGGGAAGCACAGTAAGCGAGATCTCGTGGTCTGTGCGAAATAGCTTTCAATAAAAATGAGTATTTTCGCGAACGATTAAACAAATGAATATAAATAAACATTTATGAAAGCATATATTTTTCCTGGCCAAGGGGCACAATTTACAGGAATGGGATTGGATTTGTACGAAAATTCTCCTTTAGCACAAAAATATTTTGAAAAGGCAAATTCCATTTTAGGTTTTTCAATTACAGATATTATGTTTGAGGGCACTGCGGAGCAGTTGAAGGAAACCAAAGTTACTCAGCCTGCAATTTTCTTACATTCAGTTATTTTAGCAAAAGTTTTAGGGGATTCTTTTCAGCCAGAAATGGTTGCAGGACACTCTTTAGGAGAACTCTCTGCTTTAGTGGCAAATGGTGTTTTATCTTTTGAAGATGGTTTGACTTTAGTTTCTAAAAGAGCTTTGGCCATGCAAAAAGCATGTGAAATGGCACCTTCTACGATGGCAGCTGTTTTAGGTTTAGAGGATCATATTGTGGAGGAGGCCTGCGCAGAAATTGAAGGTGTAGTGGTTGCTGCAAATTATAATTGTCCAGGACAATTGGTGATTTCAGGTGAATTTTCTGCAGTTGAAAAAGCTTGTAAAGTTTTATTAGAAAAAGGAGCAAAGAGAGCGTTATTATTACCTGTTGGGGGTGCTTTTCACTCGCCAATGATGGAGCCTGCAAGAGAAGAATTAGCCGCTGCAATTGAGGCAACTACCTTTTGTGAACCAACTTGTCCAGTATACCAGAATGTGCCAGCAGAAGCGGTTACAAACCCTGCAGAAATTAAGAAAAATTTAATACTTCAGTTGACTGCTCCTGTAAGGTGGACACAATCAATACAGGCAATGATTTCAGACGGTGCCACTGAATTTATAGAAGTTGGACCAGGGAAAGTGTTACAGGGCTTAATGCGAAAAATAGATAGAAGTGTTGTTGCAATTGGCGCTTCTTTAGACGCATAGAAGGTGTATCATTAAAATTAAAAGCCCCAATCTCAAATCTGGAATTGGGGCTTTCAAAATAAGTGTAAAAAGTTTCATTTCAGCTCTAAAAGTGGAGTAGTATCCAGTGCTCTTTATAAGTATTAGTTCTTAATTGCACGCTGTCTTTTATTTAAAAGAATTGGTGTTCCATACCCTAATGCCTTCATTCTTTCTAATTGCGTTTCTGCGTCACCAACAATGAGCCAGATCATTTTATTGGGATTGATGTACGTATTTGCTAATTCTTGAATTCGTTCTTTCGTCATATTGTTAACCGTATTTTCTCGATCTCTAATATAATCAGCTTTCAATCCATAATTACTAATCATAGAAAGCATGTTTAATTTTGCACCCGCAGTTTCAAAGGCTCGTGCGTTACTTTTAATTAAAAAACTTTTTGTAGTTTCTAAATCTTTGTCGGAAAAAGTAGTAGGATATTCTTTTAAAATTTTTTGAACTGCCTGTGCAGATTCTAAGGTAACATTTGAGCGTACGCCGCTAGAAATGGTAAAAGTACCCCTTGCTTTAGTTCCAGAAAATCCAGATCGAATACCATAGGTATAGCCTTTTCCCTCTCTTAATTCTTGCGTTAATCGAGAGGCAAACCCACCGCCACCTAGAATATAGTTCATCACAGTAGCTGCATAATAATCCGCATCTATTGCTGCTAAGGCAGGCGTACCAAACTGGAGAACAGATTGTTTTGCATTTGGGATATCATAAAAATAAACAGCAGGTTCTGTTGGTGCCTCCGGAGTTTTGTATACTGGGATAGTAACTTCTTTGGCTTTCCAATTGGTATTTAAAGTGTGTAAGGATGCAATTACTTTTTCTTTGGGAATGGCCCCTACAATTAACATTTTTGAGACAGAAGGCGAAATATAATTTTTATAATACGCTTTTAAATCGTCTAAAGTTATCGTGGGCACAGACGCTAAGGTTCCCAATATATTTTTAGAACGCATATTTTCTTTTCCATATATGAGTTCATCGTAAGCATTTCTGGCAACTGCATTAGGGCTGGCCTCTTGTTGTCTCAAGCGCGCAATAGTTGCATTTTTTAATAAGTCAAATTCAAGGGAGTCAAATCTGGGTTCTAATAATATTTCTTCTGCTAATGCTAATATTTTTGTATAGTTTTTAGCCAAGGTTGTTCCACTTAACGTAATGCTTTCTTTGTCCGCAAATACAGTTAAAGTGGCACCTAATTCTTGAATTGCTTTTTCTAACGCTTGTGTTGTTTTATTTTGTGTGCCTTTGTTTAATAAATCGGCAGTTAAACTTGCAACACCTAATTTATCCATAGATTCTAATAATTGCCCTCCATCAATGGTCAAATTAAAACGGATTAAAGGGACTTCATCATTTTCTATTCCATAGATTTTTAAGCCATTTTTTAAACTGCTTTCGTAGACCTCCGGAACGGCTAATGTAGGTTTTTCACCAAAGGGAGGCGCTACGCTTCTATCAAAGGAGGAAGGTGTTTTTTGATAGGTAGCTGCAATTTTTGGGTTAAATTTTTCTTCTGCTCCAGTCACGATTTTTTCTTCTTTAATTTCGGCAAGTTCCGAACCAATCAGTGCAAGTTCTGGACTGTTTTTAGGGACAAAGCTGGTTGCAATGTAATTTTTATCTTTGATATATTTCTTATAAACACGCTGCACGTCTTCTGCAGTTACAGCTAATGTTCTTTGGATGTCTTCGGTTACAAAGCCTGGATTACCTAAATACGTGTTGTAAGATGCTAAATTTGTTCCTTTTCCTAATACGCTAGACAAGCTTCTATAAAAGCTTGTTTCTTGTCCTGCTTTTATCCGTTCTAAATCTTTTATTGAAATCCCTTCTTCCTCAAATTTTAAGAAGCTTTTCTCAATTCCTGCTTTTACTTCCGACAGGTGGATGCCGTTAAAAGCCCTAACAGAAATTTGCACTTCTCCTGCTAATTCAGAGTTTCCACTATACATACTCGCATAGGAGGTTAGCTTTAATTCGGCTATTAAAACTTCGTTTAGCGGTGCCGATTTGCCTTCTGTTAAGTATTGAGAGAGTACATCTAGTGCATATGCATCGGGGTGATAAGATGCAACTGTTGGCCAAACCATTGTTAGCTGCGGTACTCTTGCAAAGTTATCTTCATAGTATAATAGCTTTGTTTCTTTTACAAACCCTGGTCTTTTCAATAGGGGAGTAATTTTTTCGGTGCCTTTTGGAATTTCATCAAAATAGCGATGTACCCATTTCGTAGCTTGCGCAACATCAAGGTCACCAGATAATACTAAGGTTGCATTGTTGGGAACATACCATTTTTTATAAAAATTCTTTACATCTTGTAAAGTAGCATTTTGTAAGTCTTCCAAAGAACCGATTACTTGCCAGTTGTACGGATGGTCTTTAGGATATAAATTTTTACCAATTACGAACTGATTGTAGCCATAAGGTCTGTTGTCATAACTTTGTCTTTTTTCATTTTTAACAACTTCTTTTTCTTTTGCTAAAACAGGATCCGTAACGGTATTTATAAAATAGCCTAGCTTGTCAGCTTCTGCCCAAATCATTTTTTCTAGACCGTCTTTCGGAATTGTTTGTAGATAATTGGTGCGGTCTCTAGAGGTAGATCCATTGGCGCCTGAACCTCCAATCCTTGCACTCATTTTATCTAAGCCTCCTTTTCCTAAGTTTTCGGATTCTAAAAATAATAAGTGTTCAAAGAGGTGTGCAAATCCAGTTCTGCCTTCAATTTCTCGCGCTGAACCAACATGTACCATTAATTCTACGGCAACAACAGGGTCTGATTTGTCTACATGAAAAATAACATTCAGTCCGTTTTTTAATTCAATTTTTTTGTAGTTGATGCTTAATTCGGCGGGCTGCTCTTTAGAAGAAGGTTTGCAAGCCATTAAGCCAACAATTGTAAAAAGAATGATGTTTATTTTTTTCATAGGAAAATATTTATAGAAGCTAAAAATACTAAAATGGAAAGAAGAAGATAGCATAATCTCTGTTAAATAATGTTCAAAAAAAATCCCAAACAGTTGTTTGGGATTTTTTCTAATTTATTTGGCTAAAACACATTCTTCACAATCTTTTATTTTGCCGTAATACGTTTCTCTGTATTTATGTAAAGTCTGTAGCGGAATGATATTTAATAATGTTTTCTTGATATAAGTGACATTGGTATGCAAACGTCCCATTTTTGAAGTATATCTTTTTTCTAGTCTGGTTGTTCTTCTAATTCTGATCAGTTTCATAGTTTCCAAGCGCATTGGTTAGACCTCAAAGTTACAGGGTATTAGAGCTGACGCGAAATTATAACTGTTAAAACCCTGAAAAGTAGCTTATAAATACAAATATGTAAGTTATGTGGTACTTCGATTGTTGATATCCCAAACTTATGCAACTTTTCTTATCATATAAAAACCAAAAATGGCTTAAAAAATGAATAAAAAGTCAAAAAAATGGTTAATTTGGTTAAAAATAGCAGTAAATAGGCTTTTTAGGACCAAAGTAAAATTTGATAAACAAGCCTTTATTTTGAAAACAAAGTTGCTATTTCTCTTTCTTTAGTTTGACTGTAGTTTTTTATTGCTTTTGTTGCCATTTCCAAGCAGCTTCCAGCGCTTCATCTAAAGATTTTTCTGTCTTCCAGTTTAATTCTCTATTCGCAATAGTGGTATCTGCATACGCAGTAGTAATATCCCCTGCTCTTCTGCCAACAATTTTGTAGTTTAGTTTTTGTCCAGAGGCTTTCTCAAAAGCTTTAATAACTTCTAAGACAGAACTACCTGTTCCCGAGCCTACATTAAAAACCTCGAAATTTTGTTTGTTTTTTTTATGCAGTAGTCTCTGTAATGCAGCAATGTGTGCCTTTGCCAAATCTACCACATGAATATAGTCTCTTATTGCTGTGCCATCTGGCGTTGGATAGTCATCTCCAAAAACAGACAGCTCTTTTCTAATACCAGCTGCGGTTTGCGTAACAAAAGGGATTAAGTTTTGTGGGACTCCCAGCGGTAATTCTCCAATTTTTATACTCTCGTGTGCTCCAATTGGGTTGAAATAACGCAAAGCAATGGCATTCAGCTGATGTGCCTTGCAGCTTTCTTGAAGAATTTCTTCTCCGATTTGTTTGGTGTTCCCATAGGTAGACTCTGCTTTTTTAATCGCTGCGTTTTCAGTAATGGGTAGCTCATCGGCCTGGCCATAAACAGTGCAGGAGGAGGAAAATATAATGTGATCAAGTTTGCGATCTCTCACTTCCTGTAAAATATATACGAGACTTCCAATGTTATTCTCGTAATAATCTAGTGGATTTCCAACGCTTTCTCCCACGGCTTTAAAAGCAGCAAAATGAATAATGCCATCTATAGGATTGTTTTCAAAAAAGTGATGCACCTCTCTTTTAATTTTTAAATCTACGTTGTGATATGCAGGCTTTTTCCCTGTAATTTCGGTAATACTGTCCAGAACACTGAGAGAAGTATTTGATAAGTCGTCAATAATAACAACCTCAAAACCTTCGTTTTGTAGCTCAACAACTGTATGTGATCCAATAAAACCTAAACCGCCAGTTACTAAAATCTTTTTCATAGCTTTTTTAGTTGACAAAATTATTAATGGTATCAGTGATAAACTCTAATTGTTCAGTATCTAATTCTGTATGCATTGGTAATGAAATTACCGTTTTTATCAATTCATTGGTTACTGGAAAATCACTTTCGTTATAACGATCATCTTTGTAAGCTTTTTGTGCATGCAAAGAAACCGGATAATAGATGGCGTTAGGAATTCCCAGTGCTAGTAAATGTTGGTGCAGTTCATCTCTTTTGCCATTTTTGATTTGCAGTGTGTATTGATGGAAAACATGACAATCACAGACAGCACATATTTGACCACAGTTCTCAGTTGCGTTTGATTTTGCAGCAGGCGTGCTTATGTGCGGGTTGTTTGCAAATGCATTGTTATAAAAGCGTGCAGCATCTCTACGGGCATTGCAGTACAAATCTAGTTTTGGTAATTTTGCTTGTAGAACGCCAGCTTGAATAGAGTCTAAGCGAGAATTTACACCCACAACGTCATGATAATAGCGTCTATACATTCCGTGATTTACAATACCTCTAATTGTATGCGCAAGGACATCGTCATTTGTAAAAATTGCGCCTCCGTCACCGTAGCAACCTAAATTCTTAGAAGGAAAAAAGGAGGTAGTCCCTACATTTCCAATCGTTCCTGCTTTTTGTTTTGTGCCATCTTTAAAGGTGTAATTAGCACCAATTGCTTGAGCATTGTCCTCAATCACAAATAAGTTATGTTCTTTAGCAATTTCCATAACTGCTTCCATATTTGCTACTTGTCCGAATAAATGAACAGGCACAATTGCTTTGGTTTTTGGTGTGATTGCTTTTTTCAATGCTTCAATATCCATATTGTAAGTGTCGGCTTCTACATCGACCAACACTGGAGTCAATTTTAGCAGGGCAATAACTTCTACAGTCGCGGCAAAGGTAAAATCAGCGGTAATCACTTCATCACCTTGTTCTAGGCCTAATCCCATCATCGCAATTTGCAAGGCATCTGTGCCGTTTGCACATGGAATCACGTGCTTTACTTCCAAATATTTTTCTAAATCTGCCTGAAATTCGTGGACTAAAGGTCCGTTTATATATGCGGATGTGTCTAGGACTTGCGCTATAGAAGCATTTACTGATTCTTTTATTTTTGCGTACTGACCTTGAAGGTCTACCATTTGAATTTTTCTCATGAAAGGAGTATTTATTAAAGGTGTCAAAAATACAACATAAATCTATTATCTTTGAAATTCTCAAATAGATTTCCATGAAAGTTTTTAAAAAAGGGCTCCTGTTTTTAATAGGTTTTGTTTTATTAATAGTCACTGCACTATGGTATTATACAGTAAGCTTACAGCCCCAGTATAGCGGAGAAATTAGCATAGAAAATACAATTGAAGATGTAACGATTCATTATGATACCATAGGTGTGCCACATATCAACGCTCAAAATCAGAAGGACGCATATGTGGCTTTAGGCTATGTGCATGCCCAAGATCGACTGTGGCAAATGGAGTTGATAAGAAGGATTGCTGCTGGAAGGCTGTCAGAAATGTTTGGAAAAGAGCTGATCGCAACAGACAAGCTTTTCTCTGGTCTTGGAATTGAAGAAAGATCTGCCATAACAATCCAAAATTCAGATACCAATGCGGCTTCGTACAAAATGGCAATGGCTTATTTAGATGGAATAAATCAATACATAGAAAACGGAAAAACACCTTTAGAATTTACTTTGTTAGGTCTTGAAAAAGAGAAATATGCCTTAAAAGATATTTATAATGTTTTTGGTTATATGGCATTTAGTTTTGCGGTTGCGCACAAGACAGATCCGCTGCTAAACGAGATAAAAGAAAAATTGGGTACTGCCTATTTAAATGAGTTGACGGCTACCGAGCATCAAAACTTAACATTGATTAAAAATGAAAAAAATCCAGAGATAACGGCTGCATTTTCAAAAGCGATGCATCATTTGATGGACGTTTTACCAATTTCTCCTTTTATAGGAAGTAATTCGTGGGTCTTAGGTGCTGATAAAACTAAAAATGGAAAGGTTATTTTCGCAAATGACCCTCATATTGGATATTCGCAACCCTCAGTTTGGTATCAAGCTCACATAAAAACACCCGATTATGAGATGTACGGTTTTCATTTGGCATTGATTCCTTTTCCATTGTTGGGGCACAACAAAGAGTATGCTTATGGCATAACCATGTTAGAAAATGATGATATTGATTTTTATGTGGAAGAAAATAACCCAATAAATGAAAATGAATATCGATTTAAAGAAGAATATTTCGCCTACTCTTTTGTTGAAAAACACTTAAAAGTAAAAGGGGAGAAAGATTCTATTTATACCATCAAAGTTAGCAAGCATGGACCTTTAATGAATGGAATTATTGAACCTTTAGCAACTAAAAAGCCAATTGCAATGCAATGGATCTATACCAAATTAGAGAATCAAATATTAGATGTGGCGTATACCATGTCTCATGCGAAGAGTTTGAGTGCATTTAAAGAGGGAGCCAGTAGATTGCACGCTCCTGGTCTAAATATGATGTATGGAGATGCAAAAAACAACATTGCATGGTTGGCCTCCGGAAAACTATATACCCATGAGCGTCCTTTGTACACAAAGACCTTTTTGGAGGGGGCTTCCGGAAAAGATGAAATTGCAGAATATTTAGATTTTGAAGAAAATCCGCAGGCTATAAATCCAAAAAGTAACTATGTGTATTCGGCAAATAATCAGCCAGATTCTATTCGAAAGATGCGCTATCCTGGTTATTATTTATCGGAAGACAGAGCGAAAAGAATTGTTGATCTGGTTGCACCGAAAAATGATTGGACAGTGCCTGAAGTTGCAGAAATGTTGCTAGATGTAACGAGTCCATCCGCGCCAGAAGTTATTGAAGATTTGTTAAAAATGTTAGAGGTGTCTTTGCTTTCTCCCAGCGAAAAAACAGCAGTTTACTATTTGGAAAATTGGAAGGGTAATTTTGATAAGAAGGAAGTAGCGCCCGTAGTTTATAATCGGTGGATTTATGAGTTTCAGAAAAATACATTCGCAGATGAAATGGGGAAAGGGTTTTATCAATTTGTAAACACACCGTTAGTAGAAAAAGTATTGCCTGTGCAAGCGAAACGGCAAAAATCTGTGTGGTGGGATAATATATTAACAAAAGATAAAGTAGAGACAAAACAAGAAATTGTTCGTAATTCTTTTAAAAAGGCGTTTGTGTTTTTAGAAAACCAGCTAGGAGCGAATGTAGCAGATTGGAAATGGGAACGCGTAATTTCTGTGGAGCACAAGCATCCATTGGGCGAATCGGCGATTTTAAGAAAATATTTTAATGTGGGACCTTTTGTAACCTCTGGTGGAGATCAAGTAATTAACAATCAAATTTATAATATTGATTCTACTGGATATTACAAAGTATCTGCGGGACCGTCAGCAAGAAGAATTGTGGATTTTTCTGACGTAGATAATAGTTTGGCAATTATACCTACTGGGCAATCTGGACGCGTTTTTAGTCCGCATTATAAAGACCAAGCTCAAAAATATTTGAACGGAGAATTTGTTCCGATGAAGTTGAATCAGGCAGCGATCCTTAAAAGTAAAAACACTTTAGTGTTGAAGGCAAAAAAATAAAGAATATTGGTTTTTATTTAGGCATATTATATTTAGGTTTTATTTAAACTACAAGACACGTGTTCAAAAGGAGTTTTAAAGCGTTCTATTTACACTGGCAATTTTGATAGCCTTTTTGTAGTCAACGAAATCGGGCGATTTTTTTACTGGCGGCCATACAATGCTGCTGCTGCTGCTGCTGTTGCTTCAAGTAAAGGCTATTTTTTATAATATTTTTGGCAATAAAATTTCGTGCATTGCAATCTTCCAAGAGTGCTTGAGAAGGTTGGTTTAGAAATCTTTTTAAGCTGCATTAGGAATACTTTAAAAAAGGATATAAAAGCCAATCTATTTTAGCATTGTATGCGCAATTATGGACTCTTTTATTTTATACCAATAAAAATAAGTGCATTCATTAAATAATGTATTTTTACCCAACTAAAATAATCCCATGAGTTTACAAGAAGATTTAGAAAAGAGAAGTGGAAACCAATGTGAATTGTGTACTTCAAAAAACGAAATAGTAATTTATGAAGTAAAGCCAACGGTAACTGTTGGTGGAAGTGGTGTAGATGGCAGTTTATTGGCTTGTGAATTTTGTCGAAATCAAATGGACGGTACAATCGAGATGGATGTCAACCATTGGCGTTGTTTAAATGATGCGATGTGGAGTGAGTTTAGGGCAGTGAAAGTGGTTGTTTGGAGAATGTTATCTCGCTTAAGAAGCGAAGGTTGGCCAAAAGATTTATTAGAAATGATGTATTTAGAAGGAGACGACTTGCGCTTTGCAAAGGAATCTGGAGATCATTTAGAGGAGAGTGAAAAGGTAATTCATAGAGATGCAAATGGCGCTATTTTAGAAGCTGGAGATTCTGTAGTTTTAATCAAAGATTTGAAAGTAAAAGGATCTAGCATGGTTGCCAAGCAAGGAACAGCTGTAAGAAGAATTTCTTTAGATCATGAAAATGCCAAGTTTATAGAAGGGAAAGTAGGCCCCACTCAAATTGTAATAATTACGGATTATGTGAAGAAAATGGCAGAGAAAGAGTAATACAATACTTGGTATTGTCGATTTATTTGACAAGTCCAAAAGGAGGTAGTATGGAGGTAAAAAGATTTTTTAAAAATATGTAGTACAGCGTACTTGAAAGTAAAAATAATAAGATTTCACAAAAAAAATCCATCTTAAAAAGATGGATTTTTTTTTATAGAAGTTGCTATTAACTCAAAGCATTTTTGATTCTTTTGATAGCTTCTCGCAATTGAACCTCAGAGGCAGCATAAGACATTCTAATGCAATTTGGTGCCCCAAAAGCATCTCCTGTTACCGTGGCAACATTCGCTTTTTCTAAAAGAAATAGAGAGAAGTCATTTGCGTTTTCAATTTTTAAACCCGAAATTGTTTTTCCGAAGAAAGCAGAAATGTCTGGAAAAACATAAAATGCGCCTTCGGGAATATTTACTCTAAATCCATCGATCTCTCGCAACAAATCCACGACAATATCTCTACGCGCTCTAAATTCGTCTACCATATATTGAATTTTAGAGACGGGAGCGAGAACTGCAGTAATTGCGGCTCTTTGTGCAATACAATTTGCACCAGAGGTAACTTGACCTTGCATTTTTGTACAAGCCTTGGCGATCCATTCTGGCGCGCCAATGTAACCAATTCTCCAACCAGTCATGGCAAATGCTTTTGCCAAGCCGTTTACAGTAATTGTTCTGTCATACATGTTTTCAATGGCTGCAAAGCTAAATATTTTGGATCCGTAGTTTATATGCTCATAGATTTCATCTGATAGAATATAAATTTGAGGATGCGCCTCTAAAACTTTCGCCAATGCTCTATATTCCGCTTCACTATACATGGATCCACTTGGATTGTTTGGTGAGTTGAAAAAGACCATTTTTGTTTTAGTAGTAATGGCTGCTGCTAATTGTGCTGGCGTAATTTTGAAATCATCATCAATAGAAGAAGGGATTTCTATGAATTTCGCTTCACTTAAAATAGCAATCGCAGAATAACTAACCCAATATGGTGCTGGGAGTAAAACTTCGTCCCCTGGGTTTAGTAATACTTGCGCCACATTGACTATAGATTGCTTTGCTCCTGTTGAAACTACGACCTGATTGGGTTCGTATTTCAGATTATTATCCCGTTGAAATTTGGTGCAAATCGCTTCTTTTAAATCTGAATAGCCATCTACTGGGGAATAAGAATTGTAATTTTGGTTGACCGCTTCAATGGCCGCATCTTTAATAAATTCAGGAGTATTAAAGTCTGGTTCTCCTAAACTTAAACTGATAATGTCTTTTCCAGCAGCTTTTAATTCTCTGGCTTTTGCGGCCATAGCTAACGTTTGTGAGACTGGTAAACTGTTAATTCTGTCCGATAATAGATGTTTCATTTTACTGTTGGTTGTGTGTTGCTCTTATTATGCCAATTCTGGTTTCTGTCCTAAAACACCTAAATGTCTAAAATGCTCTACAAGTGCTTTGCTCATTGTTTTGTATTCATTGTAAGGCAAATTAAATTCTTTCGCGGTTTCTTTCACAATTTTAGCCAATTTGCTGTAATGTACATGAGAAATATGAGGAAAAATATGATGTTCAACTTGATGATTTAAACCTCCTGTATAAAAGTTTACCAACCAATTACTAGGTGCAAAGTTAGAAGTGGTGTATAATTGATGGACTGCCCAAGTGTGTTCTAGATTTCCTTCTTTGTCTGGAAGTGGCATGGTGGTGTTGGGTACAATATGCGCCAATTGGAAAACAATACTTAATATCATACCTGCGGTATAATGCATTACAAAAAATCCGATTAATATTTTCCACCAAGCAACGTCTAAAACCAACAAAGGCAAGGCAATCCAAAAGGCATAATAAATAACTTTAGAGATGACTAACTTGGTCCACTCTGCAGCAGGATTTGGAAATTTACCATAAGATAATTTGCGCTTTAAATAGCGATGCATTTGTTTTACATCTGTAGTAATAGCCCAATTAATAGTTAACAAGCCGTATAAGAAGACAGAATAATATTTTTGAAGTTTGTGAATTTTTAACCATTGAGAATGCAGAGAAAAACGTATGATTCTACCCGCATCGATATCTTCGTCATGGTCTTTTATATTTGTAAATGTGTGGTGTAGCACATTGTGCTGTACCTTCCAATTGTATACATTTCCGGCTAAAATATAAATGCTACTCCCCATCAACTTATTTACCCACTTTCTTTTGGAAAATGATTCATGGTTTGCATCATGCATTACGTTCATGCCAACACCAGCCATTCCAATTCCTGTGAGAATAGTTAGCAAACCCATTGCCCATTGTGGCATGGTAACCGTTAGCACGATTATAAACGGAATTAGAAATAAAGAAAACATTAAAATTGCTTTGGTATACAATTTCCAATTTCCAGTTCTTTTGATGTTATTTTCCTTAAAATAGGTATTTACTCTTTTGTTTAGAGTTCTAAAGAATTTCGCTTTATCTACTCTTGAGAAATTAATTGCTTTCATCCAGTATTTGGTTATCTTTTTACAAAAATAAAGCTTTTGAATTGGCTTTTTGTGATAAACGTCAGATTTTGTTGTGAATTGTTTGGCAAGTATAGCTATTTTTGCATTTCAAACTTTTTAGATGGAGATTATTCATAAATATTTTAAAGACTTATCGCAAACTCAAATTGAACAATTTGAAAAATTACAAGGATTATATCAAGATTGGAATTTAAAAATTAATGTAGTTTCTAGAAAAGATATTGATGAATTGTATCTACGTCATGTACTACACTCTCTAGCAATCGCGAAAGTAGTGCAGTTTAAGGCAGGTTCAAAAGTATTGGATGTTGGAACAGGTGGTGGTTTCCCTGGGATTCCTTTGGCTATTTTATTTCCTGAAACGCAGTTTCACCTCGTAGATTCTATCGGTAAAAAAATAAAAGTCGTAGACGATGTTGTAGAGGGCTTGGGTTTAGAGAACGTCGAAACCACAAATGGAAGAGTTGAAGAGCTAAAAGACACTTATGATTTTATTGTAAGTAGAGCGGTAGCACAGATGGAAACTTTTGTCCGTTGGACAAAAGGTCGGATCTCTAAAAAGCAAAACCATGATTTAAAAAATGGGATTTTATATTTAAAAGGAGGAGATCTGTCTGAAGAGCTCAAATTATATACTTCTGCTACGATATACGATTTGCCAGATTATTTTGAAGAAGCATTCTACGAAACAAAAAAAGTGGTGCATTTAGCAATGAAGTTTAAGGGATAATATAAAGCAGAGTTGCACTACTTTTTTGTGCTGCACTCTCTATAAAAGCAGAAAAATAGGTCACAAATATTTTAGCTTCCCTTAAGGAAATTTAAAGACGACAGCTGATACTTTTTAGTGGCTTCTTTTAAATTTTCTGAAAGCGACTGCAACCAGTTCATATGATTTGCGATTAAATACGCTTCCTGAAGGCCATGCAGGGTCTTAATATCTAATTCAGTATTTCCTTGTCGGATATTTTCGTCGCGCAGATTGGATAGTTTTCGATAGGTGTTTAGTAGGGAATCCTTTGATTCTTCAATTGTTGTTGTTGTGTCGGTATCCTCAATTTCTTTATCTAATAGATGGTTGCAAGCGCTTTCTAATGTATGTGTTATGGTGTGAATTACCCTATTAAATTCTTCAGAAGCTGCTGTAGTTTTGTGGTGAATGACAAAAGTACCGATAGAGGCGATTGCAGAAACCATGGTTTGGTTTAAGGTGACCATTTCATAGGTAAGTTGAAATTCTTGCTGTTTTGACTTAGGATCTTGCGTCAGTCGTTGAAAAGAAGCATTTAAATTGCTGACAGCTAAAAAGGCCTCTTTCCTAGCCAATTTATAAGAGATCTTTTCAATTGTTGGCTCCTGATATAATTCTTGCGTTGCCAAAAGGTATTTCTTGTTCATTCTTAGCGCGTTCAGTAATATCTGTTTGAGATTGCTGGCTTCCCATTTAGGAAATATCAGATAATTAGCAACCATTGCAATTGCGGCGCCAATACCCGTATCGAGCACGCGGTACTGAATTACTTCAAAGGTATTTGGGTTTATTAAAGAGTACAAAAAAATAATACTAAGCGTAATTAATGCCGCTGCTGATTTATAATTCTGTTGGATAAGAGAAAATGCTAATATTATTGAGATAAAGGCTAAAACGCCATAAAGTATCGGGTTTTGAGTCGTTAATACAATAACAACCGCAATAATAGCTCCAATAAGAGTTCCGATGATTCGATCTTTCGAGCGTTCTTTTGTCAAGCCATAACTTGGGCGCATGATTACAATAATGGTCAGTAAAATCCAATAAGTGTTTTGGATGTCAAAAATAAGGCCCAATACGTATCCGAAAATAAGCGCGATTGTAAGTCGCAAGGAGTGTCTAAATATAGTTGAATTTAGATGGAAGTTTTGAACGAGTATATCCAAGCTATATTCTTGCAGCGTTAAGAATTGTTGCGAATCTTTTTTCTTTATGGATACTTTTGATGGCTTTTGAACATTTGCCATAACTCTGCGAATAGCGCGAATTTCTTGCAGTAAAAGCTCTTGATAATCGTAGAGGTTCTTTAAAATCAAAGCTCCCTCGCGGGCTTCAGGCAGCTTTAGAGTGTCTAAATAATTTGTAATTGCTTCGTTCGCATTAGAAAGTGCATCTATGAGTGTTTTTTTTGGTGGTATTTTATTGTTTTGAATGAGTAATTCAGACAAGTGAATGAGGTGGTTGCCCATTATCTTATTCAGTTTTTTTGCGGCTTTTAGAAACTTTTTATGTTTTCCAAAAATGGCGTCTATGACTTGGTAATCTAAATATTTAGCTTCGATTAATTCAAATATTTTAATGGAAGAAACAAAAATTAACAATTGTTTTTCTTCGTACCGAGACCGGCCAGAACGTTTACGAGCATTTAGCAAGGTTTCTCGCAGTGTTTCATGCTTCTCTGTTATTTTATTTTGAAGAACAAATGTTTGTTTTAGAAGTGTATCACGCTTATTTTTTTGGGTCAATAATTTCCCTCGTAATTTAAGGTAGGCACCAATAAGAAATAAACTATCTGATAAGAGTTGATTTTGATCTTTCTTAGGTGTGATTTTTTGAAAAAGAAGAGACAAAAGTAAATACCAGAGTCCGCCAACTCCCATTAAGGATACTTGCACGAGTATTTCAGTTGTCGTTTCTTTTTGAATAGCAAAGGCAATAACCATGGCTAAAAGTCCAGAAAAAGAAACTAAAGAAGCTCTGAAACCATAGACAGAAATTAGAGATGCAACAAAAGAAATGGTCGCAAGTGTTAATAATAAAAGGGGTAGGAAAGGTTTTGAAAACAGAATTCCAGCGGTAATAACCATGGTGAATCCAATGCTGATCAAAATAGCATTTACTTTCTGTTTTGTGCTTCCTGGAATATCTCCTGGTGTATTTAAAGCAGCGCCGAGAACGACTGCAGGTGCATATTCTAAATATCCTAAAAAGTAGAACACGGCAAAAGGCACTAAGATGGCAACCCCCAAACGAATTCCGCGATCGAAGTTGGTGCTTTTTAGAAATAATTCGAACTTTTTTATCTTTTCTTTCAATGCGCTTTTAAATTAAGGACAAAGTTATACTAATTGTGCAGAGCATAGCGCGTTCTGCGCGTTTTAGTTTCTGTTCTGAAGAGACGTTCACCAAGGAACCTTTGTAAATAGTACCATTAAAAATAGTTGATTTAAATAGGTTTTGTCTACAAATCAGTTTCTTTTTTTTTATTTGGTATGCTGATATTTTGTACCTTAGGGCCTTAATTAGATAGTTAAAATATTAAAGCATTAAAAGATGAAAAGTATTATTTTAAAGTGGTACCCTGTTATTTTAGCATTTTTATGTTTGCTATACTCTGTTGGATATGGAATATTAGGAATGACCGCAGAAGCGCAATATTCAGCGCACTGGCCAGGTACAATATTGTTGTTTGCGATTGCAATTAGACAAAGAAGAACCACCTAAAAAGAAGCTATTTTATCAAGGAGTAGGGTATTATGAAAGTAGTTAAAAAATAAATCCTTATCTTGAATTAGAAATACATTTATTTTTAGTAAAAATTGAATTTGCCTTTAATTCGTAATTTACTTCTTAAAGGTACAAATCAACACAAGCAATTAAAAATAAATGTATTTTTTAAAATAGCCTCCATCAGTTAACTTTTCTAGGTGTATTATATTCTTTAAATATAGGAACTTAGAAAGAAGAGACAAAGCATAGTATTTTGCATACTAGCTGGGTAGCATATTATTAATGGCAAACGCAATTAGACAAAGACAAACGATATGAATATAGGATTTTTTATAGTAGGAGGTATCATATTCGGAGTATATATGGGTCTAACCATATGGAATATATACGATTCAAGTAAGAAAAGTAAACAAGACAATTATCCAAGACAGAAGTAATAAATAGTTTTTAGGGTTAAATACCAAATGTTGATCCAATGTTTGGTAATTTAAGCCAATTTACAAGTGTTATGTTCTTGCTTGTATGATACGGGTTTAAATTAAAAGTTCGTATTTTCTGTAAAAAAAATATTCAGACTTCTCAAGTTTTTATTTTTTAAAAGAGCTTTAAATAGCTTTTATTGGTATATTGTAATTAGATATCTTTTCTGAAACGAGCGGTTTTTTATTCAATATATTTATGGGTTTAATTTTTATTACGCAGGCAGCATAATTATTACTTAAAAAATAGAAGAAGCTGTTTTGGTTGTGAAATGTTCTAAAAAGAGCATTCCTTTATATGAATTCCCTTTTTCGTTTAATTTCGGACTCCAAACAGTAATGCAAAATTTACTGGGGTGAACCGCTACAATACCACCACCAACACCACTTTTACCTGGAAGACCAACACGAAAAGCAAATTCGCCAGATTCGTCATAAAATCCACAGGTGAGCATTATTGCATTAATCCTTTTTGCTTGTGGCACTGTAATTACACTTTTTTGACTTTGTGTGGTAAAATGTTCGTCCGCCAGAAAAAGGAATATTTTAGAGATTTCTTCACAGCTCATCTCCAATGAACAGATATGAAAATAGAAATCGAGCACTGTATTTACTTCATTTTTTATATTGCCAAAAGATTTGATAAAATTGCAAAGTGCTACGTTTCGAGATCCGCAACTTTTTTCTGATTCTGCTACTTTTTCGTTGTAATTCAGACTTTTGTTATTTGAGAGATCCCCGCAAAAGCTCAGAAAATCTTCTTTTGGGTTTTTGAGATGGCTTACTAAAATATCACAGACTACGATAGCTCCAGAATTTATAAAGGGGTTCCTAGGTTTTCCAAAGTCCGATTCTAATTGTAAAAAGGAGTTGAAAGGATTTCCAGAAGGTTCTACATCTACCCGATCCCATAATTGTTCTCCTTCTAATTTATAGGCAAGCGTTAATGACAATACTTTTGCGATACTTTGAATGGAAAACTTTTTTTGAAAATCACCAATACCAAAAGTTTCTTTTTTGATGGTACTGATGTGAACGCCAAAATTATTTGATGCTACAAAGGCCAACTCTGGAATAAAATTTGCCGTCCTGCCTGTGTCCTCAACTTTTTTTACCTCATTATAAATGTCGGTTATTATTTTTTTGTAGTGTTCCATGAACATGTGTTTTTATTTATGGCTCCAAACGTATTTAATATTATGTATCTCATGATATAAAGTATTCAGAAATTAAAAAGGAATTACACTACTGTAATTCCTTTTTAGCGTGTCAATATTTTTGAAACCATCGGTAGAATATATCGTATTTATAAAGCAGTTACAAATAAACCTTCAGCTGTTTTAGAAACGTTAGCAGCTTCTTTTTTTATCAAACCTTTGATGGCTTTATCCCATTTTTTGTTCGATAAATTGGCCAATGTTTTTAATTCATTGAGCTCAATCTTTTCTGCTTTTGCAATAAGAGCGAGTACGGTCTTTTCTTCTGCGTTAAGTTCTATAGAAGTTGCTTTCTTTTCAGGGCGCATTTGAGGAAAAAATAGTACCTCCTGTATGGATTGGTTGTTGGTTAAAAACATAATTAGGCGGTCCATTCCAATTCCCATTCCAGAGGTTGGCGGCATTCCGTATTCTAGTGCACGTAAAAAATCTTCATCTATGAATTCAGTAGCTTCGTCATCTCCTTTTTGAGCTAATTTTAACTGTTGCTCAAAACGTTCTCTTTGATCAATAGGATCATTCAGTTCGGAATATGCATTCGCAATTTCTTTACCACACACCATTAATTCAAAACGCTCTGTTAACTCAGGATTATCTCTGTGTTCTTTGCACAGTGGAGACATTTCTTTCGGATAATCAGTAATAAAAGTGGGCTGAATGTAATTTCCTTCACATTTCTCTCCAAAAATTTCATCAATTAATTTTCCTTTCCCCATGGTCGCATTCACTTCGATATGCATCGATTGTGCTGCCGCTCTAATTTCATCCTCTGTTTTTCCCGTAATATCAAAACCTGTAAAATGTTTGATAGAATCTGCCATTGTTATTCTCGCATACGGTGCCTTGAAATCAATTTTGTGTTCGCCGAAGGTAGCTTCCGAAGTTCCGTTTACTGCGATCGCACAATGTTCTAAAAGTTGTTCAGCAAAATCCATCATCCAGTTGTAATCTTTGTAAGATACATAGATCTCCATTGCTGTAAATTCGGGATTGTGAGTTCGGTCCATCCCTTCATTTCTAAAGTTTTTAGAGAATTCATACACTCCGTCAAAACCACCAACAATCAGTCTCTTTAAATACAATTCGTTGGCAATCCTCATATACAAAGGAATGTCTAAAGAATTGTGATGCGTGATAAAAGGTCTCGCTGCTGCACCTCCTGGGATGGGTTGTAATACCGGTGTTTCAACTTCAAAGTAACCTGCATCGTTAAAGAAAGAACGCATGGCATTGAATAATTTTGTTCTCTTTATAAAGACCTCTTTTACGTGTGGGTTTACCACTAAGTCTGCATATCGCTGTCTGTAGCGCATCTCAGGGTCTGTGAAAGCATCAAAAGTAACACCGTCTTTTATTTTGGGCATCGGTAAAGGTTTTAAGGCTTTAGAAAGCAATTTAAATTCTTTTACCATGACTGTTTTTTCGCCTACTTGTGTGGTGAACAGGGTACCTGTAATACCTAGGAAATCTCCTAAATCCAGTAGTTTTTTAAAGACTTCATTATAGAGCGATTTGTCTTCTCCCAGACAAATTTCATCTCTATTGAAATATACTTGAATTCTTCCTTCACCATCTTGCAATTGTGCAAAAGAAGCTTTTCCTTGTATATTAATAGCCATCAAGCGTCCAGCAATAGTTACCTGTTTACCTTCTGCAAAACTTTCTTTTATTCCTTTTGAATTTGCATCCACGGGAAATAGGTCTGCTGGATAAGGGTTGATACCCAAATCTCTCAATTTTGATAGTTTTCCTCTACGTACAACTTCTTGTTCTGATAATTGCATTGCTTATATGTATTGATGAATTTTTATGCTTGTAAATGTACAATCTTTCACTATTTTGGCAATTACAGAATCCTAAAAAATAATAATAAATTGGGATAAGAATCATAAATGTTTGTATATTTGCGAGCTACTTTTTGTTGAAGTAGCATTTAGTTGTGTTGTTTGGTACTTTGTAAAAAGTGCCGTGGTTTTGTTAACCAATGGAAAGCTTCCCTTAATCGGGACGCTTTTTTTTTGCTTCAAACTTTTATAAAGAGTTGTTTTTAAAGCTTTTTACTTTTTTATGGTTCCTTCATATAAAGAACAAAAAGGATACGATTTTAATAAAGACTGTACTTTTTTATTGATTTTTAGAAAAATAAATACTTTTTTTAAATTCTAAATTTTTTATATTGTGCTGCAGAAAATAAAGTAGCTTGTTGCAGCTATGTAGTTTATAGAATATATTTTTAGTATCGTGAAAAGTTTTGTTTTATAAATAAAATAGAATGCGAGAAAAAATAACCGTTTTGTAGCTACTCACTTTCTTTTTATAATTGATAGATTTTAAAAGAACTCGCCATTATATTCCCAGACCTTCATAAAAAATAAAACAGCATATACTAAAGCTACAGCAAACTTTATAGTTGCAGAAGTTAGTAGTCCTAATAGAGAACCACTAGCGGCTTTAAAAGCTCTTTTTGTATCCGTTTTGTCAAAGAGTGTTTCTCCAATGAAAGTACCTGAAAAAGCACCAATTAATATTCCAAACGGAATGGGGGAGAACAAACCAATAAGCTATCCAATGGTAGTTCCGTATTCGCCATATTTACTGCCACCAAAACGTTTCGTTCCAATTGCAGGAATTATGTAATCTAGAACCCATATCAGTATGGCAACCGTCAAAGTTATTCCTAAAAACGTATAATTCATTGGTACTATCGAGGTAAGATGCAGTATTAATAAACCAAACCAGCTTGTTAATGGTCCAGGTAAAACAGGCAATATGGAACCTGCAATTCCTAGTAATACGAATAGAAAACCAATGATAAGCAAGAAGATATTCATAATCTATTTTGTAGTAAGACGAAAGTATGAAACCTTTGTTACATTGTTTATTATAACTAAATAATTAGTTTAAACTAATTATTTAGTTATATTTGTGTTATAAAACTATAACTTTAGTTGAAATTATGAGCAAACAATTAACAAAAGCAGAAGAACAGATAATGCAAGTTTTGTGGGATTTACAAGAGGCCTCTGTTAAAGAAGTATTAGCCAAATTACCAGAGCCAAAACCAGCATATAATACAGTTTCTACAATTATTAGGATTTTAGAAAATAAAGAATTTGTCGGTCACAAACCGATAGGTAGAGGTTTTGTTTATCACCCAGTAATCGAAAAAGAAACCTATAGCAACCAGCGTTTACACAAATTAATGAATGGCTATTTTGACGGTTCATTTAAAAGTATGGTGTCGTTTTTTGTGAAAGAAAATAAAATGGACGTTTCAGAATTAGAAAGTATTTTAAAAGAAGTGAACAAAGATAAATAGTTCAAAATTGGCAGTAATCAGTTTTAGTCGGCAGTGAGAAATGTTTTGAAAAGCAGTAAAATGCTTCAAATTAAAAAATAAAAACCATGATAAACTATATAATTCAAGTCGTATTATTCCAAGTAATGTTTTTGGGGATCTATGATTTCTTTTTGAGCAAAGAAACTTTCTTTACAAAAAATAGATGGTATTTACTAAGTACACCAATTTTGTCTTTTTTAATTCCGTTGATAAAAATACCAAGCTTTCAAAAAGCAGTATCACAAGAATATATTGTGTATTTTCCAGAGATTTTTTTATCTCCAGAAAAAGCAATTCAGCAGGTAATCGAAGAAGCTACTTTTTATCAATCTATCAATTATATCACTATTTTATTTTGGATTGGAACTGGCCTTTTTTTGATGTTATTTCTAATGAAATTAGGAAAGATTATCAACTTAATTAGAAAATACAAAACGGAACAAGAATCGGACTTTACGCTGATTTTTATTCCGAATCAAACGAAAGCATTTTCATTTTTCAACTATATATTTGTGGGTAATGAAATTCCGTTTTCGCAGCAAGAAAAAATAATTCAGCATGAATTGGTGCATAGCAAACAAAAGCACTCATTAGATTTATTGCTATTCGAAATTTTAAAAATTATCATGTGGTTTAACCCGATGATTTATTTGTATCAAAAGAGAATCACTTTGGTGCATGAATATATTTCTGATGCCGTGGCAACAAAAGCATCACCAAAAGAAAATTACATCAATCAGTTGCTATCAAACTTTTTTCAGGTCGAAAACATAGCGTTTGTCAATCAATTTTACAAACAATCATTAATTAAAAAAAGAATTATCATGATGAAGAAAAAACAATCAAAAAAAACGAATCAGTTAAAGTATTTGGTATTGATTCCTATGTTAGCGAGTATGTTATTTTATATTTCTTGCTCTGAAGACAGTTCCGAGGTGACTTTTGCTAAAAAACAAGTTCAAACGCGTTATAGTAACAAGGATGGTGCACTTAAGGCAAAGAAAGGTAAAAAAGAAACATATTTAGATTCCTTTTTTGGTTTTCAAAAACCCGTTAAAGGTGAAGAAATTTACCTCAAAGATTTATCAGTTCAAGAAAGAGAGGAGTATGATTCATTAATTAGTAAATTTAAAGAAAAGTCAAAGGCATTTTCAAAAACTGTGGAAGGTATCAGCTTTTATCTATATAAAATGTCAAATGGAAGAAATATGTACGCCATGATAATAGATGTTAAAGAACTTTCTAAGAGAACTGAAAAAGAAAATAAAATTTCAGGGGATGTTAGTTTTATGACAATAGATACGGCACCTACATTTCCTGGCTGTGATTCTGGAGATAAAAAATGTTTTTCGAGAATGGTTCAAAAGCATTTTTCAAGAAATTTTGATGCAGATTTGCCAAATAATTTAGGTTTAACTGCAGGTAAGAAAAGAGTTTTTATAGGTTTTAAGGTAGCTGTAAATGGAGATGTTATTGATGTTCAGGTGAGAGCGCCACATGCGGACATTGAAGAAGAGGTGCTAAGTGTTATGAAAACCTTGCCTAAAATGATTCCTGGTGAGCAAGAAGGTAAGAATGTCGTTGTAAGTTATAATATTCCGTTTTCAATTATTATAAAATAAAAGTAGTAAAATGAAGAAGAGAATTTTAATTGTATTGTTATTTGTATTTGTAAAAGTTGGGGCGCAAACCCCGGCTTTTTCTTCGATAGACAGTCTGTTTGAAAACGGAAGATACCAATTGGCATTAGAGAGATTACAAGCTATAACTACGCCGTCATTTTTATCAAACTATAAAACAGCTGTTATTTATGAATCGATAGACAACTGCAAACAAACCGCACTTTTTTTAGAAAAGGCATTGCACTTTAAAAAGGATAAAAAAGCGCTTTTAAAATTAGCAAAAGTATATCAAAGGCTCAATAAATCTTTTGTATCCATTGGTATTTACGAAAATTTGTTGGCTAAAGATTCTTTAAATTTAGTACTGGCATATCAATTGGGAAAATTGTATTACAAGACTAAAAACCATTAAAAGTCAATTGTAATTTTTAAAAGTTTGACAAAAAAAGATTCTGTAAATGCACAGTATTCGTATCAATTAGGGCTTTCTTATGCGTATGCCAAGGAAAGGGATAGAATGATCAATTGTTTTTTAGATACCTATAAGAAAGATACTGGGCATGTAAGAGCGATCTCTAAACTTGCATTGAGTTTTTTTAAATTAAACAAACTGGATTCGACCTATTTATTTATTAATAAGGGTTTGGCTCTAGCGCCAAGTGATGTAAGTATAAATAGGATAAAGGTAAATCAACTCTTCAGAGAAAAGAAATACGCAGAAACCATTCCTGTCTTGCTGAAATTGGATAGTATAGAAAAAATGGATCTTTTTAACAACACTATGTTAGGGAAAGCATATTATAATCTTGAAGATTTTGCAAATGCAAAATTAAGATTTGAGAAAGCTGTAAAATTAGATAGGGATGCCTATAAAAATTATACGTATTTGGGCAACATCGCCATGCAACAGAAGAAATTTAAAAGCGCAATGTTTAATTATTATCAAGCTAGTTCAAAGGGCAATGAAAAAAGAGATGCCGAATATTACGGATTGGCAAATGCGTATTATGCGATGAAAAGACCAAAAATGGCTTTAAAATTTTATAAAAAGGCATGTGAAGAAAATTTTAAAAACTATCAAGCAAAGTTTCAAGTAGCAAAAATTACAGATGCGTTGTACGAAGATAAAAAAATGGCATACGCGCAGTATAAAAAGTATGAAAAGCAGTTTTTAGATCGGGATAAAGTAATGACTGATTTTGTGCAAAAGAGGATTTCAGATATAAAAAAAGAGTACTTCATGAAAGGAGAATTCTTAGAATAGCCAATTCATTAAATTTTAGTAAATTCACGCTATAATTAGAACTATGTTTTTGCGTGTTTTCTCTTTTTTACTTTTTCTTATTGTGGTTACCTCTTGTAATCAGCTGTCGCTTTCAAAAGGCAAAAACAGTACTGTATTAGACACAATTGTTGATTTTTCTTCTGTGGATACTGCACCTTCATTTAAAGTATGTGATTCGATAATTGTTAAGGATAGTAAGTCGGAATGTTTTGGAAAGACACTGCATCAAATGGTAGGAGTGGAGTTGGTAAAATATCCCTTTAGCGTACAGGATTCTATTTCTGAAATGGTATATGTAGACGTGTTGATAAGTGCACGTGGAAAGATTACGCTAGCTGCCGTTTCCTCCTCATTTGTTGTTAAAGAGCAATTGCCACAATTAGACAGTATTTTAAGAGTTGTGATGGAAAAGATACCGAACGTATATGCTGCAATAAAAAGAGGGATTCCTGTAGCTTCGAAATATCGTTTGCCTATTAAAATCGAACTAAAAGAATAAATTTGCCAATTGTAGTCTCTAGATTAGAAACCGTAAATGGCAAATTTAAAGGATACTGTTTGTACTTTTAATTTCAGAAAGGTGCAATTATCAAGGGCACTGTTTAATTCAACATTTCCCAAAGTTTATCTTTTAACTCTTGTAAGCCTGTTTCTTCAATAGAGGAAATAAACAAGGCTTCCACACCATCTGGAAGGTCTGCTTTAATTTCTTCTTTCAGTTCCTCATCCAACATGTCCGTTTTAGAGATTGCCAGTAAGCGGTCTTTGTCTAACAGTTCTGGATTGTGCTGTTTTAGCTCATTTAGTAAAATAGCGTACTCTTTGTTTATATCGTCACTGTCTGCAGGTATTAGGAACAATAATGCTGAATTTCGTTCTATGTGGCGCAAGAAACGATGCCCTAGTCCTTTTCCTTCCGCGGCACCTTCTATAATTCCAGGAATGTCTGCGATTACAAAAGTTTGTTGATTCCGATGTTCTACAATTCCCAAGTTCGGTTTTAAGGTGGTAAAAGCATAATCTGCAATTTTTGGTTTTGCAGACGTTAAAACAGACAGTAACGTTGATTTTCCTGCATTTGGGAAACCAACTAGTCCTACATCTGCTAGCAATTTTAGTTCGATTCTAAACCAACCATCTTGGCCGTCTATTCCTGGTTGCGCATAACGAGGTGTTTGGTTTGTAGAAGATTTAAAGTTCCAGTTTCCAAGGCCTCCCTTTCCACCAGGTAGTAAGATTACCTCTTTCCCATGTTCGGTGATTTCATGCAATACTTCGTCAGTGTCAGCATCTCTTATGATGGTTCCCAATGGAACATCTACATAAACATCTGCAGCATCACGACCGGTACTTCTACTTTTACTTCCGCCGCCGCCGCCTTCAGCTCTGAAATGTCGTTTAAATTTTAGATGAAATAAGGTCCACATATTTTTGTCTCCACGAAGAATAATATGTCCTCCACGTCCGCCATCTCCTCCATCAGGCCCTCCTTTGGTGATGTATTTTTCTCTGTGCAAATGCACAGAACCTTGTCCTCCTTTGCCGGAAGTTGCATACACTTTTATGTAGTCAACGAAGTTTCCTTCTGTCATTGTAAATTTTTTTTAAATATTCGATTTAAAAGGACCTCTTTTTTGAGATGCGAATGTTTTAAATCTTTAGTTCTTGTTTTGTTTTAAAGCAGCCTTCTTTTGACCTTTGGAATCTAAACAGTTAGTTGTAAACGAACACAAAGTTACGCTTTTAAAGGGTATCAAATACGTTTGAAATTCGCTGCGTGATTTCTTCAACGGAGCCTACGCCATTAATCCCATAATATTTATTTTGAGCTTCAAAATAATCCTTTAGAATGGCAGTTTTTGTGTTGTATTCGTTGAAGCGATTTCGAATTTTCGATTCATCGGTGTCATCTGCTCTACCACTCGTCTTTCCTCTTTCCAGTAAGCGTGTTACCAAAACGTCTTCTGACACTTCCAAAGCAACCATACCATTTATTTGTTCTCCTTTTTCTGTCAGATACGCATCTAGCGCTTCTGCTTGAGACTGTGTTCTTGGAAAGCCGTCAAAAATAAATCCGTTGGCTTCCGCATTTTTCTCTACTTCAGTTTTTAGCATGCTAATAGTCACCGCATCGGGTACTAAATTACCGTCATCCATGTATTTTTTAGCCAATATCCCTAAGTCTGTTTTATTTTTAATATTGTAACGAAATACATCTCCCGTAGAGATGTGTACTAAATTGTAAAGATCTTTTAAAAAGTCTGCTTGTGTTCCTTTTCCTGCTCCGGGAGGACCAAATAATACTATGTTTTTCATTTTCGGTGCTGTTGATAGTTGATATATTTCTGGATAATTTCTACCCAAACCGTTATAATCTAATCCATAACCCACAATGAATTTGTCGGCAATACTTTGACCAATATAATCTATTGGCAACTCTTTTCTAAACACATCCGGTTTGAAGAAAAGTGTGGCAACTTTGAGTTGTTTTACTTTTTTATCTTGAAATATATTATAGATTTCTTGAAGGGTAGCGCCTGTATCAATAATATCTTCTAATATAATTACAGTTCTATTTGTTAAGTCTTCGTTGATTCCTACTAAGCTTTTGATTTGTCCATTTGTGGAAGTACCTTCATAGGAAGCTAGTTTTACAAAAGAAACCTCGCAGTCGCCGTCATACGCTCTAATAAAATCAGCAGCAAATAGGAAGCACCCATTTAAAATACCCACAAAAATTGGAATTTCATTTTTTGGTAAATCTGCTTTTACACTTTGAGCTAAATGTTTTACAATTGCCGCAATTTTATCCTTGTTGATATAAGGTTTAAAATAGAGGTCTTGAAGTTTTATAATAGCCATAGGAGTGCAAATATAACTTGTATTAGTGAAATGAAAAAACCGTTTTCTTATGTCTTACTAAAATCAGTTAGCACAAGAAAACGGTTGTAATTATGTATAATAAGGTTTACTTATTTTTCTCTTCTTTTTTGGAAGTGTCGAACATGATTGGTGTTGCCACAAACAATGAAGAGTAGGTACCTACAGCAACTCCTATAATAAGAGCAAACATGAATCCTTTAATAGAGTCTCCACCAAAGGTAAAGATTGCTAACATTACCAACAATGTTGTTAATGAAGTATTGATGGTTCTTCCTAATGTAGAACTTAGAGCTCTGTCTACTACTTCACTATACTTCCACGTTTTATGAGTTTCTGTAAATTCTCGAATTCTATCGAAAATTACAACCGTATCATTCAAGGAATATCCTACCACAGTTAAAATTGCAGCAATAAAAGATTGCCCTATTTCCATGTCAAAAGGCATAAAGCTATAACAGATAGAGAAGACACTTAAAACGATGAGTACATCGTGAAAAACTGCGATTACAGCTCCAATAGAGAAGGATATTTTTCTAAAACGCAATAGAATGTATAAGAAAACAATAAATAAGGATCCAAATACAGCATACAGTGCAGAAGTCTTGATGTCATCAGCAATCGTAGGCTCTACTTTTATGTAGCTCATTACGCCAGCCCCCTCTTTTTCAAAACCTGGTTTAAAGTCTTGGTATGTTGTATTTCCTAAATAGGGTTTTAGTCCTGTAAATAATGCATTTTGAACCTCCTCGTCAACTTGTTGACCTTCGTCATCAATTCTGTAAACAGTAGTTATTTTTAATTGTTTTTGGGTTCCATATGTTTTTACTTCGGGAGCTGTTATAAAAGCATCTTTCAAAGATTCTGCAACCTGCGTTGCATTCATGTCTTGATCAAAACGAATAACGAAAGAACGCCCTCCTTTAAAATCAACACCTTGCTTTAAACCAATAGAGAATATCGAAATAATACCACCAATAATAACGGCACCGGAAATGATGTATGCTATTTTACGGCTCTTTAAAAATTCCACATTGATGTTCTGGAACCATCCTTTAGAAACTGACGTATTAAATGTTAATTTTGCGTTTTTATTTATGGCATCATCGATTAACAAACGCGTTATAAATACTGCGGTAAATAGAGAGGTTGCAATACCGATCATTAAGGTTAAGGCGAACCCTTTGATAGGCCCTGATCCGAAAACATATAAAATAATTCCCGTTAAAAGCGTTGTAATATTGGCATCAATAATTGCTGATAAAGCTCCTTTTACTGAGAATCCTTCTTCTACGGACTGTTTTAAACCTTTCTTTTTAAACAAACTTTCTTTAATTCTTTCGAAGATAATAACGTTTGCATCTACCGACATACCTATGGTCAATATAATTCCAGCAATACCGGGTAACGTTAACACTGCGCTAAAAGAAGCTAAAATTCCAAAAATAAATAGGATGTTTACAGCAAGGGCAATATCTGCATACAAACCTGCTTTACCATAGTATAAAATCATCCATAATAAAACTAAAATAATTGCCAAGCCAAAAGATTGTATCGAGGCGTCTATCGATTCTTGACCTAGAGAGGGGCCTACAACTTCAATTTGAATAATTCTTGCTGCAGCTGGCAATTTACCTGCTTTTAAAACGGTAGCAATGTCTTTTGCTTCTGTAATGGTCATACTCCCTCCAGAAATAGAAGTGGTACCTCCTGTAATCGCATTGTTTACTGTAGGCGCTGTGTAGACATTGTCATCCAACACTACTGCTATAAATTTATTTTTTTGTGCAGCTAAATCAGAGGTTAGTTTGGCCCAATCTTTTGAAGCACCGCTGTTCATGGTCATGCTCACTTCAGGCTTGTTTAATTGACTAAAGACCTGTGAAGCATCTAGAATAACATCTCCTTCTAATGGAGCAACATCATTTCTGTTTGATTTTATAGCATATAAAGCAACCAGTTCGTCTGATTGAGAAGCATCATTAGTTCCTGCTGGGCTTTGTGGATTAAAAGATTTATAATCCCATAAA
The DNA here is from genome assembly GCF_000153225.1 of Polaribacter irgensii 23-P. Classification (GTDB taxonomy): domain Bacteria; phylum Bacteroidota; class Bacteroidia; order Flavobacteriales; family Flavobacteriaceae; genus Polaribacter; species Polaribacter irgensii. The sequence goes on along the minus strand of NZ_CH724148.1, from coordinate 220,634 downwards.
AATTTTACATATCTAAGTTCGCTAGGAAGCAAGGATCTGATTTCTTTTCTTTTCAATAAGTTGTTTACAGTGGCAGTATCTGTGACTTTAGCATATCCAATTGTAGAACTTAGTTGCGATTGCATAGGACTTAAATAAGAGAATAGCATTTTTTGGTCTACCTGTGTAGAGTCTGCAGTTGCTCCTAACAAATCGTCGATATCATCTTTGATTACTTCGTCTTCTTGAACAACCTCTTTTTTAGATATGTCCTTTAATAACGCTATAGATTTTGAATTTGCTATTGATAAGTATTGCAGTACTTCTGCATTGGAGTATACTTCCCAAAATTGTAATTCTGCTTTGCTAGTAATTAAAGTGGTTACACGCTCAATATCTTTTGCTCCGGGTAATTCAATTTGAATCCTCCCAGAATTTCCAATTCTTTGGATGTCTGGCGAAGCAACACCAAATTTATCAATTCTACTTCGCAGTACTTCAAAAGCAGTACCAATAGAACTGTTGATTTCTTTTTGTAAAGTTTCTTTAACAGAAATATTAGCTTCATTAAATGAAATTTTATCGCTCAACGACTTCGTTCCAAAAATAGAAGGATCACTTAGTTTTGTATCACCAGCGATGCTCTCAAATTCTTTAAAAAATAAATCTAAATAATTTGAATTGCTATTTTTTTGATTTTCGTCGGCCGTGTCTAAAGCTTTGTTGAAAGCTTCGTTTTTAGAATCGTTTGATAAATTCTTTAAAACTTCTTTTACAGAAACTTGTAAGATTGCATTGACCCCTCCTTTTAGGTCAAGACCAAGGTTCATCTCCTTATCTCGAACATCGTTGTACGTGTATTTAGCAATACCGATGTCAATTATTTCTTTGTTTGCAACACTGTCCAAGTATTTTTTTTCTGAATCAGCTTTCTTTCTCGCATCATTATCCGTTACCTTTCTTTCCGCATATGCTTTCGCATCGTCTTCGACGTTGGTTGCTAAAAATGTGAATGATAATTGATATAAACTCACCAATCCGAAAAGGATAGCGAATACTTTAATAAGTCCCTTGTTTTGCATTTTTGTTATTTTATGTCGACTTTCTTTTTTTTGAAACGAGCAAATATAGTATTTCAATGCAGGCGAAGCAATTATTTTATGACATTTATAAGGTGCTTTTTATCTTTTTGTTTACTTCTTTAATTTAATAAATCCCAAACTCCAAAAAATAGGTATATTTAATGCTTGAAAATAATAACAACCTCTAAATTTAATGAATGACAGGTCTATCTGATATTTCAATTGCACAAGCAAAAACATTGTTACATATAAAGGAAATTGCGAAGAAACTAAAACTAGTGGAGGATGATCTCGAGATGTATGGAAAGTACAAAGCAAAGCTGCCACTTTCTCTTATCGATGAAAGGAAAGTAAATAAACATCATCTAGTTCTAGTTACCGCAATTACACCCACACCAGCAGGAGAGGGAAAGACGACGGTCTCCATCGGCCTGACGGAAGGTTTAAATAAAATAGGAAAGCAAGCCTTAGTCGTTTTGCGAGAACCTTCTTTAGGACCTGTATTTGGATTAAAAGGAGGTGCTACGGGAGGTGGATATTCGCAAGTTGTGCCGATGGAAGATATTAATTTACACTTTACAGGCGATTTCAATGCAATTGAAAAAGCCAATAATTTACTGGCAGCTTTGATCGATAATAATATTCAAAGTAAGGCTCAAAATTTAAGGATAGATCCTCGAACTATTCTTTGGAAACGCGTGATAGATATGAACGATCGTGCTCTGCGAGACATTACAATTGGTTTGGGTGGAACTTCTAATGGAGTGCCAAGACAAGATAGTTTTAACATTACTCCAGCTTCTGAAGTCATGGCAATTCTGTGTATGGCTTCTAGTTTAGAAAATTTAAAAGAACGGTTAGGGAATATACTGATTGGTTTTACATTTGACAAACAACCCGTCTTTGCACGAGATTTAAAAGCAGAAAATGCGATGACCATTCTATTAAAAGAGGCGATCAAACCAAACTTGGTGCAAACATTAGAGGAAAACCCAGCAATTATTCACGGGGGCCCTTTTGCAAATATTGCACAAGGTACCAACACAATTATTGCAACAAAAATGGGATTGTCTTTATCTGATTATGTAGTCACAGAGGCTGGTTTTGGAGCAGATTTAGGTGCAGAGAAATTCTTAAATATTAAATCGCAGTTTGCAAAACTAAATCCGAAATGTGTTGTTTTGGTTTTGACAATTAGGGCCTTACGACACCACGGTGGTGCAAAAAGTGATGCTTACAATATACCGAGTTTAGCAAAGGTTGCGGAAGGTTTTAAGAATCTTGAAAAGCACATTGAAAATATTAGGAAGTTCAATATTGAGCCGGTAGTGGCTATTAATTCTTTTGTTTCCGATTCTGAAGATGAAGTAAATTACATTATTAAAAAGTGTGCAGGTTTAGGAGTGCATGCTGTTTTGTCTGAAGGTTGGGCGAAAGGCGGAGAAGGAACTAAAAAGCTAGCTGCGGCGGTAGTGGACGTTGTAGAGAACAAAGCGACACAATATAAACCATTGTATAGTTGGAAATTACCAATTAAAGAAAAGATTGAAATTATTGCAAAAGAAATTTATGGTGCCAAAAAAGTTGTTTACGGAGTCCAAGCAGAGTTAAATCTTAAAAGGATTGATCGCTTGGGTTTTAATGATTTTGCTGTTTGCATGGCAAAAACACAGAAATCTTTTTCGGATGACGATAAATTAATAGGAAGACCGAAAGATTTTACGATTACCGTTCGTGAAATTGAAATCGCAGCAGGTGCACAGTTTGTAATTCCTATTTTAGGTAAAATGTCGCGCATGCCAGGTTTGCCTACAATTCCCGCTTCAGAACATATGACGATTGACAAAAATGGTGTTATTTCTGGCCTGTCTTAGTGTTGGTTCCTTTTTAGTCACGAGATCTTAAAAATAAAAATCCAGCGAAAGTGCTGGATTTTTATACGATTTGATTCCTAAAGGATTTGTACTTATGCTATAAGGTTAACAATTTATTTGTAGCAGAAACTCCAATTGCAGACTCTTGCATGTGTGCTTTTTCGGAAGTACTTAAATTAATTTCAACAATACTTTCAATTCCGTTTTTACCTAAAATTACAGGTACTCCAATACACAAGTCATGTAAGCCATATTCTCCTTCTAGTAAGGTAGAACAAGGAAATATTTTTTTAGTGTCACAAGCGATTGCTTGAACCATACTAGAAACGGCAGCTCCAGGAGCATACCATGCAGATGTACCTAACAATCCTGTTAAGGTTGCGCCGCCAACTTTGGTGTCTTGTAAAACTTGTTCCAGTCTTTCTTCAGAGATAAATTCAGAAACAGGGACCGAATTCCTCGTTGCCAATCTCGTTAAAGGAACCATTCCTTTGTCAGAATGTCCACCAATTACCATTCCGTCAACATCAGAAATAGGAGCTCCTAGCGCTTCTGCTAATCGATATTTAAAGCGTGCAGAATCCAAAGCACCTCCCATTCCAATAATTCTATTTTTTGGCAATCCAGTAGCTTTATGAACGAGATAGGTCATCGTATCCATTGGGTTAGAAACAACAATAATAATTGTATTCGGAGAATGCTCTATTAAACTTGTAGAGACCATTTTTACAATACCCGCATTGATTCCAATTAATTCTTCACGAGTCATTCCTGGTTTTCTAGGGATACCAGACGTAATTACGCAAATATCAGAATCTGCAGTTTTCGAATAATCGTTTGTGCTTCCTGTAATTTTAGTGTCAAATCCGTTTAAAGAAGCGGTTTGCATTAAGTCCATTGCTTTTCCTTCAGCAAATCCTTCTTTAATGTCCAAGATTATAACTTCGGAAGCAAAGTTTTTTATAGCAATATATTCTGCACAACTAGCACCTACGGCACCTGCACCAACAACTGTAACTTTCATATCTTTATTTTTTAATTATTTTCAATATTTACAGGCTAAAATACAAATATTTAAACAAGATATTGTTTAAATTAGGGCAAAAAAAAAGACAGCAATTTTGCTGTCTTTTTTTGTTATCTTTTTGATAGGATTACCTTAGGCTAATGGCAATGCCTAAATTAGCAGTATTGTATTCTTGCAAAGTATAACTTCCAAATATTTTGAAGAAACCTAAACTTAACCTCGTACCAATAGTTGTTCTAAAGCTTCCTGCGTTAAATTTTGAGTTTATAGGGTCTGAAATTGTTCTAGAAAGCGGACCATAATTTAAAGTATAATCTCCTAACATTTTAAGTGTAGAGTTTCCTGATCCGTAACCAATTCCACCATATAAATTTATGATTGGGAAGTTTAACGATGCGATAGCTTGCACTGTATAAGAATTTAATTTAAATTCTGCCATCCCATTTTCAACAGAAACATCAGTATCACCTTTTATGTCATATTCTACATTCATAGTTGTGTAGGCTGCCAGTAAAGAAACATGTAAAGGGGTTTTGCCTATTGGGCCGAACCAATCTGTTATTTCTTTTTTTAAACCTATACCTAATAATTTTCCTTTTACATCGTCCGAACCAACTTCTGGAACTAAACGCAAACTTATTTCAAATTTTGCAGGCAAGCCTAAGCTTAGTTGAACCGCGGGAGCAGGCACTGCGCTTAAAGGTAGACTTTCTTTTATTCCTCCAGGAGCATTAAAGGTTGTGCTAAATGTTTGGCCGCCCTCTGTGAAATTAATGGTTGTGGACGGTGTATTGTCTTCTGATCCAGCTACAGTTGCAGCAGTAATGTTCTTTCCAGTGGCTTGATTTATGGAAGTTAAACCTGTCAACGTAAACATTTCATCTTCTTCAGGCACTAAAGAAGCATTTAATCCAATTGAAAGATCAAATCCAAACGGTTTATGAACTTTTGCTGTATGATACCAACCATTATTCATGCTGTAAATCAAACCTTTCATTGCCGGGTTTATATACGCATTAATTAATGTACTCCGGTCATTTTTGTCTGCTAGAAGGTATCCTTCAAAACCTTCTTGCGCTTTGGTGTTCAAAGTGAAAGCGAATAGGGTTAAAAAAAATAAAGTTAGGTTTTTCATAATAAAATTTTTTAGTTCATAAAGTCGGAAGGTACAAATAAATTCACAAATTTATTTGTACCGCCGAACTCATTAATTCTAAAGTATTTTAGCGTTTTTAAATTTTGGTCTCTAGTAATTAGACGTTATACGTCTATTTTAGCATATTTTGCGTTTTTTTCAATAAACTCTCTTCGTGGTGGAACTTCGTCCCCCATAAGCATTGAAAAGACTCTGTCAGCCTCTGTGGGGCTATCAATAACCACTTGACGTAGAGTTCTGAATTCTGGATTCATTGTGGTGTCCCACAGTTGATCCGCATTCATTTCTCCCAAACCTTTATAGCGCTGTATGTTTACAGTGCCGCCCATTTGCTGTGCAATGAAATCGCGTTGATCGTCATCCCATGCGTATTCTCTTTTTTGTCCTTTTTTAACCAAATACAAAGGAGGTGTTGCAATATAAATGTAACCTTGCTCTACCATTTCTCTCATATATCTAAAGAAGAACGTCAATATCAAGGTTGCAATATGCGAACCGTCAACATCGGCATCACACATAATTACTACTTTGTGATATCTTACTTTACTTAGGTTTAGTGCTCTTGGGTCTTCTTCTGTACCTATAGAGACACCGAGTGCCGTAAACATGTTTTTGATTTCTTCATTTTCAAAAACTTTATGTTGCATTGCTTTTTCAACATTTAATATTTTTCCACGAAGTGGTAAAATTGCTTGAAAGTTTCGATCTCTACCCTGTTTTGCTGTTCCCCCTGCAGAATCTCCTTCTACTAAGAAAATTTCACATTGGGCAGGATCCGTTTCTGAACAATCTGATAGTTTTCCAGGCAAACCTCCAATAGACATTACTGTTTTACGCTGCACCATTTCTCTAGCTTTACGCGCTGCGTGTCTCGCTGTAGCTGCTAGAATAACTTTTTGAACAATTATTTTGGCATCATTCGGATTTTCCTCTAAATAGTTGGTTAACATTTCTGAGACAGACTGCGATACCGCTGCCGAAACTTCTCTGTTTCCTAATTTTGTTTTTGTTTGTCCTTCAAACTGGGGTTCTGCAACTTTTACCGAAATAATAGCGGTAAGTCCCTCACGGAAATCGTCACCAGCAATTTCGAATTTTACATTTTTCAATAAACCAGATTCGTCAGCATATTTTTTTAAAGTCCCTGTCAATCCGCGTCTAAAGCCAGATAAATGGGTTCCTCCTTCATGCGTATTAATATTATTTACATACGAATGCAAGTTTTCGGCATAAGAGGTGTTGTAGACCATCGCAACTTCAACGGGAATCCCATTTTTCTCACCTTCCATAGAAATTATTTTGGAAGTCAGTTGCTCGCGGGTAGAGTCTAAATATTTAATAAATTCTGGAAGCCCTTCGTCACTGTAGAAAACCTCAGAAATAAAATTTCCTTCATCGTCTGTGCTGCGCTTATCAGTTAGGGTAATTGTAATGCCTTTATTTAAATAGGACAGTTCACGCATACGAGTGGCAAGCGTATCGTAATTAAATTCTGTCGTTTGTTTAAAAATAGATTTGTCAGGTAAAAAAGTAACAATAGTTCCAGTAAAATCACTTTCGCCAATTGTTTTTACTGGATATAAAGCTTTTCCTTTTGAATATTCTTGTTGCCAAACCTTTCCTTCTTTGTGAATGGTTGCCGTTAAAAGGTCTGAAAGTGCATTTACACAACTAACACCAACCCCGTGTAAACCTCCAGAAACTTTGTACGAATCTTTGTCAAATTTACCACCAGCACCAATTTTAGTCATGACAACTTGCAACGCAGAAACACCTTCTTTTTCGTGAATTCCTACAGGAATTCCACGACCATTGTCTCGCGTTGTTACGGAGTTATCCTCATTAATGGTTACATCAATGGTGTCACAATAACCGCCCATGGCCTCATCAATGGAATTGTCGACAACTTCGTAAACTAAATGGTGCAAACCTCGTGGTCCAACGTCTCCAATATACATCGAAGGGCGCATTCGCACATGTTCCATTCCTTCTAATGCTTGAATACTTGAAGCATCATAACTATATGTTTTTTTTTCTTCGCTCATGATAAAAGTTAAATTATGTCTTTGCGGTCTGTATTTAGCAGTAAAAAATCAGGATGTATTCTTTAAATTTAAGCTTCCATGACTTTGTTCACAATGACGATTTTCTCTGCCCAAATCTACTGTATTAAAAAGAGTTTTAAAAGCTTTTAAGTGGTTTTACTTAAAAATTATTAACATTTGTTAATTGTGTAACTGTCTCTTAAAACGCTTAATAAGGCTTTTAATTCCAGTTTTTTGTTTTTTAGCACGACACTGTTTTAAATAAATAAACAAAACCTCTTATACGAGTTGTTTTGTTCATTTGGTTCTAAAGTGAATGGCTCAATTTAATCTTTTTTTAGTTGGTTTGTAGCGAGAAAATATGCAAGTTTAAACGATTAGTCAAGTTTACGAAAAAGGAGTTAAGAGTTCCAAAATATAAAAGTATGCGAAGGAAGATCTTCAGGATCAACGCTTGCTTTAAAATGAAGAATACAAACTTGTTTCTAACTATATTTTGAGAACAAATTGCACATAACTTCAATAATGCATTTGCCTTAAATAGTGGTTTAATTACGCTTAAGCGATTGTTAATTTGGATTTTAAAAATCATGTCATCGTTTACTTTAAAATCTTTATTCGAGGTTTCAGTTTCTATGCTATATTTGTCAGAACTTAAGACAACTCCTTTTTCTTTGAAGATACTTTCACCGTTGAGTATTGATGTAATCTTAAAAATTCCTTCTGACTCGGTTTCTAGTATTGAATGACTTACGAGTATACTGTCTTTGCTGAACACTCAAAGGTTAGTGATTTTACAACAGGCTAATTTGCCAGTCTTTGCACTTTTGTAAGAATCATATTATTTTTAATTATCATGTTATTACAATTACAACCGGGTAATAAAATGATTAAGAGTCCCTATAATGTATTAAAACTTTTTTAGCTAGCGAAGTGTCAGACGTCATGAGAACTAGCATTGCGTATTTTTTTATTTTCAGAAATACCCAGTGTAAAAAAATAATTTTACATCTATTTTAACTTACAAATTATAGGACAGACTATAATCACTACTCAAAGAATATTTTTTTTGAAAGAGTCGTAATTTTTAGAGGTTCCTTGTCAGATATCGCTTCAAAACAAGGTCGGTTTCACTTGTTTCTGCATAGAATGAAAGAATACAGGTAACCATTTTTAAATAGAAGTTTCTGAAACCTTCTAAAAAGGGATCTACTTTTAATCTCGATTTTATTATATCTGTAATTAAGTATCCATATTTTGTCAATACTGTAAAGACCGTTTAAAATCATGGAAAAGAAGTATTTGTAAGGGTTGTTCTACATAAATTTGTTGTATAATTGCATTCATGAGCATTAATAACAACAATCGTAATTTCAATAATCCTATGCTATAGGACAGGAGGTTATTGTTTAGAAATATATAAAGCCTTCCAAATCGGAAGGCTTTTTTTTTAATTTAAAATAAAAGACATGAGTAAAATAATGACTGTAGACGTTTTGTCTAGTATTAAGGGAGCACGTCCATCAGAATCAGTGAGTACATTGTTTGATGTAATTAAAAATGCAAATCAGAATAATAATTCCTTGAATGCAGTCAATAATAATAGCGTGTCTTTAGATGATTTAAGAGCAGATATTGTCTTCGAGAGTGCGGCTTTAGAGAAAGAAATTATCAGAGCGAATTTTCCAAGAGAAAAAAACGGGTTTTTAGTAGTTGCTAAAGTGATAGAAGATTAATATGGAATCAAAGATAAAAAGGATACACCAACAATTGCTGTCCAAAGAATTTACGTGTGTTAGTTTGGTACAAGGGAAGCTGGACTTGCTTCAGGAGAACACGCACAACACTGTAAATTCATTGCTAATTGAAACAGCCTTGGGACTTGCAGCAAAAGTAGATATTAAAATTGAAAATGGTGAGGATATAGGATTGTTAGAAGGGATTCCTTTTGGTATTAAAGATGTGTTTATGTTGCAGGGTACTTTGGCAACGGCAAGTTCAGATTTGTTAAAGAGTTACAAATCCTCTTACACGGCAACGGCAATTCAGAAATTATTAGATGCTGGTGCAATTCCGCTAGTCAAGGAAAATTGTGATTCGTTTGGCCATGGCTCCTCTTCTGAAAACACCATTTTTGGTGCTGTAAAAAATGCAATCAATACAGAACTAGTGAGTGGAGGTTCGAGTGGGGGCTCTGCGGTAAATGTAGCAAAAGAGTTTACGATTTTCTCTATCGGTGGAGATACCGGAGGTTCTATTCGGCAGCCAGCAGGCTTTAATGAGGTATTCGGATTCAAGCCAACATATGGCAAAATTTCTCGTTACGGATTAATGGCTTATGCATCTTCTACAGATTGTGTTGGACCCATTGCAAACTCTATTGAAGATCTTCGAATTGTTCTCAATATAATGAGTGGAAAAGATGTTAGAGATCAAACTACTTATGGTTCCGAAGAAATTTCTGAAGAGGCAATCGACTATAAAACTTCTTCAGTAAAAACAGTGGGTTATTTTAAAAACTTTATTGAAGCTGATGCGATTACAGATGAAATAAAAGAAGCTTTTTTAGCAACTTTAGAAAAGATAAAAGCGAGCGGTATTGCAATAAAAGCATTGGACTTTTTTGATGCAGATATTTTAGTTTCTACATACTACACACTAGCGATGGCAGAAACTGCGTCTAACCTTTCTCGCCTAGACGGAACAAATTACGGTGCAAGAATTGAAGGAGAAAATCTAAAAGACACTTATTCCATTACGCGATCAGAAAAATTTTCTGAAGAAACAAAAAGAAGAATTGTAGGTGGAAATCAGGTTTTGTCTCAAGGTTTTTCGGACGCTATTTATCTAAAAGCACAACATATAAGAGGACAAATATCCGCACAGTTTAGCAAGGATTTTACAGAAGTAGACCTCATTTTATCTCCAGTGACTCCCGGAGCTCCTCCAAAAATTGGCGAGAGTCTAAAGAACCCGTTGGCAATGTATTTGTCAGATGCCTATACTGTTGGTTTTAGTTTAGGTGGTTTACCAACGCTTACGATTCCGAAAGGAACAGCTACAGGTTTACAGATTACAGCAGACAAGAAAAAAGATGCAGCAGTTTTGCAATTCGCTAATTTCCTTAACGATATTTTATAATGGAACAAGTGCAAATACAAGAGGCTTTGAAGGCTCACGGTTTAGAATTGATTATTGGTTTAGAGACACATGTTCGTTTAAACACCAAGAGCAAGTTATTTTGCTCCTGCCCGAATGAAGAAATAGCTATTCCCAATCACCATATTTGTTCAGTTTGTACGGGGCAAATGGGGGTACTACCAGCCATCAATAAAGAGGCAATAATTAAAGCTATTTATTTTGGAAAAGCAGTAAACTCCTCCTTTTCAAATGACGTAATCTCGTGGGATCGAAAACATTATGAGTATCCAGACAATCCTAAAAATATACAAATCACACAATTTCACAATCCGGTAATTCCAGATGGAGAAGTTTCTTGTTATCGAAATGATGGTTCTCAATTTACGGTCACATTAACGCAAACCCACATTGAAGAAGATGCGGCAAAACTAATGCACGAGAAAAAAGTTTCTTTGGTCGATTTTAATAAAGCTGGAGTTCCGCTTATTGAAATTGTTACAGATCCCTGTATTCGAAATATTGAAGACGCTTCAACGTATGCGCAGTACATTCAGAGAATTGTTCAGAATCTAGGGATTTCAGAAGCAAATTTAGAAAAAGGAGAGTTCAAATCAGATGTTTCTGTTTCTCTGAGGAAAATTGGGGAAACCGGATTAAATCCAAGAACAGAAATTAAAAACCTAAACTCTTTTAAGTTTATGGTAGATGCTCTAAAAGAGGAAATCGAAAAGCAAATAAATTATTTTAAAACCCATAGCGAGTTTAGACCAGAACAAACCACGGTTTTATGGGATGCAGATTTAAAGCAGACTAAAACGATGCGAACAAAAGAGTTTGAGGCGGATTATCGTTTTATATCTGAGCCAGACTTGCCATTTGTGAACATTAAAGAAGTGGTTGCAGGAATTAAAATTGATATAAGTGCTCTGCCGTATGCTGTAGAAACGGTTCTTATTAACGGGAAGGTTTTACCACAAGATGCGAAGTTCTTTACGGCGGATGCGCTTCGATCTAAGACTTTTATGGCGCTGAATAATGTGCTTCAAGATCCGTCATTTGTTGCCAAAACATTGGTAAATAATATGGAGGTAGATGCGTATAAAAAGATAGGACATGTTGAGCATCTTCTTGAAATTTTTCAATTACTGAAAGCCGATCAAATAACAGCTGTATTGGCTCAAAACGCAATTGCGACATATGTTGAAAACAATAGCTTCGATTATAAAAAATATTTCGAAGAAAACACGATTTCTCACGAAAAAATTAGCTTAACAATTGCACAAGTTCTGCAAGAAAATGAAGAGATTTCAAATGAAATCAAAGCAGGGAACGAAGGAAAAGCGGGAATTTTAGTTGGGAAAGTAATTGGTAGTATTGGCAAGGGAGCTTCTGGGAAAGTAATACGTGCAGGAATTTTGGAGCAATTGTCTAGAAAAGAGGGGATCACCAAGAACCAAGACGCACAAAACCAAGGGTTGAAAGCGATTGGCGATCAGACACTGGCAAACAGCGAAGAAATAACTGTAAGTAGCGAACCGCGAACCGCTATTATCATAAAAGAAGAATATAGAACACATACGGTTTCTCAGCTCTCCGAAGCCTCTATTAATCAAAAGGTAACGCTCTCGGGTTGGGTTTCCAGTGTACGAGATCACGGTGAATTGATATTTATTGATTTAAGAGATTCGAGTACTCAGATTTTTCAAGTTCGCTTAAGTCGAGAAACGTTTCCTAATTTAGACGAGCTGGTGAAGTTAAAACCAGAATCCGTCATTTCTGTCACAGGGATTGTACTTCAACGAAATGAAGATGATTATAATGCAGGTTTGAGAACAGGGAAATTAGAACTCGAAACTACAGATTTAGAAATCTTAAATCTTTCTAAAACCTTGCCTTTTGAAATTAAGAGGGCCTTTAAAAGCAATGAGAAAGTCCGTTTTGAATATAAATTTCTAGACCACCGAAATGATGAAGTTCGACGCGCAATTGTAAACAGACATAAAGTAATTAAGTTGCTGCGTGATCTTTTAGATGAAGAAGAGTTTTTAGAAATAGAAACGCCTATTTTAACTGCGGGAACAGATGAGGGTGCAAGAGAGTTTATTGTGCCAACAAGAAAACAGGTAGGTTCTTTTTATACGCTGCCTCAGGCGCCACAGCAGTTCAAGCAAATGCTCATGGTAGGTGGTTTTGAAAAATATTTTCAAATTGCACGTTGTTTTAGAGACGAAGACTCGCGTGGAGATCGACAGCCAGAATTTACGCAGTTGGATTTAGAGATGGCTTTTGTGAGTATGCAACAGATTATCGATTTAAACACAAGGTTGTTTAATGAAGTAGTTCGAAAAATTTATGGTAAAAAGTGGGTTTTATATCCTTTTGAGGTCATTACGTATAAAAATGCAATGGACAAGTATGGTTGTGACCGACCCGATTTACGGTATGGTTTGCAAATGCAAGACATTACTTCGATTGTCAAAGAGACTAGTTTTCAAGTTTTTAGTAAGCCAATTGCCGACGGGGGAATTGTAAAATGTATTAAAGTTTCTGCCAAGGAACAAGGAGGTAAAAGAATGTCTAAAGGACAAATTGAAAGCTTGACCACGATTGCGCAACAAAATGGCTTAGGGGGACTGGCTTATATTATTGTAAATGAGCATGATTTACAATCGCCTATTATTAAATTTTTAGGAGAGGAAATCGCTAAAAATATTATACAATTTACTGCAGCTAAAGTGGGGGATATTGTATTTTTCTCTGCGGCGGATTATGCAACGGCAAACAAAGCACTAGACGCCGTTCGTCAAGAGATGGGACGTGTGTTGAACCTTGTAAACCCAAAAGAGTTAAGACCTGCTTGGGTGATCGACTTTCCAATGTTTGAAAAGACAGACGAAGGAAGATGGACGTTCACACACAATCCTTTTTCGATGCCAGCTATTTATGATTTAGAGAAGCACATGAATGTCAAAGGGGATGAAATAGGAACCATTATTGCGCAGCAGTACGATTTAATTTTAAATGGATATGAAATTGGTGGAGGTTCTGTGCGTGCGCACAAATCAGAAATTTTAGAAGCTACCTATAGAAATATGGGATATACCCATGAAGAAATGATGAAAAGTGTGGGAACCATGCACAAAGCATTTCAATATGGTGCGCCGCCGCATGGGGGCATCGCTTGGGGTATTGATCGTTTAATGATGATTTTAGAGAAGAAAGCCTCAATAAGAGAGGTAATGGCCTTTCCTAAAACAGGTGCGTCAGAAGATTTGCTGTTCAATGCACCTTCTCCTTTATCTGATAAAAAGGTAGAAGAAATGAATGTTAGAATTATAAGAAAATAAAGAAGAGAATTTCGTCCTTAAACCTAGTAGGCAGTAATTTAAATTAAACAGAAGAAGTCCGCACGTCTCTTGTGAAATTTCAAATAACGCTAGAATTTAGATAAGAAATTTTTGGGATGTTTGTCAATTTGTAAAATTTTGTTAAAACGGATAAAATAATTTAGAAAGGTTGTTTAATTTAAAAATCTACCCTACTTTTGTACTCGACATGAAAAATAATACAAACAAAACTTGGTGGTGGAACTCTCTTAATTCATAAGTGAGATGAATCCTATATGTTTATAACATAATAAAAAAAGGCTTATCTCACGATAAGCCTTTTTTTATTATTAAAGTTCCGGAACGAAATGAAAAAAATACAGTTTAAAACAATTTATAAGACAAAAATAGCAGATACCATAACTCCTGTAGGATTGTATTTGCGTTTTAGAGACGCTTTTGCAAACACGCTTTTATTAGAGAGTTCTGACTATCACAGTAAAGAAGAAAGTTTTTCTTATATCGCAATAGAGCCTGTGCTTACCATGAAGGTTGATGATGCACAATATACAGTTTTTCACAAAGGAACAGAGATTGATGCGCAACCGGTAGATAAGAACTTTTATCAATTATTTGATAAGTTCACCAACTCAATCGCTTTAGACTGTCCACCAGAATTAAAATCGTACAACGGATTGTATGGATATTCAACCTTTGATGCCGTTCAATATTTTGAAAACATCCAATTTACAAATAAAAAAGCACCTTCTGCAATTCCAGAAATGCAGTACAGTTTGTATCGGTTCATCATTGCGATCAATCACTTTAATGATGAAATGACCCTGATAGAGAATATAGAGGAGGGTAGCGAATCGCGCATAAAAGAAGTACAAACCATCATAGATGCGCAGGCATTTAACACACAGAAATTCGAGACGGTCGGCAAGGAGACTTCGAATGTAACAGGAGAAGAGTTTAAAGAATACGTAAGAAAAGCAAAATCGCATTGTAAAAGAGGAGACGTTTTTCAATTGGTGCTTTCGCGTCAATTTCAGCAAAAATTTAAAGGGGATGAGTTCAATGTGTATCGTGCATTGCGTTCCATAAATCCGTCACCTTACTTGTTTTATTTTGATTATGGAAGTTTCAAATTAATGGGATCTTCACCAGAAGCACAAATTAAAATATCTGGAGGGAAAGCAACCATTAATCCAATTGCAGGAACCTTTCGAAGAACTGGCGATAATGCAGAAGATATTAAATTAGGGAAAAAACTTTCTGAAGATAAAAAAGAGACTGCAGAACACGTGATGTTGGTAGATTTGGCTCGAAACGATTTAAGTAAGCATGCAGATAACGTTATGGTTGAGGTGTTTAAAGAAGTACAGTATTTTAGCCATGTAATTCATTTGGTTTCTACGGTAAGGGGGAAAATTAAAGGCAATCCAATTGAAATTGTTGGAGATACTTTTCCTGCTGGAACCTTGAGCGGTGCACCAAAGTATAAGGCAATGGAGCTGATTAATACTTATGAAAATCAAACACGCGGCTTCTACGGAGGTGCCTTAGGTATTATTGGTTTGGATGGTTCTATAAATCTAGCAATTGCCATTCGTTCATTTGTCAGTAAAAATAATGTATTGTATTCTCAGGCGGGTGCAGGAATTGTGATTCATTCAGACGAGGCAAATGAATTGCAGGAAGTAAATAATAAGTTAGCGGCATTAAAGAAAGCCTTGATTTTAGCAGAGGATATTTAGGATTGTGATCAAGGCGTTTTAACGGGCTTTCTTCGATATCTTTTTTAATCGTTCACGATAGGAGTTTGTAGAAAAGGAAATTTATTCGAATTGACACTAAAAAAAGATGCCCTTGCGGTTCCTGGCGTAAAAGTACATGTTAAATAGTTCCGAGTTGTTTTTGCAACAGAAGAATCTTTTTAAAAAGAATAGCTTACCAAAGCAAATGACAAAATTTGCTCTGTAATGACAATTAAAGAAAAATATGAAAATATTAATTTTAGACAATTACGATTCGTTTACGTACAATTTGGTGCACATGGTAGAAAAAATTACTGGAAATTTTCCAGCGGTTTTTAGAAACGATGAAATAACTATCGAAGAAGTGGGGAATTATGACGTGATTATGCTCTCTCCAGGACCTGGAATTCCAGACGAAGCTGGCATTTTAAAGGAGGTGATAAGGACGTACGCAGGAAGTAAACCAATTTTTGGAGTGTGTTTAGGCTTGCAAGCAATTACAGAGGTTTTTGGAGGAACTATTATCAATTTAGAAAATGTGTTTCACGGTGTAGCCACTGCGATGAGAGTAACCGATGCAAACGCAATTATTTTTAAAGGGGTTCCAGAAACATTTTTAGCGGCAAGATATCACTCTTGGGCAGCAACAGACATGGGGTTTCCAGAAGAAATACAAGTAACAGCAAGAGATGAAGATGGTTTAATCCAAGCAATACAACACAAGGTTTTTCCAATTTCAGCGGTTCAATTTCATCCAGAATCTATTCTGACAGATGTGGGAGAACAGTTATTGAGAAACTTTATAAATAGCGTTAAAAAGTAATAATATAGGGAGGTCACAAAGTTTTGAAATAACTTTGCATTGTTTCTATTTCCCCTAAAATTTTTAGAATTTAATTCAAATGAAAGCAATTTTAGATAAATTATACAACCACGAAAGATTGTCTAAGTCTGAAGCAACACAAGTATTAAAAGACATTGCTGCAGAGAAATACAATGATGCTCATTTGGCTTCATTTATGACTGTTTTTATGATGCGTCCGATTACAGCAGAGGAGCTTTCTGGTTTTAGAGATGCTTTAAAAGAACTTGCAATAAAGGTAGACTTTTCTGATTACAATACTATTGATATTGTTGGAACGGGAGGCGATGGGAAAAATACTTTTAATATTTCAACTTTGACTTCTTTTATTGTAGCGGGTACCGGACAGAAAGTTGCAAAACATGGTAATTATTCAGTTTCTTCGCAGTCGGGTTCTTCTGATATGTTGGAAAGTTTTGGATATCATTTTTCAAATGATGAAAGTATTCTTAGAGCGCATTTAGAAGAAACAAATATTTGTTTTTTGCATGCTCCAAAATTTCATCCAGCGATGAAAGCTGTGAGCTCTGCTAGGAAAGCATTGGCATTAAAAACGTTTTTTAACATGCTAGGACCCCTGGTAAATCCGAGTTCTCCGCAAAATCATATGCTTGGAACGTTTAATCTTGAAACTGCGCGTTTGTACAATTATATTCTACAAGCTGAAGACACAAATTATGGCATCATTCATTCGTTAGATGGGTATGATGAAATATCGCTAACAAGTGGATTTAAGTTCTTTACTAAAAATGGTGAACAGGTTATTAATCCAGAAGATTTAGGTCAAAAAAGAATACAGCAATCAGCTATTTTTGGAGGCAACTCTGTAGCCGAAGCTGCTAAAATTTTTAAGATAATCATTGATGGAAAAGGGACTGACGCTCAAAATAATGTGGTTTTAACAAACGCAGCATTTGCCCTTACAATTGTAAACGAAACGAAGTCTTTTGAAACTGCATTTGAACAAGCGAAAGCCTCTCTTTTTGGATTGAAAGCGAAACAGACTTTAGAAAAGTTAGTGCAAATTTAAGATGGTAAAAAAGAAAAGTAATTTAATATCAATCATTCCCGCATTTCTATTAATGGGAATAGCCGTTGGTATTCAAACAAAAAGCATCATTGTAAATGCTGCTATCGGATTGATTGTTGGAATTGTAATTTACTTTTTTCTAAGTTATAGGAACAAAAGGTTTAATAAGAATAGATAGAAAAGGCTGCGATATAATTTTTTCAGAAAAAAAATCGAAAATCGCCAAACTGACACATGTGTTTGCCTCTCAGTAATTTGAGGAGTATGAATAAAATTACATCGGGATAATATTATATAAATATGACAATACTAGAAAAAATAATCGCTTTTAAAAAAACAGAGATTGCTAAGATAAAAGCAGAAGTTTCTGTTAAAAAATTAGTCGAAAGCCCCAACTTTGGAAGAACTGTTTTTTCCTTAAAAAAATCACTTTTAGAAGTAGGTTCTTCTGGAATTATTGCAGAATTTAAAAGACAATCACCTTCAAAGGGGATTATCAACGACACGTCAACGATTGCAGATGTCACCAACGGATTTTTAAATGCCAATGTTGCCGCACAATCAATTCTAACAGATACTTCTTTTTTCGGTGGTAGCATGGCCGATTTGATGGAAGCAAGAGTTATCAATCAACAGAAGCCTATCTTAAGAAAAGATTTTATAGTAGACGGTTTTCAAATAATAGAGGCAAAAGCAATTGGTGCAGACGTTATTTTACTAATCGCTTCTTGTTTGACAGCCGTAGAATTAAAAAATTACGGACAGTTGGCGGTTGATTTAGGCTTGGAAGTTTTGTATGAGATACACACGCAGGAGGACTTAGATAAAATCAGTGATTTGGATAATAAGATCATTGGCATTAACAATCGAAATTTAAACACATTTGAAGTGGATCTAGAGAATTCTATAAGGCTAGCAGATCAAATTCCTGAGACTTGTGTCAAAATTTCTGAAAGTGGTATTTCTGATCCTAAAATCATTACGGGTTTAAAAGAGTTTGGTTTTCAAGGGTTTTTAATTGGAGAAAGTTTTATGAAAACAGAAAATCCAGGGGAAGCCTGTCAAGAATTTATCAGTCAATTGAAGTAATATGGAGAGAGTTTGCTTTGATCCGATCCTACCAGCAAATCCCAAGATTTTTATTTTAGGAACAATGCCAGGGAAGCAATCTTTGAGGAAACAACAATATTATGCGAATAATAGAAACTCTTTTTGGAAAATTATGTACGCGTTAACAGAAGAGGTTTTTAGCGAAAACTATACAGAAAGAATAGATACTTTGAAGCGAAATCATATTGCAATATGGGATATCTGTCAGTTTGGAGAAAGGAAAACAAGTTTAGATTCTGATATAAAAAATGAAGAGCCCAACCCTATTAATGAAATTATTGAGATGTTTCCTTCCGTGAAACAGATCGTATTTAATGGAAAGAAAGCCGAAAAATTATACAGTAAGTATTTTAGTGAGATAGCGCACATACGGTATGACACTGTTTTGTCTACAAGCCCGGCAAATGCAAGATATTCGTTTAGAGAAAAATTAAATAATTGGAAAATAGCGATGATATGAAACTGAAAGTTTGCGGAATGAAGTATATAGACAACATCCAACAAGTGGCAGATTTACAGCCAGACTATTTGGGGTTTATTTTCTATGAAAAATCAAAGCGGAATTTTGAGGGCATTATTCCAGCGCTCCCAAAATCAATAAAAAAGACAGGTGTTTTTGTAAATGAAATGCTGGAGATTGTCATTTCAATGGTAGAGGAATACCGACTAGAGGCAATTCAGTTGCATGGAGACGAGTCTGTAGCTTATGTTTTAGAGTTAAAAGCACAGTTAAAAGAGAGGAAGGCATTGTTTATTGAAGAGAATAAGCTTCAAACAAAAAAGAAAAATAAACAGTATGTAGCCGAAGAGCGCATCGAAATTATTAAGGTCTTTGGTATTAAAGATAGCTTTGATTTTGACGTCTTGAAACCCTATTTAGAAGTTGTAGACTACTTTTTGTTTGATACAAAAGGAGCGGAAAGAGGAGGAAATGGAACAACCTTTGATTGGACTGTTTTAGAAAAATATCCTTTTAAAAAGCCCTTCTTTTTAAGTGGAGGAATCGGTATTGAAGAGCTCTCCGAGGTACAGAAAATTAAGGGTTCAGATTTACCAGTATATGCGGTAGACGTGAATAGTAAATTTGAAAGTGCTCCAGGAGTAAAGAAAGTAGAAATATTAAAAGAGTTTAAAAACAGTTTGACTTTAAGAAATTAAAGAGGAAACGTAATAATAATTATAGGATTATACAATAGAAGATATGAAATCAAAATTTCACCCAGACAAAAACGGATATTTTGGACAATTCGGAGGCGCATTTATTCCGGAATTATTACATCCAAATGTTAAAGAGTTAGCAGATAACTATGTTCAAATTATAGAATCTGAAGAGTTTCAAACAGAATACAAGTCACTGTTAAAAGAATATGTTGGCAGGCCAACACCTTTGTATTTAGCGCAGCGATTGTCAGACAAACACGGCGCGCACATTTATTTAAAGCGCGAAGATTTGTGTCACACAGGTGCGCATAAAATTAACAATACAGTTGGACAAATCCTGATTGCAAAGAAATTAGGTAAAACAAAGATTATTGCAGAAACAGGTGCAGGACAGCACGGTGTTGCTACAGCAACAGTGTGTGCTCTCATGGGACTGGAGTGTACTGTTTTTATGGGAGAGAAGGACATTGTGCGTCAAGCCCCAAATGTTACTAGAATGAAAATGTTGGGCGCTAAAGTGATACCGGCTACAAGTGGTTCTAAAACATTAAAAGATGCTACAAATGAGGCAATACGCTATTGGATTCAGCATCCAGAAACGTTTTATTTAATTGGTTCTGTGGTAGGGCCTGCACCGCATCCAGATATGGTAGCGCGTTTGCAAGCAATTATCTCTGAAGAAATGAAATGGCAGCTAAAAGAGAAGACTGGAAAGGAAAACCCGGATACAATCATTGCTTGCGTAGGTGGTGGTAGTAATGCTGCAGGTGCTTTTTATCACTATTTAGATGACGAAGATGTGGAACTAATTGCTGTGGAAGCTGCAGGTCTTGGGGTGCATTCTGGTGAAAGTGCAGCAACTTCTCAATTGGGACAAGTAGGAATTATTCACGGAAGTAAAACTATTTTAATGCAGGACAAATATGGACAAATTGTAGAGCCATATTCTATTTCTGCAGGTTTAGATTACCCCGGTGTTGGACCTTTACACGCCTTCTTATATGAAACAGGAAGAGCAAAATTCATGAGTGCGACTGACCAAGAAGCATTGGATGCTGCTTTTGAACTCACAAAAATAGAAGGGATTATTCCTGCTTTAGAAACTGCACACGCCTTAGCTGTGTTAGATAAAATAACCTTTAGAAAAGATCAAGTTGTCGTTATAAATTTATCAGGTAGAGGAGACAAAGATTTAGAAATTTATACCAAATATTTAGAAGCTTAAAGAAATATGAATCAGAATATAGCACACATCGAAAAAGAGCTGGAAGGCCTTAGAAATGAATTAAAAAATCATTCTTTATATAAAAAGTTGCACACGTTAGAAGATGTACAGACATTTATGTCGCTTCACGTTTTTGCAGTTTGGGATTTTATGTCTCTTTTAAAGGCAATACAGATTAATTTAACCTGTGTTTCAATTCCTTGGACACCTGTTAAAAACGCCGAATTGGCAAGATTTATCAACGAGATTGTCGTGGCAGAAGAAAGTGATCACGACGCACATGGAGTCATAAAAAGTCATTTTGAAATGTATTTGACAGCTATGAAAGAAGTGGGTGCAGATTCAAGTAAAATGCACGATTTATTGAAGACACTACAACCAGGCGTTTCAGTAGAAAAAGCATTGGAAAGTATTGCAATACCAACTGCCGTAAAGGAGTTTTTAAACTTTACGTTTGATCTTATCAAAATAAATCAAACGCATGTTATTGCGTCCTCTTTTACTTTTGGAAGAGAAGATGTGATTCCAGACATGTTTATTAGTATCATTGACAAAGCAACTTTAGAAAATAATAATTCTTACGATAGTTTTAATTATTACTTGAAGAGACACATTGAATTGGATGGAGACGAGCACGGTCCACTATCTTTAAAAATGGTTACGGAACTTTGTGGAGATGATGCTCAAAAATGGAAAGAAGTTTTAGAGACTGCAAAAAAAGCATTGCAATTAAGAATTAATTTGTGGAGTGCTATTGAGCAAGAAATAACAGCACAACTAAAGGTAGCGATATGAATTCGATTCAAGAATTATTTCAGAAGAAAGACAAAAGTTTGTTGTCTATTTATTTTACTTGTGGGTATCCTGAGTTAGGGGATACTACAAAAGTGATTGCAGGATTAGAAGAAAGTGGTGTAGACTTCATTGAAGTGGGCTTGCCATACTCAGATCCTCTAGCAGACGGACCAACCATACAGGAGAGCAGTCAGAAAGCATTGGAAAATGGAATTAATTTAGACATTATATTCGAGCAATTAAAAACAATTAAAGGAACGAACAAAACACCTTTGGTTGCAATGGGCTATCTAAATCAGTTGCTAAAATATGGAGAAGATAAATTCTGTGAGGCTTGTGTAGCTTGTGGAATTGATACCGTAATTCTTCCTGATTTACCAATGGTGGAATATGAAAATCACTATCAACAGCTGTTTGAAAAGTATGGGATTACAAACGTGTTTTTAATCACTCCACACACATCTGAAGAGCGTATTCGCAAGATAGACACGTATTCAAAGGCGTTTATCTATGTCGTGGCTTCCGCTTCTATTACTGGAGCAAAGGGAGAAATTTCAAACAGTCAAATTGAGTACTTTGAAAGAATAAAGAAAATGGACTTACAAAGTAAATTAGTGATTGGATTTGGTATTTCAGACAAAGCAACGTTTGATACCGCTTGTGAGTATTCAAATGGCGCTATTGTAGGTTCCGCTTTTATAAAGCATATCGGAACGAACGGAGTTTCAAAAATAGCTGAGTTTATAAAACCAATAATTAGTTAAAGAATTATTAATTTTTTAGAGAGAACGCTTGATTTAACATTAAACAGTTTTAGAAAGTCTAGTTTGGTCATTTAAAACTCAAAAAATGACTAGAAAAAGATTATTAACTTTTGCAGTGTTACTCAATGCTACTTTTATTATCGCTCAAAATACTTTGATAAGAATGCCATCTATAAGCCCAGACGCTTCTCAGATGGCATTTAGTTATCACGGAGATATATGGGTTTTAAATTTTGCAACAGATCAAACAAAGAGGCTGACAATTCATCAAGGGTATGAGAGCGACCCTATATGGAACTCTAAAAGCAATCAGTTAGCATTTACCTCTAACAGAAGAGGAAGTGTCAATATTTTTAAGACCGATTTAAATGGAGGAATTCCTGACCAGCTAACGTATCATCCTAGCGGAGATATGCCATCTCATTGGAATGCTAATGGAAGTATTATTTTTTCTAGCAATAGAATCTTTAAGGGGACAGAACGGGAGTCTTCAATTTATGCCATTGATGAAAACGGTGAAACTCCAAATCGATTTATGACCGCATTGGGAAGTCAAGCTTCCATTTCGCCAAATGGAAATTTCGTTGCTTTTGTGAAGGGAACATGCAGAGTTTCTAGAGAAGATTACAACGGTCCCGCACAAAGAGACGTTTGGATTTACAATTTGAAGTCAAAAGAGTATCATCAAATTACAACGAGCAAAAAAAATGATCATACACCACTTTGGGATGCAGATAACAACCTGTATTATGTAGGATCAGAAAGTGGTAGATACAATATTTACAAAACATCTTTAAATAGCAATGGAACAGAAAATGGTTCTAATAGTCAATTAACAAATCTAAAAGTTAATGGTGTTATCTCTTTTTCAGTAAGTGCTAATGGAACAATCGTTTACAATAGTGGTGCAGATGTTTTTAAGATTCAAAATAATATTTTTGAAAAATTAAACTTAAAGTTAACAACAGATAATAGATTTGAGTTAGAAAAAGCCAATACAGTTTCTGGTGATATTGGAAATTTAAGTGTTTCTCCAAACGGAAAACTAATCGCATTAAGTATCAATGGAGAAATTTTTGTAAAAGAAAATAATAAGGATAAAACGAAAACGAATAATGTGAGTAATCATCCTTTTAGAGATGACAATCCATTTTGGATTGATGACAGTACATTGGGTTTCTTATCAGATAGATCTGGGCAAAATGAATTTTTTAAAGTAGAATCTACCGATAAAAACGTAAACTTAAGTAGAAGTTTAAAAACAGCAGTTACACAATTAACAAAAAGTAAAACAGATGTTTTCGAGCCGTTATTATCTCCAAATAGAATGAAAATTTCTTACAGAATTGGTCGAGGAGAATTAGTGATTGCCGATATAAAAGACAGTAAAATAGTTGCCCCTAAAAGTTATTCAAATTCATGGGCATCGGCAAATGATGTTTCTTGGAGTCCGGACAGCAAATACATTGCATATTCTCAGCAAGATTTAGATTTCGACAGTGAAATTTATATTCAATCTGTCGAAAATTCCTCAAATAAAATCAATATTTCTATGCATCCAAGATCGGATGCATCTCCGGTTTGGAGTCCTGACGGAAAAAAGCTTTCATTTGTATCCAACAGAGCAGGGGATAGAGGAGGCATCAATTACGATGCGTGGATGGTTTGGTTGCAGAAAGCGGATTGGGAGAAAACGAAGGCAGATTTTAAAGAGGGTGCCTATTATCAGCCGAAAGAAGAGGATTCTGAAGATGGAAAGGAAAAGAAAAATTCAGCTAAAAAAGTAGTGGTAAAGATAGATGCCGATAAAATTTATGATCGATTAGTGCAATTAACAAGTTGGGCAGGTAATGAGGGCGGAACACTCTTTAGTGCAGATAGTAAAAGTGTCTATATTTCGGCAACAAACCCTGCAACAGCTAAAAATGGGTATTATAAAGTTAAAATAACTGGAGGAACACCAAAACCAGTTAAAGGAGTTTCATATGTTGGTAGTTCTACTTTAAATAAAGGAAATTTATACTTTTCATCGAAAGGAAAATTAAAATCTTTAAACCTAAAATCAGATAAAGTTTCTTCATTTACGCATTCGGCAACGTACATAACGAATTTAAAGAAACAAAACGAGCAAGTTTTTGAAGAGGGAGTTAGAGCAATAACTGCTGGCTTTTATGATCCAAAATACCATGGTTATAATTGGGACGCGATTGTAAAAAGATACAGACCCTGGGTTTTAGCAGCAACCACAAAACAGGACTATTCATTTATGTTTAACATGATGTTGGGGCAATTAAATGCAAGTCATATGGGATACAGAGGAAGTACTCCAGAAGCTACCTTCAGTGATGAAGTTGGTTTGTTAGGGTTGGATGTTTCGAATGTAAATACTGGCGTAAAGGTGAATTTCGTTTTACCGAATTCAGCAGCAACGAAAACAAATGTTTCATTAAAAGTGGGCGACGTGATTACCGCTGTAAATGGAAAATTAATTGAAAAGAACACCAATTTTTATAGTCTTTTAAAGCAGACTTCTGGAAACGAAATTTTATTGACTTTAGCAAGTTCTAAAGAAGTAGTTGTGAGAACACAAACTTCTAGGACCATTAGAAATTTACGATATGAAGAATGGGTGAATTCTCGTAAGAAGTTGGTCGAAGAATACTCTGAAGGAAAATTAGGCTATATTCATATTCAAGGAATGAATTTACCAAGTTTTGAGCGTTTTGAGCGGGAATTAAAAGCGAGTGGCTATGGCAAAGAAGGTATTGTTATCGATGTTCGAAATAATGGAGGTGGTTGGACTACAGATAGGCTGCTGGCAGTTTTAACTTATCAACAACACGCCTATACGGTTCCAAGAGGTGCAACGAACAATCTTCAGAAAAATAATGTGAAGTACAAAGGAAATTATCCGTTTAATGAGAGAGCAATTTTATCTGTTAATACAAAACCTTTAGTAGCTATTGCGAACGAAAGTAGTTATTCAAATGCAGAAATTTTTGCGCATGCCTTTAAGAGTTTAAAATTAGGGAAGTTAGTTGGACAGCCTACATTTGGAGCCGTAATTTCTACTGGTGGATATCGATTGCAAGATGGTCTTATAAGAATGCCTTTTAGAGCTTGGTACGTGAAGGAATCGGGAATGAACATGGAACACGGTCCTGCAGTGCCAGATTTTTTAGTAGCCAACAAACCAGGGTGGAAAGCGAGAGGTGAAGATGCACAACTTAAAAAAGCTGTGGAAGTATTATTACAGGATGCTAAATAAGATACCTTAGAATCAAAAAAAGGCAAAACTTGTTAAGTTTTGCCTTTTTTTTAAGAGTATAGCAATTTAATTGACGCGGATTAACTTGATATCAAAAACCAATGCAGCTCCTCCGGGAATTGTACTATTACCATTGATTCCATAACCTAAATTATAGGGTACAATTAGAATTCCTTCCCCACCTTCTTTAAAAAGAGGGATGCCTTCTGTCCAGCCACGAATCACTCGATTTAATCCAAAAGAAATTCCGCTAGCGTCACTTGAATCAAAAGTTTTACCGTTTAAAAAATAGCCCTTGTACGCAACGGTCACATTGGAAGTATTTGTGGGTCTTGTCCCGCTACCTTCATTATTTATCACATAATACAATCCAGAATTTGTTCTGTTTGCATTGAGATCATTGTCTTCTATATATTGGATAATATCTTCGTCAGTTTGTATTTCAAATTTCGAGTCATTTGAGCAAGAAATGAAGAGAAGTAGGGAAGCTAAAAGATAGAGATAAGATTTCATTTGGTGTTTTTTAAGTTTTTTGCAAAGATACTTGGATTATTTTAATAAACTTTTTCTCCATTTAAAAATGTAGAGACAACTCTTGTTTTCGGTAATTTATCATCTGAAATTTTTAGGATATCTTGATTAAGAATCACAAAATCAGCAAACTTACCAATTTCAATGGATCCTTTTTCATCTTCTTCAAAATTTGAAAACGCTGCCCAGATAGTCATCCCTTTTAGCGTTTCTTCTCGTGTAAGCACATTTTCCATTTGAAATCCTTTTTCTGGATAGTTGTTTAAATCTTTTCTAACAGTAGCAGCATAAAATGTTAAAAATGGATTTACTTGTTCTACAGGAAAATCTGTTCCCAAGGCAATTTTACCGTATTTATTTAACAGATCTTTAAAAGCATACGCACCTTTCATTCGTTTTGCTCCAATTCTTTCTCCTGCCCAATACATGTCTGAAGTGGCATGTGTTGGTTGCACCGATGGTAAAATATTGTCAAAATAATTAAAGTCTTCTTCAGAAATTATTTGAGCATGCTCAATTCGCCAACGTCTATTTTTAGCATTTTTTAAAACCTCTTTATATGTTTTTAGCATCCATGTATTTGCAGAATCTCCAATGGCATGCGTATTCATTTGATAGTCTGATGCGGCAATCTGCTTTGCAATTTCACGGTACCTTTCTGGGGAATAGATTAGGGCTCCAAAATGATTTTCTCTGTCAGTATAAGAGCTTCGCATTGCAGCGCCTCTAGAACCAAGGGCACCATCGCCGTATATTTTAAAGGAGCGCACATTTAAGTGGTTTGTTTTGATTTTTCCCTTACGGATATAGTATTCTATTTGTGCTTGCTTGTCTCCTGAAACCATCGCATATATCCGCATTTTTAGAACTCCAGTTTGTTGTAAGCTATCAATTAATTCAATGGTGTTTCTATCCAATCCAGCGTCATCAACGGTGGTTAGACCATAAGAAAATGAAATTTTTTGCGCATCTAATAAACCCTGTATTGCTTCTTTTTGCGATGGATCGGGGAGTTTAATGAAATCCATTGCAGCATCAATTAGAACACCTGTCATTTTACCATCTGCGAGGATAATTTCTCCACCAGGAACGACAGTGTTTGCGGAAATTCCTGCGAAGTCGAGTGCAGCCTGATTGACTAGTAAGGCATGTCCGTCAACTCTACTAATGGCAACCGGTATTGTAGGAAATAAAGCATCTAATTTATCTTTAGTCGGAAATTCTTGGACGGCCCAATCATTTTGATCCCAACCCCTGCCTGTGATAAAGGAGGTGTTTTTTTCTTTTTGAAAAGCAACGATTCTTTGCAACACTTCGTCATAACTTGTGGTGCCTTCTAAGGAGACCTTTTGTTGTTGTAAGCCCATTCTATAAAAATGGCAGTGGGCATCTATTAATCCAGGAACTATCGTTTGCTTTTTTGCATCTATAATTTCTGTAGCTTGGTATTTACCTGTAATTTCTTCATTTGCCCCAATGGCAATAAAGATTCCGTCTTTTACGGCAAAAGCAGCAGTTTGTTCAAAGTTTTTATTTACGGTATAGGTGTTTGAATTGATGACAATCAAATCAACTTTTTCTTTGCTGCAGGATAAAATGGCAAGTGTCGTACCTAATATAAAAAGTGTTTTTCTCATTTGTGGTTTTTTAGATTTACGAGTTGATGTAGATGACATATGTGGCATACATTAATAAGAATTGTAGAGGTATCCTGATGATCGCCATTTTTTTTGATCCGATTGCAGGCTTCACTTTAGTAACATCCCAGATATGGATGGGTAAAAAAATAAGTAATAATATAAAAATTCCAACGGCAGCATTTCTAGAAGTTGAATTAAAAAACAAGCCAATTCCAAATAGAAGTTCTACGCCTCCAAAAATATAATTAACAGCTAATTTTGGGAGAAAATTAGGAATAAAATGTTTGAAAAACTGTGGTTTTATAAAGTGCATGATGCCTGCAAAACAAAAAATAATGCCAAAGAGAGTTCTTAAAATAAGTGCGGTCATGTCCATCGAATTTATAATTTTATTAGAAATGTATGCAACAAAGACATTGAAATTTAATAAACGACTGTCTTATCTGCAGTTTTTCTCGTGCTAAATTAGGGTATTTATAAATCAAATTTATAAGTAATTCCTCCTGAGATTTGAAAACCCTGGGTGTCAAAATTTGCAAAACGCTGGTATTTAGTATTCAATAAATTATTCAGCTTTAAAAAAGCAGAAAATTGATTACTGATATGATATCCGGTATACATATTTAAATCGATAAAGGAGTTCAATCTTGCAATTGCAGGTGGGAATGAATTTGAAGGTGAATTATAAAGAGCATCCCTGCGCTCACTGACATAGAAAGCAGTTATATTGGTGTCCCATTTTTGAGTTGTATAATTCGCTAAAAAAGTACCTTTCACGCTTGGTAAGTTCCAATTTTCCAGCGCATTTGTCGTTGCGTAATGGTCATATTTAATTTGTACTGACAAACGAAGAGGCTGCGTATATTGATACTCAATTTCTGCGAATATAGAGGAGGTTTTAATGTCGTCATAATAAATAGCAAATGAATTGCCGTACTCATATCCTTTTAAGTTATCATTAACAGCACTTGCAGTCCCATCTGATTTTGATTTATTTCTTAAAAATAAGGGTTTATCCTCTTCTTGTTTTATACTTACCTTAAAATTGTAACTCAATTCTCTTGAAATACTTCCGTTAAAGGCAAGGTATAGGTTGGAAGTTTCTGCGGTTTGAGTAATGAAGAGTGTTGGAGATACAAAAGGGTTCTCTTCAGAAAATTGCTGGTATGTATTGGTCTGTAAGTTTCCTGTAAAGCCAATTTTTCCACGAATGTATTTTTTATAAAGATCTGTTTGCAGCAGCACTTCTGGAAACATGAAAAAATTAGTCAATTTATTTTCGGAATCTACAGATAAAAAAGTTTGTAGACCTGCTTTTATAGAAATATCGTGATAGTCAGTTTCGTATTGCGGATGTATATGCAATGTATTTTGTTGATAATTGACTGCTTTAGCAGTCTGATAGTTGTTTTCAAAAGAGCCTTTTAGAAATTCTAATCCGCCGTTTATGGAAATTTCATCCGTGGTATTTCTAAAAAAAGGTATTGGAAAACTTGAATCGATATTAAAATGAAGAAGTACTTCTGAACTCTTATAAGTATCGGTGAGATAGCGGACAGAAACATTCCCTGTTTTGACATAAGAGTCATAAAAATTAAAATTCCCTGTGAGGGCTAGATACTGATAATTTTGCGCTTCCTCAATACCGTTTACAACTGTCTCTGTAAAATTGCGATCTTGCGGTAAGCCATACCAATTATAGTGTTTACTCTGGAGATCTGCTTGTATTTTCCAATCAAAAAAGCCTTCTTTTTGCGTATAATAACTGCGGGCACTAAAGTCTGAAAAAGTACTATTTAGTATCGTTTTGGAGATGTTTTTATTGGCGGCATTATAGGTTGCGTGCAGTCCAAATACATTGGAAAATCTAGTGTTCTTAGAAATATAAAGTTCAGCATAAGGGCTTTTGTAGTTTCCATAGCCAGTTGCCAAATAGTTGGTATACACCTTTTCTTTAATTCCAATTTCAAGGGCTTTTAAAGCTCCTGTTTGAGGTATAAAAGTGGATGCAACAGGTGCAGAGAAAATAGCATATTTTAGTTTTACTTTGTTGTTTTTTTCAAGTAAGGTATTTGTAGGGTTTTTTTCAATCTTTTTAACAGTGGCAATTTTGGGGTTGTATTTTGTAAGTATATTCACAACCTCTACGACTGCAAGGGTGTCTCTTTTCTTTTCTTGAGCATTGGTAGAAAAAAGAAGCATTAAAATAATGGAATTACAGATATGGCTTTTCATCAGTTCTTTTTTTCTTGGATTGTCGAGGCATTTATTTTCTCCTCTTTTTTTCTTATTGCTGAAAGTGCGCTGCGCGCATCGATGACGAGATCGTTAAACTCGCTAAAGTTTTGTATGACATTTTCTAAAACAAATGTTGCTTGATAAATATCCTTTAAACCGTAATAATTTTCACCCATAATTAGATAGCTTTTTACAGCCCAATAGGTGTAATTTGAATAATTTGCAATTAATTCTTGAATAATAGCATTTGATTGCTCGTATTCTTTTTCCATATTTTTAAAGTATGCATTGTAGTATAATGCTTCTGATTTTAAGCTACCAGTGGTTGATTTTTGTAGTTGACTGTAATATTCTTTCGCCGTAATAAAGTCTTTATTTTTAATAGAAGCCCGGGCAATAATTATTTTTGCATCGTTCAGTAGTGCAGCATCTGTCTTTTCTTTTTGTAATATTTTTTGAGCATAGACGATTGCTAAATCGTATGTTTCCATCTCATAGTATCCTTTCATTAAATTACTTTGTGCGAATAGAATATTCTCGAGTACATATCCTTCTTGCTCTAATCTTTCTAAAAGTGGAAGTGCTTTTGAAATCTCTTGTTGCTGCAGATAAATTTGAGATAATTTATTGAGAGATGCTTCGGCATATTCGGTTTGTTTTTCTTTCAATACATACGCATAATTTGGACGCGCTTTTTCGAATTTATTCATTTTAAAAAAAATGTCTGCTAAGCAATATGTGGCCTTTATTCGGTGAGCGCCCTTTGGGAATTCTTCAAGGTACTTTTCAAATCTTTTACTCGTTTTTTCGGAGAGTTCACCCGTATTATATTTTCTTTCAGCAATCGAAAAAGTGGTGTCGTCTAATTCTGAACTGCTTATCTTGATGAACTTTAAAGTAGTTACCCAGACAACATATGCATCTAATGTGTCTTCATTTATATATACGTTTTTAGCATTTGATACAGCTTCAAAAGCTTCTGGGGAACCTGGAAATTTAGCGGTCACCTCTTTGTATTTTAAGAGGGCTTCTTTATTGGCATCGGCATTAAAATACAATAAGCCTTGGCGTACTAAAGTTCTAGAAGTAAAGATGCTTTTTGGATGATTTTTCAAGAGTAGGTTATAATAAAAATGAGCATTTCCCTCTTCTTTTAATTTTGAATAGGTGTTGCCAAGTTCATATAAGGCGTCATCTTTTAAGTTAGAATTAGAGCCTGCATTAATCACTTTTTTTAGTGCAGTGATTTTAGCTTTTTGATTTGTTGTAAAGCCATAACTCATGCCAATTTGATAGGAGGCATAGGCTGCGTCAAGACCATACTTATCGACTACTTTGGTATAAGAAGCGATAGCTTCTTTATACTTCCCAAGTGCAAAGTTACTATCTCCCAGACGAAGAAATGCATCGAATTTTAAAGCATCGGAAATCGTTTTGATCTCTAAAAATGCAGTAAAATAATTTCCTGCATTTTGATATTCTTCTAGCTTAAAATAGCTGTATCCAATTGCATAAGAAAGATCTGCAAAATCTGCTATTTCTTTAGATTTTTTAGCAGTGCTTAGCGATAGGAACCCATCCAATGCTTCTTGATATTTTTGCATTCTATACAAGGTTTCAGCTTCCCAATATCCTGATCTTTCTTTGATTTTTTTGGTTGTAGATTTTTTACCTACAATAAAATAAGGAAGTGCATCTTGGTAACTGTGGTCATTAAATAATTGAATCCCTCTGTATAAAGAGATTTCTATTTCAAAGCTATTGTTCTCTTTCGATTTCTTCTCGGATAAAAATTGGAGTGCACCTTTATAGTTTTGTTGATGTATAAACGATGAAACTACCAATTGATTTATTTCTTGATACGCTTTTGATTTTGGATATGTTTTTAAATACGTTTGTAGCACGTCAGAAACCAATTCGAAAGGGTTTCCCTGCTCATAGCTTAATTTTGCATAATTTAGAGCTGCATCTTCCTGAATGTTTTTGTTAAAATTCATTTTGGAAGCTGATTTAAAGGCATTTAGAGCTGCTGCGTTTTGATTTAAATTGAGATAGCACTCGCCTAAATGATAATATGCGTTTTGGGAAACAGGATTTTTTTCGCCAATAATTTTATTGAAGTTATCTAGTGCATTTTTAAAATCTTTTTGCTTGTAATATGCATATCCTAACTGATAAAAATCAGTGTTATTCCAATTTTTGGCAGTTCCTTTGTATATTTTTAAATAGGGAATAGCTTTGCTGTATTCTTTTAAGTTAAAGTAACTTTCACCGATAATTTTAGAAACTTCAGATTTTAACTTTTCATTTACGTTGGTGAGCAATTTTGATCCAACAGCGATGCAGCGCTCGAACTTACCGGTTTTAAAACTAATATCTAACAGGTAATAAGAGATTTCTGCATGGTAAGAGTTCGTTTCGGTACTTTCTTTGAAAATGGCAGAAGCAGCTTCATAATCCCCTAATTTGTAAAAAATAAAACCATAATAATAGCGAGCATCATCTCCATATTTGATGTCATCAATTAAAGGTGCAAGGTTTTTTTTAGCAAGCTTTAAATTATTAGCATTCAAATAGCTGTAGCCCATTTTAAAGTTCACTTCTTTTTGACGCTCAGAAGAAAGTTCGGTGCGATTTAATTTAAGATACCACTTAAGTGCGCGAGCAGTTTTTTTGTTTGCAAAATAATAATTTGCAATATTCAAAAAAGCTTCATTTATTTTACGATTATTGGGGTATTCCGCAATAAAAGAAAGTACTTTTTTATCTGCATCTGGCTGTTTTAATTGTATAGCACACATGGCATCATAGTAGGAAGCTTCTGCCTGTAATTGCGCACCTATAGACGCGTTGTTTTTTGTTCTATGAAACGATTCTTGAGCCGCTGCATAGGCCTTAGTGTTGTACAGTTGAAGACCTTGGGTAAAGGATGTGATGGTATTCGATTTTGCAATTGACTGCTGCGCATGGTTATGCATACAAAGGATGAAGACACACAAAAAAAGTAATATATTTTTCAAAAAGTAAGGGTTCATGGGTTTTTTTCTTCTTTTTAATAGAGAACGAATAAGTTTATGATTTGTTGGACAGCGTTGCACTTTAACACGAAAGCTTTGTCAAAAGTAAGAATTGTAGCGAATTCGTAGTGAAAAATGGTTGGAAACTTTTAGATTTGTATAAAATGTTAAAAATATGAGTAATCTTGTTTTGCAATTAGAGAATGCAGAGATCTATCAAAGAGATAATCTTGTGCTTTCCGGAGTAAATTTAACATTGAAAAAAGGAGATTTTTGCTATCTAATAGGAAAGACAGGGAGCGGAAAGAGTAGCCTTATGAAGACTTTATATGGTGATCTGCAATTAAAAAATGGAACTGGTAGTATTGTTGGTTTTGATTTAACAAAGCTCAAAGAAAAGGAAATTCCATTTTTAAGAAGAAAAATTGGTATTGTTTTTCAGGACTTTAAATTGTTAAGTGATCGCAATGTTTTTGACAATTTAAAATTTGTGTTAAAAGCTACAGGCTGGAAAGACAATGAGCTCATGAAAGACAAGATTCACGAGGTTTTAGATAAAGTTGGCCTAAAAGCGCAATATTATAAGAAAACTTTTGAGCTTTCTGGTGGGGAACAGCAGCGCGTGGCAATTGCAAGAGCACTGCTTAATGATCCAGAATTGATTCTAGCAGATGAGCCTACAGGAAATTTAGATCCAAAAACGTCCTTGGAAGTGATGGCGTTGCTAAATCATATCCATAAAAGTGGCAAAACTATTTTAATGGCAACGCATGATTATCAATTAATTGTCAAGTTTAAGCAAAAAACTTTAAAGTGTGAAGGCGGTGCATTATTTGAAGTTGCGCAGCAAGCTAGTGTTTAAAAATAATAGTGATAATTTTTTTGGCATTTTTTTCAGGGCTAAATTTTAGTAGCTCTTCGCGGCGTTTTTCGGAGTTTTCATTAGTGAAATTCAAAGTAATCAATTTGGAAGTTTTTTCGAGAATTTCTTTCTTTGTATTTGCAAGCTCACATAATTTTTCTAGACCCGTATCTTGAATCATTTTCGAATTTATAATAATATGTCTGCCTTGAAATAAGGAGTTTAATAGCTTTAATTTAATTCCTGTTTTCTGAAAAGTTTTTTTTTAACATCACAACATAAATAGTCGTGCGCTTAATAGTGCATGATAAATTTATTTTAATACTATAAAATGAGCTCGCAATTTTGTTTGGTAAAACCTTTTGCAGATCGTTTATTTCATATTAGTATTTCTCGTTAGAAGTGCAGTAAATCATTGTATTAGAATAATTTATTGAATAAATTTAGCTATTTTGAGCCGTAATTAAAACTCGTTCTTTCTTTCTATCTTAGAGCGATCAAATACTGGCAGATAGGTAGTATTTTACAAAAACAATCCAATGAAAAAAATAGTGCTTCTTCTTGTAATTTTTATTCTCAATTTTAAAAGTAATGCTCAAATAAATCCTGATACTATTCAAATTGTCAGAGATGCATATGGGGTTCCGCATATTTATGCACCAACAGATGCTGCACTTGCTTATGGTTTTGCATGGGCACAAGCAGAAGATCATTTTAAATTGTTACAGGAATCCTATTTGGCAGGGAATGGACTTTTGGGAAAACGCATTGGAAAAAAAGGAGCTGGAGCAGATTTTTTGACGCAATTTATTCAATCAAAGGCGACAGTAAATGAAAATTTTCACACACTAGGTAGTGAGTTTAAAGCAGTATTGCAAGGTTTTACGGATGGATTGAATGCATTTTCAAAAAAACATCCAAAAGAAATACTCGAAAAAGAATTATTTCCATTAACACCTCAAAAGTTGTTGCGCTACACGCAATTGCAGCTCTTTATTTCAAATGGGGCAGACAAGCTGGTAAAGGGCATTGTAAATGATGAGATGTCATGGCCATATGACATAACGCAGGATACTAAAGGATCAAATTTACTAGCCATCAGCCGCAGTAGAACCCAATCGGATGAAACTTTTTTAGCCATCAATACGCACCAGCCTTTAGAAGGCCCTACCTCTTGGTATGAGGCACATTTGGTGAGTGAAGAAGGAACAAATATTATTGGAGCTACCTTTCCAGGTTCTCCTTGTCTGCTTACTGGAGCGAATGAGTTTTTAGGATGGACACATACTGTTAATTATCCCGATAAAGCAGATGTATTTGCATTAGAAATGCATCCGGAGAAGAAAGATGTGTATTTGGTAGATGGTGCGGAATACAAATTAGAAAAGCTAAAAGCAAAACTGAATCTAAAGTTTTTAGGGCTGAACATTCCGATAAAGAAAAAGTTTTACAAAAGTATGTATGGGCCTACTTTAAAAAATAAAACAGGGGTGTATTCGGTGCGAACCCCAAGCACTACAAATATTAATGCGATTGAGCAGTGGTGGCATATGAATAAGGCAAAAAGTTTTACCGAATTTTACACAGCATTAAAAATGAAGGCATTGCCAGGATATAATATTGGGTATGCCGATAGAAACGATACTATTTTTTATATTTCTAATGGTAAAATTCCAATTCGAGCGAAAGGATATGATTGGACAGATGTGGTTCCAGGAAATACGCGCAAGACACTTTGGGATTCGTATTATGATATTCAAGATTTACCACAAGTAATCAGTCCGAAGTCAGGTTTTGTATACAATGCAAACCACAGCCCTTTTAAATCTTCAGGTGCTGCGGACAATCCAAAAGCAGAAAATTTTGCAAGAGCAATGCAGTACGAAACGTACGACAATAACAGATCTACAAGACTTTTGCAGCTTTTAGAAGCCCAAGAGCACATCGACTATAAACGTTTCAAACGCATTAAATATGACCATCAACTACCTACGCCATTGCAGTATAATTATATGGATTTAAATGCACTCTTTGAAATGGAAATTGACAACTATCCAGCGGTAGATGTGTTGCTTTCTGATATTAAAAATTGGGACCGAATTACAGATCCTGTATCTTATGGCGCTGGTGCATACGCAGTGCTCTATTATCAGTTGATGCCGCATTATCTAAAATTAGATGCGAATCATATTTTCTCGAAAGCCATACTTTATGAAGCGCTGAAAGATACAAAAGGTTATTTGAAGAAGTATTTTAATAGTGAGCGCATTCAATTAGGAGCTTTTCAAAAATTGGTACGTGGAGATAAATCCATTCCTATTTTTGGTTTGCCAGACGTTGTAACTGCAATGAGAGGTGTGCCTGATAAGAATGGACGCATAAAAATTACACATGGTGAGTCTTATATTGGATTGGTGCGATTTACGCCTACCAAGACATATTATGAATCTGTGATCTCTTTTGGAAATAGTCGAAGACCTGAAAGTTCACATTACACAGATCAAATGGAATTATACGCTAAGTTTAAAACAAAAACC
This sequence comes from Polaribacter irgensii 23-P, assembly GCF_000153225.1. GTDB lineage: Bacteria > Bacteroidota > Bacteroidia > Flavobacteriales > Flavobacteriaceae > Polaribacter > Polaribacter irgensii. Next base: position 184,204 of record NZ_CH724148.1, on the reverse strand, counting down.
ATGTCTTTCGAGCGCACTGAGGTATTGAAAACAGCCACTAAAATATATGCGCCTAAATAGCTTAGCGTGCAGTAGGATTGTAGTCTTATAAGTTTCCGTTCTCAGTAGTTCGCTGAAAATACCTTTGATTATGTAGCAAATGACGGTTTCGTGAGATGAGTTAGAAAACTTTTTTATTTTCGCATTGGTTGATATATCTGAGAGTAACTCAATTTCATCTTTTTTTTATAGCTTTTTAAAGGGATACGGGCAGCGGTCTTGCTAAATGTTTTAAAAGGGGATTGTAGCTGTTTTATTTGCTTTCTTTGAAATGAAGCGTTTGTCGTTCTGAGTTCATTCAGAATTTAGCGATGTATCAACAAAATAATTTATCAAATATGTTTCTGAAAAATAAGGGTATTTTAGGCTTTTATTAGAGAGCACATAGTTATTTTTAATCGCTTCCTTTAAGGATGTCGTTTTGGCTTCTGAGTATAAAAAAACATTGTATAATAATTTAATATAATCTTCATAACTATATCTTACATAATTGAAATCAAAGAGTGCCAGGTATTTTTTCTGTTGATTTTTATCATTTGTAAATTTATAGTAATAGACACACATCAAATAGAATAAGTTTAAATGATGTTTCTGATAATAAAATAATTCATTTTCATTCAAATCTATAGTTTTGATAAGATAGCGCATTAGCACAATGTTCTTTGTTGTAATTGCGGTAATCAAAAGCTCGAACGAATAGTCTAATAATAATGATTTTTTCCCTGAATGTATTTGGTAATATTTATTTAAAATTGCGTTTAAATCATCATACTTATTTGCCACTATTTTTATCGAGAATAACCTACTGCAAAGAATTGGATGTAGGGTTTTACTATAGGCTAAGTTTTCAAAAGGGTCTGTTATTTTTTTATTATTTAAAAAACTTCTAAACGTTAATATAGCTTTGGTGAATACCTGAAGTTCCTTGCTTTTTGTGTTTTTATGAATAATTTTGGTCCAATTTTTATAATAGCCATTTAGAGTTGAGTAATCAACAAATGTTAAATATACACAACGTAAAAAGTTCGTATTATGCAATAATTCGTTATCTTTCAAAGGTTGGTTTCTTAATAGTAAACCAATCGAGTTTCCTAGATATAGGATTTCTGAGTAAGAAAAGGAGTTGTATTCTAACTCTTCTAGCTCAAATACTTTATTTAAAATAGCGAACTGTTTGTTGTAAAGTAGCTCTCTTGAAAGGATGATTAAAAAGCCCACAAAATCTTCAGTACTTTTCTTTGTTTTTTGAACAAGTTTAATTATTTCAACCGGGTTCGCATCGTAAACAGCCCTGTAAATAACAACCGACATATTTTGTTGTTCTTTTTGGAGATGCGTTTGCGTAAAATGAATATAATTCTTGTACCCAATAAATTTGGCCAAAATATTTAGTGTGTTTCTGTTAGGTTTGACATTTGGAGCCAAACCAAACAAACGTCTTATGGTATTGTAGCTAATTTCAATATCTAGCGTCTCTAATATTGCATTCGCAAGCAATTCACAGTCGCCTCGATCTAGAACTTGTTGCCCTATTTTTTTTTCAATCCCTTGTTTTAATAAAGCAAACATTTATGTATCATTTATGTATCAAATATAGTGAATTATTTATATATTTTTACGCTTCTATATGACAAGAATGCGTATTGATACATATCGCGCAAGTATATGATCTATAGCCCTAAATAAGCGATTACTTTTGATTAGAAAATAAATTAATAAATATTTAATAGCCTTTAATAAATTGCGGCACAGGCTATTAATTTTATGCGGTTGTGCGCTTTAAAAATGAAGAAAAGGTATTTAGTATTTAAAGGAAGCACTTATCATCCAAGTGGAGGAATGAAAGATTTTTTTATTGACTGTGATTGTATCGATGAATGTTTACTAGCATTCAAAAAGTATATTCTAAAAGACTATAACAAGGAATATTCTATGTACAATGAAAAAGAGTATTTAGAGGTAGAGTTGGGATATGCATGGATGCATATATATGATTCAAAAGATGAAAAAATTGTTTAGAAAAAGGAAATCATGATTTTTATTGCTTACAAAACAGATTAAGCGGTATAAAATATTTCACCAACAAGAGGTAATAGTTGTCAACGAGTAAGTTTAAACATGAGCTATAGAATATGAATACACTTCATGCTATTTAGCCGTATAACAATCTTGATTTAGCATGTATTTATAGTAGATAAAGTATTGGGAAAAAGAAATTAACGATCAATAAAATTGATGAGAAGTTCTATGAAAAGGGAGAGGAAGGGATGAGAAATTATCCCTTTTTTATGTTTTAAAAATATTAAATCAAATGCGTACTCTTCTTCTTTTAAGTAATTCACAATCCCCTCGATTGCTTGTTGCCTTAATTTTTTTAATCTATTTATGTATCAGTTATGTATCAGTTATGTATCAAACAGAGGGTTTGTTTTTTATATACTTGTGAGACATAATAGTGAAAGAAAAATTTAATATGAAAAATTTAATTACAATAGTTTTAGGATTAAGTATAATGTTCGGGTGCAGTAATTATGATTCAGAAGTTGACAGTATCAATAATTCCGATGGAAGCACTCCTGGTCCTAGTGGAAACGTCTTTCCGGCTGTAAATACGATCGGTGTTTCTGGTCAGTGGGAATTTATCGAAAATAAAGTATCAGGAAAAATAAAACAAAAACGACAAACTTATAAAAGAGGGATTCATTTAATTCGGAGTACTTATAACGATTCATTGGATGTTGGGGTTTTACCAGAAGCAGTATTGCCTTTAACTGGGCAGTTGTCGGAAAATGAAACAATTACTGCTGTTATTGGTAATTTCGGTTATCTGCCAATCTTTAATGAGTTTTTAGTGTCTTACAAGATAGCATATGAAGATGAGGCGTTTGGTGAAGAAATTTTTGAAACTTATACAATTTCAGACTCGTTGGCATCTGTAGATTTTACATATTTTGATTTTGCTACTACAGCAAATTTGTCTCAGCCTGGAGCCTATACAATCGAAATGAGTACACATTTGGACACTGATATGGATTCTGAAAATAATATATACACTAGGATTGTACAATCATTAACATTTTCAGATGTATGTAATATTCATTCTTTAATTTTTGAGGAGAGTAATTCTGCATTCAAACTGTATACACTTGATGATAATGGAACCTGTAATTATGTTGTTTTTGGAAATTATACATTAGACCAGGAAAATAATATTATAACATTATTTGTTAATGAATCAGGAGGTTCAGTAACTAAAATTGGTCAAATATACGACGCTGCGTTAGATGATAACGGAGGATTTACAGGAGCAATATCTGTAGAAGGCTTGTGTGTTCAGTTATTGGATGGTTTTGAAGAAGAATCCTATGCTTCAAACCTTACATATATCCCAGATGATAATTTAGAACAATGGCTGGTAGATGAGGGGTTTGATAATCAAATGGATGACTATATGCTCACTAGTAATGCTCAAAATATGGCGGGAATAGCAATAATGGCTGATGATGCATGTTATGATGAAAGTGGAGCTATCATTTGTGCATGGGAAGATTTTATGGATTATGATAGTAGATTTTCAAATAGACTAACTAATCTTGCAGCAATTGAGGCATTTCCAAGTTTACAAATCTTAAATTTAACGGGAAATGATTTAGATAGCATCAATATTACTAAAAATAGTCAACTGAAGTATTTGTATTTAAATTTTAATAGCTTTTATACGATTGATACTAGCGGAAATCCCAATCTAGAGGAGATTTCTTTAGATAATAATAAAACCATACCAAAAGTAGATTTTTCTCAGAACTCATCAATGAAAATTCTAGCAATGCCTAATATAGCATTGGGTAAAATGTCAGGTTACATAGGGCCTGGAGGTTACTTTGATCTATCAAATTTAACGCAACTTGAGGCCTTAATGCTTGGTAACAATAACCTCACTTCTGTTGATGTTTCGAATAATAACAATCTCTGGAAACTGCAATTAGGAGGAAATAATATTGCAGAAATTGATGTAAGTCATTTAGTTTCATTAACAGAATTTAGTATACACCAAAGTCCGATAACTTCATTGGATTTGTCTTCAAGTACTCAATTATATAAGTTGAACATTAATGATTGTGACCTACAAGGAACATTAGATCTTTCCATGATGGAGAATCTTATGGAGTTTAGTGCAGGGAATAATCCTAATTTAACTTGTATTAAAGTAAATCAGACTCAATTAGATAATATAAATAATGGAGCTACAAATTTTGAATGGAATTATGATTCTAGTGTTACAATTTCTTTGGACTGTGATTAGCCTTGAAAATCTTGATAATATTCAAAATACTTCTAAAAGTTCAACTTATACTATTTGGTAACTATCTAGTAATGATTTACTTAAGGCTGTTTTAAGGTTTACCTTACAAATAGACAAGGACTTACCGGAAAATAAAAAGGGACAATCTCAAAAAAAAATGGTTTTGTCCCGTTTAGTGGATAGGCAGAGAACCGCACCTATCTAATTACTTTAAAATATTGTTTGGCTAAATTACTACTTTATTTGTTTTATTTAATTGGTTTAAAGGTGTTTTGGAATTAGTTTATAATTCAGTTAAGTTTGAAGTAATACGAACAGATGGGGAAAAGGTGGGGAAAGATTTTTATATTTGATTGTTCAAATGTTAGACTATGCCAACTGCAAGATTTTTAATTAAGGGAAACAAGAACCCTAGTTCTATTTATATCCGTTTTAGACACGTAAACAATTTGATTTTACTAAATCAACTTCTTTATTAATAGACCCTAGTTACTGGAGTACTTCGAAAGGAGATGTTAAACAGATTGCAAAGAATAGTGAAAAACTAAATTTACAAAAGAAATTAAATGATTTAAAGAGTTGCGTTTTAAATGAATTTAATGATGTCTATTCAGATGGTGGCATAATAAATACAGACTGGTTAAATACTTCAATAAGAACCTTTTTAAATCAAAATACAAATGTAGATTTTAGATACTTTACGGATTACGCCTATTATTTTTATGATAACCTTGGGAATAAGGTTTTAAAAAGTGGTAAAACTGGAGTTACAAAGGCAACCATTAAAAAGTATCAAACTATAATTAATAAAATATTAGCATTTGAAAAGTATAGAAAAAAACGTTTATTACTTCAAGATATAAATTTAAAATTTCACAAAGATTTTATTTACTTCTTACATAATGTCCAAAAGTTAAATTACAATACTACTGGTAAATACCTGACTTTTATAAAAACGATTTGTATTGATGCTAAAAAGTATGGTTTAAAGATTAACACCGAGGTTGAGGATGACAGGTTTAGAGCAACAAAAGAAAAAGTTAGTTTTATAACACTTTCAGAGATAGAAATTAATAATATATACAATACGACCTTTACATATAAACCCTACCTAGAAAACGCCAAAAATTGGCTAATTATTGGAGTTCGGACAGGTGCAAGAGTTAGCGACCTATTAAACTTTACAAAAGACAATATTAAAAATGGTTTCATTGAATATTCGGCACAAAAAACAAATCAAAAAATAGTTTTACCATTACATCAGCAAGTAAGAGAAATACTAGAAACCAATAAAGGCGAATTTCCTCGTAAAATATCTAGTCAAAAGTTTAATGATTATATTAAAAAAGTTTGTGAAAATGTAGGTATGAATGAAGAGGTTAATGGATCCAAAAGTATCAAACTAAAAAAAGGAGTTTGGCGAAAAGTAAAAGACGATTATAAAAAACATGAATTAGTTTCTAGTCATATTATGAGACGTTCGTTCTCTACCAATCATTATGGTAAACTACCAACACCGTTAATAATGGCAGTTACTGGCCATACAACCGAAAAGATGTTTTTAAATTATATTGGAAAAACAGCTAACGATAATGCCGAAACTTTAAATAAATTTTGGCAGCTCCAAGAAAGTAAGAAAGAACAAAAACCTATTTTAGAAGTAATTAAAAATGGAACTGTTTAAAACGTAAAATGAATAATTTTATCGAAAACAATTACTTTGAGATACTAAACCAATCCCCATGGAAACAAAAACAAACCTAAGTCAAGAAGAGAACATCGCACAATTACTAGAATTGGCAAAAGAAGATAATACCAATATTACATCAATAAAGAAAAACACTCAATTTATTGCATGGACTTTAATTATATCAATGATAATTACTGCACTTAGCTATGCCGTACTTTTCGGTAAAACAGGATATTTCAGGGCCTATTAATTTATAATTTTTAAGTGTGTTACATCGCGCTATCTTAATTCGAATTAGGTTAAAAAGTTTATTAACGGGCAAAAGTTGTTTAAAATGAGTAAGGGAGTAGAAAAACCAAGTTTCAGTTAGTTGTTAAAGGATTTAAATTCCATTTGTGAAATACCAGAAAGAATAAATTCGATTGATTTAATTAGGTTAAAAGAGTTAGATACTCAATTAGATAAAATGCTATTTAAAATGTTTAACTCCATAGATCAATTATTGGTTGCAAATCATAATCATGAGCAGCCGAAAATGCGAGATATTGAGCATTGGAAAAATAATCTTTTTCAGTATGGTTTTAGTTATAATGGGTTAGTTGATTTTAAAGAATTAATACAAAATAAAATTATTTTTCTGTCAGTAAAACAAACCAACACTTTTAACGATCTTATTTTTAAAGATGCACCCAGTGAGAGATTTTTTAATTATTTGGTTGAGGAATGGCTAATGGTTGAAGATAATCAGACAACTGCATTAATATTTGTATTTACAGAAATGTGGTATAAAAAGATAGATAAAGAAACACCATATAAAATTAAAAGTACACAAACAGACTTTGCTCGTGAATATTGGAATAAAAACTATTTAATATTTTTGAGTTAAATGCTAAAAACCTAAAATTGAACAATGATAATTTTACAAATTACTATGACGATCAGTTTAAAAAATACTGATACGAATTTCAAGGGGGATAGATACCCCTAATATCCTTCTATATAGCCTAAGATGAGGTTAGATATTTGCATTAACAATAACAATAAAACATAAGTTATGACAGATGCAATTTTAGTAAATGGGGTAACACCTGAAAAATTAACAGAAACCATTTTAAATGGTGTTAGAAGTCAGTTAAACGAATTAAAAAAAGATTTAACACCGAAGGAACCCGAGGACTTTTTAACGAGAATGGAGACGGCTAAACTTTTAAAAATTAGCCTCACTACTATTCATGAATGGGCAAATACTGACATTTTAAAAATGTATAAAGTAGGTAATCGCACTTACTTTAGTCGTAAAGAAATAGAAAGTACTTTGTTTAACTCTAATCGTTAAGAGTTATGAGAACGGGCAACAAGAAGTATGTAAGAGCTATTTACAATATAGATTCCTCTTGTAATAATACAGATATAAAGAGGGAATATGTTTTTGTTATAAAAAATAATTCTTTAATTGACAGGGTTTTAAAGAGCCAGATTAAAATTGAAAAGGATAATGGTTTTCATGATAGAAGTAGGCACTTTGATTACTGGCTATATTTTAGAAATAATACTAATTGGAGTAGGTGTTTTAAAACTGGATTGGCAAGGACTTCAATAAAATATGTATTTGAGGGAAATGTATCAGAACCAATTATTTTAAATGTAAAAAACAATAAGGGGAAAGACTGGGAAAATCCGAAACACTTTATAATATTATAGTTTTTTAAAAATTCAGAAACTGTTGTAATCGACCTATTTAGAGATTTTCACCCTTTTAAAAAGGCGTTGATTGAGTTAATCGTAAAACAACATAAACTCTACATATAATAAAAAAAGGAGCTGTTAAGAGTTCCTTTTTAAGTTGTTCAAATGTTTGTATTCACGGGCAGTAAATACATAATAAATATAATGAAAAAAAACGATAATTTTCAATATGTTCTTACCATAAATCAATGGGTAATTATTGAATTTTTTAAGGCTAAACAGTTTAATCTTGAAAGATCAAAGGAGCTGAAAGGGAAACACTATTTTATACTAACATTAATAGTTAAGTTGTATTTGAATAAAAATCTAATAAATAAAACGTTTAAAGGTTCGGTATATACGTTGATGGGTAATACTCTCTTTTATGATAATTTACCCTTAACGTTTGTTAAAAAGGCTAAAATAGTAAAGGAAAAGAAAAGGGAAGATTTGTCTTTAAAAAGGAATTTACAAAACTATTTAAAAAGATTGATTGATTTAGGTTTTATATATAGAGTTATCGAAAACGAAACAATAAGGTATTTGAGAGTGGATGAAGTCTTTCTATCTAAATGTAATAAAGTTAAAATTAAACTTTCTCCTTTAGAACTTGTAAATAAATTTGCGAAAAAGAGTATTAAAATTATTGAAAAAGAATACACTCAATTACTGCCTTATGGCCGATACTCAAGTTTAGAGAAAACGTTTTTTGTTAACGAACATTTCAATCAATAGATGTATGATAAATATGATTTTGATAAACAAGATATATGTTTAAGATTTAAAATATATTTAGACGAATGTATAAAAGACCCCCTGCTATAAGATAAAGGGATATAAATAAATCCTAATCTTATTCTTTATACTTATGAAAATTATTTCTTTCCCTTATGAAAATTATTTCAACATATTATTATATTAAATATTAAATAAATATATACAGAAATAAATAAATTTTTATAGATATATACTTAGTTATGGGTAGGTAGTGGGATAAATCCATAGAGTAATATATCAGTGTACATCGCCTTTAAGTTAGGGAAATATACAATAGAAAAACGAACAATAGGGGGGTAAGTATTTGGTTATTGATATTCTAAATAGAAAAAACGGATTCTTTTTATTTAAAAATCACCAGTTGAATTAGTGGGTTCCTTCTGTTTTAATCAAGAGGGTTTTTTTATATTTGATTGAGATGCATCCAAATCAATTAAAGAATAGATTTATAAAATTTTAAATATGGCTTTAGATCAGATAGTGATTATAGGAAATGGATTTGATAAATCAATTGGTTGCCCTAGCAGTTACAGAGAGTTTTTGTTTTTTCTATTAAAAAAAGAAATTACAAAAGTATGTAACGAAGAGAATCATCAACCCAATAAGTTTTATGAGGCAAAAAATCCAATATTTACATTTCATTTTATAAGATTTGTGGGAAAAGAGAATTTTCTCTCTGCTATTGATAAGATTAAAACCATAAAAGATGTTCGTCTTTTTTTTGAAAAAGATATTGTTATGTATAGGTTCATATCACCATTTATTGAAGAATTATTTAACACAGAAAATGATAATTGGGGAGATATTGAGGTGATATATTATAAAAGTCTATTAAGTATAAGTAAAAAGGATAATCAGAATATTCCATTATTAAATAGTCAGCTAGAGTTCATAAGGGATGAGTTATTAAAATATTTATCAGACCTTAATTTAGTTACTAGTGCCGTTCATAGATTCGGACCGAATGATTTTAGTGATATTTTATTAAAGGAAACTAGAGCTAACGGAGTTAATAATAGCTCGACAAAAAAAGAGGTACGTTTAGATAATATCTGTTTTATTAATTTTAACTACACAAATTTTTTAAACGAAATTATTAGTAAAACTGAATTTAAAAATTCAAAGGTTATCTCTATTCACGGAAATATAAATAATAAAGAAGATGTGATATTCGGTTATGGTGACGAGGATAACGAAGATTTTAATAATTTAAAAAATGATGGGAGAAATGTATTATTAAAACATATAAAAACATATAATTATCAGAATAACGACAATTATAAGAAACTACTAGTGTTTTTATCGCGGTCAAAGGATTTTCAAGTTGTTATTTATGGTCATTCTTGCTCATTGTCAGATAAAGTTTTGTTAAGGGAGATTTTTGAGAATAATAAATGTAAGTCAATAAGAGTGCTCCATTATAAAGGTTCTAAAAATTATTACGATATTTTATATAACATAAGTAGAGTTTTTCAGAAAAATAAACAAGTAAGGGAAAAAGTTAATCCTTTTGATGAACTAGATGAAATACCACAAATTGATTTAGTTAAATAATATTATGGGGAATATGTGGGGAAAATAAAAACACCTCTTCGTTTAAACTTATATAAACGTTGAGGTGTTAATAATTAATAGTGGAGACGCCGAGAATCGAACTCGGGTCCAAACAAGCAGTCAAAAAGCTTTCTACATATTTATTTCTTTCTTAGTTTTCGACTAAAAGCTGATTAAGAACAATCCAATTTTAGCTTAACTTCTTTAGTTTCAAAAACCTGTCGAAATATCAGGCTTTCTATATTTACTTTTACGATATCCAAAAGTGAAACGCCGCAAATCAAGGCTGTTCGTGGACATAAAGCTTGCACACCTAGTGTGCCGAGGCCAATCCTACTATAATTCGGATTATGCAGCTAAAGCGTAGTTATCTTCGCCGTTTAAAAAGTTGAAATTAGGTTTTACGAGTATTATTTCATAACTCGATATGCTTACCAATCTACTGTCCTTGCTGTCAAAACCAGTCGTCCCCAAAATGTCAATGAACTATTTCTATCTTTAGAAATGCTCAATACAAAAGTATAAAAAATACAGTTGGTTATCCGTATTAATTCCAATATCTTCGAACAAATATTTATTTCCGTATTTCACACTATTTTTTAGGAACTAATAACCGCAAAGATCATGAAGTTTGGCATTATAAGAGAACGAAAAAATCCACCAGATAGAAGAGTTGTTTTTTCTCCTGAAAAATTAAAAGAATTCAAAGATGAATATAAGTCTGCTGAGTTTCTTGTAGAAAGTTCCAATATTCGGGTGTTTTCTGACCAACAATACAAAGAAGTCGGTTTTGAAGTAACACAAGACATGGCAAGTTGTGATGTTTTATTTGGTGTGAAAGAAGTACCGATAGCCGATCTGATTCCAAATAAAAAATATTTTTTCTTTAGCCATACAATTAAAAAGCAACCCTACAACCGTGATTTGATGCGTGCGATTCTTGATAAAAACATCGAATTGTATGATCATGAGACAATCGCAAAAGAAAATGGCAATCGTTTGATTGGTTTTGGACGCTATGCTGGTATTGTGGGAGCCTATAATGGCTTTAGAGCAATTGGATTGAAAAATGCTACTTTCACATTGCCCAAAGCAGAAACTTTAGTGGGGCAGGTAGAATTAATAGCGGCTTTAAATGCAGTAGACATTCCGAAGTATAAAATTTTATTAACTGGAAATGGAAGAGTTGCGTATGGTGCAAAAGAGATGTTAGATGCAATGCGTATAAGAAGGGTTTCGGTGCAAGAATATCTCGAAAACTTCTTTGAAGAACCCGTGTATTGTTTAGCGGATGTGTTAGATTACAACAAACATAAAGTGGATAAGAATACCACGAATAGACATTTTTACACGCATCCATTAGATTATGTTTCTGACTTTTTTCGTTTTGCAAAGGTGACAGATTTTTTTATTGCCGGGCATTTTTACGGAAGTAGCGCACCCTATCTCTTTACCCGAGAAGAGGCAAAAGCTAAATATTTTAAAATTAAATTTGTAGCCGATATCTCTTGTGATGTAGATGGGCCAGTAGCCTCTACCTTAAGAGCGTCTACGATCGAAGATCCTATATATGGGTACGATCCAAATACCGCGTCTGAAGTGGATTATAATGCTCCTAATGCAATTGTTGTAATGGCTGTAGATAATTTGCCTTGTGAATTGCCAAAGGATTCAAGTGAAGGATTTGGAGCCTTGTTTTTAGAAAATGTAATTCCTGCTTTCTTCAATGATGATAAAGATGGAGTACTGCAGCGCGCAAAGATGACAGCAAATGGAAAACTAACTACACGTTTCTCATATTTGCAAGCATATATTGATGGCAAAGAATAAATGACTGAAGACAGACAATTTTTAATAGACTTAGCCAAAATGCAAATGCCTTTTGGAAAGTATAAGGGAACCTTTTTAATTGATTTACCTGAGCATTATATTGTGTGGTATAAAACCAAAGGGTTTCCTGCAGGAAAATTAGGGAAGCAGATGGGGTTGGTGTATGAGTTGCAGCTTAATGGACTCGAAGAAATGGTTCGGGAGATTAGAAAAAAGTTTTAAATCTTATTTTTTATTAAAAGTATTAATTTTTATTTTATGCATTATCTAACAACTACGCCGTAGGTTACGTGAGAGATGGCTAAAATAGTAAAAGTAGTATTCCAATAGCTAGGAATTACAAAGCATAGAATGCCTAATAGTAATGATAAAATGCTTAAAAAAAGTAAGTTTTTACGCTCTTTGTTTCTAATAACAAATAAGAACAACGCATATATTATCAAGAAAACAGGCATTAATAAATCGATAAAGCCATACGTCATAAGTTTTGTTAATAGTACAAACACAAAAACGACAGCAATTGCGAATTTCATAAAGAACTTTGTTGTTTTTGAGTTCCAAAAACGTTGCTGAAAGCTTCGAGCTGTTCTTAGTCCGCTAATAAATAAAGCGAGCGAAGAGATCAAAACAAAAGTAGCAGCCAAAACAATAAATATAATTTCGATAATTTCTGGTGATAAAAAAGCTATGGAATGACCTTCAATTAAAAAACTCTCTAGAATGTACTTATAAATGTAGCCAAGTAGAAAGAAATAACCACCTATTAGAACACTCGTAAATCCTCGTAAAGTGAAATTGACTTCAAAATTATCATGTAAAACTGTTTTTTTTACCATAAATAGTAACTCTCTTTTGTAAAGATACAAAATGAGAAGTAATTTGGTGAAATTGCAAAAGATAAAAATTGGAAAACTAGCACTTTAGCTCTGATGTCTACACGTTTATTTTTATTTCAATTTACTAAAAAAAAATAAGTCCTTTTAAAATTTTATATAAGACATTCATTTGTAAAGTTATAGGTGTTTGTGAAAATTATTAATTGTTTTTCTAATGGCTACTAAATTAGTTAAGAGTGCTTCGAGGTTGTCTAAGTGTAACATATTTGCACCATCACTTTTTGCATTTGAGGGATCAAAATGGGTTTCTATAAACAATCCATCTACATTATTTACAATTCCAGCTCTGGCAATCGTCTCGATCATTTCTGGTCTACCACCAGTTACTCCTGCAATTTGATTGGGTTGCTGCAAGGAATGAGTAACATCTAAAATGGTTGGAGCAAATGCGCGCATTTCAGGGATTCCCCTAAAATCTACAATCATATCTTGGTAACCAAACATGGTACCTCTGTCTGTAATCCACGCTTTGTTAGAACCGGCATCTTTTACTTTTTGTACGGCGTGCTTCATCGCATCAGGACTCATAAATTGTCCTTTTTTAAGGTTGACGACTTTCCCTGTCTTAGCAGCTGCAACTACCAAATCGGTTTGACGCACCAAGAAAGCAGGTATTTGCAAAACATCTACATATTCTGCTGCTTTTATAGCATCAGAAACTTCATGTATATCTGTCACTGTCGGTACGCCGAAGGTTTCAGACACTTTGCGCAAAATTTTCAATGCTTTTTCATCTCCAATTCCTGTGAAACTGTCAATCCTACTTCTATTTGCTTTTTTAAAACTTCCTTTGAAGATATATGGAATTTTTAACTTGTCTGCAATGTGAACCACTTTCTCGGCAATGCGCATTGCCATTTCTTCGCTTTCAATAGCACAGGGTCCTGCAAGTAGAAAAAAGTTATTCTCGTTAGTATGTTTTATATTCGGTATTTCAGATAAGATCATTAGTTAAAATTTTAGGTAAAAATACATAAAATTATACATTCTTTAGATTGTTGAATTTTAAGAATTTTAACTTTTTAAGTACTGTAAAAGTTATTTTTTCTTCAATTAATAGGTATATTTCAACATCGAAAAAATATTAGAATGAATTATAAGTATGTATTATTTGCAATGTCTTTTGGGGTTATCTCTTGTAAGACTTCAAAAAGTAGTATTCACACTGAAAAGTATGCAGTTGAAATAACAAGTGCAGCTTCAGAAGTTCGCATCGATTCTAATCTTATTAGAAAGCATGTGTATACACTGGCCTCCGATGCCATGGAAGGGAGAGCAAGTGGAACTGCTGGAATTGAAAAGGCGGCAAAGTACATAGAAAATGAATTTAAGAAAATTGGATTGTCAGTATTTGCAGATTTAGAAAATTACAGACAAACCTTCACGTTTAAAAATAAAAGAACACAGCAAGATGTGACCTCTTGTAATATTATTGGGGTGTTGGAGGGGAAAAGTAGAAAGGAAGAATATGTAATTGTTTCTGCACATTATGACCACCTTGGGATGCAGCAGGAAGTTGCGGGAGACCGCATTTACAACGGTGCAAATGACGATGCCTCTGGAGTTGCGGGTGTATTGGCATTGGCAAAATACTATCAGGAAATAGGCAGTGAAAGAACCCTTGTTTTTGTGGCTTTTACTGCCGAAGAAATGGGTTTAATCGGTTCTACATATTTTGGAAAAGGCATCGATGCTGAGAAGTTTGTCGCGGGTATCAATTTAGAAATGATTGGAAAAACACCCAGTTTTGGACCAAATACAGCCTGGTTAACAGGCTTCGAAAGATCTGATTTTGGAACTATTATTCAACAAAATTTAATGGGAACTGGATATCAATTATTTCCAGATCCGTATCGAAATTTCAATTTATTTTTTAGATCAGACAATGCCTCATTGGCAAGATTAGGAGTTCCTTCGCATACTTTTTCTACCACCCCAATTGATGTAGATCCAGATTATCACAAAGTATCAGATGCTGCAGAAACTTTAAATATGACAGTGATTACACAAACGATACAGGCGGTGGCAAAAGGAATAAAAAGTATTGTCAATGGAAAAGATACACCAACAAGAGTGGTGCTTGAAGAGGTAAAGAAGTGATTGTACAAGTGCCAATACCAGTGCTCTAAATAATAGATAAAGGGTTATATTGCCTAAAAAAAATACCGTTTATAATTGATATCTAATAGACAGTCCTAAATTAGAATTTACATTATCTACGTTACCTATGAGTCTTACTTCTGGTCTGAAGTCTAGGGATAATAAGAGAGGTATCTTAAATTGATATTCTACGCCGATAATTCCAGAGGCAAAAATAGAGGTGCCACTTGCTTCATAAATTCCTGAGCCGAAACCCGCATACCAATTAAAATTTTCTTCTAAACTCCAAACCCACTCATGTAGTCCTACAAGTTTTAAATCCCTAAAACCATCCCTTGTGCTTAAATTTATTTCCAAACGAGTATGTTCTTTTAATTTTCTTTGGTAAGAGATTTCAGAGTTAAAACTATTATTATTAGTCAAGCGCAAACCAATTACATTGTCTGAAATTTCCTGTGCGTTGGCCGATAATATTGTGGCTAAAAATAGTGCAAATGCTAAAAATATTTTCGTCATTTTTTTTGACGAAGATAAAATATTTATTAATCTAAAAATTAGATTCCATTATTTTTCGCGTATTTAATATAGATGTATCCCTTTAAATTGTTTAAAGTAATTTTTATTCTAGTTTGATTCTAATAATATTCATTTTTGGAAGGAGCTTTTGTATTTTTGACATTCTAAATTTTTTTACATGAACATTCATTTTATTGCTATTGGAGGAAGTGCGATGCACAACCTTGCAATTGCATTGCATCAAAAGGGGTATCAAGTTTCTGGAAGTGACGATGCCATTCACAACCCGTCTAAAGCTAGGTTGGAAAAATACGGATTGTTACCCACGGAGTTTGGTTGGTTTTCAGAAAAAATAACGACTAATTTAGACGTGGTAATCCTGGGAATGCATGCAAAAAAAAACAATATAGAACTTTTAAAAGCACAGGCAATAGGTGTTAAAATCTATTCATATCCCGAGTTTTTGTTCGAGCAATCTAAAAATAAAACACGAGTTGTAATTGGAGGCTCTCACGGAAAAACAACCGTTACCTCAATGATCCTACATGTGTTAAAATACCATGAAAGAGCAGTAGATTATATGGTAGGTGCGCAACTGGAAGGTTTTGAAACAATGGTGCATTTAACAGAAGAAAATGACTTTATTGTATTGGAAGGAGACGAGTATCTTAGTTCACCGATTGATATGCGTCCTAAATTTCACTTGTACAAGCCAAATATTGCCTTGATTACCGGTATTGCGTGGGATCATATTAATGTGTTTCCAAATTTTGAGAATTATACAGATCAATTTAAAATTTTTACAGATGCAATGGTTCCTGGGGGAAGTATGGTTTATAATGAAGAAGATGCCATCGTAAAAGAGGTGGTCGAAGCTTCTCTTAATCAAATTAAAAAGTATCCGTATCAAACTCCGAATCATTTTATAGAAGACGGAATTACCTATTTAGAAACGGTAGAGGGAGATTTACCTTTAGAAATTTTTGGGAAGCACAATCTTCAAAATTTGGCAGGTGCAAAGTGGATTTGCCAACATATGGGAATTGACGAGGACGACTTTTATGAGGCCATTGCAAATTTTAAAGGAGCGAGTAAAAGATTAGAGAAGATCGCCGAAAATAAGTCGACGGTAATTTTTAAGGATTTTGCACACAGTCCAAGTAAAGTTTTAGCAGCGACAAACGCTGTTAAAGAACAATATGCAGATAGAACTATTTTAGCGTGTTTAGAACTACATACCTATTCTAGTTTGAATACAACCTTCCTTTCAGAGTACCATGGTGCATTAAACGCTGCGGATAAAGCAGTCGTCTTTTATGCGCCAGAAGCGTTGAAATTAAAGCAATTAGAAGCAGTGACTGTGACACAAATTGCAGAAGCATTTGGAAGAGATGATCTAATTATTTATACAAATCCACAAGAATTTCAAGAATATTTATTTCGTCAGAATTTAGAAAATACGGCCCTGGTGTTAATGAGCTCTGGCAATTACGGTGGTTTGGATTTTGAAGCGCTAAAAACAAAGCTTTAGGCTTTTCTAATTCCTATTTGAATTAGTTTTTCTTTGCGCCACTGGGCATCTGAAATTCTTTTAAGAAGCCATTTGCGTAGCGCTTTGTTGAAAATTGATTTCTTAAGAATTATCAATCTTTTTGAAATAAAAAGCTGTTTTGCCGTCTTAAGCTGGCGTTTCGCTCTTATATTGTTGCTAAGCGCTTGCTCATAGAAGGCATTGAGATAAGCATTGGTGTTTAAACTACTGTGATACTTTAAAGTTTCAGGTTTGCTAAAAACCTCAAAACAATTTGCTAGAAAGCAATTTAGGGGATGTTTTAGTCGTTCAAATTTATTAAAAGCTTCTTTTGCACTTGTCTTTTTAGAGAGTAAAAAAACATCGTAGGCATTTCTGAGAGAAATATTTTTGTACTGAAATCCATCGTCATTTATCTGCACTGCAATTATGGACAATGCCAATTGATTTTGAAAACTTAGCAAATGAATAGTTTTTACTTTTTGTATATCTTTTGCAATGAGGGCATAATTAAATTCATTGGCGTATTTTTCAACTAAAAACTCTTTGTGAATCTCTACTGCGGCAATATTACCCTTTTTTCGCAATCTTGGATAATGCCTGAAGTGCGGGTAATCGTAGGTGGTTTTATCTACTTTTGAGTAACTGTTTTGCGTGAGCACTTCGATAGCGATTGGATAGTGATCCGGAGAGAAAATAAAATCAATATCACCTACCATTCTTTCTGCGGGATCTTCATATAAATTTTCAAGTAAATTCCCCGTTCCTTTTAAAAATATTGGGGGTATCTGATGTCTTGTTAATAGTTGGTTGATTTCTTGAGCTTGCGCAATAATTTGAGTATTTCTTTTTCGATTTAGATCGGTTATGTGTTGCATGTGTGCAATCAGATCTACAGGTAAATAATGTAAGAATACTGCTCTTTTTAAGTTACAGTACAAAGCAGGAAACACTAAGTGTGCTGTGCTCACTTTTACAATTGATTCCCAATCTATATTTCCAGCTTTTAATTCTTCTTCAATTTCTTTTTTGTTTTTTTCTTCTAAGGAAATAGTCAAACACTTTGCAATAAAAAAAAGCGTGTCTTTATAGGTCATTTGTAAATATTTTAGAAACCGTTGCAATCATTTTCTCATTTTCTGAATAGGTGATTTGATAATAATTTAAAGAGGTAAACCATTCTAAAAATAGTTGAACATTTTCTTTTATTGGGGACAACCAAGAGTCTGGAACTAAGAGTTGAAAAGCAGCTATCTTGGATATTTTAGTACATTTTAAAACACTGTCTTTTTCGTATTTAATAAATACTAAATCTTTACAAGGCAAGTGAGATAGAAAATTTGTGTTGTTTGGTTTTAAGAACCTAACAGTTTTATTTAATTCTTTAAAATGATATACTATGCTATTTTCCAGATCAGGGTAGCGTGTGAGTAAGGTGTTTAAACTATTCTCTTTAACAGAAATAGCTGCAGGAAAACTATACACATTTTTTGTCTTGGAATCTATTGGGACAAAATCATCTGCCAAGCAGGTAAATCCGTTTGCTTGCAACAATGCTAGAGAAGTGCTTTTTCCATTTCCAGAATTTCCTAAGAACAGTATTGATTTTTTTCCATTTGAAACTGCGGAGGCATGAAAAACACCTAGCCACTGACGTTCTTCTTTACTGTGAATTTTTTGAATGAACTCCATAGAAAACTTCCCTTGGAAAAAGTGAATTTCTTTGCGGTTCCAGCCGTTGATAAAGGTATTGTTCACGTATAAGTATATGAAATTATCTTGTGAGAAAACACTAAAGGTATGTGAGTGGTTGCTTTTTTTTGGAACCTCCAAATGTGCAAACTTCGGATGCACTAGATACAGTTCATATTCAGAAGAAAAGGCCATTTTAAAAAGAAGCTCATTTACTTTATAATATTTAATGTATTGAAATAGTTTTGGTTTTTTTATTATTTTACAAACAGCATTCGCTCTTGGTGTTTTTGATGTTTTAACTTTTTTCTCTAAATCTACTATAAAATCAATTGCTGTATTTAACGGCACTTTTAAATCGTTAACAATAGTAGTTGCTATTTCTTGAACTGTATTTCCTGAGTAGAGCTTTTCTATAATCGTGGCAGTCGTGTTTTCTACTATTAAATATTCATTAGAGTGTTCAGACCAAACAATCGTTTTATCTTCTATTCTTGTTGACACGTATTTAAGTCCTTTTTTCATCGCTACCAAACGTAGTTGTTTCTTCCTTAGCATAACTTTAATAGTGATGCAGCTTAATATGTTATTTTTAAAATAAACATTAAAACCCCATTCCTGGATTTTCGGGGCTATGGCTTTGTGCTTTTTTAGGATCTAAAATCAGGTAGGTACCAAGTGCAGTTAAAATTGAATTTTCCCCATATTTACTTATTTTATTTAAAGCTTCCTTTCGCGAAATTTTTTGATTTTTAGCTTTTTGATGTTTCATGATTTTTTAATTTTACAATTATTAGGAGCCTAGAATCATTTTTTTGTGAAGTATTCCAAGTTTTGTTTTTAACGCAATAATATAAAGGCCTCTCTTTAGTCTTGGCAATTCGATATCCTTAATTTCTTTAGACTTAAGAGAGGCTTCTAAGATTTTTATGCCCAGTATATTATATAATGTGATGTTTGCCTTTAAGTGAGGGATGCCTGAAATTCTTAAGGAAGTTGGACTTCTCTGATAGATACTTATGTTTTTTAAGATGTTCGCTTTATCAGTTTTCAAAGAGGTTTCTGAGGTGTGCAAGTAGAAGCGTCCGACACCGTTTAGCGCAGTATCTAATGTAACTTTGTATTCGTCATTGTCTTGGGTTAACACAATAAATTTGTTTTGAGGTCTGTCTTCTAAAAATATATTTAAGTTTGGAGGGAGGTTTATTGTTTTTGTGGAGAAGGTAATCTCTTTGTCAACTGCAGCATTTATTCCAATAGGAACCACCATTGCTGCATAGTTCAGATTTGGTAAAGATTGTATTTGGTAGTCTTGTCCTTGACTGTTCGAAATTAAATGAGTGTAAATTGTGAAGGGGTGTGCAGTGCCTCCAAACAACTTTCCCTCATGGCCGTTCTCGTAACCAGTACTTCGTTCTGGTGCATAGTATATAACTGCATACCGAGAGTTTATTTTATCTTTCATAATAATTTTGATACTTATTTTTGATTCCTTTTGAAAAGTATCAGAAGATTCGTGAGATTGATGACTTTCTAAAAATTGAGCAATGTTGGTGTTGGCCGCTTCAACAAAAAAAGCTTGTCCTGGTGCAATTTTATAAGGTATACTTGAAATTTTAGTATCATAGGAAGCCGTACTTTGATTCCAAATATATATTTCTTCTTGAGCGAGCATGGCGGTATTTAAGGATAAAAAATCGTGGCTATTGATGTATGCGGCAAAAGGGTTTCCTATAAGGTTAAAATTGTTCCCTTCATTCTCAGCTGCTGCAGACAAAGGAATAAATATGTTTGATGTAGACATGCTTCCCGTAAAGGAAATGAAACCGGGAGCGGCTAGTTTTGTAGCATATCCTTTGCTCGTTATAAGGTCTTCTGCAGCAGTATCAGAAAAATAAGACCACCGATCAGTCGCAATTGTTTGTGTATTATCATAACTAGCAAAACTTATTTCGTTGTCTTCATTTGTCATAAAGTTATTATTTGAACGCATGTTGGTCATTGTTTCTCCTTGCACTGGGCTCGAAACTAAATACCAAGTTTTGAGTCCGTCAATGTGGTACTCTAAGTCTCTGTGATAGGTAACAGCACCATTTGAAGTTCCGGTAACAATTAAGGATGCACTAGAGTTAAGTGTAATTTGTGTTCCTTCTATGATGGCAATGTTGCCAGCATTAGCGCTATTTCCTGCTGCGATATTCGGAGTTTCAGCAGTGATTGGAATCTGTGCGAAAGAACTTGAAGTAGGGATGCCATTATCCCAGTTTGCAGAAGAATTCCAAAGATTGCTTGAAGCTCCAAGCCAATTTGTTGTGTTTGTAGTGAAGGCCTCTTGTGAGAAGGGTAATAGGCTTTCTCCATCAATATTTGCTGCAGCCTTTTCCCATTTGGAACTATCTCCGATAAAAGATAAATAGTCACTATACAAGATATTTGAAGAGCGACTACCATTATAAAACCCAGCTTCTGAATTTTCTGAACTATAAAAATTCACAAAGGTGCTTCCTACGATTAAAGAAGTATCTGAAAAATGAGCCCCTTCGTTTCCTGCCCCATTTTGAATACCTGCTAACCAAACAGCAACACTGTTTATGGTTCCTGTATATGCAAATAAAGCATCCCCATTTGTAGAAAGGTTAAAGCGACCAATCTGGTCTGTAAGCGCTCCAATGGATACTTTTCTAGAAGCACTTGAATCAAAATCATTAAAAATAACAACGGTACCTGATTTTAAGACGGTGTTTCCCGCACTCCATTCCACAGTGCCCTCACTACCCGATAAGCTCGTGGCACTTGCAGGTTGTTTATCAGAAAAATAAATAATTGTATTTTTAGGTTGGTCTTTTAATATTACAATAGCAAAGTCGTCATCACCATCTGCATTAAATCCTATAAAAGCGATGTCTCCTGAAGTTTGAGAAAAGAGAAGTGCAGGTATTGTTATAACAAGAATTAAGGAGGTGATTTTAAAATTTTTGTGGAGTTTCATGACTTTTGTTCGTTGGGGTTCAGTAAGATACAAAAAAAAATAGTATTTATTGAATAAAGAAAGCGTATTCTGTTTACTCAATAACTGTATTTGTGATAAGGTGTATTCTTTGTTTTTTTGAATTTGTAGAGGTAGTGTTCTATTTTGAAAAAAAAATAGTTCCTAAGAATGCGCACTACTGCATTATAATCAGTGTCGTAGTTTACCTTCGCAACTCCTTTATTTAATTTTTTTTACCGGTTTGTTGTGATTTCAACTTACCCTAGTAGAATTTCCACCTCAATTAATTTTGTCAGACCTGCCAACACCTTTTTTCGCTTTTAACAGCGCCTTGTCGTTTTCATTTTTAAAATATAGCGATTACATTCGGAGAACAATTATTAGAGGACAAAACTATTTGAGCATTCGCAAATAAGCAATCTGTACTTGTAGAATTACTATAACAAGTGTATTTATTTGGGCGTTTGTAGAGAAGGATAAATAGTTTTGTTGCT
Source organism: Polaribacter irgensii 23-P (assembly GCF_000153225.1). GTDB lineage: Bacteria > Bacteroidota > Bacteroidia > Flavobacteriales > Flavobacteriaceae > Polaribacter > Polaribacter irgensii. The sequence goes on along the minus strand of NZ_CH724148.1, from coordinate 162,068 downwards.
AAAGAATAATATAGGTTTCGTCTAAGAATCTGTAAAATGTAATAGCACAGACACCATCCTTAAAGGAAAGGTATACTTTTGTGTACACCTCTAAATATTTAAAGGTTTTACAACCAAAATTCATGAAGCTAGTTGCTTGGAGGAATTAATGTAAGAGAACTTTCGAAGTTGTCTTTTACAATCACTTGTAATTAATAGTGGTTTAAAAATTCTTTAAAAATGAAAAGAGAATGTGTCAGAATTCATTTTTCCCATATAATAATGGCAATAATACGGTGTAATTGGATTTGTCAAGCAGTTTAAAGATCTTTACTTTACCGCGTTTAATAGCATTGTATGTGCTCTGGGTTCTAATTTATAAATAGAGGTGTTGCGTGTTTTCTGGGATGGAGCGATATCACTGTATTCATAGTAGTTTTTATGGGTAATGCAAAGTTTAAACAGTGTTAAGTATTATTAATATTTCTGCGAAAAATTAGGCTTCTGAAGTCTCAAAGGTTTAACTGATTTTTTTTTGTTTATTAGAAGAAGTTCAAAATATTTTAAATACAAAGAAATGTCAGCGAAAAAATAGTCTTTAGTTTGGAAGTAGGAGTTTTGGAGACTAAGATAACTGTCCAAATAGAAGACAACAGAGTTTAATTAATTACAAAGTAGATTCATTAGCTCTTTTAGTTTTTACGCCAAAAGAATGGGGTGAATAAAATAAGAACAGTAAATAATTCAAGTCTTCCAATCAACATTAAAAAAGAACAAAACCATTTTGCGGAGTTTGATAAATGCGCAAAATTATCTACGGGACTTACAGATCCAATTGCAGGTCCAATGTTTCCTAAGGAGGAAGCGGAAGCGCCCAAAGCAGATAAAAAGTCCAAGCCAAACAAGGTCAATATTACAGAAGAAATAATAAAAATTAACATGTAGATAATAAAGAAAGATAAAATGTTAAAAACGATTGTTTGGTGCACCGTTTTTCCATCATATCGCACCGGGATAATTGCATTAGGGTGCAAGGCCTTTTTAAATTCTAAGAAACTATTTTTCAGCATGATAATATGTCGCACCACTTTTACACCACCACTTGTAGAACCTGCGGACCCACCTGTAAAGAACAAGGCAAAGAAAATACCTGTTGCAAAGAAGTTCCACATGGTGAAATCTGCAGAGACAAAGCCAGTCGTGGTGACAATGGAGGTTACCATAAACAAAGCGTGCCTAATGGCACTTTCCGTTTCTCCAAATACTTTTGGATCTGTTAAAATACTTTCTAAATTGGGGTCTTGAAAAAAGAGAATCAGCAAGGCAACTGTAGCAGAGACTCCTAGAATACCGAATAAATAGTACCGAAACTCTTCGCTCTTAAAGACCTTTTGAACCTTTCCCTTTAAGGCAAAATAAGTGAGCACGAAATTAGTGCCGGCAACAAACATAAAAAATATAATAATGTATTGAATTAGGGGGGTGCTGTTGTAATGTGCAATACTGTCTGATTTTGTAGAAAATCCTCCAGTACTCATGGTTGCCATGGCATGGTTTAATGCATCAAACCAAGTCATACCAGCAAATTTTAATAATAAAAATTCAACTAGCGTTAATATAACATAAATCAAGTACAATCTTTTGGCTGTGTCTGTTATTCTTGGGTGCAATTTATCTGCAGAAGGTCCCGGGGCTTCGGCCATAAAAAGTTGCATACCTCCGATACCTAAAAGAGGTAAAATAGCAATGGTAAGTACAATAATTCCCATGCCACCAATCCAATGTGTAGCGCTTCTCCAGAATAAAATTCCTTTTGGCATGTTTTCGATATCTGTTAAGATCGATGAGCCTGTTGTAGAATATCCAGAGATGGTTTCAAAGAAAGCATCGGAAATGTTCGGAATCGCTCCAGAAAGCAAATAGGGGAGCATTCCCGTGAATGATAAGGTGAGCCACCCAAGGGTAACAATGAGATAGCCCTCTTTTTTTTGAATATTTGTAGTGGCAGGCTTGTTTAAAAAATAGAGTAAAATACCAGTAAAAACAGTTATAATAGCAGCATTCAAAATTCCCCATTTTTCAGGTTCATTGTGATACAGACTGAAAGGGACGGCTAAAAACATAAACAGCCCGTTAATTATCGCAGTAATTCCTAAAAAACGGTAAATTATTTTTGTGTTTAAAGTTCCCATTTTATCTAAACAGACTTTCTACAGTGTTGATCGCTTCCGGCAAACAAAATACAATTACTTTATCTCCACTTTGTATTTGCATTTCGCCAAAAGACATGTATGGTTTTCCATCCCTAATAATACCGCCGAAAACGGCTTCTCTCGGAAAGTTTAAGTCTTTAATTGGTTTTTCTGTTACTTTGGCATTTGGCTGTACTTCAAACTCGAAAACTTCTGCATCTATATTGTGTAAATTTGCAAGTGCTAGAATTTCACCCTTTCTAATATGCCTTAAAATATTACTTGCGGCAATTAGTTTCTTGTTAATTAGAGATTCAATTCCAATAGTTTGAGAAATATCAATATAATCCATATTTTCTACCAAAGCAATCGTTTTTTTAACTCCTTTAGATTTTGCAACCAAGCAAGACATAATATTTGTTTCAGAATTATTAGTTACTGCAATAAATGCATCCGTTTCTCTGATATTTTCTTCTTCTAGTAATTCTAAATCAGTACCATCACCGTTAATTACCAATACGTTCTCTAATTCTTCTGCAAGATTTTCTGCTTTCTCTTTATTTTTTTCTATCAATTTAATTTTAAAGCCCTCCTGGCACAAATTTCGTGCTGTCTTTTCTCCGATACTACTTCCACCAAGAATAATTACATTTTTTATGTCAAATTTTTTCTTTCCGATAATAGGGTACAAGTCTTTCATGTTGTAGCTAGGAACAGAAAAATAAACTTGGTCATTTACTTGATAGGTAGTGTCTCCCCTTGGAATAATAGTTTGAGAAATGTTCTCTCTTTTTATAGCAATGGTGATAAAATCGATAGCACTAAATTTTTGTTTTGCTTCCTTCACCGTCAAATTTACTAAAGGAGATTTGTAGCTAAGTGAAGTTCCCATCACGTTGAACAATCCTTTTTCAAATTCTACTGTATCGTTAAAAGAGGATTGATTTAACAGCATTTTTATTTCACTTGCTGCTAATTCTTGTGGAGAGATCATAAAGTCCAAACCAAACTGTTTAAAATCTACTTCGCAGTCATTTAAAAACTCAGGATTGTCTATTCTAGCAATGGTTTTTTTTACACCTAGTGCTTTGCCAATAACAGCAATTGTAAAGTTGGTGTTTTGGCTTTCAGTAACCGCAATTAATAAGTCCGCAGAATCAATACCAATCTCTTTTAATAGCTTTATCGAAGTGGCATCTCCTTTTTTGGTGATTACATCTAGATGGCTATTGAGGTAGTTTAATTTTTCGCCATCAAAATCTATAATATAGGTGTCTTGAGATTCATACGAAAGTAGTTTTGCTAAATGAAAGCCAACATCTCCTGCACCTGCTATAATAATCTTCATGTGTAAAAATAGATAGAATATAAGCGACAAAGATACGAAAGTCTGCAAACTAATTTTTAAAAATTGATGTTTCCTTTAACTTTCGGTCTTTTCTAAACTGGAGCATCTTGTTACTTGCAGGCTGTTTTGTACATTTATAAAAAACAGTCATGGAAAAGTTGACAATTAAGTCTTGGGCTTTAGACGACAGACCGAGAGAAAAGTTAGTAGCAAAAGGAAGAAATGCACTTTCGGATGCTGAACTTATCGCGATATTAATTGGCTCTGGAAATCGAGAGGAAACTGCAGTAGCTTTGTCTAAAAGGATTTTAAAGACAGTAAACGGTAATTTAAATGCACTTGCTAAATTATCGGTAGAAAAACTAACAGCCTTTAAAGGTATTGGATTGGCAAAAGCGATTAGTATTATTACCGCTTTAGAATTAGGAAAAAGAAAGCAGTTAGAAATTGCTTTAGAAAGGCCAAAGATTACAGGTAGTGCTGATGTTGCAAATACCATGCAATCCATTATTGGTCATCTTGAACATGAAGAATTTTGGGTGATTTATCTTAATAATTCGAATAAGGTAGTTGCAAAGGGACAAATTAGTAAAGGTGGATTAACAGCAACTTTGGTAGATGTGCGATTGGTTTTTAAAAGAGCTTTAGAATTGGCGTCTGTGGGCATTATCGTATGTCACAACCATCCCTCAGGTAAATTGCAGCCAAGTGCAGCCGATAAGCAGTTGACTTTAAAAATTAAAGAAGCAGGAATTACTTTAGATATTAAACTTTTAGATCATTTAATAATTACGGAAAAAGCTTATTTTAGCTTTGCGGACGAAGGATTGTTGTAAAAACTAGTGCCTGAAATTAGTAATTCGTAAGAAAAGCGTTTCCCAACATTTTTGCGATTACATTTGATTATGAAATACTGAATATTAAAAACATGATTTTAGTTTATACACATAAAATTACACCTCGAATACGGTATATATTTAAACACATACTTACTAGAACACTTTTGATTCCTGTCGGATTTACATCAAAAGTAGCGGAGTTTGTGGCACACAATGGACCAAAATTAAGCTATACAAAAAGTCCTTTGGGCAATGAGTTTTTTATAAAAAGCAACGATTTATTATTTGAGCAGGGTGTAAATTTTTTGGATATTAATATTCAAAGTTGGGAAGATGTTCCCTGTTTTTTTGCAACAGGAAGTCAAGCGACCGTACCGTATGATATTTTTGCAGCAAGCTTTTATTTAATTTCACGTTATGAAGAATATTTACCACATGTTAAAGATGCACATGGACGATACACCGCTTCAGAAAGTTTGGCATTCAAGAACGGATTTTTAGAAAAACCGGTAATTGATATTTGGGCATTTAAGCTTTTAGGGCGTTTGAAAGAAAAATTTCCAGACTTTACCTACAACAAAAGGACTTACAAATATATATCTACCATAGATATTGACAATGCATTCGCTTACAAGCACAAGAATTTCATCAGAACATTGGGAGGGTTTGTAAATGATTTAATTCGGATACGCCTTCTAGATGTTTGGTATCGTTTCACGGTTATCTTAAACATTAAAAAAGACCCTTTTGATACTTTTCAGCGGATATTGCGTGTTAAAAACATGGCGGAGATCCAAACTATATTCTTCTGCTCTGTTGGTGATTATACGACATTTGACACCAATGTTTCTGCTTCGAAAAATAAATATAGATTGCTTATTAAGGAACTGGTAGATTATGCAGATGTAGGTTTGCATCCCTCTTATTTTGCAATGCAGAATGGCGCGCTTTTAAAGAAGGAAAAAGAACGATTAGAAAGCATTACGAATACGCCAGTAACCAAATCTAGACAGCATTACTTACGTTTTAGCTTGCCAGAAACTTATCAGCAATTAATCGATTTAGAGATTCTTGAAGACCACTCCATGGGGTATGCAAGCCACGTTGGTTTCAGAGCCAGTACTTGTACTCCTTTTTATTTTTATGATTTGGATTTTGAAATTCAAACTCCGCTAAAGATATTTCCTTTTGCTTTAATGGATACCACGCTAAATGATTATTTAAAAAACACTCCAAAACAATCTTTAGGTAAAATTAGAGACTTAAGAAACGAAGTGAAAGCGGTAAATGGTACTTTTATTACCTTGTTTCACAATGAGAGCTTAAGCAACCATTTGCGCTGGAAAGGTTGGAAACGCTTGTATGAATCGATGATAAAAATTGCTTCATCTTAGAATGATCGACTAAATTAAAAGAAAAGATTTAAATGTTGTAAAGTATAACGCTTGTGTTAAGAATTCCAAACACCTTAAGGTTTATGGACATTCTTGGTATTTAGACATTGTTACAGACAATTGGGATGTTTTGGTTTTGAATGATTATTAGGCAGTAATGTTCATTTTTTACAATATTAAATACAGATTTAAATATAGTTAGCGGTCTTATTTCTGTCAGCAGACTTCAATTTATGTAGCCATAAAAATTGATGACTTTTTAATCAAAAAATTCTTAAAGAAAACGCCAAAAAGTATTATTTTTTTCAACGTAAATTTTAGTTTTAAAGCAATGAATTCTTCTATTTCTAGAAAGCAGAATTTTATTTTAGATTTAAATAAAGAATATGTATAAATTTATAAAAACTACAGAAAAGACAGAAAAAAGAGTTTAAGAAAAGCATCTGAAGTAAATTTATCTTTTAGAGATTTTAATAATATAGAAGCTCTTATAAATCTTTAAAAAAACGTTTTTGATTCTCTTAAAATGCCGAAAAAACTACTTCCATAAAAAAAATACGATCATGGAATATTGCGAACAAAATAAATTAGGTTTTGTAAGAAATATTTTTGTTGAAGATAAAACGATGTGCGTTGATTTTTTTTAAAGTATAATTATAGAATTTATTATTTATTTGGAGCTTCATCTAAAGAAGGTGAAAAATACGGAGCTACTACTTTTTTATTAGATTCCGTTACAAGAGAGTATGCAAATACAAACACAGTTTTAGATTTTAAGGGTTCTACAGTGCCAAGCATTGCTAGTTTTTATAAAAGTTTTGGTAGTAAATTAATTCATTATATAAATTATAAATCAAATGCGATTAAAAGAATTTTTCTTTAAAACAGCGTTTTTATATAAACCAATTCCTGTCGGTTCCTTTATGAAACTAGCAAAAAAAAAGTAATATTTCCCTTTTATCATTTTGTTGAAGGCCGCGAAAATAATTTAATAAACAACATTTATCGATCAAAAACATAAGAGGAATTGATAGAAGATATTAAGTTTTTAAAAAGACATTTACCTCTTTGTCAATTAATGACTTAAAATCAGAAAAAAAACAAAACAAATAATTTTGGGTTCTTTCTTTCTTTCTTTCTTTCTTTCTTTTGACGATGGTTGGTCAAATTTTTATAAGGTACTTGCACCTATTTTAAGAGAAGAAAAAGTATTTGCAATTAATTTTTTAAATGCTAGCTTTATTGAGAAGAAAGATTTGTTTTATAGATATAAAGTCAATTTATTAATGCTCTTCAACAAAAAAACATTTCAAAAGACAAAAAAAAGCTATCAAAGATTTATTTAAACTAGATGCTTAGAATACAAAAAAAGTTTGTATTTTTTTTTAAGAAGTATCTATATAAAATGTGCGTGCTTTGAATGATTTAGAGTTAATTTTAGGAGTTATATTTTCTAATTTTTAAAACCCAAAAATCTTATTTAAATAAAAGCCAAATTTTAGAGTTAATATAACAGGGTTTTTATTTCGGTGCACACAGTAAAACGCATCTAAGGTATTCTTAAATAAGTTCAAAAAATCAATTAATTGAAACGATAGAAAGTATTGAGGAAATAAAAAGTCAATTTAATTTAGAAAATAATTATTTTGCATTTCCTTTTTTAGATAAAGGAGTAACGAAAGAGTTTTTCTAAATTATGAATTCATAAGGAATTGTAACTTTCGGCACTTGTGGTTTAAAAGATGAAGAAAATTGCTCAAGCTTTCCAAGAATTCAAATGAAATACAACACTGTTTATTCGGCTGAAGTTATTATTAAAGGTGAGCTAGTTTATTAAATTTTAAAAAGAATGCTTGGAAAATACAAATTAAAAAGAAAATAAAATTAGTCCAATTTAGATATTAAGATTTTAAAAAACCTTTGAACTTTTTAGCTACTTTTTTATTAAAATAATTTCAGAAAATTTTCTTTGTACGCATCTTTCTCTTTAATCCTTTTACACGGGTTGCCCAAAGCTAGAGAGTTGTATGGAATATCTTTGGTAACGACTGAATTAGCCCCAATAATTACATTGTTTCCAATGTTAACTTCTGGTAAAATTTTACTGTTTGCGCCAATCCAAACATTATTTCCAACTGTAATAGGTTTACTTTTATTGTATTGCTAAAGTTGTTGCTTTTGTGGTTTGCAGGAATAATAGCAACTCCTGGTTCCAACTTATATTTGATCCAAAGGTTATTCCATTCGTTGCTTGTATGTAATTGTTTAAATTGTTGCTTGGGTTACATAAAATACCCTTTGTAATATTTTCTGGTGCAATAACTTTGGAGGTAAAATGAGCAGGCCATCTTACTTTTGGGTTTAGCCTAAATAATTTTTGAGGCAGTAAATAGTGAAAAAATAAAATATACTATTTTTGGATTTCATATTTTGGACGGTGATATTCTGGATACATCCAATTAATAATCTGCCCAAAAACCCAAAAATCTAATTTATTGAACATTGTTTTGTGAGATAAATTTTAAGTGATTTAAAAAATAAGGCAGTAGTAAAAGAAGGCCTAATCCACCAAAAACAGCTAAAATAAAAATTGCAATAGCTATATTATTGTATTGATATTCAAAATAAATAGCACTCAGGTTAATAATAAATAGATAAATATTAAAAGTTAAACTCTGGTTGTTTTTATCTAAAATTACTATTAAATTACTGATTGGGTTAAAAGAACTCCATGCAAGTATAAGGATAGACAGGATTAATGAATAAGACCTTAGGTGGGTCCATTTATTATAAAAAATAGATTTTTAAATGCTCATGCCAAGGGTAATTATCAACACTAAACAGGCTGAAATCACGAGTAAATTAATCCGAACAATTTTTTTGGTTAATTTGAAGCGTTTAGTTTTGTTCTCTTTTAAAAGTTTTGATGATTTTTTTAAGAAAAAACATTAGCGATAGAAGATGATATTAAAGATAATGAGGTTCCAAGAATTTTAAGACTAAAAAAATAGACACCAGCTTCTTTAGCTCTAAAAAACGTGAGGATTAAAATGGACATTAAATTATTAGTTGAACTATTGATTACGTTAGAGGGGAGTAAATGTTTTACAGTTGAAATATTTTGTTTTAACCCTTTATTAATATTTTCAAAGTTTATTTTTGAAAGCACATTACTATTTTCAAAAATATTAAAAATTGTGAGATTAAAAAACCAACGATTAAACCGAATGTATTGAAGTAAAGAAAAAGTAAAAATTGGCAACTAATATTACTAATGGTTAAAATATTTTCGAATTAGAAAGTATTAGAAAATTCTTTTAAAAGCGAAAAAATTTTCATGTAGGACAATAAGTCCAACGAATGAAGATCCTAAAAAGAAAGAATTACAAAGCCTACGCTTAATTTATTTTCATAAAAAATTAGTTGAAAACACAAATAATAAAGTGAAAATTAAAAAACTCAAAACGATGGTTAATCCCATTAAAAAATTGAACCAGTTCACACTTTATTTTTCACTTTTTGAGAGTACAATACATTTGTTTAATTGCAGAGTTGCTATTATAGACACATACTAATTAGGCTAATAAAAATCCAAATAGTCCGTATGCTTCCGCCCCATATAATTTTGCAATAAAAATAGCACCAATAATTCCAATAATTTGTGCGATTGCTGTTTCTCTAAACATTACTAGAATATTTTTACAAAAGGAAGATTTTGCGATTTTATACACGGAAATATTTAATGGACTGAATGAAACAAATATAACGTAGAAACTCTTTTTTTAGTATTAAAATTTCTATTTTTATGCCAATGAAAATAGAACACATTTTTTTTGACTTGGATCACACTTTATGGGATTTTGAAAAGAATTCTGCATTGACTTTTAATAAAATATTTTTAGAGAATAAAATCAATCTTGAGATTGATGATTTTTTAAAAGTATACGTTCCACTAAACCTAAAGTATTGGAAATTATATCGAAATGAAAAAATTTCGAAAGAAGACCTCCGATATGAAAGGTTGAAAAAGTCCTTTGATGCGATTAGTTATGGTGTTTCTGACGCAATGATAGACAAATTAGCGACAGAATACATGGATAATTTGTCAAGTTTCAACCACCTTTTTGAGGGTGCTATAGAGCTTTTAGACTACCTGAAAGAAAAGTATACTTTGCATATAATTACCAATGGATTTGAAGAAATTCAGAGTAAAAAAATGATTAATTCTAAATTGTATCCTTATTTTGAGCAAATAATTACTTCTGAATCAGTGGGTGTAAAAAAGCCGGATTCCCGCGTTTTTAACTTTGCGCTGAAAGTTTCAAAAGCAACAAAAGAAAATTCGATAATGATTGGTGATAGTCTAGAGGCAGATATTCATGGAGCGTTAAGAGTAGGGATGCAGGCAATTCATTGTGTTTTTGATGAAGCTACTCCAACAGATAAAAGCATTACCACTGTCACGAGTTTACTAGAAATTAAACGATATCTCTGATTCAATTCTAGCTGTTTTTTAACTTTTCTAACACGGAATTTCTTAAAAGTTCGGTTCGACATTATGGTATCCAAACTTTGTTGTAGTTTTTACGAAGTATACTAAAAGTATAAAAGTAAAAGTCTAAAGTAATGCCCTAAGGAGCTCTTCTTATGAGTGTGATTATGGTTCTCAAGTATTGAGACGTATTACTGTCATACTCTATAATAGATCGTTTTCAAAAAACAGTCAAAATTGCTCGAATTTAGGATATCTAGTAAAATAAACATCCTGATTGAATGAGCGTTGAAAAAAGAAGCTTTGAGATATTGATATAAACGGTTAAAATAATTTTTTCTTTTAGTAGAGCGGTTTCTTTGTAATTAGTAGTTAGCGATGTTCAAACCATAGTTTAGCAGCCTGCTTTTACTCTTGTTTTCTTGAGAGTATTTTGCAGAATCTATTGGTTTTGAAAGTATATTTTAAGCTGCATGTATTCGCATGTGGGCATTCAATTGGATACTTCTTTAAAGACTTAGAATATAAACTCTTCTAGACTTATTGAGAATATGACTAAATTATAAGATATTTGTCTATTCATTATTGTTTCTTTACAACTCAATTTCCATCTTATTTCAATTAAAATGAAAAATATCTTTATATTTTTATGTGTATTAATTTCTTTTTATTCAGCGTTAGGTCAAGAGCGTAAAGTGGAGAACTATAAATATATTATCGTTCCTAATAAGCTCGATTTTTTTAATGAGATTGATCAATATCAAACAAGCTCACTTCTTCAATTTTTATTACAGAAAAATGGTTTTACGGTAATTTTAGATTCAGAACAGTATCCGTTAGAACTTAGAGCAGATCTATGTAAAGCATTAACTGCAAATATTATAAAGGAGGCGTCTCTGTTTAAAACGAGTATCCATCTCGAATTAAAAGATTGTTTTAATCAGGTAGTTTATACTTCTAATGAGGGTACAAGTAGATTAAAGGATTATAAAAAAAGTTACCAGGCAGCGATGAGAAATTTGCACAGCACTATGGGGGCTGTTACATACAAACCCAAAATAACAATAGAGCGACTTATAATATCGAAAGATGCGGACATAGATAGTATTGAAAGTAAGGATACAAGAACTATTTTGTCTCCACAAATTATAGAGAACGGTTATCAATTATTGAATGCGGATGCAAAAATTATTTTCGACGTTTTAAACACCAGTCTTCCAAATATTTTTGTTGTTAAAGATCGAAATGGGATACTTTACAAAAAAGGGGCATACTGGCTTTTGGAATACTTTGAGGGAGATAAAAGGATTATAGAGCAGTTTACAATTCATTTTGTTGAAGAAGATCATTAAGCGCTAATACCCATACTTATTTTTCCATCGATTTTTTAACACCTCTTTAAATTGTTGTTCTCTAGGGTTTTTTCCCGGGGTATAAATTTTATTACCAGAGAGCGTTTTAGGTAAAAATTCTTGTGCTACAAAACTGTTTGGATAGTCATGGGAGTATTTGTAATCTGCACCATAGTCCAAATCTTTCATGAGTTTTGTTGGTGCGTTTCTTAAATTTAGAGGCACAGACAAATCGCCAGTTTCTTGCACTAGCTTTTGCGCTGCACCAATTGCTAAATAGGAGGCATTACTTTTGGCAGAATTTGATAGGTAAATAGCGCATTGGCTTAATATAATCCTCGACTCAGGATTTCCTACGATTGCCACTGCTTGAAACGTGTTGTTGGCCATTATTAAGGCTGTTGGATTTGCATTTCCAATATCCTCAGAGGCTAAAATTAACATCCTCCTTGCAATAAACTTGACATCTTCGCCGCCTTCAATCATTCTTGCCAACCAATATACAGCTGCATTTGGATCACTACCACGAATTGATTTTATGAAAGCAGAAACAATGTCATAGTGTTGTGGCCCTGATTTATCATATCGCGCAGTATTTTTTTGAATTTTTGACAAGACTAATTCGTTTGTAATCACAACTTCGTCATCAACAGAAACTAACAGTTCAAAGATATTTAATAATTTACGAGCGTCTCCTCCCGATACTTGTAATAGGGCCTCTGTTTCTTTTAATATAATTTTTTTTGAAGATAGAAAAGCGTCTTTTTCCATTGCCCTGTGCAATAAAGCGATCAATTCTTCTTTGTCAAACGAGTTTAGAATATAAATTTGACATCTAGAGAGTAGGGCAGGTATTACTTCGAAACTGGGGTTTTCTGTGGTGGCGCCGATGAGTGTAACCCATCCTTTCTCTACCGCACCTAGCAATGAATCTTGCTGAGATTTACTAAATCGGTGTATTTCGTCGATAAATAATATTGGGTTTTTTGCGGTGAATAGACCACCACTTTTTTTTGCTTTTTCGATGACATCTCTTACATCTTTTACACCAGAGCTAATAGCACTTAATGTGTAAAATGGCCTATTAGAAGTTGTGGCTATGATATTGGCTAGGGTGGTTTTGCCAATTCCAGGAGGACCCCACAAAATTAAGGAAGGAATAATTCCTTGCTTGATGAGCTTAGTTAAAATTCCGTTTTCACCAACTAAATGTTGCTGACTTACATAATCTTCTAGTGTTTTTGGTCTAATTCTTTCTGCCAAAGGTTCATTCATACTACAAAAATAATAAAGTTTTATGACAGAAGTCGTTGTTTTTTAATTTGGTAACATATTTGTTACTATTGGAGTAATGAAAGAGAATGTTCAATTAAAAATCACAAAAGGTATTTTTCTTGTTCCCATCGTATTTGTTTTGGGTATTTGGTTCATATACTGGGTTGAAATTTATTTCAGCTTCAACTTTAATAAATATGGAGTTTTTCCTCGTGATTTATTAGGGCTGAGAGGCGTTTTTTTAACCCATTTTATACACAGTGACACCAAGCATCTTTTGAATAATTCGATTCCTTTATTTGTACTGCTTTTAAGTTTATTTTATTTTTACAAAGGGATTGCGTATCAAGTTCTCTTGTATGGAGCCATTGCGTCAGGGTTTTTAACGTGGGTTTTCGCCAGAGAATCTTACCATATTGGGGCTAGTGGAATTGTGTACTTATTATTTAGTTTTATTTTTTTTAGTGGAATGATTCGAAAACATTATCGTTTAGTAGCGGTATCCCTAATTGTTATATTTCTTTATGGGAGTATGATTTGGTATGTTTTTCCCATCAAAGATGGAATGTCTTGGGAAGGGCACTTGTCTGGTTTATTGGTAGGCCTGTCCTGTGCTATATTTTATAGAAAAAAAGGATTGGTTCAGGAGGAGCACCAATATACGCAAACCGAGTTTGATCTTTTATTTGATGAAAAAGGGAACTATGTACCAAAAGACATTGAAAAAGAGTCAAATGCTGTGTCAAAGTAAGTTTTTTACTTTTTAGTTATTGAAATTCTTTGTCTAATTGTTTCATATAGAAAAGCGCCACAGGCAACAGATACGTTTAATGAAGCAATATCACCCAATATCGGTAATTTCGCTTTATAGTCAACCATTTTGAGGATAGAAGGATTTATACCACGCTGTTCAGAACCCATGACAATGGCAATGGGTTGATTTAAATTAATGTCATAGAGTACATCTTCTGTTTTTTCAGTAGCCGCCACTGTTTTAATTTCAGCTGCTTGAAGGATGTACAACGCATCTTTTATATGATCTACTTTACAGATGGGTATTTTAAAGGCAGCACCTGCAGACGTTTTTATGGTTTCTGCATTTACAGGAGCACTTCCATCTTTTTGAATAATGATACCATTCACACCTGTGCATTCTGCAGTTCTTATAATCGCTCCAAAATTACGAACATCAGAAAGTTGGTCTAACAAAAGAAAGAGGGGAACTTTATTGCTCTCTAGCGTCTTTTCAATTAGCTCTTCTAAATCATAAAACTCTACTGGAGATATTTGGGCAACGGCACCTTGATGATTTCCATTTTTAGACAGACGATTTAATTTCTCTATGGGAACTAGGCTTGTAGTGATTCCTTTTTCTTTAATCAATTGATTTAATTCATAAAAAAGAGAACCACGTAATTCTTTTTGAAGGTAAATTTTGTTGAGTGTAGAGCCTGATTCTATCGCTTCTATAATCGCTCTAAGTCCAAAAATATTGGTTGTTTCTTTCGTATCTTCTGTCATATTGCAAATGTATGTTAATTTGCGATTATAAAAAAGTAGCAGAAATCATTTTATAGCGAGATTTCTTGTTTTTAGATTATAGATGTCTGTATATGCGTATGTACGTTATCATGTAGGTTGCTCTTTTTCGCCTTGCTTTAGTATTCTATTTTGAATTGAGATCTAAACATTGCTAATCTAACGATAGTAGCGCCTATTTTTTTTTAAGAATCTTTGATTGCTTATTTTTTATTATTTGCACTTTCTTCTCTTTTAATAGATATTGGTGGTTCCATTCAATTTAATAGGATAGAGAAGGTCTATTTTTTTTGAGAGATTTCTGCTGTTTTTAATTTGCTATTTATTTTAATATTAGAAAAAAATTTAAACTTAATTTAAAAGGTCCTTGCTTTTGAATTAATGAAAATTGAAAAAAAAAGCTGGAAATCCGTGATGGATTTCCAGCTTTAGCTCATTTGATTCTATAGATGTGTAATCGTATTATGTTTAATTTGCAGCATCCACTTCGGCTAGCGGAATTTGATAAATCATTTTAATGTCTAATGCAGGTATTACAAGATCTGCACCAGGCATAACATCGTTTAATCTTCCATCTTTTCTATTAAGGCCTACGCTATTTCTTGCCATATCAAAGGAAGCTACTCCATCGCCCCAAAGTTCAATTCTTCTATACACAAGAATTTCGTTAACTAAATCTGAACCTGTTTTTGTAGATTTAGTGTAACTAGGATCTCTTAAAGAATTTAGTTCAAATAACACTTGTTGAGCATCGCTATCTTTAGATTGTCTTGCCAGTGCTTCTGCTTTTGTGAGATAAAATTCTGTATTTCTTAGATAGATATAATCTCCTGTAAAAACTCCAGGTCCTCCTTCAGATATAAATTTCAAGCTAGTATATTTTGGTGTTTTGTTGTAATGCGTCCAAGTTCCTGGCACCAATATTACGCCTGGACCATAATCTTGGTCTGCAAACCAAGTCTTTCTCTTATCGGTGTCGGGTATCATATCGTATAAATTAGAGTTTCCTTCTTTAAAATGATTCCACCCACTATACCCGTCATTAATTTGACTCATGTGAGAAAAGAAAGAAGCGTATACTTCAGTAGTTTGGGCTGTAACTTCAGATCCCCATATAACTTCTGATAATGCTAATTCGTCAAAGCCGTGCTGTACATCATTGCTTATACTTCCAGCCGCCATTGCTATACTTGCATATTTTTCAGCTTCACTCCAATCTTCATAGGTTAGGTAATATCGAGCCAAGTATGCAGCTACAACATCTGCATTTATTTCTTGTTTTGAAAGTCTGTCAAATGTTTTTAATCCATTGTAGGCTAATGTTAAATCGTCCAAGATTAGCTTTTTTACTTCACCTACTGTAGATTTTTCTTGACCTACAAAGTCACCAAAATCAATGGGTATTGCCAATTCAGAATCAGCAGCTTTGGTGTGTTGATAAATTCTGATCAAATAGAAATACGCAATCGCTCTATATGTATAAGCTTTGTATTTAAAGTTTAGTGCTTCCTCAGGAGCGTTATCTGGTATTGTATTAATAATTCCATTTGCATTGTTGATGACTTTGTAGAAGAACTCCCAAATAAATTCGTTACTTCCAGATGTCAAAATAATATTGTCATAATTACTGTAACTACCAAAGTGGGTATTTCTACTCATGTCCATGTCATTACCTCTTAAATCCATACCAAGATCTACCGCTTTTAAACCAAATCCAGCAGTAGCGCTTGTTCCATCTCTTAAATAGGATAAAATTGCACCGTCTAAAGCTTCAAGGCCAATTGTTCCACCGGCACTGGCATTTGCTTCGGCATGAGATGCGCTTAGAAATCTTTCATCCTCAAAGTCTCTATTAAATTCAGCACAAGAGATAAAAAGTATTGTTGAAATAAACAAGACAAAATATTTGTCTAGATGCATATTTAAGTTTTTTATTTGTTTCATAATTAGTTTAATTAAGATTTATATTTAGACCAAAAGCAATTGTTCTATTTGCGCCGTATTCAGCAGAAGAAGATCCTACTGAATTTAAACGAGGGTCATATCCCTGTCTTGCGCTGTAAAGTAACATTGCGTTACTCACAGTTCCATAGAAACGAATGCTATCGATGTGGTATTTTTTAACAGCCTCATTTTGGAATAGATACCCCAAGTTAATGTTGCTTAAACTTAGGTAACTTAGATCTACTAAATAAAGATCTGAAATCCTGTATTGATCATTGCGCAAAGGATCAATTCTTGGCAATTGAGCAGTAGGGTTGTCAACGGTCCATGTTTGGTCATAATCTGCGAAATTTTTGACATTATTTCTTTGATCATATAGACCAAAATATTCGTTATCAACACCGTATCCTCCCAGTTGATATGCGAACTGTAGTCCTAATGAAAAATTACCTACCTGTATATTTGTTCCAAATCCACCTGTAATTGTAGGAATCGCTTGTTTATCAAGAAAGACTCTACCATTTTCAATAGCCTCAGCGTAATCTTCTGTGATGATCTGTTCACCTGTAGTAGCATCTTTCGTAAAATATTGTGCATTTCCATTTTCTTGATTTACACCTGCGGATTTAACCATGAAATAATCAAAGAGACTTTTACCGACAACTCTTCGAAAGTTACCTGCAGGTATAGAGTCTCTAGGAAGCTCGGTAATTTCATTTTTAAGTGTGGAAAGATTTGCATTTATATTAATGTTAAAATTTTCTTTTTTTACGGCATCCCAAGAAACTTCAGCTTCTAATCCGCTATTGACCATAGATCCAAAATTTTCTGGACTAGAGGCTTGACCTGTAGATAATTGTAATGGATTATTAAATAGTAGGTCTTCTGAATTTTTTCTGTAATACCCTAGAGATACGTTTAAGCGATTAAATAAACTCATTTCATAAGCAACATCGAAGCTGGCTGCTTTTTCCCAAGTAATGTTTTTATTTCCTAAACTAAATAAGGTTTGAGTTAACTCTCCATTATTTTCACCAATTTGATATTGGTTTTCATAAGCTACAAGATTACGCGCTCCAGAACCTTCATAAAATATTCTATCATTTCCGGTAGTACCGTAATTTACTGCTAATTTGGCGTAGTTTATGACTTTAGAATTTTTCATGAAATTTTCATTACTTAAAATCCATGAAGCTCCTGCAGACCAGAAAGTTCCCCAACGAGAATCTGGGTGAAAAACAGAAGACGCATCGTATCTTGCAGTTAAGTTTAAAAAGTAATTATTATCTAATCCGTAAATAAACCGAGAGAAATAACCTTCGGTGGTGTATTTGGTATTATAATTACTGCCTGATACATACACAGAGGTGTTGTCCAGTACTGGACTAAAATCTCCAATAAGATTTCTTTTATTTACACCTAAAGTTGTAAACGTTTCTTCGTACACTTCGTGCCCTAAAAGAGCATCAAAGCTATGGCGTCCAAAGTCTTTTTTCCAGGTTAATAACTGTTGGTTTGTAAAAGCTGTAAAATTATTATTATTTACACTTAACAGTCCATTATTTGATTTTGCAAAAGCTCCAGCACCTGGTCTTGTAAAGTCAATTCCTTGGTCTACTTGGGTTAATAGATTGGCTACGTATTCGAACTTAATATCAAAAGGTAGGTCTATTTTGGCTCTTAAAGCTGCATTAAAGTTGTCTCTTTCATTGGTTTCTGTAGTATTTTCTATAACCGCTAGGGGGTGCTCTCCTGGTGCATAGTTTCGGGCATTTCTAGAGGTACCATCTTCAAAAAATTGAGCATTACCAAAATCATAAGCCAAACCACTTGGAGTGTTACTATTCGTGATAGGATTCCAGTTTTCATCATATTTAAAAACTGGATAAATTGGTGCAATTCTGCGAGTCCAAGAAAAAGCATTGTTAAAAGATCCAGTACCGTCACTTGGAACTGACTGACTTTTAGACTTGGCGTAAGATACATCTCCACTTAAAGAGATGATGTTTGCGATATTCTTAGAGTTTACTTTTAAACGAGCAGTATGTCTTTCAAAATTACTACCAACGGTATATCCATTGTCTACTTGTGAACCTAGGGAGAAATAGTAAGTTACATCCTTTGAGCCTCCGGAGATATTAATATTCGTAGATTTAAAACTGGCTGCATTCCTAAATAAGACATCTTCCCATCTATCATTTACTAATAAGTTTGCACTACTATTTAGTTTTCCTGTTAGCGGATCCACTAATGTTTCGTTAGAAACATCATATACGTTATACCCTAATTCATCAATAAGCGAATTGGAAGCAGTTTGTCTTGCCTCACCAATAGTAACAGGTGTGCCTGCTGCTCCTTGTGCGTAAAATTCAGAGTTTGCGAGTATGCTATGATACGACTCATAAAACTCGCCGGTTGTGTTAATTATATTGTAATCTTTAGCTGCTCTTTGAGTAATACCAACTCGGGTATCAATACTAATCTGTGTTTTATTTTTCTTTCCTACTTTTGTAGTAATCATTAGAACTCCATTAGAAGCTTTATTACCATACAATGAAGTAGAAGAAGCATCCTTGAGTACCGTGGTGGAAGCAATATCCTGTGGATTGATGCTGCTCAAACTTCCAGAATAAGGAACACCATCTAAGACAATTAGTGGAGCACTATCTGCATTTATAGATCCAAATCCTCTAATTCTTATGATAGGATCCGCACCTGGTTGCCCGCTAGATTGTATAATTCTTAATCCAGAAGCCAATCCTTCTAAACCTTGAATAGGGTTGGAAAAGGTTGCGTTTTCTAATTGCTCAGCACTAATTACACTCACAGATCCTGTAAGAGATGCTCTTGATTGAGAACCATAAGCTGTCACCACTATTTCATTTAGTATATTATTATCTAAAGTAAGAGTAACGTCAATGATATTTGAGGTACCCACAATTTTCTCTGCAGTTTTATAACCGATATAGCTAAAACTTAAGACTTCACCTTTTTTTGTTTTGATAGTGTACTTACCATCAAAATCAGTTTCAGTGCCTTTTTTGGTTCCTTTTATGACTACACTTACACCCGGTAAACTTCCAGATTCATCTGAAACCGTACCAGAAACTTTTTGTTCTTGTGCAAAGGTCATTTGCACTATTAACGCTAGTAAGAGCGTTAAAACCCCATTAAACTTTGTTCTCATGTTTGTATTTGTTTGAATTAGTGCTGTAAAAATCTTAAAATATTTCTAATAAAACTATTATTTTGTAACTTAATTTTATTAAAAAAACAGCATTAATAAGATTGTCTTGAAAATACGCTAATCAATTAACATTTTTGATGTGAATTTTATTAAAAAAAAACATATAATAGGGATGTGTTTTTCTTTAATTTTAGATTTAATATGACGAAATAGCTGTTAAATGATTTGCTGTTAATTTTTTGAGAAAAAATAATCAATGAAGTGTTGTATACTGGTTTATTTTATTAAAAATTAAATTTATGTAGAAGAGTTTGTAATTGTTTATTTCAATAAAATGCTAGGTTCTTATTCTTCTCAATGGAGAATATTTTTATGGTCTTTCATTTTGCGTTTTTCGCTAGGATTTATCTATTAGTAATAAATTAAAGAGTACTTTTTCTTTATATACGTGTGCATTCAGGTATTGACTTCAGCAGTGTCATCCAACTATTTCTCAAGATATATACCTTTTAGAATCGCATTATAAGGTAAAATACTTTTGCTTACCGATTGCTGTTTTTAATTTTGGAGTATTTTAGGAAGGACGCTTGGGTGCAAATAAGTTTTGTTTCTATTTCTTATTAATTTGTGCAAGTCTTACTGCACGAGAATAATTTTTAGTGCTTTTGTTGTTGGAGTTATCTGTTCGTCTTGTTAAGCACAATTTCTTTAAAATTTGTTTAATTGAAATTTTAGAAAAACATAATTATTATTTAAATTATAATCGTTAAATATATTTTTAATATGCTGTTTTACGTTTTTAGTTTTCTCTTATTTTACAAAATTTTCAAAATTAAGGGTAAAATAATAAGCAAAAAAAACCACCTCTTTTGAGGTGGTTTTAGTTTTACTTGGTAAACAAATTAAAATGTTACTTATTACCCTCTGTAATATTTGGGTTGTCTGTAAGTTCTCTTTGAGGCACCGCAAAAGTTAATTTTGGGTCATCGTAAGCTAAGGTAGATCCTGCTAAGTTTAGGTGATTGCTACCTCTGGTGTTACTTAGTTTTCTTCTTTTCATTAGCAAGTAGCCTTTTCCTTCACCAATAAATTCAATTCTGGTTTGAAAAACAATTTCGTCTACAAGTGCTTGACCAGACAATGCATCTACATATGCATAATCTGCAGCATCGTCGAAGCGGTTGGCCAATACTTCTTTTAGTCTTGTTTTGGCTGCTGCAGCATTGCCTTCAACAGCGCTCATTTCAGCAGACAAGAGATACATCTCAGTAATTCTCATGTACACATAATCGTCTGTCATTGGGGTTTGTCCAAAGTGTACCAAATCTAAATTATAAAATTTTCTCGCAGGGATCAAAGGAGAAGCTCCGACATTAAAACCAGTTTTGGTTGGTTGTCCAAACTGAGATTTTCTGATGTCATTGGCATCGATATTGTCGTAAAGACCTTTGTCAATTCCTCTGAAATTACCTACTGCTTGATAAGAGTAGCTGTAATAATCCATAAATCCGTGCCATGAAACCAATCCTAAACCGTTAGCTACGGTAAGATCAAATCCCCACATCCATCCTGGAGTGCTTAGTTGTGTAAAACCACCGGTAACTTCATCTTTATTCATCATGGTAAACTCACCAGAGGTGATGATTTCATCTGCTAGATTTTTTGCTAGCACATTCTTG
>NZ_CH724148.1:5000-133249 GCF_000153225.1 Polaribacter irgensii 23-P | reverse complement strand
CTTACGCTCCCAGTAGCTGGGTCTATAAGCTCATTACCGTCGGCTACATTCCACATATTGTACAAAGGTGCAACACCTTTGTCAGCGAAAAGATTGTCTAGAGCATATTGTGCAGGATCTGCTTCTCCAGTAAATTCACCAGTATTCTTTAGTCCATCATAAACTAAACCCATGTATCGCTCTTCATTATTTACAAGGTTGTAACGTGGCAATGTTCTTTGGTTAAATGAAGTTTGTATGTCAAATTCAATTACATCTTTCCCAACTTTACCTCTTTTAGTTGTTAACACAACCACACCATTGGCTCCTCTTGAACCGTAGATTGCTGTTGCCGAAGCGTCTTTTAATATCGTTGTTGATGCGATATCATTTGGATTAATAGAGTTGATATCTCCTGTAAAAGGAACACCATCCACTACATATAACGGAGCTCTATTTCCTTCAATAGAGCTAAAACCTCGAATTCGAATAGTAGCACTTGCTCCTGGTCGTCCGTCAGTTCTTGTAACTGTTACTCCTGAAGCTTCACCAATTAAGGCTTGCGCTATATTGGAAACAGCTTTTGCATCTATGTTTTCTGTAGAAACAACACTTGCAGTACCCGTAAATGATTTCTTTGTTGTTGTACCATAACCGACAACAACAATTTCATCTAGTGTATTTGAGTCTTGTGAAAGTGTCACATCAAGTACATTGGATATTCCTACCGTTTTTTCAACAGTTTTATAACCAATATAGCTAAAGCTTAAGATTGCTCCTCGCTTTGCCATAATGGTATATTTACCATCAAAATCTGTTTCAGTACCTGTAGTCGTACCTTTAATAACAACACTAACTCCAGGTAAACTTCCAGATTCGTCTGAAACCATACCAGAAACCTTTTGTTCCTGTGCAAAGGTTATTTGCACTATTAACGCCAGTAACAGCGTTAAAATTCCATTAAACTTTGTTCTCATTTTATAATTATTTGAATTAATTATCTCAAAGGTGTTAATAATTTATTAATTAAACTGCATTATTCGAAATTATTACTCAAATATTAACAAAATAATTATTAATTGTATTATGAAACTGTTAAATAGTTATATTAATTGTAAAATAAAACTAAAACAAAGGAAAGAATTAAAATTACATTATTGGTTGTATCTTTTTCTTTTTCAAATTTTATAAGATTGATTTACAGTGTTTAACGTTTGATTAATGTTTATAATTTCTATTTGAATGTCAGTGGATTTTCAAGTAGCTATGCTGGAAAGAGTACATATTTAAGTGGTTAAAATATATATATTTATATGTAATCTTCTTAAGGGTTGGCTTTAAAGTTGTGAATTTTTAAAAGTGTTGGTATGATTGAACAGAATTTTAATAAAGGCTTTAATGTTTCCTTGTAAAATGTTGTTTTTTTCTTCTTTAAATTTAATAAGAATAATTTATTGAGTTTACAGTCTGCCAAAGTTTACAATTTCTATTTGAATGTCATTGGGTTTTGGAGCTGCTATGCTAGAAAGAATACATATATAAGCAGGTAAAATATATATATTAATATATAAGCTTTTGAAGGGTTGGTTTTAAAGTTGTGAATTCTTAAAAGTTTTGGCATGATTGAACAGAATCTTAATAAAGGCTTTCACGTTTCCTTGTAAAGTGTCGTTTTGGGTTTTTTTAGGTGCAGTACTGTTAATAGGCAAGCTGACACCGATGCATTATTTTGTATGCTTTTAATTCAGTGCATATTGTCTGTAAATTAGGTAGGGAGTGCTATATATCGTCCAATTATTTACTTATTGAAAATTAACGTTGTTTGTTCTCTGGAGTTGCCCAGTAAAAGGTTTTCCAGGTTTCTAGAAAAAGTATAATCGCTATCGTTGAGTTTATTCTAGAAATCGAGCAGTATATTTATAGTATGATTGCAAATTTGTTTCCTGTTCTAAACGGTTGGATATATATTCTGAAATAAAATAAAAAAGCGGAGTAATTGAAATTTTTTTCAGCTTTAATCGATAGAATAAATTATTGAATGTTGTTATCGATTATTCTCGATATTATTATTATTAGTCTATAATTTGACCTTCCTTAAATGAAAAATGAATAGTTTGTTCAGAACCATTCGTTAAAATAGCGCTCGTTATCTTAATTAATCTATAGAAAGTTTATGTATTATTTTCTTTATCAGACCTTTTCGTTTTGTAAACAAAAACAGCGTCCTTGGAAACATTCGTTTTTTCAGTAGTCTAAAATCCATTGGTATAGCTGTTTTTGCATTTGCGAAATCTCTTTCAGAGAAATAAGTGGCAGCAGTCACTCCATTTGGAGGCGTGCTTGTGACAAAGTCAATGCTGACGCCTGAAATTTGTTTAAATCCGTAGGAAGCTAAAAATTGAATCTCGCCAGCTGCATATTTTTGTGTAGAAAAGTTAAATTCTGAATTTGTGGTGTCTGCGGATAAACCAACTGAAGAAGAACTTCCAATTTGTTGCGCCTGTATAATTGCTTTATTTTAAATTTTGTAAAAGAGGTTTCCACTTTTTGCTGTAAATTGATAGTAAAGAGTATCTCCAGCAACAGGTTTGTATGCTATCTTATATGCCATGTCGTTGAGATGAATTGTATCGCTTTTGATATTTAAATTAAAATTTGATTCAACTGCGCACGTTTCCTCAAATCCTTTTTTTCATTCCAGCGATACTTCATTGATTGTCGCGTATTTTGTGAATGTTGAAAAACTAAAAGTTGGAGTTAAGGTACCGTTATATTGAACGGCTTCTATTTCTTTATCACATTGAATCGCATAATGAAGGGGATTGTGTAATGTGAATTTGATGTTTGTTGATTTGAAATAGTTGCAACCGCCGAAACATCAAAAGAGCCTGTAGTTTTGTGCAAATCTACTCCGAACATAAAGTTGCTGAGATCGGAAGATTTAACCCGTGCTGTTTGATCACTAATGGATGCGTTATAGACTTTAATACCGTCTTTAAATAGGGCAACAGCGCATATGGTTACTCCATTTGTAGTAAATAAATAAATAAGTAAATAAGTAAATAAGTAAGTAAGTAAGTAAGTAAGTAAGTAAGTAAGTAAGTAAGTAAGTAAGTAAGTAAGTAAGTAAGTAAGTAAGTAAGTAAGTAAGTAAGTAAGTAAGTAAGTAAGTAAGTAAGTAAGTAAGTAAGTAAGTAAGTAAGTAAGTAAGTAAGTAAGTAAGTAAGTAAGTAAGTAAGTAAGTCTATTTTCCAGTTTTTGTCTGTATCAACCAGACTAATTTTTGGTGTTTTTAAGTTTATATTCGCCTCAATTGTAGCAAAATAAAAAGTGCTATTATCTTTTTAACAGATTTGATAGTAAGTAGTTACGCATTCGGTACAATGGCAGTCATAACGTCAATAGTACAACCTGATTTTTGTTCTTTTATGAACCTATTTGTGTTTTCGCTAACGTCGTCTTACCTCTTTATCTTGGAGAAAACCTTACCTGCTTCTTCATTTGACCTCTCTTTTGTAGGATATGGTATGTTTTTTTCGCTAAATTGTTTGATGCCTCAATTATATTCGGGAATTAAATGCATTTCGACATAAAATAATAAAGGAGATGTAATTAAAAATTACATCTCCTTATTGTGAGGGTTAATTTTCAGAACCCTTTCCTTCTTTTGAACTTAATGCCGTAGATCTTTTTAGAACCCCATCAACTTCTGTATTTACCATACTATCTATTATATTTTTTTAATTTTCATTTTTTGTATTTTTAAAATTAGTTTTTATCCCAAAACAGTTTTGTTTCCATCTTATCGCCTCCAATACTTGCATTTGCTGCCTTTAAGTTTTCTCCATTTAAAGTAAGTTCAACATCTGGGTATGTCAATCTATATGGAGGTTTATTATTTGTTGTTTCAGCTTTGGCAGGTGCTACTAATACTGGGAAATCTAAACGTCTCCATTCTGTCCAAGATTCAAAACCTCTATTGTATAATGCTAACCATTTTTGAGTTCCAATTTTTTGCTTATAATTTCCTGTAGCACTGTTGTAAGCTACACCTGCATTTCCAAGGTAAGATTGTGCTTCAACATCTGATCCACCCCAATATTTTATAGAAGCAGTTACGGCGTTATTATAGTGGTTTTCTGCAGTTCCTATTGTAATAAAACCTCTTTCAATAGCTTCAGCTATTAAAAATTCAACCTCAAAGTAGGTCATTAATGGTGCTTCTAGATTCGGATTATTTGCGATTTTTTCTGACACGTGAGAGTATTTTCCAAAAGTATTAAGTTCTCCGGGAATACCTCCTTTGTAAGCGCCTTCAAATAGTGTAAAATAATCATTTCTTCGAGGATCCTCTAAAGAATTCATGATATCTACAATCGTTTTGGTAGGAACATAATCATCACGTCCAGATAATACCAATGCAGCATATATCGGGTTTGTGTAGGGTGCTGCGCTTTCAAAAGCTAATTTCATATTATCGTTTGCAGAAGTAAAAACGCCACTAGCTATTGCAGCGTTTACCACTGTTTTTGCTTTCGTTGCATCTGAATCAGCCAATAGCATACCCATTTGAAGTTTCAAGGAATTTGCGAATTTTTTCCATTGTACGATATCACTTTGATAAACAAGATCTACGGATGCTGAAAATCCTGACTGACCTGTTACGAACTTGGCAATTACATTAGCGTCAAGTCGCTCTATTAAGTCATTAAAAATATCCTCTTGTTTATCAAAAACTGGATTCAATATATCGATATCCAAGGCTTCTGTATATGGAATATCTCCAAACGAAGTTACTAAAACATAATACGTGTAAATTTCATACAACTCTATAATTGCTGTTTTATTTGTACGAACGTCTGGTATACCGGAAACAAGGCTTTTAGACTCTTTAAAGTTTTTCAAAGCATCTTTATATAACACTTCCCAATGGAATTCATCTATACTTCTTGTTTTTAGGTCATAGTTGGCTTCATCGGTATACGTTGTTTCTGTCCAGTTTTGAACAAGAAGCCTAAAAATATTTTCATTTACACTAGTCTCTGTTATTTGATTAAATAACTTATACTGTGCGCTTGTGAAAAGAGATGCATCTGTAGTTGTTGCAAAATCTTTTTTGTTTTCGTTAAGCTCTTCTAAATCCGTAGTACATGAATATGTAACGAGGGTTAAAATGGCTAGTACTATTATATTTTTTTTCATTTTTCTATGTATTAAAATTGAAATTTAACATTAAGTGCGTAATTTCTAGTGGTGGGTAATGATCCAGAAGATATTCCTTGGATATTTCCAGAACCAAAACCTGTTTCAGGGTCGGCACCTGGTATGTTCTTGCTAATAATCCATAAGTTAGAACCTACAACGCTCAGTGATAAATTATTCATATGCAACTTTGTAGTAACTTCTTTTTTGAAATTGTAAGTCAAACTAACTTCACGCAACTTAACAAAAGATGCATCATATACAAACTCACTTTTAGGTAACGTTCTGTATCCTGAATTTCCAAAACCACTAGCATCAAGTCTTGTTGTATTGGTTGTTCCGTCAGCATAGACTCCATCAAAAATAAAACCACCACCATTTGCGATTGTATTTCTAACAGGATTTCCTAAATCATTTATGAATACAGATGTAGCTAAAACACCGGTAGCTTGGCCATACCTTTGATCTAATGAATACATATCACCACCATGTCTAACATCTATAAAGAAACTAAATGACACGTTTTTATAAGAAAAAGTGTTTCTCACACCGCCCAACCAATCAGGATTACCGTTACCAATGATTTGGTTTGCATCACTTCTTACAGGTTTTCCATTTGCAGCTATTATCTTTTGACCATTCTCGTGATAGGTGTAATCATCTCCTTTTATCGCTCCATAAGGTTCTCCTATTCTGGCAACAACATCTACACCAAAAGAACCAATTAATAATTCATCCAAGCCTTCGGCCAAGCTCACCACCTCGTTTACATTTTTAGACCAATTTATATTTAATCTCCATTTTAGATCTTCAGTGATATCTATTGTTGAAAAAGCAGATAATTCAATACCTTTATTTTCTATTTCACCAGCATTAATAATTTTAGAAGCAAAGCCTGTAGTTTCACTAACAGACACCGGTACTATTTGATCTACTGTATTTGTTTTATACAAAGCGAGATCAAACCCTAGGTTTCCTCTTTCTAAAAATTTCATCTCTAAGCCTACCTCGACAGAAGAAGAAAGCTCTGGCTTTAGGGTTGGGTTTTTCTTTGAATTACTTACAGCTGCCGATGCATTTCCTTGAAATGATGTTAACGCTGTATACGTGTCATTAATTCTATCAAAGCTTGTATCGTTTCCTATTTGTGCCCAGTTTGCTCTTAATTTACCAAACTTTATAAAAGGGGCATCTAAATTTTTAGTAAAAATGTAAGATCCAGAAACAGCAGGGTAGTAGTAAGAGTTGTTTTCTGCGGGTAAAGTAGAAGACTTATCTCTCCGTACAGTTCCTTCAACAAAAAGATAATCTCTAAAACCGAAAGTTGCTCCTGCGAAAAAACTTTGAATTTCTTTAGTTTCGTCTCTTTCTTTCGGGTTCGGTAATGCGTCTGTTGTATTCTGAAGTGAGTATACACCTGGAACTTTTAGTCCCCCGTTAGTTGCAGCTGTGATCATATTTAGAGTGTTGTTTCTTATGTTTCCACCTAAAAATGCACTAAAACTTAAATCATCACTAAAGTTTTTAGAGTAGTTAATTAATGCATCTAAATTTGTTTCTCTAGAATTTATATTTCTTCGTAAATATCCAGATCCCTGTGTACTTCTATTATAACTACCGTCAGCTCCTTCGTTAATACCAAACCCGGTAGCAACTGAGCCTAATGCTCTTCTTTCTTCTTGAATTTCACTATATTGATCAACAGAGGCTTTTCCTGTTATGCTAAGATTCTCTGTAATTTTATATTGTAATTCTGTATAACCAGTAAATCTATTTCTACCATCGCTTTGAAAGTTTTCATAACGCGTCCAATAAGGGTTATCCCAATATATTGGAGTTAAATCTGTAGGAGATTTAGGGTTCCAAGTAATATTCTCGCCCGTTTGAAAATATGCATCTTTTTGTCTTTTAAAGTCCATGTTATTTTGACCCCATTGACGCATAAAACCCACAATATTATCGTTATACCCTGTGGAATTTCTACCTACAGTTGCTGTATTGATATAAGTAGCATATCCCGTGGCTTTAAGTTTGTCTGTTAATTTTGCTGTTGCAGCTAAAGAAAAAGTATTCCGATTTTGTGAACTATTCGGAAGCATTCCTTTAGAATTAAAATTAGAGTAGGACAGTCTAAGGTTTCCATCACCGTCTTTAAATCCTTTTGCTACAGATATAGAATTTGTAGTAGACGTTGGAGTATTAAAAAACGTTAAAGGTCCATTTTTAGGAGCTATCCACGGTCTTGCAACACCATAGGTGCTTAATTGTGGGTAGACTGCATCCCATTGTAATAGATTCAAATTAGAATCAAATTTTGGACCATAAGAGGCATCATCATTTAGGTTTGCATAATTATTAACAGTACCATCACCATTTAAATCTGACGGGTCAAAATTGTAATCATTTCCACCATAACCTGCGCCGTATTGTTGCTGAAATTCAGGAAAAGTGCTCTTGTCTATGCTTCCTGCGCTCACATTAGAGGAGACTGTCACAGAATAATCATTAGCACCTGCTCCTTTACCTTTTTTTGTTGTAATTATTATAACGCCATTAGAAGCTCTTGAACCGTATAACGCCGTTGCCGCAGATCCTTTTAAAACATTCATTGATTCAATGTCGTCAGGATTAATATCAGAAATAGGATTTCCATAATCATAACCAGTTGCACCTTGAGACTGTGCGCCTGTGTTTGTATTTCTATTTGAAAGAGGAACTCCGTCAATAACAAACAATGCTTGGTTGGAGCCTGTTAATGAGCTTTGACCCCTAATCACGATGTTGGTAGAACCTCCCATGTTATTTGTTCTTTGGACCGCAAGACCTGCAACCTTTCCCGAAAGTTGATTGAGTACATTTGCCTCTTTTACCGTCGTAAGCTCCTCGCTTCCAATTTTTTGCGTAGAATATCCTAAAGATTTTTTACTTCTTTTAATACCCAAGGCAGTCACAACAATTTCGTCTAATAAGTTAGCGTCTTGTACCATGGAGATATTCATGGTGTTCGAAGTAATTACAGATTGTTCAATAGTCTTGTACCCCATGTAACTAAAACTTAGGATATCCCCTTGTTTCGTTTTAATGGTGTACTTTCCGTTAAAATCAGTTTGTGTTCCTACACTTGTGCCTTTAATAACAACACTTACTCCAGGTAGCGTTCCAGATTCGTCGGACACTGTTCCGGAAACAGTTTTTTCCTGTGCAAAGGTTAGATGCACAATAAACGCTAGTAATAGCGTTAAAATCCCTTTAAACTTTTTCTTCATTTTTTTTTTTTTTGAATTAGTTATCTCAAAGATGTTAATAATTTCCTAATAAAACAAAATATTTATAATTATATTTAATGTTATGTATAATATAATTTTATCTATCTGAGATAGTTATCGCTTGTAAGTAGTCATTTTATTCAATTCAAAGAGCGATAGCTTAATTAAGTAGAATTGGTGTTTCAATGTAAAATTAATAAACTGAATAATCATATAATTTTATGCTTCCAATAATAAGAAGTGAATAGGAGTGTAAACGGTTTCTTTTAGTATTCTATTTTAATACCAGCAAAGAACATAAATGAGTGAAAAGTAAATGGTGTTGAAGTTGTGTGTTTATTTAGAAGAGCAGAGTTTTAATCTCAGATTAAGTGTATCACTTAAGTTACCTTAGAAAAAGTTTACCCAATTTACAAAGAACTGCGTATTTTTGAAGTTTATAGGGCTATTTTGACTAGCGTCAACCGCCGTAGAAACGTTTATTTGGGAATTGTTACTGGTAAATAAGTAGCCAACACCTAAGCCGAGTAATTTTTCATTTTGATGCGTAGCAGAGGTTGCTGCAAGGTCGGTAATGGAGTAAAGCAAAGCATCGGTTGCAGTGTGATAGCGATATTCAGTCCGTTGAATTAAATATTCTTTTTACATATAGACTTTGTTCTTTGAAGCCTCAGACGGTTTTGTTGCCTCCAATTCTGAATAGTTCGTTTTCTAAATAGTTGTCAGAGTTCAAGACGCCAATACTATTTTTAAAATAAAAACTACTCCGTTGATTTATCTAAGGTAAGTAGGAGAGGTTGCTTTCTAGTTTTATTTGATTTGAAGAGCTGTCATTGTTTTTTCTTTAGCCAAAAGAAGGTCTAATATCTACTGAAAAAGAATTGTTTTGTACTATGTTATTATTATTATTATTATTATTATTTGGAAGTTCATAGGCAAATCCAAGGCCAAAATAAAAGTGCTTTGAAATGTTGTAATATTTTCTACCGCTGTACGTGTAAGTTTTTCTGAGTTTTCAGAAGTAAAGCTCCCAGATAAGGAGGTGCTGCTTTTTATTTGGTATTTTAAGCTTGCAGGAAATTTACTATTTAGAAAGGTAGAATCTTATTTATAGATAGAGAAATTGAATTTTGGAGATATTCTAGAATTGAAGATATACGGTGCTTTTGTAGATACCATAAATTCTTGCTTTTCATTTCCATATTGATTCCATAAGAGTGCGAACTGTTCTCCTATATTTAAGAGGTTTTTTAATTTTAAATCAAGGTATTCATTAAGTTGAATCTTTCCGCTTTCCTGTGAAGCAAAATTAATAAGGCCATCAAAACTACTTCCTTTATTTTTTTTCAAGTATACGTAAACAAAAGTGGAGTCTAGGGTAAATAAAGTTTCGGGAGGCTTAATTTCACTTGCAAAGGTTAAATTTTGTGACAATCTTGAAAATCTTTTGAGTTGCTTTTTATTGAACACTGTGTTTTTTTCGATTTGGAAGTGGTTTTTAATAAAAGATTTTGGAAAATCTGGATATCCTTTGAAAATTATTTTATGAATCACTCTTTTTTGAGCTGGAAAAAATTGTAAATCCGCTAGCAGTGTCTTTCCTATTATTTTAAAGTTTTTTAATTTTAATTTTGAAAAGGCGTTTCCAGCATCTTCATAGCTGTCAGAAATTTTATTTAAAATTGTCTCTAATCGTTGTATTAGAATCTTTAAAAAAGTAGTTTCGAAGTTTTCTTTTTTTAAGTTTAGTTTTGATTTTTGTGGATATTGAAGGACCACGGAATCTGCTTTTTCTTTAAGCGATAAAAAAGCAGTAAAGGCTGTTTTTTTAAAAGTAGTGCTATCTATAGTATTTAGAAAAAAACCATTTAATTTTAGTTGCTGCTGAATTTTGGTCAACTCTTGTTGTATCAAAATGCATGCGTTTAAATTGAAGCACATTTAAAAAAGGTTCTTCAACAGGTACAATCGTTGTTAATTTTTGGCTGAGTATTTTGAGAAACGATTCCTTTAGATAAATTTACAAGGCAAAAGAGCAACAATTATTTTTTTTATGAATGGTCAAAATCATGTATGTTTTGAACTTCAAATGTATCTAAAAAACGGCAAATACATAAATTAAAAAATGCTTTTTAAAAAATAAGGTGCTGATATTTGAATAATTAGAATTTAATTGTACATTTGCGGACTCTTAAAAAAGAGAAGAAGTTTTATATAAACTAAAAACAGTAATAATTTAGTATGCCTACTATTCAACAACTAGTTCGTAAAGGAAGAACCAAAATAACTAAGAAGAGCAAATCGGCTGCTTTGTTGTCTTGTCCTCAAAGACGTGGAGTATGTACTCGTGTTTATACCACAACGCCAAAGAAACCTAATTCAGCAATGCGTAAAGTTGCCAGAGTTAGATTGACAAATGGCAATGAGATAAATGCGTACATCCCAGGTGAAGGACATAACTTGCAAGAGCACTCGATAGTATTAGTTAGAGGTGGAAGGGTTAAAGATTTGCCAGGAGTTAAATACCACGTAGTACGTGGTGCATTAGATACTGCGGGAGTAGAGGGTAGAACCCAACGTAGATCTAAGTACGGAGCAAAGCGCCCAAAAAAGTAAATTAGTAACTTTTTTAATGTAAAGACATGAGAAAAAGAGCAGCAAAAAAAAGAGTCTTATTACCGGATCCTAAATTTAATGATCAGCTAGTAACACGTTTTGTGAATAACTTAATGTGGGCCGGTAAAAAGTCAGTAGCCTTTAAAGTATTTTACGATGCATTAGACATCGTTGAAGAAAGAAAAGGTGAAGAAGAAAAATCAGCTTTGGAACTTTGGAAAGAAGGTTTATCAAATGTAATGCCACACGTAGAGGTAAGATCTCGTCGTGTAGGTGGAGCAACATTTCAAATTCCAATGCAAATTAGACCAGACCGTAAGGTGTCTATGGCAATTAAATGGATGATTTTGTACACTCGTAAGAGAAACGAAAAAACAATGGCACAGCGTTTAGCTGCTGAAATTTTAGCTGCGGCTAAGGAAGAGGGTGCTGCTGTTAAAAAACGTACAGATACTCACAAAATGGCAGAAGCGAATAAAGCATTCTCTCACTTTAGATTTTAATAAAAATGGCTAGAGATTTAAGATTCACAAGAAATATTGGAATTGCTGCGCATATTGATGCGGGTAAAACCACAACTACAGAACGTGTATTGTATTATACAGGTGTTTCTCATAAGATAGGAGAAGTACATGATGGTGCAGCTACAATGGACTGGATGGAGCAAGAGCAGGAAAGAGGTATTACAATTACTTCAGCTGCAACTACTTGTACTTGGCAGTTTCCAAAGGAGAATGCAGAGATCCTTCCAGAGACAAAAGATTATCATTTTAATATTATTGATACCCCAGGGCACGTAGATTTTACTGTAGAAGTAAACAGATCTTTACGTGTATTGGATGGTTTGGTGTTTTTGTTTTCTGCTGTTGATGGTGTTGAGCCACAATCAGAAACAAACTGGAGACTTGCAGACAACTACAAGGTACCAAGAATTGGTTTTGTCAATAAAATGGACCGTCAAGGATCTGATTTTATGATGGTTTGTAGACAAGTAAAAGAAATGCTAGGTTCTAATGCAGTGCCAATTGTTTTAAATATTGGTGATGAGGAGAATTTTGAAGGGATTGTAGATCTCGTTAAAAACAGAGCTATTATATGGCATGAAGAGGGAATGGGAGCAACATTTGATGTTGTGGATATTCCTGAAGAATTGAAGGAAGAAGCAAAAATTCTTCGTGGCAAACTTATTGAAGAAGTTGCTGCTTACGATGAAAATTTGTTAGAAAAATATATGGAGGACGAAGACTCGATAACAGAAGACGAGGTGCATGCTGCATTGAGAGCTGCTGTTATGGATATGTCTATCATTCCAATGATTTGTGGATCTGCCTTCAAGAATAAAGGAGTACAGTTTCTTTTAGATGCTGTATGTCGTTATTTGCCTTCTCCTATGGATAAGGAAGGTATTGTGGGTATTAACCCAGATACAGATCAAAAGGAAATTCGCAAGCCAAGTGTAGATGAGCCTTTTGCGGCTTTAGCATTTAAAATTGCAACGGATCCTTTTGTAGGACGTTTGGCATTTTTTAGAGCGTATTCTGGTCGTTTAGATGCAGGGTCATATGTTTTAAATAACCGTTCTGGTAAAAAGGAGCGTATATCTAGAATCTATCAAATGCATGCGAACAAGCAAAATGCGATTGATTATATTGAAGCAGGGGATATTGGAGCGGCAGTAGGTTTTAAGTCGATTAAGACGGGAGATACCTTGTCAGCAGAAAAGTTTCCAATTGTGTTAGAGTCGATGGATTTTCCAGATCCAGTAATTGGTATTGCGGTAGAACCAAAGACGAAAGCAGACGTTGATAAATTAGGGATTGGCTTAAGCAAATTAGCTGAAGAAGATCCAACATTTACAGTGAGAACTGATGAGGCTTCAGGACAGACTATCATATCTGGAATGGGAGAATTGCATTTAGATGTAATTGTAGACCGTTTGAGACGTGAGTTTAAAGTAGAAGTAAATCAAGGGCAACCTCAAGTAGAATACAAGGAAGCTATTACGGCTGAAGCAAACCACAGAGAAATTTACAAAAAACAATCTGGTGGTCGTGGTAAGTTTGCTGATATTGTATTTACGATAGGTCCAGCAGATGAGGGTGTTCAAGGATTGCAATTTGCTTCCGTTATTAAGGGGGGAAATGTACCTAAAGAATTTATTCCTTCAATCGAAAAAGGATTTAAAGAGGCAATGTTAAATGGTCCTTTAGCGGGATATGAGATGGATTCAATGAAGGTTACACTTAGAGACGGTTCGTTCCACGCAGTGGATTCTGATGCCTTGTCTTTTGAGCTAGCTGCAAGAATGGGTTACAAAGCTTCTGCAAAATCAGCAAAAGCAAAGATTATGGAGCCATTAATGAAGGTAGAAGTGTTAACTCCTGAAGAAAACATGGGAGATATCGTTGGGGATTTAAATAGAAGAAGAGGACAAGTGAATGACATGAGTGATCGTGCGGGTGCAAAGGTTGTAAAAGCGTTGGTTCCGTTATCAGAAATGTTCGGTTATGTTACCGCTTTAAGAACGATGTCTTCGGGTAGAGCAACTTCGACTATGGAATTTTCACATTATGTTGAAACTCCTTCGAATGTATCTGAAGAAGTGATCGCAAAAGCCAAAGGTTAATCTACTAAATAATACAAGATGAGTCAAAAAATTAGAATAAAATTAAAGTCTTACGATTACAACTTGGTAGATAAGTCTGCTGAAAAGATTGTAAAGACGGTAAAAAGTACTGGTGCTGTTGTAAACGGACCAATACCATTGCCAACACATAAAAAGATTTTTACTGTATTGCGTTCACCACACGTAAACAAAAAGTCTAGAGAGCAATTTCAATTAGCTTCTTATAAAAGATTATTAGACATCTATAGCTCTTCTTCGAAAACTATTGATGCTTTAATGAAATTGGAGTTACCTAGTGGAGTTGAGGTTGAGATCAAAGTATAAGAGTTTGATTAACTTTCGGTTTAATTTTTTTAAACCGAAAGTTTTCAATACTTTTGCAACCCAAATTAGAGTAGGGTGAAGCTGTTTTTGATGTAAAATTCAACAATAGTAACATGTCTGGAGCGTTTCGCGAAAGAAAAACGGAAAAAACAAAATCAGCGTTGACTTTGTTTGCGCTGTTTTTTTTGCACGAAATTTTAAGGAAAGAAATGAAACACACGTTTCAAAAACACAATTATTAATAAAGACGCGCTGGAGAATGCTCTATCGTCTAAAATTTTAACTAAATGTCTGGGTTAATAGGAAGAAAGATTGGAATGACCAGCTTATTCGATGAAAACGGGAAGAACATTCCTTGTACAGTGATCGAAGCGGGTCCTTGCGTAGTCACTCAGGTCAGAACCATTGAGGTTGACGGCTATAGTGCGTTGCAGCTTGGTTTCGATGACAAAACAGCAAAGAGTTCTAACAAAGCGTTAGATGGCCACTTTAAAAAGGCGGGCTCAGTTGCTAAGAAAAAAGTCGTTGAATTCCAAGGATTTGAAGAAGTGTATAAATTAGGAGATTCAATATCTGTTGCGCACTTTGAAGAAGGTGAGTTTGTGGATGTATCTGGTGTTTCTAAAGGTAAAGGTTTCCAGGGGGTTGTAAAACGTCATGGATTTGCTGGTGTTGGTCAAGCAACGCACGGACAACACAACCGTTTAAGAGCTCCAGGATCAATTGGTGCTGCATCATATCCTGCAAGAGTGTTCAAAGGAATGCGCATGGCAGGTAGAATGGGTGGAGATAAAGTGAAAGTACAAAACTTAAGAGTATTGAAGGTAGTTGCTGAGAAGAACTTACTGGTTGTTAAGGGAGCAATTCCTGGACACAAAAATGCTTTTGTAACTATTCAGAAATAATGAAAGTAGCAGTTTTAGATATTACAGGAAAAGATACAGGTAGAAAGGTTGAGCTTTCTAAGGATGTATTCGGTATCGAGCCTAATGATCACGCTATTTATTTAGACGTAAAGCAGTACTTGGCAAATCAACGTCAAGGAACGCACAAGTCTAAAGAAAGAGCTGAAATTAGTGGTTCTACTAGAAAGATAAAAAAACAAAAAGGAACTGGTACTGCAAGAGCAGGTTCTATCAAGTCTGGTGTTTTTAGAGGTGGTGGACGTATGTTCGGACCAAGACCAAGAGATTATTCTTTTAAATTAAACAAAAGTTTAAAACGTTTGGCACGAAAGTCTGCTTTGAGTATTCAAGCAAAAGACGAAAATGTGATTGTTATTGAAGATTTCAATTTCGAAACTCCAAAAACTAAAAACTTTTTAGACGTTTTAAAATCGTTAGAATTAGATACTAGAAAATCTTTATTCGTATTAAGTAATGAAAATGCAAATGTGTATTTGTCATCACGTAACTTAAAAAAGTCTAAAGTAATTAAGGCTTCAGAATTGTATACTTACGGTGTTTTAAACACCAACAAGTTAGTGATCACTGAAGGATCTTTAGAGGAAATAAACACAAATTTAAGCAAATAGGGATATGAGTATTTTAATAAAACCTATTATCACGGAAAAAGCTACAAACGATAGTGAAGTACACAATCGTTACGCATTTGTAGTAGCGAAAAAAGCTAATAAACTAGAAATCAAAGGAGCTGTTGAAGCAGCATACGGAGTTTCTATCTTAAGTGTAAAGACGTTAAATTATCCAATCAAAAGAAATACAAAGTTTACCAAAAAAGGTTTGGTAACAGGTATTAAGAGTGGGTATAAGAAAGCGATTATACAATTAGCAGAGGGAGAAAGTATTGATTTTTATAACAATCTTTAAGAAAAGACAAACATGTCAGTTAGAAAATTAAAGCCAATAACACCAGGTCAGCGTTTTAGAGTTGTAAATGGGTTCGACACCATAACAACTGATAAGCCGGAGAAAAGTTTACTTGCTCCGAAAAAACGATCTGGAGGTCGAAACAATCAGGGTAGAATGACAACACGTAATATCGGTGGAGGTCATAAACAAAAATACCGTATTATCGATTTTAAAAGAGATAAGTTAGGTATTCCCGCAACAGTAAAAACAATAGAGTACGATCCAAATCGTACCGCATTTATTGCGCTATTAAGTTATGCTGATGGAGAAAAGCGTTATGTGATTGCACAAAACGGTTTAAAAGTAGGTCAAGTAGTGGTTTCAGGTAGTAGTATTGCTCCAGAAGTAGGAAATGCAATGTATCTAAGTGAGATTCCTTTAGGAACTACAATTTCATGTATAGAATTACGTCCAGGTCAAGGTGCTGTTATGGCGCGTTCGGCAGGTTCTTTTGCACAATTGATGGCAAGAGAAGGGAAGTATGCAACAGTGAAATTACCTTCGGGAGAAACAAGATATATCTTGTTAACTTGTTTGGCTACGGTTGGAGTGGTATCGAATTCAGATCATCAATTACTAGTTTCAGGTAAAGCTGGTAGATCAAGATGGTTGGGTAGAAGACCAAGAGTGAACGCGGTAAGAATGAACCCTGTCGATCACCCAATGGGTGGTGGTGAAGGACGTGCTTCCGGAGGACATCCAAGATCTAGAAACGGTATTCCTGCAAAAGGATTTAAGACAAGGTCGAAAACCAAAGCTAGTAATAAGTATATTTTAGAACGTAGAAAGAAATAATAAGTTATGGCAAGATCATTAAAAAAAGGACCTTTCGTTCACTATAAATTAGAGAAAAAAGTGTTAGCTAATGTAGAAGCTGGAAGTAAAACAGTAATCAAAACTTGGTCTAGAGCAAGTATGATTACTCCAGATTTTGTTGGCCAAACGATTGCTGTGCATAATGGCCGTCAGTTTGTTCCTGTATTTGTTACAGAAAACATGGTAGGGCATAAGTTAGGCGAATTTTCACCAACACGCTCTTTTAGAGGACATGCAGGTGCGAAAAATAAAGGTAAAAAATAACAGACAATGGGAGTTCGTAAAAAAAATATGGCGGATCAGTTAAAAGAAGCGAGAAAGCACCGTGCTTTCGCTAAGCTTACTAACTGTCCTACGTCACCGAGAAAAATGCGTTTAGTAGCGGATCAGGTAAGAGGAGTAGAGGTTGAGAAAGCTTTACAAATTTTAAAATTCAGCCCGAAAGAGGCGTCTATAAACTTAGAGAAATTGTTGTTGTCTGCAATTGCAAACTGGCAAGCTAAGAATGGAGATGCAGTTATTGAGGAAGCTGGATTGTTCGTGAAAACGATTTGCGTAGATAGCGCAGGAATGTTAAAAAGATTAAGACCAGCTCCACAAGGGCGTGCTCATAGAATTCGCAAGCGTTCAAATCACGTTACACTAGAGTTAGGTGCTAAGAACCTAAGTAATCAATCAAAGTAGAAATGGGACAGAAAACAAATCCAATAGGAAATCGTTTAGGAATCATCAGAGGTTGGGAGTCTAACTGGTATGGTGGAAATGACTACGGAGATAGATTAGCTGAAGATTTTAAAATCAGAGAGTACGTAAATGCTCGTTTATCTAAAGCAAGTGTATCTCGTGTAATTATTGAGCGTACTTTAAAGCTTGTTACAGTAACAATTACAACTGCAAGACCTGGAATCATAATTGGTAAAGGAGGAACAGAAGTAGACAAGTTAAAAGAAGAGCTCAAGAAAATAACAGGAAAAGAGGTTCAAATAAATATTTTTGAAATTAAGCGTCCAGAATTGGATTCTAAGTTGGTTGCAGTAAGTGTTGCACGTCAAATCGAAAATAGAATTTCTTACAAGAGAGCTATCAAAATGGCAATCCAGGCTACGATGAGAATGAATGCTGAAGGAATAAAGATTCAGATTTCAGGTCGTTTAAATGGTGCAGAGATGGCGCGTTCAGAACATTTTAAAGAAGGTAGAATTCCGCTTTCAACGTTTAGAGCAGATATCGATTATTCACTAGTTGAAGCACATACTACTTATGGAAGATTAGGTATCAAAGTGTGGATTATGAAAGGTGAGGTATATGGTAAAAGAGAATTATCTCCTTTAGTTGGTTTGTCTAAGAAGCAAGTGGGCGGAAATAAAGGTGGTGCAGATCGTGGAAAGAGACCGCAACCTCGTAGAAGAAAATAATTTTTAAAATTAGAAATTAAAAATGTTACAGCCAAAAAGAGTAAAATACCGTAAGGTACAGAAGGCGAAAGGAAATATGACTGGTATTTCTGGTAGAGGAAATCAACTTTCTAATGGAATGTTCGGTATTAAATCTATAGATCAGAATTTATTAACTTCTCGTCAAATTGAAGCAGCTCGTATTGCAGCTACACGTCACATGAAAAGAGAAGGTCAGTTATGGATTAAAGTATTTCCAGACAAGCCAATTACTAAAAAACCGTTAGAGGTTCGTATGGGTAAAGGTAAAGGAGCACCGGATCATTTCGTTGCAGTTATAAAGCCAGGTAGAATATTGTTCGAAATTGGTGGTGTACCAATGAACGTTGCAAAAGAAGCCTTACGTTTGGCAGCGCAGAAACTTCCAGTAAGAACGAAGTTTGTGGTTGCAAGAGATTTTGATATTAACGCTTAATTCGCATAGAATGAAACAATCAGAAGTAAAAGAATTATCCATTGTTGCTCTTAATGAGAAACTTGGAGCGTTGCAAAAGAATTATACCGATCTTAAAATGGCTCACGCGATTACTCCTTTGGAGAACCCGTTACAGTTGAGAAGTTTAAGAAGAACTGTAGCAAGAATTGCAACAGAATTAACAAAAAGAGAATTACAATAATTCTATAGTCAGTTTTAAAGATGGAAAAAAGAAATCTTAGAAAAGAGAGAATTGGTGTAGTTTCAAGTAGCAAAATGGAAAAGTCTATTGTTGTTGCTGAAACTAAAAGAGTTAAGCACCCGATGTACGGAAAGTTCGTATTAAAGACTAAGAAGTACGTTGCACACGACGAAAAGAATGATTGCAACGAAGGAGATACCGTTAGGATCATGGAAACAAGACCTATGAGTAAATCTAAACGTTGGAGATTAGTAGAAATCCTAGAAAGAGCTAAATAATATGTTACAGACAGAATCAAGATTAAAAGTAGCAGATAATACTGGAGCCAAAGAGGTTTTAGTGATCAGAGTTTTAGGAGGTACAAGAAAGAGATATGCAAGTATTGGAGACAAGATTGTAGTATCTGTAAAGTCTGCGACTCCAAACGGAACTGTGAAGAAAGGACAAGTGTCAAGAGCAGTTGTGGTAAGAACTAAAAAAGAAGTAAGACGTAAGGATGGATCTTATATCAGATTTGATGATAATGCTTGTGTACTTTTAAATCCTACAGAGGAGATGAGAGGAACACGTGTATTTGGTCCTGTAGCTCGTGAGCTTCGTGAGAAACAATTCATGAAAATTGTATCATTAGCACCGGAAGTGCTTTAACATTATAACAAAATGAAGAAGTTTAAAATAAAATCAGGAGATACTGTAAAAGTAATCGCTGGAGACCATAAGGGATCTGAAGGGAAAGTTTTGCAAATCATTAGGGAGAAGGATAGAGTGTTGGTAGAAGGCGTGAATTTAGTTTCTAAGCACACCAAGCCAAGCGCACAAAAGCCCCAAGGTGGTATTGTAAAGAAAGAGGCATCACTTCATATTTCTAACGTGATGTTAGTGGAAGAAGGAGTTGCTGTAAGAGTAGGTTATCAGGTTGATGGAGATGCTAAGACTAGAGTCTCTAAAAAAACTAAAAAATAAGAATAATCATGAGTTACGTACCAAGATTAAAAGCAGAATACAAAGAAAGAGTGGTAAAAGCTCTTACTGAGGAATTCAGTTATAAGAATGTAATGCAGGTGCCAAAATTAGAAAAAATAGTTATTTCTAAAGGTGTTGGTGCTGCGATTGCAGATAAGAAATTAATAGATTATGCCATTGAAGAATTGACTAAAATTACAGGTCAAAAGGCGATATCTACGATGTCTAAAAAGGATGTTGCATCTTTTAAATTACGTAAGGGAATGCCAATTGGTGTGAAGGTTACGTTGAGAGGGGTTAAAATGTATGAGTTTTTAGATAGATTAGTTACTGCTTCTTTACCTCGAGTAAGAGACTTTAACGGTATAAAGGCAAATGGATTTGATGGTAGAGGTAATTACAATTTAGGAATTACTGAGCAAATCATTTACCCAGAAATAAATATTGACCAAGTGAAGAAGATCAATGGTATGGACATTACATTTGTAACGTCAGCAGCTACTGATAAGGAGGCGAAGTCACTATTAGGAGAATTAGGTTTACCGTTCAAAAAAAATTAAGAGATGGCTAAAGAATCAATGAAAGCTCGCGAACGTAAGAGAGCAAGCACGGTTGCAAAGTATGCTGAGAAAAGAAAAGCATTGAAAGATGCAGGTGATTATTTGGGTTTACAAAAATTACCAAAGAATGCTTCTCCAGTTAGAATGCACAACAGATGTAAATTAACAGGACGTCCAAAGGGATATATGAGACAGTTCGGTCTATCACGAGTTACATTTCGTGAAATGGCAAATCAAGGGTTGATACCAGGAGTCAAAAAGGCAAGTTGGTAGTATCCAAAAATAAAGCTTAAAAATAAAAATAGAATGTGTATATTTGCGCGCTCTATTTTTTTGGGTAAAAGAATTTTAACTGATTGTAGGTTCAAATATCACGGAGAATCCGTAGCACAAATAGAGGTGTTTGAAAACCATAATCGCAATATAAATAAGTATGTATACAGATCCAATCGCGGATTTTTTAACGAGAGTTAGAAATGCAATCGCAGCAGGGCACAGAGTAGTGGAAATTCCAGCTTCAAACTTGAAGAAGGAAATGACTAAGATTTTGTTTGATCAAGGTTTTATTTTAAGTTATCAGTTCAATGACAATAAGGTTCAGGGAGCAATCAAGATCGCTTTAAAATACGACAGAGAAACAAAGGAGTCAGTAATTAGAAAAATTCAACGTATCAGTACACCAGGTTTACGTAAATACGTTGGCTCATCAGAGATGCCAAGAGTATTGAACGGGCTTGGAATTGCTATTGTGTCAACATCGAAGGGTGTTATGACGAACAAAAAAGCACGTCTTGAGAACGTTGGAGGAGAAGTTTTATGTTACGTTTATTAAATCTTAAGAAATGAGTAGAATAGGAAAAAATCCCGTTAGCATTTCACAAGGTGTAGATGTTAACATAGAGAATAACGTGGTAATTGTCAAAGGAAAATTGGGTACGTTAACTCAGAAAATTTCAGATGGCATTACAGTTAAAATTGAAGATGGTATTATCACTCTTGATAGAACATCGGAAAGTAAAGACCATAAAGCACAACATGGTTTAATGAGAGCTTTGATCAATAACATGATTGAAGGTGTAAGCAAAGGTTGGACAAAAGATTTAGAGTTGGTAGGTGTAGGTTATAGAGCATCAAACCAAGGACAGAAATTAGATTTAGCTTTAGGTTTCTCTCATAATATTGTTTTAGAAATTGCTCCAGAGGTGAATATTGAAACAATATCTGAGAAAGGGAAAAACCCAATCATTAAATTATCTTCATTTGACAAACAGTTAGTAGGTCAAATAGCTGCAAAGATTCGTTCTTTCAGAGCTCCAGAGCCTTACAAAGGTAAAGGTGTTAAGTT
Organism: Polaribacter irgensii 23-P; assembly: GCF_000153225.1. Lineage (GTDB taxonomy): Bacteria > Bacteroidota > Bacteroidia > Flavobacteriales > Flavobacteriaceae > Polaribacter > Polaribacter irgensii. The sequence continues at coordinate 111,610 of NZ_CH724148.1, read as the reverse complement.
TGTTGGTGAAATATTAAGAAGAAAAGCAGGTAAATCTGCATAATACATAGCATTATGGCATTATCAAAGCTACAAAGAAGAGCTAGAATTAAGCGTAGAATTAGAAAGATTATTTCTGGTACTGCTACCAAACCAAGATTATCGGTTTTTAGAAGTAATAAAGAAATTTACGCCCAAATAGTAGACGATGTAAACGGAGTAACATTAGCTTCGGTTTCATCACGAGATAAAGAGATAAAAGGGACTTCTAAACTAGAAGCTGCCGCAGCAGTTGGAAAGGCAATTGGTGAAAAAGCAGCGAAAGCGGGTATAGAAACAGTTGCTTTCGATAGAAATGGTTATTTATACCATGGTAGAGTTAAAGTATTAGCAGAAGCTGCAAGAGAATCTGGTTTAAAATTTTAAGAAATTATGCAAGGTTATAAAAACGTAGAAAGAGTAAAGCCAAGTGGGTTAGAGCTTGTAGATAAGTTAGTAGGAGTACAGCGTGTTACTAAAGTAACGAAAGGTGGTAGAGCATTTGGTTTCTCTGCGATTGTAGTAGTTGGTGATGGTAACGGTGTTGTTGGACATGGTTTAGGGAAATCTAAAGATGTAGCTTCCGCAATAGCGAAGGCAATTGAAGATGCCAAAAAGAATTTGATACGTATTCCTATCTTAGGAGGTACGTTGCCACATGAGCAAAAAGGAAAGTTTGGTGGAGCAAAGATCTTTATCAAGCCTGCTTCCCCTGGAACAGGAGTTATTGCCGGTGGAGCAGTACGTATGGTACTTGAATCTGTGGGTATACACGATGTATTATCAAAGTCACAAGGTTCTTCGAATCCTCACAATGCGGTAAAAGCAACTTTTAATGCATTGTTACAATTACGTAGTGCATCTGCAATTGCAAAGCAAAGAGGAATCTCTATAGAAAAGGTATTTAACGGATAAATCTAAGAACGATGGCAAGAATCAGAGTTACACAAGTAAAAAGTCAAATCGGGCGTCTTCAGAGTCAAAAAAGAACTTTAGAAGCATTGGGTTTACGCAGAATGAATCATACAGTTGAGCACGAGGCAACTCCTGCAATAGTAGGTATGGTAAATACAGTTAAACACTTAGTTTCTTTTGAAGAAATTAAATAAGACAGAAAAACATGAGTTTACATAATTTAACACCAGCAGTAGGTTCCATTAAAAAGGGAAAGAGAATTGCAAGGGGTGAAGGTTCTGGAAAAGGTGGTACCGCTACAAGAGGTCACAATGGACAGAAATCTCGCTCAGGGTATTCTAAGAAGATTGGTTTTGAAGGGGGACAGATGCCACTTCAAAGACGTGTGCCTAAATTTGGATTTACGAACATAAACCGCAAGGAATATCAAGGGATCAATTTAGACAAAATACAAGCTTTAGTAGATAGTGGAAAAATAACAGATACTTTGAGTTTAGAAACTTTAATTATTCATAGATTAGCAGGCAAAAATGAGCTTGTTAAGATTCTAGGTAATGGAGAATTAAAGGCGAAACTAAATATAACTGTACATAAGTTCACAGCAACAGCAAAAGCGGCGATTGAAGCTGCTGGAGGTCAGGCTGTAGCTTTATAAGAAACGTAAAGGATGAAGTTTATTAATACACTAAAAGACATTTTTAAGATTGAAGAATTAAAGAACAAAATTCTTCTTACGATCGGACTAATTGCGGTTTACCGTTTTATGGCGGCTGTTCCATTACCTGGAATAGATCCATTACAGTTGACAGCGTTAAAAGAAAGTACTTCGGGAGGTCTTTTAGGATTATTGAATGCATTTACGGGAGGGGCATTTGCTAGAGCATCAGTTATGGCGCTTGGTATAATGCCTTATATTTCAGCATCTATTGTAGTTCAATTGATGGGAATCGCGGTTCCTTATTTACAAAAACTACAGAAAGATGGTGAAAGTGGTAGAAAGAAAATTACACAAATAACGCGTTGGTTGACAATCGCTATTACATTGGTGCAAGCACCAACGTATATTACTGCGATAAAAACTCAATTTAATTTACCTCCAGAGGCTTTTTTAGTTGGTGGAGCTACATTTTGGGTATCCTCGATCATTATTTTAACTGCAGGTACAGTTTTTGCTATGTGGTTAGGGGAACGCATCACTGATAAAGGGATTGGTAATGGAATCTCACTGTTAATAACAGTGGGTATTATTGCAAATTTTCCCGCAGCATTTTTGCAGGAATTTGTGTCCAAAACGACCAATGCAGGTGCCGGTGGCGTAATGATGATTTTAATTGAGATTATTATGTGGTTTGTTGTAATTTTATTAACAGTCCTTTTAGTTACTGCGGTTCGTAAGATTGCGGTGCAGTACGCAAGAAGGAATGTAGCAGGAAGCGCTCAAAATGTTGCTGGTTCAAGAGATTATATTCCTTTGAAATTAAATGCGGCTGGAGTGATGCCAATAATTTTTGCACAAGCAATCATGTTTTTACCTTTAGCATTGGGACAAAGGTTTCCTGCCTTAGTAGGATTGACAAATCCTAATGGATGGCAATACAACGTCATTTTTGCTTTGTTGATAATTATTTTTAGTTATTTCTATACGGCAATAACGATTCCTACAAATAAAATGGCTGAAGATCTAAAAAGGAGTGGAGGTTTTATACCAGGAATTAGACCAGGTAAAGATACAGCAGATAGGTTAGATAGTATTTTGTCAAGAATAACGTTCCCAGGATCTTTGTTTTTAGCGGCACTATCAATTTTACCAGCAATTGTAGTTCAGTTTGGAGTGCAACAAGGTTGGGCAATGTTTTATGGAGGTACCTCTTTAATCATTATGGTAGGTGTAGCAATTGACACCATGCAACAAATTAATTCGTATTTATTAAACAATCATTATGATGGTTTAATGAAAGCGGGAAACAGCAATAGAAAATCGAATAAATAATATATGGCTAAACAATCAGCAATTCAACAAGACGGAACCATTACAGAGGCATTGTCTAATGCGATGTTTCGTGTCGAATTAGAAAATGGTCATATTGTTACGGCACACATTTCTGGTAAAATGCGAATGCATTATATTAAATTGTTACCTGGAGACAAGGTGAAATTAGAAATGAGTCCATACGATTTATCAAAGGCAAGAATAACTTACAGATACTAATTATAAAAACCAAACAGATGAAAGTTAGAGCATCAGTTAAAAAAAGAAGTGCCGACTGCAAAATAGTGCGCAGGAAAGGTAGATTATATGTGATTAATAAACAAAATCCTAGATTTAAACAAAGACAAGGGTAATGGCAAGAATAGCAGGTATTGATATTCCAAAGAACAAAAGAGGAGTTATTGCTTTAACTTACATCTTCGGTATTGGAAGCAGCAGAGCTAAAAAAGTTTTAGCGGAAGCAAAAGTAGACGAGAGTATTAAGGTTCAAGAATGGACGGATGACCAAATCGCAGCAATTAGAGAGCAAGTAGGTTCTTTTACAATTGAAGGGGAGTTGCGTTCAGAAGTTCAGATAAACATCAAACGTTTGATGGATATTGGTTGTCAAAGAGGGATACGCCACAGACTTGGTTTACCTTTAAGAGGACAGCGAACTAAAAACAATTCTCGTACAAGAAAAGGTAAGAGAAAAACCGTAGCTAACAAGAAAAAATAAAGTTAGACAAGTAATAAAGATCTGATAATAGAAATACTATAAAATTAGAAAACTAAATTACTAAAACTGAATCATTATGGCAAAAGCAAGTTCAAAAAAACGTAAGGTAATTATTGATGCAGTTGGAGAAGCGCACGTAACGGCGTCTTTTAACAACATCATTATTTCTTTGACAAATAAAAAAGGTGACGTGATATCGTGGTCGTCTGCAGGTAAAATGGGTTTTAGAGGTTCTAAAAAGAATACTCCGTATGCAGCTCAATTAGCAGCAGAAGACTGTTCCGCAGTCGCAAAAGAAGCAGGTTTACGTAAAGTAAAAGTGTATGTGAAAGGACCGGGAAATGGTAGAGAATCAGCTATCAGATCAATTCATAATGCAGGTATTGAAGTAACAGAAATTATTGATGTTACCCCAATTCCTCACAACGGATGTCGCCCACCAAAAAGAAGAAGAGTATAATTAAATATTTTAACCTATTGGGAATTAGATTATCGAAGGATTAGCCTTAATTCATAATCCCTAATTATAACAACAAAGAAATGGCAAGATATACAGGACCAAAGACCAAAATTGCACGTAAATTTGGCGAAGCAATTTTCGGCGAAGACAAGAACTTCGAAAAAAGAAATTATCCTCCAGGACAGCATGGAAATGCAAGAAGACGAGGAAAAAAATCAGAATATGCTACTCAATTAATGGAGAAGCAAAAAGCGAAATATACCTATGGTATTTTAGAGCGTCAATTTAGTAACTTATTTAAAAAGGCATCTGCTTCTCAAGGGATTACAGGTGAAATTTTGGTACAGTTATGTGAATCTCGATTAGACAATGTAGTTTACAGAATGGGAGTTTCAACTTCTAGAAGTGGAGCACGTCAGCTGGTTTCTCACAGACACATTACTGTGAATGGGGAAATTGTGAACGTACCCTCGTACAATCTTCTTGAGGGAGATGTTGTTGCGGTAAGAGAGAAGTCTAAATCGATACAAGCTATTGAAGATTCATTAGCATCTAATAGCAATGTATATGAATGGTTGACTTGGAATTCGGATAAAAAAGAAGGTACTTTTGTAAAGGTGCCAGCAAGACTTCAGATTCCAGAAAATATCAAAGAGCAGTTAATCGTAGAATTATATTCTAAGTAATAAATTAATCATATTGGAGTTTAGCCAAAGGGTTTATAAGTACTTCTTCAGACTTATTTTCCGCGCAACTAGATGACAATTAAAAAGAAGAAATATGGCAATTTTAAATTTTCAAAAACCCGATAAAGTAATCATGATTGAATCTACTGATTTTTCAGGTAGATTTGAGTTCAGACCGCTAGAGCCAGGTTTTGGTTTAACAGTAGGAAACGCTTTAAGAAGAGTACTTTTATCGTCGTTAGAAGGATTTGCAATCACCTCATTAAGACTAGATGGAGTAGAACATGAGTTTTCTACTGTCTCTGGTGTTGTTGAAGATGTAACAGAAATAATATTAAATTTAAAGCAGGTTCGTTTTAAAAAGCAAATTGAGGAAACAGACAGAGAAACTGTTTCGATTTCCGTTTCAGGTCAAGAGCAGTTTACTGCTGGTGATTTACAGAAATTTATTTCAGGGTTTCAGGTTTTAAATCCAGATTTAGTTATCTGTAACATGGATAAATCTGTGAAGTTGAATGCAGAGATAACAATAGAAAAAGGAAGAGGGTTTGTTCCTGCAGAAGAGAATAAAAAAGCATCTGCTCCCATAGGAACAATCTTTACAGACTCTATTTACACGCCAATCAAGAATGTAAAGTACGCAGTTGAAAACTTCCGTGTAGAGCAGAAAACCGATTATGAAAAATTGGTTTTTGATATTGATACGGATGGATCAATCAGTCCTAAGGATGCGTTAACAGAAGCAGCTAAGATTTTAATACACCACTTTATGTTATTCTCTGATGAGCGTATCACTTTAGAGGCAGATGAAATAGCACAAACTGAAACATATGATGAGGAGTCATTGCACATGCGTCAGTTATTAAAAACAAGATTGATTGACATGGATTTATCTGTGAGAGCTTTAAATTGTTTAAAGGCGGCAGAAGTAGATACATTAGGGGATTTAGTATCTTTTAATAAAAGTGATTTAATGAAATTTAGAAACTTTGGAAAAAAATCTTTAACAGAACTAGAAGAGTTAGTTATTGTGAAGGGATTAAGTTTTGGAATGGATTTAAGTAAATATAAGTTAGACAGAGATTAATCATTCATATTTTGCTCCTCAAAAAGAGTTGATGCAAGATGAAAGTTCAAAACAAAGGTCATGAGACACGGAAAAAAGCACAATCATTTAGGAAGAACAACTTCGCATAGAAAGGCGATGTTGTCAAATATGACTTGCTCATTAATAGAGCACAAGCGTATCAATACAACAGTGGCAAAAGCAAAAGCATTAAGAGTGTATGCAGAACCATTAATCACCAAGTCAAAATCAGATACAACGCACAATAGACGTATCGTTTTTTCTCATCTTCGTGATAAGGAAGCAGTAACAGAGTTGTTTAAGGAAATATCTGTGAAGGTTGCAGACAGACCAGGTGGATATTTACGTATAATCAAGCTAGGAAACCGTCAGGGAGATAATGCTCCGATGGCAATGGTAGAATTAGTTGATTATAACGAGATATATAATCCTAATGGAAATAAAGTAAAGAAAACTACAAGAAGAGGAAGAAGCAAAAAAGTTGAAACTCCGGAAGTAGAAGGTACTGTAACTGAAGAGAAATCTGAAGAAGAGTAAATGAGGCTTTGTTAAGTTATAAAAAAAGGGATAAACGTTTACGTTTATCCCTTTTTTTATAACTTGGTTTAATAGGATCGCCTTTCGGGGACAATCTATTTTTATTGATAATGCGCTGTTTCTTGGATACAATCAAATCTATGTTAAGAGAAGCATGAAAAAAAAGAAAATGTTGTCGTGCAGATTGGAATGGATGATACTTATAAACGGATGTAGCAGAGTAGAATTTATTCTATAACCCCAGAATGCAGTCAGTCCATTTTAGGTTTAAAAACGAGATTAAAGTTTAAAAAAGAAGAACGAGCACTGTTTATTTTTTTATATTTTTACATTAATTAATACAACAACCGATAATGAAATATCAAACAAGAAAGAAGGCATTGGTGCTATTGGCTGATGGTACTATATTTTATGGCAAGTCTGTAGGTATCGAAGGCACTGCAACAGGAGAGATTTGTTTCAATACAGGGATGACTGGATATCAAGAGATATTTACAGATCCGTCCTATTTTGGGCAGATGATGGTCACTGCGAATGCGCATATCGGAAACTATGGTGTAAATGATGAGGAAGTAGAGTCTGATGGTATTAAAATATCAGGATTAATTTGTAGAAATTTTAGTTTTACGCATTCTAGAGTAGATTCAGATGGAAATCTAAAAGATTGGTTTGAAAAACATAATATTGTAGCGATTTCTGACGTAGATACAAGAGCATTGGTAGCTTATATAAGAGATAATGGTGCTATGAACGCTATTATTTCTACTGAAATTGAAGATGTAGCTGCTTTAAAAAAGAAGTTGTCAGAAGTGCCTTCTATGGAAGGTTTAGAACTTGCCTCTAAAGTTTCAACGAAAAAGGCGTATTTCGTAGGTGATGAAAATGCAACGATAAGAATTGCTGCTTTAGATATCGGAATTAAGAAGAATATTTTAAGAAATTTAGCAAAAAGAGGTGCCTATATTAAGGTGTTTCCTTTTGATGCTGTATTTTCGGATCTTGAGGAGTTCATACCAAATGGATATTTTATTTCAAATGGGCCTGGAGATCCAGCACCGCTGAAAGCGGCACAAGAGCTGGCAAAGGAAATTATTAAAAGAGATTTGCCGTTATTTGGTATTTGTTTAGGACATCAGGTTATTGCGTTGGCAAACGGTATTTCTACCTACAAAATGCACAATGGTCATAGAGGGATCAACCACCCAGTTAAAAACTTAGTAACGGGCAAAGGAGAGATTACTTCTCAAAATCACGGTTTCGCAATTAACAAGGAAGAAACCGTTCAGAATGAAAATATAGAAATTACACACGTGCATTTAAATGATCACACAGTGGCGGGGATACGGTTAAAAAATAAACCTGTTTTTTCGGTGCAATATCATCCAGAAGCGAGTCCAGGACCGCATGATTCGGAATATTTATTTGATCAATTTATAGACATGATAAAAACAAGCAATCTTGTATAGTCTGGTTGGGTTTTTCAGATCACAAACAGTATTTTAAGAACTATTTTTATGTTAAACTTTAGAAACAGCCACTCAATTCAATTGAGTGGATGTTTTTTGTTCAATTTTAGCAAACGTTTTCGTAATTAACTGAAGACTATTTATCAAATGCTTCGTACATTTTGTAAATTAGCGAATAAATAGGTAAATTAATTAAACACAATATATAATGAGTATTATTATAAGCGTTCATGCCCGTCAGATTTTTGATTCTAGAGGAAATCCAACAGTAGAAGTAGATGTAACTACAGAAAATGGAATTTTAGGAAGAGCTGCGGTTCCTTCAGGTGCTTCTACAGGAGAACACGAAGCGGTAGAACTTAGAGATGGTGGTAAAGATTACATGGGTAAAGGTGTTTTAAATGCCGTTAAAAATGTAAATCAAATAATTGCGGCTGAGTTGTTAGGTGTTTCTGTTTTTGAGCAGAACGCAATTGACAAACTAATGATCGCTTTAGATGGTACGCCGAATAAATCTAAATTAGGGGCGAATGCCATTTTAGGAGTCTCCTTAGCAGTATCAAAGGCAGCGGCAAACGAACTAGGGATGCCGTTGTATCGGTATATTGGTGGCGTTTCAGCAAATACTTTACCCGTACCGATGATGAATATTATCAATGGGGGATCGCATTCTGACGCACCTATTGCTTTTCAAGAGTTTATGGTAATGCCAGTGAAAGCAGCAACTTTTTCGAAAGCAATGCAAATGGGTTCTGAAATTTTTCACAATCTAAAAAAAGTATTACATGATAGAAATTTATCCACAGCAGTGGGTGATGAGGGTGGTTTTGCTCCAAATTTACCAGGCGGAACAGAAGATGCGTTGGAAACAATTGCGATTGCAGTGAGCAACGCAGGATATACTTTAGGAGATGATATTATGATTGCCTTAGATTGTGCTGCTGCAGAATTTTATGTGGATGGAAATTACGACTATTCTAAGTTCGAGGGAGAAACTGGAAAAGTGCGATCTTCAAAAGAACAGGCAGATTATTTAGCCGATTTATCTGAAAAGTATCCGATCATTTCTATTGAAGACGGTATGGATGAAAACGATTGGGAAGGGTGGAAATACCTAACAGAAAAGATTGGACACAAAGTGCAGTTAGTCGGAGATGACTTGTTTGTGACAAATGTAGAGCGCTTGTCAAGAGGTATAGAAAATAATATTGCAAATTCTATTTTAATTAAAGTAAATCAAATAGGGACTTTAACAGAAACGATTGCAGCGGTGAATATGGCTAAAAATGCTGGTTATACTTCTGTAATGTCTCACAGATCTGGAGAAACAGAAGACAATACAATTGCAGATTTAGCAGTTGCTTTAAACTGTGGCCAAATTAAAACAGGTTCGGCATCGCGTTCCGATAGAATGGCGAAGTACAATCAATTATTAAGAATAGAAGAGGAATTAGGAGATGTTGCCTATTTCCCTAAGGAAAAAGCTTTTAATATTTAAGTTATATTTTTTCAAGAAGTAAAAAAGATTGTCTGAAAAGACAATCTTTTTTTGTTTTAAGATACAATTGATTTTGTCAAGCTTCTTAAGGACTTTAGTTTAAGAAACAGTTTATGAGCGCTATCCCTTTATTTAGAAGAGAGTATAGTCAATATTAGTAAAGCTGTTATTTTAAAATTACCAACGCCTAAATACTATTTAAACCAATTGAAGAGTATATCTATTCGTAGGATCCAATCAGAATGAAGTAGAGGCAAATCAACCGAGTTGCGAAAAAGCTGTTAAAAATGGGATAATAGCACCTTTAGCGCCCTGCTGGTGGAGGGAAGAGACGCATAGAGGTGTATATGCATCGTAACTTGGGTATGTTTTAAGAATTAAAAAGTTAATTCTAAAAATGTACTTGAAGTATTTTTTTCTTGTCGTGGCAAACAAAGATTTTTCGCGTCTTAATCTTTCAAGGATTCATTGCAAAAGTTAGAGTGTTGAAAAAGTAATACCCAAAGTTTCTTTTTTTTTAGAAAAATCATTTTTATTTTTAACAAGAGACTTGTGTTTTCGGTATCACACATATAATAAAATGCCTTTTTTAGTATTAAAATCGCAATAATTAGCTTTTATTTTGCAAGATTAATATTCTGGTAGAAGTTCTTCTAAATGTTATTAAATTCGCTACCTTAGCATCCTTTAGTTTACACGATAAAAACACAATAAATGTCAGATATAGCAAAATTACAAATTGGAGAAAATACCTATGAATTTCCACTAATAAAAGGAACAGAAAATGAGCTTGCCATAGATATCAAGTCTTTAAGAGCGGTCACAAATGGTGTAATTACTATTGATGCTGGTTTTAAAAATACAGGCTCTTGTGAAAGTGCGATTACTTTTCTAGATGGTGAAAAAGGGATTTTAAGATATCGAGGTTTTGCGATTGAAGAGTTGGCTGAAAAAGCAGGTTTTTTAGAAGTTGCTTATGCTTTAATTTTTGGAGAGTTGCCTACAAAGGAGCAGCTTGAGAAATTTCATACAGATATAAAATCAAAGTCTGTAGTAGACGACGATGTAAGAAAAATTTTAGAGGCTTTTCCAAAGTCCGCACATCCTATGGGAATTTTATCATCTTTGACCAGTGCACTGACTGCTTTTAATCCATCTTCAGTAAATGTAGATTCAGAAGAAGAGATGTACAATGCTATTGTGAAAATATTAGGTAAATTCCCAGTATTAGTAGCTTGGACTATGCGTAAAAAATCAGGCTTGCCTTTAAATTACGGTTCAAGGTCTTTAGGGTATGTAGAAAATGTTATGAAAATGATGTTTGAAGAGCCGAATGAAGAATACATTATAAATCCAATTATAAAAGATGCATTAGATAAGCTTTTAATTTTACATGCAGATCATGAGCAAAATTGTTCTACTTCAACTGTGAGGATTGCAGGATCTTCTCATGCAGGTTTATTTGCTTCTTTATCCGCAGGGATTTCAGCTCTTTGGGGTCCTTTACACGGTGGAGCGAATCAAGCTGTTTTAGAAATGCTAGAGGCTATAAAAGCAGATGGTGGGGATACAAAGAAATACATGGCAAAGGCGAAAGATAAAAACGATCCTTTTCGTTTGATGGGTTTTGGTCACCGCGTTTATAAAAACTTCGATCCAAGAGCTACTATCATAAAAAAGGCAGCTGATGAGGTATTAAAAGATCTCGGTGTAGAAGATCCTATCTTGGAGATTGCAAGAGGGTTAGAGCAAGAAGCTTTGAATGATCCTTATTTTGTAGAGCGTAAACTGTATCCAAATGTAGATTTCTACTCTGGAATTATATACAGAGCTATGGGGATACCTGTAGAGATGTTTACCGTAATGTTCGCACTAGGACGCTTGCCGGGCTGGATTGCTCAGTGGAAGGAGATGCGTTTAAATAAAGAACCTATAGGAAGACCTCGTCAGATTTATATAGGAGAAAACTTAAGACCTTTTAAGTCAATAGAAAATCGATAATTTAAAAGAGTATATTCACCCAAATAAAAAGCTTCATAACTCTATGAAGCTTTTTTTATCCTTTATTAGATGTTAGCACTCAATATTAAGAACGAAACTTCCAGGTTAAGAGCCGTTGTTTTAGGAATTGCAAAAAGTAACGGGGGAATTCCCAAAGTCGCAGATTGTTACGATCCGAAAAGCATACAGCACGTCCTGGCTGGTACCTATCCAGAGGAGTCTGCAATGATTGTGGAAATGGAAGCAGTAGCAGTAATTCTTAAAAAGTACGATGTACAAGTTTTTAGACCAAATATTATTGAAAATTACAATCAAATTTTTTCGAGAGACATTGCTTTCGTTATTCAAGATAAATTTGTCAAGGCAAATATTTTACCGGATAGAGATCAAGAAATTGAAGCGATACATTCTGTAATTTCTAAAATTAATCCAGCAAATATTATTAAACTACCAGAAGAATGTCATGTAGAAGGAGGCGATGTTATGCCTTGGAATGAATATATATTTGTAGGGACTTATTCGGGTGAAGATTATGCAGAATATATTACAGCGCGTACAAATGTAGCTGCGGTTCAAGCTATAACGGCACTGTTTCCAGAAAGAATTGTAAAATCCTTTGAGTTAAGAAAGCACAATACAATAGCAACAGAGAATGCACTGCACTTAGATTGTTGTTTTCAGCCTATAGGAAGAGATAAAGCGATACTCCATAAAAACGGATTTTTAGTTGAAAAGGAGTATGAGTGGTTGTTAAACTATTTTGGAAAGGACAATGTTTTTGAAATTGATAAAGAAGAGATGTTTAGTATGAATAGTAATATTTTTTCTATTTCTGAGGAGGTAATTATATCAGAAAAGAAGTTCACTCGTCTTAATACTTGGTTGCGTGGAAACGGATTTATTGTTGAAGAGGTTGCCTATGCGGAAATTGCAAAACAAGAAGGTTTGTTGCGGTGCTCTACCATGCCCTTAGTGCGAGATTAAATGATGTTTTTTTAGTAGGGTAAAGTGGTAGTTAGTTGTTTTAAGAGTAGTATCGTTAAAATTATATTACGAACTCTTAAAATAGAAATCATGAACATAACAAGACAATTATTAACTACACTTTTAGTAATCACTATTAGTTTTTCTTACGGCCAAGGTCAAGAAAAAGATACGATTGTGGGAAAAGAAGACTACTACAATAAAAGAGCAAAGGAAGATGCCAAATTTGAGCAGGAGTTTACCGCAAAATCAAAATCTGAAGACAAAAAGTTTTGGAAAGAACAAAAGCAATACGAAAAAGAATTAAAGAAAAGAGATGCGATTGCTCATAAAGCTTATATGAAAGGCAAAAGAGACGCGTATGCAGAGCACTCAGATCATTGCAATAGTTATTGCAATCATGGATACTATTACCGGTACCATGTAAACTATTATTATCACAACAATTATCAATACCAAAGATCGTATCATAGGACACCTAATCAGACACGTGTGCAGGTTAGAATTCCAAGCATAGGTTTGAGTATTTTTTAACAGATAGCTTTAAAAAACCGTTTCCAAAAAAGGAAGCGGTTTTTTGATAAAAAGAGGGCGCAGTCATAATATGTGTCTATCTTTGTGGTCAAATTTAAAAAGATGCAGCAAACCACAAATGCCATACTCATGATTCGTCCTATTAATTTTAGGATGAATGAACAGACAGCCGTAAATAATTATTTTCAAGAAAATATTGATTTACAAAATGCTGAAATCACTAGAAAAGCACAAGAGGAATTTGATCGCTATGTTTTTAAATTGAAAAGCTTTGGTGTAGCGGTATTGGTAATTTCTGATACAGATACATTTGATACGCCAGATTCGATTTTTCCCAACAATTGGATTTCTTTTCATGCAGACGGTACTGTTGGTCTGTACCCAATGTTTGCAGAAAACAGACGTTTAGAAAGAAGAGATGACATCCTTACAGAAATAGAAGAAAAAGGGTTCTTGATAGAGAATGTTGTAGATTATACTGCCGCTGAATTTGAAGATATTTTTTTAGAGGGTACTGGAAGTATCATTTTAGATCGGGTTAATAAAAAAGCATATTGTGCTTTATCTGTTCGTGCAGATGAAAATTTGTTTATTGAATTCTGCGAGGATTTTGAGTATACACCCGTAATTTTCATTGCAAATCAAACCGTAAAAGGGAAAAGAGAGGCAATTTACCATACTAATGTAATGATGTGTGTTGCAGAGACATTCGCTGTAATATGTTTAGCAACTATAGATGATAAGTCTGAAAGAAAAAATGTATTAAAACACTTAAAAGAAGATGGGAAACAAATAATTGAAATTACAGAACTTCAAATGCACAACTTCGCAGGAAACATGCTTCAGGTTCGTGGTGCAAATGATGAATTGTTTTTAGTTATGAGCTCAGCTGCTCACGCGGCATTAACGCAAAGTCAAATCGCTAAAATTAACAACCATTGCAAAATTATTTCTAGCTCACTAGAAACGATAGAAGCTTGTGGTGGTGGAAGTGCACGATGTATGATGGCCGAGGTATTCTTACCAAAAAGATAAATTGTTTTGATAAAAAAGAACCAGCTCAAAACGGTGTAATTATATAGAAAGTTTTAATTTAGGTAGGCATGTGTTACTTTCTTTTTGGATTTTTCATCGCTACTGCATCCTCCCTCTTTGTAGAGGATGCCATTTTGAAAATGCAAAAAGTATCTGTAGAAATAAGTTCCTTATAATAATTTTATTTTTCTAAGACTTCTTCAATTACTGCTCCGGATGTTCCGTTAGGAGCTTCAATCCTTAACAAATTAGAGATGGTGGGTGCAATGTCTATAATGTCGTATTTTTTTGAAGAGCGGCCTTTTTTTATGCCATTTCCGTAAAAAATAACAGGTACATGGGTGTCGTAAGAATATCCAGAACCATGGCTAGTTCCCCTTTTGCCCCCTGTTAAAGTAGCAGGGTAGGGAACTATTAAAACATCTCCAGAGAACTTTTGATTGTAACCATTCTGAAGCGCATTCATAATACCACTTGTAAAGTGTGTGGTTTGCAAAGTTTTAGCAGTTACAGCTTTGTAAACATTGTCAAAATTCATAACTTCATCTGCTAATTTTTGAGCAACTGTATTTTGATCCAGTCCTAAAGATTCAATTTTTTCTTTGTCTAAGAAGATTTGATAATTAGAAATATTCGCTACCAGATCTTTCGATTTAAAATACTTCTGAGTAATGTTTGTAATATAATTTTCAAGTTTATTGTTGTCTATATAATGTGCTGGGATTTTTAAAGACTGCAAATAAGAGGGAACGTGCACAGCAGCGTGGTCTGCCGTTAAAAATAAGGTATACTTTCCCTTGCCAACTTCAGCATCTAAGAAACTAAACAAATCCGCTAAATCTTGGTCTAAGCGCAGGTAGCTGTCTTCGGTTTCCACAGCTGCAACTCCATATTTATGGCCAATATAATCCGTTGAGGAGAAACTGATCGTTAAAAAATCTGTGAATTCGGATTTCCCTAAATTCTCGCCTTTGATTACTGCTTTTGCAAAATCTACAGTAAAGGTGTTTCCTGCGGGCACTGTTTTTATTAAATCAAAATTTCCGTTATTTTTTCTTAATTTTTTTAAATCTTTTGGAAACGTAGGTTTTTCTTGTCCCTTTAGATTTCTTTCAAAGACGTTGTTGTCAGACCTGCTTTGGGTATATGTTTTGATATCATATAAGGTATTCCAGGTATCGTTTAAATACGAGTTGGCTTTATTTTTGGTATTAAATTCTTGAACCCACTTGGGTAGTTTCTGCATGTAATAAGAGCTGGTAATCCACTGGTTTTTATCTCCTGCATCATACCAATATGCGGCATTCGCAGTATGTCCAACCGGTAATATCGCAGCCCGGTCTTTTATCGAAATTCCAATGGTTTTCCCGCGCATGTTCTGAGCTAAATGAAGTTCATCTGAAATGGTTGTAGTGAGCATTTTTTTTGGCGATTTTGCTCCAACAGTGCCATTATTTCCAACAGTTTTATAGGAAGTATCGTCAACACAATAAATATTTTGTTTTGAATATTTATCATACCAATAATTTGAAATTATTCCATGGTTGCTTGGTGTTGTACCCGTGAAAATTGAAGTGTGACCTACTGCCGTGTAAGTTGGGATATAATTATAATGCGCATTTTCTAACGAAAACCCATCTTCCAAAATCCTATTAAAACCATTTTCACTATACCGCTCTGAGAAACGTGTTAAATAATCATACCGCATTTGATCTATGACGATACCAATCACTAAAGTTGGTTTTTGAGCGATTTTTTTCTTGTTTGTGCAGTTTGAAAAGAATAGTACAGTGGTCAAAAAGTAAAAAATAATATTTTTCATTTTGGAAGCTTAAATTTTTATTTCAAAAGTAATTATTTTTTATTTTGATGTGGTATAATTAACAATCAATTAATGATATTTTAATACTTTAGCCTAAAATTTGGTAAGATGACGTATTTGGAACATGTTGGTAAATATTTTATGATGTTGAGATTGGTTTTTAAGAGGCCGCAAAAATTTCATATTTTCTACACTGCCTTGATGAAAGAGATCGAAGATTTAGGACTTAAGTCCATCGGAATCATTATGTTTATTTCCTTTTTTATTGGCGGGGTAATTGCATTGCAGACAGCATTGAATTTAGACAGCCCCTTTATTCCAGATTCTTTAATCGGTTTTGCTGCTAAAAGATCTATTATTTTAGAATTTGCACCCACTTTTTGTTGTATTATTTTAGCCGGTAAAGTGGGGTCGTATATCACCTCGAGTATCGGAGCTATGAGGGTGACAGAGCAAATAGATGCTTTAGAAGTAATGGGCATAAATGCCTTAAATTTTTTGGTATTGCCAAAAATCTTAGCAGCGTTATTCTTTTATCCATTTTTAATAATTTTAGCAATGGTTTTGGGAATTTTTGGAGGTTGGTTAGCAGGGGTTGCATCGGGCTTATTTTCTGGAGTGGATTATATTATAGGAATCCAAACAGAGTTTAACTCTTTTCTTATAGTGTACGCAATGATTAAAACATTGGTATTTTCATTCATAATAGCAACGGTACCGGCATATCACGGATATTATGTAAAAGGTGGGTCAATTGCGGTGGGTAGAGCAAGCACACAGGCTGTAGTTTGGACGACTATTTTAATTGTAATATCTAATTATATTTTAACACAACTGTTATTAACTTAAACGCATGATAGAGGTTCACAATTTATATAAAGGTTTTAATGGAGTAGAAGTTCTCAAAGGAATTTCAACTACGTTTTTACCTGGAAAAACAAATTTAATTATTGGACAAAGTGGTTCCGGAAAAACAGTTTTTTTAAAATCACTTATTGGCTTGCACATTCCAGAGCAAGGAACCGTTTCTTTTGATGGAAGAATAAATACAGAATTCTCTCAAAAACAAAAAATGCAATGGCGTCAGGAAATTGGTATGGTTTTTCAAGGAAGTGCGCTATTTGATTCACAGACAGTAGAAGAAAACGTAATGTTTCCATTAAAAATGTTTACGGATAAATCACAAGCAGAAATGTTAGACCGTGTAAACACTGTTTTAACTCGGGTAAATTTAGACAATTCAAATAAAAAATTACCTGCAGAGCTCTCTGGTGGTATGCAAAAAAGAGTTGCCATTGCAAGGGCTATTGTTATGAACCCTAAATATCTGTTCTGTGACGAACCAAATTCTGGTTTAGATCCTCAGACGGCAATTGTAATTGATAATTTAATTCAAGAAATTACAGACGAATATAAAATTACTACGGTAATTAATACGCATGACATGAATTCTGTAATTGAAATAGGAGAAAAAATTGTTTTTTTAAACAAAGGTATAAAAGCGTGGGAAGGTACTAGTGAAGATATATTTTCTACTGATAGTGAGGCGGTTGTCAGTTTTGTATATTCCTCTAATTTGTTGAAAAAAGTCAGACAAGTTTATTTAAACAAAACATTATAAAAATTTAAGTTGTTTTCTTTAAATAAGTCTTATATTTGCACCCGCTAAGGAAAAGAAAATGACCGGGTAGCTCAGTTGGTAGAGCATCTCCCTTTTAAGGAGAGGGTCCTGGGTTCGAGCCCCAGCCCGGTCACAATAGCAGTAAAAGAGTTTGTAGTTTTCTACAGACTCTTTTTGTTTTTATAGAGTTTTGCCTTTTCCGTTTTAGGCTTGGCGCTCCTTTTTTTAAGGAATTTAAAACAACATTCTTTTATCAATTTATACGCATGTTGATGATACTTTTTTTATTTAACATATTTTTGACACTACAGTTTCATTTTAATAAATATTTTAGATTGAAATTTAAAAGATAATGAGTAGAATTTGTGTAATTACCATTTTAATTTTTTTTATGAGTGATGTGAACCAACTTATTTTTGACTTTAACATAAATTCAGACATCTCAGATTGGAGTGTTGTCGATGATGGTGTGATGGGAGGCAGGTCCTCTGGAAATTTTAACATGAGTCCCGAGGGATTTGGAGTCTTTCAGGGCAGCGTATCTTTAGAAAATAATGGAGGCTTTTCTTCCCTGAGATATGGGTTTCCTAAAATGAAATTAAAAGACTTTTCGGAAGTTGTCCTGATCGTCAAAGGAGATGGTAAAAAATTTCAGTTTAGAATTAAAGATCAGAGATCTAATTATCATTCATACATTGCTGTTTTTGAAACAAATGGTGCCTGGCAAACGATCAGAATTAAACTTTCAGAGATGTATCCCGCATTTAGAGGAAGAACACTTACCATCGGAAATTTTTCATCTAAAAATATGGAAGAAATTGCATTTTTAATTGGGAATAAAAAAGAGGAGAATTTTAAACTAGAAATAGATAAAATTTATCTGCACTAAACAGATATTTAATTTCAAATCAGTTTTTTTCGTATATTTCCCAGCGTATAAAGATCTTTTGAAAGATGCAAGAAGAAATTAAAAAAGAGAAAGCGATAGATGTAAGTGAGGCCTCTAAGCAAAACATTAAAAAGGAGGCAAAGGGCCTGTTTGAGAGTATAAAAAAGTTTCTAATAGCGCTTTTTGATTTTAGAGCAGATACAGATCACGAAGCGACAATAGCGGCTATTAAGGCAGACATTCCATTTAAAGGAGCAACTGCATGGATTTTGTTGTTTGCAGTCTTTGTGGCGTCTATAGGACTCAATGCGAATTCGACTGCGGTAGTTATTGGTGCGATGCTAATATCTCCCTTAATGGGGCCAATTTTAGGGCTAGGGATGTCTTTCGCGTTGAATGATATCGACACTTTTAAAAAGTCTTTGCTGAACTTAGGCATTATGATAGGACTGAGTTTGTTTGCTTCTTTTTTATTCTTTTATATATTTCCTTTAAGTGAAGATAATTCAGAATTATTAGGACGGGTTAGTCCAGATATTAGAGATGTGTTAATTGCATTTTTTGGAGG
The DNA here is from genome assembly GCF_000153225.1 of Polaribacter irgensii 23-P. Lineage (GTDB taxonomy): Bacteria > Bacteroidota > Bacteroidia > Flavobacteriales > Flavobacteriaceae > Polaribacter > Polaribacter irgensii. Next base: position 92,781 of record NZ_CH724148.1, on the reverse strand, counting down.
TTTGGCCTTAATGGTTGCGAGAACTAAAAAGGGAACAGTTGCTTCCGTAATTTTTGGTGTGGCTATTGCAACTGCTTTAATGCCTCCTTTGTGCACCGCTGGTTATGGTTTGGCAAAAGGAAATTTCACCTATTTTCTCGGGGCAATGTATCTATTTATTATCAACACAATCTTCATTGCATTGGCAACTTTTTTGGTTTTAAAATTACTCAACTTTCCAATGCATAAGTATGCAAATGCGGCGAAGAGAAAAAGATATTCTACCATTGCTACCGTTATTGGTTTGGCTGTTATGATTCCTGCAATTTTTACTTTTATTACAGCGTTTCAAAAGAACCAAATGAATACACAGATCAATTCTTTTATTACAAATGAGATTAAAATAAATAAATTTTTACAATTAATTGACTGGGATAAGGATATCGAAAAGAAAGAGATTTATTTAAATTTTTTTAATGAGATAAACGAAGCGACGGAGAATGATCTTCTTAATGAATTAGCAAACGTTAACACGTACCCGAACTTGGCTGATTTTAAATTAAAAATAAAAGGAAGTGATACCAAGAGTTTCGAACTTATTACGACAGCATATACTGAAAAACGAGAGGAACTTCAAGAAAGTAAAAATATCATCGCAGGATTGCAAAAACAACTTACAGACTTACAGGAAACTATTTTTATGTTAAATAATAGAATTGAGCAGGATGCTTTGTATAAAAATAAGAAAGTGATTGCGTTTAGTAGAATTGCCAAAGATGCAAAAATAAGATATTCGGATATTGAGGAAATAGGTTTTGCAAATGTATTGTCTTCTAAAGACTTTATTAAAATTGATACGATTCCAGTGGCTACAATTAAGTGGAATCTAAAACTATCAGATAGTATGATTAGAGCGAAAGAGTCTGCGTTAAGAAATTGGCTTCAAAAAGAGATGCAGTTAGATACTCTTTTTATGAGAAGAGATTAAATTAAAAAGCTTCTGAAAAGAAGCTTTTTAATTTAATCTAGGAGTATTCTCTTTGATAAGAAGCCACTTCAACATTTTGATGAAAGAGGTATGCTTTTTTATTTGCGAGATTTAAACATTCGTAACGCGTTCTCCTTTTAGCACCTCTTTGGTAAATAATATCTTTGAAAATAAAAAGACTGCCTTGGGGAATTGCAAATATAAAATTCTTCCCAGCTGCTGCTATGTTTCCTTTGAGAGCTAACGAGAGTTTTACGTCAGAATCGGTACTGGCCTTTGGGTTTTTTAAGTAATTTGCCAAATAAGGTAAGATTTCCATTGGGTACATTTCTGGATTTAAAAAAGGCAGCATTAAATGTTGAAAAACAGTTTTCCATTCTTTTCCATGTGGTTTTGCTTTTCCGAATTTTTGATGGGTAACATGGTGTGCGATCTCGTGAATTAAAGTTAATAAAAATTGATGCTTATTGAGGTTGTTGTTCACTGTTATTTGAAACTTCCCATTTGGCAAACTCCTAAAGTCACCGTGTTTGGTTTCTCTTTGATGTACTATTTTCAATGTAAAATTGTGTTCATTAATCAGAAATTCCACGAATGGAATTGCTTTCAAAGGAACGAAATCTTGATATTTTGAATTCAATTTACAGTGGAGCGTTTATGGCGTTGAAGAAGAAACTTGTAGGACTTTTCCGTTGTAAAATTTGTGCCCTGTTAAAGAGAACTCGTAAATATAATTTGCCATCTCCGCGGCAGAAAGGGGTGCTTCATATCCAGGAAATGCTTCTGCTAACATTTCTGTTTGTACTGCTCCAATAGCCAGAACGTTAAAAGCAATTTGCTGCTCTTTGTACTCTTCCGCTAATACTTCCGACAAGGTAATTACGGCACCCTTTGCTGAAGAATACGCTGCTAATCCTGGAAATTTCATACTTCCCTGAATTCCTCCCATAGAGCTAATAGTGACCACATGACTTCCTTTCTGTAAATAAGGTATCATCAATTTTGTGATTTCCGCAACGGCAAAAACATTGACCTTATACACTTCTAGAAAATCGTCTGAAGAGATTTCTGTGAAAGGTTTATTTATTAATTTGCCAGCGTTATTAATTAAAATATCTACTTTCCCCCACGTGTTTTTTATAAAATCAGAAATTTTAAGAACTGCTTCAGGGTTTGAAATATCTAGAGATAAAATGGTAATATTTTTATGATTTACAGCTGTTAAAGGGGCTGAATTCCTAGAAATAGCCAAAACTTGGTGCCCGCTTTCTGCGTATTGCTTGGCAAGATCAAATCCGATACCTCTGCTGGTACCCGTGATAATTACATTTTTCATTTTTTATTTTTAGTACCTGCAAATTAGGTATTTTTTCATACATTTAACTGAAAACGAAATAGAAATGAAGAAATTACTTTTGCTTTTTATAGCCATCTTTTTAGTACAGAATATAACAGCACAGACCACGTATATTTTGTGCGGAAAAATTATCAATACGGAATCTGGAGAAATAGAATCAAATAAAACCATCATTGTAAAAGAGAATAAAATATTTAAAGTAAGGAGCGGTTATTTAGCGCCTAAAAGTACCACGGATATTGTGATCGATTTAAAAGATAAAGTAGTCATGCCCGGTTTAATTGATTTTCATGTGCATATTGAACAAGAATTTGATAAGGACACCCGGTTGAATTCATACATTCTAAATGAGGCAGATATCGCATTTAATGCTGTGGGATTTGCAAAGACAACCTTGTTAAGCGGTTTCACAACAGTAAGAGATTTAGGAGGAACGGGAGTGAATATTTCCATTAGAAATGCAATAAACGCGGGTAAAATTCCTGGACCAAGAGTTTTTACGGCAGGCAAAGCGTTGGCAACTACTGGAGGGCATGCAGATCCAACAAATGGTAGTAGCAGTTCTTACTTGGGAAATCCAGGACCTAAAGAAGGGGTTGTAAATTCTGAGGAGGATGCAAAAAAAGCAGTACGACAGCGGTATAAAAATGGAGCTGATTGGATTAAAATTACGGCAACTGGTGGGGTGTTGAGCGTTGCAAAGTCTGGTGACAATCCACAATTTACAATTGAAGAGGTAAAAGCAATTTGCAGTACAGCGAAAGATTATGGAATGTATGTTGCGGCTCACGCACATGGTGATGAAGGAATGCAAAGGGCAATTATTGGAGGTGTAAAAACAATAGAACACGGCACGTATATGAGTGATGAAACGATGGCGTTGATGTTACAATATGATGCCTACCTAGTACCAACAATTACTGCGGGTAAGGAGGTTGAAGAGAAAGCGAAGATTGTAGGTTTTTATCCAGATATTGTTGTACCAAAAGCATTGGCTGTTGGTCCGCAGATTCAAGGAACCTTCGCAAAGGCGTATAAGAAAGGAGTAGGGATTGCATTTGGAACGGACGCAGGCGTATTTAAGCATGGTCAAAACGGAAAAGAGTTTGGTTTTATGGTGGAAGCTGGTATGCCAGCGATAGAGACTTTGCAGTCTGCAACAATTACAAACGCAATGTTGTTAAAAATGGACAATCAAATAGGGCAAATTAAGGAAGGGTTTTATGCAGATATTATTGCAGTGGATGAAAACCCCTTGCAACATATCGATGCGATGGAAAAAGTTGTTTTTGTAATGAAGAATGGCGTAGTTTATAAAAAATAAACTAAGGGTAGCGGAGGTTTTTAAAGTAGATAAAATAGGCCAATACAGCAACCACACTATTTAAATGTGATGTGTTGATACGCACCAATATCGGGAAGAGTCGTTCTGTCAACTCCAAGAATATCAAGAGTAAAAGATGTGGGTATTGCTTTATTTATAGCCTGACTTTTTTCACCGATCATAAAATCACTTTCTTGCGTATTTTTAAAGTTAGAATTGCCATTTAAAATAAAGTCAGTGTAATTTGTATTATTTTCAAAATCTATTTCAGTTACATTTTCAAATGAATTATTGGTGTCATTGAATTTAATCATACAATTTTTAATAGAGTAATTAAACAGACCAGCCGCCGCTGCTCGGTCAATAATAAATTCGATATTATTGTTTCCATCAAAAATGCAGTTGGTAAAATTAGCGGCTTTCAAATCTCTAGTTTCTGTAATTTCTTGCCCTCCTTCATTGTTGTAAACAGCGAAATTATTTATTAAAACTGCAGGTAATTGGCGAATTCCATTGTTCCAATAATTTGCAAAAGTACTGTGTGTAAAATTATAGGTTCCACCCATGGTTACTGCTAAAGATGCCTGTCCAGCAGCACCAATAACCACATTGTGTCCATCGATACTTGTTTCCCTTGCCAAAATACCAAAATTAAAGTGATTGTAAATTTCGGTATTTTGAATGTTTAATGTTGGAGCAGTGCTAGCACTGATACTGTCTATTAGAATTCCTATAATTCCGTTTTTAATTTGTGCATGATTGATTGTATTGTCTTTACTTCCAGCACGCATCCAAATGGTGCCCCATTGGCCAGGTGTTTTACGAAATCTGTTTTGTAACCTGTCTCCTTCAAAAATCACTTTTTCAGCAGGCGTCCCGTTTACTTTTAAACTTCCTTTTTTGTCTACAATTAAACCGGAATTATCGTGAAAATAAATTCGGGCACCCTCCGTTATTGTCAGGGTCTTATTTGCAGGGATGGCTGCATATCCATAGATCACCGTAGGCTTTTCTTTCGTAAAAATAAGTTCAGAGTCTTTGAGAAAACGGCCTTTAATTGTTGTTGCTTGTCCATCTAAACTTAAACTGTCAATACGCATAGAAACAGCATCTTTTCCTGGATAAATGAAATTTGCATCTTTAATTAAAGTGATTAGATCAATATTTTGTTGATGCTCACCATTATCAAATAAGATTTTGTCTGTGTATAACAGCGCGCGTTTCTTGGTATTATTAACTGTGGTTTCTATAAATATGTAAATGCTGTCTTTCGCAAGAATATCAATATCGTTAAATTCTTTTCCTGGAATTCCGTCAACACTCAACCTATAGAGAGAAGACTTTCCCTTTTTTAGCTGTATTCGAGGAATCGTAATTGCATTATTTCCCCTATTATAAACCTTTAAGCTATACGTAGCAGAGCCAATATTTTTAAAAATAGTATCTAAAAAAACAGTGTCTTTTGAAAATTCTAGATTCCCAGAATTTGGTACTGTAGAAAAATCTTTCCGACAAGAACTTGCGCTAATAAGAACAACGCAACTAATAAAAAAAACAAAGTTTCGCATAGATTTTTTGATGTATTTACAATAAATCTAATTTAAGATCTAAGTCTAATAAGAACGGTGAAATATTTTAATTATTGTTTTATCAGTCTTATTTCAAACAGCTTACTCCACCGTTTGCCGGTTACAAACAATCTGTCATTTTTGGCATCATAAGCAATGCCGTTTAGCACTTCATCGTTGGGTACTAATTTTTGTGTTTTTGCCATTTCTTTTTCTAATCCCCTCAAATCGCCAAGTCCCATAACAATTCCGTTTTTTGGATTGATAATGGCAATGGTGTTTTTTTGATATTTGTTAGCGTAAATCTTTCCATTTACCAATTCGAGTTCATTGAGATAATTAACAGATCGGTCATTTGTATATACTTGGATAGCACTTTTCTCCCGCATGGTAATAGGGTCTAAGAACCAAATTTTATTAGATCCATCAGATTTTATCAATTCCGTTTCATTGTGTGTGATGCCCCAACCTTCACTACTCTGGTTATAAGGGAATTCTCCCTCTTTTTCAAAGCTTTCTAAGTTGTAAATAAATCCTTTTTTTCCTTCCCAAGTGAGCCAAATAATTTTGGCACCAACAATGGTCATTCCCTCACCAAAATATTTTTTGTTCAAAGATACTGTCTTTAACACTTCACCAGTTTCAATGGCTACCTTCCTCAAAGTGGATTCACCCCGCTGTCCTGTTGTTTCGTACAAAAAACCGTTGTGATATTCTAAACCCTGTGTATACGCACTGCTGTCATGTGGGTAGACGTTTATAATCTCATAAGTATAAATAATGGGTTTATTATTTGCAAAAATTTCTATAAAGCCAGTTTCTTTTTTTGTTTTTCCATCGAAAAAAGCAAGTGCAACGATTGCGTGTTTGCCCACTCCTAAAGTATCGGTCTGGATAAGTGCAGTTTTGCCTTCACTGCGGATTTCTTTTCCATTGAGATAAAACTTAACTTTATCAACAGGTTTATCGTTTTTTTCAATCAGCTGAATTCTAACGGTATCGTTTAACGAAACCTTTTTAGGTTTGTTTAAAGAAAAGTGATAGTTATTCGAACAAGAAACAACTAGAAGTAAAAGTAGTGCTAGGAAGGGTAAAATAGAATATTTCTTCATTATTTAGGTAGATTTCATTGTGGCAGTAGGTAAATATTCAAAAAAAAGACCAAATAAAACAACTTTTAGTAGTGAAAAGAAGCTTTAATTTCTTTTTTGTGGAAATAAAAACTATTTATTTATTTGTCAATTAAAAAATAAGGTTAAATTTGCAGACTCAAAATAGTTAAGAACAGCTATTTAGAATAGAGTAAAAATTTACCAATTTTACTTTTACAAACATAACATTAAAGTATTAAATATATAAAAAAATGAGAAAAGGAATTCATCCAGAAGATTATAGACTGATTGCTTTTAAAGACATGTCTAACGGAGACGTATTTTTAACGCGTTCTACTGCAGATACAAAAGAAACTTTAGAGGTTGAGGGTGTAGAGTATCCTTTAGTAAAGTTAGAGATCTCAAGAACATCTCACCCGTTTTACACTGGTAAATCAAAGCTTATCGATGCTGCAGGACGTATTGATAAATTTAAAAACAAATACGCAAAATTCAAAAAAGAGTAATCTTAGAATTTTAGAGAATATAAAAACTTTCACCTTTTTGGTGAAAGTTTTTTTTATGGAATTCATTTAGGTAAATTTTGTTTTGGTATCAGAGTCCCGAACGTTGCTCCAGCCACTACATTGTTTCAGGATCAATTACAAAGTCCATTCTTCTATTCTTTTCGTGCTGCTGTGCACTGCACATGGTTTTATTATCGCATTCGTTTACCAACAGAGCTTCTCCATATCCCTTTACTCTAACGATGCTGTCAGCATTGATTCTACTGAGTAGTAGATAAGTGTGCACGGAGCTTGCACGTCTTTTAGAAAGTTTTAAATTATAGTCTCTGTCACCTCTGGAATCAGTATGAGCCTCTGACTTAAATTTAACGGTAGGGTATATTTCTAAAAAATTAAGTGCGAATTTTGGTTGTGATATTGCTATTTGGGTAATCGTTGATTCATCAAAGTCAAAGAAGATTGTTGCGATGTTAATAACAACCTGTTCTTTTTGAATTTTTAATTCTTTCGTTATTTAAAAGTTTTAAGAAACAGTAGCAAAGCGAGGGTTTTTTGAAATGAAAAGGCTACCAGATACCGAAGCAAAGTCCTTTCTATAAGCTTTAAATACATAGTTTTGGTTCATGGTCAAGCTAGTATTGTAATTTCCTGTTTATTTCCTTAAAAAGCTTTTTACCATCTTGTTATTCAACGTATATACTGTTATTTTTACCTGCGGCAAGATTGAGTTATCCGAGCCTTTTTGTTTTGTAAAACAGTTATTTTCAGGTTGGTTTTTTTTTAAAAGAATAAATATCGTCACTTCCTTTCCCATCAGGTCTATTAGATGAAAAACAGCCTTTATTCGTTTCAATTTCTTGGTATGCAAAGTCATCTGAAGAAGAATTAATTGCTCCTTCTAAATGAGTTGGTGCGCTAAATTCATTTCTATTGACTTGTGAAGAATAGATGTCTAATCCTCCTTTTCTTGTAAATATGTCAGAGGAAAAATAAAGGGCACTATCTGTGGTGCTTCGAAACATTTCATTGGCAAAACCATTTACTTTATTCCCCAGATTTATGGGTATTGAAACAATGCATATTGCATGCGCTAATCCTTCATAAAACCTTACTGTTACAAACTTTCCATTGGCAGACCTACTATTTGGATTGTCGACGCAATTTCCCGAACTTAATTCGGACGTACTTGTTGCATATATTTTTTGTGAGTGGGGTTTTAATCTAGGTAGTGAATAAAAAAGATCGTAAAAATTAGCGTTTGTTCGTGCTTTTTTTTAGTTCTATAGCATTTTTTTCCTAATACTTCGATTGCGTCTAAGATTTAAAACTTGAAAGTGATGTAGGTTTAGAATCATGTATTTTCGTTCTGCAAGTTGAATTTATTTCTAGAGAATGTCAACAGGTATAAACACATGTCTTGACGCGAAGCCCGTGCTAATGAATACTCAGTTTGGATATTATGGTATTTCATATTTTTTTTACACGAGGAAGTAGACAGCGCATATTTCTTTTAAATTAGAAACTCGAAATTTAATTTGATGAAAAAAGTGTTTAGGTTTTCTTGATTTAGAAGAAAATAAGTGTAAAGTCAGCCAGTAATTATTAAGTTTTGACATGCTTTTTTATTTGACTGACAGGTTGGAGGTTTGTTTTCTTTGTGTTTAATTTCGTTTAAAAGCTTCTATAGTAACTGGTAGTTTGGTTTAGAGCCATTTTTTATATTTTTAATGTGTTCTTTTTTTGAGATATATATATTTATCTTAAATTTTAGGCTCTTTGGCTTGGTTTTCGCGGTAAAAGGTTGAAAGGTTAAATAAAAACAGCTGTTGTGTAAGAATTACGTAAAGCTTGTTTTTAAAAATTAAACAATAGAGTATGAGTCAAGTCAAAGAGAACAACACAGTAAAAGTAAATTATACAGGTAAGTTATCTGATGGACAGGTTTTTGACAGTTCTGAGGGAAAAGAACCAATAGAGTTTACTTTAGGACAAGGACGATTGATTCCTGGTTTTGAGAAAGGTTTAATTGACATGGAGTTAAACGAGAAGAAAACAATTACAATTCCGAAAGAAGAAGCATACGGAGATGTAAATAAGGACCTAATACAAGAAGTAAAAAAATCTGAACTTCCTCAAGAAATGGCTCCTGAAGTAGGAATGGGTCTTGTTTCTAAGTCTCCAGACGGACAAGAAATGAATCTTGTTGTGGTTGAGGTTCGAGAAGAAACAATTGTTATTGATGGGAATCATCCATTGGCAGGCAAAGAGCTTATTTTTGATTTGGAAGTATTAGAAATTAAAGATACAGAACTTATTAAGTAATTTTTTTCATTTACATAGCTTACAGCCTTTACTTTATGCAAAAGTAAAGGCTGTTTTTTTTAAAATGTAGGCATGTCTTAATTTCATTTATTAACAAGATGAAGGTTGCTACTGTTTACTTTCTGTCTAAAAAATCTTGGTAAGAATTCTGTGTAATCGCTTTTCCTAAAGAATCTAATTTGTGGGAAGCACTGCCATATGTTTCCATGGGTTTTTTACTCACATAATCAAACAAAAAGAGGCTATTTTTAGAAAGAGTGCCAAAACCTTTGTTAAAAATATAGTGCGCATATTGATGTTTTGAAGTATTAAAAATATTTTTACTGAATTTAAATGCTGTATTGTCTCCTTCTAACAGGTCTAACAATGTGTATGATACATCCACCTGACTCGAAATATTATCTATTTCAATACCAGTTTGATTCAATGCACCACCAAGCCACAACATTGGGATTTTAAACTTTTTTGGGGAATTGAAAGCGCCTTTGTGTGCTGGAGATCGATGGCCGTGGTCCGCTAATATAATTATCAATGTGTTTTTATACCAAGGTTGTTTTTTTGCATTTTTAATAAAATCACCGATCACTTTATCTGTATATGCATGTGCGCTCCTAAATTTATTTTCTTCGGTATCTTTCCCAAATTTATAATCTCCTGGGATCTCGTAGGGTTCGTGACTTGTTAAGGTTAGCGCTATTTTAAAGAAAGGTGTTTTTTGTTCTTTCGCTAAATCGTCAGAAAATCGTTTCATAAAGATGTGGTCATGTGCTCCCCATTTAGAGTTCCAATCTTTTTTGTCAAAGTCACTGCCATCGACAAAATCAGTGATTCCAGCATTGCGCAAATAAGTATTCATATTTCCGAAATTTAAGTCGCCGCCGTGGTAAAAGGAAGTTGCATAGCCCAAGTCAATCATTTTTTGAGGCAGCATTGGCAAACTTCTTGTTTTGTTGGGCATTTTCATAATGCTTTCAGAGGGTTGGGGATAATATCCACTTAGGATTGCAGGAATTCCTTTGTCTGTCCGGTCTCCGTTTGCGTAAAAGTTGGTAAATAAAACGCCTTCTTTAGAAAGGTTGTTGAGGTTTTCTGTAACTTCGGGTTCTCCACCCAAAGAACCGACAACTTTTGCGGTTAAGCTTTCCCAAATAATTAAAATTACGTTTGGTTTTTTGGTATTTAGGATGGCCTTTTGATTTGTTTTTATAAGGGCGTTTTTATTCTTGTTAATAATAGTTTTAGCGACTTCGTTTGTAAAATTAGTATAGGGGTTTTTACCATTAGACTTGTGGGTCAGTGCGTTGGAAAAGTTCCAGACAAAATTGAGGGCTGCATGATTTGCAAACATCTGATTTGAAAAATAAACATTGCTCTGGTTTACGGGAATGGTTTGCAGACCTCCTCTTATCGGCACCAATAAAAGTACAATAAGGAGTAAAAATAGAGGAGCTTGTTTCCAGTTTCCTTTGGTAATTTTTTCAATATTTTTAGTGATTATTTTTTTGAAGATTTTCATAAAAACAAAAGAAACGACAAACCAAAAAAGAAGACCAAAGGTCATTTGGGAGGCAGCAACGGATGCAAGCATTACTTCTGGAGTATTCAAATAGGTAAACAGCGTTGTGTCTAATCGAACTCCCCAGGATGCATACAAGCTGGCATCAATAATCAATAATAACGTTAGCGAAATTAAAAGAATATAGGAATACCATTTTATGAGATTTCCTATTTTTTTAGGATTGCGAAATAAAGAAAAAAGAATCAATAAAAAAGGCAGTATGCAGAGATATCCCGAAAACGAGGCATCTAAACGAGCGCCATATAAGAAAGTTTTTAAAGTGGTATTTATTGAAAGATTTTGAGTTTTTTCGAAGTAGAAAAGGAGAAAGAATAAACGTGCAAAAATAAAGTAACCGATCCATAAGCAGAAATAAGAAAGGCTAAAGACAAGTCTATTTTTAAGATTTTTCAAATTTTATTAGTTTGGGTCTTATTACTACTATTTTAGGCATTCAAAACGTATTGCCCGATTTTTGTAAAAGCCGACTAGTTTTCTGTTACTTTTAAACGTGCTTTTGCAGTTACAGAAACGTCAGCATATTCTTTGTTGAGATATTTTAAATAACCCGTAATAGCGATCATGGCAGCATTGTCAGTGGTATATTCAAATTTAGGAATATAGGTGAACCAGCCAAAATGTTTTTCGGCTAATTTTAATCGATTTCTAATTTCAGAATTGGCAGAAACACCTCCCGCAATGGCAATGTGTTTTATGTTTGTTTGTGTTACGGCATTTTTTAATTTATCCATTAAAATTTCGACAATTGTAAATTGTATGGAAGCACAAATATCATTCAAGTTTTCTTCAACAAAGTTCGCGTTTATTCTCTGCTGTTTTTGAATAAAATAAAGAATTCCTGTCTTTAAGCCACTAAAGCTAAAATCTAAATCGCCAACTTTAGGTTTTGTAAATGCAAAAGCTTTTGGGTTTCCCAATTTTGCGTATTTATCTATTAAGGGGCCACCGGGATACGGCAATCCTAAAATTTTTGCAGATTTATCAAAAGCTTCTCCTACAGCGTCATCTATGGTTTCTCCTAGAACTTCCATTTTGAAATGTTCTGTAACTTTTATAATTTGCGTATGCCCTCCGCTGATGGTAAGGCAGATGAAAGGAAAAGGGGGTGGGGTAGTCGCATCGTCTATGATGAAGTGTGCAAGAACATGTGCTTGCATGTGGTTGACGTCTATTAGAGGAATTTGTAAACCTAGTGCCAATGATTTTGCAAAAGAAGTACCTACTAATAAAGACCCCATTAGACCGGGTCCCCTTGTAAACGCAATGGCAGAAACTTTTTCTTTTGTTATTTTTGCCTGTTCTAATGCTTGTTGAACTACTGGCACTATGTTTTGCTGGTGGGCTCGGGAAGCTAATTCAGGCACTACGCCTCCATATTTAGCATGTACCTCTTGATTGGCAACAATATTACTCAGTACCTTTCCATCACAGATTACTGAGGCGCTTGTGTCATCACAAGAAGATTCGATACCTAAAATATAAATGGGTGTTTTCATGGTGCTTCTGAAATGGATTTCAGCGAAATTAAGTATAATTTTAGGGTGATTTTCCTTTTTTAAGAATAGAAATTTAAATCTTTGTTAAAATTGCACGTTCTTTGCTTAATTTGGCAATATTTTTGATTAAGTTTCTTTATATATTGTAAACATTACTAAAATTTTTAGGCATCCAAATCGTGGGGAGAAACATATTAAAATTCTTAGGGTATATCTTGCTCTTTCTGCTGTTGGTTAGTATTTTGCTTTCTACTTCCCTTGTGCAAACAAACTTAGGGAGCTATGCAACCAAGAAGATGAATCAAGACTTGGGCATCCACTTAAATATTGGTCAAATAAACCTTTCTTTTTTAGGCAGTATAGTCTTAAAAGACGTACAAATTCGCGACCACCACCAAGACACCTTAATATTTGTAAAGAGACTGAGTAGTTCTATTTTGAGCGGTAAGAAAATTTTGGATGGCACTTTACTTTTTGGAGACATTTCGCTCCAAGACGCATTTTGTCATATGAAGACATATCAGGGCGAAACGAGTAGTAATATGTCTGTTTTTGTGGACAGTTTTCGCAAGGACACGGCAAAGGATTCTCTGGATTCTCCATTTATTTTAAAAGCTAAAAACATCTATGTGCAAAACTTAGATTTTAAGTTAAATGATGAAAATAATGATACTTCTCTCAAATTCGCTGCCGCTGGGGTTGGAGGAAATCTGCAGAATATGGCTATAGTTGGTCCAGATTTTGCAGCAAACGCAAGAGGCTTGTATTTTAGAACAAATCATGGAGTACAAGTAACAAATCTAACAACCAATTATGTGTATGCTCCGAATGCAATGACTTTTGGCAACACCAGGTTAGAAACGCAGAACTCTCGTTTACTTGGAGATATTATTTTTGCCTACAGAAAAGGAGGGTTAGCTGACTTTATTGACGCGGTACAAATTAAAGCAAATTTTAAAGGCAGCAAACTAGGGATTTTAGATTTAAAAAGATTTTATAAAGAGCTAAGCGGAAATGATTTGATCTCTTTTTCAGGGAAGATGGACGGTAATTTAAATGATTTTGATCTTAACAAATTAATTGTTTCAACAGAAAAGGGAATTCGTTTAATTGGAGATTTATCGTTTAAAAATGCTGTAAATAGGAAAAGAGGTTTTGTTTTTAATTCTGATTTAAATAACCTAACAGCAACCTATTCCGAGCTTACAGATATCCTGCCAAATGTTTTAGGGAAAATTCTACCTTCAGAATTAAAGAAATTAGGACAGTTTAATATTCAGGGTAAAGTACAGGTTACTCCGGATAAAATGGAGGCGAATGTTCAGATCCAATCTCAAATAGGTACTGTGGTTACTGATTTAGAAATCAAAGATATTGATGCCATTGATACTGCTTCATATTCGGGAGATATTGTATTTGAATCTTTTGATATTGGAGCATTGCTGAACAACCCCTTATTTGGAGAAATCTTTTTAAAAGGACAGGTTATTGGGCGTGGCTTTAAGTTGGAAAATGTAAATACGAAGTTTGTAGGGAATATTTCTAAGTTTAATTTTAAAGGATATCCCTACAAAAACATCACGGTAAATGGACAATATCAAAATAATAAATTTGATGGAGGTTTGGTCATAGAGGATGATAATTTTAAAATGAATTTTAATGGACTAGCAGACATGTCCTCTGCACTGCATAAATTTGATTTTAAGTCTGATATCAAGTATTTAAATCTTAAAAAAACCAATCTTTTCAACCGAGACTCTATCGCTATTGTAAAGGGAAGGATTGCATTGGATATTGAAGGAAACGCTTTTAATGATTTGTTAGGAAAAGCAATTTTTAAGAATGTGCTGTATACAAATCAAGAAAAAGAGTACAGTTTTAAAGAGTTTACCGTTCGCTCTTCTCAAAAAGATAGCATTAAAACAATAGATGTTGCTTCTAATGATATTGTGGAAGGTTCTATTGCAGGTAAATATTCGTTTTCTGAACTTTTAAAAGTAGCTCAAAATGCATTGGGTAGTATGTATACAAATTATCAACCTTATAAGGTAGCTTCCAATCAGTTTTTAGATTTTAATTTCACCCTTTATAATCAAATTGTAAATGTATTTTTCCCAGAGATCTTTATCGACAACAACACCATTATAAAAGGCAAAATAAATGGAGATAAAAACTTATTTAGAGTGCAACTTTCTTCTCCTAAAATAGTTCTTTTTGGAGCAGAAATAAAAGAAATATCACTAAGAACAGATACGAATAACCCATACTATAATACCTCTTTAACTGCGGAAGAGGTAAATACGAAATATTATAATATTTCTAAATTAAACCTTTTAAATAGAACCGAAAATGATACGTTGTATTTTAAGTCCATTTTTAAGGGAGGAAAGACAAAAGATGAAGATTTTAACCTTGATTTTTTCTATACTTTTAATGCAGAGAGTAAAGCGGTTTTAGGTTTTGAAAAATCCTCATTTATTTTTAAAGAAAATACTTGGAATATCAATCCAGACAAAAATAATACCGATAAAATTACATTTGATTTAAAGACAAATGAGTACAATTTTAGTCAATTTAGTTTGGTTTCAGGAGCGCAAAAAATTGAATTTACAGGCAATTTAAAAGGAACGACAGAAAAGGTTCTTTTAGCAGATTTTACAAAAGTAAATCTGAAAAGCTTTTTACCTGTAATAGACAGTCTAAGTTTGGGAGGATCGCTTTCTGGACATCTTGACTTTTTACAAAGAAACGGAGACTATGCACCAGCAGGCAACTTAACGGTCCAAGACTTTGAAGTCAATGATTTTATACAAGGCGATCTTCTTCTAAATGTAAAAGGAGATAATTCTTATAAAAAGTACGATGTAGCAGTTTCCATAGAAAACAAAGATGCTAAAAGTATTTCTGCGATGGGAGTTTTAGATTTTTCAGAGAAAAGACCAATCATCGATTTAAATGTTTTTCTAGAAGCATTTAGATTAGAGGCATTTAGTCCATTAGGTAAGAATATTTTGTCTTTAATGAGAGGATCAGCAACTGGTGATTTTTCTTTAAAAGGTTTTTTAGGAAACCCAGATATGGAGGGTGCACTTCGACTTAAAAATTCAGGTTTAAAATTTCCCTATTTGAATGTTGATTATGATTTTGAAGGGGAGTCAGTAATTACGCTTTTGGAACAGTCTTTTATTTTAGAAGATTTTATTTTAGTAGACACAAAAAAGAAAACAAGGGGTGTTTTTAAGGGGGATATTTCTCACAATAATTTTAAGCAATGGTTTCTAAGTTTAAAAATAGAAAGTGATAATCTTCTGATTTTAGATACTGAAAATTCAGAGGAGGCGCAATATTTTGGGACCGCTTTTATTGACGGCTCTGCTGCGATTTTTGGTTTAACAGATCGATTGACCATAGACCTCAATGCCAAAACAATGCCGGGAACTGTGTTTGTAGTGCCTTTAAAAGACATTGAAACGGTAGACAGTTATAGTTTAATCCATTTTAAATCAGAGGAAATTAAGACACAAGAGCGTCAGAAAGAAGTGGCTTTAGAGGCGCTAAAAGGCCTTACGTTAAACATCGATTTAGAGGTGACAAAAGATGCAGTAGCGCAAGTTGTAATTGACGAAGTTTATGGAAGCCAACTGTCGGGAAGGGGTGCTGGGAATCTTCAAATAGAAATTAATACCAGAGGAACTTTTAACATGTATGGAGACTATTTAGTAGATAGTGGGGTGTATGATTTTAAATATGGTGGTTTTGTTAACAAGCCCTTTTTAATTCAAAAAGGAGGTACCGTCTCTTGGAATGGAAATCCTGCAGATGCAAACTTAGAGGTATCGGCTGTTTATAAAGCAAAAGCAAATCCAGGTGTTTTGTTAGAGAACTTTAATTCCAACCGGAATATAGAAGTAGATTTGGTAACAAAAATTACAGGGAGTTTATTTAATTCAAAACAAGAGCTAGACATTCAATTAACAAATGTAGATCCAACCATTGCAAATGAATTAGAGTTTATTTTAAATGACAATGATGTAAATGAAAAGACAACACAGTTCATATCACTTTTGGCTTTTGGTAATTTTGTCAATCCCGATAAAGTTAATTTTGATGCAAATACAACGATTACAAATACTGCTTCTAGTGCGATCGCTGCAGCTTTTTCGGGTCTTTTAAATAGTCCTGAAAGTAAATTTCAGTTAGGTGTGGATTATCAGCAAGGACAAAATAACAATGATTTAGATCGACTAAATACAGACAATCAGGTGGATTTATCTGTAAGTACTCAGGTGAGTGATAGGGTGGTAATCAACGGTAAGGTTGGGGTGCCAATTGGTGCGCAAACACAGGCGAGTGTCGTGGGTGAGGTAAAAGTAGAGGTACTGTTAAATAAGGAAGGAACTTTTAGAGGAACTATTTTTAATAGGCAAAATGAAATTCAGTATACTGCCGAAGACCAGGGATATACGCAGGGTGTTGGTTTGTCTTATCAAGTGAATTTTAATACACTTTTAGGCTTGCTTCAAAGGGCAGGTGTTAAAAGAAATAAGAATTTAAAAGAAGTTGGTGCTGTAAAAGAAGATACCACGAAAATAAAAGGATTGCGCGCCGAAGATTTTGGAGAGAATTAACGACGAAAGTTGCAATATGCTTAAAAATAAATCGTCAAGAAGTAGGCAGCGATAAAAACGGATTCGAGCGTCTTTATTTTTATAAATAAGAACAATAAAATCTACAGGTTACATCGTCTTTCGAGATTCATATTCCTTTAAAATAAAGGGAAAATAGGCTAAAACGATTTCGTAGATTTTTTTATATAAATGCTTAAAAAGCAGTAATTTTACCCGATACGATATGAAAGAAATTAAAAAAATAGCGGTCATGACATCCGGTGGAGATGCTCCAGGGATGAACGCAGCCATAAGGTCTGTTGTAAGAGCATGTGCTTATTATGGCGCAAATTGCGTAGGAATATACAGAGGCTATGAAGGTCTTATAGAAGGAGATTTTATAGAGTTAACTGCGAGGAGCGTTAATAATATTATTAACAAAGGAGGTACTATTTTAAAATCCGCACGTTCGAAAGAATTTAGAACAAAAGAAGGCCGCGCAAAGGCGTTTGAAAATTTGAAAGAAAACGAAATCGATGGCATGGTTGTTATTGGGGGAGACGGCTCTTTTACCGGAGCAGTAATTTTCAATGAAGAATATAATTTTCCAATCATCGGGATTCCAGGAACAATAGACAACGATATTTTTGGAACATCACATACGATTGGTTATGATACTGCTTTGAACACAGCAGTAGAAGCCATTGATAAAATAAGAGATACAGCTTCATCGCATAACAGGTTGTTTTTTGTGGAGGTAATGGGAAGAGACGCTGGTTTCATAGCGTTAAATGCAGGAGTAGGAGCAGGAGCAGAAGAAATTTTAATTCCTGAAGAAAATTTGGGATTAGACAGAATGTTAGAATCTTTGAAGAAAAGTAGGAGGACAGGAAAATCTTCAAGTATTGTTGTAGTAGCTGAGGGAGACAAGTCTGGAAAAAACGTGTATGAATTGGCTAAGTATGTAGAGGAAAACTTACCAGAATACGATGTAAGAGTATCCGTTTTAGGTCATATGCAAAGAGGAGGCTCGCCTTCTTGTTTTGACAGAGTTTTAGCGAGTAGGCTAGGAGTCAAGTCTGTTGAACTTTTATTAGATGGACAAACAAACTTAATGGTGGGTCTAAATAATAATGAAGTAATTAGTACAAGCATCAAAGAAGCAATAACGGGAGGTCACTCTATCAATCAAGAACTTTTAAGAGTTTCTGATATTATGACTACATAATTTAAATAAGTAATTAAAGATTAAAAAAATGATAAAAGTAGGAATTAACGGATTTGGAAGAATTGGAAGATTAGCATTCAGATCTTCTGTGGCAAGAGAAAATGTTCAGGTAGTAGGGATAAATGATTTATTGGATGTAGATTATTTAGCATACATGTTAAAATATGATTCAGTTCATGGAGCATTTGACGGAACCGTAGAGGTAAAGGACGGTAAGTTAGTTGTAAACGGAAATGAAATTAGAATTACAGCAGAAAGAGATCCTGCAAATTTAAAATGGGACGAAATTGGTGCTGAATACATCATAGAGTCTACTGGGTTTTTCCTAACAGAGGAAACTGCTGAAAAACACTTATTAGCAGGTGCTAAAAAAGTAGTTTTATCTGCGCCATCTAAAGATCATACACCAATGTTTGTAATGGGTGTAAACAATACAGAATTAAAAGCAGATCAAAAAATATTTTCTAATGCTTCTTGTACAACAAACTGTTTAGCGCCAATAACCAAGGTCTTAAACGACAATTTTGGTATTGTTGAAGGTTTAATGACGACTGTGCATGCCGCTACAGCGACACAAAAAACAGTAGACAGTCCTTCACTGAAAGATTGGAGAGGTGGTAGATCTGCAATTCACAACATTATTCCTTCTTCTACAGGAGCTGCAAAAGCAGTAGGAAAGGTAATTCCATCTATGGATGGTAAGTTAACAGGTATGGCTTTTAGAGTCCCTACAATGGATGTTTCTGTAGTAGATCTAACTGTAAAGTTAGAAAAGCCTGCTACGTATGCAGAAATTTGTGCAGTGATGAAAGCGGCTTCTGAAAGTGGTCCAATGAAAGGTGTTCTTGGATATACAGAAGAGCTAGTAGTGTCACAAGATTTCGTTGGAGATACAAGAACTTCAATTTTTGATGCAAATGCAGGTGTTGCTTTGAATGATAATTTTGTTAAGGTTGTTTCTTGGTATGACAACGAAATGGGATATTCTACAAAAATTGTAGATTTAATTGAATACGCAGCAACCTTGTAATTTTAAAAAAATTAAATTGAGTAAAAAAACCTGATTGCGTTAGCGCAATCAGGTTTTTTTCTTTAGATAAAAATGATAAATTAACGGCTCTTATTTTACCGCGATCATACTAATCTCTACGTTCACAAATTTTGGTAAATTTGCAACTTCTACCGTTTCTCTTGCCGGAGCTGTCGCGTGGTTAAAATACCCTCCATATACTTCGTTTATTTCAGCAAAGTTATGCATGTCGGAAATGAAAATCGAAGATTTTATAACGTTTTCAAAAGTCATTTCAGCGGCTAGTAAAACTTGTTTCATATTTTCCATAACTTGCTTTGTCTCCGCTTGTATTGTGTCTATTACTAAGACTCCATTTTCTGGGTTAATTGCAATTTGGCCAGAAGTGTATAGCGTGTTTCCTGATAAAATAGCTTGATTATAAGGTCCGATAGGAGCAGGAGCTTTTGTGGTTCTAATAATTTTTTTCATTTTGCTTATTTTTTTGATTCTTTACAATGTTTGCACTTTTTTTTATTTTTATACTAAGTCTATAAATATTGTAATCGGATATGGATTGTTGAGCTATAAAATTAATTAGAATAATTGTCTATCTGGTGGTTTGTTTTTGTCCCATTTCAAATCAGACAAAATGGAAGATTTCACCCCAATAAAAAAGGTGTATGAGGAGTTTGTGCCAAAAGGAACCCAGTTAAAGTTGAAGTTCCAGCTGTCTAAATCTCTCGTGAAATTAAATCTTGAAAAGGTAAAAGCGCCACCTAAAACGTCGTATCCAGAAGAGTATCCAACTTTCCATTTCGGAGACAGCTCTACATTTCCGCTAAACATAATACTGTGTACACCTATTTCGCCCCCATCAAGGCCATTATTTCTATAGTTGGTAGAATAGGCAAGACTAATAGACCAGGGGATGTCTGCTTGATATAGGTTGGCCGTTTTATCTTGATCCTTTGTTTTTGAAGAATTATTTCTATTGCCAAATCCATCCGTAGGATTTATATCAGCACCAATAACGTCTTGTGTATTGTTGGGGTCGTTGTTGTTGTCTTTATTGTTACCTTTTTTGTCTTTTTTAAAATCTTCACTAGAAATAGCATAATTTGCCGTTAAATTTGCGTTTGTTAATCTTAGGCCCAAAAGATTATTATTAAATTCATTAATTCTCATTGGGGCTCCCGTTGCAGAAGCAACAACTTTGTAGGGATCGAAAGAACCGCTAAAGTTTATGGCTAATTTATCTTTAAACAGTCGAGTCCCTGCTGAAAAGCTCACTGGAGACCAGCGCAAACTGTCTGCAGCAATATTGTAAGAGCTATTAAAGTTTAGGTTGTTTAAGAGCGTTATTTTTTCATCCTCCTCGTCACTGTCAGGATCTTTTGGCGCGAGCTTTGCTTCTAAAACATTATTTAAAGACATTCCTATAGAATTACTTACACCAGAAGAGGGGCCGCCATAAATACCTTGGTCAAAAAGCGTATAACTTCGCAAATCACTGGGATCGTTACTTGCCTGCACCTGTTGAAGATATTGGTCTTTAAAGTCTGGTCTGTAAGAGTAAGAAATGGAAGGTCTAATTGTATGACGTATTCCTTTTAGACGTCCTTTTTTGAAGTTAAAGGTTCCGTAGATATTGGTTGATAAACTGGCACCGGCATTGTATTCTCTGTAGCTTTTAAAACCTCTTAAAGTGTCGGTTACAATTACGTTTTCCGAAGCATCATATTTTTTTTGAATATAGTCAAATTGCCATGTCTCCTCATAGTTTGCACTTGGAGAAAGGGTTAGGTATTTAAGCACTTTGATGTTGGTATTGGTTCCAGTTCTGTGTTGCATGCCCGCTCTAGCAGTTTCAAACATCTTAGCAGTCATAAAATCGTCATCAGAGGTGTTAATTAAATATTTACCATCCAGCGTGTAATTAAAGCCCATTTTTTGAATGGGGTTCTTTTTTACACCCCCTACTCCGGCAAACGGGTACACTCGATTCATATTTAGATTCAATGAAGGAAGCGTCATTGTAATCTGCTCTGTATTGGTGTTTTGCTGATGTTGTGCCGTAACATTCAAGTTGAATGGGGTTCCAACAAAAGTTTTGCTATAGTTTACGGAGGAATTAAAGGTATTTGTTTGTGTTTGTGCGACGTTGAACTGATTTTGAGACTCTCTAAAAAACCGAGAACTTCCTAAGTTCACAGATGCTGTAAATCGAGAGTTAGGACTTGCTTTTGAATCTTGATTGTGTGACCACCGAATATTAAAGTTATTCGCTTTGCTATAGTCATCAAAACCTCTAATTCCGTTGATGTTATTTTCAAAATTAAAATTAAAAGTACCATTAAAGCGATACCTTTTGTTATAACTCGAATTGGCACGAAAACCCCAGCTACCGTTCGCATAAGCGTCACCGGTGATTCCGAGGTCAACATAGTCACTTATGGCAAAATAATATCCTCCGTTTTGGAATCCAATACCTCTTGTACTACTTCCAGTGTCTAATGCTGGGATTAGAAATCCAGAAACACTTGTCTGAGAAGTTGGAAAATAGGCAAAGGGTAAATATATTGGCGTTGGCACATCTGCAAGAAATAACTGGCTACCACCAACAATTATTTTTTTTCCAGGGATGATTTTGGCTTTGCTTGTTCCAATGTAATAATCTAATTTTTCGGAAGTTGTAAATTTAATTTCTCTTACGTAAATAGTGGAATCATTTACTCTTTTCGTTTTTTCTCCAAAAGTAAACATCTCACCTTGTTTTGTTTTTAAGCCGTAAATGAGCGCTTTCTTGGATTTAAAATTATAAACCATAGAATCTTGTTCCGTTTCTTCGCTGCCTTGCTTAAAAACAGGTATTTGCGAATACCCTAGGCTGTCAATGATTCCTTTTGCGAAGAGTGTGTTCCTTGTGTAATCAATAACAATAATACCTGCTTTTAAGTCAATATCGGAATACGTCACGTGGGCTTCGTTGTAGAGTGTTATCGTCTTGTCTTTTGCATTTTGTTGGGTGTAGTCTTTTGCAAAATGTACGATAATGTCTTGAATACTTTCTTTTGGTTTCAATGAATCTAAGGCAATAGTGTCTTTTTCTTTCAAGAGCAAAGAATCATTTTTAAAGGCAATAGGAGTGGCTGTTTCTCTATTCGAGATACTGTCTTTTACCGCCATGGGAACTACTATTTTATCAAATGGCTTTAGGTCTTGAGAAAAACCTGGCTTTGTGAAAAATAAGCAGCAAAAGAAAAGTATGTATGATAGGTTTGTTTGCAATGCTTTAAATGCTATTTTTGTTTCTGAGTAAAAATATGATGTCCTATCTATAGGCCTTATTAAGTTTTCAAAATTAGTAAAATTTTATTGATGCAATCCCAACAAAACCACAAAAAGATTATTCAAAGTAAAATCCTGTTTCTACTTTTTTTCGTATTTCTATTTCAGAGTGCTTCTGGACATGCTCAAAAGCAGTATGCAGTTGTTTTAGATGCTGGTCACGGAGGGAGTGATCCTGGTAATTTAGGGAGTGGATTTAGAGAAAAGAGCATTGCTTTACAAGTTGTATTAAAGGTGGGTGAAAAGCTAAAACAGTACAAAGATTTGAAAGTAATTTACACGAGAAAAACAGATGTTTTCGTGGATTTATGGAAAAGAGGAGATATTGCAAATCATGCAAAGGCGCACCTCTTTGTCTCCATTCATTGTGATTCTCATACTTCAAATGCATTTGGTGCCGGAACTTTTGTTTTGGGCTTAAGAGGAAACAAGAAAAATCTGGAAATCGCAAAAAGAGAAAATGCTGTGATTCTTTTAGAAGATAATTTCAGAGATAAATACAAAGGGTTTGATCCAAACTCTGCAGAGTCTGTAATTGGGTTGTCATTATTGCAAGAAGAAAATTTAGATAAAAGTTTAGCAATTGCCAGCTTAATTCAGAGCAATTTCACCGACAGATTGAATAGAAACGACAGAAAGGTAAAGCAGGATAATTTTCAAGTGTTGAGAGAAACAATAATGCCAAGTGTTCTTATAGAATTGGGCTTCTTAACAAATAAAAAAGAAGGGCGTTTTTTAAATTCTAAAAATGGGCAACTTCAAATGGCAAATGAAATAGCAGATGCTATTTATAACTATATTAAAAATATTAAAATAAATACAGTGGTTCAGGGTGATGTTCCCAAAGTAGCTGCAGCAGAGATCGAGTTTAAAGTACAATTAGCTGCTGGCAAAAATAAAATTTCTACAGCATCTTATAATTTCAAAGGCCTAAATGAGGTTGAGAGAATTTTCATTTTTGGTCTTTATAAGTACTATTACGGGACGAACGTTAACTATAGTTCAGTAGCGGCAGCACTGAAGAATGCACAGTCTAAGGGGTACAATTCTGCTTTTATTGTTGCCTTTAAAAAGGGGCAACAAATTACGATGCAAGAAGCCTTAAAAAACCAGCAGGATTAAAGGTTTCTATTGAAAAAATAGTGGTAATTTTGCAGTAAAATCTAGAGACATGTCAAAGGAGTTGAAATTAGGTATTATTACAGTAGGAATTATTGTGCTCTTTGTTTGGGGATTTAATTTTTTAAAAGGTGAAAACTTATTTGCTTCTGGTTCTAGAGTATTTCTAGTAGAGTATGCGAAGATTGGTGGACTTTCAAAAGCCAGTCCAGTAACTATAAACGGATTAAAAGTTGGTAAAGTAGATAAAATTGAATTTGATACAAGCATAGAGAGAAGAGGATCTTTAATTGTAACTTTTACCGTAGAAAATGAGTTCGAGTTTTCAAGAAAAAGCATTGTAAAAATATATTCTCCCAATCCGTTAAGCGGTTCTAGTTTAGCGATAATTCCAAACTATGAAGGCGAAACAGCGGTCTCTGGAGATCTTTTGTATGGTGAAATGGAAGAAAGTCTGTTTACCTCTATTGGAGAAAGATTAAATCCATTGCAACAGAAAATAGAAAGAGTAATTGTGCGAACAGATACTTTATTTAGCAGTATCAATAGAGTTTTGAACGAAAATAGTGTCAATGAAATTAATCGTTCTATTGCTAATTTATCAGGGGCCATCTCGGACATTAGACAAACGATTCAAGCGGTGAATACAATGATTTCTGACAATCAGGAAAATTTAACAAGTACCATTAAAAACACTAAAAAAATTACCGAAAATTTAAGCAAAGTGTCCGACAGCATTAGTGCGATAGATTTCGGTGAAATGGTGGCAAAAGCAGAGGAAGCTGTTGGTAATTTTAATCAAATGTCTCGAAAAATTAATGACGGAGGGGGCACCATTGGCAAGTTACTCAACGATGAAAGGATGTACGATAATTTAGAAGCGGCTACCAAAGAACTTGAAGAACTACTCAGAGATATAAAATTACATCCAAAAAGATACATTCATTTCTCTATCTTTGGTAAAAGTCCAGATCCGTATGCTGTCGAAATAAAAAATTAATTTTAACTTTTAGCAATATTCTAATGCAATATCTACCAAATATACTCTTTGCAATCGCTCTCACCTTAGGGCTCGGCTTTTTTGCGATGAATATTCGCAAAATTTTTAGAAATATAAATCTAGGAAAAAAAATTGATCGTACAGACAACACTGCTGCGCGTTGGAAAAATATGTTTAAAATTGCGCTTGGACAATCTAAGATGGTGCGAAGACCTTTTTCAGGTTTTTTACATGTGATTGTTTACGTGGGGTTTGTGATTATTAATATTGAGGTGTTAGAAATTGTAATTGACGGGCTTTTAGGTACACACAGGATATTTCAGAACTTTATAAGTGCTTCTTTTTATGCTTTTCTAATTGCGACTTTTGAAATACTAGCAGCGCTGGTATTTGTAGTGGTTACACTTTTTTGGACTCGTAGGAATTTGGCAAATATCAAGCGTTTTTTGAGTCCAGAGATGAAAGGCTGGCCGAAAATGGATGGGAATATCATACTCTATTTTGAGATGGTTTTAATGACCCTTTTTTTGGTAATGAATGCAACGGACACTTCTTTTCAAGAAGGAGGGATTGGAAACCCAATAAGTCAGTTTTTAGTGCCTTTATTCGGGAGCTTTTCAGTGGGTGGTTTGCATGCAATTGAGCGCACAGCTTGGTGGTTTCATATCTTAGGAATTTTAGTTTTCTTAAATTATCTTTTTTATTCAAAGCACCTGCATATTTTATTAGCGTTCCCAAATACTTTTTTTGCAAACTTAAATCCAAAAGGACAATTCAACAACTTGGCTTCCGTAACGAATGAAGTGAAGCTAATGATGGATCCTGATGCAGATCCGTATGCAGCACCTGATACGGGAGCAGATGAGGAAATTCCTGAGAAATTTGGAGCGTCAGATGTTTTGGATTTGAATAAAATACAGCTTTTAAATGCATACACTTGTACGGAATGTGGTCGCTGTACTTCTGCTTGTCCCGCAAACCTTACTGGTAAAAAATTATCTCCGCGTAAAATTATGATGGATACCAGAGATCGGATGGAAGAGGTTGGTAGAAATATAGATGCAAATGGCGGAACATTTAAAGAAGATGGTAAACAATTATTGAATGACTATATTTTACCAGAAGAACTTTGGGCGTGTACAAGTTGCAATGCTTGTGTAGAAGAGTGTCCCGTGAATATAGACCCACTTTCAATTATTATGGATATGAGAAGGTATCTTGTGATGGAGGAAAGTGCTGCTCCTCAAGAATTAAATATGATGATGACAAACATCGAAAATAATGGAGCACCTTGGCAATACAATCAGCAGGATCGTTTAAATTGGGCAAACGAGGAGTAAACAAATTTTAAAAGACACGTTTAAATAGAAGTTGAATAAACTTCACATATAACACAAGAAACACAAAGCTAAAAATATGATAGTACCTACAATGGCAGATATGATGGCTCAGGGAAAACAACCAGAAGTGTTGTTTTGGGTGGGTGCAGCAGGAAGTTATGACGATAGAGCGAAAAAAATAACAAGGGCATTTGTAAAAATATTACAGCAGGCAAAGGTAGATTTTGCGGTCCTAGGAGTTGAAGAGTCTTCTACTGGTGACGCTGCTAAAAGAGCTGGAAATGAGTTTTTGTTTCAGATGCAGGCAATGATGAATATCGAGGTTTTAAACGGATATGAAGTCAAAAAAATTGTGACTTGTGATCCGCATTCTTTCAATACTTTAAAGAATGAATATCCAAGTTTAGGGGGGACATATGAAGTTTATCATCATACGCAATTCATACAAAATTTAATTGCTGAAGGCCGTTTGAAAATCGATCAAACCACACTTCAAGGAAAAAGAGTGACCTTTCACGATCCTTGTTATTTAGGGAGGGGAAATGATATTTACGAATCTCCAAGAGATTTAATTAAGAGACTTGGCGTGAATTTAACAGAGATGAAACGCAATAAAAGATCTGCCTTGTGTTGCGGGGCAGGGGGTGCCCAAATGTTTAAGGATGCAGAGGCAGGAGACAAAGAAGTAAACATTCTAAGAACAGAAGAAGCTTTAGAAACAAAACCAGACATCATTGCTACTGGCTGTCCATATTGCAACACAATGATGACAGACGGAATTAAGTTCAAAGAAAAAGAAGCAGCCGTTGTGGTGAAAGACATTGCAGAATTAATCGCAGAAGCAAACAACTTATAAGATGAAAAAGATATTTTTAGCAGTATTTTGTTTAGTTTTTTTTTCATGTGTTAAAGATGAAAAGAAAAAAGAGACTCCTTCCGATACCACTCCAGAAAAGGAAGTAGTACTTTTGAAAGAGCCTGTGAAACTGGAAGAAGCACTAATTTTTACAGTACAAATAGCCGCATGTAAAAAAGAATATAAAAAACTTGAAGTCATAGAAAATGTAAATGTTTATGAAGAAGGTACCTTCTTTAAATATAGGATTGGGGCTTTTCAAACGTACAAAGAAGCTACTGCCCACAAAAAGCAACTAAACAGAAAACACAAAGGTGTTTTTGTACAGGCGTTGCTAAACAATGCACCAATATCAATAACGGAAGCTTTACTCTACTAATTTTCATGCCAGATTTTTTTCAAAACAATACCGTTACTACGTTTCCAGAGGTTGCGAAAATTGATTTTAAGTCAATTCATAACAAGTATTTTAAAGTAATTGTAATCCAAACGACCTTGCTTTTCGTGGCATTATTTTTAGTGGCTTTTATCATTAATTATAAAGCTGTTGTAATACTAAATTTTGATGTTTTTTGGCTATATACTCTTTTATCACTCGCGTTTATTACCGTGTTATTTTTGAAAGTCATTGGCTTTAAAAAAAGGAAGTACGCGGTTAGAGAGAAAGATATTTCTTATAAGAAAGGGGTTTTGTTACAAAGCTTAACAACGGTTCCTTTTAACAGGATACAGCACGTAGAAATAGATCAGGGTCCGATTGCGCGTTACTTCGGTTTTGTTTCTTTGAGCGTGTTTACAGCAGGTGATAGTAGCGACGATTTAAAAGTTCCTGGACTTTTAAAAGAGGAAGCAGAACAAATAAAGGAATTTATTAGTACCAAAATCGATGGATAGCACAGAGAATTTTAGCCAATTTAGAAGGCAGTCTAAAAAAGGAATTCTTGTGATTTATCTGAATTTAATATACACGGCGCTCAAAGCGTTTTGGTTGCTCCTTGTAATCTTTCTTCAAAAATTTTCAAACATATCAGAATCCACAGTTTTTTATATTTATTTGAGTGTTGGCGGATTGCTTTTGTTTTTTTTAATAAGAGCCTTTTTAATTTTTAAAAACTTTCAATTTAAAATAGAAAATCAGCATTTTATTTTAGAAAAGGGAATTTTGAAAAAGACAAGCACTTCCATTCCCTTTGACAGAATCCAGAATATTAATTTCAAGCAAAATGTCATTCAGCAATTAATTAATGTTCACGAAGTAAATATTGAGACTGCCGGATCCAGTAAAGCGGAGATTTCAATTAAAGCGTTGTCATTTGCAGAAGCAAGTGCTTTGAAGGATAGGGTTACTATTGATGTAAACGCTTTTAAAGCAGAGGCTAAGGAAAATAAATCACCTTTATTAAAGGTTGGTTTAAGCGCCTTAATCAAAGTGAGCCTTACCGAAAATCATTTGCAAAGTTTAGTGCTACTATTTGCGATTCTCGTCGGTTTTTACCAACAAATTAGTGAAATTTCTAACGGTTTAGGAAAGCAGGAAGTATTGGATAATTATATTTTTAAAAACAGTTCTGCTTTACAGAGCAGTGTTTTTTTAATTATTGGGCTGCTGCTGTTTTTAACTATAATTGCGGTCGTGAGCTCTGTGGTGCGTGTATTGTTAAGACATTTTAATTTAAGGGTTTATTTAAAGGACAATGCTTTGGAGATTTATCAAGGTCTAATAACTAAAAAGTCTATCGTTTTAAAGAAAGATAAAGTACAGCACATTACAATTTCTCACAATCCAATAAAAAAGAAGTTAGGGATCTCTTTCATTACATTTAAGCAAGCAGTCAGCGGAAAAGTGAAGAAGAAGCAAGATAAAATTATTAAGATAGTAGGCTGTAAAAAAGAGCAAATAGCGATAATTACAAACTTGCTTTTTCCGAATGAAATTTTGGAAGCTGAAAAGAAAAATTTTTCAAATGTGTATTTTAAATTTAGGATGTACCTAAGAAGTATTGTTTTTTTAGTGGCTTTAAACGTGCTATTTGTAGTTTCTCAACTAGGTATTTGGATTTTCTTAGTCAATCTTATATTGTTTCCTATTGTGGTATTCTTTGTAGAATTACAATATAGAAAACGGTATTATTATTTTAATGAGAATATACTCGTATTAAATTCGGGAAGCATAGAAACACATCGAACGTATTTGCCTTTTTTTAAAGTTCAGAACATACAGTTAAAACAAACCATATTGCAGGCGAATAGAGAAGTGGTAGATGTCGTTTTTCAAACTGCTTCTGGAAAAATAAAAATTCCGTGTATTTCGATGGAAAGTGCGCAAGAAATTTATAATTATACCTTGTTTAAAGTGGAAACCAGTATAAAGTCATGGATGTAAAAAGTTATATTAAAGCGGCACGTTTGAGAACACTGCCGTTGTCTATTTCCGGAATTATTGTAGGTAGTTATCTGGGGAATGAATTTTTGAATAAACTATCTGAAGGTAGTATACGAAACTCTGTTTGGGAAACCTCCATTTTTTGGCTGGCAATTTTGACAACCATTGGTTTTCAAGTACTGTCAAATTTTGCCAATGATTATGGCGACGGAATAAGAGGGGCTGATAAAAATAGAATTGGAGAAGCAAGGATGGTTTCATCGGGGGCAATTTCGCCGAGACAAATGAAAAACGCAATGGTAGTGACTACAGTGCTTACATTATTTTTTGCGCTGTTGCTGATTTATGTTTCTTTTGGTAGTGAGAACTTCGGATTTTCTTTTCTGTTTTTTGGTTTAGGAGTGGCCTCTATTGCGGCAGCTATAAAATATACAGTAGGGAATTCAGCATACGGCTATAGTGGTTTTGGAGATGTCTTTGTCTTTGTCTTTTTTGGACTTTTAAGTGTGGTAGGCTGTTATTTTTTATACACAAAACAGCTACAAGCTCTCATCTTTTTACCGGCGTTTTCAGTCGGTCTTTTAAGCACAGCTGTTTTAAATTTAAATAATTTGCGAGATCGTGAGGAAGATAAAAAGAACAATAAAAACACAATGGTGGTAAAGTTAGGGTTCGATAAAGCAAAAATATATCATTATTTTTTAGTGTTAACTGCACTTGTTGCCGCGTTGACGTATGTATTTTTAGATTATCGTTCTATCTATCAATTACTTTTTTTAGTGGCTTTTATTCCACTCTTTAAAAACATGATTACAGTATCAGAAAATGTGGTTCCTGCAGCTTTGGATGGAGAGTTAAAAAAAGTAGCATTGAGCACCTTCTTGTTTGCTGTGCTTTTTGGAATTGGGCAGTTTTTTTAAAAATAAGGGAAACAAGATTACTCACTAGTGGTACGGAAAAAATAAGAATAGATCTATGAAAACAATAAGAGTAATTTTAATCATTATTTCGATATTTGTGCTTGGTTTTTTAGCAACTGGCTTGGTAATAAGAGATACTAGTTATACAGCCAAAGTACTTGTAGAGAGGCCAATTGAAGCTGTTTTTGAAAGTTTCACACAAATGGACAGTGTTAAAAATTGGATTCCAGAAATTAAGTCAATCGAAGTTTTTCAGAACAATATTGGTGTTGCAGGGAGTGCCTACAAGGTGGTTGTTTTAAATCAAGGGCAGGAAATTGTGATGACAAAAAAAATCGTGGCATATGTGCCAAATGAGAAGATCACTTTATTTTATGACGCAGAAAATATGCTTAAAAAAGATGATTTTATTTTTACGAGAGAAAACGGAAAAACGCGAATTAGTTTGCAGGCTAGTTGCCAGAGTGAGTCTTTTTTGATGGGGTGTATGTTTCCCTATTTTAAGGGAACTTTTCGTGCGCAAGACCAATCATATCTGGAGAATTTTAAGAAATATATAGAAGCAAAAAGGTGAAATTTGTTTTATAGATTGCAGTTTATAATTCCCATTATATTCATATAAATAGTAGCATTTTGATAAAAGCAGCATATAAGAAATACCTTCTAAATTTTAAAAATCCAAGTGGGACCTCTCGTGGAGTTTTAAGAACAAAAGAAACATGGTTTTTTATTTTAGAAGATCAGGGTAAAGTAGGAATTGGAGAGACTGGTTTGTTTCGAGGACTGAGTATTGATGACGTTTCCAATTATGAAGAAAAAATGAGCTGGGCTTGCAAGAACATACAGATCGGTTTAGAGCAACTACTAGTCGAGTTTATAAACTTTCCTTCAATCCAGTTTGGTTTAGAACAAGCTTTTTTGTCTTTACAAAGTCAAGATAAATTCGAATTGTTTCCTTCAGAGTTTACAAAAGGAACGCATAGTATTCCTATCAATGGTTTGGTTTGGATGGGAGATCAGCAGTTTATGAAAGAACAGATTCAAGAAAAATTAAAATCTGGATTTTCGTGTATTAAAATGAAAATAGGTGCTATTGATTTTGACGCTGAAGTGGCTTTATTAAAAGTGATTAGAAGCGAGTTTTCTTCTAAAGAGATTGAGTTAAGGGTGGATGCTAACGGAGCCTTTAATCCACAAAATGCATTGGAGAAATTAAAAATACTATCAGATTTATCACTGCATTCTATTGAGCAGCCAATTCAACAAGGGCAATTGGAAGAGATGGCTTGGTTATGCGAAAAAACGCCACTAGCGATCGCATTAGACGAGGAATTAATAGGCGTGTTTGCGAGAGCGGAAAAAAAGAAGCTGATACAAATGATAAAGCCACAATTTATTATATTAAAGCCAAGTCTGGTTGGAGGTTTTGGCGGAAGTAAAGAATGGATACAGATTGTGGAAAGTGAACAAATAAAGTGGTGGATTACCTCCGCATTGGAAAGTAATATTGGGTTGAATGCAATTGCGCAATTTACACATACCTTAAAGAATGAATTGCCACAAGGTTTAGGAACAGGGAATTTGTTTAGCAATAATTTTGAGAGCCCGTTAGAAGTTGAAAAAGGGAGATTGCACTACAATAATTCTAAAAACTGGAGTTTTAATATAAATTAAAAAATGAATTTTATACAGCAAGCATATAAGGGTAAAAATGAATGGTATCACTGGTTATTTGCAATCTTATTGGTGTTTTTTGGATGGCAAATATTAGGTGTTCTACCATTGATTATTGCGGTGGCGGCAAAATCTGAAAGTGCAAGTGAATTTACAGCTTTTGCACAAGAAAATTTTATGACAGCCGGTTTAGACAAAAATCTCATGCTATTTTTGACGCTCTTTATGTTCTTTATAGGATTTGTTTTTTTGGGAATTGCGGTAAAATATATTCACAACAGAAGCATTACATCTTTAATAACAAGCAGGGATAAAATAGATTGGAAACGGTTTTTTTATGGCTTTTTTGTTTGGGGGTTTTTAGCCGTTGCAATGACTTATATCTCTATTTTTTTAGCCCCAGAAAATTTCACTTGGAATTTTAATGCAGTTCCCTTTTTCATCTTAGTGGCAATCTCTATTGTCTGTATTCCATTCCAAACAAGTTTTGAAGAATTACTTTTTAGAGGTTATTTTATGCAAGGAATTGGAATTTTAGTGAAAAACAGATGGGTTCCTCTAATTATTACCTCTTTGGTTTTTGGAATATTACACGGTACAAATCCTGAAGTTGCTAAGTTAGGTCAAAGCATAATGATTTTTTATATTGGTACTGGTTTGTTTTTTGGTATTGTAACGTTGATGGACGAGGGAACCGAGATTGCCTTAGGTCTGCATGCCGTTAATAATATTACGGCGGCATTTCTTGTAACTACAGATTGGACTGTTTTTCAAACTGACGCATTGTATGTTGATATTTCAGAACCTTCAGCAACGTGGGAGACGTTCTTACTGGTTTTTATTTTATACCCGTTCATGTTGTTTTTATTCTCAAAAAAATATGGATGGACAGACTGGAAAGAAAAGCTATCAGGTAAAATTACACGACCAAGTAGGTTATAAAAAATAGCGCATATTCAAAATGAAGTTAAAGCATATTAATTTTCATAAAGATTTCAAATTAAATTCAAATTCGTTTGCCTCGGTGGATGATCTATTGAATTATACATCCAAACTTTCTATAGATACACATCAATTTTTAGAAGCATGGTTTTCTAATAAGGAATATGTTCTTGTAAAGACTTCAGGATCTACTGGAACACCAAAAGAAATAAAGTTACAAAAAAGTCAAATGCAGAACTCTGCAATTGCCACAGGTGTTTTCTTTGGATTACATGAAAATACAAGTGCCCTGCTGTGTTTGCCAGTAGTTTACATTGCGGGCAAAATGATGCTGGTAAGGGCGCTTACTTTAGGTTGGCATCTAGATGTAGGTCCTGCAGATTCTAACCCTTTAAAAGATAATTTTAAAGCTTACGATTTTTCGGCAATGGTGCCAATGCAGGCTGAAAATGCAATCGACAACATACACAGGATTAAAAAATTGATTATCGGAGGAGGTGCCGTCTCTCATACCCTTCAAGAGAAACTACAACACGTGGTGACAGCGGTATTTGGAACTTACGGTATGACTGAAACTATTACACACATTGCCGTTAAAAAATTGAATAATTTCAGCCCTCTTTACAGGGGGGCAAGTGAGCAATCACTACACAAAGACTTTTATACAACCCTGCCACAAACAGAGATTTATAAGGATGAAAGAAATTGTTTGGTACTAAAGAACACAACTATTTCAGATGTGGTTATTTTTACGAATGATGTGGTTCGTTTAATTTCGGATACCCAATTTGAGTGGTTGGGAAGGTTTGACAATGTCGTTAACTCTGGTGGAATAAAATTATACCCTGAGCGCATCGAGGAAAAATTAGGAAGTATAATGAAGCAACGTTTTTTTGTGGCAGGAATTCAAGACGATGTTTTAGGTGAAAAGCTTGTATTAGTAGTGGAAGGACCGCCGTGTGTCCTTGACATTAAAAAGGCAGAAGTGTCCAAATTCGAAGTTCCTAAAAAAACATATTTTATTGATCATTTTGTGGAAACAGCCACAAAAAAAATCCAACGTAAAAAAACATTAGATTTAATTAATTTTAATTAATGTATTTTACATTTCCATTGAGTGGTATACATTCTGTACATCCTCGTCTTCTTCTAATTTTTCTAAAAGCTTTTCTACATCTGCCTGCTGCTCTTCTGACAGTTTCGAGGTGGTAGTTGGAATTCTCTCAAATCCTGAGGATAAAATTTCAACATTATCTTCTTCAAAGAAAGATTGAATAGCGCCAAATTGCTCAAAAGGAGCATAGATAATAATTCCTTCTTCATCATCAAAAACTTCTTCAACTTCAAAGTCAATCAGTTCCAACTCTAATTCTTCCAAATCAATGGTAATGTCTTCTTTTTTGATTGTGAAAGTACACACATGATCAAACATAAAAACAACGGATCCAGAAGTTCCTAAATTCCCATCGCATTTGTTAAAGGCAGAACGCACATTGGCGACTGTTCTATTGTTGTTGTCAGTGGCAGTCTCTAAAAGAAGTGCTATTCCATGCGGTGCATAGCCCTCAAATAAGACTTCTTTGTAGTCAGCAGTATCCTTATCAGTAGCTTTTTTTATGGCACGCTCTACGTTTTCTTTTGGCATGTTTGCAGCTTTTGCATTCTGCATGACTGCTCTTAATCTAGAATTTGAATCGGGGTTTGGACCTCCATCTTTGATCGCCATGACAATGTCTTTACCAATTCTAGTAAAAGTTTTTGCCATCGCTGACCAACGTTTCATTTTACGACCTTTTCTAAGTTCGAATGCTCTACCCATTTCTAATCTTCGTTTTTATTACTGCACAAATGTAAAAATTTGAATGTGTTTTCACAATTTTTTGTTGCACCTATTTATAGGGGTTGAAAGTATCTCATTGAGAAAATGGATACGGCTGTTTTTAGCTGCACGGATGTCTTAAAATAAAAACCAAAAAAGTATGTTATTTTATAATTTGATAGGTTTGTTTTGCAATCTCAAGTTCCTCATTTGTGGGGATCACTAATATTTTTACTTTGGACGTTACTGTTTGAATTTCTCGAATCTCTTTTGAGCGAATTTCATTTTTTTCTGAATCTAATTGAATGCCCAAAAAGTCCAAGTTTTCACAAGCCATTTTTCGCATGATTGCAGAGTTTTCTCCAATTCCAGCAGTAAAAATAAGTGCATCTAATCCGTTTAGAATCGCGGTGTAAGAACCAATAAACTTTCGAATGCGGTATCCTGCTAACTCCAAGGCGTTTTTACATTCTTCATTACCACTTTTAGCGTTCTCTGAGATTTCTCTTAAGTCCGAGTATCCAGTTAAACCAAGCATACCTGATTCTTTATTCAATAAGTTATAAACTTCTCTATCTGTTTTATTAAGAACATTTATTAGGTAAAAAATAGTTGATGGATCAATATCCCCAGAACGTGTTCCCATAATTAAGCCGTTCATAGGAGCAAAACCCATTGAGTTTTCTATACTTTTTCCGTCTTTAATTGCAGACATGCTACAGCCATTTCCTAAGTGAATGCTAATGATATTTTTAGACTTTTCGCCCAAATAGTCTATGGCTTTTTCTGAAACATATTTGTGGCTCGTTCCATGAAATCCATAGGCTCTAATTTTATGCGTTTCTAAAAATGAGTTTTTTATGGCATATTGATATGCTGTTTTTGGTATGGTTTGATGAAAGGCGGTATCGAAAACAGCAATTTGTTTTGCAGTTTTAAAGAGGGTTTCAGCAATCTCAATGCCAGCTAAACTCACAGGATTGTGCAAAGGAGCGAGATCGAATAACATGCGAATACTACTTTTAACTTCGGTGTCGACTACAACCGTTTTGCTAAATTTACTTCCACCATGTACCACTCTGTGTCCGACAGCTTTAATTTCTTCGACATGTTGGATGACACCAATTTTTGCATCTAATAAAGTTTCTGTAACTTTTTTAAGGCCCACTGTATGGTTCAGTACAGACAATGTTCTTTGCTGTTTTTCACCATCTTTTTCATGTGAAAAAATAGCACAGTCTGTTCCAATATTTTCAATCATTCCGATACATTCGACCGTTTGATTTGGCATTTCGATCACCTGATATTTCAGGGAAGAAGAACCCGCATTTAAAACAAGTATTTTCATGGCTTATTGATTTGCTTGAATAGCAGTTAACAGAACAGTATTAAAAATATCATCAACAGTACAGCCTCTACTTAAGTCATTTACAGGTTTATTTAAACCTTGTAACATCGGACCAATGGCCAGTGCCCCAGTTTCCCGTTGGATTGCTTTGTACGTATTGTTTCCTGTGTTTAAATCGGGAAAAATCAATACGGAAGCTTGTCCTGCAACTTCTGAATCTGGCATCTTTGTTTTTGCAACTGATCGGTCTACTGCCGCATCGTATTGTATGGGTCCCTCAATTTTTAAATTTGGATTTTTTTCTTTGGCCAAGGTCGTTGCTTTTCTTACCTTTTCTACCTCTTCCCCTTTTCCTGAACTTCCGGAAGAATAAGAGAGCATCGCAACTTTTGCTTCAATTCCGAAAGCTTCAGCGGAGGCGGCGGAGGAAATAGCAATTTCAGAAAGTTGCTCTGCATTTGGATTTGGATTTACGGCACAGTCTCCCATTACCGAAACTCTATCCGACAAACACATAAAAAATACAGAGGATACCACCGTAACTCCTGGTTTTGTTTTTATCAATTGCAAGGCAGGCTTTATGGTATGCATGGTCGTGTGAACTGCTCCAGAAACCATTCCGTCAGCCAAACCTTTCAGAATCATTAGCGTTCCGAAGTAGGAAACATCATGCACTAAATCCATCGCAGTTGTTTCGGACATTCCTTTGTGCTTTCTTGCTTCAAAAAGTGTGGTTGCAAAATCTTTGTTGTGAATGGAATTCTCAGGATTTAGAATGTTTAGCGCATTTAAGTCAATTTGTAGACCAATTTGATCGCATTTTAACTGAATTGTATTGCGGTCACCTAACAGCGTTAAATCAACAATATCTAGTAATTGTAGACGTGCTGCAGCTTTCAAAATACGTTCATCGTCGCCTTCTGGTAATACAATGTGTTTTTTAACAATTCGTGCTTTTTGCAATAAATTATATTGAAACATACTGGGGGTTAATTTCTGTGACCGATAGGAGGTCAGAATATTTGCTAGACCTTCTGCATTTACATATTTGTCAAAAGTATCGAGTGACAATAATATTTTTTTATTGTGTGTTGAATAGATTTTGGATTGTACAGCACCAATTTTATTGGAAACACTAAAAGTGCCACCGTCAACGGAAATAATAGGAACTGTGGATTGTACTCCTTCTATTAATTTTAGGATAGGCGCTTCTGGAATGATGCTACCGGTTAAAATAATTCCTGCAATTTTAGGATAATTTTTAGAGGCATTTGCCTGCAAAGCACCTAAAATAATATCTGCTCTGTCTCCTGGTGTAATGACCAACGCATTTTCTTTAATACGCGTTAAGTAATTTCTCAATTGCATTGCGCCCGTGCTATAGCTACCAATAGCGTTGTCTAAAAATTGAGCTCCAAATAAAACACGTCCGTTCAATGTTTCTACGACTTCTTTTACAGTTGGAAATGCTAAGAAATCTATTTTTGGAATGATGTCTATCTGTAGCTTTTCGGGAAAATTTTTAGTGAGTTCTTCACGAATATAGTCTACTTCGTCTTCTTCAATTTTGTTGGCAATGATTCCAAGAACATCCACCTCTTTATGAATGAAAGAGTTGTAGGTAAGTTGCATCGTATTTATAAAATCCTTCTTTTTCTTTCCGTTTCCAGAACCTACAATTAATGCTGGAATGTTTAAGTTTTTAGCAAT
The DNA here is from genome assembly GCF_000153225.1 of Polaribacter irgensii 23-P. Taxonomy (GTDB): domain Bacteria; phylum Bacteroidota; class Bacteroidia; order Flavobacteriales; family Flavobacteriaceae; genus Polaribacter; species Polaribacter irgensii. The sequence continues at coordinate 55,244 of NZ_CH724148.1, read as the reverse complement.
CATTAGATTCACATCTAATTCGGTAAAACCTACTTCACCAGAGAAATCGGTACCTTCAACTAATACGTAATCATAGTTGGCCTCGATCTTTTTATATTTTTCAATGACATTATGAATCATTTCAGCTCCTTTTCCTGCACTTAAAAGAGAAACCACCTCACTTTGCTTGTAAGCAAAAGAATCCTTATAATCGATGTCTAAATTAAAGAAATTAATAGCTGTTTTGGTATGTTCATCATAACCGTCACTGTCAAATTCATTGATAATCGGTCTAAAGTAACCGACTTTAGCGGATTTTGTTAACATTACGCGCAACAGACCGAGGGATATCAAAGATTTACCACTGTCAGATTCTACGGTAGCGATATAAATAGCTTTATTCATGTTATATTTTATTGTTTTGCAAAAATAGTGCATAAAAAAATGGCGAATTGTGATAACAGCCATTTATTACTTATTATTGAATAGGTATTATTTACTAAACTTGTAAAATTCCCATATTAAAAGGTTTTTGAATAGGTGCATGGTTCGCTGCTTCAATTCCCATAGAAATCCATGTTCGAGTATCTAGAGGGTTTATAACAGCATCCGTCCATATTCTTGCTGCTGCGTAGTATGGCGAGATTTGTGCATCATACCGAGATTTTATTTGATCAAAGAGTGCCGCTTCTTTTTCAGGGGTAATTTTTTCTCCTCGTTTTTTAAGGGACGCTGTTTCTATCTGAAGTAATACCTTGGCAGCAGAATTACCACTCATTACCGCCAATTCAGCAGAAGGCCAAGCAACAATAAGTCTTGGATCGTATGCTTTTCCACACATGGCGTAGTTTCCAGCTCCATAGGAATTTCCAATAATAATGGTAAATTTTGGAACTACCGAGTTACTGACTGCATTTACCATTTTTGCACCGTCTTTTATTATTCCTCCGTGTTCTGACTTACTTCCTACCATAAAGCCAGTAACATCTTGTAAGAATACCAAGGGTATTTTTTTCTGATTACAATTTGCAATAAAACGGGTAGCTTTGTCTGCCGAGTCATTATAAATAACACCGCCAAATTGCATTTCACCTTTTTTAGTTTTTACTAATTTTCGCTGATTGGCAACAATGCCAACTGCCCATCCGTCAATCCTAGCATATCCAGTGATTATTGTTTTTCCGTAGCCTTCTTTGTATTGCTCAAATTCAGATTTGTCCACCAATCGCTTGATGATTTCTAACATATCATATTGTGCGTTTCTCTCTTTTGGAAGAATTCCAAAAATATCATCTTCATTTTCTGCAGGTGAAAAGGCTTTGGTTTTGCTAAAACCAGCTTTGTTATAATCACCAATCTTGTCCACAATAAATTTTATTTTATCCAGCGCGTCTTTATCATCTTTCGCTTTGTAATCGAGTACTCCAGAAATTTCACAGTGTGTCGTGGCACCTCCCAGAGTTTCGTTGTCGATAGACTCGCCAATAGCAGCTTTTACAAGGTAACTTCCTGCAAGAAAAATACTTGCAGTTTTATCTACAATAATGGCTTCATCACTCATAATTGGCAAATAGGCACCCCCTGCGACACAGCTTCCCATCACTGCAGAAATTTGGGTAATTCCCATACTACTCATCATTGCATTGTTTCTGAAAATACGTCCGAAGTGTTCCTTATCTGGAAATATTTCATCTTGTAAGGGCAAGTAAACCCCCGCAGAATCTACTAAGTAGATAATGGGCAATTTATTTTCTATGGAGATTTCTTGGGCCCGCAAGTTCTTTTTTCCCGTAATTGGAAACCAGGCACCTGCTTTCACGGTTGCATCATTTGCAACAACAATGCATTGTTTTCCTCTGATATATCCAATCTTTACCACAACTCCTCCAGAAGGACATCCACCGTGCTCTTCATACATGGCTTCGCCGGCGAAAGCCCCAATTTCTATAGATTTTTCTTTTGGATCTAATAAATAATTGATTCGCTCACGAGCAGTCATTTTCCCTTTCTCATGATGTTTTTCAATCCTCTCTTGACCGCCACCTAGCTTTACCTTCGCAAAACGTTTGCGCAAGTCAGAGGCTAAAAGCTTGTTATAATCTTCGTTTTTATTGAAGTTTAAATCCATAAAAATATGTTTCTTAATTTAGGCTAAATTAGGAAATATTCTGATGAAACTCTAAGGAGGTTTTTGGTATTTAGAAAGATTCTTTTGTTTGCAGTTTGGTAAAAAAGATAGGGTGTTTTATATTTAAAAGAGAATGTTACGCTTCGGGTCTTCATAAACAGTGCGATATGAAAATTAAAGAAAAGTTACAAAATGCAAGTGTTAAACTAATTTCTAATTTTCGGGGGACTTTAGAGCACATCAATTTTGACTTCACTTTTAAAAGTAGAGAAGTAATAAACTGAATTTATGAATTTTATGAAAAAACAGAGGGTGCTGCGATTGTACGATACAACCTCAAGACGAAAAAAGTACTTTTATTGCGGTAATTTAGAATGTCAGTCGATACAACGGGTATTTCAAGAGGATCGTTAATACAGGTTGTGGGTGTGCTATTGATAAAAACGAATCAGCAAAAATAGGTGTACTTCGCGAAGTTTAGTAGGATGTTGGTTATCGTATTTTCGAAGTACAAAAAGCATGCACTATTTTTTTGTTGCTTGGAACAGTAAAAGAGCGAGTATCTCTTTTTATATAGGCTTATGAAAAAGAGGATACAGTATCTGAAGGAGGAGGTATGGCGATTGAAAATGAAGAAATTGAAGTATTGGAAATTAGTTTTACAGGTGCTTTCAAAATGATAGAGACGGAGGAGATTGCAGATGTGCGGACGATTGTACGATTAGAATATGCGCAAATTAAGGGGGTATACAGTAAGTATTATTACAGCAGCTGTTAATGGTTCCATGGATTTATTTTCCTTGGAAAATAAATAAATATAGCTTAACTTTGTTTTTGAAACTAAGGTTTTTTAATGGGAATAAACAACATAATGGTATATTCAAAAGTAGTTTTATCAAATAAGAATTATTTTGCGACGGCAAAAATGAAGGCCCATTCTGTTTTTATAGATATTCCTAAGTCTGAAGGAGGGGGAGATACTGGTCCGACACCAGTAGCCTATTTATTAACGGCAATTGGTGGTTGTGTTGCCATGACTCTTAGAATGTATGCAGAAAGAAAAAACTGGGAAGTAGGAAAAATAACCGTAAATGTTGCTCAATTAGAAGATGAAGACGGATTCTATTTGTCGGAAGAAATTTCTTTTGAAAAAGAGATTACAGTAAAACAAAAAGAGCGCTTGTTGTTTTTTGCTGGGAAATGTCCTGTGGCCAGAATGGTAAAAGGAGAAACGCGAACTACATCAAAAATCATATAAATTAAGCATAGTATGAGAAAAATATTAGCATTTGCAGGAAGTACAAGTTCAATATCTATTAATAAAAAGTTAGCAATTTTTGCTGCTGAAAACTTAAAAAACACGGCTTTTGATAGCATCGATTTAAGAGATTTTGAAATGTCTATGTACAGCACAGATGAGGAAAAAAAAGGTTTTCCAGAGCAAGCGAAACGGTTTACCGCGTTGTTGGAAAAGTATGATGGATTCATTCTTTCGTTAGCAGAGCATAATGGGTCTTATACCGCGGCTTTTAAAAATATATTTGATTGGAGTTCTCGAATTGAAGCAAATGTTTTTAGAGACAAACCCGTTTTGTTAATGTCTACTTCACCAGGAGCGATGGGCGGAAGATTTGTTTTAGAGGCCGGAATTCAAAAATTTTCTAGAATGGGGGCGAAGAAAATTAATTCTTTTTCTCTTCCAAATTTTGAAGAACACTTTAAAGAAGGAAGGCTAATGGACATTACACTTTTAAAGTTATTGTCAGAGCAAATTACTGAATTCGAAAAAGAAGTAAATGCATAAAGTGCGTTGGACGCGACTGTCTTTGTTTTAAGAAAATAAAAAAGTGATTCGGTACAAAAATTATTTTTTAAAACTTAACAGAGTTCATTATGCACCAAACATTGATACCATGGGAGATATTTCAAAGGATATAAAATCAAAATTTATTAATAGTAAGCTCAAAGCTTTCATCAATATAAAGTATACGGCAAGTTGGTTAAATAGCAAAGAAAACGTGTTTTTTAAACCACATGGTATTTCACCCCAGCAATACAATATACTTCGTATTTTACGGGGTGCAAAAGAGCGCATCAAAGTGCAAATAGTGAAAGATCGCATGATAGAGAGAGCTCCAAATGCAACGCGCTTGATGGATAAGTTGTGTGATAAAAAATTCATAAAAAGAGACCGATGTCAACTGGATCGCAGAGTTGTTTATGTTCAAATAACAGCGTTAGGTTTATCTCTGTTATCTGCTATAGACGACAGTGTAGAGGTTTCTTTTTTAGAAAAGTTATCGGAAGAGGAAGCACTTGTCTTAAGTAACCTTTTAGATAAAATGAGATGATTTATAGGGTTCAATTTAAAACATGCAAAATTATTAATTTATTTTGAAAAAAATAACAAAGTAAAAGTAGAGAACAGTGTAGTACAAAGTTTGCGGTTCTTTTTTTAATAGGAGTTTACAAAGCTACATCACTCATTACGCTAAGTAGGAATTGAGCATATAGATCCTTTTTTGTTATTGTATCGTAAAGGTACTGATGCTATTTTTGAGTTGAACAATCTGTTTGATTTAGGTCTGCATCTACACAGAGGTTTTGCGACTATTACGTTGCTGTTTAAAGGGGAATAATTACACAGAGATTCTCCAGGAAATCATAGGGTTAAAGCTGGGAGCTGTCCAATGGACAACAGCAGATACTGGTATTATTCACATAGCAGATCCAACTAAAGAATTTGTTCTAATTGTAGGATATTTTTAAGGAATTAGATTATCCCTGAACTTCTATGCAAAAGATAAAATGACAACACCCCGGTATCAACATATAGAAAACGGCAAATTCCTGTGGACTTTTCAAACGACAAAAAAGTATTTTTAAGCACAACTGCTGGGAGTCAGAATGCTAAAATCGGTCCTTTAGAAACTAAAGCTTCTGTGCCTTTTTTTAAGGCAAAAGCAAGCACTAGAGGGAAATAGAAATAAGAATTGCCATACCACATGAAGCATTAATTGATGTGTAAGAGACTGCCGTTATCGTACATGGAATTGTTCTTTCAAAGCTGTCCGACAATCAAATGATTGTTTTTAAACAGTACGGGGATACTGTCGAGCTTAAATCGAAAGAAGAAAGTGTTCTTTTGATTTTGTCAGGTTTTCCTATTAAAAAGAAAGGAACGCAATATGCTCTGTCTGTTATGAATACTCAAACTGAAATTTTAAAGGCGATGCATAACTATTAGAAAAGAAAGACGGGGCACTGGGATTAAGGTGCACACCAAAATCATTAAAGGTGGAAGTAAAGATTGATTGTACGATGGTCTATACTTATAGATGAAAACCAAGGAGTCAAATTCATTACTTTTTCTTTTCAAAAAATAAACATATCTTGCTACTTATTATGCATGCATAATAAATTTAATTTTTAAATTATGAAATACAAGCATATTTTTGAACCCTTAGATTTAGGTTTTACAACGTTAAAAAATAGAATTTTAATGGGCTCGATGCATACCGGTCTCGAAGAAGAGAAAAACGGTATTGATCGGATTGCAACGTATTATGCAGAAAGAGCAAAAGGGGGTGTGGGATTAATTATAACAGGAGGAATAGCACCAAACGTACAGGGTTGGACAGCACCTTTTGCGGCACGAATGTCTACCGAAAAGCATGCAGTACAACATCAAAAAATAACGCAAGCAGTGCATAGAGAAGGGGGTAAGATTTGCATGCAAATATTACATTCAGGAAGGTATGGATATCATCCTTTGAACGTAGCACCTTCAAAAATTAAATCTCCAATAACACCTTTCAAACCTTTTAAGTTAACACAGTCAGGAATTAATAGAACCATTCGAGATTTTGTAAGCTGTGCAGAGTTGGCGAAAATAGCAGGGTATGATGGAGTTGAAATTATGGGCTCTGAAGGCTATTTAATAAACCAGTTTATTGCGAAAAGAACAAATAAAAGAACAGACGGTTGGGGTGGAAATTATGAAAATAGAATGCGTTTGCCAATTGCTTTAGTAAGACAAGTGAGAGAAGCCGTAGGGGAAGATTTTATAATTATCTACAGGTTGTCTATGTTAGATTTAGTAGAAAATGGGAGTTCCTGGGAAGAGGTTGTTCAGCTAGGTAAAGAAATTGAAAAGGCAGGAGCAACAATTATCAATACAGGAATTGGTTGGCATGAAGCGAGAATTCCAACAATTTCGACGTCCGTTCCAAGAGCAGCATTTACATGGGTTACTAAAAAAATGAAAGAAGAAATTAAAATTCCGTTAATTACTTCGAATAGAATTAACATGCCAGAAACTGCTGAGAAAATATTATTAGATGGGGATGCTGATATGATTTCTATGGCACGTCCTTTTTTAGCAGATCCAGAATGGGTAAATAAAGCAGCACAAGAAAAGGCAGACGAAATAAATACGTGTATTGGATGCAATCAGGCTTGTTTAGATCACGTTTTTGAGCAAAAAGTAGCCAGTTGCTTAGTGAATCCTAGAGCATGTCATGAAACAGAATTAAATTACAACACCGCAAAAATTAAGAAAAAGATAGCAGTTATTGGTGCAGGGCCTGCAGGATTGTCGGCGGCCACAATTGCAGCACAACGCGGACATAATGTTACGCTCTTTGATGCGGATACGGCAGTGGGGGGGCAGTTTAATATTGCTAAAATAATTCCTGGAAAAGAAGAATTTCACGAAACCTTAAGGTATTTTAAAAGACAACTTGAATTGCATGGGGTTACAGTAAAATTAAACACAAAAGTTTCTGTTGGTGATTTACTGACTTCTGATTTTGATGAAATTGTAATCGCTACGGGAATTGAACAACGGGAATTGAAAATTGAAGGAATTCAACACAAAAATGTTTTGACATATTTAGATGTCTTAAAAGGACAAAAACCGGTAGGCAAAAGAGTCGCAATTATTGGAGCAGGTGCCATTGGTTTTGATATTGCCGAATACTTAACGCATCAGGGAGCTTCTACAGCATTAAATATAGATGCCTGGCTGCAGGAATGGGGAATTGATAAAACTTTTAAAGCAAGAGCTGGAATTGAAGGACAAAAAGCAGTGTCACACCCATCTCCAAGGGAAGTTTTTATGTTTAAGAGGAGTAAAGGAAAGTTTGGTGGTAATTTAGGAAAAACTACGGGTTGGATTCACAGAGCAACGCTAAAGAAAAAGAAAGTACAATTTATAGGAGAAGTTTCTTACACAAAAATAGATGACCAAGGCTTACACTATGTTCAAAATGAAGAGCAAAAGTTGCTGGAAGCTGATACCATAGTTATTTGTGCAGGTCAAATTCCCCACAGAGCGCTGTACGAACCTTTGTTAGCAGCTGGTAAAAAAGTACATGTTATTGGAGGTGCTGATGTGGCCGCAGAGCTGGATGCAAAAAGAGCGATCAATCAAGGGAGCAGATTGGCCGCGATATTGTAATTCTTTTTATACTTTTGTTTCCTAAACAAAAAAAATGAAAAAAGCACTAATCGCACTCTTCTTACTGGTTACTTATTTTTCTATAGCGCAAGAGGCTCCTGAGTTTCCTGAGTACAATGCCAGGAATGCAGCAACTATTTTTTATTATAAATTTTCTGAGATACCCAAGGAAATAAAGGTAAAAAAAGACATCACTAAAAATAAAACGATCACAGAATTGCGTTTGTACAATGATAAAATTAAAAAAATATCATTCTTAAATACACCGAAATTACAAGAGGTAGAGCTGCTGGTTAATTCTTTAGGCGCACAATTGTATTCCAATAGAGATTTAGCAGAAAAGGTTAAGACAAAAATAGAGTCCATCGTTTTACCCGTTCGAGATAGTGTAGCTGTGCATGAAAAGGTTTTAAATGATGCGTTGAAAAGTTTTTTATCTAAAAGGCAATTTAAAAAGTGGTTAAAGTACCAACGGGCAGAAAAAAGAGACCTCGTGCCAAAACCTCCAAGAAGAGAGGCAGCACCTCCGCAAAGTATGAATAGAAATAGAAATAGAAATCGACAAGGAATGGGTGGAAGAAGGTTTTAGTGTTCTTGTGATCACCACCATCGAATAAGTAATTCTTTTCTAGGGTTACAAGCAACAAATTGTCGATATTTGCCTCCTAACGAACGAATCACAAAATATGGGAATGAATAAAAATACGGTTTTAGCATGGGCGACCATGTTGATGTTACTAATGGGAGTAATTCTGATTTTAATGGGTGCGTATAAGTATCAAGATGTAGCTGGATGGGGTTTTGCGACCGTTGGTATTGGTTTTTTCTGTATTGCTTGGGTTTTTAACGCTTTGAAAGGCCGGGTATAAAAAGAACTGTGTTTTTGGCAGTAATTTTAAAACAAAATATAAATATAAAATATAATGAGTGACGATAAGAAAGTAATCTTTTCGATGAATAAGTTGTCTAAAACTTATCAATCAACGGGAAAACAGGTTTTAAAAGATATTTATTTAAGCTTCTTTTATGGGGCAAAAATTGGAATTTTAGGTTTAAATGGATCTGGAAAATCAACTTTATTGAAAATTATTGCGGGTGTAGAAAAGAATTTTCAAGGAGATGTTTCTTTTTCTCCAGGATATAATGTAGGATATTTAGAACAAGAGCCGCAGTTAGATCCAGAAAAAACGGTTTTAGAAATTGTAAAAGAAGGAGTGGCTGAGACTGTTGCAATTTTAGATGAATACAATAAAATAAACGATATGTTTGGCTTGGAAGAGGTGTATTCTGACGCCGATCGGATGGATAAGTTAATGGCACAGCAGGCAGAATTGCAGGATAAAATTGATGCAGCCAATGCATGGGAATTAGATACAAAATTAGAGATTGCAATGGATGCTTTAAGGACTCCAGATTCTGATAAGAAAATCGGAGTGCTTTCTGGTGGAGAGAAAAGAAGAGTCGCACTTTGTAGGTTGCTATTGCAAGAGCCAGAAATTTTATTATTAGATGAGCCAACGAATCACTTAGATGCAGAATCTGTGCACTGGTTAGAGCACCATTTAGCCCAATATAAGGGAACGGTAATCGCGGTTACGCATGATCGCTATTTTCTAGACAATGTTGCGGGTTGGATTTTAGAATTGGATCGGGGAGAAGGAATTCCCTGGAAAGGAAATTACTCTTCTTGGTTGGATCAAAAATCTCAAAGAATGGCGAAGGAAAGTAAGACTGCCTCGAAACGTCAGAAGACCTTAGAACGGGAATTGGAATGGGTACGACAGGGTGCGAAAGGAAGACAGACCAAACAAAAAGCACGTTTAAAGAACTATGACAAATTAATGAGTCAGGATCAAAAACAAGTGGACGAAAAACTTGAAATTTACATTCCAAATGGACCCCGTTTAGGAACTAATGTAATTGAGGCAAGCGGCGTTTCTAAGGCTTTTGGAGATAAATTGCTATATGAAAATTTAGCATTTAACTTACCGCAGGCTGGAATTGTAGGTATTATTGGTCCAAACGGTGCAGGTAAGACAACTATTTTTAAAATGATCATGGGAGAAGAGGTACCCGATGCTGGGAACTTCAGCGTTGGTGAAACTGCAAAAATAGCATATGTAGATCAAGCACATTCAAACATAAACCCGGAGAAAACTATTTGGGAAAACTTTTCTGATGGTCAGGATTTAGTTATGATGGGAGGCAAACAAGTAAACTCTCGTGCATATCTAAGTCGCTTTAACTTTTCTGGAAGTGAGCAGAATAAAAAAGTAAATACACTCTCGGGTGGAGAGCGTAACAGGCTTCATTTAGCCATGACGCTAAAAGAAGAAGGAAACGTTTTATTGTTAGATGAGCCCACAAATGATTTGGATGTAAATACGCTAAGAGCTCTGGAAGAAGGTTTAGAAAACTTTGCAGGTTGTGCTGTTGTTATTAGCCATGATAGGTGGTTTTTAGACAGAGTGTGTACACATATTTTAGCTTTCGAAGGCAATAGTGAAGTGTATTTCTTTGAGGGGTCTTTTTCTGAGTACGAAGAAAATAAAAAGAACCGTTTGGGTGGAGATTTAATGCCAAAAAGAATCAAGTATAAAAAGTTGATTCGTTAAGGATAAAAATAAATAAAAAAAAGCAGCTAATTTTATTAGCTGCTTTTTTTTGTTTTTTACTTACTGTGCTCTTTTTAAAATAAAAGCACATGTGCATTATTAAAAGATGTTTTTGAACAGTATGATTGTATTTATTGGAAATAGAAAGTATTCTTTTTTTGTTGAATATAAATCTCGTTACAATTTATCGCATGTATAAACTCGTAGGCCTTCATAAAATTAAATGTGGTATTCTGAACCTTTAGCAAGCCAGTAAAGTCTTTTTTTTCAAACGCGTTATATCTCGCTAAGGTATATGTTGCCGCATTCAATTTCGCTTCTATTTTAAACCAAGTATCTCTTCCAATGTCCCCGAGACAAGTAGCACGGTTTAATTTAAAAACTTCTAAATTTGGATGTTTTTATCTCCTTTAAATGCACTGCCTTTTAACATTTATTAAAAAATGAAGAAACATTTTTCTTTAGGATTGTACTATTTTTAGTATTGGTTATTTCTTGTTGAAGCACAAGATAAATTACTTCTGGTGGTTGTGAATTTATAACGTTTCCAATAATATATGTGGTCAAGAGCATTGATTTTTTAGCTGATTTTGGATTTTTTTATTGTTGGAAGATACCACAACAGTCTTTGTGACAAAGCGAGCACAGTTTATTTTATTTTTTATAAAAGCACCGTACGGTATTTCTCTTTTATCACAAATTTGTTGGGCTGTTGTAAAATCAATTTCTTCTTGAATGCTAGCAATTAATCTTCCATCTCTGTGTGTTTATCCTGGATGTTTTCTATTGAAAGCAATGTATTTGCTAAGTTTAAGAGCATGCTGTTTTTGAGTTTAGCAGCAATAGGAACTTGTAATTCAGGCTCTATTTACTTGGACCAAAGGCGTCTATTTTTACAACCAATGTGACCTCAAAAAAATCGTAATAATTGATTTCCTCTTGTTTTTTTTAAGTAAAAGTAAGGCAGAATGCCCAGTTTTTGTAGCATGTTTACAACCAACACCTCACAGGGGTGATAGCTTGCTAGAATTTTTTAATAGATTAGTCTTACAAAAGTATCTGGACAGATAAGTAGGATAACGAACCTATCAGATATTGGCACTTTACTAAGTATTAAAAATAGCGTTTAATAAAATTTTGAAAGTTTTAAAAGCAAAGAAAATGGTAAAAACCATAAGAATCCCAGCGCCTGCTAATAAGAGGTACGAGAGGTACTCATTTGGGGTGTCTTCAAACTTTTTGAGTGCTTTGAATGCCATCGTAAGTGAAATTGGTGCTGCAATAAATAAAAAGATAACAACTCCTAAATACTTTAACCCTTTTCCTAATAAATTTACATTCATACTCATTGCTTATAGTTTTTAACTGAATTTCTTACATTTCCATATTTAGCAATTAATAGCGCAGCTTGGTCTAGTGGTATGTTTAGTTCTTTTGCCAACATTTCTTGACCTCTAGCTATTAATTTATTGTTAGACAATTGCATGTCTACCATTTTATTTCCTTTTACTTTTCCTAATTGAATCATTGTGGCTGTAGAAATCATGTTTAAAACGAGTTTTTGAGCAGTACCTGCTTTCATTCTTGAACTTCCTGTAATAAATTCTGAACCTACGATAACTTCAACAGGAAACCGTGCGGCTATTGCCAACGGGCTGTTTTTATTGCAGGAAATGCAGCCAGTATGAATATTATTTTCATTGCATTTTTCTAAAGCAGCAATTACGTAGGGAGTGGTGCCAGAAGCAGCAATACCGATCACTACATCTTCAGCAGTTATTGCATGTGCTTGTAAATCAAGCCACCCTTGGGTTTTAGAGTCTTCAGCAAATTCTACAGCTTTTCGTATTGCAAGATCCCCTCCCGCAATGATTCCAACAACAAGTTCTGCGGGAACGCCAAAAGTTGGTGGACATTCAGAGGCATCTACAACGCCTAGTCTACCAGAAGTTCCTGCTCCAATATAAAAGAGTCTCCCACCTTTTTTTAGTTTTTGAACAATAGCATGCGTTAAGGCTTCTATCTGCGGTAAAGCCTTTTCAACGGCTAAAGGAACTCTCTTGTCTTCTGTATTGATGTGATATAACAGCTCTTTTACAGCCATGTGCTCTAGGTGGTTGTATTTAGAATCTTCCTCTGTGGTTTTCTTAAACATCATTTATCAAAAATACATTTTTTTTACAGTCTTAAAACATCATTTGAAATGAAGTTTACTCTTTTTCTTTCAACTGGATGTTGTAAGAGTCTGTTTCTGAGATATGAAAATAGCCCAGAGGAAAATTATTTTCATTGCTAGTATTTATCATATTTCCCAATAAAGAGGAGGGCACTGTTTCAAAAGGGCCGCCACCACTTTGCCCACTTTGACTCAACAGAACTCTGAAATAAGTGAAGTATTGCTTTGTAATTCCAGACATTTTTAGGGTTACATTGGCAGGAAGACTTATTTCATCTTCCTGATAAAAGAAACTAAAATTATAGGCTGTTCCATTAAAAAAACGATCTTCTAGCGCTAAAAATGAGGTGTTTGTAAAATCAAATAAATAAAAATTTTCATTGGAAATATCGTCTTGAAATGAAATTTTAACTTCTGTTTCTTTTCCTGAGAACAAAGTGGTGTTGCCCTGAGTAACACTGATAAAGGTAGGTGCTTTTATTTTTTTAGCGCGGCCTTTATAGGTCTCATTGTTATACATAACTGTCAATTCATATGTGGTATTGTCTTGTGGAATAAAGCGGTCTATTGGAGAAAAGTTACCGTTTAAATTAATGTCAATAAATGGGATGATTGTATTGTCAGTCCGATTGGTTAGGAAGACAACGGCATCTGAGACTTTTGGAATATCCTCCTCAAAATAGTCGGCAGACAATCGCAATTTGACCACAGTATTACTGGTAATAGGAAGCGCGTCAAAAAAGACCTCAAAAGAAGCATCTATAATTAATTTTGGAGCGATACTGGACACATCAATTTCTACCACTTTTTCGCAGCTCGCAAAAAGTAGTAGTAGTAAAATAGGAAGTATTTTTATATTTTTCATGTTTAGTTGCGGTGCTTATTAAAATTTGAAATTATACGTTACCGAGGGTACTACTCCAAAAATAGAAGTTTGAACTGCTTCATTCTTAAAAGTCTCCCTATTTTGACGAAACGCTAATGAAGCTGCATTTTGTCTTCCGTATAAATTGTAGATACCAAAGACCCATTCTCCTTGCCATCTTCTGTTTTTATTTTTTTTAGGTGTTAAGGTGGCAGCAATGTCTAAGCGATGATATGTTGGTAGCCTGTCAGCATTTCTTTTATTATCGTCGTAGATGGGTACATTTAAATCTTGCACTTCGTATTGACCAACAGGGTAGTTTGTTGGCTGTCCTGTCTGAAGTACAAAGTTGCTATTGAACTTCCATTTTTCATTCAATTGATAACTCGCATTTATAGAAAAGTCATGTGTTTTATCAAAAGGTGTGCTATACCATTCTCCACTATTAATACCAGGTTCGTTTGCCGTTCTCCCTGCGGTTAACTGCTCAGATCTAGAAAGTGTGTATGCAATCCAACCTTGTAATTTACCCTCATTTTTTTTTAATAATACTTCCACGCCGTAGGCCCTTGCTTTTCCATTCAAGATGATGGTTTCAATTTGGTTGTTGGCTATTAAATTTGCTCCATTTATATAGTCGATCCTGTTTTGAATGTCTTTATAAAAAGCTTCTGTCTCTAGCGTATATTTTCCATCTTTTAAAGACTTAAAATAACCAATGGCATATTGATCTAGTAACTGAGGTTTTATAAACTTTCCACTTGGTGCCCATACATCTAAAGGATTTGGAGACGCTGTATTCGAGAGTAGATGTAAATATTGTACCATTCTGTTATAACTTGCTTTTACAGCCGTTTCGTCGTTTACTGTATAAGAAACTGAAAAGCGGGGTTCTAAGTTATTGAAACTAGAAATGACATCACTTCTTTTAAACGTTTCTGTTCCTGTAGCTTCTGCTGATTCGTATTTTTTGAACTCCTTGTTGTAGAGTACAGCTTGATCATTTTCATAGGTATTTAATGCATCTTGTCCCAATCTGGTAAAATTGCTGTATCGCATTCCGTACTGCAATCTTAGGTTGTTGTTTATCTTGTGTTCGACATCAATATATGCCGCAAATTCATTGGCATATTTGTCAATTAACTTAGATGCTACGATGCCAGAGTCTGCTCTGTTCGGGATAATTTTGCCTGGATTAAACTTGTTATAGATATTGTTGATTCCATAACTTAATTTTATTTTTTCACTGAGATAATTTTTGAAATCATATTTGAGATTGAAGTTGGTAATTCCAGAGTTCCACTCAAAACCTACAAAATCTAGAACCAATCCATAAAAGTAATCTGAATAAATGACCGATAAATTTGAAAATAATTTATCCGTAAATAGGTGATTCCAACGCAAGTTTACCACAGTATTTCCATAATTTGTAACAAAGCTTTCATTAATTCCAAACACATCTTTGCCAAAATAAGTAGATAAAAAGATATTGTTATTGTCGTTGATCCGGTAATTTACTTTTGTGTTTAAATCGTAAAAATAAGCTTTGTTGTCATTGTCGAAAAGCGGCAAAAATAGGTGGGCATAGGAGGAGCGTCCTCCGATGAGAAAAGAACTTTTTTCCTTCTCTAAAGGTCCTTCGATAAGCAAGCGAGAAGAAACCAATCCAACACCACCGGTAATATTAAAATCTTTGCTATTTCCTTCCTTTTGATAAATATCCAACACCGAAGACAATCTTCCGCCATACTTGGCAGGAATTCCACCTTTGTATAGTTTTACATCTTTGATAACATCTGGATTGAAAACTGAGAAAAAACCGAAGAGATGCGAAGAATTAAAAACAATTGCTTCGTCTAATAAGATAAGGTTTTGGTCTGCTGCGCCACCTCTTACATTGAAACCAGATGCGCCTTCACCAGCACTAGTTACTCCTGGTAACAGAATTAACGATTTTATGATGTCTGCTTCTCCAAGTACTACAGGAATTTGTTTTATCGTAGAAGAAGTGAGATTATTAACGCTCATCTGTGGCGTTTTGAGGTTCAACCGTTCAGTATTACTTTCGATGACAATTTCATCCAAGCTTTGAGAAGCTTCTATTAAGCTAAAACTTTTTGTTGTTTTTTCTGCTAATGTAAGGGTTTCGGTGATGGTGAAATAGCCTAAATAACGTATTTGTAAGGTGTAAACTCCAGCGGGCACGGTAATGGAGTAAAATCCATACTCATTCGTGGAGGCACCAACGTTTAATTCAGGGATATAGATAGAGACACCGATAAGTGTTTCATTATTTTTATCGTCGTATACAGTTCCACTTAGCGTGTTTTTATCTTGACTATAGGCTGTAAAACTAACGAGCGCGAACAGGAAACATATTGTTTTGAAGTGGTGCATTCTTGTTTAATTATTCGATTAAATTCTGGAACAAAAGTACAATTCTATACTGATAATAGAATGTTAATAAATATATAATTCCAAGCGATAAAAAAATAAAAAAAAGGCCGATATAGCTATCGACCTTTTTGAGCGTTGCTTAAAAATAAAGCTTAGATACTGTCTAATATACGATTAAATGTAGCATTGGGTTTCATGGCGTTGTCTGCCATTTCTTCATTTGGTAAATAATACCCACCAATATTGTGAGCTTTTCCTTGTAAAGCTGCCAATTCTGCTATAATTTTAGATTCATTGTCTTTAAGATCCTTAGAAGTTTTAGAAAAAGTTTCTTTTAGTACTGCATCTTGGTTTTGATTAGCCAAAGCTTCAGCCCAATACATTGCTAAGTAGAAATGACTACCTCGGTTGTCGAGGTTTCCAGCTTTGCGTGAAGGGGATCTGTTGTTTCCTAAAAATTTATCGGTTGCCTCCTCTAGGGTTTTAGCCAAAACTAAGGCCTTGCTATTTTGATGAGAATTGCCTAAATGCTCCAAAGAAACTGCCAAAGCTAAAAATTCTCCTAAAGAATCCCAACGCAGGTGATTTTCTTCTAAGAATTGTTGCACGTGTTTTGGTGCAGAACCACCAGCCCCCGTCTCAAACAAACCACCACCACTCATTAGTGGAACAATAGAAAGCATTTTTGCCGAGGTACCGACTTCTAAAATTGGAAATAAGTCTGTTAAATAATCTCTTAAAACATTGCCAGATACTGAAATTGTGTCTTCCCCTTTTACAATGCGCTCTAAAGTAAATTCAGTTGCCTTTATTGGTGACATAATTCTTATATCCAATTCTGAGGTATCGTGATTTGGTAAATACGTATGAACTTTTTTAATAATTTCTGCATCGTGTGCCCTGTTTTTGTCCAACCAAAAAATTGCTGGAGTGTTAGAGGCGCGTGCGCGCGTAACTGCTAACTTAATCCAATCTTGTATTGGTAAATCTTTGGTTTGACACATTCTCCAAATATCGCCTGCTTCTACGGCATGTTTCAGTAGTATTTTTCCTGAGTCGTCTAAGACGACTACTTTTCCGTTTTGAGAAATTTCAAAAGTCTTATCATGAGATCCATATTCTTCTGCTTTCTGCGCCATTAAGCCTACGTTAGGAACAGTTCCCATAGTAGTAGGGTCTAGAGCCCCATTCTTTTTGCAAAAGTCGATGGTAGCGCTGTAAATACCGGCATATGAACTATCTGGAATGATCGCTTTTGTATCTTGTAATTTTCCTTCGGCATTGTACATTTTGCCAGAAGTCCGAATCATAGCGGGCATAGAAGCATCTATAATAACATCAGAAGGTACATGTAGATTGGTAATTCCTCTTTCTGAGTTTACCATCGCTAGTTCAGGTCCGTGGTCAATAGCATATCTGATATCCGCTCTAATCTCATCGCGTTTTTCCTTTGGCAACGCACCTAGTTTTCCGAGAAGATTTCCTAAGCCATTGTTTACATCTACACCAATCTTTTTAAAAGTTTTGCCGTGCTTTTTAAATAAAGCATCAAAGTAAACACGCACTGCGTGTCCAAATATGATGGGATCACTTACTTTCATCATGGTTGCTTTCATGTGCAATGAAAACAATACGTTTTTATCCAAAGAATCTTCATATTGCTCTTCTAGAAAAGAAATCAATGCTTTTTTGCTCATTACAGTCGCATCAATAATCTCTTTTTCTAGGAGTTGCAAATTTTCTTTTAAAACTATTTTAGTTCCATTTTCTGCAATGTGAACGATGCTAATGGTAGTTGCAGTTTTTGTGGTAATCGATTTCTCGTTGTGCGCAAAATCACCTGATGTCATGGTCGCGACATGTGTTTTCGAAGTTGAAGACCACGCTCCCATACTGTGTGGGTTGTTGCGGGCATAATTTTTAATTGCTTTTGGAGCTCTTCTGTCGGAGTTCCCTTCTCTTAGAACCGGGTTTACGGCAGAGCCTTTAACTTTGTTGTATAAACTAGAAACTATTTTGTTTTCCTCACTTTTTATTTCTTCAGGATAATTTGGAATTGCAAAACCTTTTTTTTGCAGCTCAGCAATTGCTTCTTTTAATTGCGGTACCGATGCACTGATATTTGGTAACTTTATAATATTGGCATCTGCTTGTTGTGCCAATTCTCCTAAAGCAACTAAGGCATCTTCAACTTTTTGGTCCTCCTTTAAATACGCTGAAAAGTTTGCTAAAATTCGGGCTGCTAAAGAAATGTCTTTTACTTCGATTTCTATCTGTGCTATTTTTGTAAATGCCTTTACAATAGGCAAAAATGAACGGGATGCTAAAGCGGGTGCCTCGTCTGTTTTTGTATAAACTATTTTAGGGATATTGTTCATATATAGAGTGTTTTAGGTAATTGTATGATTGGAATTGCTCTCCAAGTAAAAATCAAATTTTTGAAAGCGAGCAAATTTATGCAATTAAGTTGGTTTTTTAATTGGTAAAATCCTATTAATTAGCTAATTTAATTACATTTATAGTAATTTTTTAGCCCCAATTTAAGGATGTCGTAAAACAGGGCTATTTTTCAAAGGGCTTCTGTATGTTACTGTATATTGCTAAAGAGTCGTCAAATAAACAACATTTTTTGCCGCACTTTTTGTTTGCTTATTGAGAATCTTAGTTCCGTTTCAAAAGTATTTGAAAAGAACGCGGTGCCAAACCGGTCTGAGATTTGAAGACAGCTCTTTTTTGAGAAAAATTGCAAAAGTTTAGGCATAAAAAAAAGCATTGTAGCGATACAATGCTTTTGTGATTTCTTTATAAAATAAAGGACTATCTTCTTTTTTCAGTAATTCTAGCTTTTTTACCAGTAAGACCTCTAAAGTAGAAGATTCTAGCTCTTCGAACTTTACCTCTTTTATTTACTTCAATTTTTTGAATAGAAGGTAAGTTTACAGGAAAGATTCTCTCTACACCAACAGTACCAGAAATTTTTCTGATTGTGAATGTTTCAGATGCTGCGATACCTCTTCTTTGGATTACGACACCTCTAAAAAACTGCGTACGTACTTTTTCTCCTTCTTTAATTTCGTAATAAACAGTGATCGTGTCACCAGCGCCAAATTTTGCAAATTCTTTTTTTGCGACAAATTCGTCTTGTACAAACTTTACTAAAGCTTCCATATTTTTTAATTTATTGATTGTGTAAAACAACGTTCACGATATTTTCGTCAGAGGTTAATTTAGCGTTTGCAAAAATAGTATTTTTTTTTAGTTGATAAAATTAAAATTGAACTATTTTTTAGTTTGATAGTCAGTGCAGTAGAAAACCCAAAACTTCCTGCTTTCTTTTCCGTTAATTTTAATTATTATGGGTACTAACTCCCGTATATTTTTGAAATAATTGCTCAATAATGGAGGGATTACACCCCGCTTGTCGTTATTTTTAAAGCGCTTGTCAGAATCTATGAATAACGCGTGCTGCCCTTGCAAAGTTTCTAGATTGTCACCGAGATAGTCAAAATGTAAAGCAGGCAGTCCAATAATATTTTGTGCGTATACTTTTTCGTTCATAAAAAAGTTCAAGCAGGCAGATGTTTTATAATTGTCATCCGAAAAAACAAAGGTGTTGGCTTGTTTTTCTTTTAAATTCTTTATTTTAAGTGCCAATTCTTTCCATCCTACCCAAGTATCATCACTTTTAATTGGCACAAGGTAAAAGAGGATCTGCAAACTAAACAACAGGTGAAATGCAATCGAAAAAATAAGCTGAATCTTTAATAATCTCTTAGTAATAAACATTCCAGCAATAATGATTCCCGAAATATAAGAAGGCATCATCCAGTTTAGTTTGACCCAATAAATAGGCGTAAGTATAAAGAAGCCAACAAAAGTAGGAACAAAGAACGCGAGTAAAAACAATGTCTTGGGGTTGGGGAGTTTGAATTTTAACAATGCTCTTTTGGCATATTTGTAAGTGAACGTTATAAAAACTAAAAACAACACGGGCAGTAGCAAAAACATTTGATGGCCTACGGCTCCAAAGAAATTTTTCGGAGATATTTTAAATTCTGAAATAGAACTGGTTCTTTCAGAAGATTGAAAAACAAAGGATGCAAAATCATGCTGATAGTTCCAGTACCAGACTGGAAAGGTGACTGCTACTGAAATTAAAAGCGAACACCACAGCCATGGTGAAAGCAATAATTTTCGGTATTTATGAGAGAAAATCAGAAAAGATAAAAGCCCAAATTGCAATAAGATAGCAGTATACTTGCTGTTGAATGCAAGTCCCATGGCAATACCACCAAGAACGAAAAACCATTTTTTGTCTTCGAAAATTGCTTTGTACAGACAAATTAAACTTAAAGTCCAGAAAAGTAAGAGCGGCACATCTGGCGTTGAATTGAAAGAAAGTATTGAAATGAAAATGGTAGAAGCAACTAAAACAATAGCCTGCTGTAATTTTTGTTTTGATAAAAAATAAGAGGCCAACGTGTAAAAGCTTAAAATGGTCAAGGAGGTAATGCAAAAGTCAGCAAATTTTACAACAAAAACTGAAGTTCCAAATACATCCGTAAAAAAACGCAAGAGATATCCAATCATTCCAGGATGGTCGAAATAGGAAAGGGATAAATTTTGACCGTAGAGGTAATAATAGGCATCCTGAGGCATTAATCCCATGAAGGGTAGCAAAGCCAATCGAAATACTTGAAACCCAAGCACCCATAAAAGGGCTTTGTTATTTCTTATAAAGATGGTTGTGGTTTCCAAAGACATGTTTACTTTAATAAATCGGGTCTGATTTGTTGCGTTCTCTCGTAGGCCTGGTCACTGCGCCAATCTTCAATTTTTGGAAAGTTTCCCGACAGTAAAATTTCAGGAACTTTGCTTCCTTCAAAATTAGAAGGTCTTGTATACACAGGGGGTGATAGTAAATTATCTTGAAAGGAGTCTGTTAAGGCAGATTGTTCATCACCAATAACACCTGGAATCAAACGAACGACCGCATCTACTAAAACAGCTGCTGCCAACTCACCACCGGTTAAGACATAATCTCCAATCGAGATTTCTTTGGTAATAAAAAGTGTGCGAATGCGATGGTCTACGCCTTTATAGTGGCCGGTTAAGATCAGAATATTTTCTTTTAACGAGAGCGTGTTTGCAGTAGACTGATTTAATGTTGGTGCATCTGGTGTCATGTAGATAATTTCGTCGTAGTCTCGCTCTTCTTGTAGTTTTCGGATGCAATTGGCGATAGGCTCAATCATCATGACCATTCCTGCACCACCACCAAACTGGGTATCGTCTATCTGCTTGTAGTTTCCCAGACCAAAAGCACGCAAATCGTGAATTACAATTTCTGCCAGCCCTTTTTCCTTAGCTCGTTTAATAATCGAATGATTGAACGGACTCTCTAACAAATCTGGAGCTACTGAAATAATATCTATGCGCATCTTGCAAATGTAGCGTTTTAAAAGAATGAGAATTGCTATTTGCACCTTCTAATTTTGAAGCATTAAAAATGAATTTTTATATTGGATTTATTTTATGCGGTATGTATTCAAACTGCTTATGCAAGTGCCCATAATCGTTAATGTGTCAGGTGGTAATATGCCGTTCCGATGGCTTTTCCAGCATTAAAAAATTCCTGTAGTAGAAGTAATGTGAGAACTATCGCAATGGAGAGGAATATTTTTTTCTGATGGTTTGAAAGTGTGTTGTACTTTCTTTTTAATAGTTTCATTGGCTATTTTTTAAAAAATAAAAGGTGTTGTTTAGTGTAATTTCCAAAGTTTATGAGGACAATACAAAACCTTCTTTAGGAATGTTAGTAACGCTTCTTCGAAAACTGCAAAGTATTGCATAAAAGCAATTCGTAAATTTAGGTGTTATTAGGCAACCTCGTTATTTTAAATGGTAATTGTCAATTATATTTTTAATTCCTTCTCGGTAGGAGGTTATTTTAAAATTGGGAAATCTACCTTTAAACTTTGAAGAATCAAATAGATTATCATTGGCGTAGCGCGGCAACAATTCTTGAGTTTCTTTGATATTTGCATTAAAAAAAGAAGCTATTTTTAAAGTAAATGAATTCAAAACATCATATTTGACAGTTCTATTTAATTGCTTTGATATTTCTTCCATTATTTCGCGATACGTCAGTCGGTTGTCGTCACAAGGAAGATGCCATGTTTGCCCATATGCTTCTGGAGTATTGCCGATTAGTGCCATTGCTTTACTAGCGTCAGGTGTGTAGATTAAAGTTCTTAAAACAGTATCTTTTAGAAGTATTTTCGGGTTTTTACCTATTTTCAGTTTTTCAAAAATGAGCATATTCGTAATCCCCTTTGTTTTTCCAGCGCCATAAAATTCCGGTGCTCGGCATATAACAGCAACGATTTCCTTTTTTTTAATAGCATTTAACAACATTTTTGCGGCCTTTTTTTTTGCGATTCCTTTCTTTCCTTTCGATGTTAAAGGGGTGTTTTCTTTTTGAATTTTGTGAGCTTGCGGATAGGCATAGGTATTGTCAAAGTAGACAAGTTTGCAATTGTTTTTTTTACAGGCTGCGATTACATTTTTCATAATTATTGGCCAATCTCGCAACCAAATTATTGAGTTGTAAGTGAGGCCAACAGTCAAATAGGCAATTTCAGCATTTTCTAAAGCGCTGTTTACTTCCTCGGGAATTAGCAAATCAGCTTTGAATAAAAGATCGTTGGGATCTGTTTTTTTAGGGTTTCGTCCCACTAATTTTATTTTATTAGTATAGGTCTCCCTTAACTCTTTTGCTAATTCTTCTCCAATAATGCCATTGGCTCCTAAAATTACTTGCATTTTTTATCTTTTAGTGATGCTCAAGATTGTTGAGCTGTCTATGTGGTGATTTTAAAATTGAAAGTTAGTGCATAAAAGTGGAACTGAGAAAGTTCATCGAATCGTTTATCGTTAGAAAGTGGCTTTAGCGTTAAATAGGAACGCACGAACAACTGTTTTTTTAAAAATAAATTTAGGCATTAAAAGGATGTTTGTCAATCCCTATACATCGTATGAATTTGGTGCACCTGAATATAAGATGCAGGCTAAAAACAGATAAGAACCTTTGGTTATTGACTGTTGCGAGTTTTTATAGAGCGTGTCAGATGAGAGATCTGTAGTAAAGCGCAGCTGTCGTTTTAGGAATAATTGTGAGGAATTAGAGGAAGCTGCTATATGCCATGTTATTTTTTTGATGCTAGTGTCTTGGGAGACTCAATAGTAAGGGTATCGCATGGATTATAATAAAATGGTTCTTACGAGTGGTATGGTAGGTTTTTTGGATTCATAGGTAATTGAATCGTGTATTATTCAGGAGACAAGGTTGCGTTTTCAGTAAGAAAAAATGTATTAAATGGAGAATGCAATGGTATAAAGTAATACTTCGCTGACTGCACAAAGGAACAAATGCTTGTGAATTTCCTTTTGATATTCTTTTGGAACGCTCGGTCTAGTCAAGTATTGTATGAGTGTAATCATAGTGAAAAAACGCATCCTTAGAGTGTGCAAATACAAAAGCTTTTTAAGGTGCTTCATTTTGAAGCTTTTGCTTGGTCGTTAAGTGTCTTACTTATTTCTTGTCTGTACTTAGCTAAAATTTTAATATTATTTGTCTATCGAAAACAAATGCTGTGTTGTAATTCTTGAATTTTTGTCAGCTGAGGAAAACCACAAAAATCGGGTCTTATTGTATAAAATAAAAAGGGTGTACATGAAGAGGGGGAAGGTCAATATTTAATAAACCATTGTAATTGCAATATAAATATTAAGGCAGTGAAGAATGTTACATAATTTTAGGAAGATGTTATATAATTTATTGTCGTGCCTATTTTTATAGCCACAAAAAAAGGTTTAGAGTGGAGTCAGATAAAAAGAATGTATGGTTTATATTGTTTGTAGATTGCGTTTTTAAAAAGAGAAGTATCGCATTTTAGTCTTCGATGCTCATGTGAAACAAGGCATCTCCTTTATTTACAATGGGTGTTTTGTTAATGCAAAAGATATGGCCATTGAAAGGAGCATAAATTTTCTTTTTAAACTCGCCAAAGGGATCTTGAAGAACACCGAGTACTTCTTTCTTTTTTACATAACTTCCAATGGTCACTTTAATCTTAAACATTCCAGAATGAGAAGCGCGCAGCCATTTTGCCCTTTCAACATAAATAGGACTTTCTCTCACAGCAATAGTGCCTTCAATAAGCCCTAAGTGAATCAGTACGTTTTTTGTGCCGTTTACACCCTCATTGATAATGGTAGGACTCAGTTCTTTTGATTTTCCTCCTTCAAAGAGCAAAACAGTTTTCCCCATTTTGTGTAAAGTATCTCTTAAGGATTTTGTTATTTTATTAGAGAATACAATAATGGGTGGATTGAAAACTTTCGCAAGCTCTAAGGATTTTGTGTCGTCTTTGCTACATCTTATCTGCGCAATATTGTCGCGCTCACCACCTCCGGTATGAAAGTCGATTACATAATCAACAAATGGTGCAATTTCTTTAGTAAACTGATAGGCAAATTGGCTGGCTAAAGAACCATTTAAAGTTCCCGGAAACATTCTGTTCAAATCGCGTCCGTCAGGGAATTCTCTTGTTTGAATAAGGTATCCGAAGATATTAAAAACAGGAATGCAAATAATGGTGCCGTTTTTCGGTTTGTTAATCTCTAGGTTTATAATTTCTCTAATAATTCCTACACCATTAGTTTCGTCACCATGAATTCCGGCCAATAGTAACACAACAGGTCCAGGTTTTGAAGAACGTTCTACAATAACAGGTACTTTTACGGTGGTTCTCGTGTGTAATTTTGCAACTTCTAAGTCAAGAACCGTTCGCTTTCCTTCGGGAATTTCCTTCCCTAAAAGTACAAAAGTTTTATTCGACATTTAGCTCTAGATAACGGATAATTTCTTTTGCAATATTTTTTCCAGTAGCAATCTCAATTCCCTCTAAACCGGGTGATGAATTTACTTCTAAAACCAAAGGTCCTTTAGA
Source organism: Polaribacter irgensii 23-P (assembly GCF_000153225.1). Lineage (GTDB taxonomy): Bacteria > Bacteroidota > Bacteroidia > Flavobacteriales > Flavobacteriaceae > Polaribacter > Polaribacter irgensii. The sequence goes on along the minus strand of NZ_CH724148.1, from coordinate 30,609 downwards.
GGATTGTAGCATATCTACCCCCGCAATTCCTAAACCTAGCGCTTTTGTTGCTTTGAGTGCTGTTTTTTCCTCTTCATCGGTCAGTTCAATTACGGTTGCGTTGCCACCTCTGTGCAAGTTTGAGCGGAATTCGCCTTCTTTTCCTTGGCGTTTCATTGCGCCAACAACTTTGCCGTCAACTACAAAAACTCGGATGTCTGCGCCACCAGCTTCCTTGATGAATTCTTGTGCAATTACGCGGGCACCTAAACCATTAAACGCTTCTAAAACAGAAGTTGCTGCATTTTGAGTTTCTGCCAAAACAACTCCTAAACCCTGAGTTCCTTCTAGTAGTTTTAGAACTAAAGGAGTGCCACCAACAGATTCTATAACGTGTTCTACGTCTTTTGTATAGTTGGTAAATACTGTTTTTGGTAAGCCAACACCTGCTCTTGCTAAAATTTGTAAACTGCTTAATTTATCTCTAGATCGCACCAAACCGATAGAGGAAACTGCAGTAAAAACTTTCATCATTTCAAATTGACGGATTACAGCAGTACCATAAAAAGTTACAGAGGCTCCAATTCTAGGAATAATGGCATCAATATTTTCTAAATATTCTCCTTTATAGTATATTTTTGGAGCTTTTCGTTCAATTTCTATATTGCATTTTAAGTGATCTACAACCAGCACTTGATGTCCTCTTTTTTCGGCAGCTTCCACCAGTCTTTTTGTTGAGTATAGTTTTGAATTTCTAGATAAAATAACAATCTTCATTTATTTATATATTTTTTAATTTGTGTGATAGGTTTATTTTAAGCGTGTCTATCACAAATTTTTTATTTAAAAATTTACGCCCAAGTAAGATAGGAAATTTCATTTCTTTTCGTTCGCTTAATGTCAAGTAAATTGGAAAATTCTTATTGAAAATAAAAATTTCAGTTTGAATCATAAAACGCACTTCAGCAATACCATTTGAACTTTTTACTTTTTTTGAAGTGTAATTTTTTGATGTGAATTGTTTATTATTGTAAAAAGGGTGCTCTGGGTCCAGCAATGTAAATTGGAGGACAGATTCCCCTTTTGCACTCATTTCTTGAATATTAGAACAATGAATTGTAGATGTGTAGGCTCCAGAATCTATTTTTACATCAATTCCCGAAAGAACAAATTCTGGAAAATCCGCTTTGTCTATGCGGCCAATAGTCATTTTCATTTTTAGGATTTAAACCAAGGTAAACTTAAGAATACTTTTTTGCTATTTGGATGAAATTTTTAAAACTTTGCAATGGCTGCTTCTGCACAGCGTTCTCCGTCCATGGCAGCAGATACAATTCCACCAGCATAGCCTCCACCTTCTCCACAGGGAAACAATCCGTCGATATCTGTATGCTCTAAATTTTCTTTTCTTGGGATATTTATGGGAGATGAGGTTCTGGACTCTACTCCAATGATATTTGCTTCATTGGTATAATATCCGTGCATTTTTTCTCCAAAAGCAGCAAAACCTTTTCGCAGTCTACTTCCGATGATTTTTGGTAAAAGGGAATGTAGGGGAGCAGAGTTTAAACCCGGTTGATATGAAGTACTGTTCAAGTCTGTGGATAGTTTTCCATCGACAAAATCTACCAATCGCTGCGCAGGTGCTTGTTGTGATCTTCCTCCGGCATAAAAAGAAGTTTTTTCTAAATCTTTTTGAAATTCTAAACCTTTTAAGGCACCAAAAGACTCATATTTTTTAAAGTCTCGATCGATGTCTAATTCAACCACGATACCCGAGTTTGCAAATTTATTATTTCTTCTTGAGGGCGACATCCCATTTACAACGACTTCGCCATTTGCCGTCGCTGCAGGGACTATAAAGCCACCAGGACACATGCAAAAGGAGTAGACTCCTCTATTGTTTACTTGTTGTACCAAACTGTACGCTGCTGGGGGCAATAGCTCGTGTCTTTCTCCCGAGCAATGGTATTGTATTTGATCTATTATTTCTTGCGGGTGCTCAACACGAACGCCCATGGCAAAGGATTTCGCTTTCATGCGAATTTCTTTTTTATGAAGTAATTCATAAATATCTCTTGCAGAGTGACCTGTCGCTAAAATAACGGCATTTACAGTCATTTCTTGGCCATTTTGAAGCTGGATAGCACGAAGCTTATTGTTTTGAACAACGAAATCAACAACTCTCGTTCCGAAATGAATTTCCCCACCAAATTTTAAAATAGTTTCGCGAATATTTTGAACAATTTTAGGCAATTTATTCGTGCCAATATGCGGATGTGCATCGACCAATATTTGTTCAGAAGTTCCATGGTATACTAAGTTTTCAAAAATTCTTCGTACATCACCACGTTTTAAAGAGCGCGTGTATAGTTTTCCGTCAGAATACGTACCTGCTCCTCCTTCTCCAAAGCAGTAATTAGAATCTTCGTGGACAATGTGATCTTGGTTGATTGCTTTTAAATCACGTCTTCTATCTTGTACATTTTTTCCGCGTTCTAAGACAATCGGTTTGTAGCCCAATTCTACGCAGCGCAGTGCCGCATACATTCCTGCGGGCCCAAATCCAATAATATGAATCTCTTTGGCAGCAGAAACGTCTTGATAATCAAAAATATAGTCAGATTTTTCAGGGACAGCTTCATCAATGTACACCGCCACTTTATAATTAAAAATGACGTCTTTTTTACGTGCATCAATTGACTTTAGTAAAACTTTTACAGCTGCGATTTCTTTGGGATCAATTCCGAGTTGTTTGGAAGCCTTGTACAAGAGAATATCTTCCTTTAATTCCTCTATTAAATTTACACGAAGTTGAATTTCTTTAATCATGCAGCAAAAGTAATTAATTTAAAGCGAATATGAAGTCAAAAAATGAGGCTGATTTTAGAGTAAGTATGTAGACTTATTTCAAATATATTTTTCCCAAAAAACACATTTAATTGTATAATTTACAAATAGATAAGCTTTTTCTAAAGACGTAAAATATAAGTTACGATATCCGACAAAGAAGCATGCGGTCATTGCCAAATAAATCTTTTTTTAATTGTATCGAATGAAATCCTTTTTTTGTTAACATTTTTATGGTTTCCTTTGCTAAATATTGATTGATTTCAAAGAATAATAGTCCGTTTTTAGTCAACCCTTGTATCGCCAAGTCCGCAATTTTGTCGTAAAAAAGCAAGGGATTTTCATCGGAAACAAATAAGGCCAAGTGCGGCTCGTTTGCCAACACATTTTTATTTATTTCTACCTTCTCTAATTCTCTTACATAAGGAGGGTTGGAGATGATGATGTCGAATTTTTGAGGCAATTCCGTGGTTTTCAAAATATCGAGTTGTATAAAATTTACAGCAACGTTGTTTAATAGCGCATTCTTTTTCGCAATGTGAAGTGCTGTCGCAGAATTATCAATTGCAGTAATTTCTGATTGTGGGCTGTTTTTAGCCAAGGAAACAGAAATACAACCGGTTCCAGTGCCAATATCTAAGATGGTGAGCGGCGTTTCTATCGCATTAGTAGCCTTATTTTTATGTTCCCCGTGTATTTCCTTTATCTCATGGAGCACCCATGATACCAATTCTTCCGTTTCGGGTCTCGGAATTAGGGTGTTTTTATTTACGAGAAAAGGCAAGCCATAGAATTCCGTATTCCCAAGAATGTATTGGATGGGCTCCTCTTTTTGCAAACGATCAATAATTTTTTTCAGAGACGTAACAAGAACATCTCCAATTATCAAATCTGGATTTAAAACGGTATCGATTCTTTTTAGTTGCAGCTTTTCTTCCATTAAAATAAAGAAAAAACTCTCTATTTCAGTGGATGGATAGTTGTCTGAAAGTGCTTCGAAAAACAAAAACTTAAATTCTTTTAATTTCATATTTTTTTTAGCATCCATACATTACAAGAATAATGACCGGTATTTCCTAAAGGTGCTGGCAGATTTAAAAATCCATTTTTCTCATATAATTTTCTTGCAGCTTCCATGTAAGGCATTGTTTCCAAGTAGCAGTTTTCAAATCCAAATTCTTTTGCTTTTTCTAAACATTTAGAAATGAGATCCGTTCCCAAACCTTTTCCTCTTGCAATAGGGAGGAAGTACATTTTTTGCAGTTCACAGATGTTGTTTTTATCATTTTGCAAAGGTGCAATTCCTGCGCCTCCTATAACTTTGTGGTCATGTTCTAGCACAAAATAAAATACCCTTTCTTTCTGATAGGTCTCAAACATGCAGTCTGTGGCCTTATCTTCATATGCTGTTCCTATTTTAGGGGCACCCATCTCTAAAATCACACTTCTGATAATTTCGGATATTGCTAGGTTGTCGGTAGGTCTTATTTCTCTAATGATAAAATTTTCAAGTGTCATTTATTACTGTATTTTTGCAGGAGCAAGTTACTTTAAATTTTAATTTTTTTTTATGAAAAACAGCATCTATTTTTTGTGCTTCACTTTATTGATATCCAGCTGTTCTGTTCAGAAAGAGCCTGTTTTCGTGAAGGTAGACAACCTAGAAATAGTTAGTTTTGCTTTGGATACGATAAAATTAAAAGCAGCTGCTTTTTTTGAGAATCCCAACACTGTAGGTGGTATAATTTCTGCAGATGAGGTGAAAATATTTGTGAATGGAGCGCAGGTAGCACAAGTTTTTTTGGAACCCTTTAAAGTTCCGAGAAACAAAGCTTTTTCTATTCCTTTGATAGCAAATATCCCTACAAAAAATTTATGGAGTTCAAATAAAAAGGGATTGTTAGGAGGATTGTTAAACTCTTTGTTGACGAAAAAAGTAACGGTCCAGATCAAAGGAAACTTGCAGTATGTTGTTTTTGGATTTAAAAGGGTCTTTTTAATTGACAAGACCCAAGAAATAAAGGTAAAATTATAAATGATTAGACACGAGCAGTACATACAGCGTTGTTTGCAAATTGCAAAAAATGGAATTGGGACTACGCGTCCAAATCCTTCAGTTGGCGCCGTTATTGTATGTAAAGGCGTGATTGTTGGAGAGGGCTTTACAGCAGCGTACGGGGGAAATCATGCAGAGGTAAATGCAGTGAATTCTGTGGAGCATAAAAAATTGTTAGTTGAGTCTACTTTATATGTGACACTTGAACCTTGCAGTCATTTTGGAAAAACACCACCCTGCGCAGATTTAATCATAAAATACAATATAAAGAGAGTAGTCATTGGTTGTGTGGATACCAATAGTTTGGTGGCTGGTCAAGGAATTGAACGCCTAAAATCTGCAGGTGTTGTTGTTACTGTAGGTGTTTTGGAAGCTGAATGTCGCAAGCATCACAAACGTTTTTTTGTAGTACAAGAGAAAAAGCGTCCTTATATTATTTTAAAATGGGCAGAAACAAAAGATGGATTTGTTGCACCCCTATCAAAAGATGCTGTCGCGCCAAAATTCATTTCCAATCGCTATTCTCAGCAATTGGTGCACAAGTTACGCAGTCAAGAGCACGCAATTTTGGTAGGTAAAAATACGGTGTTGGAAGACAATCCAAAATTAAACGTTCGAAGTTGGTCCGGAAATAATCCCATTAGAGTTGTTTTAGACAGTGCTTTGGGTATTCCAGAAAGTGCACATGTTTTCGATGGGAGTATTACAACAATTGTGATTACAGGAAAAATTCATGGCCACGAAGAAGTAAAAACCAAAAAGTACGCATTCAATAAAAACTTAATTTTTGAGCCTATTGATTTTTCTAAAAATGTGGCAGAACAAATTTGTGTGGTATTGTTAAAGCATCAGGTTCAGTCTTTAATTGTTGAAGGGGGTACTCAAACCTTAGCGACTTTTATTTCTGAAAATTTGTGGGATGAAGCGTTGGTTTTTGTTGGAGACCATTCTTTTGATGCTGGTGTAAAAGCACCAAGGCTAGATAAGAATTACAAAAAAGAGCATGTGCTTGAAGATCTGATAAAAAAATATACCAATGATTAAAAATATTGTTTTCGATTTTGGAGCTATTTTTATCAACTTAGATAAAGAAAAGTTTGCGTTAGAATTGCAGAAGTTAGGCATTTCTCAACAATCGGACGAAGTACTGCCTATTTTACATCAATATGAAATGGGACTTATTTCTACAGAAAAGTTTACAGCTATTTTTGAGGAAAAATTGGGGGTTTCTACAGAAGAATTTACTAAAGCGTGGAATGCTATTTTATTGGATTTCCCCAAAAAACGGTTGAATTTTATTCAAGAGCTCGCAGAAAATAAAAAATACCGTCTTTTTTTATTGAGCAATACAAACGATTTACATATTTCTTGGATACAAAATAACTGGGGTACCGAATTGTATGATACTTTTAAAAAATGTTTTGAGCAATTTTATCTGTCGCACGAAATAAACCTTCGCAAGCCAAACATTGAGATTTATAATTTCGTTTTGGAGACCAACCACTTAATTGCGCAGGAGACCCTCTTCATAGATGACACAAAAGAAAATACAGAAGCTGCAAAATCTATTGGAATTGAGGTCTGGCATTTAATTCCTGAGAAAGAAGATATTGTAGAATTATTCACTAAAAACAGCTTATAAATTGATTTTTTTACTCTTAAGTATTCTTTTCTCTACAGGATTATTTGTTATTTTTAAATATTTTGGAATTTATAAGATTGATATCTTAAAAGCTCTTTTTGTAAATTATATTGTGGCTTTTTCCATGGGCTTTTTGTTGGCGGAAAGACGAATTTCGATAACAGAGGTTTATTTGGAGCCTTGGTTTCCAGGTGCGCTAGTTTTAGGAGCCTTGTTTATCGCGATCTTTTTTGTCATGGCAATGACTGCGCAAAAAAACGGTGTTTCTGTGACGTCCATTGCTGGTAAAATGTCGGTGGTAGTTCCAATTTTATTTGGAATTTTTTTATACAATGAATCGGTTACTTTTTTGAAAATATTGGGAATCATGATTGCGTTAGTTGCAGTTTATCTCTCTTCTATTAGAGAGGGGAGACAGAAAGAAAACGGAACTTTATTGTTTCCTATTCTTTTGTTTATCGGATCTGGAACCATCGACACCCTGTTAAAGTATGTGCAAGTAAATTATGTTTCAGATGGAGATGTAGCTATTTTTTCAGGAAGTTTATTTGGGATTGCAGCCATTTTTGGATGTCTAATTTTAGCGGTAAAAACCATCATAAAGAGGGAATCTTTTGGGGTAAAGAATGTAATAGCAGGAGTCATTTTAGGCATTCCTAATTATTATTCTATTGTTTTTTTAATGAAGGCTCTTCAGAATAAAAACATGGAGAGTTCAACACTCTTTACCGTAAACAACGTAGCAATCGTAATTGTATCTACATTGGTAGGGTTGTTTTTTTTTAAGGAACAATTTAGTTTTAAAAATAAAATAGGAGTTGTTTTGGCAATTTTAGGAATTGTATTAGTAACAATTGCTTAAAGTTTGCGAAGGGAACCTGCATAATTCAATTATATTTAATCGAAGAGAATGGACGATGTTTATAAGACCGTAGAACAACCATCAGAAGAAACACTTTTTAAAGAAAAGGGGAGTAAGTTTTTTGGGTACGCCTTTCCAGTTGCCTCCGAGGAGGCTGTTAAGGAAGCTTTGGAGAAGCTTCGGAAAAAACACCATACGGCGAGACATTTTTGTTATGCTTATCAATTAGGAATTGACATAATTAGATTTAGAGCAAACGACGATGGAGAGCCAAATAATTCTGCAGGAATGCCTATATATGGTCAAATACAAGCTTTTGAAGTCACCAATATCTTAATTGTTTCCGTGCGCTATTTTGGGGGCATTAAATTAGGTGTGGGAGGACTTATGTCGGCATACAAGTTGTCGGCTCAAATGGCGCTAGAAGCTTCTGATATTTTAGAAAAGACGGTTAAAATAGCGTGTCAATTGACGTTCAATTACGATTTGATGAATGCTGTAATGCGAATTATTAAAGAAAGAAATATCGACATCGTAGATCAAAAGTTAGAAATGGAGTGTCAGTATACGATTGCTGTTCGGAAAAAGGATGCCGAAACTATTTTTGCAATCTTTGAGAATATGTATAAAGTTACGGTAAAAGAGGTAGCGTGATTTTTAGATCCCGTAAGCGACTTTTGCTTTTTTTTTGTCTAGATATAGACAATGATCTTAAAAGTTGCCAGAATATTATTTACTAATATCCCAGACTTTTTAATAAGTTCTCTGGACAACGTCTGGGTTTCATAGTTTTTGAATTCACAAAAGCTAAAACTGTGTTTCCTGTGCAGATGAGTTCTTCGTGTTGATTTTTTATTTCGTAGTCAAATTCAATTTTCACCAAGGGTTCTTTCTTTAGAAAAGTATGGATGGTTAGAACATCGTCATAAAGGGCTGATTTTATAAAATTGCACTTTAAAGAAATTACAGGGAGTATTATTCCGCTGACTTCCATGTCTTTGTAAGTAATGCCCAAAGAGCGCAACCACTCAGTTCTTCCCAATTCAAAAAATTGTGCATAATTCCCGTGATAGACTACGCTCATTTGATCTGTTTCTGAATATCTTATGCGCGTTTTTGTTGTAAATTTCTTCAATAAGTGTGGTTATTTTTTCTGTCTCATAATACGTAAAAAATAATTAATAATCAATAGCACATACATTTTTTTATATTGAATTTTATTCACATTTTTGTATGACCTAAAAAACGCGACTCATATCAAGTTTTAACCAAATTTAATAACCTCAAGTACCTACAAAACTAAATGACTTTATCTTCAGAATCAGTTTGGAACGAATGTTTGATTTTCATCAAAGATAACATTAAACCACAAGCCTACAAAACTTGGTTCGAACCGATAAAACCTGTTAAACTGTCAGGAGAGTCCTTAACGATACAGGTACCGAGTAAGTTTTTTTATGAATGGTTAGAGGAGCACTATATCAAGTTACTAAGGGTAGCATTGGTGAGACAATTGGGTAGTGATGCCAAATTGATTTACGATGTAAAAATGGAAAACAATTATAGTAGCAATCGACCACAAATTGTTAAAATTCCAAGTTCAAATAGAAACCCTCTAAAACCTCAAAACGTAACTGTTTCTTTAGATTCAGGAAAAAGAGAGCTTAGAAACCCATTTGTAATTCCAGGATTGCAAAAAGTTAAGATAGAATCTCAGTTAAACCCTAATTACAATTTTGCAAATTTCGTAGAAGGAGATTCCAATCGATTGGCACGATCCGCAGGAATGGCAGTTGCAAATAAGCCAGGAGGAACCTCTTTTAATCCACTGTTAATTTACGGTGGTGTTGGTTTGGGAAAAACACATTTATCCCACGCAATTGGAGTCGATATTAAAGACAAATATCCAGACAAAACGGTTTTGTATATTTCTTCAGAAAAATTTACACAGCAGTTCATCGATTCTGTAAAGTCAAATACTAGAAATGATTTTATCCATTTCTACCAAATGATTGATGTATTGATTATTGACGATGTTCAATTCTTATCTGGTAAAGCCGGAACACAAGACGTGTTCTTTCATATTTTTAACCATTTACATCAAAATGGAAAGCAAGTAATTTTAACCTCAGATAAGGCACCTGTAGATATGCAAGACATCGAACAGCGTTTGTTGTCTCGTTTTAAATGGGGATTGTCGGCAGAGTTGCAAGCACCTGACTATGAGACAAGAATTTCTATCTTACAAAATAAATTATTTAGAGATGGCGTAGAAATGCCAGAAGACATTGTAGGGTATATTGCTAAAAATATAAAGTCCAACGTTAGAGAATTAGAGGGAGTAATTATTTCAATGATTGCACAAGCTTCCTTTAATAGAAGAGAATTTTCTTTAGAATTGGCAAAGCAGATCGTAGACAAGTTTGTAAAAAACACCAAGAAAGAAGTTTCTATAGATTATATCCAAAAAGAAGTCTCTAAGTATTTTGACATGGATGTTGCGACCTTGCAGTCGAAAACACGCAAACGTCATATTGTGCAAGCAAGACAATTAGCAATGTTTTTTGCAAAGAGATTGACCAAAACATCGTTGGCTAGTATTGGCAATCAGATTGGACAAAGAGACCACGCAACCGTATTGCACGCTTGCAAAACTGTTGACAATCTTACCGAAACAGATAAGCAGTTTCGAAAATACGTAGACGACTTGACTAAGAAGTTAACTTTCTAAGACCCTTTTTATTTTTAAAATAGAACCAATGATTGGTAAACTTTATTTAATTCCCACGACTTTAGGGGATACAGAACCTTTGGAAGTAATGCCACTATCGGTAAAAAAAGTCATAGAGGAAATTGATTATTACATTGTCGAAAATGAAAAAACGGCAAGGAAATTTATTAAAAAAATTTCACCTAAAAAATCACAAGCTTCTTTACAGCTGATGTCACTGGATAAATATGCAAAAGATATCGAAACAAGGAGGTATTTAGATGTCTGTAAAGAAGGGATCAATGTAGGATTATTGTCAGAGGCAGGAGTACCGGCAGTAGCAGATCCAGGAGCAACTATTGTAAAACTAGCACATGAAAATAATATACAAGTAGTTCCTTTAGTGGGGCCAAGCTCTATTTTAATGGCGATGATGAGTTCTGGTATGAACGGACAGAACTTTGCTTTTAATGGGTATTTGCCAATTGACAAAGACGAAAGAAGGAAAACCATAAAAGAGTTAGAGAAGCTTTCAAAAGATAAAAATCAAGCACAGATTTTTATTGAAACACCGTATCGCAATGAGAAAATGTTTGCAGATTTAAAAGCAGCTCTGTCACCAGCAACATCCCTCTGCGTTGCGGCGGATATTACCTTACTAACAGAGTTTATTAAAACGCTTTCTGTACAGGATTGGAAGCACCAAACAATAGACTTGTATAAGAAACCTGCAATTTTTATCATTCAAAAAGAGTAAAGAATTGCAGCGGTTGTGCTTAAAAAATACCAGCTATCGTTAGTGTGTTTAAACGAAATTGTAAAAACGTACTACTAGACGAAAATAAGTTTGAGTATTAAACTTTTGCCAATCGGTCCGCTACAATATTTGAGAGGTCATAGTTTGCAAATTTTTTCAAATAGGATGCGATACTTGAACCATAAGCATCAGAAAAACGCTCACATCCGTCACTGCGTAAAAACTTCTTTACATTTCCAGCACCGCTCAAGTGTGCAGCGGCTAAAATTCCGGACTCTGTGATCAGAACTCCATTTATTTTTTTCCCTTCTGTGCTTAGAATGTCTTTTCTTAAAATCCACTTATTGACTTTACACAAGGCTACAAACGCTTTTTCTTGTAATAGTGGAGTTTTTAAAAAGTGTTGAGTATCATATATTTCAAAACGCTCTAATGTAGTTTTTCCAAACTGATATTTTCCGAGATACCCCAAGGTATTCACAATAGAATATTTTCCTTGAGATTCTTTGAAAGCTACTGCCTCTTTAAAGGCAACAAAATCTCTTTCCAGATAAAAAATAGTACTGCTGATTGTTTTGGGAAAGTTTACATCATCTCCTCTGATCCATGCGGATTCTGAGGAGCTTGTTGGGGTAATAGCAATTGCATTTACAAAGAGTATTACTGCGCTGAATAAAAATATTTTATTTTTGATAAAAATGTGTTTTCTGTTTTGCGGTTGCAAAATTACAATACAATTTTAAAGTAATTGACAGTCAGTTTGTTAAATTTAAATGAAAATGTAAAAAGTGCGGTATATTCTTAATATTTGCACTAATACCTGTAAATTTTTAAAAAATTATTGTGAAATTATCAATAGAAAAGACATTCTATCGTATTCTTTTGATTTATTTGTTTTCTATAAAAATATTGGACGTTTGCGTATTATATTGCTTGAAGTTCCTACCTAGACTGACATTATAATGGTTTGTTGTACCTGTGTACTGTTTGTTAAAATATTTTAAAATGTTAAATTTCAAGTTGCATTTTACGTTTTCTTCTCTAAAATGAACTCAATATCATATTTTTAAATGCGAAGGTGGAACATATTGTATTTTAGAAAATTTGGTTTGAAGTGTTTTTTATCTGTGTACGCGTTGTGTATTCATCCAAGTATGGTACTTAGTTGCGTTTTTATTGTGTTCTGAAAGTGATTTTGCAAATACATGAAATCCGCGTTTATCAACATTTGCGCACATGTATAAATAGTCGTGTCTTTGTGCATTGAGAACGCCATCGATGGAAGAAATATCAGGCATCGAAATTAGTGTTGGTGGCAATCCTTTAAATTTATACGTATTGTAAGGGGATTCAATCTTTAAATCAGCAGTTAAAACCCGTCGCACCGCAAAATCTTGACCTTTTTTTTCTTTTATACAGTAGATAACTGTAGGATCTGCTTGCAGCGGCCAGCCTCTTCTAAGTCTGTTTAAATACAATCCTGCAACAATCGGTCTTTCGGTATTTTGAGCAGTTTCTTTTTGAACAATAGAGGCTAAAACAATCACTTCTTCTTTGCTAAGGTTTAGTTTTTTTGCTTTTGTAGTTCTACTTTCATTCCAAAATTTATAATACGAGATAAGCATTTTTTGTTTGAATTTTTCTGGGCTAACTGTCCAGTAAAATTCATAAGTATTTGGGATGAATATTTGCAGTATCGATTTTGTTGTGAGCTTGTGCTCATTCAAAAAAGAGTCTTCTTTAAAAGAAAGGAGCAAAGAGGTAGAGTCTGCGGCTATTTGGCCTGCAATTCTACCTGCTAATTTTTCAAGGGTGTCTTGATTGTTAAAAGATAATTGAAAAGGAGTTTGTCCGCCACTTCGCAACATGTTTACCAGGTCATTGTTAGACATTCCTTGTTTCAGGATATATCTTCCCGCTTTTGGTTTTGAAAAACTTTTATTTGCGGCAACCCACAGGAAAGTTTCGGGTCTTTGGGTTAATTTTTTTAATTTTTCATTTACATCCAACAAGCTATCTGCTGTTGTAATAAAAAGCACGTGTTCTTTTGTAATTGCAGTTCCAAATATTTTTTGATAATAGTTGGAGATTACAAGTATAATAAATAGAATTACAGATGCAAATATATAAGGTGTTTTTTTCTTCAATTGTAAATTTGTTAGTGCGTAAAGTTACTATTTTATCAATTGAAATAAGAGCTCATCTTTGAATTTTCCTTCTGAATAAATCCATTCTTTTTTTAATCCTGCTTCTTGAAAGTCATGTTTTTTAAATAAGGAGATGCTTTGTACATTTTCTGAGGTAATATTTGCGTACAATTGATGCAAATGTAAATGAGTGAAAGCGTAGTTTGTTAGTAATCCTAAAGCTGCTGAGGCATATCCATTTCTTTGAAATTCATTCGCTATTAAAATGCCAATACCCGCTCTTTTATGCTGTGGATTAAAGTCAAATAAGTCGATCAATCCTACCGTTTTTTTTGAGTTGTTTTCTTCAATTATTAAACGCAACTGTTTTGCTTCATAAATATCTAAATGAGCATTTTCTAAATATTGTTTTAAAAGATATTTTGAAAAAGGACTTTGGGTGTGGCTTACTTCCCAATATGCTTCATTATTTTCTATCTTAAAGAGAAATTCTAAGTCCTCAGGTTCTAATGCACGGAGTTGGATTTTTTTTCCCGTAAGTCTTTCCATTAAATTTCTATTTTTCCTTGATAAACAAAACTGGCTGCACCTCTTAAAAATATGTTTTCGTAAACGCCCTCTTTTTCTGTAAAAGAGACTTCTAAAATACCGCCCGCTACAGGTAAGGTAATTGAAGTGCTGTTCGTTTTTTTTGTTTTATGCATCGCAATAGCAACTGCTGTTACACCAGTACCGCAGGCTAATGTTTCATTTTCTACGCCCTTCTCATATGTTCGAACTTGAAATGTAGTGTCGTTTATTTGTTCTACAAAATTGACATTACTTCCTGGAGACTTGTAGGTATATCTAATTTTTTCACCTTCTCTAAAAACATCAAAATTTGATAAGTCAGTCACTACTTGTACGTGATGAGGAGTACCTGTATTTAGAAATACAGCTTGTTCGAGAATTTGAATATCACTTACATCGATCATTTTTAAAGAAACAATGTTATTTTTTATTTTCGAAAAATGAGTTCCATCGAAAGCAGTAAAATTTGTTTCGTTTTTAATAATTCCAAGAAAGTGGGCAAAAGATACCGCACATCTTCCTCCGTTTCCACAAAAAGTTTGACTTCCATCTGGATTGTAATACACCATTTTAAAATCTAGCGCTAGATCGTTTTCTATCAAAATTACCCCATCTGCACCAATACCAAAATGTCGGTCACAAAGTTTTGAAATCGTATTAATAGTGTCTTTATTGAAAGTTTGCGAACGATTGTCTATCATTACAAAGTCATTTCCGCATCCTTGGTATTTATAAAAATTCAGATTCATAAAACAAATATAAGAATTTCAACAACAAATATGGGATGTTAAAAAGTGGTTAAAGTCCGTTAAAAAGAAGTTAAACTGATTTTTTAAGATTTTGAAAAGAATACCTTTACTGTAAATAATTATACAATGAAAAAAATAATTTCTTTTCTTGGTATGGCGATCTTGGGAGGTATGATCACCCTAGGCGGTTATAAGTTACTATTTGATGCACCCGTAATTATGGAAAGGATGATTAGTAGTCCGATACGACCATTGGAAACAATTTTTAGTGCAACTGATAAAACGTTAAATGCAGCAGAGATGACTACGGATTTTACTGTAGCCGCAGAGAAGACGATACACGCAGTAGTGCATGTAAAAAATACAGCTATTCGGACACAGACAAATAAAATGGATTTATTTTTCGGGCGAAGCAATGATAGAAAATACGAACAAGTGGGCACAGGAAGTGGTGTTATTATTTCTGCAGATGGATATGTAGTAACCAATAATCATGTAATCGATGGTGCTACTGAGCTTGAAATTACATTAAACAATAAGAAAAAGTATCAAGCCGAATTGATAGGGAGAGATGTTGCCAACGATATTGCTTTATTAAAAATTAAGGCAGATACAAAGTTAGATTATATTCCTTTTGCAAATTCAGATGGCATAAAAATAGGTGAATGGGTTTTAGCAGTGGGCAATCCCTATAATTTAACTTCCACAGTAACTGCAGGAATTGTTTCTGCGAAGGGAAGAGATTTAGAGGGGAATAGAAATATAGAATCTTTTATTCAAACAGATGCGGCCGTAAATCCAGGAAATAGCGGCGGTGCTTTAGTGAATGCTCGTGGAGAATTAATAGGAATTAATACCGCTATATCTTCAGAAACAGGTTCTTTTATTGGATATTCGTTCGCAGTGCCTAGCAATATCGCAAAAAAAATTATCAATGATATTTTAGAATTTGGCAGAGTACAAGAAGCTATTTTGGGCATTTTAGTAGATCCTAGTTATCAAGATGAAGGTGTAAAAGTGGCAGACATACTGGAGAAAAAAGGCGGCTTAAAGGGAGCCGGATTGAAGTCTGGCGATGTTATTACAAAAATTGATGAAGTTAAAATTTCAAAATTTTCTGAATTAAAAGGTCATTTAACGGCTAAAAGACCTGGTGAATTTGTAAAAGTAACCATCGAAAGAGGATCCAAGGTATTGGTAAAAACAATCAAGTTAACTGAAAAAATAGCGCCTATTCTAGCCAGTTCTTTGGGATGGGAGTTAAAAGACTTGTCAGCAAATGAATTAAAAGATAGCGATATTAAAGCGGGAGTTATGATCGTAAGAGATAGTAAATATGGCTTAGAAAGTTACATTATCACTAAAATAAATGATAATGAGGTTAAAGATGCGCGAGAAACCGCAAAGCTTTTAAACGAACTGTATACGTCTAGATATGCAAATAACATAATAGAGCTTTTAAGTGTCTCTGGAGAAAGAGAAAGAATACGCTTTTAAACATTATGACAGTACTATATAAATCCTAGCAGAACGCTGGGATTTTTTTATTTACAAACTTTGGACGAAATCGATTTCGTATTGTAAAAAAAAGAGATACTTTTGCCGAAAATTTAATTAGAAGATTACAATTATGGCAATAAAAGCAGATTACAACGAGGAAGTTTTATCTCAAGCTCAGATAAGAAGGGCAACGGTAGAATTTATTAATATCGTCAATGATTTATGGTATGACAAAGCTATCGAATTGGTGCTTTTTAGAAATCCTTTAATAGATAAAAGGGCAAGCGAAGTTTTAAATTTAATAGCATATGCAAAAGAGTTTGTAAGCAAGCCTATTTCAATTCAAGATGCGTTAGAAATTGCGAGGGCTATTCAGCAGTTAGATTTGCCATCTTCAAAATTAGACATTGGTAAATTAGCCTATGAGTCCTATTTAAGTTCAAAATACGGTGATGACAAAGTTGCGTTTGTGCAACAGAAGTTAAAAAACGCAACGGTAGCTAAAGGCATTCAGCCAAAAGATGTGGTGTTGTATGGTTTTGGAAGAATTGGGCGTTTGCTAGCAAGAGAGTTAATGGTTAAAATGGGCAAAGGTTCTCAATTAAGGTTAAGAGCCATTGTAACACGGGGGGACATAAATTATACAGTTTTAGAAAAACGAGCTTCCTTGTTAAGCATCGATTCGGTGCACGGGGATTTTTTAGGTACGGTAGAAATAGATGCAGAAAATGACGCATTGATTATAAATGGGACCACAGTTCATATGATTTCTGCAAACAATCCAGAGGATATAGATTATACTAAATACGGAATTAAGGATGCGTTAATTATTGACAATACTGGCGCTTTTAGAGACAAAGAAGCGCTGAGCCGTCACTTAAAAGGGCAAGGGGTGCACAAAGTATTAATAACAGCCCCAGCAAAAGGAGTACCCAATATTGTTCATGGTGTAAATCACCAGCAGAATGATCCAGATACGATAGATATTTTTTCAGCAGCATCTTGCACGACCAATGCAATAACTCCTATTTTAAAAGTTTTAGAAGATAACTACGGAATTAAAAAAGGACATTTAGAAACGATCCATGCATATACAAACGATCAGAATTTAGTGGACAATATGCACAGTAAATATAGAAGGGGAAGAGCGGCTGCATTAAATATGGTCATCACAGAAACGGGCGCAGGAGCGGCGGTAGCAAAGGCGATTCCAGCTTTAAAAGGAAAGCTAACTTCCAATGCCATTCGAGTACCTGTTCCCAATGGCTCTCTTGCTATTTTAAGTTTACAATTGCGGACAAAAGTGACCAAAGAGAATGTGAACGCGTTGATTAAAAAGCATGCCTTAGAGGGCGATCTAGTGGAACAAATTAAGTATTCTATGGACAACGAATTGGTTTCTTCGGATATTGTCGGAATCACAGCGCCTTCAATTTTTGATAGTAAAGCAACAATTGCAGACGAAGAAACAATTGTAATTTATATTTGGTATGACAATGAATATGGATATTCTCATCAAGTAATTCGATTGGCAAAGCACATTGCAAAAGTTCGAAGATTTACGTATTATTAATATAAATAGTCCATAGAATTAATTTTCTCTATTTTTTAATAAGATTATATTTAGGTAAAAATCCGACACATTTTTGTGTTGGATTTTTTTTGCTATTATCTGCTTTCTGCGTTCTCTTTTAATTATTCTATAGAAAAGGACGTTATTCCAATCTGGGTGGCTCCAATTTTTAAAAGTTAAGCTGACCAATATCTGTACTTCTTTTAATTTTTTAACTTAATAATGCAAGAATCAAGCATAATTATAAGTTTCTTATGCCAATCATTTAAACTTTTCCGTAATTTAGCTGCTGAAATGAAAAACAACTTCTAAAAGCGTTTTCTAAACCATCGCAGCGTTGTTTTTTGCCATTCCAATTAATTCTTAAAGAGGTTTCCCAAAAGATTCAATTTATAATATACGCTACTATTATAGTGCGTAAAAATGAAATAGTAAGACTGATATTGAATAGAAAGCTCAGAATTATTAGAATTTTAAACACGTAGAGATAGTACGTGAATTAATTTAATTTTTAAATTTAGCAAAAACGTATTTTAAACAAGACAAAAAAAGTGTTTACAAAAAAGATAAAACAAGTATTCTTATACTTTCAAAATACTAATAATTTCAATCAACAGCGAAAAAATTTAATAAAATTGACGGTACTATAGGTAACACAGCAATTTTCTCTTTTTTTAGTGTAGCTCATAGATTAAGTACTGCTGCCACTCGGCATGCAATTTTAGTCTATATTTTTAAGAGGTTTTCTTGAAATCCATTAAATCCACAGTACATCATTTTCAAGGGATCGTTACAGCGTCTATCATTTTGTCATTAAAAACTATTTTTTTTAAAATAACAATCAATATTTACACACCATGCATCAGCTTTACAATTGTCCTATTTGCAACGCGAGTTCTATCGCCTCTTTTATAAAAACAACAGCTCAGATGCACTCGAGCAAAGAGTTATTTAATTTTGACCAATGTGTAGACTGTCAGTTTGTTTTTTTAAATCCAAGAGTAGATTTAGACCATTTAAAAAATTATTATACCTCTCACTATTTGCCTTATAGGGGGCCTGAAGCTTGGGGTAAGTATAAAAAATTGGTAGCGGGAAGTCAGAAAAAGTTAGATTTAGAACGCGTAAAACGAGTGAAAGAGACCTATGCCATTTCATCAGAATCACTGATTTTAGATATTGGTTGTGGCAATCCAAGTTTTCTAAAAGCTTGTCAGCGAGAGTTAAACTGTCAAACGATGGGTATCGACTTTAGTGATGAAGGCTGGAAAGAGCAGCGCAACCAATTTCAAGGCTTAGACTTGCAAGTCGCAGAAATTAAAGACCTTGCTGTAAACCTAGGGCCGGATGTAATTACTATGTGGCATTATTTAGAGCACGATTACACGCCATTGGAAAATCTTAGTTACTTAAAGTCGATTTCGAAACCGGCCACAACACTTATTATTGAAATTCCAAACTTTGATTCCATAAGCAGAAAGAAATACAACGAGAACTGGGCAGGTTGGCACACTCCGCGTCATACTTCGTTATTTTCTCCAAATAATATAAACCTTTTGTTAGATAGAAGTGGTTGGCAGGTTTCAGAGGTATTAACGCACGGTACGTTAAATCCTTATCTACTTTTTTGGATGAGTGAAATGGAGCAAAAAGGGATCCTATGGACTAAAAATATGGAAAAAGAATTCTGGAATTTTGTAACTGGAATGCTTCAATTTGTGCCAAAAAAGTGGCGACAAAAAAAATCATCTTTAGGCGTCATGACAATTATCGCTACACCAAAATAAGGTGTTTTAAAAAACCAAAAGATCTTTCCCTTCCCAAGTCCCTTCTGATTTGTAAGGTTGAAATCTAGAAAAAAGTTCCTCCGAATACCAATCATGTTTGCGTGTTTTTTTGATGGCTTCTTTGTGTTGTTTGCTCTTATAGGCAAATTGTTTTACAGATTCAAAATCTTTCCATAAACTAAAAGTTGCCATTTGAATAATAGGAACTTCGCCCACACCTTTGGTGTAAATTAATCCTTCATTACCCTCTAATCCTTCTTCGGAAGTTGGTACATATTTCCAAAACCGAACAAGCCAATTCCATTTGATTGTTGCGCGAGTGATAACGGCAATTGGTAAACTGGGATCCAAATTTGTTGCTGGTTCAAATGGATTTTTTCCAATCCAAGTTCCGCCTGCAGAAATATTTTTCATATAAAGTGTAAACAATTCTTCCGTGTGATCTCGGTAATTTTTTATCAAGTTGGAAGCGTTAAAAAAAGTATTAGCAGCTTCTTCAGATTCCCAGACTTGAAGTAAACAATAGACAGACCAGTCAGGGAAAGGATTAAAGCCTCTGCCTTTGCCGCTTCCCATCAAGCGATAAAAACTTAATCCCTGCACTTTTTTCAAATCTTTATTGGCAAATTGCATCATTTTAAATGCCCAAACTTTCTCCCGCAATGAAACATATTTAAAAAAGCTAATGGTGGTAATTTGTTTACTCATTTTAAAGATAGTTGAAATTAGTTGTCTGTGATTTTGCGATTTTTAATCAGAATAGCGCTAAAATAGTTTTGCAATCAGTCCACAAAAAAAAATGGAGAAAAGGAGCATTGTTATTCCGCTGTAAAGATAGAGATTTAAAAAGATACCGTCTGTTTGGTTTTCTGATTTTTCATCCATTTAAAATACTTATTGGGAATGTAATAAGTAAAAAAGTGTTGTTTGCATTTGAAAATGCTTGTCGTTGATAATTTGTACAAACGCAGTGCATCACAGAAAAATAAAGACCCTTTTTTTTCAATGCGATTAAAAAGCGTTCATGCTCCAACATTTTTTTAAGTGATGTATTTAATTTTGCGATGAGGAGTAGATTAAAGAGGTTTTAAATTTTAAAGAGGCTTCATTTTAGACCAATATCTTAATGGCGTAAAAAAAACAAATTTTCACTTAATTTTGTAGCGAAAGTAAAATTCATAAAAAAGGAAACGTCTATTAATGTCTTTGCTATTTATTACCACAGCAATAAAAGCTCAAGAAAAATTGCCTTACGATCAAATTCCAAAGATGGAAGAAAATTATTCAGCGCAAAACACGGTTGCAAGAATGATAGATGGTTTAGGATTCAGGTATTATTGGTCCACTAAAGGTTTGCGAGCGGAAGATTTAGCATATCAACCAATGGGTGAAGGTAGAAATTGTCAAGAAACAATAGAGCACTTGTATGATTTGTCAAATATGATGTTGCGGCTTACTCAGACCGATTTTAAACAAATTATTGAAAAAGAGAAGATGACCTTTGTAGAAATGAGAAAACAGACACTTTCAAATTTTCAAGCGTTCAGTAATCGGATACAAGCGAGTAAAAATTTATCAGAATTTACAGTTCAAAAAGATGGGGATGTCAGCATCCCATTTTTTAATTTAATTAATGGACCAATTGCAGATGCTATTTGGCATTCAGGTCAAGTTGCAAGTTACAGGAGATCTTCAGGGAAACCTATAAATATTAAAATAAATCATTTTACAGGAACGCTAAGAGAGTAGTTTTCGCATTATTGCGAGTGCAGTGAGGTAGAACTGAAAAGATCAATTTTTTATACAATTTACTTCACTGCCTTTGCTATTGGAACTTATCGTTATGCTTCCTCAAAGAAATCAATTTTACAATCCATTTCTGGCTGTAAAAACTCCTCTTTATGCATCCAATAGTTAGAAGTAGTAAGCCTATAACCATTTTCATTTTTTTCAAGATCCCAGAGCACATCGTTGGCCTCTTCAAATTTCTCATTTCCCTCCAATTGACTGCGAAATAGGCGAATAATTATATTGTGACTGTCTAAGTTTTTTGCAAAACATTTGAGAACAATTTCTTTAGTGATTTTAGGATCCGCATTTGAAAAGGGCGTGATTTCAAAATCGACAAGTGTTGCTTCTGTGTTTAAGAATTTACCATTGTAGGCTTTATAAAGCAGCTGGTTGATCATATAAAGTTCTTTATGTAACTCAATTTTTGGATATTCTTCAGAAATTCGATCCAATAACATTTCGTGCGAGAGTTGATCGATTTGACCTTCATTCAAATGCTCAGATAGCTTATAGTGTAAAAGAATGGTTGCCGCTTCATTTGTTTCGTAATCAGCAATTGCCATGCACAGCAATCCTTGCAATTCTGCTGCATCTGATCCTTCCGCATTTGGGAAATTAAATTTTGTTAAAAGTGCTTTATAATCATCGACGCTCCAAGAATTAGGAAGTTCATTAACTGTAGAAATTTTATGTATTTTTATAGCGTATTTCATTTTTTTATTTCAATTTTGAATGCAAATATAAAGTACATTTTTTTAAGTTTAAAAAAAAGGTTTTCCACAGAAATATTATGGGTGCAGCGCAAACAATTCAATTACTTCGAGACGAATTAAATACACATAATTACAATTATTATGTTTTAGATAATGGAATGATTTCTGATTTCGATTTTGATGTAAAACTAAAAAAGTTAGAGCAGTTAGAAAAGGAGAATCCTCTATTGTTTGATGCAAATTCGCCTACACAAAGAGTAGGAGGAGCGGTAACCAAGAATTTTAACACTGTAGTTCATAAGAATAGAATGTATTCTTTAGATAATTCATATTCAAAAGAAGATTTGTTGGATTGGGAGAAAAGAGTTGAAAAAGTTTTAGGTAGTTCAGCGTTAGAGTATACTTGTGAGTTAAAATTTGATGGCGCTTCTATTAATTTAACTTATGAAAACGGGCAATTTGTAAAAGCAGTTACGCGTGGAGATGGTTTTCAGGGGGATGAAGTAACAAATAATATAAAAACAATTCGCTCTATTCCCTTAAGTCTGAGTGCTGACTTTGTGCATAATTTTGAGATGCGGGGAGAGATCATTTTACCTTTAGATGGATTTAATAGTATGAATGCCGAGCGCATAGCAAATGGAGAGGAGGAATACAGAAATCCTAGAAATACAGCAAGTGGTAGTTTGAAATTACAAGACAGTGCAGAGGTAGCAAAAAGACCTTTGGATTGTTTATTGTATCAAATTGTAACCTCAGAAAGGAAATACAAAACACATTTTGAGAGTTTAGAAAATGCAAGGCGAGTGGGGTTTAAAGTGCCAAAGGCGATAAAACTAGTAAAATCGATAGACGCCGTTTTTGATTTTGTGAGTTATTGGGATGAGAAGCGTCACGATTTACCATATGAAACAGACGGAATTGTAATAAAAGTGAATGATTTACAGCAGCAAGAGGAACTTGGGTATACCGCAAAAGCACCAAGATGGGCAATTGCTTATAAGTTTAAAGCAACTCAAGTCACTACGATATTGAATGCTATTAGCTATCAGGTCGGCAGAACCGGAGCCATCACACCAGTAGCGAATTTAAATCCTGTTCAACTGGCAGGAACTACTGTAAAACGAGCTTCTTTGCACAATGCAGATCAAATTGAAAAATTAGATATCAGGGAAAAAGATACGGTCTTTGTAGAAAAAGGTGGAGAGATCATTCCTAAAATCACGGCGGTAGATTTTACCAGGCGTTTAGAAAACTCAGAACCCACGAGATATGCAACGAACTGTCCGGAATGTAACACGCTTTTGGTCAGATCAGAAGGTGATGCGAAACATTATTGTCCGAATGAATTTGGTTGTGCACCACAAATAACAGGAAGAATTCAACATTTTATTTCTAGAAAAGCAATGGATATTGAAGGTTTGGGTGGGGAAACGGTAGATTTATTGAGAAAAGAAGGGTGCATTCAGAACTATGCAGATTTATATGATTTAACTGTGGAACAGGTAATTCCTTTGGAAAGAATGGCGGAGAAATCTGCTCAAAATATGATCGCTGGAATCGAGAAGTCAAAAGAAATTCCATTTGAAAAAGTTTTATTTGCACTGGGAATTCGGTTTGTTGGAGAAACGGTTGCGAAGAAATTGGCAAAATATTTTAAATCCATAGATAATTTGATGCATGCAGAATTCGAAGTTCTCATTAGTGTCGATGAAATAGGGGATAGAATTGCACAGAGCATTATTGATTTCTCTTCAGATGAAGGAAATATCCAATTGATTAATCGCTTAAAAAGTTACGGAGTCCAGTTGGAGGTTTCTGCAGAAATTTTAGAAAACCAAACAGAGTTGTTAAAAGGACAAGTTTTTGTGGTTTCTGGTGTTTTTCACCAATTGTCTAGAAACGAACTTAAAAAGGCAATTGAAGACAATGGAGGAAAAGTTAGTGCTTCCATTTCAAAAAAAACAAATTATATAGTTGCTGGGGATAATATGGGGCCTTCAAAATTAACAAAAGCACAAGATTTAGGAATTGAAATTATTTCGGAACAAAACCTAATAGATAAAATAAGTTAAAACCTAAGGTAATACTTCCGTATAATCAAGTCTTTACAAACCACAAGTCACTTAGATATTCGCATTAAATCCTTGAAGAAATTAGTTTACATATATGTAGTGTTCATTTCAATGGTTGCTTTCACGCAAAATAGAGATGGTGATTCATTGCCGATAAACACAAATGAGTATGTTTTCGTAAAACCTGGTGATTCCATAGTAATACAGTTAAATGAAATCGCCCTTTTGCCAAAACCTAAATTCAGCGCAAAAGAAGATATTCGGTATTATTTATGGTTTCGTAAGAAAGTATACAAAGCATATCCGTTTGCAAAATTAGCAGCAGAAAGATTGGATAGTTTAAATGCGCGTTTAGATAGAATAGATTCAAAACGTAAGAGAAGAAAGTATACGAGGCTTATTCAAAACTACATAGAAGGAGAATTTACAACTCAAATTAAAAAAATGACGACTACAGAAGGGCGTGTTTTAATTAAATTAATTCACCGCCAAACGGGTAAAACTGCGTTCGACAATATAAGAGGACTGCGAAGTGGCTGGAAAGCGTTCTGGTACAATACAACGGCAAACGTTTTTAAGCTTTCTTTAAGGACCGAGTATCAACCTGATAGAATTAATGAAGATTTTTTAATAGAAGATGTTTTGGTGCGTGCATTTCGTGATGACAAGTTGGAAGTTCAAGATTCTAAATTAGATTTCGATTTCATTAAAATCATAGCTGCAAAGAAAGCAAAGATAAATGTAGAGGAATACAAGTTGATGTTTGCTAAAATGAAGAGGAAAAAGAAGAATAAAAAGTAGCCATTTATTGTAAAGAAGAGTTTGTATTCCTTTTCCTTTGGTGTTTTTTTAAAACGTCTTATTGGAGAATAGCGGCGCCGTGTGAAGAGAGGTTTCTTGTTTTTTTCTTGAAAAAGGATTGTCTTAGATAGAGACATCTGCCACAATTAATTTTTTAATATTGAAAATAGAGTCTATTTTGGCAACTTGTATTTTAATTTTTACTCATTTTTAGATTCTGTATGGATATTTAAATTGTATTGAGAGCTATTTTTTGGTATTTATGGGGTATTGCTGTGGTTGCTTTTTGAGTTGTTGTGAAGGGGCTGTTTTTTCAGTTGTTTTAATGATCCTATTTTCAGGATGTTAATAGAGTGTAAATAAATAATTAAAAATAAGTGAATAAAAAGTATTGTGCGATTAAAAAGGTGTCGTATGTTTGCACCCGCTAACAGCTATTTTGTTTGTTGGTTTCGTTCCTTGAGTTTGCTGGTTGAGTGTTTTTTTTACGGTTTTAGGTTTAGTTATTACTTCCAAAATTTAGTTTAAAAATATTTAATTTTTTTCTTGTTAGATTGCAAATAAGTTTTATATTTGCACCCGCTAACAGATATAGCAAAACGTTCACAGAGATAATGGCATTGATTTTTAGTAAAAAGGTCATCTAGTTCGATTCTAGAGTTTCTACAAATTAGGGTATACATTTCTTGTTTTAAGGCGAGGGGTTATGATTCTAAAAGTTCATTGAAAATATTGAAATTGACAGCGTAATTAAAGAGTAGAATAACCACATTATTTATAATGTAAATTCTTTTGAAACTTATTCATTCATATTATTTAAAATATACAATGAAGAGTTTGATCCTGGCTCAGGATGAACGCTAGCGGCAGGCTTAACACATGCAAGTCGAGGGGTAACATTGTGCTTGCACAGATGACGACCGGCGCACGGGTGCGTAACGCGTATAGAACCTACCTTTTACAGGGGAATAGCCTTTAGAAATGAAGATTAATGCCCCATAGTATTGAGACTTGGCATCAAGTTTTAATTAAAGATTTATCGGTAAA